>NZ_CP150201.1:72500-2211521 GCF_037967965.1 Streptococcus sp. FSL R7-0248
CTAACATGTCGACTATGGATGCCATGCCAACTGTGGAAGAGCTTATTGATACTGCTGCTTCTTGGGGGCATCCAGCTGTTGCTATAACTGATCACGCTAATGTTCAGAGTTTTCCTCATGGCTACCATAGGGCTAAGAAAGCTGGTATTAAAGCTATTTTTGGTCTTGAAGCCAATCTTGTTGAGGATAAAGTTCCTATTGTTTATAATTCCCAGAATTTGGAATTAAAAGAAGCTACTTATGTTGTATTTGACGTTGAGACAACGGGCTTGTCTGCTGTTCATAATGATTTGATTCAGATTGCGGCATCAAAAATGCATAAAGGTAATATTATTGAGCAATTTGATGAATTTATAGACCCTGGGCATCCTCTTTCTGCTTTTACTACTGAGTTGACAGGTATTACTGATAATCATGTAAAAGGTGCTAAACCTTTAGTCCAAGTTTTACAGGAGTTTCAAGAATTCTGTCAAGGAACTGTGCTAGTAGCCCATAATGCGACCTTTGACGTTGGGTTTATGAATGCCAATTATGAAAGACATCAGTTACCAACAATTTCACAACCAGTTATTGATACTTTAGAATTTGCACGAAATCTTTATCCTGAGTATAAGCGTCATGGTTTGGGTCCTTTGACGAAGCGGTTTGGTGTGGCTTTGGATCACCACCACATGGCCAATTATGATGCGGAAGCAACGGGCCGTTTGTTGTTTATCTTCATAAAAGATGTGTTTGATAAGCACGGTTTGACTAATTTGGAACAGTTGAACACGGATTTGGTTTCTGAAGATTCGTATAAAAAGTCTCGTGTTAAACATGCGACGCTGTATGTTCAGAATCAAACTGGCTTGAAGAATATCTTTAAGTTGGTAAGTTTATCAAATGTCTCATACTTTGAGGGGGTAGCACGTATTCCTCGTACGGTCTTAGATGAGTATCGTGAGGGAATCATTGTAGGTTCTGCTTGTGCTGATGGTGAGGTTTTTGATACGCTTCTGTCTCATGGTATTGACAAGGCAGTTGAAGTTGCTAAATATTATGACTTTATTGAAGTTATGCCACCAGCGATTTATGCACCATTGATTGCGAAGGACTTAATTAAGGATGAGGTGGCTATAGAACAACTGATTCGAGATTTGATTGAAGTCGCTAGTCGTCTGGACAAGCCTGTGCTTGCTACAGGAAATGTACATTATATCAATCCTGAGGATGCGATTTATCGTGAAATCATTGTTCGTGCTTTGGGACAAGGAGCAATGATTAATAGGCCAATCGGTAAGGGAGAAAATGCGAAACCTGCTCCTTTACCTGAAGCGCATTTTAGAACAACGAATGAGATGCTAGATGACTTTGCCTTTTTGGGAAAAGACTTAGCCTATGAAATTGTTGTAACTAATACGCAGGCTATGGCAGACCAAATTGAAGAGGTCGAGGTTGTCAAAAAAGACTTGTACACACCTTTCATTGATCGTGCGGAAGAACAGGTTGCAGAGATGACATATGCTAGAGCGTTTGAGCTCTATGGTAATCCTTTGCCTGATATTATTGATTTGCGAATTGAGAAAGAGTTGTCCTCAATTCTTGGTAATGGTTTTGCCGTAATTTACCTGGCTTCGCAGATGCTGGTTAACCGTTCAAATGAACGTGGGTACCTAGTTGGTTCGCGTGGATCTGTCGGTTCTAGTTTTGTTGCGACGATGATTGGAATTACTGAGGTTAATCCGATGCCGCCACACTATTTATGTCCTAAATGTCAACACTCAGAGTTCATTACAGATGGTTCTTATGGATCTGGCTTCGATTTGCCTGATAAGGAGTGTTCAGAATGTGGAACAGAGTATAAAAAAGATGGTCAGGATATTCCTTTCGAGACTTTCCTAGGTTTTGATGGGGATAAGGTTCCGGATATCGATTTGAACTTTTCCGGTGATGATCAACCATCAGCCCACTTGGATGTTCGTGATATTTTTGGAGAGCAATATGCTTTTCGTGCTGGAACAGTAGGTACTGTTGCAGATCGGACGGCTTATGGTTTTGTCAAAGGTTACGAACGTGACTACAATAAGTTTTACCGTGATGCCGAGGTCGATCGTCTGGCCATGGGTGCCGCTGGGGTTAAGCGAAACACAGGTCAGCACCCGGGTGGTATCGTTGTTATTCCAAATTATATGGATGTCTATGATTTCACACCTGTTCAATATCCGGCTGATGATGTAACGGCTGCCTGGCAGACGACTCACTTTAATTTCCACGATATCGATGAGAACGTATTGAAGCTTGATATTCTGGGACATGATGATCCGACTATGATTCGTAAGTTGCAGGATTTATCGGGAATTGATCCCAAAGATATTCGAGCAGATGATCCAGATGTGATGAAACTTTTTTCAGGGACTGAAATTTTGGGGGTTACACCTGAACAGATTGGGACACCAACGGGAATGTTAGGAATCCCTGAGTTTGGGACTAACTTTGTTCGTGGTATGGTCGACGAGACGCATCCGACGACCTTTGCGGAACTCTTACAGTTATCTGGTTTGTCTCATGGTACAGACGTTTGGTTGGGTAATGCACAAGATTTGATCAAGGAAGGTATTGCCACTCTGAAAACTGTTATCGGTTGTCGTGACGATATCATGGTATACCTAATGCATGCGGGATTAGATCCTAAGATGGCCTTCACCATTATGGAACGTGTGCGTAAGGGAATGTGGTTGAAAATTTCTGAAGAAGAGCGAAATGGCTATATTCAAGCCATGCGTGAAAATAATGTTCCAGACTGGTATATTGAATCTTGTGGTAAAATCAAATACATGTTCCCTAAAGCCCATGCGGCAGCCTACGTTATGATGGCCCTGCGTGTAGCTTATTTCAAAGTGCACCATCCTATTTATTACTATTGTGCCTACTTTTCAATTCGAGCTAAAGCATTCGAGCTTAAAACGATGTCTGCGGGTCTTGATGCTGTTAAAGCTCGAATGGAAGATATTAAGGAGAAGCGCCAACGAAATGAAGCGACTAATGTTGAAAATGACTTATTTACGACGCTTGAGATTGTTAATGAAATGTTAGAACGTGGCTTTACCTTTGGCCAGTTAGATCTTTATAAGAGTCAGGCAACTGAATTCCTGATTGAAGGAGATACCTTGATTCCACCGTTTATTGCACTTGAAGGTTTGGGTGAGAACGTTGCTAAGCAAGTGGTTGCTGCGCGTGAAGAAGGTGAGTTCCTTTCCAAAACAGAATTGCGTAAACGAGGAGGTCTATCATCAACCTTGGTTGAAAAATTGGATGAAATGGGAATCCTAGGAAATATGCCAGAAGATAATCAATTAAGTCTTTTTGATGATTTCTTTTAATAGCTAAAGAGAATCGTCATCAACTTTGAGAGAATGGAGTCAGTCTCCGTTCTCTTTTTGTTTAGGGGTCTGCATGTGATGCTAAAAAGCCAAAGCTGAGAAGAAACCTTTTTCTTCGTCTTATGGTATACTGATAGAAAATTATAGTTTCAAGGAGTTAATCATGGTTTTACCAAATTTTAAAGAAAATCTTGAGAAATATGCTAAATTACTGGTTGCTAATGGGATTAATGTGCAACCTGGTCACACAGTGGCCTTGAGCATTGGTGTAGAACAAGCAGAGCTAGCTCACCTCTTAGTAAAAGAAGCCTATGCTTTAGGAGCAGCTGAGGTAATCGTTCAATGGTCAGATGATATTATTAATCGCGAGCGCTTCTTGCATGCTGATATGAACCGCATCGAAGAGGTTCCTGCCTATAAAAAAGCTGAGATGGAATATTTGTTGGCCAAAAAGGCAAGTCGCTTAGGTGTTCGTTCATCAGATCCAGGTGCCCTTAATGGTGTAGCTCCTGAACGTTTATCTGCCCATGCTAAAGCTACTGGAGTGGCCTTTAAACCTATGCAGGTGGCAACTCAGTCTAATAAGGTTAGTTGGACTGTAGCTGCTGCAGCTGGTAAGGAATGGGCTAAGAAGGTCTTTCCCGATGCTTCGAGTGATGAGGAAGCTGTAGATTTACTTTGGGACCAAATTTTCAAGACCTGTCGTGTTTATGAAGAGGATCCTGTACGTGCTTGGAAGGAACATGCTGAACGTTTGGATGCTAAAGCACGCCTACTCAATGAGGCACAATTCTCAGCCTTGCATTACCAAGCACCTGGAA
Organism: Streptococcus sp. FSL R7-0248; assembly: GCF_037967965.1. Taxonomy (NCBI): domain Bacteria; kingdom Bacillati; phylum Bacillota; class Bacilli; order Lactobacillales; family Streptococcaceae; genus Streptococcus; species Streptococcus sp. FSL R7-0248. The sequence continues at coordinate 76,681 of NZ_CP150201.1, forward strand.
CAGATTTGACTCTAGGATTGCCTAAAAATCACGTTTGGGAGTCTGCAGGTGCTATCAATGCGCAAGGTGAAGGCTTCCTTCCTAATATGCCAACAGAAGAAGTCTTTACGGCACCAGATTTTCGTCGTGCAGATGGCTATGTCTCAAGTACAAAGCCTCTAAGTTACAATGGCAATATTATTGAGGGAATCAAGGTAACCTTCAAAGACGGTGAAATTGTAGATATCACAGCGGACCAGGGCGATGAGGTGATGAAGAATCTCGTCTTCAACAATAATGGAGCGCGTGCTCTAGGTGAATGTGCTTTGGTTCCAGATCCAAGTCCGATTTCACAGTCAGGCATCACTTTCTTTAACACTCTTTTTGATGAGAATGCATCCAACCACCTAGCTATTGGAGCAGCCTATGCTACCAGTGTTGAGGGAGGGGCAGACATGACAGAAGAGGAGCTTAAGGAAGCTGGTCTTAATCGTTCTGATGTACACGTAGACTTTATGATTGGTTCAAATCAAATGGATATTGATGGTATCCGCCAAGATGGTAGTCGTGTACCGATCTTCCGAAATGGGGATTGGGTAATCTAAGTATGATGGAGAATTTATCATGATTGGAAGTATGATAGTTGGTTTTCTAATTGGCCTTATTGCCTCTGCTATATCAAATAGGGGTGAACATATGGGCTGTATTGGTAAGACCTTTGTTGGATGGCTAGGTGCTTTTGTTGGTCAGCTTCTTTTTGGAAATTGGGGACCGATGCTAGCAGATACTGCTATCGTTCCTTCAGTACTAGGTGCTGTTATCTTATTAGCCCTTTTTTGGAATCGTAATAGTTAGAAATGAAAGAGTTCTGAGGTATTGGTTAGATATCTAAGGACTCTTTTTTCTTATTTTTTCATTTTCATATACCACTTTTAGAAAAACTGTGGTAGAGTAATAAAAACAGCATCTATTTGGAAAGGACTAGAAATGAGTGACTTAGATAAAAACATGGCTGTAAAAAGTATGGTAGTTATGCGTAAGGCTTTTCGTACCATCGATGCCAAGGTTTCTGAGACTTTTAAAGAATTTAATTTGACACCAACTCAATTTGGAGTCATGGACGTGCTTAATGCTAAAGGACGTATGAAAATTGGCGAATTAATTGACCGCATGCTTGCCACCTCCGGGAATATGACTGTTGTCATTAAAAATATGGAGAAAAAAGGTTGGTTGACGCGAGAAGCCTGCCAAACAGATAAGCGTGCTTTCGAGGTTGATTTGACGGATGAGGGCCGTCGTATTATTCAAGCAGCAATCCCGCCACATCAGCGAGCTATTGAGGAGACTTTTTCCGTTCTGACACCTGAAGAGCAGGCACAGTTGGTAGAGCTCCTGAAAAAATTTAAGAATGTCTGAGCATATTTCTTTATATTTCTAATGGAATTATATATATTACTATGTAGTAGTAAATATTAATTATTAGAAATACAAAGGAAACGTATCATGAAAAACATTCTATTTATCGTTGGATCTCTTCGCAAGGGATCATTTAACCACCAATTAGCAGAAGAAGCTGAGAAAATGCTAGCTGGTAAAGCTAATGTTTCTTATCTTGACTATAGTCAAGTACCTGTTTTTAATCAGGATTTAGAAAGTCCAGTTCTTCCAGTTTTGGCAGAAGTTCGAGAACAGGTCTTGGCAGCAGACGCAATTTGGATTTTCTCTCCGGTTTATAATTTCTCAATTCCTGGACCAGTGAAAAATTTGCTTGACTGGTTGAGCCGTGCCCTTGACCTATCAGATCCTTCAGGGCCATCAGCTCTTCAAGATAAGATTGTAACCGTATCATCAGTTGCTAATGGTGGCCACAATCAACTTTTTGATGTCTACAAAGACTTGTTACCATTTATCCGTACCCAAGTGGTTGGCGACTTTACAGCGACACGTGTAAATGATACAGCCTGGGCGGATGGGAAATTCCTAGCAACTGAAGAAGTTCTTGAAAGCCTTCAGAATCAAGCGGAAGCTTTGATTGAAGCGATTAAATAAGAATAATGAATACCCGAGGTTTCTAGCTTCGGGTATTTTTATATGAAATAATGAAAAAAGACACCCTAAGGTGTCTTCGTATTATGAAGGCGGTAGACGGATTTGAACCGACGATCAAGCTTTTGCAGAGCCGTGCCTTACCACTTGGCTATACCGCCATAACAGATACCATTCTATCGAAAAAAAAAAGATTCGTCAAGTCTCTTTCATCAAATTGATTGGTTGATTGTTCAAACTGCCTATTTACAAGAAACATAAAGAGGTTGAAAGACATTCAACCTCTTTATATTAATTATAACTGTTGTAGATAGATTACTAACACGTAAGTGTTGATTATTGTCTAATCAAGTAATCAAAGGCTCCAATAGCAGCCGTAGCACCAGACCCCATGGAGATAATAATTTGCTTGTAGGCGCTATCTGTACAGTCACCTGCAGCAAAAATACCAGGGATATTTGTTGATCCAAATTTATCAACGATAATTTCTTGGCGCTCATTGAGTTCGATGCCACTATCTTTGAGCCAAGCAGTACTTGGTACAAGACCAATTTGAACAAAGACACCTTCAAGATCAAGATGTTTTTCTTCGTTTGTATCACGCTCAACGTAATTCAAACCAGTTACATAATCTTGACCAAGAATTTCTTTGGTTGCAACGTTCTTAAGAATAGTTAGATTATCAGTTTTAGCAGCTCGTTCTTGTAAGACTTCATCTGCCTTTAATTCTGGTAAGAACTCTAAGACTGTAACATGTTTAGTAATGCCTGCTAAATCTAAAGCCGCTTCCAAACCTGAGTTACCACCACCGATAACTGCAACATTCTTTCCTTCAAATAGAGGACCATCACAGTGTGGGCAGTAAGTAACCCCTTTATTGCGGAATTCTTCCTCGCCAGGAACGTTGATATTACGCCATTTGGCTCCGAGAGCTAGGATAGCAGTTTTGGATTTTAAAACGGCACCGTTAGCCAGTGTCACTTCAATAAGTTCTTTCTTTTCGATGCCAGTAGCTAATTGACTTTTGATGATATCAACATCATAAGATTTCGTATGCTCTTCAACTTGGGCCATTAACTTAGGACCTTCTGTATATAGCGTACCAATCATGTTCTCAATGCCGACTGTCTCGATAACTTGTCCACCAAAGGTTTCTGCTAAAAGACCTGTTTTTAAACCTTTACGGGCAGCATAGATGGCCGCACTGTTTCCAGCAGGACCACCACCAATAACCAAAACATCATAGACACCTTTATCAGCGAAAGCATCAGCATCAAGTGGGCCGTCCAATTTTTCTACAAGCTGTTCAATGGTTGCACGACCAGATGTAAATTCTTCTTGGTCTTTGTAAACCGTAGGAACAGACATGATACCTTTGGCTTTGACCTCATCCTGATACATACCACCTTCAATCATGGTGTGAGTGATATTTGGGTTCAAAACAGCCATTATATTAAAGGCTTGCACAACGTCTGGACAATTGTGACAAGTTAATGAAACATAAGTCTCTAAGTCGATGGGTTTATCAATCTTCTTGATACGTTCGATAGTATCCTCATCAACTTTAGGTGGACGACCAGAAACTTGCAAGAGAGCTAAAATGAAAGACGTGAATTCGTGGCCCATTGGTAAGCCTGAGAAAATAATACGACTTTTTTGCCCTTTTTGTGCAATACCAAAACTAGGTTGACGTTTTAAATGTGTTGATTCAAGACTAATGCGGTCAGACATAGCGGCAATCTCGTCCAGAAATTCCTTCACTTTTCGAGAATTATCATCATCCCCTAAGTCTGTTTGTAATACAATATCAGATTCTAGTAAATTTAAATATTGTGCTAATTGCGTCTTGATTTCTTTATCTAAGACCATGGATACCCCCTGGTTGTTAAATTTTACCTACAAGATCTAAGCTAGGAGTAAGTGTTTCAGCTCCTTCTTTCCATTTGGCCGGACAAACTTCACCTGGATGTTGGCGAATATATTGAGCAGCACGGACTTTATCAATAAGAGTGCTTGCATCACGTCCAATACCATCAGCGTTAATTTCCATCATTTGGATAACGCCATCTGGATCAATGATGAATGTACCACGTTGTGCGAGACCATCTTCCCCAAGAACATCAAAGCCTTGTGAGATGTGGTGTGAAGGATCTCCAATCATAGGATAAGTAATAGTTCCAACAACATCTGAGTCATCATGCCAAGCTTTGTGAACAAAGTGAGTATCAGTAGAGACAGAGTAAACCTCTACACCAAGAGATTTAAGAGCTTCATATTGTTCTTGAAGGTCACCGAGTTCAGTTGGGCAGACAAATGAAAAATCTGCAGGGTAGAAGCAGAAAACAGCCCATTTTCCCTTAACATCTTCATCTGTAACAGTAATGAATTCCCCGTTGTGATAAGCTTGTGCTGAAAATTCAATAATTTCTTTTCCGACTAATGACAAAATAATGTCCTCCTCTATTTTTGATAGCCTAATTATAAACAAAATACTTATCAACCTCAAAGAAAACGATTGCAATTTTAATGCGGGTAATTTTTTTCTAATGGTTAGCCTGATTTTAGAGCTTGTCAAATGTCACTTTTTTTGATAAACTACTATAGTTGCGTAAAGTGACAAATACTCATTCTAAGCCGATTGTGGTCTTGTTGCCGCAGGGTGGGACTGCAAGTCTAAAGCTTAGAAGAGGAAAAAACAATTTTTAAGGAGAAATACTCATGGCAGTAATTTCAATGAAACAACTTCTTGAGGCTGGTGTTCACTTCGGTCACCAAACTCGTCGCTGGAATCCTAAGATGGCTAAGTACATCTTCACAGAACGTAACGGAATCCACGTTATCGACTTGCAACAAACTGTAAAAATGGCTGATACAGCTTACGAATTCGTTCGTGAAGCAGCAGCTAACGATGCAGTAATCTTGTTCGTTGGTACTAAAAAACAAGCAGCTGAAGCAGTAGCTGAAGAAGCAACTCGTGCTGGTCAATACTACATCAACCACCGTTGGTTGGGTGGTACTCTTACAAACTGGGATACTATCCAAAAACGTATCGCTCGTTTGAAAGAAATCAAACAAATGGAAGCTGATGGAACTTTCGAAGTTCTTCCTAAGAAAGAAGTTGCACTTCTTAACAAACAACGTGCACGTCTTGAAAAATTCTTGGGTGGTATCGAAGATATGCCTCGCATTCCAGATGTAATCTACATCGTTGACCCACACAAAGAACAAATCGCTGTTAAAGAAGCTAAAAAACTTGGTATCCCAGTTGTAGCGATGGTTGATACAAACGCTGATCCAGATGAGATCGATGTAATCATCCCAGCTAACGATGACGCTATCCGTGCCGTTAAATTGATCACTTCAAAAATGGCTGATGCTATCATCGAAGGTAACCAAGGTGAAGATGCTTCTGCAGATTTCCAAGAAGCAGCTGCAGCTGATTCAATCGAAGAAATCGTTGAAGTTGTCGAAGGTGACAACAACTAATCTTTAAGATTGGTTTGGGCTCGATGCCCACTAAAGATACGACAAACACCTAAGGGGCGGGGCTCAGCCCTGCCCCTTAGTTTGATAAAATAAATTTGGAGAAAAACAAAATGGCAGAAATTACAGCTAAACTTGTTAAAGAATTGCGTGAAAAATCTGGTGCTGGTGTCATGGACGCTAAAAAAGCATTGGTTGAAGTTGAAGGTGATATCGAAAAAGCGATTGAATTGCTTCGCGAAAAAGGTATGGCTAAAGCAGCTAAGAAAGCTGACCGTGTTGCAGCTGAAGGTTTGACTGGTGTTTACGTTAACGGTAACGTTGCAGCAGTTGTTGAAGTTAATGCTGAAACTGACTTCGTTGCGAAGAACGCTCAATTCGTTGAGTTGGTAAACGAAACAGCTAAAGTAATTGCTGAAGGTAAACCAGCTAACAACGAAGAAGCACTTGCATTGACTATGCCTTCAGGTGAAACTCTTGAAGCTGCATACGTAACTGCTACAGCTACTATCGGTGAAAAGATTTCATTCCGTCGTTTTGCAGTTGTTGAGAAAACTGATGCACAACACTTCGGAGCTTACCAACACAACGGTGGACGTATCGGTGTTGTTTCAGTTATCGAAGGTGGAGATGACGCTCTTGCAAAACAAATCTCAATGCACATCGCAGCGATGAAACCAACTGTTCTTTCATACACTGAATTGGACGAACAATTTGTCAAAGATGAATTGGCACAACTTAACCACGCTATCGATCAAGATAACGAAAGCCGTGCTATGGTTAACAAACCAGCTCTTCCACACCTTAAATATGGTTCTAAAGCTCAATTGACTGATGCTGTTCTTGCTCAAGCTGAAGAAGATATCAAAGCTGAGTTGGCTGCTGAAGGTAAACCAGAAAAAATCTGGGATAAAATTATCCCAGGTAAAATGGACCGCTTCTTGCTTGACAACACTAAAGTTGACCAAGCATACACACTTCTTGCTCAAGTTTACATCATGGACGACAGCAAAACAGTTGAAGCTTACCTTGAATCAGTAAATGCTTCAGTAGTAGAATTCGTTCGCTTTGAAGTTGGTGAAGGTATCGAAAAAGCATCTAACGACTTTGAATCAGAAGTTGCAGCTACAATGGCAGCAGCTCTTAACAACTAATTCTAGTTGCTAGATAAAAAGAAAAGAAGTTACGTGAATGAATCGTAACTTCTTTTTTGTTGCTATTAAAAAAACGTCTGAGCATGCCCCAGACGTTGAAAAAAGTAATTAATGAGCGAAGGTATTTACACCAAGTAGAAGAGAGAGTGTTCCCATGATGATACCTGCAAGGATAACCCCAAGCATAACAGCAATAACACTGCGTTTAAAGTCCCAATCTAGGATAGATGCTGCTAGGGTACCAGTCCAAGCTCCTGTTCCTGGAAGCGGAATTCCCACAAAAAGTAGAAGGGCCCAGAAGACACCCTTATCTCCAGCAGCTTTTTCAAGTTTTTGGCCACCACTGTGACCTTTTTTAAGACACCAGGTAAAGAAGCCACCAATTAGAGGTTTATCTGCCCCCCATTCGAGGACACGGCGGGCGAAGAAGAAGATAATTGGAACTGGAATCATGTTCCCAATGACACAAAGAATTAGGGCTTGCCACCAAGGGATACCTGAGGCGATAGCAACAGGAACGGCTCCACGGAGCTCAACTAAAGGAATCATAGAGATTAAGAGTGCAATGATGTATTTCATGAGTAACCTTTCATAGGGAAATAAATAAGAGATATGAACTTTATCAAGAGTGATAAGACTAATACTACTGCGAAAGTGCTAAAAAGTACTTATTGGATTAGGTGGGTCTCAGCCTGTTAAAGTGGATAGAAAATTTGAATCAAACACCTTAAGTTACCTAATATTTTAGTCTTATTTATTGTATCTTATATGGTCTCTAATGACAACTTTAAAAAGCTTTTTGAAGGTATAGTTTCCCATGTGCTGACATTTTTGGTATAATAATAGTCAGTTATAGTCAAATTAGACTGGAGGAATTAAGATGGCAAGAAATACATCAGATAGTATAGAAGAATATATTAAAGAATTGCTGGGCCAGTCTGGAATTGCTGAGATTCAACGCTCGAACTTAGCAGATACTTTTCAAGTTGTACCGAGTCAGATTAATTATGTTATTAAGACCCGCTTTACAGAAAGTCGTGGTTATATTGTTGAGAGTAAGCGTGGAGGTGGCGGTTATATTCGTATCGTCAAAGTCAGATTCTCTGATAAGCACCACATGATTAATGATTTGCTTCAGAACTTAGCGGATCAGCTCAGCGAGCAGGTATTTACAGACTTGATCCAGTTGCTTTTTGATGAAAAAATCATCACAGAACGTGAAGGAAATTTGATTTTAGCAACTGCTAGTGATGATATTTTAGGCGCAGATGCGGCTGCTATTCGTTCGCGTATTCTACGCTCGCTATTACTTAGATTGGATAGAAAAGGAAATTAGATGACGACATATTCAAGAAAAATGCAGGCCATTTTCCATCGTGCGCAGCTTGAGGCAGAGCGTTTTGGAAGTCCTTTTCTGGAGACTTGGCATGTGCTTCTGGCTATGGTTGAGGTTCCAGGATCTGTAGCCTACCTAACATTTACTGATTTTGAGGACCGTATTCGTGCGGAAGAGATTGAGACAGCCGCTGTACTAGCGATGGAGAAAAGTCCAAAAGACTTGTCTGAATCAGATATTATCGATTTACGTGCACAGTCACATGCTTTAGAGGCTATGTTGCAAGAGGCAGAGGGAATTGCTGGTGTGACTGGTGCTGTAGAGGTAGGGTCTGAACATGTATTGATGGCCTTTCTCCTTCATAAAGATTTGATGGTTTGTCGTCTCCTTGAAGTTGCTGGTTTTCAATATAAGGATGACAGCGATAAGCCTCGCATTATCGATTTACGACGTTCTTTGGAGCGTTATGCAGGTCTTAGTAAGCAAGATTTGAAGGCCATTCATGACCTTCGTAAGCCTAAAAAATCAAAGACATCAGGAAATTTTGCTAATATGATGCAGCCTCCTCAATCTTCTACTGGGGAGTTGGCAGATTATACCAAGGACTTAACGGCAGTGGCCGAGTCAGGTGCTCTTGATCCTGTTATTGGACGTGAGAAAGAGATTTCACGCATGATTCAGGTTTTGAGTCGTAAAACGAAGAATAACCCAGTTCTTGTAGGTGAAGCAGGTGTTGGTAAGACGGCACTTGCGCTTGGCTTGGCACAGCGTATTGCTTCAGGCGAAGTACCTTTTGAGTTGGCTGATATGCGTATCTTAGAGCTTGATATGATGAGTGTGGTTGCAGGAACACGTTTCCGTGGCGATTTCGAAGAGCGTATGAATCAAATCATTGATGAGATTGAAGCTGATGGAAAAATCATTCTCTTTATTGACGAATTGCATACGATTATTGGTTCTGGTTCAGGTATTGATAGTACCTTAGATGCGGCAAATATTTTGAAACCTGCTCTAGCACGTGGAACTCTTCATATGGTTGGAGCAACAACTCAAGCTGAGTACCAGAAGCATATTGAAAAAGATGCAGCTCTTTCTCGTCGTTTTGCTAAGATTACAATTGAGGAGCCAAGTGTAGCTGAGGCGATTGATATTCTAAAAGGCCTACGTTCGTCTTATGAAGACTATCATCGTGTAACGATTACTGATGAAGCGGTTGAGACAGCGGTCAAGGCGGCGCATCGTTATTTGACGAGTAAAAACTTACCTGACTCTGCCATTGACCTTTTAGATGAAGCGAGTGCAACTGTTCAAGGTCGTATTAAAAAAGAAGCCAAACGTGAGATAACGCCCTTGGATGAAGCGCTTCTATCTGGTGATATGAAGTCTGCTGTTAAACAATATAAGGCTAGCCAAAAAGCAAAATTACCAAAACCTGCCTTGGTAGATGCGGATCAGATTATGCAAACCCTTAGTCGTCTATCAGGTATCCCTGTTGAGAAGATGACTCAGGCAGATAGCAAGCGTTATTTGAATCTGGAAGCAGAGCTTCACAAACGTGTTATTGGTCAAGACGAAGCAGTTTCAGCGATTAGTCGTGCTATTCGTCGTAACCAGTCAGGTATTCGTACTGGAAAACGTCCGATCGGTTCCTTCATGTTCCTTGGGCCTACTGGTGTTGGTAAGACAGAATTGGCCAAGGCATTGGCGGAAGTTCTCTTTGATGATGAGTCAGCTTTGCTTCGCTTTGACATGTCAGAATACATGGAAAAATTTGCGGCTAGCCGACTTAACGGTGCTCCTCCAGGTTATGTTGGCTATGATGAGGGCGGTGAGTTAACAGAAAAAGTTCGTAATAAGCCTTACTCAGTTCTTCTCTTTGACGAGGTGGAAAAGGCTCACCCAGATATTTTCAATATTCTCTTACAGGTTTTGGATGACGGTGTCTTGACGGATAGTCGAGGTCGTAAAGTTGACTTCTCAAATACCATTATCATTATGACTTCGAACTTGGGAGCGACTGCTCTTCGTGATGATAAGACCGTTGGTTTTGGAGTCCAAGACATTTCTCATAATCACCAAGCTATGCAGTCACGTATCATGGAAGAACTTAAGAAGGCCTACCGCCCAGAGTTTATCAACCGTATTGATGAGAAGGTTGTTTTCCATAGTCTAGAGGAAGAGCAACTTCGTGAGATTGTCAAGATTATGGTGAAACCGTTGGTATCAGCTTTGGCTGAAAAAGGGATTGACTTGAAATTCCAACCAGCTGCCCTTAAGCATTTAGCTAAAGATGGCTATGATGTTGAGATGGGTGCTCGTCCATTACGTCGTACGATTCAAACTCAAGTGGAGGACAAGTTATCTGAGCTCTTACTAGGTGGCCAAGTGGTTAGTGGACAAACCCTTAAGATCGGCTGCTCGAAAGATAAATTAACCTTTACAGTAGTGTAAAAATCAAACAAAAAGACAGATTACAGGTGTAGTTTGTCTTTTTTGTGTCAATAGGAGTCAAGATAGAGTCAATCTTTCTGTAAAGTTGGGGTAAAAGAAAAAGCCGAGCAAAGCTCGACTGTAATGATTAGAGTTTTTCGTTGACAAAGTTGACAAAGTGATTCCACCAGACCTTGAGGAAGAAGCTTTTCTTAACTTCTTTACCAGCAACCAGTTCTATGCTAGGCATACCTTGGTCAGGTAAGTAACCTTCTCCTACAAGTGACTTATCTTCAAAGGTAGCCGTTCCAACCTTGTCACTTGAGCTGACAGGGGCTTGAACTTGATTGGTAGTGACTTTAATATGTTTACTATTGTTAGCATCTATTTTTTGGATGATATTAAAGTCAGACTTAGCAACAGCAGTGACTTGCTTAGATTTACCATCAATAACATGGGCTTGACTTTTACCGATGGCTTGTCCTTTTTTGGCAATGGTCTTGCTTTCCCAATGATAGACAACGTAGTTAAGTAGGTCATTTGTTGCAGTGAAACGGGCGTAGTCATCAGTATCGGTATTATCAGCATTCATAATGACTGTGATAATGCTCATGCCACTTTCATTTGAGTGGGCCACGAAGGAAGCACCGGCTAAATCAGTGGTTCCCGTTTTTAGGCCATCCACCCCTTTACGGTAACTAGGTTGTCCCTTAAGCATATAGTTGAAGGTTTTAAGTTTGTTGACACCATCAAAATCAGCTTCAGTTTTTTTAGTGATGTCGAGAATTTCAGGATATTCTTTCACCACGTGTTGTGCAATGATAGCAACATCTTTAGCACTCATGGTATTTTCTTCGTCTGATTTAGAGCCTGGATAGATATTGTCACCTAAGTAAGAATTATTGAGACCAGAGGCATTGACAATCTTGGCATCAGTGATACCCCAATCTTTAAGTTGGGCTTTCATCATGTCGACAAACTTACTTTCGGTTCCTCCGATTTCCTCGGCTAGAGCAATAGATGCACTGTTGGCACTGGAAATAAGAGTTGCGTCAAGAAGTTGTTTGACAGTGTATTTGCGGGCGTCTAGTGGAATATTAGATACTCCGGCACTGACAGTTAGTTCAAATGGGTAGTCAGAAATGTCAACTTTGCTGTTCCATTTGAGGTCTCCCTGGTCTACCGCTTTATAAACCATATAGGCTGTTAGAAGCTTGGTAATAGAGCCAATCCCCGTAGAGGTGGTTGCATCTTTTTCGTATAAAATTTTGCCAGTATTAGCTTCGACAGCGATGGCATGTTTGGCTGCGGCATCATATCCTTTTTTCTTATCTGCTGCAAAAGCAGGGGCTACGCTTCCCAGACAGAGTAAGAAGGTCATCATAAGCGTAATCAGTTTTTTCATGGTTTGTTCCTTCATGTGTTTTGAATATTTATTATACCACATTTTGAGAGGAACATAAGGTGTAGAGAAGGGGCGTTTACTAACAGGACTAATTTTGAAGGCAAGATAAAACTACCTTTGGATATCTAAAAGGTAGTTTTGTGTTTACTTATTTCCTGTAAAGAAATTAACGATATGGTTCCACCAAACTTTTAAGAAGAAACTTTTCTTGATAGATTGGTTGGCTGTTACCGAAATTTGAGGCGGATCAGAGATGTAACCTGTTCCTACGAGATTCTTATCATCAAAGGTTGCTGTTCCAATAGTATCACCTTTTTTGATAGGTGCTGTTATGGTTTTTGCTTTGATTTTAACAGCATCATTTTTGCTGTTTATTTTTTGAATGACTGTAAGGTCTGACTCGAGCTTAGCAGAGATGGTTTGACGGTCTCCATCGGCTACCTTAATATCATTTTTCTTGACGATTTGTCCTTTGGTGTTGAGGGTTTTGATTTCCCAGTTTTGAGTCACATAATCTAGCAACTCATTTGTGGCTGTGAATCGAGCAGCTTCATCCTCTCCGCCATTGTCCGCATTCATAACAACTGTAATCAAACTCATGCCATTTTCATTGGAGTGGGCTACAAAGGATGCCCCTGCAAGTTCGGTTGTTCCCGTCTTGAGTCCATCAACGCCTTCACGGTAGTTGTCTTGCCCCTCCAACATGTAGTTGTGCGTCGTTAATTTGTTGTCACCTTCGAAGTCAGTTTCGGTTTGCTTGGTGATTTCAAGTACCTGAGGATAGTCTTTGATGAGGTGGTCCGCAATAATTGCAACATCTAGGGCGCTCATTGTATTCTCGTCATCTGGTTTTGAGCCAGGATAGCGGTTATCCCCAAGGTATTTATTGTTTAGGCCAGAAGCGTTAAATAATTTAGCATCTGTAATGCCCCACTCTTTAAGTTGGGCTGTCATAGTGTCAACAAATGCACTCTCTGATCCTGAGATTTTTTCAGCTAGAGCAATAGCAGCACTGTTAGCGCTAGAAATGAGGGTGGCATCTAGGAGCTGTTTAACAGTGTATTTTCGGGAATCTAGTGGGACATTTGAAACTTCTGAATCAACGGTTAAGTTGAAAGGATAGTCTGAAATATCTACTTCAGTGTCCCAGGTAATTTTTCCTTGGTCAACTGCTTTATAGACCATGTAGGCTGTTAGGATTTTAGTCATTGAAGCCACACCATCAGGAGTAGTGGCGTCCTTTTCATAGAGGACTTTCCCTGTAGTTGCTTCGATAGCAATCGCATGTTTAGCGGAAACATTGAAGTTATCTGTCTGTTCTTGTGCTAGAGCAGGTGTTGCTAGGCCTAGTAAGATTAAGGCAATCATAATGATGTGTTGTAATTTTTTCATAGTCATTCCTTTGTCTCTCATAAGTGTTTATTATATCACAAAACGACTTAAATATCTGAGAGAAAGGGAGACTTGGGTGCTAACTTATGCTGGAGCTCTGCCATTTTTGACTATATTATGGTAAAATGAAAGTTATATCAAATGAATGACATAAAGTTGACCGGTTCGTTTTTGTAAGGGCCGGTCATGGATAAAAAGAGGGATCAAACATGGCTAAACAAACTTTTGAGATGACCTTTGCAGGACGCCCGCTTGTCGTTGAAGTTGGGCAGGTAGCCAAGCAGGCTAATGGTGCTGTCGTCGTGCGTTATGGAGATACAACTGTATTATCAACAGCTGTTATGTCTAAAAAGATGGCAACGGCAGATTTCTTTCCTTTACAGGTTAATTACGAGGAAAAAATGTATGCAGCTGGCAAGTTCCCGGGGGGCTTTAACAAGCGTGAGGGTCGCCCTTCAACAGATGCCACTTTGACTGCTCGCCTCATTGATCGTCCTATTCGTCCTATGTTTGCGGAGGGCTTTCGTAACGAAGTTCAGGTCATTAACACGGTCCTCTCTTATGATGAGAATGCTAGTGCTCCGATGGCGGCTATGTTTGGGAGTTCTTTAGCCCTTTCTATCTCTGATATTCCTTTCAATGGTCCAATTGCTGGGGTTCAAGTGGCCTATGCTGCAGAAGATTTCATCATCAACCCAAGTGCAGCGGATAAGGAAGTTTCACTTTTAGATTTGACAGTGGCAGGTACCAAGGAAGCTATCAATATGGTAGAGTCAGGTGCTCAGGAATTGTCTGAGGATATTATGTTGCAAGCACTCTTGAAGGGACATGAGGCTATTCAAGAGTTGGTTGATTTCCAAAATTATATCGTTGCAGCTGTTGGTAAGGAAAAGGCTGAGGTTGAACTTCTACAAGTTGATGCTGATTTAAAAGTCGAAATCGAAACAGCTTATTATGATCAATTAGCTAAGGCTGTTCAGGTGGAAGAAAAACTGGCGCGTGAAGCAGCAACCCAGGCTGTAAAAGAAGAGGTCCTCGCCTCTTATCAAGAACGCTTTGCAGAAGATGAAGATAAGGAAACTATTCTGCGTGATGTAGCAGAAATCCTTGAGCAGATGGAACATGCTGAAGTGCGCCGTTTGATTACAGAAGACAAGGTTCGTCCAGATGGCCGTCGTGTGGATGAAATCCGTCCTTTGGACGCAGAGATTGACTTTCTTCCTAAGGTTCATGGTTCAGGTCTCTTTACACGTGGTCAAACTCAAGCCTTGTCAGTTTTGACTTTGGCACCTATGAGTGATACACAACTTGTTGATGGTTTGGATCCAGAGTATAAGAAACGTTTCCTTCACCACTATAATTTCCCTCAGTATTCAGTGGGTGAGACAGGGCGTTATGGTGCACCAGGACGACGTGAAATAGGTCACGGAGCCTTAGGTGAACGTGCCCTTGCTCAGGTTCTTCCAAGTGTTGAAGAGTTCCCTTATGCTATCCGTTTGGTAGCAGAAGTCTTGGAGTCAAATGGTTCTTCCTCACAAGCCTCTATTTGTGCAGGAACCTTGGCTCTTATGGCTGGTGGTGTACCGATTAAGGCGCCTGTTGCAGGGATAGCCATGGGGCTTATCTCAGATGGTACTAACTACACTGTCCTGACTGATATTCAAGGTTTAGAAGACCATTTTGGAGATATGGACTTTAAAGTAGCTGGTACACGTCAAGGAATTACAGCTCTTCAGATGGATATTAAGATTTCAGGCATTACACCTGCCATTCTCGAAGAGGCTTTGGCTCAAGCCAAGGTAGCTCGTTTTGAGATTCTTGACGTTATTGAGTCAGCAATCGCTGAGCCACGTCCAGAATTGGCACCAACAGCGCCTAAGATTGACAGTATTCAGATTCCTGTTGACAAGATTAAGGTTGTCATCGGTAAAGGTGGCGAAACGATTGACAAGATTATCGCTGAGACTGGTGTCACTATCGATATCGATGAAGAAGGTCTTGTTCAGATTTTCTCTAGTGATCAGGATGCCATTAACCGTGCTAAAGCTATCATCTCCGATCTTGTACGTGAAGCTAAGGTTGGAGAGGTTTACACTGTACCAGTTGTGCGTATTGAAAAGTTCGGTGCCTTTGTTCACCTCTTTAATAAGACAGATGCTCTTGTCCACATCTCAGAACTAGCTTGGGAACGCACTGAGCGTGTCGAAGATGTGGTTAAGGTTGGGGATATGGTAACTGTTAAAATTATCAAGATCGATGAAAAAGGACGTATCGATGCCTCAATCAAGACCTTGCTCCCTAAGCCTGAAAAGATTGAGGACGTGGAAAATAAAGGAGAGCATCGTCACCGCCGTCGTTCTCATCACAAACCACGCCACCATAATGAAAATGGTGAAGTACCGAAAAATCCTGATAAATCAGAAACGAAAGAACAGATAGAAGAATGACAGAAAATCAAGAATTGCAAGCTTTTGATGAAACTCTAAAAGAATTTTTAAAGGAACCAGACCACTTTTTGACCAATTTGGCTTTGGATAATCACTTACAACGTACTCCCGTCTTGGCTGCCCAAGACCTCTACGCAGTTGAAGTGGAAGGCAAGAAGGTTGTTCCTGTCTTCACTAGTGAACAGGACTTACAATCTTTCAAAGCTACTCAAGAGAGTGCTCGAGAACAGACTTGGATAGAACGTTCAAGCTTAGATATCCTAACACAACTGGTTCAGGCAGAGCTTTTTGGTATTGCTTTCAATTTAAAAGAGGATGGTGATTTCTCAAATACCACTCTGTTTGCAAGCAGTGAACTTATCCAGTTTATCAACTATTTCACTCAGACGCTCAATAACCTTTTGGGTGAGGAAAATCAAAAGGCGGATCCTGAAGATAAGATTTATCTTGTCCCAGCCTTCATTCACAAACGCGAGGAAGATGGTCAGGATGACCGTCTCTTTGCGACCATGTCGAATGCAGAGGGACAGAGTTATGTGCCTGTGTTTACGAACTTAACGAGCTTTGCAAAATGGTACGGTAACGAAACTTTTGGCCTACCTTTCCGTAAGGCTAAAGGGACGATTTTACAATGGCCACTGTCAGAAATTTACCAGCCTTCAACAGGTGAAAATGAGTTGGATAAGGTTCAAGGTATTGTCATCAATCCGTTTGATGAGCAGCCTGAGTTAGTCGACTGGTCTTATTTTGAAGGGGATAGCGAGTAGACCTAGTGTTCACAGCTCTTCACTTTAAAGAATAGTAGGGCCACAACAAACAATAATAGCAATAATGATGTAAGGAGTGACCTAAATGGGTTGGTGGAAAGAAAGTATTGATATAGTAAAGAAAAATGACCCAGCAGCTCGGACGAGTCTGGAGGTTCTTTTAACCTACCCTGGATTAAAAGCCTTGGCTGCTCATCGTATCTCACATTTTCTCTGGCGCCACCATTGTCGACTCTTAGCGCGTATGCATAGTCAGTTTTGGCGCTTCTGGACTCAAATCGAGATTCACCCAGGGGCTCAGATTGCTGAAGGTGTTTTCATTGACCATGGCTCAGGCCTTGTCATTGGTGAGACAGCTGTTGTGGAGAAGGGTGCTATGCTTTACCACGGTGTCACTTTAGGTGGTACTGGTAAAGATGTCGGAAAACGTCACCCAACCGTTCGTGAGGGTGCCTTGGTTTCAGCCCATGCTCAGGTCATAGGCCCTATTGAGATTGGAAAGAATTCTAAGGTCGGTGCGGCAGCTGTGGTTGTTGCGGATGTCCCAGAAGATGTTACAGTCGTTGGTGTTCCTGCTAAGGTTGTGCGTGTTCATGGTCAAAAGGACGAAGAAGTTATCCACGATATTGAAGAAGGACGTGAATACTATAGCGAAAAGCTAGAAGACCTTCTAAAAGCAGCTAGCTTCCACTCATCACGGCTATAAGGAAAGGAAACGATGAAACTCTTTAGTTCAAAGGTGACTCGATTGACGGTCGTGGGCCCTCTTGCCCTTGTTTACATTGCTTTACATAGAGCAGACTATAGCATGGCAGCCTTGTGGTTTTGCATTGCTCTTTTATGGGCTGGTCTTGTTTTTAAGCAACGTCACAAGTAATACTTGAGTTATGAAAAATTTATTCAAAAACAATCCTTTTTTGGTTTTCTATATAGTTGGGAGTTTCCTTTCAGCTATGTCTCTCTTGGCTCAAGGTCAGCTAGTTGCGGCTATATGGATTATCATTCTTGTGATACTCTTGTGTTTATACCTAAACCATATCAAGGATAAAAAATAGTTTCCAGTTAATTGAAAGGAATCTCTAGTGATTAAAATTTATGATACGATGACGCGTTCGCTCCGTGATTTTGTACCTTTGACAGAAAATGTTGTCAATATGTATGTCTGCGGACCAACAGTTTACAATTATATTCATATCGGAAATGCCCGTTCAGCAGTAGCTTTTGATACTATTCGTCGTTATTTTGAGTATTGTGGCTACACAGTCAACTATATTTCTAACTTTACGGATGTAGATGATAAGATTATCAAGGCAGCCAATGAAGCTGGCATTTCAACTAAAGAATTGTCGGACAAGTTTATCGCGGCTTTTATGGAAGATACTGCACAGCTTGGCATTAAACCAGCGACACAAAATCCTCGTGTTATTAACTACATGGATGAAATCATTGCATTTGTGTCAACCTTGGTTGACAAAGGTTTTGCCTATGTCTCTGAAGGTGATGTTTACTTCCGAGTAGCTAAGTCAAACAACTATGCTAAATTAGCTAACAAGACTTTGGAAGATCTTGAAATTGGTGCAAGCGGACGTACGGATGCTGAAACAGAACGTAAGGAGAATCCTCTGGATTTTGCCCTTTGGAAAGCTGCCAAAGAGGGAGAAGTTTCTTGGGACAGCCCGTGGGGACCTGGTCGTCCTGGTTGGCACATCGAATGTTCAGTTATGGCGACTGAAATCCTTGGAGATACCATCGACATCCATGGTGGAGGGGCAGACCTTGAGTTTCCACACCATACCAATGAAATTGCTCAATCAGAAGCCAAAACTGGCAAGACCTTCGCCAACTACTGGATGCACAACGGTTTTGTCAATGTGGACAATGAGAAAATGTCAAAATCCTTAGGTAACTTTGTAACGGTTCATGATATGCTTAAGACAGTCGATGGTCAAGTGCTTCGCTTCTTCCTAGCAACACAACAGTACCGTAAGCCAATTAACTTTACTGAAAAAGCTATTCATGATGCTGAAGTCAATCTTAAGTATTTGAAAAACACCCACAGTCTTCCCTTGACAGATCAGGTGAATCAAGATGAGTTGCAAACTTATCTTGAAGCCTTCCAAGAAGCTATGGATGATGACTTTAATACAGCGAATGGTGTGACTGTTCTGTTTGACATGGCCAAATGGATTAATTCAGGCAATTATGACCAAACCGTTAAGGATGCTTTTGAAAAAATGCTCCAAGTCTTCGGTATTGTTTTCGAAGAAGAAGTTCTTGATGAAGATATCGAAAAACTCATTGAAGAGCGTCAAGCAGCGCGGGCCAACAAAGACTTTGCGACAGCAGACCGCATTCGCGATGAGTTAGCTGCTCAAGGTATCAAACTTCTTGATACCAAGGATGGTGTGAGGTGGACACGTGACTAAACACCTTGATGTCAACCTTATTAATGGTATTGCTCTCGCTTTTGAGGGAGATGCTGTTTATTCCTTGTACATTCGCCGTCACCTGATTTTTCAAGGTCAGACCAAGCCAAATCAATTGCACCGTCTAGCTACACGCTATGTGTCGGCAAAGGCGCAAGCTAGTCTCATTGAAAAAATGCTAGAGCAAGAGCTTTTGACTGAAAAAGAGCTAGATATCTATAAACGAGGTCGTAATGCGAATAGCCATACCAAGGCTAAAAATACAGATGTCATTACCTACAAAATGTCAACAGGCTTCGAAGCAGTCATGGGCTATCTTCATATGACCGAGGATATTGCTCGCTTAGAGGAACTAATTGCTTGGTGTATTGACGAAGTTGAAAAAGAAATCTAAAAATTCTGCCGAGAGCAGGATTTTTTGTTATTTAAAGGCTATAAAAATTGTGACAATTAGTTGAAGCTTCAAAATTTAGATTATTTGAGAATCAAAGTAATTCAGCGATTTGACAATAAAAAATAAGATGAAACTAATATTTAGTACCTTAAAAATGAGAAAGCCAAGAGATGTCTGACACGTGTAAAAACCTGATATTATAGCGTTTTTTAATAAAACTAATTTGACAGAAAGTAAAAAAAAAGTCTATAATATTAGTAAATGAGACCATAAAAAATGAGGAGGTGAATGGAAATAGCTAAGAAAAAAGTTTTCTATACAACTTTTGCTGCTTTGATTTTATCTAGCTTTACGCTTCAAACAGGTAAAGCAGATGAGGTTCAGGTAAAACCTGATGAAGCTAAAATAGATTATGTTAATAGTGAGGCACCGGCTCCAGTTGCTCCTCAGGCTGATTTTTCTTCAGTAGGAGCTAAGGCAGAGCCAGCGAGTCAAGTAAGTTCAGTAGTGACCTCAACGTCACTGATGGTTGTCTCTTCAAGTGAGACAGATGAGGGGCTTCTTGAGGTACATTCTCAAGTTGATATCGTGGAGACTAGCGTTTCTACGACTTCATCTCATTCAGAAGAGGCTCGTGCCCAAGCTTTTGGTGAGGATCGATCAGTAGCGACATCTGAACGAGGAGATGCAAATCCAACATCTGATTCTGAACAAGCTAAACCAAATATTGTGCTTACTTATGATAAGTCTCGTGAGGCTACAGCGACTGCAGAGTCTCAAGCTGTAACTTCAATGTATAAGAGTGAAAGCACACTATATACATCCGAACTTGCTGGAAATACACATGCAGTTATTGAAAAATCAGAGTATTCTTCATTGGATTCTCATAAGACATCTGTAAGTGCAACTCATACTAGCCAAGCTATTGCAACTTCTGAAGTCGCTTCTGAGTCTGCAAGTACTGCAAGTTCTCTTGCATCTACGGCTCCAGAAACGAGTCAGTTAAATAATAATTCAGAAGATAGCTTAACTGTCCTCACGATTGGCTGGAAAGATTCATCATCAACTTCTGAGGTCTTTGAAACTTCTGAAGTGGTTTCTATGTTGCAAAGTGAGAGTTTGACCTATTCGTCAGAGGTAACCTTTACGGATGGACTCATCTCAGAAATCTTAGCAACTCCAATCACGTCTGAAGTATACACCGTTGTTCCAAAACGAGACAGTACTGGAGCGCTTCTTGAAGATCAACCTGCTGTCACAGGGAATACAGACATTCTTTATTTAGCACGTGGTGAAATCTTTAACGTCAACTTTGATGTTAACAAGATGGAAGGTAAAAAGATTAAGGGGCTTAATCTAGTCCTTGATGGTAAACAAATTCATCATAGTTACTTTGTTGAAGGAACTTTGGATGAGGTCAATGCTGGTTTGAGTGCCTACCATTTGGCAGAGCAAACGACTGGTATTCATAAAATGACCTTTGAGTTGATTGATACGAATAACAATATTCATTACCTGACACAGACTTTTAGCGTATTCAATGAAGGCGAGCGTCCGGTGACACCTGATAGTTACCGTAGGAATCAGTATTCATCAACAACGACAACAACGACTGTACCGGTTACTTATAATACCAGTGCAAATAACTACACTGAAACCGCCAATCATATACAAGCTACGGCTGTTAATGAGTTGGCTGAGACAACTAGAGCGCTAACACAGCAATTGGCAGAACAAATTGCTGAGGTTTTGAGTGGTTGGTCTTCAGCGATTTCTGGAAATAGTTCAACAAGCACAGGTTCAATTGATATCTTCCAAGCGGCAGGTAAAACCATTACTCAAGCTGCGAGAAAGATTGCAGAATCAATCTCAGATCCAGATACAATTGGTAAGCAAGCTTTGGCTGCTGCAACTGTTGTTCTTGTTCTTCTAGTGCTTTACCTAGCAGCAATTACATTTATTTAACATGCTTTGCCCTCGTAAGAGGGCTTTTTTTATGATAGAATTAGCTTATGAAAACAACTAAAGAATCAAGTCTAGACATTGTTTATGGTGTGCACGCCGTAACAGAGAGTCTAGAAGCAAATACTGGTAATAAACTCTATATTCAAGATGATCTTCGAGGTAAAAATGTTGATGCCATTAAGGCCTTGGCAGCTGAAAAGAAGGTTTCCATCTCTTGGACACCTAAGAAAACCTTGTCTGATATGACAGGTGGGGCTGTGCATCAAGGTTTTGTTCTTCGTGTGTCAGAGTTCGCTTATTCTGAGCTCTCAGTTATTATGGATAAGGCTGAACAAGAGGAGAATCCTTTAGTCCTCATTTTAGATGGACTTAACGACCCTCATAACTTTGGTTCTATCCTACGTACAGCTGATGCTACTCAGGTGACAGGAGTTATTATTCCTAAGCATCGTGCTGTGGGGGTAACACCTGTCGTTGCCAAGACATCAACAGGGGCCGTGGAGCATATTCCCATTGCCCGAGTGACTAATCTTAGCCAAACTCTTGATAAGCTTAAAGAAGCAGGCTTCTGGGTGTTTGGAACGGATATGGATGGGACCCCATCTCATAAATGGAATACAGCTGGAAAGGTTGCCCTTATCATTGGTAATGAAGGTAAGGGAATCTCTGCTAACATCAAGAAACAAGTGGATGAGATGATTACTATACCCATGAGTGGTCATGTGCAGAGCCTTAATGCCAGTGTGGCAGCAGCAGTTCTCATGTATGAAGTTTATCGAAACCGATTGTAACTATGAAAAAAAGAATACTTCTAGTTGATGGTTATAATATGATTGCCTTTTGGCAAGAAACCCGTCAACTCTTTAAGACCAATCAGCTTGATGAAGCTCGTGAAACATTGCTTCGTAAGCTCAATCATTATGCTAACTTTGAACATATTGATATTATCTGTGTGTTTGATGCCCAGTTTGTTCCAGGAAGTCGTCAGCGTTATGATCAGTATCGTATCAGTGTTATTTTTACTGAGGAAGATGAGACAGCAGATAGCTATATTGAGCGCGCAGCGGCTGAGATGAATACTGTTCAAAATTTAGTTGAAGTAGCAACTAGTGACTTAAATGAACAGTGGGCTATCTTTTCACAAGGAGCTTTGCGTGTTTCGGCGCGTGAGTTGCAAGAGCGTGTCAATACTGTTAAGTCTGACTTAGACAAGATGTCGGCACATATTGACTTAAAGACACCAAAACTACGTCCATGGGACGATGCACAATTAGGGAAATTACAGGACCTTTTAAATGAAATAGAATAGAGGGACATATGACATTTAACATTTTGACAGATTCCACAGCAGATCTAGATGAAAAATGGGCTCAGGAGAATAAGGTAGAGCTCGTTGGTTTGACCATCACGCTTGATGATATTGCCTATGAGACCGTTGGTCCTAACCGTTTAACGAGTGACCGTCTCTTAGAACGTATGCAAGAAGGCAGTCAGCCCACCACAAGCCAGGTGAATGTTGGTCAATTTGAAGAGGTTTTTCGTCGTCATGCTAAAAATGGTGATGCTCTTCTCTATATTGCCTTCTCATCAGTGCTTTCAGGTACTTATCAAAGTGCTGTTATGGCGCGTGACATGATTTTGGATGAATACCCAGAAGCTGTCATTGAGATTGTAGATACTCTAGCGGCAGCAGGTGGGGAAGGTTATCTCTCTATCTTGGCGGCAGAAGCTCGTGACCAAGGTAAGGGCTTATCTGAAACGAAAGCTATGATTGAGGACATTCTGCCACGTTTACGGACTTATTTCTTAGTTGATGATCTCTACCATTTGATGCGTGGGGGTCGCCTTTCTAAGAGCTCAGCCATTATTGGTAGTTTGATTAATATCAAACCTCTCCTTTGGTTAGATGCTTCAGGCAAGTTGGTTCCTCTGGCCAAGATTCGTGGACGTAAAAAAGCTATTAAAGAAATGGTCCTACAAGCTACTCAGGATATTGGACATAGCACAGCAATTGTCGCTTATGCCAATGATATTGAAGCTGCGGAGAATCTAAAACAGGACTTGTTAGCAGTTGACGGCATTGAGCAAGTTCTCATTATGCCACTTGGGCCAGTCATCTCTACCCACGTCGGACCAGATACCTTGGCCGTCTTCACGATTGGTAAAGAAGCTAGATAGAAAAGTGTCAGATAGGATTTCCTATCTGATTTTTTGTTTTCTGAAATGATAGATTAATAGAATATAAAAAGATAATCTATACAAAATGAATGATATATTTGACATAACGTAAAATAATGCTATAATGAATCTAGAAAATGGAGGAAACAAAATGAAGAAGTCAAAGAAAAAAGTAGCTAGCACGATGGATGAACGTGCTCAGTTGATCAGCGGAGAATCTTCTGCTAGAGGTTATTGGATAGCCATGCTTGGTATGTTTGTAACGATTATGGTTGCTAGTAAGACACACTCCGTCGAATTAGTGCAGTCACTATTAATCATCACTTTCTTTGGTTCTATGTGCCTAGTATTAGTTCACAGCGTATCACGTAATGGGCATCCATGGTTGCTAGACAAAAAACTTGAGAAGAAGATGCTTATAATTTCCTGGGTAATGTGTTTTTTGGGAATTTTTATATTGCTAATGGGCCTCTTAAGTCTATTTCAGTCGTTTAAGATAGGGAAGAATCTTATGAGTAGTGTAGCATTTTTGACATTGGGTTTGACCCTTATTTGTGACTGCTGGGTTATTATTAAAAGAATCAAGAAGAACCGTCTGGAAGAACAGGAAGACGAAGAGTAGGTTTTTTAAATGAAAAATTTAAAAATGAAGTCAGCGCGTGTAGCAAAGGATCTCACTCAACAGGGGTTGGCAGATGCTATAGGAGTCTCTCGTCAGACTATCTCAGCTATTGAAAAGGGAGACTACAACCCGACTATAAATCTGTGTATTGCTATCTGCAAAACTCTGGACAAAACTTTAGACCAGCTTTTTTGGGAATCTGAGGATTAATTTGTACCCCCTTAGAGGTTAATTAGGTATGATTTCTAGTCTTACACCTTATAAAATTAGAGACTAAAAAAATACAAAAAATAAAAGAAAAACACCTCCAAATGACTTGCCTTGGACGTGTTTTTTTGATATTATGTTAAACGGTATTGTTTACCCCATTTGAAAGGCCCCGGAACCTTCCAAATACTTTTCGATGGGAAGGAACACCCATCACTCGTAAACAAAAATCGAACTATATATAGGAGAAATCATGAACAAAACAACATTTATGGCTAAACCAGGCCAAGTTGAACGT
Organism: Streptococcus sp. FSL R7-0248; assembly: GCF_037967965.1. Classification (NCBI taxonomy): domain Bacteria; kingdom Bacillati; phylum Bacillota; class Bacilli; order Lactobacillales; family Streptococcaceae; genus Streptococcus; species Streptococcus sp. FSL R7-0248. The sequence goes on from NZ_CP150201.1 coordinate 101,210, forward strand.
AAATGGTATGTCGTTGACGCAACTGATGTGCCACTTGGACGTCTTTCTGCAGTAGTTGCTAGCGTACTTCGCGGAAAAAACAAACCAACTTTCACACCACACACTGATACAGGTGACTTCGTAATCGTTATCAATGCTGAAAAAGTTAAATTGACTGGTAAAAAAGCAACTGATAAGATCTACTACACTCACTCAATGTACCCAGGTGGATTGAAACAAATCTCAGCAGGTGAACTTCGTTCTAAAAATGCTGTTCGTTTGATTGAAAAATCAGTTAAAGGTATGCTTCCACACAACACTCTTGGACGCGCACAAGGTATGAAATTGAAAGTCTTCGTTGGCGGTGAGCACACTCACGCTGCACAACAACCAGAAGTACTTGATATCTCAGGACTTATCTAATTCTAAGAGGAAAGGAGCACTAATATAATGGCACAAGCACAATATGCAGGTACAGGACGCCGTAAAAACGCCGTTGCACGCGTACGTTTGGTTCCAGGTACTGGTAAAATCACAGTTAACAAAAAAGATGTAGAAGAATACATCCCACACGCAGACCTTCGTCTCGTTATCAACCAACCTTTCGCAGTTACTTCAACTGAAGGTTCATACGACGTACACGTTAACGTTGTAGGTGGTGGATACGCTGGTCAATCAGGTGCGATCCGTCACGGTATCGCTCGTGCACTTCTTCAAGTAGATCCAGACTTCCGCGATTCATTGAAACGCGCTGGACTTCTTACTCGTGATGCACGTATGGTTGAACGTAAGAAACCAGGTCTTAAGAAAGCTCGTAAAGCTAGCCAGTTCTCAAAACGTTAATTCGTTACTGGACAGCAGAGTCCAAACGAAAACACTTTGCAACTTGCAAGGTGTTTTTTTGTATGAGAATTGGCGGTGCGCAATTAGGATAGTTCTAGCGACTTTAGTCGCATAGAGATATGCTATGCATAGTTGCCCCAAGAAAATAAGCGAAGCGACATTTGATTGGATGGCAACCACTGCACTCAAAACGTTAATCAATACGATTATATCAACGTTTCAACGTACTCACAGGTTTGCCCTATGGGTGCTTTTTTGTATAGATTTCTGAAAAATTGTTCAAAATCTTACTAGAGTTTTGTCTTCATCTTGAAATTCTGACAACAATGTGATATATTTATAACAGATAAGGTGTGATGTATTTATAACATGATGAAAGAAGGTGACGAAAATGAAAATGTCGAAGAACTTAAAGATAATCCTTTATATCGCTAGCGTGCTTATTGTCGTATGTTTAGTTTTATTGCTGGGGAATCACCTACCGATTCTAGCAAAAGGTGCTATTATGACGATGTCTTGGCTTCCTACGTATTTGGCTTGTACGATGCAATCGGTCCTCTCAAAATCAACCTATCAAAAGAAAGAGAAAAATATGTTTGGGATTACTGCAAAATTATATACAGTGCTTGTACTTCTCTCGTCATCGATCTATACAATTGGAGTTTGGCTTCTAACTCCTGGTTCTTTGATTAAGAATATAATGTTAGGAATTGGATTAAGTGTTCAATTGTTATTAATGTTTTACTTCTTATTCAAGAGAATTAATGAAGAACCTGATGAACGATTTTATAGAAATATTGAAAAGTCCTCTTCCATTTTGTTTATAATAGCAATCTTTATATTATTGGGAATTGCAACCTTGATAGCCGTCTGTAAAGTTTTCGTTTTGAATGCTGGATTTCTTTATATTTTGGTGGCTTTTTTACTCTTATTATTTGCCATTACTTACTTTATCATTGAAAAAAGGGGATGAAATATGGCGAAAGAAAGTAAAATAAAGACTAACTTGAAAGAAGTAAGGGAAGCTTATGGTATGACTCAACAAGATTTAGCAGATCAAGTAGGAATACGGAGAGAAACGATTGTTCACTTAGAAAATAACCGCTACAACCCTTCGTTGGAAATGGCTTTAAAAATAGCACAGGTCTTTAATAAACAAGTGGAAGAACTATTTCGTCTGAAATAAGAGAAGTAAAACAATCCAATTGATTTGTGTATTAGTTTTTTGGAGACTTGTTATTCTGAGAAGAGGTCTTGGTAAGAGGGAGTGTTTTCAAAGGAATTTTCTTGACTTCACCTTAGTTGAAACGCTTTTAAAAATAAGATAATAGTTTATTTTTCAAGCATTTTAACCCAATAATAGAACTTTTTAGGCAGAAATGTTTTTAAAAATGCTAATGTTTCTCTAATATATTCGGTTTTTAGGCCCTGCATATTATGTAGTTATCATACAAAAGCGCTCAGAGTGAATGAGTACATTCATTTGAAAGATGATATTGTTATATACTTCAAACATATTATCAGTAAAGGGTTTTATACATCTATTAAATATCTCTTGATTTTTGGCCAAAAAACTTCACATAATAATGAATGTATATTTTACAAATTATGCTTTTATATATGATTTAAATTTGTATTTAAACTTAGCAGAGGACATAATAAATTACCTAAAATAACATTAAAATTAAAAATGATTAATTATTACTGTTTGGTAACAGACTTCAAAAACCCTTTGTTTGTAGGAATTGTAGGATATATTAAAAATTTAAAAAAGTTTTTAAAAATTGTTGACATATCTCTAGATAGTGTTATAATCTATAGATGTCAGGGAGGTCCTGATACTAAATATATAATAATCCATTAGAGGAGAAACAATTATGAAAAAAGTATTGCTTACATCAGCTGCAGTTCTTGCAGTATTCGCTTCATCAGCAGCAGTTTTCGCTAACGACGGTAACGTTCACACTGGAAACCTTGATAACAAAACTGAAGCAACTGGTGGTGACTTCTTCACAAACAACGAAGGTGGTCTTACTCAAGCTGCTAAAGATGGTCTTAACAACGTTGACGCAGATTCAACTAAACAAAAATTTGAAGATGCTGGTGAACACATCGAACCAAAACGTGATGCTAACGGAAACATCATCAAAGATGAATTTGTAGTTACTGATAAAGCTAACGCTAACAAAGATGCTAAAGAAGAAGCTAAAGCTGTTAAAGCTGCAGAAAAGAAAGCTCCAGCAGCTAAAGCTGAAGCTAAAGCTCTTCCAAACACAGCAGCTGTTAAATAATTAACTGTTATTGCTAAAAAGAATATCACTGGAGCTTAAGCTTCGGTGATATTTTTCTATGGATAAAGAAAAGGATTTGACATTTCATGAGTAATCACAATCGTAAATCTAATGGATCTCGCAATAAACTGATTGCTGGGATTTCTGCCGTAGTAATTGCTGCTTTGGCAATTTTCCTTGGCTTCCAGTTTATGTCTCCAACAGCATCATCCTCTAATGGTGTTAAGAGTGTTTTAACGACTAAAAAAGCAAACACTTATAAAGTTTCAGATGAGGAGAAAGCCTACCTCAAAAATAAATTTGATGGTCTTGAGGCAACAAACCCTGATACTATCGCTTATGTCTATGCACCAGGGACTAAATTGGATGAGCCGGTTGTTCAAACAACGGACAATTCAACCTATTTAGATAAAACATTCGATGGAGGAAACGTTCCATATTTGGGAACTGTCTTCATGGATACAGACAATAAGAAAGATTTCAGTGATCGTTTGACTTGGCTCTTCGGCCATGCTCGAGGCAGTAAGGTTGCTGATAGTCGTATGTTCAACGATGTTAACTACTATAGTGATCAGTCGTTCTTTGATAAACACAAATATGTTGTTATTGAGACGCCTCAACGTAAGTACTATTATGAAGCGCTTGCTATGGTAATTGTGCCTGAAGACACAGCTTTCTATCGTACATCATTTGAAAGCGATAAAGACTTTAAACAACAGTTGGATATTATCTATGATCAAGCAAGTGTTAAAAACAAGGATTTGAAGGTTAGTGCTTCAGATAAATACCTCGTTCTTTCTACTTGTCGTGAGGAAGATGAAACGATTCGTGCCAATCTCTACTTACGTCAAATTCCAGACTCTGAAATGTCTGATTTTGTAGCTAAACATGGTAAAGATTTGGAATACACACCAACACGCTAATTATTAACAGAACTCTACTTCAGTATGAAGTAGAGTTTTTATCTTGTCTAAGAAAACTGATCTTTTCAATCGTCGTGGAATTGAGATGTAACCGTTTATTAATCTTTTTTATCATCAATGGATAAGTTTTTTTGGTACACTAGAAGTATGAAAAAGGAGAGTATTATGAAACAGAGCCAGGCTAAAAAGCGTGACAATGCGATGACTAATAAGATTTTGATGGGGTTAATTGCTCTTGTCTTAGGTTTGCTTTTTCTTGAGATTTTAATTGTTCATAGTAAGAACGAACAGCAAAAGAATGCCTCGAACCAGGTACAGACAGCACGTATCATGGCTAATGGGGACTTGCTCTATCATGACGGTCTCTATATGAGTGCCCTGCAGGCAGATGGTAGCTATGATTTCACGGAGAATTTTACTTATGTGAAGCCGTGGTTAAAGCAGGCTGATTTGGTTTTGGGTGATTTTGAGGGAACTATCAATCCTGACTATCCTTTGTCAGGCTATCCTCTGTTTAATGCTCCTCAATCAGTGACCGCAGCTATTAAGGATGCTGGCTATGATGTTATGGATTTGGCTCATAATCATATCTTGGATTCTGGTTTAGAGGGAGCTTTTACAACAGCTGATGCTTTTAAAAAAGTAGGAATTGATCCTGTTGGTGTTTATGAAAAGCCAGTTCGTGACAAGGCGCCACTCCTCATCAAGAATGTTAATGGTATCAAGGTTGCAATACTTTCCTATGCTTATGGTTACAATGGCCTAGAGTCGAACTTGACGGATAAAGAGGTTGCAGACCACTTATCGAATTTGGATGAAAAACGTATGAAAGCTGAGATTCAGCGTGCGGAAAAAGAAGCAGATATCACGGTTATTATGCCTCAGATGGGTGTTGAGTATCGTTTGGAACCGACAGATGAACAGGTTAAACTCTATCATAAGATGATTGATTGGGGTGCCGATATTATCTTTGGAGGTCATCCTCATGTGGTTGAGCCTTCAGAGGTGGTTAAAAAGGATGGGCAGCAAAAACTTATTATTTACTCAATGGGGAATTTTATCTCTAACCAGCGCATAGAGACTATGGATGGTGTGGATAGTGCAGAGTGGACAGAGAGAGGTGTCTTAATGGATGTGACCCTTGAGAAAAAGAATGGTCAAACCACGATTAAGACGGCTCAAGCACATCCGACTTGGGTTAACCGTACGCCTAAAGGAACAACTTCGCCAGAGGGGTATCCTTTGTATACTTACCAAACTTATATTTTAGAGGATTTCATTAAAGGTGGTAAATATAGAAATAAACTAGATGAAGAGACCAAAGAACGTATCGATACTGCCTATAAAGAAATGAATGCCCATGTTAATTTAAAATGGAAATAAAGCTAAGATATCGCCTAAATTTGGCGGTATTTTTTGTTTATCGACAAGTTACCCACAGACTTATCCACAGGTGTGGATAAGTCTGTTAACTGTGTTGAATATTGATTTTTCAAGGTTTTAAAAGAAGGAAATTATTTAGGTTGTGAACAAGTTTATCCACAAGTAGTTAGGTCAAAGAGAGGATGTTTTCATAAACGATAATGATTAAATGTTGCTGAAATATTCGTCTTTTTCAAGAAAAAAGAGGCAATTTTCATAAAAAATAGCATTTTTAATCAAAATATGCTAAAATTATACAAAATAAAATGATGGAGGCTTCTCATGAAAGCAATTATTACAGTTGTAGGTAAGGACAAAGCAGGTATTGTTGCGGGTGTTGCGACTAAGGTGGCAGAACTTGGTTTGAATATTGATGATATTTCTCAAACAGTCCTTGATGAATTCTTTACCATGATGGCGGTTGTATCATCGGAAGGCAAACAAGATTTTACACACCTACGTGCTGAATTGGAAGCCTTTGGTGAGTCATTGAACGTTAAAATCAACATCCAAAGTTCAGCGATTTTTGATGCGATGCACAACTTGTAAGATAGGAGTAGCTTAAAATGGATATTAAACAGGTCACAGAAACCATTGCCATGATTGAGGAACAGAATTTTGATGTTCGTACCATTACCATGGGAATCTCACTCCTAGACTGTATCGATTCAGATATCGATAAGGCAGCGGAAAAAGTATATAACAAGATTGTATCTAAGGCTAAGGATTTGGTAACTGTTGGCGACGAGATTGCGGCTGAACTTGGTATTCCGATTGTTAATAAACGTGTATCTGTTACTCCGATTTCAATCATCGGTGCGGCAACAGATGCTACAGACTATGTACCTTTTGCGAAGGCGCTTGACCGAGCAGCTAAGAAAATCGGCGTTAACTTTATTGGTGGTTTCTCTGCGCTCGTTCAAAAGGGTTACCAAAAAGGTGATGAGATTCTTATCAATTCTATTCCACGTGCGCTTGCTGAGACTGATTTTGTCTGTTCGTCTGTCAACATTGGTTCAACAAAGACCGGTATTAACATGACAGCAGTACGTGACATGGGACATATCATCAAAGAGGCTTCTCAGGCAGATCCAATGGGTCCAGGTAAATTGGTTGTCTTTGCCAATGCGGTTGAAGATAATCCCTTTATGGCAGGTGCTTTCCACGGTGTTGGTGAGGCTGATGTTGTAATCAATGTTGGGGTTTCAGGTCCTGGTGTTGTGCAACGTGCAGTTGAGAAAGTTCCAGGCGAAAGTTTCGATGTTCTAGCTGAAACAGTTAAGAAGACCGCCTTCAAAATCACACGTGTTGGTCAGTTGGTTGGTCAAATGGCCAGCGAACGCCTTGGTGTCGAGTTCGGTATTGTAGATTTGTCTCTTGCGCCAACACCAGCAGTTGGTGATTCAGTAGCCCGTGTCCTTGAAGCTATGGGTCTTGAAGTTGTTGGTACACATGGTACTACTGCAGCTCTAGCCCTTCTTAATGACCAAGTTAAAAAAGGTGGTATCATGGCATGTAATCAAGTTGGTGGTTTGTCAGGTGCCTTTATTCCAGTTTCTGAAGATGAGGGGATGATTGCGGCTGTTAAATCTGGTCATATCAACCTTGAAAAATTGGAAGCTATGACAGCCATCTGTTCTGTTGGTCTAGACATGATTGCTATTCCTGCTGATACGCCAGATACCACAATCGCGGCCATGATTGCTGATGAAGCGGCTATCGGTGTTATTAACCAGAAAACAACAGCTGTTCGTATTATTCCTTATGGTAAGGAAGGTGACATGCTGGAACTTGGAGGTCTTCTTGGGTATGCACCGGTAATGAAGGTAAACAAAGCTTCATCGGCTGACTTTATTGCGCGTGGTGGTCAAATCCCAGCTCCTGTTCACAGCTTTAAAAACTAAACGGATGATAAATGCTTTGCCAATTGGTAAGGCATTTTCTGATGGTCTCGCTGGCTAGATAGTCGAGGGGATTTGTGCTATAATGAATTCAAAAATGACGGAAAGAAGGGGCACTATGAGTAAGGTTAAGTTGTATATTGCAAGACACGGCAAAACCATGTTTAACACCATTGGTCGTGCACAAGGTTGGTCTGATAGCCCATTGACCCCATTCGGTGAAGAAGGTATTCGTGAATTAGGGGTAGGTCTGAAAGCAGCAGGTATTCCTTTTAAAGCTGCATATTCTAGTGATTCAGGTCGAACGATTCAAACTATGGATATCATTTTGCGTGAGACGGGTTTAGAAACTATTCCCTATAAACGTGACAAACGTATTCGTGAGTGGTGTTTTGGTAGTTTAGATGGTGGCTATGATGGTGAACTTTTCTACGGTGTGCTACCGAGAACAGATGCTTTTCAAGGTAAGGAGTTACATGAGGTAACTTATCCTGAACTTGCACAAGGTATCCTTGATGTGGATACGGCTGGTTGGGCAGAGTCTTGGGAAGTGCTCAGAAAACGTATTTTAGAAGGGTTTACAGCTATTGCTGAGGATCTTGAGAGGTCTGGTGGTGGTAATGCTATCGTTGTTAGTCACGGTATGACCATTGCAACCTTTGCTTGGTTAATTGATCCTTCTGTCGAGCATCCTTCATTGGACAACGGTTCGGTTACTGTTGTTGCTTATGAAAATGGTAAATTTACATTAGAAGCACTTGGCGATATGACTTATCGTCAGGTTGGGCGAGAGATAATAGAAAAAGAAAATGGTAAAAAATAACTATCCAAGTCGCCGTCAGGCGAAAAAGCAAACCAACTGGTTTTTGATTATCAGTAGTGTCTTGATTGCAGTCCTTTTAGTTGCAGCAGGACTTTATTCTGTATTTGGTGTCAGTCGTACGGTTCAACAAACCAATGGATCGTCGGTAATAAAAAGTAGTAAGCAAGCTACCGATGCGACTCGAAGCAAGGATACAAAGGGACTACCTGATGTATCGCCTAAAGACTGGGAATTGCTTTTGGTAAATCGAGATAATAAGTCTAAAGAACTTAATCCTGAGATTGCTGATGTCGATGGTGTTTCTGTAGATGCAAGAATTGCTAAGAATGTTAAGGAGTTTTTAGCGGCTGCTCAAGAAATTGATCCAAGTTACCACTTGATATCAGGTTATCGTAGTGTTGCTTATCAGACAGAACTTTATAACAGTTATGTTCAGCAGGAAATGGCTGCTGACCCAAGTTTGACGGAGTCTCAGGCGGAGAAAAAGGTTCAAACCTATTCACAACCACCAGGAGCGAGTGAACACCAGACGGGTCTTGCGATTGATATGAGTACTGTAGATAGCTTAAATGAAGCAGATCCAGATACAGTAGCTAAAGTTAAAGAGTTAGCGCCGAAATATGGCTTTGTTCTTCGTTTTCCAGATGGTAAAACATCGTCAACAGGTGTAGGCTACGAGGATTGGCATTTCCGCTATGTTGGTAAAGAGTCAGCAGAGTATATGACTGAACATAATCTTACTTTGGAGGAATATTTGGCATTATTAAAGGAGAAAACTAAGTGAGACGACGTTTTAAACTAAAAGCCTTCATAACCTTAGTTGCTGTTTTCGCTTTAGGTATTGTCTTACCTTTGATTCTTCATGCCTCTACAGATGATAATGCTCGTTCGGTAAAGGTTGCTTACACGCAGCAAGAGTTTATTGAGACCTTAGCTCCAACAGCTCAAAAGATGTCTAAAAACTATGGTGTACCTGCGTCTATTCTCCTTAGTCAAGCTGCATATGAGTCGAATTATGGTAGCAGTCTTTTATCTGTTAAATATCATAACATTTACAGTCTCCCTGCTCAGCCAGGTCAAGAACGTATTCGTTTAAAGGATAGTATCTACAGTAAAGGTAAATGGCAATACCAAAAGGTGGATTTTGCAGTTTTTAAGGATTGGTCAAGTTCTATGATGACTTATTTAGAAGAACTTCGCCAAGGAACGTGGGGCGAGTCGACCTATAAAGAGGTGGCGGGAACGACTAGTTATAAAGTTGCGGCAGAAAAACTACAAGCTGCGGGTTTTAGCAGTGATCCAGGTTACGCCAAACACCTCATATCTATTATTGAGACCGATCATTTGTCAAAATATGATCGATAAGATTAGAGTACCTCGGAGGTGCTCTTTTTTTGCTTCTCTAGTTCTTGAGATGTATTTTTAGCACTCTCTCAAAAAGAGTGCTAATTTTTTTGGTTTTTTGGGTTGACATGTTCAAGTTTAGGTGTATAATAGAATCATAAGTTAGCAGTCGATGTATTAGAGTGCTAACAAATAGAAATGAGGTGACATCGTGATTACGCAAAGGCAAAACACTATTTTGAATTTGATAGTTGAGATGTTCACTCGTACACATGAACCGGTTGGTTCTAAAGCATTACAAGAATCAATTGATTCGAGTTCAGCGACCATTCGTAATGACATGGCCAAGCTAGAAAAGATGGGCTATCTTGAAAAAGCTCATACTTCTAGTGGGCGTATGCCAAGCCGAGCAGGTTTCCAGTATTTCGTCGCTAATTCTTTAAATCTTGATGCGATTGATGAACAAGATGTTTATCAAGTGGTTAAAGCTTTCGACTTTGAAGCTTTCAAACTTGAAGATATCTTGGATGCAGCGGCAAAGCTGCTGGCAGAAATGACAGGATGCACAGCAGTGATTCAAGATGTGGAACCGACACGACAACGTCTGACTGGATTTGATATTGTTCATCTATCCAATCACGACGCTTTAGCGGTTCTTACTCTAGATGAATCTAAGCCTGTGACAGTTCAGTTTGCTATTCCAAAAAATTTCTTGTCTAGTGATTTGGAAATTCTTCATAAGCTTGTTCAAGAACGTTTTTTGGGAAACACTGTCTTAGATATCCATTACCGATTGAGAACTGAGATTCCTCAGATTGTGCAAAAGTATTTCAAGATAACAGATAATGTTCTAGATTTGTTTGATTATATCTTTTCACAACTTTTTAAGGAATTGATTTTCATCGAAGGTAAGGTTGCATCACTGACTTATGCCGACTTAAAAACCTATCAATTTTTGGACAATCCACAACATGTGGCACTTGAGCTTCGATCAGCTATCTCCGATGATGAAGTGACCAAGATTTCGGTTGCAGAATCAACTGAAGAAGCGCTTGAAAATGTCACAGTTATGAGTCATAAATTCCTGATTCCTTATCGTGGGATGGCGCTCATGCATGTGATTGGCCCAGTTGAAATGGATTATCGTCGCATGGTTAGTTTGGTCAATGTTATTAGTAGAGTTTTGGTTATGAAGTTGACGGATTATTACCGTTACCTCAATAGTAACCATTATGAAGTTAGCTAAGATATAACATTTAAAAAGTATAGAAAGAGGTGTATGCCTTGACTGAAGATATTAAAAAAGAAGAAGTGAAAGAAGAGGAAGCTACTGAGACAACTGAAGAAGTTGTAGAGGAAGTAAGCGAACCTTCTGAACTTGAAGAAGCCCAAGCGCGTGCCGAAGAATTTGAAAACAAATACCTTCGTGCTCATGCAGAAATGCAAAACATTCAGCGCCGTTCTAATGAAGAACGTCAACAATTACAAAAGTATCGTAGCCAAGATTTGGCAAAAGCAATTTTGCCATCACTTGATAACCTTGAACGTGCTCTTGCCGTTGAGGGCTTGACTGATGATGTCAAAAAAGGTTTGGAAATGGTGCAAGAAAGTTTAGTGCATGCTCTTAAAGAGGAAGGGATTGAAGAAATTCCAGCAGATGGTGATTTCGATCATAACTTCCACATGGCTATTCAAACAATGCCTGCAGATGATGAACATCCAGCAGATACGATTGCACAAGTTTTCCAAAAAGGGTATAAACTCCACGAACGCGTCTTACGCCCAGCTATGGTAGTTGTATATAATTAATTGAAAACTTGTCCGAAATGACAGAAAACTATGAATGAAAGATAAAAAAGCAAAATAGAAATTAAGTAAAAAGGGGAAAAACATATGTCTAAAATCATTGGTATTGACTTAGGTACAACAAACTCAGCAGTAGCAGTTCTTGAAGGAACTGAATCAAAAATTATCGCAAACCCAGAAGGTAACCGCACAACTCCATCTGTTGTGTCATTCAAAAATGGTGAAATCATCGTTGGTGACGCTGCAAAACGTCAAGCAGTAACAAACCCAGATACAATCATCTCTATCAAATCTAAGATGGGTACTTCTGAAAAAGTTTCTGCAAACGGTAAAGAATACACACCACAAGAAATTTCAGCAATGATTCTTCAATACTTGAAAGGTTATGCTGAAGATTACCTTGGTGAAAAAGTAACCAAAGCTGTTATTACAGTTCCTGCTTACTTCAACGATGCTCAACGTCAAGCAACTAAAGACGCTGGTAAAATTGCTGGTCTTGAAGTAGAACGTATCGTCAACGAACCAACAGCAGCAGCCCTTGCTTATGGTTTGGATAAGACTGATAAAGAAGAAAAAATCTTGGTATTCGACCTTGGTGGTGGTACATTCGACGTATCTATCCTTGAACTTGGTGATGGTGTCTTTGATGTATTGGCAACTGCAGGGGATAACAAACTCGGTGGTGATGACTTTGACCAAAAAATCATCGACCACATGGTTGAAGAATTCAAGAAAGAAAATGGTATCGACTTGTCAACAGACAAGATGGCTCTTCAACGTTTGAAAGACGCAGCTGAAAAAGCTAAGAAAGACCTTTCTGGTGTCACATCAACACAAATCAGCTTGCCATTCATCACTGCTGGTGAGGCTGGACCTCTTCACTTGGAAATGACATTGACTCGTGCGAAATTCGATGATTTGACTCGTGATCTTGTAGAACGTACGAAAACTCCAGTTCGTCAAGCCCTTTCAGATGCAGGTTTGAGCTTGTCAGATATTGACGAAGTCATCCTTGTCGGTGGTTCAACTCGTATTCCTGCCGTTGTAGAAGCTGTTAAAGCTGAAACTGGTAAAGAACCAAATAAATCAGTTAACCCTGATGAAGTAGTTGCTATGGGTGCTGCTATCCAAGGTGGTGTTATTACTGGTGATGTCAAAGACGTTGTCCTTCTTGATGTAACTCCATTGTCACTTGGTATCGAAACAATGGGTGGAGTGTTCACAAAACTCATCGACCGCAACACTACAATTCCAACATCTAAGTCACAAGTCTTCTCAACTGCAGCAGACAACCAACCAGCCGTTGATATCCACGTTCTTCAAGGGGAACGCCCAATGGCAGCAGATAACAAGACTCTTGGACGTTTCCAATTGACTGATATCCCAGCTGCACCTCGTGGTATCCCACAAATCGAAGTTACTTTCGATATTGATAAGAACGGTATCGTATCTGTTAAAGCTAAAGATCTTGGAACTCAAAAAGAACAAACAATTGTCATCCAATCTAACTCTGGTTTGACAGACGAAGAAATTGAAAAGATGATGAAAGATGCTGAAGCAAATGCTGAAGCAGATGCAAAACGTAAAGAAGAAGTAGATCTTCGTAACGAAGTTGACCAAGCTATCTTTGCAACTGAAAAGACAATCAAAGAAACAGAAGGTAAAGGCTTCGACACAGAACGTGATGCTGCTCAATCAGCCCTTGATGACCTTAAGAAAGCTCAAGAATCAGGCAATCTTGATGACATGAAGGCTAAATTGGAAGCTCTTAACGAAAAAGCTCAAGCTCTTGCAGTTAAACTTTACGAACAAGCTGCAGCAGCACAACAAGCTCAAGCAGGAGCAGAAGGTGCACAAACAGCAGATAACTCAGGCGACGATGTCGTAGACGGAGAGTTTACTGAAAAATAAGAGAATGTGATAGGCCACGATATTAATATATTTAATGCTATCGATTCATTAGATAAGTTCAAGATTCCTATAGATGTTACCAACACCTGTAGAGAAGAGACTTATTAGAAATAAATAATTGAGATGTTTTGAGGATTGATTTTATGACTACGATTTATACAACTAATGAGTGGAAAGGCCACGGTAAGAGCTACTACTGGAATGAATATCGCTTAGAGAATGAAACGGTAGTTAAATACAAATGTTCTCGCCATAAATTTTTTGATGGACATGAAAACACATGGGAAGAAGACGAACATGTGGTTGATTCTTGGGATATTGATGATGAGGCGATGCCTGAATGGTTGAGAAACTACCTATAAGTAATAGCAGAGGTTGCAAACCAGCCTCTGTTTTTCGCTAAAATAAGTGAAGTGAATATAAGATATAGTTTTACTTCGTATCGTAACAAATATAAAATAGAAAGGAACAAAGAGTGTTCGAGAAATTGAACACGAGTGGAAAGCTAGGAAATTAGACAAACCTCCTAAGAAATCATGATTTCTTGTCGGTTTCCTAAATTTCAGTCGCTTTCTGTTCGCTCTTAGTATCTTGTATGAACAATACCGAATATTACGATCGTCTTGGGGTATCTAAGGATGCCTCTCAAGATGAAATTAAACGTGCCTATCGTAAGATGTCTAAAAAATACCACCCAGACATTAATAAAGAACCAGGTGCGGAAGAAAAATATAAAGAGGTCCAAGAGGCCTACGAAACTTTAAGTGACGACCAAAAACGTGCAGCCTATGACCAATACGGACCAGATGGTGCGAATGGTTTTGGTGGTCAAGGAGGCTTTGGAGGCTTCGATGGTGGTGCAGGCTTTGGAGGTTTTGAGGATATCTTCTCTAGCTTCTTTGGTGGTAGTGCTACTCGTAACCCTAATGCTCCACGTCAAGGTGATGATCTTCAGTACCGTGTCAACCTAAGCTTCGAAGAGGCGATTTTTGGTGCCGAAAAAGAAGTGCACTATAATCGTGAAGCGACATGTAAGACATGTTCAGGATCTGGTGCAAAACCTGGAACAAGCCCTGTAACTTGTGGTCGCTGTCATGGTCAAGGGGTTATCAATGTTGATACGCAAACACCACTTGGTATGATGCGTCGTCAAGTAACCTGTGATATTTGTCATGGAACAGGTCAAGAAATTAAAGAGCCATGTCAAACTTGTCATGGAACAGGACATGAAAAACAAAGCCACAAAGTATCTGTCAAGATTCCAGCAGGTGTTGAAACAGGTCAACAAATCCGTCTTGCTGGTCAAGGTGAAGCTGGTTTCAATGGTGGTCCTTATGGAGACCTCTTTGTAATCATCAATGTTAATCCAAGCGATAAATTTACGCGTGATGGATCAACAATTTACTATACACTTAATATTTCCTTTGTCCAAGCAGCCCTTGGTGACACTGTCGAAGTACCAACGGTTCACGGAAATGTTGAGATGACCATCCCAGCAGGAACTCAAACAGGCAAAACTTTCCGTCTAAAAGGAAAGGGTGCTCCACGTCTTCGTGGAGGTTCACAAGGAGATCAACACGTTACAGTTAAGATTGTAACTCCTACGAAGCTAAATGATGCTCAAAAAGAAGCTCTCCTTGCATTTGCCAAAGCAAGTGGTGATGAAAAAATCGCACCACAGAAAAAAGGTTTCTTCAATAAGGTAAAGGATGCTTTAGAAGATTTATAAAGGAAGGACGCTTAATGCGTCTTTTTCTTTATGACAAAAACCTGTATGGGGTCAGTTGGTGATCGACCTACTTTTTATCCTTGAAAAAATCTGATATGATAATTCTATGGTTAGATACAAAGCGACAATTTCCTATGATGGTACACTTTTCTCAGGTTTTCAAAGACAACCAAATGCACGTTCTATTCAAGAAGAGCTTGAAAAGACTCTCTTACGGTTAAATAGCGGTACACCTGTCACCGTTCATGGGGCGGGTCGGACAGATGCAGGTGTTCATGCCTATGGACAAGTTATTCACTTTGATTTGCCCCAAGAGCGAAATCTAGAGAAGTTGCGTTTCGGTTTAGATACGCAATGTCCAGATGATATTGATGTTGTTAGTATCGAACTTGTATCGGAGGAATTCCATGCGCGATACAACAAACACAGTAAAACTTATGAGTTCCTAGTAGATGCAGGGCGACCTAAGAACCCCATGATGCGTAATTATGCGACCCACTATCCCTACCCTCTAAGTTTAGCACATATGCAGGAGGCTGCTAAGGATTTGGTCGGTACACATGATTTTACAGGCTTCACAGCTTCAGGAACTTCTGTAGAAAATAAAGAACGTACAATTACACAGGCTAGTGTATCTATCGATGAGAAAACTGGATTTTATATCTTTACTTTTTCTGGTAATGGTTTTCTCTATAAGCAAGTTAGAAATATGGTTGGCACCTTGTTGAAGATTGGCAATGGTCGCATGCCTGTTTCGCAAGTTAAGACAGTGTTAGAAAGTCGTGACCGTAATCTTGCAGGACCAACGGCAGCTGGTAATGGTTTGTATTTAAAGGAGATACGATATGAGTAATGAATTGATTTTAGCGATTTCAGGGAATGATATTTTTAGTGGTGGCGGACTTCATGCAGATTTAGCGACATTTACCACAAATAAACAGCATGGATTTGTGGCTCTTACCTGTCTAACAGCTATGACTGAGAATGGTTTTGAGGTCATTCCGGTTGATACTAATGTTTTTAAACAACAACTTGATTCACTAAAAGATGTCCCCTTCTCAGCAATTAAAATTGGTTTGTTGCCTAACGTTGAAATCGCAGAATTAACGTTGGATTTTGTTAAAAATCATTCTGATATTCCAATTGTCTTGGATCCCGTTTTAGTATGTAAGGAGACTCATGACGTTGAAGTTTCTCAACTACGTGATGAATTGGTTAAATTTTTCCCTTATATCACGGTTATCACTCCGAACTTACCTGAAGTCGAACTGCTTATAGATAGAAAGGTCAAGACTCTTGATGACATGAAGTATGCGGCTAGCTATCTCAATGAATTAGGAGCTAAGACTGTCGTTGTTAAGGGTGGAAACCGCTTGGATAGTACTAAAGCGATAGATGTCTTTTATGATGGAACAGACTACAAATTGTTTGAAGAAGCTGTGCTAGACAAAAATAATACCGGTGCAGGATGTACATTTGCTTCAAGTATAGCTAGTGAATTAGTTAAAGGATGTTCAGAAACGGAAGCTGTAGCAAATGCTAAAGCCTTTGTTTATGAATCAATTAAACAATCAAATGAATTTGGAGTAGTTCAATATGCAAAATAAGAAAACAAAAGAGCTAACATTATTAGCTATCTTAACGGCTTTATCAGTGACCTTTGGATTCGTAGCTAAAATTCCGACTCCAACAGGACTTTTAACTTTGGTAGATGCAGGAATCTACTTCACAGCCTTTTATCTTGGGAAGAAAGAAGGGGCAGTTGTGGGCGGATTGTCTGCTTTTCTGATAGATTTGCTATCATCTGCTCCGCAATGGATGTTTATCAGTTTGTTAATACATGGTGCACAAGGTTATTTTGCTGGCTTTAAAGGGAACTATCGTATCCTAGGCCTTCTGATTGCAGCAGTTGTGATGGTGGGTGGCTATGCACTTGCTTCAGTATTTATGTATGGAACAGGAGCTTCAATCGCAGAAGTGATTCCTAATTTCTGCCAGAATGCTCTTGGCGTAGTTGTTGGATGGGTATTGTATCAAGGATTCAAAAAAGTTCAGTCCAAAAAAGGTTAATAACATTACTAAACCCTATTGACAATAACTAAATTGGGTGTTAAGATATAAAAGTTGTCTTAACAGACTTGCCACAAACTTGAAAAGGTTCCAAAACTTTTAAAAAAGTTGTTGACAAGACAAGTCAGAGATGATATTATAAATAAGCTGTTTCGGAAGAGGCGGCGAACACGAGAAGTAAAAAAACTTCAAAAAAGTGTTGACAAGTTATTCTAGATTTGCTAGAATATAGGAGTTGTCTTAAGAGAGACAAAGACCTTTGAGAACTGAATAAGAAACCAAGTGCAGGGTTATGATAGAAGAAATTATAACCTGTCAATTTACAAGAATAAATCGTCAGATGACGGTAATGAGTTAACGCTCGAACAATTATTAAATTTTTAATGAGAGTTTGATCCTGGCTCAGGACGAACGCTGGCGGCGTGCCTAATACATGCAAGTAGAACGCTGAAGAGAGGAGCTTGCTCTTCTTGGATGAGTTGCGAACGGGTGAGTAACGCGTAGGTAACCTGCCTTGTAGCGGGGGATAACTATTGGAAACGATAGCTAATACCGCATAACAATGGATGACACATGTCATTTATTTGAAAGGGGCAATTGCTCCACTACAAGATGGACCTGCGTTGTATTAGCTAGTAGGTGAGGTAACGGCTCACCTAGGCGACGATACATAGCCGACCTGAGAGGGTGATCGGCCACACTGGGACTGAGACACGGCCCAGACTCCTACGGGAGGCAGCAGTAGGGAATCTTCGGCAATGGGGGCAACCCTGACCGAGCAACGCCGCGTGAGTGAAGAAGGTTTTCGGATCGTAAAGCTCTGTTGTAAGTCAAGAACGAGTGTGAGAGTGGAAAGTTCACACTGTGACGGTAGCTTACCAGAAAGGGACGGCTAACTACGTGCCAGCAGCCGCGGTAATACGTAGGTCCCGAGCGTTGTCCGGATTTATTGGGCGTAAAGCGAGCGCAGGCGGTTTGATAAGTCTGAAGTTAAAGGCTGTGGCTCAACCATAGTTCGCTTTGGAAACTGTCAAACTTGAGTGCAGAAGGGGAGAGTGGAATTCCATGTGTAGCGGTGAAATGCGTAGATATATGGAGGAACACCGGTGGCGAAAGCGGCTCTCTGGTCTGTAACTGACGCTGAGGCTCGAAAGCGTGGGGAGCGAACAGGATTAGATACCCTGGTAGTCCACGCCGTAAACGATGAGTGCTAGGTGTTGGATCCTTTCCGGGATTCAGTGCCGCAGCTAACGCATTAAGCACTCCGCCTGGGGAGTACGACCGCAAGGTTGAAACTCAAAGGAATTGACGGGGGCCCGCACAAGCGGTGGAGCATGTGGTTTAATTCGAAGCAACGCGAAGAACCTTACCAGGTCTTGACATCCCGATGCTATTTCTAGAGATAGAAAGTTACTTCGGTACATCGGTGACAGGTGGTGCATGGTTGTCGTCAGCTCGTGTCGTGAGATGTTGGGTTAAGTCCCGCAACGAGCGCAACCCCTATTGTTAGTTGCCATCATTCAGTTGGGCACTCTAGCGAGACTGCCGGTAATAAACCGGAGGAAGGTGGGGATGACGTCAAATCATCATGCCCCTTATGACCTGGGCTACACACGTGCTACAATGGTTGGTACAACGAGTTGCGAGTCGGTGACGGCAAGCTAATCTCTTAAAGCCAATCTCAGTTCGGATTGTAGGCTGCAACTCGCCTACATGAAGTCGGAATCGCTAGTAATCGCGGATCAGCACGCCGCGGTGAATACGTTCCCGGGCCTTGTACACACCGCCCGTCACACCACGAGAGTTTGTAACACCCGAAGTCGGTGAGGTAACCTTTTGGAGCCAGCCGCCTAAGGTGGGATAGATGATTGGGGTGAAGTCGTAACAAGGTAGCCGTATCGGAAGGTGCGGCTGGATCACCTCCTTTCTAAGGAAAAACGGAATGTACTTGAGTTTCTTATTTAGTTTTGAGAGGTCTTGTGGGGCCTTAGCTCAGCTGGGAGAGCGCCTGCTTTGCACGCAGGAGGTCAGCGGTTCGATCCCGCTAGGCTCCATTGAATCGAAAGATTCAAGTATTGTCCATTGAAAATTGAATATCTATATCAAATTCCATATGTAATTAATTACATATAGATAGTAACAAGAAAATAAACCGAAACGCTGTGAATATTTAATGAGTTAGGTCGAAAGACCAAAATAAGGTTAAGTTAATAAGGGCGCACGGTGGATGCCTTGGCACTAGAAGCCGATGAAGGACGTGACTAACGACGAAATGCTTTGGGGAGCTGTAAGTGAGCAATGATCCAGAGATGTCCGAATGGGGGAACCCGGCAGGTAATGCCTGTCACTCATTACTGTTAAGGTAATGTAGAGGAAGACGCAGTGAACTGAAACATCTAAGTAGCTGCAGGAAGAGAAAGCAAAAGCGATTGCCTTAGTAGCGGCGAGCGAAACGGCAAGAGGGCAAACCGAAGAGTTTACTCTTCGGGGTTGTAGGACTGCAACGTGGACTTAAAGATTATAGAAGAACTACCTGGGAAGGTAGGCCAAAGAGAGTAATAGCCTCGTATTCGAAATAGTCTTTATACCTAGCAGTATCCTGAGTACGGCGAGACACGAGAAATCTCGTCGGAATCTGGGAGGACCATCTCCCAACCCTAAATACTCTCTAGTGACCGATAGTGAACCAGTACCGTGAGGGAAAGGTGAAAAGCACCCCGGGAGGGGAGTGAAATAGAACCTGAAACCGTGTGCCTACAACAAGTTCGAGCCCGTTAATGGGTGAGAGCGTGCCTTTTGTAGAATGAACCGGCGAGTTACGATATGATGCGAGGTTAAGTTGAAGAGACGGAGCCGTAGGGAAACCGAGTCTTAATAGGGCGCATTAGTATCATGTCGTAGACCCGAAACCATGTGACCTACCCATGAGCAGGTTGAAGGTGAGGTAAAACTCACTGGAGGACCGAACCAGGGCACGTTGAAAAGTGCTTGGATGACTTGTGGGTAGCGGAGAAATTCCAAACGAACTTGGAGATAGCTGGTTCTCTCCGAAATAGCTTTAGGGCTAGCGTCGATGTTAAGTCTCTTGGAGGTAGAGCACTGTTTGGGTGAGGGGTCCATCCCGGATTACCAATCTCAGATAAACTCCGAATGCCAACGAGATATAATCGGCAGTCAGACTGCGAGTGCTAAGATCCGTAGTCGAAAGGGAAACAGCCCAGACCACCAGCTAAGGTCCCAAAATATATGTTAAGTGGAAAAGGATGTGGGGTTGCACAGACAACTAGGATGTTAGCTTAGAAGCAGCTATTCATTCAAAGAGTGCGTAATAGCTCACTAGTCGAGTGACCCTGCGCCGAAAATGTACCGGGGCTAAAACATATTACCGAAGCTGTGGATACCTTTATAGGTATGGTAGGAGAGCGTTCTATGTGCGAAGAAGGTGTACCGTGAGGAGTGCTGGAGCGCATAGAAGTGAGAATGCCGGTATGAGTAGCGAAAGACAGGTGAGAATCCTGTCCACCGTAAGACTAAGGTTTCCAGGGGAAGGCTCGTCCGCCCTGGGTTAGTCGGGACCTAAGGAGAGACCGAAAGGTGTATCCGATGGACAACAGGTTGATATTCCTGTACTAGAGTATATAGTGATGGAGGGACGCAGTAGGCTAACTAAACCAGACGATTGGAAGTGTCTGGCCAAGCAGTGAGGTGTGATATGAGTCAAATGCTTATATCTATAACATTGAGCTGTGATGGGGAGCGAAGTTTAGTAGCGAAGTTAGTGATGTCACACTGCCGAGAAAAGCTTCTAGCGTTAATTATACTCTACCCGTACCGCAAACCGACACAGGTAGTCGAGGCGAGTAGCCTCAGGTGAGCGAGAGAACTCTCGTTAAGGAACTCGGCAAAATGGCCCCGTAACTTCGGGAGAAGGGGCGCTGACTTATGGTCAGCCGCAGTGAATAGGCCCAAGCAACTGTTTATCAAAAACACAGCTCTCTGCTAAATCGTAAGATGATGTATAGGGGGTGACGCCTGCCCGGTGCTGGAAGGTTAAGAGGAGTGCTTAGCAATAGCGAAGGTATGAATTGAAGCCCCAGTAAACGGCGGCCGTAACTATAACGGTCCTAAGGTAGCGAAATTCCTTGTCGGGTAAGTTCCGACCCGCACGAAAGGCGTAATGATTTGGGCACTGTCTCAACGAGAGACTCGGTGAAATTTTAGTACCTGTGAAGATGCAGGTTACCCGCGACAGGACGGAAAGACCCCATGGAGCTTTACTGCAGTTTGATATTGAGTATCTGTACCACATGTACAGGATAGGTAGGAGCCTATGACCTCGGGACGCCAGTTTCGAGTGAGGCGTTGTTGGGATACTACCCTTGTGTTATGGCTACTCTAACCCAGATAGGTTATCCCTATCGGAGACAGTGTCTGACGGGCAGTTTGACTGGGGCGGTCGCCTCCTAAAAGGTAACGGAGGCGCCCAAAGGTTCCCTCAGAATGGTTGGAAATCATTCGCAGAGTGTAAAGGTATAAGGGAGCTTGACTGCGAGAGCTACAACTCGAGCAGGGACGAAAGTCGGGCTTAGTGATCCGGTGGTTCCGCATGGAAGGGCCATCGCTCAACGGATAAAAGCTACCCTGGGGATAACAGGCTTATCTCCCCCAAGAGTTCACATCGACGGGGAGGTTTGGCACCTCGATGTCGGCTCGTCGCATCCTGGGGCTGTAGTCGGTCCCAAGGGTTGGGCTGTTCGCCCATTAAAGCGGCACGCGAGCTGGGTTCAGAACGTCGTGAGACAGTTCGGTCCCTATCCGTCGCGGGCGTAGGAAATTTGAGAGGATCTGCTCCTAGTACGAGAGGACCAGAGTGGACTTACCGCTGGTGTACCAGTTGTTCTGCCAAGAGCATCGCTGGGTAGCTATGTAGGGAAGGGATAAACGCTGAAAGCATCTAAGTGTGAAGCCCACCTCAAGATGAGATTTCCCATGATTTTATATCAGTAAGAGCCCTGAGAGATGATCAGGTTGATAGGTTAGAAGTGGAAGTGTGGTGACACATGTAGCGGACTAATACTAATAGCTCGAGGACTTATCCAAAGAAAGTAACTGAGACATATTGACAACGATTTGGTTTCTTGATACAGTATAGATATTCAATTTTGAGTTGAGAATACTCAGAGTTAAGTGACGATAGCCTAGGAGATACACCTGTTCCCATGCCGAACACAGAAGTTAAGCCCTAGTACGCCTGATGTAGTTGGGGGTTGCCCCCTGTTAGATACGGTAGTCGCTTAGCGTTTATCCGCCATAGCTCAGTTGGTAGTAGCGCATGACTGTTAATCATGATGTCGTAGGTTCGAGTCCTACTGGCGGAGTATAATTCTCATTGCTAGACCTAGGTCTAGCTTTTTTATTTTACGAAAACCACTAGCTGTACTAGTGGTTTCGAAAAGCTTTTAGCCGAAGAGCAAGCCACCCGTTCTCACGGGTGGTTTTGACTGATCTGTTTATCAACTGTAGTGAGTGACGAAAAGCTAATATCTAGAGAGGATATAGTGATATAGGGTAATCTAGTTTTGTTTAAATTTGGATATGAGTGACAGTTTCAAAAACAAGTGAAACCTTAATATTTTACTCTCTATTTCCGATTAATTCTGTGGTATTCTTAATAAATCTTATAAGCTCTAATGATGGTTTGGTCACTTTTCATTATAGTTCTTATGGGAATTTTTGTGTATACTCAAAAAGCTCTATAATCTCTACAGTGGTTTTACCCACTTCAGAAATTATAGAGCCTATCATTTTTATAGTGACATATATGTCTCTATTTTATTTCTTATGTATCTCTTATAATAGATTTCGTAATTATTTTAATTACAAATATTTTATCTATTTATAGGAGGTTTAATGGAACAAGAAGTTTTTGTTCATGCATATGAAGTTGTAAGGCCGATTGTACTTAAGGCTAGTAGACAATATTTCATCCAACTTTGGGACCAAGCTGATATGGAGCAGGAAGCAATGATGACACTTTATCAGCTTTTAAAAAAGTTTCCTGAGTTAGCGTCTGATGATGATAAGCTTCGACGTTATTTCAAAACTAAGTTTAGGAATAGGTTGAATGATGAGGTTAGAAGACAGGAGTCTGTAAAACGACAAGCTAATAGACAATGTTATATCGAAATTTCAGATATTGCTTTTTGTCTTCCGAATAAAGAGTTAGATGCGGTAGATAGGCTTGTTTATGATGAGCAGCTTAATGCTTTCCGTAATCAGTTGTCTTCGGAAGATGCTACTAAGTTAGACCGTCTGCTAGCTGGAGAATGTTTTAGAGGTCGAAAAAAGATGATCAGGGAGTTAAAATTTTGGATGGTAGATTTTGATCCTTATAATGAAGAAGATTAATTTTGAATATAGATTCTAGTCTAGTATTATTGAGTAAAAGTCATAAAAAACACTTCGAAAGTAGATTTCTATTATCTATCTTTTGAAGTGTTTTTAATGTAGTGTAAAGAATTTATTTTACTGCTATTGGGTTTCCAATGAATCTTGGAAGTTCAATGTTTTCTTTGATTAGAGCTTCTTGGTAAAGTTTTAAGAAATCAGCATAGATATGAGTTTGTTGTCCATTTTTCGTAAAAATATCAATACGAAATACTAGTTGTCCAGAAGGAGTTGTGCTTAATCCAATGATATTTGGAGCTCCACAGATTTGAGGATAGTTTTCAATGTTTTCTCGATTTACTTCTTGTATGATGCTTGTCACTTTATTGATATCGGTTGACGGATAGACTGGGATATCAATTTGAGCTCTCATGTCCCCTCGAGATTTGTTGGATACAATTGTGATATTTCTGTTAGGTATAAAATGGAGGGTTCCATCAAATCCTCGAATTTGAGTAGTTCGAATACCTACGGTTGAAACAAGGCCTGTAACGGCTCCTACTTCAACTGCGTCACCGACTTCAAATTGGTTTTCTAACAATATGAAAAAACCATTAACGACATCAGATAGGAAGCCCTGAGCTCCTAGACCAAGAGCAACTCCAGCAAGTCCTGCCCCAGCAAGGAGGCTAGATACTGGGACCCCAAGGATACTAAGAAGACAGTAAATAAGGAAGAAGTATAGCACGTAGTTCATGCAATTGTGTAGTAATCGTTCAATGGTTTTTTGTCGAGCAGGTGTTTGAATTGTCCAAGCTAGAGAGCGTCCCACTGTATGTTTAAAAAGGAAGTTGATAATCTTCTTACTAAGAAGAAAGATGATGAGGAGAATAAGGAGTTTAATCCCTTTCGTAATGAGTACCATTAGGGTCTCTTCAAAATTAAATTGTTGGATGTATCTTTGTAAAATATTCATAGCTCTAGTTTATCAAAATTTTGATAAAGTAGCAGTTTCTAACGATTTTCTTGTGATTAAATTGGATAAAAAAACTTTTAAAAGGCTTTGAAATATGGTAAACTAAACTGTATCTATAAAAAATTTTAAGGAGAATGACTACATGTCTGTATCATTTGAAAACACAGCCACTAACCGTGGTGTGGTGACATTCACTATCGGTCAAGATAAAATTCAACCAGCTTTGGATCAAGCATTTAACAAGGTTAAAAAGAATTTGAACGCTCCAGGCTTCCGTAAAGGACACATGCCTCGTGCCGTATTTAACCAAAAATTTGGTGAAGAAGCTCTTTACGACGATGCTTTGAATGCAATTCTTCCAGCAGCTTATGAAGCAGCGATTGCTGAACTTGGTCTTGATGTTGTTGCACAACCAAAAATTGATGTAAAATCAATTGAAAAAGGTCAAGATTGGACACTTACTGCAGAAGTTGTTACAAAACCTGAAGTAAAACTTGGTGCATATAAAGATCTTGAAGTTTCAGTTGATGCTTCTAAAGAAGTTACTGATGAAGAAGTTGATGCTAAGCTTGAAAACGAACGCAAAAACTTGGCTGAATTGGTTGTTAAAGAAGGTGCAGCTGAAAATGGCGACACTGTTGTTATCGACTTTGTTGGTTCAGTAGACGGTGTTGAATTTGATGGTGGTAAAGGTGAAAACCACTCTCTTGAACTTGGTTCAGGTCAATTTATCCCAGGTTTCGAAGACCAATTGGTTGGAGCAAAAGCTGGTGATGAAGTAGAAGTTAAAGTAACTTTCCCAGAAGACTATCAAGCTGCTGACCTTGCAGGTAAAGCTGCTGTATTTGTTACTAAAGTTAACGAAGTTAAAGCTAAAGAAGTTCCAGCTCTTGATGATGAGTTGGCTAAAGATCTTGACGATGAAGTTGAAACTCTTGACGAGTTGAAAGCTAAATACCGTAAAGAACTTGAAGCAGCTAAAGAAATCGCATTTGATGACGCTGTTGAAGGTGCTGCACTTGATTTGGCTGTTGAAAACGCTGAAATCGTTGAATTGCCAGCAGAAATGGTTGAAGACGAAGTTCACCGTGCTATGAACGAATTCATGGGTAACATGCAACGTCAAGGTATCTCTCCTGAAATGTACTTCCAAATCACTGGTACAACTCAAGAAGATCTTCACAAACAATATGAAGCTGACGCTGACAAACGTGTGAAAACTAACCTTGTTATCGAAGCTGTTGCTGCTGCTGAAGGATTCGACGCTACAGAAGAAGAAATCCAAAAAGAAATCAATGATCTTGCAGCTGAGTACAACATGGAAGTATCACAAGTTTCTGCACTTCTTTCATCTGAAATGCTTAAACACGATATCACTATGAAGAAAGCTGTTGAAGTTATCACAAGCACAGCAAAAGTTAAATAATATGACTAAAATCAAGTTTCTATTGAGACTTGATTTTTTCTTCTATAAATGCTTTGACTATTGACTCTTTTTAGCGTAAAATAAAAGGTAGCGAAAAATTGATTGCTGAGCTATTTCTGATAGAAACTAGCTTGAGTAAGAATGAAGGAGAACCACTTTGGAACTAGACGTATTTGCTGGACAAGAAAAAAGTGAATTATCAATGATTGAAGTGGCCCGTGCTATCTTAGAAACACGTGGTCGTGATAATGAAATGTATTTCAATGATTTGGTCAATGAAATTCAAAATTACTTAGAAAAATCGGATGCTGATATCCGCAATGCTTTGCCATTCTTTTATTCAGATTTGAATACGGATGGAAGTTTCATTCCACTAGGTGATAACAAATGGGGCTTGCGTTCATGGTATGCAATTGATGAAATCGATGAAGAGGTCATCACATTGGAAGATACTGATGAAAATGCACCAAAACGTAAGAACAAGAAAGTTAATGCCTTCATGGATGGTGATGAAGATGCCATCGATTATAATGACGATGATCCAGAAGACGAGAACTTTACACCTGATTCTGATAGTCTTGAATATGACGACGATAGCGAAGATGATGAGAAAGCCGAAGTGGAATCTTATGACTCTGAGTTGAATGAAATTATTCCAGATGATGATTTGGATGATGTTGAGTTGTCAGAAGAAGATGATGACGATGACTATGAGGACGAGTCAAACGACTAAGTTTTCATTGACAAATGGTCTTGGATAGTTTAGACTATTTATCGGGCACCTCTTTTGAAGAGGTCATGATTAAGGCTCCCAGAGTAAAACTCTTGGGGGTCATTTTTGTTTTTAGTCATTTACTGGACTTGTCTAAGGTGAGGTACTTTGTACTGCTCCCATCAGGTACTAGGAAAGGGCTATCGTGATTATCTGAGTGGGTAACCAATCTGCTATCTGTAGTTGTTTTGAATTATATTATAAGGAGTTAACATGACAAAATATATTTTCGTCACTGGTGGTGTGGTATCTTCAATTGGTAAAGGGATTGTAGCTGCAAGTCTTGGGCGTTTGCTTAAGAACCGTGGTCTTAAGGTTACGATTCAAAAATTTGATCCTTACATCAATATTGACCCAGGAACAATGAGTCCTTACCAACACGGTGAAGTTTATGTCACTGATGATGGTACTGAAACTGACCTTGACCTTGGTCACTACGAACGTTTTATTGATATCAATCTTAATAAATACTCTAACGTGACTACTGGTAAGATTTATAGCGAAGTTTTGCGTAAGGAACGTAAAGGAGAGTATCTTGGTGCGACTGTTCAGGTGATTCCGCATATCACAGATGCTTTGAAAGACAAGATTAAGCGCGCAGCGACAACAACTGATTCAGATGTCATTATCACTGAAGTTGGTGGTACGGTTGGTGATATTGAAAGTCTTCCATTCCTTGAAGCTCTTCGTCAAATGAAGGCTGATGTGGGCTCTGACAACGTTATGTATATCCACACAACGCTTCTTCCTTATTTGAAGGCTGCTGGTGAAATGAAGACAAAGCCAACGCAACACTCTGTTAAGGAATTGCGTGGTTTGGGTATCCAACCAAATATGTTGGTTATTCGTACAGAACAACCTGCTGGTCAAGGAATCAAGAATAAATTAGCTCAGTTCTGTGATGTTGCACCTGAGGCTGTTATCGAATCACTCGACGTGGAACATATCTATCAAGTGCCACTTAATATGCAGGCTCAAGGTATGGATCAAATCGTTTGTGATCATTTGAAACTGGATGCTCCAGCTGCAGATATGACAGAGTGGTCTGCTATGGTTGATAAGGTGCTTAACCTTAAGAAAACAACTAAAATTGCTCTTGTTGGTAAGTATGTGGAGCTTCACGATGCTTACTTGTCAGTAGTTGAGGCACTTAAACACTCAGGTTTGGCAAATGATACTGCCATTGATATTGACTGGGTCAATGCTAATGATTTGACTGCTGAAAATGTTGCTTCTCGTTTGGCTGATGCTGATGGTATTATTGTTCCTGGTGGTTTCGGTCAACGTGGTACTGAAGGTAAGATTCAAGCTATTCGTTATGCACGTGAGAATGATGTGCCAATGTTGGGTGTCTGTCTCGGTATGCAATTGACATGTATTGAGTTTGCTCGCCACATTCTTCACTTGGATGGCGCTAATTCAGCTGAGCTTGATCCAAACACAAAATATCCAATTATCGATATTATGCGTGATCAAATTGACATTGAAGACATGGGTGGTACTCTTCGTCTTGGTCTTTACCCATGTAAGTTGAAACCAGGTTCTAAGGCAGCTGCAGCTTATGGCAACCAAGAAGTTGTTCAACGTCGTCACCGTCACCGTTATGAATTTAATACTAAGTTCCGTGAACAGTTTGAGGCTGAGGGCTTTGTATTCTCAGGTGTGTCACCAGATAATCGTTTGATGGAAGTTGTAGAACTCCCAGACAAGAAATTCTTTGTGGCAGCGCAATACCACCCAGAATATCATAGCCGTCCAAACCATGCGGAAGAACTTTACAGTGCCTTTGTGACAGCAGCAGTTGAAAATGCTAAATAATTATCTAAGACAGAGTGGGATAGCCTACTCTGTTTTTTATTAGTTCCTTTTATGCTAAAATAAAGGGAATAATAAGAAAGAACGAGGAAAACAAATGGCTAAATTTGGCTTTTTGTCAGTATTAGAAGAAGAACTGGATAAGCACTTGGACTATGATTTTGCTATGGACTGGGATAAAAAGAATCATGCTGTGGAAGTAACGTTTATCCTGGAAGCGCAAAACAGTAGCAATGTCGAGACTATTGATGATAAGGGTGAAGTGTCTGATGAAGATGTCATTTTTGAGGATTACGTGCTCTTTTACAATCCAGCAAAATCACGTTTTGATGAAGAGGACTACCTAGTGACAATTCCATATGAACCTAAGAAAGGTCTATCTCGTGAGTTTTTGTCCTATTTTGCGGAGACCTTGAATGAGGTGGCAACAGAAGGATTGAGTGACTTGATGGATTTTCTATCTGATGATGGACCTGAGGAATTCGGTTTGGTTTGGGACAAAGAAGCTTTCGAAAAAGGGAAAGCTCAACTTGAAGAGAAGGAATTTTTTGCTTATCCAAGGTATTAAAGGGAGCGAAAAGGGATGGATGCTTATTTAAAAGATCAGTTCGATTTTACAGGTGTTAAGGCTGCCTTACTCGTAGAGCAAAGTATTTTGGTCATTCTCAGAGATAATAAACCAGATATTCCTTGGCCAAATACATGGGAGTTGCCAGGTGGTGGAAGAGAAGGTCAAGAAACGCCTCTTGAATGTCTTCAACGTGAGGTCTGGGAGGAGCTGGGCTTGACTTTGAAAGAGGAATCGATTATTTGGTCGAAAATCTATCCTAGTATGTTGGATAAAGATAGGTCAGCTGTCTTTGTGGTTGGCCAAATTAGCCAAGAGCAGTATCGTGAGATTCGTTTTGGTGACGAGGGACAGGAATTTAAACTAATGCCTGTAGAGGATTTTATAAAAGCAGAAGGTGTCATTGCCCAGTTGCAGGAACGCTTTAAAGACTATTTAGTAGGAAAGGAAACAGAGAAATAAATGGACAAATGGCAAGAATTAACGATTGAAGTTAATCGTGAGGTCGAAGAAGCGGCTTCTAATATTTTAATTGAGTCTGGGAGCCAGGGTGTGGCTATTGATGATAGTGCAGATTATTTGGAAAATGCGGACCGTTTTGGGGAACTTTATCCTGAGGTTGAGCAGGTTGAAACGGTTAAAATTACGGCTTATTATCCAGAGTCAGCAGATATCGAGGCCATTACTAAGCAGGTCAATGAGCGTTTGGCTGAGTTGACAGATTTTGGTCTTGAAACTGGAGATATTCACTTAGCTACTCAAGAATTGGTTGAAGAAGATTGGGCTGAGAATTGGAAAAAATACTATGAACCAGCTCGCATTACCCATGACCTGACTATCGTACCGTCATGGACGGATTATGAGGCATCAGAGGGGGAAAAGGTCATTAAGTTGGATCCTGGTATGGCCTTTGGGACAGGAACACATCCAACAACTAAGATGAGCCTCTTTGCCTTGGAGCAGGTGCTTCGTGGTGGTGAGACGGTGATTGATGTGGGGACTGGTTCAGGAGTCCTCTCGATTGCTAGCTCTCTGCTTGGTGCCAAGGAAATCTACGCTTATGACCTTGACGATGTAGCGGTTCGAGTGGCACAGGAAAACATTGATATGAATCCTGGTATGGAAAATATTCATGTTGCTGCGGGAGATCTTTTGAAGGGCGTGACGCAAGAAGCTGATGTTATCGTGGCTAATATTCTGGCGGATATTCTCATCCACCTGACAGAAGATGCCGACCGTTTGGTTAAGGATGAAGGTTATTTGATTATGTCAGGGATTATCTCTGAAAAATGGGATATGGTGCGTGAATCGGCTGAGAAAGCTGGTTTCTTCCTAGAAACTCACATGGTTCAGGGAGAGTGGAATGCCTGTGTCTTCAAGAAGACAGATGATATTTCAGGTGTGATTGGAGGCTAAATGCAACAGTATTTTATAAAGGGGCAGGTTGAAAATCCAGTAATTATCAAAGACAAGGATACTGTGAAGCATATGTTTAACGTTATGCGTTTAACAGAGGATGATCAGGTTGTCTTGGTTTTTGAAGATGGTATCAAGCGTCTTGCGCGTGTGACTGACCGTGAGAATCACGTCTTTGAAGTGATTGAAGATTTAACTGATAATGTCGAGATGCCTGTATCTGTAACCATTGCCTCAGGTTTTCCCAAGGGAGATAAACTGGAGTTGGTGACACAAAAGGCAACAGAGCTTGGAGCTCAGGCTATTTGGGCCTTCCCTGCCGACTGGTCTGTGGTTAAGTGGGATGGTAAGAAGCTAGCCAAGAAGGAAGATAAGCTTGCCAAAATTGCTCTAGGAGCTGCAGAACAATCCAAGCGTAATCGTGTGCCAGAAGTCAGATTGTTCGAGAAAAAAGGGGAATTTCTATCAGAATTAGATAATTTTGATAAGATTTTTATCGCCTATGAGGAAACAGCCAAAGCAGGTGAGTTGGCTACTCTAGCTCGTGAGTTGGCTCAGGTAGAGAATGGTCAGAAAATTCTCTTTATCTTTGGACCAGAAGGTGGTATTTCTCCGTCTGAGATTGATGCATTTGAAGAAGCTGGTGGCGTTAAAATTGGCCTTGGACCGCGCATTATGCGGACGGAAACCGCTCCTCTCTACGCTTTGAGTAGTGTCAGTTATGCCTTGGAATTGAATAAGTAAGAGAAAGTTGGCCTTGTTCCAACTTTTTTTGTATTTGACACTTTTAAGCTAAGATTGCATCGTGCCATTAGTTTTGTATGACAAATCGAGCATTTCTAAAAAAGTTGATAATCTTATTTAGATTTAATATAATTGTACTATCTTTATAAAAGGGGAAGATTTTTAATGAAAACGAATCGTTATGTGACTCAATCTGCCGTGGTTTTGGGCCTTTTTGCTCTTTTGACTGTGCCACAAGTCCTAGGTCAAGCTGATGAGGCAACGGCACCAGTACCAACTACTTCTACAGAAACTGTGACAGATAGTGGAGCTGCTACCGTATCAGTACAAGGAACTGCGGGAACAGCTGTTCAAGGAGGAACAGAGACTGTATCTCCTACATCAACAACAGTAGCGACAAATGCATCTGCAGAGTCATCAGCTAATACCTCGACGGCCCAATCAAGTCAAGAAGCCAGTGCTGTTTTGACGAATGCCAATCAGGTGACACCAGCGGTGCCAGTACAGGCTGAAACTGTTACAGAGCCTGCTCATGAGGGGCAGACCGTTGATATGCAGATTTTGTCAACAACAGACCTTCATACCAACTTGGTTAACTATGATTATTATCAAGATAAGCCGTCTCAAACAGTTGGTTTGTCTAAAACTGCTGTCCTTATCAAAAAAGCCCGTGAAACTAATCCCAATACGGTCTTAGTGGACAGTGGGGATACGATTCAGGGAACTCCTTTTGGGACTTATAAGGCTTTGATTGACCCTGTTGCCCAAGGTGAGACTCACCCTATGTACAAAGCCTTTGAGATGCTGGGCTACGATGCCGAAACACTTGGAAACCACGAGTTTAACTATGGTCTAGAATTTTTGGATCGTATGGTTAAGGCTGCTAAGATTAACATTATCAATGCCAATGTGCGTAATGCTCAGACAGGTGACTACTATTACAACCCTTATAAGATTGTTAACAAGACCTTTACTGATACAGATGGCAAACAGGTAACGCTAAAAATCGGTATTACAGGTGTCCTTCCAACACAGATTTTGGTTTGGGATAAGGCCAATCTTGAAGGTAAGGTAACTGTTGACGATCCAATGGAGGCTGTTAAGGCTATCGTTCCTAAGATGAAGGCTGCAGGAGCTGACTTTATCCTTGTTGCTGCTCACTCTGGTATTGGTGACAATGAATACACTAAGAATGAGGAAAATGAAGGTTACCAAATTGCTGGTATCGAAGGTGTTGATGCTGTTGCGACAGGGCATTCTCATGCGGATTTCCCAAATGGGGATGGTACAAGTTTTTATGCGAAATACCCTGGTGTAGATGATGTCAATGGTCTCATCAATGGGAAACCTGTGGTTATGGCTGGTAAATTCGGAGATCATCTAGGCATCATGGATGTCAAATTGACTTACACGGATGGTAAATGGAAAGTTGTTAACAGTAAGGCCAAGCTTGAAAAGATTGATACTAAGTCAGATGTTGCGGACAAGGATTTAATTAATATGGCTGCTCATGACCATAATGGAACAATCAACTATGTTCGTAAGGAAGTTGGTGAGACTACTGCACCAATCACTAGCTACTTTGCTCAGGTTCAGGACGATCCATCTATTCAAATCGTTAATAATGCACAACTATGGTATGCTAAAAAACAAGTAGCTGGAACAGCAGATGCGAATCTTCCACTCCTCTCAGCTGCAGCACCTTTCAAGGCGGGGACTCGTGGGGATGCGACCTACTATACCGATATTCCAGCAGGACCATTAGCCATTAAGAATGTCGCGGACCTCTACCTCTACGACAATGTTACTGCCCTACTCAAGGTGACTGGTGCACAAATAAAAGAATGGTTGGAAATGTCTGCAGGACAGTTCAATCAAATTGATCCTAATAGCAAAGAGCCACAACAACTCATTAATAGTAGCTATCGCTCATACAATTACGATGTGATTGATGGGTTGACTTATAAGTTTGATTTGACACAACCTAACAAATACGATCGTGAAGGTAAGTTGGTTAACCCAGATGCTAGTCGTGTTCGTGACTTGACTTATCAAGGTAAACCCATTGATTTGAATCAGACTTTCCTTGTCATGACTAACAACTATCGTGCGACTGGTAACTTCCCTGGTGTTAAGGATGCTGCAGAAAAACGTCTCCTCAATCTTGAGAATCGTCAGGCAATCATTGATTATATCGTTAGTGAGAAAACGATTAACCCAACTGCTGATGGAAATTGGAGTTTCGTTCCTAATATTACGAATGCAGATATCCGTTTTGCCTCATCTGACAATGCACGTGCCCACCTTGCTGGTCAGGATGCCATTAGTTATGTAGGACCATCAACACAAGCAGGATTTGCAGAGTACCGCTTGGTTGTTAAGGAAAAGGCAAATCAAGTTGAGGATACGACTAAGAAAGAATCGGAGAAGTCACCAAAAGGTGTTGAGATGGCAGACCAAACTAAGCATGTGAAACCAAATGCTACTGCAGTTGCTAGCATGGCTAAATCTGCTTCAGCTATCCAATTGTCAAACGCTCAAGTCGTTATCTTACCTCAAGCTCAAGAACAAGAAGCTCAAGGTTCAAGTTCAGTTAAGACCTTGCCAAACACTGGTTCAGACGAATCTATGTCAGCAATTTTAGCTGGTATGGTTCTTATGACCTTGGCTGGATTCTTTGGAATCAAAAAACACGAAAAAAATTAAGCAAAGGAAAAAGCCCCTATTAGGGCTTTTTTGCTGTAGTTTTAGAGTTGGTTAAAGTTCTTTTGTGCTTCTAGAATAATAGGTGCCAGACGTTCGATATCAGACTGTGTGCCACGAAGCTCAAAGTCTCCCAACATTGGGAAGCCAAAACGTTGACTGTACTGTTTGGCAGTTAGGCAGTACTGGTTATTGAAGTTACGGTTACCAGAACCGATGATACCAAAGCAACGTTTGTGGTTATCATGGGCTGCGATAAAGTCACCCAGTGGATTGGTTAGGATTTCGACATCTCCATTGTCCACGCCATTTCCACCTTCAAGGTAGGTTGGCAAGAGTGCGACAAAGGGTTCATCTACTTGGAAGGTTTCATGATTAAGCTCTTTAATATTGATTTGGCGACATTCAATCCCGTGGTTGAGGGATAGGTAGTCAGACATACGTTTGACAAAGCTTTGGGTATTGCCACTTAGACTAATATAAACGAGGGTAAGTTGAGACATAAGCGTCCTCTTTCTATCTATATCTTGTGTTTGCTCAATCATTCTAACACAAGATGTTGTGCTTTTCAAGTTGGCTCCTTGCAGTTAATAATTGCCTAACTAGCTCTTTTTCTTTACTTGTAAAAGTGATAAAATAAAGGTTATTAAAAGAAGCGAAGGAAGAAATCATGGCTAAAGATAAAAATGTAACAGGAGAAGAAATTTTAGACATTTGCTCGGCCTACATGTCAGCAGATGATTTGAAATTAGTTGAAAAAGCCTGGCATTATGCGACAGATGCTCATAGTGGGCAATCTCGTCAGTCAGGAGAACCTTATATTATTCACCCTATTCAAGTGGCAGGTATCCTGGCAGACCTTCATCTTGATGCAGTGACAGTAGCCTGTGGTTTCTTACACGATGTCGTTGAAGACACCGAAAAAACGCTCGATGATTTGGAAACGGATTTTGGTACGGATGTACGAAATATCGTAGACGGTGTTACTAAGCTTGGTAAGGTTGAGTACAAGTCCCACGAGGAGCAGTTGGCTGAAAACCACCGTAAGATGCTTATGGCCATGTCTAAGGATATCCGTGTCATCTTGGTTAAATTGGCCGACCGTTTACACAATATGCGTACCCTAAAGCATCTTCGTAAGGATAAGCAAGAGCGCATTTCTCGTGAAACCATGGAAATCTATGCTCCTTTGGCTCACCGTCTGGGTATCAGTCGTATCAAATGGGAATTGGAAGATATGTCCTTCCGTTACCTTAATGAGGTGGAATTCTACAAGATTTCTCACATGATGAAGGAAAAACGTCGTGAGCGTGAGGCACTTGTGGACGAGATTGTCGATAAAATTAAGACCTACACAGCTGAACAAGGACTTGTTGGTGATGTTTATGGTCGTCCAAAGCATATCTACTCTATTTATCGTAAGATGCGCGACAAGAAAAAGCGCTTCGATCAAATTTATGATTTGATTGCCATCCGTTGTGTCATGGAGACGCACAGTGATGTTTATGCCATGTTGGGATATATTCATGAGCTCTGGCGTCCGATGCCTGGCCGTTTCAAAGACTATATTGCCAATCCTAAATCCAATGGTTACCAGTCTATCCATACAACGGTTTATGGACCAAAAGGACCTATTGAAATCCAAATCCGTACCAAGGAAATGCACCAAGTTGCCGAATACGGGGTTGCAGCTCACTGGGCTTACAAGAAAGGGATCAAGGGCAAGGTAGATTCAAAAGAGTCCGCTTTGGGAATGAACTGGATTAAAGATCTTGTTGAACTTCAAGATGCCTCAAATGGTGATGCTATGGGATTTGTAGACTCTGTTAAAGAGGATATCTTCTCAGAGCGTATTTATGTTTTTACGCCAAATGGTGCTGTTCAGGAATTACCTAAAGATTCAGGACCTATTGACTTTGCCTATGCTATCCATACCCAAGTTGGAGAGAAGGCTACAGGTGCTAAGGTTAATGGCCGTATGGTTCCCTTGACTGCCAAACTTAAGACAGGTGATGTGGTTGAGATTGTCACTAATGCCAATTCTTTTGGTCCTAGTCGTGACTGGATTAAGATGGTCAAGACAACTAAGGCCAGAAATAAAATTCGACAATTCTTTAAGAATCAGGACAAGGAAGCTTCTATCACCAAAGGTCGTGAGCTTTTGATTGCCTACTTCCAAGAGCATGGCTATATTGCCAATAAGTACCTAGACAAGAAACATATTGAGGAAATTCTCCCTCGTATGAGTGTGCGTAGTGAAGAAGCTCTCTATGCCGCTGTTGGCTTTGGCGAAATTAGTGCTGCTGCTGTTTTCAATCGTCTGACAGAAAAAGAACGCCGTGAGGAAGAGCGTGCTAAGGCAAAAGCTGAAGCTGAAGAGCTAATGAACGGTGGCGAAGTTAAGACTGAGAAGAAAGAAGTTCTTAAGGTTAAGAGTGAAAATGGTGTCATCATTCAAGGTGCCTCTGGTCTCCTCATGCGTATCGCTAAGTGCTGTAACCCAGTACCTGGAGATGAGATTGAAGGTTACATCACCAAGGGCCGTGGAATTGCTATTCACCGTTCAGATTGTAATAATATCAAGAGTCAAGAAGGTTATGAGCAACGTTTAATCGAAGTGGAGTGGGATGAACGTAATGCTAATAAATCTTATTTGGCTGAGATTGACATCTATGGCCTTAACCGTTCTGGTCTGTTGAATGATGTTCTTCAAATCTTGTCAAATACGACCAAGAGCATCGCTACGGTCAATGCGCAACCGACTAAGGACATGAAGTTTGCCAATATTCACGTTAGCTTTGAAATTGCAAACCTTATTGAATTGACTGGTCTGGTGGATAAGATTAAAATTATCCCTGATGTTTACAGTGTTAAACGTACAAATGGTTAAGGAGTTATTGCGATGAAGATTGTGATTCAGCGCGTGCAAAGTGCCTCTGTGGTTATTGAGGATTCTACGGTTGGTGCTATTAAACAGGGGCTCTTACTCTTGGTCGGAGTTGGTCCAGAGGATACCAAAGAGGACCTAGAGTATGCAGTTCGTAAGATTGTCAATATGCGTATTTTTTCAGATGAAGATGGTAAGATGAATCTTTCTGTTAAGGATATTGATGGCCAGATTTTGTCGATTTCTCAGTTTACGCTTTTTGCAGATACGAAAAAAGGGAATCGACCAGCATTTACAGGTGCTGCAAAGCCTGACATGGCTAGCCAGCTCTATGACGATTTCAATCAATCCTTGTCAACACATGTTCCTGTAGAAAGAGGACGCTTTGGTGCAGATATGCAGGTTAGTCTGGTTAATGACGGCCCTGTGACCATTATTTTAGATACTAAAAATCGATAAACAAACCATTTCTCGCCTTGTGTGAGAGGTGGTTTTTTTACTCTCATCGTATGGGCAATTTAGGTGATCGATTTTCATTATTTGGGATTTATTTTTGTTATTTTAAGTAGGCTTAACCAAGTGAATATTTAATGAAATTAGAAAATATTTTTCTCAAATTTCTGAAAAAATCTGACCATTCATGATGAAAAAATTACCGTTTACGAGGATTGCCGGAAATTCCCTTGTCTTACAAAAAAGATTAAGTTAACATTAGTTTCATAAGAAACACCAAGCGATTTTTATGAAACTAAAAAATAACTCGAGTTTACAGCATGCAAATACAAATAGTGATAATTTGAAACGCCGAGGTGATTTAAACTTTTTTAGAGGGATAGAGAGATGTCAAAGAAAGTAGCGTCAACTAAATTATTATCAGGTTTGTTTGTAGCCGGCGGTGTCCTAGGGATGAATCAGGTCACCAAGGCAGATAGCATGGTCAGTTCAGAAGCAACAAAACCAGTCATTACAACTGAAGCAGATAACTTGGTGGTGGTACCAACGGAGGCAGTTGCTCCAGTTGCGACAACAGAAGTAGGTCCATCATCTACCGCTGTTGCGACAGATACTGCAACAACAGCAACAGCTTCTACAATCTTTTCACAAGCTGTGCCAGCAGAGAGTGCTAGCTCAGAAATGCTTGTAGCCAGTGAAGCACTAGCTCCTGAGTCAGCTGCTGTGGAAACCATCACATCATCATCTGATAATGCTACTGAAGTAGGACGCTATTCAACTGCTCAAGTGACACCAGTTACAGAAGTGATAGAGCAAAACTTAAATGGTGATGCTTACTTGACAGATCCAGAAACAACAAAAGCTGCTTATAGCAAGACAGATGGTGATATTAACTATTCTGTTGTTGTGTCTAATCCAACAGCAGAAACTAAGACGATGACTGTCAACTTGACACTTCAATATGCTTCAGAAATCATCGGTCAAGATAACGTTGACCTTACGCTAGTGGCAGGAACCTCAGCTAAGGTTTCAAACTTGACAGTAGCGTCAGAGTGGTTGACAAACAATACAGGTTACTTGGTGACAATCAGTGTCAACGATAAATCAGGTAGTACTTTTTCAAGCAAGCGTGCTGGCTTGTCTGTTGAAGATGATTGGACAGTTTTCCCACGTTACGGTATCGTAGCAGGTTCGCCAACGGATCAAAACAGTATTCTTGTTAAAAATCTTGAAGCCTACCGTAAAGAGCTTGAGCTCATGAAGTCTATGAATATCAACTCATATTTCTTCTATGATGCTTATAGTGAAGCTACAGATCCTTTCCCAGAGGGTGTTGATAGCTTTATTCAGAAATGGAATACCTGGAGTCATACTCAGGTTGACACTAAGGCTGTTAAAGAATTGGTTGACCAAGTTCATAAGTCAGGTGCTGTTGCCATGCTTTATAACATGATTTCAGCAGATTCAAATCCAAAGAATCCAGCCCTTCCACTTGCTGCTTTGGCTTATAACTTCTACGATAGCTTTGGTAAGAAGGGTGAGCCGATGACTTACACTATCGGTGATAACCCAACTCAAGTTTACTATAATCCGGCTAATCCAGATTGGCAAAAATACATTGCGGGTGTCATGAAATCAGCTATGGATCGTATGGGCTTCGATGGTTGGCAAGGTGATACAATTGGTGACAACCGTGTGACTGATTATAAGCACCGTAACAGCTCAGACGAGGCTGACTCACACATGATGTCTGATTCATATGCGTCATTTATTAATGCTATGAAAGACCTCATTGGTGAAAAGTACTACATCACAATCAATGAGGTCAATGGTGGTAATGATGATAAATTAGCCAAGGCACGTCAAGATGTTGTTTATAATGAGCTCTGGACAAACGGTGGTTCAGTTATTCCAGGACGTATGCAGGTTGCCTATGGTGATTTGAAAGCACGTATCGATATGGTGCGCAATAAAACTGGTAAATCACTTATCGTTGGTGCCTACATGGAAGAACCAGGTATT
The DNA here is from genome assembly GCF_037967965.1 of Streptococcus sp. FSL R7-0248. Lineage (NCBI taxonomy): Bacteria > Bacillati > Bacillota > Bacilli > Lactobacillales > Streptococcaceae > Streptococcus > Streptococcus sp. FSL R7-0248. The sequence continues at coordinate 140,421 of NZ_CP150201.1, forward strand.
GATTATACTGTTCCTGGCGGAAAAGCAACTAACGGTGCTGGTAAAGATGCTCTTGCAGGTAAGCCATTGCAAGCTGACGCGACTCTTCTCGTAGATGCGACAGTAGCTGCAGCCGGTGGCTATCACATGTCCATTGCAGCCCTTGCCAATGCTAATGCAGCCCTAAACGTCCTTCAAAGTGCTTATTACCCAACTCAATACCTCAGTGTGGCTAAGAACACTATTCGTAAGCTTTACAATTACCAACAGTTTATCACTGCTTATGAAAATCTTCTCCGTGGTGAGGGTGTGACTAACAGCACTCAGGTTGTATCTACCATGAATGCTGCTGGTGAAATCCTTTCTAAGGATGCTCTAGGTGTGACAGGAGATCAAGTTTGGACATTTGCTAAATCAGGAAAAGGTTTCTCAACTGTTCAAATGATTAACATGATGGGCATCAATGCGGGCTGGCATAATGAAGAGGGTTATGCGGATAATAAAACACCGGACGCTCAAGAAAATCTCACAGTTCGTCTTAGTCTAGCAGGTAAAACAGCCCAAGAAGCAGCTAAAATTGCTGATCAAGTCTATGTGACGTCACCAGATGATTGGGCAACTTCAAGCATGAAGAAGGCACAAGCAAGCCTTGAAACAGATGAAAATGGTCAACCAGTACTTGTCATTTCAGTTCCTAAACTAACGCTTTGGAACATGCTCTATATCAAGGAAGACACAACAGAAACACCGGTAGAACCAGTTATCTTGAAACCAGTTACTAACCAAGCTGGTAAGAAAGCAGACAATACCGTAACATCTGAAGTAAGCTCAGAAACAGCTAAATCCGAAAATACAACAGTAAACAAAGGTTCAGAGGCTCCAACTGATACGAAACCATCTGTTGAAGCTCCTAAACTAGATGAAATAACTAAACCAGCACCAACAGTTGACGAGTTAGTAAACTCAGCAGCTGTTCCAGTGGCAATAGCTGTATCAGAGACCGCACATGATAAGAAAGATGACAACTCAGTATCTAATACGGATCAAGGTGCAGTAGCGTCAGATTCAATCACTACACCAGCTTCAAAGGCCACAAGCACAGCTGACTCAACAGCCTCATCAGAAGTATCAGAAAGCACAACAGTGTCATCGAAGGTCTCAGAAACTGAAATTAGCTCAGAAGCATCAACTTCAGAGACTTCAGCATCTGAATCAGAGAATTCAATCAGCACAGTCGTTTTAGAATCAGAAGTAGTTAAAGAACCAGCTGTTTCATTGACAGAATCAGAAAGTCAAGTGAGCACTTCAGAAGTGACTTCGGCAATTTCAGAAACAGTGAGCACGTCTGAGGAAGTCATCCTTGATGGACTATCAGAAAACATCAATAGTTGGAATAGACTCTCTGCAGCTCCTCGCGTCTCAGAAAACTTACCAGGTACTTCTGAAACGATTACAGAAGCAGCGTCACTCTTTAGCAATTATGCAAGATATTCAGAAACAGCAAGCTCAGAATCTTACTCTATGGTAGCAACTTCTTCAGAAGCTTCTATTGAAAAATTAGCAGTATCAATCTTGAAAGATACTGAGGGTGGCTTGTACGATGCAACTACAATCAGAAATATTGTTGAGATGATTGATAGCATTACAACAAATGTTAGCTATACTCGCAGTAGCCGTCAAGACCTTGTCAATACAGCTTCGTCAGATAACACTTACAGTGGTAGTCAAGATCTTAACCTTGCAAGTAAGACAACGACGCAAGCAGGTGAAAAAGGGACAACTGAAGATCTTAAGGCTACAATTGCTAAAACAGCAAAATCTCACAAGTGGGGAGAACATGCTGTAGCTATCCTTACAGCTATTGTCCTTGCAGGTGCGGCAACCCTTGCAGCTCTTCGTAACTTCTTGATGTCGAAAAAAGTTGATAAATAATAAGTAGAACTCTTTGTGTAAACAAGGAGTTTTCTTTATACTGGCTGCTATTTTTCTGAAAATTGTGATACAATAGAAATAGTTTGAATATTGTGTCAAAGGAGAGCCAATGATTACTGCAAATGATATCGTAAAGGCTAATGAAGTCTTAAAAAACGTGGTGGAACGCACACCACTAGATTTTGATCGCTACTTATCTGAAAAATACGGGGCGACCATTTATATTAAAAAAGAAAATATGCAAAAGGTACGCTCTTTCAAATTGCGAGGAGCCTACTATGCTATTCATCAATTGAGTGACGAGGATAAGGCGCGTGGTGTGGTTTGTGCATCAGCCGGCAACCATGCTCAAGGGGTTGCTTACACTTGTAACGAGATGAGGATTCCGGCAACCATCTTTATGCCAGTAACAACGCCTCTCCAAAAAATTGGTCAGGTCCGTTTCTTTGGTGGCAAGTTTGTAACAATCAAATTGGTGGGAGATACCTTTGATGCTTCTGCTCAAGCAGCACAGGAATATACCAAGTCTGAAGGCATGACTTTCATTGATCCATTCGACGATTATAATGTCCAAGCGGGTCAAGGAACAGTTGCTTATGAAATTTATGAGCAGGCTCAAGAGGAGGGTGTTTCCTTCGATAGTATCTTGGTTCCAGTAGGTGGTGGAGGCCTTATCTCTGGTGTGGCTACTTATATCAAGGATGTGGCACCATCTATGGAAGTTATTGGTGTTGAGGCTAGTGGTGCTCGTAGTATGCGTGCTGCCTTTGACCGTGGTTATCCTATAAAACTCGAAGAAATTGATAAGTTTGCGGATGGGATTGCTGTTCAAAAGGTAGGTGTCAAGACCTATGAAGTTGCACGTAAATATGTTGACCGTCTCTTGGGAGTTGATGAAGGCTTGATTTCAGAAACCCTAATTGATATGTACTCTAAGGTTGGTACCATTGCAGAACCCGCAGGTGCAGCATCAGTAGCAGCTTTGGAAGTGATTAAAGATGAGATTAAAGGAAAAACCATCGTCTGCATCATTTCAGGTGGTAACAATGATATCAACCGTATGCCAGAGATGGAAGAACGTGCGCTTATCTACGATGGCATCAAGCATTACTTTGTGGTTAACTTCCCACAACGTCCTGGTGCCCTTCGTGAATTTGTAAATGATATCTTGGGACCAAATGATGATATCACTCGTTTTGAGTACATCAAACGTGCTAATAAAGGAAAAGGTCCAGTTCTCATTGGTATCGCTCTTAGTGATAAGGACGATTATGATGGACTTCTCGAGCGTCTTTCAGCCTTTGACCCAAGTTATATCAACCTTCACGGTAACGAAACACTTTACAATATGCTTGTCTGAGGACAGGTTTACATAATGAAAAAAGAACTGACAAAGTCGGTTCTTTTCTACTTTAACTCAGCTATACGGAGGCACTAAGGCCTTATCTTCAACTTAAAACCTCAGTAGCAATACTGAGGCTTTCTTTATTCGATAATCAAGAGTCCATCTTTAATGGCGAATGGATTGTCTTTATTGATGCGGTCGTAGAACATGATACCGTTAGTATGGTCGATTTCATGTTGAACAACAATTGAGTTGTACCCACGGAGCTTAACACGTTGCTTTTCGCCCTCTTTGTTGTAGTACTCAATAGTTACTCGAGCATGACGAACCACATAACCAGGAACGTCGCGGTCGACTGAGAGGCATCCTTCTCCATCACCCAAAGCAGCATCCTGAACAGAATGGGCAACTACTTTAGGGTTGTACATGATTTCTTGAAGGCTATAGGCTTCTTTTGGTGGATTACCTTCAGCGTCTTCAGGGTTTGGAACGAGAACCGCGATAATGCGTTTTGAAATATCCAATTGTGGGGCTGCAAGACCGACTCCCCCACGAAGCCCCATTTTTTCAGCAATAACAGGATCTTGTGAATTACGAAGAAACTGCATCATTTTTTCACCTAGGATAATGTCTTCGTCTGATAGTGGGAAGGTTACATCTTCAGCGACAGCACGCAAGGTTGGGTTTCCTTCGCGAATGATATCATTCATATCAATCATATGGCTGGCGCGGATAATTTTGGTTTGAGCGTCCATTTGTTTACCTCTATTTTCTTTGATTTACTTGTTTATAACTATAGCACAAAAGGGTTGAAAATTAAACCATCAAGGGTTAAAGTGAAGCTTTTTCTAATCGATAAAAGCCAGTTTTTCCAAGGTTTGTCGTTGTAAAATACGATAGGTCTTAAAAGCTTCTTTTTCAATAATTCCTTGATCGATAAATTGTTTGATGACTCGTTGCACATGGCGATAGCTAGTCCCAAAACTGGCAGCTAGGATAGATGGTGATAGTTGAAAAACACCTTCTTCCTCAATACTCAACATATGAGTAGCCAGACGCTCTTTGACAGAGTAGCTTGCATTTGTTGAGGCAGTAATACCCTGTTTATGCAGTGCCATGGCTAGGTTATGCCCAATTTGATAGAGAAAAACGGGATCTTTGAGGAGCTCTTCTTTATTATTTAAAGGGAGCTGAACTGCTTGAACCTCTTCTAAAGCAATGACTGATGACCCTGCTGGTTGATTGGTCATGAGTTCTACATCTCCAAATATTTGTGGTTGGTTAAGCATTTCTAGGATATGTTCTTTACCATTGAAGAGAGAACGCACAATTTTTACCTTTCCTGACAAAATGTAGGTTAGCTCTGTGATAGCTTTTCCTTGGGTACAAATATAATCATTCTTTTGAAAGGTGACTTTCTGTAATTGGTCGAGGTAGGGGGGTGGAAAGACCTGATCAAGTTGAGGTCTTATGTCATGATTACGCATACATCTCCTTTTTTAGGACCTAGGTCCTATTTTTTAAAGTCTCCTTAGATTATAATGAAAAAATAACTATCAGACAAGTAAGGAAAGGATGTTCTAATCCCTATATTATGACACGAATTTTAGAAAAAATGAGCCTACTTGGGCTATCCTTGCTCTTGATTTCGGCCTTTTCGATTTCAACAGCGCTACCACCTATGTTGGACTACTATAGCCCAACCTTTTCTGCCGCGCAAGTGGAGCTTTTAGTATCTGTCCCTTCATTTTCCGTAGTAGCGATGCTCTTACTTAATTCATTTATTGACAAATGGCTAAGTGATAGACAGCTAATTGTGACTGGATTGCTTTTACTTAGTAGTGCTGGGATTTTTCCTTTTTTTGTACAAGCCTATCCTCTTGTCTTACTGTCACGTATTGCTTTTGGGATGGGGATCGGCCTTATCAATGCTAAGGCGATTGCCATCATCAGTCAACGTTTTCAAGGTAAAGAACGGGTTCAGATGTTAGGTATTCGTGGCTCCATGGAGTTGATTGGTGGAGCTTCGTGTTCTCTTTTGGTTGGTCAACTATTGAAAATCCATTGGACCTTTGCCTTTCTTATTTATGGTCTTGGTTTTGTGATTCTGACCATGTACCTCCTTTTTGTGCCAACGATGGATCAGGTGGAGAGGAAGCAGATTACAAAAAGTAAACAAGGTCTAAACAAAAAAGACCTTAGTATGATCCTTGGCATGGCCCTTTTAGCAGGATTTGTCATCTGTATTAATTCTTCGATTAGTTTGCGCGTGCCTCTATTTCAGGTTGCTGGTAAGACCATTGCGAGTGGGCAATCAGCTTTAGTACTTAGTTTAGAGCAGGGAATTGGAATTGTAGCTGGACTAAGTTTCGCTTCTCTTATAGGATATTTTAAGAATCATCTTTTGCATATAGTGATGTTTTTATTGGCGGTTTGTCTCTTTGGGATGTCAGTGGCTAGTAACTTACCGATTTTGATTTTATCCTCAGTTGGTGTTGGTTTCTTCTATAGTACTGTTTTGACAATTATCTTTAACCAACTTTCTGAGCGTATTGCTAGAAATCTGTTGAACAAAGCGACAGCCTATGTCCTCTTGGGGTGTAACCTAGGGTCTGCCCTCTCTCCTTATGTTTTGAAATTATTGGCACTTGTATCTCCAAGTTTTAGTTGGATTTTCCTAGCCTATGCTATAGTAAGTTTCCTACTTTTCCTTGGTTTTTTGATGAAATCAAGAATGACAAAAAAGTCTAAGATGTAGAAATCTAAACAGTGAATCTTGTGATTGACAAAGATTAGTAGATGAGCTAAAATAGAGAGGTCGTAAAGACAAACCAACTCTTTCTTGGTTTTAGGAGAGCCAATCCTAAGACTCGGATGGAGCAAAAAAAGGAGAAAAAACATGGCAATCTCAAAAGAGAAAAAAAATGAAATCATTGCTCAATATGCACGTCACGAAGGTGACACTGGTTCAGTAGAGGTTCAAGTTGCTGTCCTTACTTGGGAAATCAACCACCTTAACGACCACATTAAACAACACAAAAAAGACCACGCTACTTACCGTGGTTTGATGAAAAAAATCGGTCACCGTCGTAACTTGTTGGCGTACCTTCGTCGCACAGATGTTAACCGCTACCGTGAGTTGATCAGCTCACTTGGACTTCGTCGTTAATTCAAGATACAAGTGCTTAGGCCTTGTTCAATTGAATACACGAAAATGGAACTGCTCTATAATGGGGCAGTTTTTCTTTTTCACTAGGATTTTAGCCCGAGTTCAAAACAGCTCTCTAGATTCAGAGGGCAGTTTTGCGGTATTCATCTAAAATTTCTTATGATGATTGATCTATAGAGCCAGTAAAAGACCTCCAGATTTAATTCTGAAGGCTTCTCTATCTTAAAATCTTTTTGATAACTGTTTGAAATTGAGGGAGTTGATGGATAGCAGTTCCGACAAGGATACCTAGCATATTTAAGGCGATATCTCCTAAATCAAAGACTCCCAAATGTCCAAAGTACTGAATGGATTCGACGGTGAAAAGGGTCAGGAGACAAAGTAGGAGATTACTCAATCGTGAAGAAAAGAGGAGTCCCAGAGGAATGAACATTAATAGGTTCATGATGGGAACGAAGTGGCTCCCCCAGTATAATTCCCGAGCGAAGGAAAGGGGATTAAGTGAGAGACCTTGGGTACCAATGTTTTTCAAGAAAAGTAGGTAGAAGAGAGCAAGAAAGTAAATGAAGTAGAGTAGGAGCAGTGTCTGTTTTTTCAGCTGTCTAGTAAGAAGGAGTTTCAAAAAAGCATAGACAAAGTAACTAAGCAGGACTATGATGACTAGGTTGAGTAAGACTTGGAAGTAGGAGCCATAATGGGCGATGTAATGAACGTACTGTTCGAGATGGCCCCTATAAAACCAATAAGACAAGCACAGTGATAGGCTTCCTAGTAAGATGTTACTCAATGTTTTTAATGTTTTTGCCACTTTGCTCCTCCATTTGCATATGATGAGTACACATTATATCAAAAAAACGTTTAAAGAAAGTTAAGAAACTGTAACGAAGTTTTGATAGAATGGAAGGATAAGGCAGAATCAAAGACTAAAAAAGGACTTTGAAACAGCAACTCTACTTTTGACTAACAATTTAATGGTTTTTGTAAACAGGCTATGAAAGCTTATAAAATAATTAAATTTTAAAAATTAGGAGTCAGCATCTTGTTTCAGGATTATTAAAATGTTATTATATAGTAGTGAATTTTTAACATAAAAAGGAGTTCGTCTTATGAATAAAAAGGTTTTGGCGACAGCTGGAATTGCAGCACTTGCAGTTTCTGCTACAGTTGCTAAAGCTGATGAGGTAACGACAAACGATCAAGCCTCAACAACAGCATCAGTATCATCGACAGCTACACAAGCTGTCCCAACTCAAGCCCAAGTTGAAGCGGCTAGAGAACAAGCCAGCGCTGCAAATCAAGCAGTATCGCAACAAGAGTCAGTAGTTGCTAATCATGAAGCAGTTGCCAACCAGGCTCAAGCAAATCTAGCGACAGCAGATGCTAACTTGCAAAAGGCACAAACAGCAGCCGATGAAGCAAGCCCAGAAACTATTGCTGCCGCTCAAGGTCAAGTAACTACTGCAGAAAATGCGGCTAAGGAAGCTAAGTCAGCAGTCGAAACAGCTCAATCAGCAGAAAAAACTGCCAAAGATGCAGCAGACAAACAGCAATCTGTCGTTAATACAGATCAAGCTAATGTCAATGCTAAAGCTAGTGAAGTTGCTAATGCTCAAAAATCAGTAGATGCTGCTAAAGCAGCTCTTAATGGTTCTAGCGCTTCTGAGGCAGCTTCTAACCAAGCTAAAGCACAATCAGTTTTTGACGCTGCAACAGTAGCTGAGAAAAAAGCTCAAGAAGAATTGGCAGCCGCTCAGGCAGCTGATAAAGAAAAAGCTACTGCTATTTCAGCTAAAGAAGGTCAATTGACTGTAGACCAAAATGCAGCAAACCAAGCTAAAGCAGCCTATGAGACTGCTCAAACAGTAGCTAATGAAAAGGCAGCTGCTCTTGCAGCCGCTGAAGCAGCTAAGAAAAAAGCAGAATCTTCAACAACTTCAACAGCTAATGTTCGTCAAAAATTCTCAGTATCACAAGAGTATGTTAATGCCCTTAAGATTCATGAGTCTAAAACAGCGACAGCAGCAGAAATAGCTCAAGCTGAACAAGTCTTGAAGAACGTCAATAAACGTGATCGTGGTAACAATAGTTATCAAGACAATGAAGCAGATAAAAATGTTAAAATTAGTGATTTGAATAATCTTAGTGAAGCTCAAATTACAGATTTGTCATTGTATGCTTCAAGTTTGATTAACCAAATTCGTACAGCCTTTGGTACAACTCAAACATCTGTTTCAAAAGGTAGTGTTCTTGCAGCTGATCGTGTTTCAGATGGTTATGTAGCAGATAACTGGGGTTGGGAAGCTATTACCCATAAACGACATGATAGTGCGGCCCTTGACCGTGCTGGTAAGTCATTTAATAGTGTAAGTATTGGTGAAAACCTTAATACATGGCAAGGGTTGACAGGACCATTTACACTTAACGACATTAAGAAATATGTCTACGAAGCTATGCTTGACTTCATGTTTAATGGTAAAGAGTGGAACCATGCTCGTTCTATTTCTGGACTTACAGCAGATGGTGGTGAGGCCTACATTGGTACAGACATCAGTGTTGTTGCCGGTGCCTTTAACGTTCATGTAAACAATGTCAATAAAAATTCTATCGCTTCTGATAGTAGCTTTGACACAACTAAGATTGCTAACCCATATGTAGGTAACTCATCTCAACCATCTCCAAATGCAAACCTAGCAGCTGCAAAAGCCGCTTATGAAGCTGCTAAACAAGCTAACGATCAAGCTCAAAGTGATTTGGCTAGCAAGAAATCTGCTTCTGAGTCAGCAACTCTTAAACTTAAGAATACTCAATCAGAACTTGCAGCTCTTAAAGCGACTGCAAGCAAGTTGGCAGCTGCTCAGAATAACCTTTCTGAAAAACAAGCAGCCCTTGCAACTGCTAAATCAGAATTGGAAAAAGCTAATGCTGCAGTTGAAAATCTTAATGCTAATGCACAAGAAAAAGCAGCAGCCCTTAGCAAAGCTCAAGCAACTCTTGATGAAAAACAAGCAGAGCTTCAAACAGCTAAAGATAAACTTGCGACAAGTTCTGCGACCTTGCAACGTTTGACAAATGCTTACAACGCTGCTAAGCAAGATACTGCTAAGAAACAAGTAGCATTGACTCAAGCTAACCAAGCTTTGGCTTCTGCTAAGAACCGTGTAGCAGCTCTTACAAATGCTTCAGCTAACCTAGCTAAGGCTAAAGCAGAACGTGCAACAGCCTTTGCTAAATTTACTGCGGCGAAAGCGGCTCTTTCAACTGAACGTGCGAAACTTGTTGAATTGTCTGCTAAACGTGATAAATTAACGAGCGAATACACAACTGTTCAAACAGCCTTCGATAACTACATGAAAGCTAAGGCAGACAAAGAGCTTCAAACACAATTGGCTAAAGAGTATGCTAACATCATCTCTAAAGGTCTTACACCAGTACCTGTTTACGATGTAGATGGTAAAGTTATTGCTTTCACAACACAAGAACAAGCAGCTCAAACTGTAGCTCAAGTTCCTGTAAATTATGGTCAAACAAAAGCTGAGAAACAAGCTCCTGTACAAGAAGCAGACAGCTTGCCAGAAACAGGTGAGTCAACTGCAGTAGGATTCAGCCTTGTAGGTCTCTTTATGACACTATTGGCCTTCCTTGGTTTTGTTGACAGACGTACACGTCGTAACTAATCATAGACAAAAAAACGGCAACTGCCGTTTTTTTATATATTTGAGAATCTAAAAAAAGTTAAGGTCGAAACCTTAACTTTTTCGTTTTTAACCCAAGAAACGTTTGAGGAATTCCTTGGTACGTTCTTCTTTAGGATTTTCAAAGATTTGTTCTGGGCTACCTTGTTCAGCGATTACCCCTTTATCCATGAAGATGACACGGTCTGAAACGTCACGTGCGAACTCCATTTCATGGGTAACGATAATCATGGTCAAACCAGTTTCAGATAGCTCCTGCATAGTCTTGAGTACTTCCCCTACCATTTCTGGGTCAAGGGCTGAAGTTGGCTCGTCAAAGAGGATGGCTTCTGGATCAACAGAGAGGGCACGGGCAATGGCTACACGTTGTTTTTGTCCCCCTGAGAGTTGTTTTGGTTTAGCTTTCCAGTATTGTTCCCCCATACCAACTTTCTCCAAGTTAGCTTTGGCGATACTCTCAGCTTCTTTACGGTCACGTTTGAGAACGGTTGTTTGAGCTACGATAGCATTTTCCAAAACATTAAGGTTTTCAAAGAGGTTGAAAGATTGGAAAACCATACCGAGTCTTTCACGATAGGTAGTGAGGTCGTAACCTTTTTCAAGGACATTGTCTCCATGATAGAGGATTTCACCACCTGAAGGTGACTCGAGTAGGTTAATAGAGCGAAGGAAGGTTGATTTCCCTGAACCTGAAGAACCAATAATTGAGATAACCTCACCCTTTTTGACGCTGAGGGAGATATCTTTGAGGACTTCATTTTTTCCGTATGATTTTTTGAGGTTTTTAATTTCTAAAATCGTCTCAGTCATTAGTGAACCCCTCCTTGTGTGTAAGTATCTTGATCCAAACGGCGTTCTACATAACGCAAGATGCGTGTCACTGTGAAGGTGAGGACAAAGTAGATTGCTGCGATAACAAAGAATGTTTGGAAGTATTGATAAGTTTGGCTTGCAACAGTGTTACCTGCGAAGTAAAGTTCCACAACAGAGATAACGTTCAAAACAGAGGTATCCTTGATATTGATAACGAACTCATTACCAGTAGCTGGCAAGATGTTACGGATAACCTGTGGAAGAACAATCTTACGCATGGTTTGACCATGGGTAAATCCAAGAGCAGTTGCAGCTTCAAATTGTCCTTTATCTACAGCGAAGATACCACCACGAACGATTTCACTCATGTAGGCTCCGGTGTTGATAGAAACGATGAAGACAGCTGCTAGGGTACGGTCAATGTTGATACCAAAGGCCTGGGCAGTACCGTAGTAGATAACCATAGATTGTACAATCATTGGCGTACCACGGAAAACTTCGATATAGACATTAAGAACCCAACCGAAGAGTTTTTGGAGCAAGGCTACAAATTTATTAGCAGCTTTAGGAGCTGTGCGGTAAACACCAATCATAAGACCGATGAAAGTACCCACAACTGTACCAATAATTGAGATAAGAAGGGTAATTCCTGTACCACGTAAGAATTGTGGCCAGTTCTTAGCGATGATAGCGCTCATCTGACTAAAGAAGTTTCCTTTTTTAGCATCATCAGTCTTATCTGCAGGTTGGATGTCAATGATGTGATCCATCAGTTTGACACGTTCCTCTAGGCTGATTCCAGCAAGGACCTTATTGACTTGTTCCATTTGCTGGCTGTCTCCTTTACGAAGACCGACGGCCAAGGACACGTCATCGTCTGAAACCTGGAAACCACCATCTTTAAGCGTAATCATCTTATATTTTGAGCTAGCTTCTTCGGCAGTTTTGGCTTCAGGACGCTCTGAAACATAACCATCGATGATACCAGATGCAAGGGCTTGGCGCATAGCACCGAAGTCTCCCATAGCTGTTTGTTTGCTGACGTCTGGGATTTGGTCAATCAAATTATAGAGATAAACCCCTTGTTGAGCTGTGATTTTAGCATCCTTGAAGTCTTTGAGACTCTTAGCGTTAGCATAATCACCATCAGAGCTAACAACCATAACAGGTTCGCTTCGGTAGTAGCTATCTGAAAAGTCAATTTCTTGACGACGTTCAGCTGTTGGACTCATACCTGCGATAATCATATCGATCTTGCCAGAAGTGAGGGCAGGAATCAAACCTGTCCAAGCTGTTTTGACCACTAAGGGTTTCTTACCTTGGGCTTGAGCAATTTTTTTAGCGATTTGCACGTCATAACCGTTGGCATACTGTTTAGTACCTTCGATTGGAACGGCTCCGTTTGAGTCATCGTCCTGTGTCCAGTTGAAAGGTGCATAGGCAGCCTCCATACCGACACGGAGATACTCGTCTGCTTGAGCGCTTGATACCCCACCAAAAACGAGGAGGAGCGCTGCAAAGCAGGCTACAATAATTTTTTTCATTGAAACAATGTCTCCTATAAAAATGTCATACCTTACTATTTTACAGGAAATTAGGACTAATGACAATAAGCTGGGATTAGAAAAACAATCTCTATATCAAGATTGTCTTCAAATACAAGTTGTAATTTGATATAATGGGAAGGACGATTTGGAGCCTTAATCATTTTTGGTGTGATGAGGCTAGCATTTTAAAACGGAGATAATTATGCAAACGGCACAATTTATTATTGAATTACTAAAAGCAGTCTTTCTTGGGATTGTCGAAGGAATCACAGAGTGGCTACCTATTTCATCTACAGGTCACTTGATTTTGGTTAATGAATTCTTGAATTTGAGACAGAGTAAAGATTTCATTGATATGTTTAATATCGTAATCCAACTTGGTGCTATTCTTGCGGTTATGGTCATCTACTTTAAACGCTTGAATCCCTTCCAACCTGGTAAGACAGCACGTGAAGTGCAGTTGACTTGGCAACTTTGGCTTAAAGTGGTCATTGCCTGTATTCCTTCAGCCTTCTTTGGGCTTCTTTTAGATGACTGGATGGAGGCTCATCTCAGTAATTTCTTTGTAGTAGCTATCATGTTGGTGGTCTACGGGATTGCCTTTATTTGGATTGAGGACCGCAATCGACGTGTAGAGCCTAAGGTAACGGATTTGGCACGTATGTCTTACAAGACAGCTTTCTATATTGGTCTTTTCCAAGTCTTGAGTATCATTCCAGGGACAAGCCGTTCAGGTGCTACTATTCTTGGGGGTATCATCGTTGGTACTAGTCGTAGCGTAGCTGCTGACTTCACTTTCTTCCTTGGTATTCCAACCATGTTTGGTTACAGTGGCCTTAAGGCAGTTAAGTACTTCATTGACGGAAATACTTTGACAGGTGGACAAGTAGCTATTCTCTTGGTAGCTAGTGTGACAGCCTTTGTTGTCAGCTTGTTCGTGATTCGCTTCTTGATGAATTACATTAAGAAACATGATTTTACAGTTTTCGGAAAATACCGTATCGTGCTTGGTATTATTGTGCTTCTCTATGGAGCTGTTAAACTTATTTTTGGATAATTACTTTTAAGTAAACTGAAAAGGACTTCAATTGGAGTCCTTTTTATCTGGTTTTGAAATCATTTGTGGATAAGTTTTCCAAAGATGAGATAAGCCAGCAACCATAGGACTAGTCCACAAGTTAAGAAGCTAGCTAGGATTTTCAAGAAGTCCACGACATTATGCAAGGGATACCATCCGGACAAACAGAGGATTGGAAGGATGGTAACACACATGATAGAGAAGTGGAGCAGTGATTGCTGTTTGAGCGATAAACGGTTATCGTCGTAAATGGGAGCACTTGCTAGTAGGATGGCGACAATTAGCCCCGTAAGAAAGGTAGATTTGTTTACTTGATGAGGTTGCCCCGACAAGTAGAGAAGGAGCGTCAATAAACTCGTTATTCCCCCAGCAATGCTAGCTCGTAGCCACCCTTTTTTGTAGGCAGTCATGGTCATCACCTCCACGTATAGGTTCACTTTTATTATACAACTTTCTGGGGGAGATGACAGGTATTAATGGGGAAATACAAGGTTTTGTTAGCATTGAGAAGTTTTTAGAAATCCTATCCTAAATAAGACGCAAACTTGCTCAGAAATTGCTATCTCTTGGCTTTTCTAGTATAATGAAATAACTACTCGTGCGAGGTTTTTTACATATGGAAATGAAACAAATAAGCGAGACAACTCTAAAAATCATGATTACCATGGAAGATCTTGAAGAACATGGTATGGAATTGAAAGATTTCTTGATTCCCCAGGAAAAAACAGAGGAATTTTTCTACACTGTCATGGATGAGTTGGACTTGCCTGATAACTTTAAAAATAGCGGGATGCTGAGCTTCCGTGTCACGCCACGCAAGGACCGTGTGGATGTCTTTGTGACTAAATCAGATCTTAAGGAAGACCTTGATTTCAACGATTTGTCAGATATGGACGACTACTCAGGGCTTTCTCCAGAAGAGTTCCTCAAGGCTCTTGAAGGTAACTTTATGGACAAGGGGGATATCGAAGCACACCATAAGCTCGAAGAACTTGAGAAGACCTTGGAAGAAGTTGATAAGGCTATGACAGAGCCTACCAAGGAAGTGGCTGAAGAAAATATTCGTGAAGACTATACCCACTATGTCTTGGCTTTCTCTGACTTTGATCAAGTAGTGACCTTTACACAAGGCTTGAAGAATGTACCTGTTGAAGGTTCTGAGCTTTATAAACTTGGGAATGTCTACTATATGACAATCCTTCTTTACTTGGCTGATGAGCCTGATTATTACGCGAACAATATGTATGCGCGTTTTCTTGAATATGCGAATGTGGCAGACCGAACACGTGCCTACCTACAAGAGCATGCAACAATTTTGATGGAAGAGGACGCCTTACCGGTACTACAAGCAACGAAATGGAGCTAAGACATGCCTTGGACCATTAACTATATATTCGTTTTGATTGGGACCTTTTTGATTGCCATTGTGGCGACTCCTTTGGTACGCTCTTTGGCCTTACGTGTCGGAGCTGTTGACAATCCCAATGCAAGACGTATCAATAAAAAGCCAATGCCTAGTGCTGGTGGTCTAGCTATTTTGTTGGCCTTTGTACTAGCGACCTTGGTCTTTATGCCTATGATTATTCATAAGGATATCTGGCATGTTTCCTACATCAGGTACATCTTGCCGGTTGTTGTAGGAGGATCTGTCGTAGCTCTGACTGGCTTCATTGATGATATCTTGGAATTAAAGCCTCTACCTAAGATGCTTGGTATTGTCATTGGAGCTGTCATCGTTTGGGCTTTTACAGACTTCCGATTTGATAGCTTTAAGATTCCATTTGGTGGTCCCATGATTCATTTTGGGCCGGTCTTGACCTTGATTTTAACGGTGTTATGGATTGCGGCCATCACCAATGCCATTAATCTGATTGATGGTTTGGATGGCTTAGTTGGAGGAGTTTCTATCATTTCCCTTATGACTATGGGGGTGATTTCTTATTTCTTCCTCTATGACACTGATATTTTCTTGACCATGACTATCTTTGTCTTGGTGGCTGCCATTGTGGGATTTTTCCCTTACAATTATCATCCAGCGATTATCTATCTAGGTGATACAGGGGCGCTCTTTATTGGCTTTATGATTGGTGTCTTGTCATTGCAAGGGTTGAAAAATGCGACAGCGGTGGCTATTTTGTCACCTGTTATTATCCTTGGAGTGCCTATTGTTGACACAGTGGTGGCTATTGTCCGCCGTAAGTTGTCAGGGCGCCCAGCTATGGAAGCTGACAAGATGCATTTGCATCATCGTCTCCTAGCTATGGGCTTTACTCATCGTGGAGCGGTTCTAGTGGTCTATGCCATCGCTATCCTCTTTTCATTGATTGCCCTCTTGTTAAATGTTTCTAGCCGTCTTGGTGGTATTCTCTTGCTCTTGAGTTTACTTCTGGGAATGGAAATTCTGATTGAAGGCCTTGAGATTTGGGGCGTTGGTCGAACACCTCTCTTCAACCTCCTGAAATTTATCGGAAATAGTGATTATCGCCAAGCAACCCTGTTAAAATGGAAGCAAGGGCGAAAAAATTAAACATTTGAAAAGCCAAGTTATGGCTTTTTTGTTATAATGATTCTAATTAAGGAAAATGGAAGTTCTCTTTTTATTTTCCAGAAAATAGCAAGACTATTTTCAAAAAAATAATGCAAATTAGCGAGCAAGTGCTCGCTGTATATATGAAAAAGGAGTATACAATGTCTGTACTTGAAATCAAAAATCTTCATGTTTCTGTTGAAGATAAAGAAATCTTGAAGGGTCTTAATTTGACTCTTAAAACTGGTGAGATTGCTGCTATCATGGGTCCTAACGGAACTGGTAAATCTACCCTCTCAGCTGCTATCATGGGTAACCCAAACTATGAAATCACAGAAGGGGACATCCTTTTTGATGGTGAAAGCATCCTTGACTTGGAAGTTGACGAACGTGCACGCCTAGGTCTTTTCCTTGCTATGCAATATCCAGCTGAAATCCCAGGGATCACAAACGCTGAGTTCATCCGTGCGGCTATGAACGCTGGTAAAGAAGATGACGAAAAGATTTCTGTTCTTGATTTCATCACTAAATTGGATGAAAAGATGGAATTGCTTGGTATGCGTGAAGAAATGGCTGAGCGTTACCTTAATGAAGGTTTCTCAGGTGGTGAGAAAAAACGTAACGAAATTCTTCAATTGCTTATGTTGGAACCTAAGTTTGCTCTTCTCGATGAGATTGACTCAGGTCTTGATATCGATGCCCTTAAAGTGGTTTCAAAAGGGGTTAACGCTATGCGTGGCGAAGGCTTCGGTGCTATGATTATCACTCACTACCAACGTCTCTTGAACTACATCACTCCAGATGTCGTACATGTAATGATGGAAGGTAAAGTGGTTCTTTCAGGCGGTCCTGAATTGGCTGCTCGTCTTGAGCAAGAAGGTTATGCGAAAATCGCTGAAGAGCTCGGTTACGAGTACCACGAAGAAGCGTAAGTCTGTTACTCGAAATAACTAGAAAAGGAGTAACCTATGTCAAAAGAATCTATTATCGCTTTTTCACAAGCAAAGGCAGAGCCACTTTGGTTGCAAGACCTTCGTCAAGCAGCCTTTGATAAGATTGAAAGTTTGGCTCTTCCAAAAATTGAGCGTGTTAAATTCCACCGTTGGAATCTCGGTGATGGAACGATTACTGAAAATGAACCATCAGCAAATGTGCCTGATTTTACAGCGCTTGGAAACAACCCTAAATTGGTCCAAGTAGGAACAAATACTGTACTTGAACAATTGCCAGCTGACTTGATTAGTCAAGGTGTGGTCTTCACAGACCTTACGACTGCTCTTGAGGAAATCCCAGAAGTCGTTGAAGCCTTCTTTGGTAAGGCTGTAGCCTATGACGAGGACAAATTGGCAGCTTATAACTATGCCTATTTCAATAGTGCAGCAGTCCTTTATGTACCAGATAATGTTGAAGTTGACTTGCCAGTTGAAAGCTATTTTTACCAAGATGGAACTTCAAATGTTCCATTTAACAAACACGTTTTGATCGTGGCTGGTAAAAACAGTAAATTGACTTACCTTGAGCGCTTTGAAACGCTAGGTGAAGCGACTGAAAAAGCTAGTGCCAATATTTCAGTTGAAGTCATTGCTCAAGACGGTGCACAAGTCAAGTTTGCGGCTATTGACCGTTTGGGTGAAAACGTCACAACTTATATTAGTCGTCGAGGTCGTATCGGTCGTGATGCCAGCATTGACTGGGCTCTCGGGATCATGAACGAGGGCAATGTTATTGCTGACTTTGATAGTGACTTGATTGGCAATGGAAGTCATGCCAACCTTAAAGTTATTGGTCTTTCATCAGGTCGTCAGGTTCAAGGGATTGATACTCGTGTGACGAACTATGGTAACAACTCTGTGGGACATATCCTACAACATGGTGTTATTTTGGAACGTGGTACTTTGACTTTCAATGGTATTGGTCACATTGTCAAAGGTGCTAAGGGTGCTGATGCACAACAAGAAAGCCGTGTGCTTATGCTTTCTGACAAGGCACGTTCAGACGCCAACCCAATCCTCTTGATTGACGAAAACGAAGTTACAGCAGGACATGCTGCTTCAATCGGTCAGGTAGATCCAGAGGATATGTATTACCTTATGAGTCGTGGACTTGATCAAGACACTGCAGAACGTTTGGTTATTCGCGGTTTCTTAGGAGCAGTTATTACTGAAATCCCAGTTAAAGAAGTGCGCGATGAAATGATTTCTGTAACTGATACAAAACTAAACAAACGTTAGGAACTATCGACGCAGATAGTCTAACCTATGATATATCTAGATAGGGAGATAAGATGTCAGCTTTAGATGCCTATAAGATTCGACAAGATTTTGCCATTTTAGATCAGGTAGTTAATGATGAACCTTTGGTATACTTGGATAATGCAGCAACGACTCAGAAGCCTCAAGTAGTTTTGGACACTCTCATGGCCTACTATCATGAGGATAATGCCAATGTTCACCGTGGTGTGCACACTTTGGCTGAGCGTGCAACAGCTGCTTACGAAGCTAGTCGTGAAAAGCTTCGTAAGTTTATCAATGCTGAATCAACCAAAGAGGTCCTCTTTACACGTGGAACGACAACTGGTCTTAACTGGGTTGGTCGTTTTGCAGAGCAGGTTCTTGAGCCAGGAGATGAGGTGGTTATTTCAATTATGGAACACCACTCGAATATCATTCCTTGGCAGGAAGCTTGTAAGAAGACAGGGGCTAAACTTGTTTACGCCTACTTGAAAGATGGCCAATTGGATATGGAAGATTTGGCCAACAAGATTACTGAAAAGACAAAATTTGTCAGTCTAGCTCAGGTCTCTAACGTTTTAGGCTGCATCAATCCTGTCAAAGAAATTGCCAAGCTTGCCCACCAAGTTGGTGCCTATATGGTGGTGGATGGTGCCCAATCGGCGCCTCACATGGCCATTGATGTTCAGGATTTGGATTGTGATTTCTTCACCCTTTCTTGCCATAAGATGTTAGGTCCAACAGGGATTGGGGTTCTTTATGGCAAGGAAGAGATTCTTAACCAGATGAATCCTATTGAATTCGGTGGTGAGATGATTGATTTTGTTTATGAACAAGAAGCCACTTGGAAGGAATTGCCCTGGAAATTTGAGGCTGGTACACCTAACATTGCGGGGGCTATTGCTCTTGGTGCTGCTGTGGACTACCTCTCTGCTTTAGGTATGGAAAATGTTCATGCTTACGAGCAGGAGTTAGTAGACTATGTTTTGCCTAAACTTCATGAGATTGAGGGATTGACAGTCTACGGTCCAGATAATCCTAGCCAGCACGCAGGTGTTATTGCCTTTAACATTGATGGGCTTCATCCTCATGATGTGGCGACTGCCCTTGACTATGAAGGAGTAGCAGTGCGTGCAGGTCACCACTGTGCTCAGCCTTTAATCAATCATATAGGTATCTCATCAGCTGCCCGAGCAAGCTTCTATATTTACAATACTAAAGAGGATTGTGACAAGCTTGTAGAGGCAATTCTTGCGACGAAGGAGTTTTTCAATGGCACTCTCTAGACTAGATAGTTTATATATGGCTGTTGTGGCCGATCACTCTAAGAGCCCTCACCATCATGGTGTTCTACCTGATGTGGAGCAACTTCAACTGAATAATCCGACTTGTGGAGATGTTATCAATCTGTCAGTAAAATTTGATGGTGACGTGATTGAAGACATTGCCTTTGCTGGAGATGGTTGTACCATTTCTACAGCGTCATCAAGTATGATGACGGATGCGGTTATTGGTAAAACTAAGGCAGAGGCTTTGGAACTAGCGGAGATTTTCTCTCTTATGATTCAAGGAAATCATGAAGATGAAGATAAGCTAGGTGAGGCTAAGCTCTTGGCGGGGGTTTCTAAATTTCCACAACGTATCAAATGTGCAACACTCTCTTGGAATGCCCTTAAAAAGGCTATAGAGAGAAGTGAGCTCTAGGAAGCAATGGAGCAATTATCCTCCTTGCTCAAGTCTTAAATAAAGAAAAATAATCAAACCTTTAATAAAGGAAAATACTATGACTGAAACAAATGAAAAAGTAGAACCAAAACCCATTGATCTTGGGGAATATAAATACGGTTTCCATGATGATGTGACGCCAGTCTTTTCAACAGGAAAAGGGATCAGTGAAGACGTGGTCCGTGCCATGTCTGCTGAAAAAGGGGAGCCTGAGTGGATGCTTGAATTCCGCTTGAAATCATTGGAAACCTTTAACAAAATGGCCATGCAAGAGTGGGGACCAGACCTTTCTGGTATTAACTTTGATGACCTGACTTATTTCCAAAAGGCATCAGACAAACCTGCTCGTGACTGGGAAGATGTTCCTGAGAAAATTAAGGAAACTTTTGAACGTATTGGTATCCCAGAAGCAGAGCGTGCTTATCTTGCTGGAGCCTCAGCTCAGTATGAATCAGAAGTGGTTTACCACAATATGAAAGAAGAGTACGACAAGTTGGGGATTATCTTTACAGATACGGATTCAGCTCTTAAAGAGCATCCAGAACTCTTCAAGAAGTACTTCTCAAAACTGGTTCCGCCAACAGATAATAAATTTGCAGCCCTTAACTCAGCCTTCTGGTCAGGTGGTACCTTTATCTATGTACCTAAAGGCGTTAAGGTGGATATTCCGCTTCAAACCTACTTCCGTATCAATAACGAAGCAACTGCTCAGTTTGAACGTACTCTTATCATCGTTGATGAAGGTGCCAGCGTTCACTATGTTGAAGGATGTACAGCGCCAACTTACACAACTGCCAGCCTTCATGCGGCTATCGTTGAAATCTTTGCACTTGATGGTGCCTACATGCGCTACTCAACTATCCAAAACTGGTCAGATAGCGTCTACAACTTGGTAACTAAACGTGCTACGGCTAAGAAAAACGCAACTGTTGAGTGGATTGATGGTAACCTGGGTGCTGAAGTAACCATGAAGTACCCTTCTGTTTACCTTGATGGCGAAGGTGCACGTGGTACTATGCTTTCAATTGCCTTTGCCAATGCTGGTCAACACCAAGATACAGGGGCTAAGATGATTCACAATGCACCGCATACATCATCATCTATTGTTTCTAAATCAATCGCTCGTAATGGTGGTAAGGTTGACTATCGTGGACAAGTAACCTTCAACAAGGATTCTAAGAAATCGGTATCTCACATCGAATGTGATACCATCTTGATGGATGACTTGTCTAAATCAGACACTATCCCATTCAACGAAATCCACAATTCACAAGTTGCGCTTGAACATGAAGCTAAAGTTTCTAAGATTTCTGAAGAACAGCTCTACTACCTCATGAGCCGCGGACTTTCAGAACAAGAAGCAACTGAAATGATTGTCATGGGATTTGTGGAACCATTTACCAAAGAACTTCCAATGGAATATGCTGTTGAACTTAACCGCTTAATTAGTTATGAAATGGAAGGATCAGTTGGGTAAGAACTCTGATAATCTAAAGGGACCGGATGGTCCTTTTTGTTTTGGTTGAAAAATGAGGAAATGAGCTCTAGCTTAATGTTAGTGAAGCGCAATTGCAATGTTTGGAAAGCGTTTACAACTGATATTTAAAAAGATATAATAGATTTGAACAGCAAGTAATGGAGGTGACTAATATGGGAGTATATAACAGTGACTGGCTACTCAATCAGATTCGAGGGACAGCTAATGTCGTCAGCAAGGCTTTTAAATTTGAGACTCTGGATATTGATTTAGGTCAGGTGGAAGATGAGCAAGGGCACACTGTTGATGGAAATGACTACATTGATGATTTGTTAATTCACGAAAAGTATGATCAGGCGACAGCCTTCATTCATAGTCAACTCAAACGTTTGACGACTAATGACTATAATCTCCTTGTCAGCATCTATATTGAGTATTTGGAGAATTTGCCGCCATTAATAAAAGAAAAACATCAGCTTGATAATCGCCAAATAATGGACTGGAAAGCTAAACTGTCCGAGTTTTCATGGTAATTTGCTAGAGAGAGTGGGAGAGGAAACGCCAAGCGTTTACGACTTTTCCACCCTCTTTTTTGTGTTATAATAGAGACACTATGGATAAATTAATTAAAACAATTTCAGAATCAGGTTCTTTCCGTGCTTATGTTCTTGATAGCACTGAAACAGTTAGAACCGCACAAGAAAAACACAATACATTATCATCATCAACAGTTGCTTTGGGGCGTACTCTTATTGCCAATCAAATCTTGGCTGCTAACCAAAAGGGTGAAAGCAAAATTACAGTTAAGGTTATCGGAAACAGCTCTTTTGGTCATATCATCTCTGTAGCTGATACCAAAGGACATGTTAAGGGCTACATCCAAAATCCAGGTGTGGACATCAAGAAAACAGCGACTGGTGAAGTTTTGGTGGGTCCTTTCATGGGTCAAGGGCAGTTTGTCTCAATCATCGATTATGGAACTGGTAATCCTTACACGTCATCAACACCACTTATTTCTGGTGAAATCGGTGAAGACTTTGCCTACTATTTGACAGAATCTGAGCAAACACCATCTGCTGTTGGTCTTAATGTACTTCTTGACGAAGAGGATAAGGTTAAGGTTGCTGGTGGTTTCATGCTTCAGGTCTTGCCAGGGGCTAGCGAGGAAGAAGTCGCTCGTTACGAAAAACGCATCCAAGAGATGCCAGCCATTTCAACGCTTTTGGAGTCTGATGACCATATCG
The DNA here is from genome assembly GCF_037967965.1 of Streptococcus sp. FSL R7-0248. Classification (NCBI taxonomy): domain Bacteria; kingdom Bacillati; phylum Bacillota; class Bacilli; order Lactobacillales; family Streptococcaceae; genus Streptococcus; species Streptococcus sp. FSL R7-0248. The sequence goes on from NZ_CP150201.1 coordinate 163,180, forward strand.
AAGCTCTCTTGAATGCTATTTATGGGGATGAGCCTTTCAAACGTTTGTCTGAAGAGGAGCTGAGTTTTGACTGTGATTGCTCACGTGAACGCTTTGAAAATGCCCTCTTGACGCTTGGTAAGGATGAACTTCAAGCTATTAAAGATGAAGATCACGGTGCTGAAATCATCTGCCAATTCTGCCAAAACAAGTATGAATTTTCAGAAGCTGACTTGGAGGAACTCATCAATGACTAAACTTAATTCGTCCTTCATGATTGGAAATGTAGAGATCCCTCACCGAACAGTCCTAGCTCCTATGGCAGGCGTGACCAACTCTGCCTTTCGTACCATTGCAAAAGAGTTTGGTGCTGGTCTTGTGGTGATGGAGATGATTTCTGAAAAAGGTCTCCTCTACAATAATGAGAAAACTCTTCACATGCTTCACATCGATGAGAATGAACATCCAATGTCTATCCAGCTTTTCGGTGGTGATGCTGAAGGCTTGAAGCGAGCAGCCGACTTTATCCAGACCAATACGAAGGCTGATATCGTTGATATCAACATGGGTTGTCCGGTCAATAAGGTAGTCAAAAATGAAGCTGGTGCCAAGTGGCTCAAGGATCCAGATAAGATTTACCACATTGTCAAGGAAGTAACGTCAGTACTTGATATTCCTTTGACTGTTAAGATGCGTACGGGTTGGTCAGACAGTGATTTGGCTGTGGAAAACGCTCTTGCAGCTGAGTCTGCAGGTGTTTCTGCTCTTGCTATGCACGGTCGTACCCGTGAACAAATGTATACTGGTCACTGTGACCATGAGACGCTGGCTCGTGTTGCTAAAGCTATTACTAAGATTCCATTTATCGGAAATGGTGATGTTCGTAGCGTTCAAGACGCTAAACTCATGATTGAAGAACTTGGTGTAGATGCGGTTATGGTGGGGCGTGCAGCTATGAACAACCCATACATCTTCACGCAAATCAATCACTTCTTCGAAACGGGAGAGGAATTGCCAGAGCTTCCATTTGATAAGAAGCTGGACATCGCTGAAGACCACCTCAAACGTTTGGTGGACCTTAAAGGTGAAAAGATTGCTGTTCGTGAATTCCGTGGTCTGGCACCACACTATCTTCGTGGAACAGCAGGAGCAGCTAAGGTTCGTGGCGAAGTCTCACGTGCCGAGTCTGTTGCTCAGGTCGAAGAAATATTTGCAACTTTGCGATAAATCTATAATATGATGAAAACTTAACCAGCTTGGTTAGGTTTTTATTTTACCTTTATTCTTCCTTGATAGTGATGATAGCCCATCACCAATCTTTTTCTTTGTCCTCCCTTGCAAAATCTCAGTGTTTTCGATATAATTAACTGGTTAAGTAAATGGAGAAAGCAATGCTAGAACTAGAAGAACAAGTCAATCAATTGATTAATCAAATCGTGCTCAAGTCTGAAAATCAGCATGAGCTCCTTATTGGTCAGTGCCGTAGTCAAGTCAAATTGACTAATACTCAGGAACATATTCTCATGCTTTTGGCTGAGGGTCGCAAGACCAATTCGGAGTTGGCAAAGACCTTAAATGTCAGTCAGGCTGCTGTTACCAAGGCTGTTAAAACCTTGGTCAAAGAGGGTATGTTGGAGGCTAAGAAAGACAAGGATGATGGGCGCGTGACCTACTTTGTCTTGACACAAGAGGCTCACCCCATTGCTCAGGAGCATGAGGAACACCACCAAGAGACCTTGGGGGTTTATCGGTCTGTATTGGATCAGTTTGATAATCAAGAGCGTCAGGTTATTGGACGTTTCTTGACAACATTAGCAGAAAAAATCGAGGAATAAGATGCGCTATATTACAGTTGAAGGACTGAGCTTCCAGTATGATGCGGAGCCCGTTCTGGACAATATTCACTATCATTTGGATTCTGGGGAGTTTGTAACCCTGACTGGGGAAAATGGAGCGGCCAAGTCAACGCTTATCAAGGCTACCCTCGGAATTCTCAAGCCTAAGAAGGGAACTGTAACCATCTCTGAAACCAATAAAGATGGTAAAAAGCTTCGTATGGCCTATCTTCCCCAGCAAATTGCCAGCTTTAATGCAGGTTTTCCGAGCACGGTCTACGAGTTTGTGAAGTCTGGCCGTTATCCTCGTAAGGGGTGGTTTCGTCGTTTGACGAAGCACGACTTGGAACACGTTCAACGTGCCCTTGAGTCTGTAGGTATGTGGGAAAATCGTCACAAGCAAATTGGGCGTCTCTCAGGTGGCCAGAAGCAACGTGCTGTTATTGCTCGTATTTTTGCCTCAGATCCAGATATTTTTGTCTTGGATGAGCCAACGACGGGTATGGATGCAGGGACAGCTAATACTTTCTATGAACTCATGCACCACTCGGCTCACAAGCATGGCAAGTCGGTCTTGATGATTACCCACGACCCAGAGGAAGTCAAAGAGTACACAGACCGTAATATTCATCTGGTTCGTAATCAGAAATTGCCTTGGCGTTGTTTCAATGTTCATGAAAAGGATGGAGAGGAGCACAGACATGATTAGTGAATTATTAGCCTATGATTTTATGCAACGTGCTATTCTCGCCGTGATTGCTATCAGTATATTTTCTCCGATTTTGGGGCTCTTCTTAATTCTTCGTCGTCAGAGTCTGATGAGCGATACCTTGAGTCACGTGTCCCTAGCTGGGGTGGCTGTTGGGATTTTCTTGGGACAATCAACCACTTGGATGACTCTTGTGGTTGTGGTTATTGCCGCTTTGGTTTTGGAATATCTCAGGGTCAGTTACAAGCATTATATGGAGATTTCAACGGCTATCCTCATGTCAATGGGATTGGCAGTGGCTCTTATTCTTAGTAACAAGGCGGGTAGCAGTAGCATGAGTCTGGATAGCTATCTTTTTGGTTCTATCATCACCATTAGCTCTGAACAGGTCTATGCCCTCTTTGTTATTGCGGCTATTGTACTGGTCTTGACCTTACTCTTTATTCGTCCTATGTATCTTTTAACCTTTGACGAGGACACCGCTCATGTGGATGGCTTGCCAGTTCGTCTCATGTCTCTCCTCTTCAATATTGTGACAGGGATAGCGATTGCCCTGATGATTCCAGCAGCAGGGTCACTTTTGGTTTCCACCATCATGATTCTTCCAGCAGCTATTGGTATGAAAATAGGTCAAACCTTTAAATCTGTCATTTTCTGGGCTATTGGTATTGGTTTGGTTGGCATGCTCTCTGGTATTTTTATTTCCTATTATTGGGAAACACCAGCTAGTGCCACTATTACCCTTATTTTTATCGCCTTCTTTGGTCTGGTATCAATCTTTGAACCTCTCTTAAAAGCAGAATAGATAATAGAAGAAAAGGGCTTGAGAAATCAAGCTCTTTTTGTGATATACTAAAGTGGTTTTTGAGAGAAGTTAAAATAAGAATGGTAGCCTTCTAGGCAGAAATGATGATTATATCTCTCTGGTATCCACTATCATTTGTAATAGTAACAAAAAAGGAGAAAACATGGAAATCTTTCTAACGAGTATATCGGGAATCCTAGTCATTTTGGGTATGATTTTAGTGGGATTCGTAATGGGTGAAAAAGGCTGGTTTGACGACAAGTCACGTGGTCTTATAGCTAAGCTAGTCACTCAAATTGCCCTTCCTTGTTATATGCTCTATACGATTACACAGCGTTTCACAGCGGCAGACCTACTTAAAATGTTGCCGGAATTGCGTTTTCCTACACTTTCTATGGTGATTTTACTCGGGATTGCGACAGCGGTGGCTAGAATTTTTGCAGTGAAAAAGGAGCGTCGTGGTCTCTTTATTTCCATGTTTTTTAATTCGAATACCATTTTTGTGGGGCTCCCTATCAATCAAGCCCTCTTTGGCGACGCTAGTATCCCCTATGTTCTTATCTATTATATGTGCAATACGACCTTTTTCTGGACCTTGGGGACCTACCTCATCCAACGTGATGGGGAAGGAGACGCTGAATTTGATTTAAGAACAAGTCTGAAAAAAATCTTTTCCCCCCCTCTAATGGGCTTCATGTTAGGCCTTATTATTGTTATCCTCCATATTAAATTACCAAGCTTTTTAGCCAGTGACTTGCAGTATTTAGGTAGTTTGACGACTCCTCTATCTATGATTTTCATCGGTTTGTCAGTATCCAATGCAGGTGTCAAGCAGTTGGTTCTTAAAAAGGACCAGTTACTGATTTTGCTGGGACGCTTTGTGGTTGCTCCTCTCTTGATGGCTACCATCGTATATTGGGCACCCCTCCCACCTTTGATGAAGCAAGTTTTTATCATCCAGTCGGCTATGCCTGTCATGACCAATGCTCCAGTCGTTGCTAAACTATATGGGGCTGATAGTGATTACGCTGCTGTCATGGTTACTGAGACTACCCTTGCTACCATGATTGTTATTCCAATTTTGATGGTTCTTATGGCTTAAAAAAAATCAAGTAACCCCGGTTTTTCTGAGTTTTTTTAAATTTGTAAAAAAATTCAAAAAAAGTTTACGAAAACGCTTTACAAATTCTAAAAAGATGCTATAATAATTACATAAGTTATGCAAACGTTTGCATCAAACGTAGGAGGAAATGAAATGAATAAGCTAAAAGAAAAATTTGGCTTTGAGTTCTGGCAAAAATTCGGTAAAGCCCTCATGGTTGTTATCGCGGTTATGCCAGCAGCAGGTCTCATGATTTCTATCGGTAAAACGATTGCCATGATTAATCCAAACATGGCACCACTCGTTATTACAGGTGGATTTATTGAGCAGATTGGTTGGGGGGTTATTGGTAACCTTCACATCTTGTTCGCCCTTGCCATTGGTGGTAGCTGGGCTAAGGAACGTGCAGGCGGTGCCTTTGCGGCAGGTCTTGCCTTTATCTTGATTAACCGTTTGACTGGTTCAATCTATGGTGTTACTTCAGATATTCTTGCTGATAAGGCTGCTACAGTCCACACCATTTTTGGTCAATCAATCAAGGTGTCTGACTACTTCATCAGTGTTTTGGAAGCTCCAGCCCTTAACATGGGTGTGTTCGTAGGTATCATCTCTGGTTTCATCGGAGCTACTGCCTTCAATAAATACTATAACTTCCGTAAATTGCCAGAAGCTTTGTCATTCTTCAATGGTAAACGTTTCGTACCATTCGTAGTTATTCTTCGTTCAGCTATTGCAGCTATCGTTCTTGCTATCGTATGGCCAGTTATTCAATCAGGAATCAATGGTTTTGGTATGTGGATTGCCAGCTCAAAAGAAACTGCTCCAATCTTGGCACCGTTCTTGTTCGGTACATTGGAACGTCTTCTCTTGCCATTTGGTCTTCACCACATGTTGACTATCCCAATTAACTACACTCAATTGGGTGGTACTTATGAAGTCTTGACTGGTGCTGCAAAAGGTACTAAGGTATTGGGTCAAGACCCACTCTGGCTCGCATGGGTTACTGACCTTGCAAACCTTAAAGGTGCACATCCAGAACAATATAAACACCTTCTTGAATCCATTACACCAGCCCGCTTTAAAGTTGGTCAAATGATTGGTTCATTTGGTATCTTGATGGGTGTGGTGGTAGCTATCTACCGTAACGTTGATGATGATAAGAAACATCAGTACAAAGGTATGTTGACTGCAACTGCGCTTGCAACATTCTTGACAGGGGTAACAGAGCCTATCGAGTATATGTTCATGTTCGTAGCTACTCCACTTTACATTATTTACGCATTTGTACAAGGTGCTGCCTTTGCAATGGCTGATATCGTTAACCTTCGTGTTCACTCATTCGGTTCTATCGAATTCTTGACACGTACACCACTCGCTATTAACGCTGGTTTGGCGATGGATATCGTTAACTTCATTTGGGTAACTGTACTCTTTGGTGTTATCATGTTCTTCATCGCAAACTTCATGATTAAGAAATTTGATTACGCTACACCAGGACGTAACGGTAACTATGAACAAAACGATGATGCTCCTGCAGAATCTGCTGGATCAGCAGGTGCTGGAACAAGCTCAGCAAGTTCACAAGTTATCAACATCATCAACCTTCTTGGTGGACGTGCTAACATCGTCGATGTTGACGCATGTATGACTCGTCTCCGTGTTACTGTTAAAGACGCTGAAAAAGTCGGAACTGAAGCTCAATGGAAAGCTGAAGGCGCTATGGGTCTTGTTATGAAAGGTCAAGGTGTCCAAGCTATCTACGGTCCTAAAGCTGACGTATTGAAATCTGATATCCAAGATGTACTTGATTCAGGTGAAGTTATCCCTGAAACACTTCCAAGTCAAATGACTGCTGTTCAAAAAGCAGAAGCTAAATTCAAAGGTGTTACTGATGAAGTGCATTCAGTCGCTGATGGTCAAGTTATCAACATTGAAGATGTTAAAGACCCAGTATTCTCACAAAAAATGATGGGTGACGGTTTCGCTGTAGAACCAGAAAACGGTAAAATCGTTTCACCAGTAGCTGGTAAAGTGACAAGTATCTTCCCAACTAAACACGCTCTTGGTTTGGTAACTGACAATGGTCTTGAAGTTTTGGTTCACATCGGACTTGACACTGTCAGTCTTGAAGGTAAACCATTCGACGTTAAAGTTACTGAAGGTCAAACAGTTGCTGCAGGTGACCTCTTGGTTGAAGCAAACCTTGATGCTATCCGTGAAGCAGGTCGTGCAACATCTACAGTTGTTGTCTTTACAAATGCAGATGCAATCAAATCAGTTAAAGTAGAACATACAGGTAAATTGGCTGCTAACGCTCCAGTTGCAAAAGTAGAACTTTAATTTGCTAAACGATAAACAAGCAGACAGCCCTTGGGCTGTTTTGTTTGTAAATGACCCTATGTCATTTCTAGATGCAAGTCAGAAGAGGGATAAACTTATGAAATTTCTAACTTTAAATACGCACAGTTGGATGGAAGAAGATGCAGAAGGGAAGTTCCAAACCTTAAAGGAACAGATCCTAAAGGCTCAGTATGATATTATTTGCTTCCAGGAAGTTAACCAAGAAATAGAAACTTCTGTTGTGGAAACGGATGCTTACTATCATGCACTTCCATCAGCAACACCAATCCACCAAGATCACTTTGTCCGTCTTCTTGTGGAAAAGTTAGCTGAAGAAGGGCTTCAATACCATTGGACTTGGGCCTATAATCACATTGGTTATGATCACCTTAATGAGGGGGTTGCCGTCTTGTCACGTCAACCATTGACAGCGAGTGAAATCTTGGTTTCAGATGTTGATGATCCAACTGACTACCATACACGCCGTGTAGCAGTTGCTGAAACTACTGTAGATGGCCGAGAAGTTGCTGTTGCTAGTGTTCACCTTTCATGGTGGGACAAAGGTTTCCAAGAAGAGTGGGCACGTATTGAGGAACGTTTCAAAGCTATTGGGAAACCGCTCATCCTAGCAGGTGACTTTAACAACCCAGCAGGTCGCGAAGGGCATAAAGCCATTTTGGTTAGCTCGCTCAATCTTCAAGATAGTTTTGAAGTAGCTAAAGAAACAACCGGTAGCTATACAGTTGGACCAGGTATCGATGGCTGGAAGGGCAATGAAGAGCCTTTACGTATCGATTATGTTTTTGCTAGCCAAGATTGGACAGTAGAGCGCCTTAGTGTGATTTTTGATGGCAATAACCAACCTTTGGTAAGTGACCACTACGGTCTTGAAGCAGAATTAACATTTAAGTAGAAACTGTATCCTATTATGACCTAATAAGGGTAAAAAACATTGTCAAAAGACAAATAAAAGAGTAAACTAGAAGCTATAATTGAATTTTTATAAGGAGAGACTAATGGCTCATATTACATTTGATTATTCAAAAGTTTTGGATAAATTTGTAGCACCACACGAAGTGGACAACCTTCAAGCACAAGTAACAGTAGCAGACGAAATGATTCGCAAAGGAACTGGCCCAGGGGCAGACTTCCTTGGATGGCGTGACCTTCCAGAAAACTACGATCGTGAAGAATTTGATCGTATTTTGAAGGCTGCTGAAAAAATCAAAGAAGAAAGCGATGTTTTGGTTGTTATCGGTATCGGTGGTTCTTACCTTGGTGCCAAAGCAGCCATTGACTTCTTGAACCATCACTTTGCTAACCTTCAAACAAAAGAAGAACGCAAAGCACCACAAATCGTTTACGCTGGTAACTCAATTTCATCAACATATCTTGCAGACTTGCTTGAGTATGTTGAAGATAAAGACTTCTCAGTTAACGTTATCTCTAAATCAGGTACAACAACTGAACCAGCTATCGCTTTCCGTGTTTTCAAGGAACTCCTTGTTAAGAAATACGGTCAAGAAGAAGCAAACAAACGTATCTACGCAACAACTGACCGCCAAAAAGGTGCAGTTAAAGTTGAAGCAGATGCTAACGGTTGGGAAACTTTCGTTGTTCCAGATGACATCGGTGGACGTTTCTCAGTATTGACAGCTGTAGGTCTCTTGCCAATCGCAGCTTCAGGTGCTGATATCAAAGCCCTTATGGAAGGTGCTAACGCTGCACGTAAAGAGTACTCTTCATCTAAAATCTCTGAAAATGAAGCTTACCAATACGCTGCACTTCGTAATATCCTTTACCGTAAAGGTTACACAACTGAAATCTTGGCAAACTACGAACCATCACTTCAATACTTCTCAGAATGGTGGAAACAATTGGCTGGTGAATCTGAAGGTAAAGACCAAAGAGGTATCTACCCAACATCAGCAAACTTCTCAACAGACTTGCACTCTCTTGGACAATTTATCCAAGAAGGTACACGTAACCTCTTTGAGACAGTTGTTCGTGTGGAAAAACCACGTAAGAACGTGATTATCCCTGAATTGGAAGAAGATCTTGATGGACTTGGTTACCTCCAAGGTAAAGATGTTGACTTTGTTAACAAAAAAGCAACAGACGGTGTTCTTCTTGCACACACAGATGGTGATGTGCCGAACATGTTCATCACTCTTCCTGAACAAGATGCCTTTACATTGGGTTACATCATCTACTTCTTTGAAATTGCTATCGCCCTTTCAGGTTACTTGAATGCTATCAACCCATTCGATCAACCAGGTGTAGAAGCATACAAGAAAAACATGTTCGCCCTTCTTGGTAAACCAGGATTTGAAGAACTTGGAGCAGAACTTAACGCTCGCTTGTAATTCTCAGATAAGATCAGCTTTGGCTGGTCTTTTTTTATCCATTTGTAGTTAAAACTTTCCATTGATTATTTCTTGTAGGTTAATTTACGAATTTTTCTTTTAAACGTTTTGGACTGGCTAGTTGGGCTTTGTGGCTCTTTAATTTAGAAATAATTGTTGTTATAATTAGTTCAAGCATAGGAGGATGGATCATGATTGGACCTGTGGAAATGGGTGCTTTGTTGAAAAAAATTCGTTTATCAAAGAATTTGACATTGAAAGAACTTGCTAGTGATTATTTATCAGTATCTTTCCTATCAAAATTTGAACGTGGAGAATCTGATATCTCATTATCTAGATTTTTTCTTTTGTTAGATAAATTGGATGTCAGTATTGAAGAGTTCTATGGTATTTTATCTCAAGATAATCCAACTCATACTGAAAAGTTATTAGAAAGTGCTAGTAAGGCTTATTATCAAAACGATATTTTATTGTTACAGAAGTACGCTGGAGAAGAGCGTCATAAATTTGAGCTCACACAAGACAAATCATTTCTCTATAACAGTATTATGCTAGAATCTTTTTTGGTAAGTGTTTCAAATAAAGAAGTTGATGAAAATAAGGTAAGGGAATTAACAGACTATCTTTTTAGCATTGAACAATGGGGAAAAAGAGAGTTAATCATATTAGGAAATAGTATGTCGTTTATTTCCACCCAGACACTTAATGTTTTGACCAAGGAGATCGTGTATAGAACTAGCCTTTTTGGAAAGAGCGACTCAAATCAAAGAATTCGACTTAGTCTCCTTATTAATGCAGCTTATGAATTTTTACGACGTGATGAATTAGATTCTGCGAAATACTATTTAGATTTAGTCAATGATATTGGAATTCCTGAGGTCCTCTTATATGAAAGACATGAGTTGATATTTGTAATGGGGTTCTACTTGATAAAGTCGGGTGAAGTTGCTGAAGGAAGAAATCTAATTGAGGGGTGTTTAGAAACTCTTAGGACTTTAGGTGCGGAAAATTTATTGCTTACTAAGGAATCAGAGTATCAAGAGTTGCTAAATTCCACTATATGACAATTTTATAGAGTGAGTTAAAAAATAGAATAAACTAAGACCATAGTACAATATCACTATGGTTTTTAATTTTCAATGGATATATGGAGTTCCAATGTCTTCAATTTTCCAACTGACTAAATACCAAGGTGATTTAGATTGTGAGGAAATCTATGAGAACCTATATTCTTAAATACAAATATGAAAATTTAGTTCATATCTTACTGTTAGCGTTGAATGCTGCTATTTTCGTGAGTGCTTCGGTAACCTTGGCTTTAATGACTAATCAGCTGGTATCGAAGCGAATCCAATCCTTTTTAGCTTTATTAGCTTTAGAGGTAGGGCTTTACGTTGTTTATTTAGTTTTAAATTATATTATTGCTGTAAATCAAACAAAACTAATTCAGAAAATGACTTTGTCTATTCGTCAGTCTTATCTTAGTAAAATTATTCACCATTCTTTTAGTGAATTCAGAAAGAGTGATATTGGAGAGCATCTCTCAGTATTAAATAATGATATCCAATTGATTGAATCAAATGGCTTTACAAGTATTTATGCCCTTTGTTCAACAGTATTCACTACTTTGTTTTCAATTATTGCCTTATTAAGTTATGATGTAAGGATTGTTCTTCTAGCCATTTTTTTGACTTTATGTCTGACTTATCTTCCCAAACCATTTACCAATAAAATGCAGAAATCAATGGAGATATTTTCCAAAGCGAATGAGGAGCTTGTTTCTGGAATAAGCGATCAGTTGTATGGATATGCGGATGTTTATTACGCCAGTCGTAAACAGATATTTCTTAGACAAGTGAGGTCCATTGTTGAGAAATATATTGTACAAAAAATTATTTTTACAAAAAGAAAGACTAGCACTGAGACGCTGATGGCTTTATTTTCAGTTATCGCCCAGATGTTGATACTTCTTCTAACTGGTTTGTTAATTATTTTTGGAAATATTACTGTTGGAACCATTACCTCAGTAGGACAGATATCAGGTAATATTTTTAACTCTCTATCCACCATTAATCAGCTGCAAGTGACCATTAAGTCTGTCAATCCTATCTTAAAAAAATTTCACGATTTTCCAGAGGGTCCAAAGACTTGTATAGCGACAATTCAGGATGTTCATTTTGAGAATGTAAGTTATCATTTTGGAGAGAAGGCTATTTTTGAGGGATTCACCCAAACCTTTAAAAAAGGAGGCAAGTATGCTATTACTGGATGCTCAGGTAGTGGGAAGTCAACCCTGCTTAATATATTCCTAGGCAATCTTAAAGATTACGAGGGAACAATCTTGTTTGGAAAATTGGAGTCAAAAGAGATTGATGAGAACTCAATCGTGTCTAAATGTGCCTATGTTGGGAGTCAAACTCATATCTATAATGATACCTTGAGGAACAATCTAACTCTTTGGAATGAAGTTATTACTGATACGCAGATCAAGGAAGTTCTTGAAAGAGTTAATCTTTTATCTTTCTTAAGTCGTATAGATGAGCAAGTAAGCGACGGTAGCTTTTCGGAGGGTCAAAAACAAAGAATAGGCCTGATAAGAGCGTTTTTAAAAGGAAGTTCTGTTGTGATTTTTGATGAAGCCACTGCAAATCTTGACCATAATAATGCTACTCGTATTGAGCACCTTTTATTAAGTGATCCTAATATCACTTATATCACGGTTACCCACCATCTTATAAAGGGAAATGAACCATATTTTGATAAGATTATTCGTTTGGGAGAGGGGACTGAGTAAATGTTTCATATGATAAATGCTTAGGATTTATTTCAATTTTACTAACGGCAGTCAAAGTGCTATAATGTAAGGGATTGTGAATTTAGCAAGCTTTGCTATTTTCAAAAAAGAAAAAACAAATCAGAGATACAAATCTCTTAGAAGAGGTGAATCCCATGGGACGTAAATGGGCTAATATCGTTGCTAAGAAAACTGCTAAAGATGGTGCAAACTCTAAGGTTTACGCTAAGTTTGGTGTCGAAATTTATGTGGCTGCTAAACAAGGTGAACCAGATCCAGAATCAAACTCAGCTTTGAAATTTGTTTTGGAGCGTGCTAAACAAGCGCAAGTGCCAAAACACGTTATTGATAAGGCCATTGATAAGGCTAAAGGTAACACTGATGAAACTTTCGTTGAAGGACGTTATGAAGGTTTTGGACCAAATGGTTCTATGATTATCGTAGATACTTTGACTTCAAACGTTAACCGTACAGCTGCTAACGTACGTACTGCCTTTGGTAAAAACGGTGGTAACATGGGTGCTTCAGGTTCTGTTTCATACATGTTTGATAAAAAAGGTGTTATCGTTTTTGCAGGTGAAGATGCAGACGCAATCTTTGAACAATTGCTTGAAGCAGATGTAGAAGTTGAAGATGTAGAAGCAGAAGATGGTACTATCACTGTTTATACTGAGCCAACAGATCTTCACAAAGCTTTGGAAGCTCTCCGTGCTAACGGACAAGAAGAGTTCCAAGTGACTGAACTTGAAATGATTCCACAAACTGAGGTTACTCTTGAAGGTGAAGACCTTGAAGTTTTCGAAGGACTTATTGATGCGCTTGAAGCAGACGATGATGTTCAAAAGGTATATCACAACGTAGCAGATATGTAATCTCATTCAGCACTTTCCGTCATAAGGAAAGTGTTTTTATGTGGTCTGTCTAAGGATTTGTCTTGCTTGTCCTGACTTAATCTGATATAGTAGTAGCCAAGTGAATTATTGGAGGAATACGAAATATGAATATGATGCTAGTTTTGGCCATTTATGTGGTCGCAATTGTTGCTTATGTGGCTTTCAGCCGTCGTCGCCAAGCAAAGGCCCAGGAAGATCGTTTTGCAGGTCTTGCTAAGGGTGCTGAAGTTGAAACAATTGGTGGTTTGATTGCTGTTGTTGATGAGATTGATAAAGAGAATAACCGTATCGTTTTGGATGCAGAAGGTGTCTTCTTGACCTTTGATTTGAGTCGTTCAATCATGAAAGTGATTACGCCAGCACCAACTACAGAGACAGCAGAAACAACTAAAAAGACAATTATCGAAGAAGATTCAGCAATTGAGTCTTCTGATGAAAACTAAGTTGTATATATTAGACTAGGTTAAATCCTAGTCTTTTTGTGTTTTCTAATCTTATCGGTATTAAAAGCTGTTCAGAACCCCTGAAAATGTGGTAAAATAAAGGGTAAACTATATTTAGAGGATATTCCATGTTTAAATTTAGAAAAAAATCTCATCAAGAGGTTCTAGACAATATTCCCAACCATATTGGTATTATTATGGATGGAAATGGCCGTTGGGCTAAAAAGCGTCTACAACCACGTGTGATGGGGCATAAGGCTGGGATGGACGCCTTGCAAAAGGTAACTATCGAAGCATCACAACTTGGAGTTAAGGTATTGACAGTCTATGCCTTCTCAACTGAAAACTGGTCACGCCCACAAGATGAAGTAAAATTCATCATGAATTTGCCAGTTGAATTTTTTAACAAGTATGTACCAGAATTAGACAAAAACAATGTTCGTATTTTGACAATCGGAGATAACAGTCGTTTGCCTAAGGAGACTTTAGATGCTCTTGAAAAGGCAGTTGAGCAGACGAAACATAATTCCGGTTTGGTTCTTAATTTTGCACTGAACTATGGTGGTCGTGCGGAGATTGTGTCTGCTGTTCAAGCGATTGCTAAAGAGGTTGAAGCAGGAAAACTCAGTCCTGAAGCTATTGATGAAAATCTCATTGCTAAGCATTTGATGACAGATAAATTGCCTTACCTCTATCGTGATCCAGATTTAATTATCCGTACGAGTGGCGAGCTTCGTCTTAGTAATTTCTTGCCTTGGCAATCTGCCTATAGTGAGTTTTACTTCACAGATGTTTTCTGGCCAGACTTTGACCAGCAGGGGCTACGTCAAGCCATCTCTGACTACAATAAACGTCACCGTCGCTTCGGTGGTGTCTAGAAAGGACCTCTCATGCAAGAACGTTTAATTGGTGGGGGTGTGGCAGCAGCCATTTTCCTCCCATTGCTCTTTATCGGCGGTCTTCCTTTCCAACTTTTAGTTGGGGCTATGGCCATGGTTGCGGTGTCTGAGATGCTTCGCATGAAGCACTTGGAGATTTTCTCTATCGAGGGTATTTTATCAATGGTGGCAGCCTTTATCTTGGCTGTACCGATTGATCGGTATTTTATCAGTCTTCCAACAAATGCTAGTGTGACAGGTTTCGCTGTTATTTCATTTTTGATTCTAGCAGGGACTGTCCTTAATAGCGACCACTATTCTTTTGATGATGCAGCTTATCCAATCGCATCTGCCTTTTATGTTGGTTTTGGTTTACAAAATCTCATTGCAGCACGTTTGGATAGTTGGGAAAAGGTTCTCTTTGCCCTTTTTATTGTTTGGGCAACGGATATTGGGGCTTACCTCTTTGGTCGTCAATTTGGTCAGAATAAATTATTGCCAAAAGTATCACCAAATAAGACTATTGAAGGTAGTGTCGGTGGTATCTTATCAGCAATCATTGTGGCTCTTATCTTTGGTTTGATTAACCACGGAGTTTATGCCCCTCATAACTTCTTCTGGTTGCTTATCTGTACGATTCTCTTTAGTATCTTTGGTCAATTTGGTGATTTGGTTGAATCAGCTATTAAACGTCACTTTGGCGTTAAAGACTCAGGCAATCTCATTCCTGGGCATGGTGGTATTTTGGACCGTTGTGACAGCTGGATTTTCGTTTTCCCAATCATGCACTTCCTAGGACTTTTTTAAGAGTGGGGGTGTCTAGATGAAAGCTATTATTACCTTTTTACTGATTTTCTGTGTGATTGTCGTTTTCCATGAGTTTGGTCATTTCTTTTTCGCCAAACGTTCAGGAATTTTGGTTCGTGAATTTGCCATTGGTATGGGACCGAAAATTTTTGCACACACTGGTAAGGATGGTACCGTTTATACTATCCGTATCCTCCCTTTGGGTGGTTATGTCCGTATGGCTGGTTGGGGTGAAGATACAACTGAGATTAAAACAGGTAGTCCTGCTAGTCTAACGATTGGATCAGATGGTAAGGTAAGACGTATCAACCTTTCGAATCGCCAGGTTGACCAGACGGCTTTACCTATGAACGTCACTGCCTATGATTTGGAGGATAAGTTAACCATTACAGGTCTAGTCCTAGATGAGACCAAGACCTATGAGGTTGACCATGATGCCACTATCGTTGAGGAGGATGGTACAGAACTTCGTATCGCTCCTAAGGATGTCCAATATCAAAATGCTAGCATTTGGGGACGCTTAATTACCAACTTTGCTGGTCCTATGAATAACTTCATTCTTGGGGTGCTTGTCTTTATTATCTTAGCCTTTGTTCAAGGTGGTGTTCAAGACACATCAACCAACCGTATTCAGGTGGCTGATGGTGGTGCTGCTCAGGTAGCAGGCTTGAAAAATGGTGATGCCATCGAGGCCATCAATAAGGACAAGGTTACTGATTGGGACAGCTTGAAGGAAGCATTGACAGAGAATACTCAAAAATTCTCCAAAGGTGACAGCCTTTCTGTGACGGTTAAGAGAAGTAACGGTCAGGAAGAAACGATCTCTGTTAAACCTAAGGAGAGTCAAGGTAGCTACTTTTTGGGTGTTTCTCCTGCCTTAAAAACAGGTCTAAAAGATAAGATTTTTGGTGGTTTCCAAATGGCTTGGGAAGGGGCCTTCAAAATTCTCGTGGCACTCAAGGGGCTTATCACCAACTTTAGTTTGAATAAACTTGGTGGACCGGTTGCCATGTTCCAGATGTCTGCCCAGGCTTCAGAAAGTGGCTTGATTTCCATTCTTAACCTTATGGGGATGCTATCAATTAACTTGGGAATTTTCAATCTTATCCCAATTCCAGCCCTTGACGGTGGAAAAATTGTTATGAATATTATTGAAGCCATTCGTCGTAAACCACTTAATCAAGAAATTGAAAGCTATATTACACTTGCAGGTGTTGCTATCATGGTTGTTCTTATGATTGCAGTCACTTGGAATGATATTATGCGCGCTTTCTTTTAATTAGAAACAAAGAAACGAAAGGAAGTCTAAGGGACTTGACCCAAGGGCCAGCCTCCTTAGTATGTAAATGATGAAACAAAGTAAAATGTTGATTCCAACACTTCGTGAAATGCCAAGTGATGCTCAAGTTATCAGTCATGCCCTTATGGTACGTGCGGGTTACGTGCGTCAGGTTTCTGCTGGTATTTATGCTTATATGCCATTGGCAAATCGTGCTATCGAGAAATTCAAAACCATCATGCGTGAGGAGTTTGAAAAAATCGGTGCGGTTGAAATGTTGGCGCCAGCGCTTTTGACAGCAGATTTGTGGCGTGAGTCAGGTCGTTATGAAACTTACGGTGAAGACCTCTATAAATTGAAAAACCGTGATAAATCTGACTTTATCCTCGGTCCAACTCACGAAGAAACGTTTACAGCCTTGGTTCGTGATGCAGTTAAATC
Source organism: Streptococcus sp. FSL R7-0248 (assembly GCF_037967965.1). Taxonomy (NCBI): domain Bacteria; kingdom Bacillati; phylum Bacillota; class Bacilli; order Lactobacillales; family Streptococcaceae; genus Streptococcus; species Streptococcus sp. FSL R7-0248. The sequence goes on from NZ_CP150201.1 coordinate 179,851, forward strand.
ATACAAACAATTACCACTTAATCTCTACCAAATCCAATCAAAATACCGTGATGAAAAACGTCCTCGTAACGGTCTTCTTCGTACACGTGAATTTATCATGAAGGATGCTTATAGTTTCCACCAAAACTATGAAGATTTGGATGTAACCTATGAAGACTACCGTAAAGCTTACGAGGCTATCTTTACACGTGCTGGCCTTGAATTTAAGGGAATCATCGGTGATGGTGGTGCCATGGGTGGTAAGGATTCTCAAGAATTCATGGCGGTCACTCCTGAGCGTACAGATCTCAACCGTTGGGTAGTTCTTGATAAGTCAATTGCTTCATTGGATGAGATTCCAGAAGATGTCATGGAAGAAATCAAGAAAGAATTGACATCATGGTTGGTATCTGGTGAAGATACAATTGCCTACTCTACAGAGTCAAGCTATGCAGCTAACCTTGAGATGGCAACAAACGCCTACACACCAGCGACTAAGGTTGTGACTCAAGAAGAAGTGGCTCGTGTTGAAACACCAGATTGCAAGTCAATTGATGAAGTTGCTGCTTTCTTGAATGTTCCAGAAGAACAAACCATCAAGACTTTGCTTTTCATCGCTGATGATGAACCAGTAGTGGCTCTTCTCGTCGGTAATGATCAGGTTAACGATGTGAAGTTGAAAAACTACCTTGCTGCTGATTTCCTTGAACCAGCTACAGAAGATGAAGCACGTCAAGTCTTTGGCGCTAACTTCGGTTCTCTTGGTCCAGTTAACCTTCCTGAAAATGTTCGCATCGTTGCGGACCGTAAGGTTCAAGATGTGGCTAATGCGGTTGTTGGAGCTAACGAAGATGGTTACCACTTGACAGGAGTTAATCCAGAGCGTGACTTCAAGGCAGAATACGTGGATATTCGTGAAGTTAAAGAGGGTGAAATTTCTCCAGACGGTCAAGGTGTCCTTCAGTTTGCGCGTGGTATCGAGATTGGTCATATCTTTAAACTTGGGACACGTTACTCTGAAAGTATGGGTGCTAACGTTCTTGATGAAAATGGCCGTGCTGTTCCAATTATCATGGGATGTTACGGTATCGGTGTTAGCCGTATCTTGTCAGCTGTGATTGAACAACATGCACGTCTCTTTGTTAACAAGACACCAAAAGGTCAATACCGCTATGCATGGGGAATTAACTTCCCTAAAGAATTGGCTCCATATGATGTTCACTTGATTACAGTTAACACTAAGGATGAAGAAGCCAATGCTTTGACAGAACGTTTGGAAGCAGCTCTTATGGCTGAAGGTTATGATGTCTTGACAGATGATCGTAATGAGCGTGTCGGTTCTAAATTCTCTGATAGTGACCTCATTGGACTTCCAATCCGTGTTACAGTTGGTAAAAAAGCTAGCGAAGGTGTTGTCGAAGTTAAAATCAAGGCAACTGGTGATACTATTGAAGTTAATGCCGATAACTTGATTGAAACACTTGCTATCTTAACAACAGACCAAGATGCTTAAGATTAAAAAATCTTTTCTTGCTGGAGCAGGAAGAGGTTTTTCTTTTGCAGTGATAATGATAAATTGAGAGAAAAGAGAGTAAATTCCAATTTGACAGAATTGTCTAAATAGTGTAAACTTAAAACTATCATAACTACGGAGGCATCACATGCTTAATAAAGCGACCCATTTGGGAAATCTTAAAGCTTTTTATTACTTTAGTTTCTTTAGATAGGACGTTTGTGTTTCAGGATACAAGCGTCAGTCAGTTTGTATCTATGAAGCTAAAGCATTTTGTGATGGATTAGCCGATTAGATGAATAGGTCTAACCGGTGACATAAGCTAGCTTGTGCTAGTCAAGATGCATAAAACCAGTTGGGCCTGCCCTAACTGGTTTTTTTCATACCGTGGTCTATTTTTAGTTTTCTTTTGACCTTTAGATGTCTAAAAATGGTGAATTCTAGCCAACTTTTTATAAAGTCAAAGGGTGATGGTCTTTGGACGACGGACTTTAGGATCTGATGAAGCGATGTAAGGTCTAATTCGTTTGCTTTTGACCCTATCGTCTCGGAAAAAGCATAAAAGAAAATTGGAAATAGATAGAATAAAAAATAGAGGTATACAAGATGAAGAAATTCTTGGTCAGTATGATGGCTGTTATCACAGCTGTCCTCTTGGTAGCATGTTCCAATGCTTCTAATAAAGATTTGGTTCACGTCGGTGTGCTCCAATATGTGGAACATCCTTCCTTGTCAGCGACACGTAAAGGGTTCATTGAAGAACTCAAAGAGGAAGGTTATGTTGACGGTAAGAACATCAAAATTGATTATCAGAATGCACAAGGGGATCAGTCTAACTTGCAGACGATTTCTCAGTCGCTTATTGAAGATAACGATCTTATGTTGGCTATCGCAACCCCAGCAGCCCAGTCTTTGAGTAGTTTGACAAAGGACAAGCCAATTCTCTTTACAGCTGTCACAGATCCAGTCTCAGCTAAACTGGTTAAGTCTATGGACAATGTTGGAGGAAATGTGACAGGGACAAGTGACATGTCCCCTATCAACAAACAAGTTGAGTTGTTGAAAAAGGTCCTTCCAAATACTAAAAAAGTTGGGATTATGTACACGACCAGCGAGCGTAACTCAGAAGTTCAGGTTGAAGAAGCCAAGAAATACTTCAAGGAAGCTGGTATTGAAACGGTTATTAAGGGAATTTCATCAACCAACGATATCCAAGATACAGCCAAGAGCTTGATGAGTCAGACCCAAGTCATCTTCATCCCAACTGACAATACTATTGTTAGTGCTATTAATACCTTGGTAGATCTTTCTAAAGAGACTAAGGTTCCAGTTGTTGGTAGTGACGCTGGTAGTGTAGAAAAAGGTGTCCTATTCACTTATGGAACCAACTATGAAGCTCTTGGTCGTCAAACAGGTAAGTTGGCAGGCCGTGTTCTCCGAGGTGAGAAGGTCAAGGATGTCGATGCAGAGTATCCTAAAACACTAAATGTTGTGGTTAACCATGACATGGCTAAAGAACTTGGCATTGATGTTTCTAGCATTAGTGATGAGGAATCTAAAGTATCAACGAAAGATGACAAACCGATTGCCAAAAAAGATAAGGGTGTCATTAAGCTCAAGGTGAATAAGTCATCGAAGAATGGATTTTCAAATGTGGTGCTAACAGCCATTTCTCAGGGACTTCTCTGGGCAATCATGGCTATTGGGGTCTTCATTACCTTCCGTATTTTGGACCTTGCTGATTTGACAGCTGAAGGGGCTTTCCCACTTGGTGCTGCTACGACAACTATCATGATTATCCGTGGAATCAACCCAATCTTTGCGACTTTAGGTGGTTTTGTGGCTGGTATGCTTGCTGGAGCTGTGTCTGGCTTTATGCATACGAAAATGAAGATACCAGCACTTTTAACAGGGATTATTACCTTAACGGGGCTCTATTCCGTTAACCTTTTGGTTCTTGGAAGTGCCAATGTCTCTCTATCAGGACATAATACGCTAGTAACTATGGTGATGGGACTCGGTTTGTCTAAGCTGAATGGTGTGATTCTATTAGGACTGATTTTTGTTAGTCTGGTAGTGCTTATGTTGGTTGTCCTCCTTAATACGCAGGTTGGTCTGGCCCTTCGTGCGACAGGTGATAACCTTGCCATGGGTGAAGCCAATGGTATCAAGGTTGACCGTATGAAGATTCTTGGCTACATGATTTCCAATGGTTTGATTGCCCTATCAGGTGCCCTCCTAGCTCAAAACAATGGCTATGCGGATATGAATATGGGTACTGGTACAATCGTAAATGGCTTGGCTGCAATTATCTTGGCTGAGGTTATCGTCAAGTATCTACCACTTGGTAAACGCCTGTGGTCAATTGTTGTAGGAGCTGTTCTTTACCGTCTAGTCTTGGTTATTATCCTTGCCATGAACGTTGATGCTCAAATGTTGAAATTGGCTTCAGCCATCTTGCTTGCTGTCATCCTATATGTGCCAGAAGTACGACAAAAATTGAAAATCAAACCTAACAAATCCTTGACTTTAGGAGGTGACAAGTAATGGCTTTACTTAGTTTACAACAGATTCACAAGACCTTTGAAAAAGGCACAGTCAATGAAAATCACGTCCTTCGTGGTTTGGATCTCGACATTGAGCAGGGAGACTTTATCTCTGTTATTGGAGGAAATGGTGCTGGTAAATCAACCTTGATGAATTCAATCGCTGGTGTTCTTAGCATTGATGAAGGGGATATCTTGTTGGAGGGACAATCTATTAAGAAAGCATCTGTAGATGAGCGCTCTAAAGATATTAGCCGTGTTTTCCAAGATCCTCGAATGGGGACAGCGACAAACCTTTCTATTGAAGAAAATATGGCGATTGCCTATCGTCGAGGTAAGAAACGTAGCTTCTTTAAAAAGTCTATTACTGAAAGCGAGCGTCAAGTCTTCAAGGAAGCCTTGATAGATCTTGGTCTTGGGCTTGAAAATCGTATGAAGACCGATGCTAATTTCTTGTCAGGTGGACAACGTCAGGCCTTGACACTTGCTATGGCGACCTTGGTTCGTCCAAAGATTTTGCTTTTAGATGAACATACAGCTGCGCTAGATCCTAAGACAAGTGATATGGTTATGAATTTGACACGTAAGATTGTTGAAGAACAAGAGTTGACAACTCTTATGATTACCCATAATATGGAACATGCTATCGAATATGGGAACCGTCTGGTCATGCTCTATCATGGTAAAATTGTCGTCGATGTGCGAGGTGAGGAAAAGAAAAATCTCACTGTTGCAGAACTTATGGATCTCTTCCACAAAAATAGTGGACAAGTCCTCAATGACGATGCCTTGGTACTCGGTTAATAAGCAAAAAGAAACTATCCAAAGTTCAGATTTTGGGTAGTTTTTTCTTGACTATTTTTGACCAAGTGCTAAAATAAATATATAGATTAGCACTCTTGGTTAATGAGTGCTAAAAATAACGTTTCACACGTTACTAATAACAAATAACATTTGGAGGTAATCGGTATGGCATTGAAACCATTGGGCGATCGTATCGTTGTCCGTTTTGAAGAAACAGAAGAAAAAACAGCTAGTGGCTTTGTATTGGCAGGAGCCAGTCATGAAGCTACAAAGACTGCTGAGGTTTTAGCAGTAGGTGAAGGAATCCGAACTCTTACTGGTGAATTGATTGCACCTAGTGTTGCAGCAGGCGATAAAGTCCTTGTTGAAAATGGTGCAGGTGTCAATGTTAAAGACGGAGATGATTCCGTTTCAATTATCCGTGAAGCAGATATTTTAGCGGTCCTAGCTTAGGTCAATGCTAATCAGATATAAACTAAGATAAAGAAGGAGTAACTATGGCAAAAGATATTAAATTTTCATCAGATGCACGTGCAGCAATGGTTCGTGGTGTTGATACTTTGGCTGATACAGTTAAGGTAACGCTTGGCCCTAAAGGTCGTAACGTGGTTTTGGAAAAAGCTTTTGGCTCACCTCTTATCACTAATGATGGTGTAACAATTGCTAAAGAAATCGAACTCGAAGATCACTTTGAAAATATGGGTGCCAAACTGGTCAGCGAAGTGGCTTCAAAAACTAACGATATTGCTGGTGACGGAACAACTACAGCCACTGTTTTGACACAAGCTATTGTCCGTGAAGGTCTAAAAAATGTAACGGCTGGTGCTAATCCAATCGGTATCCGTCGTGGGATTGAAGTAGCTGTGGCTACAGCTGTGGAAGAGCTTAAAGCTATTGCTCAACCAGTTGCCAATAAGGAAGCCATTGCTCAAGTCGCAGCGGTTTCATCACGTTCTGAAAAAGTTGGTGAATACATTTCAGAAGCTATGGAACGTGTGGGTAATGACGGTGTTATCACTATTGAAGAGTCTCGTGGTATGGAGACAGAACTCGAAGTGGTTGAAGGTATGCAGTTTGACCGTGGTTATCTTTCTCAGTACATGGTTACTGATAATGAAAAAATGGTCGCTGACCTTGAAAATCCATTTATCCTTGTGACTGACAAGAAAATTTCAAATATTCAAGATGTCCTCCCACTCTTGGAAGAAGTGCTTAAGACCAGTCGTCCACTTTTGATTATTGCTGATGACGTGGATGGTGAAGCGCTTCCAACACTTGTTCTTAACAAGATTCGTGGAACTTTCAATGTTGTTGCTGTTAAGGCACCTGGCTTTGGTGACCGCCGTAAAGCGATGTTAGAAGACATTGCCGTATTGACTGGAGCAACTGTTATTACTGAGGATCTTGGTCTTGAGCTTAAGGATGCAACGATGGCAGCACTTGGTCAAGCTTCGAAAGTAACTGTGGATAAGGATAGCACAGTTATCGTTGAAGGTGCAGGAAGCGCAGAAGCGATTGCTAACCGTGTAAACCTCATCAAGTCTCAATTGGAAACAACAACATCTGAATTTGACCGTGAAAAACTTCAAGAGCGTTTGGCTAAATTGTCTGGTGGGGTTGCAGTTGTTAAGGTCGGTGCAGCCACTGAAACAGCTCTTAAAGAAATGAAACTTCGTATCGAAGATGCCCTTAATGCTACCCGTGCGGCTGTTGAAGAAGGTATCGTAGCAGGTGGTGGTACAGCCCTAGTTAACGTCATTGCAAAGGTTGCTGAACTTGATTTTGAAGGTGACGACGCTACAGGACGTAATATTGTACTCCGTGCTTTGGAAGAGCCAGTTCGCCAAATTGCCTATAATGCTGGATATGAAGGTTCCGTTATCATCGATAAATTGAAGAATAGCCCAGTTGGTACAGGATTTAACGCTGCCAATGGTGAATGGGTAGATATGGTTGAAGCAGGAATCATTGACCCAGTTAAGGTAACGCGTTCTGCCCTTCAAAATGCCGCTTCAGTAGCAAGTCTTATCTTGACAACTGAAGCAGTTGTTGCCAACAAACCTGAACCAGAGGCTCCAGCAGCGCCAGCTATGGATCCAGGAATGATGGGTTACTAAGAGTTTAAAAAGCAAAAGAAAAAACCTAGGAAAAGTAGAGAAACTTTTTCTGGGTTTTCTTTTTTTCAATTATTTGTTGTTAATTACTGAAAAGGGTTAAATGTACCAGAACTTCCTTGTTGACCTGCCATTTGCATCATCATTTGTTGCTGTCTAATGCGCTCTGCTTCCTTATTCGTATTGATAGAAATAACAAGAAAGATAACCCAACCGATGAATGTCCATCCTAGAAGAAAGGATAGGATAAAGATTGGCCATTTTTTATCGGTTTTATTTAGAAGAGCTGGTAATATTTGAAGTACTACCAAGGGTAAAGAAATGATGATGGAGAGAAAAGCCGTGAGCAAGCCGCCACTAAGCTCATCACTGGCAATTCCAAAGAGTATCATTGCAAGAGCCCAGAGGATAACTGGGATAGAAGCGATGGCTATCATGATGAGGTTTGTTTGAGACTTACTTTCGTGTTGCGTCCAAGTCTCGTTAAAGTTATGATTTGGATGTTGGAAGGTAGCATTAGTCTGACTTGACGCGGGGCTAGTATTTGGTAAATCCTGTAGTTCCTCTAAGTTGGTATCAGCTAGTGGTTCTTCAGCAACATCATAATTGTCAACATCATTTTCGGCAGTTTCTACAGTCTCTTTTTGTGGGACAGGTTTTGTTATTTCGACAGTTGGTTTGGGAGTTTCTCGGACAAACTCGCCTTTCTGAGCTGCTTCAGCCATTTCTTGAATACTTGGATTACGACCATTAACTGCTTGGAAAAAATCAATCCAATCTTGTTGTTTCATGTGTATAACCTCCAGATAACTTGATTATAAAAATGTTGATAATTACAATTATAGCAATAGTGTAAGGGGACGGCAATGGGAATCGAATAAGAGTGTTTGCTTTATTTCCTAATAATCTTCTTATCACTAAAGATGGGAAAGAGAAAGAAATAGGTTAGGATATAGACCACTAGAGGGTATATCAGTGGATTATAGTCCCAGGCCCCTTGCCAATCTAGGTGTAAGAGCCTAACACTAGCGCGTGTTAGGCCTGCGCTCCAGCCCTTAAGTCCAAATGGTCTTAGGATTAAACTGAGTGGTGTTGGCAGATGCAAAAGGTAGACTCCATAAACTGCCACTAAAACTAAGAGATATAATCTAAAAAAACGCTGGTGGTAGGCCCACAAGCGTGTGAAATAGTTTTTCATTAGCCAATAACTGCAAAGAGTTTTTGAGCGTTTGATTGGCGAGTAGCATCCATGATAAGGAACCAGTCAACGATTGACCAGATACCACATCCACCACATGTCAAAAGTTTACCAACACCAAGACCAACTTGTCCCAAAATAAAGCGGTCGATTCCAAGAGAACCACCAAAAAGTGAGATGACAAGCATCATCGTAGGATCTTGGAAGCTGATTGAGTAAAGCATTGAAAGTTGTTGTTCAGGAAGTGCTTCAAGACGTTGGCGGATGTACTGCACTTGTTCTGTTGGGAAATACTTGGCGTTAATTGCTAGCCATTGATCGACTGGATTCATAAATTAAATACCCCTCAAATTTTAAATGATATGTAAAGGATAACATATTGTAAAGGGAGATTCAAGGCGGTCAAGGTTTTTGAAGTCAATAAAAGTAACTTATTTGCAAGCTTCCACTGTGTCATAACTAGAGGATCATTAGGATAATCCTTTCGCACTATGCTTGAGAATAAGCCTACTTCTATTATTTGTGATTTCTCAACCCTTGTTCAAAACTGTCTGAACTCGCCTTAACAGTGATTTTTTCGAGTGTTAAGGGATGGGTGAAACTAAGAGTGTGGGCGTGGAGCATGAGTCGAGATGCGGTTCGGTGACTATAAAGAGGGTCTCCCAGAATGGCATGTCCATGGTGGGCCAGATGCACACGAATTTGGTGGGTCCGGCCGGTTTTTAGTTGGCAATTGACCAGACTAGCTCCTTTGAAGGCTTTGAGGCGTGTGACGGTTGTATAGGCAACCTGCCCTTTTCTAGGATCAACCACTCGTTTTCTACGATCATGGCGGTCGCGTCCAATCTTGTCATTGTACACAGTCTCCTTGGTTTGGAATTTACCTTCAGCTAATGCCCAGTATTGACGCTGAATATTCTTATCTTCCAAGAGTCGATTGAGAATTGGCAGGATAAACGGATTTTTAGCGAAGAGCACAGCTCCACTAGTCTCCATGTCTAGTCGATGAACGACGTAACAGGTCTGCCCACAGTAGGCCGAAACATGGTTAAGAAGAGCAATTTCTGTGGGTTCATTACCATGCGTTTTCATTCCTTCAGGCTTATTGACCACGATGAGATGTTGATCCTCGTAGAGAGGCTCTATCAAATTAGCATTTCCCATAGGGATAATTTTTTCAGGGTAGTCCTCCCGGTCAAAGGTCAGGCTAATCTTATCGCCTTTTTCAACAGGACTCTGCCAATTAATAGCTTCTCCATTGATAAGGACGTGCTTTTTCGTGCGTAGGAAATGACGAATCTTACGAGGAATGAGGAGCTTAGTTTCTAGCAAGTCTTTGACAGTCGTTGCAGGATAAGGATTGATAATTTCTACGTGTAAAGTCATGGTTTCATTATATCATGAACGTTTAAAAGAGGACAGAACCTGTAAAAACTTGGTATAATAAGGTTATGACATTTTTTGATAATCTAAAAAACAAACTTTTTAAAGAAGAAACTAGCGGAAAGGGTAAGGAATCCCAGCCTGCTGGAAAATCGAAGGATTTACAAGATAAGATAAAGGGATTGTTCGCTAAGAAACCTGATGAGGTTGAACAAGCCGTTGAAGACTTGGATATGTCTCAGGAAAGTAAGGAGACGTCACGTTATCAACGTTCTAAGCAAAAGAAACCTATTGATACCACCAAACCCTTAGGTAAGGTTCAGGCGTTCTTGAGCAAGTTTACGCTTTCGCCAAGAAATCCTATTCGCCGTTTCTGGCGTCGCTATCATATTGGGAAAATTCTCTTTATCATGCTAGCTGTGCTGGTTCTGACAGTAGGTTCCTACCTTTTCTATATTGCCAAGACGACCAATGTTTCAGACCTTCAAGATGCCTTGAAAGCCACTACGGTTATCTATGACAAAGAAGGCAATCAAGCTGGTTCTTTGTCAGGGCAAAAAGGGACTTATGTGGAGCTGGATGCTATTAGTGATAGCTTGGAGAATGCTGTCATAGCAACTGAGGACCGTACCTTCTATAAAAATAGCGGGGTTAACGTCAAGCGATTCCTCCTGGCTATTGTGTCCATGGGGCGCTTTGGTGGTGGTTCAACCATTACCCAACAGTTGGCTAAAAATGCCTTCTTGACTCAAGAACAGACTGTTACTCGTAAGGCTAAGGAATTCTTCCTCTCTTTGGAATTAACCAAGAAATACAGCAAGCAAGAAATCCTTACTATGTACCTCAATAATGCCTACTTCGGAAATGGGGTTTGGGGTGTTGAAGACGCCAGCCAAAAATACTTCGGGACAAGTGCTGCCAATCTAACGGTTGATGAAGCAGCGACCCTCGCTGGTATGCTTAAGGGACCTGAAATTTACAACCCAATCGATAATATCCAAAATGCGACCAACCGTCGAAACACCGTTCTCGCCAACATGGTTGATGACAAGAAGTTGAGTCAGGCCGATGCCGACAGTGCCGCAGGAGTTGATATGGCTAGTCGCCTGGATGATACCTATCAAGGGACTGGCGATGACTACAAGTATCCGTCTTACTTTGATGCTGTTATTGAAGAAGCTACGAAAACTTATGGCTTGAGTGAGGATGAAATCGTAAAAAATGGTTACAAAATCTATACAGAGATGGATGCCAACTCACAAGCTAATATGCAACAAACCTACGAAAATACCTATCTCTTCCCTACATCAGAAAGTGACGGTAGTACAGCTCAGTCAGCTAGTGTGGCACTTGATCCAATAACTGGAGCGGTACGTGGTCTAGTAGGTCGTGTGGGTGGTACTAGTGATACAACCTTCCGTAACTTTAACTATGCAACTCAAGGAAAGCGTAGTCCTGGATCGACCATCAAACCTTTAGTGGTCTATGCCCCAGCTCTGGCTTCAGGATGGAGCATCAATAAGGACCTTCCTAATAAACCAATCGACTATAACGGCTATACTCCAACCAACTACGGTGGTGTTGAGACAGAGGATGTGCCCATGTATCAAGCTTTGGCCAACTCCTACAATATCCCAGCAGTTTACCTCTTTAATCAAATCGGTATTCAAAAGGGGATTAGTTACGGTCAAAAATTTGGTCTTAACTTTGACAATGTTCCGGAAGAACTTGGAATTTCACTTGGTGGTGGTGTGACAGCCAGTCCTCTTCAAATGGCTCAGGCTTATGCGACCTTTGCTAATGGTGGTGAGATGAATACAGCTTATTTCATCACTAAAATTGAAAATGCCAGTGGAGACATTATTGCTACCCATAGTAAGAAGTCAAAACGTGTTGTCAGCCAGTCAGTAGCTAACCAGATGACCAGCATGATGCTTGGTACCTTCTCAAATGGTTCCGCTGTGAATGCCAACTACACGGGTTACACAATGGCAGGTAAGACAGGTACTGTTCAGGCTGAATTCAACAAGGATTTGACTAGTGACCAGTGGGTGATTGGTTATACTCCTGATGTGGTCATGACGACCTGGATTGGTTTTGATAAGACTGACGAAAGTCACTACCTAACAGGAGCCAGCTCGGGAACAGCTTCGACGATCTTCAGCTATATCGCTGCGGATGTTTTACCAAATACACCAGGTACTGAGTTTACTGTTGAAAATGCCTATGCAGCTGATGGTCAAACCCTAGACTATACGGCAGATCCAAATGACTCACGTAATAGTAGTAACAAGTCATGGACAGATAAGGCATCAGATGTTGTGAATGACGTTAAAGATCAGGCAAGTAGCCTATGGGATAAGATTACAGACTCCTTCTCAGGTCTGTTTAGATAGCTTGTCAATTGCACCTAAAAGTGGTAAGATAAAAAGAACGGAGGCGTTATGGCACAGAAAAAAGCAAGCCTAGCGTGTGCTGAATGCGGGAGCCGAAACTACTCAATTAATGTGAGTAACACTCCCAAACCAACACGACTAGAAGTTAACAAATTTTGTAAACATTGTAAAAAATACACCTTGCATAAGGAAACAAGATAGGAGACACCGTGAGACAAACTGGAAGTATTTTCAAAGTCTTGAAAGACACGACTTGGCCAGACCGTAAACAACGCTGGCATGATTTTATTTCAGTTCTTGAGTATACTGCGTTCTTCACTGTCATCATCTATGCGTTTGATGAATTGTTGAGTCGCGCTATGTCAGCACTGATTAACTTTTTCTAAAGAAAACACAAAAAGAGTGGGAATGCCTGCTCTTTTTTGTTATAATAAATGCAGATAAAAGCGAGAACAAGGGCCATCAGGCTTTTTTATTACGCTTTGAATTAAACCATAGGCATTCATTTACATTTAACACTCGAATCTAGAAGATAGCTAGCCAAAGGTGTTTAAATGTCATTTAGAAAAAAGAAAGGAATCCTAAAATGCTAGATTCATTCGACAAGGGCTGGTTCGTCCTTCAAACGTATTCAGGATACGAAAACAAAGTTAAAGAAAACCTTTTGCAACGTGCCCAAACTTATAACATGCTTGAAAATATCTTGCGTGTTGAAATCCCAACTCAAACTGTCAATGTTGAGAAAAACGGTAAAGTTAAAGAAGTGGAGGAAAACCGCTTCCCTGGTTACGTTCTTGTTGAGATGGTAATGACAGACGAAGCATGGTTCGTTGTCCGTAATACTCCGAACGTTACTGGTTTCGTTGGTTCTCACGGTAACCGTTCTAAACCAACACCACTTTTGGAAGAAGAAATCCGTCAAATCTTGATTTCAATGGGTCAAACTGTTGATGTCTTTGATACTAATATCAAGGTTGGTGATGTGGTTCAAATCATTGATGGTGCCTTTATGGGTCAAGAAGGCCGTGTTGTAGAAATTGAAAACAACAAGGTTAAAATCATGATTAACATGTTTGGTTCAGAAACAGCTGCTGAACTTGAACTTTACCAAATCGCTGAACTTTAAGATAGATAAAAGAGGTTGGGATAAGAGACTTCAACCTCGGAAGACTATCTCATTAAACTTGAGGGGAGAGACTAGAAGCTAGATTTTTGAAATTTAGTTCTGTGTCACTCCCTTTTTTCTAACGGATGATGAATTATAAACGATTTTACGATAGGATTAGCACTCCTTTGCGTTCTTACGCTAAGGTTTTAGAAGGCTTGAACAAAATTATAACTAGGATTTTTTACCTACTTTTTCCTATATTTCTTATTTGGGTTTGGCTAAGGGGCGGCTGGTTTATTCTCTCTACGACAGTGCTTATTATGGGGGGAGGCTTTTTCCTTCTGTCTCTTGGTCGTAGTCTCTATAATCGACCGCGTCCATACCAGACTTGGGCTATCCAACCCCTTATTAAGAAGGACAGTTTAGGCAAGTCCTTTCCCAGCCGGCATGTTTTCTCAGCGACTGTTATTGCTATGTTGGCGCTGACGCTTAACCCCTGGCTAGGTGGGGCTATGCTTTTTCTGGCGGGCGCTCTAGCTCTTTTGCGCGTGCTAGGTGGTGTTCACTATCCTAGTGATGTTTTGGCAGGCTACGTCATTGGAATCCTTGTGGGTCTTCTTCTTTACCTATAGAAAATCTAGTCCTTCTTTGAAAGAGGAGGGCTTTTTTCGTTGAAAAAAGAAAGGTACCTCTGGGGCACCTTTCCTTTTGTTCTAAAATTCGAGTTGGCAATTAAAGGCTGTTCCCACCATTAGATATTGGCTTAGTTTAGGACATGTTCTGTAATAGCTTGAGCCACACCATGTTCATCATTTGAAGTTGTTACTAAGTTTGCAGTTTCTTTAACCCCTTCAGGTGCATTGCCCATAGCAATTCCCAGGCCAGCTAGAGCCAGCATAGGACTGTCGTTGAAGTTATCTCCGATTGTCATGACTTGTTCAAGAGGAAGGTCGTAATATTTGGCAACCTCGATGAGAGCGTGTTCTTTAGAAACATGTTTGGCTGTGACTTCAAGATAGTTATCTTTGGATAAGTAGAATGCTGTCTGTGTAAAATCCATGCTTAGGAGTTTTTGATGGAGGTCCTGAATAACTTCAGGCTCATCAATCAACAATAGCTTGTGGATAGGTGGTTCTGAGTCTGAGACTGTGTCTTGCAGTTCCTTAATGATAGGAGATTCACCCGTGATACTTCCTTCCAACTGAGACCATTTGTCTAGTTCGTTGGTAATCCAGTCCTTGCCAGAGTAGATATTCACAGAGACGCTTGGGTAGTCTGTGGATAAGTAGCCAAGAAGTTCTTGAATCTCAGCTTTATCCACAGGGTGTTGGATGATAGTACGATTACCCTCAAGTACTAAGGCGCCATTGTAACAGGCGATGGGATTGTCATGAAGTCCCAGTTTATGAGCAATTGGTTGCATCCCTAGTGGCGAACGGGCAGAGGCTAAAACAAAGGGAATATTTGCCTTTTCAAGCTCTGGCATTACCTCAATCAGTTGCTCATCCACCTGGTGGTTACTAGTGAGAATAGTGCCATCAATGTCACTGATAATCAAACGGATATTACTCATAATCGCTATCCTTTCCATCATATAAAATTGTTACTTTGTCTTTAAGGGCTTCGACCAAATCAGGATCAGGTTTCTTATCTGTAATCCAGTAGTCAAAGTCTTCAATCTTACCCAAGATATATTTGGAATGTTTTTCATACTTGTCTGATTCAGCGATAAGAATCTTAGTTCGGGCAGACTGCATGGCTAGTTGCTTAACGGCAACGTCCTCCTCGTCCTCATAGCTGACCACTCCTTGATTGAGACTAGCCGCTCCAAAGAAGGCTAAGTCAAATTGTAGATGTTGCAAGAGCTGGGCTTCGTGAAGCGAATAGTAGAAGCGGTTTTTACTGTAAAATCTTCCTCCCAAGAGATGGAAGTCAACGCCTTCTTTACCACTTAGGACCAAGGCGTTGTCCAAAGAGTGGGAGTAGACAGTGATCTTCTTAGTCAATTTTTGTGAAACTTCAAGCATCAGGGTAGAGACATCGAAGAAGAGTAGAGCTTGGTCTTTGACCAAGATAAGCGCTAGGTCTGCCATTTTTTTCTTGTCTTCAGTGAGTCCTTTCTGACGTTCTTGGAAGCCAAGAACAGTGGTATTTTTTACTGGAAGAATGCCACCATGGGTACGCTGAGCCAGATTCCTCTGGCTGAGACAGTCGAAATCTCTTCTGACAGTGTCTTTGGAAACTCCTAATTCATCGACCATTTCCTTGACAGATAGGTTTCCCCTCTCTTCCAGGAGTGTTAATATTTTCTCTAATCGTTGCTCCTGATACATGAGTCACCTGCTTTCTGATACTAGTATAGCATCTTTTTGCTTTTTTGTAAACAAAAATGCAAAAAAACGCAAACTAAACCAGGGTCAATTCGTCTCTTAAACTTCCCTTACCATCTTTAAAAATCCCTCAAAAATGCTATAATAGAAGCATTACGAATATTGGAGAGAGACCATGAGTTTTTACAATCATAAAGAAATCGAGCCCAAGTGGCAAAAATACTGGGCTGACCATCACACGTTTAAGACAGGAACAGATGCTTCAAAACCTAAGTTTTATGCGCTTGATATGTTCCCTTACCCATCTGGAGCAGGTCTGCACGTAGGACACCCAGAAGGTTATACTGCAACAGATATCCTCAGCCGTTACAAACGTGCCCAAGGCTATAATGTCCTTCACCCAATGGGATGGGATGCTTTTGGTTTGCCTGCAGAGCAATACGCTATGGATACTGGTAATGATCCAGCTGACTTCACAGCGGAAAATATTGCCAACTTCAAACGTCAAATCAACGCACTTGGCTTCTCTTACGACTGGGACCGTGAAGTCAACACAACAGATCCAAATTACTACAAGTGGACACAGTGGATTTTCACCAAGCTTTACGAAAAAGGTTTGGCTTATGAAGCGGAAGTACCAGTAAACTGGGTTGAGGAACTAGGAACAGCTATCGCCAATGAAGAAGTCCTTCCAGATGGAACATCTGAGCGTGGCGGTTATCCAGTTGTCCGCAAACCAATGCGCCAATGGATGCTTAAAATCACGGCTTATGCTGAGCGCTTGCTCAACGACTTGGATGACTTGGATTGGCCAGAGTCTATCAAGGACATGCAACGCAACTGGATTGGGAAATCAACAGGTGCCAATGTCACCTTCAAAGTGAAAGGTACTGACAGGGAATTCACCGTCTTTACGACTCGTCCAGATACTCTTTTTGGTGCGACCTTCACTGTTTTGGCGCCTGAACATGACTTGGTAGATGCCATCACAACACCTGAACAAGCTGAGGCTGTAGCTGATTACAAACATCAAGCCAGCCTTAAATCAGACTTGGCTCGTACAGATCTTGCCAAGGAAAAAACAGGGGTTTGGACTGGTGCTTATGCCGTCAACCCTGTCAATGGGAAAGAAATCCCAATCTGGATTGCGGACTATGTTCTTGCTAGCTACGGAACAGGTGCTGTTATGGCCGTACCTGCCCACGATGAGCGTGACTGGGAATTTGCTAAACAGTTTGACCTTCCAATCGTAGAAGTCTTGGAAGGTGGAAACGTTGAAGAGGCTGCTTACACAGAAGATGGCCTTCACGTCAACTCTGACTTCTTGAACGGTCTCAACAAAGAAGAAGCGATTGCTAAAATCGTGGCTTGGTTGGAAGAAAAAGGCTTTGGTCAAGAAAAAATCACTTACCGCCTTCGTGACTGGCTCTTTAGCCGTCAACGTTACTGGGGTGAACCAATCCCAATTATTCATTGGGAAGATGGTACTTCAACAGCTGTTCCAGAAAGTGAACTCCCACTTGTCTTGCCAGTAACCAAGGACATTCGCCCTTCAGGTACTGGTGAAAGCCCATTGGCTAACTTGACAGACTGGCTTGAAGTGACTCGTGAGGATGGTGTCAAAGGTCGTCGTGAGACTAATACTATGCCACAATGGGCAGGTTCAAGCTGGTACTACCTCCGCTATATCGATCCACACAACACAGAGAAATTGGCTGACGAGGATCTCCTCAAACAATGGTTGCCAGTAGATATCTATGTGGGTGGTGCAGAACACGCCGTGCTTCACTTGCTTTACGCTCGTTTCTGGCACAAATTCCTCTATGACCTTGGTGTTGTACCGACTAAAGAGCCATTCCAAAAACTCTTTAACCAAGGAATGATCTTGGGAACAAGCTACCGTGATCACCGTGGAGCTCTTGTGGCAACTGACAAGGTTGAAAAACGTGACGGTTCCTTCTTCCATGTGGAAACAGGGGAAGAGTTGGAGCAAGCACCAGCCAAGATGTCTAAATCCCTCAAGAACGTGGTTAACCCAGACGATGTGGTGGAACAATACGGTGCTGATACCCTTCGTGTCTATGAAATGTTCATGGGACCACTCGATGCTTCAATCGCTTGGTCTGAAGAAGGATTGGAAGGAAGCCGTAAATTCCTTGACCGTGTTTACCGTTTGATTACAAGTAAAGAAATCGTTGAGGAAAACAATGGCGCTCTTGACAAGGTTTATAACGAAACTGTTAAATCTGTTACTGAGCAAATCGAGTCTATGAAATTCAACACAGCCATTGCTCAGCTCATGGTCTTTGTTAATGCTGCTAACAAGGAAGATAAACTCTATGTGGATTACGCCAAAGGCTTTATCCAATTGATTGCCCCATTTGCGCCTCACTTGGCAGAAGAACTATGGCAAACAGTCGTAGCAACAGGTGAGTCAATCTCTTACGTAGCTTGGCCAACATGGGACGAAAGCAAATTGATTGAAGATGAAATTGAAATCGTTGTCCAAATCAAAGGTAAAGTCCGTGCTAAACTCATGGTTGCTAAAGATCTTTCACGCGAAGAATTGCAAGAAGTCTCTCTGGCTGACGAAAAAGTCAAAGCAGAGATTGATGGCAAGGAAATTGTGAAAGTGATTGCGGTACCTAATAAACTCGTTAATATTGTCGTGAAATAACCAATTTAGTTGCTCATTCGCAACCTCAAATAGTTCCCCAAACTGTTTGAGCCAACTAAACTCGTTAATATTGTCGTGAAATAAAAATGAATCCTTCGGAGCTAAGCTCTGGAGGATTTTAAATCGAAAAATATAATTCTATTCCCACCATCTCACCACTTAACCTGACATTTCAACCACTTATCCTCAAAAGCCGTTTTTCCGACGGCTTTTTTGTTAGGCTAAATGTGTCAGAAGGAGGGAAAAATATGATTTTACAAGCTAAACATTTAATAAAACGGTACGGTAATCACACGGCTGTTGACGATATTCAGTTACAGTTTGAAAAAGGAAGTTTTAATGCTATTTTGGGTCCCAATGGTGCAGGAAAATCAACAACTATTTCCATGTTAATAGGTCTAAAAGAACCAACACAAGGTCAGGTTCTATATGCACCAAATACAAAACTCGGAGTTGTTTTTCAAGCTAGTGTACTGGATGAGATGCTGACGGTTAGGGAAAATCTGATTATTCGTGCTAAACAGTATAAAGGGCTTAAACCTAATCGTGTGTCAGATCTCATTGATCGATTAGGTCTATCAGCTTTCCAAAAACAAAAATACGGGACGCTTTCAGGTGGCCAAAAGCGTCGGGTTGACATTGCGCGTGCTCTACTCTCACAACCAGATATTCTGTTCTTAGATGAGCCAACGACAGGTTTAGATATCCAAACTCGGAAGTCTATTTGGGATTTGCTCTATCAATTGCAGAGAGAAGAGGGAATGACCGTTGTACTGACCACGCATTATCTTGACGAAGCAGATGAAGCTGATCAGATTTATATTGTGGACCATGGGAAAGTGATTGCTCAGGGATCGGCATTAGATATTAAGAGCCAGTATGCAAAAAACATCTTGAAGATTCGTTTCAAGGAGATAGAGCAGATAGAAAGTCTTAAAACTTCGGGAATGTCAGTAGAGCAACAAAGTCAACTGGAGTATGTTTTTCAACCTGAGAGTGAAAGGGAAGCCATTGATTACCTGGCACAAGTTAGAGATAGAATAGCCCATTTTGAGTTTCGTCCAGGGACCATGGATGATGCCTTTATTGCACTTACAGGAAGGGAGGTTCGCTAATGCTAGCCTTACTAAAGCGAAATTTTTTATTGTACTTCAGGAATCGTTCAGGAGTTTTCTTCTCCTTGTTGGGAGCCTTGATTTCCTTTATTCTCTATATTATTTTTCTTCAAAAAAATCTAACAGATGCTTGGGCTCAGCTCCCCAATAGTGGTCCTTTGTTAAATAATTGGTTGATGAGTGGGACGCTAGCTGTGACAGGGATTACGACCAGTCTGGCTGCCCTAACTCAGTTGGTAAAGGACCGTGAACATCAAGTGGATCAGGATATTTATTTATCGGATCAAGGGAAGTGGCGGTTACCATTTTCGTATCTAACGAGCGCAATCATCATCTCTTTTGCCATGCAGGTCCTTATGTATGTGCTGATGTGTGGCTATTTTAGAGAAGTGCCAAAGTTATCCATACTACCCGAACTTCTTCTCATTATGATGCTTAGTAGCCTGCTTTCTAGCTTAGTGAATGCCATTTTTGTTTACTTTTTCCAATCCGTAGACAGTCTTGGAAAGTTTTCGACCATAGTGGGGACAGCTTCTGGTTTTTTGGTAGGAACTTATGTACCTTTAGGTGTCCTACCTGATTTTGCACAACTACTAATGAAATGTACTCCAGCAACTTATATTGCTGCACTTTATCGACAAGTCCTCATGAAAGAAACATTAAGTGAGACCTTCAAAGGTCAAGATAACCTTCTTCAAGAGTTTCAAGAAAAAATGGGCGTTCAGCTCAATTGGCAAGGTTTATTGACAAAGGAAAATACTTACCTTATAGTGTTAGGAGGTATTCTTCTAGCAAGTATTCTTTGGATTGTTTTAGTGAAAAGAACTAGCCAGAAAAAATAAGTGAGAGTTGGAATAGGAATGAAACTTCGTTTTGAAGAAAAATCAGATATTTCGGCAAAGGATCCCTGTGTGGTCATCCAAGCAGAGCGATTGTCTGATCAAGCACGAGAGGTAATGGATTATCTCGAACAATTTTCAGTTGTAAATCAAGTGGTGATTCCTATTAAAACGGATGATCATTTGGTTATGGTAAAAATTGATGACATTATCCTAGCTGAGATTGATAAGAATGTGTTAACGATTTATACCGTAAACAATACCTATACGATGAGAGAGACACTGACAAACTTTCAGCATCGCATCAATCGTCGAAGTTTTTTACAGATATCACGTCATGCTGTTATGAATATAGACCATTTGGAGTCCCTATCAGATAGTTTTTCTGGCAATATGATGGCTAAAATGACAGGTGGAGTGAAGTCCAGTGTCAGCCGAAAATATGTCAAATCCTTGATGGATTATTTAGGGGTCTAGGAGGAACCAATGAAACGTTTAATTGCTTATTTTGTATCCGGCGTGAGAACGGGATCGTTCTTTTACCTTGCACTCCTTTTACTTGGTCAATTATTTCCGCAGCTTATCTATCCCAAAGTTAGTGTAGGAAATATTTTAGCCCTCTTTATGATGAGTGGTTTAATGGGAATGCTCTCGTGGATTTTGGAAGAGCTTGACCGTATGTCCTACAGATTAAGAGTAGTCTTGCATTTCTTGTTGACGGCGATTGTACTTACAGTGACTTGTCTAATAGCGGGTTGGATTGATGCTGTGCTGAATCCTATCATATGGATTGTCTTCATTTCCGTTTATATTATTATCTGGCTTTATCTCATTTGGCAAATGCATATGAGAACACAGCGTATTAATCAAGCTTTACTGCATCGTCGAAGCCAGAAAAAGAAAAGTAATAAATTATAGTAAACTTCAAAAAAATACTCTTTTTCCTCTTGACCCTCACGCCACGTCATAGCCTATACTCTTAATCAGAGAGGAGTTCTAATGAAATCTGTAAAAGAAGTGAGCCAACTATCAGGTGTCAGTGTGCGCACCCTTCATTATTATGATGAAATTGATTTGCTGAAACCGTCAGTTGTGGCTGAGAATGGTTACCGTTACTATAATCGCGATGCGGTTGTCCGTTTGCAAGAAATATTGCTTTACCGTGAGTTAGACTTTCCTCTCAAAAAAATTAAGGAAATCGTAGGTCAACCAGGTTATGACAAAGTTCAAGCGCTTAGGAATCAGATTAAGCTCTTAGAGCTGAAAAAGTCCCGGTTGGAAGCCGTCATAGCTCATGCCAAGGCCTTACAAATGGAGGAAGAAGAAATGTCATTTGAAGCATTTGATCAAAAAGCTGTAAAAGCCTTTCAGGAAGAAGCTCAGGCTAGATGGGGTCAGACAGAAGCTTATCAAGCTTTTGCGGCTAAGGAAGAGGAGTCCTTCCCTGAAGTTACAAAGGAGATGACTGCAATCATGTCTACCTTTGGACAGCTCAAGGAGTATAATCCTGGTGATGATAGTGTTCAGGAGCAAGTAAAGGCGTTACAAGATTATATTAGTCAGCATTTTTATCCATGTGACCAAACGGTATTAGCTGGTCTAGGTCAGATGTATCAAACAGATAATCGCTTTTCTAGTTTTATCGATAAAGTCGGAGGATCGGGTACTGCCGCCTTTCTCGCAGAAGCTATTCGTATTTATTGTCAATAAACTAAAGCCAAAGTCTTAGGGACTTTGGCTTTTTTCATGCCATAGTGACATTTATGTCACTATTTTTATAATCATTTAATGTTTATAATTAATGTATCGTTTTAGAAGGCGATTGGTTAAGTGTTTCTGCTATTTTGCTTGAAATTTTCTTGCAGATAAGCGGAGTAAAGTTAATCAAATTCTAATCTAAATCAAATTTACGGAGGAAATCATGTCCATTTTAACCATCGACCACATCTCAAAGTACTATAATCTCGACGGTACGAACCAAGAGCGCGCTTTGAACGATGTTACACTTGAGATTGCACCAGCAAAGATCACTGCTATCTACGGTCCATCTGGCTGTGGTAAGACCAGTCTGCTCAGTATTATTAGCGGCTTGGATAGTCAGTATCAGGGAAATCTGTATTTCAAGAATCAGAACATACGTGATTTTTCAGAGCGTGACCTGACCTATTTTAGAAAGGCCCATATTGGCTTTGTCTTTCAAAATTTCAATCTTATCCCTCATCAATCAGTCCTTGAAAATGTGAAGATGCCTCTTTACGTTAAAAATATGACTGATAAAGAGATGATCGAGATTGCGGAAAAGGAGCTCAGCCGTCTTGGAATCGGAGAATTTATCAAGAAAAATGTTAAGCAGCTTTCTGGTGGGCAAAAACAACGTGTGGCCATTGCCCGTGCCCTAGTTAATAATCCAGAAATGATTGTGGCTGATGAACCGACTGGTTCTCTTGATTCTCAGTCTCAGGAAAATGTTCTCGAAATTTTTAAAGAGCTAGCCGAGGCAGGTAAAACTGTGATTATCGTAACCCATAACCCTGAAGTGGCGGATTATGCGGATGTTGTCATTAAAATGAAGGATGGTGAAGTCGTTGAAACAATCGAAAAATAAGGGATTGACCCTCAAGAATAAACTTAAATTGTCATTGAGTAACTTTATGGAACGTAAGTGGCGTAATCTTTTGATTGCGACGGCAACTTCCATTGGTTTTATCGGTGTTTTAATTTCCTTTGGTTTGGGAAATGCTATCGTTGGTATGATTAATGACAGTACCGATGGTGGTAACATTCCATCTCAAATTCAGATTAGTCTTAGTGCTAAATCAGCAGCCAGAGGGGTTCTAAATGCAGATGATGAGAAGTTTATTCGTAGTCAGATTAAGAGTGATGACATTAAATATTTGGAGAGCCCCTTTGGAATGAACATGGCAAGTCTTACCCTTGATGGTAAGACCATGGATTTCAGCAAGGACCTTCCTAACTATTCTCAGGTTATCAGTCTCTACAAGAACACAAAAATATCTACATCTCGCAATGGTAAGGATAAGATTTCAGCCGGGAAGCCTTTTAAATCCGTAGATGAAAAGGGTTTAACCCTTCCGATGAGTTTTGTCAAACATTACAATGAAGAAACAGGGAAGAAGCTCAAGGCTAAAGACTTTATCGGCAAAGAAATCTCAGCTCAGATTGTTGAAAATACTGCTGAGGGAACTAAAGTAGCGGATATCAAGACTAAGATTGTCCGTATTGTTGATGACAGCGAGGATGCTGAAGAGAGCAATAGCTATATGCCAGCCAAACAATTGGAAGAGTTGCTCAAAGAAAATGGCTTCACTAAAACAGTCTCTTACATGCTTTTGGAGCTTAAGAATCCAGCCAAGACTAAGGAAGTCACTAAAAAGTTACAGAAAAACAAGAAGTACCTGGTTCTTTCACAGCAGGCCATCCTCGATGTCATTATTAAATTCATCCGTGTTATCCAAGCACTCTTGATTATCCTTTCGTCACAAGCTATCCTAGTTTCAGCTGTCATGATTGGAATTATCATCTATATTAATATCATGCAACGCTCAAAAGAGATTGGTGTCATGAAGGCTGTCGGTTACCTTAATCGTGACGTGAAAGCTATCTTTGTTTATGAGGCGCTCTGGATTACGGGTATCTCACTGGCTCTTGCCCTCCTTGTATCACAGGGGATTGGAAGCTTGGCCAACATGATTGTTTCACATCTCTACCCAAGTGTCAGCAAGGTATTTGATCTAAATCTGACATCAATTTTCATCATGTTTGGCTTCTCGCTCTTGATGGGCTATGTATCAGCCTACCTTCCAGCCCGTAAAATAAGTAAAATGGACCCTGTCGAGTCCCTAAGATATGAATAGAAATGAAGAGTAGTCTCACCAGGCTACTCTTTTTTGTCAAAACAACCATTAGAATAATCGGAAAATCCAAACAATAATTAACTTTCTGAAAAGTGGAGACAATTGCCCAAAAATGCTATAATAGTCAACATATACAAGCTATTAGTAACAAAAAATAAGTACCTATTCGATTGGAGGAATTCCATGTATAAAGATGACAGTTTAACCTTGCACACTGACTTGTATCAAATCAATATGATGCAAGTCTACTTCAACCAAGGTATTCACAATAAAAAGGCCGTTTTCGAAGTTTATTTCCGTCAACTTCCGTTTAAAAATGGCTTTGCTGTATTCGCAGGTCTAGAACGTATTGTCAACTATCTTGAAAATCTGACTTTCTCAGAAACTGATATTGCTTATCTAAAAGAGTTAGGCTATCCTGAGGATTTTCTAGACTATCTAGCCAACCTAAAACTCGAGTTGACTATCAATTCGGCCCTTGAGGGTGATTTGGTATTTGCTAATGAACCGATTTTCCAAGTGGAAGGTCCCTTGGCCCAGTGTCAGTTAGTAGAGACTGCCTTACTAAATATCCTCAATTACCAGATTCTTATTGCTACCAAGGCAGCTCGCATTCGCTCTGTCATTGAAGATGCTCCTTTATTGGAGTTTGGGACACGTCGTGCACAAGAGATGGATGCAGCAATCTGGGGTACCCGTGCAGCTGTGATTGGTGGTGCGGATGCGACATCAAATGTTCGTGCCGGTAAGATTTTCGGCATTCCAGTTTCTGGTACTCACGCTCATGCTCTTGTTCAGGCATATGGCAATGATTACGATGCCTTCAAAGCCTATGCATCAACTCATAAGGACTGTGTATTCCTTGTAGATACCTATGACACTCTCAAAATTGGTGTTCCGAATGCTATTCGTGTAGCTAAAGAGCTAGGTGATAAAATCAATTTCTTGGGTGTTCGTCTTGATTCAGGTGACTTGGCTTATCTATCGAAGCAGGTCCGTAAGCAGTTGGATGCTGCCGGTTTCCCTGATGCCAAAATTTATGCTTCAAATGACCTTGATGAAAATACCATACTCAACTTGAAGATGCAAAAGGCCAAAATTGATGTCTGGGGAGTGGGTACTAAGCTTATCACTGCCTATGATCAACCAGCCTTGGGTGCTGTCTACAAGATTGTCTCAATGGAAGATGATCAAGGAGTCATGCATGATACTATCAAATTGTCCAACAATGCTGAGAAGGTTTCGACACCAGGTAAGAAGCAAGTCTGGCGTATTACAAGTCGTGCTAAGGGCAAATCAGAAGGTGACTATATCACTTTCGCAGACACGGATGTTAACGCTCTAGAAGAAATTAATATGTTCCACCCAACATACACCTACATTAATAAGACTGTTCGTGATTTTGATGCAGTGCCACTCTTGGTCCCAATCTACGACAAGGGGCAACTCATCTATGAGTTACCAAGTCTTGATGAAATCAAGGCCTATGCGACTAAGGAATTGGACGAACTTTGGAATGAGTATAAGCGCGTGCTTAACCCTCAAGATTATCCAGTTGACTTGGCCAAAGACGTATGGGATAACAAGATGACCCTTATTGACAATGTACGAAAGAAAGCCCATAACTTGCCAGAGTAAAAGGAGACATTATGACTTTGCAAGAAACTATTATTGCTCAACTAGGCGTTAAACCTAGCATTGATCCAAAGGAAGAAATTCGAAAATCCGTTGATTTTTTGAAGGCCTACATGCTCAAACATCCATTCCTTAAAACATATGTTTTGGGAATCTCAGGAGGTCAAGATTCTACATTGGCTGGCCGTCTAGCACAACTTGCGGTTGAAGAGCTCCGTGCAGAGACAGGAAAAGACTATCAGTTTATCGCCATTCGATTGCCATATGGTGTCCAAGCAGATGAAGATGATGCCCAACGTGCTCTTGCTTTTATTAAGCCAGATGTGAGTCTTGTGGTTAATATCAAAGAAGCTGTAGATGGTCAGGTTGCGGAACTTGCCAAGGCAGGCGTAACCGTTTCTGACTTTAACAAGGGGAATATCAAGGCCCGTCAACGTATGATTACCCAATACGCGGTTGCGGGTGAAAATAGTGGGGCAGTTATCGGGACAGACCACGCCGCTGAAAACCTTACTGGCTTCTTCACAAAATTTGGCGATGGTGGTGCGGATATTTTGCCGCTCTTTCGTCTAAACAAGCGTCAAGGTGCAGCCCTTCTTGCAGAACTTGGTGCGGACAAGGCCCTTTATGAAAAAGTGCCAACAGCTGACTTGGAAGAGGATAAACCAGGAATCGCTGATGAAGTGGCACTTGGAGTGACCTACCGTGAAATTGATGATTACCTTGAAGGCAAGGAAGTATCAGCCAAAGCCCAGGAAACTATTGAGAATTGGTGGCGTAAAGGTCAACATAAACGTCACTTGCCAATCACTATTTTTGACGATTTTTGGAAATAAGAGGAGAATTGATTTATGATTAAAGCTTATATTGACTTTTGGAAACATGCCTTTGACTTTAGCGGACGTTCGACTCGTCCAGACTACTGGTGGGCTTACTTGGTTAATGTCATTATTATTACTATTCTTACTGTTTTTTGTGTTCTTATTCCTTTCTTCAGTAATGTTGACCTTAGTGATCCAGCTCTGTTGAATAATCAGACTGAACTGCAAAAAATAATTATTACCTATGCTTGGCCACTAATACTTTTTAGCTTAATTGAACTTATCCCTCAATTGTCTCTACAAATCCGTCGTTTAAGAGATGCAGGCTTTCATCCGGCTTGGGTACTTCTAAGTTATATAGGGCTTGTACCAGTCTTGGCTATCTTCTCATTGATTGGAAGCATTGTCCTCCTTATCATGTCTTGTCAACCAACGAAACCAGCACCTGAAACGCAGTTTGATAAAGTTGAATAAGATTGTCGCAACTCTAGGTCAAACCTAGGGTTATTTTTAAATTGAATTTTCAGAAATTAGTGATAAAATAGAGAGGAATAAGGCTTAAAAGGAGGAATCTTATGACTTCACTATCAACAGATTTCACAGATAAACTATTTGCAGAATATGAGGCCAATGCCAAGTACAGTGCTATTGAGAATGCTGTAACTCATAATGGCTTGCTCAAATCCATCGAAACACGTCAATCAGAAGTTGAAAACGACCATGTTTTCTCAATCGATTTGACTAAAGATGAGGTGTCTAACCAGAAAGCTTCAGGACGTTGCTGGATGTTTGCGGCACTAAATACTTTCCGTCACAAATTAATCTCAGACTTTAAATTGGAAAGTTTCGAACTTTCTCAAGCTCACACTTTCTTCTGGGACAAGTATGAAAAATCAAACTGGTTCTTGGAACAAATCATTGCTACAGCAGATCAAGAGATTGGCAGTCGTAAGGTTAAATTCCTTTTGGATACCCCTCAACAAGATGGTGGACAATGGGATATGGTCGTATCACTTTTTGAAAAATACGGTGTTGTACCAAAATCAGTTTATCCAGAATCTGTAGCTTCAAGCAATAGTCGTGAGCTTAATCAATACCTCAATAAGCTTCTTCGTCAAGATGCTCAAATCTTGCGTGATTTGATTGCTGGAGGTGCTGATCAAGCTGCTGTTCAGGCCAAGAAGGAAGAACTTCTTCAAGAAATTTTCAATTATCTTGCCATGACTCTTGGTTTACCACCACGTCAGTTTGATTTTGCCTACCGAGATAAGGATGACAACTATCAATCTGAGAAAAATATCACACCACAAGCATTCTTTGAAAAATATGTGGGTCTCAAACTTAGCGACTATGTGTCAGTTATCAACGCTCCAACAACTGATAAACCTTACGGAAAATCTTATACTGTTGAGATGTTAGGTAATGTTGTAGGTGCACCAAGTGTTCGTTATATCAACCTCCCAATGGACCGTTTCAAAGAGCTTGCTATTGCACAGATGAAGTCTGGAGAAACTGTTTGGTTTGGTTCAGATGTTGGTCAAGTTTCAGACCGTCAAAAAGGTATTCTTGCAACTAATGTTTATGACTTTACAGCTAGCATGGATATTAACTTGACTCAAGACAAGGCAGGACGTTTGGATTACAGTGAATCTCTCATGACTCATGCCATGGTTTTGACTGGGGTTGATTTGGATGCTGATGGCAAACCTGTTAAATGGAAGGTTGAAAACTCTTGGGGAGACAAGGTCGGACAAAAAGGTTACTTTGTCGCTTCTGATGCCTGGATGGATGAATATACTTATCAAATCGTTGTCCGTAAAGACTTCCTTACAGCTGAAGAATTAGCAGCCTATGAAGCAGAGCCACAAGTACTTGCTCCTTGGGACCCAATGGGAGCCCTTGCTTCAAAATAAGACAATAAATGAAACCACTGGGAAATGATTCCAGTGGTTTTTCGTAGTTTCTTTAAAATTTATCAGTAAAAAAAGAGTTATCCAATCGGATAACCCTTTTTATTTCTTATTCCTCTGCTGTAGCAGTGTTTGAATTTGAATGTTCAGAGCCGTTAGAGGCCGATGTCGATGGATTTGTTGAAGCATCAGGACCGTACTGTTGACTATCTTGTGAACTTGATGAGTCACTGCTTTGGCTTGAGTCCGAACTTGATGATGAGCTAGATGTTCCAAGTGATCCTGTGTAAACATTTGATGTTGAAGAACCAGTAAGGAAGACATAGCTACCATTATTATAAACACCGCTAGGCATATCGAAATCTTCAGAACCCGCACCATACATCTGGTTAAGGTAGCTACTTGTTACACCGTAGATTTGTTTAGCGATATCAAGGTCTGAACCATAAAGTGGTGTTTTACGGTTTTTGTAACCTGTCCAAATCGCCATTGCATACTTAGTATTGTAACCAACGAAAGTTTCATCCGGAACCATAAGGTCAGCATAGACACCACTTTCTTTTTGTACTTTATAGTACTCATCGTCACCGTAGTTAGACGTACCAGTCTTACCAGCATTGATTGTACCAGGAACATAAGCTTCAGTTGCTGTACCACCTGTCAATACTTGTTTCAACATACTTGACATCATGTAGGCTGTTTGTGGTGACATGGCTTCGACACCTTTAGAATCAAATGATTTAGTTGAACCATCTTCAAACTTGATTGATTTAATGTAAGAAGGTTTATAGTAAGTACCACCATTTGCAAAGGCTGCATAAGCTGCGGCCATTTTCTCACTTGATGCACCATACTTAGAATCTGATGATGATGTTGAAGATGAGATGGCATTTGAGTAGTACATTTCTGGATACTCGATACCCAAATCCTTCAAGAAGGATTGAGCATATTCCAAACCAGCAGCTTGGAGAGCTTTAACGGCTGTAACGTTACGTGATTGTTGAAGTGCATAAGTCAATGAAATGCTTCCGTAATACTTACGGTCCCAGTTGTAAACTGGTGTTGAAGAACCTGGGAAATTGTAAGGATTATCGTAAACAGTCGTACCAGTGTTTGTATAAACACCTTTTTCAATAGCAGGAGCATAGTCAGTGATTGGTTTCATTGTAGAACCCCAGTCACGGTCTGTTTGAACAGCTTGGTTGGTACCAAGTGCAATGTTTTCGTCTTGGTGACGTGAACCCAATTGGGCAACGACACGACCATTAGTAACATCAATAATAGTAGAAGCAACTTGGAGACTATCGTTTGGATAGTATACGTAGTCGTTAGTATTATAGACGTTCCAGATATATTTTTGAATATCTGGATTAAGGTTAGTGTAGACGTCGAGACCTGCTGAGTAAATATCAGCGTTGGCATCGGTAGATACCTGTTCAATAACTTGTTTGATGTAGTTATCTAAGTATGGCTCATAGCTAGCTTTCTTCGTAAGTGGAAGAAGGCCATCTGATACATCAGTTGCTTTAGCTTGCTCGTACTCTTCTTTAGAAATATTCTTGTCTTCATACATTTCGTCAAGAACAGTGTTACGACGTTCTTTGGCAGCATCTGGATTAGCATAAGGGTCATATTGTGTTGGTGCTTGTGGAATACCAGCAAGAAGAGCTGCTTGGGCAACAGAGAGGTCGCTCAAGTCCTTACCAAAGTAAGATTTAGCTGCAGTCTTCATACCGTAGTAACCATTACCCATATAAACCTTATTAATATAGAAGGTCAAGATTTCTTGTTTAGTGAATTGACGCTCCATTTGGAGTGATAACCAGATTTCTTGTGACTTACGTTTAAGGGTTTGGTCAGAAGTGTTAGTTGAGAAGTAAGCCAACTTAATCAACTGTTGGTCGAGTGTAGACCCCCCTTGGGTGCTGCTACGACGAAGGTTGTTAACAGCTGCCCCCATGATACGGTAGACGTCAATCCCACGGTGAGTGAAGAAACGTTTATCCTCGATAGAGGTGATGGCATTAACTAGAGTTGTTGGAATTTCATCTGTTGATGCACTCTCACGTTTCTCAGCTCCCAAGTCGGCAACAAGACTACCATTAGCGTCGTAAATCTTACTTGAGTTTGTTGATTGCAGTTTGTTCTCGGTAAGTTTAGGAACACTGCTAACATAGTAGGCAAAGAGGCTACCACCAGCGATGACACAGACTACAAAGAAAGTGAGCAGTCCAATAAATCCGTATTTTGCAATACGCCAGCCCAAACTTTGGTCTGAAGCGGCAGAGCGTTTTCCTTTGCTATAGCGAGAAGAATCTGAACGCTTGACCTTGATGTTTTTAGCACGTTTAGTCAAACCGTTAAGTGATTCTTTAAAGTTGCTGAAATTAAATTTAGCCATTATGTGTTACCACCTAATAATTTTTCAATGATTTCTAAATAAGGAACTTGAGGATAAGCTGCTTCTGCAATTGCATAGCCTCTTTTTTTGATATAATCAAGAGGCATTGATTTCGTCCCTTTATCAATTTGATAAAAAGCGATCAAGTCTTTGGCAGGCAGAAGGTAGGTTTCCTTAAGCGTCGAGAAGTGAAGTAGCACGAAGCAGATCCCATCTTGACTGATGACCTGAGACATGTGCTCAATTTGATGCGCATGAAAGTTTTTCATAGGCATGGATGTCTTTTGTCGTGTCTCTTTGGCTTCAAAATCAATGTAGTATCCTTTGTAAACACCAGAGTAGTCGGTAGTAGAGGCTTGTCTAAAGTAAGCTTCTACAATCTTTGCTCGTGAGCGTTTGGGATAATCGACTTTGACAATTTGAACAGGAGTAGGTTTTTTATGAATAACGGCTAAACCACGCGACAAATAGTAATCATTAGTCGCGTTAATAGCAGATTCAAAGCTCATCCCCCGATTGGCAAATTCAACTCTATTTGATTTTTTAGGACGTACCTGTGCTATCTTACGAGATATCTGATGGGGATAGTTTACCATTTCTTTCCCTTCTTCTTTATAAGATATGCATAAAGACTATTTTATTATACCATAAAATGAACGAGGAAAACAATAAATGACATCACTACTGGTAACTGGTTATAAGAGCTTTGAACTCGGTATTTTTAAAGACAAGGACCCTAAAGTAACTATTATCAAGAAAGCAATTAAACGTGATTTTAAGCGTTTCTTGGATGATGGTGTGGATTGGATGATTTTTACCGGCAACCTCGGTTTTGAATTTTGGGCACTAGAAGTGGCCAAAGAACTTCAGCAAGACTATCCTTTGAAGTTAGCGACACTCTTCCCTTTTGAAACGCACGGTCAGAATTGGAATGAAGCGAATCAAACGAAACTAGCAGCTTTTAAGCAGGTTGATTTTGTCAAGTATAGCTTTCCCGCTTACCAATCTCCAGCTCAGTTTAAACAATTTAATCAGTTTCTCATTGATAATACGGATCAAGCTTATTTATTTTATGAACCTGAAAATGAAACAAATCTGAAATATTTTTACGATATGATGATAGAAGCAAGTGATTATCCTGTATCACGTTTGACTTTTGATGACCTCAATGAGGTTATGTCAGAATAGGATTTAGTTGAATTTTAAACTTGCATTTTTATCATTTTTTCTGTATCATAAAAACATTAGACAGTAAAGTATTAGTAAGTTAGAAAAGACAAGTATTGGAGAATAATAATGGCTAAGATTAATTTAACGCCCAAGAAAATCTACGAACAAGAATTTAAAACGAGCATGCGTGGATACGATAAAAAAGAAGTTGATGAGTTTTTAGATGACGTTATCAAGGATTACGGTGTCTACATTGCTTTGGTTAAGGAATTGCAAGAGGAAAATGCAAAACTGAAGGCTAAGGCTTCATCAGCACCTACAAGTCGCCCAACTTATGCGAGTGCGACAAGTGAACCATCACGTGCGAATGCTAATGTTGCTTCGGCTTCGAACTACGATATTTTAAAACGTATCAGTCGTTTGGAAAAAGAGGTCTTTGGCAAACAAATCGTCGAATAAATCTGATTTAGTGCAATTTTTGGATAATCGCATGGTTGCTTGTCTTCCATGAGGAAAGTCCATGCTAGCACTGGCTGTGATGCCAGTAGTGTTTGTGCTAGGTGAATTAATAAGCCTAGGGACTTGATTTTCAAGTTACGGCGAGCGAACTGGCTAAGTCTTCGGATAAGTTTTAGTAGCTCTGAAAGTGCCACAGTGACGGAGTTTTTAGGGAAACCTAGAAAGTGGAACGCGGTAAACCCCTCAAGCTAGCAACCCAAACTTTGGTAGGGGCATGGGATGGCTGGAAACGAACGGACCATCCTGACTGCTTAGCAGTAGACAGATGATTATCGAAGGAAGTGGTACCTAGTCACTTCTGGAACAAAACATGGCTTATAGAAAATTGCATATAGGTGAGGCTGGGACACATGTCTCAGCCTTCTTTTAGCAAGAATTCTCTCTTTTATATTTAAAGAAAAGAGTGGGAAATAAGCTATCGGTTAAGAAAGTTTGTACGCGTAACAATGAGATAAAAGGATAACAATGAAAGAAACATTTACATTAGTAGCAACTGCAGCAGCAGGTCTTGAGGCTGTGGTTGGACGTGAATTGCGTGAGTTAGGTTATGACACGCAGGTTGAAAATGGTAAGGTGCGTTTCCAAGGTGGTGTTCGTGCAATTGCTGAAACTAACCTTTGGTTGAGGGCAGCAGATCGTATCAAGATTGTAGTGGGTGAATTTCCAGCACGTACCTTTGAGGAACTCTTTCAGGGAGTTTTTGCTTTAGACTGGGAAAATTATCTTCCGCTAGGTGCAAAGTTCCCAATTTCTAAGGCTAAATGTGTTAAATCAAAGCTTCATAATGAGCCATCTGTTCAGGCGATTTCAAAAAAAGCTGTCGTGAAGAAATTGCAGAAGTATTTCCACCGTCCAGAAGGAGTGCCTCTCCAAGAAACAGGAGCGGAATTTAAGATTGAAGTCTCTATTTTGAAGGATAAGGCTACGGTTTTGATTGATACCACAGGTGCTAGTCTCTTTAAGCGTGGCTACCGTACTGATAAAGGTGGAGCACCGATTAAAGAAAATATGGCGGCTGCTATCCTTGAACTTAGTAATTGGTATCCGGATAAACCATTGATTGACCCGACTTGTGGTTCAGGGACCTTCTGTATTGAGGCTGCAATGATTGGCATGAACATTGCACCAGGATTTAATCGTGATTTTGCTTTTGAAGCATGGAATTGGGTGGATAAGGATTTAGTACAGTCGGTACGTTATGAGGCAGATAGCAAGGCAAACTACGATATTGAATTAGATATTATGGGTTGTGATATTGATGGCCGTATGGTTGAAATTGCAAAAGCCAATGCTCGTGAGGCAGGTCTTGAAGATGTTATTAAATTGAAACAAATGCGTTTACAGGACCTGAAAACAGATAAAATCAATGGTGTCATTATTTCAAACCCTCCTTATGGTGAGCGTTTGTTGGATGACAAGGCTGTGGATATCTTGTATAATGAAATGGGTCAAACTTTTGCGCCACTTAAAACTTGGAGCAAGTTTATCTTGACCAGCGATGAACAATTTGAAAGCAAATACGGTATGAAAGCCGATAAAAAACGTAAGCTTTATAACGGAACCCTCCGTGTTGATTTATATCAATATTTTGGAGAGCGTGTTCGCCGTTCTGAGGCTAGAAAGGTAAATTAAACGTGTCAGAAGATAAAACACAAAATGGCTATGAAGGTAGCCAAGAGCTAGATTTCCAAGATGCCAAGGAAATGACGGTCGGTGAGGCTGTCCGAAAAGAAGCCGAGATTAATGCTGGTGTAACAGAAACAGATAGCATTTTGGATAAGTATATCAAGCAACACCGTGAAGAAGTTGCCTCACAAAAATTTTCAAAGAAAATTGAAGCTGACGGCGATACATCACCTTTGGATGCTTTTATTCAAAAGCAACGTCAGGAGTTTGCGGATTCAGGTTTGATTGGTCAATCAATGGCTAATGAGTCAATCAACTCTACAACAGCTACTGAAGAAGTAACACCGGTCACATTTGGTTTTGGTGCTACAGATAACAAGGCTGATGAGACTCAATCTCATATTGACAAGCAGTTGCCAAATGCCCCTGTTGAACCTGAGGTTATTGCAGAACCAGAAAGTCAAAGTTCTGAAGTTATCATTACGTCAACAAATGCTGATCGTTTCATCACGTCAGAAACAGAAAAATTTGACCTTGGTGATGCACTCGCTGATTCATCTACTTCAACTAATCAGCCAGCCTATAACGATGCATTGGTAGATAATATTGATGATAACAATCCTTTGATTGCTAACATTGATGATCCAGAACCACAAAATCCTGCTGTTGCCAATATTGACGATACTGAGTCACAGGCTTCAAAACCTTTGTTGGATGATGCTGCTATTTCAGACACTATTGATTTGGCAGCTATTGCATCAACAGTGGCAGGGGTAACTGGAGCAAAAGCTGATGAAGAAAAGACAACACCAAAAGTGTCTATGGCAGTTAATCGCCCATCTGCAGAAGACAGAATCTCTTCAGAGTCTATTTCACCATCGCATAAGAGTGCCTTTGATGGTGACATTCCAGTTTACCGTCGTAAAGGTGTTGTTATCGGTGCTCTAGCAGTTCTTGCTTTAGCTATTATCGGTGGTAGCT
This sequence comes from Streptococcus sp. FSL R7-0248, assembly GCF_037967965.1. Taxonomy (NCBI): domain Bacteria; kingdom Bacillati; phylum Bacillota; class Bacilli; order Lactobacillales; family Streptococcaceae; genus Streptococcus; species Streptococcus sp. FSL R7-0248. Next base: position 214,791 of record NZ_CP150201.1, read on the forward strand.
ATGCTCTTTATAAAGGAACACATAGCCAATCGGCGAAAACAACAAGCACAGCTTCTTCAGCAGTGACATCATCATCAAGCAAGGATACGTCAGCTGCTGATAATAAGGCCTTTGAAGAAATGTATAATAATTTCTTCACAGATGACAAGCAAACAAAACTCGCTAATGATCAATTTGGTAAGTTATCAGATTTGGAAAAGCTGCTCAAGAAATTGGAGAAAACCAAGTATTATGATGCAGCTAAGAAAAAATATGATAACTTGAAGAAACAAATTGAAGCTGTACAAAAGATTAACAGTCAGTTTGAGTCAGATGCTCTTGTAGATGGTAGCTATAATGCCTCTATTGCTGTTAAATCAGATGCTAACTTTAATAATCTTCCAGAAAGTGTAACAACAACTGGAAATGCGAGTCTCGACAGCACTGTCCAAGAAGCTATTAAGGGTGGTAAGACTCAGCTTGAAGAAAAAGCTAAGGCTGCGAGCGCAACGTCTGCAGCGACAGCTTCTGAAAGTGTTAATACTGCTAGTCCTGCTGCACCTTCAGGTGATAACGCATCTGGAGCAGCTTCTAATGGCGGTGGTGCGGCCACATCAAATACTTCTGGAGCGCAAAATGGAGCAGCTAACTCAGCAGGTTCAACTGGTGCGACTGGAGGAACTACTGGTGGCTCAGCTGCAGCTTCAACAGTTGTAACACGCGGAATCACAAATTATAACCCATCAATCCTTCAACGTAATCGCTCACGTGTGCCTTATAATGCAAACGTAGTAGCAGATACAAGTAACCCAGCTTGGACATGGGCTGATGGTGTTCTTGATAAGATTATCGAAACATCACACTCACGTGGTTACTTCTCAGGAGATAACTTCATCCTTGAGCCAGTCAACATCATCAATGGTAATGGTTACTACAACTTGTACCTTCCAGATGGAACTTACCTCTTCAGTATTAACTGTAAGACAGGTTACTATGTTGGTAATGGTTCAGGTCACTCAGATAAACTTGATTACGAATAATAATCTGCGACACTCCTTCGGGAGTGTTTTTTGTTTTATCTTGGTGAAGGCCTAGTTTATAAGGATTTTGTGCTATAATAGAGGGATAAGATAGGGGTGAATACTATGGCAAAATTGATGCCGGGTAGAGTCCGTAATGAGGGTATTGAACTTTTTGAAAAGGATCTCATTACCATTCATCAGGTCTCAGAAACTCAGTTGGATACAACAGTTGACCAACATCATTTAATTTATACACTCAATGATTCTGAAATCACGTGTGACTGTGATTATTTCGCTCAAAAAGGCTATTGTCCCCATTTAGCAGCGATTGAGTATTATCTAAAAAACGATAAAGAAGGCCAGCGTCTATTGGCAGAATTGGAAGAGGAACAAGAGTCCTCTCAGGGCCAAGAGCGAGGACACTCTTTTGGTGGTTTATTTTTAGAAGGCCTTTCCCTAAATGAGGATGATACTGTTAGATATAGCTTGATGGTAGAGGGAGAGGAATCTACCTTTGGTTCAGAGATTTGGTGGAGTATACGTTTACGTCGCTTACCAGATGAACGTTCTTATGTTATTCGAGATATTCCTGCCTTTCTCAAGCTTGTAGAGGCTGAGGGTTATTATCAGATAGGTAAGAACTATTATGAACCCCTATCGCTTATTCAATTTGACCAGGCTTCACAGGCATTTTTAGACTTCTTAGGACGGATGATTCCAGATGAAGCCAAGACTAATTTAGACTTTATTTTACCGAATAATGCACGTCATCTTTGTCTCCCCTACGGTTTTTTTGAGGAAGGTTTGAGACGGATGCAAGATTTGGATGGCTTTAGGTTTGAATGGGAAGGAACCGAATATCACCGACTTTTGGTTGAGGATTTGACTGCTGATGCCCATCTCTTCTCGTTTGATATTTCTGTCGAGCCTAAGATGATTGAATTGACTGTTGCTGAGAAGAATAGTCAGGCCTTTTTTAATAATCGTATTCTCTTTTATCAAGGTGTTTTTTATCGCTTGAATCGAAAACAACAAAAACTTTTGGTTGGTTTACGCTCTCTTCCAATCGGAAGCGATTTGAATAAGCATGTCAGCTTTAATCTTGATGAACAAGCTATCTTGGCTGCTAGTCTTTTTGATTTTAGGACTATGGGACCAGTTAAAGCTCCTAAAGCCTTTAATATCAAGGATTTTACACCGAGATTTCACTTTGACCTGAAAGGTGACAGTGAGGTTATACTTACATTAGCCTTTGATTTTGATGGTTTCCTAGTCCATAATCGACAAGAGTTGAGTCATTTAGGATTTACGAGTAACTATCGTCATGAGCAGGCTGTGTTCCGTTTGATGGCTAAGCATGGATTCACCCCTGATTTTCAGTCATCTAAACGATTAGATAGCAGTCAAGAGCTCTATGATTTCTTTACGAATACTCTAGCAGAATTTGAAAATACAGGGACGGTTCTGATTGGGCAGGAGTTGCGTGACTTACGGGTTGAACAGAGTCCACAGGTTCAGGTAGAGCGTCAGGGGAATTTATTAGATATTTCCTTTGATTTTTCAAGTCTTGACGATGAAGATGTGGATCATGCTTTAGCAGCTTTGATGGAAAGTTCGCCCTATTTTATCAATCGTAGTGGTCAGTTGATTGTTTTTGACGAGGCGACGCATCGTATTAGTGAGAGTCTCAAAACTCTAAGAGCTAGATATTCAGGGCAAGGTCACCTAGAACTAAATCAATTGACTGCCTATCAATTAATGGATGCTCTTTCAGAAAGTGATTCTGTTCGTTTTTCAAAAGATTTCCAACTCTTAACGCAACATTTGAGTAAACCAGAGACCTTTGATTTGCCAACTTATAAGGTAGAAGCTGACCTTCGTCCCTACCAGGAAAAGGGTGTTCAGTGGCTATCTATGTTGCATCACTATGGTTTTGGCGGTATCTTGGCCGATGATATGGGGTTGGGGAAAACCTTGCAGACCATTGCCTATCTCTCTGCACATTTAGAAGAAGAGCAACGAGTCTTGGTTTTGTCACCATCAAGCCTGATTTACAATTGGCAGGATGAGGTTAAAAAGTTCGCTCCTCAGTTAGATGTAGCGGTTTCTTATGGACTCAAGCCAAGACGTGATGACATCATTGCTGAAGACCACCAGATTATTATTACAAGCTACGCTTCCTTCCGTCAGGATTTTGATGCCTATAAGGCTGGTAAATATGACTATCTCATTCTTGATGAGGCTCAGGTCATGAAGAATACACAGACAAAGATTGCCCAATATCTACGTGATTTTTCTGTTCCACATTGCTTAGCACTATCTGGAACGCCTATTGAAAATCATTTGTTGGAGATTTGGTCTATTTTCCAAATTATTCTACCAGGACTTTTACCGGCTAAGAAAACTTTCCTTAAGTTAACACCAAAGGAAGTGGCTAGGTATATTTCTCCCTTTATTCTAAGACGTAGGAAAGAAGAGGTCCTTCCTGATTTACCAGATTTGATTGAAATCACTCACCAAAGTGAATTGTCAGATGCTCAAAAAGCTATCTATTTAGCGCAATTGCAACAGATGCAGCAAGGTTTAATTTCTGCAAGTGATCAGGAAATCAACCGTCGTAAGGTGGAAATTTTGTCAGGAATTACCCGCTTACGACAAATCTGTGATACCCCAGCTCTTTTTATGGACTATGCTGGAGATAGCGGAAAATTAGATAGCCTAAGAGAGTTGCTTAGTCAAATTAAGGAATCAGACCACCGTGTTCTTATCTTTTCACAATTTCGTGGGATGTTAGATATTACAGAGGGGCTCTTACAAGAATTAGGTATTTCCTCTTATAAGCTAACAGGGTCAACGCCATCTGATAGTCGTCAAGAGATGACCAGAGCCTTCAATCAAGGAAGCCGAGATGCCTTTTTGATTTCTCTGAAAGCAGGAGGAGTGGGACTGAATTTAACTGGTGCTGATACGGTTATTCTGATTGACCTTTGGTGGAATCCAGCGGTAGAAATGCAGGCTATTAGTCGTGCGCATCGTATAGGTCAGGAACAAAATGTCGAAGTTTACCGTTTGATTACAAGAGGAACTATTGAAGAGAAAATTCTTGAGCTTCAAGAAGGCAAGAAAAACCTTGTAACAACCGTCTTGGATGGCAATGAAAGCCGTGCCAGCATGACTGTTGAGGACATTAAAGAAATTCTTGGTATTGCAATATCTTAATTTGTTATATTTGATATTGAAATACTAATACGTGAAAATGCTACTAGGCAAATCTTTTGAATTAGGCTATAATAGAATACTGCAAGACGTATCTTCACATTCCCGATTGTTTATATTAAGATACGCATCATCTCGAAAACGAAAGGAAGTCTTTTATGCATCGCCAAAGACGACAATTTCCGCTGATTCCAGACGGGGAATCTTGCTTGCAAGAACCGGTCTCTATGCGCCTATATGAAAATGAAGATTTAATCACAAATATCCGTGGCCCTTACCAAGATAAGGACTACAATGATTTGTTGCCGAACTATGATTTCTTGTCAGCTAAGCCTAGCAATCGTAAGCAGGCTTCAAAACGAGTGGAGACTCAAGAAGCTGGCATGACTTATGCAGAGGAAGCCCGTGAAAAGGCTAAGCGTGATGTCCGTGAGAAACGCCAAAAATTCCTCCGCCAAGAAGTTCAACAAACCAAACATACTAATAGCCGTCAACTAACTGCTAAGCCTAAGGTAGAAGCTAAGCCAAGCTTTGAGGCTACTGTTGAGCCAGCTGCTGTAACAACGGATAAAGGGCCAGTGACAGCATCTATCTTGGGAGCTCCTGTAAGTGCTATCAAGCGAACTTTAGCACCTAACGGGAAACACTCAAAAATCCATCACTTGGCAAATCGTCTGCAACAGGATTCTTACATCTTGGCAGAAGTGGCTCCAACCTATCAACAGCCTAGTAACCCATCTCGTAAGAAGGTCAAGAAAAATAGCTATGACTTCTTGAAACGTAGCCAGGTTTATAATTACCCAGAACGTCAAACTTACCGTGAACACCGAGTTGCTCAAGAATTAAATTTGACGCATTTAGAAGACGCAAACTAATCGCAGTGCGATTGTAAGGAGAAACTATGTCAAAAACTTATCATTTTATTGGAATTAAAGGATCTGGTATGTCAGCTTTGGCTTTGATGCTCCATCAAATGGGACACAAGGTTCAAGGTTCAGATGTGGAAAAATATTACTTCACTCAACGTGGTCTTGAGCAAGCAGGTATTCCTATCCTTCCTTTCGATGAAAAAAACATCACAGAAGATGTTGAATTGATTGCTGGAAATGCCTTTCGTGAAGACAACAACGTTGAAGTTGCTTATGCGATTAAAAATGGCTACAGCTTTAAGCGTTATCACGAGTTCTTGGGTCACTTCATGGATCAATTCACTAGCTTTGGTGTGGCAGGTGCACATGGTAAGACTTCTACAACAGGTCTCTTGTCACATGTTATGAAAAATATCACAGACACGTCATACCTTATCGGTGACGGAACTGGACGAGGTTCTGCTAATGCACAATACTTTGTCTTTGAGTCTGATGAATATGAACGTCATTTCATGCCATACCACCCAGCATACTCAATCATCACTAACATTGACTTTGACCATCCTGATTACTTTACAAGTATCGATGATGTGTTCTCTGCCTTTGATGATTATGCTAAGCAAGTGCAAAAAGGACTCTTTGTTTACGGTGAGGATCCACACCTTCGTAAGATTACAGCCAATGCGCCAATCTATTACTACGGTTTCGAAGAAAATGATGACTTTATGGCAACAGATATTGTTCGTACAACGACAGGGTCTAATTTCAAGGTAAAACACGATGGACAAATTCTTGGAGAATTCCATGTGCCAGCCTATGGTCGTCACAATATCTTGAATGCAACTGCGGTTATTGGGACCCTCTATGTAGCTGGTTTCGACATGGATTTGGTTGCAGAACACCTTAAAACTTTCTCAGGTGTTAAACGTCGTTTCACAGAAAAAATTATCAGTGGTACTGTTGTCATCGATGACTTTGCTCACCATCCAACTGAAATTATTGCAACGCTTGATGCAGCACGCCAAAAGTACCCATCTAAAGAGATTGTTGCTATTTTCCAACCACATACCTTCACACGTACTATTGCTCTTCTTGATGAATTTGCTGAAGCTTTGAACGAAGCAGATGCTGTTTATTTGGCGCAAATTTATGGTTCAGCGCGTGAAGTTGACCATGGTGATGTTAAGGTTGAAGATCTTGCTGCTAAGATCAATAAACCGGCCAAAGTGGTTACAGTTGAAAATGTCTCACCTCTCCTTGACCATGACAATGCTGTTTATGTCTTTATGGGAGCTGGGGACATCCAACTTTACGAACGCTCATTTGAAGAGCTCCTAGCAAGCTTGCAAACACACATGTAATATATTAAGGGCTGTAGCGATTTCGCTCAGCTCTTTCTCTTAATAGAAAGGAATTTAATATGCTTATTCGACATGCCCGAGAGGATGATTGGGCTGATGTTGCCCGTATCGAACAAGATAATTTTTCACCTGAAGAGGCTGCAACTCCAGAGGCTATTGCGGAGCGTTTAAAGACGATTTGTGATACCTTTCTAATTGCTGAAATTGATGGCGTTGTAGCTGGCTACATTGAAGGGCCTGTGATTGCGGAACGTTATCTTACAGATGACTTGTTCCATAGGGTGGTTCCTAATGCTAGTCAAGGAGGCTTTATTGCAGTTACTAGTTTGTCTATCTCCAAAGATTTTAAAGGGCAAGGGATTGGGACAGCCTTGATTGCAGCGCTTAAGGATCTGGCTATCGCCCAAAAACGCCAAGGTATTAGTTTGACTTGCCATGATTACCTGATTGCCTATTATGAGATGAATGGCTTCACTGATGAAGGAGAATCAGAATCAAATCATGGCGGTAGCACTTGGTATAATATGGTTTGGGAGAATCCAGAAACCCATTGAATTCAGTGTTACGTTACTGTGACAAAGGACCAATTGATTTGCATTAACTGACTTTTTAAGATATAATGGCGTTTGTTACTATAGAGGAGGTATGCCTTGACGGACAAGTTTAATGAACACTCGGAATCTGCTGAAGATAGCCTAAGCTTTAAAGATCAGATTCTTCGAGATTTACAAGAAGCAACACGGCTCCGTTCTCTTCGCGAGGAGGAGCATAATAAAAGTGCAACTATGCCCGAGACACCACGTTCAACGTCAGCTGAGAGCGCTACAACACATAGTACATCAGCGTCCAATAAAGTAAGTAACCAAGATTTTAGTTCACATTCTGTTTCTCACAGTGCTTTGGCTAAATCTATGACTTCTGAGACGGCTCAAGATTCTCAACAAGATAGTGTTGGCTTGTTTTCTGTTTCTCAAGCTGAGTCTTTAGTGCCTGATGCTCATTCAAATGTAGCGTCTATTTCTAAAGAGCCTATTGAGGAGGAGAAAAAGGTAAATATTCCTCAGGAGACTGAAACGTCGAAACGCCGTTTTAAACGTCCAGTTTGGGAAACTAGCCTTAACGAAGCATCTGAAGAGGAGTATATTCCTGCAGATGTTGCCAAGGAGCTCATTGAAGCTAAGTCTAACGAAGCTATTTATACAGACCCTAAAGAATTGGAGGCCAAATTGACCTCAGAACGTCAAAAAGAAGCATTCTTGCAGGAACATCATACAACAAGTGACCAAGCGTCGCAAGAAAAGGTTCAATCAGAGATAGTGGCTGATGGTAATGAGGATGATGAGAGTATTTCTCTAGAAGCCTCTGGAAAACCTAAGAAAAAGAAAGGTAAGAAAGTGAAGAAGAAAAAGTCTTCGCCAAAAGATGTTAAACAGGCTGACATTGTCGACGAAGAGCCGATTTCACGTTCTAACCGAAATCACAAACGCAATAAAAATAACCGTCGTGCTGGTAAAATTGCAAGAAATATTATTATCTTCTTGCTACTTATCTTGTCAGTAGCTGCATTCTTTGGTTATCGTTATGTTAGTGATGCTGTTGGCGCAAAAGATGTTAATTCAACTAAGTTTGTTAGTGTTGAAATTCCTGAAAATTCAGGTAGCAGTTACATTGGTCAACTATTGGAATCAGCTGGTGTCATTAAGTCTGGTAAGGTTTTTAATTACTATACCAAGTTTAAGAATATCTCAAATCTGAAAAGTGGTTATTACAACCTTCAGGCTAGCATGACCATGGATGAAATTATTGAGGCACTTCAGAAAAAAGGAAGTGATAAACCTCAGGAGCCATCTCTTGGTACGGTCTTGGTCAAAGAAGGATACACCATTGATCAAATTGCTAAGGCAGTTGAAGTTAATTCCTCAGCGAAAAAAGGCAAAAAAACATCAACTGGACTTAAGGCAAAAGATTTCTTGAAGCTGATGAAGGATGATGCTTTCATTACTAAGATGAAAGCGAAGTACCCAACCTTGTTGGCAAACCTTCCGAATTCTACGGATGCTAAGTATGTCCTAGAGGGTTATCTGTTCCCAGCGACTTATAACATTCATGACGATACGACGGTGGAATCTTTGGCAGAGGAAATGTTGTCAACGATGGACACCTACCTATCACCTTACTATGTGACGATTTCATCTAGCGGACACAATGTTAATGAAATTTTGACCCTAGCTTCTCTTGTGGAAAAAGAAGGAGCTACAGATGACGACCGTAAAAATATTGCGAGCGTCTTCTATAATCGTCTTAACTCAGATATGGCTCTACAAAGTAATATTGCAGTTCTTTATGCTCTTGGAAAACTTGGTCAGGAAACGACCTTGAAAGAAGATGCAACTATTGACACAAACATTGACTCTCCTTATAATGATTATGTTCATAAGGGGTTGATGCCAGGTCCTGTGGACAGCCCTAGTCTGTCTGCAATTGAAGCGGTTATCAATCCATCATCTACCAAGTACATGTACTTTGTTGCAGATGTAACCACTGGTAATGTCTATTTTGCTGAAAGCTATGAAGAGCATCAGCATAACGTTGAAACTTACATTAATAGCAAACTAAAAGATAAATAGTCTGATTGGCTCATTAAAATCAAGCAAACAAAGAGTGATTTTGAAAATAAAGCCAAGGGCTCAAAAAATAGGAAAGAGAAAAAAATGGCAGAAAAAACATATGTAATGACACAAGCGGAGAAAGAACAACTTGAAGCGGAATTGGAGGAGTACAAACTCGTCCGTCGTCCAGAAGTTGTAGAACGTATTAAGATTGCACGTTCTTATGGTGACCTTTCAGAAAACTCTGAGTATGAAGCAGCCAAAGACGAGCAAGCCTTTGTTGAAGGACAAATTCAAATTCTTGAAACAAAAATTCGTTATGCAGAAATCGTTGATAGTGATGCTGTTGCTAATGACGAAGTTGCAATTGGTAAAACTGTTGTTGTTCAAGAAGTTGGTACAAACGACAAAGATACTTATCATATTGTTGGTGCAGCCGGTGCTGACATCTTCTCAGGTAAGATTTCAAATGAAAGTCCGATTGCTCAAGCCTTGATTGGTAAGAAAGTTGGCGACAAAGTCGCTATCGAATCACCAGCAGGTAGCTACTCTGTGGAAATCCTTAGTGTAGAAAAAACAGCCTAGGTGACTGTTGGAATTAAGGTGTTCAATATTTGAAACTAGTGGGAGTGAGACAAAACAGTCGTTCTGTCGCACTCCTTTTTTGGTTGTTGGCGCTATTAGGAATTAGGTTAGTCTGAATTAGTCTATAAGAAAAGCACTTTTGGAAAATTCCAAGAGTGCTTTGTACCTTATTTACGATTTTGCTTACCGGCGTTACGGTTTTTCTTTGGTTTGCTCGCAATTGCTTGAGTATTTTTTGGTGTCACATCTTTACGCTTGCTTGGTGTTGTACGAGGTGCTTTTGGAGGGTTCTTTTTGAACTCTTCAGCAACTTTTTCTTTCAAGCGAGGTTTAATGATGTAGTTGGTAATCAACTGTTGGATAATAGAGAAGATACCACCAACGAACCAGTAGAGGATTACGGCTGCAGGTGAGCTAATACCAAAGAAGATCATCATGATTGGCATACTGTACATCGTCGCTGCCATTTGTTTACGTTGTTCTTCAGGAACTTGTTGAATAGACAACCAAGATTGGAAGTAGTAAAGCGCTGCGATGATGATAATCAATGGGAAGTCACGGTGACCAAGGTTAAACCAGAGGAAGTTATCCTTGAGTACACCAGGAGTGTAACGTGCTGCATAGTAGAGTGCTGAGAAGAATGGGAACTGAATCAATAGAGGAAGACAGCCGACACCGCCCATCAAGCTTAGACCGTTTTCACGCTGAGCTTGCATGAGTTCAGACTGGGCAGCCATTTTTTCTTCTTGAGTTTCAGCGTTGCGCAAACGTTCGTTAATTGGTTCTAAGATAGGCGCAAGGTATTCACGTTTTGCTGCTTGGTAGGCTGCGCTACGAGATTGGTGAAGACCAAGTGGCAAGATAATCAAACGAACAATGATGGTTACGAAGATAATGCCAAGACCAAATCCCAGATTTAAATTATGTGCGAAGTAGGTGATGACGTGGCTCATAGGGCGACCAAGTAGGTTCCAAACCCAACCAGTAGGATTACCAGACTTATCAAGGCTCACACATCCTGATAGAAAGAGAAGCATGCTGGCAGCAAGCCCCATCAGGGCTAGACGTTTTTGATTTTTATTCACAATATCATTCCTTTTGTTTTTTAGTTATACCTGTCTATTTTACCTTTTTTTAAGGAAGAGAACAAGTTAAAAACGGAGCTCCAACCTTAATTAGCCATGCGAAAATCGCTGTAATTAGGGAAGTTAGCCATGGTCACATCGACATAGGTTACTTTAGACCATTTTGAAGGTCCCTTTCGAACTTCTTGAATAAATTTAGCTAACTTAGAAGGGTTATCTGACTGAGCTAGAATTTCAACAGTACCGTCGTCGTTATTCCAAACCCGACCGCATATATCTCCAATATCTAGTGCTAGAGCATAGGTTGAATAACGAAAACCAACACCTTGGACTCTTCCTGAGACTAATAATCGTACTTTTTGCATGGTCCATGACCTCCTTTTGAAAGCTCTTTCTTTTAGTATAATCCTTGCTATAAAGTCGGTCAAGTCCAAGATTTATCAGGGGATTTCTGCTATAATGAGTGTATGGAAATCATTCAATCAAAGCAAAATGCTAGCATTAAGTCTGCTAGAAAATTATTGCAGCGTAAGCACCGTAAAACTAGCTATCTTTTAGAAGGATGGCATCTTTTTGAGGAAGCAAAGGCAAGCGGTGCCGAGATTCTTCAAGTTTTCGTACTTGAGGAAATGGCTGATCGTGTGGCTAATATGTCTAAGGTCAAGTTGGTTAGTCCAGAGGTGCTTAAGGAACTCTGTGAAACTCAGACACCTCAAGGGATTGTGGTAGAAGTTGCTAAACAATCTCAAGCCTTGCCAAAGTCTCTCTCAGGGAAATATCTGCTCTTGGAGGATGTTCAGGACCCTGGTAATGTAGGAACAATGATTCGAACAGCAGATGCCGCAGGTTATGACGGAGTCTTTTTGTCGGATAAATCAGCTGATATTTATAATCAGAAGACCTTGCGTTCTATGCAGGGAAGTCATTTCCACCTTCCAATCTATCGTGGACCAATTCTTGACATGGTTGAGGCTTGCAGAAAACAAGGTATACCCGTCTTAGCAACGACTCTTTCCGATGTTTCCGTTGACTATAAAGCAGTTAAGACAGATGGCAATTTTGCCCTAGTAATGGGAAATGAGGGTCAGGGAATTAGTCAGGAAATGGCTGAGTCTGCTGATCAACTCGTACATATTAGCATGCCAGGTCAGGCGGAGAGTCTGAATGTTGCTGTTGCAGCAGGAATTCTCATGTTTAGTCTCTAGGTCTCAAGGATGATTTTAGGAGAAAACAACTGACTTTTAAAGTAATTTTAAGTACTAGTGGTATAATGAAGAAGCATTAGAAACATTAATGAGGTATTATTATGAAACGACCAGAAGATGATAAAGAATTCATGGAAGTTGTGGGACATTTGATTTCTCATCCACGTTTTCAAAAATTGGATGGGATTGTACAGCACCATCATTCGACACGTTTAGAACACTCGGTTAATGTTAGTTACACCAGCTATAAGATTGCTAAAAAATTTGGCTGGGATGCCAAGAGTACAGCTCGAGGTGGTCTCTTACATGACTTTTTCTATTATGATTGGCGAGTGACTAAATTTAACAAGAGTCATGCTTGGGTACATCCACGTATTGCTGTTCGTAATGCCAGAAAGCTTGTTAATCTGAACAAAAAAGAAGAGGATATTATTCTCAAGCATATGTGGGGAGCAACGATTGCGCCGCCGAAGTATAAGGAATCTTATATTGTTACTATGGTGGATAAGTATTGGGCGGTTAAAGAAGCAGCGACACCCTTACGAAACCGAATCAAAAATCGTAAGTTTTTCCGTCGCAAGACTCTACAAAGCCACCACCAATAATTCATTATTTTTAGGAGATAACTATGGAATCAAATGCAATTTATACAACTAGTGATGCGGGTTTGAACCGCTTTTTCGGAAAGATTTATGGTCTTGTCGGTATGGGAGTGGGACTTTCAGCAGTCATCTCTTATCTGATGCTCTTCCCTCTTTCGCATCTTTTTGTCAATATTCTCATGAATTATTCTTGGGTTTACATGGCGGCACTCTTTTTAGAGTTTGGTTTGGTCTTTTTGGCTAGCGGTGCTGCAAGAAGGAATACACCTGCGGCTCTACCTTTATTTTTGGTTTATTCTGCTCTGAATGGATTTACACTTAGCTTTATCATCGTACAATATACGCAAGCCATTGTTTTCCAAGCTTTCCTTAGCACTGCCATTGTTTTCTTTATCATGGCACTTATCGGAGTTACCATTAAGCGAGATCTATCAGGCATGGCCAAGTTCCTTATGGCAGCCTTGATTGGGATTATTGTGGCTAGCTTGATTAATTTTTTCTTTGCAAGTAGCATGATGAGTTTTGTGATTAGTATTGTATCAATTCTTATTTTCTCAGGTTTAATTGCCTACGATAACCAGATGATTAAGAAGGTTTATTATGGTACCAATGGTCAGGTCACAGATGGATGGGCAGTTTCTATGGCACTTAGTCTTTACTTGGATTTCATTAACTTATTCTTGAATATCTTGCGACTCTTTGCTAGACGAAATTAGTAAAAAAAATCAGCCAGATGGCTGATTTTTTTACTGTCTAATAGTTTTTTGTGAGTGTTCCTTGCTGACCTGTGTAAGCGTAGAAGAGTGGATAGTAATCCCATTTTCCCACATAGCTATCTTTATCTGGGAAAGCCCACTTGTCGTCTTTTTTAGTAAGCTCGACTGAGTAATTATCAAAGATATTTGTACCTTCAGTCTTTGGTGCTGATGGACTTACTTCTTTGATTGAATTCGGTAGGTAAGTTTCCATGTAGAATTGTCTTGTCAGTTGGTCGACATTTCCAGCGTTAGCACCATTGCTTTGTAGGTAGTTTTTAAGTTCGTCTGTGAGATTTGGGTGATTAGCACCATAGGCATCGTCTGCAGCTTTCATACTGATAGTTGACATGCTGACATTGAATTCTGCCTTATCTTTAGCGACGATAATGTTGTCAACAGTGTAGCTGCCGCGTTCACGGTTAGCTGTTTGAACCCAACCAAAAACTTTTGGAACTTCATCACCGGTTGGTTTGATGTTATCAGTTGCATCATAGCTGTATTGAAGGCTATCTGAGAAATATTGGTTAAGTTCGCCCTTAGCTTTGTCCAAGTCGTTAGAAACAAATTTGCTGTAGTCTTTGCTTTCGCCACCTAGAAGAACTGCGTTGAAATAAGCATCAACAGCCTTTTTAACATTGGTAGTTGTTTTACCATCGAAATCTTTTAGGTTAGTAGAAACAGTTTGTCCTTCTGTCTTCTCATCCTTTGATTCAAAATAGAGTTTATAGCTTTCGTCGTTGTTAACTTCGAAAAAGAGTGAGACAGTTTTGTAGTCGTCAGCTTCAAGCTTTCCAAAGTCATCTGTAGCATCCTCTACGTTCTTATTTTTGTTGAAGAGAGTAGGGAGATCACCTTTGTCGATCTTGCTTGCTGTGACTTTTTTACCATCTTTATCTTTGAGGTAGAATTGTTTAGCAGATGTGTTGAGCTCATTTTCCATATCTTCCGAAGTATTCTCGAGTTTGAATGAGACTTCGACTAGGGTTTGGTCATCCTTGAGCTTGAGGTCGCTTCCTGACATATAGACAATATCGTTAACAGAAAGCTTGGCATCAAGTTTTGGCTTGGCACATGCTGAGAGTGTTAAGATGGCTGCTAGAGCAAGAGCCCCAGAGTAAAGATATTTTTTCATAAATAATCCCCCGTTATTTTATTTAGGTTATAGGTCTATTGTATCATGAAATATGCCTTGAGATTATTAGAAAATTGGGTTTCAAGCCTTTTCTTATGCTATAATAGGATTACTATTGTAAAAAAATGGAGAATAAAATGACAAAAACACCTTTTATTACAGCTGATAAACTTGAACAAATCACTGCAGAATTTCCCACACCTTTCCATCTTTACGATGAAAAAGGGATTCGTGAAACAGCACGTGCAGTTAATGCAGCTTTTTCGTGGAATCCAGGTTTTAAAGAATTCTTTGCTGTAAAGGCCACACCTAATCCAGCAATCCTCAAAATTTTGAAAGAAGAAGGGTGTGGTGTCGATTGTGCGACCGATACAGAGCTTGTCATGAGTAAGAAAATTGGTTTTGATAGTAGCGCGATTAGCTTTACATCTAATGATACACGTGCAGAAGAGTTTGTTTACGCGCGTGATATTAATGCGACAATTAACCTTGATGCTTACGAAGATATCTTTTTCTTGGAAGAGGCTGCAGGGCTTCCTGAAACCCTTTCTTTGCGCTTTAACCCAGGAGGTGTCTTCTCTCTTGGTACTGATATCATGGATCATCCTGAAGAATCAAAATTTGGGATGACTAAGGAACAACTCTTCAAAGGTTATGCCTACCTTAAAGAAAAAGGAGTGAAATCATTCGGTTTGCATGCTTTCCTAGCGTCAAATACAGTAACGAATGAGTATTACCCAACCTTGGCTGCTCAACTCTTTGAATTGGCGGTAGAAATCAAGAATGAACTTGGAGTTAGTCTTGACTTTATCAATTTATCAGGTGGTGTTGGGGTAGACTACACACCGGCTAATAAGCAAAATGACATTGCTGTTATCGGTGAAGGGGTTCATGCTAAATTTGATGAGATCCTTGTTCCGAATGATCTTGGACACATTAGTATTTACACTGAACTTGGACGTTTCATGACAGCACCTCATGGCCTTGTTGTTACTAAGGTTCTTCATATTAAGGACACTTATCGTCGTTACGTTGGTGTAGATGCTTCTGCGGTTAACTTGCTTCGTCCAGCTATGTACGATGCCTACCACCACATCACGAATATGACTAATCCAGATGGTGACACTCAAGTAGTTGATGTGACAGGTTCTCTTTGTGAAAATAATGATAAGTTTGCTAAGAACCGTGAATTGCCAGAAGCTCGTATTGGAGATACCTTGGTTATCCACGACACAGGTGCACATGGTTTCTCAATGGGCTACAACTATAATGGACGTCTTCGTTCTGCAGAAATTCTCTACCAAGAAGATGGAACGGCTCGTATGATCCGCCGTGCAGAGACGATGAATGATTACTTTGCTACTCTTGATGGTTTTGATTTTGACATTTAACAAAAAATAAGCTAGGCCTTAAAGGCCCTAGCTTATTTTACTTTAATGATTACAGCTTCAAGAATGATATCGGCTAACTCCTCAGGGGATTCGACACAGCCTTCTTTGAGCCAGAGTGTTAAAATGGTAACAATAGTGCTAACATAAATTTCCAATGAATATTTGGCAGGAATATGATAGCTTTGTTCCATGAGCTCTGTAACATTTTCGATATCAGAGTTAAGGATGGTCTCGATAATGAATTCACGAATCATCTCATTGATGTTTGGAATGTGTGTCATTAAGGTGAGACAGAGCTTTTGATTTTCCTTAAGATATCTTAGCATTTCAGTAACAACACCCTCTTGGTAGGTCATGTCTTCCTGAAGAATACTTGAAACTTTATCTAAAATCTTTGAGAAGGTTGTTTCAACCAAATCTTCTTTATTTGAATAGTAGTAGTAGAAAGTTGGTCTGCTGAGATTTGCCTTCTTGATGATGTCTGTGATGCTGATTTGTTCGAGTGAACTCTCTTCTAAGAGTTCAATAAATGCGTTGACAATTTTTCGTTCGGAAATAGTTGCTTCCTTGAGCATAAATAAACCCCTTTATATAAACATAATAATAATTCCACAACTTATATAATAACCTATTTTTTTTCTAGAAATCTTACAAGTCCTTTACAGTTGTAAGTGAAAAATACTGAAACTCTCATTTTATCGATATTTTAAACGAAAAAACTTTTTTTCTATACGTTTTTAAGAACCAACGTCTTATTTGTCAGTAGGGTCCATTTTTGCTATAATATAAGGTAAATCAACGTTATAGGAGAATTAAATTTATGAACACCGTCCTTTGGATTATTCTTGTTTTTGTAGCCCTTTTGGGTGGTTTTTATGGAGGCGCATACTTTGCCCGCAAACAAATGGAGAAAGAATTGGCTGAAAATCCTCGTTTGAATGTGGACGCTGTTCGTACCATGATGTCGGCTGCGGGTCAAAAGCCAAATGAAGCAAAAGTGCGTCAAACATATAACCAAATTATCAAACAACAAAAACAAGCACTTGCAGATAGCAAGAAAAAGAAAAAATAATGGTGGGGAGCTGGGACGTGAATCTCAGCTTTTTACATGTAACCTAGGGGATAAGGAGGCAAGATGGATAATCGACCTATAGGATTTTTAGATTCTGGTGTCGGAGGACTGACGGTGGTACGTGAACTTAAACGTCAGTTGCCTCACGAGTCTATTGTTTATATTGGTGACTCTGCTAGGGCGCCGTATGGTCCTAGACCAGCAGAACAAATCAGAGAGTATACCTGGCAGTTGGTTAAATTTCTTCTGACCAAAGATGTAAAAATGATCGTTATTGCTTGTAATACGGCAACAGCAGTAGTTTGGGAGGAAATCAAAGGAGCCTTGGATATCCCAGTGCTAGGTGTGGTTTTGCCTGGTTCTAGTGCTGCCATTAAGTCTAGTCAATCGGGTCATATTGGCGTCATTGGGACTCCTATGACGATTGCCTCTAACATCTATGAACAAAAAATTAAGCATCTGGCACCACAAATGAATGTCTTGAGTTTATCTTGTCCTCGCTTTGCCCCTATTGTTGAATCCAATGAAATTAACTCAAGTGTGGCTAAAAAGATTGTTTATGAGAGCATGGCACCTTTAGTCGGCAAGGTAGATACCTTGGTTTTGGGCTGCACCCATTACCCACTTTTACGTCCTATCATCCAGAATGTTATGGGGCCAAGTGTCAAGCTAATTGATAGCGGAGCTGAAACAGTTCGTGATGTTTCCGTTTTGCTCAATTATTTTGAAATTAATCGTAGCCGTGAAGTCGAAGACAAGACGGAAGAATATTACACCACAGCTAGTGTGCTTGGTTTTAAAGAAATCGCAGAACAATGGCTGGGTGAAGAAGTTGCTGTCCAACATGTCGATTTGGACAAGGAGTTAGAAAATGACTAAATCAATTTTAGAATATAAAGACGAACAAGACTGGTATTTGGCTAGTTTTGGAAGCTACAATCACTTGACTTGTTTTGGTGGTGATGAGGCCTATGAACAATTTGTTGACCTTTTCCAAGCCTTGACTAACGTTTTGGCTGTTAGTGGTTTCCAGTTACATATTGCTAAACATTCTTCAGACCTTCGCTTGGTATCCTTTATTTTGGATTGCTTGAAAGAGCAAACTGGTCGAGACCTAGCTGTTACGCCACATCAAGGGGCCTTGGTAGTTAGTGAAGGAGATAAGCTTGTCTATGTTCATGTGCCTAGAGAAGGTGTCACCTTGAGTGATTTCTTTGGTTCTGATAACAAATCAGATTTTGGTGATATCCTATTGATTGCGACACGCAATGAAGGAAAAACTAAGGAATTTCGTAAACTATTTGGAAAACTAGGCATTAAGGTAGAGAATCTTAATGATTATCCAGACCTTCCTGAAGTTGCTGAAACAGGTATGACCTTTGAGGAAAATGCACGCTTGAAGGCGGAGACCATTTCTGAATTAACTGGTAAAATGGTCCTTTCAGATGACTCTGGTTTGCAGGTAGATGTTCTTGGAGGCTTACCAGGTGTTTGGTCTGCGCGCTTTGCAGGCCCTGATGCCACAGATGCTGAAAATAATGCTAAATTATTGCACGAGCTCGCTATGGTGCTTGATGATAGCAAACGTACGGCGAACTTCCATACAACCCTAGTTGTTGCAGCACCTGGACGTGATAGTTTGGTTGTTGATGCCGACTGGAAGGGTTATATTGGCCGAGAACCTAAAGGTGACAATGGTTTTGGTTATGATCCTCTCTTTTTAGTTGGTAATACGGGTAAAACAGCAGCAGAGCTTTCTGCAGAAGAGAAAAATGAACAATCTCACCGTGGACAAGCTGTTAAGAAACTTATGGAGGTCTTCCCAGCATGGCAGAACAAACAATAATCGTAATGAGCGACTCCCATGGGGATCGTGATATTGTAGCAGATATAAAAAATCGTTATCAAGGAAAGGTGGATGCCATTTTCCACAACGGAGATTCGGAGTTAGAATCAAGTGATCCTGTTTGGAAAGGTATCTATGTAGTTCGAGGAAACTGTGATTATGATTCAGGTTATCCAGAACGTTTGGTCGTTAAACTTGGAGATGTGATTATTGCACAAACACATGGTCATCTCTATGGCATTAATTTTACCTGGGACAAGTTAGATCTTTGGGCGCAACAAGAGGATGCAGATATTTGTCTCTATGGACACTTGCATGCGGCAGCAGCTTGGCGAAATGGTAAGACAGTGTTTATCAACCCAGGTTCTGTTTCGCAGCCACGTGGGCCTATCCATGAGAAACTTTATGCTAAGGTGATTATAAACAGTGCAAAAATTCGTGTGGAATATTACACACGTGACCATGAACTTTATTCAGAACTTACACAGGAATTTGAACGATGATTGCTAAAGAATTTGAAGATTTTTTGTTGGCTCATTTAGATAATTATTTAATTCCATCAGATCAGGTTGCTATTTTTATTGATAGTCACAACGCTGATCATGTGGTCTTGCTTTTGACAAGCAATGGTTATTCGCGCGTTCCCGTTTTGACTAAGGATAAGCACTATCTTGGGACCATATCTTTAACGGATATTAAGCGTTATCAAGATGAACATAACTTGCAAGAGTGGGAGATGGTTAACCGTGATATCGGGCCGATGACATCAGATGTTGTGGAAACAGTGGAAGATAATGCCAATCTAAATGAGGTAATGCATAAGCTAGTTAATAATCCTTTCCTTCCTGTGGTTGACAGCCAAGGTATTTTCAAAGGAATTATCACACGAAAATCGATTCTAAAGGCGGTTAATAGCCTCTTACATGACTTTACACATGACTATATCATCATTCCAAAAACAACTGACAACTCAGATCACTGATTTTCTGGCTACTAAGGTCATTTCGGAGAGTTCAAAGCAAGCTTATGCTTATGATCTTAAGCAGTTTGCAACGTCGATTTCAGGACAAATTGATCAAACCAGTCTCAAGCTCTATGAAAACCAACTGAAGGAATGGAAGCCATCCGTACAAAAGCGTAAGCGCTCTGCGGTCAATCAATTTTTGCTATACCTCTATCAAAAGGGTGAATTAGAGAAATTTTTCAAACTATCAGAGACGGTTACAATACCTTCTCAGGAGGATAAGTTGCGAACACTGGATCTTTCATCGCTTTATGAGGGGCGTGAAGGGGTTGGTAAGCTGGCTTGTCTGCTGATTCTAGAGTTGGGACTCTTACCTTCAGAGATTTTGGAGTTGGACTGGGCCGATATTGACTTGGATTTTGGTGTTGTGACTGTGGCCAAGGGAAGCACTAAGCGTGTTCTCAGACTTGAAGCAGATGTGAAGCAGTATTTGTTGGCCATTAAAGATGCGAACAGCCAGGGCTTGCTTTTGGGTAAGCTCTATACTCGACAATGGCTGTATAAGCAAATCCAGACTTATGTTAGTGACTGTGGCTTATCGAATGTAACCGCTCAAGTCTTGCGTCAGCAATTTATTCTTAGACAGATTGAAAAGGGAACGGGCGCCTTTGAACTTGCTCGTTTACTGGGACTAAAAAGTCCAGTGACCTTGGAGAAATACTATAAAACCTAATGGATATTAAGTTAAAAGATTTTGAGGGGCCACTGGATTTGTTGCTCCATCTGGTTTCTAAGTATGAGGTAGACATTTACGATGTTCCCATTGTTGAGGTTATCGAGCAATACTTGGCTTATTTGGCAACCTTGCAAGCCATGAAGCTTGAAGTTGCTGGGGAATATATGCTTATGGCTAGTCAGCTCATGCTGATTAAGAGTCGTAAGCTTCTGCCCACAGTGGTGGAAGCTGAGCCTGAAGCAGATGATCCAGAACTAGAGCTCTTGAGTCAGTTGGAAGAGTATGCACGCTTCAAAGCAGCTAGTCAAGAGTTGGCTAAGCAGCATGAGGTACGAGCTCAGTATTTTTCAAAACCAAAAGTAGAATTGGTTTATGAAGATGTAACGTTGAATCAGGATAAGACCATTCAAGACATTTTCTTGGCTTTTTCAAAAATCATGGCTGAAAAGCAAGAAGAAATTCGCCGAAACCACACAACCATTGCGCGTGACGATTATAAAATTGAAGACATGATGCTGATTATTGAGGAAGCATTTGGCTCAAAAAATGAGCTGTATCTGGATGAACTTTTCACGGATGCTAAGGATATGAATCAAGTAATCACCCTCTTTTTGGCAACTCTTGAATTGATTAAGGTACATCGCATATCAGTACAGCAGGAAACAATTTTTGGTACAATCACATTAAGAAAGGAATGGACGAATGAGTAGTCACTTAGCACGATTAGAAGCTTTACTTTTTGTGGCTGGTGAAGATGGTCTTAGTCTACGTGCTATGGCACAGCTTTTGGAAATGCCAGTGACGGGTCTGACTCAGTCCTTGGAGAAATTACAAGCCAAGTACGAGGCAGACGAGGATTCAGCTCTTTGTTTATTGGAATCGTCAAATACCTATAAGCTGGTGACTAAGCCAGATTTTGCAAGTCTCCTTCGTGATTATTCTAAAACGCCAATCAACCAAAGTCTATCCCGAGCGAGTCTCGAGGTTCTCTCTATAGTTGCTTATAAACAGCCTATTACACGTGCTGAAGTCGATGACATTAGAGGTGTTAATTCTAGTGGTGCTATTGCTAAACTTCAAGCCTTTGATCTCATTCAAGAAGCTGGTAAAAAAGATGCTGTCGGTCGTCCTAACCTATATGCGACTACTGATTATTTCCTAGACTATATGGGGATTAACAGTTTAGACGAACTTGTGGCGATTGACCAACTAGAACTTGAAGAGCAGGAAACAAGTCTCTTTAGGGAAGATGCTCCAGAAGAGCTTGAGGACTTGGACAATTAAGACTAAACCTTGTTGAAACTAATCATTAAAAAATAAAGAAACATAGCAGAGATGCTAGGTAGAAAGGATACAGCTTAAGCTGTAGAAAAAGAATGCGAATTAATAAATATATTGCCCACGCTGGTGTGGCCAGCCGTCGTAAGGCTGAGGAACTGATTAAAGAAGGTCGTGTGACCCTAAATGGTAAGACCGTTACGGAATTGGCAACCATTGTCAAAAATGGTGACATTGTTGAGGTAAATGGTAGTCCAATTTATAATGAAGAGAAGGTCTATTATCTTCTTAATAAACCACGAGGAGTTATTTCTTCGGTATCTGATGAGAAAAATCGTAAGACGGTGATTGATCTCATGCCCCACGTTAAGGAACGTATCTATCCTGTTGGTCGTCTTGACTGGGATACGACTGGTCTTCTTATTTTGACTAATGATGGTGACTTTACCGATAAAATGATTCACCCACGTAATGAGATTGATAAGGTTTATTTGGCGCGTGTCAAAGGTATTGCGACCAAGGAGAATCTTCGTCCTTTGACTCGTGGTGTAGTCATTGATGGCAAGAAAACCAAGCCAGCACGTTACAATATTATCAAAGTTGACCATGAAAAGAATCGTTCAGTTGTTGAATTGACAATTCATGAAGGGCGTAACCACCAGGTTAAGAAAATGTTTGAATCAGTGGGCTTGCTCGTTGATAAGTTGTCTCGCACACGTTTTGGGACCCTTGATTTGACAGGTCTTCGTCCAGGTGAATCACGCCGTCTAAATAAGAAAGAAATCAGCCAGCTTCATAACGCTGCTGTCAATAAGGTCAAATAATGAAAAGATTTCTGATTGCCTTGGTCAGGGCTTATCAGAGATGGATTTCTCCCCTATTTCCACCGTCTTGTCGTTTTCGTCCAACTTGTTCGGTTTATATGATCCAAGCAATAGAAATGCACGGTTTAAAGGGAGTTCTTATGGGAGTTGCCCGTATCTTAAGATGTCACCCTTTATCAGAGACTGGCGATGATCCGGTGCCAGATTATTTTAGTCTAAAACGTAATAAAACTCCTTTGGATAAATGAATCCAAAGGAGTTTTTCTATGCTTAAGTTTTTGACCAAGTTTTTGGCAGGAAGAGGAGTAGTAAAGGATAAATTTCCAAACGTCCTGCAATCATAGCAAATCCCATGATAAGCTTAGACAAAGGACTGAAAATAGCAAAGCTATCACTCGTTCCAAGTAAAGGTCCAATATTGTTAAAGGTTGAAGCAGCAGCGCTTGTCACAATCAAGAGGTCTTGATTATCCAGTGACAAAACAGTGACTAAACTTAGTATAATGAGTACATATACAGCTAGATATTTAAGAACACTGTGCTGGGTTTCTTTATCGAGAACACTTCCATTAATATGAAGTGACAGGATACGATTAGGATAGAGGCTAGCCAGAGTCTGATTTCGTGCAATCTTAGCAATAATCATAGCACGGATAACCTTGAAACCACCGGCAGTAGAACCTGCTGATCCCCCGATAAACATCAGGAGGAGTAGGATATACTGAGAAAAGAGTGGCCATTTGGTAATATCCGTTAGACCAAAACCGGTTGTTGTGATGATAGTTGACACTTCGAAAAATGAGTATTTGAAAGAGTCAGCCAAATTGTGGTAAATCCCAAAAATATTGAGGAAAATCAAACCTGTTGAAATAGCCACAATCGCAAAGTAGGTACGTAGTTCTTCATCTTGGAAGAAAAACTTGATTTTGCGAAGGAGGATATAGAAATAAAGGTTGAAGTTAACTCCAAAGAGTAGGGTACCAACAGTAACCACATAGGTAATCAGATCACTGTGGTAATGGGCGATAGAGTCATTATAGACAGCAAATCCCCCAGTACCTGCGCCCCCCATAGCAGTGATGATACTATCAAAGATTGGCATACCGCAAAGCCAGAGAATAACAGCAAAAATAACAAACATAGTCAGATAGATGATGTAAAGAATCTGAGCTGTATTTTTGAGCTTGGCAACGACTTTACCAAATACTGGACCAGGCACCTCTGCACGCATAACCTCATGGTGACCATTTTTACTGTTGTTCATGATGGCTAGGGCAAAGACCAATACCCCCATCCCTCCAATCAAGTGGGCGAAGCTTCGCCAGAAAAGTAGGGAGTGGGTAAGTACTCCAGTATCTGTAAGAATAGTAGCCCCCGAGGTTGTGAAACCAGAGCTCATCTCGAAAAAGGCATCAATGACACTTGGGATCTGACCAGCAAAGACGAAGGGCAATCCTCCAAAGAAGGACCAGAGCACCCAACAGAGGGCTACAATAAGCATTCCTTCTTTGGTGTAAATATGGTAGTTCTTTGGTTTAAAGAGAGTACCAAGCATCCCGAGAAAGAGGAGAATCCCCATCGTACCCAAGATGCTGGCAAATACTTTAGCATCTTCTTGATAAATAAGAGCGACGATAAGTGGTACAACCAAGAGAGCAGCCTCAATCAGTAGGAGCTTGGCAATAAGAAAACGGACAATAGATCGATTCATGGCAACTTACCTCTTCAACAAGTCGTAAATGTGAGTTACATTTTGTAAGAGTGTAACGACCACGATTTTATCCCCAATAGCGAGTCTGTCTTCTCCCGTTGGGAAAATAGATTTTCCATTGCGGATAATAGCAGCGATAAGGACACCGTTAGCAAATTCAAGCTCAGAAAGTTTCTTTCCGGCGATTTTGTTATTTTCCTTAATTTGGAATTGCAAGGTTTCGATACGACCATTAGCCACATGGTGAAGGGCATCAAGACTAGAGTCTTTGGCATTAAAACGCCCACGTACAAAGTGCATTACAGTGTCAACAGCGATACTCTTAGGAGTGACAATTGTTGTTGTCTCACGTGGATCGATAATCTCTAAGAGACTAGTACGGTTAACCTTAGTAATATTCTTGTGAATACCAAGGCTTTCGAGGAACATAGAGGTAATGATATTTTCCTCATCTACTCCGGTTAGGGTAGCTACGGCATCATAACTGGCTGCACTTTCCTCGAGAAGAAGGTCTTTAGCAGTACCGTCACCTAAGATAACAGAAACTTCAGGGAAGACCTGACTAAAGGTTTGCGCACGGTCCATTTTTTGCTCAATCAATTTGACCTTAATACGATTGTTTTTCAAGATATTGAGCAAGTAGTAGGAGATGCGCCCAGCACCAATCAACAAAAGTTTTTTGATGCTTTTTGGCTTGATGTAACTGTGGAAAAGTGCCATATCAACACGTTTACCAGTGACATAAATCTTATCCCCAATTTGCATGGTAGCATTTCCATCTGGAATGATGAGTTCACCCTGACGGTGAATCGTACAAACTAGAATATTGCCGAATTTCCTACGGAATTGTTCCATTGTCATACCAGATAATTGGCTATTTTCAGTAACTTTAAATGCCATAAGAATAACGCGTCCATTAGCAAAAGTTTCAACTGATAGGGCGTTTGGAAATTCAACTGTATTGGCAATATAGCGAGCTGTTAAAAGTTCAGGGTTAACTACTAATGAGAATCCAAGAAAGTTCTTGTCTTTGAAATAAGCATTAGAGTATTCTGGGTTACGTACGCGAACAACAGTTTCTTTGGCACCCATTTGTTTAGCCAGAACTGCTGAAATCATGTTCACTTCATCTTTATCAGTCATCGCGATAAAGACGTCACAGTTGCTAACTTCGGCTTGTTCCAAAATTTTAAAATTAGCTCCATTTCCAGCAAAGCCCATAACATCATAGCGTTTGCTGAGGCGTTTGAGGACCTCTTCCTTTTCTTCAATTAAAATAACATCGTGCTTCTCTTCAACAAGAGAACGACAGAGTGCGGTACCGACTTTACCGGCACCTACGACAATAATACGCATGAGTTACCTCCAAATAATCATTACTATGATACTCTATTTTAGCGGAAAAATCATCCTTTTCAGCTAGCTTTATCAACTATTCCTATTTAAGTAAATAAAGGTGAAATTTTTCTTTAAATTGTCTTGACTTTTAGACCAGAAGTGCTAAAATATATTCAAAGATTCGTTATTTTAAATCTAACCTGTCATGATTTAAGCTAATGAACGTCCACAACCATGTCGTCTGCTGAGCTTGACTCCGGGCGACATGGTATTTTTTATGTCTAGGAGAATTGAGATGTCACGTAATCATATTGTCTTGTTTGAACCTCGTATTCCACAAAACACCGGAAATATTGCACGTACCTGTGCAGCGACTAATAGCCCTCTTCATATCATCCGTCCTATGGGCTTTCCAATTGATGACAAGAAAATGAAACGTGCAGGTTTAGACTACTGGGATAAGCTTGACATCACTTATTATGACAATTTGGCAGATTTCATGTCTAAAAATCGAGAGGGGCGTTTGCATTTAGTCACGAAATTTGCGGATAAGACTTATTCAGAAGAGGCCTATGCCGATGGTGAGGACCACTATTTTATGTTTGGTCGTGAGGATACAGGCCTACCTGAAGATTTTATGCGTGAGCATCCTGAAAAAGCTATTCGTATTCCGATGAATGATGAACATGTGCGTAGTCTAAATGTGTCCAATACTGTTTGTATGATTGTTTACGAAGCGCTTCGTCAGCAACAATTTGAGGGGCTAGAGCTGAGTCACCGTTATCAGCATGATAAGTTAAAATAGATACTTTATTTTGTCTTAAAAGAATAATTATAGTCATTGACTATCAACAGATTAGAAATCCATAATTTGAAAACCTTGTCACCAAGGTTTTTTTATGTTATCCTTAAAAGGTCTTCAGGGCAGGGTGAAACTCCCGACCGGCGGTGATTCTTTGGATAAGTCCGCGAGCGCAAGCTGATGAGGTGTGATTCCTCAACCGACAGTATAGTCTGGATGGAAGAAGACCAGTCTTTTTGCGTAGGCTTTTTTTGGCATGGGCAAATCCATTGGGAACTTCTTTCAAATTGTTAAAATTTGGAGGAATTTTTTTATGACAAACACACGTAAATTGGCTTACATTGCCATTTTATCCGCAGTTTCATTCTTGTTGCTTTATTTTTCATTTCCATTGATTCCAGCAGCAGATTTTTTGAAGGTTGATTTTTCAATCCTTCCTGTTCTTATTGCCTTGGTTATCTTTGATTTTAAGAGTGCCATTGGTGTTCTCTTGCTTCGTTCATTGTTGAAGCTCTTGCTAAACAATGGTGGACCAGGATCAATGATTGGACTTCCTATGAATTTTGTTGCTCTAGGCGTCTTTGTTTGGGGCCTAAGCTATTTTTGGAAGAAAAATCAAACAAGCAAGAATTATATTCTTGGTTCTGTTGTAGGAACTGTCTTGCTTACAGTTGTTATGGTTATTCTTAACTATATTTATGCAGTACCACTCTATGCTAAATTTGCCAACTTTGATATTGCGCAATTTATAGGTCTCTATAAATACCTTTTCGCTATGGTAGTACCTTTCAATTTACTTGAAGGTTTGATTTTTGCGCTAGCCTTTGCTTTGATTTATGCTCCACTTAAGTCTATTCTAGTAAAATTATAAATATGAAACACAAACACACACATTATACTTATGCTTCTTTTGCCTTATTGTTATTTGTTGCTCTCGGTTATATGGTTAAGTTCTATCCTGAAGCCTTGACAGGATTTGATAGCAACATTCAAACTTGGGTTCGAGGAGGATTACCAGCAGGATTGACACGCTTTTTTAAAACTATTACCATGCTTGGGAATACGCCTGTACAGGCTATTATTGCAATCGTAGCAGTCATCTGGCTTTATCTACGTCAGTATAAATCAGAAGCTATCTTTGTGGGAGCTAGTGGGCTTCTCGCTAGTATCTTGATTGTAAGTTTGAAGTATATTTATCAGCGTCAGCGTCCATCAATTACGCATTTAGTGCATGCTAGTGGTTATTCTTTCCCTAGTGGTCATTCTTTGGGAACTTTTATGATTCTTGGAGCAATTGCCATTGTCCTTGCTCAGCGTTTGGAGAAAAAAGAATCTAAAATAGTAGTTTATGCTATTACTGGGCTTCTGATTTTCCTTGTTGGACTTTCGCGTATTTATGTAGGTGTTCATTATCCAACAGATGTTTTAGCTGGCTTTACCTTAGCCTTTGGGTTGCTTAATGCGATTTATCCAACTTATGATCGTATTCGCTTTGAATGGCGATTCCAAAGTAAACAGAAATAAAAAAACATGTAGTTTTGAACTGCATGTTTTTTTGATACAAAGGAAGGTCTTTCCTATATAAAATGTATAAAAATAGCTTATTTTGACTATTGTTCTGTTAAAAATGCATTAACTGTATATTAATTATATTATAATTATGATATAATGTTTTTAAAATTTCGAAATAAAGGAGTGTCTCTTGAACATAAAAGACAGCATTGGACTAAGAATCAAAACTGAGCGTGAACGCCAGCAGATGTCACGTGAAGTGCTATGTTTAGATGGTGCGGAATTGACTGTTCGTCAGTTAATTCGCATTGAAAAAGGGGAGTCGCTCCCGTCTTTGGATAAATTATCTTATATTGCAAAACGTCTAGGAAAAAATATGACCGATTTATTGGATCATGATAATATTACTATCCCTGACGAATACTACGAGATGAAGAATCGTCTGATTAAGTTTCCAACGTATAGAAATCCAGAAAGAATAAAGGCTAAACTTGCCTTAATTGAGGAGGTCTATGAGAAATTCTTTGAACTTCTCCCAGAAGAAGAATTGTTAACTCTAGATATTTTGGAAAATATTTTGAGTTTTACTAGTTGGGAAGAGAGTCCTAAAGTTGAGGAGATATATGAAGACTTGTTTGAACAAGTCAAAAGGAAGAGGAAATTCTCAACTAACGATTTATTAGTTATTGACTACTATTTCTTCCATCTTTATGGAAGAAAACAGTATGACAAAAAACTTTTTGAAAGAATCGTAAAGAGAGTATTAAATCAGGAAATTTGGACAGATGACGTCTATAATATTGTTTTGTTTAATGATTTGATGGCTATCGCTGCTTTGAAGATTTTTCACAATTCCTTCTCAGACTTCTTAACAGTTGTGGATAAAGCCTTAGCTGTTATAGAAAAATCACAATTCTATAGCTATAAACCTAGTGTTTTTGTTCTCAAAGCCAAATATGAACTTCTTCATAAAGGAAACAAGAAAGAGGCTGCAGAGAATTACGATAAGGCCATAATGTTTGCTTCCGTTTTAGAAGACTCGGTTTTAGAAGAAAGTATAAGAGCAGGGAAAGCGGCAGATGGTTTATAGAAATGGTGGTGACATAAATGTCACTACTTTTTTAATGGTTAAATGTTTACTATAGAAACATAAATAACAGTTAAAAGGAGTTTTATTTTGAAAAAACTAAAATTATTTACACTATTCTCACTACTTATCACTATCTTGCCTTATTTTGCAGGTTGTCTTTAATAAGGAGTCACCATGTCAAAATATCCATATATTTCACAGGTTGATCAGCGTGATTGTGGTGTCGCTGCCTTGGCCATGATTCTTAAACACTATGGTTCATCTTATAGTTTAGCTTATTTGCGAGAGTTGGCTCAGACTTCTCGTGAAGGTACTTCTGCGCTTGGTTTGGTGGAAGCGGCCAAGCAGTTGGGTCTTGAAACTCAGGCTATTCGTGCGGATTTAGACTTATTTAAACAAGAAAACCTATCTTATCCTTTTATTGTACATGTGGTTAAAGAAGGTGGGCTGCAACATTATTATACGGTGTTTGGTCAAATCAAGGGGCAGCTTGTTATTGGTGATCCAGATCCTAGCAAGAAGGTCATTAAAATGCCCTTAGAGGAATTTGCCAAAGAGTGGACGGGAGTTGCTCTCTTTTTTGTTCCAGGAGAAGCCTATACTAAATACAAAGAAGATGTACCTGGACTTCTTTCATTTTTACCAATTTTGTTTCGTCGTAAGGGTTTGATTGCGGTTATTGTCTTATTAAGTTTTCTAGTGACCCTTGTTAATATTATTGGTTCTTATTATTTGCAAGCTATTATCGACCGCTTGATTCCTCAGGGGGCCTATAATCTTCTGACCATGATTTCGCTAGGCTTATGTATCTCTTATCTTGCTCAACAAGTTTTTACTTTTTTCAAAGATTATCTTCTACATCGATTGGGTAATTACCTGTCCATTGCTGTCATTCTTCCTTATATCAAGCATGTCCTTTCCTTACCTATTAGTTTCTTTAGTTCACGTCGTACTGGTGAAATCACGTCACGTTTTGGAGATGCCAACACCATTATCGATGCTCTAGCTTCAACGATTTTATCGATTTTCCTAGATGTGACCATTGTGATGACTCTAGCTGTGGCTCTTATTGTACAAAATCAGTCACTTTTTGTGATGACTCTCACAGTAGTTCCTCTTTATGTTTTAATCATTCTGGCATTCTATAAGCTTTTTGAAAAGGAAAATTATCAATTGATGGAGGCAAATAGTCAGGTCAATACCGCTGTTATTGATGATTTGCGAGGTATTGAAACCTTAAAATCCTTGAGGGTTGAGGAAAGACGCTATCGGGAAATTGAGGTGAAATTCCATGACTATTTGAAGAAGTCTTTGTCTAAGGCCAAGTGGCAATTAACGCAGGATGGTCTAAAGACAGGGGTTCAGTTAGTTTCCAATGTCTTTATCCTCTGCTATGGGGCACAATTGGTCATAGAAGGGCAACTATCTGCAGGTCAGTTGATTACCTATAATATGTTGTTGAATTATTTTACAACTCCTTTAATTAATATCATCAATCTCCAATCTAAAATTCAGCAAGCCAAAGTCGCCAATAATCGTCTTCAAGAAGTTTATGTTGTGGACAAGGAAGAAAAAGGAAAACTTAAAGAGTTATCTTTTAAACAACTTGCTTTTAAAGGAGTCAGTCACCGTTTTAGTTATCAGCAAGAGACTCTTAGTAAGATTGATTTAACGATTCATAAGGGTGAGAAAATCGCCCTCATGGGTAAAAGTGGATCTGGAAAAACGACCTTAGCTAAAATGTTGTCAGGTTATTATACGAAATCTAGTGGTCATGTAACCCTAGATAAAGATGCTATTAGCCATGCGGAGTTGCGTCAAATGGTGACTTACGTTCCTCAGCAGACCTATGTGTTTACGGGAACCATTTTAGAAAATCTGCTATTAGGATTTGAAGGAGAAGTTGACGAGAAAAAGCTTCTTAAAGTTTGCCAACAAGCTGATATCTTAGAGGATATTCAAAAAATGCCACTAGGCTTTCAGACCCAAGTATCTGAAGACGGTGGTCTATCAGGTGGTCAAAAACAACGCTTGGCTATAGCGAGGGCTCTCTTGTCCAAACAGCCTATCTTGATTTTTGACGAAGCTACCAGTGGTCTCGATAGTGATACTGAAAGCAGGGTCATGGCTAATCTTGCTAAGATTAAACGAACAATGATTTTTATTGCTCACCGCAATAGTGTCCGTCAACATGTCAGTCGTGTAGTGACCATGGTGAGTGGCCAGATTGAGTCAGACAGTCCTAATTTCAATCCATTCCAGTTTATTTAAAATAATCTTCCTATTATATAAGTAGAAAACTTAAGAAGTCTAAATTTTCACATCTTGCACCTATCTTATTAATATAGTATACTGGTAGCATACTATTAAGAGGTGTAAACATGTTAGAGGCATATAAAAATTTTTGGTTAGGCTATCTCGATTTTTATGGTCGTACAAAACGATCAGACTATTGGTGGGTTGTCTTGATTAATGGAATTATCGGTAGTTTGATTTTCCTACTGATGGACTTACTTGGGGAAACAAGAGCTGCTGGCTTTACATTGACAGCTTTCATTCTATTTATAGCAGCAACGGCGCTTCCTACCATTTCTATGCAGATTCGTCGTCTACGTGATGCCAATTTCAATGTTGCTTGGATTGTATTAAAAGCGACACCACTACTAGTAGTACTTTGGGTGATGTATGCCTTTCCTACAAGAGATTCAAAATAACTCCAATATAAAAAGGGTGAAACTAGTTAATCTAGTTCCACTCTTTTTTCTTATAAAATAAAGCTACCTAAGAGGCTAACCAAGGTGAAGCTGATAGTTGCATAAAATACAGCGAGACGGGTTGCCTGGATAGGCTTATAAAGTCTAATAAGTGTTAGGACACACCAAATAAAGAGTACTGTGACAAACCAACCTGATAGTAAGCGACGTGGCGTTACACCATAGAGTGCTATATAAACGCCAAAGAGTTTCCAGCCGGCGATAAGGGCAAAGAGGCTAGCAAAAGTAAAGAGTAGGGTACTCAACAAACGAAGCCCCTTGTGGGTGAAGAAGTTTTCTTTAGAAAAAATGTAAAGTCCAGCTAGGATTCCCAAGTTAAGGGTAGAGACTCGAACTAATTGCCAGAAGCCCTGAACAGCAATATGTGAGGCTTGATGGGCTGGAATGTTGGCTTGGTTGAGAGAAAGGAGTTCTCCCATTTGACTAGTGGCAGTTAATATGAATAGGGCATAAGTGAGGCAGAGGCTTCCGAGTACGATATAAGCTGCTACTTTTGGAAACTGACGGGTTGTTTTAAGACGGCCTTCAAATCGTTTTCGACTAAGTGGCTTTTCTTTTGCCAAATAGGTTGCAACGAGTTGAGCAAAAAGTCCTAGAGCCAGAGGGATACTGGTTATTAAACGAGAGAACAATAATCCGTTGTCCTTGAAGGTGAGGGTGAAATCAAGTAGAGAAGTTAGTGTCTGGAAGAACTGTCGCCAAAGTTGTCCGAAAGCAGGTAAGACCTGACTAAGCTGACTAGCAGCGAATACAGTTAGTACCAAGGCAATCATGATACTAATGAGAATCATCCATTTGTGGTTCTTGATTACGTGTTTTTCTTCTTCGGAGAGTTCTTGTTTAGGTGCTGTTTTATATAGGAGTGTCCAGGCTCCGATAAAGAAATATTTTAGCGGGAAGATGCAGCTGGTGTATATGAGGTCTAGCCAAACCATAATTCCTAAACGATCTTGACTACTTTGTCCAGTGCGTGCCATTAAGTAAAGGAGGATACTTGCATGAAGGCAAAGAATCTGAGCGCTGCCCCAGTTGTCGTGCAGACCCCAGAGACTAATTTGCAAGCCTTGGAGGAGACTAGTGACCATAAATATTCCCGATTCAAGTCGCATTCCCTTTGCTTTTCCACCTAATAGGCGACAGCCTAGCTCAATCGTACTGATCAAGACAAGGGTTGCTGGAAAGGCAAAGGAAAAATGGGTCAAGTAAGTGACATACAGGAAGCAGGACACAAGACAGGCGACAATCAGTCCCTTAATTTTCCAAATGTCTTTTGGTGAAAAATGTTCCAAGAATTTCTTGGTTTTGGTTTGAAGACTAGTCTTTTCGTCGGAATATTCCTGGGAGACTAGCTGTAAATCAGTAGTGTAGTTATTTGTTTCCATCATAATTCTCCTTTTGGATTTTTGTCCAAAAAAGACTTTATCATAAAAAACGTTTGACTTTGTTACCCAACTGTAAAATTACTAAAAATAGGTCTATGGACTTAGGTCTGGAGAATGAGTTGGAAAAATAGGCGAGAAAAAAATATAATGCTCACATTGGATGATAGATTGTACGGACTATATTGTCAGAAACAGTCAAATACTAAAGGAAGCTTTTTATAGATTAACTGTTTATTTATCTGGGATTAAGCAAAGGACTCCTATTGAGAATTACCAAATGTAATGTCATTTTTTGACACCACATGTTAGCTTGACTAATATGTAAATGTTGCAAAATTTCTGAAAATTCGTTGACATGTGTTGTCAAAGTAGTATGATATTAACATAAAAAACTTAGGAGGTTCTTATGTTAGGTGTCATCCTACTCTATGTTGGTATGGTTTTGATGAGTAATGGACTCCATCGTTTAGAGGGTATTCCTGATAAATCAAATGTTGTCATGAATATCTTTACGGGTGGTTTGGGTTTGATTCTCAACATTATTGTCATTGCTTATGGAGCTTGTACAGGGCAAGGCGCTGAATGGTTTTATGGTAGCGCCACAGGTCTTTTATTTGCCTTCACCTACCTTTACTCAGCTATCAATACGATTTTCGATTTTGATCAACGTTTGTATGGGTGGTTTAGTTTATTTGTGGCAATTAATACGCTACCAGCAGGGATTCTTTGCTTAACATCTGGATACGGTGGTAATGCTTGGTATGGTATTATTTGGTTCTTGTGGGGTATTCTATGGCTAACTGCCTTTATTGAAATTAACCTTAAGAAGAACCTAGGAAAATTTGTCCCTTACCTAGCTATTTTTGAAGGAATTGTAACAGCTTGGATTCCGGGGCTTTTGATGCTTTGGGGCAAGTGGTAAGCATTGATTTAAGGAGGAAAAACGATGCAATTGACAATGCGTGAGCAGGAAAAAATGATGATTAGCCTTGCGGCTATGATTGCTCAACGACGTAAAGATAAAGGAATCAAATTGAATCATCCAGAAGCGGTTGCTTTGATTACAGACTATGTGCTTGAAGGTGCAAGAGAAGGTAAAACGGTTGCCCAATTGATGGATGAAGCTCGCAATCTTTTAACACGTGAAGATGTTATGGAAGGTATTGCGGAAATGATTCCAATGATTCAAGTTGAAGCTACTTTTACGGACAGTACAAAACTGGTTACTGTTCATGATCCTATTCAGTAAGGAGAAATGTAATGATTCCAGGTGAATACCATGTGGCGAGTGAGCCAATTGATTATAACGGTGGTTACGAAGCCATTAGTCTTGAAGTGAAAAATGTGGGTGACCGTGCTGCTCAAGTGGGCTCTCACTACCATTTTTATGAAGCAAACGAAGCTGGTCTTCAGTTTGATCGTGAAAAGGCGCGAGGCAAACGTCTAGATATTCCAGCAGGTACAGCCATTCGTTTTGAGCCAGGTGAAACGAAAACAGTACAACTTATTGACTTTGGAGGGAAACGTCGTATTTTTGGTTTCAATAACAAGGTCAATGGTTTCTTAGACTAGAAAGAGGACAAATCGATGAGTTTTAAAATGGATCGTGAAGAGTATGCTCAACACTATGGACCAACTGTAGGTGATAGCGTACGTCTTGGAGATACCAATCTTTTTGCAGCCATTGAAAAAGACTTTACTGTTTATGGACAGGAATCTAAGTTCGGTGGCGGTAAAGTTTTGCGTGATGGTATGGGTGTTAGTGCTACGGAAACACGTGACAATCCATCAGTTGTTGATACCATTATTACAGGTGCAACCATCATTGACTATACAGGTATTATTAAAGCAGATATCGGTATTCGTGATGGTAAGATTGTTGCTATCGGTCGCGGTGGTAACCCAGATACAATGGACAATGTGGACTTTGTTGTGGGTGCTAGTACAGAAGCCATTGCTGCTGAAGGTTTGATTGTGACTGCTGGTGGTATTGACCTTCACGTGCACTATATTTCTGCCGACCTTCCTGAATTTGGTTTGGATAACGGGATTACTACCCTCTTTGGTGGTGGTACTGGTCCTGCTGATGGAAGTAATGCGACAACTTGTACACCAGGTAAATTCCATATTACTCGTATGTTGCAAGCTGTTGATGATATGCCTGCTAACTTTGGTTTCCTTGCCAAAGGTGTTGGTTCTGAGACTGAAGTGGTTGAAGAGCAAATTAAGGCCGGTGCAGCAGGAATTAAAACACACGAGGACTGGGGTGCGACTTACGCAGGTATTGATAATTCCCTTAAAGTTGCGGATAAATACGATGTTTCCTTTGCGGTTCACACTGACTCTTTGAATGAGGGTGGATTTATGGAAAATACTTTGGAATCCTTCCAAGGTCGTACTGTTCATACCTTCCACACCGAAGGTTCTGGTGGTGGGCATGCTCCAGATATCATGGTTTTTGCTGGTAAGGAAAATATTTTGCCATCATCAACTAACCCAACCAACCCATACACCACAAATGCTATTGGTGAGTTGTTAGATATGGTTATGGTTTGCCACCACTTGGATCCAAAAATTCCAGAAGACGTCTCTTTTGCTGAATCACGTGTACGTAAACAAACTGTAGCTGCAGAAGACGTTCTTCACGATATGGGTGCCCTTAGTATCATGACTTCAGATGCCATGGCAATGGGACGTGTCGGTGAAGTGGCCATGCGTTGTTGGCAACTGGCTGATAAGATGAAGGCTCAGCGTGGTCCACTTGAAGGGGATTCAGAGTTTAACGATAATAACCGTATCAAACGTTACGTGGCTAAATATACAATTAACCCTGCCATCACCAATGGTATTGCAGACTATATCGGTTCTGTAGAAGTTGGTAAATTTGCAGATTTGGTTATCTGGGAACCAGCTCAATTTGGTGCAAAACCTAAGTTGGTGCTTAAGGGTGGTATGCTAACTTATGGTGTTATGGGTGACGCTGGTTCAAGTCTTCCAACACCTCAACCACGTATCATGCGTAAATTATATGGTGCTTACGGTCAAGCGGTTCATGAAACAAATCTTACATTTGTTTCTCAATATGCTTATGATCACGGTATCAAAGAAGAAATTGGTTTGAATAAGATTGTTCTTCCTGTTAAGAATACGCGTAACTTGACTAAGCGTGATATGAAGCTTAATGACTACGCTCCAAAAACAATCCGTATCGATCCACAGACCTTTGATGTCTTTATTGATGATGAGTTGGTTACTTGTGAACCAATCCATACGACATCATTGTCTCAACGTTATTTCTTGTTCTAAGGAAGACGCTATA
The DNA here is from genome assembly GCF_037967965.1 of Streptococcus sp. FSL R7-0248. Taxonomy (NCBI): domain Bacteria; kingdom Bacillati; phylum Bacillota; class Bacilli; order Lactobacillales; family Streptococcaceae; genus Streptococcus; species Streptococcus sp. FSL R7-0248. Next base: position 251,252 of record NZ_CP150201.1, read on the forward strand.
TAAATGAGGCTGGAATTTTTCCTCCAACCTCTTTTGTATTTTATAGCCATAACGTTTTTAGTGCTTTATTAAGTTGCTATATGAGTTTGATGCTAGATTTTTAAAATGTAATAGAAAAGGAAAAAGTATGATTTTTACAAAAGTAGATGCTCTTGTTAAAGATATCGATGTGGACAAATACCATATTGAAACAGTCATTCTTTCGAGCGATGACCTTAACAAAAAAATTATTCGTGTGAAGAGTGATCATGGGAATGAATTTGGTATTCGTCTTGATAAGGGACAAAAATTGCAAAATGGCTCTGCCTTTTTTATCGATGATCACCATGTCCTAGCTATTGGTGTTGAGTCACAGGATTTGATTGTCATTTCACCTAAAGATATGGATGAAATGGGAATCACAGCTCACATTCTTGGGAATACTCATAAACCGATTGAGGTGAAAGACGCCAAGATTTATTTAGAGGTTGATCCAGTTGTAGAGCAAGTCTTGACTCAAAAAGAGATTGCCTACACGATTGAAGAAGTGGTCCTTGATAAGCCCCTACGCCATGTGAATTTAACTGCCCATGAACATTAATCCCTTTGCTAATGTGTCTTTGCAAGATTATCTTGAAATTGTGCAAATTGTCGATTCAACCTTTCCAATTGGATCATTTAACCACTCTTTTGGGATGGAAAATTATCTGCGCGAAGACACTGTAACAGATGATAAAGGTTACGAGGAGTGGCAAGAAGCCTATTTAGCTAGTCAGTTTAAATATGGTGAAGGTCTTGTAATCAAATTGGTTTATGATGCTATGGCTACAGACAACTTAGAGCAGGTTTGGCATTATGATAAGGTCTTGACAGTTTCGACGCAAGCGCGTGAAACAAGACAGGGGACTAAAATGATTGCTAAACAAATGCTTCGACTTATTCAAAGGCTCCATGCTATTCCGGTATTGGATGACTATCAGTCCAAAATACGTAAGGGTGAGGTCTTCGGCAATCCAGCTATTGTCTTTGCACTCTATGTGTTTAACAAGGGCTTGGGATGTAGTGAAGCTATTGCACTTTATGGCTATAGCGTGATTTCGACGATGGTTCAAAATGCTGTTCGTGCCATTCCACTTGGACAGTTTGCTGGACAAGAGATTGTTTTACGTAGCTTTTCACAATTAGAAAAAATGACACAAGAAATTCAAGAACTGGATGCGTCCTACCTTGGGGCCAATACGCCTGGTCTTGAATTAGCTCAGATGAAACATGAAACACAGGTATTCCGCCTATTCATGTCCTAAAATATCAACAAGGTTGAGAGGAAAAAACAATGACAAAACGTACTGTAATTATTGGAGTTGGTGGACCTGTTGGTTCAGGTAAAACCCTTTTGCTTGAGCGTCTTACACGACGTATGTCCGACTTAAATTTAGCAGTTATTACTAACGATATCTATACAAAAGAAGATGCTCTTTTCTTGGCTAAAAATTCAAGCTTAGATGAAGACCGTATCATTGGTGTAGAAACTGGTGGATGTCCTCATACTGCTATTCGTGAAGATGCCTCTATGAACTTTGAAGCGATTGAAACTCTTCAAGAGCGCTTTAACCATGATTTGGATGTTATTTTCCTTGAAAGTGGTGGGGATAACTTGGCTGCGACCTTCAGTCCTGATTTGGTTGATTTCACCATTTATATTATTGACGTTGCTCAGGGTGAAAAAATCCCACGTAAGGCTGGTCAAGGGATGATTAAGAGTGATTTGTTCTTGATCAATAAGACTGACCTTGCTCCTTATGTTGGAGCCAACCTAGACCGTATGCGTGAAGATACCCTTCATTTCCGTAACGAAGATTCTTTCATTTTCACAAATTTGAATAATGATGACAATGTTAAGGAAGTGGAAGAATGGATTCGTAAGAATTTCCTACTAGAGGACTTGTAAGATGACACAAGCATACGATGGCTTTGTCCATCTTGGATTTTCAAACCGAAATGGTCGTACAATTTCCCACAAGAAATACCAAGAAGGCAACTCTCGAGTATCGGCGGATAATTCAGATGCCAACGGTGTTCCTTACTATTTCCTCATTAATATGGGTGGGGGATTTGTCGAGGGTGAGCAGTATCAAGTGACCATTGATGTTAATAAAGATGCTCATGCCTTGGTAACAACCCAAACACCTACCTATGTTTACAAGTGTGAGAAAGGACAGTTGACACATCAGAATACGTCCATCACACTTGAAGAAAATAGCTATTTGGAGTACATGGCTGATGAAGTCATTCCCTATTTAAAATCACGCTATTTCCAAACAAGTCGTATTGATATGGATAAGTCTGCCCACTTGATTTATTCAGATGGTGTGACGGCAGGTTGGTCTCATGAGGATTTGCCGTTTCAATACCATTATTTTCGTAATTTGACACAAATCTACCAAGATGATGAGCTTGTTTATAGCGATCAGACCCTCTTAGAGCCTCAGAAACAAGATATGTTTAAACTTGGTTATTTTGAAGGCTGGCGTAATTATAATAGTTTGGTAATGGTGTCACCAAATATTGACGAGGCTTTTGTTAAGGCTTTGCAGAAGCACTTAGAAAATCTGAATTTAGAGTCTGATTTTGCTATTTCATCCTTAGATATCCCGGGTCTGGTGTTACGTATCTTAGGAAAAACTGCTGAGGATAATCGTCGCGTCATTTATTCTTGTGCAGACTATTTTAGACAAGAAATACATGGATTAACCCCTTTGAATTTGAGAAAAAATGATATGAGGAGATAAAAAATGCATATTCCTGAAAATTACTTAAGCCCTATGACTTGTGCGGCAATGGGGGCAGTTATGTTGCCTATTTGGTATAAGGCTGTCAAGGAAGTGAAGGTAAAGGTTGACACTGATAAAAAAACGATTCCTATGTTGGGAATCGGGACTTCCTTGTCCTTCCTTATCATGATGTTTAATCTTCCAGCCCCAGGTGGAACGAGTGCCCATGCTGTTGGGGCAGTGCTAATTGCTATATTATTAGGACCTTGGGCCTCCTGTTTAGCAGTTAGTGTGGCTCTAGCTATGCAGGCTTTGCTATTTGGTGATGGTGGGATTTTGGCCTTTGGTGCGAATGCCTTTTGTATGGCTGTTGTCATGCCATTTGTGGGTTATGCTGTTTATAAACTCTTGAATAAGTGGACGAAGAACAGGATAATTGCTAGCTTTTTTGGAGGTTATATTGGAATTGTAGTTGCGGCCCTAACTGTTGCGGTTTTACTAGGAATTCAACCGATTCTCTTTAAAGATAGCAGTGGTAATCCGCTTTACAATCCATACCCTTTGAGAGTGACGCTTCCAGTAATGGGCTTGACTCACCTGCTTATCGGCTTGGTAGAAGGATTTTTCACAGCCGGTGTTCAAGAATTCATTGAACGTTTGAATATTGATAATACTCAGGAAATAACGACTAAAAAACTACGTCCTTTATTGCTCTTTATCCTAGCCTTAATTATCCTAACGCCACTTGGTTTATTGGCGACGGGAACAGCTTTTGCAGAATGGGATGTCAAAGAGTTGGTAGAAAAATTGTCTCATTACCATGTGGAAGCCCAAGCGCCAAAAGGAATGTTGAATGGTTTTTCATTCAATGCCCTCTTCCCAGATTATAGTATCGCAGGCATTCCAGAAGTTTTGGGTTATATCCTGAGCGCTGCCTCTGCTGTTTTGATTTTCTTCATCCTCTATCGCTTGATTTTCGGTAGAAAGGTTGAAAAATGATTCTGCCAGATTGGATGTCGGAAGAGCGCCCAGTAGTCACTAAAGTCGGTAGAAATAACTTTCTTATCCGGAATCGTCACCATCTGGAAGCTCTTCTTCAAAAGTTTGAAACGCATCCTTTAAAAGTAGCATCAGTTTTTCATCCAACAGCTAAGGTTTTACTTCTCTTTTTCTTACTTGTTTCAGTGGGAATTAGCCGAAATCTCACAGTTTTGTGGATTGTAGCCTTGTTTTTAGGAGCTGGCGTGGCTTTTTTACCGCATTCTGTTTTAGTAAGAACTTTGAAAAAAACTGTAGTGTTGTTGATCTTCCCTTTAGTTCTTTATCTACCGCATCTCTTACTTAGCGGAGGTCAATCGCTCTTTCTTTTTAGACTTCCTTTGATTGCTGTAGCCATTGCTTATTATTCAGAAACGAGTACAATAAGTGAGATGTTGGCGGCATTAAAAGGATTGCATTTTCCTGATCTTGTTCTGCTCCAGTTAGATATCACCATAAAATATATTGATGTCTTTGGAAAACAATTGATGGATTTGCTCAAAGGGATTGAAGCGCGAAGTTTTGGTGGCAATCATCGTTTCCGGATTGGAAGTAATATCTGGGGAATTTTATACCTTAAAGCCATACGCTATGGTGAGGAACTGACTCAAGCCATGGAAGCACGTTGCTTTGTTGGTGAGTATGTCAAGTCATCACAGTCATTCACATGGAAAGACTGGCTGGCCTTGATAAGTCTAGTAGCAGTGATTTTAGGACAGATTCTGTTAGGAGGATGAGATGTTTCAATTGAATCAAGTGGCCTGTGCCTATGAACAAAAAAAGGTCTTTACTGGTCTTGATTTGGAGATTAGACAAGGACAATATGTGATGTTGATGGGGGAAAATGGGACTGGGAAATCAAGTCTTATCAGTTTATTAACTGGCTTCAAGCAGGAAGAATCTGGACGTATTCTTTTCTTAGGGAAGGACCTCAAAGAATGGTTGAAGGACAAACGTCAAAAACGAGATTTTTATAGCCGCCTCGGAATCCTCTTTCAGGATGTGGATAGTCAATTATTTAATAGTACTGTCTATGATGAGATTGCTTTTGGTCCTCGTCAGCTAGGTCTGACCGAAGAAGAGGTCTCACAGCGGGTCCAAGACACACTGTCCCTGCTTAAAATTGAAGATTTAAGGGATCGCGTTCCCTATCAACTGTCTGGTGGAGAAAAGAAGAAAGTGGCCTTTGCCAGTATCATGGTAACGAATCCAGATGTGTATATTCTTGATGAACCCTTCAATAATCTTTCTAAAGAATATGAAGAATTTTTTAGGGAACTTCTACATGAACTTCATTCAGCTGGGAAAACTATTATCATGTCTGCTCATCACTTTAAGCACCTTCATCATGAAAAGGCTGATGTTCTTCTTTTTGAAGATGGCAAGGCTGATTTCTTTCCTGCCCAGGAAGTGCTCAATAACCAGCAAGTGATTGAGCGTTTGTCACATTATTAATAAGGAGAAGTAGGAAATCGTTATTGGTTTTCTACTTTTTCTTTGTCAAACAATTGATATTTTTAGGTGATAGTATTTTCTTATCACCTTGATTATGTTTAAGTATTAGTTAAGCTTAGTGAATTCTGTTACAATAAAAACAATCAATCTCAAAGGAGAATATTATGAAACTTAAAAAAATTCTTGGAATTACAGGTGTAGCCATTGCTTCAGTAGCTTTGCTTGCTGCATGTTCATCTAAATCATCAAAAGAAGCCTCTAAATCTTCAGGTGCTAAAGAAACAATTAACTTTGCCACAGTTGGGACAACAGCACCGTTCTCATATGAAGAAAACGGTGAGTTGACTGGTTACGATGTGGAAGTGGCCAAAGCAGTCTTCAAGGACTCTGACAAATATGAAGTGAAATTCCAAAAAACAGAATGGTCTTCAGTCTTCACAGGTCTTGACTCAGCTAAATACCAAATGGCTGGGAACAATATCTCTTATTCTGAAGAACGTGACCAAAAATACCTCTTCTCATATCCAATTGGTACCACACCAGCTGTTTTGACTGTTCCAAAAGATAGTAATATTAAGAAATATGATGATATTGCTGGACACTCAACGCAGGTTGTTCAAGGAACATCGACAGCTACTCAATTGACAGAGTTTAATGATAAACATTCAGACAAGCCAGTTGAACTTAACTACACAAATGAAAATATTACACAAATGTTGACAAGTTTGAATGAAGGCAAGTACGACTTCAAGATTTTTGATGCACCAACTGTTAATGCAATCATCAAAAACAATAAATTGAGCAACTTGAAGACGATTGAGCTTAAATCTGATCAACAACCATACATCTACTTCTTGTTCGCAGATAACCAAAAAGATCTTCAAAAATTTGTAAACAAACGCCTGGAAGAACTCCAAAAAGATGGTACTTTGGCTAAGTTGGCTGAAAAATTCCTTGGAAATAAAGATTATATTCCAACTAAAGACGCTTTGAAAGTTCCTAGTAAAAAATAATAAGGGAGGCTGGGAGTGATTCTCAGCTTTTTCATATAATTAAAATCTAGGACGCGTTATAGTTAAAAACTATAGAGATATACAATTATAAACAATTTGCTACAATTCTCAACCTATGGGATAATAATTTTACACTTAAAACAATTAAAGGGAGTTCGTTATGAAACTTAAAAAAATTCTTGGAATTACGGGATTGGCAGTCGCTTCAACAGTAGCTTTGGCTGCTTGTGGTGCTGGTGGTAATAAATCGGCTAAAGATGATAAAACTTTGACAGTTGGTATCATGACTTTGGATGATACAACTGAGCCATTGTGGGATAAAGTTAAAGAATTGGCTAAAGACAAGGGTGTTACTATCGAGTTGAAAGAGTTCACAGACTACAACCAACCAAATGAAGCCCTTAAAAACGGTGAAATCGATGTTAATGCTTTCCAACACATTTATTTCTTGAACAACTGGAACAAGGAAAATAAAGGTGATGTTGTTGCGGCAGCTGACACACTTCTTAGCCCAATCCACCTTTTCTCAGGTACTGAAAACGGAAAAGCTAAGTATAAAGATGTTAAAGAGCTTCCAGAAGGAGCTACAATCTCAGTACCTAACGATGGTACAAACGAAAGCCGTGCTTTGACACTTCTTCAAACAGCTGGTTTGATTAAGTTGGATGTTAAAGATGGTGAATTGGCAACTATCAAGAACATTTCTGAGAATCCAAAGAAATTGGATATCAAAGAAATCTCAGCTGAACAAGCTGCCCAAACTCTCTCATCAGTAGATGCAGCGGTTGTTAATAACTCATACGCACAACAACAAAACGTTAACTATGATACAACTCTCTTCCAAGAAGAACCAAGTCAAGATTTGAAAGATTGGGTTAACATCATTGCAGCTAATAAAGATTGGGAAAAATCAAATAAAGCTGATGCTATCAAGACTTTGATTAAAGCCTACCAAAACGATGAAGTAGCACAAATCATCTATGATGCATCTAACAAGGTTGACCTTCCAGCATGGAAAGGTGCCCCAACACAAGATCAATTGAAAGCTAATTCAAAGAAATAAGCTAAGGACAGAGGGCGTGTGAGAGCACGCCATTTTGTCGTGTATGAAGGAGACGATTTGATGGCATTTTCAAGTGAAGAAGAGCAGTTACGAAAATTTCGTAACGATGAAATTGCTCAGCACTATTTTGAAGTCCTGCGGACTTTGATTTCTAAAAAATCTATTTTTGCTCAAAATATTGGTCTCTATGATGTGGCTGCTTACCTTGGTGAGATTTTCTCTGGTGTTGGCGCAGAGGTGACAATTGACGAGACCTATACAGCACCTTTTGTCTTGGCGAAATTCAAGAGTCCAAATCCAGATGCGAAAACAATTATTTTCTATCAACACTATGATACGGTTCCTGCGGATAATGATCAGCCATGGACAGATGAACCTTTCCGTCTGACTGTTCGTAAGGGCTACATGTATGGTCGTGGTGTTGATGATGATAAGGGGCATATTACAGCTCGTCTGACAGCCCTTCGGAAATATATTCGAGAGGTTGGTGATCTTCCTGTAAATATTACGTTTATGATGGAAGGCGCTGAAGAATCAGCATCAACAGACCTTGAAAAATATTTAGAAAAATACCGAGATGACCTTCTTCCAGCAGACCTATTGGTTTGGGAACAAGGAAACCGAAATAGTAAAGGTCAATTGGAAATCACAGGTGGCAACAAGGGGATTATTACCTTTGACTTGTCTGTCGAGAGTGCTGATGTTGATATCCACTCTAAATTTGGTGCAGTGATTGAATCGGCGTCATGGTACTTGCTCAATGCTATCTCAAGCATGAGAGATGATCAGGGACGTATCCTTATCAACGGCATCTATGAAAAGATTGTCCAACCAAACGAACGAGAGATGAATCTTATCGAAACTTATGCCATTGAAAATGCAGACAGTCTTCGTAGGATTTACGGCTTAAAACTACCCATTTTAGAAAGTGACCGCCGAGCGTTCTTAAAAACTTACTATTTTGAGCCTGCTCTTTCTATTGAGGGAATTTCAACAGGTTATCAGGGGCAAGGGGTTAAGACCATCTTACCAGCTCAAGCCAGAGCTAAGATGGAGATGCGTTTGGTCCCTGGCTTGACACCTGAGTACGTTTTGGAGTGTATTAAGGCTCACCTCAAAAAAGAAGGATTTGACCGTATCAAGGTAACCTTCACTCTTGGTGAAGAAAGTTATCGAAGTGATATGTCTGATCCAGCTATTGTCAATGTTATTGAGTTAGCAAAAGGCTTTTATGAAGAAGGTGTCGCGGTCCTTCCAACAGCAGCAGGTACGGGGCCTATGCATATGATTTATCAGGCTTTGGGTGTTCCTATGGCAGCCTTTGGTATAGGGAATGCTAACAGTCGTGACCATGGTGGGGATGAAAATGTTAGTCTAGCAGATTACTACACCCACATTGAACTAATTAAGGAGTTAATTGCAAGTTATGAGTAATGTCATTATTGATTTGAAAAATATTGATATCACCTTTACGCAGAAACGCCGCACTATTCAAGCGGTTAAGGATGTGTCTATCCAGATTGAGAAAGGTGATATTTACGGAATTGTTGGTTATTCAGGGGCTGGTAAATCTACCCTTGTGCGTGCGATCAATCTTTTACAAGTGCCTACAGCTGGTAAAATCACTATCGGTAAAGATGTGACTTTTGCAGATGGTACGGTCCAGTTGTCGACAAAAGAATTGCGCCAGAAACGTCAAACGATTGGGATGATTTTCCAACACTTTAACCTTATGGCTCAAAAGACGGCTTATGAAAATGTAGCTTTTGCTCTTCGTCATTCTAAACTAAGCAATGAAGAGAAAGACAAAAAAATTCGTGGTCTTTTGGAATTGGTTGATTTGGCTGATCGTGCCGAAAACTATCCTGCACAGTTGTCAGGTGGTCAAAAACAACGTGTAGCGATTGCCCGTGCCTTGGCTAATGATCCTGAAATCTTGATTTCAGATGAGTCTACCTCAGCTCTTGACCCAAAAACAACTAAGCAGATCCTTTCACTTTTGCAGGATTTGAATAAAAAGCTTGGTTTGACAGTGGTTATGATCACCCACGAAATGCAAATTGTTAAAGACATTTGTAACCGTGTGGCTGTTATGCAAAATGGTCAACTTTTGGAAGAGGGCAGTGTTCTTGATATCTTCTCAAATCCACAAGAAGATTTGACACAAGAATTTATTGAAACTGCTGCAGGGATTGAAGATGCCTTGGCTAAGATTAATGCACAACCCGTAGTGAAAAACTTACCAAGCTCAGCCCTTCTCGTTCAACTTAAATATGCAGGTTCTTCAACAGATGAGCCACTCTTGACTGAAATTTTCAAAGATTACGGAGTTTCAAGTAACATCCTTTACGGTAACCTTGAAATTCTAGGTGATACACCTGTTGGTGAATTGGTCGTTGTATTGGATGGTGAGGCAGATAAGGTTCTTGCTGCTCAAAAAGCGATTGAAAATGCAGGTGTCAGCTTGCAAGTACTTAAGAAAGGAGCCCAATAATGGCAGATTGGATTCAACAAAACTTTCCAGATATTTATCGTATTGGTATGCAGGGGGTTAACTCTTGGCCAGACGCCATCTATGCGACTCTCTATATGACGGTTATTTCCTTCATCATTGGGGGGCTTCTTGGTCTTGTTATGGGGCTCTTCTTGGTATTGACAGGTCCTCGTGGAGTCATTGAAAATAAATTTGTTTTCCAAATCTTGGATAAAATCACTTCAATCTTCCGTGCCATTCCTTTCATCATCCTCTTGGCAATTTTGAAAGGCTTCACTTACTTTATCGTGGGGACTAACCTTGGTATGACAGCAGCCTTGGTTCCATTGTCAGCTGCGACTTTCCCATTCTTTGCACGTCAAGTACAGGTGGTACTTGCAGATCTTGACCGTGGCGTTATTGAAGCAGCACAAGCTAGTGGCGCAACACTTTGGGATACGATTAAGGTTTACCTTGGTGAAGGTCTACCTGAGTTGGTTCGTGTATCAACCGTAACTCTGATTTCCCTAGTCGGTGAAACTGCCATGGCCGGTGCTATCGGTGCCGGTGGTCTTGGTTACATCGCTATCTACTATGGATATAACCGTTCTAGTACCTCAGTTACCATTTTGGCAACTTTCTTGATTTTGATTTTGATTTTCCTTATCCAATTCTTGGGTGATTTCTTGACCCGTAAATTGAGTCATAAATAGGATTTGAGAGCCTGTTTGCTACAGGCTTTTCTCATGTCTTGACGATTTCAGATATTTATCATAGTATGGAAGCTATCGAATACTTTATGGTTGAGCTAACCATAAAAAGGAGTTAATGAGTAATGAAACGATTTATTTCAACTTGGAATAGGACCAGTCTAATCAAGCGTATTGCCATTGGTGTGGTAATTGGTGCTGTACTTGGTTTGCTTGTTCCTAAGTTTACGGTTATTGGTCTCTTAGGGGATATGTTTGTTGGTGGCTTGAAGGCAATTGCTCCACTCTTGGTCTTTGCCTTGGTTGCCAATGCCCTTTCTCAAACGCGAGAAGGGCAACAAAGCAACATGAAGACAGTTATTGTTCTTTATCTCTTTGGGACCTTTGCGGCAGCATTGACGGCTGTTATTTCTCACTATATTTTTCCAATTTCTCTGAAGTTGGGAGCAGCGGCAGCGACTAAAGCGACGGCACCTCAAGGTGTGGGAGAAGTCTTTAAAGATTTGTTGCTTAAGATGGTGGATAACCCTGTCAATGCCTTAGCTCAAGCCAACTACATTGGTGTTTTAGTATGGGCGGTTGTCTTTGGTTTCGCCATGCGAACAGCTAGCACTCACACGAAAGATTTGCTACATACCTTGGCAGAAGTGACTTCACAAATCGTTCGTTGGATTATTAACTTGGCACCATTTGGTATCCTTGGTCTTGTCTTTAATACTATTTCTGAGAATGGTGTTGGTGTTTTGGCGGATTATGGTGTCCTAATCCTTGTTTTAGTGGGAACAATGGCCTTTGTTGCCTTGGTTGTTAATCCTATCATTGCTTTTGTGATGATGGGAAAAAATCCTTTCCCACTGGTTTTCCGTTGTTTGAAAGACTCTGGGATTACAGCCTTCTTTACTCGCTCGTCAGCAGCTAATATTCCTGTTAACCTTCAGCTTTGTAAAGATCTTGGTTTAAATCCTGATACCTATTCAGTTTCTATTCCTTTGGGATCAACTATTAATATGGCTGGGGCAGCCGTGACAATCAATGTCTTAACTCTTGCTGCAGTAACGACTTTGGGAATTCAGGTCGATTTTGCGACAGCACTCATTCTTAGTGTGGTTTCAGCTATTTCTGCCTGTGGTGCCTCAGGTATTGCTGGAGGATCCCTTCTATTAGTGCCAGTAGCATGTAGTCTCTTTGGTATCTCAAATGATTTGGCCATGCAAGTTGTTGGTGTTGGCTTTATCGTAGGTGTCATCCAAGACTCTTGTGAAACAGCCCTTAACTCTTCAACAGACGTGCTTTTTACAGCAGTAGCGGAAAAGAGCCATTGGAAGAAAGTATAGATAATTGTATAAGGTCGGCCTATTTGGCTGGCTTTTTGATTTTGGAGAAAACATAGTCAAAGACTATAGCTAGCTCAAGAATCTATCATCTTTAAAAAGCCTATAAAATATGGTAAAATAAACCGTTCAAAGAGAAAAGGTGAGACATTTATGACTAATAATTTATTGGTGCTTCAATCAGACTTTGGTTTGGTTGACGGTGCTGTTTCGGCCATGATTGGTGTGGCTTTTCAAGAAGAACCAAGTTTGGGAGTTCATCACCTTACACATGATATTACTCCCTACAACACTTTTGAAGCTTCCTATCGTCTGTTTCAGACTGTCGAGTACTGGCCAAAGGGAACAACCTTTGTTTCGGTGGTTGATCCGGGTGTAGGCTCATCACGTAAAAGTGTGGTTGCCTTAACAAAGACGGGGCAATATATCGTCACACCAGATAACGGAACACTTTCTTATATCAAGAAGGATGTCGGTATCGTTGCTGTCCGTGAAATTTCAGAAGTTGAGAATCGTCGTAGTAATACGGAGCTATCTTATACCTTCCATGGTCGTGATGTTTATGCCTATACAGGTGCCAAATTAGCTTCTGGTCATATCAGTTTTGAAGAAGTAGGTCCTGAGTTACCTGTGGACAAAATTCTAGAGCTTCCAGTGGTTGAAACCATCATAGAGGATAATTTGGTTCGTGGTGCAATTGACATTTTGGACGTCCGTTTCGGCTCTCTTTGGACCTCTATCACACGTGATGACTTTTATGCCTTGGAACCAAACTTTGGTGATCGATTCGAGGTGACCATCTTTAACAATGATATGTTGGTCTACCAAAATCAAGTTACCTATGGGAAATCTTTTGCGGATGTTCGTATCGGTCAGCCAATTATTTATATTAATTCCCTCTATCGTGTTGGCTTAGCCATAAACCAGGGGTCTTTTGCCAAGGCCTATAATGTTGGTGTGGGGTCTAACTGGCACATTGAAATCAAACGTTTAGGAGATTAAAGTAAGATTATGAAAAATAATTCAATTCGTACAGTAGTTGCGACAGGTATTGGTGCAGCACTCTTTATTATCATTGGTATGTTTGTTAATATTCCTATTTTTGGGAATACCAGCATCCAACTTCAGTATGCTGTTCAAGCCCTATTCTCAGTGATTTTTGGGCCTATTACAGGTTTCTTTATGGGCTTTATTGGGCATGCGCTTAAAGATGGTATTCAATACGGAAATATCTCATGGGCTTGGGTGTTTGCAAGTGCCATTACAGGTCTTGTAATTGGTCTATTCAACAAAAAATATGATGTGACAACTGGCAAGTTTTCTTTGATGAGTATGATTTGGTTTAACCTAGCACAAGCATTGGCCCTCCTTATTGCCTATGGTATCGTTACCCCTATTGGTGATAGACTCCAATTCGCACAAGCCTGGTCATATCTTTATGCACAAAGTTTTGTAGCTGGCGTAGCTAACTTTATTACAATTGCAATCGGAGGAACCCTCCTTCTTGCAATCTATGCTGGCTCACGTACACAATCTGGTAGTCTTACCAAAGACTAGCATGAATCATAGGAGAGTGGGACTGTCAGTTTGCTTTGATACCTCCTCTCTTTTTTAGTAGAAACATGGATAAATACATTAGTTTTAATCAGTTTACATTTCAATATGATGCGCAAGCAGAAGCGACGCTTAAAGATATCAGCTTTGATATTGTCAAAGGCGAGAAAGTGCTCATTTTAGGCCCTTCTGGTAGCGGAAAGTCGACCCTGGCTCAGTGTCTCAATGGTATCATACCTAATATTCATAAAGGTCAGGCAAAAGGCCAGGTAAGGATAGATGGTCAGGATATTTTCAAGCAATCTATCTATGATAAGTCACAGTTAGTATCTACGGTATTGCAGGATCCAGATGGTCAGTTTATTGGCTTAACAGTAGCCGAGGATTTGGCTTTTGCCTTGGAAAATGATTGTGCTAATCAAAGTGAGATGAAGGATAAGGTAGCTCTCTGGGCTGAACGTCTAGACTTGACTTCTCTTTTGAATCACCGCCCTCAAGACTTATCAGGTGGCCAAAAACAACGAGTTAGTTTGGCTGGTGTCTTGATTGATGAGAGTCCTATTCTTCTATTTGATGAGCCTCTAGCAAATTTAGATCCTAAATCAGGACAGGAAACCATTGACCTCATTGATAAAATCCACAAAGAGGTGGGAGCTACAACAATTATTATTGAGCATCGTCTAGAAGATGTTCTTTATCGTCCTGTTGACCGGATTTTACTGGTCAATGATGGCACCCTCCTCTTTAACGGTAGCCCAGATGAGCTTTTATCAAGTACTCTCTTACTGGGAAATGGGATTCGCGAACCTCTATATGTGACGGTTTTACGTCAGTTGGGATTTGACACAAGGAGTGCACAAAATCTTAGTCAATTGGATGCTTTAGACTTATCTGACCTTGTTCTGCCAGATAGAGTTTTGAAAGATAAAAGAGACAGTTCAAGTGATTCTATTTTGAAGGTTGAGGGGCTTAGCGTTTCCTATGGGGATAATCCAGCGATTATAGAGGATATGTCTTTTAGCTTGAAAAAAGGTGAACGACTAGCGATTGTCGGTAAAAATGGAGCTGGAAAGTCGACGCTTGCCAAAGCTCTATGCGGTTTTGTCCCTAGTCAAGGGAAATTAACTTACAAGGGTCAGGATATCAGTCAGGATAGCATCGCCGAGCGTTCAGAGCGTATAGGCTTTGTTTTGCAAAACCCTAATCAGATGATTAGCCAAACTATGATTTTTGATGAAGTGGCTCTTGGTTTACGCTTGCGAGGGATTGAAGAAACTGAGGTTGAAGAGCGTGTTCATGAGGTCCTGAAGACTTGTGGTCTCTATAGTTTTCGTAAATGGCCTATTTCTGCGCTTTCCTTTGGTCAGAAAAAGCGCGTGACCATTGCATCTATCTTGGTTTTGAAACCTGAAATCATTATTTTGGATGAGCCAACCGCTGGTCAAGATTACAAGACTTACACGGATATCATGAATTTCTTGGACAGTCTTCAGAAGCAAGGCCATACCATTGTGATGATTACCCATGATATGCAGCTCATGTTGGAATATAGTGATCGTTGTCTCGTTGTGGTTGAGGGGAAAATCATTGCAGACGACAATCCTGTTACAATTCTTAATCAGAAGGAGTTACTTGAGTCGGCTAATCTCAAGCAGACATCTCTTTATACTTTGGGTCAGAAATTGTCAAGTGATCCAGTAGAAGTAACCCAGTATTATATCGAAAAAGGAGGCCCTAATGTCTAATCGTTTAATTGGTTATCAGTCAGGTCAAGGTTTCCTCTATGATTTGTCTGGGGCAAGTAAGATGCTTTTCTTTATCTTGGTTTCAGTTGCTTGTATGGCAACCTATGACCCACGTTTTATTCTAGCAGTAGGCTTACTTTCTATTTATCTCTTTTATTTGGCCAAGATTCGTTGGCGAGATATTTCTTTCGTTGTTAAGATTATTGGATCGATTGCTCTCTTTAATTTACTTATGGTCTACCTTTTCGCACCTGGTTATGGTGAAGAAATTTACGGGGCTAAGACAGTTATTATTGAAGGCTGGGGGCGTTTCTATCTAACCAGTCAGGAGCTTTTTTACCTTGCAAATCTATTGCTCAAGTATTTTTCAACGGTCCCTCTTGCTATTCTTTTTCTTATGACCACTCATCCGAGTCAGTTTGCGGCTAGCCTGAATCAAATTGGGGTTCCTTATAAATTTGCCTATTCCGTGAGTTTAACCTTGCGTTATATTCCAGATGTTCAAGAAGAATTCTTTACGATTCGTAAGGCTCAGGAGGCTCGTGGTTTGGATTTGTCGCAAAAGGTGGGATTGGTCAAACGCATTCGCGGGAATCTCCAAATTGTTCTTCCACTAATTTTTTCATCTCTCGAACGAATTGATACCATATCGACAGCCATGGAGTTACGACGATTTGGTCGCTACAAAAAACGTACATGGTATGTGCATAAATCTTTGATGAAACAAGATTACCTTGTCATCCTATCAGCTATCCTTATATTGGGGATTAGTATTGGATTAATTTTCTTCAATCATGGTCGTTTTTATAATCCATGGAGATAATGCTCTTAGCATAGAGAGAATCTGCCATTAAGCATAATAAAAAAACGTTCCCGTCTTGTCCAGATGAACGAGATTGGAACGTTTTTTGTTATTTCAAATAGCCTAAATAATCAAATTTTTCTAGCGTCCGATTGTCGGCGACAACTAGGATGATTCCTTCGTCAGGTAGTTTCTTAATTGGGTCAAAGTGAGTGTTTAACTTGCCATTTTGCTCATCTCTAAAACCAATAACGTTGACGTTATAATTTTGTCTTAGATTTAATGTATGCAAAGACTTTCCAGCCCATTCCTTTGGAATTTTAAGTTCAATTAAAGCCACGTCGTCCTCTAAATGAAAAACATTTGAAATGTTATAACGGAGGATGTTTGAAGCCAATTCTTTTGCTGTGCTACGCTCAGGAGTGATGACCCAGTTGGCCCCCATTCCGTAAAGGACTTCCTCATAATTGTTATTCATAGCTTTAGCAATAATATTTGTAATGCCAAGTTTTTTACATTGCAGGAGCGCCAGTGCAGAAGATTCTAAGTGTTCTCCAGTTGCAATAATGACCGTATCGCAAGTATCAATACCAGCAGAACGTAGAAAGTCAATGTCAGTAATGTCACCAACAGCGGCCTTAGTCACCTGATCAGCAAGGGAATCAATTGTTGTAGAGTTATTGTCTAAGGCAATAACGTCTTGTCCAAAAGAGGAGAGTTCGGTTGCAATGGTTTGTCCAAAGATTCCCAGACCGAGGACCCCAATAATTTGTGTTTTCATATACAATCCTTTCAGAATATTGTCATTTAATAAAATAGTTTAGCCGACTGAAATGTCAGTTGGGGCATAAGAGATATGTTTTTCTTTTTTGGTCATCAAGCTCAAGAGAACAGTGATAGGTCCGACACGGCCAATGAACATCAGAGCCATGATAACGAGGCGTCCTAGGGTATTTAGATTAGGGGTCAAATCCATTGAAACACCAACTGTAGCAATGGCTGACACACTCTCAAAAAGTAGGCCTAGTGGTGAGAGAGTAGGATTAGTTTCCAGCAAAATAACATAGCCGACAAAGAGCATCGTTAGGAAAAAGAGTATAACTGTGAATGCTTGCAAAATGGTTTTGTTAGATATAATACGGTTTCGAAAAACCACGCTCGAGTTACCAGATAGCTCTGACTTAAAAAGTAGGAACATGATAGAGGCAGTTGTCACCTTGATACCACCCGCAGTTCCTCCAGGACCACCCCCAATAATCATTTGAATCATAAAAAGAAGATTTGTGGAGAAATCTGCATTGGTATAGGAAATAGTTGCAAAGCCAGCGGTACGCATGGTTACAGTCTGAAAGAAACTTACCAGAAGTTGTTGCCAGACATTGAGAGTACCGATTGTCTTAGAGTTATCCATTTCCAGTAACCAAGCAAGTAGTGTTCCTCCTAATAGGAGACAACCTGTGCTTATAAGCACAAGACGGCTTTGATTACTGAAAGGTCTCCAAGCTAATTTCCAATTCCTTGGACGATCTTTAATATAACGTCTTATTAGTTGAATCAAATCAATCCAAACTGCAAATCCCAAGCTTCCAGACATGATGAGAAAAGCTACAGCAAGGTTAATGGTTGGATTGGTTGCATAATCTTGTAAACTGTTAGAACCTAAGTTATCAAATCCAGCATTACAAAAGGCAGAGACAGCTAGAAAGAGACTATTAAAGATGCCATGACCAAGTCCAAAACGAGGAATGAAGTCAGTCATAATCACGAGTGCTGCTAAAGCTTCAATAGAAAAAGTTATTTTATAGACCTTAAAAAGATAGGCCTTCAAATCTTTTTGGTTATCCCTACTAAGTGCGGATTGAAGGAGATCTTGATCGCTCAGTCCTAATTTATTTTTAAGGGTATAGGTACTAAAGGCTATAAGAGAGACTAGTCCAAGTCCTCCCGTCTGCATGAGAAGCATAGAGAAAATTTGACCGAGACCATTGTAAGCCTTACTGACCGGGACAACAGAAAGTCCAGTTACACAGACCATTGACACAGTATTGAAGAGATGATCTAGGTAGCTTGTTTCTGGACTATTAGCATAGTGGCTTATGGGAAGGCTAAGTAAAATACTTCCCACTATAATGACAAAGACAAAGCTGAGCACCAGCTTTTGCGTGACAGAAAGACGATTGATCAATGAAAACCTCCGAGTTATCATAAGAGTAAATAATAATCCAAGGAGTAAGACACCTCCTTGGATAAACGTTATAGCGGCTTCTTGTTAGGAATTCCAGCACGACGTGGGTATTTATTTGGGGTTTCTTTTTTCTTATCGACAATAGTGACATTACGTCCATCCCCATTTGGCAGTCTGTAGTTCTCGTTGAGAATAGGCTTGGCAAAAAGCGAGTTCAAGGCATTTTTAGCATCGGCTAACTCTTCATCAGCTGCTGCAGCTTTAAGTGCAATAAGTTGTCCACCAACCTTCAAGAAAGGAATAGTCAATTCTGAGAGAACCTGCATGCGTGCGACGGCACGGGCAGTAACAATATCAAACTGAGCACGGAAGGCCTTGTCTTGTCCAAAATCCTCTGCACGTCCATGATAGAAGTGAACACCGCTGAGCTCAAGTTCATCAGCCAAGAGATTGAGGAAATTGATGCGTTTATTAAGAGAGTCGATGATAGTCACATCAAGCTCAGGGCAAAGGATTTTCATAGGGAGACTTGGAAATCCAGCTCCAGCTCCGATATCCAGAAGTCGAATACTTTGATTTTTAATATGCCCTTGAAGAACAGGAGCCAAAGAATCATAGAAATGTTTGAGGTAGACCTCGTCTCTTTCTGTGATTGCAGTAAGGTTGATCTTTTCGTTCCATTCTACCAAAAGCTCAAAGTAGCGTTGGAATTGGTCTTTTTGTTTTTGGCTGAGATTGAACCCCAGTTCTTTCAAAGCCTTGTAAAAATCTTCAGGTGTCATTATATATTCCTTTTATCTAGTTTCAATGCTCTTATTTTACCATAATTAAGAGCTTTCATCTAACTCTATAGGACAGATGAAAACTGGGTCCGAGTAAGTTTCTCATTAGCTTTGAAAAAAGTTCTAAGTTTAAGAAATATGTAATATTAAAGGTGTTATTTTTTCTTAAAAATTTGATATAATACTAATTAAGTCTAAAATCATAATCATGCTCTCTAATGAAACGTGAATGTAGGGGATTATGGTCTTGTGGATTGAAAATAGATCCCTATGGGGAAATTTAATTTGAGGATTAAGAATGATTTATCTTTCAGAAGTTAGAAAGTCTCCAGAGGGGCTCGCCTTTAGCGAAGCACCTTCTTTGTTGGAGTCTATTAAAGAACGCTATGATCAAGTTTTAAATCTTGAAAAGATTCAAGCAAGTGGTCAGGTAGCCTATGATAATGGCTTGTACCTTTTGGACTATCAACTTAGCTATGATATTACCTTGCCATCTAGCCGTTCACTTGAACCTGTGACACTTAGCTTTAACTATCCGGTTTCAGAAACCTTTATACAAGAGGCAGATGCTGCTCTTCAAAAGGAATTAGTCGAAGAAAATCTAGTTCTTATCTTGGATGGGGATACCATTAATCTTGATGAGAGTATTCTAGATAATATTCTTCTTAATATTCCTTTGAGAGTATTAACACCTGAGGAAGAATCAGGAAAAATTTCGCTCTCAGGGAATGACTGGGAAGTCTTGTCAGAAGAGGACTTTGCCGCACTTCAACAGGAGAAAAAAGAGGCAAGTAATCCCTTTGCCCAATTGAACGGTCTATTTGACGAAAATTAATTCAAAAAAATAAACTAAAAATGTTTGACAATTTTAAAAATCTGTATTATTATATCATTAGAAGTTAATTTTCGGATTTATTTATAGGGTAAATCTACAGACTTTTTAAGGGAAATAGAAGTCAAAAAATTTTAAGAAAGTGGTAAATACTTATTATGAGCAAACGCATTTTGATTGTTGAAGATGAGAAAAACCTTGCTCGTTTTGTCTCTCTTGAACTTCAACACGAAGGATACGACGTTGTGACAGCAGACAACGGACGTGAAGGACTTGAAATGGCACTCGAGAAAGATTTCGATCTTATTCTCTTGGACCTTATGTTGCCTGAGATGGACGGTTTTGAAGTAACACGTCGTCTCCAACAAGAAAAAGATACTTATATTATGATGATGACAGCCCGCGATTCAATCATGGACATTGTTGCTGGTTTGGACCGTGGTGCTGATGACTATATTGTAAAACCTTTTGCGATTGAAGAACTATTGGCACGTATTCGAGCAACCTTCCGTCGCCAAGATATCGAAGCTGCTAAGAATGCACCAGCTAAAGCGTCAACTTATCGTGATTTGAAATTGGATGTTCAAAACCGTACAGTTGTTCGTGGTGATGAAGCAATTCCATTGACAAAACGTGAGTT
Organism: Streptococcus sp. FSL R7-0248; assembly: GCF_037967965.1. NCBI lineage: Bacteria > Bacillati > Bacillota > Bacilli > Lactobacillales > Streptococcaceae > Streptococcus > Streptococcus sp. FSL R7-0248. Next base: position 271,625 of record NZ_CP150201.1, read on the forward strand.
TGATTTGTTGAACACACTTTTGAGCAATATGAACCAAGTGATGACCCGTGAGGAACTCTTGCTTCAAGTTTGGAAATATGATGATGCAATCGAAACAAACGTTGTAGATGTCTATATTCGTTACTTGCGTGGAAAAATCGATGTTCCAGGTAAGGAATCATACATTCAAACAGTGCGAGGAATGGGTTACGTTATCCGTGAAAAATGAGTAAATTACAAGATAAATTATTTGGTAAAGTAACCATTAGAAAAAAGTTGACCATGACAACTGCTGTGGTCTTCTTTCTTGTATTGTCGATGTTCACTCTAGTTGTTGTTTTCTCGGCCAATACGCTTCTTTTGCAACGTGAACGTCAAAATGTAAATAATACAATTTCGAAAGTTGTTACTTATATCGAAAAGGACTGGGATTCTGATGAAGAGTTGAGTCCAGAACCGCTTTTAGCGGCCCTTTATTCGCCTAAAAATATCTATGCATCAATCATTAATGGTGTGCTTTCTGAAAAGCACTCTTTGGATGGTCAAGTTGCAATTTCTAATAAATTATTTTCTAACCAATCTGTTTTTGTTTATGACAAAAAGGGAACGTTTATCTTTACTTCTGAGGAAAACACAGACTCTCCTCCAGGCATGTCTGAAGTAAACAAACTGAAGTCAGTGTCCTATAAAGGAAAGCGTGGTTTCTTACTGCAAGTTCCAATTTACGGTAAGGATAAAAAGACCATCGTTGGTTATGCCCAGATTTTCCATGATTTGGAATTCTACTATGCTCTGAAAGAGCGTTTGATTTTCTTATTGATTTTCCTAGAAGTGGGGATGACGGTCCTAGTTATCGCAGCAACTGTGGTTGTCTTGACATCTATTCTTCGTCCGATGAGACAGTTGCACGAAACGATGGGAGTTATCACCGATTCGCCAAGTGATTTGGAACTTCGTTCTAAGATTGAAAGCCACGATGAAATTGGTGATTTGGCGGTTAACTTTAACCGTATGATGGATAAAATCCAAGAAAATAATCAGATGCAGATGCGTTTCTTGAGTGACGTCAGTCATGAATTACGTACGCCGATTGCGGTTATCAAGGGGCATATGGACCTCTTGCAACGTTGGGGTAAAAATGACCCTGAGATTCTTGAGGAGAGTCTTGAGGCTGCAAGTCACGAGGCCAACCGTATGACGATTATGATTAATGATATGTTGGATTCTATCCGTGTCAAAGGATCATTTGAAAATCATAGAAATGATACGTGTGATTTGAATTCTTCAATCCGTACGGTTATTGGTAACTTCCGTGTCTTGCATGAAGATTACCAATTCTATCTCAATGATTTTGAGAGCTCAGAGCGTCCAGCACAGATTTACAGCCAACACTTTGAACAGGCGATTACGATTTTGATTGATAACGCGGTCAAGTATTCTCCTGTTAACAAGGAAATCCAGGTTACAATCAAGGCTCTGGAAGATGAAATGTTGGTACAAGTACAAGATAATGGTGAAGGGATTTCTAAAGAAGATATTGAGCATATCTTTGAACGCTTCTATCGTTCAGATAAGGCACGTAATCGTACGACAACACAATCTGGTGTTGGTATTGGTTTGTCAATCCTTTACCAAATTGTGGAAGCTTATCGCTGCCGTATCGATGTTAGTTCTGAACTTGGTGTTGGAACACGTTTCGACCTTTACATTCCATTTGCGGATGGAGAAACGACGATACCTCAACTTGAGCTTTAAATCAATTTATAAGAGTCTTAGAGTGATTCTTGGTCGTGAGCACGCCTCGTTTAGAGCGTGCTTTTTGTGTGTTTTTATGGTAAAATAGAGTACCGAATTTCAAAGATTGGTGGTGAAGTGCATGCGTTGTCCAAAATGTCAACATAATAAATCTAGTGTTATCGATAGCCGTCAGGCAGAGGATGGGAATACCATTCGTCGTCGTCGTGAGTGTGATTCTTGTCATGCTCGTTTTACAACTTTTGAGCGTGTGGAAGAAGTTCCACTTTTGGTTGTCAAAAAAGACGGCACTCGTGAACAATTCTCTCGCGATAAGATTTTCAATGGTATCTTGATGAGTGCTCAGAAGCGTCCGGTTTCTAGTGAGGATATCGAAAATGCCATCACCCGAATTGAGCAAAACATTCGCCGTAACCATGATGGAGAGGTTGATAGTGATGTCATTGGGAATTTAGTGATGAAAGAACTCGCTGACCTTGATGAAATTACTTATGTACGTTTTGCCAGTGTCTACCGTTCTTTCAAAGATGTTGATGAGATTGAAGAGTTGCTTCAAGAAATCACCAAAACTGTACGTGCGAAAAAAGAGTCTAAAAAATGAGACCTATTGAAGAATTTGTCTATGTTGGCAATCAGGTTATCGTTCCCGATCAGGCAAGTTTGATGCGTTGCTATTATCCTATTATTGGGAGTGAGGGATATGCTCTCTACCAGTATTTCGTGGCTTTTTATGACAATGGTAATCACCGCCATAAGTTTGCAGCTATTCTGAACCACCTTAACTTTGGAATGCAGCCCCTTCAGGAAGCACTGGCGGTTCTGACAGCAGTAGATCTCTTGGCCTTTTACCACTCACCTCAAGGGTTTTATGTTATAGAGCTTAAGTCTCCCTTATCAATTGAGCAGTTTCTAAAACATGCCGTTTATAGTTCACTTCTCGAGCAAAAGATTAGTGAACCAGCAGTAGACGCTTTGAAACCGGCAGGTCTACAAGGCTTGCAAGATTTATCTAAACGTTTTTCGGATGTCTTTACCGATGAGCGTTTGGCTCAAAAGTCTGTGTCTGAAATCAAGCCCAAAAATTCATTTGATTTAAGCAGTTTCAGGAATCGTATGCAGGCTGATGGGCTTGTATTCAAAGATGAAAAGACAGATGTGCCAGAAATCTATAAATTGTCTGAAACTCATGGCATGAATTGGTATGACACCTATCTCTTAGCTAAGAAGACAGCCGTGAACCACCAGATTATTGTCAAGCGTATGCAGGTGCAATTAGAGCAGGCTCAAGCTCAAACATTGGGTGGTGATTCTGCTTTGACGGAGACGGAGAAAAAGATTCTTAAAGCGGTTAGGTCCGAAAAACCTATAGATTACTTGCAAAGTGCTAAAGGCCCAAGCGGGACTGTGACTAATTCTGAGAAGCAGATTCTCACGGATTTGGCACAAAGAGGCTTTATGGATGAGGTCATTAACCTCATGGTTGCCTACAGTTTGGGACGGACACGTTCGACGAATGTGAATCGAGAGTATATCTCTAAACTTGCCAACGATTTTGCCTTTAAGAATATCGTCACTGCTGAACAGGGACTTTTAGCTTTGCGTAGTGGTTACGATAAGAAATCACAGCAAGCAAAAGCTGATTCTAAGAAGAAAACAAATGTGCCGAGCTGGAGTAATCCAGATTATGATAATCAAACCAGTCAGGCTGATCAGGCCAAGTTGGATGAAATTAGACGTCGGGCTTTGGCAAAACTAGAAAAAGGAAAGGAGTAGCCTATGGAAAGAGTTGGACAAACCCTAAACCGAACAGGGCATCATGGGTCTGGCAATGCGACAGATTTAACGAAGCAAATTTTGGCGGATCCAAGAGTGGCCAGCTTTATTCAAGAGCATAGCCTAAGCCAGGATGAAATCAAACGTAGTCTTCCTAAGTTTAATCAATTCCTAGTGGAATGCCGTAAGGTCAAAGAAGGTGATGCCTCGTATATTGCCAAAGGGTATGAACCGATTCTGACCATGAATGAAGGTTACGCTGATGTCACCTATAAGGAGACGCGTCAGCTCAAGGAGCAACAAGAACAACAGGCTATTGCTAAACGGATTAACTTGGTGAGTCTGCCTCAGTCTTATCGTAAGATTACCTTTGCGGACATTGCTCTAGATGATGTGGCGCGTGTAGATACCTTTGAGAGTCTCGTGGATTTTGTGGCGAATTACCCTAGTCCAGACCAGAAAGGCCTCTACATTTACGGAGACATGGGGGTTGGAAAATCCTTCATGTTGGCTGCTATGGCCCATGAACTTTCCGAAACCAAGAAGGTTGCGACGACCATTATTCATTACCCATCATTTACTATTGATGTTAAAAATGGAATCAAGGATGGTTCTGTCAAGGAACAAATTGATGCTGTCAAACAGGCAGAAGTTTTAGTTCTAGATGATATCGGTGCAGAACAATTCTCTTCTTGGATTAGGGATGATGTTTTGCAAGTTATCCTCCAGCATCGCATGATTGAGGAGTTGCCTACCTTCTTTACGTCTAACTATAGTTTTTCGGATCTAGAAGCTAAGCTATCCAATGGACGTCAAGGAGACGAGACTTGGCAGGCCAAACGTGTGATGGAGCGTATTCGTTTTCTTGCCAAAGAGGTTCACTTGAAGGGTGTTAATCGCCGCTAAGTTGAATCTAATAATGATAAAGAATAAGAGAGTTTGCTTCCTTTGGTGGAAGTGAGACTGCTAAATGAAGAAAGGAATCCCTATTTAATCAGGGACTTAAACATATGACATTACCTACAGTTGCTATCGTGGGTCGCCCAAACGTTGGGAAATCGACCCTATTTAACCGAATTGCGGGTGAACGTATCTCTATCGTCGAAGACGTTGAAGGGGTAACACGTGACCGTATTTATACCTCTGCTGAATGGCTTAATCGCCAGTTTAGCTTAATTGATACAGGTGGTATTGATGATGTTGATGCACCATTTATGGAACAAATTAAGCACCAAGCTGACATTGCCATGACTGAAGCTGACGTTATTGTCTTTGTCGTTTCAGGTAAGGAAGGCGTGACAGATGCGGACGAGTACGTTGCTCGTATTCTCTATAAGACCAACAAGCCAGTTATCTTGGCGGTAAATAAAGTGGATAACCCTGAGATGCGTGCAGATATCTATGATTTTTATTCTCTAGGTCTTGGTGATCCTTATCCAGTTTCATCTGTTCACGGCATCGGTACAGGGGATGTTCTCGATGCTATCGTTGAAAATCTTCCAACAGAAGTTGAAGAAGAAAATCCAGATATCATCCGTTTCAGTTTGATTGGACGTCCAAACGTCGGAAAATCAAGCTTGATTAACGCTATTTTGGGTGAGGACCGTGTAATTGCTAGCCCGATTGCTGGTACGACTCGAGATGCCATTGATACAAACTTTGTGGACAGTGAAGGTCAAGAGTATACCATGATTGACACCGCTGGTATGCGTAAATCTGGTAAGGTTTATGAAAACACAGAAAAATACTCTGTCATGCGTTCAATGCGTGCTATTGACCGTTCTGATATCGTCCTTATGGTTATCAATGCCGAAGAAGGTATCCGTGAGTATGACAAGCGTATCGCTGGTTTTGCCCATGAAGCTGGTAAAGGGATTATCATCGTAGTTAACAAATGGGATACGATTAAGAAAGACAATCATACCGTTGCTAATTGGGAAGCAGATATCCGTGATCAGTTCCAATTTTTGAGCTATGCACCAATTATCTTTGTATCGGCTGAGACGAAACAACGTCTTAACAAGTTGCCAGAGATGATTAAACGCATCAGTGAGAGTCAAAATCGTCGTATTTCATCAGCTGTTTTGAATGATGTTATCATGGATGCCATTGCCATCAACCCAACACCAACTGACAAAGGAAAACGTCTTAAGATTTTCTATGGCACACAAGTTTCGGTTAAACCACCAACATTTGTCATCTTTGTCAATGAAGAAGAGCTTATGCACTTCTCATATATGCGTTTCTTGGAAAATCAAATTCGTCAGGCCTTTGGTTTTGAGGGAACCCCAATCCATTTGATTGCTCGTAAACGTAAATAAAAAAGAGACCAACCAGAATAAAATCTTTATGGGTTGGTCTTTTATCATTGTAAGGAGAAAATGATGTTAGAAAATATTCAAGCTTATTTGTCAAAACAGGGAGTTAAGTATATCAAACCTGAAAAAGCCGGTCCACATCAGGAAGAGATGGAATCACTCAAGTCACTTGGTCAAGCAGCTCGTAAGGAGATGCAGACTTTAGCAAAACTTCTAGAGGAGCGTTTGGCACCCTTTAAGATGGATCGTGTCAGTAATTGGGCCAATCAGGCACAAATATGTCGGCCACACTTTTGGTGCTATTACAGGGCCCCTGAGGATAGTTTAGACGATGTGGCCATGGCGACTCGACTTTATGGTCAGCCTGAAAAATGGGGGATTTCAGTAGAAGTTAGCTTTGTCGAACGTAAAAAATCAGATACTACTCTAGCTAAGCAACATAAGGTCCTAGACTTACCGATTGCTTTTCCACTTTACTATTTTGCTCAAGAAGATGGTGTCAGTCATCGTGTGGAAGGAACTGAAGAGAATCGCCAGATGCTTAAAGAAGCGGTTAGAGATGGTCGTGTTCGTAAGGTGTTGGTCAAGTATGATGTGACAGTGACTGCTAGTGAAACAATGGAAGAATTGGTAGAAGAACTTACTGATGGATTCTATAAGTTGAAACCATACTACGAGGAAGCTAATCAAAACTAAAAAATCTCCAGGTTCTTTCTGGAGATTTTCCTTGTTATTTTGGTGAAATCACTTCAGCACCACCCATGTAAGGACGAAGAACTTCAGGGATAGTTACTGAACCATCTTCGTTTTGGTAGTTTTCAAGGATAGCGGCTACTGTACGTCCAACAGCAAGTCCTGAACCGTTAAGAGTGTGAAGAAGTTTTACTTTACCATCGGCTTCGTCACGGTAACGGATTTGTGCACGACGGGCTTGGAAATCTTCTGTGTTTGAACATGAAGAAATTTCGCGGTAAGTGTTTTGTGCTGGAATCCAAACTTCCAAGTCGTAAGTTTTCGCAGCTGAGAATCCCATATCGCCAGTACACAAAGTGATGACACGGTATGGCAAGTTAAGTTTTTGAAGAATGTTTTCAGCGTTAACTACCATTTTTTCCAATTCATCATAAGAGTTTTCAGGTTTTGAGAATTTGACCATTTCAACCTTGTGGAATTGGTGAAGACGAATCAAACCACGTGTGTCACGACCAGCTGAACCAGCTTCTGAACGGAATGAAGGGCTCATAGCTGTGAAGTAGATTGGCAATTCTTTACCATCAAGGATTTCACCACGGTAGTAGTTTGTCAAAGGAACTTCGGCTGTTGGGATAAGGACATAGTCAGTACCGTCAAGCTCGAAAGTATCTTCTTTGAATTTTGGATATTGACCAGTACCGAACATTGAGTCGTGGTTAACCATGTAAGGTGTGATCATCTCAGTGTAACCTTCTTTAGCATGCTCATCCAACATGAAGTTGTAGATTGCACGTTCTAATTTTGCTCCAAGGCCTTTGTAGAAAAGGAAACGAGAACCAGTGACTTTAGCACCACGTTCCCAATCTAGGATACCAAGGTCTTCCCCAAGATCCCAGTGTGCTTTAACTTCAAAATCAAATTCACGAGGTGTTCCCCAACGACGAACTTCTACGTTTTCATCTTCGTCAGCGCCTACAGGAACAGAGTCATTTGGTGTGTTTGGAAGTGTCACAACGATGGCATTAAGCTTTTCATCGATAGCAGCAAGTTCTGCATCAATTTCCTTAATTGCTGCAGAGACTTTTTGCATTGCTGCGATTTGTTCAGAAGCATCTTCTTTGTTACGCTTAGCTTGAGCGATACCATCTGAAGCAATGTTACGTTGAGCTTTGAGTTCTTCAGATTTAATAAGAAGTTCGCGACGTTTAACATCAAGCTCTTTAAGTTCATTTAAAGTTTCAGCAGCGACACCACGTGTAGCCAATTTTTCGGCAAGGGCATCGAAGTCGTTACGAATACGTTTTACATCTAACATAAGTTCCTCCAAAAAGTAAAACACTCCAGTGAAAGTGTTGGAGTGACATAGGCCACGGTTCCATCCAACTTCACAGGAGTGCACTTGTTTATGTTTTTAATTATTAGAAACGGTAGAATTTCGTAGGTCAACCCTACCTGCTCGCAGCAACCGCAGGCTTTCTGTAAGGGTCTAGCTAGTACTTATCCGTCTGTTATATTATACAAAAATTATGATTTTTTGGCAAATAAACCTTTGAGTCGAGCCCCAATAGTTTGAATGAGAGTTGGTAGCTTGACGACTTTTTCATTGCCAAGGTGTTCCCTAGCAATTTTTAGAATCTTCCCAGAATCTTTAGAAGCAAAGAGGAATTTGCTCTTGTCTGTCAACACTTCAAAGTGGCGGCTAATTCTCTTTCCTGATACATTTGCACCGATTTGAGTGATGCTAGTCCATGGAATTTGAATGTATTGCTCGACATTGACATCTGGGTAGAATTCAAGAGCCACATCTCCGATTAGAAATTTACCGACTTTCCCCCCGATAGCCATGTAGGAAACGCCTGTTGTATGTAGTTCAACTGTTTTGTTTAGTGATTGTGCCATATCTATCTCGCTTTTTGATTGTAGTACCTTTATTATAGCATAAGAAAAGAGTTCAGCTTTGCTAAACTCTTACTCTTTTTACATGATTCCGAAGAAGCTTGCAACAATACCAACTACAAAGAGTCCGATGATGATTGTGATTGGTGAAACTTTCTTCTTAAGCAACCACATACATGCAAAAGTAAGGAGAAGTCCCATCAAACCTGGAATCAATGAATCCAATTGTTTTTGGAGGGTATCCACTTGAATCTTATCGAAGCTAAGTTTGTCATTAACTTGGCCGAGGATAGTCTTAAGTTGGTCACCGCTAACATTGCCTTTAGGCCATTCGATATAGGCACCTTTAGACAAAACTTTACCTGGAAGGTTTACAGTGAAGACGATAGAAACCCAACGTTCAACAAGGACAGCCAAGATGAACATACCAAGGATTGATGCCCCTTTAGTAATATCTTTCAAGATACCACCAGACATGTCTTTAGTGATTTCTGAACCTGCTTTGTAACCAAGTTCTTGAGTGTACCACAAGAAGGCCATACGGATAAGGTTCCAACCGATGAAGAAGATAAGTGGACCAGCGATGTTACCAGCTTGTGCCAATGATGCACCGAGGGCACCAAGGATAGGACGAACTGTGAACCAGAAAACAGGGTCACCGATACCGGCAAGAGGTCCCATCATACCGATTTTAACCCCTTGGATAGCAGCATCTTCGATGTCAGTACCGTTAGCTTTTTCTTCTTCAAGAGCCAAGGTAACACCCATGATAGGAGCAGCTACGTAAGGGTGGGTATTGAAGAATTCCAAGTGACGTTTAAGAGCTGCGGCTTGGTCTTCTTTGTTAGTATAGAGTTTTTTAATAGCAGGAATGAGTGAGTAAGCCCAACCCAAGTTTTGCATACGTTCATAGTTCCATGAACCTTGCAAGAATTGTGAGCGCCACCAAACCTTTTTACGATCCGCTTGAGATAATTGAATTTTTTCAGCCATGAGAGCACCCCTTCCTAGTAGTCTTCCAAGATATCGCCGATTGGGTCGCCTGAACCAGTTGAAGTTCCGCCACCATTTCCGCCACCTTGTTTAGAAAGGTTGAGGTAGATGAAGGCAATAGCGACACCGATAGCACCAAGAGCGATAAGTGTCAATTGGCTAATAGCAGCAAAAGCAAAACCGATGGCGAAGAATGGCCAAACTTCACGAGTTGCCATCATGTTGATAACCATGGCGTAACCAACGGCTACGACCATACCACCACCGACAACCATACCGTGGTTGAGCCAGTCAGGCATCAATCCAAGGGCATGTTGAACAGATTCTGCTGGGATAGCAAGAAGAAGGGCAGCTGGCACAGCGATACGCAAACCTTGAAGAAGGAGGGCGAGGTAGTGTGCACGTTCAACACCAGCGATGTTTCCGCTTTCTGCTGCTTTATCTGCAGCGTGAACAAGGGCAACAGATGCTGTACGAACAAGCATAGTTAGGAAGAGACCGGCAACCGCAAGTGGGATAGCTGTTGCAGTCGCAACACCGATACCTTCAGTTGTGAAGTTACCACCTTTAACCAAAATAATGGCAGCAGCAACAGAGGCAAGGGCAGCGTCAGGAGCGACAGCGGCACCGATATTAGCCCAAGCAAGGGCAATCATTTGAAGAGAACCACCAAGCATGATACCTGCAGTGAGGTTACCTGTAGCAGCACCGATGAGGGTACATGCAACAAGTGGTTGGTGGAATTGGAATTGGTCAAGGATACCTTCAAGACCAGCAAGGAAGGCAACAACTACGACCAAAATTGCAGAAATAATTGACATATCTGACATGGTAATAATTCCTTTTCTATTGAGTTGTGATTAGCTGAGATTATCAACTAATTTATCCGAATGAAGGTTATTGAACGTTAGCTTTTTTGATAAGGTCGAACAAATCTTTCTTAGAATCATTTGGTACCTTACGGACGTCGAATTCAACGCCAAGGTCACGCAATTTTTCGAAGCAAGCAACATCGTCTTTGTCCATAGACAAAACGTTGTTAACCATTGTTTTACCAGTTGAGTGAGCCATAGAACCAACGTTAAGTTCTTTGATTGGCACGCCACCTTCGATAGCACGAAGTGCGTCTTGAACAGTTTCGAACAAGATAAGCGCGTGTGTGTTACCAAAGCGAGGGTCCTTAGAAGCATCAATCAATTTTTGAATTGGAACAACGTTTGCTTTAACCCCATTTGGTGCTGCTTGTTTGATCAATTCTTTACGAAGCTCATCTTTAGCAACGTCATCTGAAGCAACAATGATACGGTCTGCTTTAGAAGCAGGTGTCCAGTTAGTTGCTACCTGACCATGCAAGAGACGTGTGTCCAAACGTGCCAAGTTAATCTTGAGTTTACCATCTCCGATAACTGTCCCTTCTGGGATAGCTCCTTGAGGTGCAGCAGCTTCTACAGGAGCTGCTGTTGTTTCCTCAGCTGGATTAAGCTCCTCTGGAAGTGCCTTGATACCACCCTTAGCTTCCTTGATGATATTAGCAGCAACTTGCTCTGCAGTAGCGTTAGCATCCATCATACGTTCAGTGTATGCTTGGATTAGCATTGGCAAGTTAAGTCCTGTGATGATAGCAATCTTGCGATCTGGATTTTCTCCAGCAATTCGGCTAGCTTGGTTAAATGGTGAACCAGACCAAAGGTCAGCCAAAACAAGAATTTCATCATCAGCATCGAATTGTGCAATGGCGTCGTTGAAGTGAGCGTACAAATCATCAGGACCTTCACTTGGCATGAAAGTTACGACTTGAACTTTCTCTTGGTCTCCAAAAATCATAGAGCCTGATTGGTGGATCCCTTCAGCGAACTTACCATGGCTGGCAATAATAATACCGATACCCATTCGTGTTCTCCTCCTTATAAATTATTATTTCCTAGGCTTAAAAAGACTATCTCCGATTTTTTTCAAGACGCTAAAAAAAGCGTCTCTCAATCTTTTTAAACATAAGAAATCAAGAACAATTATATTGTAAAACGCTTTCACGTAAATGTCAATAGCTAGTGAGATAAAATTTCAAAAGAAGTCAATTTCTTTCAAAAATGAGCAAAATATTATAAAAAGATTGCCCAACTATTAGATTGGACAATCTTTTTATAATATTCGGAGATTATTTCTTCTTGACAATGAGTCGGAAAAGATTCTTAAAGCCTTGTTTGAGAACAACGATGAAGCTAGGTGCTTTTCTTAAACTTTCTCGAGGAATTCTTTTTTGAATTTCTTTCAAAGTTATTCGGCTTTTTCGACTGGCAAAACGGAAACGTCCATTTTGCTTAGTACGGATTTCAAAGCGTGGGATGAATTTACCACCGAAGTAGACATCGGCAATCACATAAGTGATTTCATCCCAAGGAATTTGAACGTAGTCTTGTAACTTCGTATCATTGTAAAATTCGAAAGCCTTATCTCCGACCATGATATTTCCGTAAATAGGCCCTTCACGAAACCAAGTTCCCTTAGTTGTGTGAGCCATTTCGGTATTGAGCGATTTAACCATACCTTGCTCCGATTAGAGTACACCAATAATGTGGAGCACAATAGCTAGAACAAAGATACCCAAAATGATAACGATTGGAGAAACTTTTCTCTTAAGAAGGTACATACAGAGGAAAGTCAAACCAAGGGCAGCAAGACCAGGAATCAATTGGTTCAAGTTATCTTGCAATGTTGTTACCTTGTTGGCTTCGAGTGATTTACCAGCAGCTTGTTCTAGGAAGGCTGCTTTAACACCGGCAATACCTTTTGGAAGTTTATCCCAATCGATATAAGCACCTTCTTGTTGTTTAACAACAGAGACAACTGGTGTGAAGGTAATGCTTACCCAACGTTGGATAAGAGAACCGATAACGAACATCCCCATCATTGATGCGCCACGAGTTACTTGTTGGAGAAGGTTACCTGACAAGTCGTCTGTAATCGCAGTACCAGCACGGTAACCAAATTCTTGAGTATACCATTTAACAGCGGCAACCATAACGTTCCAGAGAACGAAGAAGACGATTGGGCCTAGGACGTTACCTGAAACAGCCAAACCTGCTCCTAGTGAAAGGAAGATTGGACGAAGGGTAAACCAGAAGAGAGGGTCACCGGCACCTGCAAGAGGTCCCATCATACCGACCTTAACCCCTGAGATAGCCGCATCATCGATCTCAGCACCGTTGGCACGTTCTTCTTCCAAGGCAAGCGTAACCCCAAAGATTGGGTTGGCCATGAAAGGTTGTGTATTGAAGAATTCCAAGTGACGCTTAAGCGCAGCAGCACGGTCTTCTTTAGTTTGATAAAGTTTTTTGATTGCAGGAATAAGGGTGTAAGCCACACCACCATTTTGCATACGTTCATAGTTGAATGAAGCTAAAAGGAAGTATGAGCGCAAGAAAGCTTTGAAACGATCTGCTTTTGTTAATTTAATTTTTGAATCAGCCATTTTCTTTCCTCCTAATTAAAAGTCTTCCAGAATTTCACCGAGGGGATCACCTGATCCTCCATCATTTGAAGAACCATTTGAACCACTAGCTTCAAGCGCAAGGTACATAACGGCAAGACAGAGGCCGATGATACCCAAGCTAATCAAGGTCAACTCTTTGAGGGCAGCCAAAGCAAAACCAAGGAAGAAGAATGGCCAAACTTCACGACTAGACATCATGTTGATAACCATGGCATAACCAACGGCTACAACCATACCACCACCGATTGTCATACCTGATTTTAACCATTCAGGCATAGCTTCAAGACCAGATTGTACGAGGTGAGCAGGAATCAAGAGCAAGAGGAGGGCAGGGATAGCAACACGGAGACCTTGGAGGGCCATACCGATAAAGTGCCATCTTTCAACACCAGCGATATCAGCAGCTTCTGCACGGCTATCCATAATATGAGCGATGAAGACAGTTGCTGTACGGACAACCATTGTCAAGGCAAGACCGGCAACAGCCAAAGGCACCGCAAGGGCGATGGCAGGACCAATCCCTTTAGTTCCTTGACCACCCAAGATAAGGATGATTGTAGAAGCTACAGCGGCAAGTGAGGCATCTGGTGCCATGGCAGCACCAACGTTAGCCCATCCCATAGTGATCAACTGTAAGCTACCACCCAACATTACGCCGAGTTCGAGATGACCAGTAACAAGACCGATAAGGGAACAAGCCACAACTGGTTGGTATGTTTCGATTTGGTCGTTAACTGAGCTACAACCGATGATGAAAGCAACAATTACGACTAAAATAATTTGTACTAAACTCATTTATGCATCCTCCAAAATTATTTCTTCTCTGCTAATTTAGTTTCAGCTGACTTAATCAAGGCATCAACGTTTGCTGGGCTATCACTTGGTACCCCACGAACGTCAAATTTGACACCCAATGATTGCAACTCTTTGATAGCATCCACATCTGTTTGGTCAAATGAAAGAGCTTTAGTAACATTGACTTTTCCTTCTTTATAAGCTGAAGAACCAAGGTTGATTTCTTTAACATCAACACCTGCTTTAACAGCAGCAAGAGCATCTTCAACAGATTCAAAGAGAAGCATAGCACGTGTATCACCAAAACGTGGGTCATTGTTTGCTTTAACCATGTTTTTAATTGGGATAACGTGAACTTGAACACCAGATGGAGCGGCTTGTTTAATCATGTTTGTACGAAGTTTATCATGACAAACAGTGTCTGAAACAACGATGATACGGTCTGGGTGAGTTGAGTGAGTCCAACCAGTCGCAACCTGACCGTGGAGGAGACGTGTGTCAACACGAGCCAAAACGTATTTGATTTTTCCATCACCAAGTACTGTTCCTTCAGGAATGGTACCCTTAGGAATAGAAGGTTTAGCGTCTGCTGGTTTAGTGTCTTCTTCAGGAATAAGGCCTTCTGGAAGGACTTTAACGCCTTCTTTTGTTTCCTTATAAATGTTAGCGACAATCTCTTCAACCCCAGCATCAGGAGCTACCATACGTTCCGTATATGCTTGGATAAGCATTGGTAAGTTGAGTCCTGTCACGATAACCATCTTGCGATCAGGATTTTCTTCCTTAATTCGGCTTGCCTGGTTAAATGGTGATCCAGACCAAAGGTCTGCAAGGACTAGAATTTCGTCGTCAGCGTCAAATTGAGCAATGGCATCTTTGAAGTGAGCGTACAAGTCGTCAGGACCTTCATTTGGCATGAAAGTAACCACTTGAACTTTCTCTTGTTCACCAAAAATCATAGAACCTGATTGGTGAATACCTTCAGCGAATTTACCATGGCTAGCAATAATAATACCGATACCCATTAGTGTTCTTCCTCCTTTTATATATTGTTTCTTAGGAATAGAAAAATGATTATTGGTATTAGCATTCATGACATGAAAATGACAACAATATTTTTTTAGTCCCTCGAAAATTAGAACACTCTAATTATAGAACGTTACCATGAATTTGTCAATGGTTTTCGTAACAAAAGTGTCATATAATTGAAAAAAACATCAAATTATTGCAAATATACTTTTTTTTCAGACAATAAGTGTTAAGTATAGTTTTAAGCTATATCTAACTAGGGGGAATAGGATTAAGAAAAAATGAGATAAAAGCTTGTAATAGCTGGTGTTGGCTGCTATAATTTCTTCAATTAACTATTTAAGGTTAAATCTATAAGAAAAGAGGGCCTCCTTATGTCAGATTTACTAAGTATTTATAATGAATTGCAATCTAAGAAATGGGTTGACTTGACCCACAAAATTAATGCGGAAAGTCCACATTTCCCAGCCCTTCCTGCTTTGAAACAAGAAGACCTTTTCACATTAAAAGATGGTTTCCATGTTCAAAAATTTACAGTAGTTGGTCAATACGGAACGCATATTGATGCACCGATTCGCTTTGTAGAAGGTGGTCGTTGGTTGGATGAGATTGCTCTCAAAGATCTTCTTTTACCACTCTATGTTATCGACAAGTCTAAAGAAGTTGCTGCCAATCCAAACTTTATTTTGAGCAAACAAGATATCTTAGACTTTGAAGCAGAATATGGACAAATTACTGAAGGGGCCTTTGTCGCTTTTCGTAGTGATTGGTCGAAGCTTTGGCCAGATCAAGATGCTATGCGCAACCTTGATGAAAATGGGGTTCAACAGAGTCCAGGGTGGAGCCGTGAAGCTCTAGAATTCTTGATTTATGAACGTAAGGTTAAGGCTGTCGGTCACGAGACTTTTGATACAGATGCTGGCATTCCAGCAGCAGAACATGGCTTGGTAAACGAATACTACCTCTTGGAACAAAACATTTATCAGGTAGAAGTTTTGAATCAATTGGATCAAGTTCCAGCCGTTGGTGCTTTGATTTCGATTGCATTTCCTCACTGGGACAAGGCGACAGGCTCCCCAGTGCGTGCAGTGGCTATTTTACCTTAATCATAAGAAAAAACACCGAAGAAATTTTCGGTGTCTTTTGTTATTTATAAGAAGAGTTCCTGGAGTTTGCGAGCAACGCCATCCTCTTCATTAGTCCACTCAATTTGTTCGTTAGCGTGGGGGAGAAGAACAGAGCTAGCATTCTTCATGGCATAACCAGTTTTAGCAAGTTCCAACATCTCTGTGTCGTTGTGTTCGTCTCCAAAAGCAATCAGATCATCCGTTGATTTGCGCATGGCCTTAAGTAAGTAGTTTAGGGCGTAGGCCTTGTTTATGCCTTTAGGCGAAAATTCCAAGATATTAAGCGGGCCACCCCAAGAATCAACTTCAATTTCTTCCTTGAAGTCCTTCTTGATGTCATCGGCAAGTTGGTACTTATCCTCATGACGAGTTTGCATAAGGAGAGCGTTAGGGTTGCGCGTGATTTTAGTTGGTTCTAAACGCATAGCCTCAATAATTTTATCAACACCAAAGAGTTGTGGTTGAATACGCTCTGGGTGATTCATAGTGATATAGAAGTGTTTTCGATATTCACTAGCCAGAAAATCCATCTCTAACTCATCATGACGTTGTAAGAGGCTAATCAGATATTTCTTATCTAATTTAACCGAATGCTCATAAGCCCAGTCTTGGTCTGGAAGATTGGTCAAGGAGCCGTTAAAAGTGATGAGTGGTGTTTCTAACCCTAGCGTTTTGTAATGGTCAATAGCCATACGATAAGGACGACCTGTAGCAATAACGACTTGGTGTCCTTTGTTTTGTACGTCTTTAATCGTTTTTTGTGTAAATTCTGAAATAGTTCCATCTGGGCGCAAGAGCGTTCCATCAAGATCTAGTGCAATCAATTTTTTTGTCATGTTCCTATTATAGCAAAAATCTGTCCTTTGTTGGTGATTAAGAAAGAGCTTTCTAAGAACGTTCGGTTTTTCATAAGAAAAGTCTCAGGAAATAAACCTTGCACCGTCAAATAATTTCAGGTAGAATAGTAATGTTGCATTCTACGTGAGAATGTTCCGAAATTATTCGGATTTTGACAATATTTTTTATTAAGGAGTCTAAACTTTCATGGAAAAGTTTTTCAAATTGAAAGAACATGGTACTGACGTCCGTACAGAAGTGACTGCCGGATTGACAACTTTCTTTGCCATGTCTTACATCCTCTTTGTTAACCCAGCGATGTTGGCTCAGACAGGAATGCCTGCACAAGGTGTTTTCTTAGCAACAATTATTGGTGCGGTTGCAGGGACGTTGATGATGGCATTTTATGCTAACCTACCATACGCCCAAGCGCCTGGTATGGGGCTTAATGCCTTCTTCACCTACACAGTGGTTTTTTCTTTGGGTTACACTTGGCAAGAGGCCTTAGCAATGGTCTTTCTATGTGGTGTTATTTCATTGATCATCACAGTAACTAAAGTACGTAAGATGATTATTGAGTCTATTCCAACAGCCCTCAAATCTGCGATTTCAGCAGGTATCGGTGTTTTCCTTGCATATGTGGGAATTAAAAATGCTGGTTTCTTGAAATTCTCAATTAATCCTCATACCTACACTGTAGCAGGTAAAGGTGCTGACATGGCCAAGGCGTCAATTACAGCTTCATCGTCAGCTACACCAGGTTTGGTTGCTTTCAATAATCCAACTGTAATTGTAGGTTTGATTGGTCTTGCGATTGCGATTTTCTTTATTGTTAAAGGTATTCGTGGTGGTGTTCTTCTTTCAATCCTCGTAACGACTATCATTGCTATTTTTGCTGGTGTCGTTGATCTTGGAAGCATTGACTGGCACGCAGCTAGCTTGACATCATCTATTAAAGATCTTGGTCAGGTCTTTGGTGCAGCGCTTGGATCTAAGGGATTGGGATCACTCTTTGCAGACGTTTCTCGTTTGCCTGGTGTCTTTATGGCTATTCTTGCCTTTTCATTGACTGATATCTTCGATACTATCGGTACCTTGATTGGTACTGGTGAGAAGGTTGGTATCATTGCTTCAACAGGTGATAACAACGAATCAAAAGCTCTTGACCGTGCTCTTTACTCTGACCTTGTTGGTACAAGTATTGGTGCCATTGCAGGGACTTCAAATGTTACAACTTACGTTGAATCTGCAGCAGGTATTGGTGCTGGTGGACGTACTGGTTTGACAGCTCTTGTGGTTGCTGTACTCTTTGCCATCTCTAGTTTCTTTAGTCCAGTGGTATCAATCGTTCCTAATGCTGCCACAGCGCCTATCCTTATTATTGTAGGTGTTATGATGCTCTCTAACCTTAAGAGTGTCGATTGGGAAGATTTGTCTGAAGCTATTCCTGCCTTCTTCACTTCTATTTTCATGGGATTCTCATATAGTATTACCTATGGTATCGCAGCTGGTTTCCTTACTTATACTTTGGTCAAAATCGTCAAAGGTCAAGCTAAGGATGTCCACTTTATTATGTGGATTTTGGATATCTTGTTTATCCTTAACTTCATCAGTATGGCTGTGTTCTAAAGCTTGAAAGTTAAAAGTCTGTATATTTGTCAGGCTTTTTCTTTTGCGATTTTATCTGGGGAATGTGAGAGAGTTTTTTTGATTAACTTTCAAATCTATAGTAAGTTTTACAAAACGATTTCTAATCTATGAGTGATTGATGTGGTTAAAATAAATTGAAGATTAAAATACATATCTTAACTTCTTACTTAAATGATTCAATATTTATAAGTTTCTACTGTATTTTTACAGTGGATTCTAGTCCATATTTTTATTTTTTGATATAATGAAAACATGATTTACAGTCAAAATGAAGAAGAATTGATTAGTATCGGCCAAAAGCTAGGTCGACTGCTCGATTCTGGAGATATAATTGTTCTCTCAGGGGATCTGGGAGCTGGCAAAACGACCTTGACTAAGGGAATTGCCAAAGGTTTGGATATTTCACAGATGATAAAGAGTCCAACGTATACTATTGTAAGGGAGTATGAGGGGCGACTGCCACTCTATCATTTAGATGTCTACCGCATTGGTGATGATCCAGATTCTATTGATTTAGATGATTTTCTGTATGGTGAAGGTGTGACAATCATCGAGTGGGGTGAGCTCCTAGATGAGAGTCTGTTAGGGGATTATCTCCTAATTTCGATATCTCATCATGGAGATGGACGTCAGTTGCTTTTTGAATCTTTCGGACCTAGAAGTAAGGAGATTCAGGAGGAAATGATAAATGGCTGAGCAAGAATTAGTCATTGAGGAAGCTCAAAGAGAGGATGCTGCCTCTCTAGCTCGTTTACTAGAGACTGTAGCCTTGGAATCGGATTTTCTAGCACAAGATGATAGAAGTTCTATACTGAGTGCTGAACAGTTAGCCACTTATATTGAAAGTCATCAGCATAGGCTTAATGAGATTTGTTTGGTGGCGAAATTGGGTCATGAGGTCATTGGTGTTTGTAATGTTACCTCTGATCAAGATACTAAGACCAGTCATATTGGCGACGTATTTATTGCGGTTTCTAAACCCTACTGGGGGAATGGTGTTGGCCAGTTTCTTATGGAAACAATGATTGACTGGGCAGATCATACACCGATTATCCGCCGCTTAGAGTTGACGGTTCAAGCACGTAATAAACGGGCGGTTCACCTCTATCAAAAATTTGGATTTGACATTGAAGGCACTAAGAAACGTGGTGCAAGAACTAAAAATGGAGAATTTCTAGATGTTTACCTTATGGCTAAACTCATAGATTAGGAAAAAACATGAAACTTGGACGAAAAATTTTATTGATGTTGTTGGCGATTTTTGCAACGACAGTAGTAGCTGCTGGTATTTACCTAACGACAACTTATAATTACGCCACAGGCGAATTGTCAAAAACGTTTAGGGCTTCTAAAGCAACTTCTGGAAATAGTAAGGCCATTCAACAGACTAAGCCTATAACTATTCTGTTGATGGGGGTAGATACAGGATCCAAAGAACGTAAGGATACCTGGGAAGGGAACTCTGATACTATGATCTTGGTAACAGTGAACCCTAAGACTAAGAAAACAACCATGACCAGTTTGGAACGTGACCTTTTGACAGATATTGAGGGGTCGGGGGAAGCAAAACTAAATTCAGCCTATGCTGAGGGTGGTGCTGACTTGGCTATTTCAACTATTCAAAAGGTTTTAGATATTGATATTGACTATTATGCACTGATTAATATGCAGGGTATGATTGATTTGGTAGATGCCGTTGGTGGAATTGAGGTAACGAATCATTTTGATTTCCCTATTTCAATTGCAGAAAATGAACCAGAATTTCAGGCAAAAGTTGAGCCTGGAACCCATAAAATCAACGGTGAGCAAGCCTTGGTGTATTCACGTATGCGTTACGATGACCCTGATGGTGACTATGGTCGTCAAAAACGTCAACGTGAGGTTATTCAAAAAGTTGTAGCTAAGCTCTTGAAGATGGACTCGATTGGTTCTTACAAGAAAATCTTGTCAGCTGTAAGTTCAAATGTTCAAACTAGCATTGATCTTGGTGATACCAATACTCTGCGTAGCTTGATGGGCTACAGTGATGCACTTAAAAATATTAAGTCATACCAATTGGCTGGTTCGGATGCCATGATCAACGGAGGAAGCTATCAAGTGGCCTCTACTGAGGATATTCTTAAGGTGCAAAACCGTATTAAGAAGGAAGTTGGTAAGAAAAAGGTCTCTGAATCCAATCTTAAGACTAGTTTGGTTCTCTATGGATCTGGTAGCTCTAACTATGGTTCAGATGATTTCGTTAATTCTAAAGGAAGTGCGGCTTCAAGTGAAGCATCTTCAAATTATGAGGCTGGGCCATCTGAGGCAGCAGGTGGTGGATCGGTAAGTACCTATAATGGAGGTTCTAACTATAGTAATAATTATAGTGAAAACACAGGTAATTATGTTCAGGAACAAGGTACGACAACCCCTACATACAATAATAATGGATCGGGTGTGACTACCTATAGCACTGTTCCAGCGGCACAATAAATGAGGTTGGGTGATTCCCAACCTTTTTGCTTTGAAATGACAGAGATATGGTTATTCCTTGCAATGGCTTTTGAGCTATGCTATAATATAGGAAAATAACGAAAGAGAGGCGGAGTAGAAACTTCGTCTCTTGTGTGTGTAAGGAGGTCATAATGTCGCAAAAAATTATTGATCTCGTGACGGCAGTCGTAGCTCCAGCTATTCCTGAGCCATACGAACTGGTCGATATCGAGTACGAAAAGCTTGGCGGTGACTATGTCTTGTCAGTTTTGATTGATAAGCCAGGTGGTATTACTGTAGAAGATACTGCAGACTTGACTGAAATTATCAGTCCCCTCTTGGATACTATTCAGCCTGATCCTTTCCCGGATCAATACATGCTGGAAGTTTCTAGTCCAGGGTTAGAGCGTCCCTTAAAAACCAAAGAAGCTTTGACAAATGCTGTTGGTCAGTATATCAATGTTAGTCTTTACAAGGCTATTGATAAGATCAAGATTTTCCAAGGTGACTTGGTGGCCTTTGATGGGGAAACCCTAACAATCGATTACCTTGATAAGACTCGCCATAAAACTGTTGAGATTCCCTATCAAACAGTTGCTAAAGCTCGTTTGGCAGTCAAACTCTAAAACTCTTAGTGTAAATAAAGAAAGGATGCCAGTTTTGGCCAATAGAGGCTAAAACAACAAAGAATATGAGCAAAGAAATGCTAGAAGCCTTCCGTGTCTTGGAAGAAGAAAAACACATTAACAAGGAAGACATCATCGAAGCTGTGGTTGAATCACTTAAGTCAGCCTACAAGCGTCGTTATGGTCAGTCAGAATCAGCTGTAGTTGAATTCAATGAAAAAACAGGTGATTTTCAAGTTTATACCGTTCGTGAAGTTGTAGATGAAGTCTTTGATAGTCGTTTGGAAATTAGCTTGAAAGATGCACTTGCTATCAGCTCTGCTTACGAGCTTGGTGACAAGATTCGTTTTGAAGAGTCAGTCGATGAATTTGGTCGTGTTGCAGCGCAATCTGCCAAACAAACCATTATGGAAAAAATGCGCAAGCAGATGCGTGAAATCACTTATAATGACTATAAGCAACATGAAGGTGAAATCATGCAAGGAACAGTTGAACGCTTCGACCAACGTTTCATTTATGTCAATCTTGGAACGCTCGAAGCTCAATTGTCACGCCAAGATCAAATTCCTGGTGAAAGCTTTAAGTCACATGATGTCATTGATGTTTATGTTTATAAAGTTGAAAACAACCCTAAAGGTGTTAACGTCTTTGTCAGCCGTAGCCATCCAGAATTCATCAAACGTATCATGGAACAAGAAATTCCAGAAGTATTTGATGGAACTGTAGAAATCATGAGCGTGTCTCGTGAAGCAGGTGATCGTACTAAGGTTGCTGTTCGCAGTCATAATCCTAACGTTGATGCTATTGGTACTATCGTTGGTCGTGGTGGAAGCAATATTAAGAAAGTTGTCAGCCGTTTCCACCCAACACGTTTGGATGCTAAGACAGGAATTGAAGTTCCTGTTGAGGAAAATATTGATGTTATTCAATGGGTTGAAGATCCAGCTGAATTCATCTACAATGCTATTGCACCGGCTGAAGTGGACTATGTTCTCTTCGACGAAGATGATAGCAAACGTGCAACAGTAGTTGTGCCAGATAACAAATTATCTCTTGCAATTGGTCGTCGTGGGCAAAACGTTCGTTTGGCAGCTCATTTGACTGGTTACCGTATTGACATCAAGTCAGCTTCTGAATACGAAGCACTCGAAGCTGAAAAAGCTGAGGCTGCTACTGAGGAAGTTGTAGATGAGATTGTTGCAGAAGAAGCTACACCTGTTGAAGTCACAACAGAAGAAGTAACTGAAACAACAGAAGCAGAATAAGAAGAACATAGAGGTGTTTGATGGCTAAAACACGAAAAATACCTTTACGCAAATCAGTTGTCTCAGGAGAAATCATTGATAAACGTGATTTGCTCCGCATTGTAAAAACTAAAGATGGTGAGATTTTCATTGATCCAACAGGAAAGAAAAATGGCCGAGGTGCTTACATTAAATTAGATAATGAAGAAGCTCTCCAAGCCAAAAAGAAACGTGCTTTTAACCATAGTTTCTCCATGGATGTTCCTGAAAGTTTTTATGATGAACTCGTTGCTTATGTGGATCACAAGGTCAAAAGAAGAGAGTTAGGTCTTGAATAACACAGAAAAATTGTCAAATATGTTGGGACTAGCACAAAGAGCTGGAAAGCTTATTTCTGGCGAGGAACTTGTCATTAAGGCAGTTCAATCAGGGCAGGCGAGACTAGTTTTTCTTGCCAATGATGCTGGTAGTAACGTGACTAAAAAGACGACTGATAAATGTAACTACTATAATATAGAAGTCTCCACAGTGTTTAACGCACTGGAATTAAGCATGGCTATTGGTAAACCAAGAAAAACAGTTGCTGTAGTTGATGCTGGATTTTCAAAGAAAATGAGGACTCTTATGGACTAAAGAATAGGAGGACATCACGTGTCAAAGAAACGATTATATGAAATCGCAAAAGAGGTTGGTGTAGAGAGCAAAGTTGTTGTTGCAAAAGCTCAAGAACTTGGTCTTTCTGTGAAGAGCCACTCCTCATCAGTTGAAGAAGCTGATGCTAATCGTATCACTTCAAGTTTAAAAGGGGGAGCTGTTAAGGCTGAAAGTAAGCCAGCTTCCAAAGTGGCACCTGCTCCTAAAGAGGAAAAGGTAGCGCCTAAGGTTGTTGAGGCTCCTGCTTCGAAACCAACTCCTGCTAAGGAGTCTCCAAAGGCTGAGGCAAAGGAAACACCTGCGACTCCAAAGAAACCACAAAGCCGTAACTTTAAGGCAGAACGTGAAGCGCGTGCCAAGGCAGAAGCAGAACGTCGTCAAAATGGCGGAGGCCGTGACAACCGTAATCGTAACCGAAAACAACAAGGAAACGATCAAGGTAAACGTCAGAATAATGATCGTCGCAACCAAAATGGAAATGGTCAAGGAAACCGTAACAATGGAAACCGCGATAACAATAGTAATCGTGATCGTAATTTCCAAGGTAAACAGCGCAATGATCAAGGTCGCAATAAACGTAACGATGCTGCCCGTAACAATCAGGCAGGACCACGTATTGACTTTAAAGCGCGTGCAGCAGCCTTGAAAGCAGAGCAAAATGCAGAGTATTCACGTCAAAGTGAAACACGCTTCCGTGAAGAAAAAGCTGCAGAGCAACGCCGAGCGAAAGAGCAGGAAAAGGCAAGAAAAGAAAAACAACAGGCTGAAGTCGCTGCTCAAAAAGCAGTTGCTGAAGCTAAGCCAGCTCCCAAGCCAGCACCGGCTGCTCAACCAGCTCTAGCTGCGCAAACACAAGATACACGTCGTAAAAAGGCACGTCCAGATAAATCACGTGATAATCGTCGCGAGAATGAAGATGGACCTAAGCAAACAAGAAATAATAAGTGGAATAATCAAAACCAAGTGAGAAATCAACGAAATAGTAACTGGAACAAAAACAAAAATAAAAAAGGTAAAAATAACCGTGGTAATTCAGCTCCAAAACCAGTAACAGAGCGTAAATTCCATGAATTACCAAAAGAATTTGAATACACTGAAGGCATGACGGTTGCAGAAATCGCAAAACGTATTAAACGCGAACCAGCTGAAATCGTTAAGAAACTCTTCATGATGGGTGTTATGGCAACTCAAAACCAATCTCTTGACGGGGATACCATTGAGTTGTTGCTGGTTGACTATGGTATTGAGGCAACCAAGAAAGAAGAAGTCGATAATGCTGATATCGAACGTTTCTTTGTTGACGAAGACTACCTCAATAAAGATGCTATGGTAGAACGTGCACCAGTTGTTACTATTATGGGACACGTTGACCATGGTAAAACAACCCTTCTTGATACCCTTCGTAACTCACGTGTTGCGACTGGAGAAGCTGGTGGTATCACACAGCATATTGGTGCCTACCAAATTGAAGAGGGTGGTAAGAAAATCACCTTCCTTGATACTCCAGGACACGCGGCCTTTACATCTATGCGTGCCCGTGGTGCTTCTGTTACAGATATTACTATCTTGATTGTAGCTGCGGATGACGGTGTTATGCCACAAACTATTGAAGCCATCAACCACTCTAAGGCTGCTGGTGTTCCAATCATTGTTGCGATTAACAAGATTGATAAACCAGGTGCTAACCCAGAGCGTGTAATCGGTGAATTGGCAGAGCATGGCGTTATCTCAACAGCATGGGGTGGCGATAGCGAATTCGTTGAAATTTCAGCGAAGTTTGGTCAAAATATTGAAGAATTGCTTGAAACAGTTCTTCTTGTGGCTGAAGTGGAAGAACTTAAAGCTGACCCAACAGTTCGTGCCATCGGTACCGTTATTGAAGCGCGTTTGGATAAAGGTAAAGGTGCGGTTGCAACCCTCCTTGTTCAACAAGGTACTTTGCATGTTCAAGACCCAATCGTTGTTGGTAATACCTTCGGACGTGTCCGTGCTATGACCAATGACCTTGGTCGTCGTATTAAGACTGCAGCACCATCAACACCAGTTTCAATTACTGGTTTGAACGAAGCGCCTATGGCGGGTGACCATTTTGCCGTTTATGAAGATGAAAAAGCAGCTCGTGCAGCCGGTGAAGAACGTGCCAAACGTGCCCTTATGAAACAACGTCAACAAACACATCGTGTTAGTCTTGATAACCTCTTTGATACCCTTAAAGCTGGTGAATTGAAGACTGTTAATGTTATCATCAAGGCCGACGTACAAGGTTCTGTTGAAGCCTTGGCAGCATCACTTCTTAAGATTGATGTTGAGGGTGTTCGTGTTAATGTTGTTCACTCAGCAGTAGGTGCTATCAACGAATCTGATATTACTCTTGCGGAAGCTTCAGATGCTGTTGTTATCGGATTTAACGTTCGTCCTACACCACAAGCACGTCAACAAGCGGAAACTGATGAAGTTGAAATTCGTCTTCACAGCATCATCTACAAGGTTATCGAAGAAATCGAAGATGCCATGAAAGGGATGCTTGATCCTGAATTTGAAGAAAAAGTCATTGGTGAAGCTATTATCCGTGAAACCTTCAAAGTTTCTAAAGTCGGAACAATCGGTGGGTTCATGGTTACTAGTGGTAAAATTACTCGTGATTCAAGTGCCCGTGTGATTCGTGATGGTGTCGTTATTTTTGATGGTAAATTGGCAAGCTTGAAACACTTTAAAGATGACGTTAAAGAAGTCGGAAACGCTCAAGAGGGTGGTTTGATGATTGAAAACTATAACGATATTAAAGTTGATGACGTTATCGAAGCTTACATTATGGAAGAAATTAAACGTTAATTTTGTTAGCTTTTAAGAAAGCTTACTTAGGAGACAAAGCTAGGTCATCTGGCCTGGCTTTTGTTCCATCATAATAAGAGAGAAAGGATAAGACTATGGGAAATTCATTTCGTGTAGACCGTGTTGGTATGGAAATCAAACGTGAGGTCAATGAAATTCTTCAAAAGAAAGTTCGTGATCCACGCGTGCAAGATGTCACTATCACAGATGTACAGATGCTTGGTGATTTGTCAGCTGCTAAGATTTTTTACACCATTCATTCAACCTTGGCCTCAGATAACCAAAAAGCACAAACTGGTCTTGAAAAGGCTACTGGGACAATCAAGCGTGAACTTGGTAAAAAATTGACTATGTATAAGATTCCGGATTTGACCTTTATTAAAGATGAGTCTATCGAATACGGTAATAAAATTGATGAAATGCTTCGTAATTTGGAGCGTAAAGACTAAGAAAAAATTCCTGTCAGTTATGGCAGGAATTTTGCGTTATAATAGAATAAAAAGGAGGACTTCAATGAAAGTAACGGTCTATTTGGGTGCTAATATGGGTGATAATCCTAGCTTTAAGAAAGCAACAATTGCCTTGGGTCAGTGGATTGCTAAAAATGGGCATACCCTAGTCTATGGTGGCAGTAGGATGGGACTTATGGGAGTTCTTGGTGATACGGTTTTGGAAAATGGTGGACAGGCTCATGGCATTATGCCACAATTCCTCAAAGATAGGGAGATAGCTTATGAGGGGTTAACCTCAATGACCATAGTAGAAACTATGGCAGAACGAAAGACTGCCATGCTAGAGCAAGGAGATCTCTTTATCGCCCTTCCAGGAGGTTTAGGGACACTGGAAGAAATCTCTGAAGCTATTGCAGCTGCTCGAGTCGGTAAGTTGGACAAACCCTGTGTTTTCTTCAATCTCAATGGCTATTATGATGCTATGAAAACGATGTTAGATACCATGGTTGCTCATGATTTTTTGGAGGCTGAAACAGCAGCAAAATTCCTCTTTACAGATGATTTTTCAGAAATTGCAGCTTTTGTCCAGTCTTATGAACCACCTCAATTGAGACGTTATCGGTAACTTTATATGATAGGTTAGCTCTCTAAGTTTAAAAGGAGAGCTTTTTTGATGGAGAGACGTTAGTAATTATTTTTTTCTTTTAAATTTCAGAAAATTAACTAAAAAAACCTTAACAAAAATGGTGGATTTGTATATAATAGTGTTTGTAAATTTAATCATTTAACAAATTTTCCTCATCATCTGTGAGTAATATCCATGAATACTTAGTACCCCACTTGGTTAGGAAAACTTTGCCAATCATTTATTTTTATGGGGAATGTGGGATATAGGATGAAATGGAAGGAATGATAAGTATGTCTATTATGGTTAAACATGTGAGTTTTGATGACTATCAAAAAACACAGACAAACTATAAAGATGCCAACTTTTTACAGTCAGCTGAGATGGCTAAGCTTCAGCTAAGCCGTAATCATATCGGAGAAGTAGAGGCTCTGGTTTTTGAAAGGGATGGCCTGCGGATAGGTCAAGCCATCGTTGTCTATAGAAGAAGCTTTCGTATCTTTAGAAAAGCTCTCTTGTTTCATGGACCCTTGCTAGATTACAATTCTATAGCTGATTTGACAGACCTTCTAGAGGCCTTGATACTCTACTTAAAAAAGAAAAATATTGCATCACTTTCTATCCATCCCTATCTTACCGATTTTATTAGGAATGAAGAACTTGAAATCATTGAAGAAGAAAAGGCTGATGAGGTCTCCAAGGTATTTGAAAAATTAGGTTTTGAGCAGTATTTAGATCCAGAACAGGCTCTAGTTGTTAATCAGATGTTTGTAAAACCAATTGATACCTTTACGACTTCTGATGAGATGCTCGCAGCTTTTTCACCATCTTTGAAGCGAGATTTAAAAAAATTCACTGCTTTGCATGTCAAAGTTGAAGAACTACGTGAGGACAATCTCAATCAGTTTTATGACATCCTAGTTCGGACAGCAGAGAGAAAAGGATTTTCAGTTCATCCATTGACCTATTTCCAAGATTTGAAGAGGAACTTTGGAGAATCTGCAAAGTTTATGTTGGCTTATTTGGATTGTCCAGCTTATTTGGCTTATCTTGATGAGAATATTAAATCTTTTGAAGCTAAGATTCAGGCTTTAAAAGATGGCCCACAGAAAAAACGAACCAAGGGTCAGATTGCGGATGCCGAAGATCAGCTTAGAAGTTACTATAAACGTTTAGAGCAATTTAAGACCTACCAAGTCACTGGTGACAAATTACCTCTTTCGGCCTATCTTTTTATGGATTATGGTTCAGAAATTGTCAGCTTTTACGGTGGGAATGATGAAGCCTACCTTAATTTTGGTGGAGCAGTCCTTCTTCATTGGGAAATGCTACAATATGCTAAGTGTGAGGGAAAAGAGCGGTTTAATTTTTATGGGACAATCGAAACTGAAGCGGCAAGTGCTGGAAAAGGGAATTTTAACTTCAAGCGTCAGTTTGGTGGGCAATTAGAGACTCTTGTTGGCTCTTTTGATAAAACCCTAAATCCTTTCTATGATATTTTTAAGAAAACACTAGGTAAAGACTAGTTCCTTGTATAGAAAAAAGTCAATTGAGGTTAAATTCATTACCTCAATTGACTTTTTTTAGTTTACAAATATTTTTTAGCGACTTCAATATCGCCAGCATAGTTATCGCGTTTACCATTTACGATCTGGAAGGCATCGGCACCTTTACCGGCAATAACCACAGCGTCTTTAGAGTCTGTAGTCTCAGACATTGCTGTTTTGATTGCTTCCTCTCGATCGACAATGATACGAACCTCGCGACTGATGTGACTAGCAATTTCCTGACAGATAGCAAGAGGATCCTCCTTGTTAGGATCATCGGCTGTTAGGATGACATCAACATCAGGGTAGGTATTGAGGACATGTCCAAAGTCTTTACGACGGCTTTCACCCTTATTTCCTGGAGCCCCTAGAATTAGACTAATACGACCATCTTGATGGCTGGTTACGACTTGTAAGAGCTTATCTAGGCTATCTCCATTGTGAGCATAGTCAACAAATGTCTTAGCCCCATTAGTTTGGGTTAGAACCTCCATACGCCCTGGAACAGAGGTTTGAGCGATTCCTTCCTTGATGTCTTGAAGGCTAGCTCCGAGACGTAGGCAGGCCAGACCAGCAGCCATAGCATTGTCCTGGTTAAAGTCACCGATAAGTTGGATATCATAGTCACCGGCTAATTTCCCACTTGCCTTAAAGCTAAAACCAGAGCCATGTTTAACAGCGTTGTCGGAGTTTTTACCATAGAAGTCATGCTCTTTATCCACAACTTCCTCAGCGATAAAATCAAAGTGATCCATACCGCTATTAACAATAACAACTCGACTGTTTTCCAAGAGAAGACGCTTATGGTAGAAGTAGTCTTCAAAGGTTGGGTGTTCAATAGGCCCAATATGGTCTGGGCTGATGTTAAGAAAGACACCTACATCAAAAGTCAGTCCATAGACACGCTTAGTCAGATAGGCTTGACTTGAGACTTCCATAATCAGATGGGTCATGCCATTAGCAACAGCTTCAGCCATCATACGGAAAAGGTCCAAACTCTCAGGTGTTGTTAAGGTAGACTTGAAGAAGTTTTTTCCGTCTAGTGTCGTGTTCATGGTTGAAAGCATAGCAGGTTTATGACTTTGCTTGAGAATATTGAAGGCAAAGTAGGCTGCTGTTGTTTTCCCTTTTGTCCCAGTGAAAGCCAGCAATTTAAGCTTGTCTTGAGGGTATTGGTAGAAGGCCTGAGCAACGAGGCTCATAGCCTGCTTAATATCTGATACGATAATGGCAGGTATTCCCACTTGATAATCTTTCTCAGCCACGTAGAAACTCAAGCCAGCTTTGACAGCATTCTCTAAAAATTCAGGCTTGAAAGCAGCTCCTTTGGCAAAGAAGAGGGACGATGGTGTGACATCACGACTATCATAAGAAAGATGATCAAAAGTCACCCCAGTCCATGAATAGTAGTAGTTGTCTTGGTCGATAATATCTCTAAAATTATGGTCCTTTTTAAGAACCTCTAGAACTTGTTCAATAGTAATCATAGTTCCTATTTTAGCCTTAATGTTCTTGTTTTACAAGTCACAGCCAAAAGTTTATAATAAACTAGATTATATTTTATTCTCTAGAAAGAAAGTTATGACTGAAACTAAAACTGATACACAGCAGCAGCAGATGCTAAGAGGGACGGCATGGATGACAGCATCCAATATTATCAGTCGTCTATTGGGGGCACTCTACATTATTCCTTGGTATGCTTGGATGGGTAAACAAGGTGACCAAGCCAATGCCCTTTTTGGTCAAGGGTATAATATTTATGCTCTTTTCCTCTTGATTTCAACAGCAGGTATTCCAGTCGCAATTGCCAAACAGGTGTCTAAATACAACACACTTGGAAAGATGGAGACGAGTTTCTTCTTACTCAAGCGTATCTTGTATTACATGATTGGTCTCGGACTTATCTTTGGCGTTTTCATGTACTTTGCTTCGCCGTGGATGTCTTACCTTTCTGGGGGAGACGAGGATCTGGTTCGCGTCATGCGTAGTCTTTCTTGGGCAGTTGTTATTTTCCCATCGATGTCTGTTTTACGAGGCTTTTTCCAAGGCTTTAACAACATGAAACCTTATGCCTTGAGTCAGATTGCGGAACAGATTATCCGTGTTATTTGGATGCTGTTGGCGACCTTCTTCATCATGAAAATTGGGACAGGCGATTATGTGACAGCAGTTGTCCAATCGACTTTTGCCGCTTTTATCGGTATGTTGGCTAGTTATGGGGTGCTTTTCTTCTACCTTTGGAAGGAGGGTAAACTCAAGAGTCTTTTTGGCAAGCAGGCTGTTCATCCGGATATCAATCCAACTGCAATTGTTATTGAAACCTTTAAGGAAGCCATTCCTTTCATTATTACTGGGTCAGCAGTTCAACTTTTCCAGTTGATTGACCAATGGACCTTTATCCGTACTATGGAGAAGTTTACAAGCTATAGCAACAGTCAGCTTCAGGTTCTCTATGCTTACTTGTCTTCAAACCCAAGTAAGATTACTATGATTTTGATTGCTGTAGCTATCTCCATTGCTGGGGTTGGGATTCCACTCTTGACTGAAAATATGGTTAAGAAGGATCTTAGGGGAGCAGCTAAACTGATTATTAATAACTTACAGTTGCTTTTGCTCTTTATTGTTCCTGCCATTGTAGGATCAGTGATTTTAGCTAAACCACTTTATACAGTCTTTTATGGTGCGCCAGATAGTCAGGCCCACTTGCTCTTTGTAGCCAGTCTGATTCAAGTTATTTTCTTGGCCTTGTATAGCGTTTTAGCACCAATGCTTCAGGCAATCTTTGAAACCCGCAAAGCTATCAACTATTTTGCGATTGGGGTTTTAGTTAAGGCTATTCTACAGCTGCCATTGATTATTTTCTTAGGAGCCCTTGGCCCGGTTATTTCAACAGCCATCGGTTTAGGTGTTCCAATTGCTCTCATGTATAATCACCTCCACACTGTTACGCACTTTAGTCGTAAGACAGTGTTTAGAAAAGCCTTGCTCATCTGTATCCTTACGGTACTCATGGCTATTCCAGTTGCGATCTTCTATTGGTTGTTCCAGTTTGTATTGTCACCAACAAGCCGTATGGGTAGTGTGATTTACTTGGTCATTGGAGGAGGCCTTGGAATCGGTGTCTACGGCGTTCTTGCTCTTGTAACTCGTATGGCTGACCAACTACTTGGTGCCCGAGCTGCTAGTCTGCGTGCTAAATTACATATTAAATAAAATCTAAACCAAGTCATGTGGCTTGGTTTTTTTCTTTTCAACCTTTTCTGAAAAAGGAGTATAATAGGGGTGAAAAAATGAAATCGTTTTAATGATTTAGAATCGAGGAAAGGATTATGGTTGATTCTAGACAAGAACATATAAAATTAGGGACCTATCCTCCCGAACAAGTTTACCAAGTCTTGCAGACAAGCCCTCAGGGTTTGAGCTCACAAGAGGTTAAGGAGAGGCAGGCGACGTATGGCCCTAACCAATTGAAGGAAAGTAAGAAGGAGCCTATTTGGCTGACCTTTTTCAGACATTTTACTAGTCTTATGGCACTCTTATTGTGGGGTGGTGGCTTTATCGCCATGCTTTCTCATAGTTTAGAGTTGGGGATTGCAATTTGGTTGGTCAACATTATTAATGGTCTCTTTAGCTTTATTCAAGAATATAGGGCGAGTCAGGCTACGGCAGCTCTTAATAAGCTTCTTCCATCCTATGCGCGAGTTCTTCGTGATGGTAAGGAGGATAAGATTCTAGCTCAGGACTTGGTGCCAGGTGACTTGGTTTTCATTGAAGAAGGAGACCGTATTTCTGCAGATGGACGCTTGGTCGCTGTGACAGATTTGCAGGTTAACCAGTCTGCCCTCACTGGTGAGTCTAATCCTATTTATAAGTCAGATCAAGCAGATTTGACTCCCGACAAGACTGAGTTAGAGTATGACAATATGGTATTTGCAGGGACTACTGTCTCTTCTGGTTCTGGACATTTTATAGTATCTGCTATCGGGATGAAAACTGAGTTTGGACAGATTGCGGATTTGACACAGAATCTTGCTCAGGAAAAGAGTCCCCTTCAGAAAGAATTAGACCATTTGACTAAACAGATTTCAGTTATTGCGGTGTCTGTAGGTCTCTTCTTTATGGTGGCAGCGACTCTATTTGTCCATCAGCCTTTGTCTCAAGCCTTTATTTTTGCATTGGGGATGATTGTGGCCTTTATTCCTGAAGGACTTCTTCCCACAGTTACTCTATCTTTAGCCATGGCCGTTCAGCGCATGGCTAAGGACCATGCTTTGGTTAAGAAACTGTCTTCGGTTGAGACGTTGGGAGCAACTTCTGTTATTTGTTCGGATAAAACAGGGACTTTGACGCAAAATGCCATGACGGTTAACCATCTGTGGACTTTGTCAGACAGTTATGAGGTAACTGGGCTAGGTTATGCATCAGAAGGACAGATTGAGCAGGAAGGACGACCTATTTCTCTTGAAGACAATGAGCTTCTTAATCGTTTGGTACGATTCTCTCATTTGGCTAGTAATGCTCAAGTTGTGGCCCCTAGTGCTGATAATCCCAATTTTACAATTTTAGGTGATCCAACTGAGGCTTGTCTTAATGTTCTCGCCGAAAAAGCAGGAATTAATTTAAATGACAATCATACTTGGGCCCCTCGCCTCAAGGAAATCCCCTTTGATTCTGATCGTAAACGGATGACAACAGTGCATAAGCTTGAGTTAGGATTAGATGGCAGTCAGCATATTTCTATCACCAAAGGTGCTCCGAAAGAAGTGATGGAGCTTTGCTCAGACTATTATGATAATCAAGGAATGATTAAATCATTGACAGCTACTGAGCGTCAGGCTATCCTTGCGGCCAACGACCAGTTTGCCCGAGACGGTTTACGTGTTTTAGCTGTGGCCTATAGACCTTTAGACAGTGAGCATATTGGAGAAGACAAATGGGACATGCAGACCTTGGAGGACAATATGGTCTTTCTAGGCTTGGTTGCCATGAGTGATCCGCCACGTCAGGGTGTGCGTGAAGCCATTGAAAAATGCCATAGAGCTAGTATTCGTATTATCATGGTGACAGGTGATTATGGTTTGACAGCTCTTAGCATTGCTAAGAAAATCGGAATTGTACAAGGAGACGATGCGCGTGTTGTTTCAGGCCTTGAACTAGCTGGTATGGATGACAATCAGCTTAAAGAAGCTCTTAAAGGCGAAATCGTTTTTGCTCGTGTGGCTCCTGAACAAAAATACCGTGTGGTCAATGCCCTTCAAGAGCTTGGTGAAGTTGTCGCTGTTACTGGTGATGGTGTTAATGACGCCCCTGCCCTTAAAAAAGCTGATATCGGTGTAGCTATGGGGGTATCAGGAACTGATGTTGCCAAGGAATCTGCAGATATGATCTTAACAGATGATCATTTTGCTTCTATTGTTCATGCTGTCGAAGAAGGTCGTGCAGTTTATAGAAATATTCAAAAATTCCTGACTTATATTTTTAATTCCAACACGCCAGAAGCCGTACCCTCTGCTTTCTTCTTGTTCTCTTTGGGACGCATACCTCTTCCCTTAACGGTTATGCAAATCCTAGCTATTGACTTGGGGACAGATATGGTACCTGCTTTGGGATTGGGGGTTGAACCACCTGAAGAGGGCGTTATGGATAGACCGCCAAGACGTCTTTCAGATCGCTTGCTCAATCGACAATTATTGATTAAAGCTTTTGTCTGGTATGGACTGATTGAAGCAGCCTTAGCTATGGGGGCTTTCTTCCTTAATTATTGGGTTAATCAAGGTAATTTAAACCATTTGGCCAGCTCAGGTCCTCTTTATCGAGAGGCAACCACTATGACCTTAGGTGCTATTATCTTTACCCAAATTGGTATGGCTATGAATAGTCGTAAAGGTAGAGGGTCTATATTCCAAGTTAATCCATTTGCTAATCGTATTATTAGCTTAGGGATTGTTTTAGAAATTGTCCTCTTTATCCTCCTGTCTTACGTGCCTTTCTTCCACACGTTATTTAACACTGCACCTATTGGACTTGATGATTGGCTCTATTTACTTGCTTGTCCGTTTGTTATTATGGCTTTGGAAGAAATTAGATATCGCTTATTTGATAAAAAGTAAGTCAGTGGCATACCTTAGATTGAAGCAAGACTTTTAAATCATTTCTTAGCGCCTGAAACGATAATGTTTCAGGCACTTTTTGATGCTTGAAAACCTACTTTCGAAAATCTCAAAAATTGGGCTTATTTTAAATTAGAGTCAGTATCTATCTGTCTTTTTAGGTTATAGAAATAAACTATAACTAACTATCAAGAATCCGTATGATGAACTTACCATTATTTTCAGAAAATAGTGATAAAATAGAGGTCATAGATATGGAGCATATCCACTTTACCATGTAGAAAGGGCACATTATGACACAAGAATATCAATTAGAAACCGTTTTGGCACACGCAGGAATCAATTCGGATGAAGCAACAGGAGCCTTGGCTTCACCAATTCATTTTTCAACAACTTACCAACATCCAGAATTTGGCCATTCTACTGGTTTTGACTATACACGAACTAAAAATCCAACACGCGCAACAGTGGAAAAAACACTTGCAGCTATTGAAAAAGCAGATTATGCTATTGCGACAAGTTCAGGGATGAGCGCCATTGTTTTGGCCTTTGAAATTTTCCCAGTAGGCAGTAAGGTTGTAGCTGCACGTGACCTTTACGGAGGTTCTTTCCGTTGGTTTAATGACAAGGAAAAAGAAGGGCGTTTCTTTTTTGAATACACTAATACAGAAGACGAGATGATTGCGGCTATTACAGAAGATACCGATATTGTCTACATCGAAACACCGACAAACCCACTTATGATTGAGTTTGATATTGAAAAAGTGGCCAAAATTGCTCATGACAAGGGTGCGGTGGTGATTGTTGATAATACTTTCTATAGCCCAATCTATCAAACCCCGATTACTCAAGGTGCTGACATCGTTGTACATTCAGCTACTAAATATCTATCAGGGCATAATGATGTTTTGGCTGGTGTTGTTGTGACCAGCAACCAAGAATTCTACGATAAACTTTATTATAACCTCAATACTACTGGTCCTACCTTGTCACCATTTGATAGCTATATGCTCATGCGTGGTCTTAAAACCTTAAAACTTCGAATGGAGGCATCGACAGCCAATGCTCAAGAAGTTGTAGCTTTCTTAGAAAAGTCACCAGCTGTTAAGGAAGTCCTCTATCCAGGCAAGGGTGGTATGATTTCCTTCAAAGTGGCTAATCAAGACAAGATTCCTACCATTATCAATTCTCTAAAGGTCTTTACCTTTGCGGAGAGTCTAGGTGGTGTCGAAAGCTTGATTACCTACCCAACGACACAAACCCACGCAGATATTCCAGGTGATGTGCGTGCTTCCTATGGTTTGACAGACGACTTGCTTCGTCTTTCAATTGGTATTGAAGCAGCACAAGATTTGATTGCTGACTTGGAAAATGCCCTTAGTCTTTAAGGAGTTATCTATGACACGTTATGATTTTACAACACAACCAAATCGCTTGGATCAAAATACCATGAAATGGCACGAAGCCGAAAGTAATCCAGAACTACTTGAGCTTTGGGTTGCTGATATGGACTTCCTACCTGTTCCTGAGATTAGGGATGCAGTTATCAACTATGCTGAGACACATATTTTTGGTTATCCTTATCCAAGTGAAGAGCTTTATCAGTCCATCATTAATTGGGAAAAAAATCAACACGGTTACGTCGTTGATAAAGAGAGTATTGTTCTCATTGAAGGTGTTGTTCCAGCTATTTCAACGGCTATTCAAGCCTTTACCAAAGAAGGTGATGCTGTTCTCATCAACACACCAGTTTATCCACCTTTTGCTCGTTCTGTCCGCTTGAATAATCGTCGGTTGATTGAAAATAGTCTTGTTAAGGTTAATGGCCATTTCGAAATTGATTTTGAACAATTGGAACGTGATATCGTCGAGAATGATGTTAAACTTTATGTTTTCTGTAGCCCACATAACCCGGGTGGGCGTGTCTGGACTAAAGAAGAATTGACTAAGGTGGCAGATTTGTGCCAGAAACATGGTGTCCTCTTGGTATCTGATGAAATCCACCAAGACTTAGCTCTATATGGAAATAAGCACATCTCTATGAATACCATTTCAGATGCTTACAAGGACTTTACCTTGGTGCTTAGTTCGGCTACTAAAACCTTTAATATTGCTGGTACCAAAAACAGTTTTACTATCATTGAAAATGAAGACTTACGTAAAGCCTTTAAACAAAAGCAATTGGCAAATAATCAACATGAAATTCCAACCATTGGTTTGATTACAACCCAAGCAGCTCTGACCTATGGGCAACCTTGGTTAGAGGAATTGAAAACTGTCTTTGAAACTAATATTGACCTTTTAACCAAGGAACTTAGTGAAAAGACTAATATCAAGGTCATGAAACCTGAGGGAACTTACTTAGTATGGCTTGATTTTTCAGCCTATGATCAAGACCATAATGAGCTTGGACGTTTGCTTAAAGAAGAAGCCAAGGTAGTGCTAAATGACGGTATTACTTTTGGTTCTGAAGGAGAAAAACATTTCCGCTTTAACGTAGCTACGCCAACTACAGTTGTTGCAGAAGGAGTTAAACGTCTCGTTTCTGTCTTTGGAAAATAATAAAAGTGATGCGAACAGCATCACTTTTATTATTGTTATGAGTGTACATCGTAGATTTTCAAGTTTAATAGAAGATCTTTCTGAGTGGAGAAGACCTTGACATCCTGCCTGCCAGAGGTATTAAATCTGGCTAGAGTGTAGGTTTGACCATTGGGGAAGAAAATTTCCAAGCTACGATTATCTGTAATAAGCGTTATAGTGATATTATCAGTTTCCTTATAGTGACTGTCAGCTTTATAACCTTGACCGTTACCCAAGAGACCATCGTAATAGTAAGAAGAGGCAGTTTGACTACCATCCATGCTGTTATTCAGTTCAGCAGCATAGGCAGAGACCTGATAGGTACCACTTGTTATTTGGTAGGCGATTTTAACGTAATCAGAGCCTTGCCAGATATCAATGTAGATATAGCCTCCTTCTTTCTTAATATTTGAAAAATGCAGTTGGTAATACCCCGCACTATTTTTTTCAGCAAGGTCAAGAAGGCCATTAGCATTCTGATTGTGACTTTTATCAATCCAAGGTTTTCTATTGTCACTGGTGAGTGGCCTTTGACTCGAAATGTTGCCGTTTTGATTTTTGAGGGTTAATTGTTCATTTTTATAGAGGGGAGCGGACTGAATAATACCGTCCTTATCCAGTTGTAGCTGTCTGGGTGTAGCGTAAAAACCGATAGTTTTTAGAAAATCACTCTTGGCCTCTTGGTCACTGTGAATGCCTGACGTGAAGTAGTTCCAATTACCAACCCAGCCAAGACTGATAAGGTTATGATTGCTTTCTTCGATTCGATTGCTTCCAGTGAAGTTAGCGCCATAATAGTCTGAGCCTTGATCTAAGCGTTTTGTTCCTGTATCTGCAATAAATAAGCCGTTACCATCTAAATGCCCTACAGTATAGTAGGTTCCAGTTGTTTCGCCTGAAGCTGTATCCTTAGCTCCAAAAAAGAGAACTTGCTTGTCCTGACCGTCAGTTGTTGTCATTGTTTTGAGAACGGGACACTCGATAGGAGCATTGTCCTGCCAGTTACGCCCCTTAAAAAATGTTTCAGGTAGGATTTTGGAGTCTCCCTTGCTATCTGCTTTGGTCCAGTTGATACCATCTTGAGATTGATAAACACCTAAGGCGTTACCTTCAGCGACATACATGAGTAATTTGTCTTTGAAGTGGAAGACATAAGGATCGCGGAAATCTTTACCGTTATAGGATTGTTCCTTTGTCAATAAAGGTTTACCATCTTTTAGGGAATTAGTAAAGCTAGCTCCCTTGTCATTTGATGCACTAGCATAGATTGCCTGGCTTCCATCATCCATGAGTCCAGTAAAATAGGCGACAGGTTCTTCGTTTTGGATACCAGAAATCCCCTGACTATCTGTGACTACACTACCTGTCCAAGCAGAATGCCACCCCTCTTTAGGGTCACCACCCTTTGCTGGTATAGCAGTCTCTTGTTTACTATAGGTGATAAAATCTTTAGTCGTTGTATGTGTCCAATCTTGACCGTTGGGTCCAAAAGGGTCAGTAGCCCCATCCACAGAGTGTAGAAAATAGATATCATAGTAATTTTTTTCTTGATTCCACACGATAGTCTGTAGGTCGTTAGACCATCCTTTATGAGATGCTAGATGAAAGGTTTGACTCACAGAAACCTTATTTGTTTTTTGGGAAGGATTGTTAGCGTTCTCATTTTTTATTATAAAAACAAAAAATAAAATTAAAAAAACGAGAGCTAAAATTAGAGGTGAATATTTTGATTCCATATAGTGATATTTCCTGATAAAATTACTTATTTTGTAGTTATTATTTTAACAAAAAAATAGTTTTTTACAAAAAATATCAATTTGTCATTAAAAAAAGATTGGAATTTAGATTAAAAAATGATAGAATAAAACATGTAAAAACCTAAAAGGAGAGTTTTATATGGATAGTACAGTTAATTCACAGTCAAATACAGTAGCACCAAAGCAAGCAGAGTGCAAAAAGATGCGTTATAGCATCCGTAAGGTTGCCGCAGTAGGGGCAACATCAGCACTTGTTGGTACCTTGGCATTTTTAGGTGCCACTCAGGTAAAAGCTGATCAAGTTACAGAAACAGCACCAGCTGTAGCTACTGCGACAGCAACACCAGAAACAAGCACAGCATCTCTAACGGTAGCCAGTGAAACAGCAACAAGTGTGGCAACTTCAGAAGCAGTTGAATCTTCAGTTGCACATTCAGAGGTTACAACTACACCAGTTACAGAGACACAACCAAGCAACACAACTCCATCAGTAGTCGAAGAAAAGGCGTCTAGCACAGTAGTGACATCTTCATCAGATGCAACAACACCTTCATCAACAGTTGCTGCGGTTTCTGCTCCAGCTCATACATCAGAGGCTGCAGTAGAAGCACCAACTTCAACAGCAAGCTCAGAAACAGCTGATACACATACTGAAGTAGCCCTTAAACCTACTGAAAACAGCGCTGCTAATGCAAACCTTAGCAAACTTAACGGTCGTATCAAGTCTATTGTTGAAGATAATATGACCTCAGATCAAATCGTTGCCTTGACTGAGGAAGAAATTAAAGCACTTAATAAAGTTGACTTTAGCGATGATGCTATCAAGGGTACAGGTACTAGCTTGACTTACCGTAACTTGAAAGATATCGTTGCTAGCTTCTTGAAGCAAGACAGCAAATTGGCAGTTCCTTACTTTAAAGCAGATACAATCATCAATATGCCTGCTTTCAACACTGTTGATGCCCAAACGATGAAAAAAGAAGAAATCGACGTTTGGGATTCTTGGCCAGTCCAAGATGCTGAGTCAGGTGTAGTAAGCAACTGGAACGGTTATCAGTTGGTTATCTCAATGGCCGGTGCACCAAATAAAAACTCAAACCACATTTACTTGCTCTATAGTAAATACGGAGATAATGACTTTACGCATTGGAAAAATGCGGGTCCAATCTTTGGTTATAATGCCCTTGAAGATGACCAACAATGGTCAGGTTCAGCGACGGTAAACTCTGACGGTAGTATCCAACTTTACTACACTAAGAATGATACTAGTGGCGGTAAATTGAACTGGCAACAATTGGCTAGTGCTACACTTAACCTAGCTGTTGAAAACGACGAAGTTGTTATTAAGTCAGTTGAAAATGACCACATTCTCTTTGGTGGGGATAACTATCATTATCAAAGTTATCCAAAATTCATGAGTACTTTCAACGATGACCACAACCACGATGGAAATCCAGACCGTACAGATAACTACTGTCTTCGTGACCCACACATCATTGAAGATAACGGTAGCCGCTACCTTATTTTCGAATCAAATACAGGTGACGAAAACTACCAAGGCGAAAAACAAATCTACAACTGGTCAAACTATGGAGGAGATGACGCCTTTAACCTTAAGTCATTCCTCAATATTGTCAATAATAAACACCTTTATAACCTTGCTTCATGGGCAAATGGTTCTATTGGTATCTTGAAACTTGACGACAATGAGAAAAATCCATCTGTAGCTGAACTTTACACACCACTTGTTACTAGCCACTTGGTTACTGATGAAGTAGAACGTCCAAGTGTTGTTAAGATGGGTAACAAGTATTACCTCTTCACTGCTTCACGTATCAATAAATCTACGGATGCTGAAGGTACTGTAGCAGCGCGTGAAGCTGTCGGTGATGACGTTGTCATGCTCGGATTCGTATCAGATAGCCTCCGTGGAGAATATCGTCCACTTAATGGCTCAGGTGTGGTTTTGACAGCCTCTGTACCAGCTGACTGGCGTACATCTACCTATTCTTACTATGCGGTTCCTGTTGAAGGCTCATCAGATACTCTTTTGGTAACTTCTTACATGACTAACCGTGGTGGAATTGCCGGTGCTGAGAATAAATCAACGTGGGCTCCAAGCTTCCTTATCAAGATGAATGCAGATGATACTACAGAAGTTCTTCCTAAGATGACGAATCAAGGTGACTGGATTTGGGATAAATCTAGTGAAAGCTTGGTACACGTAGGCGATCAAAACAGTGCTAAATTGCCAAACGAGGACTTTAATGTAGATTATTATGCGGTATCGGGTTATGGTCTTAAACCACATACTTATCCTACAGTTGATGGTTCAACAGGCGTTTCTGAAGCTCACGGTGTCTTGACTGTAACTGTTAAAGATGGTAAAGACAAGAAGGCAGATAAGCCAGAAACACCAGTAAGTCCAACAGAAGGTAATCATTCTGTTGATGATAAGTCTAACAAACCAGATACACCTTCTAAACCAGCAGACAATAATCAACCATCAACTAATAAAGAAGATAAACCAGCAACGCCGACGAATCCAGATTCTCCAGTTCGTAATCCGTTCCCTTATTTCACAGATCGCCCATCTAATGATAATAATTCATCAGATGATCATCATGTAGAGGTTCCTGCGAAACCTTCAACAGAGGGTTCTGTGGGTGACCGTCGTCCAGTAGCTCAAGCTACAGAGATTGCGTCACCAGTACCAGAGGCTATTGTAGCAACTGGACCAACTGTTTCAACGACTCCTGTTAAAGAAGAGTCTGTCACTGAAACAGAAGCTCCAAAACCAGCGAAGTCTGAAGAGGAAGTTCAGTCTCACGGAGTCGCTAAAGCTGATGAAGTAACTAAGTCTGATGAGTCAAGTAAAGACAACAATACTAAAGTTGCTGCCAAACTTGCTACGACTCCTAAGACACCAAGTGATTCAGAAGGTTCAAAGAGCAACATTCTTTCAATCTTGGCGACTATCTTTGCAGCAATTGCAAGTCTAGCTCTTCTTGGCTATGGTTTGGTCACAGGAAAGATTCATTTGCCTAAAAAATAATCCTTTTCAAAAACGTTTGCAGTAAAGCAAGCGTTTTTTTTGCCTTTTTGATATAATGGAGTGAATATAAAGCAAAGGAAGAAACTATTATGGGTAAATTTCAAGTTATTTCACATCCACTGATTCAACATAAACTTTCAATCCTCCGTCGTGAGGATACTTCTACTAAGGACTTCCGTGAGCTAGTTAATGAAATTGCTATGCTCATGGGTTACGAAGTGTCTCGTGACCTTCCTCTCGAAGAGGTTGAAATTCAAACACCAATTACCAAAACTGTACAAAAACAACTTTCTGGTAAGAAATTGGCGATTGTTCCAATTCTTCGTGCGGGTATTGGTATGGTCGATGGTTTCCTTAGCCTTGTACCAGCAGCTAAAGTTGGTCATATTGGTATGTATCGTGACGAGGAAACTCTTGAGCCGGTTGAGTACTTGGTTAAATTACCAGAAGACATTGATCAACGTCAGATTTTTGTAGTAGACCCTATGCTTGCGACTGGTGGTTCAGCAATCTTGGCAGTAGACTCACTTAAAAAACGTGGTGCAGCTAATATCAAGTTTGTTTGCTTAGTTGCAGCACCAGAAGGTGTCAAAAAATTGCAAGATGCTCACCCAGATATCGATATCTACACAGCATCTTTGGATGAGAAACTTAATGAAAACGGTTATATTGTTCCAGGTCTTGGAGATGCAGGTGACCGTCTCTTTGGTACAAAATAAGTTGAAAAGGGAAAATTTCCCTTTTTTTACTAGATTAATAAGTTTTAAGTGAGATTGGTTTAGGGGAGTTTAGCACTCTTTTGAAAAGAGTGCTAAGAATGATGTTTTTTATTTGACCTAATTTGACTAAAATCATATAATAGCATCAAGACAATATTAAAAGGAGGATTCATATGATTCCTGTAGTAATTGAACAAACATCACGCGGTGAGCGTTCTTATGATATTTACTCACGTTTGCTCAAGGATCGTATCATCATGTTAACAGGTCCTGTTGAAGATAATATGGCAAACTCAATTATCGCCCAACTTTTGTTCTTGGATGCTCAAGACAATACAAAAGATATCTATCTTTATGTTAATACACCAGGTGGATCCGTTTCGGCAGGTCTTGCCATTGTTGATACAATGAACTTCATCAAGTCTGATGTTCAGACTATCGTTATGGGGATGGCAGCATCTATGGGAACAATTATCGCTTCAAGCG
This sequence comes from Streptococcus sp. FSL R7-0248, assembly GCF_037967965.1. Taxonomy (NCBI): domain Bacteria; kingdom Bacillati; phylum Bacillota; class Bacilli; order Lactobacillales; family Streptococcaceae; genus Streptococcus; species Streptococcus sp. FSL R7-0248. The sequence continues at coordinate 315,122 of NZ_CP150201.1, forward strand.
GTACCAAAGGTAAACGTTTCATGTTGCCAAATGCAGAGTACATGATTCACCAACCAATGGGTGGTACTGGTGGCGGTACGCAACAAACAGACATGGCTATCGCAGCTGAACACTTGCTCAAGACACGTAATAATTTGGAGCAAATCTTGGCAGATAATTCTGGACAACCAATTGAAAAAGTTCATGTAGACGCTGAACGTGACAATTGGATGAGTGCTCAAGAAACGCTTGAATATGGTTTCATCGATGAAATCATGGCTAATAACCAATTAAAATAAACTGAGCTTGTCTTAAATAAAAGTCAGATGCAAATCGGTTGTATAAGGACCGTTTCATCTGGCTTTTTGTGTTATAATAGAAAGCATGTTAATAATCAATGAGGAGTTGCTTGCGATTGATCAAGCTATAGAGTGTCTTGTTTCGTATTTTCTAAAGCTACCTGAGGTAGAGAATTATCGTTTGAAACGCCAGAAATTCGAAAATGACAGAGAACTTCAAGAGCAACTCTTTGCATTTCAAGAATTAAAAGATAGCTATGATGCTGCTAAGGCGTATGAGGCTTTTAGACCAGATGTGAGAGAGTTGAAACGTCAGGTTTTGCGAATGAAGCGCCAAATTGATTTAAACGAGGTGGTTATTGGCTATCGTCAGGCAGAGTTCGATTTACAGACTATTTTAGCCAATCTTGGTGAGGAGATTGCCCAAGCTGTTTCAAATCAGATTTTTATTGATACTGGGCTACCTCTTGCCCCTCATAAACCACATCATAAAAAGGGAGACACTAACATAAAGGAGAAGATGAGTCATGATTAAGCGTCAAGGCATTATTGTTTATTTATACTACAATAGAGACTTACGTAAAATTGCCAAGTTTGGGGATGTTGTCTACCATTCTTTTAAGATGCGTTATGTGCACCTTTATGTAGATGAGGACAAGGTCGAGGATATTTTGAAAGAGCTAGATGGAATGAAAGCAGTGAAAAAAGCTCTGCCTTCTTACTATTCTGATATTGATATGGACTTTGTAGGTAGTCTGGAACGTTATGACACCTCAGTCCCTGAACCGTTTAAGAACTTTTCTCTTTAATAAGAGAAAAGTTTTTTTCTTTAATAAGAGTTATTCTTAAAGCAATGGAAACGATTACTGCCGCTAAAGCTTAGTTGTGTGTAGTTGACAATTGTCTGATAATTCTGTAAGCTATAAGGTGGACTTTTTTAAGAAAATATTAAGGAGAAATCTTATGTCTAAAAAGATCACACTTATTGTGTTAGCCTTTTTTGCTTCCATTTTCTTGGTTGCCTGTGGCAAGTCACCAGATGTGACTGCTAATGCCAATGGTACTAAGATTGGCGATACCATCAAAATTGGTGTTAATATGGAGTTGACAGGTGCCGTTGCAGCCTATGGTAAGGCAGAGCAAAATGGTATTAAGTTGGCTGTTGATGAAATTAACAAAGCTGGTGGCGTCGATGGCAAAAAACTTGAGCTTGTCACAAAAGATAATAAATCTGAAAACGCTGAAGCTTCAACCTCTTCAACGAACTTGGCTATTCAGAGTAATGTAAATGCTATCGTTGGTCCAGCGACATCAGGTGCTGTCGCTGCGGCTAGCCTCGTATCACAAAAAACAGGGGTTCCTTTGTTGACACCTTCTGGTACTCAGGATGACCTTACGGTAGATGCTAACGGAGCTAAGAAATTTGTTTTCCGTACAACCTTTAAAGATAGCTACCAAGGTAAAGTTTTGGCAGCTTATTCTTACAATAATTTGAATGCTAAGAAAGTAGTTCTCTACTATGATAATGCTTCGGATTATGCTAAGGGGATTGCGGATGAATTCAAGCGTGAATATAAAGGTAAAATTGTTACTGAAGCTACCTTTGCTTCAGGTGACAAGGACTATCAGTCAGCTTTGACTAAATTTAAAGACCTTGATTATGATGCTATTGTAATGCCTGGTTACTATACTGAGACTGGTATTATCACTAAACAAGCACGTGACCTTGGAATTGATAAACCAATCCTTGGACCTGATGGATTCAGTGATGCGAAATTCACTGAGCTTGCAGGTAAAAAGAATGCGTCAAACGTCTACTATGTATCAGGATATTCAACAAATGTTTCTCTTTCTGACAAAGCATCAGGATTTATCGAAGCATATAAAAAAGCTTACAAAACTGAACCAAATATGTTTGCTGCTCTAGCGTACGATTCAGTTTATATGATTGCAGAAGCATCTAAAGATGCGAAAACATCAGTTGATATTGCTGATAACTTAGCACATTTGAAAAACTTTGTCGGGGTTACTGGTAAAATGACGATTGATAAGGATCATAACCCTATTAAAGCAGCTCTTATGGTTAAAAGAGATAATGGTGAAGAAGTTTCAGCGCAAGCCGTTGAAATTGAAAAATAATCTGTTATCTATACTGAAAATGAACTAGAAAGTTTGGTTATATATGTTTTTTGAACAACTTCCCCAACAACTAGTCAATGGTATTATCTTGGGTAGTATCTATGCCCTACTTGCCCTTGGATATACCATGGTTTATGGGATTATCAAATTGATTAACTTTGCCCATGGAGACATCTATATGATGGGTGCCTTCGTTGGTTACTATGCGATTAATAGCCTTGGAATGAATTTCTGGGTTGCCCTTGTCTTTGCTATGCTTGTCTGTGCGATTTTAGGGGTTGTTATTGAGTTCTTGGCTTATCGCCCGCTCCGTAATTCGACACGTATTTCTGCCTTGATTACAGCTATCGGTGTCTCATTCTTCCTTGAGTACATCATGGTTCTCTTTGTAGGGGCAGATACACGTTCATTCCCTCAAAAGATTGCAATTGAGACTTATCATCTTGGATCAATCTCTGTAACAAATGTGCAATTGCTTATCTTGGTAGTTGCGCTTGTGCTTATGGTTGCTCTTCAATTGATTGTTAAAAAGACTAAGATGGGTAAAGCTATGCGTGCCGTATCTGTAGACAGTGATGCCGCTGAATTGATGGGTATTAATGTTAATAACACTATTAGCTTCACTTTTGCTCTTGGATCATCACTAGCAGGGGCAGCGGGTGTCCTTATTGGTCTTTACTATAACTCTATCGAACCTCTTATGGGTATGACGCCAGGTATTAAAGCCTTTGTTGCCGCTGTTCTTGGTGGTATCGGTATTATCCCTGGTGCAGCACTTGGTGGATTTGTTATCGGTATTTTGGAGACATTATCAACTGCAATTGGTTTGTCAAGTTACCGTGATGCCATCGTTTATGGTGTCTTGATTGTTATCCTTTTGGTTCGTCCAGCGGGTATCCTCGGTAAAAATGTGAAAGAGAAGGTGTAAGACATGAAGAAAAATCTAAAAGTAAACCTTATTTGGTTTGGTCTTATCATTGGGCTCTTCCTTATCTTGAAAGGTCTTGAACTTTCAGGCATCATGAACCTTTACTATATCCAAATTTTAATGGGGATTGGAATCTCAATCCTTATGGGACTTGGTACTAACTTGGTTCTTGGTTTCTCAGGGCAATTTACACTTGGGCAAGCTGGTTTCATGGCAATTGGTGCCTATTCATCAGCTATCATCACTGGTATGATGCCAACATATGACGGTTTCTACCTCTCAATGGTTGTCGGTGTCATCATCGCAGCTATTGTTGCCCTTATCTTTGGTCTACCTACCCTTCGTTTGAAAGGTGACTACCTTGCCATTGCAACTCTTGGTATGGCTGAAATCATCCGTATCATTATCGTTAATGGTGGTGAATTGACCAATGGTGCCGCTGGTTTGACAGGTATCCTTCCTTATACTAGTTGGCCTGTAATTTATTTCTTTGTGGTAATCATTACAATTTTGGTGCTTAATTTCTTACGTTCAGCAACTGGACGTCAAGCAATCACTCTTCGTGAAGATGAAATTGCTGCTGAGTCAATGGGTGTTAATGTCACAAAAATGAAGGTTCTTATCTTTGTTATCGGTGCCATGATTTCAGCGATTGCTGGCTCACTTTATGTCAGCTACATCGGTACAGTCGTGCCAAAAGACTTCACTATCATGAAATCAATTGATTACCTTATCATTGCCGTTCTTGGTGGTCTTGGATCTATCACAGGTACTATCATTGCCGCTGTTGTTCTTGGTATTATCAACATGTTCCTACAAAATGTTTCAAACCTTCGTATGATTATTTACGCCTTGGCTTTGATTCTTGTAATGCTCTTCCGTCCAGGTGGACTTCTCGGAACAAAAGAACTCTATCTCTCAAAATTCTTCAATAAATCTAAGGAGGGCAAATAAAAATGGCACTTCTTGAAGTTAAAAATCTGACTAAAAACTTCGGTGGTTTGACTGCCGTTGGTGATGTTTCAATGGAACTCAATGAAGGTGAGTTGGTTGGGCTTATCGGACCAAATGGTGCTGGTAAAACAACCTTGTTTAACCTTTTGACAGGTGTCTATGAGCCAAGTGAAGGGACTGTTATACTTGATGGTACAGTCCTAAACGGTAAAGCACCTTATAAAATCGCTTCACTCGGTTTGTCACGTACTTTCCAAAATATCCGTCTTTTCAAAGACATGACTGTACTTGAAAACGTTCTTGTTGGTTTATCAAATAAGCAACCTTCAAATTTCTTTGCATCTCTTTTGCGTTTGCCCAAGTACTATTCAAGTGAAGAAGAGTTAAAAGCAAAAGCTATGAAACTGTTGGCTATCTTCAATTTGGATGGTGAGGCAGATACACTTGCGAAAAACTTGGCTTACGGACAACAACGTCATTTGGAAATTGTTCGTGCACTTGCAACAGAACCAAAAATTCTTTTCCTTGATGAACCAGCTGCGGGTATGAACCCACAAGAAACGGCTGAATTGACTGCTCATATTCGTCAAATTCAAAAAGACTTCGGAATTACCATCATCTTGATTGAGCACGATATGAGTTTGGTCATGGATGTTACTGAACGTATTTATGTTTTGGAATATGGACGCTTGATTGCCGAAGGAACACCTGATGAAATTAAGAATAACAAACGCGTTATTGAAGCTTACTTGGGAGGTGAAGCATAATGGCAATGTTGAAAGTTGAAAATCTCTCAATTAAATATGGATCGATCGAAGCTGTAAAAAACGTCAGCTTTGAAGTTAATGAAGGTGAAGTCGTAACTCTTATCGGAGCTAACGGTGCAGGTAAGACATCAATTCTTCGTACCATCTCAGGTCTTGTTCGTCCAACTGAGGGAACCATTTCTTATCTTGGAAACGACATCCACAAAACACCAGCACGTAAGATTGTTGCCGAAGGTTTGGCTCAAGTACCTGAGGGACGTCATGTATTTGCAGGATTAACCGTAATGGAAAATCTTGAAATGGGAGCTTTCCTTCATACAAATAAAGAAGAGAACGCAGCTCTCTTGAAAAAAGTCTTCCAACGTTTCCCACGTCTAGAAGAACGTAAGAATCAAGATGCAGCGACACTTTCTGGTGGTGAGCAACAAATGCTTGCAATGGGTCGTGCCCTTATGAGTCGTCCAAAACTTTTGCTTTTGGATGAACCTTCAATGGGACTTGCTCCAATCTTTATTCAAGAAATTTTTGATATTATCGAAGATATCAAGGCACAAGGGACTACAGTTCTTTTGATTGAACAAAATGCCAATAAGGCTTTGTCAATTGCGGATCGTGGTTATGTTCTTGAAACAGGTAAAGTGGTTCTTTCAGGTACTGGTGAAGAACTTCTTGCATCAGATGAAGTTCGTAAAGCCTATCTTGGAGGATAAGAAAAAGCGCCCAAGGGCGTTTTTCTATCGTCTCATGCTGATTGTGAAATACTAATTTTTCAGTAAAATATTGCAATCGGTTTCACTTAGTGTGGTATAATACAAGTAAGAAATCATTCGGAGGAAAATGAAACATGGCAGTAAAAGATTTTATGACGAAACGTGTAGTTTATGTCTCACCAGAAACAACAGTTGCAGCAGCTGCAGATATTATGCGTGAGAAAGGTTTGCGCCGTTTGCCAGTAATTGAACACGATAAACTTGTTGGGCTTGTTACAGAAGGTACAATGGCGGAGGCCTCACCATCAAAAGCAACAAGCTTGTCAATTTATGAAATGAACTATCTCCTTAATAAGACAAAAGTAGGAGATATCATGATTAAGAATGTCCTTACTGTTTCCAAATATGCTAGCCTTGAGGATGCAATCTATATCATGCTTCAAAATAAGGTTGGAGTCCTTCCAGTTGTGGACAATGACCAAATTTCAGGAATTATCACAGATAAAGATGTCTTTCGTGCTTTCTTGGAAATTTCTGGTTATGGTCAAGCTGGAATTCGTATTGGGTTGGAAGTTACAGATACTCCACGTGTTTTGGAAAAAATTGCGAACCTTATTGCTAGTGAGAATCTCAACATCGAACGTACAATTGTTGCCCCTAAAAATGACACTGTGCTTCGTGTTGAACTTCAAGTTGAAGGAGAGATTGGGATTGAACAACTCAAGAAGGTTTTTGTAGAAGCAGGATTTACAGTTACTGAAATTGCAGAAACAGAAGCAAAAGAGTTAGACTAATAACAAGGATAAAAAAACAGAAAGTTTGTAGGAACAGTTCAGTGGAAATAAGATTAAAATCCTTACTTTTTCTAGTAATTAATGAACTACAGGTTTAACTTTATACAATAAAAAGAGGCTAGAGCATTATGCTCCAGCTTCTTTTTTATTAGTCTTGAAAATCGTAAAGTGTTGTAGAGAGGTAGCGCTCACCATTGTCAGGCAAGAGTGTCAAGACTTTTTTGCCTTCGCCAAGCTCAGCGGCAACCTTTAGGGCGGCAGCAATAGCAGCACCTGATGAGATACCAGCTAGGAAACCTTCTTGGCTACCCAATGTACGTGATGTTGCGATAGCTTCATCAGAGGGAATACGCACAACACTGTCATATGATTTTGTATCCAATGTGTCAGGAATGAAACCAGTTGAGATACCTTGGATTTTGTGTGGTCCTGGTTTATCACCATTCAAGACGGCAGATTCGTCAGCTTCGATACCATAAACCTTGATATTTGGATTGGCAGCCTTAAGGGTTTTTGAAACACCTGAAATAGTACCACCAGTACCGATACCAGCAACAAAAGCATCCAAACCTTCTGCACCAAAATCTTCAAGAATTTCTTGGCCAGTTGTAGCCGCATGAACAGCTGGGTTTGATGGGTTAGCAAATTGAAGTGGTACCCAACCGTTGCGTTCAGCAGCAACTTCTTTAGCTTTAGCAATCGCACCCTTCATTCCTTCGCTACCAGGAGTCAATACAAGTTCAGCTCCATAAGCTTGGATTATTTTACGACGCTCAACACTCATTGTGTCAGGCATTACGATAACAACTTTATAGCCTTTAGCAGCACCAACCCAAGCGAGACCGATACCAGTGTTACCTGAAGTTGGTTCAACAATGGTATCACCAGATTTAATCGTACCAGCTTTTTCAGCATCTTCAATCATACGGAGAGCAATACGGTCTTTTACTGAAGAACCAGGGTTGAATGCTTCGAGTTTAACGTAAACATCTGCTGATCCTTCTGGAACAATAGAATTAAGTTTAATAACAGGTGTTTTCCCAACAAGTTCGGTAATTGAGTTGTAAATTGTCATATTTAAAATCCTCTTAATCTTTGATTGATGGTTCTAAGTATACGACGGTAGGGCCAACTTGTAAAATACATCTTCTTTATCACTGTGATAACGTTTGACTATCAGATAGGAATTTCAACGATTTTCTTTCCAGATTTTTCATAAGTAACTTTCCCTTGATAGAATTCGGTTAGTTCCTGACCGAGTCTTTCAATCTCAGACTCTTCGACAAATAAAGTAGTAGAAACATCTGATAAGAAAGTTGTATCAAATTCTTGGAGTCCTTCTTTTTCAAGGAAGTTGGAAAAGACTTGGTATTGAGAGTAGGTTAACTCTACGGTTAGTCCTGTTAATTCCTTGACTTCAACTCGGCCAATCTCTTCAATAGCATGAGCAACGCTACCAGAGTAAGCTCGGATAAGACCACCTGCCCCAAGCTTGATTCCTCCAAAATAACGAGTCACAACTGCTACGATATTAGTAAGACCTTGTTTTTCTAGAACGGTAAGCATAGGAACCCCAGCTGTTCCAGAAGGTTCACCATCATCACTGGAACGCTTAATTTGGCCATCATCACCAACGATTATTGCAGAGCAAGAATGATTGGCCTTGTGATGCTGTTTCTTAATCTGAGCGATATATTCTCTTCCTTCTTCCTCACGGCTGATACGTTTCAAGTGACAAATAAAACGAGATTTTTTTATTTCTTCTTCAACGATTCCATCGTTGGCAATAGTTTTGTAATCCATAAAAAAATTTTATCATAAAAAGATGAATTCAAACATATTTTCGAATAGAAAGATATGGTACCTAAAGAATATTATGGACGACTATTTACGAAAGAGCAGTTGCCAGTGAACTATCACCCAGAGGCTTTAACATTAGAAAGTATGATAAAGGTCGATAAACAACTTAGATGTAAAAGATGTTACAGTTGGATAGAGGAAGATTGGCAATTACCGGGAGGTCAGTATTATTGTAGAGCATGTATTGTCTTTGGTAGAAACCAAGAAGGAAAAGAACTTTATTATTTTCCTTCCAAAACATCAGAAATTGAATTTCCTGTTTTGAAGTGGTTTGGAGAACTGACTCCCTATCAAGCTGAGATCTCAGAGAAACTTTTGAGAACTTATCAAAAACAGAAAGATAGTCTCGTACATGCTGTGACCGGTGCTGGTAAGACAGAAATGATTTATAACATCGTTGCCTATGTTCTGGAAAATAAAGGTCATGTAGCTATCGCAAGTCCTAGGGTTGATGTTTGTCGAGAATTATTTCTACGTATGAAGAGGGATTTTAATTGTAGTATTTCCCTGCTTCATGCTGAGGGTGAACCATATGATGGTAGTCCGCTTGTAATAGCTACCACACATCAACTACTAAAGTTTTACCAGAGTTTTGACTTAGTTATTGTAGATGAAGTAGATGCATATCCTTTTGTAGGCAATGTCATGTTAAATCATGCTGTAGAACAGGCGAAGACCGAAACCGGTCGATTTATTTACTTAACAGCGACTTCAACATTATCTTTAGAAGAGCAAGTTCGACTTGGGACTTTAGAAAAGCATCACCTTGCTAGACGTTTCCATGGAAATCCTTTAGTACTTCCTAAATTCTTCTGGCAGGGCAGATTACAAAAATCTCTGACAAGAGGCAAGCTTCCAAGACCTCTTCTTTATCAGATTAAAAAGCAACGTAAATCAAAATTTCCTCTATTAATCTTCTTTCCAAATATAGCGATAGGTGAAAAGTTTACAAGTATTCTACAAAAATATCTTCCAGATGAAAAAATGGCCTTTGTTTCCTCAAAAAGCGAGAAGCGTTCAACTATCGTAGAGAAGTTCCGAAAAAAAGAACTGTCTATCTTAGTGACAACAACTATCCTCGAACGTGGTGTAACCTTTCCACAAGTAGATGTTTTTGTTTGTATGGCAAATCATCACTTATACACTAGTTCGAGTCTTATTCAGATAGGAGGTCGAGTTGGAAGATCTCCAGATAGACCGACAGGAAAGCTTTATTTCTTTCATGAAGGACTATCCAAATCAATGCTTTGTTGTCGAGAAGAAATAAAAGTTATGAATAAAAAAGGAGGATTTAACAATGAAGTGTCTACTATGTAATGACTGGATTGAATCAGTGCCAAAATTAAGAGACCTGATTACGTTTAACCAAAGAGAAGAGTACTCCTGCGTATCTTGTAAAAATCAGTTTAAAAAACTTTCAAAAGAAAGGTGTCAAAATTGTAATAAGGAGTTACATAGAGATACCTGTATTGATTGTAAATTTTGGATGAAAAAAGGTTATATTCCTAGCCACCTTGCCATTTATCGCTATGAAGAAAACATGAAAGATTATTTTAGCCGCTATAAATTTATGGGAGACTATTGTCTTAGAAAAATATTTCAACAAGATATAAAAAATAATTTAAAACCATTTTTTAAAAAAGGTTATACTATAGTGCCAGTCCCATTATCAGAAGAACGCCTGGTAGAAAGAGGATTCAACCAAGTTGAGGAATTAATAGAGGGAATTCCCTATCAGGATATCTTTGAGAAAAGAGATATTGAGAAGCAATCATCGAAAACACGCGAGGAGCGTCTAAATCAAGATAATGCCTTCTGTCTCAAGAAAGGTATAAATGTACCAGATAAGATTATTATAGTGGATGATATCTATACAACAGGATCTACTTTATATCAGATGGTTCAACTATTAGAAGCTATAGGTATTAAAGAAGTTTTGACCTTTTCACTAGCTAGATAATAAAAATCCTTGCAAATTTTCATGAAAAGGATATAATATAGATAAAGAAAACGCTAACAAGCGAGAAAGAGGTCTTTTATGATTAAATATAGTATCCGTGGCGAAAACATTGAAGTAACTGAAGCACTTCGTGACTATGTTGAAAGTAAACTTAGCAAAGTTGAAAAATACTTCAACGAAGACCAAGAATTGAATGCACGTGTAAATCTTAAGGTTTATCGCGAAAAGACAGCTAAAGTAGAGGTTACTATTCCAACAGGTTCTGTAACACTAAGAGCAGAAGATGTTTCGCAAGATATGTATGGCTCTATTGACCTGGTGGTTGATAAGATTGAAAGACAAATCCGTAAAAACAAAACAAAAATTGCACGTAAGCATCGTGAAAAAGTTCCAACAGGAGAAGTGTTCTCAGCTGATTTTAATAACGAACAAGTTGAAGAAGCACCAGCTGTTGAAGTTGTAAGAACTAAAAACATTGAGTTGAAACCAATGGATGTTGAAGAAGCTATCCTTCAAATGGAGTTGTTGGGGCATGACTTCTTTATCTATACAGATAGTGAAGATCATACAACTAATGTTCTCTATAAACGAGAAGACGGAAACTACGGTTTGATTGAAGCTAAATAAATAAAAAGAAGGGAAGTAGGTTGAGAGACATGCTTCCTTTATTTTTTTCAAAAACCCTATTGACAAGCATTGATTTGGGTGATAAGATATAAAAGTTGTCTTAACTGACTTGCCACAAACTTGAAAAGGTTCCAAAACTTTAAAAAAGTTATTGACAAGACAGGTCAGAGATGATATTATAAATAAGCTGTTTCGCGAGAGATGGCCAACACGAGAAGTAAAAAAACTTCAAAAAAGTGTTGACAAGGCATTCTAGATTTGCTAGAATATAGAAGTTGTCTTAAGAGAGACAAAGACCTTTGAGAACTGAATAAGAAACCAAGTGCAGGGTTATGATAGAAGAATTATAACCTGTCAATTTACAAGAATAAATCGTCAGACGACGGTAATGAGTTAACGCTCGAACAATTATTAAAATTTTTAATGAGAGTTTGATCCTGGCTCAGGACGAACGCTGGCGGCGTGCCTAATACATGCAAGTAGAACGCTGAAGAGAGGAGCTTGCTCTTCTTGGATGAGTTGCGAACGGGTGAGTAACGCGTAGGTAACCTGCCTTGTAGCGGGGGATAACTATTGGAAACGATAGCTAATACCGCATAACAATGGATGACACATGTCATTTATTTGAAAGGGGCAATTGCTCCACTACAAGATGGACCTGCGTTGTATTAGCTAGTAGGTGAGGTAACGGCTCACCTAGGCGACGATACATAGCCGACCTGAGAGGGTGATCGGCCACACTGGGACTGAGACACGGCCCAGACTCCTACGGGAGGCAGCAGTAGGGAATCTTCGGCAATGGGGGCAACCCTGACCGAGCAACGCCGCGTGAGTGAAGAAGGTTTTCGGATCGTAAAGCTCTGTTGTAAGTCAAGAACGAGTGTGAGAGTGGAAAGTTCACACTGTGACGGTAGCTTACCAGAAAGGGACGGCTAACTACGTGCCAGCAGCCGCGGTAATACGTAGGTCCCGAGCGTTGTCCGGATTTATTGGGCGTAAAGCGAGCGCAGGCGGTTTGATAAGTCTGAAGTTAAAGGCTGTGGCTCAACCATAGTTCGCTTTGGAAACTGTCAAACTTGAGTGCAGAAGGGGAGAGTGGAATTCCATGTGTAGCGGTGAAATGCGTAGATATATGGAGGAACACCGGTGGCGAAAGCGGCTCTCTGGTCTGTAACTGACGCTGAGGCTCGAAAGCGTGGGGAGCGAACAGGATTAGATACCCTGGTAGTCCACGCCGTAAACGATGAGTGCTAGGTGTTGGATCCTTTCCGGGATTCAGTGCCGCAGCTAACGCATTAAGCACTCCGCCTGGGGAGTACGACCGCAAGGTTGAAACTCAAAGGAATTGACGGGGGCCCGCACAAGCGGTGGAGCATGTGGTTTAATTCGAAGCAACGCGAAGAACCTTACCAGGTCTTGACATCCCGATGCTATTTCTAGAGATAGAAAGTTACTTCGGTACATCGGTGACAGGTGGTGCATGGTTGTCGTCAGCTCGTGTCGTGAGATGTTGGGTTAAGTCCCGCAACGAGCGCAACCCCTATTGTTAGTTGCCATCATTCAGTTGGGCACTCTAGCGAGACTGCCGGTAATAAACCGGAGGAAGGTGGGGATGACGTCAAATCATCATGCCCCTTATGACCTGGGCTACACACGTGCTACAATGGTTGGTACAACGAGTTGCGAGTCGGTGACGGCAAGCTAATCTCTTAAAGCCAATCTCAGTTCGGATTGTAGGCTGCAACTCGCCTACATGAAGTCGGAATCGCTAGTAATCGCGGATCAGCACGCCGCGGTGAATACGTTCCCGGGCCTTGTACACACCGCCCGTCACACCACGAGAGTTTGTAACACCCGAAGTCGGTGAGGTAACCTTTTGGAGCCAGCCGCCTAAGGTGGGATAGATGATTGGGGTGAAGTCGTAACAAGGTAGCCGTATCGGAAGGTGCGGCTGGATCACCTCCTTTCTAAGGAAAAACGGAATGTACTTGAGTTTCTTATTTAGTTTTGAGAGGTCTTGTGGGGCCTTAGCTCAGCTGGGAGAGCGCCTGCTTTGCACGCAGGAGGTCAGCGGTTCGATCCCGCTAGGCTCCATTGAATCGAAAGATTCAAGTATTGTCCATTGAAAATTGAATATCTATATCAAATTCCATATGTAATTAATTACATATAGATAGTAACAAGAAAATAAACCGAAACGCTGTGAATATTTAATGAGTTAGGTCGAAAGACCAAAATAAGGTTAAGTTAATAAGGGCGCACGGTGGATGCCTTGGCACTAGAAGCCGATGAAGGACGTGACTAACGACGAAATGCTTTGGGGAGCTGTAAGTGAGCAATGATCCAGAGATGTCCGAATGGGGGAACCCGGCAGGTAATGCCTGTCACTCATTACTGTTAAGGTAATGTAGAGGAAGACGCAGTGAACTGAAACATCTAAGTAGCTGCAGGAAGAGAAAGCAAAAGCGATTGCCTTAGTAGCGGCGAGCGAAACGGCAAGAGGGCAAACCGAAGAGTTTACTCTTCGGGGTTGTAGGACTGCAACGTGGACTTAAAGATTATAGAAGAACTACCTGGGAAGGTAGGCCAAAGAGAGTAATAGCCTCGTATTCGAAATAGTCTTTATACCTAGCAGTATCCTGAGTACGGCGAGACACGAGAAATCTCGTCGGAATCTGGGAGGACCATCTCCCAACCCTAAATACTCTCTAGTGACCGATAGTGAACCAGTACCGTGAGGGAAAGGTGAAAAGCACCCCGGGAGGGGAGTGAAATAGAACCTGAAACCGTGTGCCTACAACAAGTTCGAGCCCGTTAATGGGTGAGAGCGTGCCTTTTGTAGAATGAACCGGCGAGTTACGATATGATGCGAGGTTAAGTTGAAGAGACGGAGCCGTAGGGAAACCGAGTCTTAATAGGGCGCATTAGTATCATGTCGTAGACCCGAAACCATGTGACCTACCCATGAGCAGGTTGAAGGTGAGGTAAAACTCACTGGAGGACCGAACCAGGGCACGTTGAAAAGTGCTTGGATGACTTGTGGGTAGCGGAGAAATTCCAAACGAACTTGGAGATAGCTGGTTCTCTCCGAAATAGCTTTAGGGCTAGCGTCGATGTTAAGTCTCTTGGAGGTAGAGCACTGTTTGGGTGAGGGGTCCATCCCGGATTACCAATCTCAGATAAACTCCGAATGCCAACGAGATATAATCGGCAGTCAGACTGCGAGTGCTAAGATCCGTAGTCGAAAGGGAAACAGCCCAGACCACCAGCTAAGGTCCCAAAATATATGTTAAGTGGAAAAGGATGTGGGGTTGCACAGACAACTAGGATGTTAGCTTAGAAGCAGCTATTCATTCAAAGAGTGCGTAATAGCTCACTAGTCGAGTGACCCTGCGCCGAAAATGTACCGGGGCTAAAACATATTACCGAAGCTGTGGATACCTTTATAGGTATGGTAGGAGAGCGTTCTATGTGCGAAGAAGGTGTACCGTGAGGAGTGCTGGAGCGCATAGAAGTGAGAATGCCGGTATGAGTAGCGAAAGACAGGTGAGAATCCTGTCCACCGTAAGACTAAGGTTTCCAGGGGAAGGCTCGTCCGCCCTGGGTTAGTCGGGACCTAAGGAGAGACCGAAAGGTGTATCCGATGGACAACAGGTTGATATTCCTGTACTAGAGTATATAGTGATGGAGGGACGCAGTAGGCTAACTAAACCAGACGATTGGAAGTGTCTGGCCAAGCAGTGAGGTGTGATATGAGTCAAATGCTTATATCTATAACATTGAGCTGTGATGGGGAGCGAAGTTTAGTAGCGAAGTTAGTGATGTCACACTGCCGAGAAAAGCTTCTAGCGTTAATTATACTCTACCCGTACCGCAAACCGACACAGGTAGTCGAGGCGAGTAGCCTCAGGTGAGCGAGAGAACTCTCGTTAAGGAACTCGGCAAAATGGCCCCGTAACTTCGGGAGAAGGGGCGCTGACTTATGGTCAGCCGCAGTGAATAGGCCCAAGCAACTGTTTATCAAAAACACAGCTCTCTGCTAAATCGTAAGATGATGTATAGGGGGTGACGCCTGCCCGGTGCTGGAAGGTTAAGAGGAGTGCTTAGCGTAAGCGAAGGTATGAATTGAAGCCCCAGTAAACGGCGGCCGTAACTATAACGGTCCTAAGGTAGCGAAATTCCTTGTCGGGTAAGTTCCGACCCGCACGAAAGGCGTAATGATTTGGGCACTGTCTCAACGAGAGACTCGGTGAAATTTTAGTACCTGTGAAGATGCAGGTTACCCGCGACAGGACGGAAAGACCCCATGGAGCTTTACTGCAGTTTGATATTGAGTATCTGTACCACATGTACAGGATAGGTAGGAGCCTATGACCTCGGGACGCCAGTTTCGAGTGAGGCGTTGTTGGGATACTACCCTTGTGTTATGGCTACTCTAACCCAGATAGGTTATCCCTATCGGAGACAGTGTCTGACGGGCAGTTTGACTGGGGCGGTCGCCTCCTAAAAGGTAACGGAGGCGCCCAAAGGTTCCCTCAGAATGGTTGGAAATCATTCGCAGAGTGTAAAGGTATAAGGGAGCTTGACTGCGAGAGCTACAACTCGAGCAGGGACGAAAGTCGGGCTTAGTGATCCGGTGGTTCCGCATGGAAGGGCCATCGCTCAACGGATAAAAGCTACCCTGGGGATAACAGGCTTATCTCCCCCAAGAGTTCACATCGACGGGGAGGTTTGGCACCTCGATGTCGGCTCGTCGCATCCTGGGGCTGTAGTCGGTCCCAAGGGTTGGGCTGTTCGCCCATTAAAGCGGCACGCGAGCTGGGTTCAGAACGTCGTGAGACAGTTCGGTCCCTATCCGTCGCGGGCGTAGGAAATTTGAGAGGATCTGCTCCTAGTACGAGAGGACCAGAGTGGACTTACCGCTGGTGTACCAGTTGTTCTGCCAAGAGCATCGCTGGGTAGCTATGTAGGGAAGGGATAAACGCTGAAAGCATCTAAGTGTGAAGCCCACCTCAAGATGAGATTTCCCATGATTTTATATCAGTAAGAGCCCTGAGAGATGATCAGGTTGATAGGTTAGAAGTGGAAGTGTGGTGACACATGTAGCGGACTAATACTAATAGCTCGAGGACTTATCCAAAGAAAGTAACTGAGACATATTGACAACGATTTGGTTTCTTGATACAGTATAGATATTCAATTTTGAGTTGAGAATACTCAGAGTTAAGTGACGATAGCCTAGGAGATACACCTGTTCCCATGCCGAACACAGAAGTTAAGCCCTAGTACGCCTGATGTAGTTGGGGGTTGCCCCCTGTTAGATACGGTAGTCGCTTAGCACAAAGGGAGTTTAGCTCAGCTGGGAGAGCATCTGCCTTACAAGCAGAGGGTCAGCGGTTCGATCCCGTTAACTCCCATAGGTCCCGTGGTGTAGCGGTTATCACGTCGCCCTGTCACGGCGAAGATCGCGGGTTCGATTCCCGTCGGGACCGTTCAAGTAGAAATATTTGAGACTCGTTAGCTCAGTTGGTAGAGCAATTGACTTTTAATCAATGGGTCACTGGTTCGAGCCCAGTACGGGTCATATATGCGGGTGTGGCGGAATTGGCAGACGCACCAGATTTAGGATCTGGCGCTTAACGGCGTGGGGGTTCAAGTCCCTTCACCCGCATTAGAAAAGTTAGCCGGCTTAGCTCAGTTGGTAGAGCATCTGATTTGTAATCAGAGGGTCGCGTGTTCAAGTCATGTAGCCGGCATAAAGATGGTCCGTTGGTCAAGGGGTTAAGACACCGCCTTTTCACGGCGGTAACACGGGTTCGAATCCCGTACGGACTATATTTCGAGTAACTTAGGTTACTCTTTTTATTTTGTTTCTTTTTTTTATATGTTATAATAGCTTATAATACTATTTTGAGGTGAATTTATGTCTAAAGTTTTTGTTTTTGGTCATCAAAACCCTGATTCTGATGCAATCGGGTCTTCTTATGGATATGCTTATTTGAAACGTCAACTTGGTGTTGATGCTGAAGCTGTTGCTTTGGGTACTCCTAACGAGGAAACTGCTTTTGTTCTTGATTATTTTGGTGTTGAAGCACCACGAGTGGTTGAGTCTGCTCAATCGGAGGGAGTTAATCAAGTTATTCTTACAGACCATAATGAGTTTCAACAATCTATTTCAGATATTAAGGACGTTGAAGTTATTGAGGTAGTCGACCATCACCGTGTGGCTAACTTTGAAACTGCTAATCCATTAATGATGCGATTGGAACCTGTTGGATCTGCATCTTCAATTGTTTTTCGTATGTTTAAAGAAAACAATGTTGAAGTTCCTAAGGAAGTTGCTGGTTTGCTTTTGTCAGGTTTGATTTCAGATACTCTTCTTCTTAAATCTCCAACTACACATGCTTCAGATCCTGCAGTTGCAGCTGAACTTGCAGAAATTGCTGGTGTTAATCTAGAAGAATATGGTCTTGCTATGCTTAAAGCTGGTACTAATCTTTCTTCAAAATCTGCTGAAGAACTCATTGACATTGATGCAAAAACATTTGAATTGAATGGTAATCAAGTTCGTGTTGCACAAGTTAATACAGTTGATATTTCTGATGTTCTTTCTCGTCAAGCGGAAATTGAAGAAGCTATTAATAACTCAATTAAAAACAATGGTTACTCTGACTTTGTCTTAATGATTACTGATATTCTTAATTCTAATTCAGAAATTCTTGCACTTGGTTCAAATACTGATAAGGTTGAAGCTGCTTTTAATTTTGTTTTAGAAAATAATCATGCTTTCCTTGAAGGAGCTGTTTCTCGTAAGAAACAGGTAGTTCCTCAGTTGACTGAAAGCTTTAATGCTTAAAATTAGGCCATAAGGCCTTTTTTTAGTGCTCTGATTAATGGTATAATACTTCTTATGATAATACAATTTAACCCAAACAAACTATGTAAGCAACCTTTTTTTATGAAAATAGTGAATTATCTATATCTTAATCAGCCTGTGACCCTGAGAGCAATAAAAAGGCAGTTTCCTTTTCAAAAGAATATCGATAAATTAATTGAGGAGTTTGTAAAAGCAGGCTATATCGAACGATTCGAGAAACGTTACCGTTTATTAATTAGTCTTGTGTCGGATTCTTCTAAAATTGATTTAGAACAGCATTTTTTTATTAATGATGATTCTACTTGTTATTTAGAACTATTAAACCGTAGATTTGTTACTGAGATAAGTAATTCTACTAATGAAGTTGTTATTGTTGAACAAACGAGTATAACAAGAGATGATCTTACGATTTCAAATTATTTTTATAAATTAAGAAAAAATCTACCATTATCTGAAGAGCAGAATAGATTATATGACTTATTAGGGGATGTTAATCCCGAATATTTTTTGAAACATGTTACGACTTTTCTTTTAAAATACGTTAGGAAGGAATATGCACTTCAAAAAAGGAGGAATATTTTTGTTGATGCTTTAGAATTATTAGGGTATCTTGTTCAAGTAGAAGAAGGGCGTTATCTTTTGAATATGGATTTAGACTCCGAAGCATTAGTTTTTAGTGCAAAAAAAGACTAGTATCATTACTAGTCTTTTTTATGACAACTTTAACGATTCCTTAGTTCAAGATAACGTTTGTACCAGATGTTAACATAAGATTGTGAAAATGGCCCCTTACCATTGTTAATCCAATCTACCAAGATTTTAACATGTTCCTTTAAGATATAGTCAATATCAGGAGAGTAATGCATTTCTTTTTTATGTGTTTCATACTCATCTACATCTAGCAATTTTTTTTCACCATCAGCGAAGACTTTGACATCTAGGTCGTAGTCAATATATTTTAGTGCTTCTTGGTCCAAAATATATGGACTAGCTAAATTGCAGTAGTAGGAAATGCCGTTATCCCTAATCATGGCTATAATATTAAACCAGTATTTTTTGTGGAAATAAACAATAGCAGGTTCACGTGTTACCCATCGTCTTCCGTCTGCTTCAGTAACGAGGGTGTGGTCGTTAACGCCAATAACAGCATTCTCAGTTGTCTTTAGTACCATAGTATCGCGCCAAGTACGGTGCAAACTACCATCATGCTTATAACTTTGAATTGTGATAAAGTCGCCTTCTTTTGGTAATTTCATGGCGTCCTCTTTCTACAATAAGGGTTATCCCCACTATTGTATCATAATTTTGTGAAAAGAGGGGAAATTCCTATAAATATTCTCTTAGAGCGGATGCTATGGCATCAAAGTCATAACCTTTTCTGGCTAAAGATTGTGTCAAGCGCTGCTTAAGTTCATAACCGTCGTATTTTTTACTAAATTTTTGATATTGCTTATCTATTTCTTTATAAAGGAGAGCTTGTTCAGTTTCTTCATCTGCTTCAAGTTCTAGATGATCGATTGCTAGTTTACTTTCTTGAAATGAAAAACCTTTATTGATAAGGCTTTGAGTTAATTTATCTTTTAGGGCTTTAGATGGTAGTTTTCCCTGATATTTTCGTAACAGTTTTGCAGCTACTCTAATGGCTATTTCTGAGAAATCAAATTGACTTAAAACATCGTCAATGATCTGTTTGTTACAACCTTTTTGAAGCCATTTTTGCTTCAGCACATAGGCTCCTTTATCGCCTGAATTCAGATTTTGTTGAGCTAGACTTTCTAGGAGTTTGTAATCATCAATCCAGTGATCTTTTTTTAGATTATCAATAATTTTTGGAATTATATGAGGGTTTATTTCATGTTTAAAAAGGTAATCTTTTACCTCTTTCTCAGTACGTTGTTTAAATGAAATAAAATAGAGGGCTAAGTTTTTACCATATGAGAACTGGGAAAAGGATTTAATATCCTCAAGTTGATTTTTGTCCAGTATCATTTCTTTTGTCAACATGTATTTAACGATGGTATCTTCTGTAACGTAGAGACTCTCTTTTTTGTCTATCTCAAGGAGATAAAGTCTCTTTTTCTTCTCGATTTTTGTGATTTTCATAGTTATTATTATATCAAAATGTTAGAATGGTAGTATGAATTTACAAGTGAAACAGCGTATCCCGCTTAAGATAAAACGCATGGGAATCAATGGCGAAGGCATTGGTTTTTATAAGAAAACTCTAGTTTTTGTGCCAGGGGCTTTGAAGGGTGAAGAGGTGTTCTGTCAGGTTGTTTCTGTCAAGAGAAACTTTGTTCAGGCGAAATTATTAAAGATTAATAAACCTTCTAAGTTTCGTGTCGAACCTGCATGTAGTATTTATGAAGACTGTGGCGGTTGCCAGTTAATGCATCTTCGTTATGATAAGCAATTAGAGTTTAAAACTGATTTATTAGGACAAGCCTTGAAGAAGTTTAAACCGGCTAATTTTGAGTCATATGACATTCGTCCAACAATAGGGATGGAGCAACCACAACATTACCGAGCTAAACTACAATTTCAAACCCGTTCTTTTGGTGGTTCAGTCAAAGCTGGCTTATTTGCGGAAGGGAGTCATCGCCTCATTAATATTGATGATTGCCTAGTTCAGGATGAGCTAACTCAAGTCATTATGAATAAGGTGACAAATTTGTTAGATAAATACAAGTTCCCAATTTATAATGAGCGTAAAATTGCTGGAATTCGTACTGTTATGATACGACGTGCTTTGGGTTCAAATCAGGTCCAGTTGATTTTTGTAACCTCTAAATCAGTTTCTTTCACTAAATTGGTTAAGGAATTGACGGAAAGTTTTCCAGAAATTGTAACTATTGCTGTCAATTATAATTATTCGAAGTCTAGCGAGATTTATGGTCAAGAGACGGAAATTCTTTGGGGGCAAGACACTATTCAAGAAGAGGTACTGGACTATAACTTTGCTCTCTCTCCTCGTGCATTTTACCAGTTGAATCCTCAACAAACAGAGGTACTCTATGGTCAGGCTGTTGAAGCTTTGGATGTAGGTAAGTCTGAACACCTTATTGATGCTTATTGTGGGGTTGGTACTATTGGACTTGCTTTCGCAAATAAGGTAAAGAGTATTCAAGGTATGGATATTATTCCAGAGGCTATTGAGGATGCTAGAAAGAATGCTAAATCACTTGGGTTGGAGAATGCTCACTATGAGGTGGGTAAGGCTGAGGATATCATTCCTCGTTGGTACAAGGAAGGCTATCGAGCAGATGCTCTTATTGTGGATCCACCTAGAACTGGTTTAGATGATAAGCTACTTAAAACGATACTGGCCTACACTCCTGAAAAAATGGTTTATGTTTCATGTAATGTATCTACTTTGGCTAGAGACCTAGTTTCTTTGGCTAAAGTTTATGATGTTAATTATATTCAGTCAGTAGACATGTTTCCTCATACAGCTCGAACAGAAGCAGTTGTGAAGCTGACTAAGAAAATGTGATAAAACCTAACATAAAAAACAAGAAATTTTCCAAATTGTTGGAAAATTTCTTTATTTTTCTGAAAAATAGGAGTATAATAGGCTTATCGATTTTTTAAAGGAGGAGCGTATGAAAAAGAGCTTCATTCATCAACAAGAGGAAATTTCTTTTGTGAAGAATACTTTTACACAGTATTTGATTGATAAACTTGACGTCGTTGAAGTGCAAGGGCCTATTTTGAGTAAGGTCGGGGATGGTATGCAGGATAATTTGAGCGGTATTGAAAATCCTGTAACTGTTAATGTGCTTCAGATTCCTGACGCAACATACGAAGTTGTTCACTCATTAGCAAAATGGAAACGCCATACTTTGGCTCGTTTTGGTTTCAATGAAGGTGAAGGGCTCGTGGTTAATATGAAGGCTCTTCGTCCAGATGAAGATTCATTGGATGCAACGCACTCTGTTTACGTTGACCAATGGGACTGGGAAAAAGTTATTCCTGACGGACATCGTAATATCGCTTACTTGAAAGAAACTGTTGAAACCATTTATAAGGTTATTCGTTTGACTGAGCTAGCAGTTGAAGCACGTTACGATATTGAAGCTATTTTACCTAAGAAAATTACCTTCATCCATTCAGAAGAACTTGTTGAGAAGTACCCTGATTTGACACCCAAAGAGCGTGAAGATGCTATTACCAAGGAATATGGTGCTGTATTCTTGATTGGTATCGGTGGTGTTCTTCCTGATGGAAAACCACATGATGGTCGTGCACCTGACTATGATGACTGGACAACTGAGTCTGAGAATGGTTACCATGGTTTGAATGGGGATATCTTGGTTTGGAATGAACAATTAGGACATGCCTTTGAATTGTCATCAATGGGTATTCGTGTTGATGAAGATGCCCTTAAACGTCAGGTTGAAATTACTGGCGACCAAGATCGTTTGAAATTGGATTGGCACCAAGCCTTGTTACATGGCCTTTTCCCACTAACAATTGGTGGAGGTATTGGTCAGTCACGTATGGCTATGTTCTTGCTTCGTAAGAAACATATTGGTGAGGTTCAAACTTCAGTTTGGCCAGATGCCGTTCGTGAAAGTTACGAAAATATCTTGTAAAAAAAGCACTAACGAAAGTTAGTGTTTTTTTGGTTAGCAATTGCTGTGTATAATTGATCAATGAATTTGCTATTGGAGTAGATATCATGAGAGATGACTTATTTTTCATAAAGAAAAAACCTATCCCTTGAAGGAGATAGGTTTTTAGATTAATCGCCACTACGGAAAAAAGCATCGTAAAGAGCTCTGACAGCTGCTTTTTCTTGCTCAGTTTCAATTACAAACATAACAGAAACCTCACTAGAACCTTGAGAAATCATTTCTAGGTTAATATGTTTTTCAGAGAGTGCTTTAGCCGCTGTCGCTGTAACACCGATGTGGTCTTTCATATTTTCACCAACAATCATGAGGATTGAAAGGCCATGTTCAATTTCAACTTCATCAACACCGAGTTCACGTGTCAAGTATGAAAGAATTTCTTGTTCTTTAATTGGGGTAAGTTCACGTTCTCGAATAATGATTGAGAGATCATCGATTCCAGAAGGCATATGTTCCCAACGGATGTTTAAATCTTCCAAAATTTGGAGGACCTTACGTCCAAAACCAACTTCACGGTTCATGAGGTATTTGGTCATATTGATGCTGACGAATTTATCATCACTTGCGATACCAACGACAGGAACAGTTGCACCCTTGTGTTCAAGAATAATGCGTGTGCCTGGGTGGTCTGGGTTATTTGTATTTTTAATAACGAGTGGAATTTTACCACGGTAGGCAGGGAGAAGGGCTTCGTCATGAAGAACTGAGAAGCCAGCATATGCCAATTCACGCATTTCCTTGTAAGTCAACTCTGGAATTGAATGTGGTTCATGAACGACACCAGGATGGGCTGCGAAAATACCATCTACATCTGTGAAGTTTTCATATAAATCTGCCTTAACTCCAGCTGCAACGATAGAACCAGTGATATCAGAGCCTCCACGTGAGAAAGTACAAATTTGATTATCAGGGGTAACACCGAAGAAACCGGGGATTACAAGAACCTCATCTGATTCACGAAGCTCTTCCAACTTGTCATAAGCTCCTGGAAGGATACGAGCATTTCCAGGTTCGCTTGAGACAAAAACACCAGCTTGGCGAGGGTGAACGTAACGTGCTTCAATACCGTTATTACGGAAATATTCTGCGATTAATTTTGCGTTATTATCTTCCCCTGCAGCTAGGAAAGTATCATAAAGGAAATCATTGTCTTCAATAGGAAGAGTGGCAAGATCGTTGATAGATTTAGCAATCTTCGCCATTTCTGTTGATTTGAAGCCTAGCTCATCGACCATAGCTTGATAGCGGTTAATAATCCATTCTTGGTCAGCTTTGACATCAGCACCTTTTGTGTAGTGTTTATAGTATTTAATCAAGGCGTCTGTGACTTTGGTATCTTCATCGTTACGTTTACCAGGGGCTGATACTACGACAAAGCGACGTTCAGGGTCAGATTTTACAATGTTTAAGACTTTTTCTAATTGTGTGGCTGAAGCAAGTGAGCTCCCACCGAATTTGATGACTTTCATAGTTACTCCAAAAATTTTAAATTACTCTACAATTATAGCAAAATTCTGACAATTTGTCACATTGTTTTTAAAAGCGAGTAAGATTTAGTCTGATTATGGTACAATAAGGAAAGAAAAGGAGGATATCCCGTGGTAGAGGCAATTATTTTTGATATGGATGGTGTCCTTTTTGACACTGAAAAATATTATTATGATCGACGTGCAAATTTCTTAGCTCAAAAGGGAATTTCAATAGACCATTTACCCCCGTCTTTCTTTATAGGTGGAAATACCAAGCAAGTTTGGGAAAATATTCTCAGAGATGACTATGATAACTGGGATGTGCCAACTTTACAAGAAGAGTACAATGCCTATAAACAAGACAACCCCTTACCCTATAAAGAATTAATCTTTCCTGATGTTTTCAAGGTCTTGAATGAAGTGAATTCTCGAGGGTTGAAAATAGGTTTAGCTTCTAGCTCAGTAAAGGCAGATATCCTTAGAGCTTTGGAGGAAAATCATTTGAACGGTTTCTTTGATGTGGTTCTCTCAGGAGAAGAATTTAAAGAGAGTAAACCCAATCCAGAGATTTATCTGACAGCATTACAGCATTTGAACGTGGAAGCAAATCAGGCGCTGATTATCGAAGATAGCGAAAAGGGGATTGCTGCTGGAGTCGCTGCAGGTGTTGAGGTTTGGGCCATTAAAGATAATCGTTTTGGTATGGATCAAGGTGCAGCCAAAGGCTTGTTGGATAACCTTATGGATGTTTTAGATTTATTAAAATAGAAGAGACACCGAGTTAGTTGTAGAACTCGGTGTTTTGATGTATCAAATTAAAAAACTCTAAGTTTTTGTTGACCTTTAGATGGACTATGGTATACTAGAAATTAACGATGAATGATTTGATAATCAAATTATCTATTCATCAAATAAAATTGTGATAAAAATATAAAGAACATACGGTTTTCATATAGGAACTAGTTATCGGAGGAATGCAAAAAATGGCTTACGAAACAATTCTTTATAGTGTTGAAGATGGAGTAGCAACTTTAACGCTTAATCGTCCAGAAGTGCAAAATGGATTTAATATTCCAGTTTGTGATGAGATTATGGCTGCAATTGAGCAAGCTAAACAAGATGCGTCAGTAAAATTCTTGGTAATCAATGCTAATGGAAAAGTCTTTTCTGTTGGCGGTGACCTTGATCAAATGCAAAAAGCGGTTGCTGTAGATGATGTACAGTCTTTGGTTCGTATTGCTGAGCAGGTAAATGAAATTTCTTTTGCTCTTAAAAAATTGCCTAAGCCAGTCATCATGGTAGTTGATGGACCATGTGCAGGTGCTGCAGCTAACTTAGCTGTTGCAGCAGACTTTACGATTGCATCTGATAAAGCTAAATTCATCCAAGCTTTTGTAGGTGTTGGTTTGGCACCTGACGCTGGAGGTCTCTACCTTTTGACACGTTCAATCGGTATTAACCGTGCGACTCAAATTACCATGACAGGAGAGCCAGTATCAGCTGAAAAAGCCTTGGACTGGGGAATTGCCTACAAAGTTGTTGAGTCAGAAAAACTTGAAAAAACTGTGAGTCAATTGATTAAAAAATTGAACCGCTCTTCAGTGAATTCCTTTAAAGCCATTAAAGAAATGGTTTGGGAATCTGAATTTGCGGGATGGGAAAATTACGCTAAGTTGGAACTTGACTTGCAAAAATCTCTTGCTTTCACAGAAGACTTCAAAGAAGGGGTACGTGCTTATAGTGAGCGTCGTCGACCTAAATTCCAAGGGAAATAGCCACATTTTCTAAAAGAAAAACTAAAGTTTTTTAATCGGGCTTGCGAAATTAGTTTGAGTCTGATATAATTTGAAAGTCAAAGTTTTATTGAAAGGAGTCTGGTGTGAATTACGACAAAATTGATGGCTATCTTGTTGATATTTTTAATAACGTAGTTATTATCGAAGAAGCAAGTTTAAAGAATTCAAAGTTTAACGATGTTTCCCTCAAGGAAATGCATACCATTGATGTGATCGGTACACATCCAGATACGACACCAAGTGCAGTAGCTAAAGAACTCATGCTAACTCTTGGTACTGTAACAACATCTCTCAATAAACTTGAAAAGAAAGGTTATATTGTCCGTACGCGTTCATCAGTTGACCGTCGTGTGGTCCATCTTTCGCTCTCTAAAAAGGGTCGTTTGGTATATCGTCTTCACCGTCGTTTTCATAAATCAATGGTGATGAGGATTACAGAAGGCTTTAACGACGAGGAATTGAAGGTTATGAGCAAGGGATTGGAAAATCTCCACGCATTTCTTGAGGAGTTGAAATAATGGCATTTGCAAAAATCAGTCAGGTTGCCCATTATGCACCTGCTCAGGTCGTGACCAATGATGACCTATCTAAAATTATGGATACTAGTGATGAGTGGATCCGTACTCGTACAGGGATCCAAGAACGTCGCATTTCAGTTAATGAGAATACGAGTGATCTAGCAATCAATGTTGCTAAGCAACTTATAGAGAAGTCAGGGGTATCTCCTGATGAGCTAGATTTTGTCCTAGTGGCAACAATTTCTCCAGATAGCAATATGCCATCAGTGGCAGCCCTTGTTCAAGGAGCTGTTGGAGCTGTAAATGCATTTGCTTTTGACATTACTGCGGCATGTAGTGGTTTTGTCTTTGCTTTAGCAACTGCAGAAAAATTGATTCGTTCAGGTGTTTACAAAAAAGGTATAGTGATTGGTGCAGAAGTTCTTTCTAAAACTTTGGACTGGTCAGATCGTACAACAGCTGTTCTCTTTGGTGATGGTGCAGGTGGTGTCCTTTTGGAGGAATCGGAAGAAGAACATTTCTTTGGTGAATCTTTGAATACAGATGGTAGCAAAGGAGGCCTTGAATCAGGAGCCTCTGCAGTAATATCACCTTATTCTGATGACATAGAACAGCCTAATCCTTATTTACAAATGGATGGGAAAGCGATCTTTGATTTTGCCGTTAAGACAGTTTCAAAGAGCATTAAGGCCTTGGTTGAAGAAAAAGGTGAACCTGATTACTTCCTGCTTCATCAAGCTAACATTCGTATTTTGGATATTATGGCTAAGAAAATCGATGTCAGTCGTGATAAATTCTTGGCAAACATGATGTCTTACGGTAATACCAGTGCGGCAAGTATCCCAATTTTGCTTTCTGAAAACGTGGCAAATGGGACCTTAAAATTAGACAGCGGTCAAACAATTCTTTTATCAGGTTTTGGTGGGGGTTTGACATGGGGCAGTCTTATTGTTAAAATCTAGTTATATAAATTATGCACCAGCATAGATTATAAGAAATATATTTATCTTAAAGGAGAAATTAAAATGGCAGTATTTGAAAAAGTACAAGAAATCATCGTTGAAGAACTTGGGAAAGACGCAGAAGAAGTAAAAGTAGAAACTACTTTTGACGAACTTGATGCTGACTCACTTGATGTATTCCAAGTTATCTCAGAAATCGAAGATGAATTCGATATCCAAATCGAAACTGAAGAAGGTCTTAACACTGTTGGTGACCTTGTTGCTTACGTAGAAGAAAAAACTAAATAAGCAGGGCATAGAGAATATTCTTATTTGGGATATTCTCCTTTGTTTATACAATTACTTTGATTATTAAACTATTTATTTGATTAGAAAATCGAAAAAAAGGTGAAAAATGAAATCTCGTATTACAGAACTGTTAGGAATTAAATATCCGATCTTCCAAGGTGGTATGGCCTGGGTTGGTGATGGTGACTTGGCTGGAGCCGTTTCAAATGCTGGTGGACTCGGAATTATTGGTGGTGGTAATGCCCCTAAAGAAGTGGTAAAAGCTAATATTGATAGAGTAAAACAAATCACTGACAAACCATTCGGTGTTAATATCATGCTTTTGTCACCATTTGCAGATGACATCGTCGACCTCGTTATCGAAGAGGGTGTTAAGGTTGTTACAACAGGTGCCGGAAATCCAGGTAAATATATGGAGCGTTTCCACGAAGCTGGCATTACAGTAATCCCAGTTATTCCATCGGTAGCACTTGCTAAACGTATGGAAAAACTTGGAGCGGATGCTGTTGTCGCAGAAGGTATGGAAGCTGGTGGTCACATCGGTAAATTGACAACTATGGCTCTTGTTCGCCAGGTTGCGGATGCGGTATCTATCCCAGTTATTGGTGCTGGTGGTGTTGCTGATGGACGTGGTATGGCTGCTGTTCTTATGCTTGGAGCAGAAGCTGTTCAGGTTGGTACGCGTTTCGCTGTTGCTAAGGAATCTAATGCACACCAAAACTTCAAAGATAAGATTTTGAAGGCTAAAGATATTGATACTGTTATTTCTGCCTCAGTTGTTGGACACCCTGTTCGTGCGATTAAGAATAAATTGGCGACAGAATATAACCAAGCTGAAAAAGATTTCTTGGCTGGTAAGAAGACTCAAGAGGAAATTGAAGAGCTTGGTGCAGGTGCCCTTCGTAACGCGGTTGTTGATGGAGATGTGGAATATGGTTCAGTTATGGCTGGACAAATTGCAGGTCTTGTTCGTAAAGAAGAAACATGTGCAGAAATCTTGGAAGACCTTTACACAGGCGCTGCCAAGGTGATTAAAGAAGAAGCTGCTCGTTGGGCAGATGTAAACGTCTAAAAACGTCGAAAGGATTAGGATAGTGACAAAACGTGCGTTCTTATTTGCTGGTCAAGGGGCTCAGAAATTGGGCATGGCGAGCGATTTGTATGCGACTTATCCCGTTGTCAAAGAGACATTTGATACGGCTAGTCGTATTCTAGGTTATGATTTGCGTGAATTGATTGATTCTAACGAAGAAAAACTTAATCAGACACGCTATACTCAACCAGCTATTTTGACAACGTCAGTAGCCATTTATCGCCTTTTGGCAGAAAATGGTATCACTCCTGATAT
Source organism: Streptococcus sp. FSL R7-0248 (assembly GCF_037967965.1). Classification (NCBI taxonomy): domain Bacteria; kingdom Bacillati; phylum Bacillota; class Bacilli; order Lactobacillales; family Streptococcaceae; genus Streptococcus; species Streptococcus sp. FSL R7-0248. The sequence continues at coordinate 344,031 of NZ_CP150201.1, forward strand.
TGTTGCCGGTCTCTCTTTGGGGGAATATTCTGCCCTAGTTGCGGCTGGAGCACTCTCATTTGAGGATGCGGTAGCCTTGGTTGCTAAACGTGGAGAATTCATGGAAACAGCGGCTCCTGCTGGAAGTGGGAAAATGGTTGCAGTCATGAATACAGATCCAAGTTTGATTGAAGAAATCTGTCAAAAAGCATCTGAAAAGGGTGTAGTAACGCCTGCTAACTATAATACTCCAGCACAAATTGTTATTGGTGGTGAAGTTGAGGCTGTTGATTATGCTGTGGAATTGCTTAAAGAAGCTGGTGCTAAACGTCTGATTCCTCTTAATGTTTCAGGACCGTTCCATACAGCTTTACTTGAATCAGCTAGTCAAAAATTGGCAGCAGAACTTGAGAAAGTGTCATTCAATGACTTTACGCTTCCTTTAGTAGGTAATACTGAGGCTCAAATCATGAAGTCAGAAGACGTCAAAGCACTTTTGGCTCGTCAGGTGATGGAACCTGTACGTTTTTATGATTCGATTGCCACTATCCAAGAATTTGGTGTAGATGAAGTGATTGAGATTGGTCCAGGAAAAGTCTTGTCAGGTTTCTTGAAGAAAATTGATAAAACCCTACCAACTCAAAATGTTGAAGATCAAGCTAGTCTTGATGCCCTTCTTAATGCGTAAAACGAGGTAAACATGGAACTTAAGAATAAAAATGTTTTTGTAACAGGTTCAACACGTGGAATTGGATTAGCTGTGGCACACAAATTTGCTAGTCTTGGTGCCAACGTTGTCCTAAATGGACGTTCTGAGATCTCTGAGGACTTGCTTGCACAGTTTGCAGATTATGGTGTAACTGTTGTTGGTATCTCAGGTGATATTTCTAATGGCGAAGATGCTAAACGTATGGTTGCGGAAGCTATTGAAAAGCTTGGTAGTGTTGACGTGCTAGTTAATAATGCTGGTATCACTAACGATAAGTTGATGTTGAAGATGACTGAAGAAGATTTTGAACGTGTCTTGAAAATCAACTTGACTGGTGCCTTCAATATGACACAAGCTGTCTTGAAACCAATGTCTAAGGCGCGTCAAGGTGCCATCATCAATATGTCATCTGTTGTAGGTCTTATGGGGAATATTGGTCAAGCTAACTATGCAGCTTCAAAAGCTGGTTTGATTGGTTTCACTAAATCAGTAGCGCGTGAAGTTGCGGCCCGTGGTGTCCGTGTCAATGCTATCGCTCCTGGTTTCATTGAATCAGATATGACTGACGCTATTCCAGAGAAAATGAAAGATGCTATGATTGCTCAAGTGCCAATGAAACGTATTGGTCAAGCAGAAGAAGTGGCTGAAGTTGCAGCATTCTTGGCTAGTCAAGAATATCTCACAGGTCAAACCATCGCTATTGATGGTGGTATGACCATGCAATAATTGAATGTCAATATCAAAAAGTCATTTACTAGAATATCCACCCGACAAAAGGAGAATATATATGTCTACAAATCGTGTTGTTGTTACAGGTTACGGCGTAACCTCACCAATCGGTAATACACCAGAAGAATTTTGGAACAGTCTTCATGACGGTAAAATTGGTATCAAACCAATTACGAAGTTCGATGCTTCTGAAATTCCAGTCTTTAACGCTGGTGAGATCCAAGATTTCCCGTTCGATAAGTACTTTGTGAAAAAAGATACTAACCGTATGGACACTTACTCACTTTATGCGATTTATGCTGCTATGGAAGCTCTTGAAAATTCAGGACTTAACATGGAAGAAGAAGATCGTGATCGTGTTGGTGTCATCGTGTCATCTGGTATCGGTGGTCTTCAAGAACTTGAAGATCAAATCATTCGTATGCACGAACGTGGGATGAAACGTATCAAACCAATGTTTATCCCTAAAGCACTTTCAAACATGGGTGCTGGTAACATTGCTCTTAAAATTGGTGCTCAAGGGGTATGTAAATCAGTGACGACTGCTTGTGCCTCTGCAAATGATGCAATCGGTGAAGCCTTCCGTGAAATTAAATTCGGTTTGCATGATGTTGTCTTGGCTGGTGGTGCTGAAGCTTCAATCACTAAGATTGGTATTGGTGGTTTCAATGCTCTTACAGCACTTTCAACAACAGAGGATCCAGAACGTTCATCAATTCCATTTGATAAAGACCGTAATGGTTTTGTCATGGGTGAAGGTGCAGGGGTTCTCGTTATCGAAAGCTTGGAACATGCTCAAAAACGTGGTGCTAACATCTTGGCTGAGATTGTTGGTTACGGATCAAACTGTGATGCCTACCACATGACAACACCAACTCCAGACGGTTCTGGTGCTGCTAAAGCAATTAAATTGGCTATCAATGAAGCTGGTATCAAACCTGAAGATGTTGATTATGTTAATGCTCACGGGACATCAACACCTGCCAATGAAAAAGGTGAAAGTGGTGCCATTGTTTCTGTACTTGGTAAAGATGTTCCAGTTTCATCTACTAAATCATTTACAGGTCACTTGCTAGGTGCTGCTGGTGCGGTTGAGGCTATTGCAACAATCGAAGCTATTCGTCATAGCTATGTACCGAAAACTGCTGGTACAAAAGAATTGTCTGACTACATCGAAGCTAATGTTGTTTATGGTGAAGGTCAAGAAGCTGATATTGAGTACGCAATTTCAAATACTTTCGGTTTTGGTGGACACAATGCTGTTCTTGCCTTTAAACGTTGGGAGGCTTAATTCATGAATATTTCTGAAATCAAAGATTTGTTGGCTCAATTTGATGCATCAACTTTGCGTGAATTTTCATATAAAAACAATGGTGAAGAATTGAACTTGAGCAAAAATCAAACAAGTTCAGTAACAGCTGCCCCAGTAGCTCCTACAGTTGAAGTAGTTGCGCCAGCTCCTCAGGCTCCGGTTGCTCCAGTAGCAGCACCTGCTGCTGTTGAAACTCCAGCAACACCAGTTGAAGAAGCTTCTGCACCAGCTCAAGCTGCTGAAGGAGAAGTGGTTGAAAGTCCACTTGTCGGTGTGGCTTACTTGTCTCCATCACCTGAAAAACCAGCCTTTGTTTCTGTTGGTGACACTGTTAAGAAAGGTCAAACTCTTCTTATCGTTGAAGCGATGAAGGTTATGAATGAGGTACCAGCACCTAAAGATGGTGTTATTACTGAAATCTTGGTAGCGAATGAAGAAGTTGTTGACTACGGAAAAGGATTGGTACGCATCAAATGACAATTGATATTAACGCTATTCGTGAAGCTTTACCACACCGTTATCCAATGCTTTTGGTTGACCGTGTGCTAGAAGTTTCAGAAGACGAAATCACAGCTATTAAAAATGTAACGATCAATGAACCTTTCTTTAATGGACATTTTCCTCAATACCCAGTTATGCCTGGCGTTCTTATCATGGAAGCTCTTGCGCAAACAGCTGGTGTTCTTGAATTGTCTAAACCTGAAAATAAGGGCAAATTAGTCTTTTACGCAGGTATGGATAAGGTTAAATTTAAAAAACAAGTGGTTCCTGGTGACCAACTTGTTATGACAGCTAAGTTTGTTAAACGTCGTGGAACAATTGCTGTTGTTGAAGCTAAGGCTGAAGTCGATGGTAAACTTGCTGCATCAGGTACTTTGACTTTTGCTATTGGAAGCTAATGTTTTGTGAAAATCCTTCTGGCGACAGTCGGAAAGGATTTTTCTTTAGACATTGGTCTATCACATAGAAAGGAAATCAACACAGACTATCAAAAAATGTCTGATGTTATCTTGTTTTATGTTTAAAAAATTATTGATTGCCAATCGTGGTGAAATTGCAGTGCGTATTATCCGTGCAGCGCGTGAATTGGGTATCCAAACGGTTGCTATTTATTCTGAAGCGGATAAGGATTCTCTCCATACTATGCTTGCTGATGAAGCTATTTGTATCGGGCCTGCAAAATCAACGGATTCTTATTTGAATATGAATCGTGTCCTATCAGCTGCTATTGTGACTGAGGCTCAAGCTATTCATCCAGGGTTTGGTTTCTTGAGTGAAAACTCTAAATTTGCCACTCTCTGTGAAGAAATGAACATCAAGTTTATTGGTCCTTCAGGCGAAGTCATGGACAAGATGGGTGATAAAATCAATGCCCGTGCTGAAATGATTAAGGCTAATGTCCCTGTAATTCCTGGTTCAGATGGTGAAGTCTTTACAGTTGAGGAGGCTTTAGAGGTTGCCAACCGTCTTGGTTACCCAGTAATGCTTAAGGCTTCTGCTGGTGGTGGCGGTAAGGGGATTCGTAAGGTTAACACTGAAGAAGAGTTAGCTCCTGCCTTCGAATCTGCGTCACAAGAAGCTAAAGCAGCCTTTGGTAATGGGGCGATGTATATTGAAAAAGTTATTTACCCAGCTCGTCATATCGAGGTTCAAATTTTGGGAGATAGCTATGGTAATATTGTTCACCTAGGTGAGCGTGATTGCTCTCTTCAACGTAATAACCAAAAGGTTTTGGAAGAATCACCGTCAGTTGCTATTGGTAAGACACTTCGTCACGAAATTGGTTCAGCGGCTGTTCGTGCCGCTAAGGCTGTTAATTATGAAAATGCGGGTACTATCGAGTTCCTTCTTGATGAGAAAACAGGTCAGTTCTACTTTATGGAAATGAACACCCGTGTTCAAGTTGAGCACCCAGTTACAGAATTTGTAAGTGGTGTGGATATTGTTAAAGAACAAATCCGTATTGCCGCAGGTGAAAAACTCTCTGTGACCCAAGATGATATTGAAATCAAGGGACATGCTATTGAGTGTCGTATCAATGCAGAAAATCCTAAGTTCAACTTTGCACCTAGTCCAGGGAAAATTAGCAATCTCTACCTACCTAGTGGAGGTGTTGGTCTCCGTGTAGACAGTGCAGTCTATCCTGGCTATACTATTCCACCTTACTATGATTCAATGATTGCCAAAATCATTGTTCATGGAGAAAATCGATTTGAGGCACTCATGAAGATGCAACGTGCTCTTTACGAGCTCGAAATCGATGGTGTTGTGACTAATGCTGACTTCCAGTTGGATTTGATTTCAGATCGTAGCGTTATCGCTGGGGATTATGACACTTCCTTCTTGATGGAGACCTTCCTACCAGCTTATCAGAATCGTGAGGAATAGAGTTTATGGGATTATTTGATCGAAAAGAAAAGTATATCCGTATCAATCCTAACCGTTCTGTACGTAATGGGATTGATCACCAAGTGCCAGAAGTTCCAGATGAACTTTTTGCAAAATGTCCTGGTTGTAAACAAGCTATTTATCAAAAGGACTTGGGACAAGCTAAAATTTGTCCAAATTGTTCTTATACCTTCCGTATTTCCGCTAAAGAACGTCTCGATTTAACAGTTGATGAGGGATCTTTCCAAGAACTGTTTACAGGCATTAAAACTGAAAATCCATTGAATTTTCCAGGTTATATGGAGAAACTAGCAGCGACTAAGGAAAAAACTGGTCTTGATGAAGCTGTCGTGACTGGTGTTGCAACTATCAAGGGGCAAAAAACAGCCTTGGCCATTATGGATTCTAACTTTATTATGGCTTCAATGGGAACTGTTGTTGGTGAGAAAATCACTAAACTCTTTGAACATGCGATTGAGGAAAAACTTCCAGTTGTTATTTTTACAGCATCTGGTGGGGCCCGTATGCAAGAAGGAATCATGAGTTTGATGCAAATGGCTAAGATTTCAGCTGCTGTAAAACGTCATTCGAATGCTGGCTTGTTGTATTTGACTGTATTGACAGATCCAACAACTGGTGGGGTTACAGCAAGTTTCGCCATGGAAGGTGATATCATCTTAGCTGAGCCACAAACCTTGATTGGTTTTGCAGGTCGTCGTGTCATTGAAAACACAGTTCGCGAAACTTTGCCAGATGATTTTCAAAAGGCTGAGTTCCTTCAAGAACATGGTTTTGTTGATGCCATTGTTAAACGTACAGAGTTGGCTGATACCATTGCCACACTCTTATCATTCCATGGAGGTGTTCAATGAGCGACGTAGCACGTATTTTAAAAGAAGCGCGTGATCAAGGCCGTTTAACTGCTTTGGACTTTGCCCAAGGAATCTTCGATGACTTTATCGAACTTCATGGCGATCGTAATTTCCGTGACGATGGTGCCGTTATCGGTGGTATTGGTCGCTTAAATGGCCAAGCCGTTACAGTAGTGGGTATCCAAAAAGGTAAAAACCTACAAGATAATCTCAATCGTAACTTTGGGCAACCTCATCCAGAGGGTTATCGGAAGGCTCTTCGCCTCATGAAACAGGCTGAAAAGTTTGGTCGTCCAGTTGTTACCTTTATCAATACTGCAGGTGCTTATCCTGGTGTTGGGGCAGAGGAACGTGGACAAGGTGAGGCAATTGCGCGTAACCTTATGGAAATGAGCGACCTTAAGGTGCCAATTATTGCCATTATCATTGGTGAAGGTGGTTCGGGAGGAGCACTTGCCTTGGCAGTAGCCGATAAGGTTTGGATGCTTGAAAATACCATCTATTCTATCTTGAGTCCTGAAGGATTTGCAACTATCCTCTGGAAAGATGGCTCACGTTCAGAAGAGGCGGCAGAGTTGATGAAGATTACATCAGGCGAGTTGCTTAACATGGGAATCGTTGATAAGGTTATCCCAGAACGTGGTTACTTTACAAGTGAAATTATTGAAGCAATTAAGACAGCAATTGTAGATGAGTTGGCAGAATTAAGCCAATTATCAACAGAAGACTTACTTGAAGCGCGTTATCAACGTTTTAGAAAATATTAAAAAACATTGGGATATACCCCAATGTTTTTTATACGGTATGGCGTTCGAAGGCTTGGTCTGAGATACCTTGTTCAAGGATAAGTTTAGCCCATTCCTTAGCTGAATGAAGGCTGTGATCCTTGTAGTTACCACAAGATTCAATGGTAGTCCCTGGAACATCTTCCCATGTAATCTCGTTAGCAATAGCTTCAAGACTAGATTTGATAACTTTGGCAATTTCTGTAGGATCTTGTTTACCCCACATAATCATATGGAAACCTGTACGGCAACCAAATGGTGAGCAATCAATAAGGCCATCGATACGTTGACGGATCAGTTTAGCGAGTAGGTGTTCGATAGTATGAAGACCACCTGTATCAATACTGTTTTCATTGGGTTGGATCAAACGGATATCAAAGTTTGTGATGATATCTCCTTTAGGTCCAACTTCCTCTGAAATAAGACGGACATAAGGTGCTTTTACAATAGTGTGATCAAGTTCAAAACTTTCAACAGTAACGTCTTTTGGCATGGTAATACCTCCCTATTCTAATAGAGTTATGATACCACAAAATCAGTTTAAAGTTCTAGTATTTATTTGAGGAATCGCTGTAAATATGATACACTAGAAGACGGTTTTCTTTATGGAAACCTTAGAAAAGTTGAGGTAAAGACATGATAAACATGATAATTTTAGTTGTCTTTGCACTCATTGGTTTAGTCGTTGGATATTTAGCAATTTCTATTAAACTTAGCAAAGCTAAGGAGCAAGCAGAAACTACCTTGCTAAAGGCAGAACAAGACGCTGTGAACCTTCGCAGTCAGGCGGAACATGATGCAGATCATCTGCGTGTGACTGCTGAACGCGAAAGTAAGGCTCAACGTAAAGAGTTCTTGTTAGAAGCAAAAGAGGAAGCTAGAAAATATCGAGAAGATATTGAAAAAGAATTCAAATCTGAACGTCAAGAGCTTAAACAAATGGAAAATCGTTTAACAGAACGTGCAACCAGCCTTGATCGTAAGGATGAAAATCTATCAAGTAAAGAACTTGCCCTCGAGAAGAAAGAGCAGAGTCTTGCTGACAAATCTAAACATCTTAATGAGCGTGAAGAGAATGTGACTCAGTTAGAGGCTGAGAAGCAAGCTGAACTTGAACGTGTTGGTCAGATGACCATTGCAGAGGCGCGTGAGGTAATCTTAACGGAGACTGAGAATAATCTGACTCATGAGATTGCAACACGTATCAAAGATGCGGAAGCACAGGTTAAAGATACTGTTGATAAGAAAGCCAAAAACGTGTTGGCTCAAGCTATGCAACGCTTGGCTGGAGATTATGTTACTGAACAAACAGTAACTACTGTTCACCTTCCAGATGACAATATGAAAGGTCGTATCATTGGACGTGAGGGGCGTAACATCCGTACGCTTGAAAGTCTAACAGGTATTGACGTTATTATTGATGACACTCCAGAAGTGGTTGTCCTTTCTGGTTTTGATCCAGTTCGTCGTGAAATTGCACGTATGACTCTCGAAGCCTTGATTAAGGATGGACGCATCCATCCAGCTCGTATTGAAGAGTTGGTTGAGAAGAGTCGTCAGGAAATGGATAACCGTATCCGTGAATATGGTGAGGAAGCAGCCTACGAAATTGGTGCTATGAATCTTCACCCTGATTTGATTAAGATTATGGGACGCTTGCAGTTCCGTACGTCGTATGGTCAAAACGTCCTTCGTCACTCAGTTGAAGTTGGTAAACTAGCAGGTATCATGGCTGGTGAATTGGGTGAAAATGTTGCCCTTGCTCGTCGTGCTGGATTCCTTCACGATATGGGGAAAGCCATTGACAAAGAAGTCGAAGGTAGCCACGTAGAGATTGGTGCAGAGTTTGCACGTAAGTACAAAGAACATCCAGTTGTGGTCAATGCTATTGCCAGCCACCATGGCGATGTAGAACCTGAGAGCGTTATTGCAGTTATTGTAGCTGCAGCAGATGCTTTGAGTTCGGCTCGTCCAGGGGCTCGTAATGAATCGGTTGAGAATTATGTCAAACGCCTTCGTGATTTGGAAGAAATTGCATCAAGTTTTGACGGTGTTCAAACAAGCTTCGCCCTTCAAGCTGGTCGTGAAATTCGTATTATGGTTCATCCAAACAAAATCTCGGATGATGAAGTTACGATCTTGTCTCATAAGGTACGTGAACAAATTGAGAAGAATTTGGATTACCCAGGAAATATTAAGGTTACAGTCATTCGTGAATTCCGTGCGGTTGACTATGCCAAATAAGATAAGAGAGCCGAAAGGCTTTTTTATTTTGCCCTTCATACTGAAAGGGGTATTCTTTTTGAAAATGTAAGAACTTTCTTATCAAATTGCGTCATTTTGGTAGATAAGTATTTTATAATGAAATATTTTGATTTTTTTTGACTGTTTCTAGTTGACAGTTATTAAAAATTTAGTATAATAGTTTTTGTAAACGATTACAGAAGGAGAGATTATGCTAAAGTCTGAACGTAAGCAGATTATCTTGTCTCAGTTGAAACAAGATGGTTTTGTCACTTTGGAAAACCTAACTGTTTTGTTAAGTGATACTTCCGAGTCGACGATTCGTCGAGACTTGGACGAGTTAGCGGCAGATGGCCAACTTAAACGTGTTCATGGCGGTGCTGAAAGCATTCATGGTCTAAAGGAAGAAATTGCCAATAGTCAAAAAGCTATTAGAAACGTTCAAGAAAAGGCTCAGTTAGCTGGTTATGCTGCCGATTTGATTAAGGAAGGTGATGTCGTCTTTCTTGAGGCTAGTACAACAAATGAACTTTTGATTCCACATTTGGCCAATCGTCAGGTAACGGTTGTGACTAATTCTATCCATCATGCGGTTAAGCTGGTAGATCTCGGTGTTAGCACTAGGATTGTTGGAGGAAAGGTTAAACATTCAACGGATGCGTCTATTGGAAGTACTGCTCAAGAGCAAATTAGACAACTGAATTTTGATTGTGCTTTCATTGGTGCTAATGGCGTTGATGCTAATTATTTCACCACACCAGACATGGAAGAGGCAGTTATCAAACGGACGGTTATAGCTAATGCGCAAAAAGCCTATATTCTAGCGGATGCCTCTAAACTTGGTCAGATTACCTATGCTAAGGTAGCCGAGGTCGAGAAAGTAACCATAATTACAAATGCTTCGGAAGAAGAACTCCTAAAAGAATTAAAAGAGAAAACGAGGGTTATTGAAGTATGATTTATACTGTAACGCTGAATCCATCAATCGACTTCATTGTTCGTATCGACAAAGTAGAGATTGGTGAAGTTAACCGCATGGAGAGTGATGATAAGTTCGCTGGCGGTAAGGGGATTAATGTTAGTCGTATTTTGCAACGTTTAGGTGTTGATAATACTGCAACGGGCTTCATCGGTGGTTTTACAGGACGTTTTGTGACAGATGGTTTGGATGCAGAAGGTATTAAAACCAAGTTTGTAGCTGTGGATCAAGACACACGTATAAATGTTAAAATCAAGGCTGACCAAGAAACTGAAATTAACGGTGCAGGACCTGTCATTAATGAGTATCAATTGGCTGAATTGGAAGCAGTTCTTTCAAGTGTAAGTGCTGATGATGTGGTTGTTTTTGCTGGATCAGCACCAAGCAATCTTGGAAACAAGGTCTATAACAAATTGATTCCACTAGTGCGTGAAACTGGTGCACAGGTTGTCTGTGACTTTGAAGGTCAAACCTTGCTTGATTCCTTGGCTTACCAACCACTCTTGGTCAAACCAAATAACCATGAGTTAGAAGCTATTTTCAATGTCAAACTTAATGGTTTGGCTGATGTTGAAAAATATGCGCGTGAAATCCTTGCTAAGGGTGCACAGAACGTTATCATCTCAATGGCAGGTGATGGAGCGCTTCTTGTTACTCCAGAGGCTGCTTACTTTGCTAAACCAATCAAGGGAACAGTAAAAAACTCTGTTGGTGCGGGTGACTCAATGGTTGCTGGTTTCACTGGTGAGTTTGTTAAATCAGGTGATCCAATTGAGGCTCTCAAGTGGGGAGTAGCATGTGGAACATCTACGGCTTTCTCAGATGACTTAGCGACAATTGAATTTATTAAAGAAACATACAATAAAGTAGAGGTAGAAAAACTATGAAAATTCAGGATTTACTGAACAAAAAAGTAATGTTGCTTGACCTTCAAGCAACTACAAAAGAAGCTGCTATCGATGAAATGATTAACAGCTTGGTTGACAACGGTGTTGTGACTGACTTTGATGTTTTCAAAGCAGGTATTATGGCTCGTGAAGCACAAACATCAACTGGTTTGGGTGATGGAATCGCTATGCCACACAGTAAAAATGCTGCAGTAAAAGAAGCAACAGTACTTTTTGCTAAATCTAATAAAGGTGTAGATTACGAATCACTTGATGGTCAACCTACAGACCTCTTCTTTATGATTGCTGCTCCAGAGGGAGCAAATGACACTCACTTGGCAGCCCTTGCTGAGTTGTCAAAATACCTTATGCAAGATGGTTTTGCAGATCGTTTGCGTAAGGTGACTTCTCCAGATGAAGTGATTGCTGCTTTTAATACTGGCGAAGAAGAAGCACAAGCTGAGGAAGCTAAGAAAGCACAAGCTGTTAAAGAAGCAGCTTCAAGCGATAAACCACTTATCGTAGCTGTAACAGCTTGTACAACTGGTATTGCTCACACTTACATGGCTGAAGAATCACTGATTAAAACAGGTGAAGAAATGGGAGTCAATGTTCGTGTTGAAACTAACGGTGCTTCAGGTGTCGGAACACCATTGACTGCTGAAGAAATCAGTAAGGCTGTAGGTGTTATCGTAGCGGCAGACAAGGCAGTTGAAACAGCACGTTTTGATGGTAAAAAATTGCTTTCTAAACCAGTCGCTGCAGGTATTCGTCAACCTCAAGAATTAATCCAAAACATCTTGGATGGAAAAGCTGAAGTCTTCCACGCTGAAAATGCTGGAGCTGCTCAAGAATCAAGTGAGAAATTGAGCCTTGGTGGTGCCTTCTATAAACACTTGATGAGTGGGGTATCACAAATGCTTCCATTCGTTATCGGTGGTGGTATCATGATTGCGCTTGCCTTCTTGCTTGACCAAATCATGGGTGTTCCTAAAGATCAATTGTCACAACTTGGTTCTTACCATGAAATTGCTGCTCAATTCAAAGCAATTGGTGGCGCTGCCTTTGGCTTCATGCTTCCAGTACTTGCAGGTTACATTGCTTACTCTATCGCTGAAAAACCAGGTTTGGTATCAGGTTTCGTAGCTGGTGCTATTGCTTCAAGTGGTGCAGCCTTTGGTGGTGTTCCATTTGCTTCAGGTGGTAAAGCAACCCTTGCCCTTGCTGGCGTATCTTCTGGTTTCCTTGGAGCTCTTGTTGGTGGTTTCCTTGCAGGTGGTGTTATCCTTGTTCTTCGTAAACTCTTGGCAGGTATTCCACGTGCCCTTGAAGGAATCCGTTCTATCTTGCTCTTGCCACTTCTAGGTGTATTTGCTACTGGTTTCTTGATGTTGGCAGTAAATATCCCAATGGCAGCAATCAATACTGGTCTTAATAACTTCTTGTCAAGCTTGTCAGGAAGCTCAGCAGTATTACTTGGTCTCCTTGTTGGTGGTATGATGGCAGTGGATATGGGTGGACCAGTCAACAAAGCAGCTTATGTCTTTGGTACAGGTACTCTCGCAGCAACAGTAACTTCAGGTGGTTCAGTTGTTATGGCAGCAGTTATGGCGGCTGGTATGGTTCCTCCGTTGGCAGTATTTGTAGCAACACTCTTGTTTAAAGATAAATTCACTGAAGAAGAACGCAACTCTGGTTTGACAAACATCGTTATGGGACTTTCATTCATCACTGAAGGTGCGATCCCATTTGGTGCAGCTGACCCAGCACGCGCTATCCCAAGCTTTATCGTCGGTTCAGCTCTTACAGGTGCTCTTGTAGGTATGGCAGGAATCAAATTGATGGCACCACACGGAGGTATCTTCGTAATTGCCCTCACATCAAATGCCCTTCTCTACCTTCTCTTCATCTTGATTGGTGCTGTGGTATCAGGTATCCTCTTCGGATTCCTTCGCAAACCACTTGATAAATAAGATATGACAAAACAATCTCGTTGTGACGGGGTTGTTTTTTGTGTCGTAGCAGATTTTTGTCAGGGTACCTATTTTATGATAAAGTATAGGCAGAAATGGCTTATCTAGTAGCCAGTACGCTGTATAAAGAAACATAAGAGGTAAAATATGGTAAAAGAATACGATTATATTGTCATTGGTGGTGGTTCTGGTGGTATTGCCAGTGCCAATCGTGCTGCCATGCATGGTGCTAAGGTTATTCTCTTTGAAGGAAAAGAGGTCGGTGGTACCTGTGTCAATGTAGGTTGTGTGCCTAAAAAGGTCATGTGGTATGGTGCTCAGGTTGCTGAAACCCTTCACCGTTATGCAGGCGAGTATGGTTTTGATGTGACAATTAATAAGTTTGATTTTGCAACGCTTAAGGCCAATCGTCAGGCTTATATCGATCGTATCCATGGTTCTTATGAGCGTGGTTTTGATAGCAATGGCGTTGAACGTGTATACGAGTATGCAAGATTTGTTGACCCTCATACGGTTGAAGTAGCGGGTGAGCGTTATACAGCACCCCATATCCTTATTGCGACTGGTGGTCACGCCCTTTATCCAAACATCCCAGGTAGTGAATATGGGATTACCTCAGATGGTTTCTTTGAACTAGATGAGGTGCCAAAACGTACAGCTGTTATTGGTGCTGGCTACATCGCCGTTGAGGTTGCTGGTGTTCTCAATGCTCTTGGAAGTGATACACACCTCTTTGTGCGTAAAGATCGTCCATTGCGTACCTTCGACAAGGATATCGTTGATGTTTTAGTTGATGAGATGGCTAAATCTGGTCCAACCCTCCATACGCATGCTAATGCGACAGAGGTAGTGAAGAATACAGATGATTCCTTGACCATTAGTTTTGATAATGGAGAAACGATTACTGTTGATTGCCTCATCTGGGCTATTGGACGCGCAGCCAACACCTCTGGTTTTGGTCTTGAAAAGACAGGTGTTAAATTGACTGAAAAAGGAACAATCTATTCGGATGAGTTTGAAAATACATCTGTTCCTGGAATCTATGCCCTTGGCGATGTGACTGGTAAACTTGATTTGACACCAGTTGCAGTCAAGGCTGGACGTCAATTGTCAGAGCGACTCTTCAACAATAAAGCTGATGCTAAGCTTGATTACACTGATGTAGCCACTGTGGTCTTTAGCCATCCAGTTATTGGTTCTGTTGGCTTGACTGAAGAAAAAGCAATCGCCAAATATGGTGAGGAGAATATTACGGTTTATAAATCTAGTTTCACTCCAATGTATACGGCCCTTGGAGAGAATCGTCAGCCTTCAACTATGAAATTAGTAACGCTTGGTGAGGATGAAAAAATCATTGGTCTTCACGGTATTGGCTATGGTGTTGATGAGATGATTCAAGGTTTCTCTGTGGCTATTAAGATGGGAGCAACTAAGGCTGATTTTGATAATACGGTTGCCATTCATCCAACAGGTTCAGAAGAATTTGTAACGATGCGATAGAAAAGTGAAGTCTGTTAACCGAGAGTTTCAGGCTTTTCTTTGTGTCTGAATGGGTTCAATTGAAACTATCCTTCTAACGGGTTCAGAAGAATTTATAACGATGAGATAGAAAAGTAAAGTCTGTTAACCGAGAGTTTCAGACTTTTCTTTGTGTTCAAATAGCAGCCTACACTTTGTGTAAAACTATAGACTGTCTAAATAAAAAAAGGCCTTCAGGCCTTTCTTTCGTTAATTAAGTAGTTTCTTACTTCTGAGATAAAGTAAAGAGATCCAGTGACAACAAATAGGTCATCAGAATTTGATGATTCAGCTTGTGCTAACCAGTCTCTATAGTCGGCTGCACGTTTGAAGTCTTTGGGATAGTCGTCCAAGGGCAGTGCCTCAAAAAAGTCAAAGCTGGTTACCGTTATATCATAATCTTTCAATTCCTCTAGTAAGTCTGCCAAAGGCTTTCGTCTAAGTCCTGCAAAGAGGATATGTACCCTACGATTAGCGAAGTTATCTTTTAGTACCTGCTTTAAGCTGGCAATTCCTTGAGGGTTATGGGCACCATCTAGATAAATGTTATTTCCTATCCACTCACTACGACCAGGCCAATGCGTCTCTTCAATCCCCTCTTGGATGCTCTTATCGGTAATCTTAGAAAATGTTTGAGCTAGGAGATGGGCAGCAGTGACAGCTAGCCCAGCATTGTTTTCTTGATGCTGCCCTAACATTGGAAGTTTAAGATTTGGACTTTCCCAATGGTCATAAGAAATTTGGATCGTTCGATTGTCTTTCGGAAGCAGCTGAATTTCCCTATCAATGATGGCTAAAGGAGCTTGTAGGTCATGTGATTTTTGGTCGAAGAAATGTTCAACTTCTGTAGAGACCCGACCAAGTAAGATGGGTGTATTTTCTCGCATGACGCCTGCCTTATGATTGGCAATGTCCAAAAGGCTATTGCCCAAGGTTTCAGTGTGATCAAAGCCAATCGAAGTACAGATGACAAGCTCTGGCGAAAGAACATTGGTCGAATCAAGTCGTCCACCAATTCCAGCTTCAATGATAGCCATATCAACCTGTTTAAGGTCGAAGTAGAGGAACATGAGTAAGGTGACCAACTCAAATTCCGTTGGTCTGCCAAAATTAGTGTGCTCTTCTAAATCGTTGAGAATAACCTGAGCTTTCGCGACAAGGCTAATCAAATCCTTATCAGGAATTTCTGTGCCGTTAATACTAATACGTTCGTTGAAGCGAGTAATATAAGGGGAGGTGAAAGTCCCGACCTGATAGCCTGACTTTGTTAGGATATTTTGTAGGTAGCTAGTTGTTGACCCCTTACCGTTGGTCCCGACAATATGTACCGTTGGATAGTGAGACTGGGGATCTCCAGCTTGTTTCAAGAGCCAACGCATACGTTCGAGTTGAGGGCGACGGCCATTGCCCTTGAAAGAATGGATAAAATTTAGAGTTTCTGTATAGTTCATAGGATTATAGAAAAAAGGCAGGGTTTCCTAGCCTTTTACATGTCTTAGTTAGAAGCGGCGTCACCAGTTGTTGCACCACCAGTAGTCGCATTGCCAGATGTTGTGTCTGCAGTAGCTGCTGATGAAGAGGTAGTCGTATTGCCACCCGTTGTTGTATCTGCAGATGACGAATAGGTATTAGTTCCTGCTTGGCTACTTGTTTCTGTTTCTGAATCAGTCGCATTGCCATAACTAGATGAGGCAGCACTTGATTCTTGAGTCTTATTATTGCCTTCTTTGATGACTACAGTTGATTGATTGGCTGATGAATCAGAAGTGTCCTTATTTTTAGAGGCTGTGAAATTCATGATAGTGATTGAAGCCACGATGATTGATAAAATTGTCCCGACGGCAGTAAGGACTTTTTGGAAGGCAGTGAAGCCTTTTGTAACGTGTTCAGTCACCTTTGGGGCAGATTTTTTTTCTTCTTTTGATGAATGATTACGGCGTGAGTAATTTTCAGACATGATGCTCTCCTTAAAAATATTTCGTACTCTCTATTATATGATTTTCTCGCAAAAATTGCTAAAAAAATTATGCTATAATAAATAGTAAATAAAAATCGAGGAAAAATCATGATTTATTTTGATAATTCGGCCACGACGGTGCCTTATCCAGAGGCACTTAGAACCTATCAAGAAGTGGCTACTAAAATTTTTGGGAACCCATCCAGCCTACACCAATTAGGAACATCTGCGACACGTATTTTGGAGGCTTCTCGTAAGCAAGTTGCGGAACTCATTGGAAAATCAGCCGATGAGATTTTCTTTACGTCTGGAGGAACCGAAGGTGATAACTGGGTCATCAAAGGTGTAGCTTTCGAAAAGGAGCCTTACGGCAATCACATCATTGTTTCTGATATTGAACACCCTGCGGTAAAAGAATCTGCCAAATGGCTTTCAGAACATGGTTTCGAGGTATCTTATGCACCAGTAAATGAGCAAGGGTTTGTGGATGTTGAAGCTCTTGCTGGATTATTACGCCCTGACACAATCTTGGTTTCGGTTATGGCTGTTAATAATGAAATCGGATCAATTCAACCTATTCAAGCCATCTCAGATCTCTTGGTTAATGAGCCTACCATATCTTTTCATGTGGATGCTGTCCAGGCTATTGGAAAGATTCCAGTATCGTCCTATTTAACTGACCGTGTAGATTTTGCGACTTTTTCTGGTCACAAGTTTCATGCTGTTCGTGGTGTCGGTTTTGTCTACAAAAAGGCAGGGAAAAAGATTACGCCACTCTTAACTGGTGGTGGCCAAGAAAAAGATTTTCGTTCAACGACTGAAAATGTTGCCGGCATTGCGAGTATGGCCAAGGCCTTGCGCTTGGTAACTGACAAAGAGGAATTTTCTCTTCCTAAAATTGCCAAGATGAAAAAGATTATCTTTGACGAATTGGCTAAGTACGAGGACATTTCTATTTTCTCAGGTGAGGGTGAGGGTTTTGCTCCCAATATTTTGACCTTTGGAATCAAGGGTGTTCGAGGTGAAGTTATTGTCCATGCTTTTGAAGAGCATCAAATTTACATTTCAACGACATCAGCATGTTCATCTAAGGCGGGTAAACCAGCGGGAACCCTTATTTCTATGGGTGTACCGACTAAGTTAGCTCAAACGGCCGTTCGTATCAGTCTTGATGATGACAATGATATGGGACAGGTGGAACAGTTCCTCACGATTTTCAAGCAGGTCTACGCCAAGACACAAAAAGTGAGATAGCAAGATTTAATCGATTAAACAATAAAACTAAATTCACATTTAAAAGGAAAAGGAATGACACTAACATATTCAGAAATTATGGTTCGCTATGGTGAATTGTCTACTAAGGGCAAGAACCGTATGCGCTTTATCAATAAACTTAGAAATAATATTAAAGATGTCCTATCCATCTATCCAGAAGTTAAAGTGACTTTTGATCGAGACCGTGGACATATCTACCTCAATGGTACAGACTACGAGCCAGTAGCAGAGTCTTTGAAGCAAATTTTTGGTATTCAAGCCTTTAGTCCTGTTTACAAGTTTGAAAAAGATGTCGAGGTTTTGAAAAAAGCTGTTCAAGACATTATGACTGGACTCTATCGTGATGGTCTCACTTTTAAAGTAACTGCCAAACGTAGTGACCATGACTTTGTTCTCGACAGTCGCGAGCTCAATCTTACTTTAGGAAATGCAGTCTTTGATGTATTGCCTGATATTAAGGCTCAGATGAAGGGACCAGATGTCAATCTTAAGGTAGAAATTCGTGCCGAGGCGGCTTATATTTCTCACGAGGAAATCAAAGGAGCAGGCGGTCTACCTGTAGGTACTGCTGGTAAAGGAATGCTCATGCTTTCAGGTGGGATTGATTCGCCAGTGGCAGGTTATCTTGCCCTTAAACGTGGTGTGGATATTGAAGCTGTCCACTTTGCAAGTCCTCCTTACACTAGTCCTGGAGCTCTTAAAAAGGCTCAAGATTTGACCCGTAAGTTGACTAAATTTGGTGGTAATATTCAGTTCATCGAAGTACCATTTACTGAAATTCAAGAGGAAATCAAAGAAAAAGCACCAGAAGCTTATTTGATGACCTTGACACGTCGCTTTATGATGCGTATTACTGACCGTATTCGTGAAGAACGCCGAGGCCTTGTGATTATCAATGGTGAAAGTCTTGGTCAGGTTGCTAGTCAGACCATGGAGTCTATGCAGGCGATTAATGCTGTTACATGTACGCCAGTGATTCGCCCGGTTGTCACTATGGACAAGTTGGAAATCATTGATTTGGCACAAAAAATTGATACCTTTGACATTTCCATTCAACCTTTTGAGGATTGCTGTACCATCTTTGCACCTGACCGTCCAAAGACTAATCCAAAAATCAAAAACGTTGAACAATATGAACGTCGTATGGATGTTGACGCCTTGGTTGAACGTGCGGTTGCAGGAATCATGGTGACTGAAATCACACCTATTGAAGAGACGCAAGACGAAGTGGATACACTTATCGAAGACTTGCTCTAGTCTAGGAGGATATCGTACTAACATAGTAGTGCTTAGCTGCTACTAGGGTTAGGTATGTCGAAAAAGAAATGTCGATGTTGAACTTTTACCCAGAAAGGAAAATACATGACTGTTTATAACATCAATTTAGGAATTGGTTGGGCATCAAGTGGTGTTGAGTACGCCCAAGCCTATCGTTCTACAATTTTCAAAAACACAGGTATTAAGGCCAAATTTGTCTTTATGGATATGTTCTTGCAGGACAATCTTTCTGATTTGACCCGTAACATGGGGTTTGCGGATGAAGACATCATCTGGCTCTACAGCTATTTTACAGACCTAAAAATTGCTCCAACGACCTATACTGTCAAGGATTTGGAAAAGGAAATTCCTTATGACATCACGCGTCGTGAGATTAATGGTAAAGTGGTTAAGCTTTTTTGTGCCAAGGAAGATATCTTCTATGCAGCCTACTTGCGTAAAGAGGGTGAAGATATCGTTCATCGTGTGGAAAAAGTATCGCGTGGTTGCTTAATCCGTAAAGATTTTTACTCCTACACTAAGATGTTCACGGAGTACTACACACCGGTAGACAATAAGGCTCACCTCTATCAACGCCGTTTCTTCAATGAGGATGGTAGTGTTGCTTATGATGAAATTGTTGATGGTAAGGACAGTGTCTTCCGTTTCCCAGATAAGATTTTGTCATCTAAGCATGAATTTATCGCCTACTTCATGTCTCAACTTGGTCTAACTGACCAAGATATCGTCATCTTGGACCGTGCAACTGGTACGGGACAAGCTGTTTTCCGTAACACCAAACCTGCTAAGCTTGGGGTTGTGGTTCATGCAGAGCACTTTAGTGAAAATGCTGTGACAGACAAGACTATTTTATGGAATAACTTCTACGAGTACCAATTCAGCAATGCAGATAAGGTTGATTTCTTTATCACAGCGACAGAACGTCAACGTAGCATTATGCTAGACCAGTTCAATAAATACACACCATTTACGCCTCATATCGTAACCATCCCTGTGGGAAGTGTGGATAAACTGAGAAAGCCTGAAGGAGAGCGTAAACCATTCTCAATCATCACAGCCTCACGTTTGGCCAATGAAAAACACGTGGACTGGTTGTCCAAGGCTGTCGTTAAGGCTAAAGAAAGTCTGCCACAAGTAAACTTTGATATCTATGGAACAGGTGCTGAAGAAGCTAAACTTAAGGCCATTATCGAGGAAAATCAAGCTCAGGATTATATCCACCTCAAGGGTCACCAAGACTTAACAGAAGTCTACAAGGACTACGAACTTTACCTATCAGGTTCTAAGAGTGAAGGGTTTGGCTTGACACTTCTAGAAGCCGTGGGATCGGGTCTCGGTATGATTGGTTTTGATGTTCGTTATGGGAACCAAACCTTTATCAAGGATAATGAAAATGGCTACCTCATTCCTCGTTTTGAAAAAGATGATGAGCCTGCTATCGTGGCTGCCTTGGCAGAGAAAATTGTAGCCTTCTTCAATCGCTCAGATTTGGATCATGTTCATCAAGTTTCTTATGATATTGCCAAAGGCTTTTTGACAGAGGAAATCGAGCAGAAGTGGCTTAACTTAGTAAAGGAGATGACTAGTCATGATTAATTTATTTGAAAACTATAGTCAGGGTAGTTGGGATCTCCATTACTCACTGATTGTCGCTGGCTATGTGAATACAACAGTTTGTCTTTCAGATGATGGCTTTCTGCCTAGTGATGTGACCTCACCTTACCTTTATTTCACTGGTTTTGACAAGGTTCAAGGTTCTGCACTTTACTTTAATCAGGTACCTGTGCCTGACTACTGGGAAATTATAGGAACAAATAGTAATGCGGAAATCTTCCGTTTTGATAAGAAACGTGGTCATATTCATTATGCGCATCCTGCTCACCAACGTCTGGTTAAAGCCGTGGACTGGTATGATGAGTCAGGACGCTTGCGCGTGACTGATCGCTACAATAACAAGGGTTACCGTTTCTCACAAACAACCTATAATGTTAAGCAAGAAGCGACCATTACGAGCTATTTCACTCCTGACAACAAGGAAGTTATCGTCATCAACCATTTGACTAAAGACGTTATCTTGAATTGGAAAGACAAGGTCTACATTTTCAAAAATAAATCTGAATTTGTAGTCTTCTATCTTAAAGAAGCTGGTTATGATTTGAGTCGTATTCTATACAACTCACTGGCGACACCTTTCTTGACAACTATGAATCTTCCAAATTCTGGTCAAGACGTTCTCTTCTGGCAAGAGCCAATCACTGATTCAGTTCCTGGGAATATGCGTCTGCTTCTTGAGAGCAACCATCGTCAGACTAAGATTGTTGTACAAGATTACACAGCTTATACGAATCTTCTAAAGTTGGTTAGTCCAGAGCAGGGTTCTCGCGTGGCCTTCCTTGGATTCATGTATCCATTTGCCCGTCAGAACAACTTCCAAAATCAAGCGCTTATCTTGACCAATTCAGATCAGATTGAACATTTGGAAAGTATTGTCAGTGAAGTGCCTACCATGCACTATCATGTTGGGGCAATCACAGAAATGTCAAGTCGCTTGATGGATTTGGCTAAATATAGTAATGTTAGCCTTTACCCTAATATTACAACAGAGCAGGTTAAGCGCCTTTATAAGGAAGCTGATTTCTACTTGGATATTAACCATCAAAATGAAATCTTGTCAGCGACACGTGCTGCCTTTGAAAATAACTTGCTTATCCTTGCCTTTACGAACACTAGCCATGGTCCTGAGTATACCGCGCCAAGTAATATCTTCTCACCAATGAATGCTGGGCAATTTAAGCAAACGCTTAAAGAAGCCTTGGGCAACCGTGACTTCCTTAGTCACTTGCTTGATCGCCAACGTGAGCACGCTCATGTAGCAACACCAGAAGATTATAAGAAGGTTATTGGTTAGGAAAATGACATTAGAGGTTCGTAACATTTATCCTCTGACACCAACATTCAAGAAGGTCGCTTCGCTTTATGAAGCGGCTTTTCCTGTGGAGGAGCGTCTCCCACTCTGGCAATTGTCTCGGAACAGCTTGAAAAGAGGACAATCTTTCTTGGCCTATTTTGATCAGGAAGTCTTCGTTGGCTTGACCTATGCCATTTATACTGACAACCTGGCCTACCTACTTTTTCTTGCAGTTGAGGAAAGTAAACAATCTCAGGGATATGGCAGTCAGATTTTGGCACAAGTTAAGAAAGAAGCAGGGGTACGACCGTGTGTGCTTACGATTGAACCCATGGATGAGAAGGAAGCTTCTAATCGTAATCAGCGCTTAAAACGTTTGGCATTTTATGAGCGAAATGGCTATCAGTTATTGAATCACTTCTATTTCGAAGGGACTGAACGCTATCAAATTTTGACAACGGATAGGAGCCTTTGTTTAGCTGATTTGGAGCAGGATCTAGCTAAGACCTTCTTAGGAAAATATGGTATAAGGGTTGATTAGGGGAATCATTACTTGGCTAAACTTCAATGAGCAGAATAAGAATAATCAAAATAACTTTTTCTCTTGTCATTAGAGGGAAAAAATGATAGAATTGTAACGTTGACTAAATGCACGTCCTGTGCAACCGCACGACTACTGTTCGCAAGTGGGTTCGTCCCCGCAGTACTAGGCGAGTCTTCACAGAGGGAAACCTCAGACACATTAAAAATTTTAATAGGAGGTGCATCATGAGCACATACGCAATCATCAAAACTGGTGGAAAACAAGTTAAAGTTGAAGTAGGTCAAGCGATCTACGTTGAAAAAATCAACGCTGAAGCTGGATCAGAAGTAACTTTTAACGAAGTTGTTCTTGTCGGTGGTGATAAAACTGTAGTAGGTACTCCAGTTGTTGAGGGAGCTACTGTTGTCGGAACTATCGAAAAACAAGGTAAACAAAAGAAAGTTGTTACTTTCAAATACAAACCTAAAAAAGGTAGCCACCGTAAACAAGGTCACCGTCAACCTTATACAAAAGTTGTTATCAACGCTATCAACGCGTAAGTTAGCGACTAATCACTAAGAAAGGACACAATCTTATGTTGAAAACTCTTGAAAACTTGCAACTTTTCGCCCACAAAAAAGGTGGGGGTTCTACTTCCAATGGTCGTGATTCACAAGCTAAACGTCTTGGTGCTAAAGCAGCTGATGGACAAACTGTATCAGGTGGATCAATCCTTTACCGTCAACGCGGTACACACATCTACCCAGGTGTAAACGTAGGCCGTGGTGGTGATGATACACTCTTCGCTAAAGTTGAAGGTGTTGTACGTTTCGAACGTAAAGGTCGCGACAAAAAACAAGTATCTGTATACCCAGTTGCTAAATAATTAAGCTAAAGTCTGCACTTTTGTGTAGGCTTTTCTTTATGAAAAAAGGAGAATCCTATGCCTTTAAATCACTACCAACAAGAAGTAGGGCCAAGTCTAGCAGATGCTAGTCCGGGTAAAATGCCAGATGTTGCTCTATTAGAAGGTCGTTATTGTAGCGTTGAACATTTGACAGTGGCAGAGCATTATGAGGACATTTTAGACTTTTACTTTACTAATCAGATTCTTTCTGATTGGACCTATATGTATGCGGACCCTTTTGAATCTGAAGAAGCTGTACGTCAGTGTTTGGAGGATTATGAGCAATCCCAGAATCCTTATTTCTTTGCCATTAGGGATAAGGCTTCAGGTAAAGTTCTAGGAACCTTTTCACTCATGGCTATTACACCCAAAAATCGCAGTGTTGAGATGGGGCGAGTGATTTTGGCACCTGCCTTACAAAAGACTCGAGCAGCCACAGAAGCTCAATACCTGCTTATGGAATATGTCTTTGAAGATCTTAACTATCGTCGTTATGAGTGGAAATGTGATAGTCTCAACCGCCCTTCTGCCAATGCAGCCATGCGTTTAGGGTTCACCTATGAGGGGCGTTTTCGTAACCATGCTATCTATAAGGGACGTAGCCGTGATACGGACTGGTTCTCGATTATTGACAGTGAGTGGCCAGTACTTAAGAAACGATTTGAGAATTGGTTGTCTCCTGAGAATTTTGATGAACAGGGACAGCAGAAATGTTCTTTGAGGGATTGTTAGCTGGCAATATAAGGGCTCTCTTCTGATGAAGGAGCCTTATTTTAGTAGTCCTAGTCCTAAATCAAAGCTCCTACTTTTCTAGTGATTATTGTTACTGTCAAAATCAGTCTAAATACTCATTTTTCTGTCAATAATATTCCCATAATAAAGCATATTTATGCTATAATAAAGAGTAATTGTATCAAGGAGAATATGACTAATGGATTTAATTCGCGAAAAAGTATTTGTTAACCGTTACCACTATGATGTTCGTAACCATGAGTGGGAAAAAGAGAATGGTGTTCCTAAAACAAATGTTGAAGTAACTTTCCAGTTGCACAATAAAGATGAAGAAGCTAACAATACGTCTGTTGTAGCTGTTTTGCAATTTATGATTGTCCGTGATGAGTTTGTTATCTCAGGGATTGTTTCTCAAATGGACCACATTCAAAACCGTATCGTCAATGAACCAAAAGACTTCTCACAAGAAGAAGCAGAAGCCTTGGCTGCACCGCTCTTGGATACGCTTCAACGTTTGACTTATGAAGTAACTGAAATTGCCTTGGATCGTCCAGGTATCAATTTGGAGTTCTAAGATGTCTCTTGCAGTTATTACGGACTCATCAGTTAATCTCCCTGCTGAAATTCAGGGCCATGCTGATGTTTATGTTTTAGATATTCCGGTCATCATTGAGGGGCAGCCTTTTGTTGAAGGAAAAAACTTGGATGTCAATCAGTTTTATGAGCAAATGGCAAACTCTGAGGAATTGCTCAAGACGTCGCAACCTAATCTAGCTGACTTGGATAACTTGCTTATGGAGTTTGAGGAGAAAGGTTATACCCATGTCGTTGGGCTTTTCCTTTCTTCAGGAATCTCTGGTTTTTGGGCCGATAGTCAGTTTTTGATTGAGGACCATGCCAAGTTGAAGATTGCTTTTCCTGATACAAAAATCACAGCAGCTCCTATGGGAACCATGGTGAGAAACGTTTTGCATTGGTCAGCTCAAGGGATGTCTTTTGAGAACATTTTGAAGAAGCTTGAGGAGCAAGTTGACCAAACGACGGCTTATATTCTTGTGGATGATCTTAATCATCTGGTTAAGGGTGGCCGTTTGTCGAATGGTTCGGCGATTTTAGGAAATCTTTTGTCTATCAAACCTATTTTGAATTTTAATGACGAAGGAAAAATCGTTGTTTTTGAAAAGGTGCGTACAGAGAAGAAAGCTGTGAAACGTTTGGTTGCCCTAGCTGAGGAAAATCGTGAAATGGAACTTAGTATCCTTCACACCAATGCTCCTGAAAAAGCTGAAGATTTTAAAAAGCAGCTAGAAGCACAGGGAATTAGCGTTTCAACAGTGGTATCCTTATGTGCTGTAATTGCGACACACTTGGGTGAAGGAGCACTAGTACTAGGTATAACACCTAAATTTACCAAATAAGTACTATCCATCTGGAATGGGGTTTGTCTATGATTAAAATCAATAGAGAGGAAAAATGACATGTCTATTAAAGTTATTGTTGCTGGATTTAAAGGAAGAATGGGTTCAACTGCGGTTGAAATGGTCAAGGGAGATGACGAATTGACTTTGGCTGCCTTGCTTGACCCATTTGCGACAGAAAAAGAAGTGGACGGTGTTCCTGTCTTCACAGATAAAGCGGATTTGGTTGGCTTTGACGCAGATGTCTGGGTGGATTTCACTATGCCAGCTGTTGCCTATGAAAATACTCGTTTTGCTTTGGAGAATGGTTTTGCACCAGTTGTGGGTACCACAGGATTTACTGAAGCACAAATTCAGGAATTGACAGACCTTTCTAAAGACAAGTCTATTGGTGGTTTGATTGCCCCTAACTTTGCTATTGGTGCTATCCTTCTTATGAAGTTTGCAGCAGAAGCTAGCAAATATTTCCCAGATCTTGAAATCATTGAGCTTCACCATGACAAGAAAAAGGATGCGCCTTCAGGTACAGCAGTGAAAACGGCTGAACTTATTCGTGAGGTTCGCGAAACGAAACGTCAAGGTGCTGAGGATGAGGTGGAAACACTTGCTGGAGCACGTGGTGCTGAGTTTGATGGTTTCCGTATTCACAGTGTGCGTTTGCCAGGACTTGTGGCTCACCAAGAGGTTATCTTTGGTGCTCAAGGAGAAGGCTTGACCTTGCGTCATGATTCTTATGACCGTATTTCCTTTATGGGTGGGGTTAACCTTGGTATTAAAGAAGTGGTTAAACGTGATCAGCTTGTTTATGGTTTGGAACATTTACTATGAGATTAAGTTATTTGCCTTCTGAGTTTCAGAAGGCTTTACCAATATTAGAGAAGATTAAGGCTGCGGGTTTTGAGGCTTACTTTGTTGGTGGTTCGGTACGAGATGCCCTTCTTAACCGTCCCATTCATGATGTAGACATTGCTTCATCTTCATATCCTGAGGAGACCAAGCAGATCTTCGAGCGTACGGTGGATATCGGTATTGAGCATGGGACCGTTTTGGTTTTGGAAAATGGCGGTGAGTATGAGGTGACGACCTTCCGAACAGAGGACGTCTATGTAGATTACCGTCGTCCGTCTAGCGTGTCCTTTGTGCGTTCATTGGAAGAAGACCTCAAGCGTCGTGATTTTACAGTCAATGCTTTTGCTCTTAATGAAAATGCTGAGATTATTGACAAGTTCGATGGGCTTGCTGATTTGGACAACCGTGTTTTGAGGGCTGTTGGTAAGGCTGAGGAACGCTTTAACGAGGATGCCCTTCGTATCATGCGAGGACTACGTTTTGCCGCGAGTTTAGACTTTGATATCGAAGAAAAAACTTTTCAGGCTATGACCAGCCATGCCCCACTTCTGGAAAAGATTTCGATTGAGCGAAGTTTCATCGAGTTCGATAAGTTGCTTTTGGCCCCACATTGGAAAAAAGGAATCAAGGCACTTCTAGCGACAAAGGCTTATCAGTATCTTCCAGATTTTCAAGAAACTGCTGAAGAATGGCAGTCTTTTGTGGCAGACTATGTGGAGGATTTTAGATTTACAAGTTCTGAACAGGCTTGGGCGGCAACTCTTTTGGCTCTCAAGCATGATAATCCGCGCTCTTTCCTTAAAAAATGGAAGACGTCTGTTAATTTCCAAAAGACAGTTCAGTCCTTGATTGAGATTTTCAATTTCCGTTTGGAGAGAGCCGTGACTAAACAAGATGTTTATCAGTATGGTAAGGAGCTCTTAGAAGCGGCTGAAACTTTGAGACAGGCTCAGGGCTTGGACGTCGATTATGAGCGTATTGTCGCTTTGGATGGTCAGTTGCTCATCCATGATAAGCACGAAATCGTTGTGAATGGTGGCACGCTGATGAAGGAGCTAGGATTCAAACCTGGTCCGGACCTTGGACGTGTACTTAAAGCTATTGAAAATGCCATCGTTGATGGTCAATTAGCTAATGACAAGGAAGCCATTATGGCCTTTGTTCAAGCGATGAAATAAGTCTACGGACGTTATAAAAATGACACACCGCTACAGAGCATGCGTAGGATCCGTAGCGGTGTTATTTGTAAAAAGGAAGTAAAATGTCAGATTTTATTGTTGAAAAATTAACCAAGTCCGTTGGGGATAAGACGGTTTTTAAAGAGATTTCATTCATTATCCATGATTTGGATCGTATTGGGATTATTGGTGTCAATGGGACAGGTAAGACAACCCTGCTAGATGTTGTCTCTGAGCGTATTGGTTTTGATGGTGATGTGTCACCTTTCACTAAGGCTAATGGCTATAAGATTGCTTATTTGACTCAGGAACCAGAATTTGATGATAGCAAGACAGTGCTTGATACGGTCTTGTCATCAGACCTTCGAGAGATGGCTTTGATTCGTGAATACGAAACCCTTATGTCAGATTATTCTGAGGAGAATCAAGCTCGCTTGGAGAAGGTTATGGCTGAGATGGATAGTCTGGATGCTTGGTCCATTGAGAGCGAGGTCAAGACAGTCTTGTCTAAGTTGGGATTGTCAGACCTCTCGCAAAAGGTCGGGGATCTCTCAGGCGGTCTTCGTCGTCGTGTGCAGTTGGCTCAGGTTCTCTTGAATGATGCAGATCTCCTGCTCTTGGATGAGCCAACCAACCATTTGGATATTGATACTATTGCTTGGTTGACGAATTTTCTTAAGTCTTCTAAAAAGACGGTACTCTTTATTACCCACGACCGTTATTTCTTGGACAATGTAGCCACACGTATCTTTGAGTTAGACCAGGCTAATCTGATTGAATACCAGGGGAATTATCAAGACTATGTGCGTCTAAAGGCCGAACAAGATGAACGAGATGCAGCAGCCCTTCACAAGAAAAAGCAACTCTATAAGCAGGAGTTAGCATGGATGCGAACGCAACCACAGGCACGTGCAACCAAACAACAAGCTCGTATCAATCGCTTTAAGGATCTTAAGGGTGAGGTTCACCAAACGGTCAATAATGACGATCTTGAAATTAACTTTGAGACCAGCCGTATTGGTAAGAAGGTAGTGAACTTCGAGCATGTCGATTTTGCTTATGAAGATGGCAAGCAAATTCTCAGTGATTTCAATCTTATCATGCAAAATCGTGATCGTATCGGTATTGTTGGGGATAATGGTGTCGGAAAATCGACCTTGCTCAATCTGATTAATGGTGACCTTGTGCCTACAGCTGGTGTCCTAGATATTGGTGAGACGGTACGTATTGGTTATTTCTCACAGCAAATTAAAGATATGGATGAGAGCAAGCGTGTCATTAACTACTTGCAAGAAGTTGCAGATGAAGTTAAGACAACGGTTGGGACAACCAGTATCACAGAGCTCTTGGAGCAATTCCTTTTCCCTCGTTCTACCCATGGGACACAGATTGCCAAGCTCTCTGGTGGGGAAAAGAAACGTCTTTATCTACTTAAGATTCTGATTGAAAAGCCTAACGTTCTGCTCTTGGATGAGCCGACAAATGATTTGGACATTGCAACTTTGACGGTTTTGGAAAACTTCCTTAATGGTTTTGGCGGCCCTGTCGTTACCGTAAGTCACGACCGCTATTTCTTGGACAAGGTAGCTAACAAGATTCTAGCCTTTGAAGAGGGTGGTGTTCGAGAGTTTTTTGGTAACTACACAGACTACCTTGATGAAAAAGCCTTCTTACAAGAGCAATCAGCCCTCCTCGAGAAGGAAAAAGAGCAAGCTAGCGTTAAAGTTGAGAAAGTCAAAGAAGACAAAAAACGCATGAGCTACTTTGAAAAACAAGAGTGGGCGACCATCGAAGATGAGATTGCTGACCTTGAAGCCAAAATCGAAGAGATTGAAGCAGCCATGCTTGAAAATGCTAGCGATTATGGACAGTTAGCTACCCTTCAACGTGATTTGGATGCTGCTAACGAAACCCTACTTGAAAAGTATGAACGCTATGAGTATTTGAGTGAGCTAGAGGGATAAGCTCTTTAGTAATCAAAGTATGACAAAAGCCCTGCATTTGCAAGGCTTTTTTATGTTTATGTAGTGTCTGGTTTCTTCTTACCACAAGCGGAATGAAAAGGAAAGGACTGAAACACCCGTAAAGATAATTAAGGAAGCTACCAAGCGCCCAATAAGAAAGGCTGAGAAAAACGGAGCACTAAAGAGCAAGAGCCCAAATACCAGACAAATTAAGGCGATTGACAGGGCGGGTTGTCCTGAGAAGCCGAATTGACGTTGGCGATGAGCTTGAAAGCCTTGTGTAAAGGCTGAGACAAGAAGCCACCAAGCGATAATGGTTACAGCTACACCTGAGAGCACCCATGCTGATGTTGATAGCAAAATAATCCCAAAAACAATGGAAATGATACTCTGAAGCAGTTGGAAGAAGGAGCGGTTTTCGTTATCTCGTTTAAAATAAACCATGAGACTTGAAACACCAGATACCAGCATCACTAGGGCAAACAGCCAACCAACGATGGCAAGAAGGTTTGTAGGATTAGCGAAGAAAAAGACACCCAAGAGTGTAATGAGAATGCCACTAATCAATGTAAAACTTTTCATAGGCTACCTCTTATTAATTTTTCTTAATACTACTAAATAAGTATCAAATTGTCAAACAAAGACCTACTTTAGAGTGGCTTGATGTTATAAGTGTAGGTGGCAGCTTTTCTGGTTCTCGTAGCTACCTGACGACCTGTTTTTTGGAAGAGGTGTTTAAAGCGGCGCAAGAAATTTGTGGAATCCATCTTGAGGTAGTCTTCATTAAAGGTACCAAAAAGTTGACGGTAGGTAGTCAAGGTGTTTTCCTCGGGCATAATGGAAAGGATAGTTGGATAGTATTCGAGTCGTCCCTTGATACGTTTCATAGCTGTTAAGAGGATTTCCCAGTGGTCAAAGGCGAGGTCATCATGTGATAGTTGTTTTTCACCATCAACAAGTTGCAGTCGACCGTCTACCATGGCGATGTCTAACCAATGCGTAGATGCTGCATCGTCGGCAGCCTTTTCCACTTGAATGTCATTAAAGGTCATAAAGCAGAGATAAGCCACTGTAATGGTCCACATTCGAGGATCCCGATAAGGTGTTCCCACTGTAATGAGTTGCTCAATGTGGTCAGGATTGAGTTTAACGGATGTTTCTTCCTGTACTTCGCGACAGACAGCTAGATTGAGATCTTCTTGCTCCTGAACGAAGCCACCACTGAGGGCGTATTTCCCCATGAAGGGATGGTTTTTTCGCTTGATAAGTAAGGTTTGGACTCTTCCTTCATAATAGCGGAAGATGACCGAGTCAACGGTCACTGAGGGCTTAACGTACTTATCCTCTTCCTCTCGCCTATAGATGTCCAAAAATTCCTTTTCACTACCAGAGTTTTCGAAGGTTTTAGTCATAGGTTTCCTCCTTTATTTATTGTAAGTGCAAATGATGAGTGCTTTACACCAGTCTTCTAAATCTCGATGTGTAGACGTTCCTTGATTGCTTTTTTGGCATTGTGGTAGTTGTCCGCAAAGAAGCTGTCGCTATTACTATTTTCCCCTAAAATAACAATTTTATCTTTGAATGGTGATAGGAGGTTTAAGAGATGCTTGGTAAACCAGTCACGTGTTTGATTATCGGCCATAGTCATGTCACGGAAACCATCATCTACATAGTTTGATTTTGGCAGAATCACAAAAATCAAATCCCACTTTTCACGGGCCTGAGTTACCTGATAGAGACGATCCAACATGTCGAACTCTTCTTGGGAGATATTTTCTTTCAAATAGTAGTCAATATAGACCTTAGTGACTGTTGAATTGGTATCGGCAAAGATAAGTCCTGAGTGTTGCCCTTTGTCAATGATATCAGAGGTCTGGGCATATTGATCTGTTAGGAGGTGAATATAGTCGTTGGTATCTAACTCGTCATCTCGTACATTATACTTTTCTTGATATTCCCTAGCATATTCCAGAGAGCAGGGAGCATTGTAAGTGCGGGCCAAATCCTTAACAAGAGTAGTCTTTCCACCGCTAGCAGAGCCCACAACAAGGACCTTGCGCGTAAAGTGGCGACGGAAAGGCTTGGTGATAAAACGCCAATTTTCCATCGGATTGTCTCGAATCTCAGTAGCAGAGATATTGATAATAGACCGTTCGATGAGTTCTACCTGAGCTTGAGGGTAATAGCGATTGAGCTCAGTCACATACTCTGGCTCTCCAACATAGAAGGTAATCTTTTCAGGATCATCCGTATTCTTAGCGATAAGCTCTTTGACACGATTAACCCAAGGCACCCAGCCCTCTGGATAGGCTGGCATCCCAGCTTCGTCTAGTTTATCCACAACGACTAATTCATCATCATAGAAGACTTCTCGAACATAACGGAAACGTCGATTGAGTGATAGGCCTGCGCGTGTCCCACGATCTTCTTGTGTGTTGCTGCCACTTACGATGACGAGCACATTGTCATTAGCGCGTTTTGCCTTGGTAATGAGGTCAACGTGTCCAACGTGCATTGGAGCGAAAGTTCCAAAAACAATGCCGATGCGCTTTCCAGATAATTGTTTTCTTTTCATAAAAATGATCCTTTTTGAGATTTAGTAAAATTACTAAATTCATGATAACATAGTTGGTAATCTTTGTAAATGTAAAAATAGTAAATTTACTAAATTATTTTCAACACATTTTAGCCTTAAAGTTCAAAAAAAGTTTAAAAAATTTTGGAGAAAAACTAGAAAAATGGAATCCGCTTACATTGTTGAATTGATAACATTTTAGGATTAACTTAAAAAAGAGAGGTCACTTGCTATGTCATAAAACCTAACATAAAAATCAAAAAAATAGCAGAAAATACTTGACAAGAAGATTCTGAAAATTTATACTATTCATGTAATTAAATTACTAAGGTAATTATTTGAAAGGAAACATTGATATGACAACAGGTAAAGAGTACGTTGCTAGCGTTTTTGAAAAAGTGAAAGCTCAAAATGGCCATGAGGCTGAGTTCCTTCAAGCAGTTGAAGAAGTTTTCGATTCACTTGTTCCTGTCTTCGATAAATATCCTAAATATATTGAAGAAAACCTTTTGGAACGTTTGGTTGAACCAGAACGTATCGTTTCATTCCGTGTGCCATGGGTTGACGATAAAGGACAAGTACAAGTAAACCGTGGTTTCCGTGTACAATTCTCATCAGCTATTGGTCCTTACAAAGGTGGTCTTCGTTTCCACTCATCAGTAAACCAATCAATCATCAAATTCCTTGGTTTCGAACAAATCTTTAAAAACTCATTGACTGGTCAACCAATCGGTGGTGGTAAAGGTGGATCAAACTTCGATCCTAAAGGTAAATCAGATAACGAAATCATGCGTTTCTGCCAAAGCTTCATGACTGAATTGAGCAAACACATTGGTGCAGATACAGACGTACCTGCAGGTGATATCGGTGTTGGTGGACGTGAAATTGGTTACCTCTACGGCCAATACAAACGTCTTCGTAACGAGTACACAGGTGTTCTTACTGGTAAAGGTTTGAACTGGGGTGGATCACTTGCTCGTACAGAAGCAACTGGTTACGGTGCTGTTTACTTTGCAGAACAAATGCTTAATGCACGTGGTGAAAACTTTAACGGTAAAACTGCAGTTGTTTCAGGTGCTGGTAACGTTGCCATCTACGCTATTGAAAAATTGCAAAGCCTTGGTGCTAAAGCAGTAACATGTTCTGACTCATCTGGTTTTGTTTATGATCCAGACGGAATCGACGTTGACTTGTTGAAAGAAATCAAAGAAGTTAAACGTGAACGTATCGTTAAATATGCAGAAGCTCGTCCAAATGCAACCTTCACACCTGCTGGTGGTGAAAAGACAGTTTGGTCAGTTAAAGCTGACTTGGCATTCCCATGTGCAACTCAAAATGAATTGGATGAAACAGATGCAGAAACACTTGTAGCAAATGGTGTATTGGCTGTTTCAGAAGGTGCTAACATGCCTTCAACTTTGGGAGCTATTGATGTCTTCCTTAAAGCTGGTGTATCATTTGGTCCTGCCAAAGCTGCTAACGCCGGTGGTGTTGCTGTATCAGCTCTTGAAATGGCACAAAACAGCGGACGTACACAATGGACATTCGAAGAAGTTGATGCTAAACTCTACGATATCATGAAAGGTATCTATGAAAATGCTGCAGCAGCTGCTAAAGAATTTGGTCATGAAGGTAACCTTGTTGTGGGTGCCAACATCGCTGGATTCCTTAAAGTTGCAGATGCTATGTCAGCACAAGGTATCGTTTAATTAATAGACTATTACCAATAGCCTCTCGATAAAATAAGAAAAGAAGCCTGCGGGTTTCTTTTTTTGTTTAGACAGACTTAGGAGGAAGAGGAGATTTGTCCTTTTTTGGTATAATGAGCTAGTAAGAAATCTTTTTCTAGAGTAGATTTTTATGAATTAGAATATGAGAGGAATAATCGTGAGTCTTGGAAAGGATCCCTGTGGGGCAAAAGAAAAGAAGTATACTAATCAGACAGTCCTTCTAATAAGTTTCTTGATCAGCATAGTGTCAATACTGCCTATGTTCTTTTTTAGGGACAAGCTTTATGGTGATGATATTGTCTTTCACATTAACCGACTGTTATCCTTGGATACTGTCTGGAAGAGTCCTATCAATTTTACAACTAACGGAGGGACTGGACAGTTAATCAATACCTTTTATCCCTGGTTGACCTATTATCCTATTTTTATAATCTATAAGCTGACTCAGTCAGTCTTTGTAGCCTGGATGAGTTTTCAATTTCTTGTTCGCTTTGTAACCTGTTTACTTAGTTTTTACGGATTACGTTTATTGAAATATTCTGATAAACAGGTGATGATATTTGCTACCTTTTATCTCTTTTCGGGTTATTTCTTGCACAATTCTTATTATAGGGCAGCCGTTGGCGAAACGCTGGCGATGATTTTTCTACCTCTAGTTTTCGTTGGTGTCCGATTGATAACATTTGGAGATTATAAGAAATGGTGGGTCTTGACCCTTGGGATGCTTGGCTTAGTCTATTCCCATGTTTTATCGGTCCTTTTGGCTTCCCTTATGATTTTCTTAGCAGTGGTAACTAGTTTTTGGACATGGGGTGATAAAAAAGAACGTATCCTGGGATTTCTTAAGGCCACCTTAGTCACTCTGAGTATGTCGCTAGCTTTCTTTGTTCCTATGATAGAGCAATTTAAGTATGTAAGCCTACGAACGACTTTTAAACCACTCCTATCCAAGACTGCTTTAAGTCTGGTAGACAACTGGGAGCTTATTCTAAAAAGCGATTTAAGGACTCCATCAGTTAATCTTCTCTATCTCCTGGGTCTAGTGCTAAGCCTAATCTTTGCTAAGCGTTTTGTGAAGGATAAGGAGGCTAGAATTTACCTTTTTATTTCTCTTGTTTTGGCTTTTTTAACTTTGAATAGTTTTCCTTGGCAGTTATTACAGGAGAGTCCAGTGTCCAATCTACAATTTCCTTGGAGATTATGGAGTTTTGCCTTGCTTTTCTTCAGCTTAGCCTTGTCTAATATCTTGGAAAATATGTCTATGAAGGCAACGACGATACTTGTCTTGTTTGGTCTTTGCCTGAATATGTTTCAGATTGTTACTGTCCAAGATAAGATGACTAAAGCCAAGAATATATTGCCAAGCAATACAAAAGTCACGAGAGAAATGCTAGCTAAGGGAACTTATAAAAATATAAATGGCGATTACACCAATAAAGAAGTGCCCTTTGGCTTTGTCTTTGACAAACATCTTTTCTTGGATAATCAGGAAATTAAGTCAACCATCAGCCGTTCTCCAAAGGAGCTAGCACTTACAGTAGATAACGAGTCAAAAGAAGCTAAAGTCTTGTCGCTACCAGTTTTCTACTATAAAGGACAAGAAGCGAGGATTGATGGAAAGCGAGTAACTACTTACTTAGCTAAGGAAAAGAATCCAACTAATCTAGTCCTACCACCAGGTAAGCATGATGTCGTTTTGACCTATGGCTATACCCCAGTTGCCAAATTGGCAATGGGTGTATCAACTATTAGTCTTTTGGCGTTTATTGGTTATTTGTATAGAGTGAAGAAAGATGACTAAAAAGAAGCTTGCGGGTTTCTTTTTTTGTCTGTTTTACTAGATGGTAGCCCTTTTGATATAATAGGTCAAGGTGATTAATATGAAATTGAAAACCTTTGTTTCCGATAAAAGAAGTGTATATGATTTCATAGTTTAGATAAGAAAAGGGAGTAAATAGATGATAAAAACTATCGTAAAGGATGTCTTTTTCCTTGGACAAAAATCGACAGAAGCGACTAAAGAAGACCTCTATTTGGCTAAAGATTTACGTGATACACTGGAGTTTCATAAGGAAGCCTGTGTGGGTATGGCTGCCAATATGATTGGCGTTAAAAAGCGTGTTATTATCGTCAATATCGGTTTTGTCAATCTGGTCATGTTTAATCCTGTTTTAGTCAGCAAGTCCTCACCTTATCAAACAGAGGAGTCTTGCTTGTCTTTAGAGGGAAGTCGTCCGACCAGACGTTATGAGTCGATTGAGGTTGCCTATTTAGATGAACAATGGATGCCTAAACAGTTAAGTTTTTCTGGTATGCCAGCCCAAATTATTCAACATGAATTGGATCATTTAGAGGGGATTATTATTTAGATAGCCTAGCCCAAGCGGGCTAGGTTTTTGAGTTCAAAGCCTTAATAATCATAGTTATGGGAGTGAGAGCGGAAAGCAATTTTTTTCTCACTCTTTTTTAGTTCTCATAGGAACTTTTTTCTTGACATTAGTTCTCATAAGAACTAAAATAGTTTCCATGAGAATTATTCAAGGAGGGACTTGCGATGCATGGAAAAGATACTTTTAGTGAATTCAGAGAATTCATCAATACTATGGAATCTCGCGTGCAAGAGTTAGGAAAGGTCCATGGGGTTGAGCATTTAGCTGGCCCTCAAGGATTTGCTGTCAAGTATTTGTCTGACAATCAAGATAAAGAAATCTTTATCAAAGACATTGAAAAAAGACTATGTATTTCTAAATCAGTGGCTAGTAATTTGGTCAAACGAATGGAAAAAAATGGTTTTGTTGAGTTGGTGACATCGGACAAGGATAAACGCTACAAGTATGTTCATCTGACAGACTTAGGTAAAAAGAAAGCTCGAGATGTCAAACATTTTCGAGAGGCCATCCATGAACAGCTGTTAGAAGGTATTTCCAAAGAAGATGCTGAAACAGCCTTTCGTGTCTTTCACCAAATTCGTATGAATTTAGAAAAAAATAAGGAGTAACTTATGTTTAAAATTTTTAAACGTTTGACGACAAAAGAGTTAATCATGATTGTCTTAGCGGTGATTTTTGTTTGCTTGAACGTCTATCTAAACTTGAAAATTCCAGACTATATGTCTGATATTACGACACTCTTATCAACTAAGGGAACTAAAGCGTCGGATATTTTTGCCTGGAATACAGATGCTCCAGGGATGCGAATGCTTTTAATGTCGTTTGCAGGCTTTATGGCCTCTGTAGTTGTTGGTTTCTTAGCTGCCAGAACAGCGGCAAGTTTTACCACCCGCCTTCGTGATGATATCTTCCATCAGGTTCTAGATTTTTCGGACGCAGAGATCAAGAAATTCTCAATTCCTAGTCTTTTGACCCGTACGACAAATGATATTACCCAATTGCAGATGGTACTTACCATGGGGTTACAGGTTATTACACAGGGACCTATCATGGCCATTTGGGCGATTACAAAGATTGCCGATAAAAATGGAAATTGGCTCCTTGCCTTGCTTGTCGCTGTGGCAGTGATTGCCATTCTCATGCTTTTCCTCTTGATTATGGTTATGCCTAAGCAACGCTTGATTCAAACTCTGACCGATAAACTGAATAGCGTAACGCGTGAATCTCTTACAGGAATTCGTGTGGTGCGTGCCTATAACGCCGAAAGTTATCAAGAGGATAAATTTGAAAAGGCCAATACTGATTTGACCCAAAACAATCTCTTTATCGGTCGTTCTTTTGCCTTACTGACACCCGTGATGACTGCTGTATCAAGTGGTTTGACACTGGCTATTTATTGGATTGGTGCACATTTGATTGAAGATGTTAAGATTCCAACAGATCCAACTAAGATTGCTGGTGCTATGGAAAATAAGGTCCATCTCTTCTCAGACATGGTGGTTTATTCATCTTATGCCATGCAGGTTGTGATGGGATTCATGATGATGATTGTTGTTTTCTTCCTTCTTCCACGTGCAGTTGTAGCAGCTGGTCGTATCAATGAAGTTCTAGATACCCAATCTTCAGTCTCTTATCCTGAAAATAGTTCTGAAAAACCTAAAGAAGTGGGTACTGTCGAATTTGATGATGTTTCCTTCCGTTATTCTGAAACTTCAGAGCCTGTTTTGGAGCATGTTAGCTTCAAAGCTAAAAAAGGTGACACGGTGGCCTTTATTGGTTCGACTGGATCTGGTAAATCAACGCTTGTCAACCTTATCCCACGTTTTTATGATGCCACGCAAGGAACCATCAAGGTTGACGGTGTCGATGTGCGACATTATGACCATGAAACCTTGCACAATATAGTCGGTTATATTCCACAGAAGGCAGTGCTTTTCTCAGGTGATATTACGTCAAATATGACGATGGGAACGAGCAATAACAGTCCCCTTGATGATGCTAAGATTTGGGAAGCTCTCGAATTGGCTCAAGGAAAAGACTTTGTTGAAAATAAAGAAGGTCAACTTAAAGCAGAAGTTGCCCAAGCCGGGTCTAACTTCTCAGGTGGACAGAAACAACGTTTGGCTATTGCGCGTGCCTTGGCACGTAAGCCTGAAATCTTGATTTTCGATGATTCCTTCTCAGCCTTGGACTATAAGACCGATCGTAAGTTACGTCAAGAATTGGCTGAAAAAACACAAGATATGACCAAGTTGATTGTAGCTCAACGTATCTCTACTATTATGGATGCAGACCAAATCTTGGTACTTGATCAAGGTAAGGTCGTTGGTCAAGGAACTCACAAGGAACTCTTGGCAAATAATGAGGTTTACCAAGAAATTGCCTATTCACAATTGTCTAAGGAGGAGTTAGAAAATGGAAAATAAGCCAAAAACATCATCCTATAAACGCTTAAAACCCTATATTAAAGGTTTCCAAATTCCGTTTGTCCTTGCGATTTTTGGAGCAATTATTTCAGCGGTCATTACAGTTATTGGACCAGATAAGCTTAAAGAAATTACCAATACTATAACTGAAGGTATTACACCTACTAAAATGGGAACGATTCCAGGCATTGATTTGGACAAGGTAGCAAGTATTGCTATGACCTTGGCTGTTCTCTATGCCATTTCAGCCATTGTGGGTTACCTACAAAGCTTTACGGTTGCGACAGTTACACAACGCTTTTCACAACGTTTCCGTACAGCTATCCAAAAGAAAATCAACAGTGTCCCTCTTAATTATTTCGACAGTCACTCTCAAGGGGATACCCTCTCTCGTGTGACCAATGACGTTGACCTTTTGGGACAATCGCTTAGCCAAGGCTTAGGTACCTTGATTACTTCAAGTGTTCTCTTGGTGGCAGCCATTATTATGATGTTCTACTCAAATGTCACTATGGCTTTCACTGCGATTGGTTCTGTCTTGATAGGTTTTGTTCTGGTAGCCTTCATCATGGGCTTCTCGCAACCCCTTTTCAAGCGCCAACAAGAAAATTTGGCTAATATTAATGGTTATATTGAAGAAATCTACACGGGTCAAGCAGTCGTAACGAGTTACAATGCTGCTCAAGAAAGTAGTCAAGCTTTCAAGGGACTTAATGATAAACTCTATAAATCAATGTGGCAATCACAGTTTATCTCAGGTATTATGATGCCACTTATGATTTTCATTGGGAACTTTGGTTATGTCATGGTCTGTCTTGTGGGTGCCATCAAAGTTATTGATGGTAGCTTGACTATTGGTGATGTGGTAGCCTTCATGACCTATGTTCGCATCTTCTCACAACCTCTTTCTCAAATTGCACAAGGGATTACACAACTCCAATCAGCCACTGCAGCCATTGGTCGTATCTTTGAATTTTTGGAAGAAAAAGATATGGACGACGAGTCAGCTAAGACAGCTGAATTGACAGATACTAAAGGTCAAGTTGTCTTTGATCATGTTTCCTTTGGTTATACTCCTGAAAAGACTATTATTCATGACTTTTCGGCTCTTGCTAAGCCAGGTCAAAAGATTGCGATCGTTGGTCCGACGGGTGCTGGTAAGACGACTATTGTTAACCTGCTTATGAAGTTCTATAACATCGACCAAGGTCGTATTACCATTGACGGTGTGGATACGAATGACATGAAGCGTGAAACTGTTCATGACCAATTCTCAATGGTGCTTCAAGACACTTGGCTCTTTGAAGGTACTATTCGTGATAATTTGATTTACAACCAAGAGAATATTTCTGATGAGCAAGTTATTGCTGCAGCCAAGGCCGTCGGTATTCACCACTTCATTACCACACTTCCAAAGGGTTATGATACTTATTTGGATGATTCTGTGACCTTATCAGTTGGACAGAAGCAGCTCTTGACCATTGCACGTGCGCTTCTTAAGGATGCCCCTCTCCTTATCTTGGATGAGGCGACATCATCTGTCGACACTCGAACAGAAGAATTGATTCAAAAAGCCATGGACAAGCTTATGGAAGGTCGTACTTGCTTTGTTATTGCCCACCGCTTATCAACCATTCGAAATGCTGACCTTATCCTTGTGATGAAAGATGGTAACATTATTGAACAGGGCAATCATGATGAGCTCATGGCAGCAGATGGTTTCTATGCTGATCTTTATAATAGTCAATTTACAGAAGAAGTTGCCTAAACTTTTCTTATAAAATTATAAGATTTTACAAAAAAACATAGAACGTATGACTGTCAGTCATACGTTTTGTGTTATACTGAAAAAAACAGACAGATTAGGAGATTATGATGCAATATCGCAAAGCAAGACTAGACGAAGTTCAGGAAGTTGCACAAGTATGTGCAGATGCCTTTGAAGATTACCCCTATCTTTCAATGATTGCCAGTAATTTAAAGAAGCCTGAACAGTATAAGGAATTTGTCTTAGCCTTGCAGGAAATATTGGTGCGTTTGGCGATTAAACAGGACTCATGTTTGGTGGCTGAAAAGGACGGTCGCATTGTTGCGGCGGCCATTTTACAGCATCAGACGATTTCTATGCTTAACTATCTTCAGAACGGAGCGACCAAGCTTTTCCGTTTTATAAGTATCACCAAGTTGTTCAAGTATTTTAACTTTGTTGAAGAGTCCGAAAGACATCTGGAAGATTCTGCAGAATACGACTGGTACTTGATGATGTTGGCGGTGACTCCAGATTATCAAAGAAAAGGGATAGGGAGTCGTTTCTTGCTTGAAGGGGTTGAACCTTTTGTGCGTAGTACAGGAGGTCACAGTCTTGGTTTGATTACCAATCGCGATTACAATGTACCTTTCTATGAGAAAAATGGCTACAAGCAATGTGGTTATAAAGCTTTGACTTATGAAACACACAAACTAGGTAACTGGCCTTTTGTCAAATCGCTTGATGAATAGCCTTGTGCTATTTAATTAAGATAAGCAAAATGAATCTGGCTTCGGCTGGATTTTTTTCTTAGCCTTAGAGTCCTTCTTGTCTGGCTCATTCCTTATTTTTAAGCCTAACTATGCTATAATTAGGAAACGCTATTAGAGGAGGTTTATATGTCAACTCCAAGTATTTATGGGGAATATGCTCAGTATCTCCCCAAGATTTTACAAGAAATAACAGACCCGATTATTGCGGCTAATATTACTAGCAAAAAGGAAACAGGCTTTAAACTCTATGAACATTTTATTTCACGAATCAAAGAAAGCGATTCTATGCGTGAAAAGTGTCGTAGGAAAAATTTACCTGAAACCAACCAATCTGCTCTCAAGGAAATTCGTGACAGTATTGGGATTCGAATTGTTTGTGGCTTTGTCGATGATATTTACAAAACTATCGATGTCATCAAGGCTATCCCTGGCGTTTCTATCTATAACGAGAAAGATTACATTTTAAATGCTAAGCCCAATGGCTATCGTTCTTACCATCTCATTTTAGAAGTAGAAACCGAGTTTCCAGATGTGCTAGGAAATGAGAGAGGAACCTATTTTGTTGAGGTTCAGCTTCGGACCATTGCTCAGGATTCCTGGGCCAGTTTGGAGCATCAAATGAAGTACAAGCACGACATCAAGAATCCAGAAATGATTACCCGTGAGCTTAAGCGCTGTGCGGATGAATTAGCTTCATGCGATTTGACCATGCAGACCATCCGTAACTTAATTCAAGAAGGAGGGGACTAGAATGGCTTTGAAGATTCTACTAGCTGAGGATGAAGAGGCTCTTTCTCGAGTTTACAAGGCAGCCCTAGAGCATCAGGGTTATGAGGTGGATCAAGCATTCAATGGGCAAGAGGCAGTAGACCTAGCTGCACAGAATGCCTATCAAGTGATGATTATGGATATTATGATGCCCATTAAAACAGGTATTGAGGCCCTAAAAGAGATTCGCTCCTCTGGGGACAGGACGCATGTCATTATGTTGACAGCTATGGCTGAAATTGATGATCGCGTGACCGGGCTTGATGCTGGGGCAGACGATTACTTGACCAAGCCAATCTCCCTTAAAGAACTTTTGGCTCGTCTGCGTTCATTAGAACGTCGTGTGAGTGAGAGCTTCACTGCCAAAATTTTGACTCTTGGTTCTGTTCGTTTGGACCAAGAAGAGCAGGAGTTGGTAGCTGGGAACGCCATTCGACTTTCAAGCAGAGAGACCAAGTTACTGGCCCACTTCATGCTCAATCCTGCCAAGAAATTAACGACTGAGCACCTTTTCAAGACTATCTGGGAGGATGAGGAAGATGTGGACGAGTCTATTGTCTGGGTCTATATTTCCTATCTGCGTCAGAAATTGCAAGCCATCCAGGCTGACATCAGCATTCTTGGTGAAAAAGGAGGCGACTTTTGCCTTCTCGCCAATTAGAGAGGAGTAGCTCATGTTTAGACGTTTACGACTTCAATTTATTACGATTGCTTCCTTGGCTATCCTCTTTATCTTGGTCTCTACTGTGGGAATCATCAATACTGTGAGGTCCTTTCAGACGGAGCAGGAAATTAGTAAGGTTCTCAACACACTTACAGAAAATAATGGTAGTTTCGGAAAAACGAAAAAAATTGAGACCAATCAAGGGCGTGAAATTCCATCAGATAGTTTTCGTTTTTTCAGCGTGACCTTGTCTGGTGAAGAAGTGGTCAGTCAGGACACCAGTCATACTTCCTTGATAAATGATGAAGAGGCCGCTACTTATGCCCGAGCAGCTAGCCGAATGACGAGTACTCTTGGAACCATTAGAGAAAAAAATATTAATCTCAGTTATCAGGTTAGTAAAGTTAGCAAAAATAAGATCCTTGTGGTCTTTCTGGACACGACCTCTTATTATAATTCTTCCCAAGCCTTGTTAAATCTTTCTATCCTTTTATCAATGTTTGGCTTTATCTTTTTTGTTGTCATTGTTAGTGCCTTATCAGGAATTGTCATTCGTCCCTTCATTCGAAACTACGAAAAGCAGCGACGTTTTATTACCAATGCTAGTCATGAATTAAAGACACCATTGGCCATTATTTCTGCCAATACGGAGCTACAGGAACTCATGACTGGAGAGAACGAATGGACCAAGTCAACGAATGACCAGGTGGCACGTTTGACCACTCTAATCAATTCTCTGGTAGCCCTATCTCGTCTGGAGGAGCAGCCGGATATTGTTCTTCAAGATGTCGATTTTTCCTATATTACTGAGGATGCAGCAGAGGACTTTAAGGGACCTGTCGTTCGAGACGGTAAATCTTTTGTCATGGACATCACACCGGATATTCATGTAAAGGCAGAGGAGAAGTCTCTCTTTGAACTTGTAACCCTCCTTGTGGATAATGCTAACAAGTATTGTGATCCAGAAGGGACAGTTACGGTAAGACTTCGTCAGATTGGAAGAACGCGAAAACGGGCTCGTTTAGAAGTGTCAAACACCTATAAAGAAGGTAAGGCTGTTGACTATAGCAAGTTTTTTGAGCGTTTTTATCGTATTGAAGAATCCCATAATAACAGAGAACACAAAGGTTTTGGCATTGGCCTGTCCATGGCTCAAAGTATGGTCAAATTATTTAAGGGGCGTATCTTTGCCTCTTATAAAAATGACACCATCACCTTTACAGTTATCTTGTAAGGATATTTTTTAAATATTTGACTAGGTGAAAACCCTAATTTATGATAAAATAGTAAGGATGAAGATTTAGTGTTTTCTTTGCAAAAAAAGAAAACATTTTCCTATCCTAATCATAAAAAGGAGTTGCTCGAATAAGCCCCTTAACCACCTTAAAAGGATGGTAATTGACGACTTAGGAAAGATGAATCTCAGCTAAGAATTAAATCATAAAACAAAATAGTTAATAGGGAGAAATCATGGCAGAACCAAAATACAAACGTGTCCTCATTAAGCTTTCAGGTGAAGCTCTAGCCGGTGAACGAGGTGTTGGGATTGATCTTCCAACTGTCCAAGCTATGGCTAAAGAAATTGCTGAGGTAGCGGATTCAGGTATTCAAATTGCTCTAGTTATCGGTGGTGGTAACCTTTGGCGTGGGGAACCTGCAGCTGAAGCAGGAATGGATCGTGTTCAAGCGGACTATACTGGAATGCTTGGAACAACGATGAATGCCCTTGTTATGGCAGATAGTTTGAAACAACTCGGTGTTGATACACGTGTTCAGACAGCGATTGATATGAAATCTGTGGCAGAGCCTTACATTCGTGGCCGTGCCCTTCGTCACCTTGAAAAAGGTCGTATTGTTATCTTTGCAGCAGGTATTGGTTCACCGTACTTCTCAACAGATACAACAGCGGCTCTTCGTGCAGCTGAAATTGAAGCTGATGCTATTCTTATGGCTAAAAACGGCGTTGATGGTGTCTACAATGACGACCCTCGTAAAAACGCTGATGCTGTCAAATTTGATGAATTGACACACGTGGAAGTTATCAAACGTGGTTTGAAAATTATGGATGCCACAGCTTCTACCCTTTCAATGGATAATGACATTGACC
Organism: Streptococcus sp. FSL R7-0248; assembly: GCF_037967965.1. Lineage (NCBI taxonomy): Bacteria > Bacillati > Bacillota > Bacilli > Lactobacillales > Streptococcaceae > Streptococcus > Streptococcus sp. FSL R7-0248. Next base: position 388,575 of record NZ_CP150201.1, read on the forward strand.
TTGTTGTCTTCAACATGAACGAACCAGGAAACATCAAACGTGTTATCTTTGGTGAGCAAATTGGGACAACTGTATCTAACAAAGCAGAATCACACAAGTAAGAAAGAGAGAATTTATGACAAACGCAATTATTGAAAAAGCAAAAGAACGTTTCGCCCACTCACACGAGTCATTGGCCCGTGAATTTGGCTCTATCCGTGCAGGTCGTGCCAATGCCTCACTTCTTGACCGCATCACTGTAGAATACTATGGTGCTCCAACACCACTTAACCAATTGGCTTCAATTACGGTTCCTGAAGCACGTGTCCTTTTGATTTCACCATTTGATAAAGGTTCAATTGCTGATATCGAACGTGCTATCAATGAGTCTGACCTTGGAATCAACCCAGCTAATGATGGTTCTGTTGTGCGCTTGGTTATCCCAGCACTTACAGAAGAAACACGTAAAGAGTTGGCTAAAGAAGTGAAAAAAGTCGGCGAAAATGCTAAAATCGCTATCCGTAATATCCGCCGTGATGCTATGGATGAAGCTAAGAAGCAAGAAAAAGACAAAGAAATCACAGAAGATCAATTGAAAGCTTTGGAAAAAGATATCCAAAAAGCAACTGATGACGCTGTTAAGAAGATTGACAGCATGACAGCAGAAAAGGAAAAAGAACTCCTTACTGTTTAATTAATAGAAAAATAAGGAGAGTGGGACAGAAGCAAGAGAGCATGGACTATGTTAGCTTCCTTGTCCGACTCTCTTTTTAGAGGAAAAAAGATGAATACATTACTTGGAACGATCATTACTGCCCTAGTAACTGATGAAAATGATAAATTTTACTTTGTACAAAAGGACGGTGTGACTTTTGCCTTGTCTAAAGAAGAAGGAAAATACGCCGTTGGTGACATGGTGACAGGCTTTGCCTATACAGATAGCAAGCAAAAATCACGTCTGACTCAAAAGGAAATCAAGGCAACTCGCGATTCTTATGATTGGGGAGAGGTCACTGAAGTTCGTAAGGATTTAGGTGTCTTTGTAGACGTAGGAATTCCAGATAAGGAGATTGTTGTCTCTCTCGATGTTTTGCCAGAACTCAAAGAGCTTTGGCCTAAGAAGGGGGATAAACTCTACATCAAACTCGATGTTGACAAAAAAGACCGTATTTGGGGACTTCCTGCCGAACCTGAGGTCTTTCAACGTATGGCTGGACCTGCTTACGATAATATGCAAAACCAAAAATGGCCAGCTATTGCCTACCGTCTCAAATTGTCAGGAACTTTTGTTTATTTGCCAGAGAATAACATGCTTGGTTTCATCCATCCATCAGAACGTTATGCGGAGCCACGTTTAGGTCAGGTCCTTGAAGCGCGTGTGATTGGGTTCAGAGAAGTTGACCGTACCCTCAATCTTTCTCTTAAACCACGTTCTTTTGAAATGCTCGAAAATGATGCTCAGATGATTTTGACCTATTTAGAGAGCAATGGTGGCTTTATGACGCTTAATGACAAGTCATCACCAGCAGATATCAAGGCAACCTTCGGTATTTCTAAGGGTCAATTTAAAAAAGCCTTAGGTGGTCTGATGAAGGCCAAAAAAATCAAACAAGATCAGTTTGGAACAGAATTAATCGGTTAGGAGAAGGCATGAGAAAATCCTTTTATACTTGGCTGATGGCCCAGCGTAATCCCAAATCCAATGAACCAGTAGCAATCTTGGCTGATTTGGCTTTTGAAGATTCAACCTTCCCGAAGCATACTGATGACTTCGAAGAAGTTAGTCGTTACTTGGAAGATCAAGCTAGCTTTTCCTTTAATCTGGGGCAGTTTGACCAGATTTGGGAAGATTATCTGGCTCATTAATAGCGACTAAGTCTACGATAAGCATAATGACTTTTAGCATTTTCTTTAAAAAGTAATTACCATTTGAATTGGTATGAATTGTTACAATTTTTTACAAATATCTCAGCTTTTTTTCAATAAATTAGGCTTGTTACAACTAGTTAGTAATTGCTTTAAAGTGCAGTAAATCACCCCTCTTTTGACAAAAAATGTGGTATTATTGTATATGTTAAATTTGTTAAAAAAGGAATGAATTATACATGTTATCAAAATCTAAAACAACAAAGGCACTTCTTTACTCGACCGCAGCACTTTCACTTTTTGCTGCAAGTCACGTACATGCTGATGAAACTTCAAACTGGGCAGCACGTTCAGTAGATCAAATCAAAGCAGATATCGCTGTAAGTGATAACCAACAAACTTATACAGTTCAATACGGTGATACTTTGGGAAGTATCGCTGAAGCAATGGGTATTGATGTGAACGTTTTGGCTAACATCAATCAAATCACAAACATTGATTTGATTTACCCTGGAACAGTCTTGACAGCAACTTACAATGCTGATAATCAAGCTGTCTCTGTTAAAGTTGAAACTCCAGCTTCAGAAACATCAACTACACCTGTAGTTGCAGAAGCTAATTTGACAACTAACGAAGTGACTGTAAATGGTCAATCTGTAGTTGCAGCGGACTTGACAGCTCCAGTTGAAACAGTAAGCACAACAGCTACTCAAGCACCTGTTACAGAAGAGTCAACTCAAGCTGTTTCAGAAGTAACAGAAGCTATCGCATCAGCATCAGAAGCACCAGTATACGCAGAAACTGAACAACCAGTTGCTGATGCTATTGATCATGTCACTGCGTCAGCAGAGGCTACACCTGAAGCAGAAACTACTCCAGCTGCTGAAACACCAGCACAACCTGAAGTAAAAGAAGAAGCACCAGCGGCAGAACCAACAGCAACATCAGAAGCGTCTTCAGAAGCACCAGCGACTTCAGAAGCTCCAGCAGAAGCACCAGCTGCAGAACCAGCAGCAACATCAGAAGCGTCTTCAGAAGCACCAGCGACTTCAGAAGCGCCAGCAGAACAGCCAGCTGCAGAACCAACAGCAACATCAGAAGCTGCTTCAGAGGCACCAGCTGCTTCAGAAGCACCAGCAGCACAACCTGCATCAACAAATACACTTCCAACGGATCCACACCTTCAACCACAAGCTGAAGCTTTCCGTCAAGATGTAGCAGCACAATTCGGTCTTACTGATATCGGTGGTTACCGTGAAGGTGATCCACAAGACCATGGTAAAGGACTTGCCGTTGACGTTATGGTACCAGTTGGTTCAGAAGTTGGTAATCAAGTCGCTCAATATGCTGTAGACAATATCTCAAATGCAGGTATCTCATATGTTATCTACAGACAACAATTCTACGCACCAGTAAACAACATCTACGGACCAGCTAACACATGGAACCAAATGCCAGACCGTGGTAGCGTTACTGAAAACCACTATGACCACGTTCACGTGTCATTTAATGAATAAGTCAGAATAATAAAAAGTCACGCCTGGCGTGATTTTTTTGATATAATGGAGAAAAAGACGAAAGAAAGAGGAACTCTATTTGCAAGAGTATTCTGTTGAAATTACCCTAAATCACCCAGATGATGTCTTGTCACTTTTTGGGACCAATGAGCGCCATCTAAAACTTATCGAGGAAAACCTCAATGTTATTATTCATGCTCGAACAGAGCGTGTGCAGATACTTGGAGATGACGAGGAAAGTGTTGAATTGGCCCGTTTGACCATTCAAGCCCTCCTTGTTTTAGTGGAGCGTGGAATGCTAGTCAACACTTCAGATGTTGTCGCAGCCTTAACCATGGCTCAAGATGGTTCGATTGACAAGTTTGTTGCTTTATATGAAGAAGAGATTATCAAGGACAACAGTGGTAAGCCTATTCGAGTGAAGACCTTGGGGCAAAAGGTTTATGTTGATAGCATCAAAAGTCATGATGTGGTCTTTGGGATTGGTCCAGCTGGTACAGGGAAGACCTTTTTAGCGGTTACCCTTGCAGTTACAGCCCTTAAACGTGGTCAAGTTAAACGTATTGTTCTAACACGTCCGGCGGTTGAGGCGGGTGAGAGCCTCGGTTTCTTGCCTGGTGATCTCAAGGAAAAGGTGGATCCTTACCTTCGCCCTGTCTATGATGCCCTTTATCAAATTCTTGGTAAGGAGCAAACGACCCGCCTCATGGAACGTGAAATTATTGAGATTGCACCCCTCGCTTATATGCGTGGTCGTACCCTAGAGGATGCCTTTGTTATCCTTGATGAGGCACAAAATACAACCATCATGCAAATGAAGATGTTCTTGACCCGTCTTGGTTTTAATTCTAAGATGATTGTCAATGGGGATATGAGTCAGATTGACTTGCCACGTCGTGTTAAATCAGGCCTTGTCGATGCTATGGAGAAATTGAAGGGAATTAAGGCTATTGATTTTGTTCACTTCTCTGCTAGCGATGTCGTACGTCACCCAGTTGTAGCTGATATCATTAATGCTTATGAAAAAGATGCACCTAAGGTTGACTTTGAGGAAAAATCAGAGGAAACAAACAAGCTTGAAGAAGAAACAGCATCAGGATTGACTGAATACCCAGTAATTGGTGCTGAGGATGTAAAAAAGTAAATTGATGAAAAGAGGTTTGAGAGTATGTGTTCTCAACCTCTTTTTCCTTTACAGTCATGTCATTAGCTTTTCCCCTATTTCTGGTAAAATAGTATTGAATAATAGGCTGATATGGAGGGGAGAGCCATGACTAAAGCAAAAAAATGGAAGATTGCTATCATTGTATTGCTTGGACTTGTTGCGACAGTCTTGATAGCCATAGGAGAGGGAAGATTTTGGAAGTATCAACAGAACTATATTCCAGACGGCACTTATCAGATGCTAAAATACGAGGCTAAATCGGCATATTCCAATGAATTGATAAATTGGACTGAGCGAGGAGAGAATAATGATAGCTTATATGAGGATTTTATAGTTGTTGAGAATATGAAATCTCAATTTTATTATGTTTTTGTGGGGGATGGGGAACCTTTTGTCTCACCATTTGAGCATGATGAAAAGCTCCCACAGACTTTTGACCCACGTACAGGGACTTTGAAACAGGATCTAACAGTCTCTGAATATGAAGCTCTAGTGATTTCTCATATAGATAAGATTTCTAAAAAGGGAGAGGAGTATTCAAGAGTAAAAGAAGTATCTGTCCAAAGGTGTGTAGACGATTATAAAAAAATGTTGAAGCAAAAAAGAACTTATGAAAAGCGCCCTAATGGTCTCGTTCTGACTGTTTATGCTAATGATGGACATATTGAGTCGCGTAGAACTTTTAAACGATTGAGCTCAGAGGAAGCCAAAGGGGTCAAAAGTGGTTATGATAGGGATTATGAGTATGCCTTGAAGTATTATAATTATTCAAGGCATGATGGGGATTATCTCATCTGGCGCTGATCCACTTATCGTGCAAGCGCCTCTTTACTATCAAGAATCATAGCCTAATGTTTTATTAAAAAACCTTACAGTCTTTATGATAATTGTCAAATACTATTTCACCATTTATTTTGGTACAATAGAACGGTAGACCAATAAAAAAGGAGATTATTATGAACCAGCAAGAGTGGATTGAGTACTTTGAATTAGTCAACGGTCGCAAACCAACTCCCGCAGAGTTAGCTCAAGCTCAAGCAGCAGGCGAGTTTATCCTTGAACGACCTAACCCTAACGTCTTTGGCTCAAATGGACAGGCGACGGAGCAAAGACCGATTAAGCCAGCTGAACCTGTGATAACGATGACACAGCAGCCTCAGTTTGCACAAACAACAGCAACCTTCCAACAAGTCGTACCTGCTAAAAAAGGTATGTCTAAGAAAACTAAGATTATTTTGGCGTCAGTCTTGGGTGCTGTGGCAGTGATTTTACTTTCTGTTGGTGGCTATTCATTATGGCGTTATCAGTCAGGAAAAATTGTAGATGGAACCTATGAAGTAGTTTCTTTCTCTCGTTATGATGAAGACAAAGATAAAATGGTTGATGGCATAGATGAATACAAGGACGAAGGTTTGGACTTGCAGTCTTTTGTAGTTGTAAAGAATAATCAATCTAGAACCTACAATTTAGTAGAGAGTGACAATAAATCATATGTTAGTTTGATGGACTATGAGACAGATGTTCCTCAGGTATTTGATCCGTGGAATAGAACAGAGAGTCAAGTTTTAGATGCGGATCAAGTCGAAGATGTCACAAAAGACTTCATGAAAAAGATGAGAAAAGACTATTCGTTTTATACCAAAGAGGAAGCTGACAAAGTCGTTAAAAAAACAACAAGAGAATATAAAGATACCTTGAAGGAAAAACGTACCTATGTCAAGCATGGCGATGAATACACTCTGACTACTTATGATAAAAAAGGGAAGCTTCAGTCACGTATTACTTATAAACGTATGAGTAAGGGAGACGCTGAGGAGCGCTGGGATGACTATAAGGATGCCATCAAAGATTATAAGAAAGATTTGAAGACTTATAGTGATCAATATGATGACTTCAAGGATTACTATGATTATGGTTATGGCTACAATTATGGCTATGGTTATGGTAATGACTATGGCTATGGTAATAGCGATGACTATGGTAGTGGTTCTAAATCAGGCTCTGACGATAGTAAAAGTAGTAAAAAATCTAGTGATAAAATCTAATCACCCAATGATGTAAATGAGTAAAGTGGTACGAGAAGGAGAGCCAAAACTCCATTCTGGTATCGCTTTTCTTTATATGGAAATAATCAAATAGCCTTGGAGTCTTTTTTCTGTTAGAATGGAAGTATCAATGAAAAAGGGGACTTTTATGAACGAAAAAGAGTGGTTAGATTATTTCGAAACAATCAATAATCGTAAGCCGACAGAGGAAGAAATCCAACAAGCAAAAGCTAATGGGGAATTTATTTCTCAAGAGGCTAAGGACGAGGGTGTTAATCCACAGCAAGCTCAGTTGAGTGACCAAGTGACACAAGCCGTTTCACAAGTTGCTCCTGCTAAGACAGGCTTGTCTAAGAAAGCTAAAATTATTATTGCTTCTGTAGTGGGGGCGATTGTCCTAGTGGCACTTTCATTTGGTGGCTATGCATTTATGCACCTGCAAAGCGGTAAAATACCTGAAGGAACCTATCTACTTGAAACTTATCGCTTTTACCATAAAGATAAGAAGAAAATGGTTGATGGTATGGAATCTTTCAAGGAAAGTGGCCTAGAGGCTCATGATTTTGTTAAAGTCAAAGGTAACAATGTTAAATTTTATTTTTATACCTTAGCTGGCGGGAACAATCTGGTTGACTTTACAGACTATGATACTGACGAAGCATACCGTCCAGATGCTTGGTCTAGAACGCTTAAACCAAACATGTCACTATCTGAATATTCGAAAGTCATTGACCAGGCAGTAGATAATCAATACAAAATAAGTGAATATCGAACTCAGGCTGATAACGATGAAAGTAAAAAGATTTACGTTAAATCCTACAAAGAATCTCTTGAAGAAACCGTTCGATACAAGGTTAAGGGTGATAGATTGATCGTTACAACTTATAATAAGAAAGGCAAACTTATTGAAGAAAGAAGTTTCAAACGCCTATCAGGGGATGACGTGAAGAAATTAGATTATGACTATGAACGTGATGTTAGAGTTGATAAAAAGCGCTTCCAAAACTAGTAATGTTTAAAACCAGCTTAGCTGGTTTTTTTAGTGTCCAAAACGTGCTATAATAAGATGTTATATCATCAGTGTTAGCCCATTTGTTAACACATGAAAGGAAATTAAAATGACAAAAACATTCTACATCACAACACCTATCTATTACCCATCTGGTAAATTACATATTGGTTCTGCCTATACGACCATTGCTTGTGACGTCTTAGCACGTTACAAACGTATGATGAACTATGATGTCTTCTACCTTACTGGGCTTGATGAACATGGCCAAAAGATTCAACAAAAGGCTGAAGAAGCAGGAATCACACCACAAGAGTATGTGGACGGTATGGCTGTTGGTGTTAAGGACCTCTGGCAACTTTTGGATATCTCATACGATAAATTCATCCGTACGACTGATGATTACCATGAAAAAGTTGTTGCTCAAGTTTTTGAGCGTCTCTTGGAACAAGGAGATATCTATCTTGGTGAATACTCAGGTTGGTACTCAGTTTCTGATGAAGAATTTTTCACTGAAAGTCAGTTGGCAGAAGTTTACCGTGATGAGCAAGGTAATGTCATTGGTGGGGTAGCTCCATCAGGACATGAAGTAGAGTTGGTTTCTGAAGAATCATATTTCTTTAAACTCAGCAACTACGCAGACCGTTTGACTGCCTTCTTTAAAGAACATCCAGAATTTATCCAACCTGATGGTCGTATGAATGAAATGCTTAAAAACTTCATCGAGCCAGGCTTGGAAGACTTGGCCGTGTCACGTACAACCTTTACTTGGGGAGTAAAAGTACCATCAGATCCAAAACATGTGGTTTATGTGTGGATTGATGCCCTTATCAACTATATCACTGCACTAGGTTATGGTCAGGATGAGCATGGTAACTTTGATTTGTTCTGGCAAAATGATGAAAACCACGAAATCATCCACATGATTGGTAAGGATATCCTTCGTTTCCACTCAATCTACTGGCCAATCATCCTTATGGCTCTTGATTTGCCATTGCCTACACGTCTTGTTGCCCACGGTTGGTTCGTCATGAAAGACGGTAAGATGTCTAAGTCTAAAGGAAACGTGATCTATCCAGAAATGTTGGTAGAACGTTTTGGTCTTGATCCACTCCGTTACTACCTCATGCGTAGTCTTCCTGTCGGTTCAGATGGTACCTTCACACCAGAAGACTATGTAGCTCGTATCAACTATGAATTGGCTAACGACCTTGGTAACCTCCTCAACCGTACAGTTGCCATGATTAACAAGTATTTCGGTGGTCAAGTACCTGCCTATGTTGAAAACGTTACAGACTTTGATGCTGATTTGGCTAAGGTTGTAGCTGAAAATATCGAAGAATTCCACAAACAAATGAATGCTGTGGATTTCCCACGTGCCTTGGACGCCGTTTGGAATATCATTTCACGTACCAATAAGTATATTGATGAAACAGCTCCATGGGTACTTGCCAAAGAAGATGGTGACAAGGAACAATTGGCGTCGGTTATGGCACACTTGGCAGCTAGTCTTCGTGTCGTAGCCCACCTCATCCAACCATTCATGATGACAACTTCAAATGCTATTATGGAACAACTTGGCTTGCCAGTAACATTTGATCTTGAAAATATTGAACTTTCAGGATTCCCAGAGAATGTGACAGTCGTTTCAAAAGGAACTCCAATCTTCCCACGTCTGGACATGGATGAAGAGATTGCCTACATCCAATCTCAAATGAACGCAGGCAAACCTCAAGAGAAAGAATGGAACCCAGAAGAGGTTGAGCTTAAATCTGAAAAAGACCAAATCAAATTTGACGACTTTGACAAGGTTGAAATCCGTGTCGCTGAAGTTAAAGAGGTAGAAAAGGTCGAAGGTTCAGACAAATTGCTCCGCTTCCGTCTTGACGCTGGTGACGGTGAAGACCGTCAAATCCTCTCAGGTATCGCTAAATTCTATCCAAACGAACAAGAATTGGTCGGCAAGAAACTTCAAGTCGTGGCTAATCTCAAACCACGTAAGATGATGAAGAAATATGTCAGCCAAGGTATGATCCTTTCCGCAGAACATGACGGCAAACTCACTGTCTTGACAGTAGATCCATCTGTTCCAAACGGAAGTGTGATTGGGTAAAATATCATAAAAAATAGTTTTTCAATTTTTTGAATTGGGAAACTGTTTTTTACTAATCTTCAGTTGTGAGTAAAGCGCTTGAAACAGATCTTTGTTGAGTGCTCGAAAGTTTTGCTTCCTTAAAATCGGAATGATCTACTCTTAAGGAAAGTCTTAAGAGGACCTAGTGTATAAGAAAACGAGTTCAGTCGAACTCGTTTTTTTATACACTATATTTCAATAAATGTTTAATGCGTTCCACACTTTCATCAGGTCCATAAGCATTTGGGTATCGGTCTAGTTTACTGATAGCGTCAAGGTCTGCTTGGTCTAGGTGGAAGTCAAAGCTATTAAAGTTTTCCTTCATTCGTTCGATATGGGTACTTTTAGGAATGGTCAAAATGCCTTGTTGGGTTTGCCATCTTAGGATGACCTGAGCAACTGTCTTGTCATGTTTTTCAGCAATAGCAGTCAGAGTTGGGTCCTCAAAAATACCGTCCTCTCCTCTGTGGAAAGGAGCCCAGGCTTGCGTTAGGGTGCCAAATTCCTTATCAGCTTTCTGAATCAGTTTGTGTTGTTTATAGGGATGCAACTCGATTTGATTGACTGCTGGAATTACAGGTGTCTGCAAGGCAAAATCCGCCAAACGCCCTGTTGAGAAGTTAGAAACACCAATGGCTCTAATAAGTTCTTCATGCTTAAGCTCAATCATAGCACGCCAGGCACCATGTAAGTCTCCAAAAGGTTGATGAATCAAATATAAATCAAGATAGTCAGTATCTAGTTTGCGAAGTGTTTCTTTTAGGGCTAATTTGGTATCTTCATAGCCAAGCTGGCTAATCCAAGCTTTACTAGTCAGGAAAATATCCTCGCGAGGGATACCGGATGCCTTAATAGCACTTCCCACGGCTTCCTCATTTCGATAAAGGCTAGCAGTATCAATTAATCGATAGCCTACAGAAAGAGCATCTTCAACGGCTTTTTGACATTCCTTTTGATCAAAAATTTGCCAGACGCCAAAACCAAGCACGGGTATTTTAATGCCATTGTTAAGTGTTTGAAATTCCATTTTCTTCTCCTTAGTGGTGGGGTAGTAAGCTATCCTGAATTTCCTCGATAAATGCTTGAATAATTGCGGATTGTTTCTGTTTATTATTGGTCACAAAACCCAAGGTGTGCTTTGGACTGTTCTTCAGTGGAAGTAAAACAATTTGGTCCTTAATGAAACTATTAACAATACCGAGACCAGAAGCGTAACTATCTGAGGCACAGAGCAGATTCATAACACTGCCTCGGTCATTACTGTAAATTACTTGTTGGTCAGGCAGAACCTCGAGAGGATCTTCGTCAAAATGGATACCAGAGCTTTCTTGACGAAAGCGGACCTGTGGGTATCCCTCTAAATCTTTGAGATTGAGGGATTTTTTGTGAGCTAGGGGATGTTGGCGACCTAAGAAAATCTTGGTCTCAAACTCTCCAAGCGGTGTGAAAGTCAGATCCATGTGTTGGAAACTGCGTTCAAGGATATGGTCATTGTCTTCATCTAGATAAATAATCCCCAGGTCACTTTCGAAGCTCTCAACGCTTTTGAGAATCTTCCTAGTCGTTGTTTCAATCAGTTGAAATTCTTGATAATCACTACGAAAACGTTGGGCAATGTGAGCCATGGGAAGTGATAAGAAATCGTAGTGGTGACTGGCAACAGTGAATGATTTCTTGAATGATTTACGGTAACGTCCTTCTAGGAGATCTAACTCTCCAAGAATACGTTTGGCGTATTTGAGAAAATCATGACCGTCATCAGTTAGTTTAGCTCCTGTATTGGAACGCTCAAAGAGTTGGACACCAAGTTCTTCCTCTAAGTCACGGATGGATGCTGAGAGATTAGGCTGAGTCAAAAAGAGTTTTTTAGCAGCCTTACTAAAAGACCCTGTTTCAGCGATAGTCTGAACATAGCGACATTGTTGAAAATTCATAAGCATCCCCTTTGAAAAATATGATTGTAGGTCATATTATAACAAAATGAGAAGTCTAAAATCAGCAAAATTCTGATAGGAATAGATGAAGACCTGATATGAAATTTCTATGATTAAATCGTTTTAGGAGTAATTATGGAAATTGAGATAAGTCGTAAGAAAGCAGTTCTGATAAATGAAAAACTGCATCCACAGGTTAGACACTGAAAATCTAACTTATGGGATGCAGTTTGAAATATTAATCATTAAGATATCTAATGGCTTTCAATTTTTTAGGACGAATAAGGAAGAGTCCTAGGGCAATTAAAGGTAGCCAGAAAATGAAATTCCAGATACTTGTAGCTGGTGCAGCCTGTGTTGATTGCGAGATAAGGACACTGCCAAAATCAATCAAAAAGTGCAGAATAATAGTCCACCAGAGGCTACCGGTACGTAGGTAAATAGCAGCAAAGAATATGCCATAAGCTGTTGCATAATAAACTTGGAACAGGGTAGCGTTCAAGGGCTGGTGAGTAAGATTTCCGAGATGGGCCAATCCAAAAAATATGGCAGACAAGAAAACGACTCCTAAAACCTGTTTTGAAGATCTAATACCATCTTGAAAGGCGAGCTTAAGGAAAAGTCCACGAAAAAAATATTCCTCAAAAAAACCGGCTCCTAAGGCAATAATCAAGGCAGTTCCTATCATGTGAGGTGCTTTACTGATACCCAAAGCAACCGCAGAAAGAAAGAAAAAATCTGCCAAAAGAACCAACCAACAAACACTTAGGGTTTCAGACCAACTTATCTTTTTTGTCGATTTGATCTTTAATCCGAGGCGTCTCTGTACGATGAAATAGTACACACACATAAGGCCAAGCGTTTTAATGAGATAAGCTATATTCTCAGGCAGAGGCCTAAGAATCAAACGAAGTACAAGGTTCGCTAAAATAATACTAATCCCAAGAAGGATCAGCAATCTCATTTCTTTTTTTGTCATTGAAAAGTCCCCCAACTTTCTTAACATTTTTTTCAAGCATACGACGAAAAACGCTTAAAGTCAAGGTCTTGAAGGTATTTTTTATGTGTTTTTAGTTATGAAGAGGCCAGTTATTGATGACCTGCTTCTAATAGGAAGCCTATTCTATCGTTGAAACAGTTTATTATGAGAAATAAATGAACAGTTATAAGAAAGTATTAAGTAAAAAACTCTGTAAAATCCTTACTAATTACTCTTTATTGTAAAGAAATGATTAAAATATAACAAAAGTGTGTCAAATTTTAAAAACATGTAGCAAATATATAATATTTTTTTCAGAAAACTATTGCCAAATTTTGAAAATCACGGTAGTATATTAAACGGTGAAGAAAATAGGTTAATAAAATGTTAACCAAGAAGGAGAAAGTGTAAATGAAAGTCAATCCATTTAAAACAACATTGTATTCAAGCGTATTGCTTGCAGGGCTCGCGGCTACAAGCGTAGCAGCTGCGGATGAAGCTAAAGATGTAACAACAACTACTGATACTGATGCAACCGTATCAAATACGGCTGCAGAATCAAGTGCTAACCTTGTTAAAACAACAGGTGATGCAGCAGTTGTTACTACAGTACCTGGAACAGAAGAAAAAACTACTACTGAAACAGATACTACTGTAAAAACAACAACTAAAGCTATTGCTGAAGTTTCAAATCCTGACTTCGATAATGCTGTTGAAGCTGCAACAACGACTGCAGCAGCATCAAAAGATTCTGCTGATGTTAAAGCTGTCCAAAATCAAGCAGCTAAAGATGCTCAAGAAGCTTCAAATACAGTTGTTTCTGAAAATAAATTGACTCGTGAAGAAGCTGATGCAGCTCTTACATCTGCTAAAGCAAATGTTGTTGCAACAGGGGGATTCACAGCTACAGAAGAAGCAGGTGTTAAACACACTAGCGTTGAAGCTGCTAACAATGACAATAAAGTTCAAACAACAGCTTTGACAACTGCGGTTTCAGAATATAAACAAAAACTTGCAGATTACAAGACACAATTGGATAAATACTACCAAGACGTTCTTGCTTATGCTGCTTGGGAAAAAGCTTATAAAGAATACACTGGTGGAACAACTGCTCGTCTTTTGACAAAAGGATTGGCTGAAAATGCTACTGGCTTGATCTATAAAACAGAATCTGATGCTACTATGACTGTTGAAAACTCAGCAGGTTCTGTTGACTACTTGGATAAAACAATCCAATCAGGTCACTCAGTAGATGAAATCCTTGAACAATTCAACACATCTCGTTACATTCCAAGTGACTTCAGCGCAGCTAACGGTACACAGTACACTATCAATGCTGACGGTGAATACACTGAAGATGTATGGTTGAAGATGGCTACAGGTCAAACATTGACTGTAACATACAACAACCTAAACGGAACATCATTCAATGGTACTCCAGTTAAGAAAATCGTTGCAACTTACACTTTGGTAGAAACACCAAGTGCAGATGGTTCAGCCATTGTTAAGTTGTACCACGATCCAACTAAGACACTTTTCATTGGTTCACAAACTGACGACACTAACAAAAAACTTCACGTTAAGATGAACTTGAACTTCTTTGATTCTGAGTCATCAGTGACACCACTTGATTTGTCTAAGAACGGATCAGTTTTGAGTATCTCATCACTTAACCACTGGAACACTGAACTTGGAAACCACATTGAAAAAGTTGGTTTGAATGGTAATGAATACGTTCAAATTCCTGGTTCATCTATCACTTTGCATGAAGATGGTTATGCTTATGCAACAAACGATAACGAATTTGTGGCTAACGGTTCACGCTTTAACAGTGACCCAACAGTGGATCCAACAACTGGTGAAGTTACAGATGAAGGTTGGGATGCGATTAACCCAGACGGAACACCTCGTACGAAGAATGCCTACTATGGTGCTGCTGCAACAATCTTCAAGGGTGAACCAATGGACTTCATCGTAAGCGGAAATAACCTTAACGTTCCAACTGCTTACTGGTTCGCAACTAACTCAACAGTAGTTGTTCCTGAATTGCCAGAAGAACCAAACAAACCAGTTCTTCCAAACACTGTTTCAGCAAAAGTTACTTACCACAAAAACTTTGTATCTGTTGAAGAAACAACTGAGAAACCAAAACCTCAAGTACCAACAACTCCAACAGAACCTACACCAGGTAAACCTGTAACACCAACATCAGTACCTGTAAAAGAAGAAGCTCCAGCTCTTCCATCTACTGGTGAAAAATCAACAGCAGCTTCTGCAGCAGCAGGTGCAGCTATGGTGACATCAGCTTTGGCCTTGTTCGGTATTTCAACTTACAAACGTAAACACTAAGATAATACATAAAAAAGCTAGGAAAATTTCCTAGTTTTTTTAGTTTGGAAAAATCAAGTTAACCAGAAACAATAAAGATGAAATTTTCTGACATTTCCTAAAATTACTTGATTTAGACTGAAAAAAGAAAAAATGATATACATTTTCTAATTTTTTCAAAATCGCAAGAAAAGCCTATATTATAAGCTTTTCTCTATAGTTAACTATGTGTAAAATGAGGGTGTAAATATTATTTTCAAAAAATATGAAATAAATTAATTGACAAAAAATTATAATACAGTATAATAGATTGTGTTAGGAAGAGTTTGTTTTTTTGGCAGGGTGACTCCCTAGTCAAAAAGGACTAGCTTAGAATCTGGAATTCTAAGTTATCAAATTCCAATGTTTCATTGTGATGATTTAAAAAAGAGAAGATTTAAACAGCAAAAAATTAGATTAATCGATTTAAAACATCAGCATCATCGTAGCGGGAGCTAGCGGTATTTTTAATCCGTGTAGAGCAAACGACAGATTCAAAAACAGCAGAATTGGTAGAGACTAATCGTCAAAAGCGAAGAGGGAAAGAAAATAAAGCAGTAACTGCTAATATACCTATCAGAAGGTGGACTAAACCTAATGACTGATAGGTGGTATGTTTTGAGAGTGGCGTTTTTAGCCAATACTCTTCTAGGAAATAGTATCTTGTAAGCAGTATGACGTGCTGCGTAAAGAAGCTAGAGGGAAAGTTCTTCAGATTGACTGACTATCAATCACAAGATACTCTTAACTAGAAACCATTTTGGACCAACACGGTTTTGCGTTTGTTGGTATTGAACTGCACCTAGGGAAATGGTGGTTCAATGTTAGTAAATAAAGACTTTAACTTGTAAAAGTCTAAAAATTGTTTTATCTCATTATCAACTCAAGGATTAAGTTTTTAGTGGGATTGCGGAACAAAAGGGTGATAAGCATATTGGGATGATGCTTCAGTGACGGAATTTGACCAGATGTTTGTGAGAGCATCTGTCTATGCTACAATAGCTATTTTTAATGGCTATGTGGGATAGAAACTGTTTTCAAGATCCTGATTCCTAGGAAAATTGGGGGATTTTCCTTGAAGAATTGAGATTTTTGAAAAGAGATCAAATGGACTGAGCGGCACTTGTATCCCAAGGTAAGCAATACACCTATAAACCTAAGTTTCCATACAGCAGGGAGCAAGTTTCAGTTTGAATGGGGGACGCATCTAGAGTAATCTAGATGTTTTTTTATTTTGTGAATTCTTTTACGAATAAGTAAGAGAGTGCACGAAGGAGAGAGTTATGTTAATTGCAAGAAATCAGAAAGGAAATCTCGTTTCAGCTCTAGAAACTAGTTTGAATCGTAAGGATTCTTATTGCTGTCCGGGCTGCCAAGGAGTTGTCCTTCTGAGACAGGGTCAGGTGATGTGTCCACATTTTGCTCATAAGTCTTTGCAAGATTGTCAGTTCTTCTCGGAGAATGAATCTGCCCAACATCTATCGCTTAAGTCAGCTTTATATAAATCCTTGGTTAATCATGGTGAAAGAGTATGGATTGAAAAGGTTTTGCCTGAGATGGGGCAAATTGCAGATTTATTTGTTGGCGATTCCCTAGCTCTGGAAGTCCAGTGTTCTCGTTTATCCCAGCAACGTTTGAGAGAGAGGACACATGCTTATCATCAAGCGGGTTACGAGGTGCGCTGGCTTTTAGGCGAAGACCTTTGGTTGGGTCAGCGTTTAACTGGTTTACAGCGGGACTTTCTCTATTTTACAGCTAAGGTAGGATTTCACCTATGGGAGCTTGATTGGAAGCGTGAGGAAATTAGACTTAAGTATCTTATCTATGAGGATATTTTTGGGAAAGTCTATTATTTAACTAAGGCTTGGCCGTTAACCGAAAATCTCATGACAGTTTTACGTTTTCCTTATCAAGCAGAGCAGGTTGAGACTTATCAAGTAACTCAGCGAAAGAAGGTCTCACAGGTAATTCAACGAGAATTAATGGGGAAAAATCCAAGGTGGATGAGAAGGCAGGAGGAGGCTTATCTTAAGGGAATGAATTTGTTGAGTTTGTCTGATCAGGATTTTTTTCCACAAGTGAGATTTCCCGAATCTAAGCAAGGATTTGTCCAAATCGGACAGTCACTTGAAGGTTTTGAAAAGCTTTTTAAGCAATATTATCGAAAAAGTCATTTTTCTTATCGACAAACTCTCTACCCTCCCACCTTTTATGCTAAAATAGAAAAGAATAGACACAATTAAGGAGAATATTATGTCAGACAATCGTACTCATTTAG
Source organism: Streptococcus sp. FSL R7-0248 (assembly GCF_037967965.1). NCBI lineage: Bacteria > Bacillati > Bacillota > Bacilli > Lactobacillales > Streptococcaceae > Streptococcus > Streptococcus sp. FSL R7-0248. The sequence goes on from NZ_CP150201.1 coordinate 405,848, forward strand.
AAGAAAAATACACATGGGATTTGACGACCATTTTTGCGACAGATGCAGATTGGGAGACCGAATATGAAAGCACTGTTCAGGATTTGAAGAAGGCTAGTGCTTATGTAGGTCATCTCTTGGATTCTGCTAAGAACTTGCTTGGGGCAACAGAACTTTATATGAGCCTTATGCGTCGCTTGGAGAAAATCTATGTCTATGCGTCAATGAAAAATGACCAAGACACAACAGTAGGTCTGTATCAAGAGTACCAAGCAAAGGCCTCAAACCTTTATTCACAGTTGAGTGAAGCCTTTGCTTACTTTGAGCCTGAATTTATGGCCTTGGATGCTGAAAAGTTAACAGCCTTCAAAGCAGAGGAACCAGAGCTTGGACTTTATGACCACTATTTCGAACGTCTCTTGGCAAACAAGGACCACGTTCTTTCTCAAGAAGCGGAAGAACTCTTGGCAGCAGCCGGTGATATTTTCAACGGTCCAACGGATACCTTTAATGTCTTGGATAATGCTGATATCCTCTTCCCATGGGTATCAGATGGCCAAGGGGATGTGGTTGAGTTGACACATGGTAACTTTATCACCCTCATGGAATCTAAGGACCGTGACATTCGTAAGGGTGCTTATGAAGCGATGTACGGTACTTACGAGCAGTTCCAACATACCTATGCACAAACACTTCAAGGCGTTGTTAAGGTTCACAATTACCAAGCCAAAGTTCGTCACTATAATTCGGCACGTCATGCAGCACTTGCGGCTAACTTTATTCCAGAGAGTGTTTATGACTCACTCTTGGAATCAGTGAACAAGCATTTGCCACTTTTGCACCGTTACCTTGATTTGCGTAAGAAGGTCTTGGGACTTGATGAGCTTAAGATGTATGACGTCTACACACCACTTTCTGAGACTGAAACTGCTCTTACTTATGAAGAATCCCTCAAGAAAGCAGAAGAAGTCTTGGCAATCTTTGGTGAAGAGTATAGTAAAGGGGTTCATGCAGCCTTTACGGAACGTTGGATTGACGTTCACCCTAACAAAGGAAAACGCTCAGGTGCCTACTCAGGTGGTGCCTATGATACAAATGCTTTCATGCTTTTGAACTGGCAAGACACTCTGGACAATCTCTTTACCTTGGTTCACGAGACCGGCCACAGCTTGCATTCAACGTTCACACGTCAGACACAACCATATGTTTATGGAGATTACCCAATCTTCTTGGCGGAAATTGCGTCTACAACTAATGAAAATATCTTGACAGAAACACTTCTTAAAGAAGTTAAAGATGACAAGACACGTTTTGCTATTCTTAACCACTATTTGGATGGTTTCAAGGGAACTGTCTTCCGTCAAACCCAATTTGCTGAGTTTGAGCATGCTATCCATGAAGCAGATGCATCTGGTCAAATCTTGACAGCCGACTTCATGAATAAACTTTACGCAGACCTCAATGAGAAATACTATAACCTTAAAGCTGAAGATAACTACGAAATTCAGTTTGAGTGGGAACGTATTCCGCATTTCTACATGAATTACTATGTCTACCAATACGCTACAGGGTTTGCAGCAGCAAGCTACTTGGCTGAAAAAATTGTTCACGGTACTGAGGAGGATAAAGAAGCTTACCTTACTTACCTTAAGGCGGGAAGCTCAGAATATCCTTTGGAAGTTATCAAGAAAGCTGGTGTTGATATGACCAATACCGACTACTTGGATGCAGCTTTTAAAGTCTTTGAAGACCGTCTCGTTGAATTGGAAGCCTTGGTTGAAAAAGGTGTTCACCTTTCTTAAAAAGAAGTTACCATATGAGAGAATCATTCTGAATCAGGATGATTCTTTTTATGTTAAAAAACGAACATTTACTAAAATACAAGCTCTGATTGATATGGAAATACGTTGGTGAGCATATTTATAGCCCCTAGTTTATATTAATGATAGACTAAAAACCTAACGTTTTATATTTTATAAGTTAACAATGTTCAGAAATAGAAAGTAGGTTTTTGTGAAAACAACCAATCGTTATCTTGTAGCAACGTGTGGTGTCTTACTCCATCTCATGTTGGGGTCTACCTATGCTTGGAGTATCTATCGTAATCCTATTATGGCCCAGACTGGCTGGGATCAGTCCTCAGTTTCATTTGCCTTCTCACTAGCTATCTTTTGTCTTGGTCTTTCTGCGGCCTTCATGGGACGACTGGTTGAAAAATTTGGCCCTCGAGTAACTGGAAGCATGTCGGCTGTTCTTTATGCTGGTGGTAACATCCTGACAGGTTTTGCCATTGCTCGGGGAGAGCTGTGGATGCTTTATCTTGGTTATGGTATTCTTGGTGGTCTAGGACTGGGTGTGGGTTATATTACACCTGTTTCAACTATTATTAAGTGGTTTCCTGATAAGCGTGGCCTTGCGACTGGCCTTGCCATTATGGGCTTTGGCTTTGCCTCGCTGTTAACCAGTCCCATTGCTCAATATCTGATTCAGGCACGTGGTGTTGAGCAGACCTTTTATATCTTGGGAGTCGTTTATTTTGTTGTTATGCTTTTTGTCTCACAATTCATTAAACGACCAAGTGTAGAGGAAGCACAACTGTTGGCTGACAAGAGTCCAAACCGTCAAGCTGCTGATTTGAGCAAGGGAGCTACGGCTAATGAGGCCCTGAAATCGTCAACTTTCTACTGGTTATGGCTCATCTTGTTTATCAATATTTCATGTGGCTTAGCCCTTGTCTCTGCTATTTCTCCAATGGCTCAAGATATGGTTGGGATGTCAGCGGAATCAGCGGCAGTTGTTGTAGGTGTTATGGGAATCTTTAATGGTTTTGGTCGCCTTCTCTGGGCAGGCTTGTCGGATTATATTGGACGTCCGAAGACCTTTATCCTCCTCTTTGTGGTTAATATTGTTATGGCCGTCCTCCTAATTGTCCTGCAAGTTCCACTTGTCTTTGTGGTTGCGATGGCTGTTCTGATGACTTGCTACGGGGCAGGATTCTCCTTGATTCCTCCATACCTTAGCGATATCTTTGGGGCAAAGGAGTTGGCTACCCTTCATGGTTATATTTTGACTGCCTGGGCGATGGCGGCCTTAGTGGGGCCAATGCTCTTATCCGTAACCTACGAATTGACAAAATCTTACCAGATGACCTTGCTTGTTTTCATCGCTCTTTACGTGGTGGCTTTGGTCATTGCTTACCTCTTGAAAAAGAGGGGGTTACGTCAAGTAGCTTAATGATGACGATTTGATTTATAGATAAGAAAAATCTCTAGCACTCGCTAGGGATTTTTTATATAATAAAACACATGGTTAAATCATATAGTAAAAACGCAAATCACAACATGCGTCGTCCAGTAGTCAACAAGGATATCGTGGACTACATGCGAACGCATCTTCAAGAAAATAAAGGGCATTTGGCTGAACTGGAAGCCTTTGCTCGTAAAGAAAATATTCCAATTATCCAGCACGAGGTTGTTGCCTACTTCCGGTTCTTGTTGCAGACCTTGCAGCCTAAGAAAATCCTAGAGGTAGGGACAGCTATTGGTTTTTCAGCCCTCCTTATGGCTGAGTACGCTCCTGATGCTCAGATTACGACGGTTGATCGTAATGAAGAAATGATTGGCTTTGCCAAGGAAAATCTGGCCAAGTATGATAGTCGCAAACAAATCACCTTGCTTGAGGGGGATGCAGCAGAAGTCTTGCAAGATTTGGACACTGATTATGATTTTGTCTTTATGGATTCAGCCAAGTCTAAATATATCGTCTTTCTGCCTGAAATCCTAAAACGTCTTAAGGTTGGCGGTGTGATTGTTTTTGATGATATCTTCCAAGGAGGAGATATTGCTAAAGACATTATGGAGGTTCGTCGTGGTCAACGTACGATTTACCGTGGTTTGCATCGCCTTTTTGATGCGACCTTAGATAACCCTGGTTTGACTGCTAGTTTGGTACCTATGAGTGACGGACTTCTTATGCTTCGGAAAAATTCTGAAAATATTATCTTGCCAGATTAAGCATTATTTAAGTAAGTGTGGTATAATAACAAAGATATTGACAATTTAAGGAGTAGATAGAATGGCTAAAGAAAATGAAAACCTTGAGTCGACAGAAGAAACTGTTGAAGAGGTTGTAGCAGACAAAGACGCAGAACAAGAGCATCTTGATCGCCAAAAAGAAGAAGAGGAAAGCATCGCCCTCGCTAGTGAAAAAGCGAAAGAAAAAGCTAAACGTGCTAAAACGAAAAAGACACGTGATGCTGGTAAACCAAGCTCAGGTGGCCGCTTCCTCGGAGGTCTTGCCCTTGTAGCTGTTTCAGCTCTCGTTGGTGCAGGTATTACGTATGTTTCTCTAGGTAACGAAACAACTGAAGAAACTACTTTGGTATCTATGAAAGGTGATACTGTTACTGTCGGTGATGTCTTTGATTCACTTAAAGGTAGCAGCCAAACACAACAAAGTGTTTTGAGTGCAACTTTGCAAAAGGCTCTTGAAAAAGAATATGGTAGCAAAGTCAGCAAAGAAGACGTAGACAAAGCTTATAAGCAAGCTTCAGAACAATACGGAGATCAATTCTCACAAGTACTTGCAGCCTATGGTCAAACAGAAGAGTCATACCGTACGCAAATCCGTACACAAAAATTGGTTGAGTATGCTGTTAACCAAGCCGCACAAAAAGATTTGACGGAAGCAAATTACAAGGCCGCCTATGATAACTACACACCAAATACAGAGGTACAAGTAGTTTCAACTACTGATAAAGCAGTGGCAGATAAGGTAGACTCTGAAGCTAAGGCAGAAGGAGCAGACTTCTCACAAGTTGCTAAAGATAACAGCTTGGAAGTGGCTTCTAAGACAGTTAACTCAGCTTCTCAAGACTTCCCAGCAGATGTTTTGACAGCAGCCTTCAAACAAGATGCTAATGCCGTTTCTGACGTAGTGACTGTTTCAAATAGCTCAACTGGTGCTGCAACTTACTATATCGTCAAAACTGTTTCAAAATCTGAGAAAAATGCAGATTGGAAAAACTATAAGGATGATTTGACTAAGGTTATCATCAATGGTAAGAAAGCTGATACTAACTTCACTAACTCAGTGATTGCTAAGGTCCTTAAGAAATACAATGTTAAAGTTGTAGACAAGGCCTTCAGTGCAATTCTTGACCAGTATGTGACTGGCTCTGGGGCTTCATCAAGTTCATCATCAAGCTCTAGCAAATAAATCACAAGATAGAGTTGATAATGCTATTATCAGCTTGACCTAAGACCTAAAACACGTTAAAATGAAGAGTGGCTAAAAGTTCTAACAACATGACATTTTTGGCTATCCCTTTGAGATTGGTAATCATTGCTTCTGATACAGAAAAATGGCGGTCGCTGCGAGCCATGGATGAATCTGGTTACTTGCTACTCAAAGTTCACAATTAAAGACAAATAAGAATGACAAGTTCATTGAATGAAGGTGGTACCGCGGTTCACGTCGCCCTTCGTTTAGTGGCCTTGTCTTTTATTCTTTTAGTATTTTTTGAATGAATGTATGACATTATTGGAGGTAGCTTATGAAAACCTATTTTGTCAAACAGAAGTTTCGATTGGGTGGTGAACGCTTTGATATCAAGGATGATCAAGGTAGAGTTGCCTATCAGGTAGAAGGATCCTTTTTTAAGATTCCAAAGACCTTTACTATTTTTGGCGAGGATGGTCGTGAGATTAGTCATATCACCAAGGAGCCTATTAGCCTCTTACCCAAATTTACGGTGAATTTACAGGATGGTTCGAGTTTTTACATTCGTAAAAAATTAACCTTTCTTCGTGATAAGTATGATGTCGATAATCTTGGCTTGCGAATAGAGGGGAATATTTGGGACCTGGATTTTCAACTGCTTAATAGTCAAGATCAGGTAGTTGCTAGGATTCAAAAGGAACTCTTCCATCTAACATCGACCTATACTGTTACCGTTTATGAAAATACTTATGCCGATTTAGCCATTTCCCTATGTGTCGCTATTGACTATGTGGAAATGCTCGAGAATAGCTCAAAATAAGAAACAATTGATTAAGGAGAAACAATGAAACAACTTACTTCAGCACAAATTCGTCAAATGTGGCTTGATTTCTGGAAATCAAAAGGTCACGCTGTTGAACCATCAGCTAACTTGGTTCCAGTTAACGATCCAACCCTTCTTTGGATTAACTCAGGGGTTGCCACTTTGAAAAAATACTTTGATGGCTCTGTGATTCCTGAAAATCCACGTATTACCAACTCACAAAAAGCTATCCGTACCAACGATATCGAAAACGTTGGTAAGACAGCTCGTCACCACACTATGTTTGAAATGCTTGGTAACTTTTCAGTTGGTGACTACTTCCGTGATGAAGCTATTGAGTGGGGTTATGAGCTTTTGACAAGCCCAGAGTGGTTTGATTTTCCAAAAGACAAACTTTACATGACTTACTATCCAGATGATAAAGATTCATACAACCGTTGGATTGCCTGCGGTGTTGAACCAAGTCATTTGATTCCAATTGAAGATAACTTCTGGGAAATCGGTGCTGGACCTTCAGGACCAGATACTGAAATCTTCTTTGACCGTGGCGAAGACTTTGACCCTGATAATATTGGTATCCGTTTGCTTGAAGAAGATATTGAAAACGATCGTTATATTGAAATTTGGAACATCGTTTTGTCACAATTCAACGCAGACCCAGCAGTTCCACGTTCAGAATACAAGGAACTTCCTAATAAAAACATTGATACGGGCGCAGGTCTTGAACGTCTTGTAGCCGTAATGCAAGGGGCTAAAACAAACTTTGAAACAGACCTCTTCATGCCTATCATTCGTGAAATCGAAAAAATGTCTGGTAAAACTTACGATCCAGACGGTGACACAATGAGCTTCAAGGTTATTGCTGACCACATTCGTTCATTGGCATTTGCCATCGGTGATGGTGCTCTTCCAGGTAATGAAGGTCGTGGTTATGTCCTTCGTCGTCTTCTCCGTCGTGCCGTAATGCATGGTCGTCGTCTCGGCATTTCTGACGCTTTCTTGTACAAACTTGTCCCAACTGTTGGTCAAATCATGGAAAGCTATTACCCAGAAGTTCTTGAGAAGAAAGACTTTATCGAGAAGATTGTTAAACGTGAAGAAGAAACCTTTGCACGTACCATTGATGCAGGTTCAAGCATGCTTGATGAGCTTCTTGCTAACCTTAAGAAATCTGGTAAAGATACGCTTGAAGGTAAAGACATCTTTAAACTTTACGATACTTATGGATTCCCAGTGGAATTGACAGAAGAGTTGGCTGAAGATGAAGGCTTCAAGATTGACCATGAAGGTTTCAAAGCTGCCATGAAAGAACAACAAGACCGTGCGCGTGCTAGCGTCGTCAAAGGTGGTTCTATGGGTATGCAAAATGAAACCCTCGCTAACATCACTGAACCATCTGAGTTCTTGTATGAAGCGGAAACTGCTGAAAGCCGTTTGAGCGTCATCGTTGCTGATGATGCTCGTCATGATAGTGTTAACTTTGGTCAAGCCCTCCTTGTCTTTGAACAAACACCATTCTACGCTGAAATGGGTGGACAAGTAGCAGACCACGGTACGATCTCAGATGCAGCTGGTACAGTCGTTGCACGTGTGGTTGATGTTCAACGTGCACCAAATGGACAAGCCCTTCACACTGTTGAAGTTGAAGGTGAACTTGTTGTAGAAGCTAACTATAAACTTGAAATTGACCACACACGTCGTCACCGTGTCATGAAGAACCACACAGCGACTCACCTCTTGCACGCTGCCCTTCATAACATCGTCGGTGATCATGCTGTTCAAGCCGGTTCTCTTAACGAACAAGAATTCTTGCGTTTCGACTTCACTCACTTTGAGGCTGTAACTCCAGAAGAATTGCGTGCTATCGAAGAACAAGTTAACGAAGAAATCTGGAAAGCTACTCCAGTAACAACTATTGAAACAGACATTGACACTGCTAAATCAATGGGAGCTATGGCCCTCTTTGGTGAAAAATATGGTAAGAATGTTCGTGTCGTTTCAATCGGTGATTACTCTGTTGAGCTTTGTGGTGGTACGCACGTTGCCAACACTGCTGAAATCGGTATGTTCAAGATTGTCAAAGAAGAAGGTATCGGTTCAGGAACACGTCGTATCTTGGCAGTGACATCACGTGAAGCTTACCTTGCTTACCGTGAAGAAGAAGATGCCCTCAAAGCAATCGCAGCAACACTTAAGGCACCACAATTGAAAGAAGTGCCTAACAAGGTTGCTAGCCTTCAAGAGCAATTGCATGCCCTTCAAAAAGAAAATGCTGCGCTTAAAGAAAAGGCAGCTGCAGCTGCAGCTGGTGACGTCTTCAAAGATGTTAAAGAAGCTAACGGTGTTCGTTACATTGCTAGCCAAGTAGAAGTTTCTGATGCAGGTGCCCTTCGTACCTTCGCGGACCAATGGAAACAAGCAGACTACTCTGACGTCCTTGTCCTTGCAGCTCACATTGGCGAAAAAGTTAATGTTCTTGTAGCAAGCAAGTCTAAAGATGTTCACGCAGGTAATGTTATCAAGGTTCTCGCACCAATCGTATCAGGTCGTGGTGGTGGTAAACCAGATATGGCCATGGCCGGTGGTAGCGATGCCAATGGTATCCAAGATCTTCTTTCAGCAGTAGCAGAACAGCTCTAAGATGTGATACAATAAAAGTAACTTGAAAAGGTAGGATGAAAATCCTATCTTTTTTCTTTGTAAGTGGTATTGAAAGTAATGATTATTTTCGTTTCATAATTGAAATAGTGAATACTGGGTGGTATACTATTACAAATCATAAAAATTATAATAGTTTCAAGTAAAAGGGAGCTAGCGATGTTTGGACAAGACTTTGGTCATCGGTTAAGAGAGTTGAGATTAGCACAAGGATTCACTAAAGAAAAATTTTGTGAAGGGGATGAGGTTTTATCAGTACGGCAATTGACACGTATAGAAACAGGGAAGTCTCAACCTAAATTAGAGACCTTAGAGCACTTGGCAAGACGTCTGAATATATCTTTATCGGAATTGCTTGGAGAGAGGGCTATAGGCTCAAAGTTGCCGGTAGAATACCTCAATCTCAAATATCAATTGATGCATGCGACTAGTTTAGATAAGCCAAATAACCTAATGAAACTAGACGAAAAGCTGGGTAAAATTATTGATATCTATTATGATGATTTGCCAGTTGATGAACAGAGGGTCGTTGATATCTTACAGTCAAAACTTTACTCATATACTTCAAAGACACACCAAAAATTTGGCATGAGCATATTGGAGAAGAGTTTACCTTCATTATGTGAGAAAAGGGTATACACTATCAATGATCTACTACTTATAGAACTATATCAAATCTCGTTAGGAGATGGTGATAGTATGCGGTCAGATGGGTTTAGTGAAGGGACCTTTTATACCATTTGTAGGAATCTTATAAATAGTTATGATAGTATTCCCACGGAGTATCTATTTTTACTTAGGGATGCCTTATTAATGGTTCCAATAGTTGAATATGAACGAAAAAAGTTTCATTTATCGGAAGTAGCATTCAATCAACTGCATCACATTATGGAGGAAACTCAAGATTATCAGAAAAAACCAATTTTGAGAATGCTAGAGGGACAGTATCTATATGTTGTAAAGAATGATATTTTTGAGGCTAAAAAGGCCTATCAAGAAGGGATAATCTTGGCTAGATTGCTAGGAGACACCTCTTTAACTGACATCATATCAGAGAAAATGAGAGATGCTATGAAAGAATAGAGCAGGACATACGTGTCCTGTTCTTTTTTTCTAATATGCAGTATATTATACCCATAAGAAGAATTAAAGAATATAACTTATTTCATTGAGATTTTTGAAAATGACACAGTCTAAAATAGAGTAATAAGGAGAATTATTATGAAACCTGCTACAAAACGTTTCACAATTTTAACCGCACTCGCTTTAACTTCCGTTCTATTACTTGGTGCATGTGGTAATAACAAGAAGGAAGCTACATTAACATCGAGCTCTAGTAAGGTTAGTCAGAAAGTGAAATCGACAAAACCATCTTCAAAAGAAAAAACGAAGAAGTCTGAGCAAAAGACAAAATCTTCTAGTTCAGAAGAGGTCTCAAAGGCAACCTCTGGAGAAACGGCTTCACAACCATCAGCCGGAAATGTTGCTGGATCTACTCAACAAGAAGTTGCTCCAACAAATCCTAGTGAAGAAACAGCTGGAGTAAATCAAGGAACTCCTACAGAACAACCAGCTGCTTCAGCGGAACAAACACCAGCTACCACAGTGGTTGATGCTACGGCAATGGCTAATGGTGATTTCTCTAGTGTTGCTGGTACCTATCAAAATGACTTAGGGGACACAATTACAGTATCCCCATCCGGTAGTGTAACCCGTGTTGGTGCTGAAAGTGGTTATAGTGATACAAGTAGTCAGCTCTTTAATGGTTTTGCTCAAGATGGCGGTTATGTAGCAGGATTTGCTCATAATGATGGACCAACTAGTGACCCAATTTTCTTTGATAGTAATGGACAGATTCGTTTCGGTTCTGATGCGATATATGGTCGAATGCATGTTTACAATAAATTAGATTAATGGTATTGTCCCTCGGTACTTAAGAAAAGGAAATTACAAGTAGTAGAAGGAGTACGCTTTAAAAATGTCTCAAAAAGAACATGGAGAAGTGAGAAGTACTAGTGGTACCTTAAAGGGTATCTATCACTATTTGAATTCTCCCAGTCCTCATTTGTTTCCGTTTGTCTTTATTAGTAACGTAACAGATAGCTTTCAGATGTTTCGCGTGTGTAAGAATGGTGAGCCAATTGCCTTTCCTGTACTTCTACCAAATCAGTATAAAATTGTTTACATTAAGGACTTTCAAAATGTTAGCTCCTGCGATGAGATTACAGTGACTGAACATTTAGAAGAATACATCTATGATGAATCAGAGTTAGACTAGATTGATACCTATAGTCAAATCAACTCAGAATGAATTAATTAATCTATTCAGATTTGCTTAATGTGTCAAGGAATTAGATGTAGCAAAAGCCCTCAGGTAGTTCTTGGGGTTTTTCTTAATTATAGTTATTTGAAAGAATTAGATATCAATTTTCTACAAAATAAAGTTTAGTAATAATATTGAAATAATTGTAAAAAATATTTCAAAGGGGTATAATAGAAATGTGAAAACGGTTCCAATGTTTATCAAACAGCCTAGAAAGTGAGAGTGATCAAAATGAGAAAGGCATATGTTGTTAAGGAACGTCAACGTTACTCAATTCGTAAATATTCTTTTGGAGCTGCATCAGTCTTGATTGGTGCGAGCTTGATGCTTGGTGGACATGCTTTGGCTCAGGAACAAGCCAACAGCACAAGTACCAGCAAGGATTATGAAGTTTTTGTAAATAATTCTGAACCACTTCAAATCGACCAGGCAACTTCAGAAGCTGTTACCGATGTCCTCAATCAACCAGCTTCAAGATCTGAAGCGCCAAGACCTAAGCTTGCTAGCAGTGAGGTTGCCTCTTCTGAAGCTAATAGTGTAGTGGCTAGCGAGGCTGCTTCTTTGGAAGTACCGGCAGAGGTTGCTCATTCTGCATCTGCTGTTGCTACTGTTTCTAGATCAGAAGTGGCTAGCCCACGTTCTGAAGTGTCATCAGTAGCTAGCTCTGAAGTAGCTAGTGAAACTGACCGTTCAGCAACTTCAGAAGTAACAGAAGTTAGAGGTACTGACCGTGAAGCTGTCGATACTAGTCTTCGTACTGTCTTAACTAATTCTAGTCAGCCAGGTGTAGATGGTCCAGTGACTGCTGATGGTTCTCTTGATATCCCATCAAACGGTACCTATTATTTCCGTCGCACAACAGAAATTCGTACTGCGCCAATCATGGATATCAAACCTACCTTCGTCTTTAGTGCAGGCGACCATGTTATCTATGACAAGGTCTTGAAGAGAGACAATCACCAATGGATTTCTTACATTGGTTACGACTATGAACGCTACTATGCTGATATCGCAGCTTTGAAGGCCGAAAATACTAGTAGCAACACTGAAGCGACTAGATATGAAACCATCCCTGAACGTGGTACTTATTACTTCACTAAACCTGCAGATGTGAAGAATCAACCTAGCTTGACTGCTAAGACTGAGTTCAATTTTGATCCCGGTATGTCAGTCAACTACGATAGATCTTTGCTTGCTGACAACCACCGTTGGATTTCTTATGTGTCATACAATGGTACTCGTCGTTACGTCGATCTAGGTGCTGCAGCAGAGGCTGTAGCTAAACCAAGAGGCGATATTGCTATTGAAAGCCATGATAATGGTGACTTTAGTGTGGTTATCAGTAATGTTTCAGATCAAAACGGTGTCCTTGGGGTATCTGTTCCAATCTGGTCTGAAAAGAATGGACAAGATGACATCATCTGGTACAATGCGACTCGTCTTAACGATGGTAACTACAAGGTTAACGTCAGTCTAACTGACCACAAGAATGAACGTGGCCTCTACAATGTTCATCTTTACTATGTTGAAACTAATGGTAAATTAGTTGGTGTGGGTGGCACAACTTACACAGTTCCTGCCAAGGTTGAAGAAACGCATACAACTACTAGCTATAGCCTTCCTGATGCAGGAACTTACACCTTCAAAAAACGTTCTAGCATCAAGGCAGAACCTCGTGTGGCAAGTCCAGAGTTGGCCTACTACGATGCTGGCATGTCAGTCAATTACGATAAGATTGTCAGTGGTGATGGTTACCAATGGCTTTCTTACCTCAGCTACAATGGCAACCGCCGTTATGTAGCCGTGTCTAAACTTGCTCAACAAGAAAGCAAACCAAGCGGTACTATCAATATTGAAAATCTCTCTAACCTTGGTTTTGATGTTCATATCACTAATGTTTCTGGTGGTGATAAAGCTATCCAAGGCGTAAGTGTTCCAGTATGGACAGCTCAAAACGGTCAAGACGATCTTGTATGGCACCAAGTTGACAGACAAAGTGATGGTAGCTACAAGGTTCGCATCAATGTTACTGACCATAAGGCTGAAGCGGGCGAATATATTGTCCATCTCTACTATGTCCAAGATGGTAAGATGGTAGGTATCGGAGGCACTAGCACAACTGTTCCAGTTCAAAATGCAACCCGCCACAACCTTCCAGCTTCAGGTTCATACACCTTTACTGCTCGTTCTGGCATTAAGACTCAACCTTTGGTAGCCAACCCAGATGTTAGCTACTACGATGCTGGTATGTCAGTCAACTATGACAAGGTTGTCAATAATGATGGCTATACATGGCTTTCTTATCTCAGCTATTCAGGACATCGTTTCTATGTTGCTATCGCACCAACAAGTGTAACTAAACCTGTAGAACAACCAGTCCAACCAAGTACACCTTCATCTGGTACCTATACTTTCAAGGAACGCTCTAGCATTAAAGCAGAACCAAGTGTGGCAAGTCCAGAGTTGGCCTACTATGATGCTGGTATGTCCGTTAACTATGACAGATTGGTGACTGCAGATGGTCATACCTGGCTCTCTTATGTTAGCCATGGAGGCAACCGCCGTTACATTGCTATTGATGCTAAGGCAACAGCAGTTGCTCAACCAGCAAGTCCAAGCCTAGCGGCAACTGGCACCTATACCTTTACCAAACCTAGCTCTATCAAGGATCAACCAAGCGTTGCAAGCCCAGAGTTAGCCTACTATGATAAAGGCATGTCCGTTCGCTATGACAAGGTCCTTACAGCTGATGGCCACACCTGGTTGTCTTATGTAACCTATAGCGGTGCAAGACGCTATGTGGATATTTCTTAAGATTCGTAACATCACTCTCTTTTGAGGGTGGTGTTTTTTAGTTTCAAGAGTTGAATAAATATATTGTTCAATATGTTTTGAAAATATTTGCCGTAAATTAGAGAAAGTTGTAGAATCAAAATGAAAGTATAGGATTCGTTCTATAAGTAGCTAATTCATCAAGTTATTGAAAGGAAATGTTATAAAACGGAGGTATTGAGCATGTTAGATATTTTTGTTTTAGAAGAAGATTATTTTCAACAAGCTCGTCTTGAGGATGCCATCCACAAGTCTAAACAAATATATATTTTAAGAATTGGGAAGGTCAATTTATACGATAAACCCAATCAATTATTAGAGCGTATTACGGAAAGGGGCTCGCATTTACTGTTTTTTCTAGATATTGGATCTGATAGTGATATCGAAGGGGGAGTATTGGTTGCTCAACAGATTCGTGAGCGAGATCCTTATGCTAGTATTGTTTTCATCACAGCACATCCCGAACTCCTACCTTCAACCTTTCAGTATCGCTTAGCTGCACTTGATTTTATTGACAAGAATTTGCCTGATATTGAATATGAAGATAGGATTATTTCTGATATTGGATTAGTACTTTCTAAAAATGGTTTGAGCCAAATAGAGTGTGCTTTTACGGTAGATACAAAGAATGCAACTATACAAGTTCCTTTTCATAAGATTCTTTATTTTGAAACATCTCCAACAGTTCATAAGGTGATTCTTCATACAACGGAAGAGCAGATTGAGTTCTATGGTCAATTGTCAAAAATTGTGAAACAAGACTGCAGACTATATAAATGCCATAAATCATTTGTTGTAAATCCCGAAAACATTGTGAGATTGGACAAAGAGTTAGGTGTAATTTATTTTGAAAATGGAGAGTCATGCTTGGTTTCGAAAGCTAAACAAAAAGAGATTGTTGCTAAGATGCTTGTTCCAAAACCCATGGCAGTTTGATATATATATAGTATTTTTATTTTAAATGTTATTTTCTGATTATGACGAAAAAACGACCGTTTATGACTTCAATGAAAAATTTAGCTGTTTTTGTATTATAATATCCGAGTAAATTATCAGTAAAGGACATCACTCATGAAAAATACAAGTAAACTTATTGGTTTAGTATTAGCCCTTATCGTAGTTATCCTCGCTATCTTTTTGGTGTCTAAATTTAACAGCCATGAATCAGCTCGTGTTAGCACAAGTAGCAGTCCAGTCAAAACGGTTAAGAAGTCATCTTCAAGCTCAAGTAAGGCTGTTAAGAAGGATAAGAAATCAGTTCAATCATCATCTTCAGCAGTCACAAATGAAGAAAATGACAATCAGGCCTCAGCAGTAGCACCTAAAGTTTCCTCTCAAGAACAAGCTCAAGCAGGCACTACAGATGGTGGACAAGTGGCTGAATCTGCAGCTGGAACAGATAAGGCTAAATCTGAGAAGAACACAAATAATAGTCAATCATCGCTTGACTTTGGTGCCCTTGACAATGGTGATATTAGCTCTCTTGTGGGAACTTGGACTAATGCGAATGGTGAATCAGTTACAATTAATGCTGATGGTACAATTATTAAAAACTCAACAGGTTATACTGCTCAATTGAAGCCTCAAAGAGTTTCAGATAATATTTTCTATGCAGGAGTTTTCTCAGATACAAGCTCAGCTGCATTGAGAGCGATTTCTGGAGGTAGTAACGGCTCTGATTACCTTGTTATTGGTCAGGACCAAACTGCTGAAGGTGTCCCTTATTATCGTAACTAGTACGAAAAAGATTGCTATTTATGAACTGCACCCCAAAAGTTAGACAGATAAAATCTAACTTTGTGGGGTGTTTTTTTGGTTGATTGGAGCAAAAAAATGTTACAAACTATTGTTTTTTTTTGTAATAAAAATGTAAAATAAGTAAAGAGAACAATAAATCTCATTTTGAATAAATAAGAGAGGTTCATTTATTAAAGAAATGCTCTAACTTAGAATTTCTCTTAAGATTATGCTAAAGGAAGTTATGCCATGCTTAACATCTATGTTTTAGAAGATCATTTTATCCAACAAAATCGTATTGAAGAGGTTATTCATACGATTCTTAAGAAAAATAATATTAAAGTGGGGGACTTTGAGGTTTTTGACAAACCCAATCAACTGTTAGAGTCTATTACCGAGCGAGGGTCTCATCAGCTCTTTTTCTTGGACATTCAAATTAAAGACGATACTAAAAAAGGTTTGGAAGTGGCTAAGCAGATTCGCAAGAATGATCCCTATGCCAGTATTGTTTTCTTCACGACTCATTCAGAGTATCTTCCCTTAACTTTTCAATACCAACTGGTAGCTCTAGACTTTATTGATAAGTCTTTGGAGGGTGAGGACTTTCAAAAGCGTGTGGAAAGTATTATCTTATTAACCTGCAAAAAGATACAGAGTCAGAATCCAGAAGACGCTTTTCGGATTGAGAATGCTAAGACCGTTATTCAGGTTCCCTTTCATGATATCTTGTACTTTGAGACCTCGGATATCGTTCATAAGGTTATCCTTTATACTAAAGAGGAGCAGATTGAGTTTTATGGCAGTCTCTCACAAATTGAAAAGAGTGACCCTAGACTGTTTAAATGCCACAAATCTTTCCTTATCAACCCAGAAAATGTCATCAAATTAGATAAAAGTACGGGGACAGTCTATTTTGAAAATGGTGGCGTTTGCTATGTTTCAAAGTTGAAACTAAAGAAATTGCTTGAGAGAATCAGCCTATGACAGCAATCAATTTTTTGTTGGATAATCTAGACTTTTTAGCGGAGATTATCCTCTTTATTGTCATTTATCAATACATTACCTCCGAGAAGATAAAGCTAAGATGGTATATCATCATCCCCTTGATTATCCGATTTTTGTTTGTGCTTTCTCCAGCCCTATCCTATGTTTTAGGGCATGCCTTCTTGGTTGTTTATTCCCTCTACAGAAATCGTTATGGCAATAGGTTATTAGATATTTTCTATGGCTTGTTTCCAATCGTCATAGAGAGTCTTGTTCACAATCTTATTATTTATGGGATTGCCTTAGTCATCAATCGACATTATTTGATTGTACTTAACCATTTTCATTTAAACCTTGTCATTGAGTTGCTAGTCTTTCCTGTGTTTTGGTTAATCATTAAGACCTTAAAAGTAGATTTCAAAGCACTGAACTATGGTTTTAGAAAGTCATTTTCAAAGTACTTTTTATTGCTTATAGATATATCAATGTTATCTTATGCTCCCCTTTTCCAATATATCACCTTTTTTGTGCAACAGAGCCCTGGAGGAAGAGATTGGCATGTTTATCTCGTGGTGACCTATGCTTTACTCTTTCTTGCGACACTTGTTTACATTAATGCGACTTTCAGTGAAAGACTAAAAGAAGAAGTCCTACTCCAAAAAGATAGGCAAATTAGTGATTTGGCTCATTATAGTCAACAAATCGAGCAACTCTATACGGATATTCGTCGCTTCAGGCATGATTACCTAAATGTTTTGTCTAGTATCAAATATGGCATTGACTCCAAGGATATAGCTATGATTTCCGATATCTACGATAATATCCTTGAAAAAACAAAGACTCGGATTGAGGGAAAACAGTACGAAATTGCCAACTTGATTAATATTAAAGATGAAGCTGTTAAAGGTGTCCTGACTAGTAAAATCTTGGAAGCACAGGGACAGTCTATTACCGTTCACCTTGAGGTCAGCGACGTCTTTGAAGTATCGAGGATGGAATTGTTGGATTTCATAACGGTGCTGTCCATCTTCTTGGATAATGCTATTGAGGCTAGTTTGGATAGCAGTACTAAAGAAGTAAACATTGCTCTTATCAGTGGAGAGACAAAGGTAGTAATAGTGGAAAATACCATTGCTCCAGAATCTATCAATACAGTCGGTATCTTTAAACTTGGTCGCTCAAGTAAAGGAGAGGGACGTGGTATAGGTCTGTCCACTGTTCGAGAGATTTTAGGGAAGTATCCTAATTGTTCTTTGTCAACACAATCTAAAGACTATCGTTTTAAACAGACACTAAAAATAGAAGATGTGGTTTGATTATGACGAAAAAACCACCGTTTATGACTTCAATGAAAAATTTAGCTGTCTATATATTATAATAACCTAGTAAATTATCAGAAAAGGAACATCACTCATGAAAAATACAAGCAAACTTATTGGTATCGTGGCAGCTCTTATCGTAGTTATTCTTGCCATCTTCCTGGTGACTAAGTTTAACAGCCATGAATCAGCTCGTGTTAGCACAAGTAGCAGTCCAGTCAAAACGGTTAAGAAGTCATCTTCAAGCTCAAGTAAATCTACTAAGAACGATAAGAAAAATTCAAACCCGCATGTAAAAAATGAAGACACAAAAGATGAAACAGTTGAGGTTAGTGAGTCTTCTGTTGCCAAAGATTCTGCAACTAAAGACACTGATGAAACGGTCTTATCTTCAGGAGAAGTTTCTGAGCCTACAAAAGAAAAAACAGGAGAAGAAACACAATCATCATCATCGTTTAATGGGAAGCAACTAAGTTCAGGTGATTATAGTTCAATCGCTGGTACTTGGACAAACTCTCGAGGAGAATTTGTTACAATTTCACCAGATGGCACAGTACAAAATGGGAGTGGTTATACTTATCATCTCTATTCTGGACATTTAAATAATGGAAATTTTTCAGGAACAATTGCTTCTGATATTGATAGCGCAGCTTTTTGGGCTATTCCTGGAACTGGTAATGGCGATTCAGACCATCTTGTTATTGGTCAAAGTGATGATGCAGAAAATTATCCATTTTATCGCAATTAACATGAAAAAAGATTGCTATTTTAATAGTGATCTTTTATATTTCTCTTAACTTTTTTCTAACAAAATTACGAATAAATTAGTATGGCTTGCTTCGACTTTCGATTATGACAAAAATTGGACAGTTTATGATTTAGGTGTGAACAAGTCAAATAAATTTGGTATACTAATGGACAAGTGAGAAATATTCAGTAATATTCTGTAAAATACTTGTAATGTTTGTCACCGAGTGTTACAATCAAACAGTAACATCAATTCGATAGAGAGAATAATTGATATGAAACGAGAAAAATTTTTACACGAACAACAACGTTTTTCCATTCGTAAATATTCATTTGGGGCAGCATCAGTCCTTTTAGGAGCAAGTTTGGTCTTTGCAGGTCAAGCTTTGGCTGATGAGCATCATGAAGTTTCAACACCTTCAGATGCCACTTTGCGTGCTACCTCAGATAGTGATGCTGTGACAGCAGCTGATATTTTCAATGGTGTAGCGACCGATGGGGTAGCATCAAGCGAGAAAGCTAGCCAAGTCTCAACAACTAGCCAAACCGCTAGTGAAACTGCTACTAGCGAGGCTAGAAGTGAAGTGAGTGCTAGTACCTCACAAGCAGCTGATAAAATTTCTGAATCAACAGCTGCCAGCTCAGAAGTGACAAGGAACACAAATGCTTCATCTGAAACAGCCACTAACCTTGAGGTATCTGCCTTAACGAGAGCAGCTGTCAATACTAGTTTGGTGAGCCAACCAGCTACAACTACAGACAGCGACCTTCCAAGTCAAGGGACTCATGTCTACAAGGAACGTACAGAGATTAAGAATCAACCCAAGGTGTCTGCCAAGGCTGAATTTTATGTAAATCCAGGAGACAGCGTCCTTTACGATCAAGTCGTGACGGCTGACGGCTACCAATGGATTAGCTACAAATCATACTCTGGCGTGCGTCGTTATGCGCCAGTGAAACCAGTGGCAGCTGGTAGTGGTAACGGTAATAGTGGTAATGGGGATGGTAAGCCTTCTAATGGCACTCAAGCCACAACAGGTGCTTTGAACATCCCAGCGACAGGAACTTTCTACTTTACACGTGACACAGATATTAAGAAAGAACCAAAAGCAGACCTCAAACCTACTTTTGTTTTCAGTAAGGGTGACCATGTTATCTATGACAAAGTTTTGACTGCGGATAATCACCAATGGATTTCTTACCTTGGGTATGACTATGTTCGCTATTATGCCGATATTGCGACTTTGACACCTGCTAAAGCTGAAACACCAACTGTTAAACCAACAGAGACTAATCAAGCAAAACCAGAAACTACTGGTGCTGAAAAACTTCCAGCAAGTGGTACTTATAATGTGACACGTAGCTTGAATGTTAAAAACGAACCTAAGGCCTCTGCAGAAACGCTTTATACCTTGGAAAAAGGCTACAAAGTGAACTATGACAAGGTCTTGACTGCGGATAACCACCAATGGATTTCTTACATTAGCTACAGTGGTACACGTCGTTATGTGGATATTGCGACCTTGAAAACTACTGAGTCTAAACCACAAGAAAACCGTGTTTCTGGTAACCTTACCATCAACAACCAAACCTCTAATGGCTTTGATGTTGTCGTTACCAATGTTTCAGGTGGTGGCAAGGCAGTCCAAGAAGTTCGTGTTCCAATTTGGTCAAATAAAGATGGTCAAGACGACCTCACTTGGTATCATGCTGACAAACAATCGGACGGTAGCTACAAGGTTCATGTAGATACAGCCAGCCATAAGGGCGATGCTGGTACCTATTCTGTGCATCTTTACTATATGTTGAATGGTAAGAGAACCTATATCACAGAAACCAAAGCCACAGTCCCTGAATCTCAAGTAACAGGGAAATTGACTATCGACAACCAAACGTCTAATGGCTTTGATGTTGTCGTAACTAATGTTTCAGGTGGTGGCAAAGAAGTTAACGAAGTCCGTGTTCCAATCTGGTCAGATAAGAATGGTCAAGATGATCTTACTTGGTATCATGCCGATAAACAATCAGATGGAAGCTACAAGGTTCATGTAGATAAAGCCAGCCATAAGGGTGATGCTGGTACCTATTCTGTGCATCTTTACTATATGTTAGATGGTAAACGAACTTATATTACCGAAACTACAGCCACAGTTCCTGAATCTCAAGTGACAGGGAAATTGACCATCAGCAACCAAACGTCTAATGGCTTTGATGTTGTCGTAACTAATGTTTCAGGCGGTGGCAAAGAAGTTAAAGAAGTGCGTGTTCCAATTTGGTCAGATAAGAATGGTCAAGATGACCTTACTTGGTATCATGCCGACAAACAATCAGACGGTAGCTACAAGGTTCATGTAGACACAGCTAGCCATAAGGGTGATGCGGGTACTTATTCTGTGCATCTTTACTACATGTTGGATGGTAAACGAACTTATATTACCGAAACTACAGCCACAGTTCCTGAATCTCAAGTAACAGGAAAATTGACGATTACCAACCAAACGTCTAACGGCTTTGATGTTGTCGTTACCAATGTTTCAGGTGGTGGCAAAGAAGTTAAAGAAGTCCGTGTTCCAATCTGGTCAGATAAGAATGGCCAAGATGACCTCACTTGGTATCATGCCGACAAACAATCAGACGGTAGCTATAAGGTTCATGTAGATAAAGCCAGCCATAAGGGTGATGCGGGTACTTATTCTGTGCATCTTTACTATATGTTGGATGGTAAGAGAACCTATATCACAGAAACTACAGCTACAGTCCCTCAAATCACTGAAACTCAAGTGACAGGGAAATTGACCAATAACGGTTCTTACTATAGTGTTCGTGGTAAATATGATGATATTATCATTGTCAATAAGAAGCATGGTCTTTCTAAGGACTATAATCCAGGTGAAAATCCTACAGCTAAGGCAGCCTTTGTTCGCCTTCGTGATGATATGATTAACCAAGGTTTGAATGTCGGACGTTCATACAGTGGTTTCCGTTCTTATGACTATCAAAAGACTCTTTACGACAATTATGTTAGCCGTGATGGTCAGGCAGCTGCAGATCGTTACTCAGCTCGTCCTGGATATAGCGAACACCAAACTGGTTTGGTCTTTGATTTGACTGATAAATCAGGTAACTTGCTTGAGGATGCACGAGCTAGTCAATGGCTTAAAGACAATGCACATAACTATGGCTTTATCGTGCGTTTCCAAGCAGGTAAAGAAGCTTCAACCGGCTACATGCCAGAAGCATGGCATATCCGCTATGTGGGTAAAGAAGCTAAAGACATCCACGATTCAGGATTGAGCTTGGAAGAGTACTTTGGTATCGAAGGTGGCGATTATGCTACTAGCAGCAAACCTGCTGAAAGCAAACCAGCCACTACAGGTGCCATCAACCTTCCAGCGACAGGAACTTATACCTTCACAGGTCGTGCGTCAATCAAGGCAGAAGCTAAGGTTTCAAGCCCAGAGTTGGCCTACTATGACAAGGGCATGAGTGTTAACTATGACAAAGTTTTGACAGCCGATGGTCATCAATGGCTTTCATACATGACAGCAAGCGGTGCCCGTCGTTACGTTGATATTGCAACAGTTAAAGCTACAGAAACTAAACCAGAAGTTAAACCGGTTGCTAAACCAGCGGACCAACCAAGTCTTCCAGAATCAGGCACTTATACCTTCACAGGTCGTGCGTCAATTAAGGCAGAAGCTAAGGTTTCAAGCCCAGAATTAGCCTACTATGACAAGGGTATGAGCGTTAACTACGATAAGGTTCTCACAGCCGATGGCCGTCAATGGCTTTCATACATGACAACAAGTGGTGCTCGTCGTTACGTTGACATTGCAGCAGCCAGGGCAGAGTCTAAGCCGGCAAGTCAACCAGAAGTTAAACCAGCGGATAAACCAAGTCTGCCAGAATCAGGCACTTATACCTTCACAGGTCGTGCGTCAATTAAGGCAGAAGCTAAGGTTTCAAGCCCAGAGTTGGCCTACTATGATAAGGGTATGAGCGTTAACTACGACAAGTTTTTGACAGCTGATGGTCGTCAATGGCTTTCATACATGACAGTAAGTGGTGCTCGTCGTTATGTTGATATTGCAGCAGCCAAGGCAGAAGCTAAACCAGAAACAAAACCCGTTGCTAAGCCAGCCGATAAACCAAGTCTCCCAGAGTCAGGTCGTTATACCTTCACAGGTCGTGCGTCAATCAAGGCAGAAGCTAAGGTTTCAAGCCCAGAGTTGGCCTACTATGACAAGGGCATGAGTGTTAACTACGATAAGGTTTTGACAGCGGACGGTCACACATGGCTTTCATACATGACAGTGAGCGGTGCTCGTCGTTACGTTGATATTGCTTAGTGTAATAATGATTAGGTTGGACATTATGTCCAGCCTTTTTTGATAGCCTTTCTTTATCATGAGATTGAATTTTTCAATTTTTGTGACGTCTTTTGGAGTGCTATAATGGTTAATATAGAATCGAGGTTATTATGAAAATTGCGTTGGTACAGATGGATGTCGTTCACGGGCAGCCTGTGGAAAATAAAAAACACGTCATAGAGATGTTGGAGAGGGCGCTTGATGACAATCATGATGTTATTGTGCTTCCTGAAATGTGGAATACAGGCTATGCTTTAAATGAACTTGATGGGCTTGCGGATAAGGATGGATTGGACTCTCAAGAACTCTTGTCTCATTTTGCTAGGAAACATGCTGTAGCTATTATTGGAGGGTCCGTTGCTATTGAGAAAGATGGCAAATTTTACAACACGACCTATGTCTACAATAAGTCTGGGGACTTAATCAATACCTATAGCAAGGTCCATCTCTTTGGCCTTATGGCAGAGGATCAGTACATGTCTGCTGGGTCGAATGAGTCTGTTTTTGAGCTTGATGGTGTGATAGCTGCCAGTGTCATTTGTTATGATATCCGTTTTCCTGAATGGGTGCGAACACAGATGGCACAAGGGGCAAAGGTACTTTTTGTGGTAGCGCAGTGGCCGGAACCTCGAGTGCAGCAATGGGAGATTTTGTTAAAGGCGCGTGCGGTTGAAAATCAAGCTTTTGTAGTTGCTGTCAATCGTGTTGGAGCAGGACCCAACGATATCTTTTCAGGACATTCTATGGTTATAGATCCACTTGGAAATGTGGTCTTACAAACCAAGGAGCATGAAGAGGGCATTTTTACGGCTGATATTAATCTTGAAGAGGTAGATAAGGTTCGAGGTCAGATTCCTGTTTTTGAGGATCGTCGCACGGACTTGTATCATTAAGGAGCGTTTATGTTATTTGAAGAATCTGACTTATTGAAGGCATTGCCAGAACAGTTTTTTGCAGGTTTGGTTGCTAAGGTTAATGCCAAGGTGGCGGAAGGAGCAGATGTTATCAATCTTGGTCAGGGTAATCCAGACCAACCAACCTATGACCATATTGTTGAGGCGCTTTGTACCTCAGCGAAAAATCCTGCTAGCCATAAGTATTCACAGTTTCGAGGCAATCGTCCTTTTAAAGAAGCTGCTGCTAGTTTTTACAAGAAACATTATGGGGTCGATTTGGATGCGGAGCGTGAGATTTGTGTCATGGGAGGTGCTAAAATTGGGCTTGTGGAATTACCCCTAGCTTTGATGAATCCAGGTGACCTCCTGCTCCTACCTGACCCAGGATATCCTGATTATTTATCAGGAGTGAGTTAGGACGTGTAGCCTATGAGACCTTTCCTTTGACGGCTGAAAATGATTTCTTGCCAGATTTGGATGCCATTCCTGAAGAGACAGCTCGGCGTGCTAAGTTTATCTATATCAATTATCCAAATAATCCTACGGGTGCTGTGGCGACTAAGGCCTTTTATGAAAAGTTGGTTGTCTGGGCTAAGACTTACGAAGTTGGCGTGGTGAGTGATTTAGCTTACGGAGCTTTGGGCTATCGAGGCTATGAGAATCCTAGCTTCTTATCAACACCTGGTGCTAAAGATGTGGGCATTGAGTTCTATACTTTCTCGAAAACCTTCAATATGGCTGGTTGGCGTTTGGCCTTTGCTGCTGGGAATGACCAGATGATTGAAGCCTTAAATCTGATTCAAGACCATCTTTTTGTGGGAATCTTTCCTGCCTTGCAGGAGGCTGGGATTGCAGCCCTCTTAGATCCTAAATCTGAGGAGGCTGTTGCTCAACTGAATGCGACTTATGATAGCCGTCGAGATGCTTTTGTCCAGGCAGCTGCTAAGATTGGCTGGAAGGCCTTTCCATCCAAAGGTTCTTTCTATGCTTGGATGCCTATACCAGAGGGTTACACTAGTGAGAGTTTTGCGGATCTTTTGCTTGAGAAGGCCCATGTTGCTGTGGCACCAGGTAAAGGATTTGGTCCTGCAGGAGATGCTTATGTTCGTATTGGGCTTTTGGTAGAGCCAGAACGTCTGGTCGAAGCAGTCGATCGTATTGCCAACTTGCAATTATTTAATAACTAGATAACAATCATGAAACAAGTAGTTGGAAAAGACTGCTTGTTTTTTTCATGTTAATTTCAATTCTTCCTTGACAAATGAATAAAAATACAATAAACTAGTTACATATTTATTCAAAAGGAGTGCATAAATGGAAGTTTCAATCGTTGGTATCACTGGTTATAGTGGTTTAGAGTTAGTTAAAATTTTGAATAATCATAAAAAAGTGGAACTTGTTTCTATTCACGCAACCAAGGAAGTGGGCCGACGATTGTCTGATGTGTATCCCTATCTGACAGGTGTTTGTGACTTAGAAATTGAAGCTTACGATGCGGAAAAGATTATGCAAAAGGCGGATTTGGTTTTCTTTGCCACACCTTCAGGAGTCGCTAGCTCGCTAGCAGAGGAATTTGTTCTAGCTGATTTTCCTATTATTGATTTGTCTGGCGATCATCGCTTGCCAGCAGATGTTTATCAAGAATGGTATAAAAAATCACCTGCTAAGCAGAGTGTTTTGAATAAATTTACATATGTATTATCAGAATATGCAGATGTGAAGGATAAGAAATTTATTGCCAATCCTGGATGCTATGCAACAGCGACAGAGTTGGCCTTGCTTCCTTTGGTTGCTACTGGTCTGATTGAGACGGATAGTGTCATTGTGGATGCCAAGTCTGGTTTAACTGGTGCGGGTAAGGCTTTGAGTGAGTCTAGTCATTTTGTCAATGTTCATGATAATTACGTGACTTATAAACTCAATCATCATCAGCATATTCCTGAGATTGTTCAAACCTTGCAGTTCTTTAATCCGGAAATGCCTGAGATTCAGTTTTCAACGTCGCTTTTACCCGTTAATCGTGGAATCATGGCTACGGTTTATTGTAAGTTGAAGAAGGACGTGACTGTAGCTGATGTAGCTTCAGCATTCACAAAGGCTTATAGTGATAAACCCTTTGTACGTGTGCAAGACAGTTTGCCAGAACTACACAACGTTATTGGATCGAATTTTACAGATATTGGCTTTGCCTATAATGAGAAAACCAATGTTCTGACAGTTATTTCAGTGATTGATAATTTGATTAAGGGTGCTGCTGGTCAAGCGGTTCAAAATCTTAACCTCATGCAGGGGTGGGATGAGACGGAAGGTTTGCTTCTGACACCGTCATACTTGTAGATGTAAGCATAGAGTTAGGAGAAAAAATATGAAAGTCATAGATGGAACAATTGCTAGTCCGCTGGGATTCTCAGCAGATGGGCTACATGCAGGATTTAAAAAGAGAAAAATGGATTTTGGTTGGATTGTCTCTGAAAAACCAGCCAGTGTGGCAGGGGTTTACACGACTAATAAGGTTATCGCAGCTCCTTTGATTGTGACCAAGACCTCAGTTAAAAAGGCTGGGAAAATGAAGGCCATCGTTGTTAACTCAGGTGTAGCCAATTCTTGTACAGGGACTCAAGGATTGGAGGATGCTTACACCATGCAGGAGTGGACCGCTGAAAAGCTAGGTGTTGAACCAGATTTGGTTGGTGTGGCTTCTACAGGGGTTATCGGTGAGTTGCTACCAATGGATACACTGAAAAATGGTCTTTCCAAGTTGGTGGTCAATGGGAATGCTGATGATTTTGCCAAGGCGATTTTGACGACGGATACAGCAACTAAGACTATTGCTGTGACGGAGACTTTTGGTCGTGATGTTGTCACTATGGCTGGTGTCGCTAAGGGTTCAGGCATGATTCACCCGAATATGGCAACCATGCTTGGGTTTATTACTTGTGATGCCAATATTTCTAGTGACACCCTTCAATTGGCCTTGAGTCAAAATGTGGAAAAAACCTTTAATCAGATTACAGTTGATGGGGATACATCAACTAATGATATGGTTCTTGTCATGTCAAATGGTTGCACGCTCAATGAAGAGATTCTGCCAGGTACACCAGAGTTCGAAAAATTTTCGAAAATGCTTAATTTCGTGATGCAAGAACTGGCTAAGAAAATTGCCAAGGACGGTGAAGGTGCCAATAAGCTCATCCAAGTTGATGTGGTTAATGCCCCTAATGCCCTTGATGCTCGTATGATGGCAAAATCTGTTGTCGGTTCAAGCCTGGTCAAAACAGCCATTTTTGGTGAAGATCCTAACTGGGGGCGTATTCTAGCTGCTGTTGGCTATGCCGGTGTGGACGTTCCTGTGGACAATGTTGATATTATGCTTGGCGGTCTGCCAGTCATGCTTGCCTCTAGTCCTGTGACCTTTGATGATGAGGAAATGAAAGACATCATGCATGAGGATGAAGTGACCATTACGGTAGATCTTCATGCTGGACATGAAAAGGGAACCGCATGGGGGTGTGATCTTTCTTACGATTACGTTAAGATTAATGCCCTCTATCACACTTAGACTATCTAAGGAAAAGGAGTTAACTGATGACTGCTGAATATATTGTAATTAAGATTGGTGGAGTAGCCAGTAAGCAGCTAACTCCCGAGATATTGGCTAAACTGTCAGAATGGCAGCAGGCTGGTCAGAAAATTGTTATCGTCCATGGGGGTGGTTTTGCTATCAACCAACTCATGGAGGAACATGACATCCCAATTCATAAGGTTAATGGTCTTCGTGTGACGGGTCAGTCAGATATGGACTTGATTAAAGAAGCCTTGGTTGACATAGTTGGGAAAAACTTAGCAGGTGAGCTGACAACTGCAGGTTTGCCAGCCTATCAGCTTGTAGATGAATTGCCAGACCTTGTTCATGCTGATTTTTTGGATCAAGAGACTTATGGCTTTGTGGGTGAGGTCAAAAACATCGCCAATCAGACCTTAGTAGCACTCCTTGCTCAAGGTAAGATCCCCTTGATTCCTAGTTTGGGTTACAGTGAGCAGGGTGATTTGCTCAATATCAATGCGGATTACCTTGCTAGAGCTGTGGCAATTAGTCTAGGTGCCAAAAAACTTATCCTTATGACAGATGTCAAGGGAGTTTTAGAAAATGGTCAGGTTTTGGAGCATCTGAATTTTGTGGACGTTCAGAAAAAAATAGAGTCATGCGTGATAACTGGGGGCATGATTCCTAAAATTCAAAGCGCTGTTCAGACAGTTCAAGCCGGTGTTGAGCAGGTCATTATTGGTGATAACCTGACAGATGGTACCATAATCAAGGAGTAAGAGATGACAAAACTATTTTCAAACTATAAGCGGGCAGCGATTGATTTTGCTTCGGCACAGGGCAATTATTTGACAGATACAACTGGCAAGACCTACTTGGATTTTTCATCAGGTATCGGGGTAACCAATCTGGGCTATCATCCCTCTGTCAATCAGGCTCTAACAGATCAGGTAGGCAAGATTTTGCACCAGCCTAATCTTTATCACAATCAGTTGCAAGAAGATGTTGCTGGACTTTTAATTGGTGACAAGGACTATCTAGCCTTTTTCTGTAATAGTGGTGCAGAGGCCAATGAAGCAGCCATAAAAATCGCTCGTAAGGCATCAGGCAAACAAGAAATCATTACCTTTCAAAATTCCTTCCATGGTCGAACGTTTGGATCCATGTCTGCCACTGGTCAGGATAAAATCAAACAAGGCTTTGGTGAAGGTGTGCCCCACTTTAGCTATGCTATTTTCAATGACATAGATAGTGTCAAGGCCCTAGCTAGTGACGAAACAGCGGCTATTATGTTGGAGTTGGTTCAAGGGGAATCAGGTGTTCAACCTGCTGATAAGGACTTTGTTAAGGCTTTGGCTGACTTTTGTAAGGAGATGGGTATTTATCTTATTGTAGATGAGGTTCAGACAGGCCTTGGTCGTACTGGTAAGCTTTATGCTTATGAGCACTACGATATTGAACCAGATATCTTTACTCTGGCAAAAGGTTTGGCAAATGGGGTGCCAGTTGGTGCCATGCTTGCTAAGTCATCTCTTGGAGAAGCCTTCTCTTACGGAAGTCACGGCTCTACCTTTGGAGGAAATAAACTGGCTATGGCGGCGGCCAAAGCTACGCTTGAAGTTATGTTGGTCCCAGGTTTTCTAGATACTGCCCTTGAAAATGGAAACCAGCTACAAGCAAAATTGCAGGCAGCTTTATCTGATAAAGAGACGGTTACCACTGTACGTGGCTTGGGCTATATGATTGGGATTGAGACTACTGGCAATTTAGGAGAATTGGTCCAGTCGGCTCGAGATAAGGGGTTAATTGTCTTAACTGCAGGGACAAGCGTGATTCGTCTTTTGCCACCAATCACCCTAAGTGATGCTGAAATTGAAAAGGGTGTGGCTATCCTATCAGAAATATTTGACTAGAACATAAAAATCACTTGATTCTTGAATCAAGTGATTTCTTTTACTCATTGTCAGTATCAATCTCGCTGAGAAGTCCTTTAGCTGTTGTTGTTGGCAGAATACGGACACGATTAAGTGAGAGAAGACCATCCTTGGCACTGGCTAGCCCTTCGTTGGTTGTTAGTCCTAACTTGTAAGTTTTCTTAGCTAGGTCAAGTGTCGTTTGATTATAGCGACCTGATGGGTAGGCAATGGTATTGACCTTGGTATTGAGTTTATTTTCAAGGAAGTCAATAGAATCCGTTAATTCAACCTTTTGTGTCGCCTTATCAGTGGTTGACAAATCGGGGTGGTTAACCGTATGAGACTGGAAGCTCATACCGTGAGCCATCATTTCTTTCATCTGTTTGACGGTAAGATTTCCAGCATTTCCTTTCTTAACAAAGCCAGTGATCACATTATTGGTTGCTTTAGCCTTGTATTTTTTGAGAATAGGATAGGCAATGGTGTAGAAATCTTCGTTACCATCGTCAAAGGTCAGCCAGACAACCTTCTTAGCAGGTAGGGCGTTTTCAGTGAAGGCTTTGTAGGCTTCTTCAGGCGTTAGGAAGTAGTATCCTGCCTTTGACAAAGCCTTGATTTGTGCCTCGAAGAGGTCTGGGTCAACGATAAGGTTGGCGTTGGAGGCTTCAGATGGATCCATGACGTGTACCGCATGATACATGAGGATAGGGATTTGGACAGGATCGTCATAGGTTTTCCATTTAGCTGTCGTCTTAGACTGACTGGTCTGAGCCTGTTGTTGCTTGCTTTTCGACTGATTTGGTCGGTTAAGCATAAAGACTGCCAGTAAGCCAAGAAGGACGAGGTTTAGGATAAGTAGAAGAAGGTTCAGTTTTTTTCTGTTAGCTTGAGTTATTTTTTTCTTTTGAGAAGTCATTGTATCCCCTTTCAAATAGGTCTAGCTATTATTCTAACAAAAATGGGGTGAAAATGCACAGAATTTTCAGTAAAAAAAGAATACTTCTCTTCTTAAATGGCAACAATATTCTGTCAATTCCGATAAAAATGTGGTACAATTAAAAAAATGTATGTTTTTAAGGAGAAATCGTAAATGTCTATTAAAATTGGATTGCTTGGCTTTGGTACAGTAGCTAGCGGTATTCCTTTCCTCTTGAAGGAAAATGGTGAAAAGGTTCTTGCAGCCTCACGTGACCAACTCGAAATTGCGAAGGTTTTGGTTAAAGATGACGAGGAAAAAAATCGTCTTATCGCTGCAGGCAACGACTACAATTTTGTCACAAATGTTGACGAAATCCTTAACGATGATGAGATTCAAATCGTTGTTGAATTGATGGGTCGTATCGAGCCAGCTCGTACCTTTATCACAAAAGCACTTGAAGCAGGTAAAAACGTTGTTTCTGCCAACAAAGACTTGATTGCTACTCACGGCCAAGAGTTGATTTCTCTTGCTCAAGATAAGGGTGTGGCTTTCTACTATGAAGCTGCCGTTGCTGGTGGTATTCCAATTTTGCGTACTTTGGCTAATTCTTTGACATCTGACAAGGTAACACGTATCCTCGGTGTGCTCAACGGAACATCTAACTTTATGATGACTAAGATGGTTGACGAAGGTTGGTCATATGAGGATGCTCTTAAGACTGCCCAAGAACTTGGTTATGCTGAAAGTGATCCAACCAACGACGTTGAAGGTATTGATGCTGCTTATAAAGCTGTTATCCTTAGCCAATTTGGTTTTGGTGCCACAATTGATTTCGACGATGTGACTCACAAGGGGATTACAAACATCTCTACTGATGATGTAGCTGTCGCTCAAGAATTGGGTTATGTTATCAAATTGGTTGGTGATGTGCGTGAAGTAGAATCAGGTATCTCTGCAGAAGTATCACCAACATTCTTGCCAAAAAATCACCCACTTGCTAGCGTCAACGATGTTATGAATGCAGTCTTTGTTGAATCTATCGGCATTGGCGAATCAATGTACTACGGTCCTGGTGCTGGTCAAAAACCAACAGCAACATCTGTTTTGGCAGATATTATCCGTATTGCTCGTCGTCTTTCAGATGGTAATGTTGGGAAACCATTCAACGAGTTCCGTCGTGACTTGCCATTGGCTAATCCAGCAGATGTTAAGAGCAACTACTACTTTGCCCTTGATACGCCAGACGAAAAAGGTAAAATCCTTCACTTATCTGAAATCTTCAACTCAGAAGATATTTCATTTGAACAAGTCTTGCAACAAAAAGCAAATGGCACAACAGCTCGTATCGTTGTGATTACACATGCTATGTCTAAGACACAACTCAAAGCTGTTACTGAAAAACTTGAAGCAGCAGAAGACTTCACTGTTGTCAACACATTGAAAGTTTTGTCTAACTAATTGATAAGCCCATACTGGTGCGTATAAGAAAGGTATTCAAGGAGAAAAGTCGCTGATGGCTTTCCTCCTTTTGGTGTATTATTATGAAAATTACTGTTCCAGCAACATCTGCCAATATTGGTCCAGGTTTTGACTCTGTGGGTGTTGCCGTTTCTAAATATTTGACAGTCGAGGTGCTTGAACCAGCGGATGCATGGCATATCGAACATGAATTGGGAGATATTCCTTCAGATGAAAATAACCTCCTCATTTCAACTGCCTTGCAAGTTAAGTCTGATTTGCAGCCCCATAAATTGGTGATGGCATCAGATATTCCCTTGGCGCGTGGGCTAGGTTCTTCAAGCTCTGTTATTGTTGCAGGAATCGAGTTGGCCAATCAATTGGCAGACTTGAAGCTCTCAGACGATGATAAACTTGATATTGCGACCAAGATTGAAGGTCACCCGGACAATGTTGCTCCAGCTATTTTTGGGAATCTTGTTGTGGCCTCTTATGTGGACGAACATGTTAATAGCATTGTTACAGATTTTCCAGAGTGTGCCTTTGTAGCCTTCATCCCGAGCTATGAACTTAAGACGTCTGATTCACGTGGGGTGCTTCCAAGTGACTTGTCTTACAAAGAAGCTGTAGCTGCATCATCTATTGCCAACGTTGCCATTGCTGCCCTCTTTGCAGGTGATTTGGTCAAGGCAGGACGTGCTATCCAAGGAGACATGTTCCATGAACGCTACCGTCAAAAATTGGTTAAAGAATTTGCGACTATTAAGGAATTATCAGGTCAATACGGTGCTTATGCGACCTATCTTTCAGGCGCTGGCCCAACAGTTATGACCTTGGCGCCAAATAATCAGGCTGAAGCCCTTAAAACTGCAATAGATGGTCTTGGCTTAGATGGTGAAACCTTCATCCTATCTGTGGATAAAGCAGGTGTTGTCGTTGACTAGAAAAAATCAAGGGCTACTCTTTGGTTTAGCAACCTATATTCAATGGGGATTTTTATCCCTTTTTTGGAAGCTTTTATCAGGTGTTTCGGCTTATAACACCTTTTCATGGCGAATTGTTTTTACTGTAGTGACTATGTTGGTTTATGCCCTGGTTGCTAAGCAAAATGCCCGTTTTAAAGATGAGCTAGTCGAACTTTGGCAGGATAAGAAAGTCTTACTTCGCATGCTACTTGCTAGTTTTCTCATAGCAGCTAACTGGTTGATTTATATCTATGCTGTGGGTCATGGGCTAGCGACGCAGGCTAGCCTGGGCTATTACATTATGCCTATTGTTTCTATCTTGTTCGCTCTTATTTTTCTTCGTGAATCTCTGAGCAGAACCATGTGGGCAGCAGTAGTCTTAGCTTTTATAGGAGTCTTAGTTCTTGTTGTCAATACAGGAAAACTTCCCATGGTTTCTTTGGGGCTAGCTCTGAGCTTTGGTTTCTACGGTCTCATCAAAAAAGGAGTTAGGCTCTCCAGTGACGTAGCCATGCTAGTAGAAAGTGGTTTGCTACTCCCTTTTGTAGTCATCTATCTCATTTTCTTTTCTCCAGAATCATTTTCTTCCTATTCGATCATGGAAATGTTTCTCCTAGCCATCTCAGGTGTAGTGACGGCTGTTCCCTTACTTTGCTTCTCGGAAGCAGTCAAAAGGGCACCACTTAACCTAATCGGTTTCATCCAGTATCTTAATCCTACGATTCAACTTCTCGTAGCCATTCTCATTTTTGGTGAGACGGTCAGCTTTGGAGAATTGAAAGGCTTCCTCTTTATCTGGATAGCCATCCTAGTCTTTGTAACTGGCCAAATAGTAACATTTCGTAGAAGTTCCTGATAGCTATTGGGAACTTTTTATAATGTCGACCTAAAAATGAGCCAAGTTTATCTGACAATTTTAGAACTTTAAGATATAATAGTAGTATTAGATTAAAATAGCGGAGAATTTTATGCGAAAAATGAAAAAGCTAGTGAGCTATCTGCTTTTGCTCGCTATCCCAGTTGCCATCGCTGCAGGTCTGTTTATCTTTAACGGTTCAGGTTACCGTTTGTCAGAACAAGATGCAGCCGACATTGCTTACAAAAATGCAGGTGTCAAAACTTCTGAGATCTCTCAATCAACAGTTTCAAAAGCACGTTCTGGGCTTCACGGAAGTTATGAGATTAGTTTCACAACGTCAGACAACCATTTTGAGTATACGATTGACGGTCAGTCAGGATCTATTTTGAAACATAAGAGTGATCATCCAACCTCTAAGGATGAAGATGATGCTCAAAAAGGTGAAGAACCTAAAGACGAGACTCAAACTAGTGAAAGCAAGGAAGAGACAGCAGTATCCAAAGAAACTGCACAAACGACAGCTCTTAACCATGCTGGCCTAGCTGAGGGTTCTGTGACAAACTTGAAAACAGACTTGAAGACTGAAGGAGACGGTAAAGTCTACAATATCAGCTTTGATTATGCGGCTAGTGGTCTACGTTATAAATACGCGGTAAATGCTGATTCAGGAGCTATCGTAGCTTATACAACTGAGTACCTCACAGGAGCTACCACTCCTGCTCAGTAGGTCGCAGATAGAGTGAAAGTCCTCCTCCTTATCATTGAGGAAAATCCTTGCAATTTCTCTGAAATGGTGTAAACTTAAAGTGAAAACGGTAACAGTAGCTTTAAAAGTTGCCGTAGAATCAAGGAGGCTTTGACCATGAAAGAATTCCAAGCATTTAAAGACACGCTTAGCAATAAGGCTCTCAAAGCCATTTACGAAGAAAGTAAATTGGAAGTTCAAGATGAAACAACCGAAGGTACAGAAGCCTTCTCACTAGCCTTGGCAACCCAAATGGCTATCAATCTACTTGAAAGCTATGAAAAATGGCTAAAAGAAGAAAGAGCTAAGGAAGAAAAATAAAATGGAATCCTTGTCAGAAGACAGGGATTTTCGCTTGGAAGCGGAATAGTTGTGTCAAGTCTATGTCGGTATTCTCCACAATTTCATTTGTCTTGAGATTAAAAATGTGATAGAATAAGACCATTCAGAGGTGCTTTGAGGCCCATTTGTCACAGGAAGCGGTGGTACTGAGAAATCCGCACAAATGTCAAAGCTGGTTGCTGATGGTCAAATTGAATCAAGAAAGCTGTGAGTGGTTGCCACTCAAAATTGGGTGGTACCGCGGATATATATTCGTCCCTGTCATAGTTATGGCAGGGATTTTCTATAGCTTTTAAAGAACTAAGACCGAAGGTCACAGGTGAATTTAGAGATATCGATGCAGACGGAGCGCAAGCGAGGTCTACGTTCCTATAAAAGGAGGGTGACATGAAGCAATCTTTTGAGACCAGTAAATTGTACTATGGTTTTCCCATTTTTATCTTGGGTTACCAGGACCAGACACATGGCTATAATGTGACGACTTGTAGTTCTTCCTATAGTCTAGGAGATTGGCTGGTCATCGGGGTTGGTAGTGAGGAAAATGCGGCAGACCAGATTAAGCATTATCAGAAGTTCACAGTGAATATTCCTGATGAGAGTTTAATGCTTGAGATGGAGCAGGCTGGTTTTATTAGTCATCGTGAAAAGATTGCTAAACTCGGCTTAGATTTCCAACCTTCTAAACTGACACAAGCACCTATGCTGGATGCCTGTCCAGTCGTTCTGGATTGTGAGGTCGACAGAATTATTGAGGAAGATGGTATCTGTCATATCTTTGCTAAAATCCTAGACCGCCTTGCTGATCCTGGTTTGCTAGATGACAAGGGACATTTCCGTAATGATTCTTTTGCACCGACTTACTTTATGGGTGATGGCCATAAGCGTGTCTATCGCTATCTAGATGATCGAGTTGATCCTATGGGAAGCTTCATCAAGAAAGCGAGGAGGAAGGATGACAAAAGCTGAATTACCAGAACGAATCGAAACGGAGCGTCTGGTCTTACGAAATCGTACATTGGCGGATGCAGAGGCAATCTTTGACTTTGCCGGTCGTCCAGAAGTCTCCTACCCAGCTGGTTTTCCACCCGTCAAGACCTTGGAAGATGAAATCTATTACCTAGAACATATCCTTCCCGAGCGCAATCAAAAAGAAAATCTCCCAGCAGGCTATGGCATTGTGGTCAAAGGGACTGATAAAGTTATCGGATCTGTTGATTTCAACCATCGCCACGAAGATGATGTACTTGAGATTGGCTATACCTTGCACCCAGACTATTGGGGACGAGGTTATGTACCAGAAGCAGCACGTACCTTGATTAATCTGGCTTTTAAAGAATTGGAGCTTCACAAGATTGAATTGACTTGTTTTGGCTACAATGTCCAAAGTCAACGTGTCGTTGAAAAACTCGGTTTCACTCTTGAAGCTCGCATAAGGGATCGCAAAGATGCTCAAGGCAACCGTTGTGACAGTTTCATATATGGCTTGCTGAAGAGTGAGTGGGATGAGAAATAACTAAGTATAGACACTAAAAAAATTTGTAAAGTTTAAATAACTTATAAAGTATTGAGGTACAAAATGGAAAACGAAAGCTTGGATTTAATTATTAAGGAAGTAGAAAATCAACAGGAAAAAGAGTTAGTTCGTTTTGAATCTAACTTATCTGAAGGAATAAATAAGTACAAAGAAGTATTACCAGCTGATCTAATAACACCCCAACTACAGGAAAAAATTGACAACGAAGTAAAATTACAATTAGTTGAATTTCAAAAAAGTATTGATTTGAAACCGAAAGCATTATACCATGCTTTAAAAGTTGAGGCTGAACTTAATCCTGAAATTGAAAAAGATGATTTGAAACAAAGTGCTTATGATTTCTTGGAAAAAACAACAAAAAACAAATATTTAAAAAAGATTATTCGTGAGCTAAAAAAAGGAGTATAAAATGGCAAATGTTGGGGATTTAGCTGTTAAAGGAGGAAAAGCTGTTATTAAATTTATGCTAGAATTGATAACAGAATTTCTGAAAAGTGAAGAATTTAAAAAACAAATGAAATTCATGGTCGAAACTTTAGTCACTAAGGTAGTTGATAAAGTTATAGAAGAAAAGAAAAGAAATAGCTAGAAAGGACAAACACATGTCTAAAGAACTTTCACCTAAATACAATCCAGCCGAGGTTGAGGCTGGTCGTTACCAAAAATGGCTTGATGAGGATGTTTTCAAGCCTTCTGGCGATAAAAAGGCTAAGCCTTATTCAATCGTTATTCCACCACCAAACGTAACTGGTAAACTTCACCTTGGTCACGCTTGGGATACTACTTTGCAAGATATTATCATCCGCCAAAAACGCATGCAAGGTTTCGACACGCTCTGGCTTCCTGGTATGGACCACGCAGGTATTGCCACTCAAGCTAAGGTTGAAGCGCGTTTGGCTGAAGAGGGCATCTCTCGTTATGACCTGGGTCGTGAATCTTTCTTGACTAAAGTTTGGGAATGGAAAGACGAGTATGCCTCAACTATCAAGCAACAATGGGGTAAGATGGGTCTCTCTGTAGACTACTCTCGTGAGCGTTTCACCCTTGACGAAGGTCTTTCAAAAGCGGTTCGTAAGGTTTTTGTAGAGCTTTACAAAAAAGGTTGGATTTACCGTGGTGAATTTATCATCAATTGGGATCCAAAAGCTCGTACAGCCCTTTCTGATATCGAGGTTATTCACAAGGATGTTGAAGGTGCTTTCTACCACATGAACTACATGTTGGAAGATGGTTCACGTGCCCTTGAAGTAGCAACAACTCGTCCTGAGACTATGTTTGGGGATACTGCTGTAGCGGTTAACCCAAATGATGACCGTTATAAAGACTTGATTGGTAAAAATGTTATCTTGCCAATCTTGAACAAGCCAATCCCAATCGTTGGGGACGAACACGCAGACCCTGAATTCGGTACTGGTGTGGTTAAAATCACTCCTGCCCACGACCCTAATGACTTCTTGGTTGGTCAACGTCATAACTTGCCACAAGTCAACGTTATGAACGATGATGGTACCATGAATGAATTGGCTGGTGAATTCAACGGTATGGACCGCTTTGAAGCACGTAAGGCTGTTGTTAAGAAATTGGAAGAAATCGGTGCCCTTGTTGAAATTGAGAAAATGACTCACTCAGTTGGTCACTCAGAGCGTACAGGTGTGCCTGTTGAGCCACGTTTGTCGACACAATGGTTCGTTAAGATGGATCAATTGGCGAAAAATGCCATTGCTAACCAAGACACAGACGACAAGGTTGATTTCTATCCACCTCGTTTCAACGATACCTTCCTTCAATGGATGGAAAATGTCCACGACTGGGTAATTTCTCGTCAGCTCTGGTGGGGTCACCAAATCCCTGCTTGGTACAATGCTGAAGGTGAAATGTACGTTGGCGAAGAAGCACCAGAAGGTGATGGCTGGAAACAAGACGAAGATGTCTTGGATACTTGGTTCAGTTCTGCCCTCTGGCCATTCTCAACTATGGGCTGGCCTGATGTCGACTCGGAAGACTTCAAACGTTACTTCCCAACATCAACACTGGTCACAGGTTATGACATCATCTTCTTCTGGGTGTCTCGTATGATCTTCCAATCATTGGAATTCACTGGCCGTCAACCATTTAAGAATGTCCTTATCCACGGTCTTATCCGTGACGAGCAAGGACGCAAGATGTCTAAGTCCCTCGGTAACGGTATTGACCCAATGGATGTTATCGAAAAATACGGTGCTGATGCCCTTCGTTGGTTCCTTTCAAACGGTTCTGCACCAGGTCAAGACGTGCGCTTCTCTTACGAGAAAATGGATGCATCTTGGAACTTCATTAACAAGATCTGGAACATCTCTCGTTACATTCTCATGAATAATGAAGGGTTGACCTTGGATGCGGCGCGTGAAAATGTAGCTAAAGTCGCTGCTGGTCAAGCAGGTAATGTCACAGACCGTTGGATTCTCCACAACCTCAACGAAACAATCGGCAAAGTCACTGAAAACTTTGATAAGTTTGAATTCGGTGTGGCTGGACACATCCTCTACAACTTCATCTGGGATGAGTTTGCGGATTGGTACGTTGAGTTGACCAAGGAAGTGCTTTACAGCGATAACGAGGACGAAAAAGTCATCACTCGTTCTGTCCTTCTTTACACTTTGGACCAAATCTTGCGTCTCCTTCACCCAATCATGCCATTCGTAACTGAAGAAATCTACGGCCAAATCTCTGAAGGAACTATCGTGACGGCTGAATACCCAGTGGTTCGTCCAGAATTTGAAAATGAAGAAGCGGCAGCTGGCGTTGAAGCTCTTAAAGACGTGATTCGTTCTGTCCGTAACTCACGTGCAGAAGTTAATGTGGCTCCAAGCAAGCCGATCACCATCTTGATTAAGACTAGCGACAGCAAGCTCGATGCCTTCTTCAATGATAACGTCAACTACATCAAACGCTTCACAAATCCAGAACACTTGGAAATTGCAGCAGATGTCGAAGTACCTGACTTGGTTATGTCAAGCATCATCACAGGTGCAGAAATCTACTTGCCACTTGCTGACCTTCTTAATGTTGAAGAAGAATTGGCTCGTCTTGAAAAAGAATTAGCCAAATGGCAAAAAGAACTGGATATGGTCGGTAAGAAGCTCTCTAACGAACGCTTCGTAGCCAATGCCAAACCAGAAGTCGTCCAAAAAGAACGCGACAAACAAGAAGATTACCAAGCTAAATACGATGCGACAGTCGTACGTATTGAAGAAATGAAGAAATTGGTGAAATAAACATAGAAACACGGCGGAATGCCGTGTTTTTTAATGAATTGTATTAGTGTTGTTTTAAAGAAGAGGCTAGACAAATTGATCTATTGTGGAAGAAAGAGAAATAAACGCTCCTCTTCAGCTTTCTTTAAGCAACCCAAGCTATACTATAATCATTCTAATAAGTATTGCTGAACATGGTTCGGTAGAACTCACACCTCTGACGATGAGTCAGACAGTGAAACTTTCTTTTTTTCATAAATTTCCCAAACAAGTCTAACCTACCATAGTTAGGCTTGTTTTTTTTGTAATAAGCAGACTAGTTTTTCATTAAAAGTAAACGCTTACGTAAAATTAGTGAAAACGTTAGGCAAAGTCAGTGAAAACGTCTAAAAAACCATCAATTCGTTGACTTTCGTGGAAAATAGGACTAAAATAACAGGGTAAAAAAAATTAAAAGGAGAATTCTACTATGAATCTAACTATCTTAGCCCTCGGTTTGGCCGTTATGGGTGTATCTGTTGGTGAGGGTATCCTCGTTGCCAATATCGCTAAAGCTGCAGCTCGCCAACCTGAGATGTTTAGCAAACTTCAAACATTGATGTTTACTGGTGTTGCCTTTATCGAAGGTACCTTCTTCGTATTGTTTGCCCTTAGCTACATTGTCTAATAGACAAATAAAAGATGAAGGAGGGATGAGCAGTGGAAACTACAAGTAATCCAACCGTCTCATTATTTGGGATTGATTTTGACTTGACTGTCCTTGCCATGTCTCTCTTGACAGTAATTATCGTTTTTGGAGTGGTTTTTTGGTCAAGTCGTAAGATGACCATTAAACCAAAGGGAAAACAAAATGTGCTTGAGTTCATCTATGAGTTTGTGAATAGTACCATTTCTCAAAGTCTTGGGAAATTCACGAAGAATTATAGTTTGCTCTTGTTTGTAATTTTCACCTTTGTTTTTACAGCAAACAACTTAGGTTTGCTTGTGTCTGTAAAAAGTGAGCATTACAATTTTTGGACTTCTCCAACATCGAACTTCGGTGTTACTATCACTCTTTCTTTGATTATTACCCTCATTAGTCATATTGAGGGGATCCGTAAAAAAGGGTTTAAAGGCTATCTAAAGGGCTACCTTTCACCATACCCAGCTATGCTCCCAATGAACATTTTGGAACAATTAACCAACCCTGCTTCATTGGCCTTGCGTTTGTTTGGTAACATTTATTCTGGTGAGGTACTTACTGGCTTGATTCTTCAATTGGTGACCTGGTCTGCTTTTGCAGCACCTGTATCCTTTGCTTTGAACCTTGTCTGGGTTGCCTTTTCAGCCTTTATCGGCTTTATCCAAGCCTATGTCTTTATTATCCTAAGTTCAAACTATATTGGTGATAAAGTCAACGAAGAATAATTAAGAAAGGGAGAAATGAAATGTCAATACTTATTAATAGTACGACACTTGGTAATATCATTATCACACTCGGCTCAGTTTTTCTCTTGTATTACCTCATCCGTAAATTCGCATGGGATCAAATTACAGGAATCTTTGCTGCTCGTGAAAAGAAAATTGCCACAGATATTGATAGTGCTGAAAATGCTCGTCAAGAAGCAGAAAGCTTGGCACAAAAACGTCAAGATGAGTTGGCAGGTGCTCGCACTGAGGCAGCTCAAATTATTGATGGGGCCAAGGAAACTGGTAAAACTCAAGAATCAAAAATCATTGCAGAAGCACATGATGAAGCTAAACGCTTGAAAGAAAAAGCAAATCAAGACATTGCCCAAAGCCGTGTGGAAGCACTTGCTGGCGTTAAAGGTGAAGTTGCAGACTTGACTGTCCTCTTGGCGGAAAAAGTTATGAAACAAAACCTTGATGCTAAAGCGCAATCTGACTTGATTGATAGCT
The DNA here is from genome assembly GCF_037967965.1 of Streptococcus sp. FSL R7-0248. Taxonomy (NCBI): domain Bacteria; kingdom Bacillati; phylum Bacillota; class Bacilli; order Lactobacillales; family Streptococcaceae; genus Streptococcus; species Streptococcus sp. FSL R7-0248. The sequence goes on from NZ_CP150201.1 coordinate 447,150, forward strand.
ATCTTGATCAATTAGGAGATGCTTAATGGATAAGAAAACACAAGCTCTTGTTGAGCAGTATGCCAGAAGCCTGGTAGAAGTCGCTTTTGAACAAGACGCCGTGTCAACAATCCAAGAAGAAGTAAGGCAAATCCTAACAGTTTTTGCTGAAACAAATCTAAAAACCTTCTTGTCGCAGGAAAATGTGACAAGTGAAGCTAAAAAAGAAAGTTTGAGCTTGTTTCAAGAGTCTTGTTCAGTGTATATGAACAATTTTCTTGAGGTAATCTTACTCAATGACCGTGCCAACATTCTCTATGATGTGTTGAAATTGGTCCTTGAGCTCTTTGACCAAGAAGACAATAGTTACGATGTCACAGTGACATCAGCAAGTCCCTTGTCTGAGGAACAAAAAGCCCGACTTTTGGCGATTGTTTCACAAAAATTTGAGATTAAGACACGTCGTTTAGTAGAAAAAATTGATGAGGACCTCATCGGAGGATTCGTCATCAAAGCAAAAAATAAGGTTGTTGACACGTCAATTCGCAGTCAATTGCAAACCTTTAAAACGAATTTGAAATAGAAAGTGGTGTGACTTTTGGCAATTAACGCACAAGAAATTAGCGCTTTAATTAAAAAGCAAATTGAAAACTTCCAGCCAAACTTTGACGTCACTGAAACTGGTGTCGTTACCTATATCGGTGACGGTATCGCACGTGCTCGTGGTCTTGATAATGCCATGAGTGGTGAGTTGCTCGAATTTGAAAATGGTGCCTATGGTATGGCCCAAAACCTTGAATCTAATGATGTCGGTATCATTATCTTGGGGGATTTCGTAGCAATTCGTGAAGGCGATATTGTTAAACGTACTGGAAAAATCATGGAAGTTCCAGTTGGTGAAGCCCTTATTGGTCGTGTAGTAAACCCACTTGGGCAACCAGTTGATGGTCTTGGTGACATCGAAACAACAGGTTTCCGTCCAGTTGAAACACCTGCTCCAGGTGTTATGCAACGTAAATCAGTTTCTGAGCCATTGCAAACTGGTCTTAAGGCCATTGATGCCTTGGTTCCAATTGGACGTGGTCAACGTGAGTTGGTCATCGGAGACCGCCAAACTGGTAAAACTTCAGTAGCCATTGATGCTATCTTGAACCAAAAAGGACAAGATATGATCTGTATTTATGTGGCTATTGGTCAAAAAGAATCAACAGTTCGTACACAAGTAGAAACTCTCCGTAAACATGGTGCTCTTGATTACACAATCGTTGTGACTGCCTCAGCATCACAACCATCACCATTGCTTTACATCGCACCTTACGCTGGTGTTGCAATGGCTGAAGAGTTCATGTATAACGGAAAACACGTCTTGATTGTTTATGATGATTTGTCTAAACAAGCCGTGGCCTACCGTGAACTTTCATTGCTTCTCCGTCGTCCACCAGGTCGTGAAGCCTACCCAGGGGATGTCTTCTATCTCCACTCACGTCTTTTGGAACGTTCAGCTAAAGTTTCAGATGATCTTGGTGGTGGTTCAATTACTGCCTTGCCAATCATCCAAACGCAAGCCGGAGATATCTCAGCTTATATCGCAACAAACGTTATCTCAATCACAGATGGACAAATCTTCTTGCAAGAAAACTTGTTTAACTCAGGTATTCGTCCAGCCATTGATGCGGGTTCTTCCGTATCACGTGTAGGTGGATCAGCGCAAATTAAAGCGATGAAGAAGGTTGCTGGTACACTTCGTCTTGACTTGGCTTCATATCGTGAACTTGAAGCCTTTACGCAATTTGGTTCAGATTTGGATGCTGCGACTCAAGCGAAATTGAACCGTGGTCGTCGTACAATCGAAGTTTTGAAACAACCGCTTCATAAACCACTTCCAGTTGAGAAACAAGTTGTTATCCTTTACGCTTTGACACACGGTTTCTTGGATAGTGTTCCGGTTGATCAAATCTTGGATTTTGAAGAAGCACTCTATGACTACTTTGATAGTCACCATGAGGATATCTTTGAAACTATTCGTACAACTAAGGATATTCCTGAGGAATCTGTACTTAATGAAGCTATCCAAGCTTTCAAAGATCAGTCAGAATACAAATAGAAATAGGGAGGACAGCATATGGCAGGCTCTCTAAGAGAAATCCAAGCAAAAATTGCTTCAACAAAGAAAACGAGTCAGATCACAGGAGCCATGCAAATGGTTTCTGCATCAAAATTGACACGTTCTGAGCAAGCTGCTAAAGATTTCCAAATCTATGCCTCAAAAATTAGACAGATCACAACAGATCTTCTACATTCAGAATTAATTAATGGTTCGTCAAATCCAATGTTGGATGCACGTCCAGTTCGTAAGACAGGTTACATTGTCATTACTTCAGATAAAGGACTTGTTGGAGGTTATAACTCAACAATTCTTAAAGCTGTGTTGGACATGATTAAACGTGACCATGATTCTGAAGATGAATATGCTATCATTTCTATTGGTGGAACAGGTTCAGATTTCTTCAAGGCTCGTAACATGAATGTTGCTTTTGAACTTCGTGGCCTTGAAGATCAACCTAGTTTTGATCAAGTCGGAAAAATCATTTCTAAAGCTGTAGGAATGTATCAAAATGAACTTTTTGATGAACTCTATGTGTGCTATAACCACCATGTTAACAGTTTGTCTAGCGAAGTTCGTGTGGAACAAATGCTTCCTATCGCTGATTTGGATCCCAATGAATCAGAAGGTCATGTGTTGACCAAGTTTGAATTGGAACCAGATCGTGACACTATTTTGGATCAACTCTTACCACAATATGCGGAGAGTCTTATCTACGGTGCTATCGTAGATGCCAAAACAGCTGAGCACGCAGCGGGTATGACTGCAATGCAGACAGCCACTGATAATGCTAAGAATGTGATTAACGATTTGACAATCCAATATAACCGTGCGCGTCAAGCTGCCATCACTCAGGAAATTACTGAAATTGTTGGTGGTGCAAGTGCACTTGAATAGCTAGAGATTTGTCTTAATTAGACACACATGAAAAAGGGATGATTGTCATCCAAAAAACTATCATAAGGAGAAAACAATGAGCTCAGGCAAAATTGCTCAGGTTGTTGGTCCTGTTGTAGACGTAGCGTTTGCAGCTGGTGATAAACTCCCTGAGATTAACAATGCATTGGTCGTTTATACTGATGAACAAAAGTCTAAACGTATCGTGCTCGAAGTAGCTCTTGAACTTGGAGAAGGTGTGGTTCGTACCATTGCCATGGAATCTACTGATGGATTGACTCGTGGACTAGAAGTTCTGGATACTGGTCGTCCAATCAGCGTTCCTGTTGGTAAAGATACCCTTGGACGTGTCTTTAACGTCCTTGGTGATACCATTGACTTGGAAGCACCTTTTGCAGAAGATGCAGAGCGTGAACCAATTCACAAAAAAGCACCAACTTTCGATGAATTGTCAACATCTACTGAAATCCTTGAAACAGGGATTAAAGTTATCGACTTGCTTGCCCCTTACCTTAAAGGTGGTAAAGTCGGACTCTTTGGTGGTGCCGGTGTTGGTAAAACCGTTCTTATTCAAGAGTTGATTCACAACATTGCCCAAGAGCACGGTGGTATTTCCGTGTTTACAGGTGTTGGTGAACGTACACGTGAAGGTAATGACCTTTACTGGGAAATGAAAGAATCTGGCGTTATTGAGAAAACAGCCATGGTCTTCGGTCAAATGAACGAACCACCTGGAGCACGTATGCGTGTTGCTCTTACTGGTTTGACAATTGCGGAATACTTCCGTGATGTCGAAGGTCAAGACGTGCTTCTCTTCATCGATAACATCTTCCGTTTCACTCAAGCAGGTTCTGAGGTTTCTGCCCTTCTTGGTCGTATGCCATCAGCCGTTGGTTACCAACCTACACTTGCTACTGAAATGGGTCAATTGCAAGAACGTATCACATCAACTAAAAAAGGTTCTGTTACATCAATCCAAGCCATCTACGTTCCAGCCGATGACTATACTGACCCAGCGCCAGCTACAGCATTTGCTCACTTGGATTCTACAACCAACCTTGAACGTAAGTTGACACAAATGGGTATTTACCCAGCCGTTGACCCATTGGCATCAAGCTCACGTGCCCTTTCACCTGAAATTGTTGGTGAAGAACACTATGCTGTTGCGACTGAAGTTCAACGTGTGCTTCAACGTTACCGTGAATTGCAAGATATTATCGCTATCCTTGGTATGGATGAATTGTCAGACGAAGAAAAAACATTGGTTGGACGTGCTCGTCGTATCCAATTCTTCTTGTCACAAAACTTTAACGTTGCTGAACAGTTTACAGGTCAACCAGGTTCTTATGTTCCAGTTGCTGAAACCGTTCGTAGCTTTAAAGAAATCCTTGAAGGTAAATATGATAATCTTCCAGAAGATGCCTTCCGTAGCGTAGGTCCAATTGAGGATGTAGTAGCTAAAGCTAAAGCTATGGGCTACTAATGAGGTGAAGATATGGCACAAATGACCGTACAAGTGGTAACTCCGGATGGTCTGAAATATGACCACCATGCCAGCTTTATCCACGCGGTTACTAAAGATGGTCAAATTGGTATCTTGCCAGGCCATATTAACTTGATTGCGCCACTTGAAGTGGATGAACTCAAGGTTCGTCGTGTGGATGACGAGAGTCACGTCGATTGGATTGCCGTAAACGGTGGTATCATCGAAGTTAAAGATGATTTTATTACTATCGTTGCCGATTCAGCAGAACGTGAACGCGACATTGACGTTTCTCGTGCCGAACGTGCCAAGCAACGTGCCGAACGTGACTTGGAAGAAGCAACTAAATCTGACCGTATTGATGAAGTTCAACGTGCTCAGGTTGCTCTCCGTCGAGCACTTAATCGTATCAGTGTCGGTACAAAATAAGACAACAAAAAACGAGACTTTGGTCCCGTTTTTTATTTGTCGTAAAAGAAAACATGAGAAGTAGCAAAGTTATCAAAGAAAGCTCATTTTAAAACCTATCTGAAGGTAAGATAAAAAATCAGATTTCCAGTCCTGAAAACGGTTAATTTAGCTTTTACTTTAGTTTAAGGTATCAAAGTGTTATAATATAAGCTGTTAGCTTTATATTTTAAGAGAAAATGTATAGTAACGTAATAGAAAGTATGAGTTTTTTAAAGATATGAAAATTGAAAAGAAGCATCTTTTAGATTACACCATCTTGATACCTTATTTAATCTTATCCATAGTTGGTTTAATAGTAGTGTATTCAACAACAAGTGCTCGTTTAGTAGCCTTGGGAGCCAATCCCTTCGCATCTGTTATAAACCAAGGAGCCTTTTGGTTGGTATCCTTGTTCTCTATTTTTTTCATCTACCGACTGAAGTTGAACTTTCTCAGGAAAGATAAGCTTTTGGGTGTTGTTATTGCCTTTGAGATTTTACTTTTGGTCATTGCCAAATTTTTCACCAGGGAAATCAATGGTGCCAATGGTTGGATTGTGCTTGGTCCCTTGTCTTTCCAACCAGCGGAGTACCTTAAGATCATTGTTGTCTGGTTTTTGGCACACACTTTTTCAAAAAAACAGTCTGCTATAGAACGTTATGACTACCAAGCCTTGACGAAGAATAGATGGATTCCTAGGAATGGTAAGGAACTTAATGACTGGCGTGTTTATTTGCTTGTAATGATTGGTTTGGTTGCTATCCAACCTGACTTGGGTAATGCGGCTATCATTGTATTGACTACGGTAGTTATGTTTTCAATTTCTGGTGTTGGCTACCGTTGGTTCACGGCCTTATTTGCAGGCATTGTAGGGATTTCATCAGCCTTCCTTGGTTTAATTGCCTTGGTTGGGGTTCAAACCATGGCTAAGGTACCTATCTTCGGTTATGTTGCCAAGCGTTTCGCAGCATATTTTAATCCGTTCAAGGATTTGACTGGATCTGGTCTCCAGCTATCTCATTCCTACTATGCTATGAGTAATGGGGGCTGGTTCGGTCTTGGACTTGGAAATTCGATTGAAAAAACTGGTTATCTCCCAGAAGCTACAACAGACTTTGTGTTTTCAATTGCAATTGAAGAGTTAGGTCTTATCGGAGCTGGCTTGATTCTGGCCCTCCTCTTTTTCCTCATTCTTCGTATTATGATTGTGGGAGTAAAGGCACGAAATCCTTTTAACTCTATGATGGCATTGGGTGTAGGTGCCTTAATGCTAATGCAGGTCTTCGTTAACATCGGAGGAATCTCAGGGCTAATTCCATCAACAGGGGTTACCTTCCCCTTCCTTTCGCAAGGAGGTAACTCTCTTTTAGTGACTTCAGTTGGGATAGCCTTTGTCTTGAACATCGCTGCTAATGAAAAGCGTGATAATATTGTTCAAGCGATTGAGGATGAGTTATCTCAGACTCAAGAATTGGAAAATCAAGATGAAAAAATCGTACCTTTAAGAAGAAGTCGTTAATACGGCTTCTTTTTTCGTTAGATGGTGTTAGTCAGTAGTATGAATATAGTGAAAGCTAATAGGAGCAGTAGAAATAGAATTAGTGAAAGGAATATTTGTAATTACTCTAAAGAAAAACTGAAAACTATATAAAATACTTGCAATTCTATGACATTTTGATAGAATAGTAGAGTAAAGTTAGACTGTATTGCCTACTGTCTATCTATAAAATATATTTTATTGGAGGCTTTTCCTAAATGGCAAAAGAAAAATACGATCGTAGTAAACCACACGTTAACATTGGTACAATCGGACACGTTGACCACGGTAAAACTACTTTGACAGCTGCTATCACAACTGTATTGGCTCGTCGTCTTCCTAGCGCAGTTAACACACCAAAAGACTACGCTTCAATCGACGCTGCTCCAGAAGAACGTGAACGCGGTATCACAATCAACACTGCACACGTTGAGTATGAAACTGAAAAACGTCACTACGCTCACATCGACGCGCCAGGACACGCGGACTACGTTAAAAACATGATCACTGGTGCCGCTCAAATGGACGGTGCGATCCTTGTAGTAGCATCTACTGACGGACCAATGCCACAAACTCGTGAGCACATCCTTCTTTCACGTCAGGTTGGTGTTAAACACCTTATCGTCTTCATGAACAAAGTTGACTTGGTTGACGATGAAGAATTGCTTGAATTGGTTGAAATGGAAATCCGTGACCTTCTTTCAGAATACGATTTCCCAGGTGATGACATTCCAGTTATCCAAGGTTCAGCTCTTAAAGCTCTTGAAGGTGATTCTAAATACGAAGACATCATCATGGACTTGATGAACACTGTTGACGAATACATTCCAGAACCAGAACGTGACACTGACAAACCATTGTTGCTTCCAGTCGAAGACGTATTCTCAATTACTGGTCGTGGTACTGTTGCTTCAGGACGTATCGACCGTGGTGTTGTTCGTGTCAATGACGAAGTTGAAATCGTTGGTCTTAAAGAAGAAATCCAAAAAGCAGTTGTTACTGGTGTTGAAATGTTCCGTAAACAACTTGACGAAGGTATTGCCGGAGATAACGTCGGTGTCCTTCTTCGTGGTATCCAACGTGATGAAATCGAACGTGGTCAAGTATTGGCTGCACCTGGTTCAATCAACCCACACACTAAATTCAAAGGTGAAGTTTACATCCTTTCTAAAGAAGAAGGTGGACGTCACACTCCATTCTTCAACAACTACCGTCCACAGTTCTACTTCCGTACAACTGACGTAACAGGTTCAATCGAACTTCCTGCAGGTACTGAAATGGTTATGCCTGGTGATAACGTGACTATCGACGTTGAGTTGATCCACCCAATCGCCGTTGAACAAGGTACAACATTCTCTATCCGTGAAGGTGGACGTACTGTTGGTTCAGGTATCGTATCTGAAATCGAAGCTTAATTAATATTAAGTTCCCAATACAATTATTCGTCAGACAATAATTGAGAGAGTCGAGGTTACTCGGCTCTTTTTGGTGTTAAAAAATACTTGTGATTCTATACTTTTAAACTGTTTAAGGTGCTTAAGCTAAGTTTTGATAGTGAAAAAAATCATAAAGCAAGTCGAGTTTTCGGAATTTTCCTAAAATCCTAGTAATAGTAAGGGATTTGTGATAAAATAAACGAGTAAATAAATAAAAGAAGAGGTATGTGAAATGTCACGTAAACCATTTATCGCTGGTAACTGGAAAATGAACAAAAATCCAGAAGAAGCAAAAGCATTCGTTGAAGCTGTAGCATCAAAACTTCCTTCATCAGATCTTGTTGAAGCTGGTATCGCAGCTCCTGCAGTTGACTTGACAGCTGTACTTGCCGCTGCTAAAGGTTCAAACCTTAAAGTTGCTGCACAAAACACTTACTTTGAAAATGCTGGTGCCTTCACTGGTGAAACTAGCCCACAAGTTTTGAAAGAAATCGGTACTGACTACGTTGTTATCGGTCACTCAGAACGTCGTGACTACTTCCACGAAACTGATGAAGACATCAACAAAAAAGCAAAAGCAATCTTTGCTAACGGTATGCTTCCAATCATCTGTTGTGGTGAATCACTTGAAACTTACGAAGCTGGTAAAGCAGCAGAATTCGTAGGAGCTCAAGTTTCAGCTGCTCTTGCTGGATTGACTGCAGAACAAGTAGCTTCAACAGTAATCGCATACGAACCAATCTGGGCTATCGGTACTGGTAAATCAGCTTCACAAGACGACGCACAAAAAATGTGTAAAGTTGTTCGTGACGTTGTAGCTGCTGACTTTGGTCAAGAAGTTGCTGACAAAGTACGTGTTCAATACGGTGGATCAGTTAAACCTGAAAACGTTGCTGAATACATGGCTTGTCCAGACGTTGACGGAGCTCTTGTAGGTGGTGCATCACTTGAAGCTGAAAGCTTCTTGGCATTGCTTGACTTCGTTAAATAATTTTACATAAAGTCGGGGTTTCCCTCGGCTTTTTTTGATGAATAGATTTAATAATTGCTTGGGATAAGACAAATGCTATTGGTTTGTAAAAACGAACGCTTTAGGTCCTGTATTTTATAGGTTTAGGGGCTCACAAATAGAATTGGATTGTCCCAAGAGGCAGATAATATGCTATAATGAGAGTAGTATAACTAGAGCGCAGGCACTGATAGTCTGTTTGCTCCGCATTTTTCCAAGAAGAGGAGAATTAGAAATCATGACTTTTGATGCAATTGACCAAATGGCGGTCAGCACTATTCGTTCGCTTTCGATCGAGGCCATTCAAGCCGCGAATTCTGGACACCCAGGTCTTCCTATGGGTGCAGCGCCAATGGCATATGTACTTTGGAACCATGTGATGAATGTTAATCCAAAGACTAGCCGTAACTGGACAAACCGTGACCGTTTTGTTCTTTCTGCAGGTCATGGTTCTGCTTTGCTTTATAGCCTCTTGCACCTTTCAGGCTATGATGTATCAATGGATGATTTGAAGAACTTCCGTCAATGGGGTTCTAAGACTCCAGGTCACCCTGAAGTTAATCATACTGATGGTGTTGAAGCAACATCAGGTCCTCTTGGTCAAGGAATTGCTAATGCAGTAGGTATGGCAATGGCTGAAGCACATTTGGCTGCTAAATTTAACAAGCCTGGTTTTGATATTGTTGATCATTATACTTATGCCCTCCATGGAGATGGTTGTTTGATGGAAGGTGTTTCTCAAGAAGCTGCTAGTCTTGCTGGTCATCTTAAACTTGGTAAGTTGGTTCTTCTTTACGATTCAAATGATATCTCACTTGATGGACCAACATCAATGGCTTTCACTGAGGATGTTAAGGCTAAGTTTGAAGCTTATGGTTGGCAACACATCCTTGTTAAAGATGGTAATGATTTGGAAGCTATTGCTAAGGCTATCGAAGAGGCTAAGGCAGAGACAGATAAACCATCTATCATTGAAGTTAAGACAATCATTGGTTATGGAGCTGAAGGCCAAGGAACATCAGCTGTCCACGGTGCTCCAATTGGTCAAGAGGGTATCGACCGTGCTAAAGGTGTTTACGGATATGATGCCCCAGCCTTTACAGTACCAGACGAAGTCGCTCGTCGTTTTGAAGTTGGTATTAAATTCCGTGGTGAAGCTGCTGAAAATGCTTGGCAAACTAAATTTGCAGAATATGAAGCTGCTTACCCAGAATTGGCTGCTGAATACAAGACTGCTTTTGCAAATGAAACTGTACACGTTGACTTGAATGCTCATGAATTGGGTTCAGCAGTAGCTAGCCGTGTGTCAAGCCAACAAGCTATCCAACAGATTTCTGAACAAGTTCCTTCATTCTGGGGAGGTTCAGCAGACCTTTCAGCTTCTAACAATACTATGGTTAAGGCTGAGTCTGATTTCCAAGCAGACAACTATGCTGGACGTAATATTTGGTTTGGTGTACGTGAGTTTGCTATGGCTGCAGCGATGAATGGTATTGCTCTTCATGGTGGTACTCGTGTTTATGGTGGTACTTTCTTCGTCTTCTCAAACTACTTGCTTCCAGCAGTACGTATGGCAGCTCTTCAAAACTTGCCAGTAACTTATGTTATGACACACGACTCAGTGGCAGTTGGTGAAGATGGACCTACTCACGAACCAATCGAACAATTGGCAAGTGTGCGTTCAATGCCTAACCTTAACGTTATCCGTCCTGCAGATGGTAATGAAACTAATGCTGCATGGAAACGTGCCTTGGCTGAGACTGAACGTCCAACAATGCTAGTTTTGACACGTCAAAACTTGCCAGTCCTTGACGGTACAGCTGAAAATGCTGAAGCTGGTGTCAATAAAGGGGCTTACATCATCTCAGAAGCTAAAGGTGATCTTGACGGTATCATCATTGCGACTGGTTCTGAAGTGAAATTGGCTCTTGATACTCAAGCGGCTCTTGAAGCTGAAGGCGTGCATGTCCGTGTTGTTTCAATGCCATCACAAAATCTCTTTGATGAACAAGATGCTGCATATAAAGAAGAAGTTCTTCCAGCAGCTGTGACAAAACGTTTGGCTATCGAAGCTGGAACTAGCTTTGGTTGGGGCAAATACGTTGGTCTTGCAGGTAAGACACTTACTATTGATACTTGGGGTGCCTCAGCACCTGGTGACCGTATCTTTAAAGAATATGGTTTCACTGTTGAAAATGCAAGTCAACTTTACAAATCATTGTAAGAAAAGAAAGAGCGGCTCTTTGTCAACTGTAGTGGGTGACGAAAAGCTAACATCTAGAGAGAACCTGATAGGTTTTCTCTTTTTGTATGTTCAGAGTGATGAAAACACGCTTCCTAAAGTTAATAAAGTTTCTAAAACCGAAGCCCAGACGTTTGATGTCTTTGATAAGCTTATTGGTCCCCTCCAATTTTGCATTTGAGTAATGTGTTTCTAGTGCGTTTTTGATGTATGGTTTGTGTCTAAGGAAGGTCCTAAAGACAGTTTTGAAGTAATGATTGACCTTGCTTATATTCTCCTCTATGAGCTCAAAAAACTCATCTACCCTCTTCTCTTGAAAGTGAAACAGCAACAGCTGATAGAGGTTATAATAATTAGCGAGTTCTTCTGAAAAGTCTAGTGTCTTCCTAACGACTTCATGTGGACTTAAGGTTTGACCAAAGGTCTTCGAGTGAAATGATTTACAAGATAACTTACGGCTGTCCTTTTGGAAGAGTCGCCAGTGATTTTTCAAGGCTCGGTAGGGGAGTGATTTCTTATCAAACTGGTTCATAATGGCAATCCTTGTCTTTAAAAAGGCTCGACCAAGGTGCTGGATGATGTGGAAACGATCAATAATGATTTCGGCGTTTGGGAAAAGTCTGCGAGCTAGTGGGATATAGGCTCCTGACATATCCATTGTAATAAACTGTACCTTTTGTCGAACTTTCAATGGGTACTTTAAAAAGTGGTTTCGAATCGTGGTTTGACGGCGATTATCAAGAATGGTTATGAGTTTGTTGGTCTCATAGTTTTGCGCCACAAAAGCGAGTTCACCTTTCTTGAACCCAAACTCATCCCAAGACATAACAGCTGGGAGCTTGTCATAATGCTCCTTGAAAGTAAACTGGTCAAGCTTACGATAGACAGTGGATGTCGACACACGAAGTCTTCTGGCAATATCCGTTAGTGATACCTTCTCAGTTAGAAGTTGTGCAACCTTTTGCCGGACTAGATTGGAGATTTGGCAGTTTTTCTCAACGATTGATGTCTTAGCTACCGTGACTCTCCTACAATTTTTACACTGGAAGCGACGTTTCTTCAGACGTAGTAGTGTTGGAGTTCCCGCTTGCTCGAGAAGAGGGATTTTAGAAGGCTTTTGAAAGTCGTACTTGATCATCTTTCCATGGCAATGAGGACATGATGGTGCAGGGTAATCAAGTTTTGCTTGAATCTCGATATGAGTGTTAGTTTCAAAAACAAGTGAAATCTTGATATTTTGGTCTTTAATTCCGATTAATTCTGTGGTATTCTTAATAAGTCTCATAAGTTCTTCCTAATGATAGTTTGGTCGCTTTTCATTATAGTTCTTATGGGACTTTTTGTGTACACTCAAAAAGCTCTATAATCTCTACAGTGGTTTTACCCACTACAGAAATTATAGAGCCGAAAGAGCTTGGTTCGTCCAAGTTCTTTTTTCTAAATTTCATACAGAACTTGACTTTTTAGGACATAGTGCTAGAATGACTGTGTCAGCCGATTTAGCTCAGTTGGTAGAGCAACGCACTCGTAACGCGTAGGTCACAGGTTCGAAACCTGCAATCGGCATGGTCAGAAGTATTAAGATAGTAAAAAGAGATTTTTAGGAATCTTTTTTCTTATCCTTTTAGATAACCTATATTTCAATTGAGATTGTGCTTTTAAGCTAAAATTTGATAAAATAGAAGATGAAAAAAATCAGAAGGAAGTATCATGTCAAAAGGGTTATTAATCTCAATTGAAGGGCCAGACGGTGCTGGAAAGACTACAGTTTTGGAGGCTCTTTTGCCTCGTTTAAGAGAGGTTTATCCAGATCAAGTCGTGACGACACGTGAACCAGGCGGAGTGGCTATTGCAGAGCAAATCCGAGAGGTTATTTTGGATGTGGATAATACGGCTATGGATGCTAAGACAGAGCTCTTGCTCTATATTGCGGCTCGCCGTCAACATCTGGTTGAGAAGGTCTTACCAGAGCTTGAAAAAGGCAACATGGTCATCATGGATCGTTTTATTGATTCATCAGTTGCTTATCAAGGTACTGGTCGTGGCTTGAATCAGGATGAGATTGCCTGGTTAAATGCCTATGCGACTGATGGGCATAAACCTGATGTGACTCTATTGTTTGATGTGGATTCTGAGACTGGTTTGGCCCGCATTGCAGCCAGCGGTGAACGTGAAGTCAATCGGTTGGATTTAGAGAAGCTTGACTTGCATCAGCGTGTACGTCAAGGTTATTTAGATTTAGCACAGGCTGAACCAGAACGTATCAAGCTAATCGATGCCTCACAGGCTTTTGAAGATGTTGTAGAGGACGCTTGGAAAGTAATTAAAGGCTATTTATAAGGAGCAAGATGAAGTTAGCTGAAAGTCAAAGCAAACTATTTGAAGAGTTTTCACAAATTATCAGGGAAAATCGTTTGAGTCATGCTTATTTGTTTTCGGGTGATTTTGGAAGTCTCGACATGGCTATTTGGCTAGCACAGAGTCGATTTTGTGTGACTCCTGAGAATAGTCTACCTTGTGGTCATTGTCGTCCCTGTCGCTTGATTGCACAGGGGGACTTTTCTGATGTTAAATTAGTAGAGCCACAAGGACAGATTATTAAGACGGACACGATTCGTCAGTTGACCAGAGAGTTTAGTCAATCGAGTTTTGAGGGGCAGGCTCAGGTGTTTATCATTCGTGATGCAGATAAGATGCATGTCAATGCTGCCAATAGTCTATTAAAGTTTATTGAAGAACCTCAAAGTCAGATTTATATTTTTCTTTTGACAGCTGATGATAGTCGTATGTTACCGACGATTAAAAGTCGAGCTCAACTCTTTTATTTTCCTAAGAATCGGGCTTATCTGGAAGAATTACTGCAGAAGGAAGGCTTGTTGTTGACACAAGCCAAAGTGTTGGCGGATTTTGCCAAAGATGATGTTCAGGCTTTAGACTTAGCTAAGGATAATAGGATTCTTGATCTGATTAATACAGTAGAGCGTTTCACACAGTCCCTGCTATCTAATCAGGACCTGCTTTATTTGGATGTTGCAAAACTGGCTGTCCAGTGTAGTGAAAAGTCGGAACAAGAGATGGTCTGGGCTTTTTTAACTTATCAATTGGGGAAGGATATACAAAATCCACAAGTAAGACGATGGTTAGGCTTAGTTTATGAGGCACGAAAAATGTGGCTAGCTAATGTCAGCTTTCAAAATGCGATGGAGTATATGGTATTATCATGACAGAAGTCATTGGAATAAAATTTGAAGAAACTGGAGCAGTAGAATATGTTGTTCCTGATAAAAATTATGCCAAAGATGACTTTGTAGTCGTTTTGGAGAAAAAAGATAAACGCCTAGCCCAGGTTGTCATGGAAAACACAGATTTTCCTGAGGTTAGTTTGCCTGCGGATTTGAATCGGGTTGAAGGATTGGCAGGAGAGAAAGATTTCGCTAGATATGATGAAAATCTTTTGAAGGCTGAAAAGAGTATGGGAGTAGTAGCTGATTTAATTACTCAAAATCAGCTAGAAATGAAGGTGGTTGACATTGTCTTTCCGCTAAACTGCTCTTATGTGCTAATCAGTTTTGTTGCTGAAAAACGGGTAGATTTTCGTCAATTGCTCAAAGATTTGGCTTCTTACTTTAAGACACGTATTGAGTTGCGCCAAATTTCGAGTCGTGAGGAATCAAAGATTTATGGTGGCCTAGGACCTTGTGGCCGAGCACTTTGTTGTTCTAGTTTTTTGGGTGAATTCCCACCAGTATCGATTAAGATGGCTAAAAATCAGAGTTTATCTTTGAATTCTGGTAAGATGAATGGGGTCTGTGGTCGACTTATGTGTTGTCTCAGTTATGAAGATGACTTTTACCGAGATAGCAAGGCTAGTTATCCTGACTTGGGTGATGACATTGAAACCAAGGATGGCACAGGTCAGGTCGTTGCCATTGATGTAATTGCAGGGACCATTAAGGTTGTATTTGAAAAAGGGCGTGCGCCCCTAACTTATGGAGTGGAGGAAGTTCAGCTAAATGGAAAAGCGTGAATTGTATGATAAATTCGAGGAATTATCACAAAATTTGATGTCGATGTTGGCAGAAGTGGAAGCAATTAAGGCGAACTTCTCAGGGATTCTTGATGAAAATACGGCCCTCAAGTTGGAAAACGACAAGTTGCGTGAGCACTTGAGTCAAGTGGTTCAAGAGGAGACAGGGACTAAAATGTCTCATGGTAAGGTGAACCTCGAGGCTATTTATGATGATGGATTCCATATTTGTCCAGATTTTTACGGCCAACGTCGTGATAATAATGAAGCTTGTGGCTTCTGTGCAGAATTGTTGTACGGAGACTAAACATGCAGGTTCAAAAGAGTTTTAAGGGGCAATCTAGCTACGGTACCCTCTATCTGGTTCCCACACCTATTGGGAATTTGCAGGATATGACTTTTCGTAGTGTGCAAATCCTGAAAGAGGTGGATCTTATTTGTGCGGAGGACACGCGCAATACGGGTCTCTTGCTCAAGCATTTTGAGATTGAAACCAAGCAGTATTCTTTTCATGAGCACAATGCTTATGAGAAAATTCCAGATTTACTGGAGCGCTTGAAGTCAGGTCTTTCTTTGGCTCAGGTTTCTGATGCGGGGATGCCTTCTATTTCGGATCCTGGGCATGATTTGGTCAAAGCTGCCATTGCTGAGGATATTCCAGTGGTGGCCTTACCGGGAGCATCGGCTGGTATTACAGCCTTGATTGCCAGTGGTTTAGCACCCCAACCTCATATTTTTTATGGCTTCCTACCCCGTAAAAAAGGACAGCAGATTGATTTCTTCAAGGAAAAACTGTCTTATCCTGAGACACAGATTTTTTACGAGTCACCTTACCGTGTGGCGGACACCCTTGAAAATATGCATGAGGTCTATGGGAACCGTCAAGTAACTTTAGTTCGAGAATTGACCAAGCTTTATGAAGAGTACCAACGAGGATCTATTTCAGAAGTTTTAGATTATATTGCTAGTAATCCTCTCAAGGGTGAATGTTTACTGATTGTGGCTGGAGCTTCTGAAAATGATAAGGAAGAAAATCTAACATCAAATGTTACCCCGGTAGAGGCTGTAGAAGCTTTAATTGCCTCTGGAATGAAACCTAATCAGGCTATAAAAACCGTTGCTAAAGAGCGAAAAATGAATAGACAAGAGCTTTATAACCTTTTTCATGGGGTTTAAGAGGCTCTTTTTTGTGGCAACACAAGATGTTAGAAAAGAAAGAATTATCAAAAAATTCCGTAAATACACTTGTTTGTCTCATGATTTTGTGTTATATTATCTGACATAAAATAATTTATGCATTGGAGTGGTTTCATGGATACAGGTAGCAGTGCCTTTATATTGATTTGTTCTGCCATGGTTTGTTTGATGACACCAGCCTTGGCTGCCAATGGTTTGGCGGTTCACGCGCTAATAACCACTCATGTGTCAGCTGCTGCAGCCATGTTTTCATGGTTGGCAATTGAAAAACATGTCACAGGACATCCATCCTTGGTTGGTGGTTCAACCGGTTTGGTAGCAGGTCTAGTTGCAATCACACCTGGAGCTGGTTTTGTTTCAATTTGGAGTGCTATCCGTATTCGTACTGGTGAACGTGGTGGAGACGCCATTTAATATAATGGAGGCTTAAACCGGTTGGTTTGGGTCTTTTTTAGTGAATTTTGATATACTTAGAGGAGTTAGTATGATTGAGGGGGTGACCGATTGGCAAAAGGAAAAAAGAAAAGCAACACGAAAGCTAGACCTAAGAAAACTAAAAAGAAAAAGAAGTCTTTCTTGCTCTTTCCTAAATTTTTCCAGAAGTGGAGTCTGATTTTTATTGGCCTATTTGCCTTATTGGGACTCCTTGCTAGTTTGAATTTTCCAAGGTTGACCATGGAAAAGAACATGACATCTACGGATGAGACGACGGTTGCTTTTATTGCCGAGATTGGCGAGACGTCCCGCTATTTGGCGGCTAGAAACGATCTTTATGCATCTGTCATGATTGCTCAGGCCATCTTGGAATCTGACTCTGGACAATCCAGTTTGAGTCAGAAGCCATCCTATAACTTCTTTGGGATTAAGGGGGACTACAATGGTCAAAGTGTAACCCTACCAACCTGGGAGGATGATGGTAAGGGCAATCCTTACTATATTGATGCAGCTTTTCGTTCTTATGGCTCTGTGGAAAATTCTTTACAGGACTACGTAGACTTCCTTGAGGGCAGCTACTATGTAGGTGTACACCGTTCCAAGACTAAGAATTATAAGGATGCAACGGCTGCCCTAACAGGGGTTTATGCAACAGATACAACCTATGGGGATAAATTGAACAGCATCATTGAACAATATCAGTTAACCATTTATGACACTTATTAGGAAGGTGAGAGCGACAATGAGTGATTTAGATAAAACAGTTGATTTTATTAAAGAAATAGAGAAATTGAAGTCCGTAACAAGATTTAATAGAACCCTTGATGGAAGATTTGAAAATAGCGCTGAGCATTCCTGGCAGGGTGCGATAGCTGCGATGGTTTTTCAAGATTATTATCCTGAAAAATTGAATATGGAAAAGGTCATTTCTATGTTACTGATTCATGATCTAGGTGAGATTTATGCTGGAGATACTTGGGTTTTTGACGATAAAAAAAAGGTTCACTCTCATGATAGAGAGCTAGAATCTATTAAAAAAACAATGAGCATCCTTCCAGAAGAAAAATATTTGAATATGAAAAAATCTTGGCTAGAATTTGAAAAAGGGCAGAGTGCTGAGGCAAGATATGCAAGAGTCATTGACGCATTGGTACCACTAATAAATCACTTGGAAGTGTCAGAATGTAATTATAATCCAGATAATATTAGTTCAGACATGGTATTAGAAAAGAAAAAATTTATAAAAAGTGAGTCTGAAGAGTTATGGAAGCTGACGGAAGAGTTGGTTAAGAAAAGTGTAGAAAAGGGCTTGTATTTGTAATATCAATAGGCCCCCTACGGAATGGTTTATAGACAACATGATGTGTCGATTCGGCACGTCTTTTTTGATTTTTATGTGTTATAATGGAGGTAGTTACATTAGGAATTGAGATGCACACCTCGATGGATTTTTGCACTCCCTTGAAAGAGAGAAGGTTAGATAGTATGATTAAATTGATAGCAATAGATATGGACGGGACGCTCTTAAATAGCCAAAAAGAGATTCCTGAAGAGAATATCAAGGCTATTCAAGAAGCGGCTGCGGCAGGTATCAAAATTGTCCTTTGTACAGGACGCCCACGTTCAGGCATTCTTCCACATTTTGAGAAATTAGGACTGAGTGAAGAAGAGTACATTATCATGAACAATGGTTGCTCTACTTATGAAACTAAAAATTGGACCTTGCTTCAATCTGAAAGTTTATCTCGCCCTGAAATGGAAGAACTCTTGCAGGCTTGCGAAGATTTTCCAGAGGTGGCTCTAACCTTGACTGGAGAAAAGACTTACTATGTTGTGGGCGATGAGGTGCCTGAGTTAGTAGCTTATGATGCTAGCACTGTCTTCACAGAAGCGAAAGCTAGGAGTTTGGAAGAAATCTTTGCGGAAGGTCAAGTGATTTTCCAAGCCATGTATATGGCTGATTCTGAACCTTTGGACGCCTTCCAAAATGCCGTGCAAGATGGACTTAGTCAGAGCTATAGTACAGTTCGTAGTCAAGACTATATCTTTGAAATCATGCCACAAGGGGCAACAAAGGCTAGCGGGCTTAAACATTTAGCAGAAAAGCTTGACATTAACCCAGATCAAATCATGGCTCTAGGCGATGCTGCCAATGACCTTGAAATGCTTCAATTCGTCGGTCAAAGCGTTGCCATGGGTAATGCGAGTGACGGCATTAAGGCTTTGTGTAAGTATGTGACTTTGACAAATGACGAGGCAGGTGTGGCACACGCCATTCGTACTTGGGCTCTATAAGAAAAAGACCTTTAGCTTTATTGTTTGCTAAAGGTTTTTCGATTTCTGATAATGGCAATGAGAGTAGTAAGTGTGATAGTGACATCAGTGATGGCAGCTGGGTAAGCCTGAATGGTCAAATCGTAAATTAGCCAAAGTAACATATTTTCAATAATGACCCAGCGAAGCCACTGAAGGTTTGGTGTGGCAGCAATAGCTAGGCTATAGGAAACTGAAGAGATGATAGGTAAATAACCAATAATCCCAAGTTGATTGAGATAGGTTCCGACGATGATTTGAATAATGATGAGGATGGTCAAGATAGTCTTGGTCATCTTCTTTTTGACCATCAGGCTATTACGTATGATGGAAATACTAATGGTTAAAGCACCGGTATAGCCTCCGAGAAGCAGGTTGGCAATAGCAGTAAAAATATAGTCGGTAATTTGCCAGACGAGCATGTTATTTTTTGATTTTGCAAAAGAGGATATGGCGACACATAGGGCACCTATGGCTGAGAATACTTGTGCTAGAAGATAGAATGTCATGGTATAACTTTCAATTTTTTGTCTCTATTATATCACAAGGATTCAAGATATTTTCATCTCTATTTTAGGATTTACAAGGCTAACATGTTAGCGTTTACATTAGAAAATGATATAATAAAAGTGTAGAAGATATTCTTCCCTTAAAAGTAGAGAGAACCTGATGTTTCCTTATAATATAGGCCCTATCTTTACTTTTTATGAAAGACTAGAAATGAGGAAATGATTATGAAAAACAAATTTTCCCAAGCAATCGTGCTTTCAATGGTTACCCTTTCCTCAATGGCTTTTCTGACGGCCTGTTCCAGCCATAAGGAATCGAGTTCAGCAGATAAGACGCCTAAGAGTAGCCAGGTGACCTCATCAAGTAGAGTTAAATCATCCAATAAAGATAGTGGTAAGACCAGCAAGCCTAGTGCTAAAGTCAAGGAGTCTTCTGGTTCAAATACTGAATCTTCAAGTGCACCAAGTAGTAAAAAGTCTTCTGCACCAAGTTCAAGCAGTAGTCAGACTCAGTCATCATCTTCAAATAGTTCATCAGTTCCCTCAAGCAGTCAGTCACAGGCTCCTAAATCTTCAAACGAGAGTCAGTCTTCAGCCAGTCAATCCCAAGCGCCAAAGAGCTCAAGTGATAGTCAAGCTTCAAGTAGTCAATCTAGCAGCCAAGCTCAAGCTAAAACGGATATGCAAGTGACCACTGTAGATATGGATGTGAGTGCGGTAGCGCGTGGTCAGTTTGATAGTATTGCCGGAACT
Source organism: Streptococcus sp. FSL R7-0248 (assembly GCF_037967965.1). Lineage (NCBI taxonomy): Bacteria > Bacillati > Bacillota > Bacilli > Lactobacillales > Streptococcaceae > Streptococcus > Streptococcus sp. FSL R7-0248. The sequence goes on from NZ_CP150201.1 coordinate 467,521, forward strand.
TGGAAGTCTAGTGATGGCAGTCGTTTGGTCTTTGACAACACTAGCCTAGTAGGAGATATAACTGCACAAGGCCAAGCGACAGTTCATAATTATGTACACCCGAAAGATGATTATCAAGAGGGCTCAGGTAAGTATGATGCTACCCTCTCAAGAGATAGGGGGGACACCTCTGGTATCGTTGGAGATATTAGCTTTGTCTCTAAAAAAGCAGCTATTTCTGGTCCAAGCTACGAACAAGATACCATTCAAGTAACCAGTACTGGAGGAACAAAGGTCTACTTAAAAGAATCAGATAATATGACGCTACCTAAAGACGTGACAGTTACTGACAATCAACTTCCAATTGATGGTGGCATAGCAGAATCTGGCAGCTACAAGCTTACCAAACGTACGGCTGTCAAAAATACTCCTAGTGATAAGGCTCCAGTTGAATTTTACTTAGAAGCAGGTGATCAGATTAACTTTGATATGAAGGTTATTCAAGATGGTCATAGTTGGATTTCTTACATCAGCTATAGTGGTGTTCGCCGTTATGTTCAAGTGGATTAATTGAGATATCTAGAAAGGTCAGATTTTCTTCTGATCTTTCTATTATTTTGGGGAAAGGTCTTGTTAATTCCTTAATAAATAGATACAATAGAAAGGTCGGTTTTACCGAAAAATTTTAAATAATGAGGACAAAAATGTGTCAGTAAATTGGCAAGATATTGCGTTTTCTTTCCTCGGTGGTTTGGGGCTTTTCCTCTTTAGTATCAAGTACATGGGAGATGGTCTTCAACAAGCAGCCGGAGATAAGTTGCGTTTTTACATCGATAAGTATACCAGCAACCCGTTTTTAGGGGTTTTGATTGGTATTGTCATGACGGCCTTGATTCAGTCGAGTTCAGGGGTTACTGTTATTGTCGTCGGTCTGGTTTCGGCAGGGCTTTTGAGTCTTCGTCAGGCTATTGGTATTGTCATGGGGGCAAACATCGGAACAACCGTAACTTCCTTCATGATTGGTTTCAAGCTAGGAGATTATGCCCTTCCAGTGATTTTCCTGGGGGCTGCGCTTCTCTTCTTCACAAGCAATAAGAAGCTTAATAACCTAGGTCGTATCTTGTTTGGTGTTGGGGGGATTTTCTTTGCCCTTAACCTTATGGGAGATGCGGTAGAACCTTTGAAGTCAGTTACAGCCTTTAAGGACTACTTGGCAACCTTGGGTGATCGCCCAGTCATGGGGGTTATCATTGGTGCTGGTTTGACTATGTTGATTCAGTCATCAGCAGCGACCATCGGTATTCTTCAGAGTCTCTACTCAGGTGGTTTGCTTGACCTGCAAGGTGCCCTTCCAATCCTCTTTGGGGATAATATCGGGACAACAATCACAGCGGTTCTAGCTGCTCTTGGTTCAAACATTGCAGCTAAACGTGTGGCAGGGGCTCACGTCCTGTTCAATGTTATTGGGACGGTCTTGTGTTTGATTCTCTTGGTACCATTCACAGCCTTGATTCAATGGTTTAAATCTGTGCTTGGATTGACACCTGAGATGACCATCGCCTTTGCTCACGGTACTTTTAACATTGCAAATACTATCGTTCAATTCCCATTCATCGGAGTTCTAGCTTACCTTGTAACTAAGATTATTCCTGGTGAAGATGAGATTAACAAGTACGAAGCACTCTACTTGGACCGTTTGCTTATCACACAGGCACCAGCTATTGCCCTTGGTAATGCTAAGAAAGAATTGGTACACTTGGCGTCATACGCCATCCAGTCTTTGGAAGCTTCCTATGCTTTCTTTGCTAAGGGAGATGAGAAATACTTCGATAAGGTTGAGAAGTATGAAACAGCAGTTAATAGTATTGACGAAGAGTTGACAACTTACTTGATTGACATCTCTAACGAATCCCTAAGCGTTTCTGAAAATGAAGTGTTGGCAAGTGTGCTTGACTCTGTTCGTGACTTGGAGCGTATTGGTGACCTTGCAGTTGCAAGTGCAAACCTTTCACAACATATTCATAATAAGGGAATTGAATTCTCTGATACTGCCAAGGCTGAGCTTGCGGATGTTTACAACCGTACTCACCGTATCGCCCTTGATAGTATTCGTGTGGTTGTAGATGATGACAAGGTACTTGCAGGTCAAGTTATCCTTCGTCATGAAGAATTGGAAAAACTTGAAAAACAATTGCGTAAAACACATACCAAACGTCTTAACAATGGTGAATGTACTGCGCAAGCAGGTATCAACTATGTTGATTACCTCTCACATTACACACGTATCGCAGACCATGCGATTAATCTTGTTGAAAAGGTTACAGAAGGTGTGATTTAATAGAGAAAGTCGAGAAAATTTCTCGGCTTTTTTGATATAATGAAAGCGTATTAAGAATATAGAAAAATGATGAGAGGTGGTCCTATGACCTATTATATTTCAGCCAAACGTTTTTACTTTGAGAATAAAATCAAGGAAGGGGGCTACCTAGCGGTTGTAGATGGTCGTTTCGGCGACTGGTCGGAAAAGATACCAGAAGGTGCAGAGGTATTGGATTACAGTAATTATCAGATTGCTCCGGGTCTTGTAGACACTCATATTCATGGATTTGCGGGTTATGATGTCATGGATAATTCTGAGGAAAGTCTTCTAGGTATGAGTCAAGCCTTGCTTTCAGCAGGTGTGACCTCCTTCTTACCGACAGCCCTAACAGCCCCATTTGAAGAGTTGAAGGTTATTTGCCAAACAACAGCTAGTACGGTTGGTAAGGAAACTGGTGCCAAAATTCAAGGGCTCTTCTTTGAAGGACCTTATTTCACTGAGACCTATAAGGGGGCTCAAAATCCTAAATACATGGGCAATCCAAGTGTGGAACAATTGAAGTCATGGCAGGAGGCGGCTCAAGGGAAATTGATTAAATTGGCTCTTGCCCCTGAACGTGAGGGAGTGGCTGAATTTATCCAAGAAGCAACCAAGCAAGGCGTAACTATTGCTCTAGGTCATTCCAATGCCACATATGAAGAAGCCATGGCAGCAGTGGAAGCCGGGGCATCCGTTTGGGTTCACGTCTACAACGGAATGCGTGGTTTTACACATCGTGAGCCTGGTATGGTTGGGGCAGCCTTCGATAGTCCAGAAACGATTGGTGAGTTGATCGCTGATGGTCATCATGTGGTCCCTGCAGCTTGTAAGGTTCTTATCAAGCAAAAGACACCTCGAGGAGTTGCCCTTATTACAGACTGTATGTCAGCGGGAGGACGTCCGGATGGCGACTATATGCTGGGTGAACTTCCTGTCATCGTCGAAAATGGTACTGCCCGCCTCAAAGAAGGTGGTAACCTAGCTGGATCTATCCTACAACTTAAAGACGGTGTCAAACACGTGGTTGACTGGGGGCTTGTGACGGTTGCTCAAGCTCTACAAATGGCAACTAGTGTTCCAGCTAAATCGGTTGGACTTGAAAATACTTGCGGAAGCCTAAAAGCAGGTCTACCAGCTGATTTTATCGTCTTAGATGACTCCTTGGACTTACAAGCAACCTATATTGATGGACGAAAAGGTTGGGAAAAATAAGAGTATGAGTAGCACTTTCTTATGAAGGTGCTGTTTTTAATTGATTTTTACAAAGGTGTCAGAGTAGTGTAAAATAGAAATACTTTTTATTTTACAGGAGGTAATATGTCAAAACGTATTTGGAGCATTGCCCTGGCCTATGTCGGTGTAATGATTGGTGCAGGGGTGTCTTCAGGACAGGACCTCTTACAGTATTTTGTTAGTTTTGGAGCCTGGGGACTGATAGGTGTCATAGTTCTAGGAATTTTGCATGTTGGCTTTGGGCGACTCATGATTGTTCTGGGAAGTTATTACCGCTCAGATGACCATTCGGTAGTCCTGGCAGAAATCAGTCATCCTGTGATTTACCGTATTTTGGATATCGCTTTGATTATCACTTGTTTCCTGTTTGGTTTTGTGATGACAGCAGGTGCAGGGGCTAACCTAAACCAGCAGTTCGGCTTTCCGATTTGGGTAGGTGCTTTCCTTTGTACAGCTCTGACTATCTTTGTGAGTTTCCTAGATTTCAAAAAAATCATCGGTGTTATTGGAGTTTTTACCCCTATGATTTTGGTTATGATTGCCATGATATTCGTGACCAATGTTTTAGGACGTCACTGGGATTTTGCTGAGATGGATAAGGTGTCGCAAACCATTCAATCTCCTTTTCCGAGTATTTGGCTGTCTGTGGTTAACTATTTCGCCGTTTGTGTCATGTCAGCCATAGCCATGGCCTTTGTGATGGGTGGCTCTATTCTCAAAATCAATGAAGCTGAAAAGAGCGGAGCCTGGGGAGGGTTTATGGTTGGTGTGATTTTCTTTGTCACAACATTGATCCTCTTTGCTAACAGTGATAAAATTGCTAGCTCGGATGTTCCTATGTTGGCTATTGCTAAGGAAGTGAATCCTATCTTTGCGACACTTTACGCCTTGGTGATTTTTGGTTTGATTTTTAATACCGTCTTTAGTCTCTACTATGCCCTTGGTAAACGCTTTTCAGCAGGTAGTGAGAAACGTTTCAAGTTCTTCGTGGCTGCATTTGCCCTTGCTGGCTTTGCTATTTCCTTCATGGGCTTCCGTCAACTGGTAGCGGTTATGTATCCTATTATCGGTTATTTGGGAATGCTGATGTTGGTAGTGCTAGTTGTTGCTAGCTACCGCAAAAAAGCTAAGATTCGTAAGGAAAAGGAAATTCGAAATCATCTCTTGTCCATCGTTGAGAAAGCTTATGATCCCAATCAAGACTTGACCCATCGAGACAAGAAAGAGGCAGAACAACTTCGAGAAGCCTCAATTCTTGATAATGATATTCTCCATGAAGACTCCCATGCACATGTTCGTCAGGAAATGGGGATTAGTAAGAATGATTAGAATTTTATTTTACAAGTTTCTCTATTTCTGCTATAATACTGACAAGAAAGAAGGGCTTATGGCGTTTTTCTAGCGAGCTTGGGATAGTGAAAGCCAAGTAGAGCAAAATGAGCAGTGGCGCTTTCTATCAGCAAATAGCTGAAGACAAACAGATAAAATGAAGTAATAAATTAGGGTGGAACCGCGTTTCTGACGCCCCTAGTCGCAAGGCTTGGGTGTTGAAATTCGGTTCTTTTTGAATTCGTCTAATGCCTAGGTAGAAAGGAGTACAATGCTTAAAGGATCTTGTTTATGTAAAGCAGTGACTTACACTCTAGATGAGGAATTATCTGAATTAGTTTTTTCCACTGTTCATTCTGTCGGAAAGCAACTGCGTCTGCCTATACAGTTAATGCTAAAGTTAGCAGTAAAAATCTAGTATTGCATGGAAAAGAAAAGCTTGTTACGTATAGTTCTTCTCCAGGAAAACAGCGTTATTACTGCCAGAACTGTCATAGTCAAATTTTCACTATTCAAGAAAATATACCAGAAGTCTGTGCTTTGAAATTAGGTACAATAGATGAATGCGATCAGAATTTACAAACTATTCCCAAACGTCATATTTTTCAGGATCCAGCTTTTTCTTGGTTGCTTGATAAATAAACCTAAAAAGATAATATAAATTAAAGGAGTAAATAATGTCTAAAAAACTAACCTTCCAGGAAATTATCCTTACTTTGCAACAATACTGGAATGACCAGGGGTGTATGCTCATGCAGGCTTATGATAATGAAAAGGGTGCGGGAACTATGAGTCCTTACACCTTCCTTCGTGCCATTGGTCCTGAGCCATGGAATGCGGCTTATGTAGAGCCATCTCGTCGTCCAGCAGATGGTCGTTACGGGGAAAACCCAAACCGCCTTTACCAACACCACCAATTCCAAGTGGTTATGAAACCTTCTCCATCAAACATCCAAGAGCTCTACCTTGAGTCATTGGAAAAATTGGGCATCAATCCTTTGGAACACGATATTCGTTTCGTTGAAGATAACTGGGAAAACCCATCAACTGGTTCAGCTGGTCTTGGTTGGGAAGTTTGGCTTGACGGTATGGAAATCACTCAGTTCACCTACTTCCAACAAGTTGGTGGATTGGCAACTGGTCCGGTAACTTCTGAGGTCACTTATGGTTTGGAACGTTTGGCTTCTTACATCCAAGAAGTAGATTCTGTTTACGATATTGAGTGGGCTCCAGGCGTTAAATACGGGGAAATCTTCCTTCAACCAGAATACGAACACTCAAAATACAGCTTTGAAGTTTCTGACCAAGACATGCTTCTTGAAAACTTCGAAAAATTTGAAAAAGAAGCAGGACGTGCTTTGGAATTGGGTCTTGTTCACCCTGCCTATGACTACGTTTTGAAATGTTCACATACTTTTAACTTGCTAGATGCTCGTGGCGCTGTTTCTGTTACAGAACGTGCCGGTTACATTGCCCGCATCCGTAACTTGGCCCGTGTCGTAGCCAAAACCTTCGTTGCAGAACGTAAGAAACTTGGTTACCCACTTCTTGATGAAGCCACACGCGCAAAACTCCTAGCAGAAGAGGAAGAATAAGCAAAGTTACAAGAATGGAAAATGGGCGAACCTAGTGAGCCCACATGGCTACCCAGAGGCAAGTCGAAGACTTGCTAAAGGGATAGGCACCGCTGTACTGGTATATGGGAATTTTTGAAACGTTAGGTTCAAAAATCAGTTAGCTAAATCCACTTTGATGAGACTGTTGGAAATCTATGTCAAGGAGACACCAGATTTCTATACAGCCTCACAAAGTTAGTTAGCAACGTCCCCAGTACCTAAGGCGCCTATCGAAAAAAGAATTTTGTAAAGGAAAAAACATGACAAAAAACTTATTAGTAGAACTTGGACTTGAAGAGTTGCCAGCCTACGTTGTCACACCAAGTGAAAAACAACTCGGTGAAAAAATGGCAGCCTTCTTGGATAACAACCGTCTCTCATACGAAAGCATTCAAACCTTCTCAACACCACGCCGTTTGGCAGTCCGTGTGATTGGTTTGGCTGATCAACAATCCGATTTGACCGAAGATTTTAAAGGCCCTTCTAAGAAAATCGCTTTGGATGCAGAAGGTAACTTCTCAAAAGCGGCGCAAGGATTTGTCCGTGGGAAAGGCTTGACTGTTGACGATATCGAATTCCGTGAAGTCAAAGGTGAAGAATACGTTTACGTGACGAAACATGAAGCTGGAAAACCTGCCAAAGAAGTCTTGGCTGGCGTTCCAGAAGTGCTTGCTTCATTGACTTTCCCTGTCAGCATGCACTGGGCTAACAACACATTTGAATACATTCGCCCAGTTCACACCTTGACAGTTCTTTTGGGCGACGAAGCGCTTGACCTTGATTTCTTGGATATCAAGTCAGGTCGTGTGAGTCGCGGACATCGTTTCCTTGGACATGAAGTGGAAATTACCAATGCGGATTCTTATGAGGAAGACCTTCGTACTGTTTACGTGATTGCGGATAGCAAAGAACGTGAAAACATGATTCGTGAGCAAATCAAAGCTATCGAAGCAGAACAAGGTGTTCAAGTCCAAATCGAAGAAGGACTTTTGAATGAAGTCTTGAACTTGGTCGAATACCCAACTGCATTTATGGGAAGTTTCGATACTAAGTATTTGGACGTTCCAGAAGAAGTCTTGGTGACCTCAATGGAAACCCACCAACGTTACTTTGTTGTACGTGACCTTGATGGTAAGTTGAAACCAAACTTCATCTCAGTCCGTAACGGTAACGCCGAGCACTTGGAAAATGTTATCCGAGGAAATGAAAAAGTCTTGGTGGCCCGTCTCGAAGATGGTGAATTCTTCTGGCGTGAAGACCAAAAACTCAAGATTGAAGACCTGGTTGCTAAATTGGCTAACGTGACTTTCCATGAAAAAATCGGTTCCCTCTCAGAACACATGGCCCGTGCTGGTGTCATTGCCGCTTCCTTGGCTGAGCAAGCTGGTTTGACTGCCGAAGAAAGGGCAGCCGTAGCGCGTGCAGCTGAAATCTATAAATTTGACCTCTTGACTGGTATGGTCGGAGAGTTCGATGAATTGCAAGGAATCATGGGTGAAAAATACGCCCTCCTTGCTGGTGAGGATGCTGCGGTTGCGACAGCTATCCGTGAGCACTACCTTCCTGATTCAGCAGACGGAGCTCTTCCAGAGACTAAGGTTGGTGCCATCCTTGCGCTTGCAGATAAATTGGATACTCTCCTTTCCTTCTTCTCAGTTGGCTTGATTCCATCAGGTTCTAATGACCCTTATGCGCTTCGTCGTGCAACGCAAGGGATTGTTCGTATCTTGGATGCTTTTGGTTGGCACATCCCTATGGATGAGTTGATCGACAGCCTTTACGCCCTTTCATTTGATAGTCTTTCTTATGACAATCAAGCAGAAGTCATCAACTTCATCAAAGCGCGTGTGGACAAGATGATGGGACGCACATCAAAAGATATCAAAGAAGCCGTTCTTGCTGGTTCAAACTTCGTGGTTGCGGATATGCTTGAAGCAGCTGACGCCCTCTCAGAAGCTGCTAAGGCTGATAGTTACAAGGCAGCTGTTGAATCACTCTCACGTGCCTTCAACTTGGCAGAAAAAGCAGATGCTTCAGTAGCAGTCGACGCTAGTCTCTTTGAAAATGATCAAGAAAAAGCCCTTTATAAAGCAATTGAAGAGCTTGAATTGACTGGTTCAGCTAGTGACAAATTGGCTCAGCTTTTCGCTCTTAGCCCAGTCATCGATGCCTTCTTTGACAATACTATGGTTATGGCAGAAGATGAGGCTGTTAAAAATAACCGTTTGGCCCTTCTTTCGGGTCTTGTGGCTAAAGCCAAAGCTGTTGCAGCCTTTAATCAATTGAATACAAAATAAGTACCTGTTGACAGGTAGAAAGTAGGTCTTATTATGACACCTGAAAAAATTGCTCGTATCAATGAGCTTGCCAAAAAGAAAAAAACAGAAGGCTTGACACCAGAAGAAGAGGTAGAACAAGCAAAACTTCGTGAAGAATACATTGAGGGTTATCGTCGCTCAGTTCGTCACCACATCGAAGGAATTAAAGTGGTTGACGAAGAAGGTAACGATGTGACACCTGAAAAACTACGTCAAGTCCAACGTGAAAAAGGCTTGCATGGTCGTAGCCTTGATGATCCTGAATCATAATAACTAGTAACAAGGGTTTGGAAGTTTTCCAAGCCCTTGTTTTGAAGTATAAAATTCTGAATATTCTGTATAATATTGACTAATTATTTCAAAAATGGTACAATATAAGTTATGTTAAAAATTGCAGGACTCAATGAGTCTTGCTTAATAGAATTGGAGTGAAAAAAATGTCGCAAAAGCAACATCATAAAGACGACGACAACCAGACTGAGAATGGGATGGTGCGTGGTCTTCAAAACCGTCACGTCCAGCTGATTGCCATCGCTGGTACGATCGGTACAGGTCTCTTCCTCGGGGCAGGGCGTTCTCTCTCCCTAACAGGACCTTCAATCATCTTAGTATATATACTAACTGGTATTTTCATGTATCTTATGATGCGAGCGATCGGTGAGATGCTCTATATGGATCCTGACCAACACACCTTTATCAATTTTATTACCAAATACCTTGGTAAGGGTTGGGGATTCTTCTCAGGTTGGTCTTACTGGGTATCACTGGTATTTCTTGGGATGGCAGAAATTACGGCTGTATCGAACTATGTGCAGTTCTGGTTTCCAAGTTGGCCTGCCTGGCAGATTCAGATTGTCTTCTTGATTATCCTGAGCTCGGTTAACCTGATTGCGGTTAAGATTTTCGGGGAAGTTGAGTTTTGGTTTGGGATGATCAAGATTATCACCATTCTTGCTCTTATCGCAACAGGTATCTTCATGGTAGCAACTAACTTTGAAACGCCTGCTGGACATGCTAGCCTTTCCAATATTACACACGGCTTTCAGATGTTCCCTAAAGGTTGGGTAAGCTTTGTTATGACCTTCCAAATGGTCTTCTTTGCTTACCAAGCCATCGAATTTGTAGGGATTACAACTTCTGAGACAGCGAATCCACGTAAGGTCTTACCAAAGGCAATCAAGGAGATTCCGATTCGTATTGTCATCTTCTATGTGGGTGCCCTCATTGCCCTCATGGCTATCTTCCCATGGCAAAAACTTCCAGTTAATGAATCACCGTTCGTAACGGTCTTCCAAATGGCTGGTATCAAGTGGGCAGCAGCCTTCATTAACTTTGTTGTCTTGACAGCAGCGGCGTCATCATTGAATTCAACACTTTACTCAACAGGTCGTCACCTCTTCCAAATTGCTAAGGAAACACCAAATAGTAAAGTCATGAAAGCATTGAAGCTAGATACTTTGTCACGTAATGGTATTCCTTCACGTGCCATCATTGTTTCAGCCATTGTAGTATGTGTTTCAGCCTTCATCAATGTTTTGCCTGGTGTATCTGATGCCTTCGCTTTGATTACCGCATCATCATCAGGGGTCTACATTGCCATCTATATCTTGACTATGCTTGCTCATCTCAAGTACCGTAAATCTCAAGAGTTTATGGCAGATGGATTCCTTATGCCAGCCTACAAGATTCTTAATCCATTGACTATCCTTTTCTTCATCTTCGTCTTTGTTTGTCTCTTCTTGCAAAAGTCAACAGTTGTCGGAGCTATTGGAGCAGCCATCTGGATTGTGGTATTTAGTATCTATAGTAACTGGAAACATAGTAAATAAATCAATCTAGCTCACCTTTATGGTGAGTTTTTTGTTGCAAAAAAGGACACAAGGTGTCCCAGTTATTAGTTATGCAATACTTTCTTGATTTCCGTGGTGAAAGAAGCCACCTAAGAGGCCTTTGCTACGATGAAAAATAGCAGGCTTATGATCGTTGTGTGAACGACCATTAACATCAAGTTTAGCCCATTCAAGAGCCTGGTAGGCATTTCGGTCTGAAACTGTAGATGTCCCAATATAGCTATAAATACCTGCCTGAGCAAGAATAAACCCTTGTAGTTGACGAATATGCTCATCATTGAGTGCTTCAGAAAAATGGATTTTAACTGTCTTATAAGTCAAGGCTTGGACAGACTCAACGATAGGTGATTCTGCTAGGAGGTGCAAAAGTTCTTGATGCTTAGTAAAGTACTTATCATAGTCCATTGGAAGAATGATAGTATGGGCAATCCAATCTTCCAAGTTGGCTTTGGCTTTCTTACTGAGACCTTTTGCTGTGATACTGAGATTATCTATATTGAAAGGAAGCTGGTCGATGTGAGCAGTGTTCGAACCATATGCCTTTCTGAAAAGCGGTGTACTTGATAGAATATGTCCAGTAGGGGAAATAATAGCCAAGGCAGTTTCCTTGGTTTGGTAACCAAGCTTGTGGCATTCCATGCTAGCGTATGTATCTTTAAATTCAATAATTGCTCTTGTTTTCATCGTGTAACTCTCTTTCTGTTAGTTTATAAACTAACAATAGTTTATCATGACTTATACTCTTGGTCAAGAATTTACCTCGAAAAACAAAAAACAATTATGTAAGGGTTTGCAAAAATGTTTGGACTCTGATAAGATAGAACCATAGCAAAAGGATTGTTACTGGTCAGCAGGCAAAACCTAGATAAATACGAAAAACTAATGGGAGTAGTGTATGCTTATCCCAATTGGTTCTTGGTATTTATTTAGGTTTTTTTCGTTGAAAAAGCCTCAAAGAAAACTAGAATCCTAGACAAGAAAGGAGCCCTTATGGCTAAATATACTGAATTAGCTGAGGACATTCTCAAACACGTTGGTGGCAAGGAAAATGTCAATAGCTTGAAACACTGTGTGACACGTTTGCGCTTTGATTTAAAAGATGAATCTAAAGCAGATGATGACTACCTTAAGAACCGTGACGGTGTTGTTACTGTTGTTAAGGCAGGTGGTCAATATCAGGTGGTTATCGGTAACCATGTCCCTGATGTTTATGCGGAGGTCCTCCAGGTTGGCGGTCTTCCAGCGGGTGGTAGTCTTGATCTTGATGAAGGTGATGCGCCTAAAGGGAATCTCTTTGACCGCTTTGTATCTTTGGTTTCAAGTATTTTCCAACCTTTCCTTGGGCCTTTGGCTGCAGCCGGGATTATCAAAGGAATAGTCGCTGTCATGGCAGCCTGTGGCCTGTCAGCTGCAACAAGCCCTATGTATGTCATCTTGAATGCAGCAGGAGATGGTTTCTTCCAGTTCTTGCCAATCTTGATTGCCTTGACATCTGCTCGTCGTTTCAAGGTTAATGAGTTTACAGCTATTGCGATTGCAGCGGCACTTGTTTATCCTGATATTGCTACGATGGTGACTGCTCTTCAGAAAGCTGGTCAGGGTCATGTTTTAGGGGTTATTCCATTTGCGCTTCCTGCAGGGGGTTACCTCTCAACAGTAATGCCTTCTATCTTGGCAATCTGGGTGGCTTCTTACATTCAAAAATTCTTTACCAAGATTACTCCTGATGTCATTAAAGTCTTTGTAGTACCTTTCTTTACATTGCTCATTACGGTACCATTAACATTCTTGGTGGTAGGACCAGTTGCTAATACCTTCTCTGATGGATTGACAAATCTTTTCCAAGTGATCATGAACTTTAGTCCGATTGTCTTTGGTCTTATACTCGGTATCTCGTGGCAAGTCTTGGTTATGTTCGGAATGCACTGGGCGCTTGTTCCCCTTGCTATCCTAGATGTGGCAACAAACGGAAGTTCTACGATTCTTTCAGCAGCTATCCTTCCATGCTTTACGCAAACAGGTGTGTTGGGAGCTATCATGCTTAAAACGAAAGAAGAAAAAGTCCGTACCATCTCAATGCCAGCCTTCATTTCATCTATTTTTGGGGTTACAGAACCTGCTATCTATGGGGTAACCCTTCCAATGAAAACGCCATTCTACATTTCATGTGGTGTTTCAGGACTTATGGGGGCTGTCATGATGGCCCTAGATATTAAGACGTATTCAATAGGTGGTCTGGGTGTCTTTGTCTTCCCAAGCCTTATTGGGCCAGACGGTAACCTTTCTAAAGTTATCTTTGCCATTATTATTGCCATTGTGGGTGGTGTTCTTGCCTTCCTCATCCAACTCTTTGTACGAGTACCAAATCTATACGGTGGTGGAGCAGCTAAGGTTGAGGAAAAAGCTGAAGAAGCTGTACCTGCTCCTAAGGAAATTCAACAAGAAATTATTGCGAGCCCAATTATCGGGAATGTTGTCCCACTTGACCAAGTTCCTGACCAAGTCTTTGCCTCAGGAGCTATGGGTAAAGGTATCGCTATTGACCCTACTGATGGGGTAGTGGTCGCACCAGCTAAGGCAACTGTTAATTTAGTCTTCCCTACTGGTCATGCGATTGGTTTGACAACTGAAAATGGTGCAGAGCTTCTCATTCATATTGGTATGGATACTGTTTCTCTTGCTGGTAAAGGCTTCAAGACCTATGTGGAAGCAGGTCAAGTTGTAGAAGCAGGACAAAAACTTATAGAATTTGACCTAGCAACTATCCGAGAGGCTAAATTACCAGTTATCACGCCAGTTATTGTGACCAATACAGCTGACTTTGATGATGTCTTAACGACTAAAGAAGCTCGTGTTAACACTGGTGACTATCTCCTCACTGCTGTTAAATAAAAAGAAATCCGAGAATCAACTTCTCGGATTTTTGTTTATTTGAATTTGTAGTCTTTAACAACTTCAACGGAATTAACCGTTACATTCTCTTTTGGTTTACTGTTGTCATCGACTTCAAGGTTAGCGATGGTATCAACGACATCCATACCTTTGATGACTTGTCCAAAGACAGTATATTTGGTATCACCAGCTGGGTAACCACCTTTTTTGTAGGCGTCAATGATAGGTTTTGGATAGCCGGCATTTCCTAGTTGCTTGCTTTGATCGTCCTTGTTTTGAACAATGTAGAATTGGCTGCCGTTTGAATTCTTAGCACCAGTATTGGCCATAGCAAGTGCGCCACGGATGTTGTAGAGGAATGGTGTAGGCTCAACAGCGAAACCTTTCTTCCAGATAGATTCTCCGCCAGTACCGTCACCCTTAGGGTCACCACTTTGAATCATGAAGTCCTTGATGACACGGTGGAAGGTAAGCCCATCATAGTATTTGTCCTTAGCATGCTTCAAGAAGTTTTCAGAAGCCTTAGGAGCAAGTGTAGGGAAGAGCTTGACTGTGATATCACCCTTTGAAGTGTGGAGGATAACTTCAGCTTCGTCCTTACCAACCTTGTCTGACAACTGTGGAAAGGCATCTTTTCCAGATTTTTGGGCTTTTTCTAATTGTTTAGTGAATATCTTATTATCAACATAAGCATCTCCACGAACAGCGCGTGCGATGTTCTCACGAAAGGCAAAACCTAGTCCTGCGATAACAAGTACAATAATTAATGGAATGTACTTTTTAATGTTTTTCATATATAACTCCTTTGGTGCATTATACCTACTATTGTAGCAGAAAAAAACCTTTTGGGAAACGGTTAACAGAGGTCTTTAAATATGGTAGAATGGGATTATCAACAAGAAAATGAACAATGGGACTAGATATAGGAAAAAGGTTGCCTCAGGCTAAAAGCAAGGTCTGACTTTTGAAAGGACGCATGCTACTTGCTCTTACCAGAGACAGGTGTCTAAATTCTAACTATAGAAAACTTCGCCAAGTCGAAGGGACCTCTTGTTTGGATTTCTTGAAAAAAGGAGATTTTTATGTCAACTAAAGCAGAATGGGCTGAACTCTTTGAGTCGGTACACGGGCGTAAGCCTAGCCCCCAAGAATTTTTGGATGCTAAAGCAGCTGACTTTGATACAAGTGCTTTGGCTGCTCAAGCAGCATCTGTAGAAGCACCAGCTAATGAACCTGTCGCTGAAGAAGTAGCTCCAGAACCAGTTGCTACTGAAGAAGTCACAGAACAAGATGACATCGCAGATGTAGCTGAAACAGCTGAGGATGCCGTCGCAGAACAAGCAAGCAGTGAATCACCATTTGGTGCAGAAGCTTTCTCAGAAGCACCTGTGCAACAACCAACACCACAATTTGATTCAAGCATGTTTGAAAAGGCACCTATCTCATCAGCTCAAGGATTTGGAACAGTTCCTAATCCAGCAGCAGCTGGCTCAGCAGATAAACCTCTTTTCAATCTTATCTTGCCAATCGTTGCGATTGCACTTTCAGTAATCTTTGCAGTCTTGGCATGGTTTGTAGGTCCTGCTTGGCTCTTCATCATCTTGACAGTCCTCGCAGTTGCGGTGGCAGTTGTTTCACTTGTCTTTAGCCTTAAATCAAGCAAGAAATTGCTTTCAATCATCGCAACAGGTGTTGCTGGTCTCATGCTCTTTGTTTCTATTGGTGGTTTGATTTTCCAAATCTCTCAAAACGCTAGTGACAACACAAGCTCAAGCAAGACATCAAAAGTTGCTGATAAAGACGATGATGACTCTGACAAAAAAGATGATGACAGCGATTCAAAATCTGACTCTAAATCTGACTCAAAAGGTGACAGTACTGATGTCAACGACTACATTGACAAAAATGCTAAATTTGACTGGAATGAATCTAAGTTCAAGAAGTTGAAAGCAGGTAAGGATACCGTTAAGTCTATCATCAAGACTTATGGTAAGGCTTCTGATGCACAAATCTCTGGCGATGAGATGAAGTTGAATTACTCTGGTAAAGACTATGGTGAAAGTGTTTACCTAAACTTTAAGAAACAATATGACGGTACATTTATCTTGTCATATGCTTCAGGTAGATTCCCTCAAGATAAGGTAGAAGTTGATCGCTCTTACAAAGCTGACTGGACAAAAGAACAGTTTGATGCTCTCAAGAAGGGTGATTACACTGATCCATCAAATGGTACGAAACTTGAAGATATCGTTAAGGATCACCCTAAAGCTTCAAGTGCAGAATACACAATCTCAACATCTCGTCAAGGTGAATTCAAAAAAGAAATGAGTATTTCTTATAGTGACTATGATGCTGGAGATGGTAAACTCAAGAGTGTTTACTTGTCATTTGATACCAAAGAAGGTGAAGATACGTTCTACCTTACTTATAAATCAGGTCCAGATGGCGAGGATTAATTAAGGAACAGGAGGGGAGACCTTCCTGTTTTTTCTTGATAAAAGGAGAAAACTATTGAGATTTTTAAATTATACATTGAGCAAAGTCAGTCTCTTGTCACTAAGGAGACCGTAGAAAAGCTCAATCAAAAAGGAAGCTGGAAACGATTTATTGGCTTATTTATCACTTCAATTGTTATTTATTTCTTCTCTATTATCACACCACTGTCTTTAGATTCTCATGTACTGCCATTTCGCACTCTCAACATGTAATATTCTCCTCGTTGCGTAATGAATTGTGGCGTTGCATCCTAGTTTCTAAGGGCGTTGCGCATATTTTACTATTCGTTGCGTGCTTTTAGTCATGGGGCTTGATAAATTTAAAGTAACAAATCTGAGGAGGTGTTCTTAATGTTACAATTTATTTTATTTATAAACATCCTCCCTATATAATATTAATAGCAATTTTGTTAGCAGAGCCTTTTATAAAAGAATAAAAATAAGCCAGGGGTATTAAAATGGACATTGCCACGTTGATCAAAGAATATAGAGCTAAAACAGGTATGACTCAGCAAGAACTTGCAGATAAAGTATTTGTTACTCGTCAGACGATTTCTAAATGGGAATTAGGAAAAAGTGAGCCTGATAATGTTTCACTGGATCTATTATTTAAAGAAATGAATATTGAGAAAGAATCTCAAAAAGACATTAAAGCTAATTTAATTAGCAGAAAAAATATTTTACTTATAATAATTGCCGTTTTATTCTCTCCGTCCATACTTATTATTAGACTATTGATACTTAAAATAGGCAAGATAAAAAATAAAAGATTAGTCATTTTGATCAACACCTTTCTCTTTATAATCATTGGAATTTATATGAAGAGTTTAAAGGATAATGTATACTTTGGTTTCTTGGGGATTATTGCAATTTCTTATAGCCTTTATAGTTTTTATAAGCTTAGTTTGGAGATTAAAAAGGACTAGATACATACAAATATAAAAAAACTATTCTTACTAATATTAAAGTGTATAGATGTGCAAGATTTCTAAAGGATGAAGTTATGTCAGTAATCTACTCAAAAGTAAAAATGTCAAATAATATTTTTGAAGCTTGTAAATTGGTAAGAAACTTTATTAGTATACCAATTGGTGAGATAAAAAATAAGATTCAAAGGGGAGAAGTTTTATTAGAATGTAATTATCTAGATTTAGAGGAATTGATAAAAATGAGGACCCTCCTAGAAAGTCTTGAAACATTAGGTGCTCAAATATATTTATACGAAGGAAATCGCGAGGTAAGTATGGAATTTCTTAGTAATACAATCGAGTCATATAAGGGTATTGCTGAAGATAGAGAAAAAATAGATGAATTGATGTTTTCTGATGAGTAATAAATAAACCATAATGTGAACTGCCCCAAAAAGTGTGATAGAGAAAATCTAACTTTTGGGTGCAGTTTCTTCTCTTCTTTCATCCATTCTCATAATGTATCATGTCACCTAAGCACCTAAGGTAGTCTCAAAAAATTCTCTCTTATATCCGATTTTATTTTCATAAGACGAGATTAAAGTATGATAAAATAAAGAAAAAGAGATAAAGGAGTCAGCTATGGCAACTAGAGAAGAATGGGTGCGTCACTTTGAGGACGTCAATGGACGTAAACCAAGTCCTGAGGAGTTTATGGAAGCTAAGAAAGAGGGTTTTGTCATTGCTTCGGAGGAACCAAGTGCCCAAGTGTCTGAGCAGGTTGAGGCTAAGCAGGTGGATAGTTCTGAAGCTACTGAAGAGGTGACAGCTGACTCAGTAGCAGATACGCAACCAGAAGAGGCTCAGGTGGCATTAGAGGAGGAAGCTCCTAAGCCAATGCCTGAGTTGAATATGGAGAAAGAGCAAGAAAAAGAAACTCCAAAGGCAAGTCAGATACCTTTGGAAAACCCTTATTACAAAGCAAAAGTAACCAAGAACAATGCTTTTGTTAATATTGCTTTGCCGATTATTATCCTAGTTTTGGGGATTCTATTCGTCATTTTGTCTTGGACGCTTCCTTTCGGTTTTGTCTTTACTTTCCTTGCTTTCTTCCTTATCATTCTAGCTATTGTGACTTTGGTTTTGAGTCTGAAGTCGACACGCAAGGCACTTTCTATTATTGCCCTAGTCATGTCAATCATCTTCTTCATGACTTCGCTTGCTGGAGCAGGCTATCAAGCAGTGAAATTTGTCATGAACCATGCTGAGCAGTTCCAAAGTGACGGTCACGATAGAGCTTATCTGTACATCGATGAGAATTATAAGTTTGACTGGACTGAGGATCAGTTTAAGGAGTTGAAGGTTGGTACTTTGACATTGGACGAGGTCTTGGATGCTCACGGTAAGGCGACTGATGCCGAGTATAGTGATGCTTACGAGGAAGATAAACCAGATTTGTTAGATCTTACCTATAGAAAAGAAAACACAGATGGAAACAACTATGTTCGTTTGACTTTCGAGCAAAAAGACGGTGTCTATGTTTTGAAATCTGCCTCAGCAACCTTCGACTATGATAAGGTCAAAGAAGTCGATGACTATCATAGCAACTGGACAAAAGATGACTATGAAAAGTTGTCTGTAGGTACACAAGCTGATTTGCTCAAGGGGACACGACTTTCTGAGGTTGTTGAAAAACACCCAGAGGCTAGTTTCACTTATCATGAAATGACACAAACTGAACAAGGCGATCTCACTCAGTCAGTCAGTCTTAGCTACCGTGATTATAATCCAGAAAGTGGAAAGGTAGATGCTGTTCGTTTAACTTTTGACTATGACAAACGTGAAAACGAGTACTTCTTGACAGACAAATCAGACGAATAAGACTATTTTGTTAGCGATTCAAGCTCAGGGGTGCCTGGGCTTTTTAGTATCAACAAAAAGAGGATAAAATCTGGTATAATGATATTGATTGATTTTTCAAGAAAGAAGTGTCACACATGAACATACAACAACTACGTTATGTCGTAGCCATTGCCAACAGCGGAACCTTCCGTGAGGCAGCCAGCAAGCTCTTTGTGAGTCAGCCTAGCCTTTCGGTGGCTATCAAGGATTTGGAGCAAGAGCTGAATTTCCAAATTTTCACCCGTACAACGACGGGGGCTGTCTTGACCAGTCAGGGTATGACCTTTTATGAGCGTGCGCTTGAGGTGGTACGCAGTTTTGATAGTTTTGAAAATCGCTATCTCAATGCTTCTGAAAAGGGCAACCAGTTTTCGATTGCTAGTCAGCACTATGACTTTTTGCCACCTTTGATTACGACTTTTTCAGAGCGCTATCCTGATTATAAGGATTTCCGTATCTTTGAGTCTACGACTATTCAGATTTTGGATGAGGTAGCCAAGGGGCACAGTGAGATTGGGATTATCTATTTGAATCGTCAAAATAGCAAGGGAATCCATCAAAATATGGACAAGCTTGGGCTTGAGGCTATTGATTTGATTCCGTTTAAAACGCATATTTATCTCCGTAAGGGCCATCCTCTGGCTAAAAAAGAAAGTCTTGTCATGGAGGACTTGGCGGCCTTGCCTACAGTGCGTTTCACTCAGGAGAAGGACGAGTATCTTTACTATTCTGAAAACTTTGTGGATACGTCAGATTCGTCTCTGATGTTTAACGTGACAGACCGTGCAACTTTGAACGGTATCTTGGAGCGTACAGATGCCTATGCGACGGGATCTGGTTTCTTGGATGCACAAAGTGTGAACGGGATTACGGTTATTCCGCTTGAGGATAATTTGGATAACAAGATGGTTTATGTTCGTCGTAAGGGGATTAACTTATCATCTTGTGCTCTCAAGTTTGTCAATGTTATGTTTGACTACTTTGATACTTACAAACCATAGGAGGACTTATGCGTAAGGTTGCGATTCCTTTGACTATCTTGGCTTTGATTGGTTTGGATCAGTGGGTTAAACATTGGGTTGTGGCAAATATTGCCCTTAACCAAGTTATCAAGGCGATCCCTGGACTTTTCAGCTTGACTTATCTACAGAACCGTGGTGCTGCCTTTTCGATTTTACAGGATCAGAAATATTTCTTTGTGATTTTGACGGTTCTAGTGATTGGTGCGGCTCTGGTTTATCTGGTTAAAAATTACCAGAAGAGTCTTTGGTTGGTGCTATCTTTGGTTTTGATTATCTCAGGTGGTATTGGTAACTTTATTGACCGTGTGCACTTGGGTTACGTGGTTGATATGGTTCAGCTTGATTTTATTGATTTTGCAATATTTAACGTGGCAGACTCCTATCTAACGGTGGGCGTACTGCTCTTGATTTTAATCTTATGGAAAGAGGAAAATGGAAGTCATCATTAAAGAGGCGGGAAACCGTCTGGACAAGGCTTTGGCAGATTTGACAGAATTGTCACGTAGTCAGGCTAATGAAGCGATTAAGGCTGGAACGGTCTTGGTTAATGGTAAGTCGGCAAAGGCCAAGTATGCGGTTAAAGAGGGTGATGTCATCACCTATGAATTGCCAGAAGAAGAGGTCTTGGAATACAAGGCCGAAGATATTCCTTTGGATATTATCTACGAAGATGCGGATGTGGCAGTGGTCAACAAGCCTCAAGGCATGGTTGTCCATCCATCAGCTGGTCATACGTCTGGTACCTTGGTCAATGCCCTAATGTATCATGTCAAGGACCTCTCGTCTATCAATGGTGTGGTTCGTCCAGGGATTGTCCACCGTATCGACAAGGATACGTCTGGACTCCTTATGATTGCTAAGAATGATAAGGCTCACAATGCTTTGGCGGCTGAACTTAAGGATAAGAAGTCCCTTCGTAAGTATGTGGCTATCGTGCATGGCAATCTACCTAACGATCGAGGCGTGATTGAGGCTCCTATTGGGCGTTCAGACAAGGACCGCAAGAAGCAGGCAGTCACAGCTAAAGGAAAACCTGCAGTAACACGATTTACCGTTCTTGAACGTTTTGGTAACTATACCTTGGTAGAGTTGCAGCTGGAAACAGGTCGCACACACCAGATTCGTGTGCACATGGCTTATATCGGTCACCCGGTGGCGGGAGATCCTCTTTACGGGCCACGCAAGACCCTCAAGGGCCATGGCCAATTTCTACATGCTAAGACCCTTGGTTTCACGCATCCTACGACTGGAGAATTGGTCGAATTTACAGCGGAAGAACCTGCTATTTTCAAGGAAACCTTGGAGAAGTTGAGAGAAGCTTAATAGTTATTAAACGGATAGTCTTTCTTGGGAGGGGCGTCCGTTTTTTTCTTGTAAAAGAGTCTGAAATTTGCTATAATTTACCTAATTAAATAAGTCCTTTAATCACTGTCCAGAGAGGCAGGCAAGGAGCCATGAGAAGTGTACGGGTGAACTGTACTCATATTTTTGTGTATCTCCTTGTTTTCGAGGGGATTTTTTTGTATTTAGAAAGGTTCTTTTTATGAAGAAAAAAGAGATCGTCGATGACGTAACCATGAAACGTGCCATTACACGTATCACTTATGAGATTATTGAGCGTAACAAAAATCTCGACAAGATTGTCTTGGCTGGTATTAAGACACGTGGTGTTTATATTGCACAGCGTATCCAAGAGCGCTTGAAACAGTTGGAAAACCTTGATGTGCCATTGATTGAGCTTGACACTAAGGCTTTCCGTGATGATGTTAAGGCTGAGCAAGACACATCTGTTTTCCCTATTGAAATTGATGGTACAGATGTTATCCTTGTGGATGATGTGCTCTACACAGGTCGTACGATTCGTGCAGCTATTGATAATATCGTTAGCCATGGACGTCCGGCGCGTGTTGGTTTGGCTGTTTTGGTTGACCGTGGTCACCGTGAATTGCCAATCCGTGCGGACTATGTCGGTAAAAATATCCCAACTAGTGAGTCAGAAGAAATCGAAGTTTTGGTCGCAGAAGTTGATGGCAAAGATAGCGTCAACATTATCGATCCAAGCTAAGTTGGCTGACGGATAGGGTAATATGCCCTTTGTATCTTGTTAATTGAACACGCCCTAAGCCTTGTGCAAAAAAGATAAATATTCTTAGGAGCTGGCGCTCCGTCGTCATATCTCCTATTTTTGCTTTAGGCTTTAGACGGGCTTTGTATCTTATTTTAAGGAGTCCTTTGATATCGTGAATAACGTAAAATATGATGTGAATGATATGCCAAAACCTGGTTTATTGGTTGGTTTGTCATTCCAGCACTTGTTTGCCATGTTTGGTGCGACGGTGCTTGTGCCGATTTTGGTTGGGATTGATCCCGCTATTGCTCTTTTCTCATCTGGTTTGGGAACTTTGGCTCACTTGACGGTGACCAAGTACAAAATTCCAGCTTACATGGGGTCTAGTTTTGCCTATATTGCGGCTATGCAGACACTTATGAAGACTGATGGCATTGCGGCAGTGGCTCAAGGTGCCATGGCTGGTGGTTTGGTTTACTTGCTTGTGGCTCTGATTGTTAAGTATGCGGGTAAAGACTGGATTGATAAGGTCCTTCCACCAATTGTGGTTGGCCCTATTATCATGGTGATTGGTTTGAACCTTGCGGCTAATGCAGTCAATGATGCAACAACTTTAAATAAAAGCTATAGTATCTATGCTCTCTTGATTTCGATGGTGACCCTCTTTGCGGTTATCCTCTTTAACATGTATGGCAAGAAGATTATCGGTGTTATCCCAATTTTACTTGGTTTAATTGTGGGCTATATTTTCTCAGCGGTTCTTGGTTTGCTGACAGGACATAGCTTTATCAATTTCTCAGAGGTAGCAGCGGCACATTGGATCCAGGTTCCAAACTTTGACATTCCATTTGTGGATTATAGCTTCAGGCTCTATCCAAGTGCGATTTTGACCATGGCTCCGATTGCCTTTGTGACGATGACTGAACACTTTGGTCACGTCATGGTTCTAAACAGTTTGACTGAGCGTGATTACTTTAAAGATCCAGGTCTTGACCGTACCCTTACTGGTGATGGTTTGGCACAGATTATCGCTGGATTCTTTGGAGCTCCTCCGGTAACTTCTTATGGTGAAAATATTGGGGTTATGGCCCTCAGTAAGGTCTACTCAGTTTACGTTATTGCGGGCGCAGCAGTGATTGCGGTCTTGATGAGCTTTATTGGTAAGCTATCAGCACTCTTGCATTCTATTCCAACTCCTGTATTAGGGGGATTATCTATTGCTCTCTTTGGGGTTATCGCTGCTAGCGGTTTGAAAATTTTAGTTGAACATAAGATTGATTTTGATAATAAAAAGAATCTCTTGATTGCTAGTGTTATCTTGGTATCTGGTATCGGTGGTTTGATGATTGACCTCGGTGGTCTTCAAATCACGGGTGTGGCAAGTTCAACCATTCTTGGTATCTTGCTTTATCAAATTTTGCCAGATCCTAAAAAAGGTAGCAAAGATTAGTCAATCAATTTAAAAGGAAAAACTATGGCGATTGCAGATGGAAAAGTGTCACTGAAACATTTGGTGACCATGGAAACCCTCACGAATGAAGAGGTCTTGGGCCTGATTCGTCGAGGTGGAGATTTTAAAAATGGCAGAGCTGATTTTCAGCTGGATCGACAGTATTTCGCTGCCAATCTCTTTTTTGAAAATTCAACACGAACACACAAGTCCTTCGAGGTGGCCGAGAAAAAACTAGGCTTGGATGTGATTGAGTTCGATGCTGGAACTAGCTCGGTAAATAAGGGTGAGACCCTCTATGACACGATTTTGACCATGTCTGCCTTGGGCGTAGACATCTGTGTGGTTCGCCACTCGGAAGTCGATTACTACAAGCAGTTGATTGATAGTAGGACCATCCAGACCTCTATTGTCAATGGTGGTGATGGTTCAGGGCAACACCCAAGTCAGTGTTTGCTTGACTTGATGACCATTTACGAAGAGTTCGGAACCTTTGAAAATCTTAAGATTTGTATTGCAGGTGACATTACGCATTCGCGTGTCGCTAAGTCCAATATGCAGATTCTCAAGCGTTTGGGTGCTCAGCTTTATTTTGCTGGTCCTGCAGAGTGGTACTCGAATGAGTTCGATGTCTATGGTCAGCATGTAGCTATTGACGACGTCATTGAGGACTTGGATGTGCTCATGTTGCTTCGTGTTCAGCACGAACGTCATGGTGACGATAAAGGATTTTCAAAAGAAGACTACCATGCTCTCTATGGTTTGACTGAAGAACGTTATGCCAAGTTAGCTGATCAGGCGATTATCATGCATCCTGCTCCGGTTAATCGTGATGTGGAGATTGCTGATAGCCTGGTTGAGGCGCCTAAGGCTCGTATCGTTGCTCAGATGCAAAACGGGGTCTTTGTCCGTATGGCAATTATTGAAGCTATTTTAAATGGCAAAGCGTAAACTACGTTAACCGATTCCTGAGAGAATCAGACGAAAAAGAACATGGGCTAAATCTTTGAAAAGAGACAAATCTTCCTAGAGGCTAGAGCTTCTTCGTTAGATTTGATTTTCATTCAGATGTTTAACGCCCTTTGTATCTTAGTGAAAGGAACAATTTACTATAATGGCAAAACGTTTACTTATTTTGGAAGACGGCACTATTTTTGAAGGTCAGGCCTTCGGTGCTGATGTGGATGTGACGGGTGAAATCGTCTTTAATACTGGTATGACAGGTTATCAAGAATCTATCACAGACCAGTCTTACAATGGTCAAATTTTGACTTTTACTTATCCACTTGTTGGTAACTACGGCGTTAACCGTGACGACTATGAGTCAATTAAGCCAACGACCAAGGGTGTTGTTGTGTCAGAGGCTAGCCGTCGTGCCAGCAACTGGCGTAACCAAATGACCTTGGATGAGTTTTTGAAAGCAAAAAACATCCCTGGTATCTCTGGTATTGATACACGTGCCTTGACTAAGATTATCCGTCAACACGGTACCATGAAAGCGACTTTGGCTAATCCTGGTGACAGTATCGAGCACTTGCAAGATCAATTGCGTGCGACTGTTTTGCCAACCAACAATATTGAGCAGGTATCAACTAAGACAGCCTACCCAGCACCAGGTGTTGGTAAAAATATCGTTTTGGTTGACTTTGGTCTCAAGCACTCTATCTTGCGTGAGTTTTCAAAACGTGACTGTAACGTGACTGTTGTGCCACATGATATCACTGCTGAAGAAATTCTCCATCTTAATCCAGATGGTGTGATGTTGTCAAACGGTCCAGGTAACCCTGAAGATGTACCGTATGCACTTGATATGATTCGTGGCATTCAAGGCAAAATTCCAATTTTTGGCATTTGTATGGGTCACCAGTTGTTTAGTTTGGCGAATGGTGCCAAGGCCTACAAGATGAAGTTTGGTCACCGTGGATTTAACCATGCGGTTCGTGAAATTGCGACTGGTCGTGTTGATTTCACCAGCCAAAACCATGGTTATGCCATTGACCGTGAGACACTTCCAGATTGCCTCATGGTAACACACGAAGAAATTAACGATAAGTCAGTTGAAGGTGTTCGTCACCGTGACTTCCCTGCATTCTCAGTGCAATTCCACCCAGATGCAGCACCTGGTCCACACGATGCGAGCTATCTCTTCGATGAGTTCTTGGAATTGATTGATGCTTTCCAAGCTGAAAAAGCACGTCGTTAATTGCAACTGTCTAGTGACTATAGTGGGGTGTGACTCTTGTTCGCCCCAGTCTACTACCTTATTTAATGACAACCAGAGAGTTGTCAAATAGAAAGGAGAAGATACAGGTTCACGGAAGTGAACACGCCCTAAGGACTGTGTGAAAAAGATAAACGGTGACTAGACGCTTAGGCGTCGTCGTCACGTTTCCTATTTTCACTGGGTCCTTAACGGGCTTTGTATCATAAATTATGCCTAAACGTTCTGATATTAAAAAAATTATGGTTATCGGGTCTGGTCCTATCATCATTGGTCAGGCTGCTGAGTTTGACTACGCTGGTACGCAAGCCTGCTTGGCCTTGAAAGAAGAAGGCTACAGTGTTGTTCTTGTTAACTCTAACCCTGCGACTATCATGACTGATAAAGAAATCGCAGACAAAGTTTACATTGAACCAATTACGCTTGAGTTTGTCACACGTATTCTTCGTAAAGAGCGTCCTGATGCCCTCTTGCCAACACTTGGTGGACAAACTGGTTTGAACATGGCAATGGAATTGTCAAAAGCTGGCATTCTTGATGAGCTTGGAGTAGAGCTTTTGGGAACAAAATTGTCTGCCATTGACCAAGCTGAAGACCGTGACCTCTTCAAACAATTGATGGAAGATTTGGAACAACCAATTCCAGAATCAGAGATTGTAAATACGGTTGAAGAAGCAGTTGCCTTTGCGACAGAAATTGGCTACCCAGTTATCGTTCGTCCAGCCTTTACCCTTGGTGGTACTGGTGGTGGTATGTGTGCCAACGAAGAAGAACTTCGTGAAATCGCTGAAAATGGATTGAAATTGTCACCAGTAACCCAATGTTTGATTGAACGTTCTATCGCTGGTTTCAAAGAAATCGAATACGAAGTTATGCGTGATGCCGCAGACAATGCTCTTGTGGTGTGTAACATGGAAAACTTTGACCCAGTTGGTATCCACACAGGGGACTCAATTGTATTTGCTCCAACGCAAACCTTGTCAGATATTGAAAACCAAATGCTTCGTGATGCCAGCTTGAAGATTATTCGTGCCCTTAAAATTGAGGGTGGTTGTAACGTACAGTTGGCTCTTGACCCTAATAGCTTCAAGTACTATGTTATCGAAGTAAACCCACGTGTGTCTCGTTCATCAGCCCTTGCCTCAAAAGCAACTGGTTACCCAATCGCCAAATTGGCAGCCAAGATTGCTGTTGGTTTGACACTTGATGAAATGATTAACCCAGTCACTGGTACAACTTACGCTATGTTTGAGCCAGCTCTTGACTATGTGGTTGCTAAGATTCCGCGTTTCCCATTTGATAAATTTGAACACGGGGAACGTCGTCTTGGTACTCAAATGAAAGCAACTGGTGAAGTTATGGCTATCGGTCGTAACATCGAAGAGTCACTTCTTAAAGCCTGCCGTTCACTTGAAATCGGTGTTTACCACAATGAGATGCCTGAGCTTGCGGACGTCACAGACGACGCCTTGGTTGAAAAGATTGTCAAAGCTCAAGACGACCGTCTCTTCTACCTTTCTGAAGCCATCCGTCGTGGTTATACTATTGAAGAATTGTCAGAGTTGACTAAGATTGATATCTTCTTCCTCGACAAATTGCTCCATATCTTCGAATTGGAACAAGAATTGGCTACTCACGTAGGCGATATTGATGTTTTGAAAGAAGCTAAACGTAACGGTTTCTCTGATCGTAAGATTGCTGATCTTTGGAATCAAACAGCTGACCAAGTTCGTGCGACACGTTTGGAAAATAACATTGTTCCTGTTTACAAGATGGTTGATACCTGTGCGGCTGAGTTCGAGTCATCAACACCGTATTTCTACTCAACTTACGAGTGGGAAAATGAATCAATCAAATCTGATAAAGAATCTGTCATCGTTCTTGGTTCAGGACCTATCCGTATCGGACAAGGGGTTGAATTCGACTATGCGACAGTTCACTCTGTGAAAGCTATCCAGGCTGCAGGTTACGAAGCCATCATCATGAACTCTAACCCTGAGACGGTTTCAACAGACTTCTCAGTTTCAGATAAACTTTACTTCGAACCATTGACCTTCGAAGACGTGATGAACGTTATCGAATTGGAACAACCTAAGGGTGTCGTGGTTCAGTTTGGTGGTCAAACAGCCATCAACTTGGCAGAGCCATTGTCTAAAGCTGGTGTGAAAATCTTGGGAACACAGGTTGCTGACCTTGACCGTGCCGAAGACCGTGACCTTTTTGAACAAGCCCTTAAAGACCTCGATATCCCACAACCACCAGGACAAACAGCGACAAATGAAGAAGAAGCGGTTGAAGCAGCTCGTAAGATTGGCTTCCCAGTTCTTGTTCGTCCATCATACGTTTTGGGTGGACGTGCCATGGAAATCGTTGAAAATGAAGATGACCTTCGTTCTTACATGCGTACAGCCGTTAAGGCAAGTCCAGACCACCCAGTCCTTGTTGATAGCTATATCATTGGACGTGAGTGTGAAGTGGATGCCATCTCTGATGGTAAGGATGTCTTGATTCCAGGTATTATGGAACACATCGAACGTGCAGGGGTTCACTCAGGGGACTCAATGGCAGTTTACCCTCCACAAACTCTCTCTAAGAAAATCCAAGAGACTATTGCTGATTACACTAAACGCTTGGCTATCGGTCTTAACTGTATTGGTATGATGAACATTCAGTTCGTTATTAAGGACGAAACTGTCTATGTTATCGAGGTTAACCCGCGTGCCAGCCGTACGGTACCATTCTTGTCTAAAGTGACTGATATCCCAATGGCACAAGTTGCTACAAACTTGATTCTTGGTAAATCATTGGCTGAGCAAGGTTACAAAGATGGTCTTTACCCAGAAAGCAAGCATGTCCATGTTAAAGCACCAGTCTTCTCATTCACAAAATTGGCTAAGGTAGATAGTCTCCTTGGACCTGAAATGAAATCAACTGGTGAAGTTATGGGTACAGATACGACTCTTGAAAAAGCCCTCTATAAAGCCTTTGAAGCTTCTTACCTCCACTTGCCAACCTTTGGTAATGTCATCTTTACTATTCATGATGATACGAAAGAAGAAGCCCTTGATTTGGCTCGTCGTTTCGATGCTATCGGTTACGGTATCTACGCCACTGAAGGAACAGCTAAGTTCTTGAATGAACATGGAGTTCACGCAACGCTTGTTAACAAATTAGGTGAAAATGACGACAACGACATTCCAGCCCTTGTTCGTACAGGTAAAGCGCAAGCTATTATCAATACGGTTGGTAACAAACGTACTTATGACGAAGATGGAGCAGCAATTCGTAGCTCTGCTATTGAAGCAGGAATCCCACTCTTCACAGCGCTTGATACAGCAGATGCCATGGTGCGTGTGCTTGAAAGCCGTAGCTTTACAACAGAAGCTATCTAATTTTAAAACAGAGTCTCAGCCTTGCTGGGACTTTTTTTATTTAAGACACAGTTTTCTTTTGAGACTTTTTTTGAGTGATGATGGACGTCAGCGATCTTCTTCGAAGTTCCATGACTAAGTTTTGAGCCGAACGTCTCAAAACTTCCGAACGCCTGAGACTAATTGCTTCAGGCGTTTTCATCACTGCCAAAAGTCTCGGTCTAAGCTGACTAGGTACGCAAAATCTATTTCATATTTAAAAATAGTTTAATTATGTTCTGAATCTCAGCCTTGCTGAGGAGTTTTCTTACACAAATGTAAGCTAGAAAGTTAAAAATGAAATCTAAGACCATGGTTTAGACTACTTAAATTCTGCTATACTAGAAACATGATTATTACGACATCTTTACGGGAAAACGAGACCTTGATTGCACGTGCCCAAGAACTAGCTCACGAGTTAGGAGCTGATTATCAGCCTCGTCGCAAGTTGTCCTTGGCAAAATGTTTAGAGCGCTTTGGACCTTTCTATCTCCTATATAAAGACAGATTGTCTTTTGTTAATGCGGATGCTAGTGAGTTGACCTTCCATCCAGATACGGCTGCTCTCAGGATTAAGGCTCCCCATGACGCTTTAGTCAGTCTTTTAGGTAAGTCTCCCAAGGCTATTCTTGACACGACTATGGGTCTGGCTTCTGATAGCCTAGTGATGGCAGCAGCGGGAAATCAGGTGACTGCCCTTGAGAGTCAAGATGTGATTTTTCAGGTGGTTTCTCGTGGTCTTGCCTCTTATCAGACGGATGATAAGCAGCTTGAAAAGGCCATGCGTTCTATTAAAGCTATTAAGAGCGATAGCTTGTCTTTTTTGAAGGTTCAAGCTGACAATTCCTTTGATATCATCTATGCCGATCCGATGTTTTCAGAGATCATCAAGGAATCGGAAAATCTAGAGGCTATCAAGCCTCTGGCCAATGGTAGCCGTCTGACAGAAGAATGGCTAAAAGAAACTAAACGTGTTGCGCGGGAAAAAATTATCATCAAGGCACATTTTCGAGATACTGTTTTTGAAGAACTTGGTTTTGAACGCCAGGTTCGGCCCAATCAAAAGCTGCATTATGGTGTCATGGATGTAAGCGAAGGCCATTGACACTGAAAGTTAAAAGTATTACAATTGTTTCATCCATGTGATACAAAAAGAAAAGAGAGACATATGCGAAAGAAAATCAGTCCAAAGTTATTTAAAAATAAAAAAAGAGTTTGGATCATTGGAGGAATTGGCTTCCTTGTCCTTTTGGTCCTAGGCTTTAACCTTTTTTCAGGTGGTGGCAAGAATGATAAGGCTTCTGAGTCCCCTACAGCAAGTAAGGTAACTAAGGGGCAGCTGGCCTCGTCGACCCTTCTGACTGGTATGGTGAAGGCTCAGTCGGAACAGTATGTTTATTTTGACAATACCATTGGACGCAATGCCACTGTGACAGTCTCTGTGGGTGAGGAAGTTAGCGTCGGTCAGCAACTGGTCCAATACGACAGCACCTCAGCCCAAGCGGCTTATGATACGGCTAGTCGTGCCTACAATAAGGCAGTTCGTGACCGTAATTATTTCCAACAGTATGGGACGGCTCCTGCGGCTTCAGCACAAACAAGTAGTGATTCGGATGAGGATGATTCGACAACTACCGTTAGTCCTCAACAGCGTCAGCAAACCGAGGCAAGTAATTACCAAACCTTGCAAGATTATAATGATGCCATTGCCAATGCAGCATCAGAGCTAGAAAAGGCACAAGATGTTCTCAACCAAACAGTCATTGTTTCAGATGCTAATGGGACAGTCGTAGAAGTCGCGGACTCTGTGGACCCTGCTTCAAAAGAGAGCCAAACCCTAGTTCATGTGACAAGTGAAGGCCAATTTGAGATTCAAGGGACCTTAACAGAATATGACATTCCAAATATTTCAGTGGGGCAAAAGGTCAAGATTACTTCCAAAGTATACCCTGATCAAACTTGGACAGGGAAGGTCAGCTATGTTTCCAATTATCCTAAGCAAAATGCTAACCAGTCAACGGGGACATCTGGCAACTCAGGTCAATCAGGTTCTCAGTATGAATACAAGGTTCAATTGACTAGTCCTATCGGAAAACTGAAACAAGGTTTTAATGTATCTCTTGAAGTGACCAAAGATGATGATGCCTTGTTGGTTCCTGTAACTGCTGTGACCAAGAAAGGCTCTGACAACTATGTCTGGGTTTACGATGATGAAACTCAGAAAATCAAGCAAGTCAAGGTCAAACTTGGCAATGCGGATGCCAAGCAACAGGAAATTGCTTCAGGACTTAAAGAAGGTCAAAAAGTTATCACCAAGGCAGATAAATCCTTTAAGGATGGCGAAACCCTAAAAGATGTGACGGATGCTGATAGCAAACAATCAAAAGACACTAGTGGAGAAGAGGTGAGGTCTAGTGACTAAGCCAGCACTTATGGTTTTAAAGAGTATCACCAAGTCTTTCAAAAATGGTCAAGAGTCCTTGCAGGTCCTTAAGGGGATTGACTTATCGGTAGAAGAAGGGGACTTCGTGGCAATCATGGGCCCTTCTGGATCAGGGAAATCAACCCTTATGAATATTATCGGACTCCTTGATCAACCGACTACAGGTTCCTATCAACTCGAAGGCGAGGATGTGGCTGATCTCTCTGAAAATCGCCTGGCCAAGGTAAGAAATGACCAGATTGGCTTTATCTTTCAACAGTTTTTTCTCTTGCCAAAGTTAAGCGCCCAAAAGAACGTAGAGCTTCCTTTGATTTATGCAGGGAAATCTCCACGTGAACGTAAGCAAAGGGCACAACAATTCTTGGAAAAAGTTGGCTTGTCAGACCGTAGCCATCACCTACCATCGGAGCTGTCTGGTGGACAGAAGCAGAGGGTTGCTATTGCGCGTGCACTGTCTAACGATCCGGCAATCATTTTGGCGGATGAGCCTACGGGTGCCCTTGATACCAAGACAGGGATGCAGATTATGGAGTTCTTAACCCAGCTGAACCGTGAAGGAAAGACTATCATCATGGTTACTCATGAGCCAGAGATTGCGGACTATGCCCGACGTAAGATTGTCATTCGTGATGGTGAAATCACTCAGGACACGACTGATAGCGTTCGGATTGACTAGGAGGTAAGAATGGAAAATTGGAAATTTGCTCTTAGTTCTATCCGTTCACACAAGATGAGGTCCTTCCTGACCATGTTGGGAATCATTATTGGTGTTGCTGCGGTAGTACTTATCATGGGGCTAGGAAATGGAATGCGTCAGAGTGTTACTGATAGTGTGACAGGTGATAAGGATACTGTTCAAGTCTACTATGAAGCCAAGGGTGAGGAGCTAGATCCTGCCTATGCGGACTTGTCACAACCGACCAAACCGGTTAAAGAAGTTTGGTTGGAGCAAGTGGCTAAGCAGACGCCTGGTATTGATAGTTATTTTGTGACTAACAGCCTAACTTCCTCTATCTACCTCCAAAAAAAGACCGTGAAGAATGTTAATATCACAGGTGCCAGTCAGGGCTACTTTAAAGCTAAAAAGTTAGAAATGTTGACTGGACGTTCCTTGCAAGACAATGATTATAAAAACTTTTCACGAGTTATTGTCATTGATCAGATGGTGGCTAAAAAACTCTTTGAGACGAATGGGGATGCCCTTAACCAAGTGGTTACTATTGGGAACAATGATTATCGTGTGATTGGTGTTTATAAGAATAAAGACACAGCAATCGGTGCCTATGGTGAAATTGGAACAGCTCTTGTGGCCAATACCCAGTTAGCGGCTGAAAATAACACTGATGCTATTGGCCAGATTTTTTTCCATGTGACCGATGTGAAAAATAGTAGTAGCGTTGCTAAGGATGCTGCTAAACGCTTGACCCAGTTGGCCCGAGATGACAATGGAGAATATAAGGCGGCAGATATGAGTTCGACCCTAGATCAGGTGAACACGATCTTTGGAACCATTACCACCGTTGTCGGAGCTATTGCTGGGATTTCATTATTAGTTGGCGGAATCGGTGTTATGAACATCATGTTGGTTTCGGTAACTGAGCGGACACGAGAGATTGGTCTTCGTAAGGCTTTAGGTGCTACACGTCGTAAAATCTTGACCCAGTTTTTGATTGAGTCGATGGTTCTGACTATTCTGGGAGGTTTGATTGGGCTAGGCTTTGCAGCCCTAGTCGTTGGTCCAATTGGGAATGCCATGGACCTTAAAGCGACGGTTTCTCTTGGTGTAGCCATGGGAAGCATAGCCTTCTCAGCAGCTGTAGGGATTATCTTTGGTCTCCTACCGGCTAATAAAGCTTCGAAACTCGATCCTATCGAAGCCCTTAGGTATGATTAGAAATAACCTCTTGAAATCTTTAGATTTTGAGAGGTTTTATGGTCTTCGAAAAAAGATAGAGAAAAAAATAAAAAAATTGCATTTTTTTCTTGACGTCTGATTTAGGTCATGATATTATAAATAAGGTTTGAAAAAACTGACCTAAGACAGTTGGGGAGCAAGACTCGTAAACATCCAACCGAGGCACAAAACGTAACTATTTTTTTGTAACGTATTGTACTTTCGTGTCTAGGTTTAGGTACGATTTTTTTGTGCCTAGCCCAAAAATAAAAACGGAGGTAAAACTACTAATGAGTGAAGCTATTATTGCTAAGAAAGCTGAACAGGTTGCTATCGTCGCTGAGAAAATGAAAGCAGCAGCATCTATCGTTGTTGTTGACTCTCGTGGACTTACAGTTGACCAAGATACAGTTCTTCGTCGTAATCTTCGTGAATCAGGCGTTGAATTTAAAGTTATCAAAAACTCTATCTTGAGCCGTGCAGCTGAAGAAGCAGGTCTTGAAGACCTTAAAGAACTTTTTGTTGGTCCATCTGCAGTAGCATTCTCAAACGAAGATGTTATCGCACCAGCAAAAGTTATTAGCGAATTTGCTAAAGACGCAGAAGCTCTTGAAATCAAAGGTGGTGTTGTTGACGGCGCGTTCACTTCAGTCGAAGAAATCAACGCTCTTGCATCACTTCCAAACAAAGAAGGTATGCTTTCTATGCTCCTTTCTGTACTTCAAGCGCCAGTGCGCAACGTTGCATACGCTGTCAAAGCGGTTGCAGAAAGCAAAGAAGACGGTGCTGCATAAGCCCATCTTCACAACTCGTAGCCTAAGCTACGTTTAAAACACTATATTAAAAAACACATTTGGAGGAAATCACAATGGCATTGAACATTGAAAACATTATTGCTGAAATTAAAGAAGCTTCAATCCTTGAATTGAACGACCTTGTAAAAGCTATCGAAGAAGAGTTTGGCGTAACTGCTGCTGCTCCTGTAGCTGCTGCTGCAGCTGGTGCTGCTGACGCTGGTGCTGCTAAAGATTCATTCGACGTTGAATTGACATCTGCAGGCGACAAGAAAGTTGGCGTTATCAAAGTTGTACGTGAAATCACAGGCGAAGGTCTTAAAGAAGCTAAAGCTATCGTTGACGGTGCACCATCAGTTATTAAAGAAGGTGTTGCTGCAGCTGAAGCTGAAGAAATCAAAGCTAAACTTGAAGAAGCTGGAGCTTCAGTTACTCTTAAATAATAAGGTAACGACTCAAGTCGCTTAATAAAGAAAACCAGGGTATAAGCTCTGGTTTTTTTTTACGATAAGCGATTGTTAGAAACTGATAAATTGATTTGGTTTCCTGCCAAAAATCCTGCCAAAAATTCTTTGGCAGTTTTTTGTTTTTCTATTTTAGACTGGTTTTGTTTATTTTTAATATGTGCTGTAATTATTACATATTGGTTTTTACTAATATAAAATATTTTGGGTCATATCTAAATGTTAAGTAGGTATGTCTTAGTCCAGCGCTATTTCGAATAAATAATTTTAAGTAAGAGTAATCCTAATTATGTTCTATATTTATGATTTTTCCTCTTGCAATAACTGTATTTCTTCTCCTATTTTTTATTTGGGAATTGACATGATTCATCATTTATTATCTCCTTATTTTCAATTTTTCTAAATATATTATGTTTGATATTAGTCGTAGAAAAAAATACGAGAACTAACCTTTTTATAAATTTTCATTTTCAATAGTCAATTCTTCACAATGAAAATCTGATTCATTATCAGTTTTAGCATCATATCCAAATAGTTGTGTAGGAGGTGGATCACGTCTTTCACCCTCTAAGTAATCTCGTTCGTGTTGTGCAAGTTTTTCATTTAATTCTGTATCATGACGAATAATATTATAAAGACCATCATTTAAAACAGACGCTAAAAATAGAAAATGTTGTCCTTTTATGACAAAAAAACTACTGTTTATGACTTCAATGAAACTTTAGTTGTCTTTATATTATACTAATCTTGTAAATCATAAGAAAAGGAACGTCAATCATGAAAACAACAACTAAACTCATTGGTATCCTATCAGCTCTTATTGTAGTTATCCTCGCTGTCTTTTTAGTGAATAAGTTTAATAGTCATGAGTCGGCACGTGTTAGCTCAAGTAGTAGCTCAGTCAGGACGGTTAAGAAATCATCTTCAAGCTCAAGTAAAGCTGTTAAGAAGGATAAGAAAGCAGCTCAATCATCATCTTCAGCAGTTTCAAGTAAAGAAAATGACAACCAGGCTTCAGCAGTAGTACCTAAAGCTTCTTCTCAAGAACAAGCTCAAGCAGGTACCACAGATGGTGGGCAAGTGGCTGAAGCAACAACACCAGCTTCTCAAGTTGGAGGAGTTGAAGGTGGTCGAGGTGCTTGGACAGCTACTTCTGGAACATTGACACTTGATGAGGAAACCCCTGTATATGCTGCACCAGATAAAGACAGTGAGGTTGTTTCTAAAATGCCTGCAGGTGATGTTGATTGGGATAAATATGAAATTTTACCTGATGGAAACTGGTATAGTTTTGTCAAAGATGGGGAACGTTATTATATTTCATATTCAGATGTAGGGCATTGATAAATGATTAAGAAGTCTTTATAAACCACTTTTCAAGTCTATCAAGGCTTTAAGAAAAACATGAAATAAAAAAGACAGTAACTATTCTGAAGTTACTGTCTTATTTTGGTCTTACGAAAACCACTAGCTATGCTAGTGGTCCCAAAAATTATTAAGCTATGTAGCAAAAAATACTAGAAACAGACTATTCAAATACAAAACCTAAGTCGATTAAAGAGGTTAAAGTTAAAAGTAGAGAATTACTTACAAAATCTGATAGTTTGAGAAAAGAGATGATTTGCACTACGAGTGGTAATCGTAGATTTAGGGTATTTTTCCAATATGCTATTTACATTATGTAACCCAAGACCTCTTCCTTCCCCTTTACTAGAGTACCCCCTATCAAAAATATGATTAACATCCACTTTTTCTGATTTTATACTATTTTCAACGATAAGTACCAACGAATCATCATTATTCATGAAAGCAACAGTCATTCTTGGACTTATAGCTTCAATCGTAGCTTCGATAGCATTATCACAAAGGACAGAAAGAACAGTTATGAAATCTAGTAATTCTATCCTAAAATTACTAACAGGTTCTTCAATCTCAACAGAAATTGAAATACCTCTATTTTGTGCCTCAAGTAATTTAGCGGAAAGAATACTTTTGATAGCATCATTCTTAATATTACTAAGTTTAGCAATATCAAACTTACTATCATAGAATTGGTTTCCACTATCTCTTAGGACACCATTGTATACAGTTTTAATAGCTTCGATATCTTGATTATCAATTCCTAATTTTAGACTGGTCAAAATATTAATGTAGTCATGACGGAAACTTCTAATTTCCTCATAAAGTGATTCAACATGATGGCTGTAAATAGATAGTTCATTTAATTGAGTATCTTTTTGATCAATTATTTCCTTTTCTAGTTTTTCTTTTGAAATTGCATTGAGATAGAGTAGCATTACAAAAAACAGAACAATATAAAAGTTATTAATATGTCCTCTCCAATTATCTGCATCAGCTAATTTGTCTCTATAAATAACAAGTATAGAAACTAAGAGCATATATACAAACATAGAGATGTTGATCAGTAATAATAAATACCTGAAATAGTAACGCTTGAAACCTTCTTTTATTTCGTTAAAATCTAACCTAAGAGATTTTACTATGAGTAAATGAAGAGGGAAAACCAGTAATTCAATTAAGATATCAAACCAACTTAGTTTGATTTCATTGAAGACTGAGACTCCTAGTAGAGGGAAAACGTAGAATCCTAACATTCTACCTAGCAAGCTTTCAACGATAACGGGGTACAAGCCATAAAAAATATCAAGTGTTTTACTACCATACTTATTTTGATATATGTTATAAGCAATAAAGATAAAAAAGAAAGCAAAGTACCCAACAGGAGGACATATGATGAGGAGTAGAACATACAAAAATGGACCAATAATACACCACAAAGGTTTGATTGGTTGGTTACTAACCTGTTGAAACAGTAACAATGCTACTAATATCTTAGAATAGAACAGCAATAAATTTATAACTATATCCATAGAAACACCTTAGCTTTTCAGAGATTTAACTTTTTCTAGGAGGCCCTTATATTTCGTACGCGAAATGGGACATTCATTATTATTTTCAAACATGACCATTTTTTCTTCCTTATTGATCCTAACGATATTTTCAGGATTAACGATAAATGAACGATGGCATCGAAATAGGCGGTCATCAGCTCGTTCAACTTCTGAAATACTGGCGTAGAACTCCATGCGTTCTTCTTTAGTATGCAAAATAACTTTATGTATTGTTGGAGATGTCTCAAAAAATAAGATATTGTTAAAAGGCACTTGAACATGGGCCGTAGCTGTTTCAAAAGTAAATGAATCTTGGGCAATAGTGGCACCCATTTTATCCATGGTATATTCAATTGCTAAATGAACACGTTCATAAAAATCTTCATCATCTAAAGCTTTATCAATAAAATCTAGTGCAGCAACTCTATATTTAAAAGTGACTGGCATAAATTCTGAATGTGTTGTTACAAAAACAATTGTTGCATTAGGGTCTTTTTTCCGAATTTCTTTTGCAATGTCTAGCCCCTTTTTTTCTTCTCCTTTAATTTCAATATCTAAAAAGAAAAGTTGATGAGAACCTCTTTCGGTAATTTCATCAAGTAGCTGGCTAGGTTTTCCAAAAATCTCAGGTCCTTTACATTTTAGAGATTTTTTTGCAATAACATCCTTAATAACGGTCTCTATTCGTGTTTGTTGTAAAAATTCGTCTTCTAAAATAAAAATATTTAACAATTAGTGTACTCTCCATTCGATAAAAAATTTAGTACTGTAGTAAAAGACATTGAAGTCTTTTTCCAGTATGAAAATATATTTGTTTTGTTTTTTTAGGACGTCTAAATAAAAATCCATGTTTCTTTACAAATACAGATAATTTTACCTAACATGCAGTACACATATAAGTATGTAAACTTTTAAGTAATGATAGTAGTCATAAAACCGGTATATCGTAACAGTTCTAGAAACTATTATATCGGTATACTTTTACTGTAAATGACAAAAAATGAACCGTTTATGATATATGACAAATTAAATGGTATAACCAAGCTATAATAAAAATAGGAATTGGAGGTGAAGTATGTTCAATATTGTGAGGCACTTTTGGTTGTTGATAACTGTTAAAAAGTATATTAAAAAATATAAGTTAAAAGTTAAAGTTAACAATCATTTTAATTCTATAAGGATTACTACAGCAACTAACACTCTTTATTTTATCACATTTACAAAGAATTGTAATTATGGAAAAAAGTTAAAAAAATTAGGAGGAGTAACGTTTATGCACAAATTATTTTATTGACAGCGAATATTGATTATAACAAAATATTTAATGAACATCTCGAACTATTAGGTGTCATTGATATCAAAAAGTCATTAGCGAATACCTCTAATGAAATCAGT
Organism: Streptococcus sp. FSL R7-0248; assembly: GCF_037967965.1. Lineage (NCBI taxonomy): Bacteria > Bacillati > Bacillota > Bacilli > Lactobacillales > Streptococcaceae > Streptococcus > Streptococcus sp. FSL R7-0248. Next base: position 506,475 of record NZ_CP150201.1, read on the forward strand.
GATTATCTAGATTATTTTTTTAATATCGAAAAGGTGCACTAACCTCCATGTACATGTAATATGTATTGGAGGTTATTTTTTATCACCTATTAAATAGTTTTTTCGATGTTTTATCGTAACAAATGTTTATTTATGTATGTTATAACAAAACGAAGTTCAAATCTGCAAACTTTTGAAACAAGGATGTACTTTAATTGTCTTAGAATCGCTTTCTAGGACAAATATATCCTATTTACTGGTTTTCTCTAAAAAATGCTATGATAAATCTAGGGAGGGGATTATGATGCAGATTAATCTTGAAAATTTAGTTCCCATTTCTGAAGCTAACCAAAATTTTTCTAAAGTTGCTCGTATGGTCGACAGCAAGGGGACTGCAGTGATTCTAAAAAATAATAAGCCCAAGTATGTATTGGTAGAATATGACACCTTAATTAAAAATGAATAAGGTGAGACAGAAGTTGCAGAGCAGGTCACAGTCGACGATGTGGCTAACTCTGTTTTGTCTCGTCATTTAGATGCCTTCAAGGAATTAGCTAAATGAAGCGATAAAACAGATAATTTAGTGATAGCAAAATAGATAGAAAACTAGGGCATAAGCTCTGGTTTTTTCTATTACTTTTAATATTTTCATTTGTTAGAATGTAGGTAATGTGCGTGCTTGTCACGCCCTTTTTCTGTGTCTTTTACGGCTTTAGTGGTTGTAAATAACTATAAAAATCTTAAAGGCATGGTAAATGCTAAAAAGAAAAGGAGAAATTTATGGCTTATATTTGGTCTTATCTCAGACGTTATCCTAAGTGGCTAGCAATGAATTTTACGGCGGCCATTTTATTTGTTATTGCTAACTTGGGTTTGCCGACGGTTCTTGCCAGAATGATTGATGATGGTTTCCAGTGTCTTTTTGATTTTGGCGACAAGTCCACAAGCAGGAGCTATTATTTCCTTTGCGGGAGGAGGACATGGCACACCAGCAGAATACGGACATGTGGCTTTCGTCGAAAAACTCTACCCAAATGGCTCATTCCTTATCTCCGAAACCAATTACAATGGCAATCCAAACTATACCTTCCGTAAATTATCTGGAGTGGATAGTAACTTGAGTTTTGCGTATACGACGAAATAAAAAAGGATATGCTAACAATGACTTGATTTGTTAGCATATTGTTTTGGAGGTGGTGATATGGATTTGTTAGAGAAACCCGTTTATAATTATATTAAAAATAATCATGGAGTAATAACTTTTCGTGATATGGAAGAGCTTAACTTTTCTTATCAACAACTGAATCAATTAGTCTCAAAAGGGAAAGTGGAATCAATTGAAAGAGGTATCTATCATCTGCCAGATACCTATATCGATGACTATTTTAGTTTACAGTACCGTTTTCCAAAAGGAATTTATTCCTTAGAAACAGCACTTTGGTTACATGGTCTGTCCCTTACCATTCCATTTGAGCCTGTGATGACTTTTCCTTTCGGGACAAATACGAGGCCAATGAAAGAAGCTGGTGTCAAGTCAATTGTCGCTAGAAAGTATCATGAAATCGGTATTATTAGACTGGAGCGACAGGCTGGACAGTTTATCTCAGTATATGATATGGAACGAACATTAGTGGAGTGTTTGAGAACAGCTTATCATGTCGATATTCAAGTTATTGCTCCAGCTTTTCAAGCTTACTTTAAAAAAGGAGCTGTTGATTATGCCAAGTTGTATCACTATTCACAACTATTTAAAGTAACCGAAAAACTACAATCATATGTGGAGGTCTTGTCGTGAAATTTTCAAATGCTAATAGTTTCAAAGCTAAAATCAAGAATATTGCAAAAGAAAAAGGGATCTCTTTCTCAAAAGATTAGTCAAATATTTGAAGAATACGGTGCGAATATGTTGGATGTATTCGGTTGTTATACGTATAAATTAAACAATTGTGTTACAATGAAACCATATAGAATTTTAAGTTTTCTCAAAAACTTTCTATAACTAAGAACACATAAGGAGGTAAAATGGTGAAGTATTCTAAAATAACAAAAGTTTTTCAGCTTTCACTCGTCATCATATTTATTTTAGTCTTGTTAGGGCTCTTTGTTCCCCAGCAGTTTCAAAATATTAGTTTTTACTTAAAAAATCTCTTAACAACTAGTGTTGGCTGGTTTTACTTGTTATTGGTTACGGGGATTTTAATTTTTTGTGTCTTTTTAATTGTAAGTCCGATAGGGCAGATTCGCTTGGGTAATCCCACGAGTCGGCCAGAGCATTCGACGACGTCATGGATTGCCATGATGTTTTCTGCTGGAATGGGGATTGGGCTGGTCTTTTATGGGGCAGCAGAGCCTTTGAGTCACTTTGCTATCTCGACGCCCAATGCAGAAATAGGCAGTGCGGATGCTCTCGCAGATGCTTTTCGTTTTACTTTTTTTCACTGGGGATTTCATGCTTGGGCGGTCTATGCCCTGGTGGGATTGTCTTTGGCTTATTTTGGCTTTCGTAAACGGGAGAAATATCAGCTCTCAGTCGTCTTTAAGCCTCTTTTTGGAAAATATGCGGACGGACCAATAGCAACCATTATCGATACCATCACCATTATTGCGACAGTGATTGGGGTAGCGACAACGCTCGGCTTCGGTGCCTCACAAATCAATGGTGGTCTCTCCTATGTCTTTGGTATTCCTAATAATAGTCTTGTGCAAGTCATCATTATCATCATTGCGACAATTCTTTTTCTTATTTCTGCCTTATCAGGTTTAGGAAAGGGTGTTAAAATCCTATCTAATACAAACTTGATTTTAGCTGTTGTCTTGCTTGCTGGAGTCATAGTTTTGGGGCCAACGGTTAAGATATTTGACACCATGACAGACTCTATCGGCCTTTATTTTCAAAACTTCTTCCGTATGAGTTTTCGGGCGGCGGCTTTTGATGAGACCAAGCGGGCTTGGATTAACCAATGGACCATTTTTTACTGGGCATGGTGGATTTCCTGGTCACCTTTTGTGGGCGTCTTTATTGCCCGTATCTCAAAAGGTCGGACTATTCGCGAATTTTTGACAGTAGTGCTTTTGGCACCAACAGTCCTTAGTTTTATCTGGTTTTCTGCTTTTGGTACCTTATCTACTTCACTACAAGATTCGGGGGTTGATTTGATACGTTTTGCCACAGAAGAAATTCTTTTTGCCTCTTTTAATGAATATCCTCTGGGAAGTGTCCTTTCAGTCCTGGCGATTACTTTAGTTTTAACCTTCTTTGTGACCTCGGCGGATTCTGCCACCTATGTTTTGGCCATGTTGTCTGAAGATGGCAATCTAAATCCAAGTAATCATAAAAAGGTGATTTGGGGTGTCATGCTGGCCTTGATTGCTATTGCACTCATGTTTTCTGGTGGATTGACAGCTTTACAAAACACGCTCATTATTGTCGCTTTTCCATTTTCCATAGTACTAGTGTTGATGATGTGGTCGCTTATGAAAGAGTTATATCACGAAAAAGAGCAAATGGGACTCGCCATTACACCAGACCGATATCCTGAGAAGAATCAACCGTTTAAATCTTATGAGGAAAATTAGGAGGATGGCATGGAGTTAAGAGTGCTTCGTTATTTTATTACTATTGCTGAGGAGGGGAGTATCTCCAAGGCAGCTGAGAAGCTGATGATTACTTAGCCGACACTCAGTCGTCAGTTAAAAGATTTGGAGCAGGAACTTGGTGAACTTCTTTTTATCCGTGAACATATCAAGTCGCTTAATAAAGAAAACCAGGGCATCAGCTCTGGTTTTTTCTATTGCTTTTAATATTTTCATTTGTTAGAATGTAGGTGATGTGCGTGCTTGTCACGCCCTTTTTCTGTGTCTTTTACGGCTTTAGTGGTTGTAAATAACTATAAAAATCTTAAAGGCATGGTAAATGCTAAAAAGAAAAGGAGAAATTTATGGCTTATATTTGGTCTTATCTCAGACGTTATCCTAAGTGGCTAGCAATGAATTTTACGGCAGCCATTTTATTTGTTATTGCTAACTTGGGTTTGCCGACGGTTCTTGCCAGAATGATTGATGAGGGAATAAACCGTGGTGATGTTGATAAGCTTTACGCTTATGCTTGGGTCATGTTTGGTGTAGTTTTGACTGGGATTGTTGGTCGTATACTTCTGTCCTATGCGGTTGGTAAGTTGACCACTACTATGGTGCAAGTTATGCGTAATGACATTTATGCTAAGCTTCAGGAGTATTCCCACCACGAGTATGAGCAGATTGGGGTATCCTCTTTGGTGACTCGTATTACATCAGATGCTTTTGTGCTTATGCAGTTTGCGGATCAGGTTCTTAAGCTAGGGGTTATCACTCCTTTGATGATGGTTTCCAGTGTCTTTTTGATTTTGACGACAAGTCCATCTTTGGCTTGGATTGTGGCAATCTCCTTACCTTTCCTAGCCGTAGTTGTCTGGTATGTGGCGGTAAAAACGCGTCCGCTTTCTGAAAAGCAACAGGCAACTCTCGACAAGATTAACCAGTATGCTCGTGAAAATCTGACTGGACTTCGTGTCATACGTGCTTTCGCTAGAGAAGATTTTCAAGAGAAGAAGTTCGCTTCTGAAAATGCTGTCTATGCGGATAATTCAAACAAGCTTTTCAAATTGACTGGTTTGACCGAGCCACTTTTTGTGCAAATCATCATAGCCATGATTGTGGCAATTGTTTGGTTTGCCCTTGAGCCATTAGGCTCTGGAAGTTTGGCTATCGGTGACTTGGTTGCCTTTATTGAGTACAGCTTCCATGCACTATTGTCCTTCCTTTTCCTAGCCAATCTCTTTACCATGTATCCTCGTACAGCGGTATCTAGTGAACGTCTGCAGGAAATTATGGACATGCCGATTTCTATCAATCCAAATGAAGATGGCGTGACAGAAACCGAGACTAAGGGATATTTGGAATTTGACAATGTGACCTTTGCCTATCCTGGTGAAACTGAAAGTCCTGTCTTACACAATATTTCTTTCAAGGCAAAACCTGGTGAAACCATTGCCTTTATTGGGTCTACGGGTTCAGGAAAATCATCACTTGTACAGTTAATTCCACGCTTTTATGATGTAACACTTGGACGCATTCTTGTTGATGGTGTAGATGTCCGTGACTACAATCTTAAGGCTCTTCGTCGTAAGATTGGCTTTATTCCACAAAAAGCCCTACTCTTTACAGGGACTATCGGTGAAAATATCCGTTATGGTAAGGAAAATGCCAGTCATGAAGAATTGAATCAAGCTACTGATGTGGCTCAAGCCAAGGAATTTATCGAAAGTAAGGAAGAACGCTATGATTCTCACTTGGCTGAGGGTGGTAGCAACCTTTCTGGTGGACAGAAGCAGCGTTTGTCAATTGCACGTGCGGTGGTTAAACGTCCTGATCTTTATATCTTTGATGATTCCTTCTCTGCCTTGGACTACAAGACTGATGCGACCTTGCGCCGTCGTCTAAAAGAAGTGACTCAAGATGCAACAGTCCTGATTGTAGCCCAACGTGTGGGAACTATCATGAATGCTGATCAAATCATTGTTTTGGATGAAGGTGAAATCGTTGGTCGTGGCCGTCATGAAGAGCTTATGGAAAGCAATGACATTTACCGTGAAATTGCTAATTCACAATTGAATCAAAAGAGTCTTACGGAAGACTAGAAGGAGGTCAAAATGAAGAATAATAAAAAGAAAACAAATCATTCCTCAAGTTTTGGCCGTCTTTGGTCATACTTGCAGGCTTATCGTTTCCCACTTTACCTAGCCATTTTCTTGAAAATTGTTAGTGTCATCATGAGTGTCATTGAACCCGTAGTCATTGGTTTAGCTATTACAGAGCTGACCAAAAATACGCTGGATATCATTAAGGGGGTAGAAGGCGCCCATATCAATGTATCCTATGTTGGTTTGGTTCTGGTTGTTTATCTCTTGCGTGGTCTTATTTATGAGTTGGCTGCCTACTATTCCAACTATTTCATGACCAATGCTGTGCAAGCAACGGTTCAAGATATGCGAAATGAGATGACCGATAAAATCAATCGTATCTCAGTGTCATACTTTGATAAGCACCAGTTTGGGGACCTCTTGGGCCGCTTTACTAGTGATGTTGAGACAGTATCTAATGCCTTGCAGCAGTCATTCTTGCAGATTGTTAATGCCGTCTTTACTCTAGTCTTAGTTATTGGAACAGTGCTTTACCTTAATCTTCAATTGGGAGCTGTGGTTGTTATCACTATTCCCATTACTTTCTTTGGTGCCCGTTTTATCATGAGTAAGTCTCAACCTTACTTTAAGCAGCAGGCTGATGCCCTAGGTACTCTTAATGGTTTTGTTCAGGAAAATCTGACTGGTTTCAATGTGCTTAAACTTTTTGGCCGTGAGGATAGATCTTTAGACGACTTTAAAGAGATTACGGAAGACCTTCAGAAGGTAGGTTTTAAGGCCAATTTCATTTCAGGCCTCATGATGCCTGTACTTAATGGTTTATCTGACTTGACCTATCTCATTGTCGCTGTTCTAGGTGGTTTGCAAGTTTTGGCTGGTCGCTTGACGATTGGTAATATGCAGGCCTTTGTTCAGTACGTTTGGCAGATTAATCAACCTATTCAGAACTTGACTCAGTTGGCTGGACAATTGCAGAGTGCTAAGTCTTCTTTGGACCGTATTTTCCAACTGATGGATGAACCAGACGAGGCCAATGATGCTACTGAAGTGCTTGAAGGAGATTTGACCGGTCAGGTTAGCTTTAAGCATGTAGACTTCCAGTATGTGGCTGATAAACCTTTGATTCGTGACTTTAATCTTGAAGTCAATCCTGGCGAAATGGTCGCTATTGTCGGCCCAACTGGTGCCGGAAAATCAACGATTATCAATCTTCTCATGCGTTTCTATGATGTGACGGCTGGTTCTATCTCGGTTGATGGTCATGATATTCGTAACTTATCACGTCAGGATTATCGTAAACAGTTTGGTATGGTGCTTCAGGATGCTTGGCTCTTTGAAGGAACTATCAAGGAAAATCTTCGCTTTGGTAATCTTGAGGCAACTGATGAAGAAATTGTTGAAGCCGCTAAGGCTGCCAATGTGGACCACTTTATCCGTACGCTGCCTGGTGGTTACAACATGGAAATGAACCAGGAATCAAGTAACATTTCACTGGGACAAAAGCAACTTTTGACCATTGCGCGTGCGCTTTTGGCTGATCCGAAAATTTTGATTTTGGACGAGGCAACCTCGTCGGTTGATACTCGTCTGGAACTCTTGATTCAAAAGGCTATGAAGACTCTCATGCAGGGTCGAACAAGCTTTGTCATCGCTCACCGTTTATCAACTATCCAAGAAGCAGACAAGATTTTAGTCCTTAAAGATGGAGAAATCCTCGAACAAGGGAACCATGAATCCCTTCTTGCAGATAAAGGCTTCTATTACGATTTGTATAATAGCCAGTTTGCAGAGAAATAAACAAAAAATCCATCAGTTCATAACTGGTGGATTTTTTCTGAATGTGGAGATCAATAAAAGAGACTTCTCCTATAGAGGCAAGTCTCAAAATCAATATTATTTCTCAGCACGTCGTGTGACGAACATGGCATCTCCGAAACTGAAGAAGCGGTAGCGTTCTTGGACGGCGTGTTTATAGGCATCAAGGACGAATTCACGGCCAGCAAAGGCTGAAACCAACATCACCAAGGTTGATTTTGGAAGGTGGAAGTTGGTTGAAAAGGCATCTACGACTGTGAATTGGTAGCCTGGTTTGATAAAGATATTGGTCCAGCCTGAGTCGGCTTGGAGTTGACCATCGTATTTATTTCCGATTGTTTCTAGTGTTCGGATAGAGGTTGTTCCAACTGCAATGATGCGTCCTCCAGCGGCTTTGACACTATTGAGTGTATCGGCAGCGTCTTGGTTGAGGGTGTAAAATTCTGAGTGCATCTCATGTTCGTCGACATTATCGACAGAAACAGGTCGGAAGGTTCCCAGTCCAACGTGAAGGGTGAGGTAGACCAATTTTACGCCTTTAGCTTCAATCTTTTGAAGTAACTCAGGAGTGAAATGGAGGCCAGCTGTTGGAGCAGCGGCAGAGCCATTTTCCTTGGCATAGACTGTTTGGTAACGGTCGCGGTCTTCCAATTTTTCATGGATATAAGGTGGCAATGGCATCTCACCCAAGCTTTCCAAAACCTCAAGGAAGATACCGTCGTAGTTAAATTCTACGATTCGTCCACCGTGATCTAGTTCCTCAGTGACAGTGGCAGTCAAGCGTCCATCACCAAAACTGACCTTAGCACCTACCTTAAGGCGTTTGGCTGGTTTGGCTAAAACTTCCCATTGATCCCCTTGGGTATTTTTCAAAAGGAGAAATTCCACGTGACCGTGGGTATCAGGCTTTTCACCGTAGAGGCGGGCAGGAAGCACGCGCGTATTGTTCATGACCAAGGCATCGCCAGGGTTAAGCTGGTCAATGATGTGGTCGAAGTGGGTATCAGTCATTTCCTTGGTTACAGGATCAATGACCAAGAGTTTAGAGGCGTCACGTTGTTCCAATGGGGTTTGGGCAATCAGTTCCTCTGGTAGTTCAAAATCAAAATCGTTTGTATTCATTTCTTTCCTCGTTTAAAAATTTTCAGCCTTTTTATTATAGCACGATATAGGGCGACCGTCATTAAACTTATTGAGTGAAAGCGCTTGACAAAAAGGTTAAAAAAAGAGATAATAAAGAAAAATGGTATATACCAATATCGAGGTGAATAGAATGAAAAAGATTTTAGTAAAAAATCAAGTTGAGGGAGGCCAAGTTGCCTTTGATCTTCTTAAAGAGAGCCTTGCAGCGGGTGCTCAGACATTGGGATTGGCGACAGGTAGTTCACCTATCGCCCTTTACCAAGAGATGGTTGAGAGTGACGTGGATTTTTCGGAACTTTACAGCGTCAATTTAGATGAATACGTTGGATTAGCACCAGACCATGAGCAGAGCTACCATGCCTTTATGAAGGCTCAACTCTTTGATGCTAAGCCATTTAAAGAGAGCTTCTTACCTGACGGCATGGCTGAAGATTTAGAACAGGCGGCCAAGGATTACGATGACGTCTTGGCACAACATGCCATTGACCTGCAAATCCTAGGAATCGGAAGTAATGGACATATTGGCTTTAATGAGCCAGGTACGCCTTTTGATAGTCAAACTCATGTGGTCGACTTGACGGACAGCACCATTGAAGCCAATAGCCGTTTCTTTGCCAGTCGTGACCAAGTTCCTACAAAGGCTATTTCAATGGGGATTGCTTCCATTATGGCTGCCAAGAAGATTATTTTGTTTGCCTATGGTGACAAGAAGGCAGATGCCATTTTCAAGATGGTCAAGGGTCCAGTAACAGAGGAAGTACCGGCCAGTGTCTTGCAACATCATCCAGATGTGACTCTTATCTTAGATGAGGCTGCTGCTGCGAAATTGTAGGAGAAAACATGAGTTACAAAATTTACGACATGTGCTTTTCAAAGGTCTATCCTATGCTAGTGGCCAAGGCAGAGCGGAAAGACAGGAGTCGAGCAGAGGTGGATCAGGTAACTACGTGGTTGACCGACTATTCGTCAACGGCTATTGAGGAGGCTCTATCATCTGAAGTTAGTTACGGAGATTTCTTTCGTCAAGCTCCTGCCCTCAATCCTAAGCGTCATCTGATTACGGGATCCATCTGTGGGGTTAAGTTGACTGAAATTAAAGAACCTCTTATGCAAGATATTCGCTATCTGGATAAGCTAGTAGATGAGCTGGCTAAGGGGAGACCTATGGAAAAGGTAATAAGAAGTTAAGTTATTTAAACTCAGGTTGAGGCATCTGGTACTCAGCCTTTTTCTTTTGTGACAATTCTCCTCCAAACAAATCAATTGCCTAGTCCTCTTTGATAGCGCTATAATAGTTAAGTTGACTTTGACTATCAAACAACAGATATAGATATTTCATAAAGAAAGAGGACATACAATGGCAAAACCTATTCGAGTATTGCTTTATTATAAATACCTTCCCATCGAAAATGCTGAGCAATTTGCGGCTGATCACTTGGCTTTCTGTAAGTCAATCGGTTTGAAAGGACGTATCTTGGTCGCTGACGAGGGAATCAATGGAACGGTTTCTGGTGACTATGAAACCACTCAAAAATACATGGACTACGTTCACAGCCTTCCAGGGATGGAGGATCTCTGGTTCAAGATTGATGAGGAAGAAGAGCAAGCCTTCAAGAAGATGTTTGTTCGTTACAAGAAGGAAATCGTCCACCTTGGTTTAGAGGATGACAACTTTGACAGCGACATTAATCCACTTGAAACTACAGGTGCTTACTTGTCACCAAAAGAGTTTAAAGATGCTCTTTTAGATGAGGACACTGTTGTCCTCGATACACGTAACGACTATGAGTATGACCTTGGTCACTTCCGTGGAGCCATTCGTCCAGACATTCGCAACTTCCGTGAATTGCCACAATGGGTCCGCGACCATAAAGAAGAGTTCATGGATAAGCGCGTGGTTGTGTACTGTACTGGTGGTGTCCGCTGTGAGAAATTCTCAGGTTGGATGGTCCGTGAAGGCTACAAAGATGTTGGTCAATTGCACGGTGGTATCGCAACTTACGGAAAAGACCAAGAGGTTCAAGGGGAGCTTTGGGATGGTAAGATGTATGTTTTTGACGAGCGTATTGCTGTGGATATCAACCATGTAGACCCTGTCGTTGTCGGTAAAGATTGGTTCGATGGCACGCCATGCGAACGCTATGTTAACTGTGGTAACCCATTCTGTAACCGTCGTATCCTTGCTTCAGAGGAAAATGAAGACAAATACCTCCGTGGCTGCTCACACGAATGTCGTGTTCACCCACGAAACCGTTATGTCTCTGAAAATGGTTTGAGCCAAGAAGAAGTTGTCGAACGCCTTGCGGCTATTGGTGAGAGTTTGGATGTAACACCAGCCTAAGTTTAAATAGAGAAGAAGCTGAGAGCAATCTCGGCTTTTTATTTTGCAATTTATTTCTAAAATAATGACATATATATATTGCAATTAGAAATATATAGTGTATAATTAAGATGAAAATAGCTGGTGAACCTAATCAATTTCGACGATAATATCAGATATGATGTAAAGGAGGGGGCATGTGGCAAAGAATTTACGTTTAAAAGCAGCTCGAGCAGAGCATGATATGACCCAGGGTGACTTGGCAGAAGCTGTAGGTGCAACAAGACAAACCATAGGTTTGATTGAAGCTGGAAAGTACAATCCCAGCCTAGCCTTATGCATTGCCATTTGCAAGACACTGGACAGGACCTTGGATCAACTGTTTTGGGAGAATTAGGAAGGAAGTAAAGATGATGAAATTCAAACTGGTTAATAATAAGGTTACAGATGAACGCGAGAAAGCTCTAAATAATAAGGTTGCTGCTGAATGTTATTACATAATGATTGCAGGGACGCTTGTATGCTTGGTCTATAGCTCCTTCTTTAATAGGGGTGCCATCACCTCTAATTACTTGGCCTTTCCAATGTTGATAGCATGGATTTGGTCTATTTATAGATCTGAACGACTTAGTGTTAACACTTTTGGGGGTTCTGGTATGACAGTCCTAGGTTGTTTACTAGTGACTGGGCTTATCACCCTTATGATAATGTCAGCTAACTATCGGTACAACCATGATGTCTATCATAATAATCCCTTGGATCCTAGATATCTCATGGTTTGGCCAATTACTTATATCATATATGCTCCCGTTGTTTTCTTTATGAATTGGTCTATCGTTGCATTGGGAAGATATGAGAGAAGACGTCTCGAAAAACAGCTGGACGATTTGGAGAATGAAGAATAAATAGTGATAGAATCAGACTGTTCTGTTTGGTCTGATTTTTTTATGTTATAATGGGTCCTAAAATTAAGGAGGTCACGTATGCTACTAACTGAATTTGATGCGAATAGACAAGCGATTATCAATCCCGAGGACTTGAATGAGCCTCTTGAGGGGTTTCCTAAAATAGCTGTGTCCTGTTTTTCTCGTTCGACCTTTCAACGAATGCTTGAGATGTTTCCCCATGAACTTATCTATGAGACGTCCATGGCGAATGTGGCTATTCCGATTTATAAGCTTGTTATTGCTGAGCAGGAGTTGGCTCTTTTTAATGCACCTGTAGGCGCCTCTGCCTGTGTGGCTATTTTAGAGGATATTTTTGCCTTGGGAGCTGATAAACTTGTACTCTTTGGGACTTGTGGTGTTCTTGATGAAGATATTAAAGAGACTTCTATTATTATTCCTAGTCATGCCCTTAGAGATGAAGGGACGAGTTTTCACTATGTGGAAGCCAGCGATGAGATTGCGGTAAATGTGGGTGTTTTAGACCGTTTTCGTTCCTATCTCAATGAACGTCAGATTTCTCATAAGGAAGGCAAAGTTTGGACAACTGATGGCATTTACCGTGAGACGAATGGTAAACTCAAAGCTCGAAAGGCAGCAGGAGCCATTTGTGTGGATATGGAGTGTTCTGCAGTTGCAGCTTTAGCAAAGTTTAGAGGTGTTGAAATCTGTCATTTCTTCTATGCTGCAGACCACCTTTCTGAAGGTAATTGGGATGCCCGTAACTTGATGAATCATGCAGATTTGGATGAAAAGGACAAGGTAGCTTTATTAGCTTTGGAGTTTGCGTGTGACTGGAGTAAACCTTAAAAAATCCTACTTTTCAACCTTCTTATTTGTAATTATTCTAAATAACTGCTATAATATTTTTTAGAATGATTCTAAATAAGGAGTGAATAAATTGGAAGATAAGAATTTTGCAGAGCGTTTAAATATTTTGAGAGCTGGTGTTTTAGGTGCCAATGATGGAATCATTTCCATTGCGGGAGTGGTTATCGGTGTGGCTAGTGCGACATCAAACATCTGGTTTATTTTGATTTCTGCCTTGTCAGCCATTTTTGCCGGTGCCTTTTCGATGGCAGGTGGCGAATATGTCAGTGTCTCAACGCAAAAAGATACCGAAGAAGCTGCCATCGCTAAGGAACAAGCTCTCCTGGATCGCTCACCTGAAGCAGCTAGAGAGAGTTTGTACCGAACCTTCCTCAGTCAGGGGGATTGCGAAACAGCAGCCGAAGTCAAGGTCAATCAAGCCTTCAGTAAAAATCCTATTAAGGTCTTGGTTGAGGAAAAATATGGAGTGGACTTGGATGAAATTACCAATCCATGGCATGCTGCCGTATCTAGTTTCTTTGCTTTTTCGGTTGGTTCCTTGCCACCAGCACTAGCTATCATGCTTTTCCCAGAGCCTTACCGTATTCCTGTAACAGTGGTCGTGGTTGCACTGACTTTGCTCTTGACTGGCTATATTAGTGCCAAGCTCGGAAAAGCACCTATTAAACAAGCTATGTTGCGTAATTTGACAGTAGGACTCTTGACCATGCTTGTGACCTTCTTGGTTGGGCATATCTTCCATGTGAATGTGTAATTGTTAGTAGTATAAGTCTACCTTTTAGGTAGGCTTTTTTAGTCTGCTAGACCAAGCTTATCCGTGGTACAATAGGGTTATGCGTTTAGATAAATTATTAGGACAGGCAGGCTATGGTTCCCGCAATCAGGTTAAGAAGCTCATTCGTAGTCGTCAGGTGTATGTGGATGGTATCTTGGCGGATCGAGATAATCTTAATGTGGATGCTAGTCTTCAAACTATCACGGTTTCTGGTAAGGAACTGGAGCATACGCCAGAAGTTTACTATCTCATGAATAAGCCAGCAGGTGTAGTGTCAGCTCGAAAGGACAAGGAACACCAGACAGTCATTGATTTGATAAAGCCTGAAGATAAGAGAGACGGTCTCTATCCTGTGGGTCGATTGGATAGAGATACGGAGGGTTTGGTGCTGATTACTAACAATGGGCCTCTGGGCTTTGCCATGCTTCACCCCCGCTATCATGTGGCTAAGACTTATTATGTTGAGGTCAATGATGTTCTTGGACCTGATGCACCTGAATTTTTTGAGTCAGGTGTTGTCTTTGAGGATGGTACTGTTTGTAAACCAGCTCAGCTAGAAATTCTAAATTCTGCGAGTGACAAGAGCTGTGCTAGAATTACGATTTCAGAAGGTAAGTTTCATCAAGTGAAAAAGATGTTTTTGGCTTATGGCGTCAAGGTGACCTATCTTAAGCGTATTTCTTTTGGAGAGTTTAAGCTTGATGAAGGGTTAGCAGTAGGATCCTACCGAGCGTTAACGGAAGCGGAAAAAGCAATCTTACGTACTTATCTTGGCTAGCAGCCCTATGTGGCTTAAAGTGCGATAGGAACTTTCAATCTCATGATAGGTTCCCTCTATCATGACCCTTAATACTGTAAGGCCCATAACGACGGTCTTTTCTAGGGGTATAAGTGAAACTTATGGCATTCCATAAGTTTTTTTAATTTCTCAAGTCTGGTTTCTGGTGGTATGATGGTATCAATTCGATTGAGAACTGAAGTAAGTCAGGAGCAATGACCAAGTCTAATCAGAGAGGGAGGTTCATTATGACAGAAGCATTTTATAATCATTTAGCAAAGACACGTCATCAGATTCACCAACATCCAGAGGTTTCTGAGGAGGAGCACGAGACGACAGTCTTTTTGAAAGGCTATTTGAGAAATCTAGGTATTGAGCCTTTAAATTATCCCCTGAAGACGGGACTCATCGCTGAGATTGGGTCAGGTCATCCGATTATTGCTTTGCGTGCTGATATTGATGCCCTACCGATTAAGGAAAAGACAGGACTTCCTTATGCCAGCGATAATGGGGCTATGCATGCTTGTGGTCATGACTTTCACCAGACCTCTCTGCTTGGAGCTGCTCAGCTTTTAAAAGAAAGAGAAGCAGAGCTTAAGGGGACCGTTCGATTGATTTTCCAACCAGCCGAGGAGAATTTCCAAGGGGCCTATCAGGTCATTGAAGCGGGCGGTCTTGATGGTGTGTCAGCTATCATCGGTTATCACAATAATCCTCACTTGAAACCTGGTCAGATTGGTCTTCGTTCGGGGGCTATCATGGCTGGTGTGGAGCAGTTTAGGGTTGATGTTAAGGGAGTTTCTTCCCATGCAGCCCGTCCTGATTTGGGTGTAGATACGGTCTTGGTTACTACGACTATCATCAACAACTTACAGCAGATTGTGGCTCGTACGGTATCGCCCTTTGAATCAGCAGTATTGTCGGTTACTCATATCGAAGTTGGAAATACTTGGAATGTTCTTCCAGCAGCAGGCTTTTTCGAAGGAACGATTCGTACCTTTGAGCCTAAGGTTCGTGAAGATGTCATTGCTCGTTTTGAAAAGGTCGTTCAGGCGACAGCAGACCAGTTCGGTGCTCAAGTTAACATTACTTGGGGCAATTCGCCTTACGTGACCTACAATGACCAGACGCTCACACCTCTCATCTTTGAAAATTCTAAGGCCTTTGCTGAAGTGATTGAAACCTTGCCATCAACAGGGGGCGAAGACTTTGCGGCCTATCAAAAGGAAATACCAGGAGTCTTTGCCTTTGTTGGCTCAAATGGTGAAGAAAATGCACCAGACTGGCACCATGATGATTTCCTTGTGAAAGATGAGGCCTTGCCAGTAGCTGTGAATTACTATGTGGAAAACGCCCTTTTCCTACTTGACTATTTTAAGGAGAAAGGCAAATGACCATTCCCTTAATCGGTATTACCAGTAATGAAAAACTTGTTAGGGAGTTGAGAGCTTCACTGACGCCCCATTTATAGGTGTTCAGTGGCATCCTGAGTTTCTCTTGGGACATAAGCTCTTAAAAGACCAAGGACTCTTTGATTATTTTGTTAAGAGTTTTGAATAAAGCTTAAGGACTTTAAATTGGTACTACTTTTGATATTGAAAAGGAGGAGTGCTTAAGGAGAAAAAATCTTTTGATCATTTAGTTTACACTTAAGAACCCAGCCGATTGGTTGGGTTCTTTTGTCGTATTTTAGAAGCAAGATTTCAGGACTTAGAAAGGGAGGGAAGATTTTTCACTTGCTATTTTTGAGTTTTTTAGATAAAATGAAAGCGTTATCATTTCAAAAATAGATAGGGAGTGGTCAAGTCATCTTTTTGATGGTTGACCTTATAACTTCCGAATAAGGAGAAACGTATGTTAATTGGTATTCCAAAAGAAATCAAAAATAACGAGAACCGTGTGGCTCTAACGCCTGCTGGTGTCCAAAGTCTTGTGGCTAAGGGACATGTCGTGTTAATCGAAACAAATGCAGGCCTTGGCTCTGGTTTTGCGGATGCAGATTATGCCAATCAAGGTGCTAAAATCGTTGCAACTGCTGCAGAAGCATGGGCAGCAGAACTTGTTGTTAAAGTTAAGGAGCCACTTGCTGAAGAATATGGCTTCCTTCGTGAGGATCTTTTACTCTTTACCTACTTGCACATGGCAGCAGCGCCAGAATTGGCAGATGCCATGGTCAATGCTAAGACAACAGGTGTGGCCTATGAAACAGTACGTAGCCAAGAAGGTCACCTACCACTTTTGGTACCAATGAGTGAAGTCGCAGGACGTATGGCCGTTCAAATCGGTGCTCACTTCTTGACCAAACAAGAGGGTGGCTCTGGTGTTCTCCTAGGTGGGGTACCTGGTGTTCCTAAAGGGAAAGTGACTATTATCGGTGGTGGTGTCGTAGGGACACATGCAGCCCGTATCGCACTTGGACTTGGGGCTCAAGTGACTATTCTTGATATCAGTGCCAAACGTTTGTCTGTCCTTGAGGAAGTCTTTGGTAGCCAAATTCAAACACTTATGTCAAATCCGCTCAATATTGAAGCGAGTGTTCGTGATGCTGACGTGGTTATCGGTGCTGTTCTTATCCCAGGTGCAAAAGCGCCGAAACTCGTTACTGACCATATGGTTAAACAAATGCGTCCAGGTTCTGTTATTGTTGACGTTGCCGTTGACCAAGGTGGGGTTGTTGAAACTGCGGATCGCGTGACCACTCACGATGAGCCCGTATATGAAACACATGGTGTTCTTCACTATGCCGTTGCCAATATCCCAGGAGCTGTAGCACGTACATCAACTATTGCCCTTACCAATGTCACTTTGCCTTATATCGAAGCCCTTGCAGGAAAAGGATTCAGAAAAGCCATTAACGACGACGAAGGTCTGCGTCAAGGGGTTACAACCTACCAAGGTCATATTACTAGCAAACCGGTTGCAAAGGGCTTAGACAGAGAGTATACATCAATTGATGAATTGGCATAAATAGATTATTTAGCATAAACAAAGAGGAGTCGCACCATAAGTTGGTGTGACTTCTTTTGTATATAATGAGCAAAGCTAATTTTTTCCTGTCATTAATGATAGTGCTTTCGTGGTATAATGATGATATCAAATTGGCTTTCATATTGTAGAAAAGTTTATGAAAAGAATGGACATATAATGGATAAAAAAGAATTACTCAAAAACACAATTCTATCTCTTGATAGTGATAGTTTTTTTGAATTAAAAACTTATTTCTTTAGAGAATTTTTCGGATTTAATTTTCTTGATGATTCTGAAGTTACTCAGGTTATTTTTGCTGAAAAACTTTATGATTACTTCGAGAAAGTAGAGTTAAGAAACAACAAGGATTTTCCTACTCTACTACAAAAATATATGCAATTTCTAGATGATAAAGTTTCAAAATATATAGAAAAAAGTCCTAGGAAAAAGAATACTGATACCGAGGATATCCCTAGAGCAAGAAAATATTATAATAAAATAATTGAGTTCAAAAAACAAAATGATATCAATTATAGTAGACTAAGGGATTATTCCCGAATTATGTTTTGTCTCTATGCTGAGATAATTAATCAAAATGATACTATCACTAATTTTGATTATTCTATTTCTAGTCTAACTTCTAGTAAACTTCTTCAGTCAATGAAAAAATCTAAGACCCCTAAAAACACTAAAAATATTTTTGAGAAAAAGAATGTATTATTCGGTCAAAATAAAGAATTTTCATTTGAAATGTGTAGCCGTGTCATAGCGATAATAGTTTTATTCGAAATTATTAATCGGAATATAGATGGAGAATAGTACTATGGATGATATTTTAAATATAGAAACGATTGAGCAGTTACAACCTTTCATAAATAATGACAATATTATGGAAATTGTAATGCGTGGCAGAAATAGTAAGTTCAAGGCATTTCAGAAGGTTGTATTAAATGGGATTGAACAGAGTGAAGCAAAAAAGACTGCAGAAAAGATTATCAATTTAGTTGCTCAGAACAATAATGTACTTCAGAATAACTTACAATTAATTCAGAGTGTTGCTAAATTACAAAATCTTAGTTTGATTCTTAATGGTTTAACACTAGCTACCACTGCTGCTGGATTTGCTATTCTGTATGAGAAACTTGACAGAATAAGTGTTGATATTACAAAGCAATTTAATCAACTCCAAGATACAATGAAACAGGGTAATAACGTTAATACAAATTTTGAATTTGGTAAGGTACTTTCAGAATACACGGATATGCTTGATTGTAGAAAAAGACAAAAACCTTATTCTGAAGACAAAATGAGAGTTTTGGTTGATAATATATATAATGTTTTAAACCTTCTGTATGATAGTTTTAAAAAAGATATAGTTATAGATAAGCAAGAAACCATACTTTCAATTTTTTCACTTTTATCAATGTTTACAACATCAATTAAGTATTTTGATGAACTTTATTATCTTAATAATAGGGAAATCTTATCCGAAGGTGATGCATGGCATTCGTCTCACTCTAAATGGATGGGCATTTATAGTAATCTATTGTTACCTGAGTTTATAGAGAGGCTTCAGGATTATGCTTTTTTTGAAGTAGGTTTTTATACTCTAGGTGTAGATATTTATTGTCACGAATTATTTAATCAAGTTATTTGTCAAAAACAAGAAATTGAAGACAACCAAGAGTTAATTATGGCAATTAAGGACAGTACTATTCTAAATAATCTTCGAGAGTTTAATATTAACGAATTAAAACAGGATCTGGAAAATGCTTTAGAAGAAGCTTTTGAAGATAGGCAAACCGAGGAGACGTCAAGAGTATATAATGAAATACATAAGCAAATTGAATTATTATAATTAGGATTTTATTTATGAATATTGATATTAAAAATGCGGTAAACAATCTTCTGATAGCCTGTAATAGCATCAAGAAACATTCCTCTGGAGATGTCAGTATAAAATCTATAGATGAATTGGTTATCGTGGATATATTAACGTTTATAGATTATATTTCAAAAGATGAATCTAAAGATAGGATTTCATTCTTTAAATTGATGTATCTCGACACAAAATACAATCCCCTTCTCCCAAAAGCATGTAATAATGAATTACCGGAATCTTTTAAAATTTTATCTTTACTTGATATGAAAGTATTCAGCAATAAGGGAATTACCTTGTCATCCTTGTATGTGACAGTCATTGCTGAAATTGGAAAATATTATATTTCAAACAATTTAGATAGGAATCATATTGATAAGAATAAATTTCTTAAATATTTGGCAATTGTAAATGATTATAAAGAAGATGCTAAAAAACTTAAAAAACAAGAAAAGTTAGATTCCTCGAAAAATCAAAATTACATAAAGGATACCGAAGGAATTACTCCGGATATTTCTTTAACTAGAGTGTCTTCTGAGGATATGGAATCAGAGCAATCATTAGAAGATCTTCAAAAAGAACTCGACTCTTTAATTGGACTTATGAGTGTAAAGAAAGAAATTTCGTCTTTGATAAATCTATTGAAAGTCAATAAGATTCGAAAAGAAAGAGGGTTAAGTACACCTAAGACTTCTAACCATCTGGTCTTCTTAGGAAATCCAGGAACAGGAAAGACGACAGTAGCCAGACTGATTGCGAAGATTTATAAACAATTGGGTGTGTTAGAAAAAGGTCAACTTATTGAGGTTGATCGTTCTGGTCTGGTTGCAGGCTATGTTGGACAAACAGCCATTAAAACTCAAGAAAAAATCGATGAAGCTATGGGTGGGGTCCTGTTTATTGATGAAGCTTATTCCTTAGCAAAAGGTGAATCTGATTTTGGTCAGGAAGCTATTGATACTCTTCTAAAAGCAATGGAAGATAAAAGAGATGATTTTGTTGTTATTGTTGCTGGCTATACTAAACAAATGGAGGCATTTTTATTATCCAATCCTGGGCTGAAATCTAGATTTAATAAGAGTATTTTATTTGAGGATTATACTGAAGAAGAATTATTAGACATCTTCAATTTGTTTTGTCATAAGTATGGCTTAAGGTTATCAGAGGATGCGAAAAGAAATTTAGGGGTATTTTTAAGTACTATATGTTCTGAAAAAACAGAGAATTTTGCTAATGCTCGAGAGATAAGAAATTTATTTGAACGTAGTATTGTTAATCAGGCTAATAGATTGGGAGATTTGGAAACGATTAGCAATGATGAGTTAGGAGAAATTGTTTCCTCGGATCTTGATATTAGTTAAACAATAAATTATACATATTAATGTTTACACCATTTGAAATTGATTATTACTGATTAATACCATTATGACTTTCTTTGATTCAGAAGTTTTATGAGTACACAGAATTTTTTTTGTATTAAGGAGGCTTTACAATGGCCAACCATATTCGCGTTTTCACAGCAATTGTTTTCTCTCAGCTTGTCGTTCTTTATTTTGGTTTTCGTATGGATGTCTCTTTGACCGAACTGCTAACTACAGTAGCTGTGGCATCCCTGGTTGAGATTATTTATCATGTGAAGTTTGTTCGTAAGATAGGAGCCAATATTTCTTTTGAGACTTTTTGGAAAAACTGTGACCAACTTTTTAGAAAAAATGCTGTGCTGTTGGCTATTTTACTTTGTGACCTGCTTATTTTTAAAGGTGGGGATTTCATGGCCTTCATTCTTTGGCAAGTTACCTTTGTTGTCTTGGTAAGTATTATCATCATGGCATCAAATAATGCCCAGGACGCATGATAATACTTAAATTTTGCAATGAAAGAATTTAGATAATGTTTAGTATTCACAGAAATCATTTGTCAGACCAGGGCGTTGACTATGTCACTTTTGGTCGAGGAGATAAGGTTCTCGTTATCATTACGGGATTAAGTTTGCAAGGCTTAAGTGATATGTCTGACCTTGCCATTTACTCGTTATTTTATCGATACGCTAAGGAGTATAAGGTCTATATTTTTGATAGAAAAGACCATATCGAAGAAGGTGTTTCAATTGAGAATATGGCTGATGACCTCTATCATTCTTTGCAAGAATTACATATTGCTAATGCCTCCATCATAGGCATGTCACAAGGTGGTATGATTGCTCAGCTGTTTGCTATTAAGTATCCTCAAAAGGTGACTAGTCTGGTGTTAGCTCTGACATTCTCTCGAAATAATAATATCAGTAGAGAGACTATCGGAGGCTGGATTGAGATGGCAGAAAATGGTGAGATGGCTAAGCTCAATAAGGATTCAATGTGTAAAACATTTTCGTCTCCCATGTTAAAGAAATTATATGTGATTAATAAACTATTCTTGAAGACTGTGAGTGTTGAAAAACAAGAACGATTTGTCCGTTTAGCCAAGTCAATTCTTGAGTTTGATTGCCATAAGTCCCTTGATAAAATCACCTGCCCGACTCTTGTCTTGGGAGCTAAAAAAGATTTGGTTCTGGGAGTGGATGGTGCAAGGGAACTTGCAAATAGCATTCCAAATGCTTCCTATTACGAATTTGACAAACTAGGACACGCGGCCTTTATTGAAAGTAAGCAATTTAATAAAATGATATTAGAATTTTTGCGGAAGAATGCTTAGGTAGTGGACTTAGGGGAATAGATAAAGCTAGACCAGATACTCACTCCAAAGAAAAATCAAGAAAAGTAGTAAAAAAGTTGTTTATTCATTTTAGGTTCATCTTTCTTAGCTAAAATAAAATCATCAAGAAGAACTTGATAAGTTAATCAAAAAGAAAGTTGGAATATATCATGAAAAAAACAATTAAACAAAAAACAGTTATTACACTTGCATCACTTGGTCTCGCATGTAGTTCAGTAGTAGTGTTTGCTAATACTACTAAAGCTACTAAAAGTACTGGGTCAACTACCCAATCAAGTTTGACGGTGGAACAGGCCAAAGAAAAAGCCCTCAATGAATCGAAAAGTGGTCAGGTAATTGGTTATGAGCAAGAGAATAAGTCTAGAAAAACTGTTTTTGAGATTACAATACTTGATGGTCAAAATGAGAAAGAATACAAAATTGATGGCCAGACAGGGGATGTCTTGAAGTCTAAAACGAAAGACTTGACCAAGGATAAGGATGATAAGCAATTGATTAATGCTAGTTATAAGATTGATTTAGCTGGTGCTGAAAGTCAGGTTAAATCTAAATATCCTAAGGCTACTATTGAAAAATTGCAATTAGATGTTGAGAATAATACACTTGTCTATGACGTTAGTCTAACTGAGGGCAAGAAAGAGATTGATCTTGAACTTGATGCTAATACAGGCCAAATTGTAGAAGAAGAGATTGAAACAGACAAAGATTAATTTTAGTTATTAAAAATCTAAATCTCGACTAGTCCTTTACTAGCCGAGATTTTTCATACGAACATGATATAATATGGGATAAGAGAGTGAGAGTAGATATCTATGAAAATATTAGTAATTGAAGATGAAGTTGACTTAAACCGGAGCATAGTGAAATTATTAAAAACACAAAAATACAGTGTTGATTCGGCGTATGATGGTCAAGAGGCATTGGACTACATCAAAGTTTCACAGTATGATGTGATTATTTCAGATATTATGATGCCTAAATTAGATGGTTTGGGGGTATTGTCCTACTTGAGAAATCATCATATTAAGACACCGATTTTGTTGTTAACGGCAAAAGATACACTAGAAGACAAGGTGACGGGTTTGGATGCTGGTGCAGATGACTATCTCGTAAAACCTTTTGAATTCGATGAATTGTTAGCTAGAATTCGTGTCATGCTTCGAAGAGATAATAGGGAAAATCTAACCAGTAGTGTGGTTTTTGGAGACTATTGTCTAGATTTTGTGAAAAAAACGTTGACTCAAAATGGCCAGCTGATTGACTTAACCTCTAAGGAATTTGAACTTCTTGAATGCCTGGTTAGACACCCGAATATTGTTTTAAGTCGGGAGCAAATTAGAGAGCATATTTGGGATTTTGATTATGTGGGAGAATCGAATATCATTGATGTGCTAGTCAAGAATATTCGAAAGAAATTGGGGAATCCGTCAATTATTCAGACAAAGAGGGGCATGGGCTATGTTTTCAAAAATGAAGAATCAGACTAAACAACCCTCTATAATTTCGAAGGTAACACTTTGGTATACAGTGTTTGTCTCCTTACTATTCATTGTCATGTTTGTAGCCTCTTTTATCATATCAGGAACTTGGTCTGACTATGAATCACGAAGTGAGTTGGAACAAGAAACGGTAGAATTGTCTACGGATCTTGATGATTTTGAATCCTTTGATGATGGTATCTATTTTGCACTCTACAATCAAAATAAGGAGTTTGAAAAAGGGGCACTCCCAAGTGATTTTGATGCGAATGCTTCCTTTAAGTCTGGTAAATTATCTACCTATAGCAGTTCACAAATGAACTATTATTATTACGATGTTTATAATGCCAAGAAAGGAAAGTGGATTCGTGGTGTGCGAACCGCATCTGGACTGAGTAAGGAATTAACCTTGTTTTTAATTTCGATAGCTATTCTTGCTCCCATTTCAATTCTTGGTATGGCATGGGTAGGACGTCGAATTTTAAAACGTGCATTTGTGCCAATTAAAGATGTGACTCAGATGGCGGAAGAGATTACAGAAAGTAGAGACTACACTAAACGTGTTTCCTCTTCTTATAAGCTGTCTTATGTTGAAACGACACGATTGACCAAAGTTTTTAATGACATGATATCATCGGTCCAGTCGACTTTTGAGAAAGAAAAGCGGTTTAATCAAAATGTTTCTCATGAACTTAGAACACCACTTTCTGTCATCTTGTCTGAAAGTGAGTTTGGTTCGAAATATGCTGATAGTCTGGAAGAATCCAAAGAATCCCATACTATCATAAACCGTCAGGCGAAATTAATGAAAAATATGACGGAGCAAATTTTGGAGTTGTCTAAAACTCAGAAGCTTAATTGGAATGATTTAGAAAGATTATCGTTGTCAAGCCTGATATCAGAATATTGCCAGGCACAAGAAAGAAAGTGGGCAGAATCAGCTATTGATTTTAAAGTAGCTATTGAACCCAATTTATGGATAAAGGGTGAGAAGTTACTTGTCATCCGAATGCTAGATAATCTGCTGAGTAATGCTATGAAATTTACTCGTACTAGTATTTCCATTACTCTTGAAAGGGTGGACAATCAGGCTCTTTTAAAAGTGGCAGATGATGGTATTGGTATCTCAGAAGACCAGCTCAATAAAATCTGGGACCGTTTTTATCAGGTC
Source organism: Streptococcus sp. FSL R7-0248 (assembly GCF_037967965.1). Taxonomy (NCBI): domain Bacteria; kingdom Bacillati; phylum Bacillota; class Bacilli; order Lactobacillales; family Streptococcaceae; genus Streptococcus; species Streptococcus sp. FSL R7-0248. The sequence continues at coordinate 530,945 of NZ_CP150201.1, forward strand.
GAAGATTCTCGAAACAAATCGCTCAATAGTGGTGTTGGGTTAGGTTTATCCTTTGTCAAAGATATTGCAGAGTTACACCGGGCAGAACTTGATATTCAGTCTAAAGAAGATGTTGGGAGTAGCTTTATGATTCGTTTCCCTCTATGTGATTAGGAAAATGGGGTGAGTCTAAAAAGTAGTTATTTCTAGCTAGACTATTTTAAAGTCTTACAGTTTAGCTTCTATATTGAACTAGGGGGAGGTTACTAAACTTCCCCTTTTTGATTTACGGATCAGATATGTGCAGTCTGAAAAATTAAATGATAGAATGGCAATAGATAGGAGGATACAGAAATGTTAAACTATGATTTGATTGTTATCGGTTTCGGTAAAGCCGGTAAAACTCTGGCTGCTAAGATGAATGCAGCTGGTAAGAAAGTTGCTGTCATCGAGCGCAGTAAAGCGATGTATGGTGGTACTTGCATTAATATTGCTTGTATCCCAACTAAGACTATGATTGTTGCGGCTGAGAAGGGCTGGTCATTTGACGATACCATGAAAGAACGTGGTGCAGTGACTGGTCGTCTTAATGCTAAGAATTATAAAATGTTGGCAGACAATGGCGTTGATGTCATTGATGCAGAGGCACATTTTGTGTCAAATAAGGTTATTGAAGTAGTGGCTGGTGATGACCGCCAAGAGCTAACAGCTGAGACTATTGTCATCAATACAGGTGCCGTGTCTAATGTCTTGCCTATTCCTGGCTTGACAACAACTAAGCATGTTTACGATTCAACTGGTATTCAAACCCTTAAAGCCTTACCAAAACGTTTAGGTGTCTTAGGTGGTGGTAATATCGGTCTTGAATTTGCTGGCCTTTATAACCGTTTGGGAAGTCAAGTGACTGTCTTGGATGCAGCGACTAGCTTCTTGCCACGTGTGGAGCCATCTATTGCTAAGTTGGCCAAGGAATACATGGAAGAGGACGGCATTGTCTTTGAGCAAGGTGTTAAAACTTCCGAAGTGAAAAATGACGGTGATGAAGTTGTCGTTGTTACTGACAAAGGCGAGTTCCGTTTTGATGCACTCCTCTATGCGACAGGACGCAAGCCTAATATCGAACCTCTTCACTTGGAAAATACTGATATCGCCTTGACTGAGCGCGGTGGTATCCAGGTCAATAAACATTTGGAAACAAGTGTTCCTGGTGTCTTTGCAGTTGGTGATGTTAATGGTGGTCTTCAATTTACCTATATCTCACTAGACGATTTCCGTATTGTCTTTAATTACCTAACTGGTGATGGCAGCTATAACCTTGAAACACGTGGAGCAGTTCCAACTGCCATGTTCCTCAACCCACCTTTGGCACAGGTTGGCCTTACTGAAGATCAAGCCAAGGAACAAGGTTTGCCAGTAGCAGTTAAAGAAATGCCAGTGGCAGGTATGCCTCGTGGTCATGTTAATGGCGATTTGCGTGGTGCCTTTAAAGCTGTGGTAAATCCTGAAACTAAGGAAATCTTGGGAGTGACCCTCTTTGGTCAAGAATCTCATGAAATTATCAATCTAATTACCCTAGCGATGAATCATCATATTCCATATACAGATTTGGCTAAACAAATCTTTACTCACCCAACTATGGCTGAGAACCTAAATGATTTGTTTGCGATTTAAAATGAAAAGAGCCGAGAGGCTCTTTTTTTGAAAACATATCTCTAATACAAAGCGACACTCTAGGTTAGATGTCGCTTTTTTTGCGCTTTGATGATAAGATAGAAGTGCTGTAAGAAAATTTTTTAGATTGGTGCTCTTTGTCTCCTTTGAATGCTTGATTGACCTTGAGTCACCACTAGAATCTGTATGAAAAATCTAGAAAGACACTCGCCTGCAAATTCGTCTGTGAGTGTGTGTAATTTATGACTAAGAAAGTAGGAGTGGGCAAGGCTCACAGTAAGATTATTTTGATGGGGGAGCACTCGGTCGTTTATGGTCATCCTGCCCTTGCCCTCCCTCTTAAGGATATTGAGGTTGTCTGTCAGATTCAGGCGGCTGAGACTCCTTTGACGCTCAAGGCTCAAGATCCCTTGACGACGGCGATTTTTTCAGCGCTTAATTATCTGGAAATCAAGAATCAGCCTATCAGCTATGCTATTAAGTCTAGTGTCCCTGAAAAGCGTGGCATGGGGTCGTCTGCGGCTGTAGCCATTGCGGCAATTCGAGCGGTCTTTGATTATTTTGATCAGGAGCTTAGCCAGGAGACCTTGGAAATGCTAGTTCATCAGGCGGAGACCATTGCCCATAGTAAACCTAGTGGTTTAGATGCAAAGACCTGCTTGAGTGACAAAGCCATTAGCTTTACGCGTAATATCGGTTTCAAGGAAATCGAGGTCAATTTAGGTGCCTATCTGGTCATTGCTGATACGGGTATCTATGGAAATACCCGTGAGGCCGTGGAAAAGGTTGAGGCCATTGGTTTAGATGCCTTGTCAGATCTCAACCAACTGGGCGAATTAAGTCAGAAGGCAGAACGGGCCCTCAAAGCCAAGGATCAAAAGCTTCTTGGTCAGCTCATGTCTCAAGCCCATAATCACCTTAAATCTTTAGGGGTGTCTTGTGATTTGTCGGATCTTCTAGTAGCAACTGCTCTGGAGCATGGGGCACTGGGAGCCAAGATGTCAGGCGGAGGACTGGGTGGTTGCATTATTGCCCTGACAAGTACTAAAGACCAAGCCCGAACGATTGCTAAAAAACTTCAAGAAAAAGGAGCCGTAAACACGTGGATAGAAAGCCTGTAAGCGTCAAATCGTACGCAAATATTGCTATTGTCAAATACTGGGGTAAGGCAGATGCGGAGCGTATGATTCCTTCAACCAGTAGTATCTCACTGACTTTGGAAAATATGTATACGGAAACCAAGTTATCTTTTCTGCCTGAGGATGCGACTGGTGATGTCATGTATATCGATGATGAGCTCCAAGGGGAAAAAGAAACAACCAAGGCCAGCAAGGTTTTAGATCTCTTCCGTACTAATCCAAACCAACATGTCAAGATTGAAACTTGGAACAACATGCCAACAGCAGCGGGTCTATCCTCAAGTTCCTCAGGACTTTCTGCCCTAGTTAAAGCAGCTAACGAGCTCTTCCAAGTCGGAAAAACGCAGTCTGAATTGGCTCAAATTGCCAAGTTTGCTTCAGGCTCATCATCACGGTCCTTCTTTGGACCATTGGCAGCTTGGGACAAGGATAGTGGTGATGTTTACCAAGTGGAAACAGATCTCAAATTGGCTATGATTATGCTGGTTTTGACAGATCAAAAGAAACCCGTATCAAGTCGTGATGGTATGAAATTGTGTACCGAAACATCGACCTCCTTTCCTGAGTGGGTTAAACAGTCTGAGCAGGATTACAAGGATATGTTGACCTATCTCAAAGCAAATGATTTCGAAGCGGTCGGTGAGCTTACAGAAGCCAATGCCCTTCGTATGCACCAAACCACAAGTACGGCTAACCCTCCATTTTCATATCTAACGGAAGCCTCTTATCAGGCTATGGACAAGGTTAAGGCCCTCCGTGCCTCTGGTGAGCAGTGTTACTTTACTATGGATGCAGGACCAAATGTTAAGGTGCTCTGTCTGGAAGAAGACCTAGACCGCCTAGCAGACCACTTCCGTAAGGACTATCAGGTCATTGTTTCACGTACCAAGGAGTTGCCAGATGCCTAAGCAGTCGGTCAATCAGGTCACAGTAAAAACAGGTGGGAAACTCTACATTGCTGGAGAATACTCAGTCTTAACACCTGGGCAGACAGCCCTAATCCAATTTATTCCCATTTTCATGTCAGCAGAGGTCAAGGAAGTACAAACTACCCAGTTGTCCTCAGACATGTTTGACTATAGTGTTGGTCGTGAGCCAGACGCAAATTACGCCCTCATTCAAGAGGCTTTGAATACTTTTGAGGCCTTTTGTGGTGAGAAGTTACCCGCTCTGGACCTTTCCATCACTGGAAAGTTGGAACGAGATGGGGTTAAATTTGGTATCGGTTCTTCGGGTTCTGTTGTGGTATTGACCCTCAAGGCCTTGGCAGCAGCCCTTCAGAAAGACTTATCCAAAGACATTCTCTTTAAATTAGCTAGCTACACTCTCCTCAAGCAGGGAGATAATGGTTCTATGGGAGATTTAGCTTGTATCGTATACGAGGATTTGATTTCCTATCGTTCCTTTGACCGTGAAAAAATAGCAGAGCTTATAGACCAAATAACTCTAACAGAGCTTTTGGAAAAAGACTGGGGCTATCGTATCAGTCCTGTAGTGCCAGTTCTCAAAGCTCACTTTTTGGTGGGGTGGACCAAGCAAGCTGCTATCTCAAAAGACATGGTTAAAATGGCCAAATCTCGCATATCAAGCAAGTATTTAAGTGAAACAGAAGTTGCTGTCCAAGATGCCCTCAAGGCACTGGAAACAGGAAATAAGAATTTACTTAAGAGCAGCCTTCAAACTGTCAGTGACCAGTTGGAATCACTTAGTCCAGATATTTATGTGGCCAAGCTGAAAAAACTCAAAGAAGCAGAGCAAGGACTCGATGCTATCGCTAAGTCTTCTGGAGCTGGAGGTGGCGACTGTGGTATCGCCTTTGCCTTTGACCAAGCTAGCCGAGATGCTCTAGTCGAGCGTTGGCAGCAGGAAGGTATAGAGCTTTTGTATGAGGTTTAGGGGTCAGCTAAGTAGACATTATCACGCAAGAAAGTAAAGAAATAACCTATGACAAATCGTAAAGACGATCACATCCGTTATGCCCTTAAGTACCAGTCGCCCTACAATAGTTTTGACGATATGGAACTTATCCACAAGTCTCTACCGACTTATGATTTAGATCAGATTGACTTGTCCACACATTTTGCTGGACGAGATAGGGACTTTCCTTTTTATATCAATGCCATGACAGGTGGTTCTGCCAAGGGTGGGGCTGTCAATCGAAAACTAGCTGAGGTGGCCAGCCGCACAGGTATTCTCATGGTGACGGGTTCCTACAGTGCTGCTCTAAAGGGAGAAGAACCAGAATCCTTTGACTATCGCCAAGAGTTTCCAGACTTAGACCTAGCGACTAATATCGGTGTGGATAAGTCTGTGGACCTAGGGATTAAGACGGTGGAAGCGATGAATCCAGTCTTTTTACAGCTCCATGTTAACCTTATGCAGGAGCTTCTCATGCCTGAGGGAGAGCGTATTTTCCACACTTGGAAGGAAAATGTGGCGGCTTATGCACAGAAAATAGAGGTTCCTCTTGTACTCAAGGAGGTCGGCTTTGGTATGGATGTGGAAACCATTCGTTATGCCATGTCTCAAGGCATTAAGACTGTGGATATCTCAGGTCGTGGTGGGACTAGCTTCGCCTATATTGAAAATAGTCGAGGTGGCAACCGAGATTACCTCAATGACTGGGGACAAAGCACCGTTCAGACCCTCTTGCAAGCCCAAGACCTTCGTGATAATGTGGAAATTCTAGCCTCTGGAGGAGTGCGCAATCCACTCGATATGGTTAAATGTCTGGTCTTAGGAGCAAAAGGCGTTGGCCTCTCACGAACAGTCCTTGAATTGGTAGAACGCTACCCTGTGGATAAGGTTGTGGCTATTGTCAATGGCTGGAAGGATGACCTTCGTCTCATCATGTGTGCCCTTGATTGTTGCACTATTGATGAGCTCAAATCTGTAGATTACATCTTACACGGTAAGCTACAAGGGACTTACGTCAAACAAGAGAAGTAGGAAAGAGCCAAGTGCTCTTTTTTAATTTTTAAAGATGATAAAACAATTTCTCTAGGCGATGATATTATGGAGACATCATTTTAACACCGGTCAAGGATAAATAATGACATTCTTGATTTGATTTGTTTCTAGCGAGCAAAGCGAGCACTTAATGAGACTTTCCGCTGTGAGAAAAGTTCTAGAAATACTTGTATTTCTAGAACTCGGAATTTTTGAGAGTAAAACAGTTTGGGGAACTGTTTTAGCCTGAGCCTAGAAATTAAAAAGTGAAGGGGCTCAAAAATTAGTCATGGAGCTTCGAAGAAGTTCGCTGACGTCCGCACTCACTTAAGGAAAGTCTAAAAAAATCCATTTTACAAAAGAATATCTTACAAAAAAGAGCGGAAGCTCTTTTTTTATTACCCACTCAAGCAAAAAGTAACTTTTCCCCTTGACAAGTTACCGCCTTAGGAGTATTATTTTCAGTGAAATACGGTAGGTGAGGCTACCACAAGGATACGGATGACTACCGCAAAGCAGTGGAGACACTACTCGTTGGTCAACAGTCCTGATCGTCAAGGTCAAGACTAAGCTCATTTCATCGCCTTGCGGAGCTAAAGCTTGAACGGTCCATTTTTTGACAGAATCTATTAAAAAATCAACCTCGAGTTTATAGAGTCTTACCTGTATATGGGTAGGACTCTTTTCTTTTGTCTGAGGTCCACCCACTATGTAAAAAAATGAAAGGAGAAACCTATGAGACTAATCGACGATCACCCCGAACCGCACCTAACCAGTCAATCGCTGATTAGTGTCTTAGGGACTCCATAAGTGATTGGCTCCTGATTAAATAAGGAGATTCCAATGTCAACAAATAAAGAAAGACTTATTGCTGCTCTTCAAGAGCCACTTGAAACAACCCTTACTCGCTACAAGACTCATTTGGATGGCTTGAAGGAAGACCAAGTAGAAGAAAACCGTGACCTTTATGGGGAAAATGTCATAACCAAAGGACAAGAGGATTCTATCATCAAAAAGATTTATGAATCTATCATCAATCCCTTTACTGTTATTCTCTTAGTCATTGCTCTGGTTTCCTTTATCACCAATGTCTGGCTTGCTAAACCGGGTGAAGAAGACCCAACGACTTCTATCATCATTGTCACTCTAGTTTTGATATCTGGTGGTATCCGTTTTATTCAAGAACTTCGTAGCGACAAGGCTGCCAGTAATTTGTCTCGCATGATTGTTAATACAGCAACAGTACTTCGAGATGGCAGTGAGCAAGAAATCCCAATTGATGAAATTGTGGTTGGAGATGTGGTCAAACTAAGTGCGGGAGATATGATTCCGGCTGATGTGGTCTTACTAGATTCTCGTGATTTCTTTGTTCAACAGTCTGGCTTGACAGGTGAAAGCGATGCTGTGGAAAAAGCTTGTCTGGCTAAAGCAGATGGTCAAAATCTAGAGAGCCTGCTTGAAAGTGAGAGCCTTGCTTTCATGGGAACTAATGTTATCTCTGGTCGTGCAACAGCCTTGGTTTTAGTTGTTGGTGATGAAACCATGATGGGAGCAATTGAGCAGACCATCAATACTTATGACGAACCAACTTCATTTGAACGTGAGATGAATTCCATTTCTTGGCTCTTGATTCGACTCATGTTGGTTATGGTTCCTGTTGTTTTTGTGATTAACGGTTTAACAGATGGGGACTGGCTTGAAGCCGGCGTCTTTGCCCTTAGTGTGGGAGTCGGTTTGACCCCAGAAATGTTGCCGATGATTATCACAGCCAGTCTTGCCAAGGGTTCTATCATTATGGCCAAGGAAAAGGTGGTCATCAAAAAACTTAATGCTATTCAAGACCTAGGGGCTATCGACATCCTTTGTACGGATAAGACAGGAACCCTGACTCAGGATGAAATCGTTCTTGAGTACCCTCTTGATATCCATGGTGACCTTGACCTATCAGTACTTCGGAGAGCCTATCTTAATTCTTATTTCCAAACTGGCTTAAAAAATCTTATGGACCGTGCCATTATTAGTCGAACTGAGAGAGAAGCTAAGAAACACGAGATCGTTCGTGACCTTGACCAAACCTTCCACAAGATTGATGAGCTCCCTTTTGATTTTGAACGCCGTCGCATGAGTGTCATTGTTAAAGACAATGATGGCTTTGTCAGCATGGTGACAAAAGGTGCCCTTGAAGAAATGCTCTCTGTTTCTAACTATGTGGAATACAAGGGTGACATAATCCCATTAAGAGACGATGTTCGTGAGGAAGTTCTCGCAGAAGTCGCACAGTTAAATGAACAAGGTTTGCGTGTTCTCGGTGTTAGCTACAAATCACAGCTTAATGAAAATGACGTCTTTAGTGTCGAAGATGAAAGTGACATGATTTTGACGGGATATCTTGCCTTCCTTGACCCACCAAAACCATCAGCAGCACCTGCTATCAAAGCTTTGACAGAATATGGTGTGACCACAAAGATTTTGACTGGAGACAATGATAAGGTGACACAGGCTGTCTGTGAAAAAGTTGGTCTAGATGTGACACACATCCTACTTGGAAGTGACATTGATACCATGTCAGATCAAGATTTGGCTAAGGCTGTGGAAACGACAACAGTCTTTGCTAAGTTATCCCCAGACCAAAAGGCTCGAATTATCCTAAGTCTTAAGGAAAATGGTCATAAGGTAGGCTATATGGGTGATGGTATCAACGATGCCCCATCTATGAAGGTGTCAGATGTGGGTATCTCTGTGGATACAGCTGTTGATATTGCCAAAGAAACTGCAGATGTTATCTTGCTTGATAAGGATCTAATGGTCTTGGAAAAAGGGCTGGTTGAAGGACGTAAGGTCTATGCCAATATGACCAAGTATATCAAGATGACCGTTTCTTCAAATTTCGGTAATATTTTTTCTCTCCTCTTTGCCAGTATCTTCTTACCATTCCTACCAATGGCACCTGTGCATTTGATTGTCCTTAATCTTGTCTATGATATCTCTTGTATCGCTCTTCCATTTGACAATGTGGACAAGGAATTTCTTAAAGAGCCTCATATCTGGGAAGCCAAATCAATCATGCGTTTCATGGCTTGGTTTGGACCTATTTCGTCTGTATTTGATATTTTAACTTACACCTTGCTCTACTTCATCATTGTGCCAATGATTTTAGGGCACGGCTATGTTCATGGTTCACCAGAAGCAGCAGCCTTTATCATTATCTTCCAAACGGGTTGGTTTATCGAATCTATGTGGTCTCAAACCATGGTTATCCACATGTTACGTTCACCAAAACTACCATTTATTCAAAGCCACCCAGCACTATCTGTTGTTGTGACAACCCTATTTGCTGCTGTCTTTGTAACCTCTCTTCCTTACAGTCCATTGGCTAGTCTCTTAAAACTCAGCCATCTAAATGGTCTCTATTTCATTCTCTTGTTTGTTATTATCGTTTTGTATATGCTTAGTGTTACCTTTGTGAAGCATATCTACATTAAGAAATACAAAGAATGGTTGTAGGATTACTATCCTTAGAAAAAAAGAGCGTCAGCTCTTTTTTCATTACCTTTCATTCTGCCAAAACCTTTTCATTTATGGTATAATAGGGCGATTATAGATAATCAGAGGCCCTAAAAAACGTCAGTTGTGAGGACATGTTTTCTAAGAAATGAGAGACAATGTTTTCAAGGCCCCTTTCTTTCGTAGGCTATCCCAGTGGGAGGTGGAGGCTCTGAGATTTGGGGCTCAAGGCTAAGACCGCTACGAAGGAAACCATCACAAAAAATCTTAAGAAGGAAAAAGAAAATGAGTAATTACGCAATTATCCTTGCTGCGGGTAAAGGAACTCGCATGAAATCAGATCTTCCAAAAGTATTGCACAAGGTTTCAGGCATCACTATGCTTGAGCATGTCTTCCGTGCAGTTTCAGCCATTGATCCAGCTAAAAACGTTACTGTTATTGGTCACAAGGCTGAACTTGTTCGTGAGGTTTTGGATGGTCAATCTGCCTTCACTATGCAAACTGAGCAGTTGGGGACTGGTCACGCAGTAATGATGGCTGAAGATGAGTTGGCTGGACTTGAAGGTCAAACGCTTGTTATTGCTGGTGATACGCCTTTGATTACTGGTGAAAGCCTTAAAAATCTTATTGATTTCCACGTTAATCACAAAAATGTTGCCACTATCTTGACTGCAACTGCGGACAATCCATTTGGTTATGGTCGTATCATCCGTAACGAAAATGGCGAAGTGACTAAGATTGTAGAGCAAAAAGATGCCAACGAATTCGAACAACAAGTCAAAGAAATCAATACAGGGACTTACGTTTTTGACAACAAACGTCTCTTCGAAGCACTTAAAAATATCAACACTAACAACGCTCAAGGGGAATACTATTTGACTGATGTCATTTCTATTTTCCGTGAGAATGGTGAAAAAGTAGGTGCCTTCACCCTTCGTGACTTCGAAGAAAGTCTTGGGGTTAATGACCGTGTTGCCCTAGCTACGGCAGAAGATGTTATGCGTCGTCGTATCAACAAAGCTCACATGGTCAACGGTGTTACTTTCCAAAATCCAAACGCTACTTATATTGACGTGGATGTGGAAATTGAGCCAGATGTTGTCATTGAAGCTAATGTGACACTTAAAGGACAAACTAAGATTGGTGCAGAGTCAGTGCTTACTAATGGTACTTATATTGTTGATTCAACTATCGGTGCCAAAACGGTTATCACTAACTCTATGATTGAGCACTCAGTGGTTGAAGAGGGCGTTACCGTTGGTCCATTTGCCCATGTTCGTCCAGATTCAACCCTCAAAAAAGATGTTCATATCGGTAACTTCGTTGAGGTTAAGGGGTCTACTATCGGTGAAAATACCAAAGCTGGTCACTTGACCTACATTGGTAATGCGGAAGTTGGTTCTGACGTTAACTTTGGTGCCGGAACAATTACCGTAAACTATGATGGACAACACAAGTTCAAGACACAAATTGCTAACAATGTCTTTATCGGTAGCAATTCAACCTTGATTGCACCGCTTGAAATTGGGGCTAACGCTCTCACAGCGGCTGGTTCAACCATCACAGATGATGTGCCAGCTGACAGCGTAGCCATTGGACGTGGCCGTCAGGTCAATAAAGAAGGCTATGCCATTAAGAAACCTCACCACCCAAGCCAACAAAAGTAGGCTTAAGGCTATCTGAGCTAGATTCTCTTGTAGAGTAGAGGTAGCTTAGAATGAGGTCAGAAGTAAAAGGAGTCAATTCATGGAGTTTGAAGAAAAAACACTCAAACGTGAGTCAAAATTTAAGGGACATATTTTTGAAGTTGCAGTAGACGAGGTCCTCTTGCCAGACGGTAAGACGGCTGGTCGTGAACTCATCTTCCACAAGGGAGCAGTAGCCGTTTTAGCGGTTACCCCAGAAGGAAAAATCATTATCGTAAAACAATACCGTAAGGCTATTGAGGCAGTTTCTTACGAGATTCCTGCAGGCAAACTGGAAGTCGGTGAAGCTGGCGATGAAATGGCTGCAGCAGCGCGTGAACTCGAAGAGGAGACTCAGTATAAGGGTGATCTGGAATTGATTTATGAATTTTACACAGCCATTGGCTTTTGTAATGAGAGAATCAAACTCTATGTAGCGACCAACCTTAAACCTGTGGAAAATCCACGTCCACTTGATGATGATGAGTTCCTTGAACTCTATGAATTGACCTATGAGGAGTGTATGGAACTTGTAGCTTCAGGAGCTATTCAAGATGCCAAAACCATCATCGCGCTCCAATACTATGCACTTCATTTCGGAGGAAAATAAGCTATGGGAAAACCACTTTTGACCGAAGATATCATTGAGCAGGCCAAGCGTGGGGAAATCGATTTAGAGGAACATCCTTATTATGAGGACTATGATCAAGAGTTCTACGATGAGGATTATGAGGCTGATTACCAGCCTTCTGCCTACAAGAGCCGTCGAATTGAGAATGCTAAACGCAATCAATTTCAACACAAGCTTAATCGCATCCTCTTTTGGGTTGTGGTCCTCTTGATTATTCTCTTCATTGCTGTCTTTTATTTCTAAAAAGTCTATGAGTCAGATAGCCCTAGCTACTTATTCAGGAAAGATTACAAGCTGAAAAGGAACTATATGAAAATTGGAATTATCGCTGCCATGGAGCAGGAGTTAGTGCTTCTAGTGGAGCAATTGGAAAATAAGGTTGAAGAAACTGTTCTTGGCAATACCTACTACACAGGACGCTTAGGAAAACATGATGTTGTTTTGGTGCAATCAGGTGTTGGTAAGGTTATGTCAGCCATGTCTGTGGCTGTCTTGGCAGACCATTTTGGCGTTGATGCCCTCATTAACACTGGTTCTGCAGGAGCAGTAGCACCTGGACTTAAAATTGGAGATGTGGTTGTAGCTTCAAAATTGGCCTATCACGATGTTGATTTGACAGCCTTTGGCCATGATTATGGGCAAATGTCTATGCAACCACTTTATTTTGAAAGTGACTCTACCTTCGTAGAGACTTTCGAAAAGGTCTTGGCTCAGGCTTCCATTGATTCTAAGATTGGGCTTATCGCTACGGGTGATAGCTTCATTGCGGGTCAAGACAAGATTGATGCTATTAAGGGTCATTTCCCAGAAGTCTTGGCTGTAGAGATGGAGGGAGCAGCTATTGCTCAAGCCGCACACAGTGTCAAAAAGCCTTTCATCGTTGTACGTGCCATGAGTGATACAGCTGCTCATGATGCTAACATTACCTTTGATGAATTCATTATTCAGGCGGGGAAACAATCAGCTGCTATCTTGGTTGAGTTTCTCAAAGAACTTGCCTAAAATACATTAAATGAGTGCTTATGCTCATTTTCTTAATTAATTTAAAGACGACTGCTATTCATTTAAGAATGGCAGTTTTTTTCTGCTTTTAAATAAGAAAACCTTCTCATTTTTTAAAGAAAAAATCTGAATTTTAGCATTTTTCAGACGGAAATTGAATTAAAATTATGTCAATAAAATGAGAAAGAAAAACAATATTAAAAGAGAGACTCCGAAAGAAAGCTTATAATATAAGGGTTTGAAAATTTCACTATCTATTGATATCTTAGAAAGCTTTACAAAACCTCCAAAGGGGTAAATAATTATCTTGCAAAGTTCTGAAAATAGTGTATAATTCAGAATGAAAAGGGTTGCAAAAATGTTAAGATTTGTAAAAATGGGAGGATAGAATCATGAATAACCGATTCGGTGATTCGAGGCAGCGTTTCTCAATCCGTAAGTTTACGGTGGGCGTTGCTTCGGTCTTACTTTCGTCTGCAGTTTTTGGTGTAAGTACCGCCAAAGCAGATCAAGCTGAAGAGCCTAAAGGCCAACCAGCGACGAGTGTACTTGAGGAAGCCAGTGAGTCTGATGGTGGGGGCCAAAGGACAAGCACTAGTGCCTCAAGTCAAGAAGTGACAGCTGAACCTACCGTTCAAGCAGAAAGTACCAGTGCTATCTCAGTAACTGCTGTTTCTAGTGAAGTTGCGCTTCAAGAGCAAACGGTTGCAAGCTCTGAGCAAACAAGTTCATCACAAGATAAGACTAGTGAGGGGCTCAGTGAGAAACCTGTTACAGTCAATGAAACACGAGAAGCTAGCGCTAGCGACCTCGCTGCAGCAAACAATACGAGTTCCGCTTCGTCTGATAATTTCGGACTTAAGGTTACCAACCTAAGTCGTCCGATTCCAGCGGATGTCAAGGTGACTAAGACAGGTACTGAAATCACTGTTCAAAATCCTGATGTGGAAATGGAATTTCCAAACGGAAATAGTAAGTACGCTACTAGCAAGGTAATCTACCACAATATTCCTTTCCCTGATGATATGACCATCAATGAAGGGGATCAGGTCATTTTTAATTTGCCTGAGCAGTTGCGTTTCCGTACTAGATACGATATTAATGTCTATAATCCAGACAATCAAATTGTAGGTCTGGCTCAAATTGATCCTGAGAAGAATCGTGTCACAACGACCTTTAATAACTATTTCCAAACACATCCCAACAATAAGCTCATGAGTTTGGAGTTGGATACCCTTTATTCTGAAGAAGTAGATGAAGGGGAACATCTTACTCTTGATTTTGAGGGACGTATCATTCATGTTTCAGTGGGTAAAGTGCAGTCACCTCCTCCAGGTCAAGAGGTTATTTCTAAGTGGGGTAGTCAAGACAAGAATGATCCGACGCTTTTGAATTGGCAGATGCGTCTTAACTACTCACGTCGTGTTCTTAACAACTTGAGATTGATTGACACTTGGTCTGACAATCAACGATTTGTGGACGGTTCTTTGCAACTCCGCTACATTGATTCAGCAAATCCTTGGATTGACAAGGGATCAGCTATGGACCTGATTAAGAGTTTCTCTTATGACGACACCCATTTTGAGCTTAAACTCAATCAGTTGGACCGCATGGTTTATGTTTGGTATCAAACCCGTTTGACAAAACCTGTTGAAGAATCAACCAACCCTGTCAACCGTATTAAACTCCATGCGGATGTTGTTTCTGATTCTTACAAGTCAACCATTCGCTTAGTTGGAGGTCGTGGAGATGCCATCGGGGATAATCTCGCTCATTTCAATCTTGAACTTGAGAAGGACTTGGCAGGCAGAGACCTCAAGGACAAAGAATTCACCTTCAAACTGGTTGATGTGACGGATAGTGCCAATCCTGTTGACTTAGGGGAAACCACTAATGATGCCAAGGGTAAAATTGTCTTTTCAAATCTCTCACTTAGCAAGCCAGGCGTCTATCATTATCGTGTGACTGAAGTTCCAGGAAATGACGAAGATGTGGTATACGACAAACTCGAAGCCAATATCACTATTCAGGTTGTTCGTGAAACTGTAGATAACCAAGTTAAATTGGTTGCTAAGGTTGCCTATCCAGAAGACGTTATCTTTAACAATAAATTAGTAACACCAGCCAAGGCCAAAATTGCATTTGGTAAGGAATTGACCAAGGCAGGTGTTAAGCAAGGTCTAAAAGCAGATCAATTCCAATTTGTCCTTAAAGACCGTTTTGGAAAAGTCCTTGAGACTGTTGGAAATACAGCTGACGGTCAGGTTGCCTTTAGTGAGTTGACCTTTAACAAGGTAGGTACCTACAACTACACTGTTGAAGAACTTGCAGGTAAGGATGATGCAATTGTCTATGATACGATGAAAGCTGCTGTTTCTATCACGGTAACACGTGATGGTGATGCTCTTGTTTCAACCGTAGTTAATCCAAAAGACACTATCTTTAACAACAAGTTTGTGACTCCAGCTAAAGCTGCTATTCAGTTCAGTAAGGAATTGACTAAGGCAGGTGTTAACCAAACTTTGACTGCTAATGAGTTCCAATTTGTCCTCAAAGATAGTGCAGGCCATATTGTCGAAACTGTTGGAAATACAGCTGATGGTCGTGTTGCATTTAGTGAACTTCACTTTGATAAGGCAGGAACTTACACTTATACTGTTGAAGAAGTTAAGGGAACTAACGAAGATATCATCTATGATGGTATGAAAGCGACTGTCTGGATTACAGTGACCCGAGATGGCGATGCTTTGGTATCAACGGTTGCTAATCCAAAAGACACTGTCTTTAATAACTATGTTAAAGAAGTGCAACCAGCCAAGGCCAAATTCGAATTGACCAAGGTTCTTACGGGTCGTAACCTCAAAGATGGTGAATTTAGCTTCGTTCTTAAGGACGACAAGGGTAATGTTATCCAAACAGTGACCAATAATGCACAAGGAAACATTAGTTTTGAAAACATTGTCTATGACAAACCAGGTGTTTACTACTACACTGTTGAAGAAGTCAAGGGCAATGAAGCCGATGTGGTTTATGATAACATGGTAGCTAAATTCCAGGTGACTGTTACCAAGACTGTGGGTGAAAAGGAAAATCTGCTTGTAGCAGCAGTTCTCCTTCCTTTGGATACAGAATTTAACAATAGTTACATTCCTCCAAAACCTCCTACACCGCCAACACCGCCAACACCACCGACACCACCAAGTGTCCCACCGAAACCACCAGTGGTTCCGCCAACACCACCAACACCGCCTACTCCACCGGTGACGCCAAAACCAGCTAAGCCAGTTCAATCCTCTGAGAAATCAGGACCTCAACTTCCAGAGACTGGTCAAGCTAACGATACTGCCTTGCTTGCCCTCGGTGTGGCAGCAGAAATGGCAGCAGTCATGGGTGTAGCATATAGCCATCGTCGCCGTAAAGACGTTTAAGATGATGACCTAAAAGATCGAGAATACTCGATCTTTTTTAGTGTTGGAATGCCTATCTCATTAAATGAGAAATCAAGATAAAGCCAACTGCAGGATGAAATTTCTACTAAATTAAGCTATAATGAAGAGTATGAAAGTTCTACTTTATCTTGAAGGAAAATCGGTTCTTGAAAAATCAGGAATCGGACGGGCTCTCCACCATCAGATGCATGCCTTGGACTTGGCGGGGATTCCCTATACAACGGACATCTTGGGTGATTACGATGTCGTTCATATTAATACTTATGGTCCACGTAGCTTGATGTTGTTGCATGCTGCAAAACGCCGTGGCAAGAAGGTCATCATGCATGGTCATTCGACACGTGAAGACTTTGAGAATTCATTCATCGGTTCTAACCTTTTGGCCCCACTTTTTGGGAAATATTTGGCCCACATGTATCAAAAGGCCGATTACGTGATTACACCATCTGAGTATTCCAAAAAATTGATTCAGTCTTACGGAGTTACCACACCAATCATTGCTGTTTCAAATGGGATTGATCTAAAAAAATACGGTAAGGATCCACGTAAGGAAAAAGTTTTCCGAGACTACTTTGGTATCGAGGAAGGACAGCCAGTGGTTATTTGTGCGGGTCTTTATTTCCAACGCAAGGGAATTGAAGACTTCGTCAAGGTGGCCGAAAAGATGCCTCATGTTCGTTTCATTTGGTTAGGTAGTATCAGCAAATGGCTGATTCCTAAGAAGATTCGAGACATTGTCAATGGTAAGCATCCTGATAATGTCAGCTTCCCAGGTTACTTTAAGGGAGCCGTCTTCCAGGGAGCTATGAGTGGTGCTAACGCCTTCTTTTTTCCGTCCTACGAGGAAACTGAAGGAATCGTAGTGCTAGAGGCCTTTGCCAGTCACCAACATGTGGTTTTGCGTGATATTCCTGTTTATGAGGGCTGGGTTGATGACAACTCTGCCTCATTTGGGCATAACGTGGACGAATTTGTAGTAGCCTTGCAAGATATTATCGATGGTAAAGTGGACAAACGTGAAGAAGGTTACAAGGTTGCGGAAAGTCGCTCGATTGATGATGTCGCCCAAAAACTTGTTGAAGCCTACAAAGAAGTATTGGAGATTTAAATGCGTATCGGATTGTTTACAGATACCTATTTTCCACAGGTATCAGGTGTTGCGACCAGTATTCGCACACTGAAGACGCAGTTGGAAAAAATGGGGCATACAGTCTTTATCTTTACCACGACTGATAGAGATGTTGACCGCTATGAAGACTGGCAGATTGTCCGTATTCCGAGTGTGCCTTTCTTTGCTTTTAAGGATCGCCGAGTGGCTTATCGTGGCTTTTCTAAGGCTCTAGAAATTGCAAAACAGTACAAGCTTGATATTATTCACACGCAGACAGAGTTTTCATTAGGTCTGCTAGGAATTGCCATTGCACGTGAACTCAGGATTCCTGTTGTGCATACCTATCATACTCAGTATGAAGACTATGTCCGTTATATTGCTAAAGGTATGGTTATTCGACCGAGCATGGTTAAGTACATTGTTCGTGGTTTTATGAGCGATCTGGATGGGGTTATCTGTCCGAGCGAGATTGTTTATGACCTTTTACTCAAGTACAAGATTGCTGCTGAAAAACGGGTCATTCCAACAGGCATTGAACTTGAAAAATTCCAGCGTCCAGAGCTTACTGAGGAAGATGTGGCGGACTTGAGAGCCAAGCTTGGTATTGCTTCGGATGAAACCATGTTGTTGAGCTTGTCTCGTGTCTCTTATGAGAAAAATATCCAAGCAGTTCTGGCGGCTCTACCTTCGGTTTTAGAGGAAGACGATAAGGTTCGGTTAGTTGTTGCTGGCGATGGCCCTTACCTACCAGACCTGAAGTCTCAAGCCAAGAAACTTGGTATTCTGGATAAGGTGGTTTTCACAGGTATGATTGCACCTGGCGAAACAGCTCTTTACTATAAGGCTGCTGATTTCTTCATCTCGGCATCAACCAGTGAGACTCAGGGTTTGACCTATCTGGAAGCCTTGGCTAGCGGTACTCCGATTATTGCTCATGGAAATCCTTATTTGGATAATGTGATTACGGACCAGATGTTTGGAACGCTTTATTATCATGATAATGATTTAGCTGGGGCCATTTTGGAAGCAGCCATTGCAACGCCAGAAAAAGACGAGACTAAGTGGGCCGACAAGCTTTATGAAATTTCTGCAGAAAACTTTGGAAAACGTGTCTATGAGTACTACTTGGACCTCACGATTTCTAAGGATTTCCACAATGATTTGAATGGTGAAGATAGTACCATGAAACGCTTGACGCGTATGGTGACTTACTTGCCAACCAAGGCTATTACCTTGCCTGTTAATGGTTCTGTTCGTATCCTCAAAGGATCAGCCAAACAGGTCAAGAAAATCAAAAATATCACGAAACTTTTGGATTAGGAAAGCTATCAGATTTTCCTAGTCAGATAAAATCTTAGAATTGATTAATAAAAGAGATAATTAGCTTGAAAAATTACAGTTTCATGCTATAATAACGCATAGAGACATATCAGTCATGGGAAATCTTTCAGAGAGCGTGTGTCGCTGGGAATCACGCAGAGGACATGATTGGGACTACTCGATTAACTTTTTATGCAAACATAAAACGGTGGCCACGTTAGAGCCAATCAGAGGTGTAGGGCAAACTCATTTTTTGTCGTACACGAACTAAGGTGGAACCACGTTGCGACGTCCTTTTGAGGATGTCGCTTTTTGTATTGTTTGGTATGCTTTACAATTTTTAGAATGTCTAGTTTAGATAGAAGAGCTTTACTTTGTGACTAAATATTTTCTCTTTGATTACTAAAAGGATTGTTTAGACCGAGGTGACACTATCTATTTAGTTGAGGGAGAATTTTATGGGGTTCAAATATGAAGCTATCAAGGCCTACTTGATTGATCACGGTGTAGATCCTAGTCTTGCTGAGACTATGCACGTTATCTATGCTACCCAAAGACTTGGTGGAACAGCCAATGCCTATTTTCTTATTGTTTTTACAGAAAAAGAGGTTTACATTATCTCGATTACTCCTTTAGGAAAATTAGGAAAGATTATCGCTACACTTCCTGAAGAGATGATTAGGTCCTATCAGTTTAAGAAACGTTTCTTCATTGGTTACAAACTTCGTTTCGTTCTAACTGATGATAGGGAGCTAGACTTTAATGTCAACAAGATGATGATTGGTGCAGGTTGGCATAAGACAGAATTGCAAAGCATCCTAGAAACAAACTATTACAACAAAAACATTAAATAGAAAGGAAGAAGGGGCTCATCCTTTAGAGCTCTGACATCTTAATTATGATTAACATTACTTTCCCAGATGGCGCTGTTCGTGAATTCGAATCTGGCGTTACAACTTTTGAAATTGCACAATCTATCAGCAACTCTTTGGCTAAGAAAGCTCTTGCTGGTAAATTTAACGGCAAATTGATTGACACAACTCGTGCTATCACTGAAGATGGAAGCATCGAAATCGTGACACCTGATCACGAAGATGCCCTTCCAATTTTGCGTCACTCAGCGGCTCACTTGTTTGCACAAGCAGCTCGTCGCCTCTTCCCAGACATCCACTTGGGTGTTGGTCCAGCTATCGAAGATGGTTTCTACTACGATACTGACAATGAAGCTGGTCAAATTTCTAACGAAGATCTTCCTCGTATCGAAGAAGAAATGAAAAAAATCGTTAAAGAAAACTTCCCATCAATCCGTGAAGAAGTGACTAAAGACGAGGCGCGTGAAATCTTCAAAAATGACCCATATAAATTGGAATTGATTGAAGAACACTCAGAAGACGAAGGTGGTTTGACAATCTATCGTCAAGGTGAATACGTTGACCTTTGCCGTGGCCCACACGTGCCATCAACTGGTCGTATCCAAGTTTTCCACCTTTTGAATGTTGCAGGTGCCTACTGGCGTGGAAACAGCGATAATGCTATGATGCAACGTATTTATGGTACAGCTTGGTTCGATAAAAAAGATCTCAAGGCTTACCTTAAACGCCTTGAAGAAGCTAAAGAACGTGACCACCGTAAACTTGGTAAAGAACTTGATTTGTTCATGATTTCTCAAGAGGTTGGTCAAGGTCTTCCATTCTGGTTGCCAAACGGTGCGACAATCCGTCGTGTCTTGGAACGCTACATCGTGGACAAGGAAGTAGCAGCAGGTTACCAACACGTCTACACTCCACCAATTGCTTCAGTTGAACTTTATAAAACTTCAGGTCACTGGGATCACTACCGTGAAGATATGTTCCCAACAATGGATATGGGAGATGGTGAAGCCTTTGTCCTTCGTCCAATGAACTGTCCTCACCACATCGAAGTTTACAAACACCATGTGCACTCTTACCGCGAATTGCCTATCCGTATCGCTGAAATTGGTATGATGCACCGTTATGAAAAATCTGGTGCTCTTACAGGACTTCAACGTGTGCGTGAAATGTCACTTAATGATGGTCATACTTTCGTAACACCTGAACAAATCAAAGATGAGTTCCAACGTACGCTTCAATTGATTATCGACGTTTACGAAGATTTCAACTTGACTGACTATCGTTTCCGTTTGTCATACCGCGACCCTAAAGATACTCACAAATACTTTGACAATGATGAAATGTGGGAAAATGCTCAAAGCATGTTGAAATCAGCCATGGATGACATGGAACTCGACTACTTTGAAGCAGAAGGTGAAGCTGCCTTCTACGGTCCAAAACTTGATATCCAAGTGAAGACTGCCCTTGGTAATGAAGAAACACTTTCTACTATCCAATTGGACTTCTTGCTTCCAGAACGCTTTGACCTTAAATACATCGGAGCTGATGGGGAAGAACACCGTCCAGTTATGATTCACCGTGGGGTTATCTCAACAATGGAACGCTTTACAGCTATCCTTATTGAAAACTATAAAGGAGCCTTCCCAACTTGGTTGGCACCTCAACAAGTGACTGTTATCCCAGTTTCAAATGAAGCCCACACAGATTACGCTTGGGAAGTTGCTAAACAACTTCGTGACCGTGGTATCCGTGTTGAAGTGGATGAACGTAACGAGAAAATGCAATACAAGATTCGTGCGTCTCAAACACAAAAGATTCCTTACCAATTGATTGTTGGTGATAAGGAAATGGAAGACGGAACTGTTAACGTTCGTCGTTATGGACAAAAACAAACACATACAGAAGCTGTGTCAGAATTTGTAGAAAATATCCTTGCTGATATCGCTCGCAAATCACGCCCAGATGCCGAATAGAAAAAGGGTCGGTTAGCTAAGCTAACTGACTTTTTAGTAGGATAAACCATGCATGTTTTTATGAAAAGACTTTTATTTCTGATGGGAGCAGTTCTAGTCTTGTTGCTGGCTAGCTTTATCTATCATAGATTAGCCTTGCAAAGAGAAAAGGCCTCTCTCAACCCTATGGGGCAAATGGTGTCTGTTAATGGCCATGACATGAGCGTCTTTGTAAAGGGGGAGGGGCCACAAACTCTAGTTTTTCTTTCTGGTGCTGGAACAGCCTCTCCCATTCTAGATTTTAAAGACTTGTATGATGGGCTTTCGAAGCAGTATAAGATAGTCGTTGTTGAAAGGGCTGGCTATGGTTACAGTGAGGACACATCCAAGTCCCGAGATGTTTCTGAGGTTCTTTCAGAGACACGTCAAGCCCTAGCCAAGGCCCATGTGTCAGGTCCTTACATTATCCTTTCTCATTCGATGGCCTCCTTAGAGACACTTCTTTGGCAGGAAAAATACCCTAGTGAAGTGAAAGCTATCATTGGTTTAGATTGGGCCCTACCAGAAAGTTACGCTCATTTAAAAATGCACCCTCAGATCTTACGTATGTCTCGTTGGGGAAGTCAATTAGGCCTATTAAGGTATTTACCGAGTCGCTTATATGTGCCTAATGCCAATCTCAGTAGTAGTGACCGCCGCCTCTATCAACGGATAGCCTATCGTCAAATTTTGTCAAAGGCTATGTTAAATGAGAGCCTGTCTGTTAAGGACAATGCGAAAAAGGTTACTTCTAGCATTGATTCACAAATTCCAACCTTACTGATGGTCTCGAATGGTGAGGGTACTGGTTTTAGCCAGGAGGACTGGCGGCATTATGCGTCTAGCTTTGCAAAGGACCAGAAAAATATCGAAGTGACTTTTTATGATGCCCCGCATTATCTTTATCACTATCAGACCAAAGAGGTAGCAGCAAAGATAGAGGAGTTCATCAAAGAGACGATTGATTAAATTTACGTATGTTATTGAGGAGAGATGTGATGCTCATTGGTTCAAAAGCCTTTCGACACTTATGGAAGGACTGGCAAAGGGACTACCAACCATTGCAGGTGCTAAAGCTATTGCTAGCTTATATAGGGATGCCAGAGGACTTATCGGGGGAGCTTGAAGAAACCCAACACCTTTTATCTTATTTCGATCCTGACTTAGCACCGCATGATTCCTTCTGGAAGGATGTCGTGAAATTGGTAGACCTGGCTTTTCCTGGTGATAGTTTGTCTAAGAATTCCTCTATTGAGAGACAAATCCATCAGCTACGTTACCTGATTTCTAGTCAACAGGCCCAGTATGTGCGAACGCATTATAAAAAGCCAGGGATGACAGATAAAGAAGCTTTGGCTGTCTATCTGAGATGGAAGCCTTTCACCATGTTTGATCAGGGACGTTTGCACCAGAAGGTTTCTATCTGTGATGGCAAGGCGGTTTATCCTGATGGGATTCCAAGTGTTAATCTAAAAATTCTTCTCTATAATCGGATTGAGTTTATTCTGGATAGTCAGGGAAATTTTCTAAATGAGGTCGATGCGGAGCAGGTGACCGAGAGTGGGGTGGTTAATGGTGCCAGTTTTAACTATGGTAATTTCAAACGCCACTGGCAACTGGATGTGGAGCCGGTCCAACCACATGACCCTGATTTTCGTAATCGAATGACTAGGGGCTTTCGTTCACCCAACAAATTGAAAAAACGTTGGGGACAGCAAGCGCCTGAACAGTTTGATAAATCTTTCTACAATCCAAAAGGTATCTATGCCCAGTCTCATAGGTCTTTGGCAAATGATGTCAAACGCCAAGCCAGACTTTTTCTCGCTCTGGTTTATGGCTTTAAACCGGATCAGACCAAGCAATCAAAGGAGGTTCATATGTCTAAACAACCACAAAACAATAAGGGAACAGCAGTTCTAGGCTCACTAGTCTTTATGGCCTTATACGCCCTAGGTATTTGGCACAATGCTGTCCGAGGAAATATTCCCTTTCTCATTCTTTGGAGTGTTTTACTCCTTGTTAATGTCAGCTATTTGATTTTCCGCTTGAGAAAATAAAAAAAGAAAGTGATACAAATCTAAATGGTAAGAATTTAGATCTGTATCACTTTTTGTATATTCAATGATAACTTACCACTTGCTTTCTTCTGGGATAATAATCCAGCAAATGATGTAGAAAAGAAAGCCTGTTCCGAATAAGAAAATCGCTGCAGCCCAAATGAGGCGAATAATGACAGGGTCGATATCAAGATATTTAGCGATACCAGAACAAACACCGGCAATGATTTTGTTGTTTGGATCTCGTCTGAGTTCTTTTTTCATATGATTTACCTCCGTATGCCTTATTATACCATAACAACTTGTGGTCTAGTATTAGCTTAAGGAAGCATGAAGTAGACGATACCCAGATATTGCAGAGCCGAAGCCAGCATGATGAAGAGGTGCCAAATCATGTGGAAGTATGGTTTTTTCTTAGCATAAAAAGCTGCCCCAACCGTGTATGACAATCCTCCTGCAAGCATGAGCCCCCAAAAGGCTGGTCCTGTCTTAGTGACGATAGCTGGAATGATAAAGATAACCAACCATCCCATCATCAGATAGAGGAAGAGGGAGAACTTTTCATTGATTTTTTTAGCAAAAATTTTATAGAGAATACCAAAAATGGTTGTTCCCCATTGGAGGATGATGATACTATAACCTAGCCAACCGCCAACCAATGAGAGGGCAACAGGGGTGTAGCTTCCAGCAATGGCGATATAAATCATGCTGTGGTCAATAATTCTTAGAACCATCTTGTGGGGTGAGTTGTAATCCATAGCATGGTAGATGGCTGAGCTCAAAAACATGAGGAAAAGGCTGATAACGAAAACAGACATCCCGACCGCAGCAGTCATGCCGTAGCCGTTGTTGGCATGAACAGCAGTAATTGGCAGTAAGACCAACATGGCCACAGCACCGACGGCGTGAGTCACGCTGTTAGCCACTTCCTCACCAAAGCTAAGTTTTTTACTGAGTTTGAGGTTGGGAGAAGTATTAAAAGTAGCAGTATTAGACATTGTTTCCTCCTTCAAGGTCGTTCAAAAGTTGATGGGTAGCTCGGTAGCATTGAAGTGTCTGACAGGCTGAGAGTATGACTTGCGGAGCCTCTTGGGGAAACTGACCATTCATACAGGCCACAAAGTCATTGTAGTAACACTTTTGACTTTCAGCATCTGAATGTAGGATTTCCAAGGTTTTAGCAATCTCAGAAATCTCAAAGACAGTCTTCAGACTAGTGATGACAATAAGTCTAGCTACCTGAGCAGCATTATATTTTTTCTTGATGGGTTTTGCGACATGGCCATGTTTGACATAATTATTGACCATAGAGGCGGTTAGCCCCTTGTCGTTTGGCCCCAAAGTACTTTGGGTGACCTGGTTGACATAGAGCAAAACCTGATCCAAATAGAGTTCAATCTCTGGTAATTCTTCCCAGAGAGGGTATTGTTGTGTTGTCAAATTATAAAAACCTCTTTATCTAGTTTTCATAACTAGATTATAACATTATAGAAATTCAAGTCAAGTCAGAACTTGTGAGATATGAAAAAGATGTTGAGATAAAATTTCCAACATCTTTATTTTTTATGTGATAAGGCAGAGTGATTTTTTATGCTTTTGAATCACTTCTTATGGGGTTCTGAGTTTCTCCAAAATTGCTTGTGCAGTTTCTTGGTTCATATGTTTGGCCTTGAGAAGTTCAGCCAAAACTTGAGGCATTTCTTCAGGACTAGCCCCAGCTAACAAAGCCAGGGATTTGGCTTGGAGTTTCATATGTCCTGCCTGTATTCCTGTTGAAGTCAGAGCTTTGAGAGCAGCCAGATTTTGTGCCAAACCAAGAGAAACGATGATACTAGCTAGGGTTTTGGCATCTGGATGGTTAAGTAAGTCGTGGGCGATAGAAACACTAGGGTTAAGTCCGATTGAACCGCCACGGGTTGCAATTGGCATGGGGAGGGTTAATTCTCCCACCAATTCTTTAGCCTCCTGGTCATAAGTCCATGTGGACAGGCCACGGTAGCTACCATCCTTGCTAGCATAGGCATGGCTACCGGCCTCAACTGCTCGCCAATCATTTCCAGTCGCGATAACTAGGGCATCGACACCATTGAAAATTCCCTTATTATGGGTTGCTGCTCGGTAAGGGTCCACCTGGGCCAACTGGCTAGCCATCTCCATTTTCTTAGCAAAATCATGAGCGTCTTCCTTGTTACGACTGAGGAAGCGTGTGCTAAGACGACAAGTTGCTGTCACTAGACTCTCGGTGGCAAGATTTGAGAGAATGGCCATGAGACTTTGACCTTCTGAGAGATTTTCCAGTTCTGGCACCAGTGCTTCCATCATGGTGTTGACCATATTGGCTCCCATGGCTTCTTGGGTATCAACGGCTAGATAGACAATGAGGAAGTCTCCCTTAGCCTCAGTCCAGAGCCTGCGAGGGCCACCCCCACGCTTAACAATAGAAGGATGAGCCTCTTTGGCAATCTCTATGAGGTCCTGACTGGCTGCTTGAATTTTGCTTGAGGCAGCAGCCTTATCAGGAACGTCAAAGAGGGCAACTTGGCCAATCATTTGACGGTCATGGATTGTAGTTGTGAAACCACCAGAACGCTTAATGAGCTTGCTAGCGTAGGAAGCAGCAGCCACAACTGAAGGTTCCTCGGTAACCATGGGAACTTGATAGGTCACACCGTCTACCAATACATCTGGGCAAATGGCAAAGGGAAGTGTAAATCGACCAATAACATTTTCAGCCATTTGATTGGCTGTTTCAAGGGTGAGTTGTTGGTCCTTATCCAGAAGATCTTGATTTTCCTGAGACAAAAGAGCATTTTTTTTCAAATGCTCTTTACGTTCTTGCGGTGTCTTCTTGGAAAAACCAGTCCAAGAGAGTTTAGTCATATTAATTTCCTTTGTAGATACGTTGGTGTTCAGAGATTTCAGCTAAACGGAAAGCTCCGGTTTGGTAATTAGCGAAATGAGTAGAGCCAGTGTCATCCAACTGCGCCTCTTCATAGAAAAGTTTTTCATAATCAGCAACGCTTAGTTGTTGACGCTTGGCAAAGGTATCTAGGCGGTCCGTACGAAGCAGGTCTTTGTAGCCCTCAACCAGACGCCCTGAGAAAATTTCAGAAACAGCTCCAGAACCGTAAGAGAAGAAGCCAATCTTGTCTCCGGCTTTAAAGTCTTGTGACTGTTCAAGTAGAGAAAGGAGGCCAAGATAAAGTGAGCCTGTATAGATATTTCCGATTTGGCGGCTATAGGTAATAGAGGCTTCAAAGTTACTTGTCAAACGTTCTTTATTCTCGGGATTCAAATCTTTTGGAATGATTTTATTAAGTCCCTTAAGAGCTAACTTAGGATAAGGAAGGTGGAGACAAAAAGCGGCAAAATCAGCAAAGTCAGCCTGATGACGCTCTTGGTAAGCTGCCCAGGTTGTCTTCAAGCTGTCAAGGTACTGCTTGGTTGAATAGATGCCTTGAACATAAGGCGTTGAACTGTAGTTTGGGCGCCAGAAGTCCATGACATCACGAGTTTGTGCTACATTGTCATCAGTAAGCTCTAAAATACGTGGATTCTGACTGACTAGCATAGCTACAGCACCAGCTCCCTGAGTAGATTCACCTGAAGATCCGACACCATAGCGAGCGATGTCACTAGCGATAACTAGAACTTTGCTCTCTGGGTGGGCTGCCACGTGCAATTTAGCATAGTTAAGTCCAGCAGTTGCAGCATAACAAGCTTCCTTCATTTCAAAAGAACGGGCAAAAGGTTGAATCCCCAAAAGACTGTGAACATAGACAGCAGCAGCCTTTGACTGGTCAATGGAAGACTCAGTAGCCACGATGACCATATCGATAGCTTTTTTGTCATCGTCATTTAAAATATCAGCCGCCGCATCAGAGGCAAGCGTCACGATATCTTCTGTAATCGGCGTAATACTGGTTGCATCAAGCATCAGACCCTTGCTGAATTTTTCAGGCTCCGCCCCACGGGCAAGAGCGAGATCAGCCATGTTTAGAACATATTGACTGGTCGCAAAACCAATCTTATCAATTCCAATAGACATATGATGTTTCCTTTTTTTCTTCATTGTAGAGTATCCAGAGAATACTAATCTATAGTGATTTTACCATAAAAGAGCACTTTCTCCTTGAAAAAACTTTGATAGTTAGTTATATCTTCTGTTTCGATAGGAACTAGAGGATTTCACAAGACTTTCCTTTGGGGAACATGACCCTTTTGTTTCTCATTTCAAGCAGAATAGGGTAAAATTGAAATGGCACTCTACTAGTTTTTTAGCTATGTTAGAAAAGTAAAATTGTTGTTATATATTGAAATCATTGCGAGCGTTAAGTGAGACTTTCCGCTGTGAGATAAGTGTCTGTAAATAAAGTGTTTTGTTTACAGACACTCGGAATTTTTGAGACCATAGGCTCAAAAATTAGTCTTGGAACTTCGAAGAAGTTCGCAGACGTCCGTAATCATTTAAGGAAAGTCTCAAAAAATACTTTGTTTTCAATTGAATAAAGAGGAAAATCATGACAAAAGCAGACACTATATTTAAAGAAAATATCACTAAAATCATGGAAGAGGGTGTTTGGTCGGAGCAAGCACGTCCTAAATATAAGGATGGCACAACAGCCAATTCCAAATACATCACCGGGTCTTTTGCAGAATATGACTTGAGCAAGGGAGAGTTTCCAATTACCACTCTTCGTCCTATCGCTATCAAATCTGCTATCAAAGAAGTGCTTTGGATTTACCAAGACCAGTCAAATAGCCTAGATGTCCTTGAAGACAAGTATAATGTGCATTATTGGAATGACTGGGAAGTTGAAGGCGTACCTGCCAATAATGGGGACAAGCGTTCGATTGGTCAGCGTTATGGGGCGGTCGTTAAGAAGCACGATATTATTAACCGTTTGTTGGCTCAGTTGGAGGCTAATCCATGGAATCGCCGTAATGTCATCTCTCTTTGGGATTACGAGGCCTTCGAGGAGACAGCAGGACTTCAGCCTTGTGCCTTCCAAACCATGTTTGACGTTCGTCGTGTGGGTGAGGACATTTATTTGGATGCTACTTTGACGCAACGATCTAACGATATGTTGGTGGCTCATCATATTAATGCCATGCAGTATGTGGCCCTTCAGATGATGATTGCTAAGCACTTTGGTTGGAAAGTTGGTAAATTCTTTTATTTTATCAACAACCTCCATATTTATGACAATCAATTTGAGCAAGCCGAAGAACTTCTCAAGCGTCAGCCGTCTGATTGCCAACCACGCTTGGTCCTTAATGTTCCTGATGGAACGAATTTCTTTGATATCAAACCAGAAGATTTTGAATTGGTTGACTATGAGCCTGTTAAACCTCAACTCAAATTTGACTTAGCAATTTAATAAATGCTTATGATTTAAGCCCATAAAGAGCTGGCAAAGTTTTTTCCAAGCTCTTTTTCTCTTTTTTTGTTAGAATGGATTGTAAACTTAAAAAGAAAAGGAAATACTGTGTCTAAACAACTCATTGCTATTTGGGCGGAAGCTCATAACCATGTTATTGGGAAGAATAACACCATGCCTTGGCACTTGCCTGCTGAGCTGGCACATTTCAAGAAAACGACCATGGGCTCAGCAATTCTCATGGGACGTGTGACCTTTGATGGCATGAACCGTCGTTGCCTACCAGGACGTGAAACCTTGATTTTGACAAGAGACAAGGAATTCGACTGTGAGGGTGTGACGACCGTTACGAGTGTTGAGGAAGCTCTGGCTTGGTTCGAACAGCAAGATAAGGATCTCTATATTGCTGGTGGTGCTGGTGTCTACAAGGCTTTTGATGGACATTATGATGCACTCATCAAGACAACTATTGAGGCTGATTTAGAGGGAGACACGTATTTTCCACAACTAGATATGACGGCATTTAAAGAGGTATCACGTGACCGCGTGGTCAAGGATGATAAAAATGCCTACGACTTTAGCATAAGTCGCTATGAAAAAGAAGGAGACTAGGTTCATGCAACGTAGTGTTTTTGGGTTATTTACTGCATTATTGGGGGTGCTTTGTGTACTCTCTGCCATTCCTGCCTTTCGCAAGAAACGTTATGGGTTAGCAGTTTTTCTCTTTTTAAATGCTTTTACTAACCTTGTCAATACTATTCACGCCTTCTATGGCACCCTATTTTAGAAAAGAGTGAGGAATAAATGGCTGGAAATCGTAATGAAGAAATGGTTTATTGTTCATTTTGTGGCAAAAACCAAGAAGAAGTAAAGAAAATTATCGCTGGGAATGGCGTCTTTATCTGTAACGAATGTGTGGCCTTGTCACAAGAAATCATTCGTGAGGAAATGGCAGAAGAAGTTTTGGCTGACTTGGCTGAAACTCCGAAGCCAAAAGAACTTTTAGATATTTTGAACAACTATGTCGTGGGGCAGGACCGTGCCAAACGTGCCTTGGCGGTAGCTGTTTACAATCACTATAAACGTATCAATTTCACAGAAAGTCGTGAAGACAATGATGTGGATTTGCAAAAATCAAATATTCTCATGATTGGACCAACTGGTTCAGGGAAGACTTTCTTGGCTCAGACCTTGGCTCGTAGCTTGAATGTTCCATTTGCGATTGCGGATGCAACATCATTGACAGAGGCAGGTTATGTGGGTGAGGACGTGGAAAATATCCTCCTCAAACTGATCCAAGCGGCAGACTTCAATATCGAACGTGCGGAACGTGGTATCATTTATGTTGACGAGATTGATAAGATTGCTAAAAAGGGTGAAAATGTATCAATCACTCGTGACGTTTCTGGTGAGGGGGTTCAACAAGCTCTCTTGAAGATTATCGAAGGAACAGTAGCTAGCGTTCCCCCTCAAGGTGGTCGTAAACACCCTAACCAAGAGATGATTCAAATTGATACTAAGAATATTCTCTTTATCGTTGGTGGTGCTTTTGATGGTATCGAAGATATCGTTAAGCAACGTCTTGGTGAGAAAATCATTGGTTTTGGTCAAAATAATAAGGCAATTGATGATGACTCATCATACATGCAAGAAATTGTGGCTGAAGATATTCAAAAATTCGGTCTTATCCCTGAGTTTATCGGACGTTTGCCAGTCCTTGCGGCCCTTGAACAGTTAACGGTTGACGACTTGGTTCGTATCTTGACAGAGCCTAGAAATGCCTTGGTTAAACAGTACCAAACCCTCTTGTCTTATGATGGGGTTGAACTGGAGTTTGACCAGGATGCTCTTGAAGCTATTGCAAGTAAGGCAATTGAACGTAAGACCGGTGCGCGTGGCCTTCGCTCTATCATTGAGGAAGTCATGATGGATGTCATGTTTGAGATTCCGAGTCAGGAAGATGTTACTAAGGTTCGTATTACAAAAGAAGCCGTTGACGGCACAGCTGCTCCAGTTTTAGAAACAGCATAAGGAGGTTCTATGGCTGAAGAACAAGTCCTAAATACGCACAATGCTGAGATTTTGCTCAGTGCGGCGAATAAGAGCCACTATCCCCAAGATGACCTCCCTGAGGTTGCCCTAGCAGGACGCTCGAATGTTGGTAAATCAAGCTTTATCAATACACTTCTTGGTCGTAAAAACCTAGCACGTACTTCTGGGAAACCAGGGAAAACTCAGTTGCTTAATTTCTATAATATTGACGATAAGCTTCGTTTTGTGGATGTGCCAGGTTACGGTTATGCCCGTGTGTCTAAAAAAGAACGTGCCAAATGGGGCAAAATGATTGAGGAGTACCTCGTGACTCGAGATAATCTTCGTGTCGTTGTTAGCTTGGTTGACCTCCGACATGAACCAACTCAAGACGATATCCAAATGTATGAATTTCTCAAGTATTATGAAATTCCGGTCATCGTTGTAGCGACTAAGGCTGACAAGATTCCTCGCGGAAAATGGAACAAGCACGAATCAATTATTAAGAAAAAACTCAATTTCGATAAAAATGACCATTTCATCGTCTTTTCATCTGTCACACGTGACGGTTATGATGAAGCATGGGATACGATTTTAGCAGAATTATAAAAAGAGCTCGGAGAAATCCGAGTTTTTTTTGCGATAGTTTTTGTCTATCTCTTTGATAGTTTCCACCTATTATCCAAGGGGATGATATTGTGATAAGCTTGTTTTATTACATCTATTGGAGGAATCTATGGAAAACCATAATTATGAAAATGAAGGTCAGTTTCAACGGAAGATGACCTCACGCCACCTCTTTATGCTCTCGCTAGGTGGTGTCATTGGTACCGGTCTCTTTCTTAGCTCAGGCTATACGATTGCACAAGCAGGCCCTCTTGGTGCGATACTATCTTATCTTGTGGGGGCTATCGTTGTTTACTTAGTCATGCTTTCATTAGGTGAGCTAGCTGTTGCTATGCCAGTAACGGGATCCTTTCACACCTATGCCACTAAATTTATCAGTCCGGGAACCGGCTTTACGGTAGCTTGGCTTTATTGGATTTGTTAGACGGTAGCCTTGGGAACAGAATTTCTGGGTGCGGCCATGCTGATGCAACGTTGGTTTCCATCAGTTCCGGCTTGGATGTTTGCGGCATTCTTTGCCTTGGTGATTTTTGGAATTAATGCTCTGAGCGTAAGGTCTTTTGCGGAAGCGGAATCTTTCTTTTCTTCTATAAAGGTTATTGCTATCTTGGTTTTTATCATCCTAGGTCTGGGGGCTATGTTTGGTTTGGTAAGCTTTGATGGTCATCGTGAAGCTATTATGTTCAAGCATTTGACGGCTAATGGTCTCTTTCCAAATGGTGGTCTTGCCATTGTGTCAGTCATGTTGGCGGTTAACTACGCCTTTTCGGGAACAGAGTTAATCGGTATCGCAGCTGGTGAGACAGATAATCCTAAAGAGGCTGTTCCACGTGCTATTAAAACGACCATTGGACGCTTGGTGATTTTCTTTGTCTTGACCATTGTGGTATTGGCTTCGCTTCTTCCCATGAAAGAAGCAGGGGTATCTTCAGCGCCTTTCGTTGATGTTTTTGACAAGATGGGGATTCCATTTGCGGCAGACATCATGAACTTTGTTATCCTGACAGCTATTCTTTCTGCTGGGAATTCGGGACTCTACGCTTCAAGCCGTATGCTTTGGTCTTTGGCCAATGAGGGAATGCTCAATAAAAAGCTAGTGAAAATCAATAAACATGGAGTTCCAATGACAGCCCTTTTGATTTCCATGGCAGGAGCAGTTTTATCACTCTTTTCAAGTATCTATGCTGCAGATACGGTTTATCTAGCTTTGGTATCAATCGCTGGTTTTGCAGTTGTTGTTGTCTGGCTCTCCATTCCTTTGGCACAAATCAACTTCCGTAAACAGTGGAAGCTAGAGCATTCTGAGGACGAGTTAGACTATAAGACACCGTTTAATCCAATCCTCCCTTATATCACAATTGTTCTCTTGGCCATTTCTGTGTATGGGATTGCTTGGGATAGTTCACAACGTGCGGGACTTTACTTCGGTATTCCTTTCATGATTTTCTGTTACCTTTATCACTACCTTCGCTTTAAAAAATGGTAAGGAGGCCTTGTATGGCAACATTTAAAGATTATTTGGAAAATAAATCTCCCCTTATCCTCCATGGAGCTCTAGGAACAGAGATGGAGAGCTTGGGTTATGATATTTCAGGCAAACTCTGGTCAGCCAAATACCTTTTTGAAAAGCCAGAAGTTATTCAAGAAATTCACGAAACCTATGTAGCCGCTGGGGCTGACTTGATTACCACATCGTCTTATCAGGCGACCTTGCCAGGCTTGATGGAGGCAGGACTTACTGAGAAAGAAGCAGAGCAGATTATTGTCTTGACAGTTCAGTTGGCAAAGGCTGCACGTGATAAGGTTTGGACAGCATTAGATGAGACTGAGAAAGCAAAACGACCATATCCTTTGATTTCTGGAGATGTCGGTCCTTACGCAGCTTATTTGGCTAATGGTTCTGAGTATAGTGGTGATTATGGTCAAATTACTATCGAGGAGCTTAAGGAGTTTCATCGGCCTAGGATTCAAATTCTCCTAGATCAAGGTGTGGACTTGCTAGCTTTGGAAACTATTCCAAATCGTTTAGAAGCACAAGCCTTGATTGAACTCCTGGCTGAAGAATTTCCAGAATCAGAAGCTTATCTCAGTTTTACAGTCCAAGAATCAGGCACTATCAGTGATGGGACTTCTTTAGACGAGATTGCCAAGCTTGTTTCCCAGTCAGATCAAATCTTGGCTTTAGGAATCAACTGTAGTTCGCCTCTTCTTTATGATCAGGCTCTTGCTATTCTTAAAAATGCTGGAAAAGCCCTCATTACTTACCCCAACTCAGGTGAGGTTTATGATGGCAGTACGCAGACTTGGAAACCTAAGGATAAAGATGCTCTAACCTTAGTTGAACATAGTAAAGATTGGCATGCTCAGTTTGGAGTTAAGATTTTAGGTGGCTGCTGCCGCACACGTCCAAATGACATTAAAGCCTTATATAAAGAGTTTAGAACCTAGTCAAATTTCTAATTATTTGTTATAATAGGAGATTGTAAGGCTATGAGCTCTACACATTATCAGTAGAAAATGAAGCCAGCGTTAAGCTGGTTTTTAAAATGAAGAGGAAAATATGACCTACGAACAAGAATTTCTAAAAGACTTCGAAGCCTGGGTTGTTACCCAAGTTAAAGTAAACGAAACCGCCTTGGCCGCTAGCAAGAAAATCTGGGAAGAAGACGGAGATGAACGTGCACGTGATGCAAGTTACCGCTATGAAGCTAAATTGGATGCTTACAATTTCCTAATTGGTAAGTTTGCCAACTATCGTGCTGGCAAAGGTTTCCATGATATGCCAGATGGCTTGTTCGGGGAACGTCACTATTAATAAAGTATGAAAAAGAAAATGGCGATACTACTTTATAGAAAGGTATCGTCTATCAAAATAGGAGAAAACTAAACATGGCTAAAGTAAAAAATAAAAAGAAAGCTTTTAAACACCGTTTGAAAAAACAAGGACTTTTCAATAATGTTAAAGCCCCTGTTCCACCCGTTGCGCCTGTTCCACCAGTGCCACCAGTAGCACCACAACCTGTTGCTGAAACTAAGACAGTTGCCAAGGAAGAAGTAGCAGCCAAAGACCTTAGTCTTGAAGCCTTCGCAGAACTTCCAGAAGTTGAAGGCCTTCGTTCAAACCTTGTAGAAACTCTTTATAATGAAGGTTTGACTTCAGTAGAGGCTTTTGCTACTGTGACTGAAGAAGAAGTTCTTGCCCTCAAGGGTGTCGGACCTGCGACAGTTAAAAAATTGAAAGAAAATGGTGTTAGCTTCAAAGCTTAAGCCTAAAAAAGATCCGAGGTGTAGCCTTCGGATTTTTTATTGTTTTAGAAAGTATTGCTTGATTAGGAAAACAAGAAAACCACTAGTAAATCTAGTGGTTAGTAGGTCTGGACTGTTTATTTCTTTGGATTTTGTTTGGTTAAATTAAGTCCAAAAGGTACCAAGTTTTCTTGATGCCTGCGGATGCGCCCCATATTTTCAGTGTGGCGGAAGATGATAAGCAAAGCCATGATGGTAAGAACCCCAGTAAAAATAAGGTCATAGCCATCTAGTAAGAAATGGATGGCTGGAAACACAGCTAAGGTAATAAGTCCAACAATTGCTGCAGTGACACTTGAAAATGAAATCATGCTGGTTAGATAGAGTGTTAGGACAAAGACCAAGAGCAGGAATACACAGTAGAGTGGGGCAAAGCCAAGAAGCACCCCTGCACTTGTCGCAACGGCCTTCCCACCTTTAAATCCAGCAAAGATTGGAAAAACATGTCCGATAATGGCAAAGAAACCAATGATTAGAGGTGAAACCTCTGTAACACCAAGCCAGATAGGTAGCAGAACAGCCAAGGTCCCCTTGAACATATCAACCAAGAAGGTGATGGTACCAGCAGTCTTACCTAGAACACGAAAGGTATTGGTTGTTCCAGTATTTCCAGAGCCGTGCTCACGAAGATTGGTATGGAAGAATAGTTTCCCAATCCAGAGGCCGGTCTGAATGGAACCTAACAAGTAGGCGATTAGGATTAACAATAAGATTTTCATGAGATAATTATAGCATACAGCCTAGTAATTGACAAAGTCAGTCAGCCTTAAGATATCTTTTGGACTTTCTTGATTTCTTTTGCAAATTCTTCTGAAAACTTATAAAATAATAAGGATGAAAATTTTGGAGGTCACTCTTGGCTAAAAAAGAAATAAATGTAAATAATTATAATGATGATGCCATTCAGGTACTAGAAGGGTTAGATGCGGTTCGCAAGCGCCCAGGAATGTATATTGGCTCAACGGATGGAACAGGACTTCACCACCTAGTTTGGGAGATTGTCGACAATGCGGTCGATGAAGCTCTTTCTGGTTTTGGTGATGTCATCGCTGTCACTCTAAATAAGGATGGTTCCGTTTCTGTTTCTGACTCTGGACGTGGGATGCCGACAGGTATGCATGCCACGGGTAAACCAACAGTTGAAGTTATTTTCACTGTTCTCCACGCGGGTGGTAAATTTGGACAGGGTGGTTATAAGACTTCTGGTGGTCTTCACGGTGTGGGGTCTTCAGTTGTTAATGCGCTATCTAGCTGGCTTGAGGTTGAAATTACCCGTGACGGTAGTGTTTATCGTCAGCGTTTTGAAAATGGGGGTCACCCTGTAACAGGACTTGAAAAAATCGGCAAGGCACCTAAATCTAAGACAGGTACAAAAGTTACCTTTATGCCTGATGCTAGTATCTTTTCAACGACTGACTTCAAATTTAACACCATTTCAGAACGTCTCAAAGAATCAGCCTTCCTTCTTAAGAATGTCACTATGACATTGACAGACTTGCGTGGCGAAGAAGAAGTTCGTGAAGAATTCCACTATGAAAATGGGGTTCAAGACTTTGTATCTTACTTGAATGAGGACAAGGAAACACTGACACCAGTCATCTATATTGATGGGGACCAGCAGGATTTCCACTTGGAATTAGCCCTTCAGTATAATGACGGTTACTCTGACAATATCCTTTCCTTTGTCAATAATGTCCGTACTAAGGACGGAGGTACCCACGAAACGGGCTTCAAATCTGCCATTACCAAGGCTCTTAATGACTATGCACGTAAAACAGGTCTTCTCAAAGAGAAGGATAAGAACCTTGAGGGGTCAGATTATCGAGAAGGCTTATCAGCAGTTATCTCGCTCTTAGTTCCTGAGGAACACCTTCAGTTTGAGGGCCAAACCAAGGACAAACTTGGATCTCCTTTAGCTCGTCCCATTGTGGATAGCATCGTTTCAGAGCATTTGACCTACTTCCTTATGGAAAATGGAGATTTGGCTTCTAACTTGGTGCGTAAGGCTATCAAGGCCCGTGATGCCCGTGAAGCTGCCAGAAAAGCTCGTGATGCCAGTCGAAATGGCAAGAAAAATAAAAAAGACAAGGGGCTCTTGTCAGGAAAATTGACGCCAGCCCAGTCTAAAAATGCTAAGAAAAATGAGCTTTATCTGGTCGAAGGGGATTCTGCCGGCGGTTCAGCCAAACAAGGCCGTGATCGTAAATTCCAGGCCATTCTTCCTCTTCGAGGGAAGGTCCTCAACACTGAGAAAGCCAAAATGGCAGACATTCTCAAAAACGAAGAAATCAATACCATGATTTATACTATCGGTGCTGGAGTTGGAGCTGACTTTAACCTTGACGATATTAACTACGACAAGATTATCATCATGACCGATGCCGATACCGATGGAGCTCACATCCAGACCTTGCTTCTTACTTTCTTCTATCGTTATATGCGTCCACTAGTGGAAGCAGGACACGTTTATATCGCTCTGCCTCCTCTTTACAAGATGTCCAAAGGGAAAGGTAAGAAGGAAGTTGTCGAATATGCTTGGACGGATGGGGAACTTGAAGAACTTCGTCAAAAATTTGGTCGTGGAGCTATTCTCCAGCGTTACAAGGGGCTTGGTGAGATGAATGCTGACCAGCTTTGGGAGACAACTATGGATCCAGAGACCAGAACGCTTATCCGAGTAACTATTGACGACCTAGCGCGTGCCGAACGTCGTGTCTCAGTTCTTATGGGAGATAAGGCGGCACCACGCCGTCAATGGATTGAAGATAACGTTAAATTTACCTTGGAAGAAAGCGGCGCATTTTAAGTTGCAGGCCAGAAGGGAATGTAATAAGATAGAGTTAGGGAGAGCGCTTACTATCAATAGATACTAGGGTTTATAAAAATTAAGTTAATTATTTTTTACATAGTTTATTAACTATTTGCAGAGTCATTGACTAGAAATCAATGGAGGTAGATAAATGGATTTTAATGTTATCGATTACCTAGCTTACCATGCAGATGTAGCTGTTCCGGCTATTATTCTTATGGTTATTGTTTCTACCATATACTTAATTTTTTATGGCATACGACCTATAAAAACACGCTTTTTGATCCTTTTTCTCCTATCTATAGTTTCCCTCATAATCTTCGTGGTGGATAATCCTCTCTATTCTTATTTTGGTAGTCCATTCTCAGGCTTATTATTTGTTTTTTACTATCTGATGGTCTTTTCAGTGTTTTATGTACCATTCTCACTAATAGCTTTTATAAAAAGTCTTCTACATTTAACACGCTTTCAAACCAATTATTCAATCTTATTAGCGATTAATAGTTTCTTCGCCACATTACTGGCTTTCCTCAACCTGCTTTTTTTACAAGGGGCTTTGGAATTTCTCCCAAATTCATCCATGTACTTTATTTTTATCCTCCTAGCGGCAAGTGGTATTGCTCAAACTATAATAGGAAGAAAGGAAAACGAAAAAAATAAAGACTATATGGCTGAGTCAGGAAAAGACAATGTGAGGTAGACCTATGTTATCTAAGGTATTAAGTTTCATACTTTACTATCCTCAAGTAGTCCTCCCTGTTTGTGGAGTGGCAATAGCTTATTTAAGTGTTTATAAAAAGCGACCAATAAAAACACGTTTTTTACTTCTGCCTATACTAGTAGTGGTAACCTT
The DNA here is from genome assembly GCF_037967965.1 of Streptococcus sp. FSL R7-0248. Lineage (NCBI taxonomy): Bacteria > Bacillati > Bacillota > Bacilli > Lactobacillales > Streptococcaceae > Streptococcus > Streptococcus sp. FSL R7-0248. The sequence goes on from NZ_CP150201.1 coordinate 569,313, forward strand.
CCTTCTATCTTTGATAGATAATCCATTCTCAGATAGAACCTACTCGGGTTTGTTATTTGTCTTCTATAATGTGTATGTTTTTACTCCCTTAAGTGTTGCTTGTAGTATCACATCACTTTTAAAAAGTATCTATCATTATAGATTATTTCGTATCCCATTAGCTACTGTTCTCGTAATCAACGCCTCTATAATGACTTGTTTAACACTCATAAACTTTATCTTATTCTTTGGTGAACTTTCTACTTCATTGACACTATCTTGTGTATTCTTCATTTTAATTGCGATAAGTACAATCGTTCAATTTGTGGTTGGTGAAATAGAAATTAGGAAGGTGAAAACCATTCTTCTACAGTTGAAAAATCAAGGCAGGACATTGTGAGGCGTGGCAGTGAGGTGGGAAAGTTACTATTTGTCTTTCACATTATTTCAAATCATTACTTAAACTAAAAATAAAGAGAAATCTTATGTCTAATATTCAAAACATGTCCCTTGAGGACATCATGGGGGAGCGTTTTGGACGCTACTCCAAGTACATTATTCAGGAGCGTGCGCTTCCTGATATTCGTGACGGTTTGAAACCCGTTCAACGTCGTATTCTTTATTCCATGAATAAGGATGGCAATACCCATGACAAGGGCTATCGTAAATCTGCCAAGTCGGTGGGTAACATTATGGGTAATTTTCACCCACATGGCGATAGTTCTATTTATGATGCTATGGTGCGTATGTCTCAGGACTGGAAGAATCGTGAAATCTTAGTTGAAATGCACGGTAACAACGGTTCTATGGATGGTGATCCACCAGCGGCTATGCGTTATACAGAGGCACGTTTGTCAGAGATTGCTGGCTACCTTCTTCAAGATATTGATAAAAACACCGTTCCTTGGGCTTGGAACTTTGATGATACAGAGAAGGAACCAACCGTTTTACCTGCAGCCTTTCCAAACCTCTTGGTTAATGGTGCTACAGGGATTTCTGCTGGTTATGCCACAGACATTCCACCGCACAATCTGTCAGAAGTCATCGATGCCGTTGTCTACATGATTGATCACCCATCTGCTAAACTGGATAAATTGATGGAATTCTTGCCTGGTCCAGATTTCCCAACAGGGGCTATCATTCAGGGCAAGGATGAGATTCGTAAGGCCTACGAAACTGGTAAGGGCCGCGTCGTTGTGCGTTCACGTACTGAAATTGAACAACTCAAAGGTGGTAAGGAACAAATCATCGTTACTGAAATTCCTTACGATGTCAATAAGGCAGTTCTTGTTAAAAAAATCGATGATGTTCGTGTTAATAACAAGGTTCCAGGTATTGCAGAAGTTCGTGATGAGTCTGACCGTACAGGGTTGCGTATTGCTATTGAACTTAAGAAGGATGCTGACAGCCAAACTATTCTTAACTACCTTTTGAAATATACGGATCTTCAGGTCAACTACAATTTCAACATGGTAGCTATCGACAATTTCACCCCACGTCAAGTGGGCTTGCAAAAGATTTTGTCTAGCTACATTGCCCACCGTCGCGATATTATCGTTGCCCGTTCAAAATTTGATAAGGAAAAAGCTGAAAAACGTCTTCATATTGTTGAAGGGTTGATCCGTGTCATCTCTATTTTGGATGAGGTTATTGCCCTTATCCGAGCTTCTGAAAATAAGGCAGATGCCAAGGAAAATCTTAAAGTCAGCTATGATTTTTCAGAAGAACAGGCCGAAGCTATCGTGACCTTGCAACTTTATCGTTTGACCAATACGGATATCGTTACTCTCCAAAATGAGGAAGCCGATTTACGTGAGCAGATTGCGACCTTGGCTGCCATCATTGGAGACGAGCGTACCATGTTTAATGTCATGAAACGTGAACTTCGTGATATCAAGAAGAAATTTGGTAATGACCGTCGTTCAGAGTTGCAAGCAGAAACCAAGACCATTGAAATTGATACTGCAAGTTTGATTGTTGAGGAAGAAACCTATGTCAGCATCACTCGTGGTGGCTATGTCAAACGTACTAGCCCACGTTCTTTCAATGCTTCAACGATTGATGAAGTCGGAAAACGTGATGATGATGATTTGATTCTGGTTCAGCAGGCTAAGACGACACAGCATCTCTTGATGTTCACTAACCAGGCCAATGTGATTTATCGTCCAATCCATGAGTTGCCAGATATTCGTTGGAAGGATTTGGGAGAGCATTTATCACAAACCATCACTAATTTATCTAAGGATGAAGAAGTGCTTTACGCCGAAATCCTGGATGATTTTGAAGCTGGTACTTACCTAGCAGCTACCAAGCTGGGTCAGATTAAACGTTTCGAACGCAAGGAATTTACGCCATGGCGTACCTACAAGTCTAAGTCGGTTAAATACGCTAAACTCAAGGATGATAGTGATTTTATTGTCACAGTCACTCCAATTCAATTGGATGATATCATGATTATCACTCAAAGAGGTTATGCCCTTTGCTTTAACGCGGACGAAGTGCCAGTAGTTGGGGCCAAGGCAGCAGGTGTTAAGGCAATCAATCTTAAGGATGATGATAGCGTTCAGGCTGTTTTTGTGGCAAATACTCAAAGTTTCTACCTTTTAACACAAAGAGCCAGTCTCAAACGTGTGGCTACAGCTGATATCCCGCAGGCTAAGCGAGCTGGTCGAGGTCTCCAAGTTCTTCGTGAGCTTAAGACGAAACCACATCGCGTCTTTACGGCTGGTCCAGTCTTTACAGAAAATTCTGGTGGTGAGATAGATCTTCTAGCAACACCAGTAGAGGAGGCTCCTCAGACCTTGCTTGTGACAGCCACGACAGGTGAAACTGCAGAGGTTGATTTGTCCCTTCTAAATCTTTCAGATCGTACTAGCAATGGAAGTTTTATTGAAGGGTTGGCAGACAAAGAAGTCTTTTCTGCTAAAATTATTGAAAAATAATGATAAGAAAGCTTTGTTCTCTTACTAGAGAGCAGAGTTTTTTTCTTTAAGAGACTAAAGAACTGTTTTAAAAAGAATTGTCAGAATTTTGCAACACAACCTTGAAATTTTCAATGAAAAGGACTATACTAGGAAGCACATAGTAACAGAAAAGAGGACATACACATGACAGTTGATTTAGACTGGGAAAATCTAGGATTTAATTACCGTAAACTTCCATTCCGTTATATCTCATATTTCAAAGACGGTAAATGGGACGAGGGGCAATTGACTGAGGATGCAACTTTGCATATTTCAGAAGCATCTCCAGCCCTTCACTATGGTCAAGAAGCTTTCGAAGGACTCAAGGCTTACCGTACTAAAGATGGCTCTATTCAATTGTTCCGTCCAGATGAAAATGCCAAACGTTTGCAACGTACTGCTGATCGTCTTTTGATGCCACAAGTTTCTGTCGACAAATTTGTAGATGCATGTAAACAAGTTGTGCGTGCCAATGAAGAATACGTTCCACCATATGGTACAGGTGCTACACTTTATCTCCGTCCACTTTTGATTGGGGTTGGTGATATTATTGGTGTGCATCCAGCAGATGAGTATATCTTTACTATTTTTGCTATGCCAGTAGGTAACTACTTCAAGGGTGGTTTGGCTCCAACAAACTTCCTTATTCAAGATGATTATGACCGTGCTGCGCCACATGGTACAGGTGCTGCTAAGGTTGGTGGTAACTACGCAGCAAGTATGTTGCCAGGTAAGATTGCACATGACCGTAACTTCTCTGATGTTATCTACCTTGATCCAGCAACTCACACTAAGATTGAAGAAGTGGGTTCTGCAAACTTCTTTGGTATCACAGCTGATAACGAATTTATTACACCACTCAGCCCATCTATCTTGCCATCTATCACCAAGTTCTCATTGCTTCACTTGGCTGAAAATCGCTTCGGTATGAAAGCTATCCAAGGTGATGTTAAGATTTCTGAATTGGATAAATTTGTTGAAGCAGGTGCCTGCGGTACAGCTGCTGTTATCTCACCAATTGGTGGGGTACAACATGGTGATGACTTCCATGTCTTTTACTCAGAAACAGAAGTAGGTCCTGTAACACGTAAACTTTATGATGAGTTGACAGGTATCCAATTTGGTGATGTTGAAGCACCAGAAGGCTGGATTGTCAAAGTTGACTAATTCTTAATAGTAATTGATTATTTTAAGGCTTGCTCTTGCAAGCTTTTTTCTTTTTCGGTAGAATTAAGGAGATACATTAAGAAAGGATGGCTCGAGCCAAGTATCGGGTATAAATCTATGAGTAAAAAAGATAAAAAAATTGAAATCCAAATTAATGATGCCAAAGTAGTCGTCAACAAGGCAACCATCGAAGGTTTTGAACTTCTTGTTGGCAAGAAAGTGATTGGACAAATTGTGGAAATTGATAGTAAGTTTGCCGTTGTTGATAAGGAAAATGTTGCAGGTTTCCACAAAAAAATGGATGATGCAGTAGCTGCCATTATTGAATCGTACAATCTTAATCATTAAAATCCAAAGTAAAGGCTTGCTTTGGTCAAGAAACTGTGATATACTATTTCTTGTTCTTAAGGAGAGATAGCGAAGAGGCTAAACGCGGCGGACTGTAAATCCGCTCCTTCGGGTTCGGGGGTTCGAATCCCTCTCTCTCCATGTCTAAGAAACTGAATCGGGATAGTCGATGTCAAGTACTTAGATGTTTTTTTATAGCATTTTGCTATTGGGGTATAGCCAAGCGGTAAGGCAAGGGACTTTGACTCCCTCATGCGTTGGTTCGAATCCAGCTACCCCAGTAAAAGGTATCGGGTGCATTGGCACCGTCTATGTTAACCATTGTCTTTGCGGGTACCTTTAAAAATATATTGTTATCAAGGGTCAGAATTGGCTGGCTCTTGTTGGAGGATCTTTTTAGAATGAACGAATTTGAAGAATTGCTAAACAGTGTTAGCGAAGTTAACACAGGTGACGTTGTAACAGCTGAAGTTATCTCAGTAGATAATGATCAAGCAAATGTTGTTATCGAAGGAACTGGTATCGAAGGTGTTTTGACACGTCGTGAATTGACAAACGACCGTGACGCAAACGTTGCAGACCTTGTTAAAGTTGGTGAAACACTTGAAGTGCTTGTTCTTCGTCAAGTTGTTGGTAAAGATACTGATACTGTAACTTACCTTGTATCTAAAAAACGCTTGGAAGCTCGCAAAGCTTGGGATAAACTTGTTGGTCGTGAAGAAGAAGTTGTTACTGTTAAAGGAACACGCGCTGTTAAAGGCGGACTTTCAGTTGAATTTGAAGGTCTTCGTGGATTTATTCCAGCTTCAATGATCGATACTCGTTTTGTTCGTAACACTGAACAATTTGTAGGTCAAGAATTTGACGCTAAAATTAAAGAAGTTGATCCAGCTGAAAACCGTTTCATCCTTTCACGTCGTGAAGTTGTTGAAGCTGAAGCTGCAGAAGCTCGTAAAGAAGTCTTCTCTAAACTTGAAGTTGGTTCAATCGTAACTGGTAAAGTTGCTCGTTTGACAAGCTTCGGTGCTTTCATCGACCTTGGTGGTGTTGACGGACTTGTTCACGTGACTGAATTGTCTCACGAACGTAACGTTTCACCTAAATCAGTTGTATCTGTAGGTGATGAAGTTGAAGTAAAAGTTCTTGCTATCGACGAAGAAGCAGGACGTGTATCACTTTCACTTAAAGCAACAACACCTGGACCATGGGATGGCGTTGAACAAAAACTTGCTGCTGGTGATGTTATCGAAGGTAAAGTTAAACGCTTGACTGACTTCGGTGCTTTCGTTGAAGTATTGCCAGGTATCGATGGACTTGTTCACATCTCTCAAATTTCACACAAACGTGTTGAAAATCCAAAAGATGTTCTTTCAGTAGGTCAAGACGTTACTGTTAAAGTTCTTGAAGTAAACGCTGATGCAGAACGTGTATCACTTTCTATCAAAGCTCTTGAAGAACGTCCAGCTAACGCTGAAGGCGAAAACAACGAAAAACGTCAATCACGTCCACGTCGTCCAAAACGTCAAGAAAAACGTGACTACGAACTTCCAGAAACTCAATCTGGATTCTCAATGGCGGATCTTTTCGGAGATATCGAATTGTAAGATAAAAAAGAGGCATGGAAACATGTCTTTTTTTCTATTTTAGAGTATGCTATAATAGTATACTGTTAGCACCCTTAGTGTAATGGATATCACGTAAGATTCCGGTTCTTGAGATAGGGGTTCGATTCCCTTAGGGTGCAAAAAGAAAAACGTTGAATGATTTGTTCGCTCAACGTTTTTTTCTTGCTAAGTTTTAGTGAAATTATTATGTAAAATCTTTTAGTGTTGAAAGGAAAAAGGCAAACATACAGATGGATGGTTACTAGCTTATCCTAAAATCAAAGTTGACTACTGTATTAGCGTCTCTATAGTGGATTTATTGGGGGGAGACAGTTTGGCTAATCTTTTGCAATTTATTAAAGAATTTGATATAATACTCAGTATCTCATATTGGGGTCGTTACGGATTCGACAGGCATTATGAGGCATATTCTGCGACTCGTGTGGCGACGTAAACGCTCAGTTAAATATAACTGCAAAAAATACTAATTCTTACGCTGTAGCAGCCTAAACACCTGCTCGCGTGACTTCTAGCAGATTGCTTATGTTTGTTTAGAGGTTTTATTGATTTATAAGCTACGTTTGACCATTGCCTAGCTGGTTGAAAAGAGATTTATAGGCTCGCAGATAGAAGGCTTGAGTTATGTGTCGTCTATCTGTTAAATGAAAGACATAACCTATGGTTGTAGACGAATATGTTGGCAGGTGTTTGGACGTGGGTTCGATTCCCACCGGCTCCATAAATACTTGAGGCGTCAGCCTTTTATTTGTGTATATAGGAATTTATTATGAAAAAACTTTTGTCTTTGACCGTTTTAGGTCTCTCACTTTTTACTCTAGCTGCTTGTGGAAAATCTTCGTCTAAAACTGAGTCGAAGGGATCTCTGGATAATGAGGCTTCAAAGATTTTAACTGTTAAGCATGGGAATGTTCGCCAGAACTTTGATAAAATCACCATGGCAAATGCTTCTCAAGAATTCTCAGGAGGCTCAAATCTTGATAGCTTGAAGGGCTGGTTTGGTGAACCCTCATCAACTGGTCAAGAGCAAGCAGGAGATGCTAAGCTTGATGTTTATAATTGGCAGTATGACAATGTTGTTGTTACAGCGAAACTCTTTAACAATAGCACTGTGGTTAAGTCAATTTCAAACTTTTCTTACGTCCGTGATCCTAAAATCACACTGAAGATGTACGAAAATCTCAAAAATGGAACTAGCTATGACGATGCTGTCAAAACGCTTGGTACACCTGATGTTTATTCGATTGCAGTCTCTTCAGATGCAACAATGACACAAGCGCTTTGGTCTTCGAACCTTGTTGCTAAGAAGGGTGAAACAGGTAGCCTTACCCTTAACTTTAAAAATGGTGCCTTGGAAAACAAGTCACAAGCAAATTTGATTAATAAGTAATCGCAGTAAAAGATGCCTTTCTAAATCAATGAAGGCTTTTTTTTGTTATAATAAAAGGAGCGATTAAAATTATGGAGATGTAATGACCAAAAAAAGACTATTTTTTATAGGGATAGCCGGTTTAATACTGGTATTCTTATGGCCTCTTTTAAATAACTTCATCCCCTTAATCAAGGAATGGACCAACGCTAAGCATGATCAAGCCTTTTTAAGAGAAGTTTTTAAGCAGGCTAATTTCCAAAATGCACTGATCCTTCTTAGTCTCATGATTCTGTCATCGGCTATTCCTGGAGTTTCAAGTTCTATTTTTTGTATTTTTGTTGGGCTACTCTATGGCCCTTTGCTTGCGATTCCGATGAATATTATTGGTAATACTTTTGGGAATTTGACTAGTTTTGAAATTCTGAGAAGACTTGAAAAGCCAGAGAAGTCCAAACGCATGGAGAAACTTCTAAACTATATTGAGAACTTTAAGCATCGCTTTATTGGGATTTCACTGGCCTTCTCTATTCCATTTATACCATCAGCTCTGGTCAATTATGCTTGTGTTCAAATGAATTTACCCACAAGGACGAGGATTTTGGCGATACTTATTGGAGTGACGCCAGTATCGATTGTTTATGCAGTTAGTGGAGATTTGTTGCTTAATATCCGTCCAATCCGAATGCCATTAGTGGCAGTACTTGCCATCTTGCTTTTTATCTCACTCGTCATTTACTTTATCCATTTTAGGAAGGAAAAAAATGAGCTTCATTCAAGTAACTAAAGAAGAATTTAACACACATGCTCAACAAGTGTCTGAGCGTTCTTTTATGCAAACTGAGGAAATGGCTAAGCTTCTTGAAAAACGTGGATTTAGCATTAGCTATGTCGCTTGGAAAGAAGGAGACCAGCTAGAAGTCTCAGCAATTGTCTACAGCATGCCTATGACTGGTGGGCTTCGTATGGAGGTGAATTGTGGACCGATTCACTCAAATACAGCTCATCTAAGCGACTTTTACCAAGGTTTGAAGGATTATGCTAAGGAAAATGGTTCTCTTGAACTATTAATCAAACCTTATGATACTTATCAAACTTTTGATAGTAATGGTGAACCAACTAGTGATGAGCAGAAGCAATTGATTAGTCAATTGACTGATTTAGGCTATAGCTTTGATGGTTTACAGACAGGCTATCCTGGTGGTGAACCTGACTGGCACTATGTGAAGGATTTATCAGGGATTGAAGAAAAAGATCTCATCAAATCTTTTAGTAAAAAGGGAAAACCTCTGGTTAAAAAAGCCAAAACGTTCGGGATTAAATTAAAAAAACTGAAACGTGATGAGTTATCCATTTTTAAAGAAATCACTTCAGCGACCTCTGATCGTCGTGAGTATAGTGATAAATCGTTGGATTATTATCAAGACTTTTATGATGCTTTTGGTGACAATGCTGATTTTATGGTTGCTACCCTGAATTTTCAAGATTACTATGACCATTTGGAAAGTGATCAAGCTAAATTGGGGGCTAGAATTGTTAAACTCCAGGCTGATTTAGAGGCTAATCCAAAGTCTGAGAAAAAGCAAAACCAATTGAGAGAACTATCAAGTCAGTTTGAGACTTTTGATGTTCGTAAGGGAGAGGCAACTGCCTTTATCGATAAGTATGGTCAGGAAGACATTGTTCTGGCTGGAAGTCTTTTCGTCTATACCCCTCAAGAAGCTGTTTATCTCTTTAGTGGATCTTATCCTGAGTTTAATAAGTTTTATGCGCCAGCGCTCTTGCAAGAGTATGTGATGACACAAGCTATCAAACGTGGTATTACTTTCTATAATTTCCTTGGGATTATGGGGATTTTTGATGGTTCAGATGGAGTTTTGCGATTTAAACAAAACTTTAATGGTTACATTGTTCGCAAGATGGGAACCTTCCGCTATTATCCACAACCGCTTAAATACAAAGCGATTCAAGGAGTTAAGAAACTGCTTGGACGTTCTTAAATTTTAGAGGACTTCGATTTGAGTCCTCTTTCATTATAAGTCTCTATATGGGCTTGGACCATTGTAAAGAGAGATTAGAAATTAAGGAGGTAAGTTGATGAAACTTGCACTATTGGGTACAGGAATGATTGTGACAGAGGTTCTTCCTGTGTTAACTACTATTGAAGGAATTGAGCTTAAAGCTATCATGTCGACACCACGATCACTTGACAAAGCTAAAGCTTTAGCTAAGCAATATGGTTTGGCTCAGGCGACTAGTGATTATGAGGAGATTTTGTCCAATCCAGAAGTTGATACGATTTATGTGGGAACGCCCAACCATACCCACTATGATTATGCTAAGAAAGCACTTTTGGCCGGCAAGCATGTTATTTGTGAGAAACCTTTCACCTTACATTTGGAAGAGTTTGAAGAGCTGGCTAAGCTTGCGCAAGAAAAAGAGCTTCTCTTGATGGAGGCTATTACCAATCAATATTTGGCTAATTTTACAGCGATTAAGGAAGCCTTGTCTGATATTGGAGATATTAAGATTGTGAATATCAATTATTCTCAATATTCTTCACGTTACGATGCCTTTAAGCGAGGAGAGATTGCTCCTGCCTTCAACCCTGAAATGGGTGGGGGAGCACTTAGAGATCTTAATATCTATAATATCCATCTCCTGGTTGGTCTCTTTGGTAAGCCTAATCGTGTGGAATATCTACCTAATGTGGAGCGAGGAGTGGATACGTCAGGAATTCTAGTTTTGGACTATGGTCACTTTAAGGCTGTTGCCATTGGAGCTAAAGACTGTAGTGCCGAGATTCGTTCAACTATTCAAGGAGATAAGGGAGCTATTACCATTTTTGGTGCAACCAACACTCTCCCTGAGATTGGCGTCACCCTCAATGGTCAGAAAGAGAGAGTCGTCAATCTCAATAGTCTACAACATCGTATGCATGATGAATTTGTGGCTTTTGAAAAGATGGTGGCGACCAAGGATTTTGACAGTGTTGCCAAGCAGTTGGAACATAGTCGTCAGGTTATGGAAGTTCTGGATCAAGCTTCGAAAGCTTTGTAACATACAAAAAAACAAGCAGTGGTATTAGCCATTGCTTGTTTTGTCTTATACAGTTGTTGGGAATGAGATCTCAATCAATTTGTCAGTGTGTACTGTTCTGAGTTTGTCCATCAAAACGATATCCTTGTCGATTTTTCGTTTGAGGAAGAATTCACGGATAACTTCTAATTCATTGTCTTTAACAGCACGGTGTTTATTTGAAATCAAGAGTTCATAATGCTTAGGTGCTTGTGTAAAGACAACATCAGTATTCCCAGCAGAGTAGGTCTCTACGAGAAAGGCATCCGTGTTGTCAAGTTGGTTTTGAACAAGTTCTTGGTGTGTACGGGTCGTATTAATGAGTTTCATAGTTTCCTCCTAGGATTTGCCAGTTGTTGTGTTAGTTTCTTTCCATTGTTCGATTCCCCATTTATGACTGCCACGTTTAAGTTTAGCAATGGCTTCGTCAATTGGAAACCAGGCCAGGTTATTGAAATCTTCGAGAGGTTTGCCAATTTTTGAAAAATCTACAACTTCATAAATATAGGCTGGATTGTAATAGTAAGTGTCACGGTGGCTTGAATAGAAGTATTCATCAGCCTGGCCATAGTACTGGCCTAAAGTGGCTGTAAACCCAAGTTCTTCAATTAACTCGCGTTCTAATGCGCTATAGTGATCCTCGCCTGCTTCGATCTCTCCACCTGGGAGAAACCAAGCTCCGTTAGGAGCCTGGACTAAAATAATCTTTGTCTTTTCTTGGTTAGGAATCACAGCATAAACACCGTAACGTGTTTGATAATGAGCTCCCTCAACCTTGTCACCAAATGTTGGATTCATGAGTTGCTCCTTACGTTTATTTGCCTATATTATACTAAAATTTTGCTCATTTTCCTATTGATTTAGGCAGAATTAGGGATAAATTTGAAAATAGGAAATGAAAAGATAAAGAAACCAAGCCATTGCGACTTGGTTTCTTTATTTAATCAGTTTCTTTTGCTGTCTCAGCTTTCTGAGCAGTTTTTTCGGCTTTTTTAGCAGACTTAATGGTGATGTGGCCTTTTGAAGTCATGACTGCCTTGAGATCTTTTTCGTTTGGATTTTCAAGGTAGAAGTCAGTAATAGCGTCTTCAATATGATCTTGGATGGTACGACGTAGTGGTCGAGCACCCATCTTAGGATCGTAACCAAGGTCAACCAATTTTTCCTTAACTTTCTCAGTTACACTGAGGTGGATACCGTTATTAGCCAAGCGTTGGTTGACATTATCAAGCATGAGGTCCACGATAGTGAGGAGATTTTCCTTGCTAAGGGCAGAGAATTCGATAATACCGTCAAAACGGTTCATGAATTCAGGGCTGAAGAAATCTCCAAGCTGGTTAAGCACAGAATTGGTACGATTTTCACGGGCAGCTCCAAAGCCAACGCTAGCTTCTACTTTACCTGTACCAGCATTTGAAGTCATGATGATGATGGTATCCTTGAAACTTACAGTTCGCCCTTGACCATCAGTCAAGCGACCGTCGTCAAGAACTTGGAGGAACATGTGAAGAACGTCTGGGTGAGCTTTTTCAACCTCATCTAGAAGAATGAGTGAATAAGGATTACGGCGGACTTTTTCAGTTAACTGACCAGCTTCGTCGTAACCGACATATCCTGGAGGGGCACCGACTAATTTGGCAACGGCGTGTTTTTCCATGTATTCTGACATGTCGAAACGAATCATACTGTCAGCTGAACCAAAGAGTTCAATAGCTAATTGTTTAGAGAGTTCAGTTTTACCGACTCCTGTAGGACCTACGAAGAGGAAGCTACCAATTGGGCGATTTGGTGCACCCAATCCAACACGATTACGACGGATGGCTTTGGCAATCTTATCAACTGCGGCATCTTGTCCGATAACATGTGATTTAAGATCATCAGCAAGACTAAGAAGTTGTGATTGTTCTTTTTCTTTCAAATCACCGACAGGAATATTGGTTTTTTGTTCCACAATGGCTTCGATATGTTTTTCTGTGATGACAGGCATATCTTGGTCTTTGATGGTTTGTTTTTGCATTTCCTTGTATTTGGCAATTTGATCACGGAAATAGGCAGCTTTTTCAAAGTCTTCGTCACGAGTAGCTTGAGCCTTGAGGTTTTCAGCCTCAATCAAACGTTTGTCGATATCTTTAGGATCAACAAAGTTGAGGGTCAAGTTCATCTTAGAACCTGCTTCATCGAGAAGGTCGATGGCCTTGTCTGGCAAGAAACGGTCTTGAATGTAGCGGTTGGACAATTCTGCAGCTGCAGTAATAGCTTCGTCTGTATATTTGACGTGGTGGTAGTCCTGATATTTAGGTTGAATACCACGCAAAATAGTGATAGTTTCCTCAACCGTTGGTTCGTCAACCTTAACTGGTTGCATACGACGCTCTAGGGCGGCATCTTTTTCGATGATGCGGTATTCGTTGAGTGTTGTTGCTCCGACCAGTTGAAGTTCTCCACGAGCAAGAGCAGGTTTTAGGATGTTTCCAGCATCCATATTGCCATCACCAGCATTACCAGCTCCTACGATTTCATGGATTTCATCAATAAATAGGATAACATCCTGACGTTGACGAATTTCTTCCATGAGTTTTTGCATGCGTTCTTCAAATTGGCCACGAATACCAGTCCCTTGAACCAGGCTGACCACATCAAGACGGATGACTTGTTTGCCTTGGAGTTTTTGTGGCACGCTACCGTCAACGATTTTTTGAGCTAGGCCTTCAACAACAGCAGTCTTACCGACACCGGGTTCACCGATGAGGACGGGGTTGTTCTTGGTACGGCGGTTAAGAATTTCGATGACACGAATGATTTCCTCGTCACGACCAATAACAGGATCAATGTCTCCACGACGAGCGATGTCAGTGATGTTAATGCCGAACTCTTCAAGAAGACCTTGTGGCTGTTGAGGAGCTTGTTGGCGTGGTCCTCCTGGACGGCCTGGCCCTTGTGTATTGCCACCGTTTCCTCGGTTACCACCTTCTTGTGTTGGAGGTGTATTGGGAAGATCGCCGTTAGAAGAACGGAAGTTATTTAGGTCGCTGAAGAAATCATCGAAGAAGTTGGAACCTCCTGTTTGATTGAATTGATTGAGGGGGTTCTCTGGGTCAGATTTCATGATTTTATAACAATTTTGACAGAGGTCAACTTGTTGCTGATTACCGTTTACATTGGTATACAAATGAATACTAGCTTCATTAAGGTTACAGTTTTGACAGAGCATATCAGTACCTCTTTTCTATCTGAATTGGGAAAGACCTTTATTGAAAACAATCTTGGTCAAAAAAGGTCAAATCTATGACTCCATTATAGCATGCGGAAGGTAGATTGCAAGTAAAAAGCATCTAGGTTTGGCACTCTCTTAACAAGAGTGCTAACGTTGAATTTTAATTCAAAAACGCTTGTCTAAAATGTATAAATATTATATAATGTTTTTATATTATTCAGAACGAAAGAGAGATACCTATGACACAAGCTAAATCATTTTTGAAAGAAATCGACTTTACCAAGCAGGAACTTGAGGAGTTGATCGATTTATCTATAAAATTTAAACAGTTAAAGAAGGAGAGAATTCCGCATAAATATTTAGATGGCTTAAATATTGCCTTGATTTTTGAAAAAACATCCACAAGAACTCGCTCAGCTTTTACAGTGGCTGGTCAGGACCTAGGTATGAATGTGACCTACCTTGGTGCTGGAGACATTCAGTTAGGTAAAAAGGAATCTGTAGTTGATACAGCCAAGGTGCTTGGTTCTATGTTTGATGGAATCGAGTACCGTGGTTTTAAACAAGAAGATGTTGAAGATTTGGCCAAGTACTCAGGAGTTCCGGTCTGGAATGGTTTGACGGATACCTGGCATCCAACTCAAATGATTGCGGATTTCATGACTTTGAAGGAACACTTCGGTAGTTTGGAAGACTTGACCATCGCCTATATTGGAGATGGTAGAAATAATATGGCCAACTCACTTTTGGTCACTTCGGCTATTTTAGGCGTTAATGTCAAGATTATTGCCCCAGAGGTGCTGCAACCCGAAGATGAGATTGTAGCCTTAGCTCAGAAACATAATAATGGTGCCGACTTAACCATTACAGATGATATTTCAGAGGTCAAGGGAGTGGATATGCTTTATACGGATGTCTGGGTATCTATGGGTGAAGAGGTAGATTTTAAATCTCGTATTGATTTACTCTTGCCTTATCAAATTAATGCAGACCTACTAGCCAAGACAGAAAATCCAGATGTTATCGTTATGCATTGTCTCCCAGCCTTTCATGATCTCAATACCCAAATTGGGAAAGAAATCTATGATAAATATGGTTTGGCAGAGTTAGAAATTACAGATCAAGTCTTCCAAAAATACAGTGACATCATCTTCCAAGAAGCTGAGAATCGTATGCATTCTATTAAGGCCATTATGTACAATTCCTTGAAAAATATTTAAAATTCCCCCATTTTTCCCATAAGTGTGATAAAATAAGTAGGAAATACACAATTAATAGGAGAAATAACATGGAATCACATTTGGTGAGAATCATTAACCGTCTTGAAATGATGGCGGCTGATGGTGGTAATTTGAAACGTAATTTTGAACGTGAAGGAGTGGTTGTTGCCGAAGTATCATTTAGCAACGATCCTGAAAATGGTCCAGTTTTCACATTGCGTGACGTTGAAGCACGTGAATCTTATTCATTTGATAGCATCGACTTGATTGCAATGGAAATCTACGATTTGCTTTACTAATAAATCATTTGGGGACTTTACAAGGTTCCAAAAATTCAGAATGCCTGAAACTATCGAGTTTCAGGCATTTTTATCAGGATGAAAGCATAGGCTAATGCTTGTATGGGTTACCAAAATAGGCAGTATTTCAAATCATTGACAAACCTTTTGGGAAGATGTCATCTTAGGAGGACTTGAGGTGTCTTGCTTGAGAGATTTGATAGCGATGTCTATAACTTAGTTTTTATACTGAAATATCGCATTTATAAGAAAATACTTTATTTTTATACAGTCTTCTGATATAATATTGAAGAATATTAGTAAGGAGTATCTAGATGAATTTTTCATTTCTACCACAGTTTTGGTCTTACTTTAACTATGGTGTCTTAGTAACAATTATGATTTCGGTCTGCGTGGTCTTCTTCGGAACCATTCTTGGGGTTTTGGTATCCTTGGCCAAGCGTTCTGGAATCAAACCTTTGGAGTGGCTAGTAAGCCTTTATGTTTGGGTTTTCCGTGGGACTCCTATGGTTGTGCAGATTATGATTGCTTTTAACCTCATCCACATGAACCTTCCAACTGTGCAGTTTGGGATTTTAAACCTTGATTTGTCACGTATTGTTCCGGGTATTATCGTCCTTTCTTTGAACAGTGGTGCTTATATTTCTGAGAGCGTACGTGCAGGTATCGAGTCTATTCCTAAAGGCCAGATTGAAGCAGCCTACTCACTCGGTATCCGTCCATGGAATACCATGCGTTATGTGGTCTTGCCTCAAGCTATTAAAAATATCTTGCCTGCCTTAGGTAACGAGTTTGTCACTATTATCAAGGATAGTTCGCTCTTGCAAACCATCGGGGTTATGGAATTGTGGAATGGTGCACAAACTGTTGCAACAACGACCTACTTGACTTTGACGCCGCTCTTGTTCGCAGCCTTCTATTATTTGATTGTGACAACAGCTATGACGGCACTCTTGAAACAAATGGAACAACGACTTGGGGAGGGACGTAAATAATGGCAGAAACAATTATTGAGATTAAAAATCTTCACAAGTATTTTGGTAAGAATGAAGTTCTCAAAGGGATTGATCTAGATATTAAAAAGGGTGAAGTAGTGGTTATCATTGGTCCTTCAGGATCAGGAAAATCAACCTTCCTACGCTCAATGAACTTGCTTGAGAAACCTACAAAAGGCGTTATTTCTTTTGAAGGTGTGGATATTACAGATAAGAATAACGACATTTTCAAAATGCGTGAAAAAATGGGAATGGTTTTCCAACAATTTAACCTCTTCCCTAACATGACAGTTAAGGGAAATATCACCTTGTCACCGATTAAAACCAAGGGTGTTTCAAAAGCTGATGCAGACGCGAAAGCTATGGAACTTTTAGAAAAGGTTGGCTTGAAAGATAAGGCAGATGCCTACCCAACAAGTCTATCTGGTGGTCAGCAACAACGTATTGCAATCGCACGTGGTTTGGCTATGGATCCAGATGTTCTCTTGTTTGACGAACCAACATCAGCCCTTGACCCAGAAATGGTTGGTGAAGTTCTTGCCGTTATGCAGGACCTTGCTAAATCAGGGATGACAATGGCAATCGTTACCCACGAAATGGGCTTTGCGTATGAGGTGGCTGATCGTGTTATCTTTATGGATGGCGGTGTTATTGTCGAAGAAGGCACCCCACAAGAGATTTTCGACAATACTAAGGAAGAACGTACCAAGGATTTCTTGAGTAAGGTTTTGTAAGATATTCATTAAGTATGTATACATTGTTTGTGAAGGCTGGAACTTTTCCGGCCTTTTCTTTTTGTGTACTGCTTTTCTAGAATCATTCTTGTTTAGGATAATTTTGCGGAAAAGATGGATAAATATGCTATAATGATGCCGTATCAAAAATAATAAAGTAGGTCAAGAAAAATGCTCATATATGATGCGGCCTTAAAAACGCCTTACCGGATTCTTGGCATTAACCTCCCTAAGGATAGTCTTTTGCACTTATCTAACCTAGGGTTGGCTGCCGGTGAAATGATTGAGGTGGTAACTAAGACCAAGAACAGTGCTATTATTATTGTTAAAGGGAGTCGCTTAGCCTTTGATGCTTCGATTCTAGATAAGATTGATTTGGCACCTGCGGAGGAAAATCAGGAAAAGATACCTCTTTCTGAATTACCAGTTGGACGTTCGGCTATCGTTACTGATATTTTTTCAGCAAATGAGACCAAACGGCGTCTTATGGATATGGGAATTACAAAGCGTACTCGAGTGTTGTTGCGTAAGGTAGCCCCTTTGGGAGATCCTCTAGAAATTAGCTTGAGAGGGTATGAATTAACCTTACGCAAGTCGGAAGCGCAAATGATTAGTGTGGTCATGCTGGACGAGGGAGAGGAAAAGTGACAGAAATTGCATTAATAGGTAATCCTAATAGTGGTAAAACCAGTTTATTCAACCTGATAACAGGGACCAATCAGCGTGTTGGTAACTGGCCGGGTGTAACTGTAGAACGAAAAAGTGGTCTGGTAAAAAAAAATAAGGATTTAGAAATCCAGGATTTACCAGGGATTTACTCAATGTCGCCCTATAGCCCTGAAGAAAAGGTAGCGCGTGACTATTTGTTGAGCCAAAGAGCTGACAGCATTCTAAATGTGGTTGACGCGACTAATTTGGAGCGTAACCTTTATCTGACGACGCAGTTGATTGAGACAGGTATACCAGTCACTTTAGCACTTAACATGAGTGATGTTTTGGAGGCTCAGGGAAAACAGATTAATGTTGATAAATTATCTTATCATCTAGGCGTCCCAGTAGTAGCTACTAGTGCTCTCAAACAAACTGGTGTGGATCAGGTAGTGAGGAAGGCAGCTCATACAACGACTTCTACAGTCGGTGACATTGCCTTTCCAATTTATGACGATAAGTTAGAAGCTGCCATCTCACAAATTTTGGAAGTCTTGGGTAATTCGGTGCCACAAAGGTCTGCGCGTTTTTATGCCATTAAACTCTTTGAACACGATGCTTTAGTTGAGGCTGAGCTAGACTTGTCCCCATTCCAACGAAAAGAAATCAAAGATATCATTCGTATCACTGAGGAAATTTTCACAGAAGATGCGGAGTCAATTGTCATTAATGAGCGTTATGCCTTTATTGAACGTGTTTGTCAGATGGCTCAAAGTCATACGGAAGATTTTGCCCTGACCTTGTCAGATAAGATTGATAGGGTTGTTACCAACCGTATTTTGGCTTTACCAATTTTCGCAGCAGTTATGTATTTGGTTTATTTCTTATCTATCCAAACTGTTGGAACCATGTGGACAGATTGGGCTAACGATGTGCTTTTTGGTAAGTATGTTCCAGATTTGGTAACTTCTGGTCTTGACTTTCTTCAAGTTCAGGACTGGCTTAAGTCTTTGATTGTTGATGGTATCGTCGCTGGGATTGGGACAGTACTAGGATTCCTTCCTCAAATTTTTGTGCTCTTTATCTGTTTGGGTGTGCTTGAGGACATTGGATATATGAGTCGTATTGCCTTTGTTATGGACCGTATTTTCCGACGTTTTGGGCTTTCTGGAAAATCCTTTATTCCCATGTTGATTTCGACAGGTTGCGGGGTTCCAGCGGTTATGTCTAGTCGAACTATTGAAAATGAAAGGGACCGTCGCATTACCATTATGACGGCAACCTTCATGCCTTGTTCGGCCAAGTTGGAAGTAATTGCCTTGATTGCTGGAGCTTTCTTCCCTAGTAACTCATTAGTAGCACCAAGTACTTATTTTATTGGGATGGCTGCCATTATCTTATCAGGTATTGCCCTCAAAAAGACGAGTTTTTTGGGTGGCCTAACCAGTCCGTTTATAATGGAATTGCCTGCTTACCATTGGCCTAAAGCCATGTCAGTTTTGCGCTATGCCTTTGGTAAGGCTATGAGTTTTGTCAAACGTGCGGGAACCATCATTTTCAGTTTGACAGTTCTTATCTGGTTTATGTCTAACTACAACTTTACGCTACATACGGTAGATACGGAAGCCAGTATTTTGGCGACTCTCGGTAGGAGTTTGTCTTGGATTTTTGATCCACTTGGATTTGGAAATTGGAAGGCAACAGTTGCGGCTCTTACAGGCTTAGCTGCCAAGGAGACTGTTGTTGCCACCTTTGGTATTCTCTATCATAATAGCAGTGAAGCTGGTTTAGCTGCGGCTTTACGAGGAGATTATTCTTCCCTAGCAGCATATTCCTTCTTAGTCTTTAATTTACTTTGTGCTCCATGTTTTGCGGCTATTGGAGCTATTAAGCGTGAAATGGCCAATCTTAAATGGACAATTGGTGCTATCGGTTTTCAAACAGGCCTAGCTTATTGTGTGAGTTTAATTCTTTATCAGTTTGGCCAAGTTGTCGTATACGGCAAGTCAATGACAATTTGGACTTTTGTTGCTTTCTTGCTGTTAGTGACCATGATTTATTTTGTGGTTCGTAAACCACGTCAGATTAAGGATCAAATCATTAGCTTGGATAATCTTCAAGAAGCCCATATTTAGGTTTAGGAGGAATTGTTATGTCAACGTTTATCATTGCCTTCATTATTTTTGCTTTGGCAGGTCTTGGCATCCGTCACTATATCAAAGGAAAAGGTTCTTGTGGCGATTGTGAGTGTTCTTGTCCGGTTAAGGAAGAAATGCATAAGGCTAATCGCTAATAATATATAGAAAAATGGTCTCTTAAATGAATAAGAGACCATTTTCTTACGATTGTAAGAAATGTATAAAGGTATGTAGGTTGGAAGTATGATACTATAGGATAGATAAATAATCTAATTTTTTAACAAAAAAGGGAGATGTATAAGGAATGGTTTTGAACAGGGAGATTGTCCTAATTCATGGGACCTGGTGCGATGGCAATGTTTGGGGAGAATTTGCGACAGGTCTACGTCAAATGGGATACAAGGTGCATACACCTAGCTTTCGTTACCATGACCTACCTTATCAAGAGTGCCTAGCTAAAGTTGGGACTGTTACCTTGCAGGACTATCGAGATGATTTAGTGGCTTTGATTGAAAGTCTAGACCAACCACCACTCATTTTGGGGCACTCTTTAGGCTGTCTGGTGGCTCAAATGGTTGCTGAAAAGACAGAAGTTGCTGGTATGATTCTCATGGGACCTGCTCCGACAGCAGATATTCATGCCTTTTATCCAACCATGTTAGCTTGTTTTGGCAAACACTTTTTACGCTGGGGTTTTTGGAAAAAAGCCATGCCCCCTTATAAAAAGGAGTTTTTCAAGTATTGCATGAATGAACAAGAGGAAGCTTTGAAAGAGGAAGTTTTTGCTGGTCTGGTTCCTGAATCAGGAAAAGTTTATACTCAGATGGCTCTTCATTGGTTTGATAAGACAAAGGCAGCTTATGTGGACTTTAGTAACATTTTATGTCCTGTTCTCGTCATTTCAGGAACCAAGGATAAGATGACTCATCCTAATATTGCTAGAAGAACAGCTAAGAACTACCGTGATTCTGTTCTCGTTTCCTTAACAGGTGCAGATCACATGTATGAAAGTGGCAAATACCAGCAGAAGACCTTGAAGGTTATTAAGGGTTGGAGTCAGCAAAATGGTTTTGTGGATTAGTCACGAAACATAATCAAAAGAAGTTGGAAGGCAATTCCAGCTTTTTTAGCTTTCATTTGAGACGTCTTTTTGAAATTTTAGAAAATTTAGTCACAAAGAGTCCTCACTATGGTATAATTGAAAAAAAGTATGTATTGGAGAACACCCATGGCGATAATAATGGATGGTAAGGCCCTAGCTGCTAAAATGCAGGATCAATTGCATGATAAGGTAGCACGTCTAAAAGAAAAGGAATGGATTGTGCCAGGACTCGTGGTAATCATGGTCGGTGATAACCCTGCCAGTCAGGTTTATGTGCGTAATAAGGAACGTGCTGCTAAAAAGGCTGGCTTCCATAGTCAGACGGTCAATCTTTCTGAGAGTATTAGTGAGGAAGAGTTGATTGAAGTTATTGAGCGCTATAATCAGGATCCGCTTTTCCATGGTATCTTGGTTCAATTGCCACTGCCTAATCATATTAATGAAATGCGTATTCTTTTGGCTATTGATCCTAAAAAAGATGTTGATGGTTTTCATCCTATGAATACTGGTAATCTCTGGAATGGTCGCCGTCAAATGGTGCCTTGTACACCGGCTGGGATTATGGAAATCCTTCGTGAGTACAATGTTGAATTGGAAGGTAAGACAGCAGTTATTATCGGACGTAGTAATATTGTTGGTAAACCTATGGCTCAGCTTCTTCTAGAAAAGAATGCTACAGTTACCTTGACCCACTCACGAACACCGCATTTGGCTAAGGTTTGTAGCAAGGCAGATGTCTTGATTGTAGCTATTGGACGTGCAAAATTTGTAACGGAAGAATATGTCAAAGAGGGTGCTGTTGTCATTGATGTAGGAATCAACCGTGATGAAGAAGGCAAACTTTGTGGTGACGTTGATTTTGATCAAGTGAAAGATAAGGTTGGCATGATCACGCCTGTTCCAGGTGGTGTAGGCCCTATGACTATTACTATGTTGATGGAACAGACCTATCAAGCTGCTCTTCGTAGTGCGAAAGGATAGTTTATGAAAGTTGATGACGATTTAGCTAGGCAAGTGATAACACCTCGCTTGAGAGAGTCTCACAAGGGTTCTTACGGTCGAGTGCTTTTAGTTGGTGGGCTTTATCCTTATGGTGGTGCCATCATTATGGCTGCCATAGCTTGTGTCAATAGTGGGGCAGGCTTGGTCACAGTGGCTACGGATCGTGAAAATATCACAGCCCTTCATGCTCATCTCCCTGAAGCCATGGCTTTTGACCTTAGAGAGACTGAAAGATTTCTTGAGAATCTTAGGGCAGCTGATGTGGTATTAATCGGTTCTGGCCTAGGTGAAGATGGTGCAGCTAGTCAGGCTATGGGCTTGGTTCTGGCAAATATTAGGGCAGATCAAAATTTGGTTGTTGATGGTTCAGCTCTCAATCTTTTGGCTAAGAAAAATAAGAAGAACCTACCAGATTGTCATCTTACTCTCACCCCACATCAAAAAGAATGGGAACGCTTATCTGGTTTAAGGATTCCAGAGCAGACAGTTTCCAACACTCAAAAAGCCTTGGGAGAGTTCCGAGCTGGGACAATCCTGGTTGCCAAGAGTCATAAGACGGCTGTCTATCAGGGTGAAAAAGTAGCTCATTTAGAAGTTGGTGGGCCTTATCAAGCCACAGGAGGAATGGGAGATACCTTAGCTGGTATGATTACTGGTTTTCTGGCCCAGTTCGCTTCAATTGATCGCTATAAGGCTGTTACAGTAGCTACCTGGCTTCACTCAGCTATCGCTGATGATCTGGCTAAAAATGCCTATGTGGTTTTGCCGACTCTTATCAGTAAAGCCATTCCTAGCTGGATGAAAAAGTTGTCATTATAATCTAAAAAACGTGTCTTGTATTGAGGCAAGTTTTTTTAGATTTCGACATTTTTTTAAGTTTGCTAAAGCTTATTTGTGATAAAATAAAAGAGAATTTTTATGAGAACATAGAGGAAAAAAAGTGACATCATTTTCGAAAAAACTCAGTCAAAAATGGGAAAAACGGCGCCAAAAACAAAAAGAAAAACGAGCGAATAAACCTAGAAAGCCAGTAAACATTTCACGTCGTGTTTACTTGCTTTTTGGTGTAGTCTTTGTCCTTTTTTTGTTGCTTTTTGCACGTTTGACCTATATGCAGGTTTATAACAAATCGTTTTATACTAAGAAATTAGAGGATAACTCCAAGTATACGGTTAGAATTGCAAGCGAGCGTGGGCAAATTTTTGATGCTAAAGGGGTTGCTCTTACAACCAACCAGAGTAAGGACGTTATTACCTTTACACGTAGCAATTTGGTGTCATCAGATACTATGAAGAAGGTCGCTGAAAAGTTAGCGACCATGGTAACACTAACGGAGACGAAGGTAACAGCACGCCAGAAACGCGATTTCTATCTAGCGGATTCTGCCACCTACAAACGTGTGGTTAATGATCTTCCAAAGGACAAGAAAACAGATAAGTTTGGTAATAAATTAGCTGAAGCTACTATTTACAACAATGCTGTTGATGCCGTTCCTGATGAAGCAGTGGATTACACTGAGGATGAGCTTAAGATTGTCTACATTTACTCACAGATGAATGCTGTTTCTAATTTCTCAACAGTCACATTGAAAACAGGAGACTTGACGCCTGAACAAATTGCGATTGTAGCAGCTAAACAGAAGGAACTTAATGGTATTACGGTTGCTAAGGATTGGGAGCGTCATACGGTTGATTCAGCCTTGTCTCCTCTCATCGGGAAAGTCTCAAGTTCAGAAGCAGGTTTGCCACAAGAAGATGCCAAGGAATACCTCAAAAAAGGTTATGCCCTTAATGACCGTGTAGGAACTTCTTATCTAGAAAAAGAATACGAGGAGAAACTACAAGGGAAACATACTGTTCGTGAGATTACAGTAGACAAGGAAGGCGAAGTTGCTAGTGATAAAATCACTCAAAAGGGAAGTAAGGGTAACAATCTGCAGTTGACCATCGACCTTGATTTCCAAAAGGGAGTTGAAGATATCTTAGGTCAACAGCTTTCTTCAGAGATTTCAGAGAACAAAGCTACCTATTCTGAAGGAATGTATGCCGTTGTTATGAATGCTGACACTGGTGCTGTACTTGCCATGGCGGGGCAAAAACATGAACAAGGAGCACAAGATTTTAAAGCAAATGCCTTAGGAACAATCACTGATGTCTTTATTCCAGGATCTGTTGTTAAGGGAGCAACCCTAACTGCTGGTTGGCGTTCAGGTGCCATCTATGGAAATCAGGTCTTGACTGACCAACCAATCAACATTGCTGGTTCAGCCTCGATTACGTCTTGGTTTACAGATCAAGGTAGCCGTCCTATTACCGCGACACAGGCTCTAGAATATTCATCAAATACCTATATGGTGCAGATTGCAATCAAACTACTTGGCCAACAATATGTTCCAGGCATGGCCTTGTCGACTGACAATATGGATAAGGCCATGACGACACTTCGTGATACCTACGCTGATTTTGGTATGGGGGTATCTACAGGACTTGATTTGCCTGGAGAATCAGAAGGTTATATTTCTAAGAATTACAATGTAGCCAACGTCTTGACAGAAGCTTTTGGTCAGTACGACTCTTATACAACTATTCAATTGGCTCAGTATGTTGCTTCAATTGCAAATGGTGGTAAACGTGTAGCACCTCATATTGTGGGAGGTATCTATGATGCTGGTACTAATGGTAGCTTAGGAACTCTAGCTTCAACGGTAGATACACGTGTATTAAATACCTTACCTCTTGATTCTGAGCAGATGGGGATTATCCAACAAGGATTTAATGATGTCGTTAATTCCGGTTCTAGCCTTGCGACTGGTAAAGCTATGGCAAGTTCTATCATTCCAATTAGTGGTAAAACAGGGACAGCCGAAACTTATGCAACGGATGCTTCCGGTAACTCTGTAACAACGGTTAACCTTAATGCCGTGGCCTATGCGACTGCCAAAGATGGTACTAAGTTGGCAGTTGGGATTATGTATCCACATGCTTTAGACTGGAAGAGTAAGGCTCATCAAAATGCGGTCAAAGCTATCATGGAACTTTATCAAAATACTCACTAAATATGAAAATCTCTTGTGCCTTGCACGAGGGATTTTTCTGTGATATAGTGTTTGAGTATTTGTTCTTGGGTAAAGACATATCCATGACAGTGACAAAAGATAAGAGATGAATAAAATCATATAAAGAACAGGAGACCTTCATGCTTTATCCTACTCCAATTGCGAAGCTGATTGATAGTTTTTCAAAACTCCCTGGAATTGGGGCTAAAACAGCGACACGCCTAGCTTTTTATACCATTAGCATGTCTGATGAAGATGTCAATGATTTCGCAAAAAACCTCTTGGCAGCCAAACGTGAATTGACTTATTGTTCGGTCTGTGGTCGTTTGACAGATGATGACCCCTGTAATATTTGTACAGATGAAACGAGAGACCGTACTAAGATTTTGGTTGTTGAAGACTCCAAAGATGTTTCAGCTATGGAAAAGATTCAGGAATACCGTGGTCTCTACCATGTGCTTCAAGGGCTTATTTCCCCTATGAATGGTGTTGGACCAGATGATATTAACTTAAAAAGTTTGATTACTCGTCTTATGGATAGCGAGGTTGACGAAGTTATCATTGCTACTAATGCAACAGCAGATGGTGAGGCAACATCTATGTATATTTCACGTGTCCTCAAACCTGCGGGAATCAAGGTGACTCGTTTAGCGCGTGGTTTGGCTGTTGGTTCTGACATCGAGTATGCTGATGAAGTGACCTTGCTAAGAGCTATCGAAAATCGAACAGAACTTTAGGAAAAGTGTTGGTAAGTCCAGCGCTTTTCGTTTGCAGTAAGTAGGTTTCTCATTAAAAATTTGGTAAAATAAAGTAAACGCTTTAATGACGAGGGATCATGATGCAGATTGAAAAGATTTTAAACAACAATGTTGTTCAGGCTTTGGATAATAATGTGGAATACATTGTCATGGGCAAGGGACTGGGCTTTCAAAAGAAGGTCGGAGACTTTGTTGATAAGGAAAAGATTGAAAAGACTTTTGTTTTGGAAAATACAGAGGCAGTAGATGAATGGTCTCGTGTTTATGTCAATTTGCCTGAAGGTGAAATGCAGGTCTTTTTGAATATCCTTACTTTTGCTGAAGCTGTCTTACAAACCAAGTTTGACCCCTCTTTTTTCATCGCCCTAGCTGACCACCTACATTACGCCATTGAAAGAAGTGGAGAAGGTATTCCTCTGCAGAATCCCTTGGCTTGGGAGGTTCGAAAATTTTACCCTCGGGAGTATGAGATTGGAAAACAAGCTCTTCGTTTGATTGCCAAGGATTTAGAAGTTAAATTGGCAGATGATGAGGCTGCCTCTGTCGCTTTACATTTTGTCAATGCACAAAAGGATGCGGGTCTCCATGAAAAAGACCGACAGATGACTCAAATTGTGGTTGGAATTAGTGACATTGTCCGTCTTCATTTTGGTTGTGATTTGGAGGAGGATAGTTTCTCTTATAACCGATTTATTACACATCTTCGCTATCTAGCGCAACGGATTGTGAGTGGGGTTAGTGGTGGTAAAAATGATGCTTTTCTTTACGAGCAGGTTAGGGTAAATTATCCAGAATCCTTTATCTGTACCCAAAAGATTGCTAACTATATTAAGACAGGTTATACTTTTGAATTGAGTTTGGACGAACAGGTCTATTTAACCATTCATATTCAACGTCTTAAGGATAGTTTGGATAAGTAAGCGATTCACGGAGAGGCCATACAAAAAGCAGACAATTAGGCTTATGTCTGCTTTTTCTGTGTCCTTATGGTATAATGAGGTGATTAATATTAAACTAAAAATACTCAAAGTTAGGATTCTATGTATTTGAGTATTTCTATAAAAAGCTAATGAGTTAGTGAAAGGAAGCGAGCGGTTCTGTGCTTGAAGTGAGCATAGCCGTTCCTAAAGAATCTTATGTATATTGAAATGATTGACGAGACTGGACAAGTCTCTGAGAAATTAAAAGAACAAACCTTGGAGTTGCTAGATTTTGCAGCACAAAAACTTGGCAAGGAAGACAAGGAAATGGCTGTTACATTTGTAACCAACGAACGCAGCCACGAACTAAACTTGGAATATCGTGATACAGACCGTCCAACGGATGTCATTAGTTTGGAGTATAAGCCTGAATTAGATATTAGCTTTGATGAGGAAGAGTTGGCTGAAAATCCTGAATTAGCTGAAATGATGGGAGAGTTTGATAGTTATATCGGTGAACTCTTTATTTCCGTTGATAAGGCTCATGAACAAGCTGAGGATTATGGACATAGTTTTGAACGTGAGATGGGTTTCTTGGCTGTTCACGGTTTTCTCCATATCAATGGCTATGACCATTACACTCCAGAAGAAGAAGCGGAAATGTTTGGATTACAGGAAGAAATTTTGACTGCTTATGGACTTACGCGACAATAATCCACAAAAAAAGTGGAAAAATAGAGAATTTACAGCTAGTTTTGAGTTTGCTCTGACAGGAATAATAACGGCTTTTAAAGAAGAACGCAATATGCGCAAGCACTTGGTTTCAGCTATCTTGGTGGTATTGGCTGGCTTGATTTTCCGTGTGTCTGCGACAGAATGGCTCTTTCTTTTGATGGCAGTTTTTCTCGTAATTGCCCTAGAGATTGTTAATTCTGCCATTGAAAATGTTGTCGATTTAGCTAGTAATTATCACTTTTCAATGCTAGCAAAAAATGCCAAGGATATGGCCGCTGGAGCTGTTTTAGTGGTTTCTTGTTATGCAGTCATTACGGGGATGATTGTTTTCATACCTAAAATTTGGCACTTAATTTTCAATTAAAACGAAAAAGGAAAGAAGTTATATGACATTTAAATCAGGATTTGTGGCTATTCTCGGCCGTCCTAATGTAGGAAAATCAACCTTTTTGAACCATGTTATGGGGCAAAAGATTGCTATCATGAGTGATAAGGCTCAAACAACCCGCAATAAAATTATGGGAATTTACACAACCGATAAGGAACAGATTGTCTTTATCGATACCCCAGGGATTCACAAGCCTAAGACGGCTCTTGGGGATTTTATGGTGGAATCTGCTTATTCAACCCTTCGTGAGGTTGATACAGTCCTCTTTATGGTACCAGCGGATGAGCCTCGTGGTAAGGGTGATAATATGATTATCGAACGCCTCAAACAAGCTAAAGTTCCAGTTATCTTGGTAATCAATAAGATTGACAAGGTCCATCCAGATCAGCTCCTAGAGCAGATTGACGATTTCCGTACACAAATGGATTTCAAGGAGATTATTCCGATATCTGCCCTCCAAGGGAACAATGTTTCCCACCTTGTGGATGTCTTGAGTGATAACCTTGAGGAAGGGTTCCAATATTTCCCAGCGGACCAAATCACCGATCACCCTGAGCGTTTCTTGGTATCAGAGATGATTCGTGAAAAAGTCCTTCAGTTGACACGTGAAGAAATTCCACACTCTGTTGCGGTTGTCATTGATGAGATGAAGCGTGATGAAGACACGGATAAGATTCATATTCGTGCGACAATCATGGTTGAGCGTGACAGCCAAAAAGGTATTGTTATTGGTAAACAAGGTTCCATGCTCAAGAAAATTGGTACCCTTGCTCGTAAAGATATTGAAGTCATGCTTGGGGACAAGGTCTTCCTTGAAACCTGGGTTAAGGTTAAGAAAAATTGGCGTGATAAAAAACTTGATTTGGCCGATTTTGGTTACAATGAAAAAGAATATTAAAAAGCTGGGCACTTGCTCGGCTTTCTTGCTAGAAGGAGGAGCAGATGCCTGAGTTACCTGAGGTAGAAACTGTTAGACGAGGTTTAGAAAGGTTAGTAGTAGGTCGGACTATTTTGTCGCTTGAGGTCAAGGTTCCAAAAATGATTAAGACCTCCTACGATAGTTTTTTGACTGATTTACCTGGTCAAGCCATTCAAGCCCTGCGACGAAGAGGCAAGTACTTGATTTTTGACTTTGGACAGTTGATTATGATTTCCCACTTGCGTATGGAGGGAAAATACCTGCTGTTTACAGATCAAGTTCCTAGCAACAAGCATTTTCACTTATTTTTTAAGTTAGATGATGGCTCCACCCTCGTCTATCAAGATATCCGCAAGTTTGGGACCTTTGATTTATTGGCTAAAAGTCAAGAGGAGGCTTATTTTACAAGGAAAAAGCTTGGTCCTGAGCCTACTAAGAAGGCCTTTAAATACGCTCTATTTGAGAGAGCCTTGATGAGTTCTGCAAAGCCCATTAAAAGTCTCCTCTTGGAGCAAAAATTGGTGGCTGGTCTAGGAAATATCTATGTTGATGAGGTGCTTTGGGCGGCCAAGGTTCATCCTGAAACGCCAGCAAAGGAACTCAGCAAGGCAGCCATGAAGCGGGTCCATGATCAAACGATTGCCATTTTACAGCTTGGCATTGAAAAAGGCGGCTCAACCATAAGGACCTATCGTAATGCCCTTGGTGAGGACGGAACCATGCAGAACTATTTGCAGGTTTACGGAAAAACGGGACAGCCTTGTCCACGCTGCGCAAGCACAATTGAGAAAATCAAGTTAGGAGGGAGAGGGACACATTTGTGTCCTCATTGTCAGAAACGATGATTATTGGGTTAACAGGTGGTATTGCTTCAGGAAAATCAACGGTTGTTGAAATGATTAAAGAGGCAGGTTACAAGGTCATTGATGCTGATCAGCTTGTCCACGATATGCAGGCCAAAGGAGGCCGTTTGTATCGTGCCTTGCTTGATTGGTTGGGAGAGGGGATTCTCCTTCCTAATGGAGAATTGAATCGTCCTAAACTAGGGCAACTGATTTTTTCGAATGAGGAGATGAGACATCGGTCTGCTGAGATTCAAGGGACAATTATTCGAGAGGAACTAGCAACTCAAAGGGATTGTTTGGCTAAGAAAGAAGATGTTTTTTTCATGGATATTCCCTTACTTATTGAGAATGGGTATCAGGACTGGTTTGACCAGATTTGGTTGGTGGCAGTGTTACCTGAGGTCCAGCGCCAACGCTTGATGAAACGTAATCACTTAAGTTTTGAGGAAGCTAAGATGCGTATTGATAGCCAAATGTCTTTAGAAGAGAAAAAGCCTTATGCCAGCTTGGTTCTTGATAATAATGCTAGTCTCGATGATTTGAAGGAGAAAGTGAAGAGCGCAATAAATGATTTACCTAGCTCCTCATAGCTAGTCATTGTGATATAATGGATAGTGAATTTTAGAAAGAAGATGATTATTTGCGCCAAGAAGAGCTTAAAAGTACTGATTGGCAACGTAACCTTAAAATTGCATGGATAGGAACCTTTTTTACTGGAGCTAGTTTCTCCATTGTTATGCCTTTCATGGCCCTCTACATTGAGGAACTAGGTGTTAAAGGAGACATGGTTGAATGGTATACTGGTTTGTCTGTTGCCGTCTCTGCTTTAGCCTCAGCTCTGGTTTCTCCTGTTTGGGGACGCTTAGCTGACCGTTATGGCCGAAAGCCCATGATGATTAGAGCCAGCATGGTGATGACTTTTACAATGGGAGGTCTTGCCTTAGTCCCAAATGTTTTCTGGCTGCTTTTCTTAAGAACGCTGAATGGTTTGTTTGCGGGGTATGTTCCAAATGCCACAGCTTTAATTGCTAGTCAGGTTCCTCAGAACCGTTCTGGCTATGCCCTGGGGACCTTATCTACGGGCCTAACGGCAGGTGTTCTGATTGGCCCTTTGTTAGGTGGTACCCTGTCTGAGGCGTTTGGTATGAGAGGGACCTTTTTTTTGGTGGGCCTCATTCTATTTATCTGTTGCCTCTTAACTGTCTTTGGTTTGCGAGAGGATTTTCAACCTATCGAAAAGGGAGAGATGATGACCCTTTCTCAGGTTTTTGCGAAAATTCCCAGCAAATCTATCTTAATTGGCCTTTTTGTGACCAGTATGATTATCCAGATTTCTGCCCAATCGATTGCGCCTATGTTGGCACTTTATATTCGTTATTTAGGTCAGAGGGACAATATCCTGTTTTACTCAGGTTTAATTGTTTCTGCTATGGGCTTCTCTAGTCTCTTGAGTACCCCTTTTCTGGGAAAATTAGGAGACCGTATTGGGAATCATCGCTTGCTTTTAATAGGACTATTTTATAGCTTCCTCTTGTATTTCCTCTGTGGTTTTGCCGGTTCAGCCTTGCAATTGGGTATCTTACGTTTTGCCTATGGCTTCGGTGTGGGTGCCCTTATGCCTAGTGTCAATTCTTTATTGACCAAGATGACACCCAAGGAAGGAATCTCAAGAATATTTAGCTTTAATCAAAGCTTTTCATACATTGGACAAGTTTTAGGTCCTTTTGTTGGTTCAGCAGTTGCGACTGGACTAGGTTATCGCTGGGTCTTCTTTGTGACCGCAATGATTGTCTTTGGAAATTTTGTCTGGTCCTTAATCATCTTTAGAAAATTGCTAGGAGTCAAGAATATAGGTGAGAGTTAAAATTAATTTAAAGTGTAGTGAATGTGGGAGCATCAACTATCTCACAAGTAAAAATAAACAAAATCATCCTGAGAAAATTCAGGTACCCAAATTCTGCCCCAAGGATAGAAAAGTAACCTTACATGTTGAATCTTAAAGGGTTCTATGGTAGAATAAAAAGGACTTTTTCGGAGGAATAACTATGTACGACTTATTATTAACGCTGCTCTTGGTGATGTCAGCTATTATTGTGATTGCGGTATTCATGCAGCCACAAAAGAATCCAAGTAGCAATGTCTTTGATGGTGGTGGGTCAGAAGCACTATTTGAACGTAGTAAACCACGTGGTTTTGAAGCCTTTATGCAACGCTTTACAGGAATCATGGTTTTTCTATGGATTGTAGATGCAATCGTCCTTTCCATTCTCTCAAGTAAGTAATGAGCTGACTGAGGTTGGCTCATTTTTTGCGTTATAGTCAATAAATAAAAGAAAAGGAAATCATGAAAGAATCTATTATAAATTATTTGAAGGAGCATGGGAAATCCAGTGTAAACGACATTGCCCAGGCTCTTAATCATGCTGGGGGAGAAAAGTTTCCTCAGCTCATCAAGGCCATATCAGCCATGGAAAGTAAGGGGCAGTTGCGTTTTAATCGAGATGGCTCTGTTTCCTTGCGTCCTAAGAAAGAAAATCCAAATCAGGTGACTGTTGAAGGTGTTTTCCGTGCCAATAAGAACGGTTTTGGTTTCTTGCATGTCGATGACAGTGAAGATGATATGTTCATTGGTCGTAATGATGTTGGCCATGCTATTGACGGTGATACTGTTGCTGTTGTTATCAAGAAGCCAGCGGATCGTTTGCGTGGGACGGCAGCAGAAGCACGGGTTGTTGAAATTGTAGAACGTTCGCTTAAGACTGTTGTAGGGAAATTTATCCTTAGCGACGAGAAAGAACCTTATGCTGGTTACATTAAGTCTAAAAATCAAAAAATTCAGCAGCCAATTTATATTAAGAAAGAACCAGTTGCCCTAGACGGTACTGAAATTATCAAGGTTGATATTGAAAAATACCCTAACCGTCACTATGATTATTTCGTAGGAAGTGTTCGTGACATTATTGGTCATCAAGGGGATGCTGGTATTGATGTCTTGGAAGTCTTAGAATCAATGGATATTGTTTCAGAGTTCCCAGAGGATGTCATGGCGGAAGCAGAAGCTGTACCAGATGCACCTAGTCAGGAAGACCTCCTTGGTCGTGTTGACCTTCGTCAAGAGGTAACCTTTACTATTGATGGAGCTGATGCGAAGGACTTGGATGATGCGGTCCATATTAAACGTTTGCCAAATGGTAATTTTGAGCTTGGTGTTCATATTGCCGATGTGTCCTACTATGTCACTGAAGGTTCAGCTCTTAACCGTGAGGCCGTAGCACGTGGGACTTCGGTTTATGTGACAGACCGTGTGGTGCCAATGTTGCCTGAGCGTCTTTCAAATGGTATTTGTTCACTAAATCCCAATGTTGATCGCTTGACTCAGTCAGCCATTATGGAGATTACTCCAAAAGGTAAGGTGGTTAATCATAAGATTTGCCAATCTGTGATTAATACAACCTTCCGTATGACCTACAGTGATGTCAATGAGATGTTGGCTGGAAATCCAGAAAAGATTGAGCAGTTTAAGCCAATCATGGAGTCTGTATCAGCCATGGCAGAACTGCATAAGATTTTAGAAGACATGCGTGAGCGTCGTGGTGCCCTTAACTTTGATACATCTGAAGCTCGTATCTTGGTAAATGAGAAGGGGATGCCAGTGGATATCGTGGTGCGTGAACGTGGAACAGCCGAGCGAATGATTGAATCCTTCATGTTGGCTGCCAATGAATGTGTGGCAGAGCATTTCGCTAAGGCTAAGTTGCCATTTATCTACCGTATCCACGAAGAGCCAAAAGCTGAGAAATTGCAACGCTTCATGGATTATGCCTCTATTTTTGGTGTTCAAATCAAAGGAACTGCCAATAAGATGGATCAGCTAGACTTGCAAGAGTTTATGGCCAAAGTTCAGGGAAAACCTGGAGCAGAGGTCATGAACATGATGCTGCTTCGTTCAATGCAACAAGCCCGCTATTCAGAACACAACCACGGACACTATGGACTTGCGGCTCAGTATTATACCCACTTTACTAGTCCAATCCGTCGTTACCCAGACCTCTTGGTTCACCGAATGATTCGTGAGTACACTAACAATATGTCTCAAGAAACACGTGAACATTTTGAAGAGGTTATTCCTGAGTTAGCGACATCATCTTCAACTCTTGAACGTCGTGCCATTGATGCCGAACGTGTCGTTGAAGCTATGAAAAAAGCGGAATACATGGAAGAGTTTGTTGGTCAAGAATTCGACGGTATTGTTGGAAGTGTGGTTAAATTCGGTATGTTTGTGGAATTGCCAAACACCATCGAAGGTTTGGTTCACATCACCACCCTTCCAGAATTTTACAATTACAATGAACGTACCATGACACTTCAGGGTGAAAAAACTGGTAAGACTTTCCGAGTTGGTCAGCCTATCCGTGTTAAATTAACACGTGCGGATAAGGAAACAGGAGACATTGACTTCCAATACCTTCCAAGTGAGTATGACATCACTGAAAAAGTAGACCACAAGGCACGTCAGGAACGTGAAGAGAAGGCGAAAACCTTCCGCAATAGAGGTCCACGTCGTGACCGTCAAAATGGAGACTTCGAACATCGTGGTAAACGTGGGGATAACCGTAACCGTCAAGATGGTAATGGTCGTAAAGGCTCTTATGACGAAAAACGTAAGTCATCTAAGAAACCAGACAAACGTAAAAATCAA
The DNA here is from genome assembly GCF_037967965.1 of Streptococcus sp. FSL R7-0248. Classification (NCBI taxonomy): domain Bacteria; kingdom Bacillati; phylum Bacillota; class Bacilli; order Lactobacillales; family Streptococcaceae; genus Streptococcus; species Streptococcus sp. FSL R7-0248. Next base: position 603,510 of record NZ_CP150201.1, read on the forward strand.
AACCGTCCTCATAATGATAACAAGGGACGTGAGAGTGGTCGTCGTAAGAAAAAAGGGAACAAACCTTTTTACAAGGACGTTGCTAAAAAACGAAAATAGGATGAGAATGGAGGGACTGCTATGCCAAAGGGTGAAGGCAATGTTGTTGCTCAGAATAAAAAGGCTAGACATGACTATAGTATCGTTGATACTATTGAAGCAGGTATCGTGCTGACAGGAACAGAGATTAAATCTGTTCGTGCGGCCCGCATCCAACTAAAAGATGGCTATGCCCAAATCAAGAATGGTGAGGCCTGGTTAATCAATGTCCATATTGCTCCTTTTGAGCAAGGAAATATTTGGAATCAAGATCCAGACCGTACGAGAAAGTTGTTGCTTAAGAAAAAACAGATCACCAAACTTCAAAATGATCTTAAGGGTACAGGAATGACCCTAGTTCCTCTTAAGGTCTACCTAAAAAACGGTTTTGCCAAGGTATTGCTCGGTATTGCCAAAGGGAAACACGATTACGATAAACGTGAGTCTATCAAGCGTCGTGAACAAGAGCGTGATATTAAACGTATTATCAAGAGTGTTAATCGTTAAACTGCCTATCATCTAAGACTACTATAGTCTTAGATGATTTTTTGTTTTTGGCTTTAAGACATGATATAATGAGAGTACCATGCGGTCTTTAGTTAGGATACTAGCTATACCTGACTCTAGCTGTGATACTGTAAAGGAGATTAGCGATGCCAGTAGATGCTAAAACAAAATACAAGGCCAAGAAGACTAAGATTGTTTTCTTTGACATTGACGACACCCTTCGTGTTAAAAAGACAGGCTACATTCCTGAATCTATTAAGGCTGTTTTCAAAGGGCTTAAAGAAAAAGGAATCTTGACGGGGATTGCCACAGGACGTGGCTACTATGGTGTCGTTGAGGACATTCGAGACCTAGAGCCCGATTATTTTGTAACCATCAATGGAACTTATGTGATTAATCGAAAAGGGGAAGAAATTTATAACCAACCCCTCGCTCGTGAGGTTACAGAAGCCTTTGTTGCTTGGTGCAAAGAGATTGGGATTGCTTGGGGCTTTGCTGGTAAGGATAAGCCAGTTGTCTCAGAGCGTTCAGATTTGATTGATAATGCTATGAAACCAGTCTATGGTCTTTGTGATGTGGAGCCAGACTTTCACTTGTCGAATGATGTTTACCATATGTGGACTTTTGCGGAAAATGATGGTGACCTTGAATTACCAGAAGAACTCGCATCCCATGTCCGTATGGTACCCTGGCACGAACACTCCTCTGACGTCGTAGCAAATGGTATCTCAAAGGCCTCTGGTGTCGAGCATGTCTTGGAGCATGAAAATCTTAAACCAGTCAATGCCATGATGTTTGGTGATGGTCCAAACGATATGGAAATCTTTGACTATGTTGGACTTAAGATTGCGATGGGTAATGCCACACCAGAATTGAAAGAAAAAGCAGATTACGTTACAGGAACAATAGAAGAAGATGGCATTTTCAATGCCTTGGAGGAACTCGGATTGGTAGAAAAAGAACTTCATTTCCCACAACTTGACTTGGATACAGTAGAAGGTCCAGTCGCAACAATTAAAACAAATCATGGTAATTTGGTCATCAAACTCTTCCCTGATCATGCACCATTAACAGTTACTAACTTTGTCAATTTGGCCAAGAGTGGCTACTATGATGGTGTGATTTTCCACAGAATTATCAAGGACTTTATGATTCAAGGTGGTGACCCAACTGGTACTGGTATGGGTGGTGAGTCAAGCTTTGGTGGTAGCTTCCAGGACGAATTTTCTGAAGAGCTCTATAACCTCCGTGGTGCGCTTTCTATGGCTAATGCTGGACCAGATACAAATGGTAGCCAATTCTTCATCGTTCAAACGTCTGAAATTCCTTATGCTAAAAAGGAACTCGAACGTGGTGGATGGCCAGCACCAATCGCAGAAGCTTATGCTGAAAATGGGGGAACACCTCATCTAGACCGTCGTCACACAGTCTTCGGTCAATTGGTGGATGAAGACTCTTACAAGGTGCTTGATGAAATTGCCAATGTTGAGGTTGGGGCTCAAGATAAGCCACTTGAGGATGTTGTAATTGAAACAGTTGAGGTAGCAGACTAAGATGAAGATTGGAGACAAGCTTAGGGGTGTTATCACAGGCATCAAGCCTTACGGTGCCTTTGTTTCATTGGAAAATGGTACCACAGGCTTGATTCACATCTCAGAGATTAAGACAGGTTATATCGACAATATCTACAATACCTTAAAGGTAGACCAGGAGGTCTTAGTTCAAGTTGTTGATTTTGATGAATTTACACAAAAGGCCAGTCTTTCTTTGAGAACCCTTGAGGAAGAAAAAAATAAAATCCCTCATCGTCATCGTTTTTCTGATAGTCGTTTGAACTATGGCTTTAAACCTTTGGCAGAAGCAATGCCAGGATGGATTGAAGAAGGACTTGACTATCTTAGACAAGAGCATGAGGAGAAATAGCAAAAGCTGACTCACGATGAGTCAGCTTTTTATATGGCTATTGAATTTGAGTGCAAACGAAAAGGTCCTCAACTTAATTGAAGACCCTTCTGGATTAATTAAACATCAAAATAGAGCAATTCTTTTGGTGTGTGTGTGAAGACTTCAAAGCCGTCTTTTGTAACATAACCACAGTCCTCGATACGAACACCAACTTTTTCAGGAATGTAGATACCTGGTTCAACTGAGAAGCACATTCCTTCTTCAATGACCATGTCATTTCCTTCCATGATAGAAGGGAATTCATGCACATCCATTCCGATACCGTGTCCGAGGCGGTGGTTGAAGTATTCGCCGTAACCAGCTTTTTCAATAACATTACGTGCTGCAGCATCGACTTCGCTGGCAGTTACACCTGGTTTAATCATATCTAGGGCAGCCTGTTGAGCTTCTAAAGTCAAGTGGTAGATTTCTTTTTTGAAATCATCGGGTTTTCCAACAGCGACTGTTCGCGTCATATCTGAAGCATAGCCATTCACCATACAGCCCAAGTCGAAGAGAAGAAGAGCATCTTTTTCAATTTTGTTGCTTCCAGGAATGCCGTGTGGGTTGGCTGCATTGTTACCAGTCAAGACCATAGTTTCAAAGCTCATTTCATAGCCCAAGCGTTTGATGCCAAATTCGATTTGAGCAATGATGTCTGTTTCAGTAACGTCGAGAGAAATATTGTCGAAACCAATATTAACAGCTTTATCAGCATAATCACCGGCAACAATCATTTTTTGAATTTCATCAGCTGACTTGATAACGCGCATTTTTTGAATGAATGGTGTCAGGTTTTCAAAGCGACCTTCAAAGACCGATTGCAATCCTTGGAACTTGGTCACATTGAGATTGTCAAACTCTGCATAAATAATAGGGCTGTCTGTGCTTGCTAGGCCAGCTTTGATTTTTTGCCATGGATTTTCAGAGTCTACATAACCAAAGACTGGGAAGTCGAGTACAGCAGAGGCACGTGCAACCTCAAGAGCAGGTACAAAGAGGGCAGGCTCACGATTTTCGTAGACGAAGAGGAACATTTGGCGTTCATGTGGGTCACAATCAAAACCAGTAAGATAATTGACAGTTACAGGATCTGAAACAATAGCTAGCCCTGCTTTATTTTCATTCAAAAAATGACGAATGCGATCAAGTTTAGACATAGAAAAAAACTCCTTTGTATTTCTTACACTCATTCTGTCACTTTTATAAGGAAAATGCAAGCTGTTTTTTTGGCTTTTCATTAAATCATTTACTTTCATTGAGACTTTTTTAGGCTAGTTTTGTAAGCGATGGATAGTCTTGGAAACACGAAATGAGAGGCCTTTTTCTGAAATGGCTTTCTTCCTCATAACCACAAAGAAGGAATCCCTTTCATTTTTTTGTAAAAAATCAGTCAAAATAATTGAAAGTGTTTTCAGAATCTGATACAATTAGCGTGAAAGAGTGAGCGTAAAATGAGAAAGGAAGTGTTTTTATGAATACTGATGAAACAATCACTATTTATGACGTTGCGCGTGAGGCAGGCGTTTCGATGGCGACTGTGTCTCGTGTGGTAAATGGAAATAAAAATGTAAAAGAAAACACCCGAAAAAAAGTGCTTGAGGTCATTGATCGTTTGGATTATCGTCCAAATGCGGTTGCGCGTGGCTTGGCGAGTAAGAAAACCACTACTGTAGGAGTTGTCATCCCAAATATTGCAAATAGCTATTTTGCTACTTTAGCAAGGGGGATTGATGATATTGCAACGATGTACAAGTACAATATTGTCCTTGCTTCTAGTGATGAAAATGACGATCACGAAGTTACCGTGATTAACTCTCTATTTGCCAAACAAGTAGATGGTATCATCTTCATGGGTTACCACTTGACGGAAAAAATTCGTGCAGAATTTTCTCGTACCCGTACTCCGATTGTCCTAGCAGGAACAGTGGACCTCGAGCACCAATTACCGAGCGTTAATATCGACTATAAAGTTGCCGTTGAGGATTCTGTAACGCAACTTGCCAAGAATAATGAAAAGGTTGCCTTTGTATCAGGACCACTAATTGATGATATTAATGGCAAACTCCGTCTAGCTGGTTATAAGGCTGGACTTGAAAAGAATAATTTGCGTTACAATGAAGGTCTTGTCTTTGAAGCCAAATATAGCTATAGAGATGGCTTTGATTTAGCACAACGTGTTTTGAACTCTGGTGCCACTGCTGCCTATGTTGGAGAAGATGAATTGGCTGCAGGTCTCTTGAATGGCCTCTTTGCTGCAGGTAAATCAGTTCCAGAAGACTTCGAAATCATCACAAGCAATGACTCACCAATTACAAGCTACACACGTCCAAACCTTTCTAGTATTAATCATCCTCTCTATGATTTAGGGGCAGTTAGCATGCGTATGTTGACTAAAATCATGAATAAGGAAGAGCTCGAAGAAAAAGATGTTATTCTTAATCACGGTCTTACCTTACGTCAGTCAACAAAATAAAAAAGGAGTTGGGACATAAGTTTGTCTCAACTTCTCTTTTTTAGAAAAAGGGAGAACCAATGACTTTTGAGGATGCTTATTTTAAACAGAAGATCCTAAAACAGGATAGCCTAGAGCCTTTTGGTTTTACAACTACTGAGCAAGGTTACGAGTTCAGAAAAACACTGATGGCGGATGAACTTGAAGCTCGATTGCTTATTGATTTAGAAGGTAAGTTGACGGGACAGGTTGTTGATATCGATCTTGATGAGCCTTATGATATCTTCAGGAGTCCTCAGGCCACTGGAACTTACGTTGGTCAAGTCAGAGAAGCTTATGGAGAACTTCTCTCACAGCTAGCTGATTCTTGTTATGAAAATCAATTGTTCTCATCTCCACAAGCTAATCGCCTAGTTCAGTTTTTAGTTCAAGAATTTTCAGACCAAGCAGACCATCCTTTCGAAAAGGAACCAAGCTATTTGTCCTTTAGGGTTGATGGTAAATGGTATGCCTTGTTTTTTCCTCTTAAGGGAGAAAAACTAGGGCTTGATGGAGAAAAGGCGGATTTAATTTATGATGTGGTTAACCTGAAGGTTAATCCAAAGCAAATGGATAAGCTCTTGGAAATGGATGGGGTTTTTCCTAGCTACCATATGTCCAAGAAGACCTGGATTAGTCTTGTTTTAGACGAGACATTGTCGGACCAAACCATTATTGAGTTTCTTAGTGACAGTCGCTCCCTAGTGGCCCCAAAACATCTTAGAAAGGCTTTTGAGCCTCATTATTGGATTATCCCGGTAAATTTGAAATACTACGATATTGGAGAGGAGTTCTCCGCAAATGAGGAGATCCTTTGGACACAGAAAGCTAGTATGCAAAAGGGAGATTTGGTGGCTATCTATATTACGGCACCTACCAAGACCATACGTTACCTCTGTCAGGTTTTAGAAGCGAATATCCCTAATCAAGGTTATCGTGAAGAGGCGAGTATTAAGGAGTTGATGCGGATTAAACCCTTATACACCTTTAATGACACCGAATTTGACAGTGATAGGCTAAAGAGTTTAGGTATCAAAACTGTGCGAGGTCCAAGACATATGACGGATGAGTTAGTTCAGGCCTTATCCCCTTACCTAAAAGAAAAATAGAAGGAGGACATCATGCGAATTTTGATTGCACCTGATTCCTTTAAGGAAAGTTTGTCTGCAAAAGAGGTCGCCTTAGCTCTCAAATCGGGCTTTGAAAATGCCTTACCCGACGCTGATTTTGACCTCATGCCAATAGGTGATGGTGGCGAGGGCACCTTAGATGCTCTTGCTGAAAATCTAAATCTTGAGAAGAAAAGTATCGAGATTCCTCATGCCTATACAAGTGATGGAAGTGTTTCTTTTGCCAGCAATGGCCAGACTGCCGTTTTTGAAATGGCTGCGATTTGTGGCTTGGAACAGATTCCTAAGGATAAACGAAATCCTCTAGCTCTAACGACACAAGGCGTGGGTGAACTAATTGTTCATTTGGTTCAATCTGGCATCCGAGATTTTATCATAGGCGTAGGTGGGTCTGCTACCAATGATGGTGGTATTGGTATGGCATATGGATTGGGTTATCGTTTTTATGACTCTCAGGGACAGGAGCTTGAGCCAATAGGTGCTAATCTTGGTCTTATTAAAAAGGTATCCTCTAAAAATAAGATTGATTTGTCTGGTGTTACTATTCATCTGATTACTGACGTAGATAATCCCTTGTGTGGTCAAGATGGAGCGACCTATATTTTTGGTGGACAAAAAGGCCTAGCTCCTTCACAATTTAAAAAGGTTGACCAAGACATGACACAATTCTACGAAAACTTTGCTCCTGAGGTTTTAAAACTGGCTGGTTCAGGAGCCGGAGGAGGCATGGCAGCGGGTTTAGTAGCTTTTGCAGGTGCAGAAATTAAATCAGGGATTGACTTTGTACTTGATTGCGTTGATTTTGATCAACGTGTGAAGGAAGTTGATTTGGTCATAGTTGGTGAAGGACGTATGGATAGCCAGTCCTTGTCTGGTAAAGCACCGGTCGGGGTGGCTAGGCGGACACCATCAGCTATTCCCGTCATTGCTATCTGTGGTAGTTTGAAGGATGACTTGCCTGATTTTCCAGTAGCAGGTATCACAGCTGCTTTCCCTATCATTGGACAAGTATTAGAGTTAGACCAAGTTTTAGCTACCGCTAAGGAGAATCTCTATCGCACAGGACTCAATATTGGGAATGTCATCAAGCTCAGTAAAACATTGTGATATAAGAAAAAGCTGACTTTGCATCAGCTTTTATTTTCCGAATAGTTTAGCAAAAAATCCCTTTTTTTCAAGGATAGGTTCAGTTTCACTAGGAGCAAGGATATCAGGATAGAGTTCTGAAAATAACACTTTATCAAGATTCTCTGCTTGATTACTATGTACGATAAGACCGTATGGTGAGTGGGCCTTGGCCTCGTCAACGATAGTTGCAGAAATATTTAGTGCTTGAGCGGTCTTGATATAGGTAAATTGTGTCTGGTCGGCTAATTTTGGCGAAAGTTTGAGACTAAGATTAGGGTAAACGGCTAATAAGTCTTTTAATATTTGCGGAAAATTGTCAATTACAGTTTTCTTTTCGGCATTTTCCAATAGAACAGCTAGGACTACACGTTCCGCATAGGTTCCAAAATACTGACGAAGTTCATCGGGATTTAGGCGTTTTTCACCACTAGCGCATTGGAGCACTTTGTTTTCAAGTGAAGTCATAGGAATCTCCTCTTAGTTTTCTACTTGTATTATACAATATTTTGAATTCCTTTTCATTTGAGTTGCTTTCTGAGATTTTCAAAAACAATTGAAAATATTAAAAAATAGAAAATCGCTAGAAAATTCTGGTTTTAATTTGCTTAAGCCTTGATATTATGGTAATATATAGGTGTAAAAAATTTTAACTCATAAGGAGAGTATTGTAATGTCAATTATTACTGATGTTTACGCACGCGAAGTCCTTGACTCACGCGGTAACCCAACACTTGAAGTAGAAGTTTACACTGAATCTGGTGCATTCGGTCGCGGTATGGTTCCTTCAGGAGCTTCAACTGGTGAACACGAAGCAGTAGAACTTCGTGATGGTGACAAAGCTCGTTACGGTGGTCTTGGTACTCAAAAAGCAGTTGATAACGTAAACAACGTTATTGCTGAACACATCATCGGATTCGACGTACGTGATCAACAAGGTATTGACCGCGCAATGATCGCTCTTGACGGTACTCCAAACAAAGGTAAACTTGGTGCCAACGCTATTCTTGGTGTGTCTATCGCTGTAGCACGCGCAGCTGCTGACTACCTTGAAGTTCCACTTTACAGCTACCTTGGCGGATTCAACACTAAAGTTCTTCCAACTCCAATGATGAACATCATCAACGGTGGTTCTCACTCAGACGCTCCAATCGCTTTCCAAGAATTCATGATTGTACCTGCTGGTGCACCAACATTCAAAGAAGCTCTTCGTTGGGGTGCTGAAATCTTCCACGCACTTAAGAAAATCCTTAAAGAACGTGGACTTGAAACAGCCGTAGGTGACGAAGGTGGTTTTGCACCTCGTTTCGACGGAACTGAAGATGGTGTTGAAACTATCATCAAAGCTATCGAAGCTGCTGGATATGTACCAGGTAAAGACGTATTTATCGGATTTGACTGTGCATCATCTGAATTCTACGATGCAGAACGTAAAGTTTACGACTACACTAAATTTGAAGGTGAAGGCGCTGCTGTTCGTACTGCTGCAGAACAAATCGACTACCTTGAAGAATTGGTTAACAAATACCCAATCATCACTATCGAAGATGGTATGGACGAAAACGACTGGGACGGTTGGAAAGCTCTTACTGAACGTCTTGGTGGTAAAGTTCAATTGGTTGGTGACGACTTCTTCGTAACTAACACAGCTTACCTTGAAAAAGGTATTGCAGAACACGCTGCTAACTCAATCCTTATCAAAGTTAACCAAATCGGTACTTTGACTGAAACTTTCGACGCTATCGAAATGGCGAAAGAAGCTGGATACACAGCAGTAGTATCACACCGTTCAGGTGAAACTGAAGATTCAACAATCGCTGATATCGCAGTTGCAACTAACGCTGGTCAAATCAAGACAGGTTCATTGTCACGTACTGACCGTATCGCTAAATACAACCAATTGCTTCGTATCGAAGACCAACTTGGTGAAGTTGCAGAATACCGTGGTTTGAAATCATTCTACAACTTGAAAAAATAATTCTATAGTCATATAGAATAAAAAGAGGTTCCTTAGGAATCTCTTTTTTGTGTTTCTAAAGAATCTTAGATTGTGTTATGCATTGTCTCTAAATAGAAACTCTAAACATAAAAAGCCCCCTCAATCCTATTGATTTAGGGGACTTCGTCTTAGAATAGACCTTTAATCTTGTCTAAAGCTCCACTAACCATTTCGTTACCTGAAACAAGTGACTTAGCTTGGTCAAAGTATTCGCCCAAATCATCTTTATTGTCATCGACAAACTTTTTAGCAGCTTCGAAATCTTTCTTTTCGATCATTTCTTTTACTTGGTTAAATAGGTCCATTGGATTCATATCTGTTCTCCTTTATAAGTTTTTTTACAAAAACTATTTAATCACGCTTATAGCAAACTAGCAAGAAATATGTTTGAGGCGAGTGCTATGAGGATTATGATTTTCCAGTTAAGTACGATTGATAATTGTTTAATCTAAAAAAGGCAGTCCAAACAGGACTGCTTTTAAGGCTTATTGTTGTTCCGTTGAAGAACTACTTGACTCTGATTCACTTGAACTTGAGCTCGATTCAGATTCTGCAGGATGTAGTTCCTTGTAAGATGGGGTCTTGAATAGATCAGCTGTTGATTTATTGCCTTTTTGTTTGTAGAGGCTGGTTGATTTATCTTTCAGCTTTTTATTGATTTCTTTTAGTTGATCCATCTGTTTAGTGTAGGAAATCTTGCTAGAATCAACATGCTTCAAACCGTTTGGCGTATAGAAACGAAGAAGGTCACCTGTTTGAACAGCGTCACTCATCGAAAGCTGAGTTGCTACTGCCTTACGAATGGCTTCGTTATCTTTTTTAGTTGTCTCATCAGGGTTGGTAATTTCTTCCCCTGTTTGAGTGTTATAAAGTCGACCAGAGTAGCTGGTGTATTGAGGAGTAACATATTGACCTGAGGTTCTAAATGCGACGGTTTGCTTATTATCGGGAGATAGGAGGTCTTGTCCCATCTGGATATAAGAGCTAGTGTCAACTCCAAGAACGTGAAGGAGAGTTGGAAGGGCATCAACCTCACCACCAAAGGTGTTAGAGATACCACCACCAGTATAGCCTGGAATATGAATCATGTAAGGAACACGTTGAAGCATGGCTTTATCATAGTTTGACCAAGTTTCAGGGTTCTTACCGAGAAGTTCAGCAAGATTGCTGCTTCGTGTATCAGAGATACCATAGTGGTCACCGTACATGACAATAATCGAGTTATCGTAAAGACCGGTTTCCTTGAGGTAATCAAAGAAGTCTTTGATTGCTGAGTCAAGATAGTTAGCTGTTGCAAAATATCCGTTGACTGTCTCGTCTTTTGTTTCGGCAAGTGGGAAACCTTGTTCCTTTTCATCGCCTGAGAGAGAAGTATATGGGTAGTGGTTAGATACTGTAAGGTATTTAACGTAGAAAGGTTGTTGCATTTGTTCCAGATATTTGATGGAATCTGGGAACATGTACTTGTCATTTAGACCATACTGGAAGGAGTTTTCATCAGTTTTTTCAGTGAAGGCTGATGAGTCAAAGAAGTAATTATACCCCCATTGTTTATAGGTATTATTACGATTCCAGAAGGATCCAGTGTTTCCATGGAAAACAGCTGATGTATAATCGCCTGTTTGAGCTAGGATAGATGGTGCAGCATAGGCTGTATTGGTACCGCCATAGTTTACCATGTATGAGCCTGTGCTTAGTCCAAAGAGAGACGTTTCCATCAAGGTTTCAGCATCAGAAGTTTTACCTGATTTAACTTGGTGGAAGAAGTTTGAAAAGGCTAGAGTTTCATTTGAGTGATAAATGGAATTGATGAATGGTGTAACCTCATAGTCTTGACCGTCTACTTTGAGCTTGTAGTCAATGAGGAACTGTTGGAAGCTTTCCAGGTGAATAACGATGACGTTTCTTCCTTTAGCAATTCCGTAATACTTAGGATCAGGTGCTGCGTAATGCTCTTTAACGTAAGCTTCAACCTTTTTCATATCCTCAGCTGTTGCAGATGAACGAGCCTGTGAGGCCTGATAAGTTAAGTTACCAGAATAGGCTGTGAAGAAGGGGAGCCCCATAGCACGAACAATATAGTTATTTGAGAAACCACGTGTCAACAACTCGCCACGGTTAACTTCCGCTAAAAAGAGGTTAACTGAGAGAAGGAGTGTCGACAGTGCAGTAACGGCAAAACTAGCTCGTTTGTTAAATGGCTTGCTGTCCATTTTAAGCTTTTTCCTGAAACCAGCATAGATGAAGAAAGGAACATCAATCAGGTAGAAAAGATAGCTTGGCTCAAGAAGGTTCTTGGCTGAGTCTCCTAGTCCTGCTGCCGAACTAGAACTTGCTAGGATGGTATTTACAGTGATGAAGTCTGTAAACTCTCCAAAGTATATCACATTAGCAATAAGTAAGAGGTTAAGGATGACATAGATAGCAATGGTAATGCTGTAAAAGAAACGTCGTTTCTTGAAGTATAGTCCTAAACCCAGAAGCATTAATCCTAGTGGAATAGGGTTGATCAGCGAAAGCATAACCTGATATCTGCTTTCCAACTCAAGATTAATGTTGACGTAATAAGCGAATATGGTTTTTAGCCAGTAAAAGAAGAGTAACAAGAGGATAAATCCAAGTCTTGATGAAACTCCTTTCCAAAAGGCTTCAGTAATTTTTTTCAAAGTAATACTTCCTTTGATTCTATATTATCTTAATCATTATACCAAATAAGATAATGACTCTCAAAAATTTACTGCCATTGAGTGTGATATTCCTTGACATATAATTGATAAAATCTAGTCACGAAACAGAAATAATAGCATTTTTTTGGTATAATATCCACACCTTCCCCAGCAGTCCAATCCGTTAAATTGTGGAGCGAACTTTTTGGGTTCGCTCCGTTTATATTTCGCCGATAAAACGGTAGTGCAGCTCAATCCGAACTTGTCGAGATTTTCCGCGACCAGTCGGCTGGTGGACGACAATTTTATCGATTAGCTCGTTCAAGATTTGCGGTGTGAGTTTTTCGAGTTTAGTGTAGTTTCGAATGGTTCGCAAGAACTTTTCGATATTGCCAGCCGACTCAATCTCGCTATCCAGCACCTCTCGACTTTCTTGGATTTGCTGGGTCAATTGTGCCTGTTCATCTTCATAGCCATCCGCTAACTTTCGAAATCGTTCATCTCTAATATCTCCCAGAAGTTGCTTTTCATAAAGCCTTTGGATAATGGTGTCCAATTCTTCAGCTCGCTTTTCAGCCTTGAGAAGTGTCTTTCGAAGGCTGTTTTGTTTCTTACTTTCCTGAATATTGAACTTAGCCTTCAGTTTTTCGAGCAAACTTTCTTCGCTTAACTCAAGCGTCGAAATTATCTGGTTGAAGTCGTCGAGAATCAATTCCTCCAAAATTTCTTTGCGAAGATAGTGCGAACCCGAACAGGTCTTGCCCACACGCTCGTAGTAAGAACACTTGTAATGGTCGAGATTAACATCGACTTTTTGTTGTGGGCAAAATGTCAATTTGTGTCCATTCTCGCAAAAAACCAATCCTGCGAAAATATTTTCATGTCCAGGCTTGTCCTTCCAATTGTTTCGCCTGACAACTCGCTTATGTCCAAGCATTTTTCGAGCCAAGGCAAAATCTTCTTTCGAAATAATCGCCTCGTGCATGTCGGGGAAAATCAGCCAATCTTCTCGAGGTCGCAGGCGACAATTTCGCTGTTTGTAAGAAACCTTGGCAGTCTTGAGATTGATAGTTGCGCCTGTATATTCCTCCTTTTCGAGCATCTGGCAAATCATTTGGCTTTTCCAGTGATAAGGGTCGCTTTCTAAAACTCGATAATTCGAAACACCCAACTTTTTCTTATAATTAGCTGGCGTTAGAATTTTATCTCTTCGAAGTCCGTTCGCAATCGAGGCGATTGGCTTTCCTGAAAGATACTCCTTAAAAACTCGCTTCACAATTTGGCTGGCGTAGTCGTCAACCAGCCATTCCTTGGGATTTTCTGGATTTTTGAGATAACCGTATGGCGCAACCCAGCCAATTTTCTCGCCCGTTTTTGCCTTAGTATGCTTGGATAGTTTAATCTTCTCGCTACACTGCAAGCTATACCAGTTGTTGAAAAGTGAAACTAGTGGCGCAAGATAAGCGTCCTGACTGCTGCGTTTGGAGCTATCCAGATTTTCATTCAAGGAAATAAAGCGGATATTTTTCGAAGGGAAAGTAATCTCAGTCAGCTGTCCAGACAAGAGGTAATCTCGGCTAAGACGGCTCAAATCTTTCACTACAAAATTCGAAACTCTGCCAGCTTGAACTAAGTTCATCGCCTGTTGGAAAGCTGGACGCTGGGCGTTTGAACCCGAAAATCCGTCGTCGACAAAGAACACAGGATTTGTCAAACCCTCACGCTGGGAAACTTGGGTGAGAATCTGCTTTTGGTTCGAAATCGAATTGCTTTCGCCTTCCTTGGCGTCTTCGGCGGACAAACGGCAATAGAGGACTGTGATGTTAGTTAAGTTTTCGAAATTTAGGCTTGTCCATTCTTCAATTGTCAAAGTACTTTTATTCATAAGTGTCTCCTTTCGATTACACCTATAACCCACTGACATGATAGCTTTCTTGGCGCGAAAAGTCCAGTCATTCCTCCCTCAAAATCAACCTCTCCAAAATCTGCCTCAGAGTCTTATTTCCGCTGAACTTTCGGTGGATAATAAAGGTGGCGCGCCCGATTTTCTTGTGTTGTTCTTTGAGTTCTTGCTCGTTTTTATTCATCGCTGTCTCCTATCACAAAATCTGGAAATTCTTCTAAAGTTATCACTTCAAAAAGCGTCCAATAACTGTTTAATTCCTCTTGAATACGGTTTTCAATGGCGGTCTGTCGCTTGTGGTCTGGTACTACCCACACGACTTGCGGAAAAATTCCAGTTTCGCGTTGTTCGATTCCCGTGTTGAAATATTGAATGTATTTCTTGCATTGGTTAACAATCCGATTCAAACTTTCCGTGTCTTTATCTAACTCCAAAAAGAAGCTGAATTCTTCTTCATTGCCGACAACCAGCTTAGCGTAAGCGTCGGGCTTGAGCGCCACATTCTGCGTGAATTTGGCAAAACTTCGATGCGAGACAGGTTCGAAAGAGAATGTTTCGAGTTCGATTTTTCCAAGACGCTCCAACTTTTTGAGCTCGACATAGACTTGCGTAATTCCCAAGGTGTGTTCCAAATGGTGGGCGGTTGGTTCATATCGGTTGCGAAATCTCACTTGAATTTGCGGATCGTTCAAGCGCAAGTGTTTCAAACCTGTTTTGGTAATAGACCAAACATAGGAACCGCTCCCAGCTCGCCTGCCACCAATTCGACGCTTGAGATGTGCGATAAATCCTGCTTCGAATAGGGTTTTGGTCGCAAGATTGGCTCGCCGTGTGGCAGTTCGAGGCGAGAAACTATCCGCAAAATACAAGTCTGCCAGCTGGCGAGTGGAGACATAGCGACAGTCTTTTAACAATTTGAGAATGGACAATTGAACATCGCTGAACTTCATTATTCTACCTCCTTTTTGCGTTTTTGCCTGCCGACTTTGTCTGGTGGCGGTGTAGAATTGGTGGTCTTTTCACTGAAAAGTTGCACGAATCCTTCCTCAATATCGCTAGTGTTGGCTCCATATTTCGCTAGGCTTTTGGCATACAGAGCGGTCAAATCTCTAAACTTTGCAGGTGGTGGAAGCGTCGAGCCTGACACCCAGCGAAATTCCTTGCCGATAAGTGGCAATTTGGTATAAACCTGAAAAGTCGGCAAGGAGTGAAAATCTTCTGGCCTTAATTCAATCGTTTCGCTGGCTATATCTTTGGCTTCACTCATACTCAAACCAAATACAAGTCGATTTTTGCAGTTGGTTTTAATACTTTGTCTGAGATCAAGAGGTAGTTGCTTCAAAAACTGGTTGGCTAAAATCCAGCCTACACCAAGACTTCTCGACATCGAAAGAGCGTCGTCGATAGAGGTCGGGAGTTTGATAAATTCCGCCAGCTCATCTAAAAAAAAGTACATGAAGTGGCGTTTTTCGGGCGGAATACTGGCCCTTCGAAGCGTCAGTTGCCAGAGACAGCCAATCACAAGCGCCGTGATAAACTTGGCATTTTCTGCTCCAATCAGTCCACGGTTTAAGGGAATGAGCAGAACTTTTCGATTTGTGAAGAGCTCCATTAGTGAAAAGCTGGTCTGGCTTTGTCCAAAAATCGCTCGAAGTTCTGGTCGAAGGAGAATTTGACGCATTTTATTCAAGACGGGCGAGATAAGCAAGTTTCGCTCGCTTTGACTCATTGTTTCGAAACTTTGCCAAAAACTCTGCAAGAACGGGTCAGAAATTCTACCGACCATTTTCTGTCGAAAGGCTTTGTTGGTCAAAAGCGGAACTAGCATCACGAGGTTGGCTTCTTCGGATTTTGCCAAAGTCAGAAAGCTGTGGCTCAGTACATCAAGCGTTCGAATCCCAAAATGGTCTGGGAATAACTCCTTGAAAACAGTCAGAAGCATATCTGCCACCAATTCTTCGCTGACACCGAATTTGGTCAGCTCAAATGGATTAATGCCAATAACTCGCTCATTCATACTTGGGTCAAGCAGAACCAAATCTTCGTCGCATCCTTCTGGAAACCTCTCCAAGACATCTCGAATCAAGTCGCCTTTTGGGTCGATGACCACCGCCGAATATCCATTTTTGATGACCTGTAAAATCAGATTGAGCATCACGGTCGACTTGCCAGCGCCAGTTCCACCGAGTAGATGAAGATGGCTAAGCAAGTCCAGTGGGCGGATATTTAATGGCGTTTTCTTTACACCCAAACTCTCCGCCAAGCAAAAGCCGTTCTGGCGTTTCATTCCGATTGGTGGTAAAATAGTTTTAGGTGCTAATGACGGCACACCTGCAAGTTCGTTCTCGCCAGCTGGAAGTAGAAGGAGGCTGGCGAGCTCACTTGCGGAAAGTATGGTCGGAAAGTGCCAAGGGACTTTGCGGCGATGAAAATCATAGGCAGAAGAATGATGCAGTTCGACACTTGCGCCGTTCGAATCTAACATTCGAAGACTGCTTAACAATGTTTTGCGAATGAGATTTTCTCGAACACTATCTTTTGCGCTAATTCCAACACGCACAATGGTTTGAAACTGGGCTTGCCTCAGTTTTTCTTTTACCAATTTTTCAGAATCGGAAGAGAGCTTTGGGATATTGCCCGAAATACACTGCCACCAAGTTGGGTTAATAGTGAGCTCTTTTGGGATTGGCTTTGGTGAGCGAGACTTGCCGACAATGATTTGAATTGTTAAGTTTTCTTCTGGCTTGAGAATTTTGCAAAGCGCCAAGGTCGAGCGGGTCATATTTTCGGTCGCACTTAGTTTGAGTGAAAAGCAGGAATGCTTCACGCCAAGATTAAAGGCGGAACTTGGCTTTTTGTGCTTGAAGCGTTTGGCATCTTCGAATTGAACTTGGTGATGTTGGCTCATCATCTTTTTGAGGTATTTGTTGTCTCCGACTTCTGTTCCCAAATAATATTTGATACTATTCGGCTTGATATGAATTTCCCATATAAACGGCTGACGGCGTGTAAAGCCTGAAAGCTGATTCATAAAGTTCTCCACAACACCAAAGTCGAAAGGACGAAACCACTCCACTTCTTGCCAGTGAAATTGTTTGGGTCGTTTCATGTTATCTCCAATCTTTTTTATATCTGATAATCCTAACCATCAGCCAACCACCAACTATTGCGCCGAAGATAAGGACTAAATATCCCCAAACTTCAAGTAAGAGATGAACAGATAGATTGATAAGGTAGGCTAGCAGAAAGAATATCAGAATGTATTTAATTAGTTTCATCATTTGACGGTTCTTGTTCGGAAATTTGCGTAAAATCTCGAGGATTTTGGGAATACTCTGGCACAGGATAACCTGGAATCACCACATTGCTCTCGATTTCATTTCCCCAGACGCTCCAGTTTTTGTCTGACGGAACTGGACGGCGGGCAAACAATTCCAAGTAGTCGCCATCTGAGCATCGTTCGATGATGGCATATTGTTCTTCGGGTTTGTGGCTATGGTCTTGAAGTGGAAAGAATCCCCAGTTCATTTGTCCTTTAAACTTTATCGGTGCTTTGCCTCTGGTGCAAAAGAAGACTTGTTCGGTGCAATTTCGAAGATAATTACCCAAACCAAGGCGTGGTTTAACCCAAGTAAAGAGAGATTTTGGCTCGAAACCCCAAGCTCGGATAACTTCATAAGTTTGTTCGAGAACGGCTGGATATGTCCAAATCCAGAGGTGGGCGTTTTCTTCGACTAAGTCCTGGATGGGCATCTTTTTGATGTCTTCGACACTCATCAGGTCGTAGTGTGCGACTGCACCGTATTTGCCTTTTTGTGCGACTTCCCAAGGTGGATCTGCCAGCACAGTTTTGAACTTCTTTAACTGGTGCTTCGCCCGATAACTTGAAATAATATCTTTTAGCTTTTCTTCTTGTTGGTTTGTCATAAAGCATTTTCCTTTCTGTCTTGAAAGACGCTCTCAGAATAACGCAAAGTGGCGAAAAGGCGAACCATAAGCGTCATCTATTTTTGGAGCGATGCGAATGGATGAAACAGAGGTCAATTGGGTGATTTTTGCCTCATTTGTTGGCTGTTGTAGAAAAGGCAACACCCCCTTCCTTTCGATGGGATTTTAGGACTTTCGAAGCTGTTTCAAAAGTTGGGTTTGGGCGGACAAATAGGCTTCGTTGACGGCTTGCTTGTCTTGGAGGAAGTTTGCTAGAGCAATGTCTTCTTCTGAATAAATAGGTTCTGCTTCAACTTCTTCAGTCTTTTGGTCTTTATCCGTAAATTCCAGATAAATCCCCAAAAGGCAGAGAGCGAGGATACTCGCTCCAACGCCGAGAAGAAAATAGAACAATGGTTGTGTCATGGTAGCCCCTCCTTATCTCAATCTCTGAACAGCCTTGTAGGCGAACGATTGAAGAACTGCGTGGCAGAACGGCTTGGCGTCTGGCGTTTGGCTCAATATTTGGTCTTCTAGCTTTGCCAGCTCGCCGATTTTGTTCAGAATATCTGCGGTAAGGAGTTGGTTCGCTTGAACTACTGCCATATCCTTCGACAAGTCCTGCGCCAGCTTGAGCTGATATGGACTTACCAAAGTTTGGAGTGGCTGGGTGTTGTTGGTTTGAGGTGTTAGGGTCATAATATCTTTCCTTTCATTCGCAGGAACATAAGCATGTTCCTATTCCAAGTTTACAACGATTTATTTGTTTTGTGAATACGATAAAGCTGATAGAATGCGTACGCACAGACTAGGAAATATGGCGTGAAGAGCAATACCTTGAGCATCTTACTGTTCTCCTTTCTTTTTAGTTGGTTTTTCTGAAATTTCCTCCTTCCCATCACACCGTACTCGAGTTGGGGGTGATATAATGGTATTAGCTACGTTGCCTATCTTAGATGTGTGCTATATTACTAATATCTATCTGAAATCCCCAAAGAACTCTATCGGATTTGTTCTTCGGTAATTTAAGTATAGAGTAGGAATAGATTTCCCGCTAGGTATCAAAAAAATCTCCAAATTTCATTAGATAGATTAAGGATTTCAATAGATTTCAATCAGACTTAGGTTTGGAATTTATTGATTATTTACGCAATAAACGTTAAAAGGGAGGTCACAATACATGAGAGTTATTACTTTTGGATGGTTCTGTAAGTTATTTAAAGCTAAGGAGTTGAGTGGTTATCCATGTAATCAACTTAATTTTCTAAACGACATAATTGAAGAAATAATTATTTTTGGAGATAACTCCACATATATAAAAAGAGTAAGAAGTGAAGCTACGGCCAATAGAATTTTTAACAGTAAAAAGGATATTTCTGATAACTATTCTAATGCTATTACTATTTCCAATGTAGAGGAAGAAATTGCCAGGCTGGCAGGTGGTTTTATAGAAGTTATTACTTCAAACAGTAATTATGATATTGATTTGAGAGGTTTTTACGATGAGGCTAAAGAGCAAATAAAGGGCGTAAACTCTTTCCGAAAGGCTCTTGGGGTAGAAAGATATGAATCTCTTATAGATAAAGAGAGTGAATATTTTTTAGCGGAGTTATTGATTTATTTAATAAAACTTATTCCAAACAATAAAGAGTATATTCAAGAAGTTCAGAAATTGCCAGACTCCGTTTATGATAAAAACGGAATGTATGAGGTTCAGCATAGAGCATTAAATATGCTAAAAGATTACATAATACTATCCGACTATCAACAGATTATTGAACTAGGAATACACAGAGAACTTTCAAACCCTGTAAATGTAAATAGACAATTAGTCTTTACTGTAGACAACCTGTTTCCTTATTTGAATGGTTTTGTAGGGTTATATCTAGTGAGTCCTGATAAATTAACTTTTAATGAAACTTTTAGCTCATTAGAGGCTGATTTTGCCACCAATTGGTCAATTCCTCTGGTAGGGTTATTAAATTTTAATGAAAATATTTTCGATCTTAAATTTATTTATGAATCTTTTGTAGTGAACGGCGATACGATAATGGAACAAAATGTAGAGCCATTAGAAAGATTCTTTATAAATGAAAGACAAGGAGAGATAATGTATGCTTTTGGTTGGTTTGATGATTTTCGAAAAACATATAAATTTCTAGACAGAATAATGGAGATGGGTGCTCATATGGTGTATATGACAGTTGAGATGCCTAACGGAATTATTAACTATGAGAAATTCGTATTTACAAAATTAGCAGTGGAATTTTGGGAAAGATATAATTCGTTCAATAGAGAGAGTGGAGAGTGTAAACAAAAGATAATTCTAGATGGGCGAGGAAATAGATTTATTAGAAGTGGTTTTATGGTTCATTTGCTAATAGATTATACTCCAGTTTTGGATATTGCTGGCTCAGATAATTATAAAAAAGTCTTAACCAAATATATGTCGCACGCAAGCTATATTGACAAATATGAATAAATATGCTAAAATAGTAATGTTTCTCTATATATTATAGAGTCTGCTTACTTGTCGGGTAAAATGCAAATTTTAGCCCACTAGACAAGGAGTGGGCTATAGAATATGAGGAGATGTAATTTATGACTCTAGACAGATTCAAGAAAGTAGTTTGGCTTGATACTGCTACTGAGCCTTTTGCGACTCGAAGCATAGCAAGGCGTATGTTGTGCTATGACTTCGACTACTCATTTATAAATAGGGTTACAGGGTTGTCAACAGATGAAATTGCCGACTTGGATGATAAAAATAAAAAATTGTTTTTATCAATAGAAGAAATGTACTGCAATCTATCACTTCTAGTAGAAGCCGAAGAAGATCCTGCTTATATTTGTTCTGGCGAACATCCTATTGAAGCATTTTCAACTATAATAGGAATAACATCAGAGCAATGGAGGTTATTCTATGGTGATTATCTTAAAAATAAAAGGTAATACACTTAGTCCACCTTGAGTGGGCTTTTTCTTGTCTCAAAAAATCGCTTTCAATATGCTATAATATAGTTAAAACATAAATCCGAAGAGAGCTCTCTTCCTTAGTTATATTCATAACTAAGGAATCTTAATAGCTCCTTTGATGAAAAAAATGAGAGGAAACCTAAGGTTATGAAGCAAGAACTAGAGCGACTACTATTGCAGAAGGAAGAATTTTTAGTAGAGGGCGCGCTAAACAAGAATAAACTGGCAGAACTGGCAAGACAATATGATTCTATGTTACTCAATCTTTTGATGAGTGAGCCTACTATTTCAAACCACTTTTTCAGCACACTTGAAGAAGGCATCTTGGTTTTCAAAAAGGATACTTTTCTGCAGTTCCTCAATAATAAGGAGTTCTTGCCTGATAGCTTTACGGCATACAAGACCAAGATTGGGCTTGCGACTAGCGATAATCGCTACTTGTCAGAAAATAACGAAGTTGTCCTCAATTTCCCTTATAAAGACTGTGTATTAGAAGGCGGGCAGACCAAGGACGACGCCAAACGTCAGGAGATTTTCTTTAACGAAACCCTTGCGCCAACGGAAATCAACCGCCTTTTGGATGATAAAGTACTGACTAATTTCAAACGATTTGACTCTGATGGCGAGCATGAGGTGACAGAACTGAGCGATACGGATAACCTTATCATCAAGGGGAATAACCTCGTTGCTTTACATAGTTTGAAAAAACGCTTTGCAGGGAAAGTGAAGTTGATTTATCTTGACCCACCTTACAATACAGGCGCAGAAGACACATTTGATTATAATGATAGCTTTACTCGCTCTACTTGGTTGACTTTTATGAAAAATCGTTTAGAAGTAGCAAAAGAACTCTTGTCAGAAGACGGTTTGATTTTTGTCCACATTGATGTGAGTCGTGCTAATTCAAGTAGAGTTGTAGGGACTGGTATGCAACCGTATTTGCATATACTGTTAGATGAGATTTTCGGAGAAAAGAATTATATAGGTACTCTACACTGGAAAAAGAAAAAGCAACCATCGTTTTTGAGCAGAATTGCTGGAGTTATGGAGACTATTTTAGTTTTTGCTAAAAATGAAAATCGAATTAAAAAATTGTCAATTTCAGGGTCTACTGATACTACAAAGCGTGTTGATAATGTAAGTAATCCAGAAAGCGAAAGGGTAATTTTGGCTGGAATTGCATATAAAGGAAAAGAACAGAATACTATAATAAAAGCTGGAATCTATAAAAATAAGACCATGTCAGTTACTTTTATGCAAGATGTTGTCGTAAAAGATGGAATAACTCAAAATGAATTTTCTGCGAGAGCTCAATGGAGAACTTCTCAAGAAAATATTACAAAATTTGCAGAAGATGGGTTGTTATACATAACATCAGCTAATACATTTAGGAGATATGCTTCAGAGGAGGAGTTAGGAAAAGAGAAGTCGATAACAGACTTGTTGTTAGATTGGGGGCAAAATCAAGATGCTACCGATGAGATGAAGGCTTTGTTTGAGGATAAAGTTTTTAGCACTCCAAAACCTGAAACACTTTTGATGAATATTATTAAGTCTCATACAAACGAAGGTGACTTAATCCTCGACTTCTTCATGGGTTCGGCAACTACTCAAGCCGTCGCCCACAAGATGAACCGCCAGTATATTGGCATTGAGCAGATGGATTATATTGAGACCGTTTCTGTGGAACGCTTGAAAAAGGTTATTAATGGAGAACAGGGCGGTATTTCCAAAGATGTCAACTGGCAAGGTGGTGGTTCATTTGTCTATTGTGAGTTGAAAAATGATGCTCAAGATTTTAAAGAGTCGATTTTGAAAGCAACCACGACCGAGGAATTGCTTGAATTATTCAACACAGCAAAAACGTCATCCTTCTTGTCTTACCGCATTGACCCTAAAAAATTGAAAGCAAGCGAATTTGAAAAACTATCTTTGGCGGAACAGAAACAAATTTTGTCGGAGATTATCGACCACAATAATCTCTATGTCAATTATAGCGATATAGATGATCAAACATATAATATCTCTGAACAAGATAAACGTTTGAATCGTGCCTTTTATGGGGAGGAGTAAGTATGGAGTTTCTATATGAAATCTATAACATGGCAAGTGCCAATGGTTTTATTGACTTCAAGGAAAATGTTCCAACCAAACTTGAGAAAAACCTCAAATACCCTCTTCGTGCCTACCAGAAGGAAGCCTTGGGGCGGTATTTATATTACAAGGAAGATACCAAAAATCGATTAACCCCAGAGCATGTCCTCTTTAATATGGCGACGGGCTCGGGTAAAACGCTACTTATGGCAAGCCTTATCCTTGAAAAATACCAACAAGGGGAGCGTAACTTCATCTTCTTTGTCAATAATGACAATATCTTGACTAAAACCCGTGATAATTTTTTGACGGTAGGAGCTGGCAAATATCTCTTTGCGGAAAAAATCGAGCTCAACAATCAAGTTGTGCCTGTGCGAGAAGTCACGGATTTTTCAGACAGTAATCCGAATGCGATTAACATTGTCTTTACAACGATTCAAAAGCTCCATCAAGATTTGAATACACCAAGAGAAAATCGACTTTCTTACGAACAGTTCGAAGATATTTCGGTGGTGCTTTTAGCCGACGAAGCTCACCATCTCAATGCAGGGCTGAATGCTGGCGAGAAGAAAGATAACACCAGCTGGACGTCAACCATCGAAAATATTCAAAAGACTGCTAAAAAGTCTAGCCTCTTAGAATTTACAGCGACCATTGACTTAAACAACAAGGATATTGCCCAGAAGTACGAAAAGCACTTGATTTACAAGTACGACCTGAAAGAGTTTCGTTTGGATAAATATTCCAAGGATGTTCTCTTTCATCTGGTGGATAGCGACGTGTCGGCACGTATGCTTCAAGCCATTCTCATCAGCCAGTTCCGCAAGAAAATAGCACTCAAAAACGGTATCAACTTGAAACCTCTAGTCATGTTCAAATCACAGAAAATTGCAGAGAGCAAGGGCAATCTGGATAGTTTTTTGGATTTGTTGACAAATCTAAGTGTGCAACAAATTGTCGCTCAGCGTGAGTTAGCCCAAGATGGCATTTTGAAACAAGCTTTTGACTTTTTTGATCAATCAGGGTTATCAGACCAAGATTTGATAGCAGAGCTACAAGAAGATTTTCGTCTCGAACGCCTGCTCTTGATTGATGGGAAAAATAAAACTAGCAATAGCTTGGTGGAATTGAATACACTTGAAAATCCTGAAAATGAGATTCGAGCGATTTTTGCTGTAGATATGCTCAACGAGGGCTGGGACGTACTGAATCTCTTCGATATTGTCCGTCTCTATGACACTCGTGATGGAAAAGTAACCAAGAATGGCTTTGTGGCGGGTTCAACGACTAACGCCGAAAAGCAGTTGATAGGACGTGGTGCTCGTTATTATCCATTCGTCTTTGATGGATATCCGGACGAGAAATTCACTCGAAAATTCGATGAAAATGAACTCCATGAATTGCGTGTTATTGAGCAACTTCATTATCACTCTGCTAACAATCCACGCTACATTTCCGAACTCAAGCAAGTCCTGCGTGAGTCTGGTATTTATGATGACCAAAATTTGGTAGAGCGTGAACTGCGACTGAAAGACAGTTTTAAGAAAACTCGCACTTATACGGACGGGCTTGTTTGGATGAATAAGCGTTTAAGTAGAAAAGAGCTGGTTGAAAAGCAGCAGCTATCTCTCTTGGATGATTCCATCATTCCGACTCGTTTTAAGTTAAGCCTGCCAACGCAGTCCAGCCGTGATATTGGTGCTTTTGAGGGAGATGATTTTGCTTTAGTGTCAGAAAATATCGTTAGCTTGCCGTACAAGTTTGGCAAGAAGATTGAACCACATATTGTTCGAGCTGCCATCAATCGAAATAAAGCCTATACCTTCGAAAACCTCATAAAGGCATTTCCTGGTTTGGTAAGCCTTGATGGTTTTATCACGATGTTACAAAACATTGACTTGACTATCGAGGGAGACAAAAAGGCGGTTGATAAACTTAGCCAAGAACACAAACTTTTTATCGTTGAAAAACTCTTACACTATATCGAAAAAGACTTGGTGGCACTTGAAGAACGATTTTATGGCTCAAATGAGTTTACGGCTTATAAGATTCAAGATTTGTTTGAAGCCAATATCAAGCGGAAATTCACAGTTAATCAGCAAAGCGATGCAGAGTTCGGATTATCTCAGAAAAACCGCACAGAAACCCAGTATTTCGAGGATTTGGACGCTTTTGATTGGTATGCTTATGACGACAACTTTGGAACTGATGAAGAAAAAATGCTGGTTCGAGTAATTAAAGAATTGATGGCAGACCTAGAAGAAAAGTGGACGGATATTTATTTGCTTCGCAATGAAAAAGCCGTTAAGATTTATAGCTTCGAAGACGGACGTGCTTTCGAACCTGATTTTCTGATGTTTGCGAACGATAAGAAAACGGGGAATGTCTCGTGGCAGATTTTCATCGAACCAAAGGGTGGCCAGTTCTTAGATAGCGACAATACTTTTGAAAATAGCAAGGAAGGTTGGAAACAGAAATTCCTTCTACAAATATCTGAACGAGATGAAGCTAGAACGCTGGTGGATGATGATCGCTATCGCATTATTGGCTTGCCGTTTTATAACCATACTGTGAGTGAAGAGTTAGTGAAGGAAGAGTTGAGAGGATTGTAAATAATGGGTGAGATAGTTATATGATTTCAAGGATTGTTCTACAAAATTTCAAACGATTTCCTTCTACGGAAATTTTATGCAATGGCGGTAAAAATATTTTTATCGGCGAAAATGGCGCAGGAAAATCAACGCTTCTCCAAGCCATAGGACTAGTGTTAAGCGGTAGTCATTCTCAAATTGAAAAAGTTAGCCTTGCTAGTCTAATGAACTCAACATCTGTTTCGAAATTTTTAGCCGAAAAAGGGAATTTTAGACAACTTCCAGAGACCTTTATTGAGTTATATTTTGATGAGAATAATCCAGAAATAGCAGCAAATTACAAAATTGAAGGCGTTCATAATTCAAAAAAGATAAAGGCGTATGGAATTTGTCTGAAAATCACTCCCAATTCTGATTACCGTCAAGAAATTCAGGAAATTCTAACGGGCAACGCTTGGAACGTCTTTCCGTATGAATTTTACAAAGTTGAGTTTTTGACGTTTGCTGGGGAATCGTACTTTTCTCACTCTAAGCCGTTCAAATTTTTGTATAATACCGTTAACACAAGCTTGATAGATACAAATCAAGAAACTCGGAAAAGAATTGATGAGGTCTATTTGAGCTCTATTAATGAAATGAATCGAGCTAAGGTTAATAATAAATATAGAGAATCCTCACTTTCATTTATAAACGCTCTACGAGATGATAATTTAATAGAGTCAGTGGATTCGGAATTTATGCTACACTTCGAAGAATCTGAGAGAACTTTCAGAGACACTATTTCTGCTGCAAAAAACGGAGTGGATATTAAAAATCTCGGTCAAGGCGAAAAGGTGCTATTGGGTGTAGAAAACTCTTATAAATCTTTAAAAGATAGGGTTAAAATATTATTGATTGAAGAACCTGAAAATCATTTGAGCTACCTAAATTTACAAAAACTAGTAAATACACTAAGCGAGGATACGAATGTTCAGGTATTTATCGGTACACACTCAAATATGATAACCTCAAGACTTGGCGTTGACAATTTAATATTTGTTAACGAGGGTCAGACTTCGAAAGTTACTGATTTAAGCCCTGATACAGTTAAATTTTTCAAAAAATCAACAAACCAAAATCTTTTGAATTTTATTCTGTCTAAAAAAGTTATCTTAGTAGAAGGAAACGCTGAGTATATTTTGATGGAAAAGTTTTTCGAAATTATTCACTCTGAGGATGCGTCGAATTGCGGTGTAGCTATTATCTCTGTCGACGGCCTAAGCTTTAAGAGATATTTAGAAATCGCAAAAGGTTTTAGTGATAAAAAAGTTGCAGTAATTACAGATAATGATGGTGACTATAAATCGAAAGTGCTGGATAGGTATTCGGAGTATGATAGTTATGACAACATTAAGGTGTTCTCTGACAGCATCGACACCAATCATACGTTTGAGGTGTGTCTATATAATAAAAATTCAGATTTAATAGATTCTTTAAGCATCGCCCTTACTGATAACATTCAAGAATTTATGCTTCGAGAAAAAGCAGAGTTTGCGCTCAGACTATTAACAAAATTTAATGATAATGATTCATTACAGGAATCATTCAATATTCCAGATTATATTAAAGAGGCTATAGAATGGGTGAAAAACGATTAATTCATGCAGTTGCTGGAAGCGGAAAAACAAGAACGATAATTGAAAAAGTACAACCTGAAAAACGGAATCTGATTATAACATATACAGAAAATAATCAGGAAGTTCTAAAAGATAGGCTTTGTGAGAAGTATGGGAACATTCCAGAAAATACTCATATTTTTGGAGTATTCGAATTTCTCTATAATTTTTGTCTAGTTCCTTACTTAGGTAGACGACCAAAGGGGATCATTTTTGATTACCAAAAAACGGACCAATATGATAATAGTTCTGTAAGCAAAGATGGACGAATTATTCACAATCAACTCTCAAACTCTCTACTAAAGGGAGAGTTGACTATAAACAGAAAGAATATTGCATTCGATAATAGTTATCTGGATAGAATTGATAAATTTTTTGATTATGTATTTATCGATGAATGTCAAGATTTTGAGTCTGACGACTTCAAATGGATGCTTAGTTTGTCGGATCTAAAAGCCGATGTATTTCTTTTAGGGGATTTTTATCAAAAAACATTCAGTACATCAAAAAGAGGTAACACAGGAAAAGGAATTCATTCAGATATAGACAGGTGGCTAGGAGAGATTTCTAAGGCTGGATTCGAAATTGATACAGATACTTTATCTCACAGCCATAGATGTCCAATTGTTGTCTGTGACTTTATCTCGTCAAGATTAAGGGTATCTATCCACTCTTGTTCGGAAGAGGTGGGTAGCATTGTGGAGTGTTTTGATGATAATGCTGCTATCAAAGAAATTATGGAGAATGACGGCATTTTAAAGTTATTTTACCAAAATTCCTCCACTTATAAATGCTTCAGTCAGAATTGGGGAGAGAGTAAAGGAGGAGAATTTTTAGATGTGTGCGTTGTTTTAAATAAAAAAACACTTGACTCTTTTCAAAAGCAACCCCTTTTAGAGCTAGCACCTTCTACTAAATCAAAATTCTATGTTGCGTGTACTCGAGCTAAAAGAACCCTATATTTCATACCTGAAGCTAGTGTCTCAGATTACAAAAAATAACTTTCGCACCGCCATTCGCTCCGAGTGATTTGAGAATGAGCGACTACGCCCGACACAACGCCATCTTTCAAGCAAACCATCAGGTGACTTACTGCGTATTCTCCTTTTTTTTCGTCAGCTTTGGACTGATTCAATAATCGAAGTCGGCCGAGAGGACTCTCATAAATTTAAGCAGGAACCACATTAAGGTTTCTGCTTTTTCTTCATGCCGAACATTCGTCGACTTTTGACACCCTTTGACAAGCTAACAGATTTCTATTGTAGAGCTTGTTGAGCTAAACAAAATCTATTCTAAAATTCCTGAAACTGATGTAAATTTTACTCAAAAATCTCTTCAAAAATACTAGACTTTTTTACCCAAACAGAATTATGATGTGACTGTCAAAATAAGAGAAAGGATTTTACGGAAATTTACAAGATCCAAAAACAACTGGAAAAACTCGCCGAAGCTATTCATAGGAACTTATACTGGGAAAGCCTCAGCTTTATCAACCAATACGAAAATGAAAATCTTTCAGAGGGCAAAATTATCGAATGGAGTGAAGTCGCCAAGTTGATGGAATTGCCACGCCTTCTAAAAGAAAACACTTTTACAGAAAACTGCAGAATTGGTTTTCGCAAAAGCTACCGAGTTAAAATTTGGAATACGCGGGAACTGTTTTTCGAATTCAAAACACCTCTACCCAATATGTTAAACCTTTTCGAAGCCATAGCAAGTGCCAAAAGCGAGGACGCAATGGAAATGTTGGCGGACGAATTGATGGTTCAAAAGTTGAAAATTGCCAGTGAGATTTTGGAATAAGATAACTGTTGTAAATAAATTAAAGGAGACAATGTTATGGAAAAGTTCAACCAAAACAAGAATTTCGAAAATGAAATCCGGCCAAACCTCCCCGAACTCGAACAGCGAACGGTGACGCCGTTTCGAGGGATGGCGGATTATGTTCAAGATATGGCGGAATTATTCAATCAAGAGCGTTTCGAAATTTTGGTGCCACTCGCGCCAGAAGACAACATATTTTATGAATGTTCCTTTGCGGATGCAAAACAGGCAGAGCTGTATTTCGAAAATTCCTGCCGTGCGGAAAAGCCAGATGATTTTTATTTCTGGGTCAATCTGTTAAACTGTGAAATGTTGTATGTTTGGAATATGGGATTGCGGTCTGCGGAAAAATAATCGAAACAACTGCACAGCACGCAAAAACACGCTTTTTGGCGTGTTCTTGGTTGGGCTATAAATTGATGTGCTGGCTAGTTGATAGTTCTGCCTACAATTTCAACTTCTTGTTCATTGAGATGGTTTAGCAAAATCCTAAAGTTGAAATCATCTGCATCGTCAAGTTGGTGTGGTGGTAAAGATTCTGTGCGGTTTCGAAATTTTTGAACTGGCAAGTATATTCGAGGGTTTGCTCGCCACTTAATTTGTGCCGAACTTTGAAGTTTTTATCTTTGAAAATATCTTCGTAATTACAGTCAAAATTCGAAAATCTGCCAAACTCTACAGTGTTGCCAATTTCGAGTTCTAGGTAGGTTCAGCGGTAAACTTCCTGCGCCTTTTCAAAGGCTGGCGTAATGGCTTTGTTTTGAGCATGAGATTTTCCAAGTTCATAGCTGACCCTCAATAACTCACGCAGTCTCCAAACCGACACATCGTGGAAATCTTGGCTGTCCGAATACTGCCGCTCCAAGGTGGGTATTCCACCGACCTGTCGGGCAATTTGTGTGAGAATATTATCTATTTCAGGGTTTTCATTTTCTGAGTTGTATATTTCTTGAATTTGTTCTTCAAGGCTTGGTTGGCTTGGGACTTGCATCTCAGGCTCATGAATTTCACAGTTGTTTTTGAATGTTTCCATCTAATTCTCCTTTACGTTTAATTTTGTGCTCTGATGGTAACTCGTTTAGGCTAAAGAGTCAAGGGCAAAAATAAAAGCCCTAACGGGCTTTTGGTGGGTTATGGTGGTGATTAGGTTATTTGTTGTTTTGGACTGCTGGCTGGAGTATGGTATAATAGTAACATGAGTATATTGACGGTAAGTCCCTTTGCGGAGAAAAAAATCAAACAAGGAAAACAGCTTCTTTTAGCCGAAGATTTTCCAAATATAACTGAAAATAATCAGTTGGTTTATCTGTATAGCCGATCCAAAGACTTTTTAGGAACGGGCTATTTGTCAAGTCAAAATAAGGGGATAGGATGGTTTCTGTCCCCTAAAAAACAACAATTGACAGTGACTTATTTTCAAGGACTTTTTGAAAGGGCTAAGGCCAAACGTCAATCCTATTATGATAATGAGTTGACGACAGCTTTTCGTCTTTTCAACCAAGATGGTGATGATTTTGGTGGTCTCACAATTGATTTATATGGGGATTATGCCCTCTTTTCATGGTACAATGCCTTTGTTTATTCCTTGAAAAATGATATTGTAGAGGCTTTCCAAATGGTCTTTCCTGAGGTCTTGGGAGGCTATGAGAAAATCCGCTTCAAGGGTCTTGATTTCGAATCAGACCATCTTTTTGGGCAAGAGGCGACTGATACCTTCACCATTTTAGAAAATGGGGTAACTTATGAAGTTTTCCTCAATGATGGGCTAATGACGGGGATTTTCCTTGATCAGCATGAAGTGCGTGATGGTTTAGTTAATGGCTTAGCTTTGGGGAAATCAGTTTTGAATATGTTCTCCTATACGGCAGCTTTTTCAGTGGCTGCAGCTATGGGAGGAGCGGTTGAAACGACATCGGTTGATTTGGCTAAGCGTTCACGTGAATTATCGACGGCTCATTTTGAAGCTAATGGCTTCAGTATGGAAAATCATCGCTTGGTCGTGATGGATGTCTTCGATTATTTCAAATATGCCAAGAAAAAAGGCTTATCTTATGACCTTATCGTCATCGATCCGCCAAGCTTTGCTCGAAATAAGAAACGTACTTTCTCAGCAAATAAGGATTACCACAAGTTAATTGCACAAAGTCTTGATATTTTATCAGAGCATGGGACAATCATCGCAAGTACCAATGCTGCTAATATGACAGTGCAACAGTTTAAGAAACAACTACGTAAGGGCTTGGGAGATGTTTCAGCGGACTTCGTTAACCTGCAACAATTACCAGCGGATTTTACCGTCAATCCTAATGATCCAACATCAAATTATTTGAAAGTATACACAATAAAGGTAAATAAATGAAAATTGTAGTTCCGATTATGCCAACTAGTTTAGAGGAGGCACAAGCGCTTGAACTGTCTCGTTTTGAGGGGGCAGACATTATTGAATGGCGTGCAGATTTTTTAGATAAGGATAGTATCTTAACGGTTGCTCCGGCTATTTTCGAGAAATTCGCAGGCTTTGAGATTGTCTTTACCATCCGTACAACGCGTGAGGGTGGTAGGCTTGAGTTAACGGATGCAGAATATGTCGCACTGATTAAGGATGTAGCTGCGATTTATTCGCCAGATTATATTGATTTTGAGTATTTCACACGTAAGGCTGTCTTTGATCAAATGCTCGAATTTTCAAACTTGGTTTTGTCTTATCATAACTTTGAGGAGACACCTGAAAACCTTATGGAACTTTTGTCTGAGATGGCAAACTTGACACCACGAGTGGTTAAGGTGGCAGTTATGCCTAAGCATGAGCAGGATGTTCTCGACCTTATGAACTTCACACGTGGCTTTAAGGCCTTTAATCCTGAGCAGGAGTTTGTGACCATGTCAATGGGTAAACTAGGTCGTTTGTCACGTTTTGCGGGCGACTTGATAGGGTCATCATGGACCTTTGCCAGTCTTGATAATGCAAGTGCTCCAGGACAAATTAGTTTAGCAGACATGCGTAGAATCAGGGAGGTTTTGGATGCAGATTGATGGACACACACGCCTAGCAGCTGTTGTTGCCAATCCTATCAAGCATTCTATTTCACCATTCATTCATAATTCAGCCTTTGAGAAGACACACGTTAATGGTGTTTATGTGGCCTGGGAGATTCCAGAGTCAGACCTAGCCGAGACAGTTGAAAATATTAGACGTTACGACATGTTCGGTATCAATTTGTCCATGCCATATAAGGAAGCAGTCATTCCTTTTTTGGATGAGATTAGCCCTGCAGCTCAACTGATTGGTGCTGTCAATACAGTTGTTAATTGTGATGGTCATTTGATTGGTCATAATACAGACGGTTTTGGCTTCTTTGCTAGTCTAAAGAACTTTAGCCCTAAAGATGCTCATCTGATGATTTTGGGTGCTGGTGGTGCGGCTAAAGCTATTGTGACGCAGGCAGTTCTTGATGGTGCCAAAAAAGTTAGTGTCTATGTTCGCCCTCAGTCATTGGATAAGGCAAAAGAGAGCTTTAAAGCCTTACTTGAACAGGCAACTTGCCACTTGGAGTTTCATGCTTTAAATGATCTTAAGTATTTTCAAGAGGAACTAGGCCAGGCTAGTTTATTGGTGAATGCGACGAGTGTAGGTATGGATGGTGCATCCTTGCCTATTCCTACAGATACAAAATTTCCTAAGGGACTCTTGGTTGCTGATATCATTTATCAGCCTTTTGAAACACCTTTCTTGGCCTTGGCTAGAAAACAGGGAATAGAGGCTGTGAACGGACTTGGCATGTTGCTTCATCAAGCAGCAGGTGCCTTTAAATTGTGGACAGGCAAGGACATGCCAACAGACGCCATTTGGCAGGAATTAGAAAATATATACAATAGCTAGGAGGGGACGACTATGAAACTAGAGGTAAATTTAACACATAACCCTTATGACATTATTATTGAAAAAGGAGCCCTTAAGACTGTCGGTCAATGGGTGAAGTCACTTTGGGAACCACAAAAGATTGCCCTTATTACGGACAATCATGTGGGAGCTCTATATGCAGAAAAAGTTAAGCTTAGCCTGGAGCACGAAGGTTTTGAGGTTGTCGTTTTTGATTTCCTAGAAGGTGAAGCGAGTAAAAATCTTAAGACTGTTAACAAGGCTTATGAGTTTTTGATTAAGAATGGCATGACTCGTAGTGATGGCATTGTTGCTCTTGGTGGTGGCGTTGTTGGAGACTTAGCAGGCTTTGTTGCTTCAACTTATATGCGTGGCATTCACTTCGTTCAGGTTCCAACCAGTCTAACTGCCCAAGTGGATTCATCTATTGGTGGTAAGACGGGTGTGAACACACCATTTGCTAAAAATATCGTGGGAACTTTTGCTCAGCCTGATGGGGTTTTGATTGACCCTAATGTCCTTGAAACACTTGGTAAACGTGAATTGATCGAAGGTATGGGTGAGGTTGTCAAATACGGTTTGATTGATGATCCTGAGCTTTGGCAGCTTCTTGAAAGCATTGATGGTTCGGTTCACAGTATCCTAGAAAACTCAGAAACCATTATTTACCGTTCATGTAACGTTAAGCGTAAAATTGTGGTTGAAGATGAGTTTGAAGGTGGTGTCCGTATGTACCTAAACTTTGGTCATACGATTGGGCATGCCGTTGAACAAACAGCTGGTTACGGTAAAGTCATGCACGGTGAAGCGGTAGCTATCGGAATGGTTCAGATTTCACGAGTTGCTGAGGAAAAAGGTCTGATGCCTAAGGGGATCACACGTCAAATCGCTGAGATGTGTGTCAAATTTGGCTTGCCAGTAGACTATGAGCCATGGCGTGTTGAAGAGCTCTATACAGCCCTCACACATGACAAAAAAGCTCGTGGCAATAGCATTAAGACAGTTATCGTTCCAGAGATTGGTAAGGCAGCTATCAATCAGATTCCTTTAGTCGAAATGAAAGAGTACTTGGAGAAATAAATGAGATATTTAACAGCAGGTGAGTCTCACGGCCCACGTTTAACAGCAATTATCGAAGGTGTTCCAGCTGGTCTTCCCTTGACGGCTGAAGATATCAATGATGATTTGAAACGTCGCCAAGGTGGTTATGGTCGTGGTGGCCGTATGAAAATTGAGTCTGATAAGGTTGAAATCACTTCTGGTGTGCGTCATGGGAAAACAACAGGGGCTCCGATTACCCTTCATGTTATCAATAAGGACCATCAAAAATGGTTGGACATCATGGCTGTAGAAGACATTGAAGACCGTTTGAAAACCAAACGTAAAATCACTCACCCACGTCCAGGACATGCTGACTTGGTTGGTGGTATGAAATACCGTTTTGATGATTTGCGTAATTCCTTGGAGCGTTCTAGTGCGCGTGAAACAACTATGCGTGTGGCAGTAGGTGCTGTCGCTAAACGTATCTTGGCTGAGCTCGATATTGAAATTGCTAACCATGTTGTTGTCTTTGGTGGTAAGGAAATTGACGTGCCTGAGAATTTGACGGTAGCTCAAATCAAGGAATTGGCTCAACAATCAGAGATTTCAGTCGTTAACCAAGAACGTGAACAAGAGATTAAAGACTACATTGATCAGATCAAAAAAGAAGGGGACACAATCGGTGGTGTCGTTGAAACTGTCGTTGGTGGTGTTCCTGTTGGTCTTGGTTCTTATGTGCAATGGGATACAAAACTTGATGCTAAGATTGCTCAAGCAGTTGTGTCTATTAATGCCTTCAAGGGTGTAGAATTTGGCCTTGGTTTCAAGGATGGCTACCTCAAGGGCTCTCAAGTGATGGATGAGATTCTCTGGAATGAAGAGGATGGCTATACGCGTCGTACTAACAATCTTGGTGGTTTCGAAGGTGGTATGACCAATGGACAACCGATTGTGGTGCGTGGGGTTATGAAACCCATTCCAACCCTTTACAAGCCTTTGATGTCAGTAGATATCGAAACACACGAACCTTACAAGGCAACAGTTGAGCGTTCAGATCCAACGGCCTTGCCGGCAGCGGGTGTTGTTATGGAATCCGTAGTTGCTACAGTCGTAGCTAATGAAATCTTGGACAAATTCTCTTCCGATAACATGGAAGAATTGAAAGAAGCGGTAGCACGTCACCGTGACTATGTGAAAAACTTTTAAGCAGCATCAGACAATAGATGGGAGTAGTAATGAGTAAGAAAACAATTTATATCGCAGGATTGGGATTAATTGGTGGTTCCTTGGCTTTAGGGATTAAAAGAGACCACCCTGATTATGAGATTCTTGGATATAATCGCTCTGACTATTCTCGAAATATTGCGCTTGAGCGTGGTATCGTTGATCGTGCAACCAGTGATTTCAAAGAGTTTGCCCCACTTGCTGATGTGATTATCCTTGCAGTGCCAATTAAGCAAACTGTGGCCTACTTGCAGGAATTGGCTGACTTGGATCTCAAAGATAATGTCATCATCACAGACGCAGGGTCTACTAAGTTGGATATCGTTGAGGCAGCTGAACGTTACCTAACAGGTAAAAATGTTCAGTTTGTAGGTTCCCACCCTATGGCTGGTTCCCATAAATCAGGGGCTATTGCAGCCGACGTGACGCTTTTTGAGAATGCCTATTATATTTTCACACCGACAAGTCTGACAAGAGAGACAACAATCCCAGAGCTTAAGGACATCTTGTCTGGGCTTAAGTCACGTTTTGTGGAGATTGATGCGTCTGAACACGACCGTGTAACCAGTCAAATCAGTCATTTTCCACACCTGTTGGCATCAGGTCTTATGGAGCAGGCTGCTGATTATGCTCAGGCTCACGAGATGACTAATCACTTTGCGGCTGGGGGGTTCCGAGATATGACCCGTATTGCTGAGAGTGAACCGGGTATGTGGGCTTCCATTCTCATGACTAATGGGCCTGCTGTTTTGGATCGTATTGAAGATTTCAAAAAACGTTTGGACCATGTGGCTGACTTGATTAAGGCTGAGGATGAGAATGCCATTTGGGAGTTCTTTGACAGTGGTCGTAAGAAGCGTAAAGAGATGGAAATCCACAAAAAGGGTGGCGTGGAAAGTGCCTTCGATATTTTTGTGGATGTCCCTGACCGTGAGGACGTTATCCTTAGCATTATGGAATTGTTGCGAGGAACGTCTTTGGTTAACCTTCGTATCAATGAAGAAAATCGCGAGGATATTCATGGTATCCTTCAAATTACTTTTAAAAATGAAAAAGATCGTACACATGCTAAGACTGTCATTGAAGCCAATACAGACTATCATGTGGTGATCGCCTAGGAGAATAAAATGACAAATATTTATGATTTAGCAAATGAGTTGGAACGTGGCATTCGTGCCCTTCCTGAGTACAAAACTTTGGTAGAGAAAAAAGAAGCTATCGCAGCTGATGCTGAGGCTAGTGCTCTTTTCAAAGAGTTCACTGATTTCCAAGAGGATTTCTATGCTAAAATGCAAGCTGGTACAATGCCAACAGCAGAAGAACAAGCAGCTGTTCAAGAATTGGGGCAAAAAGTGGAAGCTAATGCCCTTTTGAAAGAATACTTGGCTGCACAACAAGGCTTGTCTGTTTATTTGAATGATATTGAACGTATCATCTTCAAACCTTTGCAAGAATTGAATAGCTAATCTGAGAGGGTGTGTCAGTTGACAGGCCCTTTTCTGCATTCAAAAGAGATTGTCTAAGAATGAAGATCAAATATTAAGGAGGAAAATGATGGCTCGTAAAATTGGAATTATTGGTATGGGAAATGTTGGAGCTGCGGTAGCTCATGGAGCTATTGCTCAAGGTTTAGCTGATAGTTATGTCTTTATAGATATCAATGAGAAAAAGGCTGAGGCGGATGCCCAGGATTTTAAAGATGCTATGGCCAATCTGCCTAGCTATGCCAACATCGTGGTTAATGATTATGCAGCACTTGAAGATGCTGATGTGATTATTTCATCCCTTGGAAATATTCAGTTACAGCATAATGCCGGTGAGGACCGTTTTGCTGAATTTCCATTTACCCGAGAAGCTGTTTATCAGGTTTCTCAGGAACTCAAAAAATTGGATTTTAAAGGCATACTCTTGGTTATCTCAAACCCTGTAGATGCCGTATCAGCCCTCTATCAAGAGTTCACAGGTTGGCCAAGAGAACGTGTGATTGGGACAGGGACTCTACTCGATACAGCTAGAATGAAGGCAGCGGTAGGAGATGATTTATCAGTCAATCCAAAATCAGTATCCGGCTACAATCTTGGCGAACATGGGAATTCCCAATTTACAGCCTGGAGTCAAGTCAAGGTCAAAGGTCAAGATATTACAGCATTGACCAGTGAAGAAGAGCGTCAAAATCTTTTTATGGCTTCTATGAAGGGTGGCCACAAGGTCTTTTATGGTAAGGGCTATACTTCATACGGCATTGCCAGTGCTGCTCTTCGTTTAGTGGACATTATCCTTTCTGATGCTCAAGAAGAAGTGGCGGTATCTAGCTATCAAGCAGCCTATCAGACCTACCTTGGCTATCCAGTTATTTTAGGACGTCAAGGGGTGGTTGCTCCTGTTCACTTGTCTTTGTCGGCTGAGGAAGATCGTCTTTTGGAGGAGTCTGCTAACTTAATTCGGAACCGTGTTCAAGAGGCAGTTGCCTTTCTAAGAGAAAAGTATACTAATACTAGAGAGTGAATATTTTGACAATTCAGTCTATGGTTAGGCTTTTAATTATGGTATAATGAGAGCAACTATAAAATTTTCAGGAGTAACCTATGAAACTAGAAACCAAGGCACAAGGTCTTCATGGCAGCTTGCGTATCCCTGGTGACAAGTCAATCAGTCACCGTTCGATTATGTTCGGAAGTCTTGCTAAAGGTGTGACAACTGTTCGTGATATTTTACGAGGTGAGGATGTCCTCTCAACCATGCAGGTCTTTCGTGATCTGGGTGTGACTATCGAGGATGACGGTGATGTGGTTCGCATTCACGGTGTTGGTTTTGATGGTCTCAAGGCTCCTCAAAACAAATTGGACATGGGTAACTCTGGAACATCCATTCGCTTGATTTCAGGTGTGCTCGCTGGTCAAGATTTTGATGTAGAGATGTTTGGGGATGATTCCCTTTCAAAACGCCCTATGGACCGTGTGACCATTCCCTTGCGTCAGATGGGTGTAGAGGTATCAGGTCAGACGGACCGCGATTTGCCACCTTTGAAAATGCATGGTAGCAAGTCTCTTAAACCTATTCATTACCTATTGCCTGTGGCCTCTGCTCAGGTTAAATCTGCCCTTATTTTTGCAGCTCTTCAAGCTGATGGCGAATCTGTTATCATCGAGAAGGAAAAAACACGTAACCATACGGAAGATATGATTCAGCAGTTTGGTGGTCAGCTTCAGGTAGATGGCAAGGAAATTCGTATTTCTGGTGGCCAAACTTTCACTGCTCAAGAAGTTGTGGTTCCAGGTGACATTTCTTCAGCTGCCTTTTGGTTGGTAGCAGGGCTTGTGGTACCTAACTCTAAGATTGTCTTGGAAAATGTTGGTATCAACGAGACGCGTACGGGTATCATTGATGTGATCAAAGACATGGGTGGTAAGATTACCCTTTCAGATATTGACCAGGTTGCTAAATCTGCGACCATTACGGTTGAAACTTCAGAACTTAAAGGAACTGAAATTGGTGGAGATATCATTCCACGTTTGATTGATGAACTTCCAATTATTACACTCTTGGCGACACAAGCCCAAGGTAAGACTGTGATTCGTGATGCTGAAGAACTTAAGGTCAAAGAGACTGACCGTATTCAGGTGGTAGCGGATGCCTTGAATGCTATGGGTGCTGATATTGTACCAACTGAGGATGGTATGATTATCACTGGTAAGACGGCTCTTCATGGGGCAGAGGTTAATACCTTGGGTGACCACCGTATTGGTATGATGACAGCTATTGCTGCCCTTTTGGTTCAAGATGGTGAGGTTGACTTGCAACGTGCGGAAGCTATCAATACAAGTTACCCAAGCTTCTTTAGTGACTTGGAAGGATTGCTCCATGGCTAAGGTTTTATTGGGCTTTATGGGAGTTGGTAAGAGTTCCGTCGCCCCATACCTGGATGGTCGTTTTGTGGATATGGATCAGGTCATCGAGGAGAAAATCGGCATGACCATTGCTGATTTTTTTGCAAAAGAAGGTGAAGCAGCCTTTCGTCAGATTGAGTCTGAGACTTTGGAGGAACTCCTTCAAGAGGGAGATGACGTCATCATCTCTACTGGAGGTGGTGTCGTTGTGACGGAGCGCAATCGTCAGCTCTTGACGAAAAATCGTAAGCATAACGTTTGGCTCCATGCTTCTTTCGATGTGGTCTATGAACGCATTGAAAAGGATACCAAGAATCAGCGCCCACTCTTTCTCAATCATTCCAAAGAGGATTTTAAGGCTATTTATGACGGTCGAATGGCACTCTATCAAGATTTAGCAGATTTGGTTGTCACAGTTGATAACCGAACGCCAGAAGAAGTAGCAAGGTTTATCAAATGTATGTAGGTTATTTGGGCCCAAGTGGGTCGTTTACGCATAATGCAGCCTTAAAGGCTTTTCCTGAGGCAGAATTGGTTTCATTAGGTACCATTACCGAGGTTATCAAGTCTTATGAAGAGGGACGTGTGGATTATGCAATCATTCCGGTGGAAAATTCCATTGAGGGCTCTGTTCATGAGAGTTTAGACTATCTCTTCCATCAGGCCGATATTCGTGCTATGGCAGAGATTGTTCAGCCCATCAAGCAGCAGTTGATGGCGACTAAACATCATGAGAAAATTGAGAAAATCTTCTCACACCCACAGGCCATTGCTCAAGGGAAAAAGTATATTAAACAGCATTTTCCACATGCCAAGATTGAGACAACAGCAAGTACAGCCTTTGCGGCTCGTTTTGTCGCTGATAATCCAGATCAGCCTTATGCAGCAATCGCTCCACATGCAGCTGCTAAGGAATACGGTCTTCAAATATTGGCTAAGGATATTCAGGAGATTGAAAAGAATTATACCCGCTTTTGGGTGTTGGGGAACACCGTTCCTGAGATTCCGCTCAATCAGATTGATTGCAAATTAACGCTGGCCTTGACCCTGCCTGACAATATGCCAGGGGCACTTTACAAGGCCCTATCGACCTTTGCCTGGCGAGGCATTGACTTGACCAAGATTGAAAGCCGTCCGTTGAAGACGGTACTTGGCGAGTATTTCTTCATTATTGATTGTGATTATACAAAGGAAAAGTTGGCTCAGTTCGCTCTTGAAGAGCTAACTGCAGTTGGAATTGGATATAAAATCTTGGGTGCTTACCAAGTCTATGAAATTTAAAGGGAAATCTTATGACCAAATCTAACAATGGGCCGTTTACGCATCATGAACGGTTACGTTACAGCTATCTTTTAAAAAATCTTGCTCACCTGAATGGACAGCAGGCTTCAGAATTCAATTATCTCCAAGGAAAGTTAGATGCCTATGAAGCTGAGCGGAGATATCAAGCGCAAAGAGAGGACTATCAAGCAGCATGGCGTCAGCCTTATGACAATCGTTATGACTACTATCAAGAGCGTGATTATGAGGCTGCCAATCAGCTGACAGAGGAAGGGCTTCCCATCTATCGAGAGGAAGTTGCTCAAAGTCAACCTAAACGTAAAAAGGTTCAAAGACAAGCGTCCCCTTCAGCAACGTCGGCTCCAAGGTCCAAGTCGCAAGTAGCCAAGAAGAAGCGACCAAAGAAAAAGAGAAGGCTCAAGAAGGTTGTTAAGCTAGTACTTAGTTGCTTGAGTCTTGGAGTTGTGTTCCTAGTGATAGCCATGGCCTATCAATTTTACAAGGGAACAGACCTTTCTGCCGCGGGTAATAATGGTAAATCCTACCAGCCTGCCATAGTTGAGACCTTTAATGGTAAGGATACCAAGGATGGGGTCAATATCCTTATTCTAGGTTCTGACCAGCGCGTTAGCCAAGAATCTACCGATGCCAGAACAGACTCCATTATGGTAGTCAATGTGGGCAATAAAGAAGGTAAGGTTAAGATGGTTAGCTTTATGCGAGACACCTTAGTCAATATCAAGGGGGCTTCAGAAAC
The DNA here is from genome assembly GCF_037967965.1 of Streptococcus sp. FSL R7-0248. Classification (NCBI taxonomy): domain Bacteria; kingdom Bacillati; phylum Bacillota; class Bacilli; order Lactobacillales; family Streptococcaceae; genus Streptococcus; species Streptococcus sp. FSL R7-0248. The sequence goes on from NZ_CP150201.1 coordinate 644,493, forward strand.
CGACTATTCTCAGGACTTGAAACTCAATACGGCTTTCAATATTGGTGAGCAAAATAATCATCAAGGGGCAGAGCTCATGCGTGAGACGCTCAAACGCAACTTTGATATTGATATCAAGTACTATGCCATGGTTGACTTTGAAACCTTTGCGACAGGGGTTGATACCCTCTTCCCAAATGGTGTAGAAATCAATGCGAAGTTTGCGACCATCGATGGTAAAAAAGTATCTTCGGTTCAAGTTCCAGATGATTTGAAGATGGACAAGAACGGTCACGTGCCAAATCAAACCATTAAAGTTGGTAAGCAAGATATGGATGGCCGCACCCTTCTGAATTATGCCCGTTTCCGTAAGGATGACGAGGGAGATTATGGCCGTACCAAGCGCCAGCAACAAGTGATGCAGGCTGTCATGAAGCAGCTTAAGAATCCACTTAGCCTCTTCAAAGGGCCTGAGGCTTTGGGGAAGGTCTACTCTCTAACCTCAACCAATATGAGTATGACAGACATGTTGGACTTGGGACTTTCAAATGCTGGAAGTTTCAAAAAAGGGATCAATTCGCAAACCATTCCTTCAGATGGTGATTGGATTGACAGCTATGATTTGTATGGCGGTCAAGGGATTGAAATTGATTTTGACACTTATCAGGCAAAATTAAAAGAACTAGGATTTAGATAAGAAAGGAAGCAGGTTCACACTGAACCTGCTTCTTTTTTGGTATTAAGAGCTTGTATAAGCGCCTTGTATAAGAGTTTTAGAAAATGATAGAGCAAATAGGTCATGATAAGAAGAATAATGACGAACTCTACCTTATAAATCAATTGGGTAGCTGGATTGACTAAACCCAGACTTGTGGTAGCTGCCTTAAAAGCATTGACACTATTGACCAAGGGAAAGCTAAAAGCTGCAAAAAGTGGCATAAAGCCTTTTCTAACCAGTTTTACAAAGAGATTAAGAGCGTAGAAAAAGAATGCTTGTGAGAATAGAAGTAGGGCAAGTAAAATAATAGTTGCGGGTCTTTGATTACTCTTGATTGAGCTGGTGATGAGAAGGGCCAGAGGTGCTGCTAAAATGGCAAGTATAGGCTGATATAGATGAGGGATGGCTATCTGTTTCATTCTCCATAAAACAAGTGGAAAGAGGACCAGAGTCGCTAATCCCGTTACTCCCAGAATAAGTCCCTTGATGCTAGTTGGAACACTAGCCGGTACTGTCACAAGACTGATAGCAGGGCCAACATAGACCACGAACCAGCTTGGAAAGACTTGGTTCAAAGATAGTGGGCGCATAAAACGCAGACTGAAAAAAATAATATAGGCAATATAAAGTCCAAGGAGCCCAAACCAAGTCACACTTAAACCTATTTGAGCTAGTGGAAGGCGGCTGGCAAAGAGAAAGGCAGCCATAAAGTAGCTAGCAAAGGCCGAAGCAATGACTGGATTGTGCAAATCTTCCCTTACTTGTTCGAAGCCAAGAATCAAGCGTCCTAGTATAAGCATAAAACCTATACTTGCCAGAAACCAAATGCCCTGAGCAATCAGGGCATAGTGGTTTATTTGATTGGATAAACTAAAGAGGGCAAGAACTAGACTAGATAGGGCCAAGGGAATTTTCTTAAAAAATACCTTCATTGGTCTACCGGCCTTTCTAGCTAGCTGCAAGAATGTGACGAAGCTGTACCGCACTCGGAGATACAATTGGAAGGAAGACGCCTTCATTCCAACGACGGATAAAGCTTGACTCTGATTCTTTCAAATAGCCACGACCACCACTAGCCTGAAGTTCGAGGAGCAGGCTGTTGGCTACGACGTCGACAATATCGATACGCAATTGGAAAAGTTCACGTGGTTTTTCAATAAAATAATTAGCATCATTAAGACCCGCAAAGAGTTGGTCTTGAATAGCAAGAAGATTTCCACGTGTTGCTTCAAATTCCTCACGAAGAACGCTACGGTTACTGTTTAGACTAGCTTCAACCTCATCAAGAGAACGTTGTGCCAAACCAAAGGCAAGACCAAACTGGAAGCCAAGGAAGTTCGGACGTGTTTTGGCAATATAGTCTGTACCTTCTTTTGAAAGGACCCAATTAGGATCTAACTTAACGTGATCAAAAGTAAGAGAGGCAGTGTTAGCACCTTGAAGGGAAACAAATTCCAAATCTTCAGAACGGCTGAGGCCCTCAGCTTCAGATGGAATGGTGATAATCCAAGGTTGGCTACCATCTTTAAAGTCAGCAGCAAAGAGAGCAGCGAATTTATCAGAACGAAGGTTAGTCACCCAAGGCAAACGACCATCGAGATAGTAGTCATCACCTTCTTGGCTGATAGTAACATTCAATTCTTCAATATCAGACAAAAATTTGACTGCATTAGACAAGCCAGTTCCACCAGCACGCTCACCAGTATACAATTCTTTCAACCATGTTTCACGAGGGTAAGCATTGTCGCTAGCTAGGATATACTCGATGAAAGTACGGTGTCCCCAAGAAATAAAGGAAGCTGTCAAAGAATGTTGTGCCAATTCATTAAGCACATCAACAACTTGAGTAGGACCACCACCTAGGCCATCAAACTCAGCAGGTACGCCGATTTTAAAGACGTCGTTTTCAGCAATTTTTTCAAGAAGTTGGTCCGCAATTGGTCCAGACTCTTGGTCAATATGGTCAGCGTTGGTGTCCAACCAAGTAAGGAATTCTTTTGAAAAATGTGACATAGGCTTAGGTCCTCCTCTAGTTTATCTTTATCAGTTTATCTTTGCATTAAGCGAATTCTTGAAGTTCAGGGTTAATTGGTGTTTGTGCGAGATTGTTAGCGTAGTTACACAAGCTTGCAAGGCTGACACCCAAGATAACGTCAAGGGCATTTTGTGCAGTGTAGCCAGCTTCCAAGAAGTCATTGTAGGCTTCGTCACCAACAGCACCTTTGGTATTAATCACGGCAATAGTGAATTTAGCAAGGGTATCAAGTTTTGGATCATCTTCGATTGGTGTACGGTTACGAAGGGCTTCCAAAAGTTGAGGTGTCATTTGGATTTGCTTGATTGAAAAGGCTGTATGACCTGCCACACAGAAGGCACAGCCATTAGTAACAGCAGCTGTAATTTGAACAACCTCACGTTCAGTTGGTGTCAATGAATTGCGACGGTTGATTTCACCGACAGTACGGTAAGTTTCAAGCGCAGTTGGCGCATTAGCAAGGAGACCAATCAAGTTTGGAATGTATCCCCCATTGGCATCTTTGACTGTTTGAAGGACGTCTTTGACTTCTTCTGGTGCAGTTTCGATTGTATGAATGGTAATATCTGGCATGATTATTCTCCTTTATATAGAAACGACATCTAGCTAGGTTGCTAAGTCGTTTAATTTTTTGTCATGGACCTATGATAGCACTGTATGACTTTTCTGAAAAATCTATATTATTTATGGCCAGCCATAAATTTAATTTATATGTGCTATAATGGAGGGTAGTAAAAGGCTTTAGAAGATATGTTTAAGCCCTATAAGAGTAAAGAAAGTTGAATTATGTTAAATAAAAACGATATTGTAGAAGTTGAAATTGTCGATTTGACACATGAAGGAGCAGGCGTTGCCAAGGTGGACGGCTTTGTCTTTTTCGTGGATAACGCCCTTCCAGGTGAAGTCATCAAGATGCGCGTGCTTAAGCTCAAGAAAAATATCGGCTTTGGTAAGGTTGAGGAGTATGTGACCCTTTCACCAAATCGTAATCAGGATATTGATGCGACCTACCTCCGTTCAGGGATTGCTGATTTTGGCCATATGACCTACGAGGAGCAGCTCAAGTTCAAGCGTAAACAAGTTGTGGACAACCTCTATAAGACAGCAGGTATCTCAGACGTAGAGGTCGCTGAAACATTGGGGATGGAGACGCCTTACGCCTACCGTAATAAGGCGCAAGTGCCCGTTCGCCGTGTTAAAGGTCAGCTTGAAACAGGTTTCTACCGCAAGAATTCTCACGACTTGATTCCAATTGAAGATTTCCTCATCCAAGACAAGGAAATTGATAAACTCATTGTCTTTGTCCGTGATCTTCTTCGCCGCTATGACCTCAAACCTTATGATGAGAAGGAGCAGACAGGGTTAATTCGTCATTTGGTGGTTCGTCGTGGCCACTATTCAGGTCAGATGATGCTGGTCTTTGTAACGACTAGACCAAAAATTTTCCGTATTGACCAAGTCATTGCTAAGATTACGGAAGCCTTCCCAAATGTTGTTTCTATCATCCAAAACATCAACGATAAGAACACTAACGCCATCTTTGGCAAGGAGTTCCGCACCCTTTATGGTCAAGACACCATCACAGACAGTATGTTGGGTAATGACTATGAGATTTCTGCCCAGTCTTTCTATCAGGTTAACACCGAAATGGCTGAGAAACTCTATCAAACAGCCATTGACTTCTCAGACCTAAACAGCGACAGCATTGTTATTGATGCCTATTCAGGTATCGGGACAATCGGTTTGTCGTTCGCCAAACAGGTCAAGGAAGTCTATGGCGTTGAAGTCATCGAAACAGCCGTCGAAGATGCTAAGAAAAATGCAGAACGCAACGGCATTACTAATGCCCACTATGTGGCTGATTCAGCTGAAAATGCCATGACTAAGTGGAGTAAGAATGGCATCAAACCAGACGTCATCATTGTGGATCCACCACGTAAGGGCTTGACTGAAAGCTTCATCAAAGCCAGTGTTGCCATGCAACCTGAGAAGATTACTTACGTCTCATGTAACCCAGCAACCATGGCGCGTGATATCAAACTCTACCAAGAATTGGGATATGAATTGAAGAAAGTACAACCGGTTGATTTATTTCCGCAAACGCACCACGTGGAGTGTGTAGCTTTGCTCGTAAAAGCCTAGAACCTTTGAACGAAAGGGATAATGAAAAGCCTTGATTGCAAGGCTTTTTGCTTTATGGTGGGGAAGTATTAGAGTAAGTAATTTTTGGAGTGAGTGGAAGTGATAGTTAGGAATTCTCAAATTCTATTTCCATTTACCCTGTGGGTACGTGTTTGTTTCCATTGACAAGGAGTTTGTGGGAATAGAAATGTACCCACCTTGTTTGAATCAAGTGAAGTGTAGTTGAAGGAAATCTGTTGAAAGCAATACTTCATTTTACCGAATAAGTAATAATTTAGGCAACTTCAAATCGATTAAAAAAAACTATTTTAAAGGTTAAGAGTAGACAAAAATTGTCCACTCTTTTTTGCAAACTCAATTTATCAATAAATGAAATGAGGGAATGTAAAATGAAATATTTTGAGGTTGAGTTAGAAAATCCTGATGAATTTTTAAAACTACAAACAGAAGATTTTGTGAAAGCTAATCGCTTGCTACTAAGGAAGATAATCCAGAGCGTTACAGTCTATGAAGAAAACTTCGTCATATCCTTTAAATCTGGCATCGAATTGGAAGTATGAGTCTCATTCCATAACTTTTATATTGAACATATCATCTTGTTGTGTTATACTATAAGTTGATATAAACAAAGATGTAGGAGGAACCGAAACTATGACAGCCTCAATGCGTTTAAGATAAGCTGGCAATAAAAAAAGCAGAATCTATACCCGATGATAGGCTTTTTTGTTGTGCTTATTTATACGATATTGAGCATTCATTAGTTACGGTGAGGATATTGGTTATTTAACTATACCTTTATTTAACTATGTCTTTAATATGAATGTTTCCAAATTGTATGTATGCAGACCAAAAGCCACATTGTGGGGTTTGGCCTGCATTTTTTATTGCCTAGAATGCTATTCAAAATAGAAATTCAAGCAAAATAATATGCAGGAGATAATATAAATGGAAAAATACAACAATTGGAAACGAAAATTTTATGCAATATGGGCAGGGCAAGCAGTATCATTAATCACTAGTGCCATCCTGCAAATGGCGATTATTTTTTACCTTACAGAAAAAACAGGATCTGCGATGGTCTTGTCTATGGCTTCATTAGTAGGTTTTTTACCCTATGCGATTTTGGGACCTGCCATTGGTGTGCTAGTGGATCGTCATGATAGGAAGAAGATAATGATTGGTGCCGATTTAATTATCGCAGCAGCTGGTGCAGTGCTTGCTATTGTTGCATTCTGTATGGAGCTACCTGTCTGGATGATTATGATAGTATTGTTTATCCGTAGCATTGGAACAGCTTTTCATACCCCAGCACTCAATGCGGTTACACCACTTTTAGTACCAGAAGAACAGCTAACGAAATGCGCAGGCTATAGTCAGTCTTTGCAGTCTATAAGCTATATTGTTAGTCCGGCAGTTGCAGCACTCTTATACTCCGTTTGGGATTTAAATGCTATTATTGCCATCGACGTATTGGGTGCTGTGATTGCATCTATTACGGTAGCAATTGTACGTATACCTAAGCTGGGTAATCAAGTGCAAAGTTTAGAACCAAATTTCATAAGGGAGATGAAAGAAGGAGTTGTGGTTCTGAGACAAAACAAAGGATTGTTTGCCTTATTACTCTTAGGAACACTATATACTTTTGTTTATATGCCAATCAATGCACTATTTCCTTTAATAAGCATGGAACACTTTAATGGAACACCTGTGCATATTTCTATTACGGAAATTTCCTTTGCATTTGGGATGCTAGCAGGAGGCTTATTATTAGGAAGATTAGGGGGCTTCGAAAAGCATGTATTACTAATAACAAGTTCATTTTTTATAATGGGGACCAGTTTAGCCGTTTCGGGAATACTTCCTCCAAATGGATTTGTAATATTCGTAGTTTGCTGTGCAATAATGGGGCTTTCGGTGCCATTTTATAGCGGTGTGCAAACAGCTCTTTTTCAGGAGAAAATTAAGCCTGAATATTTAGGACGTGTATTTTCTTTGATCGGAAGTATCATGTCACTTGCTATGCCAATTGGGTTAATTCTTTCTGGATTCTTTGCTGATAAAATCGGTGTAAATCATTGGTTTTTACTATCAGGTATTTTAATTATTGGCATTGCTATAGTTTGCCAAATGATAACTGAGGTTAGAAAATTAGATTTAAAATAAACAATATTGGAGGAATATTTATGTATCTTATTTTCATGTAACTCTTCCTGCTAAAATCGCAGGGTTTTCCCTGCATACAAGCAAATGAAAGCATGCGATTATAGACAGGAGGAAATGTTATGGAATTAATATTAAAAGCAAAAGACATTCGTGTGGAATTCAAAGGACGCGATGTTTTAGATATAAATGAATTAGAAGTATATGATTATGACCGTATTGGTTTAGTAGGAGCAAATGGTGCTGGAAAAAGCACTTTACTCAGGGTACTTTTAGGAGAATTAACTCCCCCAGGATGTAAAATGAATCGTCTGGGTGAACTTGCCTATATTCCCCAGTTGGACGAAGTAACTCTGCAGGAGGAAAAAGATTTTGCACTTGTAGGCAAGCTAGGTGTTGAGCAATTAAATATACAGACTATGAGCGGTGGTGAAGAAACAAGGCTTAAAATAGCACAGGCCTTATCGGCACAGGTTCATGGTATTTTAGCGGATGAACCTACGAGCCATTTAGACCGTGAAGGAATTGATTTTCTAATAGGACAGCTAAAATATTTTACAGGTGCACTGTTAGTTATTAGCCATGACCGCTATTTTCTTGATGAAATAGTAGATAAAATATGGGAACTGAAAGATGGCAAAATCACTGAGTATTGGGGAAACTATTCTGATTATCTTCGTCAGAAAGAGGAAGAACGTAAGAGCCAAGCTGCAGAATACGAACAATTTATTGCGGAACGTGCCCGATTGGAAAGGGCTGCGGAGGAAAAGCGAAAACAGGCTCGTAAAATAGAACAGAAGGCAAAAGGTTCTTCAAAGAAAAAAAGTACTGAAGACGGAGGGCGTTTAGCTCATCAAAAATCAATAGGAAGTAAGGAAAAAAAGATGTATAATGCTGCTAAAACCCTAGAGCACAGGATTGCGGCCTTAGGAAAAGTAGAAGCTCCGGAAGGCATTCGCAGAATTCGTTTCAGGCAAAGTAAAGCATTGGAGCTCCATAATCCATACCCTATAGTCGGTGCAGAAATTAATAAAGTATTTGGGGATAAGGCTCTGTTTGAAAATGCATCTTTTCAAATTCCGTTAGGAGCAAAAGTGGCGTTAACTGGTGGTAATGGAATCGGAAAAACAACTTTAATCCAAATGATCTTAAACCATGAAGAAGGAATTTCTATTTCGCCTAAGGCAAAAATAGGTTACTTTGCACAGAATGGTTACAAGTACAACAGTAATCAGAATGTTATGGAGTTTATGCAGAAGGATTGTGACTACAATATATCAGAAATTCGTTCAGTGCTAGCATCTATGGGGTTCAAACAGAACGATATTGGAAAAAGTTTATCTGTTTTAAGCGGTGGAGAAATTATAAAATTGTTGCTTGCTAAAATGCTCATGGGTAGATATAACATCCTAATAATGGATGAACCCAGTAACTTCCTTGACATACCAAGTTTAGAGGCTTTGGAAATACTAATGAAGGAGTACACCGGAACTATCGTGTTTATCACCCACGATAAACGATTACTCGAAAATGTAGCAGATGTAGTTTATGAAATTAGAGATAAGAAAATAAATCTGAAACATTAAATTTAAGGTAGTCGCTGGTCAGTATAGTCTGTTCTGGTTGGCGACTCCATTGTTAAAGAGTATAAAGACTTTAGATTTTATGAATATTAAAAATAGGAACAGTCAATTGAACTGCTCCTATTTTTCTGCTAAATATATTGTAGTTTTCTTATATGTATAATGATAGATTAGCGGATTCTCATCTACGGTACTTACTTCAAATATGAAGAAGTGATCGCGGTTATCTCTGGACTTTTCCTTATTGAGGACAAAGTAATTCTTACGTGAAGTCGCCATTGTTTTTAGGATATCATCAGTTAGGAAGGTCAATGGAATATTCATGTTAGAGTAGCGGTAGAAGTCACGTTCAAAATCTTGGTAGCTCTCGCTATAATAGTCCATTTGTAGGTGATTACGCTGAAACTCAAGCTGATTCATAGAGCACCTCCTCGACAAGTTCAATACTAATAATGTCTTTTAATTTCAAATTGATGTGACCTGTTGTAGTTTTTATCAAAATGAAATCTTTGGTCAGACTTGGTATTGTTCCAGTGTAGGAAACACGCTTGTTTTTTTCAATCACTTGAATGCGTGTGCGTAGCTGCCCGGCGTATACTTGACTGAGGAGTAATAATTTCTTCTCTAGTGATAAGTCAGACATGTACGTTACTTTGTTTGTATCATCAGAGAGTGCTGATGCATGTTCAGATAGGAAAAAGCCCATCCATTTTTGCATCTTTGTATCCTGGTACTCTCTTGCTGATTGAAATGGTAAATATGAACGGTCAATCATATCAAATCCTTTCTATGCAGAGGCAAGGGTATTTTTATCAAATTGAATCGTAAAACCTTGAATTCCCCCACCTGTGTAACATTCTTTAAAGCGATTGATTACCTCAGTATAGATTATCACAGATGAGCTTGTTGGCTTAATGCTAAATGTAAATTCCAATGGTAATCGGTTTTCAGATTTAGCATGTACTAGTCGTATCGATATTTCAGTTGTTTTGAGTTTTCTCTGACGAAGTTTTGAAGTTGCTGTTTCAACGATTCCATGTAAAAATCTTTCAAGCATTTCAATATCATTACATCCTTTGCTACGGATTTCTGAAAATTGTACTGTATTTTTTTCTTGTTTCATTTTAATCCCTCCAATCCACCCGCGGAATGACCACCGATAAGTTTACTGCGTTCAATATTTCTGGAACCTTCAGTTAGGACGGTTCCTTTTTGTATGGCTAAAAAACCAAACTGTTCTCTGACAACATCAATAGCTGTCTGAAGTCTATTATCTTTTTCAATTTGTTCTACATCATCAAAGAGTGATAGTAGAGTATAGCTTTCATCTACGAAGCCACTATAAGATACACCAATTTGTCTCACTGCACCAGAGGTGTATTTTTTCGGAATAATACAAGTACATGACTCACCATTGTTTTGGGGAGATTTGCGGGTTCAATTTTATTCTGAGCATTTATAGATTTTTTCATCTCAGTCCTAGAATAGCCAATATGAATAGAAACGACAGTAGTCAATACTAGGGCTACTGTTCCGTTCCACAGTATCATTTAAAAATCATTTTCACACCCTTTCGTCTATTAGTATAGAAGAAAGCTCTCAGCACACGTGGAGTGTGTAGCTTTGCTCGTAAAAGCCTAGAACCTTTGAACGAAAGGGATAATGAAAAGCCTTGATTGCAAGGCTTTTTGCTTTATGGTGGGGAAGTATTAGAGTAAGTAATTTTTGGAGTGAGTGGAAGTGATAGTTAGGAATTCTCAAATTCTATTTCCATTTACACTGTGGGTACGTTTTTATTTCCATTGACAAGGAGTTTGAGGGAATAGAAACGTACCCACCTATATGAAAAAATCACGAAAGGTTTGATCTATGGAAATCAGTAGAAATTAGGTGATACAATAACACGTTATAAAAACCTTGAAATCAGTATGTTTCAAGGTTTTAAGTACTCTTACGGATAGCATTGGGAACATCTAACTTTCTTGAGGAGTAAAGTTTGTTTCTCAATATAGTAATCGTTAAATTGTGTCGAAGCGTTATATGATATGATAATTCCAAATAGTCCTTTGGGCTTTTTATGGCATTGTGATATTCTCTAAGAACACGAGATTGCTTCAATAATTTACAAAGTTATGGGGATTTCTCATAGCTTTTTTACTTTCTTCCTTGACAATTGAGCGAGTGTTCAACTATAATGATAATAGTTGAGTGGTTGTTCAACTGAATCATCGATTATTGAGGTATGAGATGTAATTTTTCTTCTCTATCACCAGTAATGCAAGCTTTATTAGCTGGCTTATTCAACTGGTTTTGTACCCTTATCGGTGCTAGTTTGGTCTTTTTTGTCAAAACCATTCATCAAAAATTCATGGATATGATGATGGGCTTGGCAGCGGGCATTATGACGGCAGCGGCAGTCTGGCCTTTGCTTGTCCCTTCTTTGGACTATAGCCAGTCAATAGCTACGAACAGATTTTACTGGTTGACGACGGCTGTTGGTTCTATTGTCGGGGGCTTATTTATCCGCTTTATTAATTATTTGGTTCCCGACCTACATTTGAATCATCAGATGAGTGATAAGGAAGGGATTTTGAATCCCAAAAGACCCTTATCAAAGACCATGCTGCTTTATCTGGCGGTAGTGTTTCATAATATACCAGAGGGCTTAGTAGTTGGTGTGGCATTTGCTAGTGTGGCAAATCTCGCAACTAGACTTTCCTTTACGTGAATGAGTGCCCTTGGATTGGCCTTGGGAATTGGCATCCAAAATATTCGAGAAGGCTCTGCCTTGTCCTTGCCACTACGGGTAGAAGGGCGAAGTAGGAAATCAGCTTTCTACTATGGCGCCATGTCAGCGATTGTTGAGTCGATTGCAGCTGTTTTAGGGGCCTATGCTGTTATGTCTATGACCCAGCTACTACCTTATGCTCTCTTATTTGCGGCGGGAGCCATGATTTATGTTGCAGTGGAAGAACTTGTGCCAGGTGCTCAAGAGCACAAGAATACCGATATTGCGACAAGTGGGGTTATGGCCGGATTTCTAATCATGATGTTACTTGATACAACTTTAGTATAGGAGGAATAGAAAATATGTCACAGTGTTTAACAGCTTGTAATCCAGATTTAATTCAAGGGGTCCATGAGACGGAGTTTGATACCGTTACATTGCTAAATATGTCCAATTTTTTTAAGGCGATTTCTGACCCAACTCGTTTGCGGATTTTACAAGCAGTACGGCAAAATCCAATTTGTGTCGGAGACTTAGCGATTGCGTTACAGATGACCAAGTCTGCTATTTCTCACCAACTACGCTATCTGCGGGACTGCCAATTGGTCAAGGGGGAGAAAAAAGGAAGGATGACCTATTATGAACTTGCGGACGATCATGTCGCAGCAGTCTTGTCTTTGACACTGAAACATTTGAAAGAGGAAAAACATGAAGAAAGAGTATGAACTTCGAGGAATTGACTGTGGCAATTGTGCTGCTAAGATTGAACGTGCTGTCAATCAATTGGAGCAGGTAGAATCTGCCACTGTCAATCTGATAGCTCAAAAGCTGATTTTGGAAACAAAAAGCGAAGATGGGATAGATAAGGAAATTATTGACTTGGTGGATGCTATTGAACCTGGAATCGAAGTTATCAGTGAGAAAAAGGAAGAGGCACTTCCAGAAAAACGAGATTGGGCGAAAGAGCTGCTACTTGCTGTTATGATTCTATTTGCCTTCGGCTTTTTCCTGCCAGAGGAGTATTTCTGGATTCGTCTGGTCTATTATCTGACCCTATATATCATTATCGGCCATAAGGTTCTTATCAAGATGGTTCAAAATATTCAACGTGGTAATCTTTTTGATGAAAACTTTTTGATGAGTATCGCGACCTTAGGAGCCTTTCTCTTGGGAGAATTTCCAGAGGCAGTAGCCGTCATGCTTTTTTATCAGATTGGGGAGTATTTCCAAGATAAGGCCACCTCTCAATCTCGTCAGTCCATTGCACGATTGATGGATATTCGGTCGGATAAGGCTTGGAGACTAGAGGGGGGAGAAACCGTTCAAGTAGACCCTGAAACAGTAAGGGTTGCGGACCATATTTTAGTTAAGCCTGGGGAGAAGGTGCCCCTAGATGGTCTGGTCAGAGAAGGTCGTTCTATTCTGGATACGTCAGCCTTGACAGGAGAATCACTGCCTAGGGAAATTGGCGTTGGTGAGGACATTACAAGTGGTGTGATCAATTTGACTAGTCCATTGGTAATTGAAGTGAGTAAGACTTTTTCGCAATCAACGGTCAACAAAATTTTGGAATTAGTTGAAAATGCAAGCAATAAAAAAGCGGAGACGGAACGGATGATCACACGTTTTTCGCGTGTGTATACACCAGTGGTTGTCGGAATCGCTTTTCTGCTTGCAAGCCTGCCTCCCTTGCTTGGTTTAGGGGAGTGGTCGACTTGGCTTTATCGGGCACTTACCTTTTTAGTCATTTCTTGCCCTTGTGCTCTTGCGGTTTCGGTACCAATGAGTTTCTTTGGCGGGCTAGGGGGAGCATCTAAATTAGGTGTCTTAGTGAAAGGTGGGAATTATTTAGAGGCTCTTGCCAAGTTGGATACGGTCGTATTTGATAAGACGGGGACAATTACAAAAGGTATCTTTGCGGTGGATACCGTTGTCAACGCAGAAGGTGTCGAGGATGATATTCTGTACCTCGCTGCCCATCTGGAAAGCTATTCCAATCATCCAATCGCAAACTCTATTCGAACAGCCTATGGACAGGAAGTGGACGAGAATAGGGTGAGTCAGATTACCGAGCTACCAGGGCAGGGCATGTCCGGTAGGGTAGATGGCAGACAGCTCTATCTTGGGAATGCTAGATTAATGGAAGTTCAAGGGATTGCTTATCCAGCTATTGACAGCACAGGAACAGTTCTCTATTTGGCAGAGGACAGTCATTTTCTAGGCTATTTCCTTATCACAGACCAAGTGAAGGAGACGAGCATCGAGGCCTTGAAGGATTTACAGGCAGTCGGAATTAAAAAGACGGTTCTCCTTTCAGGCGATCGTCAGGCAGTGGTTGATGAATTTGCACAGCAATTTGCCTTTAATGATGCATTTGGAGATTGCTTGCCTCAGGATAAGGTGAGTACATTTGAGGAAATTCTGACTCAGTCTCAGCAGGCTGTTGCCTTTGTTGGAGATGGGGTGAATGATGCACCGGTTCTTGCTAGGGCAGATGTTGGTATTGCTATGGGAGGGCTAGGTTCGGACGCAGCCATTGAATCAGCAGATGTTGTACTGATGGATGATGACCTTGGAAAACTTCCTCAAGTCATTCGACTGGCAAAAAAGACAGTCAGAATAGCCCAACAAAACATGACCTTGGCTATTGTAGTTAAACTAATTTTCTTGGTTCTAAGTGGATTGGGAATTTCTAATATGTGGGAGGCCATCTTTGCAGATGTTGGTGTAACGCTACTAGCAGTATGGAATGCATTGAGGGTCTTGAGGATAGATACCTCCACTTTGTCAAAGTAAGTGAACTGATGTTAGTATGATTTTATGGACACGTTTTGGTAGAATAGTATCTAACCAAAGGAGATGTCCAAATGAGCCAAAAATATACCAAAGAGTTCAAGGAAACTAGTGTTCAATTACATGAAGCAGGACACGTGGAGTGTGTAGCTTTGCTTCTACGAGCTGATTAAACAAGGATTTAGCAAGTGAAAGTCCTAAAGTAAGGAGTCTAAACATGAAATTCCATGAATTTGGGGATAAGAATTTGCCTTCTATCTTACTGATACATGGTGGTGGCAGTTCTTGGTGGAATTATCTTCGTCAAGCACGAATCTTGTCAGAAGAATACCGTGTTATTCTACCCACTTTGAATGGCCACGGCGAGGAATATCAACTTGATTATGTTTCTACTGAAGATTCTGCTTTGGAGATTCTAGACTATATCAAAGCAAACTGTGGTGGGAAATTGTTAGCAATCGGTGGTGTTTCACTTGGTGGTCAAATTGCCATGGAGCTTTTGTCTTTAGACAGTGAAATTGCTGAGAAGGCCATCATAGACGGAAGCCTCTGTATTCCTCAACCAAGGTTAGCTAAAATCAGCATCTTTCTAGTGTCTCTATTTGGTAAATTGATGTTCAATAAATTCTCTTGTAAACTTCAGTTAAGCTTAATGAATAAATTCTATCCCCAATTAGCTTACCCAGACGAGATAAAAAATTTTTATATGGAGGATATGCCAAGGACGCCTATCAAAACATTAGTGACCATCTCTTCAACTTATATGGGGCATTATAAGTTGAAGAGTAGGATTTCTAAAAGTAAGGCGCAGGTTCTCTATATTTATGGTGAAAAAGAATTGAAATGTGTTAAGGAGTCAGCTAGGTTATTTGAGCAGCTGCATCCCAACACTATCTTGTTTGAGGCAAAAGGATATAATCACGGCTATTTATCAGCCTACCTACCTCAAGAGTGGATTGACTTGGTTGTTCCATTTTTGGAGAATAACGATTGATTATACTTTATTAATTTAGAAAGCAGAGTTTCATGGAAGTCAAAAAATATACTCCCCTCAATTCCTTAAAAAAGATAGCAGATAACCTATGGATTGTGGATGGGGAAGAAGTACTGATGGATTTCAAATTCTTCAAAGTGCCTTTTTCAACTAGAATGACAGTTATCCGTCTACAGAATGGTGGTCTTTGGGTGCATTCACCGACTAAGCCTAATGACAATTTACTTTTTGAAATCAAGCAATTAGGTGAGGTAAAACACCTTATTGCCCCCAATGTCTTACATTATAGTTATATAGATGAATGGCATCAACTATTTCCTGAAGCAAAAGTTTGGCTAGCTAGTGGTGTTCAAAAGCGTGCAAGAAAATCGGGAATGAGTTTGGATTATGGTCAGGAATTAAGCAAGGCCAATTGGAACGAAGAAATTTGTTTTACAACATTTGAGGGAAGTTTTTATGTAAAAGAGGTTGTTTTTTTCCATAATGAAAGTTCAACTCTGGTTTTAACGGATCTTATTGAAAACATAGAAACTGAGAAATTATCGCTTTTTGAAAAGCTACTTTTTAAAATAGGTGATAATCACCATCCAAATGGTAAAACACCAAGAGATTTAAGAATGACTTTCTTATTTGGTAAAAAACAAGCTCTGAAGAGCTATCACAAAATAAAGAAATGGGAACCTAAGAATATTATTATTTCTCATGGACCGTGTATGATTGGACAAGCAAAAGAGATGTTAAACCAAGCGTTCTTTTGGCTAGAGAAATAGGGTTATGTGGTTAAGGGAACTTGTCGAAAGACAAATACGAATACTTCGACCTTTGTATTTAAAAGTTGCATTCATTCGCTACACAAAAAATCACCCCACAAGCTACAACTTGTGGGGCATTTTCTTTTATTAGTTTTTCACTTACAAAATTACGTCTGTTTTTTCAACTTTGTAAAGGGCAATTCCCATGATTATGGTCAAGACAAGAAGAATTAAAACAGCAGGGGTCCAAGAGTTAAAGAGTTGTTTGCTTGAACCGAACAAGACTGGACCAAGGGCTGCAAAGATATAGCCTCCGGTTTGGGCTAAACCTGATAGTTGGGCTGTTTTTTCAGGCGTGCTAGCCTTCATTGAAAAGGAAACCATCATGTAAGGGAATAGGACACTAGCAGAACTTCCGATTAAGAGGTTAAGGACCAACCAATACACAAAGCTGTCTGTATTGACTAGAAGCATAGCCACTCCGATAAGTCCTGCTAGGACGGTAGTCACTAGCATCAAATGGCGGTTGCGATCAGAAAGTTTCGTGATTAGGCTAGGAACAATCATAGAGAATGGAATACTCGTCAGTGTGAAAACGGAAGCTAGAATTCCGGCATTGGCTTCGCCGACACCGGCTTGTGTAGCCATGGTTGGAAGCCAAGTGATAGTGGTATAGAAGAAGAGTGACTGTAATCCACCGAAAATCATGATGGCCCAGACTTTGCCACTCTTATACCAACTGCCTGAATTTTCGCTGGTAGAAGTATCTTGTTCTAAGTAATGATTGTGACGGACATTAGGGAGCCAAATCACAAGAGCTAGGGCACAGACCGCTGTCAATACCCAGACCAAGCCTTGCCATGAGGTTGCCTTAGTGATTGGAACGGCAACTGATGAAGCTACGGCTGTGGATAATCCCATGGCTGTAATGTAGAGTGTGGTTAAGAATCCTAACTGATTTGGCTCGTTAGCCTGAATTAGGCTTGGGAGAAGGACGTTGATAAAGGCAATTCCAGCTCCGACTAACAGCGTTCCCACATAAAGAAGAGGGAGATTAAGGGTACGCAAAGCAGAACCAAGTGTCATCACAATTAAAACACCGAGGAAGAGTCTTTCTATACCAAAGCGTTTGGCCCAGCTAGCCGCAAAAGGTGAGAATATCGCAAAGGTCAAGAGAGGGAGACTTGTCAAGAGACCGAGAGAACTGACCTCAACGCCTAGACCAGAAGCAATGTCTGATAAGACCGTAGACAAGGTTGTGAACGGGGCCCGCAAAACGATCCCTAGAAGAAGGATTCCAGGGATTAGAAAATGTGAATGTTTCTGTTTCATAAAGCGTCTCCATGTTTAATAAGGGTATTTTAATTTTTAAGAATATGACACTAATGCGTCACTTCCATCTTACCATAAATGAAGGGGGTGATGAAAGCGATTACGTTGGATTGTCAAGAAAGAATTTTTAGTTTTATAATCCTATTCTGCTGATTATCAAATAGCATAATCTGATTTTTAAAAGACCGAACATGTAGTCCAGCCTCTTTTCAATGTCGTCTTAAATTTCATACCCCATAAGGAGTCCGCCTTCTTCAGCATAAAAGCTACAGAGTCCAGAAGTAGGAAGGACTTCGATGCTTGCTTGGGCAAATTTTTCACGAACCAATTCAGAGAATTGCTCGATAAATTTTTCATTGTTGCGGTGGGCAATCGTAATGTGGCCTCCAGCATAACCAGCCTTGAGGAGTTCATCAAAGGCAGCTTTGATGGCTTTCTTTTGACCTCTGGCTTTTTGAAGCAATTCAAGAGTACCTGTCTTACTAGCTTCACCGACCATACGGATATTGAGGAGTCCAACAACGGTGCCAACTAGTTTACTTAGACGACCATTCTTCACCAAATTATCAACTTTGGCTAAAACAAAGAGCAACTTAGTCTTGGCTTGATAAGCTGTGATGCCATCAACGACTTGGTCAAAATCAAGGCCTTCAGCGACTAAGTGATTGAGTTTACGAACGATAAGGTCGACCTCGCCACCAGCTGACAGGCTATCAATCACGTGAATCTTAGTATCAGGATGCTCTTCCAGATAAATTTTCTTAGCGATTTCAGCACTATTGTAGCTACCAGAAAGGGTTCCAGTGATCGTCACGACGACTATATTGTCCGTTCCTTCAAAGGATTTCATATAATCATCAGGACTCGGACAGGCAGACTTAGAAGCAGTCGTAGTTGCATACATTTTCTCCATCATTTGATCAATATTGAGTTGGGCATCATCCCTGTAAATGGTTTCGCTCACTTGGATAGTCAAAGGAACACTGACAAACTCCGTATCTGGTGCCAGATTGTCTAAAGAACGGTAGTCACAGCCTGAATCCGCAATAATTTTCCATTTCATAGGTTTATACCTCATATCTGCATAATGTACATTGACAAGTGTTTTGTCTTCTTTTACAATTTTATCATGAAGTGCATTGCTATCATAGTAGATCTCATCAGGTGTGACAGATAGAAAGTGAATGTTATGGCAGAAAGAAAAATCTCAGAGAAATCCTTGGAAAATCTCAAACGATTTAACCAAGAAAACAAGGCAATTACACGAGAATCCATCGAAATTTCTCTCCTGCAATTGTTGGAGAAAAAAGACTTTAAAAAGATTACCATATCGGAACTGGTTGAGCGTGCGGGTGTATCTCGTGCTGCCTTTTATCGCAATTATGGTTCTAAGGAAGAGATTTTAAAATCTATTTTTGAGTCTTGCATTACAAAGATTACTAAGTCCTTGGACAGCTATAATCTCAAGACGGATCTTTACCAAGTCTGGGTTTATCTCCTTAAGGAAGTCAAAAAAGAAGCCAAAATCATCAGTCTTGCCATTGATTATAATTTTGAGCAGGTATTGACCAAGGCAGTTTATGATTTTTTGGAAAAACGAAATGGTAGCTCATCAAATGGTGCCGGTAGCTACCTCAATTCCTTTTGGAGCTCAGCTATTGTCTCAGTGATTTCCAAATGGGTCAAGGATGGCATGAAGACCCCAGCTGAAAAGATTGCCAAACTTGGTCTCCCGCTTTTTCCACAAAAGAAGAAATAATCCCCTTGCTACTACAACTAATTGGAGGTTCAGTATGCCAATATATGAATTTTGTGCAGAGAATGTGACTTACTTAGAAAAAGCTTTTCAAGCCGGTGCTCAACGCGTGGAGTTGTGTGATAATCTGGCTGTTGGAGGCACGACACCTTCTTATGGTGTCATAAAGGCGGCTGTTGGGTTGGCCAAGGATTATCAGGCTAAGGTGATTGTGATGATTCGTCCACGAGGGGGCGACTTTGTCTATAGCCAGCAGGAATTAGCTATCATGCTAGAAGATATCAAGTGTGCGCGTGAATTGGGTGTTGACGGCTTTGCACTAGGTGCTTTGACTTCAGAAAACCAACTCGATACAGAAGCTCTAAAGACCTTGTTAGATGCTAGTCGAGACCTAGAGGTCACCATGCATATGGCCTTTGACCAAATCCCTAAAGCAGCTCAGTCTAGTGCTATTCAGTGGCTTAAGGACCACGGTGTGACGCGTCTTCTCACCCGTGCTGGAACTCCTGAGACTGCTCTAGACTTACGCTTGAAACGTTATGCAGAATTGGTTCAGCTAGCAGACGGTCAGTTGGATATTTTAGCAGGAGGTGGTATCTCCGTGGCTAATCGTGACCAATTTCTTGCCATACTTGGTCTTGAGCAAGTTCATGGAACACGTGTCGTCTTTTAGATTTACAATGGAACCAGCTTCTTGGCCCGGTTCCTTTTGATTTTTGTGCAATGGGAGGCACTTTGCTTTTCTAGTCATTCTTTGGTAAGCTATTACTATAGCATTAAAAAAATTGGGGGATGTATGTTAGATAATTTTTTTAAAAGAACCCTATCTTGGGTGTCATTATTTATCCGTTATTAGGGCTAGGAGCTATTTGGCTTGGTCACTATTACTCACAGAGCCTTTCGCTATTGGAAAAAACGGGTGGTCAGATCAAGGTTAATACTTTTGTTTACATTGCCTATCAATTAGGTGGGACCAAACTCGTCATGGGGTTCTTTATTCTTTTAGCGCTTTTCTTTTTCTATCTGGGCTATACTTATCTTAAAAAACTTGGCAATACTCAGAAATAAGAACCAAGTTTATACACTAACTGCGGCTACTGGCTTGCAGTTTTTTCTTTTCTACAAGTCAACTAGAATCCCTAATTTATGCTACAATGAAACTATTACGCTTCAAAAAGGAGATGAGATGAAAGCAGAAGAATGGTTAACCTATTTTATAAAGATTTATGGACGTCGCCCAAAGATGACAGAGGTCGACGAGGCGATACAAAATGGTAGTCTCTTGGCTAATCGAGCAGAAGTAGAGAGCTTATTGTTAGCATCTAAGAAGAGCTTTTGGCAAACCTTAAGTCAGTATGTTGTGACTCATAAGGTCGCAGCGTCAGTTCTTGCAGTTTCTTGTATGACGCTTCTTGGTGGTGGTGCCATTTTTGCTTGGCATTCCCTTCATTCACAAGCTCAACAAACGTCATCCCTTGCGGTATCTTCGTCAAGCAGTCAGACAGGTCAAAAGTCTGGCTCAGACAAGTCCAAGCAATCGAGTTCCAGAGCTTCTGAGCCGTCTTCAAACTCTAGTTCTCAAAGTCAGAATGCCTCATCAGAAGCTAAAATGCCTGCCATGGATGTGGATGCTATTCGAAATGGTGATTTTTCAAGCATCGAAGGTGACTGGGTTTCTGACGGTGGTCATGTTGTGACCATTACCAAGTCAGGGCTCACAAAGTCTGAAGAGACAGGAAGTACTGATGGCAAGACTGTCGTTAAAGATTTCAACGGTCAGCCTATGTTTTATTTTGCGGACAATGGTCCAGGGCATGGGGTCAATCCTTTTGTGCCTGTGCCAGCCAATCAAGCAGCACCGTCTCCGGACAATTCTGTCAAAGACACAGATCGTTTGGTTCAAATTCCAGAGTCTGCTGGGCCAGGGGTGGTTTACACGTCTTATTACAGAGTGAAAAGCAAGAGCCAGTCCAGCCAGACTAGCCCAACCAATACGGCAGACCTTTGGGATAGTGACAAGGCTGCCAAGCTCGCAAGTTACATGGTGGAGTTTGGGCACAAGATGAATCAAGAAAGTTATAGAAGGCTAACACCTAACGGAAATGATGATTTCTTTGGTGCCATGTCTTTTGCTAAAAATAACCGCATTATTGTAGGTGAAAAGACTGAACAAAATGCCCCAATGACCAACCAACAAAAGGTAGACGTTGCCTTTTCTGACGATGGTACAGGGACAGCCGACTATATCATTGTAGACAGCTACGGGTATTCAGGTTCCGCCATGATTCTCTATCATTTCACCATCCATAAAGGTCAACCAGTGGTCCTAGTTTCCATGCAAAAACAGGGGAATCCTGAAAACATGTATTATATGTACCCTACCAATAATAAGGACATCCAAGAAGCCTTTGCCAATATTGTGAATGACAAGTAAAGGTTTTGGAGAATAGTAAAAGCTTTTGTCCTCAATCTAAAGCCTTAGCAACAAGGCTTTTTCTTGTGGAAAAGTATTCTGAGAATAAGTAGCTGTCAAAATCTGGTATAATGAAGCCAAGGAGGCGCCTATGAAAACTTTGAAAAAACAGACGCTAATTCTTTTATCTATCTCTAGCCTGCTACTTGTCGGTTTAGCAGTTTTTGCACATATCCACAAAAAGGAGGAAAAACCAAGCTACTCCAACCTTAATAGCAAGGCCAGTCTTAATGAGGTGCGTTCCATTCTCTCGAAACATTTGGACGAGGAGAGTGTGGATAACTTTATCAATCTCGTCACTGATTACAATGACACTGTGGGTTCTGTTGGTCTTTCTGGGAGTTTTGCGCCATTTACCAAAACAGACTATGATGTGGAAAAAATCAGTAGCCTGTGGACAGCCAAGCATGGTGACTTTATCGGTACCAACTGCCGTATCAACACCTACACGCTACTGAAAGGCAAAATCAAGATTCCTCAAGTCAAAAGTGATACTGAGCTCCTTTTCCAAGACAAGGACGCCATTGACAAGGGCAAGCTCTTTAATGCCAAGGACCAGGCAAACTTTGACATTCTTTTTTCAAGGGTCAAGACTGAAGCTACCCAAGATGTCAAGGTTCACGCCAAGCATATGGAGGATTACTATAAGCAGTTCACCTTTGATGACAAGGCACGCATGCTGTCGGTTGTTGTCCACGATAATTTGGATGGTGATTCCCTTTTTGTCGGTCACGTCGGAGTCTTGGTGCCTACGACGGATGGCTACTTATTTGTTGAAAAGTTGACCTTTGAAGAGCCCTACCAAGCTATTAAATTTGCCAGCAAAAAAGATTGCTACAAGTATCTGACAACTAAGTACAAGGACTATACCGGACCAGGTCTAGCCAAACCCTTTATCATGGACAATGACAAATGGGTGGATATGGACTAGGTTATCGTGAAGCGGAAGTTTTAATAGGGAAGAAAAAGGAAGCAAGATATGAAAAGAAAACAAGCCTTGTTGCTTTATCTAGCAGGGACCCTTGGACAAATCTTACTGGTCAGTCTCCTTGTTTGGCTGCTAAGAGCAGGAGGAGTTAGGGTTGATTATGGGACTCCAATTGGCCTCTTTACCCTTATGTTAGGTGGCTTGTCATCAGCCATTTGGGGAGCAATTATTAGTATCCGCTATCATCACTCCAGTTTTAAACAGCTTGTCAGAGATTTTTTCCAAGTCAAACAAGCTCCTCTTAACTATCTCTTAGTCCTCATTTTTATAGGTTTGGATTTTTTACCACAGGTCTTTAGTGGGGAAATGATTATTCCAACTTGGTATTTCCCCATAATTTTATTTGTAAAAGCCCTCGTCTTTGGTGGAATCGAAGAAATTGGTTGGCGCCATTTTTTCCAGCCTACTTTGCAAGAAAAGTTGACCTATCTAGTGTCTACGCTGTGTACCTTTGTAGCCTGGTCACTATGGCATTTACTCTATTTTTATATTGATGGGTCTATGGCCACGGTTCATTTGCTACCATTTTTGCTAGGCTTATTAAGCAATTGTTTCATCTTATCCGCTATTTATACAAAGACCAGAAGCCTTTGGCTTTGTGTGATGACACATGCGTTGATCAATGCTTTATCGCAACTGTCATCAACTGAGAGCGTATGGCTATCACTTGTGATTAAGGTGTTGATAATTCTTCTTGCCATGAGAATTGCTAGTAGCAGTTTGGAGAAGGTTAAATCCTAAGAGTAGTTAAGTGACTGCTCTTTTTTCTATGTAATACTCAAATGACCTTGCCCTTCTTTTTGAGGCATGTTATACTAGAAAATGTATTGTCAAAATTTTCTGACATTACAGGTGGAAAGGAGGTGCTAATGCCTTTTAAAAAAACAAAACACCTTGTTTTTTCCCGCTACCTAAGCCTGCTCTGTTTGCTTCTATTTTTAGTAGTAACGTCAGTTTTTGTTGCAGTGTCCTTAGGAGCGGTCACTATAGATATAGGTGATACCTATGGTGTCATCCTCAGAAAATTGGGATTTCCGATTGCCAGTCAAAGCATAGCCAAACCACTTGAAGCTATTATCTGGAATATGCGAGTTCCTAGGGTTATCCTAGGGCTAGTAGTCGGTGCAGGCCTTTCCATGTCTGGGAGTGTCATGCAGTCAACCGTTAATAATCCTATTGCTGAGCCCTATATATTAGGAATCTCGGCAGGAGCAACTTTTGGAGCAACCTTGGCCATCATTTTAGGCCTTAAAGCTGTGGTAGGCTTGGGTGCCTTTGTGGGGGCTATCCTAGCGACGGTTCTTGTCCTAATGATTGCCTCTATGCAGGGGAGAGTAACCACATCTGGCTTGATTTTATCTGGAACAGTTGTTAATGCCCTCTTTATTGCCTTTGCCAATTTTATAATCTCTATTGGAGCGACAGCGGACAGTGTTATGACCATTAAGTTTTGGACCATGGGTTCATTGACAGGAACATCTTGGTCAGATTTGATGCTTCCAGCAGTAGTGGTTGGTTTGGCCTTTCTCTTTTTCTCAACTCAGTATCGTGTCTTCAATGCCATGATGATGGGAGATGAAGCAGCTTTGACTTTAGGAATCCCACTTAAACTCTATTGGTATCTTTATATCGCCATCGTTGCGATCATAACGGCAGTCTTGGTTGCTAGTTGTGGTATTATTGGCTTTGTGGGCTTGATTACCCCTCATATTGCCAGAAGTTTAGTCGGGACTAATTATCGTAAGCTTTTTCCAGTGGCAACTCTCTTAGGTTCCTTATTTGTGGTTTGGGCAGATGTTTTGGCTAGAATCCTCGTCAAAAATGCGGAGTTACCTATCGGTATCTTTACAGCCTTGGTTGGCGCACCTTTCTTTATTTATATTGTGACTAAAAATCGCAGGAAGGTGGTTTAGACTTATGGATGTAAAGTGTAAGGATATTCATTATTCGATTGGAGAGAAAAAAATCCTAAATGGAGTCTCCCTAAAGGTCGAAGGCGGACAATTCCAGACCATACTAGGACCAAATGGGAGTGGGAAATCAACCTTGCTAAAAACCATTTATCGCCAGTTGAAACCAGATAGCGGTCAGATTTTACTTGATGGAAAAAGCCTAGATCAGGTAAGCCTAAAGGAAACTGCAAAAGAAATGGCCGTTGTGACACAGTTTAACACCCTTCAATTTGATTGCACGGTGGAAGAAATTGTCATGCTTGGCCGAACGCCCCATCTTTCCTTTCTACAAAAAGAATCGGAGCGGGACCACTTGCTCGTCCAGGATGCCCTAGACAAGGTTGGCATGTCTGAAAAGAAGACACGCTATTATTCGTCCTTATCAGGTGGCGAAAAACAAAGAGTTATCCTAGCGCGTGCTTTGGCTCAGAAACCCAAACTCCTTTTATTGGATGAGCCTACCAACCATTTGGATATTAAGTATCAGTTGGAGATGTTGGCCTTGGTCAAGGAACTCGGCATTAATGTTCTCGCAGTTCTCCACGATATTCAATTGGCCTGTCGTTTCTCAGATTATATTTACTTAATGAAAGGGGGTGAGATTGTTGCCCAAGGTGTCCCAAGGGATGCCGTAACCCCACAATCCTTGCAGGCGGTTTATGATGTTCAGAGTCGTATTACCTGGACGGATGACCAGCAGGCAATGATTCAGTATTTATAAGCCTAGGAAAGGAAGGCCTTATGAACAAGAAAACTTTTGGTATCGCATTAATCGCTGCAGCAGTCCTCACATTGACAGCATGCAGTTCTACATATAAAAACAGCACATCATCGTCATCAGCAGCAAAAGAAACGGTGAAAAAGACTAACTCAGAAACCCAGTATCCTTTGACCGTTAAAACTTATGACGATCAAGGAACTGAGCTAGATCAAGTCTTCAAAAAGGCACCAGAAAAGGTTATCACAAACAACCTTTCATCAACGGAAATCTTGATTGAGCTTGGTTTAAAAGACAAGATTGTCGGTATGCTTAACCCTGACAATGAAGTAACCGATAAATATAAGGAAGACATTGCCTCAATCCCACATGTCGGTGATAAGAAGACCATCTCTCAAGAAGCCATCTTGGCTTACGGACCTGATGCCCTTATTGGTCGTAACATGATGTTCTCAGACAAATCAATGGGAACCATCAGCACGTGGAACAGCAACGACATTCCCGTCTATACGCAAAAAGCTTCTGTTTCAACAACCAAACAAGATTTGAATAATATCATCGAAGATGTTAAAAATATTGGTGACATTTTCAACGTTCAAGACAAGGCAGACAAGTATGCAGGACAACTCCAAAAGCGTATCGACGCCGTTAAAAAGAAAAACAAGTCTTCTGACAAAGACTTGAAGAAGGCTCTGATCATGTGTGCCTACAACGATGAGACCTTTGGAACTTACAAATCTGCCCTTCAAGAAAGTATGCTTAATCAGCTTGGCTATACCAATGTTGCGACAGGAACATCAGATTTGACTCTGGAAAATCTCGTGTCTATGGAACCAGAATTGATTATCTATGTAACTAGTGACCGTAATAAGGCCATGGACAAGGATGCTACAGACAAGATGGAAAAGAACGCTGTTCTTGAAAATGTACCAGCCGTTAAAAACAAGAAAATCATGACTATTTCTTATGATGAGCTTATGGATTACGGTCCATCTGTGATTGATTCTCTTGAGAAGGTTAATGACTTTGTTAATAAATAAAGACTTTGTCTGCCATGGCATTCGAGTGACGATTGCCCTTCCTGAGTCTTATGATGCTACTAAGACTTATCCAGTTGTTTTTCTGAACGATGGACAACTGGATTATCTGGGAAAACTAGCGAATTCTGTTATCCTGATAGGCCTTGAGCCCAAGAATCGCTTAGATGATTTTACACCTTGGTATGCTCAGGCTTTGAGACCTGGAAGTCCTGATTTTGGTGGCAAGCTAGCTAGCTATCATGACCATCTATTTGGCCATATTTTAAATAGCATCCAAGAGGAGTTTCGATTGGATGACAGTCGTATGGCTTACGGAGGCTACTCGCTGGGTGGACTGGCTGCTATTTCCAGTCTTTATGGCAGTGATAAGATGCCTTTTATCTTTTCCATTTGTGGATCCTTTTGGTATCCAGATTTTGTAGATTACTGCCAATCCCATCAGCTTCTTAATAAGTCTTGCTCGGTCTATTTACGTAACGGTTTGACCGAAGGGGCTAATCATAAGAATAGACTGGTCAGGGCTCCTAGCTTTGCCAAAGAAGTACATGGATGCATCAAAAAACAGTGCTTGTCCACTTATTCAGCATTTGACTCCTACGGTCATCATGACCATCTCCAAGAAAGATATGATGCTCTTTCGGATTGGTTGATTGAAGAGTGGAAACTCTGAAATGCTGCTATTGGTGATTGAGTAGGAAAGAGAGAAGAAAAGTAGTGAAGAAGATTCCGACGATGGAATCTCTTCACTACTTTTTGTTATGCTCGAAAACTACGATCACAGTTGATGCTTCCGAAAAGTTTTTAGACATGAATCAAAAAACGCCTTAACTCCATATATTAAAAGTAATTGACTTACCTTTGACTTATATCCTAACTTCAAAAAGGACAAGACTATTATTGTTGCTGATGCAGTAACTTATATCATTTAGAACTTTTTTGTTGGAGAAGTAGAAGGGAAAAAACTATACTTTGGTGCCTGAGAATACTTCGATATGATTTCCTAGTATTTTTATATCTACTGGAAGATTATCCGATTTGTCTCCATCAACATCTGACTCTAACTCAACCTCTGAAGAAATCCTAATATTACGCGCTTTGATATATTCGATATTATCGTTACCTACTAGATCCCCTTTTAACAAATCTGGGATAGTCGATAATTTAGAAATGATGGATGCATCTTTTAAAATCAAGATATTTCCATATCCATCTGTATTTTCATCAAATAGTTTTTTGTCTGCATAGTAATTAGATAGAAGAACTAAGACCTGACTAGCTTCACCTTCATAATTGCCATTTTCGCTTTCAATACGAACATTAAATACATCGTCTTCCATAACGGACCTCATCGTATTGATTGCATATGCAAAGATACCGTACTTTGTTTTATCTTCAATATCAACGTTATGAATAGCTTCTGGTAAAGATCCAACACTAAAAATATAGCCAAAATAATTTTGATTAGCTTTTCCAACATCAATGGTTTTAGTAAAATTGAAATCAAGTTCTTCAATCGCTTGATCAATATTTTGGTTGATTTCTAATAGCTTAGTGATTAAATTACCAGTTCCACCAGGAATAATCCCAAGTTTTGGAATGTGATTTTTTTCAGCAATCCCTGAAATAACCTCATTTACAGTACCGTCTCCACCAAAAACAATTACTGCATCATATTTTTCTTTAGAGGCTTTTTCAGCAAATTGAGTTGCATCTTTGGCTTTTTGCGTAATCTTAGTTTCAACATAATCAAAATACTCTTTAGCCTTATTCTCCAAGCTCTCTTTATAATCTAATGCTGTTTCTCCTCCAGAAGTTGGATTAATAATTATCATTACTTTTTTCATTGATATTTTCTCCTATGGACTACTAGTGACAATACTTTTCAACGGTTTCTTATGCTTATCAAATTAATATCTCACATTACTTGTTGTTATTTGGGGATTCTTTTTACTTATCCTTTTCTATTTGTTGAAGATCATCATCGTTTTTATATTGAATGATGTAGTCGACTAATTCTTTTTCAGTTAATCTATCATTTGTTAATTGTGAAACCTGAATCGAGATATTTTTCAAACCATATTCATTTTGTTTGTTAATGATACTTTGTAACTCAGCTTCTGAAAGATATTTACCTGAAATGGTTAGCTTTAGTGTATTGTTTTCTTTACTATATTTCTTTTTCAAAATAGTATGGTTTTCAAATTGATCAGATAGATAATTATTGATAGACTCATTGATTAGCGTATCTCTAACTAAGGTAGTTGCAGAAGCTAAACTTGGAATAATAAGAACAAGCGAGACTAGAATTAATATTTTTCGCATTTTAGAGGCTTTACGATTATGTTTAACATAAGGATTATTAACCATCATCACATTAGTGCCAATATATGTAGCAATCATAATAAAACTGCAGTTAATGGAGAACAAATATGACGCCCCTATCATATACTCAAGATTTCCTGTGGCAATAGAATACCCCACGGTACAAACGGGTGGCATAAGAGCAGTTGCAATGGCGACACCAGGAACAATGTTATTAGCTTCTTTCTTTCGTGCTCCAATAATGCCGGCTAATCCACCGACGAATGCTATTACAACGTCCCAAATTGTGGGCGAAGTTCTAGCAATAATTTCCGTACTTGCGTAAGAAATGGGCGAAAGTAAAAAATAAAGTGTAGAAGCTAAAAGGCTTACTGCAACTTGAATAAAAAGAACTTTAAACGATTTTTTGAGAAGTTTTGTATCTAATATTGCTAACGCAAAACCTACTCCAAGGATAGGTGTCATCAATGGAGAAATCAACATTGCCCCTATGATTGTTGGAATAGAATTCATATTCAAACCAATAGATGCAATCAATATCGCACACAATAAAGTGGTTAAGTCACTTTTTGATAAATCTAAATCCTCATAGATTTTGTCCCTAAATTCTATTAGAGAATAAAGTTTACCATCCTTCAAAACTTTTTCCATAACAGTACTCCCTCTTTGTTACTATAGTCAACTTTTTAAGAAGTTACTCAATACTGTTTGACCTCTTCTGAAAGGAAGGAATATCTTGAGGGAACAACTTTTTAAGCTCACTCTTTGACGACGTATCTAAATCATTGGTTATTATTATTGTAACTTCTTTACGTGGGCGTGTTTTATATTCTACTTTCAATTTGTAATCAGTTCACTACTCCATATTAATTTTAAATTCCTACTGAAAGTGATGCAGTGTTTGGTTTATTATTTATACTATTTTGTTAGATACTTACTATTTAAAGAAAAACGTGTAAGGGTTTACATGTCTCAATTATACATTTTATTTTTACTTTCGTCACTCGAACGTCTTAGGGATATTTTCTTTTGTGGCTAAAATGCTAATCAATCATATGAATGTAGCAGTTTAATCAAACTTTTTATTCATAAATCAATCCATTTAGAGGAAGTCCTAATAACAGTAGAAGTATGTGTAGATTTTTAATAAAAAAATGAGATAAGCGAAATTGTAAAACTATGCAACCGATTGCAAAGGCCAATGATGGTTTTCATGTCTATTTTTGTGTAAGCGCAAACATTTTCATTGACTTATCAATTTGATTAACTTATACTGTTATTAACAGGTATATACTAACATTAATCTTATGATTGTTAAGATTAATATAAAAAATGTTTTAGCTAAAATGTAACTCTTTAGATGGTTTGATTTTCCAAACAATCTAACTTTCCTCAATTTAGAAAGGGGGAGACATTATGCTTTGGGCTATTATTGTCGGAGGCTTTATAGGTTTTATTGCTGGTGGAATCACTAAAAAGGGAGGTTCCATGGGAATAATTGCCAATATCTTTGCAGGTTTAATTGGTTCATCTGTTGGACAGTCACTCTTCGGTTCTTGGGGACCTAGACTAGCTGGAATGGCCTTAGTTCCGTCAATTTTAGGGGCAGTTATTGTTGTTGCAGTAGTATCATTTTTCTTAGGGAAAAAAGAATAATTTTCAATATTTCGACAGGAAGACTCCAATCAACTAGCAAACTTAGTGCCGATAAATTAAAAAAGTGGTAAACATGGACTAGCTAATGGTTTATCAGCAAATAAAGATAACGTTAGTGAGGGTGTTCAAGCTGTTTATGACTCGACTTCAACACAAAAGCTATAATTTAACTTATCTTTTTATACTCAAAAATTTGAATGTATTGTTTAAGAGCGTTCATATTTAAAAATCTTTATGTCCAAAGGAGGATAATATTATGTCAGTAGAAGAAAAACTCAACCAAGCTAAAGGCGCATTTAAAGAAGGTGTCGGAAAATTAACTGGTGATAAAAAAACAGAAAAAGAAGGTGCTGCGGAAAAAGCAGTCTCAAAAGTGAAAGAAGTTGCCGAAGATGCCAAAGATGCTGTTGAAGGAGCTATCGAAGGTGTGAAAAATATGATTAAAAAGGACGATAAATAATTAAATAGTCAATTGATTTTTCACATAAAAGCTACAAAAGCTACTCTACAAAAAATAGAGTTGTCATATTCTACTCCTAATTACTCACTTATAAGATTACTTTCAAATAACTACAAATCGATATTCTTATAATATTATTCAGTTGAAAAATCAACTTTCTTTAGATTAATTCAAATTCCTTTTTAACTCCATATACATATTCTTTCTAATAGTAAAAGCACTCTAATTTCTATAGTTTTATCCAAGCTATAGACGCTAGAGTGTTTTTTATAACATTTTGAAGAATTATTTAATGATCGGGGAGATTTGTATTTATCTAGTGTCTATAAAAATCAGCAAAGTATAAGTGCTGACGTCATCCCGAATAGGGAATGGTAAACGCTTGCATTACTTGTGAATATTTTCACTACCTAAACATCACATTTTCAGTGAATTACTTGATTTTCATAAGTATTAGTTTTATAATCAAAGTATAGAAAACGCTTTCAAAAACATCTCCGAGTTTTTGTCCTACTTGAAGTGGTTCGGCTAACAGCCGACTTCCATTCTAGAAAGGAGTATTGTTTTGAGTCAATGTGATATTCTCATTATAGGGGCAGGTCCTGGTGGTTATGTTGCTGCTGAAGAAGCTGCCCGTTTAGGTAAAAAGGTAACTGTCATTGAGAAAAACTCCATAGGTGGCACCTGTTTGAACGTTGGCTGTATCCCATCCAAAGCCTATCTTGAACATGCCCATTGGCTATTAGCTGCTAAAGAAGCCTCTCAGTATGGAGTGACAGTTTTAAATGATAATCTTGATTTTCAAAAACTTGTTGCTCGCAAAGATCAAGTCGTAGCAACACTACAGTCTGGTATTCAATCAAGTTTTAAACAATTAGGGATCACCTATATTGAAGGTGAGGCAGCTTATATTTCTGATAAAACCTTCCAAGTTAATGGTGAAAGAGTCTCAGGTAAGTCTGTTATTTTGGCGACGGGGAGTCATCCATTTATTCCTCCTATTCCTGGTATTAACGATGTTGACTACTTGACAACAGATAACTTTTTCAACTTAAAGGAACTTCCTCAACGTTTGCTTATCATTGGTGGAGGTATTATTTCCGTTGAGTTAGCTTTTGCCATGGCTCCACTTGGTGTGGATGTGACAGTGATAGAGGTTGCACCAACAATTTTAGCAACTGAAGATGATGAAGCACGTTCCATTATTAGAGAAAAGATGGAACAACTTGGAATTACCATTCTGGAGGGAGTTAGCATAGATAGGGTTAAAGAAAATGCTGTAATTTTAGCAGATGGGAAGTCCTACTCTTATGATAACTTACTTGTAGCAACAGGGCGTAAGCCAAATATTGAGTTAGCCCAAATGATGGGCTTGGAGCTGACCGAAAAAGGCTTTATTAAGGTAGATAGTTATTACGAGTCATCTCAATCAGGTGTTTATGCGATTGGGGATTTGATTCCTGGATATATGTTAGCTCATGTTGCTAGTAGCGAGGGAATCAAAGCTGTTCGAGCCATTTGTCGTCAGGCTGAGGAACCGGTTGATAATTCAAGTGTTCCACGGTCGCTCTTTACAACACCAGAGATTGCTTCCTTTGGCTTGTCAGAAGAGGAGGCTGTACAACAAGGATATGATATATCAGTTGGTCAACTTCCTTATGTTTATAATGGTCGAGCCATTGCGTCTAATTCAGCAAAAGGTTTTGTTAAAATTGTCTCCGAAAAACGCTATCACCTACTATTAGGTGCCGTTATCGTTGGTCCACATGCAACTGATATTCTACAATCCTTGATTGTCTTGAAAGATGCTGAAGGAACACTTGATCAGCTTGATAAGACAATTTTTGCACATCCAACAATTTCTGAGTTGGTTCAGGAAGTTGCAAGACTGATTTTAAGGTCCTAAGGTCGATGGATAGGTTTAGCACAGCCATTCTCATTTTTCAATCTATATATCTGTCAATAATATTTGTTTTTTATAAAGCTCTCTATAGAAGGAGGAAACAATATGACACATTATCAAGAATTGCCACAAGCCCTAATGAAAGAAAAACATCAGGGACAAACCTTAACCAAGGAAGAAGTTAAGGTTCAAACTGCCCATGATCTTGGTGTGGAAAATGTTTCAAAAGAAGAGGCTAAATCCATGTATAAGACTATGTGGGATATTCGAAATTTTGAAGAAAATGCACGACATTTCTTTTCAATCGGTCAAATTCCAGGATTTGTTCACCTTTACTCAGGTGAGGAAGCTATTGCGACTGGGGTATGTGCTAACCTGACTGATAAAGACTACATTACTAGCACACATCGAGGACATGGACACTGTGTGGCTAAAGGTGGAGACCTTAAAAAAATGATGGCTGAAATCTTTGGTAAGTCTACTGGGCTTGGTAAAGGTAAGGGTGGCTCTATGCATATCGCTGACTTGGATAAAGGAATCCTTGGTGCTAATGGTATGGTAGGCGGAGGCTTTGGTCTTGCGACGGGTGCTGCTATGCGCAACAAATATCTAAAGACTGATGATGTTGCTGTATGTTTCTTTGGTGATGGTGCTGCCAATGAAGGTAATTTTCATGAGTGCTTAAACATGGCCTCTATTTGGAATCTACCTGTGGTATTTGTAAATGAAAACAACCTTTTTGCAGAATCAACACCACAATGGTATTCATCAGGTTCTCCAACAATTGCTGAACGTGCACAAGCTTACAATATGCCTGGAGTTCGCGTTAATGGTAAGGACTTATTTGCTGTTTATCAAGTGGCTAAGGAGGCCATTGAACGTGCGCGTCGTGGAGATGGTCCAACGTTAATTGAAGCTATTACTTATCGTAACCATGGCCATTTCGAAGGAGATGAGCAAAAATACAAAGCACCAGATGGAATTGAAAAAGAATGGGCAGATGTGGATGCCTTGGAAGTATTTCGTGATCTGGTAACTGAAAAGGGTATCCTTAGCCAAGATGAATTGGATGAGATTGTTGCCCAATCACAAAAAGATGTTGAAGATGCAATCCACTTTGCTCAAGAGAGCCCAATTCCAAAAGAAGAAGCTCTCTACGAAGACGTATTTGCAGACTGATTGAGGAGGATTCATAATGACTAGAGAAACATTATTTATGAAAGCCATCAATGAAGGGCTCGATCAAGCCATGGAAAGAGACGAGCGAGTTGTTCTCCTAGGAGAGGATATCTCAGGTGGTGTTAATGTTGAACACTTAGAAAATAATAACGAGGATGCCTGGGGCGGTGTCATGGGGATTACACGAGGACTGATGCCGAAATATGGCAGGGAACGTGTTATTGATACTCCGATTTCTGAGCACGGCTATTTATCAGCTTCGGTGGGGATGGCGCTTACGGGACTAAGACCTGTACCAGAGTTGATGTTTAATGATTTTATTGGATTCTGTTTTGATGCCCTATTAGGACAGGCATCTAAGATGCGTTACATGTTTGGCGGTAAAGCTAAAGTTCCGATGGTTGTTCGTACTATGCACGGGGCAGGTGCTTCAGCTGCTGCGCAACACTCTGGATCCTATTACGGTTTATTTGGATCGATCCCTGGTATTAAGGTGGTCGTTCCTGCTACCCCTTATGATGCCAAAGGATTACTCCTAGCATCAATAGAGGATGATAATGTTGTTATTTTTTCTGAGGACAAAACCCTCTATGGCTTAAAAGGGGAAGTGCCAGAAGAATACTATACTGTACCAATTGGTAAGGCTGCCGTTCGTAGAGAAGGTAAGGATTTAACAATTGTGACAATTGGTAAGATGTTGTACGTAGCCTATGAGGTCGCCGACCGCTTGGCAAAAGACAACATTTCTGTAGAAGTGATTGATCTTCGTACAGTTGCTCCATGGGATGAAGAAACAGTGTTAAATTCCGTGAAGAAAACTGGTCGTTTAATTATTGTGGATGAGGCAAATCCACATAACAATACTGCAACTGACATTGCATCTGTCGTTTCAGATAAAGCTTTTGATTATCTTGATGGACCAGTGAAATGTGTTTGTGCTCCAAATACTCCTGTTCCATTTGCGACAAACTTAGAACAAGCCTATATCCCTGATGCGGATAAGGTTTTGAAAGTAGCTGATGAATTGATTCAGGACTTGAAAGGATAGGAGGGCACTTATGGCAACAGAAATTTTAATGCCCAAGCTCGGCCTAACCATGACTGAAGGACTCATTCAAAAGTGGTTGGTCCAAGTTGGTGATACAGTAACAAGTGGTCAGCCTTTATTGGAAATTAGTTCTGAAAAATTGACTAGTGAAGTCGAATCCCCTGCTTCTGGGGTTGTTCTAGACATTGTGCATGGTGAAGGTGTTACAGTTAAATGTAAGGAAGTCGTTGGATGGGTTGGTCAGGAAGGAGAAGATGTAGGAACCCAAGAGGCTCCTGCACAAGAGGAAGCTCCAACTGAAGTCGCTAAAGATTCAACACCGTCTAGTCCTAAATCTACTACAGCACCTATAGCTCGTACTGGTGGGGAACGAATTTTTATTACACCGGTGGCTCGTAAGATGGCTGCTGAGAAAGGCTATGATATCTCCCTTATTAAAGGGACAGGTGGAAATGGTCGTATTACAAGACGTGATGTAGAAGCTTACCAACCAAGTCTTGTTGTTGATAAGGTCGTTGAACCTCTACCACAAGATATGACCTCAGGTCAATACGGTGAGGGACTCCAAGGCATGCGTAAGATTATTGCCGAACGTATGATGAACAGTCTTCATTCTTCTGCTCAAGTGACACTCCATCGTAAGGCTGATTTAACTGAGCTTTTGAAATTCCGTAAAGAACTTAAGGCCAAGGTCCATACTCCACTTGAAAATGGTGAACTAGGTATCACAACTCTATTAACTAAAGCAGTAACCAAAGCTTTGAGAGATTTTCCAGCTTTGAATGCTTGGTATGGCGGCGGCATTCATCAGATTCAAGAACGCATTCATATTGGCATGGCAACAGCTTTGGATGATGGTTTGGTTGTCCCTGTGATTCGAGACGCAGACCGTATGACTTTAGCAGATCTTGGTCAAAGCATTAAGACTCTGGCTAATCAAGCTCGAAAAGGTACACTTCCATCTGACCTATATAGTGGTTCTACTTTCTCAATTACGAACCTAGGGGGGCCAGGTGTAGAATACTTCACACCAATCCTTAACTCCCCAGAGGTGGCAATTCTTGGAGTAGGAGCAACTCAACAAGCTTTGGCATTTAATGAGGAGGGAGAGGTTGTTCAAAAAGACTATCTTCCATTGAGTCTGAGCTTCGACCATCAAGTCATCGATGGCCTTCCAGCAGCTGAATTTTTAGCACAAGTTATATCTTATCTTGAAGATCCTTATCTCCTTATTTTCTAACAGAATTATCCATTTGTAAGATGCAATTGTGGACGAATAGGGCTTACTAGAGGTATAAAAGTAAAGTAATTGTTGATGTTCCGCAACCTAGTATGAAGAGAAGACAAAATTAGTCTTCTCTTTTCGTGTTGCTAAGGGGGAGAGCTTTTCTTAAGTCAAGTGGGAATTTGTCTATCAATTTCCTAATGTCTTTTAATAACAATATACAAAACCCATTTGTGATTTTGCCTTTCTTCAATCTTTGAAAAGCCAATACTTGTTAATAACTGACTCAATTCAGAACTTGTTCCATAATCTGTCATATGATACTTAATTTTTTCTTTTTCGGAAGCAATAATCAGAGTGGAAGGATTGGACATGACTCGATAGATTTCCTGAAAGCTTTGTTTTAAATCTTTCCAGAAAATATGGGTCTGAATGGCAAAGACAAGATCAAAATAATGATTTTGGTAGGGAAGGTTTTCGACATTTCCAACCATCAGCTGGACACTATCATTTTCTATTGACTTTAAAAGCATCCGTTTAGCAGTTTGATAAGACTCCTTGGAAATATCAATGCCATGAATGTCAAGATTTTTATCTAAAGCAAGTAGGTTTTTGATAGTGCTACCACCGCCATAACCGACTTCTAAAATACGACTATTGTTAGGGATAGTGGTTTGTTTGGTTGCCCAAAGGCTGAGTTCCTTAAAGTAGGACGACCAGATGTTGGTAATCACTCGGCCAACAAGACCACTCGGATTTATAGATTGCTTTATAAGATATTGAATGAGCATGTTCCCTCCCATTTTTGAAAATAAAGTTTGAAATATAGATGGTTTAAATTCAAACTTTATTATAGAGAAAGCTAGTAAGAATAGCAAGGAAAATTGAAATATATACTCATATATTTCAAACTTATGCTACAATTGATAATAACAGAGGTATTCACATGAATCAATATCAAAAGACGACTGAGAAAAAGAAGCAAGCGATTGTTCAAGCAGCTTTGCGTTTGTTTAAAGACAAAGGTTTTAAGGAAACTAGTATAAAATCTATTGCAGAGGCAGCAGAAGTATCTCCTGTTTCTATCTACAATTATTTCGGGAGTAAAGATAATTTGGTAGCTCTCTGTGTTAATGACTTGTTTGAAGAAATAGCCCAACAAGCTGAGG
The DNA here is from genome assembly GCF_037967965.1 of Streptococcus sp. FSL R7-0248. Lineage (NCBI taxonomy): Bacteria > Bacillati > Bacillota > Bacilli > Lactobacillales > Streptococcaceae > Streptococcus > Streptococcus sp. FSL R7-0248. The sequence goes on from NZ_CP150201.1 coordinate 681,598, forward strand.
ATATTTTAAACAGCAATCTAGATTTTAAAACAAAATTAGACCATGCTTTTGCCCTATGTCAGGAGAAAATGAGTCAGCAAATCTCGGAATATTTTCAAGATAAATTGGTGAAAGAACCTACTTTTTCAACTCTCTTAGCGAAAGCAATCACTGCAAAAAAACGTGACATCTATCGTGCTTATATTAAGCTCGGAAAAGAAGAGGGGGTTATTGCTGAAGACTTATCGACAGACCTTATTTTAAATGTTATGGATGCTCTTAATGGTATGGGAAATCAATTAGCCCATAGTGACATTTTAGAGAAGGAGGTTGAGCAAATCCATCAGATTTTTTTGTATGGTATTTTTGGAAAAAAGAAATCATGATTTTCCTAATTCTATTATTGTTCACAGCTAACAACATCCCATCTCTTGTATATTCTCATGCATGGGTGTAAAATTTACTATATAAAGATAAAGAGGAGCAAGTTATGGAATTAAAAGATTTTACAGAACAAGAACAAAAGCAAATCGAAAAAGGTTTGAGCACAGCTGAGATTTCTGATAAGGAAGCGGCTAAGAAGTTGCTCGCTCTCGTACCACAAGAATGGATTAAACGCATTCCTTTCTTTGTCAGAGGGCATGCGACGACTAAGACAGTCGAGCGTGTAGCCAAGCAATATCCTGAACTTTATGCAGTGGCTAAGCGCCAAGGGGACCTTCCTGAAAAAGAAGGAGAAGAGCTCCGCAAGATTATGACAGACATCTTTGAAGAAAAGATGAACAAACACAAGATTAAATAAGATTTTTAAAGACAATGTGTTTATTTCTACAATTACGAATCAACCTTCCATAAAAAAGAGATACTGTCAATTTTACCATCCCGTTACGGAGAAAAAATGAGCAAATTTATTTCAAAACAATCAGTCGCTATCTGGTATGCACTGTCTGCCCTCTTTTCTACATATATAGTAGGGCAAGTTATCCTATGGTGTTTCCCAGACAGAAGTAGTCTGGGTGCCTCACTACTGTTTATCCTAATGAACTGTGTTCCCCTGATTATGGCGGCTGTCTTTTCTCTTGTGTTGAGTGAAGTCAAATCCTTGGGTGAATTTTTCAAAAAGGTCTTTCTTCAAAATGAAAGTCACCTATCCTGGATTTTAGCTATCTTCATTCCAGTCATCTATTATGGGATCTCAATCTTGCTCATGAATGTTCGCTTTACTGGGAACTCCCTCATGGCCTTCTTCCTATATCTCCCCTGGACCTTTTTATATGGCGGTCTGGAAGAAGTCGGTTGGCGTTGGTTTTTACAAGAACATCTTTACTTTAGTAAGCACTTTATAACTAAAATGATGGTTCTTTCCATTGTTTGGTTCCTCTGGCATATCCCTATCTATCAACTCCCTTGGATTACAGCAGGCTCGTCCAACTATCTCATCTTTTACCTGATGATTTTAGGTAATAGCTTTCTTTTGGGAGCTCTCAAAGAGTACTCGAAAGGAGCTGTTCCTTGTATTCTTGCCCATATGCTAATTGATAGTCTGGCTGTCCTTATGCTGGTTCAGAGCTCTCTTCCTCAGATTATCCTTCTAGTTATTTTCGAAATCCTAGTAGCTTCTTGGCTGGTGGCTATACGAAAATCAGAGAAATAGACTTTAACCTCTCACTGAATTTCGGTGGGAGCTTTTCTTTCCTATTTGTTGAGATAATGACATAGTGTCATTTTTAGGAGGTGACTCGTTTGGCTTCATCATCTAAAGACTGAAAAAGAAGGCCAAGAGCTACGTAAAATCATGACAGCTATCTTTGAAGAAAAAATGAACAAACACAAGATTAAGTAATGTTGTATGAAAAGAGGTATAAGTCTACAAACTTATACCTCTTTCTTATCTTTACTTCTTATTTGATTTGGATAGGCTGATGGCAACCATTGTCGCACACAGGAAAAATGCACCTAGTAACCCTTTTGTAGTAGTCGTCATGAAAGGTTTATTAAAGACATAATAGTTATAGACAGCAAATCCCAGTCCAATAAGAGTTACAATAATCGACACAACAAATAGCGTCACCCATAATCTTCTTTGAGTCATCGTCAACCTCCTGTTTGTATCCGTTTTCTTTCTGCCTATAGTATAACATAAAAAAACTTAGCTAAATTCTAGAGAGTGGTTTGGCTAAGGTTTTTCATCTTATTTAGTCAAGACAACCGTATCATTTGGATCATGGTCGTCATCTTCAATAGTCAGTTGATTACCATCGAGTTTATAGTATTTGGTGTCGTCACCGATTGTCAGACTTTGATTGTCAGAGTTAACTGTTACAGGCTTGCTTTCCTTCTCGCCATCTGCCTCGTCCTCTTCCCAAGTTCCAGTATTTCCAGAGATGGTAAGAGTAATACGATCATTTTCGTCAGTCCCTTTATAGGTGCCATCTAGGCCTTCAGTTTGTTTAGAGGCTTCAGAGCTTTGTGAAGATGAAACCTTACTTGAACTTTGTTGGGTGCTAGAAGAGCTTTCAGGTGTTTGAACTTTCTGGTTTGAGCAGGCTGCTAAAAGACCAAGAACTGCCATAGAGGCAAGAGAAAGTGTGAGTTTTTTGGACAATGTCATAGGCTTGTCTCCTTTCTTTGATATCTTAAGTATAGCAAACGCTTACAAACAAACCAAGCAAAAAACTTTTTCTGAAAATGCTTGAAAATCACTCTTTCGAATTCTCAAAGGCATAATCTATTATCCCTATTTAAACTATGCTATACTGATAAAAAGCAAGAAGGAAGGTCCCTAATGACAACTACTAATCTACGTCGTCAGTGCGAGCAACTATGGGCAGCCAATAAGTACCTGGTGCTCAGCCATTCGAACAAGATTTACTTGGAAATCCGTAACTATCTCAAGAATGAAGAGGTTAGTTTTGATCAGGTTCAAGCCTACATTGATCAAGCACTTGACCTTCCTGAAAATCCTGGTCAGGTCGTCAATGCCTTCCAACATATCTGGGGGTATTTTAAGAAAAAGGCGACTGTCAGCGAAAAGGAAATGTTTATGGCCCAACTGGATAGCTATGCGGCAGGCAAAATTCCTCAGCATTGTTTGGTGGAATCCGTCAAAGAGCTCCTCATCAAGTACCCAAATCGCTATCTGGAGGAGTCAACTCTGATTAATGGAGGTTGCAAATGAGACTGTGGCATCAAGACTTGATTGCAAAACTACCTCGTCAGCAATTATTAGGACAACACCGAGAATGTTGTGCCCTTCGTGGCAAGGGGTGGCAACGCAAACATGCGACGGTTAACTATGTTTTTGACTATTCTCCATATCGCTTGTTTAGATACCATGAACTTATTATGCAAGAAATGACGGAACGTGGCTATCGTGTCAGCCCTGAGTGGTTAGACAAGGAGTATCGAGGTAAGCAGATGCCAGCCTACGATAAGCTTGAAGTGGAGACATTACCAGACATCATTTACCCAGAGCACGATGCCGCCTATTTACAGGAATGTCTGGACAATCTCAAGCAAAAAGGAATCATCATCTAAAGGAGTAAAACGATGCATTTATTTAAGTGGCTAGCACCTAAAAAGAAAGCAGCAGAAGGCCTTGTCATGCGTATATCGACAGCGGATCAGGTGGACTATGTAACGATCACAGAACCAAGTGACAGTGATATCTGGGATGCCTTGGTGCAACTTCCAACATCCTACGATAGTCTCTATCTCACCTATGGCGATAAAAGGTCAAGGAGCTTTATCTTTGTTGAATACGAGGATGACAAGTATCGCTTGGAACACGACACACCTGAGCTAGGACTAGACTTGACCAATGTCGCGCGGGTATCTCAACAAGTTGCCAGAGACATCCTTATTCGCTTTTCAAAAGAGCACACAGTGATTTTGGACGACCATTGGAAGCAAGAGAAAGTAAGGTAGTCCTATGGCATACCTTACCCCAGAAACCAGACGAAAAAGGCTAAAAGCCTTGTGCTTAATTATCGAAATCATTTGTCTGGTTCATTTTGCAATCATTGTCCCTCGTGACCGAGTCTTTACGCCTGAAAAATGGGCTCATACACCAGCTCCCATGCGACACAAACTCATGTGGAGTTTTCACCGTCAGTATCAGCTTGAGGGCATGACGAGAGAAGAAGTGGAGAAGCTCTTGGGCAAGGGTGACGACCTTAAAGGAAGTGTTGAGTACAAGCTGAAGGACGATTGGATTGGTGGCTGGCGTGTTTACCATATTGACTATGAGCAAAACCGTGTGATTCGTGCCAAAGAAACCTGGCAAGATTGGTGAAAATGGGCTTTTTCTTCCCCTAAAAGTAGTATAATCATGGTGTAAAGGTAATCGTTTTCAAAAGAACGAAGCTGTCTTTTGATTAGAAATGGAGGACAAACTTATGACCCTATTTATGTCTAAACTGATGAGCGGTATTATGGAACTGCTCATAGTCTCTGTCATTCCTTTTATCACTTGGTTAATTTGGAGCAGGAAAAAGGTCGGTTTCTTTGACTGGATTGGGTTGAAGAAAGTTCAAACCCAGCAGAAGAGGCGATTACTACTGACCATTTTTGGTTTTTCCCTACTTTTTCTTCTTTTTTCAATTATCGTCTTAGCTTGGTTCGACTCTAGCAAAACGGCCACAGCAGATTTTTCTGGAAAGGGAATTGGAGCTCTTCCTGCTATTCTAGCCTACGCTATCTTAGGGACTGCCTTGCCTGAAGAAATCTTCTTTAGAGGTTTTCTATTAAAAAGGATGCAAGGAAAACTAGGATTTCTAGGAGCAAATCTGGTTCAGTCTCTCTTATTTGGTCTCATCCATGCACTTATGTTTATCCAAATAATTGGTTATCTAAAGGCTTTTGTTATCTTGGTCTTTATCAGTCTCATAGCTTTCGTTTTGGGTGCTATCAATGAAAAGAAAGCAAATGGCTCCATTCTTCCAAGTGTCTTTATCCACGCCTTGGCCAATACGGTTGTAGGGTTGCTCTTTGCCTTCTCCCTCATTTAGATAAAATTATATAGAAGAAAGTTATCATGGATGAATTAAAAGATATCAAACTTAAAAACTATCAGTGCCTAAATGAGGTTGCTATCAAGGGGGAGACACTCTTTACGGGCTCCTCACTCATGGAGCTTTTTCCCATTTGTGAAATCGCTAGGAGTAGAGGTATCGACGATATCATCTACAATCGGGGCATCAGTGGTTTGAATACGGATGAATTTCTCCAGCATATCCATCCTCTACTTTTGGATCTGCAACCGAGTAAGGTTTTCATCAATATCGGTACCAATGACATGACCGAGGAGCCTTATGGAGATCAGTGGTTCCAACATATGACGGCAAATATCAGCCAAATTCTGGAGCAAACACTAGCTATATTGCCAAATACCAAGATTTACCTGATGGCTTTTTATCCAGCCAATCTTCATCTGCCTTGGCAGACACCGGCATCTATCCAGTGGATGAAACTGCGGACTCCTGAAAATCTTGACCGCTGTAACCAGGCTCTTGAGGAAATCGCTAAAACCTATGGCTGCTACTTCATTAATTGTAATGCTGATTTGGTTGATGATAGAAAAGAGCAGAAGGCAGAGCATACCTATGACGGCGTCCACCTTTATGCCAATGCTTACTTAAAAGTCTTTGAAGTTCTGGAGCCATATCTCCTGCATTAAGAAAATATGAGAGAATTTCCAGTTCTTACTCGCTTTTTTCCCTTGATTACAGTACAATAGACGTCAAAAGTGAAAAATTGAAATGAGGTATCCCTATGTGGAAATGGTTTAAACGACTCATTGTCCTCGTCATTGTGCTCTTTTTTGCAGTGGCGGCTCTACTTATTCCGGACAAGATCGACAGTCAGGACCAATTAAAAAATGTATCAACACAAACATCCCTTGCTGATTTAGCCCAGGCTGGTATTGGTGGGGCGTCCCTTTCATCAGGCGGAGTTTCAACTGAGATTAATCTTGACAGTAATCAGTTTCGTCAAATCCTAAAAGCAAGCATGGCTGATTCTAATGACGAGACCTTGCAAAACAGTAGCGTAGAGTTGAATGATTCCTATCTAACAGCTAAGGTTCCCGTATCTCTTGGGCCTATCGGATCAACATTTAGCCTTGATTTTAAGGTCAGCACTAACAAGGAAGTCATCTTACTAGACTTGGCAGGTGCCCACCTGGGTCGCCTTCCAGTTCCAAAATCACTGGTTCTGCCTTACCTCAAGAAGAGCATTGCCCAGTCCAGCAGTGGTGTTCAAATGGTTAATGACCAAATTCAGCTCAAGCTTCCTGAAATCGGCTATGAAATTGAGCAAGCCTCTGTGACCAATAGCAAGATGAAGGTTAAACTTAACATTCCGATTTCCTTGCCAACAAGTTGGTAATCCATAATGAATCTTTCAAAACAAGTCCATAGTCTGGACTTGTTTTTTGATACCTTCACTTCTAAACTAAGAAAATTAAAAATTCTTGAAATAATAGCTTTAAATCCCTCAAGCCCCTAGAAAATGAACTTTTCCTATGCTATCATAAGATTGTAAAATTGATAAGCGTCTGACACTCATTGAAAAAGAGTTATTTCACTGAGTTAAAGAGTTTTAGGATAGTAGTTAGGAGGAAAAAATGGACGCTTTAAAATATATCACACCCAAATTTTTCACTACCATCAGGAATTATTCTAAGGGCCAGTTTCTTAAGGACTTAATCGCAGGAGTCATCGTGGCTATCATTGCCCTGCCCTTGTCGATTGCCCTTGCCATTGCCTCTGGTGTCAATCCCGAACAAGGTCTTTACACAGCAGTCGTTGCAGGCTTTTTTATTTCCTTTTTAGGAGGTAGTCGGGTTCAGATTGGTGGACCGACTGCAGCATTCGTTGTTATCATCTATGGCATCATTGCCCAGTATGGTATGGCTGGTTTGACCCTTGCCACGCTCATGGCGGGACTCATGCTTATTATCATGGGGCTCCTACATTTTGGTGACCTGATCAAGTTCATTCCCAAAACCATCACACTTGGTTTTACCTTGGGGATAGCTGTTGGGATTGTGGCTGGACAGGTTAAAGATTTTCTGGGCCTTGAGATGAAGTCCGTGCCAGCTGAGTTCTTAGAAAAACTTCTAGCTTATGAGAAGCATCTATCAAGTATTAGCTGGCCGACACTTGCAATTGGTATCTTGGCCCTAGTCATTCAAATCTTTTGGCCACGCCTTTCTCAGAAAATTCCGGGGTCTTTGGTTGCAATTATTGTGACCACAGCCATCGTAGCTTTTGGTCATCTGCCAGTCAAAACCATCGGTGATCTTTACACCATCAAAGCAGGACTTCCAAGTTTCACAGTTCCTGACTTATCATTTTCTTTGATTCGTCAAATGATGTCGCCAGCCTTCACCATTGCCATACTAGCAGCCATCGAATCCCTACTTTCTTGCGTTGTTTCAGACGGGATGATTGGTGGTAATCATCGCTCTAATGCTGAATTGATTGGCCAAGGTGTTGGGAATATCATGTCAGCCCTCTTTGGCGGGATTCCTGCAACGGGTGCCATCGCCCGTACCGCAGCCAATGTCAAAAATGGAGGACGAACACCAGTAGCGGGGATGGTTCATGCCCTTACCTTGCTTCTGATTTTACTCTTTCTCATGCCTTATGCCTCATTGATTCCTATGACCTGTTTGGCCTCAATCCTAATGATTGTCGGTTATAACATGAGCGGTTGGCGTACTGTCGTTCGTATGATTCAACGTGCCCCTAAGAGTGATGTAGCAGTCCTTATCGTAACCTTTATCTTAACCGTTTTCTTTGACCTAGTGGTTGCCATCGAATTTGGTATGGTCCTAGCAGCCTTCCTCTTCCTCAAACGCATGTCAGACGTGGCTCAAATCCGTCAGTGGGTGGACAAGGAAAATCTGGACGATCCTATATTGTCTGAGGACAGCGACTTGAAACAAGTCCCTAAAAATGCAGTCGTATATGAAATCTTTGGTGCCCTCTTCTTTGGTGCAGCCAATAACTTCTTGAATGTTATCAATGACGATGGTAAGAATGTCCTTATCCTACGCATGCGCAACGTTCCAGCTATGGATATCTCTGGTCTGGATGCCCTTGAGGAAACGCTTGCTATCTGCCAAAAACGTGGCATGACCTTGCTTCTTTCTCACGTTAACGCCCAACCCTACCGAGTTCTCGAAAAATCAGGCTTCATCCAGACTATCGGTCCAGATAATATCTGCGAGTCGACGGACCAAGCCCTTGAAAAAGCAATAGCCCTAGCAAAAGAAGTCTAGACAAATCCATTTTGCACAAGAAGAAAAAGCCAGTTCAACTGAACTTGGCTTTTTAAAATACGCGATAAACATAAGGATTGTCAGGCTGACCGACCTCTTTAATCTCAGTCAAATTAAGGATAGGGAGGCTCTGTTTAAGATTTTGATAATAATCCACAGTGATGGTACCAGTGACTTTTACCCAGGTATTATCCTTGAAGGTTTGGTCACTTCCTGTCGTCGCCAGTCCGTAAACACCTGAATCGGCGATACAGTGGATAATACCGAAACGGAAGATGAACTGATAACCCTTGGTCTGTGGGTCATTGTAAACAAAGCCGGTATAGGTGACCTTCTTGCCCATGAAATCGTTAGGATAGAGGTAGATGAGCTCCATGACTTCCATGTAATTTTCCGTGGTAATCTGGATGGTCTCACGTCCCTTGTACTTGGCTAGCTCCTTGGTCATCTCCTTCTCATAGGCTGAGGAGGTGAAGTAGGAGCTGGTATCTGGCTTCAAGTACTGGATAGTCGTTCCCTCTTGGTCGGCCTGGTTAGGATCGCTCCCTGCCGCCAGTGGAAAATGATAGCCCTTAGCTGATACGGTATTGGCATCCAAGGTTACTGTTGGCACCAAGAGCCCCGTAAGGACTGGAAAGGCCAAGAGAACGATGCTGGCTACCTTGGCTACTCGACCTGACAAATGCGAGTGAACCTTCATCTGCTTCATCCAAACAATGAGTTGAACCACAGCGAGGATAAAGGAAAGCACCATGGAAATGTAGGCCAAGTAGGAGTAGTGGATATTAATGTACTGGTTGAGCTTGCCAGAAACTTGCAAGTACATGACCAGCTCAAAATACCCAGATAAGATGAGAAAACGTAACATTAAATCACCCCCAATACCAGACAGTAAATGATTGTCACCAGACTTGCGGTTCCTACGAAGAGACCAACAAAGCGTGTCTTAAACTGGTGTTTCATCATGATTAGGTTCTTGATATCAACCATAGGACCGATGATGAGAAAGGCCACCGTTGGTGCCACTCCAAAACTAGAGAGTAAGGAAGCCCCGATAAAGGCATCTGCCTCAGAACAAAGCGAGAGGATAAAGGCCAAAAGCATCATGATGAGGATGGCTGTCACCGAATTGTGCCCGATTGTCGTAAGAATACGGGTAGGTAGGTAGGTCTGCATACTTGCGGCCACCAGACTCCCGAAAATCAGGTAACGTCCAGTGTCAAAGAACTCGTCGACAGCATGAATCAAGGCTTGAAAAACTTTCTTACCAGCTGACAAACCACTATAGTCGTGCACATGACTGACCTTTCGATTTTCCTTAAGAATCTGGTCATCTACCACAAAGCCCAGCAAGATTCCCAAAATCATGGCAATCAAGAAAGCCCCGAGGAAACGTAAAATCACGTAGTACCAAGAGTTCCCAAAGGCCGTATAGGTCGCAAAAAGAACGACTGGATTAATGATAGGAGCTGTTGCCATGAAAGGAATAGCCGTGTAGCTAGGCACTTTTTTCTCTAAAAAGCGCGTGATAATGGGAACAATCCCACACTCACAAGAAGGGAAAATAAAACCAATTAGAGTTCCAAAAAGAATAGCCAGGATCTTGTTTTTCGGCAGGAAGTTTTGGACCTTTTCAGGAGTCACGAAGACTTCGATAAAGCCAGACAGAATACTTCCCAACAAAACAAAGGGCAGGGCTTCGATAATAATAGATAGAAAAACTGCCAGAAGCTGCAAAACGCTATCTGGTAGTTGATGAAAAATAGCCATAACTATTATTTCTTCTTATCTTCTTGAAGACGTTTGTCCTTCTTAGGATCAGTTCCCGCCTTCTCAAAATCAGGGATAGCCGCAAAAGATGCCATCATGCTTTCAAGTTCATTTGTTTTTTTCTGAATAACCGCCATAAAAAGCCTCCGAGTTAAAATAAGATACTAAGAGCGTCATTTCTGACAGAAAATTAGGGCATCGGCCGAAGAAGCTTTGCTTCTAGGAAGATGCATCTATTTTCCGAAAGAAATAGCCCGAGTTCAGTTGCAATAAGATACTAAGGGCGTCATTTCTGTTAGAAATAGCCCCTAACAATAGGTTTACCTTTCTATTATACTACCTCTTGCTTAAAAATTCTCGCTTCAGCTACAAGGTTTTCTACCCAAGCAAATCTCCTATCGTGGTATAATAGAACTTATGAAAAATCGTAATCTAGAGACACTGGCTCAGGAATTGGGCCTAAAAAAACAACAAGTTGAAACTGTTTTGGAATTGACCGCAGAAGGCAATACCATCCCCTTCATCGCCCGTTACCGTAAGGAAAAAACAGGCAATCTGGATGAAACGCAAATCAAGGCTATCATTGATATGGACAAGTCCTTGACTACTCTTCAAGACCGCAAGGAAACGGTTTTGGCTAAGATCGAGGCTCAGGGTAAATTGACTGACCAACTCAAGGTAGCCATTGAAGCGGCTGAAAAGTTGGCAGACGTGGAAGAACTCTACCTCCCCTATAAGGAAAAACGCCGCACCAAAGCGACTATTGCCCGTGAAGCAGGTCTTTTCCCATTGGCTCGTCTTATCTTGCAAAATAGTCCCAACCTCAAGGCTGAAGCTGAAAAGTTGACATCTGAAGCCTTTCCAACAGCTGATAAGGCACTTGCGGGTGCTGTGGATATTTTGGTTGAGGCCTTTTCTGAGGACAATAGCTTGCGCTCTTGGACCTACAACGAAATCTGGAACAACAGTGACATCACTTCAACCCTCAAGGATCAATCGCTGGATGAAAAAGAAATTTTCAAGATTTACTATGATTTTGAGGACAAGGTGTCTAAACTTCAAGGTTACCGTACGTTAGCCCTTAACCGTGGTGAGAAACTAGGCGTTATCAAGGTAAGCTTTAAGCACAATCTTGAGAAAATGCACCGTTTCTACAGTGCTCGTTTCAAACAAAAGAATGACTATATCGAGGAAGTTATCAATCAATCTCTCAAGAAGAAAATCATTCCAGCTATGGAGCGTCGTATCCGAAGCGAATTGACTGAAGCAGCAGAAGATGGTGCTATTCAACTTTTCTCTCAAAATCTTCGAAGCCTCCTTCTAGTATCGCCACTTAAAGGCAAGATGGTACTTGGTTTTGACCCAGCCTTTCGTACAGGGGCTAAGTTGGCCGTGGTTGATCAAACTGGTAAGCTCATTACAACGCAAGTTATCTATCCAGTAGCTCCAGCAAGTCAGGCTAAAATCGCACAGGCTAAAAAAGACTTGGCTGACCTCATCAAAAAGTATACCATTGAGATTATTGCGATTGGTAATGGAACAGCAAGCCGTGAAAGTGAAGCTTTTGTGGCAGAAGTCCTCAAGGATTTCCCAGAAACTTCTTATGTCATTGTTAATGAAAGTGGTGCCTCTGTCTATTCTGCATCAGAGTTGGCTCGCCATGAGTTTCCAGATTTGACGGTTGAAAAACGCTCTGCCATTTCTATTGCCCGTCGTCTCCAAGACCCGTTGGCCGAGTTGGTTAAGATTGACCCTAAATCAATCGGAGTAGGCCAATACCAGCATGATGTTAGTCAGAAGAAACTGTCTGAAAATCTTGATTTCGTCGTTGATACCGTGGTTAACCAAGTCGGTGTCAATGTCAATACGGCAAGTAGTACCCTCTTGTCACACGTGTCAGGACTCAACAAGACCATCTCTGAAAATATCGTCGCCTACCGTGAGGAAAATGGTGAGATTGCATCACGTGCTGAAATCAAAAAGGTTCCACGTCTCGGTGCCAAGGCCTTCGAACAAGCAGCTGGTTTCCTTCGTATTCCAAATGCCAAGAATATCTTGGATAATACGGGAGTCCACCCAGAGTCTTATCCAGCGGTAAAAGACCTCTTCGAGCAGTTGGATATCACAGATTTGGACGACTCTGCCAAAGAGAAATTGAAGGCTCTTAATCTTAAAGAAACAGCAGAAGAGCTAGGGCTTGGTCAGGAAACCCTTAAAGATATCATCGCTGACCTTTTGAAACCAGGTCGTGACCTCCGTGATGATTTTGAAGCACCAGTGCTTCGTCAGGATGTTCTTGAACTCAAAGACTTGTCAGTAGGACAAAAACTTGAAGGGACAGTCCGAAATGTTGTGGACTTTGGTGCCTTTGTGGATATCGGTGTCCATGAGGATGGCCTTATCCATATCTCTGAGATGAGCAAGAGCTTCGTTAACCACCCAAGTCAGGTCGTTTCTGTTGGGGATTTGGTTACCGTGTGGGTATCAAAAGTTGATTTGGAGCATGAAAAACTCAACCTCTCCTTGGTGAATCCACGTGAATCTAACTGATTATGTTAAGACTGTTTCTATAGAAGATTTTGGCTGGGAATTTAAGCATCAAGCCTTGTGGAACAAGCGTCTCCGGACCACTGGAGGGCGGTTCTTTCCCAATGATGGACACTTAGATTTCAACCCAAAACTCTATGAGGAACATGGTCTTGAGACCTTTCGAAAAATCGTCCGCCACGAGCTCTGTCATTATCACCTTTATTTTCAAGGTAAGGGCTACAAGCATGTTGATAGAGATTTTAAGGACTTACTAGCCAAGGTTGAAGGCCTTAGATACGCTCCAAAGATGCAAGGTCAAAAGGAGAAGTACTACCTTTATCAGTGCCAATCTTGTGGTCATATCTACCGTCGCAAACGCCGTGTCAATACACAGAAGTTTGGATGCGGTCTGTGTCGAGGCAAGCTCATTTTTCTAAATCAGTCCTAGGGCTGATTTTTTTAATTTAAAAAAATCATATAATTAAATCAAAGAAATGATGGGAGAAGAAGACCATGTCAAATCGTTTTTATAAGACACGAAAAAATAGACTCGTCGCCGGTGTTGTTGCAGGTTTGGCAGATAAGTTTGGTTGGGACCTAGCTTTGGCTCGTATCTTGGCTGTTATTCTAATGGTTTCAACGCAGTTTGGAATCTTCTTATACTTGGTTTTAGCCCTTCTCCTTCCTTACAAAGAGGATATTTATCCCGAAGTAAAACTTAAGGATGGAAGAAAACGCAAAAACGCTGAACCTGTAGAAGACGAGTGGAACTGGTAAGTAAATTATAATAGAAAAGATCTATGATTGGCTCCAGTGCTAGTCATAGGTCTTTTTTGCTTTGAGAACCGCATTGAAAACCTTTTTATGATACAATGAAACTAGTAAATAATCGGAGGAAATAACATGACAGTAACTGTTAAAATGCTGGTTGATAGGCTTAAGCTTAAGGTTGTCTATGGGAACGAAAAACTTTTGTCAAAACCAATAACAACAGCTGATATCTCTCGTCCTGGTTTAGAAATGACGGGGTATTTTGACTATTATTCACCTGAACGACTTCAGTTGGTTGGGATGAAGGAGTGGTCCTACCTTAAAACCATGACTGATTACAACCGTTATTCTGTTTTTGCGAATATGTTTAAAGCGGAAACTCCAGCTGTTATCGTGGCGCGTGGTCTTGAGATTCCGGAAGAGATGCTTCGAGCTGCTAAGGAAAATGGTGTAGCAGTTCTTCAAGGACGAAACGGCACATCGTCGCTTTCAGGTGACATGTCTTGGTATCTTAACTCGCAATTAGCTGAACGAACTAGTGTCCATGGTGTTTTGGTAGATATCTACGGGATGGGAGTTCTTATTCAAGGAGACTCTGGCATCGGTAAGAGTGAGACAGGGCTTGAGTTGGTGAAACGTGGTCACCGTCTTGTCGCTGACGACCGTGTGGATGTTTATGCTAAGGATGAGGAGACTCTCTGGGGTGAGCCCGCGGAAATCCTCCGCCATCTTCTTGAAATTCGTGGGGTTGGGATCATTGACGTTATGAGCCTTTACGGAGCTAGTGCTGTCCGTAATTCCTCTCAAGTTCAGTTGGCTATTTATCTTGATAATTTTGAAAATGGCAAGATCTTTGACCGTCTTGGAAATGGCAATGAAGAAATTGAATTGCAGGGCGTTAAGATTCCACGTATCCGCATTCCTGTTAAGACAGGACGTAACGTTTCAGTCGTTATCGAAGCTGCAGCAATGAACTATCGTGCTAAGCAAATGGGATTTGATGCAACCAAAACCTTTGAGGACCGTTTGACCAACCTCATTAGTAAGAATGGTGAAGACTGATGTTAGCTACCATTGATCCAATTGCCCTAAGACTTGGTCCAATCAGTATTCATTGGTATGCCATCTGTATTGTATCTGGTCTTTTACTAGCCGTTTATCTGGCTCAGCGTTGGGCTCCCGAAAAGGGAATTGACCCTGAAAACATCCTAGATTTTATTCTTCTTGCCTTTCCTATAGCCATTGTTGGTGCAAGGCTCTACTATGTGATCTTCCAGTGGTCTTACTACAGTCAGAATCTTTCAGAAATTGTTGCGATTTGGAATGGCGGAATTGCCATTTATGGTGGCTTGATTGCAGGTGCAGCTGTCCTCTATTGGTTTTCGAAACGTCATGCCATTGCTGTCTTGGATTTTCTTGATATTGCATCACCTGGCGTTATGATTGCTCAGAGTATCGGTCGCTGGGGAAATTTTGTTAACCAAGAGGCTTACGGAAGAGCAGTTAGTCATCTGAATTATGTCCCAGAATTTATTCGCCAGCAGATGTTCATTGATGGGAGTTATCGTGTACCGACCTTTCTTTATGAAAGTCTTTGGAACTTAGTCGGATTTATCACTATCCTAGGACTAAGACGCTTTTATAAGAAACTACGTCAAGGAGATGTGACCTCATTTTACCTTATCTGGTATGGTCTTGGACGTTTTGTCATTGAAGGTATGCGTACCGATAGTCTCATGTTTGCTGGCTTGCGTGTTTCTCAATGGGTCAGCATCGCCATTATCATCTTGGGTGCTATCTTACTATATTTGCGAAAGCAACGTCCAGAGGCAGATTATAAAATGAAAAACTAGTCATACCGCTCAGACTTTGTTATAATATAATGAAAATTATCATAACAAAGGTTACTGGAAACTGAAGAATCTATTTCAGTTTTCTTGTAGTAACCTTTTAAAAAGGTCAAAGGAGTCCTAAACTATGGCAGAAATTGCATTTCTTATTATCGCAATCGCACTTGCTGCGTTCCTCATTGCATTAATCCCTACCCTACTTCGTACCCGTCATGTGGTTAAAGAAGTTGAAGAAACAGTTGCTGTGCTTCGTACAGATATCAATGTAACCCTTCATCAAACAAATGAAATCTTGGCTAAGGCAAACGTCTTGGTTGAAGATGTTAATGAAAAAGTTCAAACCATCGATCCTCTCTTTGTAGCAGTAGCTGAGCTTTCAGAAAGTGTCTCTGACTTGAATACTGAAGCCCGTTACCTCGGTGCTAAAGCAAGTGCAGCAGGAGCAAGTGTCGGTAAGGCAGGTTCAGCCTTTGCTATCGGTAAGGTTGCCTCAAAACTTTTTGGTAAAAAAGACAAGAAAAAATAAGGAGATCTTTTCATGAGTAAATTTTTAAATACCCTAATCATTGGTGCAGCTTCTGGAGCTGCAGCAGCATACTTCTTTACAACTGAAAAAGGTAAAGCTGTTAAAGCACGTATTGATGAAGAAATCGCTTCATTCAAAGAAGATCCTAAAGCTTATCAAAATCAAGTGGTGGAAAAAGCTAACGACTACAAAGATTTGGCAGTCGATACTTTCCAAGACTATAAAACAAAATTTGAAAATGGCGACATCACTGCGGATGATTTGACAAAAGCTGTCCAAGAAAAAACAGCTCAAGTTGCTGACTTTGCAAAAGAGAGCTTTGAACTTATCAAAGAGAAAACTGCTCAAGTAACTCCTGAGCAAGCAGATGTTGAAGCAGAAACAAAAGCTATCGTTGATGATATCGTCATTGATATCAAAGATATCTCTGAAGAAGCAGCAGAAGCAAAATAAAAAGAAAGCCCATGAGGCTTTTTTTAGTACGAAAAAAACGTTGACCAAACAGTCAACGTTTTTGTGCTTTATAATACTCGATTAGGACATAAATGCCTATCTGACCAATGACGCTGATGGTAATTGCCCAGAAGAAGGCCCAGAAGGTAGCCACCTGTGCTACCAAGAAAAGGAAGGCAACTAGGACTGTTGAAACACAGAAGCTTGAGATACGTCCAAAGAAAATCATATCTTGTAGCTTAATACTATTACTATTTAAAGTTTGATAATCTTGGTAATTCGTCGTTTGAAGACGCTCAGTCTCGAAATCTTCGATGTGATCAAATTGACGGTGTAAGTTGTCAGCCATGTCTGCCTCCTTTCTATATAAAATATCTAAATCACTTTTTCGTGTAGGTTAAAATACTTAGTCAGTATTTCACTATTTAGAATCTCATTAATAATACCATAAAAAATTTATATTGCAAAGTTTTTTTTGATTTTTGTGAAAATTATAGTATTTAAAAACTAATTTAAAATATTGAGATACATAGTTTTGAACCTAAAAATTCTAAAAAAATCAAATCATTTGTGCTATAATGTGAGTTATGGAAAAAATTGTAATTACAGCGACTGCTGAGAGCTACGAGCAAGCACGTGAGCTCCTAGAACTTGGCGTAGATCGTATTTATATCGGCGAAAAAGCCTTTGGCCTTCGTTTGCCTAAGCCTTTTTCATTCGCAGAAATGCGAAAGATTGCAGAGCTGGTACATGAGTCAGGCAAGGAATTGACTGTTGCCGTTAATGCCCTCATGCACCAAGGTATGATGGATGCTCTTCCAGACTATCTTGATTTTCTTGAAGAAATCAAGGCAGATTATATCACGGTTGGTGATGCAGGAGTTTTCTACATCTGTAACCGTGACAAACGTCCCTTCAAAATGATTTATGATGCTTCAACTATGGTAACCTCTAGCCGTCAGATTAATTTCTGGGGCAAACAGGCAGGAGCATCTGAAGCGGTTTTGGCTCGTGAGATTCCATCTGCGGAACTATTCATCATGGCTGAAAATCTTCAGATTCCAGCTGAGGTTTTGGTTTATGGTGCAAGTATCATTCACCACTCAAAACGTCCACTTCTTCAAAACTATTACAACTTTATCAAAACGGATGAAGCTGTTACCAAAGAACGTGACCTCTTCCTTTCTGAGCCAGGAGATCCAGATTCTCACTACTCAGTTTATGAAGATATGCACGGGACACATATCTTTGCCAACAATGACTTGGATATGATGACTAAACTTTCAGAACTCGTTGAACATGGTTTTGACCACTGGAAGTTGGACGGCGTTTATTGCCCAGGTGAAAACTTTGTAAAAATCACTGAGTATTTTGTGAAGGCTCGTGACCTCATCGAGGCTGGCGAATTTTCACAAGACCAAGCCTTCCTCTTTGATGAGGCTATTCATAAATTACACCCAGCCAACCGTGGTTTGGACACAGGTTTCTACGACTATGAACCTGACCGTGTAAAATAAAAATACTTCCTCCTTCGTTTGAGAGTTTTCCATTTTCAGGGAACGAAGGAGTTGTTCAAAACTTAAAATCGACAATCTTGCAAATTGGAGAAATTATGACTACAACTAAAAAACGCCCAGAGGTACTTGTACCTGCTGGAACTTTGGAAAAATTGAAAGTCGCTGTAAATTACGGCGCAGATGCTGTTTTCGTTGGTGGACAAGCCTATGGTTTGCGTAGCCGTGCCGGAAACTTTACCATGGATGAGCTTCGAGAAGGTATCGAATATGCTCACGCTCGTGGTGTTGATGTGCACGTTGCTTCAAACATGGTTACCCATGAAGGAAATGAAAAAGGTGCTGGTGAGTGGTTCCGTGAATTGCGTGACATGGGACTCGATGCTGTTATCGTATCTGACCCAGCCTTGATTGAAATCTGTTCAACCTACGCACCAGGACTTAACATCCACTTGTCTACACAAGCATCTGCGACAAACGTTGAAACCTTCCATTTTTGGAAAGAGTATGGTTTGACCCGTGTCGTTTTGGCACGTGAGGTTACCATGGAAGAGTTGGCTGAAATCCGTAAGCGTACGGATCTTGAAATTGAGGCCTTTGTCCATGGCGCTATGTGTATCTCATACTCAGGTCGCTGTACCCTTTCTAACCACATGTCAGACCGTGATGCCAACCGTGGTGGTTGTTCACAGTCTTGTCGTTGGAAATATGACCTTTACGACATGCCATTCGGCCAAGAACGTAAGAGTATCAAAGGTGAAGTTCCTGAAGAATACTCTATGTCAGCCGTTGACATGTGTATGATTGAAAATATCCCTGACCTTATCGATAATGGCGTTGATAGCCTTAAAATCGAAGGTCGTATGAAATCTGTCCACTATGTCTCAACAGTTGCCAACTGTTACAAGGCTGCTTGTGACGCTTACATGGAAAGTGCAGAAGCCTTTTATGCCATCAAAGATGATTTGATTAACGAACTCTGGAAAGTTGCCCAGCGTGAATTGGCAACAGGTTTCTACTACAAGACACCAACAGAAAACGAACAACTCTTTGGAGCTCGTCGTAAGATTCCACAATACAAATTCGTTGGTGAAGTCGTAGACTTTGATCCAGCAACTATGACAGCTACTATCCGTCAACGTAACGTTATCCTCGAAGGTGACCACGTTGAATTCTACGGACCAGGCTTCCGTCATTTCGAGTGTGATATCAAAGACCTTCACGATGCCAATGGTAACAAGATTGACCGTGCACCAAACCCAATGGAACTTCTTACAATTACCGTGCCACAAGAAGTTAAACCTGGTGACATGATTCGTTCAACTAAAGAAGGTTTGATTAACCTCTACCAAAAAGACGGTTCAAGCAAAACTGTTCGTGCCTAATGACAAGTCAAATCAATGGGCTCCTGGTAGATGATCAGAGTAGGTGTCAACACTACCATTCTCCACTAGATATAGTTGCCCTAAAATGCTTCGAGTGCCAGAAGTATTATGCCTGTTATCAGTGTCATGATTGCTTAGAGAAACATAGCTTTCGAGCTTATCCTTGTCAATTGAAGCAGGACAAGATCCTTATCTGTGGCGTTTGTAGGCATGAGATGACAATTGAGGAGTATCAAGATGTAGAAGCTTGTCCCAATTGTCACAGTGCCTTCAACCCAGCTTGTTCAAAGCACTATGATATTTATTTTGAAAAATAAAAAGATTGAAGATTCTGTTCACATGAACAAAGTCTTCAATCTTTTTTAGTTAAAGTAACTATGATTTTTAAGAGCTTTTAAGACTGGCTTAGTCACCAAAGCGACGATGAGACCTTTTAAGAGGTCAGGAATAATAAAGGGTGTCAAGCCAACAGCTACAGCTGCAGACCATCCCATTTTTCCGAGAAAGTGCAGGCTGAGGATACCACCAACAAAGACAAGTGCATCTCCCAAAACAAAAGCCACAAAGATTTTCCAGATAGGAGTCTCAGCATGAGTTAGTTTTGAAGTGACAAAGGCGAAAAATGGATAGGCCAACAAATAGCCAGCTGAAGGTCCAAAGAAGGATTGGAGCCCACCGCCTCCACCTGCAAAAACTGGTAGACCAATGGCGCCTAGAATCAGGTAGAGGGTAGCAGCAAGTGTCGCCTCTCTTGGCTTAAGGATAGCAGCAACAAGTCCGACAGCAAAAGTTTGCAGAGTAATGGGAACTGCACCGATAGGAATAACAATTTGAGCTAGGGCAGCAATGATGGCAGCACCAAAAGCTGGAAGAATAAGTGACAGTGTACGATTTTGTGTCATTTTTAGTTAACCTTTCGTAAATAAATAGTTAACTTATTATAGCAAGTGGTTTCAAAAAAGTCAACCTAATAATAAAACGAGGTTAACTGATAAACTTAACCTCGTTGTGATATGATTTTTAGACGTTTGATTTCATCAAGTTCAATCATGCTGATGACCTTATCCTGCTCGATAAAGATGGCTTGTCGCTCCCTGTCATAACGGTTGATGTAGCCCTTATAGGTCTTCTGATTGGATGTCAGCATGACCATTTGATTATGATCAATAGCATGATAGATATCGTTAATAAGTTGATTCTGCATTAGGTGGACAGGTTTGCTGTGACCTATTTCCACAAACTGATGAAGCTGATGCTTTACGGCTTCTAAAAAGTTTATCATGGTCATTTCCCTCGTTTCTTGATAAAATAATTATAGCATGAAAGGTGAATTTTTGTGGATAACTTCATTCTAAAACAGACAATTTTCACAGAAAAAAACGAATAAAGCTAGTGGAGGTAAGCAAATGGCAGAATTTTCATTTGAAATTGAAGAAAAACTCTTGGTCTTGTCTGAGAATGACAAGGGTTGGACTAAGGAACTCAATCGTGTGAGTTTCAATGGCGCACCAGCTAAGTATGACATCCGTACATGGAGTCCAGACCATACCAAGATGGGCAAGGGGATTACCCTCAGCAACGAAGAATTCCAAGTTCTCGTTGACGCCTTCAAAAACTAAAACAAGGTCAGCATGGCGCTGGCCTTATTTTTTTGTTTAAAACGTATCAAAGATAAGTTTGAGATTGAGAATGGTTAGGACAATAGCGATGGCATAACCAAGGAAGGTATTCCACTTGGCATTGACGTGTTTTCCCATGAGTGATTTCTTAGAAGTATAGTAAATCAAAGGGAAGATAGAAAATGGCAAGGCAAGTGAAAGGAAAACCTGTGAATAAACCAGCAGTTGATCCAGAGTCTTTTCTTGATCACCGTAGAGAATAGCTACAACGATAACAGGTAGCAAGGCGAAGAGACGTGTGAATAAACGAATTACCCACTGCGGTAACCTCATGTGGAGAAAGCCTTCCATGACAATTTGGCCAGTCAGAGTACCAGTAATGGTAGAGTTTTGACCACTAGCCAAGAGCGCCAAGGCAAAGAGTGTTGAAAGTGTCGAACTAGCTACCGCACCAGCAATCTTAGAGTCCTGAAGAGCATTGTACATCTGTGAGAAAGCTGAAATATCAGAAGCATGACCAAAGAAGAGAGCTGCTCCCAAAATCAAGAGGAGGGAGTTAACCACAAAGGCCAAAGTCAACTGGATGTTAGAATCCCAGGTCATGAAACGGACAGCCTTAGTCACGTCTTTGCCATCAGAATAGTCAACCTTACGAGTCTGTGACAAGGATGAGTGCAAGTAGAGGTTATGTGGCATAACGGTCGCACCCACAATCCCAAGCGCCAAGGTCAACTGGTTGGTATGTCCAGCAGCATGTGGCTCGAAGAGCGCTGGCGTAGGGAGATAACCCTCTAGGATTCCCGTAATACTAGGTTCAGACAAGGCTACCAGATAGACAAAGATAACCAAGATAGTCAAAATCAAGGTTGAAACAATAGCCTCGATTTTTTTGAATCCCAGCTTCATGATGAGCAGTAGCAGGAAGACATCAAGGACTGTCACCAGAATGGCAACCATAATTGGAATACCAAAGAGCAGGTTAAGAGCAATGGCAGAACCAAGCACCTCAGCCAAATCCGTTGCCATTAAGGCAAGCTCCAGAATCACCCAAAGTGTGTATCGCAACCATTTGGGCGAGTGATAGGCAGTCGCTTGAGCTAAGTCCATTTGGGTCACAATCCCTAATTTCCCAGCCATTTGTTGCAACTGCATAGCGATTAAAGATGAAATTAAGATGACAAAAAGCAGACTATACTTGTAGGTCGCCCCACCGACGACACTGGTAATCCAGTTCCCTGGATCCATGTAACCCACGGCCACAAGAGCCCCAGGTCCCAAGAAAGCCTTAAGATTTTGCCAAAAACGATTATTATTTGGTGTATCTATGGATTGGTTTACCTCAGAAAGGGAAACCTTCTTTGAATATGTCATAAACACCTCTTTCTAAGTCATATCTGCCTAAAAGTGTATTATTTCTAGACAGACCGACATCTTTATTATAGCACCATGAGGAAGATGTGCAAGGTTTTGACTTATCTTACATTGGTGTCATAGAGGACTTTTCAGAATTGCCTTTTTATACTAAACTATATGAGTAGATTATTTCATAAATGAGGGAGAAAAATAATTGAAAACATTTCAACTAACAGCTAAGAAAAAGATTACCCTGGCACTCCTAGTTGTCATTGCGCTTGCTTTGGTTATCTTTATCGTTAACGTGCAGATGAATCAGCCTGATAACCTACCTGCCAATTACATGGAGCGCCTTAAAAATCCTGGAATGACGGGCGATTACATTGGCCTCTGGAAGTCTCGCTGGCATGAAGAAAACAAAGCCTGGCTTTATCCTACGAAACAATACGCTATCTATGCAGTAGTAGCCCTAGCTTGTCTATCAGCTTGGGTCGCAGCCTCAAAAGCAAAATTTTGGAAATAAGAAAATGCTTCTTTCGAGATGAGAGAAGTATTTTTAAATAACAAATTAAAGTTTGCTTGTCGTGATAGCTTTTTGATAGAATACTATCTGGAGGAATGTTAGATGTCTAAAAAAATCATTAATGTTGTGGCAGCAGCCATCGAAAAGGATGGCAAAATCTTTTGTGCCCAACGACCAGAAGGAAAAAGTTTAGGAGGATACTGGGAATTTCCTGGAGGTAAGTTGGAAGAAGGAGAATCACCTGAAGAAGCATTAATTCGAGAGATTCATGAAGAATTAAATTCTCAGATTGAGATTATTTCCTTCGTTAATGAAGCTTCCTATGATTATGATTTTGGAACTGTTGTTATGAAAACCTTTCATGCTAAACTTGTTTCTGGAAATCTAGATTTGTTGGAACATCAGGATTCAGCTTGGCTAGAGCCAAGTCGCTTGAAAACTTTAGATTGGGCACCTGTAGACCGACCAGCTGTAGAATTGTTATCAAAATAAGAGCATCACAAATGTGGTGCTCTTACTTATTAGTTATGTAACGATAAAGAGTATCAGGAACAGGATTATCTAGTTTGAAGTTCATAGTAACAATACTTTCATTGCCGCTTTCAAGTGGACGTACTAATTCTTCAACGGTTGATGGCACGATCGTCAGGTCACCTAAATAGTAAAAATCGCCACCCTCAGCATCATCTTTAATAATAAATAATTTTAGATCTAATCCATTTTCAGGTGAATTGATAATTGCTTTTACATCTGGCGACTCAAGTGTACGCTTGTTCTTAGAGAACCATTTTAGAGTAGTTTCGTTTAACAACTCATCTTCGTATTTAATCGTATCACTGATTTCATCATCTTTATGATAGGTGATAAAGATTGGACAAGTGTTAGTATTCTTATCGATTTTATAGCCACCAATATTAAGAGGAGGTTCATCTTTAGACCAATTGAGTAGTTTACAGACATCACGACGTGAATATTTTTGACCAATTGTAAATATTTCAGGATAATCATTCGCTTTGTAGAGTCCTGCCTCAATAACATCATTAAAAAGCAAGGCAAAATCAGAGTTCTTGAAACAATCTAGGACCTCAGGATTGAGCTTATAAACATTTTTTTCTAGAGTGACCAGAGGTTCAGTACCGAATTTTTTTACCTCTTGAGATTTAAGAAATTGAAGACTTAATACATTTTCAACGGAGGAGATGATTGAGTCTCTAGTAGATAATTGTTCAGTTTCCAGTATCTCAATAAATTTATCTTTCGAGACTTCCCCCTTTTTGATAAGTTTCTGAAGTAGAAGCAGCTCATGTTTTCGTTTACCAGGAAGAAGTTCAAATGTGATAAAACTCAACCAGTTACTCTCAGTGTCAGTGAGTTCTATTGACTTGTTTAAAAATTTGTTAATAACATCTGCATAGTTTTTGAAGCTATTATTGTTAAAAAATACTATTGGATCAATATTATCAAAGGTTAAATGATCGATTAGCATAGGAGTTCTACCAAGTTTATTTTCAAGATCTGTATAAGCATCTTTGAGAATTTTCATGTTAGATAGAACCGTATTTGTAATCGATTTGAAGATTTGTTCTTTAGCAACTTCCTCAAAGTTTACGGTTGTTAAACCACTCAAGATATTTGGTTCACGCAGTTCACGACGGTAATTATCTTTATTCATAGATTTATCACCGAATAATGCAATTGGAATCAGATAGTTATTTTTGTAATTACCAATAAAATCAATAATAGTAACGTAATCTTTGCTTTTATGCTTACGAAGTCCACGACCAAGCTGCTGAACAAAAATGATACTTGATTGCGTGTTACGTAACATAACTACCTGGTTTACGGATGGTATATCTATCCCCTCATTAAAAATATCAACGGTCAAGATATATTCTAGCTCTCCATCTTCTAATTGCTTAACAACCTTTTCACGATAGTTGATATCGTCATCACCAGTCAATGCGATGGTACGTTTTCCATGTTGATTAAGTTTTATTGATAACTCTCTGGCTTCTGCTTTTGATGAGCAAAAAATAAGTCCACGAACTTGATTATTACAAACACCATAGAAATCAATTTTATTTAGAATATGTTTGACACGCTCATCTGATGTAAGGTTTGTGATGTTTGATTTTTCGTCAATAAGTTTCCCATTAATTTCAATGTCTTTAACACCAAAATAAACGAATGGACAGAGCATGTCATTTTCTAATGCATCTTGTAGGCGAATCTCATAGGCAATATTATAGTCAAAAATCTCGTAGATATTTTGGCCATCAGTACGTTCAGGAGTTGCTGTCATACCTAGATAAAAATTGGGTGTAAAATAGCCCATAACTTTTTTGTATGAATCAGCCCCAGCCTTATGCACTTCGTCAATGAGAATATAGTCGAAGAAGTCTTTTGAAAATGCTTTTAAGTTGTCCTCGCGTGACAATGTTTGAATAGTCGCAAAAATATATTTTTTACCAGTTAAATCGTCACCCGAGTGATAAATATGTCCTTCAGATGGATTAAAGCCCAGAACTTTTTGAAAATCTATTAAAGATTTTTTGAGAATCTGTTCACGATGGACGATGAATAACATGCGTTCAGGATTATATTGTTTAACGTCAAAGGCAGATAAAAATGTCTTACCAGTACCTGTGGCACTAATAACGAGTGCTCTATCTTTTCCCTGTTCTCGAATATTTTTGAGCCCTTCTAGTGCGGCTTCTTGCATTTTATTAGGAACAATTTTTTCAGCTGAATAGGGGAGTTTCTCTTCATCATTAATCTTTGTGAGACTAATGACCTTCTTTCTCTTTTTAGCATAGGTATCAATTATTTCGGATGTTAGTAACTCTGATTGTTCCCAAATACGGTCAAATTCTGATTTGGTATTTTGAATGAACTCCCCGTTATGAGTAGAGGTCAGTTTGATATTCCACTCATAATTAATTTTTAGAGCTGTATGTGTGAGGTTTGAACTACCTGAAATCAGTACCTGTTTACCAGTATGTTCGAAAAGATAGAATTTAGCGTGCATCTGCATCTTTTCAGGCGTTAAACGAACTTCAACATTTTTAAGTTTTAGTAGCTCACGCATTGCATCAGGGTCGTTGAAATCTAGATAAGGAGAAATCAAGATTTTTCCTGGTACTTTCTTGTCCATTAAATCTGATAACTGAGACTTAATCATGGCAATTCCATTTTTAGTGACAAAAGCGACAGAAAAATAGAAAGCAGTACACTTACTCAATTCTTCCTGTAGGTCTGTCAAGACATAGCGCTTTTCATCGCTATTGTTCACAAGAATTTGGGGAGAATAACCACCCTCTTGATATTTAATGTTATCAACAAAACCAAACTTAAGTGATTTTATCAAAGTGTCCTGAAATAAATTAATTCCCTCTGGCATTGTATAATCCCTTTCTAAGAATACAAATTACTATCATTATATCAAAAATAAGCTTCTAAATAATTTGTTCAATTAGAAGCTTGCTGACTTATCTAGGTATAGTGATTCATTACGTAAGACTAAGTTATAAAAGTACATCATTTTTGTAATCGAAGAGAGCACTTATCGAGATTTTCCGATGTGAAAAAACATCTGAAATAATGTCTTGCTACTTCAAAAGCAAAATTTTGGAAATAAGAAAATGCTTCTCTCGAGATGAGAGAAGCGTTTTTCATATTATCCGATGTAAGTCTTATATTGACTGAATATCTCGTCAATATCATCTTCAACCGAGTGATAGATTTCCCAACTAAATTCAGTTCTAGCAATATCATCAACCAGAACTGTATAACAGAAATCCATATAATCTTCATAAAAATCAGAGATGAAGGGGAGGAGTGTGTCACTAATATCAGATGAATAGAGTTTTTCATCAAGATGTTTAAAGAGATAGTCTGTACCCATAATCGTTTCATTCTTGAGTTTTTGTGCATCCTCAAGGTTAAATCCATCGCTTTTAGGATTCAGAAAATCATGTTTTGCTAGCCAGGCGACGAAGATACTGAGATGAAAAGCAGCTCTTTTACTAATCTCTAGCATATCTGATTTGCTTAGTTTTTCTGACGGGATATTATTTTCTTCACAATAGAATACAAGTGCATGATCGAAAAAATAATCTGCGCGGTCTATGGGAAAGTCTAATTGACTTTCTTCGATCTTTGTCTCAGGCTGTTCAACTACAGTTGATTTTTTCTTAAAAAGGGACTTCAGTTTTCTAATCACGTTTATACCTCATATAAAAATATCCCATTATTCAAATAATGGGATATGATTATTATTTCATCGTTGGGAACAACAAGACATCACGGATAGTTGTTGTATCAGTGAGGAGCATGCAGAGACGGTCGATACCGATTCCGAGTCCCCCTGTTGGTGGCATACCGTATTCGAGGGCTTCAACGTAGTCGTAGTCGATGCCTGTTGCTTCGTCGTCCCCGAGTTCTTTAGCAGCAGCTTGTGCTTCGAAACGTGACAATTGATCGATTGGGTCGTTCAATTCGGTGAAGGCATTTCCGTACTCTTTAGTCATGATGAAGAGTTCGAAACGGTCAGTGAAGCGAGGGTCTTCTGGGTTTTTCTTAGCCAATGGAGACACAGCAACTGGGTGACCGTAAACGAATGTTGGTTGAATCAATGTTTCTTCAACGAATTCTTCGAAGAAGGCGTTGATGATGTGACCAACTTCAGTGTAGTGTTTTTCAACTGGAACATTCTTTTCTGCAGCAATAGCTTTGGCTTCATCCAAAGTCATGTCTTGCCAGAAGTCAACGCCAGTGATTTCCTTGATAGCGTCAACCATGTGGATGCGTTTGAATGGTTCGTTGATCTTGATTTCAGTTCCTTGGTAGTTGATAGGTCCGTCACCTTTAACAGCTTTAGCAGCGTGTTGGATGATACCTTCAGTCAAGTTCATGATATCGTGGAAGTCAGCGTAAGCTTGGTAAACTTCAATAGATGTGAACTCAGGGTTGTGAGTAGCATCCATACCTTCGTTACGGAAGATACGTCCGATTTCGTAAACGCGTTCCATACCACCAACGATGAGACGTTTGAGGTGGAGTTCAGTCGCGATACGAAGCACCATGTCGATGTTTTGAGCATTGTGGTGAGTGATGAAAGGTTTAGCAGCAGCACCACCAGCTTCGTTGTGAAGAACAGGTGTTTCTACTTCAAGGAAACCTTGAGCATCAAGGTAGCGACGGATTTCAGAAATGATTTTTGAACGTGTGACAAAGCGGTCAAAACTGTCACGGTTAGAAATCAAATCGAGGTAACGTTTACGGTAGATTGTTTCAACGTCTGAAAGTCCGTGGAATTTCTCAGGCAATGGACGAAGGGCTTTAGACAAGTGAGTGATATGAGTAGCCTTGATAGAAAGTTCTCCCATATCTGTTCGCATAACTTCACCTTCGACACCGAGGAAGTCACCAAGGTCAGCTTTCTTGAAGATTTCGTAGTTTTCTTCACCGACAGCATCTTTACGCACGTAGATTTGGATTTGACCATCGCGGTCTTGGATGTGGGCGAAGCCAACTTTACCTTTACCACGTTTAGTCATCAAACGACCTGCGATAGTAGCAGTTTCGTTGATTTCGTGCAATTCTTCTTTTGTTTTGTCAGCGTATTTTTCTTTTAATTGACCAGATGTAGCTGTGCGTTCGAATCGCTTACCAAAAGGATCGATTCCTTGTTCAGCCAAGGCCGCCATTTTTTCACGACGGACAATCTGTTGATCGTTCAATTCTTCCATGTGTTGATTTGACATGTTAGTCCTCCATAAAATAGTCGTAATTATTGTATCATAAATCACCTTCTAAAGATAGGACAAATGATTAAATGTCAGATAAATAAAGCTAGGATTTGTCTATTTTTAGTACAAATTGTAAACTAGCATTAACCTTTGATTAGAAAGTTATAGAATTTATTGACAAATATAATAAAAAGGGTGTACAATAGCAAAGTAAGTTTCGTATGATATAAGGAGGAAATACGATGAAAAAGAAAAATTATGTTAGTAAAGCCGTGATGCTTGGCGCTTTACTAGCACCTATTGGGATGCCTACGGTATCTGTGTTAGCAGATAGCTTTTATCAAAATCAAACGAGTGCTCACGCTGCTGATATTACAAACTGGATTGCCAGCACACCTGAACAAATTACAAATAATTTGACAACTCAGAATATCAATCCACAGCAGTTAGATGGCCAACAGTACGTGATTCAATGGGGAGATACCTTGTGGGGAATCTCTCAAGCGACTGGAATTTCTATTGAAAAATTAGCCTACGATAACAATATTCAGAATATTGATCTTATCTTTGCAGGTGATATCCTCATCTTGAAACGTGATGGTGATGTCCCAGCAGGTTACCATGTGACTGGTAATGGTTACCGTTGTGCACATTCTAAGATTGTTATCAACAACTACTACGGTGATAACAACCGAGTGATTATCAATAACAGCACTTTTGTCTCTGATGACCATTCTAAGAATACAGTGATTTACGCTCCAGATAATTCTGACAATAGCGTTTCATTCTCAAATAACACGACAAACAATAATAACGATAAAGACAAAGATACTAAAGATTCTAAAGATGGCAAGGAATCATCTTCATCATCTGAATCTAAAGATGCTTCATCAAGCTCAACAAGTGGATCATCATCTTCATCTTCTGCATCAAGCTCAACAGCAAGCAGCAGTGAAAGCAAAGCAAGTACAGAAAGTTCTAAGGAAAAAGAATTGACTGATGATGCTTTCCAAGACAAGGTTCAAAGTGAATTCAAACAAGTATATCAACAAAACCACTCAGGTAGTCCTGCATGGACTTTCTTCTTACATGCAGATGATAAGACTGGTGTAAATGCTACAGCTAAGAAGGACACTGAAAGCACAGCTCTCTACCTTCAAGGTGAAACGCCAAAGGCTAAAGATATTGTTGATGGACCTAAAGATGGTGCCAAAACTGAAGCAAATGCCAAGGCTCTTGCTGAAAAGATTTATGACGCTCTTAACAGGGATAGTAAGATCTCAGATCTTATCAAGGCAAAATATGCTCAAATTCAGGTAAGTTATAAGGGTGATAAGTGGGCTTTCAACGTTGATGTTTACAAAGAAAAAGAAAGTTCATCATCAAGCACTGAAAAATCATCAGAATCTAAGGCGTCATCAAGTGATGATTCTCAAACAGAAACACGCATGAGTTCAAGCTCACCAAGCGTTGAACGCTCTTCATCAAGTTCTTCAAGCCACACTGAAACAGACTCAGAGGCAACTTTCTCTGACCTAACTGGTGACGAATAGAGAGGGGCAAGACATGTCAAAGAGAAATATCATTATTAGTGTTGTTCTTGCTTGTCTCTTGGTTACAGGAGCTGGATTTGGTGCTTTCTATTACTGGGGAACACACCATTTGGATAGTGTTGTACCTGGTAAGGTTTACCAATATTCAAGTACTCTAAACGGTGAGGTCAATAATCGTGTCATGTATGTAGCCTTCCAAGAAGGTGGTAACAAGGCACTTGTGAGTCAAGATCGTACGACAGTGGTTAATGCTGCTAAGAGTCAGACTGACTTTGACAAGGCCTATAATGACCAAACAGCTAAGTGGGAATACAGTGTGACAAAGACAACATTGACTCTTGGTAAAAAAGAGGATGATCAACTGTCACAATGGCAGTACAACAAGGTCTTTGCTTATGGTGACCACTTCACATCAAAAGATTTCTACTACCAGATTGCCAAAGGTGGTCAGGGTGAAGTCAAACAAAAAATGACCTTCAAAGAAATTAAATAAGTGTCTGAATATGACAAGATGCATTAGGTTTGGGACAAATTGTTCCAAACCTTTTTCTATCTTCAAAACACGAATAATCTTTTCTTAAGTGGGGTCGAAAATTGAAATAAGAGGGCAAAAACGGTATAATAAGACTGTTTGGGCAATTGCATTCTGATAAAAAACAGACGAGTAAGATTGCCCTAAGACAGTTGACTTAAAGCTTACTTTTGCAAGACTTAGGATTTCACTAGGAGCTGACTGATATTGCAGTTTAGTTGTTAGACCTCTTAATTTAGCTAAGTCTCTGACAAGAGAATGATATAAGAAAGAACGGACAGATGATTACCTCTATTGTTTTTGACGTTGACGATACTATTTACGACCAACAGGCACCTTATCGTATTGCCATGGAAAAATGTTTCCCTGACTTTGATATGAGTCACATGAATCAAGCCTACATTCGTTTCCGCCACTATTCTGATGTTGGTTTTCCACGTGTAATGGCAGGTGAGTGGACAACCGAGTATTTCCGTTTTTGGCGCTGTAAAGAGACCCTTTTGGAGTTTGGCTACCGTGAAATTGATGAAGAAACGGGCAACCATTTCCAAGAGGTTTACGAGCATGAGTTGGAAAATATCACCATGCTTGATGAGATGCGCATGACCCTTGATTTCCTCAAGGAAAAAAATGTGCCTATGGGGATTATTACCAATGGACCAACAGAGCACCAACTTAAAAAGGTTAAGAAGTTGGGACTTTATGATTACGTTGATCCTAAGCGTGTCATCGTCAGTCAGGCGACAGGTTTCCAAAAGCCTGAGAAGGAAATCTTCAACCTCGCAGCTGAGCAATTTGACATGAATCCATCGACGACGCTCTATGTTGGAGATTCTTATGACAATGATGTCATGGGGGCCTTCAATGGTGGTTGGCATTCTATGTGGTTTAACCACCGTGGACGTAGCCTTAAACCAGGTACTAAGCCAGTCTTTGACTTGGAAATTGATAGTTTTGAGCAACTCTTTGGAGCGGTGAAAGTCCTTTTCGACCTTCCAAATAACAAATATATCTTTGATATCAATGATAATGAAAATCCAGTCCTTCAACTAGGTATCAATAATGGTCTTATGATGGCGGCTGAACGTCTTCTTGAGAGCAATATGAGTATTGATAAAGTGGTTATCCTTCTTCGTTTGAATGCGAACCAGGAAAAAATCCTTCGTATGAAATATGGAAGATAATAGAGCGGCCTCGTGTGGCCGTTTTATTGTCTAGAACGTGAGATAAGGAGTTTGAAAATGGTAGAAATCAACAACTTAAAACATGATATTGAAGCACTAAGTGCTGAACGTGAGGCTTTGAGAAAAGAGGTCGAATCACTCGAAGCCAAACGTGACGATCTCTTTGAAGGTGTTAGAGATGCAGAACAGATGAAGTGTCTTGCCTGGGATTCCTATAATGCATTATCAGACCACCTTAATACTGAAGAAAAGCAACGAGAGTTTGCTAACAACTATTGGGAACATGTTCATAGAACTGTCAAAATAGATATGGAATTTGTTTTGAGTCGTGGTCTTCGTTTTAAGCGTTTATTGTCTGAAGGACAGTATGATCTTGTCTTACAGGAACTAGACGTTTTCGAAAAGGAATTAGATGATTTGGCTCGAGGATTTGGTGTTGAATTAGACCGTTTGCCAGAGGAACCGAGTTGGAAATAATGGAAGTGAAGCTCTTGAAGTAGTAGGCTTTAAGGGCTTTTTGAGTGCAAAAAAGCGACCCTTGTTTAGGATCGCTTGTCTTATGAAGTCAGTCGCTGATTTAGCTGATCTTGTTTTGTTCATCCATATAGGACGTATCATTCCAACATTTAAGAGTGAAGTGCTCGAAATCATTGGTTTCGAGAATAGTGACAGAAGCATTGTCAAGACCGCCTGCCTTACGAAGAAGACCAGGTTCAAAACCAAGGAGTGTACGGATAGAAGCCGTTAAGTTAGCTCCGTGACCGACGATGAGGACATTTTTAGCATCACTATCTTTAAGTGTTTTAACAAATTCGGCCACACGTTTGGTTGTCTGGTAGACAGACTCAGCTTGGAAGTCATTAGCACGGAAGTTGGCTAGGTTATGACGGAAGGCATCCATTTCTTTTGGATAAATGGCCTGAACGAGTGCAATTTTTTGCCCTTCCAGTTTACCAAGTTGCCATTCACGCAGAGCTTTAGTGTAGGTAACTTTAGCTTTAGGCTTTTGAGACTCCATGATGAGTTCAGTGGTTTTTTTAGCACGTGGTAGGTCACTTGAGAAGATCAAGTCAAAATGTGTGTCACTGAGATAGTGACCTAACTCACGTACTTGTTCGATAGATTCTTTAAGCAAAGGCGAGTCTCCCTTGGCGCCTTGAAGTCGGCCTTCCAAGTTCCACTCGGTTTTACCGTGACGTACAAAATACAGTTTCATGATTACTCCTTAATATCAGCAAATTCAGCATTAACAAAATCAGCAAGATCTTGACTATTGATACGGATAGAACGCCCAATTTCCCCCGCTGAGACAATAAGGAAGCCAGCTTCTTGGGCAGATTGATCGATATAAATAGGGAAATTGTGCTTTTGGCGAATTCCCACTGGGTTGTTAGCTCCGTGAACATAGCCAGTTGTTTTTTGGAGATTCTTTTGTGGAATCATTTGAACCTTCTTGTTCCCTGAAATTTTAGCTAATTTCTTTTCAGACAGGTGTTCGGTGATAGGGACGATGCCGATGACTGGTCCTGTCTTATCTCCCTTAAGGGCGAGGGTTTTATAAATGCTCTCACGCGCCACATCTTCTGGAAGCTCCCCTTCTAAACCATTGAAGGATAAGCTATCATGGTCAATATTAGCTTTATCAAGAATTTGGTCAACCAAGGTCTTCTTGACTTTGCCTTTCTTAGCCATTGTCATATCTCCTTTTAAAGTTATACATTTCTACCATCCATTATAACACATTCATCCGAGCACGCCTAAGCCAATTTGACAAGAAGAAAACCAGTGCCTTAGACACTGGTTTTTACTGACTACTAGATGAACTTGTCGAAGTAGTCTTCTTATTTTTATTTGGTTTTTGCTTAATCTTACCAAAGAGTTTTTCAAAGGTTTTACGTTTGTTTTTCTCAGGATTGATTTGGTTAAGATCTAGGATATTATCGAAACCAGGCAGGCTTCCTTGTGACGTATACTGGTGAAGGTCATAGTCGATTTCAGTATTTGGTAGAGCCTCATAATAACCAGAATCGGTACCGTAGGCTGGAATCCAAACAGCATCAAAGTTTTTAGTTGAAACTTCTTGCTCAAGCATGAAATAAGCACCAATATAGAGACCAACGTTTTCAGCTCCTAGACGTTTGAGCTCAGCGAGAAAGGCTTGGACACCTTGCTCCATGTTGGACATGGTTTCTTCTTCAACGTCGATCCAGTAATAAGTAGGTTTGTATGGAGAAGCATTTTTGTAGAAAATACGAGCTTCTTCCTTCATCTCTTTAACAGAAGTACCTTGAGCGTAGGAATAGACGGCAACTGGAACGTCACGTTTTTTGAGTTCTTTGATATGTGTTTTAAAAGATTTGTCGACCCCATTCGAACTAGCGGCATTGCTATCCTTACTAATCTGTGATCCACCGAAGACGCGGATAATAGCACCAGAAATATGATTTGACAAGACATCGTAATCGATATCCTGAGGTAGTTGCCACCCCGAAAGGTCTATAATGGGATTGAGTATCAGCTCCTCGTCGGAACTGCTAGATGTACTACTGGTTGTTGTTTTTGGTGTAGTAGCATAAGGAAGAGCAGATTTCACGCTTTGGAGATGCGCCTGCTGTTTGGACGTATTGTGAATATTTGCAATAACTAATGCTAATCCTAAAAGAGCTAGAACCACGTAAACAACGATCGGTTTTATTCTTTTTCTCATTACTCCCATTTTACCTTAAATAGTGCAAAAATGCAAAATAGAGTGTTTATAAATTCTGTGAGAGATATTAAAGTGACTGATTTCCAAAAAGCCTTTGTAGTGCTGACTTAGGCACATTTTATGAATAAGGGTGTTTTGAGCTAGTCTTGAATTAAGTGAATTTTTCATTTATTAAAGCAAAAAATTTAGCTTAAAAGTCAGTTTCTTCCTTGAAACTAGCGCCACTAGTGGCATCAGACCAGGCGACAAGAGCTTGAGCAGAGTTATCTAGATAGGTTTTGAGAGGCTGCTTCAAATCATAGATGGTCTCCCAAAATCCCAAGACATTTCCATCTTTGTCTATAGCAGCTTGGTAGGTTTGGATGAGGACTTGATCAAAACTGTCTGTTGGAATCTGATAACTTCTTTCTTTGGTAGGAGAGGCTAGCACTTCAGACATGATCCAATCAGGCAGATTTTCAGACTCACGGGGGAAGAAACTACCGTCAGCGCCACCATTGTCATAGAGAAAGTTTCCTTGGGCATCATAGGCTGCTAATTTATAGGGCAGGTGATCCAGTAGTGTTTTTAAATCATTCATACTTTCATCATAGCTTCTTTCATGCAAAATGGCAATGCATTGGATTGAGAAGCATACTATCGTAGGATAGTATCAGTTTGTCCAAGGATAGTAGTATCTCTTGTCGCATTATCAGGGTATAATAAAGTAAAAGAAGACTCGAGGTGAAAACATGTCAAAACTTATTTTTCTAGATGTTGATGGGACCTTGGTGGATTATCATAATCGCATTCCAGAATCAGCAGTAAAGGCTATTCGTCAGGCCCGTAAAAAGGGTCATCTGGTCTATGTTTGTACTGGTCGTAGCAAGGCAGAAATGCAACCAGAATTATGGGAAATTGGCTTGGATGGGATGATTGGTGGTAATGGCTCTTATGTAGAGCATCATGGC
The DNA here is from genome assembly GCF_037967965.1 of Streptococcus sp. FSL R7-0248. Taxonomy (NCBI): domain Bacteria; kingdom Bacillati; phylum Bacillota; class Bacilli; order Lactobacillales; family Streptococcaceae; genus Streptococcus; species Streptococcus sp. FSL R7-0248. The sequence goes on from NZ_CP150201.1 coordinate 716,833, forward strand.
CAAGTCCTCATGCATGAGCTGATTTCTAAGGAAGATGCGGCTAAGATTGTGGATTGGTTGACCCAACGTCATCTAGCTTTTTATCTTGAGAGCAATAATGGTCTCTTTGCCAGTCCTGATTTTCGGGAGCGGGCACGTGAGATGCTTAAGACTTACGCTATTCAAAAGGGGCAGTCAGAAGAGTCTGTCGCTGGTAAGGAACCAGAAGATTTTCTTCATGGCCTTCAGTATGGTGGGGAACTCTACCGTGATGACCTAAACAAGGTCAGTTTCGTTTTAGAATCCTATCAGGACCATCTAGATTCAAAAGAAGCTTTTTCACAGCTTGAAGCCCATACTTGGGGAGGTCGAGGTGAAACAGCCTTGTTTGGTGATCTAGGTGTTAAGGATATTAACAAGGCCCATGCCATCGATGTCCTTTTGGAACATTTGGGGGCTGAGCGTTCGGAGACCATTGCTTTTGGCGATGCCAAGATTGATATCCCTATGTTGGAATACTGTGAGGTTGGGGTTGCCATGGGAAATGGTGGGCCAGAAATCTTAGCTATGGCAGACCTAATCACAGACGATGTTGAAGCAGATGGCCTCTACAAGGCTTTTGATAAATTAGGCTTGTTGAAATAGAAAAACTGAGTTCCTTTTGGAGCTCAGTTTGTGTTTTATGCTGGTTTACGACCGATAAATTTTTTCAAGAGGTACAAGAGATAGCCAACAGCGATATACCCGACACTGATGACTAGGACATTTACCAAGACCTTGTTCCAACCAAATTTATTGACATTGATAAAGAAGTAGGCGAAGGGGCTATCTTTGGCACCTGGGATTGGGAGTTTTAGAACCAAGCCATTTAGAAGGGCAAAGGCAAAGTAAGACAGAGGGACCACTGACCAGTAAATTGGTTCACGGAGACGGTAGGCTTTCTTAGCATCGAAAATGAGGGTATCAAGCACCAATCCCCAAGGGACAATATAGTGAACCAAGAAATTGCGGAGGGTCCAGAATTTCTCAGGTTCTGTAATAGGAGCCAAGAGGATGTGATAGATGACTCCAGTGATGAGGATGGCCATGGTTACGCCCCCCTTGTAACGCAAGAGTTTTGTGTTAGTCGTCGCATCCCCTTTTTTGAAGTCATAGATGATAAAGAAAATCAAACTAGAAAAGACGAGGATATTGGACAAAACGGTGTAGTAGAGCAACATGCCCCAACCATCGTCATGGATTTGGATAGAGACTCCTACCAGTCCACAAAGAGCTAGTAAGATACGGTAAAATCGTGAAATAGTCATAAGCTTCCTTTTCCTAATAAATAATCTCTCTTATGATATCACATTTTTCACTAACAATTTATTGAAAATTCTAGTAAAATCAAAGTAAGAAAGACTTCAAGGAGATTACTATGTCCAATCTAATCGATTATCTTGAAAAGGTTAAGGATATGCCTTTTGACCAAGAGCCACTTAATATCTTGGATAAGGTTTGCATCAATGAAATTGGCTACCTGACTTATGAAAAATGCCTCACAGCAAGTGATTTACAGAAAACCATCAATTTACATGACTATGCCGAGAGTAAAGAGCTAAATCCTGAGTATACCTTCATGGTGACTAAGGAACGGGTAGATTTGGCTGAAGCCATGGTCAGATCGAAGCGTTTCGCTGGACTTAATCTAAGTGACTACTGTAGTGTCTTGGACAAGGAAGTCGAAAAGCAGTTTGCAGCCATGATTTTTAGCCTGCCTGAACTGGACTACCAACAGATTGTTTTTCGTGGGACAGATGATAGTGTTATTGGCTGGAAGGAGGATTTTCAGCTGACCTACAGTCGGGAAATTCCAGCCCATCGCTCAGCTATTGCCTTTCTGTCTGAGCACTTGCCAAAACTCAGTGGCTATATCGCTGTTTCTGGACATTCCAAGGGTGGTAATCTTGCCCTCTATTCGGCTGTCCAAGGCTCAACTGCTCTACGCGAGCAAATAGCAGAGCTCTTGCTTCTGGATTCTCCGGGATTGATGAAGCCCCTCTTAGAGAAGCCTTCTTACCAAGGGGTGAAAACCAAGATGACAGTTATTAGACCTCAAGATTCTGTTGTGGGGGTTATGCTCTATTGGGATAGGCCTGCCCAGCTAGTCGCAGCAGAAGGCATTGGATTTGCTCAACATAACGCCTTGACTTGGGAGGTTGACCTAGAAGCAGGAGATTTTGTTTATGTGGACCAGCCGACAGACCTGAGTCAACGCTTAGAAGGAACTTTCCAAGAATGGATTGAGACCTTGCCAAATCAACAACTCAAGCAGGTCTGTGATTTGTTCTTTGATACCATTCTTGATTCTGGAATTGAGAGTCTAGACGATATTAGTATCAAAACTCTCCCTAAGCTAGGTCAGTTGTTGCAAGAATTTGGCAATCTCTCGGACAAACAAAAGAAGGTCTTGCAAGACGGTTTCAACCAGTTACTCTGGATATTTTGGAAGTCAGGAAATAAAAAATCTACCCTGCCCAAGCTTGAACTTCCTGATTTTATCAAGAAATTGGGTGAATTGACAAATAACGATTAGGGGCAGCTGGAATATAGGAGTGGAGGATATCATGACTAAAAACGTACTTATTACAGGAGCAACATCAGGAATTGGCGAAGCAACGGCGCGTGCCTTTGCTAAAGAGGGAGAAAATCTCATCCTAACAGGTCGCCGTGTGGAGCTTCTTCAAGCCTTGAAAGAAGAGCTCCAAGCAACCTATCAAGACCAAAAATTTTGGACTTTTGCACTGGATGTTACCGATATGGACATGGTCAAGGATGTTTGTCAAGCCATTCTCAAAAGTGTGGGGCAAGTCCATGTTTTAGTCAATAATGCAGGTCTGGCACTAGGCCTAACAGCCTATCAAGACTATGAAGAGTGGGACATGCTGACCATGCTCGACACCAATGTCAAGGGCTTGATGATGGTGACACGTCAGATTTTGCCAAGTATGGTAGCTGCCAATGAGGGCCATATCATCAATATGGGCTCTACGGCGGGCATCTATGCCTATGCAGGTGCAGCTGTGTATTCAGCTACAAAAGCCGCAGTGAAAACTTTCAGCGATGGTTTGCGTATTGATACCATTGCCACAGATATCAAGGTGACAACCATTCAGCCCGGTATCGTTGAGACCGACTTTTCACAAGTTCGCTTTCACGGTGACAAGGACAAGGCAGCCAAGGTCTATCAAGGTTTGGAAGCCCTCCAAGCCCAAGATATTGCGGATGCTGTCCTCTATGTCACCAAGCAACCACGACGTGTGCAGATTTCAGACATGACCATCATGGCTAACCAACAAGCCACAGGGTTTACGATTCATAGGGGGGAATAAATAGATGATAAAAACATGACCTTCGGGCCGTGTTTTTTTGTTTGAATTTTCCCAAAACTATGAAAGGAACTCTGAAAATGCTATAATGTAAGGGATTACGACAGGACGGAGAGGTGAAACAATGGTTTCTAGAAGAGAGTTTTCAGAATTAACTAGGGTTCAGATTCCAGCAGCCTTACACTTAATGCGTTTGGGGTATACATATCTTCCTCATAATGGTAAGGAGATTATGGGAAGAGATCCTGAAACAAATATTTTAATTTCAATCTTTAGAGAGCAATTTTTAAAGTTCAACAATTATGCAACTGATTTGGATGTTGAAAGAGAACTCAATAATATCAAGATTGAATTAGATCAAAATGACTTAGGACGTGCCTTTTATAATCGTATAGTAAGTGAGAGTGGTCCAACTTATGTTGACTGGGAAAACCCTGAAAATAATACATTTCACCTTGCTTTAGAGGTAACCTGTCAAAATGGAGGAGACGAGTTTAGACCTGATATCGTCATTTTTATAAATGGCTTGCCTCTTTCATATATTGAGGTGAAACAACCTAATGCCATTCGTGATGGTAAGACTGCTATTCAATCTGAACAATCACGAACAGCCGTTAGATTTGAGAATAGGAGATTTCGTCGTTTCAATAATATTACCCAATTGCTTTCATTCTCAGATAATTTACCTTATATCAGTGGTCAAGGTCAACAAAAGCAAGGGTCCTTTTACTGTTCAAATGCATTCTCAAAAACTAAATTCAATGCATTTAAGGAAGAAAGAGAAGAGGAACTAATTTATTCTATACGTTCATTAGGTGAAGAGGAGATTGACGCAGTATTAAAAGATGTTAATCGATTTGCCTTGAAATCTCAGCCAGAATTTAAGACAAATCAAGATCCAAGTACACCTTGTAATACATTTATCTCATCACTCTATCAAAAGGAAAGACTATTGTTTTTGCTTCGCTATGGATTAGCTTATGTAGAAGAACACTCGAAAGATGGCACTATTCAACTGCAAAAACATGTGATGCGTTATCCACAGTTTTTTGCAACAAAAGCAATTGAGTATGCAATTGGAAAAGGAGTGAAGAAAGGTGTCATCTGGCATACACAAGGATCTGGAAAAACTGCCTTGTCTTATTTTAATATCAGGTACCTTACAAATTATTTCTCAAAACAGGAAATTGTTCCTCAGTTTTATTTTGTAGTTGACCGCTTAGATCTTGCAGACCAAGCTACGCGGGAGTTTACGAAACGTGGCTTGAAAGTAAAAAGGATTAACCGTCCACAAGAATTGAATGAAAAACATGATGCTTATCAAGCTGCTGTCGTTAATATTCAAAAATTTAAGGATAATTCAGATTTAACAGATCATTCAGGCTATGATTTAAATCGTCAAAATATATATTTTATTGATGAAGCTCACCGTTCATATAATGAGAAAGGCTCCTATCTCCCAAATCTATACAATGCAGATAAAAATGCTATTAAGATTGCACTGACTGGAACGCCCCTAATAACATATAAAAAAGATGGTAAAACCAAGGAAAGTCATGCAACGACACGTGATATTTTTGGTGATTATATCCATAAATACTACTATAATCAATCGATTGATGATGGTTTTACACTTCGTCTGATGCGTGAAGATATTGAAACCTCTTATAAAGAGACTCTTCAAACCATTAATGAAGAAATCTTGCGTGGAGATCTTTCCAAAGATGATATTTTTGCTCATCCACGTTATGTCTCACCAATGTTGGATTTCATTCTGGAAGATTTCAATAGAGCACGTGATGTTGTCTTCGATGATGATTCCATCGGTGGAATGATTGTTTGTGATTCATCTAAGCAAGCTCGTGAGATTGAAAAGCAATTAGAAGAACGCAGAAGTCGAGGGGAGACAAATATCACATCAGCTTTAATTCTTCATGATGAAGGAGACAAAGAGTACAAGAAAGATCGTGTAGAGAGCTATAAAGAAGGTAAAATTGATCTCGTCATTGTATATTCGATGTTGCTAACAGGATTTGATGCACCTAGGTTGAAAAGATTGTACTTAGGTCGCAAAATCAAGGCTCATAACTTACTTCAAACATTGACACGTGTTAATCGTCCATATAAGGATTATCAATTTGGATATGTGATTGACTTTGCGGATATTTCGAAAGAATTTGATAAAACCAATCGTGCGTATTTGGAGGAACTCAATCAGGAGTATGATCTAAAAAAACACAGGAGAAGATGTTGAAAATGTTTTTGGTTCTCTCTTTGTCTCAGCAGACGAAATCAGTAAACAACTTGAGAAATCAGAAACAATTTTGATGAATTATCCAACTGAGAATCTAGAGTTCTTCTCTCAAACCATCGACGAAGTGAGGGATAGACATCAACTGATTGAGTTACGAAAAGCTCTAGAAGCGATGAAGCAATTTTATAATGTTGCTCGACTTTTAGGACATCGTGAACTTCTAAATAAAATTGACATTAACCAGGTTTCGACTTTGTTGAACGTGATTTCAAGACGTTTGCTTAACCTTTCTCTTATGGAAAAAACCGATGAATTCTCAAGTCGAACCTTGCTCAATTTAGCAATGTCTGACACGACATTTAGTTTCGTTAAAATCGCAGAAGAAGAGTTACGACTAGCAGCGAATGATCTCTACGAGCTTCGCAAACGAGTGGCAGGTGGGATTAACGGTCGTCCAGATGAAAAAGACCCTGAATGGGTAAATCTCTATGAGGAATTCCGTAGAATCATGAAGAAACATATGATTTATGAGCAGGAAGGCCTCACAATGGAGAATATCAAAGAAACTCAGACTGAGTATCAAAATCTGTTTGACGCATTTGAAGATTATAAGACCCGAATGCGACGACTAGCTATGAATTTCAATGGCGATGAAATGGCAGCTCGTTCTTTCAAGCATGTTACCAACTCAACCGTAGTAAGTGAATTTCCAGTTATCTTCCATGTGATTAAAGGCTCAAAAGCCAATTTAGATTATCAAATTGGTTTAAATCAAGGTGTCCTTGATAACAATGACTTTTTGAAACGAATGATTCGTGAACAGGCACGCAAAGAAATGAAAAACACAGAATCAACTGGAAATGAAAAGTTGACAAAACAAGACTTCAACAATCTTGTTGAATCTTTATTTGAAGAATACGAACAGGAATATCAAAACTAATGAATGAACAATATAAGGTCCAAGTCCAAAACTTGGTAGACGATTTGAAAGCAGTCTTTACCCATGCTGGTTTAGGGGGTGAAGCAGGAGAGTACAAGCTCCTTACCCAATCTTTCTTGTACAAATTCTTGAATGACAAGTTTCTCTATGAAGCACAAAACGTCGATTCGGAAAACACTTATGAGCATCTAGTATCTATGAGTGAAGAAGACTATGATTGGCTCCTAGAGGATATCGGAACTTCAACAGCCTGGATGAAGCCAAATCAATTCATCGAAACGCTCCATCGCAAGCAAAATGAATCTGATTTTTATGAGACGTTTGAAAACACTCTCAATCAAATAGCCATTGACAATAACGATATCTTCTCGGTCCATACAGAAGGGGATACAACTGTTCGTCTCTTTAATGAGCGCCTGATTACCGATAACATCTCAGATAGCAGTAAGCGTAACGAAGTCGCAAAATCTATCATCAATCTCCTTGCTAGCGTTAAGTTTGACGAGGCTATTTTTTCCCAAGGCTTTGACTTTTTCTCTACCATCTTTGAGTATATGATTAAGGACTACAACAAAGATGGCGGTGGGACCTATGCCGAGTATTACACACCTCACTCTGTGGCTAAGATTATCGCTGATATCTTGGTGGGAAATGATAAACCTCAAAACGTGCGGATTTATGACCCATCTGCTGGTTCTGGGACCTTGCTCATGAACCTGGCAAGTCGTATCGGTGTGGATAAGGCAACTGTCTACAGTCAAGATATCTCACAAAAGTCATCCAATCTCCTTCGTCTCAACCTAATTTTGAATGGACTACAACACTCCATCCATAATATCGTTGAAGGTAATACTATTTTGCGTAATCGTCATCCTGAAAAGATGGACTATATCGTGTCCAACCCTCCTTTCAAGTTGGACTTTTCAGAGTGGCGTGACCAAGTGGAGACCTTGCCAGAAGCCAGTGAGCGTTTCTTTGCAGGAGTGCCTAAAACACCAAAAAATAAAAAGAATTCGATGGCGATTTATGAACTATTTGTTCAGCATATCATCTATTCTTTAAAACCAGAAGGTCAAGCAGCAGTTGTTCTGCCTACAGGTTTTATTACTGCTCAATCGGGAATTGATAAGAAAATCCGTCAACACTTGGTGGATAATCAAATGCTGGCAGGTGTCGTCTCTATGCCGTCCAATATCTTTGCGACTACAGGAACCAACGTCTCCATCCTCTTTATCGATAAGAAAAATAAGGGCGATGTCGTCCTCATCGATGCCTCAAACCTAGGAACCAAGGTCAAGGAAGGCAAGAACCAAAAGACTGTGCTCTCTCCTGAGGAAGAGCAGAGGATCGTCGAGACCTTTATCAAGAAAGAGGCCGTCGAGGACTTTTCTGTCACTGTCTCTTATGAGGACATCAAGGAGAAAAACTACTCTCTTAGCGCAGGCCAATACTTTGACATCAAGATCGACTATGTGGATATCACAGCAGAAGAGTTTGAAGCCAAGATGACCGCCTTTCAAGACAAACTTTCAGACCTCTTCCAGCAATCACATGCATTGGAGCAGGAGATTAAAGAGCAAATGAAGGGGTTGAAATATGAGTAAGTTAGAAGAGTGTATACTAGGTGACTTAGTTGAGTTTCAAAGAGGATATGACTTGCCAAAATCAAAGTTTGTAGAAGGCAAGTATCCGGTGCAATCATCAAATGGTATTTTAGGCTATCATAACGAGTATAAAGTAGAGGGGCCTGGGATTACAATTGGTAGAAGTGGTACAGTTGGTAATCCTCACTTGATTAGAGAAAATTTTTTCCCTCACAATACTTCACTCTTTGTTAAAGAATTTAAAGGGAATGATATTGAATATATATATTATTTATTGCAATATTTGGATTTAGGTAATCAAAAATCTGGTTCTGGTGTACCAACAATGAATAGAAATCATTTACATCCGATTAAGATTAGGGCTTATCGTGATAAAACATACCAACAAAGGACTATTAAAATTCTATCTTTAATCGATAAGAAAATCCAAATCAACAACCAAATCAACCAAGAGTTGGAAGCCATGGCTAAGACCCTCTATGACTACTGGTTTGTGCAGTTTGATTTCCCAGACCAGAATGGCAAACCCTACAAATCATCAGGTGGAAAGATGGTCTATCACCCAGAACTCAAACGCGAAATCCCAGAGGGGTGGGGAGTGGAGAAGTTGGAAAATATTGCTAATATAACAATGGGACAATCTCCTAAAGGAACTTCTTATAATGAAGTTGGAGAGGGAATGTTATTTTTTCAAGGTTCGACAGATTTTGGATGGAGATTTCCTGTGGCAAGACAATACACAACTGAACCGTCTAGGATAGCAGAAGAAGATGATATCTTGTTAAGTGTTAGAGCACCTGTGGGGACTTTGAATATCGCTGATACAAGATGTTGTATTGGTCGAGGTTTAGTGGCTATTAATAGTAAAGTACGAGTAAATAGCTATATTTTTAATGTTATGCAAGATTTTAAAAAGCTATTTGATATGAGGAATTCTGTAGGGACTACATTTGGTTCAATTACTAAAGATGACCTTTACTCATTACAATTAGTCTATCCGCCAAATGAACTATTGATGAAATTTGACCAATCAGTAAAATCGTTTGATAGAGAAATCAAAAATAGAAGTAGACAAAACCAAGGACTCACTCAACTTCGTGATTGGCTCTTGCCAATGTTGATGAATGGACAGGTGAAGGTTATATAAGTAACTATAAAATAGACTTAAGTAGTATGTAGAATGTTCTAATTTTTTGATATTTATATTGAGAAACTATCTTATATAATGATTTAAGAATTATCGATGTTTAGATATAGAATGACGGGAATTAAATTTTTTATAAAAAAAGAATGTAATTAAGTATAGTGATTATATAGAAGTTGCTGTGTCCAAACTTGGAAAACCTTCTAGCTGGAAAATAATAAAGGAAATTACTAATGATACTTAAAAAAATAATTAATGAAATTATTGGAAGTTAAGTATGTGTAGAGTTATATCTATTAAATCATAGATTATAGATAATATCCTACCTTATGTTACTATATTTGTTTTTCAATAAAGAAAGTTATTTTTATTTAGATTAAAATATAGTATAGATTTTTTAATGGAGGTATAATGGAAAATTTTAATTTTTTAAAAAATGTTCGATTTATTCAGCGCGAAATCGAACAAATTTTAAATCAACCAAAAGGTTATTTGACTATTACAGTTGATAAAAAAGAATATGAATTCTTGTTTTACATTTACCCAGTTCCAAAAGATGGAATAATTGATATAAATGGAAAATATATTTCACTCGGCGATGAAAATTATTATAAATTTTTAAATAAAATATTATCTGATAATGATAGGGACAGCTGGTATAAGATTGTCGGAGATATAGCATATAATCCCACGTTAATTGATACTTTTAGGAATAATAATTATAAAGAATATGAGCCGTCGCTTGCTGTAGATTTATTTAACGATAACTTTTTTCAATTCATAACAGAAAATACAATACGAGGTCGTCTTCATAGAATTTCTCACGGGAAAGAACAGTATATTAAATATAATTTACACATTCGTTATAAAAATAAGAATATATTAGATATACAAGTAAATCAAGAATTAGTATTACCAAATAATATTTATGCGATAATTGGTAAGAATGGTGCAGGGAAGTCATTTCTTTTAAGGCAAATAGCTAGTGCTCTTCTTCGAGATAATAAGCCGATAAAAGAAGAAATAGTTAGTGATGATGAGCTTTTCATAGATCAGGAAGACGATAGTGGGATTAATAATCTATTATTCATTTCATATAGTCCTTTTGATCATGTTGGTAGTGTATCTAAAAATTCCAATACTAAATTTATCGGTTTAAGAAACAGGTTCTACTCAACCTCTTATTTCGCTGTAAAAGAAAATTTCGATAATTTTTTATTTGAACAATTAAAAAACAAATTAGAAACTGAATCCTCCCTAGACGATGGTATATTTTTAAAAAGTAAATTCTTTAGAGATTTTGATTTAAAGGACTTAAAATTTAGTTGTTTTGATGCACAGATTATGGGAAGCATAATGGATTCCCGTTATAGATATTCGGATGAAGGTGATGTCATTTGGGAGTTCATAAATAGTTTAACTTTTAGTCAGCAGTATCAGTTATATAAAGGTTTCGTTGAGTATAATAAGCAATATCAAGAAATTGAAGATAAATTAAAAGAGGATGTTATATTTCATCAAAAACATTTGAGTCAAATCATTCATGATATTAGATATGATACCAATTTGTATGAAATATTCATGTCTGTATGTACTGAGAATCCAAAAGCGCTTAATATAATAACGTCGCTTGAATCATCTTTTGAAAACGAGGAATGTCGAGTTATTGGAAGTGAAAACTCAGTTTTAGAAGATATAAAACATAGGTATGAGGAAATAATTGAGTCAGAAATCGAGAAGATTATTTTTAAATTAATCTATAGTGATTTAGGTGAAAAGCTAGAGTTACAGATTGCTTATTTAATGAAAACTATAATTAATAGAAATAATATAGATAGAAAAAATCTATTGATTAATGTTTTAGATAATTTCGAAAAAGAAGAGTTTTTATATACCTTTATAGAATACATTTGTAAAAGAAGTGACTCTTCGTTTGAATATTTTGTCAGATTTGCGAAGGAACTAAGCTCTGGACAAAAAATTGTTTTAATATCATTAATGGAAGTCTCGTTATTTTTTGACGAAAAATCAGTATTACTGATTGATGAACCTGAATTATTTCTTCATCCGTCTCTATTAAAATCGTATATTAGATCACTATCTGTAATTCTTAAAGAATTAAATGGTTTTTCAATATTGACAACTCATACTCCGTTAACTCTCCAAGAAATTCCTAATAATTGTATTTATGAAATGTATAGAAAAAAAGATGACTTTGAACTAAAATCTGTCGATTATAAAACTTTTGGTGAAAATATTTCTGAGTTGATGAAAAATGTTTATGGAGTTTATCTAGCAGATACAGGATATTCTAATTTAATTGACAATATTTTCAATAAAGGTATCATAAACTCGATGACAGATGAAGAAAAAAATGAATTGGAAGAAGCTATGGGGAGAGAAGCGATGATAAAATATAAATTGTTAATGAGTAAGAAGCAACAATGAAAAGATTGAAACTAAATAGTAATTCTACAGTTAAAGAAGCCTTAGATATTGTTTTCCCCCAAAAAAGATCTAGTGGTTTGAATAATAATGGAAAGTTCATTGATGTAGGAAAACAAAAATTTATTGAAGAATTTATAAAGTTTGAGAAGCTTTATATTGAAAAGGCAAAATGCAATAAATTGTATGAAATTTATAAAAACATTCCTTTTCCTATTCGTATTTGAAATTATGATTTTACCTACAAAGAATTAAATGATAAACTATATAATTCAAAACAGGAGTCAATCAGGTCTTTATTACCAACAGTAAAAAATCCTAGAGAAACTAGGACGATTTGTCCAATTTGCGAGGATGTAATGATAAGTGTGATAAAGAGGAGTATTGAGCATATACTCCCAAAAAGTAAAGCACCACATTTTATTGTAACACCCGTTAATTTGATTATTGCATGTCCTTCTTGTAATGGCTTTGCACATCAATATAACTCTAAAAGTCCTACGACTAGTGAAGTTAATCCATATTTTGATTTTTTTGATATTAGAGAATATCTTAAGGTTGAATTTGTTAAAAGTAATGACGGATTGACTCCCAAAGTGGTTTTAAAAGAAATTTTTGGTGAACGAAATTTGCAGATAAAACATTATATTGATATTTATAATTTATTGATAACTTATTCTGAAAAAGTTGAAATGGCATTTAACGATATTTTATTAATGATACGTGATATTAATAAGATAGAGGATATACAAATTATTGTTGAAACAGCAAAAGAACAATATTACAATGCTTATGTTAAAGATGGAGAATGGATTCATGATAATTATTTTGGTTATTTAGTTAGTAAAAAATTGATGGAAGAACTTGAACATATAAACCAAATAATTTTGAAACAAGCCAAATATATATATAAGTGTAGTTGTTGATTTGGAAACTTAAATAATTTGATAGGTTTCAATCTAGCAAAATTTATCAATTTTTGTCAGATAATTGACTGTGAATTTCATCATGCCAATATCTTCTTTAATACCAGTATTCCAACGACGGTTATCATTCTCAAAAAGAACCGCACCAATCGTGATGTTTACTTTATCGATGCCTCTAAGGAGTTTGATAAAGGGAAAAATCAGAATATCATGACAGATGCCCATATTGAGAAGATTCTCGATGCCTATAAGAGCTGAGAGGATATGGATAAGTTCGCCCATCTGGCTAGCTTTGAAGAGGTTGTGGAAAATGACTACAACCTTAATATTCCTCGCTATGTGGACACCTTTGAGGAAGAGGAAGTTGAGCCCTTGACCGAGATTGTGGCTAAGATTAACGAGACTAATGCGACGATCGAAAGTCAGACAGCATCCCTTCTCGACATGCTTGGCCAGCTTCATGGAACTACTCCAGAAGCAGACGAAGAACTCAAGGCTTTTGTGAAAGCATTTAAGGGGTAGTTGCAAGCTTTCATTTACTTTTTCCGAATAGTAGAAGTAGAGGGGCCAACCCTCTATTTTTTCTTAAGGAGAGGTAAATGGAAAAAAGACACAAGCATGTCTCACCGACCTTGGATATCATGGCTAAGAAGATTTTCAGCCTGCCTGAAGTGACGGTGGCATTTATTCGAGATATTTTGGATTTGGATGTTGTGGATGCTCAGATTTTGGAGGGGACACAGCTTCATAAAAAGGACTTTGACGAGGATGAGCTCTTTTCAACCTCGGTGGATGTTCGAGCTAAGTTGAATGATGGAACTGAGGTTATCATTGAGATTCAGGTGCGTAAGCAACATTATTTTCTCAATCGTTTTCATTATTATTTGGCTAACCAGCTGGTGGAAAATGTGCAACAATTACGTCAACAAGGACAGACGCATAAGATGTATGAGCAGATGGAGCCGGTCTATGGTATAGCTATCTTGGAGAAGACCTTGTTGCCAGATGAGGAGTCCCCGATTAATACTTATTGGATGGCAAATAGTCGGACGGGCAAGCCTTTGTGTTCTTTCTATAAGGATGGGAAACGGCAAAACCTTCTTCAGATTGCCTTTTTAGAGTTGGATAAGTATAATAAAGGTAAACATATTACGGATGAAGGGCGGCAGTGGCTAGAGTTTTTTGGAAATCTCCCATTTTCTAAGGAACCTAGTCAAGCGGTCACGCATGCCGATTCATTACTGGATTCATCCAGCTGGACACAGGAGGAAAAGGCGATGATTGATGAACGCATACGTATTCAAGAAAATTATGACATGACTATGGAAACAGCTATCGATGAAGCACGTGAGGAAGGTTTGGAACAAGGGTTGGAACGAGGCCGTCATGAGGGACAATTAGAACTGATTCGCAAGATGCTCTCAAAAGGCCTGTCACTAGAGGCAGTATCAGATGTTACTGGTTTATCGGTTGAAGAACTAGAGACATTGTTATCGTAAGAATCAGTTAGGAATAAATATTTATTTGAAAAGTCAGAGGCAGTTTTTGTCTCTTTTTTTATTTTTGGGTATTTAACATTTGTAATACTAAAACATTCGGAAAATAATACTTTGAATCGTAAAATTAAAAAAGACTGTCAAACGTTTGACAGAAATCTGAGAAAACAGATTTAAAACAATTTGATTGTTTTAGCCGATAGATCTTGCTAAATAAGGATTGGAGGGAAATTAGATGTTTGTCTTTCTTACACGTGAAAGAAATTACCTTTTTGTGCGACATTTTTAGACTATAATTTAGAAATGAATAACTGAACTTTCTAATATGACATTTTTGTTAAGGCCTTGTTAAAATGGATTACTTAGCCTTTTATTTTGTGTTCTCATGACTTATAATTTGTTTTGGTTTGTTTTGGATTAAAGAAACAACAGCATCATTAAGTACATCAAATATTTAAGAGTCTCTGTTTTTAGTTCGAGAATAGCTTAAAACTAAAATGGAGAGATTGTGAAAAAAAGTATCGGGAGAATTAACTTGTTTAGAGAAAGTAAAACAAAACCAAAGTACAGCATCCGAAAATATTCCATTGGGGCAGCATCGGCTTTGATTGGCTTCATGGCCCTTGCCAATGGGCAAGCAGTTCAGGCTGACGAGGCACAATCGATTAGTGACTTGACTGATGCTTCAAATCAAGCGCAGGCCCCTCAAGCGGTTTCAACAGCTCAGTTGGCGACTTCAGAGCTAGCATCAGAGAGTGTGCAAGCTTCTCAGCCTGCCAATATTATGCCGTCTCAACCTCAGGTAAGGACTGTTCAAGCAGCTGAGCAGACTCCGACCATCGATCAAGTGATTGAGACAGGCACCTCTCAAAATCAAGGAACGTCAGCAAATGTCTTAACCAATGCGACTGAGGGTCAAGGACAAGGCAAGGAGTATAACACAGATGCCTACGGTGCCAAAATGCCTTACACGACTCATGAAGCAGAAAATGCGACTATCGAAAATGGAGCTACAATCCAACAGTCAACTGACATGGAATCTACGGCCGTGGAAGCGACGAACCAAACTTATGTCGAGCTTCCTAAAAAAGATGCAGCAGTTACTTTCAATGTCACCGAGCCAGCCAATGCTTTGAATGTGCGTTATACAATACCTGATGGTGTATCAGGTCAGTTGGATGTGCAGGTTAATGGTTCAAGCGTTGGTAATCTTGATTTGTCATCTCACTCAGCATGGCAGTACCTTAAAGGTGACCACGAATATGATCAAGTCGTTGATGGATCAAGTGCACGCTTCCGTTTTGATGAGACACGTCTTCTCCTCAAGGACATCCAATTGAAATCTGGTGATAAGATTTCTTTGGTTAAGAAGAAAGATGACAATGTCACTTATGGTATTGATTTTATTGAGCTAGAACAGGCTCCAGCGCCAGTTGCCCAAGGTGAAAATAGCATCAGTATTGTGGATAAGGGTGCATCTGCCAATGATGATAGTGATGACACAGCTGCCCTACTTGCGGCTGTTGAGGAAGCTAAAGCTAGCGGAAAATCTGTCTATATTCCAGAGGGACGTTTCAATTTCGACAAACAAGTTAATATCGAAGCTGATAATCTAAAAATTTCAGGTGCTGGTGTTTGGCATACACAACTGCACTTTACAAGTGATAAACGCTATGGTGGTGGAATTGTCTTCGGTCATAATAGTAATGGTATTGAGTTGAGCAATCTTTATATGGATTCCAACTTGACCTCTCGTTATAACGAGGATGCACAGTACAAGGCTATTTCGGGAACACTTGGCAAGGATTCGAAAATTCATGACATCTGGGTTCAGCATTTTGAAGTTGGTATGTGGATTGGAGACTACGACCAGACGGGAAATATGAAGTATACGGACGGTCTTGTTATTGAAAACGCTCGTATCCGTAATAACTTGGCTGATGGTATTAACTTTGCTCAAGGAACCAAGAATTCAACGGTAAAAAACTCTAACATCCGTGGGAATGGTGATGATGGTTTGGCTATCTGGTCAAGTATTTCAGATGGGACAAATGCCGCAGCCGAGGAAAATAATAAATTCCTCAACAACACCATTGAATCAGGCTGGCGTGCGGCTGGTATCGGTATTTTTGGTGGTAAGGGTCATGAAATCTCAGGAAACCTCATCAAGGACGTCTTTGCTGGAGCAGGTATTCGTGTGAACACAGTCTTTGCAGGTCACAATTTTGACCTCAATGATTCTGGAATTAAGATTCATGACAATACCATTCTACGTTCAGGGACAACTAATGACCTCTATAACCTCCATCGTGGTGCGATTGATTTCCAACAAGTTCGTGGAACAATCAAGAATGTCGATGTCTACGATAATAAACTATTGAATACCTTGGCTGATCCAGTGATTACTAAAAACTTTGAGATGGGTGACAATGGTAATGGAGAAATCCGTATATCAAATAATACGATTGACAATAAGGCGACGATTGTTGGAGCTGTTTCAACAGTTTCTCCAACAAAGTCTGAGCCAAAGCCAGTCAATAATCCAGTCTCTGAGACTTCAGCATCAGAAACACCAAAGAGTGAAGCAGGATCAAGCACCCCAGTTTCCGAAGCATCAAACAGTGAAGTGGCATCTGAGACTTCAGCATCAGAAACACCGAAGAGTGAAGCAGGATCAAGTACCCCAGTTTCTGAAGCATCAACTAGTGAAGTGGTATCCGAGACTTCAGAATCAGAAACACCAAAGAGTGAAGCAGATTCAAGTACTCCAGTCTCTGAAGCATCCAATAGTGAAGTAGTTTCCGAAACTTCGGCATCAGAAACACCAAAGAGTGAAGCAGGATCAAGCACCCCAGTTTCCGAAGCATCAAACAGTGAAGTGGCATCTGAGACTTCAGCATCAGAAACACCGAAGAGTGAAGCAGGATCAAGTACCCCAGTTTCTGAAGCATCAACTAGTGAAGTGGTATCCGAGACTTCAGAATCAGAAACACCAAAGAGTGAAGCAGATTCAAGTACTCCAGTCTCTGAAGCATCCAATAGTGAAGTAGTTTCCGAAACTTCGGCATCAGAAACACCAAAGAGTGAGGAAAGTTCAAGCACTCCAGTTTCTGAAGTATCAACTAGTGAAGTAGTTTCTGAGACCTCAGCATCAGAAACACCAAAGAGTGAGGAAAGTTCAAGCACTCCAGTTTCTGAAGTATCAAACAGTGAAGTAATTTCCGAGACTTCAGTTTCAGAAACACCGAAGAGTGAAGCAAGTTCAAGCACTCCAGTTTCTGAAGCATCAAACAGTGAAGTAGCTTCCGAGACTTCAGTTTCAGAAACCCCAAAGAGTGAGGGAGGTTCAAGCACTCCAGTTTCCGAAGCATCTAACAGTGAAGTGATCTCAGAGTCTTCAGTTTCAGAAACACCAAAGAGTGAGGGAGGTTCAAGCACTCCAGTTTCTGAAGCATCAAACAGTGAAGTAGCTTCCGAGACTTCAGTTTCTGAAACACCGAATAGTGAAGCAGATTCAAGCGCCCCAGTTTCCGAAGCATCCAATAGTGAAGTAGTTTCCGAGACCTCAGTTTCTGAGGCATCTAACAGTGAAGTAATCTCTGAGACTTCAGTTTCAGAAACACCAAAGAGTGAGGAAGAATCAGTAGCTTCATCTACCAGTCAGGTTGACGTAGTAATTACTTCTGACAGCCCAGAGAAATCTCCAACTTCAGAAAGTTCACAAAAGGATCCGATAAGCGAGGTTTCCTCAGAAGTTATTGAAAAAGGTTCAACAAGTCAGGTCGATGTCAAAGTTTCTGAATCTCCAACAACAGCACATACATCTGAAGTTGTCAGCATCGCACCAAATAGTCAGGTCGCTTATAAAAATGACCTAATAATTCCTGTAACAAGCAGTCAGCTCGCCTCAGAAGCTATTCGCTTTAATTCTCTTTTGAATGAGAAGTCTGTGGATGTGATTGCAAGTAAAGTTATGGCGGTTATGGCCTCTGAAACATTAGCCTCAGAAGCGGCATCACTTACAAGCTCTGAAGGTGTTGCCAAAGAGATTAGCAGTGATTTGTCAGAATTGGCGGAAAACCAGAAGGATGACACACCTAAGAATGTCGCCCGTATTGATAAAGCAACTGAGGCTAAACAGGTGGCCAAGAGTTCTGAAAGCCAAGCTAGCACTTCAAAAGAAAAAGGTAAGTCTAACTCGACAACGGTCTTCCTTCTTGTCGGAGTTGCTGCGGCACTAAGTATATCTACAGTTTACCTTACAAAACAAGGTAAAAAAGCAGGTAAATAATAGGAAAGAAGCATCCAAGAAAATGGATGTTTTTTGTTTTTTAAGCAAGTTCTAAGATGGCTAATATCATTATTCTTTATTTTTAATCATCCACTTTGATTTGGTCCTGTATAATTAAAGTGATAAAAAATTAAGGAGTTAAGATAATGAAAGAAAAAAGAAATAGTAGGATTCGTTTATTTGCTCTTCTTGTTTTAGTATTTACTTTAGGTTTAGGATTTTCAATAGATACTAGCAAACAATCGTTGACTGTAAGCTCTCAAGTAGCTCAAGCGGATGAGAACAACGGTATATTAGCTTTTAATGGTCAAAAGCAGTTTGTCATGGAGGAAAAGGACCAGTTAGGACGTGCCCACAGTGCTCATATACAGTTACAAGATAAGGACGAGCCAAAGAATAAACGCCCCGGTAAAATAAAATATGATCCTGTAGGATGGCATAACTATAAGTTTTATTATGGTGATGGTAAATCAAAATCTTGGTTAATGAATCGAGGACATTTGATTGGCTATCAGTTTTCTGGTGTCAATGACGAGGGCAAGAATTTAGTACCTATGACTGCCTGGTTGAACTCTGGAAATTATAAAGGAACTGACGAAGGTAATCAGTCAGGCATGCTTTATTACGAGAATCGCTTGGATAACTGGCTGGCACTCCACCCTAACTATTGGTTAGATTATAAGGTAACAGCTATCTACAGTGGAGACGAGTTGTTGCCTCGTCAAGTGGAACTTCAGTATGTTGGTATCGATAGTTCTGGAAATCTCTTGGAAATTAAACTTGGTGGAGATAAGGAGACTCTTGATAGTCAGGGAGTTACACATGTTGTCTTAGATAACCAATCACCAAATGCAGAAATCAATTATGCAGATGGGACAGCAACAAATACGGTAACTGAATTTACTGAAGCACCATCTGAGCCTAGTTCTGAGAGTTCACAGGTGACTGAACAACCAAGTTCTGAACCAGAGCCTGTGCAACCTATACAAGAAGAGAATAGAACAGTTTATGTGGCGCGTCATGGAACAGCAGATGTTTATTGGTATGACATCAATAGTATGCCTAGCAACACCAACAAAGCAAATGTCGTTACTATGACAGAAGCAGATGCCCTAGCCCAAGGCAAACGACACACGTCTAAAGAGTAATAAAAAAAAGCTGGACAAGATGTCCAGTTTTTTTGTAAAACGACTCACATTTTACCACTTTTATCTGAAAATTTGATATACTGAGACTATCAAAATACTTGTAAGAGAAGTCGTACCGACTCTTTTTAAGTATAAGAAAGGAAACTAAATATGATTTGGATTATTATTGCCATTATCGTTGTTCTTGTAATTTTTGTTATTGCAAGTTATAACGGCTTGGTTAAAAGCCGTATGCAGACTAAGGAGGCATGGAGTCAAATTGATGTTCAGTTGAAACGTCGTAATGACCTTCTTCCTAACTTGATTGAAACTGTTAAGGGATATGCGAAATACGAAGGTTCAACACTTGAAAAAGTAGCAGAACTTCGTAATCAAGTTGCAGCGGCGACTTCACCTGCAGAAGCGATGCGTGCCAGTGATGAATTGACTCGTCAGGTTTCTGGAATCTTTGCCGTAGCTGAAAGTTACCCTGATCTTAAGGCTAGTGCCAACTTCAGCCAGCTTCAAGAAGAGTTGACGAACACTGAAAATAAAATTGCCTATTCACGTCAACTTTATAACAGTGTGACAAGTAACTACAATGTTAAATTGGAAACCTTCCCAAGCAATGTTATTGCTAAAATGTTTAGCTTTAAGGCTGCTGAATTCCTTGAAACACCAGAAGAAGAAAAAGCTGTGCCTAAGGTTGATTTCAGTGGACTAGGTAACTAATATGTTATTTGATCAAATTGCTCGAAATAAGAGAAAGACTTGGCTTTTGCTCCTGGTCTTTTTCCTCTTGTTGGGCCTTGTTGGCTACGGTGTCGGCTATCTTTGGTTAGGTTCAGGCTTCGGTGGTCTGATTCTTGCTCTAGTTATCGGTTTTATCTATGCCGTTACCATGATTTTCCAATCCACTAATGTCGTTATGGCTATGAATGGTGCACGAGAGGTTGACGAACAAACCGCTCCGAACCTTTATCATGTTGTTGAGGATATGGCTATGGTGGCACAAATACCGATGCCACGTGTCTTTATTGTCGATGATCCTTCTATGAATGCTTTTGCGACTGGATCAAGCCCTAAGAACGCGGCAGTAGCTGCTACAACAGGTCTTCTTGCGGTTATGAATCGTGAGGAACTTGAAGGAGTTATTGGACATGAAGTGAGTCATATTCGCAACTACGATATCCGAATCTCTACCATAGCAGTTGCCTTAGCATCTGCCATTACCATGCTAGCTGGGATGGCTCGTAATATGATGTTCTGGGGTGGAGGGCGTCGTAGAAATGATGATGACCGTAATGGAAGTAGCGGTTTGGAAATTATTCTTCTCATTATTTCTTTGATTGCTATTATTCTGGCGCCTTTGGCAGCTACCTTGGTTCAGTTGGCTATTTCACGCCAGCGTGAATTTTTAGCTGATGCTTCTAGCGTCGAATTGACACGTAACCCACAAGGTATGATTAACGCTCTGCTCAAACTTGATAATAGTGCGCCAATGCAACATCACGTGGATGATGCTAGCGCAGCCCTCTTTATCAATGACCCTAAAAAGGAATCTGGTTTGCAGAAGCTCTTTTATACTCACCCACCAATTTCAGAACGGGTGGAACGCTTGAAACAAATGTAAAAAAAGTGAGACTGATGACACTTCTAAGGGTGTCTGTCAGCCTCGCTTTTTTAGTTTGATTCAATATAAAGGTTGCTAGCAACAGTTTCTGGAATTTGAATTTCTTTTCCATCAATATTCAGGCGGTATAGTAGTGTAAAAGGGTCAAAGCCTTCAAAGGTAAAAGGTGTTCCAATTTTAAGACCGACAGTCTTCAAATAATGGAGTAGATCAATTTGATCTTGAACTCGACGAAGGACATATTCTCCAGGAGCAAGGTCTTGTGTAAAAGTCTGGTTGTAGATTTCCTCTATGAGCTGACCTGACTTGGGGATTTGCCCACCGTGTGGACAGGTTTTGGGGTAATTGAGTAGGCGGTCAAGGGCATCGATGAAGTGATCAGAGACAGTATGCTCTAAAATTTCAGCCTCTTGATGAATTTGATCACAAGTGTATTGCAAGTGGTCCACCAAAAAGACTTCGATGAGGCGATGTTTCCGATAGAGTTCAGCGACATTGATTTTACCAGTTTTCGTTAGAAGATAGCCCTTGACTTTGTCTTTGATGATGAGGTCTTCTGAAATCAATTTCTTAATCATTTCCGTCACAGCAGGTGGAGACACCTGCATACGGTTTGCGATTTCCTTATTGCTTATTTTGCCTTCTTCAGTACCAATCTCATAGATACATTTGAGGTAGTCTTCTTTGTTAGGTGTCATTTCTCTTCCTTTGAAAATAGTCTCACCTTAGTATAACAGATTTATCATAAGAATACAGAATGTTTCTTAGATAAGATTTTTACTGATTCAAGCCTTGGGTGATTTTATCCAGATTATATTTCATCATGTTGTAGTAGCTGTCACCGTTTTGCCCTTTTTCAGCAATAGAATCTGTAAAGATCTTTGCATAGATAGGAATATTGGTATCCTTAGATACTGTTTTCATAGGGCGTTCATCGACACTAGATTCGACAAAGAGAGCTGGTACCTTTGTTTGACGTAGTTTTTCCACGAGTGTTTTGATTTGGTCTGGTGTGCCTTCTTCTTCTGTATTGATTTCCCAGATGTAGGCAGATGGTACGCCATAGGCTTTTGAGAAGTATTTGAAGCATCCTTCACTAGTGACAATCAGTTTTTTCTCATCGGGAATCTTGTTAAATGTTTCTTTAGCTTCTTGGTCCAGTTTACTAAGTTTGTCAGTATAGGATTTTAGATTCTTTTCGTAGTAGGCCTTGTTTTTAGGGTCCTTATCAATCAGTTGCTTGGCAATATTTTGAGCATAAATAATCCCATTTTCCAGATTAAGCCAAGCGTGGGGATCTTCCTTACCTTTTTCTGATTGACCTTCAAGGTAAATTACCTTAACACCATCACTAACTGCAAAATAATCTTTATTTTCTGTCTTATGAGCATTCTTGACTAACTTAGTAAACCAAGCATTTCCACCAGTTTCTAAATTGATACCGTTGTAAAAAATCAAGTCAGCTTGCGATGTCTTCTTTACATCATCAGGAAGGGGTTCGTATTCGTGAGGATCCTTACCAACGGGGACAATACTGTGGAGAGTGATTTTATCTCCGGCAATATTTTTGGTGATATCAGCAATAATGGAATTGGTCGTAACGACTCGTAATTTATCCTTGTTACTGCCTTGTTTATTGGTACAAGCTGTTAGAGTAACTACCGCTAAAAGTAGTAGTACTATTGTTGATAGTATTTTTTTCATATTATTTTCATCCTATTTTTTATTGTTTAGAAGTTTTATTCATGCCACTTTGTTTTGGGGCGATGAAAAAGCTGATGAGAAAGAGTAGAGCAGACGTTAATACAATGCTCGAACCAGCTGCAATATTAAAACTATAGCCGATAAAAAGACCTAGAACAGATGCCAGAGCCCCCAATCCTGATGAGAGAAGAATCATTGTTTTTAGGCTATGAACATAAAGGTAGGCAGTGGCAGCCGGTGTAATTAAAAGTGCCACAATAAGAATAGTGCCAACACTCTGCATGGCAGTTACAGAAACCAAAGTTAGAATAACCATAAGTAAGTAGTGGTAGAAGGTGACCTTAACTCCCATAGACTTGGCCAAAATTGGATCAAAGGATGTTAGGAGTAGAGGGCGAAAGAAGATTGTAATAGTTGCTAGTACGAGAAGTGAAACGATAATCGTTATCCACATATCCATGTCTTGTACAGCTAGAATATTCCCGAAGAGAATATGAAAGAGATCTGTGGAACTATTAGCAACACCGATGAGAATAATACCGAGAGCTAGAAAGCTCGAAAAGGTAATCCCAATTGCCGTGTCACTCTTAATAATGGAATTGCTTTTGATATAGGTAATCATTGTAGAAGCTAAAAGTCCAAAGATGATGGCTCCTATGAAAAAGTTAATACCCAAGATAAAGGAAGTAGCTACGCCGGGTAAAACCGCATGTGAAATCGCATCACCCATAAGCGACATGCCTCTTAGAATAATAAAACAACCAACAGCCCCTCCGACAATTCCAATAACTAAAGCCGTTATAAGAGCATTTTGTAAGTAGTGGAAATTTAGCAAACCATCAATAAATTCAGAAATCATTTACATCTCCTTTATAAAATAAACTGTTACCGTAGGTTTTACGGAGATTATCCTCATTAAAAACAAGATTAGTAGGCCCACTAGCAATCAGTTTACGATTTAGGAGGATAACTTGGTCAAAATAATGAGGAACTTTGCTCAAATCATGGTGGACAATAAGAATAAGCTTACCTTTGTCCCTAAGTTCTCTCAAGGTGTTCATGATAATATCTTCGCTAACAGAGTCAATCCCTACAAAAGGCTCATCTAATAAAATAATATCAGCCTCTTGTACAAGACAACGAGCGATTAGAACACGTTGAAATTGCCCTCCTGATAATTGGCTTATTTGTCGATGGGCCAAATCATTTAGACCAAGTAGTGTTAAAGCATCTGTGACCTTAGACCAATCACTCTTAGATAGACGTTTAAAGAACTTGGTTTTGGGATAGAGTCCTAGAGAGATGCACTCTCTGACAGTAATCGGAAAGTTAAAATCAATATCAGCCTTCTGTGCAACATAGGAAATACGATTCAATTGCTGACGAATAGGTTGTTTATTGAAAAGGATTTTTCCAGAGTGAGGAATAATACCAATTAATGCTTTAATTAGAGTTGATTTACCAGCACCATTTGGTCCAATAATCCCAGTAATACTAGGTCCCTCCAAGTTTAAGGTGATATTATCCAGAGCTAATGTCTGTTGGTAAGACACATTAATATTTTCAATTTGAATCATTAGCTACCTCCTTGAGTTTAATATACTTTAAAATAAAAAATAAGTCAAGTTAACTTTTATAATTAATCAAACTTAATTATTTACTGTTGTCAAGATGACAGAGGATAGTGAATGAGAGTACACTTTTTATATCAAATATTCAGCCTGCTCAAACCGTTTGATATTTGGGAGAGGCAACAAGGGACATTATTTTCTTCAATTTGTACGATCTTACTCTGTATTTCAAGAAATCTTTAGTTTTTATTTTTAAAAACTAGTCATATTTCCTTATTTCTGGCATAATAGATGTATGAAACTAACGATTCAACGAATGGCTCGAATAGCCATTCTGTCAGCTCTGGCAGTAGGATTGCGGTCAGCATTTATAGGATTGCCAAATATTCAGCCTATTACAGCTATGTTTTTTGTGGCTGTTCTTTACTTGGGTTTGGTAGATGGTCTGTTGATTATGGCTTTAACCATGTCCATCTCAGGATTCATCTTTGGTTTTGGTCCTTGGGTCTTTAATCAGATTCTGGCCTTCGGCGTCTTGATGGCTCTTTGGAGTTTGATTGCACCTAGGTTGTCACTTGTTTGGCAGATTGCTTTGGTAACTCTCTTGTCCTTTCTCTATGGGGTTCTCATGGATTATAGCTATGGCCTCCTATTTAGAAGTGGGATTACCTTTGTTATTTCTGGTCTGCTTTACGACACCTATCATGCAGTATCGACGCTTCTATTCTATCCATTCATCCAGTCTATTTTTAGGAGGTTTTTGAAATGAAAAAATTAGCGACATATATTTTTCTTGCTTTATCACTTGTTACTCTAGCAGCCTGTGGAAAAAATGAGGCAGCTAAACTTACTAGCAGCACAAATAATCATCAGTCTAAGGTTCAAGGTCAAGTGACTTTGATTTTGAAAACAGATAAGGAAAGTAAGAAAAAATCAGTAGAAATCCAAAAAGGGGATACAGTGCTTGATGTCTTGGAAGAGGTATATCCTGTTCAAGAAAACGATGGCTTCATCACTGAGATTGATGGTATTTCTCAAGATAAAGATAAGGGAATCTATTGGATGTTTGATGTCAATGGTAAACTTGGTGAAAAAGCAGCCAACCAACTTAAGGTTGAAGATGGCGATGAAATCAAATTCTATCAAGAAAAGTATAATTAAGATTCTGAACTCTGTTTCAGAGTCTTTTTTATAAAGTTCGGAAATAGCCTTGAAAATTTGTTTGAAAAAGTCGGAAAATTGCAAAATAACTGACGATTTAAAGGAAAATAGTTTACTTTTGTTTTAAAAGTGATATGATAAGAGGGTACTACATAAAGTAAGGAGAATAAGGTTTGGCTTTTAACAAATTGGAAAGCAGTAACAACCAGGAAATCATCTCTGAAGAAGTTGGTATCTTGAAAGAATTGTTGGATGATGCAACACGAGGCATGGCTGGAGAGCAAGGTCTCACAACTATTCAACATTTGGTTGAGCTTTATGATGAAGGTGACTATGTGGCCCTTACACAAGCCATTTCAGAAATGACAAATGACGATATGGTCGTTGCATCACGTTATTTCTCTTTGTTACCTCTTTTGATTAATATCTCTGAAGACGTGGATTTGGCTTATGAAGTCAACCACAAGAACAATATTGATGAATCTTATCTAGGTAAGTTGTCTGAAACCTTTGATGTTGTCGCTGAAAGTGAAAATGCACGTGACATTCTTGAAAATGTCAATGTTGTGCCAGTATTGACAGCCCACCCAACTCAGGTTCAACGTAAAACCATGCTTGAATTGACTAATCACATTCACGAACTTCTCCGTAAGCATCGTGATGTTAAGGCTGGTCTTATCAACAAGGATAAATGGTATGCAGATTTGCGTCGTTATGTAGAAATCATGATGCAAACAGATATCATTCGTGAGAAAAAACTTAAGGTTAAAAACGAAATCACTAACGTTATGGAGTATTATAACTCCTCATTGATTAAGGCGATTACGAACTTATCGCATGAATTCAAACGTTTAGCGGTTGAAAAAGGTATCAAACTTGACAATCCAACACCTATTACTATGGGGATGTGGATTGGTGGTGACCGTGACGGGAACCCATTTGTAACAGCAGAAACTCTTAAACTTTCTGCAACAGTACAAAGTGAAGTTATCCTCAATTACTATATCGAAAAAGTTGATAATCTTTACCGTTCATTCTCCCTCTCATCACGCTTGACTGAGGTTTCAGATACAGTAGCAGAGATGGCGAAACATTCTCCAGATACATCTGTTTATCGTGAAAATGAACCTTACCGTCGTGCTTTCAGTTACATTCAGTCTAAGTTGATTCAGACACTTCTTTTCTTTAAAGAAGGAAACTTTAGCAAGGAAAGAGTTGCCAAACGTCTTTCTGAAAATGTTCGTCTAGGCTCAGCTTCAACGGGTGAAGTAGTAGCTGATTACGTGCAACAACGTCTCAGCCAAAGTCTTCAAGCTGTCTCACAACAAACGACTGAATTTTATGAAACAGCTGAGGATTTCCATGATGATCTTTTGGCAATCAAAAATTCACTTCTTGAAAACGACGATGCTGTCTTAATTTCAGGTGATTTTGAAGAGCTTCTCCAAGCTGTAGAAGTCTTTGGTTTCTATCTTGCTACAATCGATATGCGTCAGGATTCAAGCGTTCATGAAACTTGTGTGGCAGAATTGCTTAAGTCTGCTAATATTGTTGATAACTATAGTGAATTGACTGAGGTTGAAAAGGTTGCGGTTCTTCTCAAAGAATTGCAAGAAGATCCTCGTACTTTGTCATCAACTAATGTGCCTAAGTCAGAAATTCTTGAAAAAGAATTGGCAATCTTCCGTACAGCTCGTCTCTTGAAAGACTATATTGGTGAAGATGTCATCAAACAACATATCATTTCTCACACTGAGAGCGTTTCTGATATGTTTGAGTTGGCTATCCTTCTTAAAGAAGTTGGCTTGGTTGATACAGAACGTGCGCGTGTCCAAATCGTTCCACTTTTTGAAACTATCGAAGACTTGGAAAACTCTAATGATATCATGAAACAATACCTTGGTTATGATATCGTTAAACGTTGGATTAAAAATAGTAACAATTACCAAGAAATCATGTTGGGTTACTCAGACTCTAACAAAGATGGTGGTTACTTGTCATCTGGTTGGACCCTCTACAAGGCTCAAAATGAATTGACTAAGATTGGGGAAGAGCGTGGTATTAAGATTACCTTCTTCCATGGTCGTGGTGGTACTGTTGGTCGTGGTGGTGGCCCATCATATGATGCCATTACTTCTCAACCATTTGGTACAATCAAAGACCGTATCCGCTTGACTGAACAAGGTGAGGTTATCGGTAATAAATATGGCAACAAGGATGCTGCTTACTACAATCTTGAAATGCTTGTTTCAGCTGCTCTTGACCGTATGGTGACACGTCAAATTGCCGATCCAGAAGAATTGGTTGATTTCCGTGAGGTTATGGACGGAATTGTTCACGATTCAAATGTTATTTATCGTGACCTTGTCTTTGGAAACGAACATTTCTATGATTACTTCTTTGAAGCAAGCCCTATTAAAGAAGTCTCAAGTTTGAATATCGGTTCTCGTCCAGCGGCTCGTAAGACTATTACTGAGATTTCTGGTCTTCGTGCGATTCCTTGGGTATTCTCATGGTCACAAAACCGTATCATGTTCCCAGGTTGGTATGGTGTGGGTTCTGCCTTTAATCGCTTTATCCAAGCTGAAGAAGGCAACCTTGAGAAACTTCAACATATGTTTGAAACATGGCCATTCTTCCGTTCACTTTTGTCAAACGTGGACATGGTGCTTTCAAAATCAGACATGAATATCGCCTTCCACTATGCACAATTGGCAGAGAGTGAAGAAGTACGCAGTGTCTTCAATATTATTTTGGATGAGTGGCAGTTGACTAAGGATGTTATTCTTGCTATTGAAAAACATGATGGCTTCCTTGATGAAAGTCCATCACTTAAAGCAAGTTTGGACTTCCGTTTACCATACTTCAATGTCTTGAACTACATCCAAATTGAATTGATTAAACGTCTTCGTAACAATGATTTGACCGATGACGAAATTAGCCTTATTCACATTACCATAAATGGTATTGCAACAGGTCTTCGTAACTCTGGTTAATAAAGTAAAGTTCATCACTTTGGTGGTGGGCTTTTTGTTATGGTGAAAAATCTGTTATAATAAAACCATGATTGCTATGGAAACGATTGAAAAGCTGTCCAAAGAAAAGCTCCCCATGATAACGGTCTTGGCGGGCGAGGATTTAGGGCAGTATAGTCAAGCAAAAGAAAAATTTTTAAAACAAATTGGTTTTGATCCGGGTGACTTAACCTATTCTTATTTTGATATGTCTGAGACTGATTATCAAGATGCTGAGCTCGATTTAGAAAGCATGCCTTTTTTTGCAGATGAAAAGGTGGTCATTTTTGATCATTTCGCGGATATGACTACTGCTAAAAAATCGTATCTGGATGAGAAAGAGTTGAAGCGCCTTGAAAATTATCTTGAGTCTCCTGTTGAAACAACACGTCTTGTCTTGATGTCTGCAGGAAAGCTAGATGGAAAGCGTCGTTTAGTCAAACTTCTCAAACGTGATGCCATGGTGCTTGAAGCCAGTCCTTTAAAAGATGCAGAACTTAGAACCTATTTTCAAAAGCAGGCGCATCAAGAGGGGCTTACATTTGACACAGGAGTCTTTGAGGAACTTTTGATTAAGTCAAATTTTGACTTTTCAGATGTTCAAAAAAACTTAGCTTTTCTAAAGGGGTATAAAACGGAAGGAAATATCTCATCGCAAGATATTGCTGAGGCCATTCCTAAAAGTTTGCAAGATAATATTTTTGATATGACGCAACTTCTTTTGCGAGGCCAGATCCAGAGTGTTCGTGAATTGGTTCATGATTTACGGCTTCAGGGTGAAGATGAGATTAAGTTGATTGCTGTTATGTTGGGACAATTTCGTACCTATTTACAGGTTAAACTCTTATCTGCTCAAGGCAAAAGTGAGCAGCAAATTGTTTCAAGTCTGTCAGATTATTTAGGGCGTAAAGTCAATCAATTTCAGGTTCGTTTTGCACTGAGAGATAGCCGTCCTTTGTCAGTAGCATTCTTAAAAAAGACGATTAAGATTTTAGTAGAGACAGATTACCAGATAAAAACAGGAACTTTAGATAAAGATTACTTGTTTGATTTAGCACTTTTAAAAATCGTATCAAACCGCTAGAAATTTGGAGTTTTCTTTGATTTTGTAAGCAAAATTTTTGAAAGCTCTACCACTTTACGGTAAAATGAAGAAAAAATGAAAAGAGGACCTTTACTATGGCAATTATCCTTCCAGACCTTCCTTACGCTTACGACGCTTTGGAACCATACATTGATGCTGAAACAATGACTCTTCACCACGATAAACACCACGCAACTTATGTAGCAAATGCTAATGCTGCTCTTGAAAAACACCCAGAAATTGGTGAAGATCTCGAAGCACTTTTGGCTGACGTGGAACAAATTCCAGCAGATATTCGTCAAGCACTTATTAACAATGGTGGTGGACACCTTAATCACGCACTTTTCTGGGAACTCTTGTCTCCTGAAAAACAAGAACCAACTGCAGAAGTAGCAGCTGCTATTAACGAAGCTTTCGGCTCATTTGAAGCTTTCCAAGAAGCTTTCACAGCAGCAGCAACAACTCGTTTTGGTTCAGGTTGGGCATGGCTTGTTGTTAACGCTGAAGGTAAGCTTGAAGTCGTTTCAACTGCTAACCAAGATACTCCTATCTCAGACGGTAAGAAACCAATCTTGGCACTTGATGTTTGGGAACATGCATACTACCTAAACTACCGTAACGTACGTCCAAACTACATCAAAGCTTTCTTTGAAATCATTAACTGGAATAAAGTTGCTGAGCTTTATGCAGCAGCTAAATAAGTTTAAAATTATCCTCACTATTGGGGATAATTTTTTTGTAATATGATTGTAAAATCTCCTTGATTTTTAGTGAATTATAGCTTAAACTATAATTGTTATGAAAAAAAAGAAAAAACATTCAAGCAAAAAGTATAGTGGAAGCCGCCGAAAAACTAAAGATAAAAAGAAAGATTCGGTAAAACAAGACCTTCAAAAAGACGTCCAAAAAGACACTAAAGATACTAAAAAAGATGTCAAAAAAGGCGCTAAGAAAGACAACAAAAAAGCATCGAAAAAAGATGCTAAAAAGACTTCTAAAAAATCAGTAGACAAGAAGTCAGCTGAGGAAACAGTAGTACCAGTTGAACACAAGGAAAACGAAGCAAAAACTGAAACTTTGGCACTTAGAAGTAAGCGCTCTAAGAAATCTAAAGCTAAATCAAAATCATCTCGTGATGATAAAAAAGCTTATATTATCTTAGCCTTCCTAGGTGTTTTGGTAATTCTTCTGTTTGTTGCCATGCTTGCTTTAGCAGGACGTGGTAAACAAGCTGGTCACACTGGTAGCCTTGGAAATATCTTCGGCTCTAGTTCTAAAGTCACTAAAAAAGAAGACAAAGAAAAAGAGGAAAAGGTAACTCCAACTAATAAATCAGCCGAAGCTAAACAAGCAGTCATGGAAGCAGATGCAGATACCATGTATGGTAATGGATTGTATTATGATTATGCTAACATGACATTGAACCAAGTGGTTGAAGCTTTTATGGCTGACCAAGGTATCGAGTCTAGCCAAATTGCCTTTTCATATAAAAATACCAAGACAAATGAGCAATTCTCTATGAATGATACTCAGCCAATGACTGCAGGATCAACTTATAAATTGCCACTAAACATGCTTGTCATGGATGAGGTTAATAAAGGAAAACTTTCTTTAACTGAACGTTTTGATATTACTAATACTGAGTATGAGTATCAAGGCGAACATGATAATTATGTTGCTGCTTTCGGTGGTTCAATGACTATTCCAGAAATGCAAGAGTATTCTCTTGTTTACTCTGAGAATACTCCAGCCTATGCTTTGGCGGAACGCCTTGGTGGTATGGAAAAATTCTATGGCATGCTTGATAAATATGGTAAATCAAAAGGTGAAGTGAAAACTATCCAAATGCATGGTAATAAGACAACGACGGATTATTACATCCAAGTTTTGGATTACCTTTGGAAACACCAAGATAATTACAAAGATATTCTCCACTACATTGGTGAGTCATTCCCTAATGAGTACTATAAGACATATCTTCCTAATCTGACAATTTACCAAAAACCAGGTTATGTCCGTGAAGCACTTAACGTTGATGCTATCGTTATGGAAGATACACCTTATATGGTTGCAATCTATACACGTTACCTTGGTGGATCAACTGAAAATTCAGATGAAATCAGCGGTTGGGGTCTCCAACAATTAGGAATGCTCTCTTATGTTATTAATGAGTGGCACCGTGTTAATATGAACTAATAAAGAAAGCCGAGTTTATCGGCTTTTTTCTATACAATTGAATAAAAGGTAAGAAGTACAATCCCTAGAAAAAGAAATGGGACAAATGCGATACATTCCTTAAGATTTCTTCGTATAAGGAAATACGCTAGCCCTAATAGGCACGCAAGCTCGATAGTTAGAAGTATTTTTGAAAATGGGAAAATAAGTGAGGCACTTGCTAAGTAGAGAAAATCACCTTCCCCAATATTTAGATGTTTTATAAAAGAAAGGAAAGCGAGGATTATCCCTATGGCAAATGTGAGGTAATAGTTGCCCATGAATAGGAGTGGGACTGTTCCAACTATCCAGATCAGAAGTGGATAGGATTTCTGTTGCAAATCAAAAATAGATAAACAAAGGCTGAAGTAAAGAAAGTAGGTTACTTCAAGACTTAAAAAGTCATAGAAATATAGAAGACATATTACCCCACAAAATAGTTCCATAAAGAGGTAACGAAAAGGGATAGGAGTCTGACATGAACGACATCGAGATCTTAAGAAAAGTTGTGAGAGGATAGGAATCATCTCGAAAAAACGCAACTGATGCTTGCAATGGCTACAGTGACTACTAGGAAAAATAATCGAGTTCTCAGGAAAACGATCACAAACTAGTCCGATAAATGAGCCTAAAGAGGCTCCTAGAAAAAAATAAATAATGCTTAACATACCTAATTATTCGAAAAAGAATGAGAAAAAGCATTTCACTTGCATATTATTTAGAAATATTCTAAAATAAAAGTGTAAATAATAATAATTCTAAATAAGGAGAATTAATATGGTAGATTCAATTAAAGAAACAATCAATGAAACAGTTAACCAACAAGCTGAAACTCCAACAAATACAAAAACTAAAGCAGTTTTGAATCAAGCAGTTGCTGATTTGTCTGTAGCAGCTTCAATTGTTCACCAAGTTCATTGGTATATGCGTGGTCCTGGTTTCCTCTATCTTCATCCAAAAATGGATGAATTGATGGATAGTTTGAATGCTCATCTTGATGTTATTAGTGAACGTTTGATTACTATCGGTGGGGAACCATACTCAACTTTGGTAGAATTTTCATCTAATTCAGGCTTGACTGAAACTACTGGTACATTTGATAAATCGATGTCTGATCAAATTCAATTATTGGTTGATACATACAAGTATTTGTCAGTATTGTTCCAAGTTGGTTTGGATATCACAGATGCAGAAGGAGATGCTCCTTCGAATGATATCTTCACTGCAGCTAAATCTGAAATTGATAAGACAATCTGGATGTTGACTGCTGAACTTGGACAAGCACCTGGATTGAGATAAGCATTTTTGAGTTAAGATGATTGTCAAGAGTTCCTCTAAAAGTGTATAATAAACGTAAAATACTTTTAGAAGAAGGGAGGCGGCGATATGTCTGAGCATCGACGTAGTCTAGGCGTTTATGAAGATGTCCTAAATCAGTTAAAAGCTAAGGGAATTCGGTTGACGGAATCTCGTAAAGCTGTTATTCGTTATTTGATGATGTCTGATCAACACCCTAGTGCAGATGTGATATATTATGACCTTCTCCCTGACAATCCTGGGATGAGCTTGGCGACGGTCTATAACAACCTGAAGGTGTTGGTTGAAGAAGGGATTGTCTCTGAAATTAAGGTTAATAATGATAATACAACCTATTATGATTTTATGGGACATGATCACTTAAATATTGTTTGTGAAAAATGCGGTCACATTACCGACTTAGACCTACCGATTCCGTCTTTCAAGGAAGAGGTAGAATCACAAACTGGTTTTCGCATTACTCGTGAACAGATGATATTACATGGGATTTGCCCAAACTGTCAATAACCTGAGTCTTAATGACTTAGGTTTTTTAAGTCTTGAAGTATACAATAATCTGTAAAGGTTTTCAAAACTATCTTGTCATGGCAGAAGCTTTTTGCTAAAATATTGCTATGAAAACTTTATATGACGTTCAACAGTTGTTGAAACAGTTTGGCATAGTGGTTTACCTAGGGAAAAGGCTCTATGATATCGAAATGATGAAGATTGAATTAGAAGCCCTCTACCAGAATGGTTTAGTGGACAAGGACAACTATCTTACTGCTGAAATGATTTTACGACGTGAACATCGCATTGAAATGGAGAAAGAAAATGGCTAAAAAACTCTTAGGAATTGACCTTGGTGGAACAACTGTTAAGTTTGGTATTTTGACTTCGGAAGGTGAAGTGCAAGAAAAATGGGCTATTGAGACAAATACGCTTGAAAATGGTCGCCACATTGTTCCTAACATTGTTGAATCCTTGAAACACCGTTTGGAAATGTATGGACTTACTGCTGAAGACTTCATTGGCATTGGTATGGGATCTCCAGGAGCAGTTGACCGTGAAAATAAAACAGTAACGGGTGCTTTTAACTTGAACTGGGCAGAAACTCAAGAAGTTGGCTCTGTCATTGAAAAAGAACTTGGTATTCCATTCGCTATTGATAATGATGCTAATGTGGCTGCACTGGGGGAACGTTGGGTTGGTGCTGGTGCTAACAATCCTGATGTTGTCTTTGTAACATTGGGTACAGGTGTTGGTGGCGGTGTTATAGCTGATGGTAATTTAATTCATGGTGTTGCCGGTGCTGGTGGTGAAATTGGTCACATTATTGTTGAACCTGAAACAGGATTTGAATGTACATGCGGAAACAAGGGGTGTTTGGAAACTGTAGCTTCAGCAACAGGTGTTGTACGTTTAGCACGTCATTTGGCAGAAGGATACGAAGGGAACTCTTCTATTAAAGCTGCTGTAGATAATGGTGAGCAAGTGACAAGTAAAGATATCTTCGTAGCTGCTGCTGAAGGTGATAAGTTTGCTAATAGCATTGTTGATAAAGTCTCTCAATATCTCGGACTTGCAACAGCAAACATTTCAAACATTCTTAACCCAGATTCAGTTGTAATCGGTGGTGGTGTTTCAGCAGCTGGTGAATTCTTGCGTAGCCGTGTTGAAGGATACTTTACACGTTATGCATTCCCACAAGTTCGCCGTACAACAAAAGTGAAATTAGCAGAGCTTGGAAATGATGCTGGTATTATTGGAGCTGCTAGTCTTGCACTTACAATTGATAACTAATGACAGAAGGTGTGTCTGACCAATTATAGGTGGACAGCACCTTTTTCTTGTTGAAAAACGTTTACAATCAGCTGAGCTCTGCCATTTTGTTGAAAATGTGGTATACTTTAAAAGTTGAAATAAAAATTAAAGAGGAAAAAATGACTAAACTTAGAGAAGATATCCGTAACGTAGCCATCATTGCCCACGTTGACCACGGTAAAACAACACTTGTTGATGAATTGTTGAAACAATCACACACTCTTGATGAGCGTAAAGAGCTTGATGAGCGTGCAATGGACTCAAACGATCTTGAAAAAGAACGTGGAATTACAATTCTTGCCAAAAATACAGCCGTTGCTTATAACGGTACACGTATCAACATCATGGATACACCAGGTCACGCGGACTTCGGTGGAGAAGTTGAACGGATCATGAAAATGGTTGATGGGGTTGTCCTTGTTGTCGATGCCTACGAAGGTACAATGCCTCAAACACGTTTTGTGCTGAAAAAAGCGCTTGAGCAAAACTTGACACCTATCGTTGTTGTTAACAAGATTGATAAACCATCAGCACGTCCGGAAGAAGTTGTTGATGAGGTTCTTGAACTCTTCATCGAGCTTGGTGCCGATGATGATCAGTTGGAATTCCCAGTTGTGTATGCGTCAGCGATTAACGGTACATCATCATTGTCAGATAACCCTGCTGATCAAGAGCACACTATGGCTCCAATCTTTGACACTATTATTGATCACATCCCAGCTCCTGTAGATAACTCAGATGAGCCTCTTCAATTCCAAGTGTCGCTTCTTGACTACAATGATTTCGTTGGTCGTATCGGTATTGGACGTATCTTCCGTGGAACTGTAAAAGTTGGTGACCAAGTTACCCTTTCAAAACTTGACGGAACAACAAAGAACTTCCGTGTTACTAAACTTTTCGGTTTCTTTGGTTTGGAACGTCGTGAAATTGAAGAAGCAAAAGCTGGTGATTTGATTGCCATCTCAGGTATGGAAGACATCTTCGTTGGTGAAACAATTACACCAACTGATGCTGTTGAACCATTGCCAGTTCTTCGTATTGACGAACCAACACTTCAAATGACTTTCTTGGCGAATAACTCACCGTTTGCCGGCCGTGAAGGTAAACACGTGACATCACGTAAGGTTGAAGAGCGTCTTTTGGCAGAGTTGCAAACAGACGTTTCTCTTCGTGTTGATCCAACTGATTCTCCAGATAAATGGACTGTATCAGGTCGTGGTGAATTGCACTTGTCTATCCTTATTGAAACAATGCGTCGTGAAGGATACGAACTTCAAGTGTCTCGTCCAGAAGTTATCATCAAAGAAATTGATGGCGTGAAATGTGAGCCATTTGAACGTGTTCAAATTGATACTCCAGAAGAGTACCAAGGTTCTATCATCCAAGCCCTTTCAGAACGCAAAGGTGACATGCTTGATATGCAAATGGTTGGTAACGGTCAAACTCGCCTTATCTTCCTTGTACCAGCTCGTGGACTTATCGGATTCTCTACTGAATTCTTGTCTATGACACGTGGTTACGGTATCATGAACCATACCTTCGACCAATACTTGCCAGTTGTTGCTGGTGAAATTGGTGGACGTCACCGTGGTGCCCTCGTTTCTATCGATACAGGTAAAGCGACAACTTACTCAATTATGCGTATTGAAGAACGTGGTACAATCTTTGTTAACCCAGGTACTGAAGTTTATGAAGGTATGATTGTTGGTGAAAATGCTCGTGAAAATGACCTTGGTGTCAATATCACTACAGCAAAACAAATGACAAACGTGCGTTCAGCAACTAAGGACCAAACGGCTGTTATCAAGACTCCACGTATCTTGACTCTTGAAGAATCACTTGAATTCTTGGATGATGATGAATACATGGAAGTAACGCCTGAATCTATCCGCTTGCGTAAACAAATTTTGAATAAAGCAGAGCGTGATAAAGCCAATAAACGTAAGAAAAAAGCAGCAGAAGCTGAATAATATATAGAGAGGAGAAGAGATGTTTTATCTGATTGTTGCTGTATTGATTGCATCATTCTATTTCTTTATTGCACCAAAGTCGGTAAAAAACACCATGAATCTTCTCTTTGTCATGGCTACCTTAGCATTGCTCCTACTTTTGGCAGTGCTATCAATTATTAAATTCTTCAGCCTACCTGGTGAGTTCTTTGTTACAGTTGGAATGCTTGTATTGAGCTATTTCACCTTGAAAGATTTTTTCGCCATGTCGGACCTTAATCATGAAAAAGCTGAGCATGAAGATAAATAAGTAGCATGAGATTAAAAGTCAGTCTGATAGATTGGCTTTTTCTTTTACCAAGAAGAGGTAACTCCTTGAAATAGCTTGGGATAAAGGGTAAAATGATTATGATACAATTTGAGAGAATGGACGAATTATGAAATCAGTAACACAATTTGAAAATAAAAAAGTTTTGGTCCTTGGCTTGGCTAAATCTGGTGAAGCAGCTGCTCGCCTATTGGCTAAGTTGGGTGCTATTGTCACAGTAAATGATGGTAAACCATTTGAGGAAAATCCATCGGCCCAAGCCCTTCTTGAAGAAGGCATTAAGGTTGTTTGCGGCGGACATCCTCTTGAACTTTTGGATGAAAATTTTGAATTAATGGTGAAAAATCCTGGAATTCGTTATGACAATCCAATGGTAGCTCGTGCACTAGAAAAAGGTATTCCGGTTTGGACTGAAGTGGAATTGGCCTATCTAGTATCTGAAGCACCTATTATCGGTATTACAGGGTCAAATGGTAAGACAACAACGACAACTATGATTGCTGATGTCTTAAATCATGGTGGTAAATCAGGTGTCTTGTCTGGGAATATTGGTTTCCCTGCGTCAGAAGTTGCACAGTCAGTAACTAATCAAGATACCTTAGTTATGGAATTGTCTTCTTTCCAATTGATGGGGATTGACAGCTTCCATCCACATATTGCTGTGATTACTAACTTGATGCCGACACATATTGACTATCATGGTAGTTTTGAAGCATATGTGGCTGCTAAGTGGAATATTCAAAATCAAATGACTGTGGATGATTTTGTTGTTTTGAACTTCAATCAAGATTTAGCTAAGGAATTAGCTACACAAACTAAGGCACAAGTAGTTTCATTCTCAACAGTGGAAAAAGTAGATGGTGCCTATCTTGAAAATGGTGCTCTTTACTTCAAAGGTGAATTAGTGATGCGAGCTGATGAAATTGGCGTTCCTGGTAGTCACAATGTTGAAAATGCCTTGGCAACTATAGCTGTAGCAAAATTGTCAGGTATTTCAAACCAAGCTATAAAGGAAACCCTCGCAAGTTTTGGTGGTGTTAAGCACCGTCTCCAATTCGTTGATACTATCGATGAAGTGAAATTCTATAATGATAGTAAGTCAACTAATATTTTAGCGACACAAAAAGCACTTTCTGGTTTTGATAATAGTAAAGTCATTTTGATTGCTGGTGGTTTGGACCGTGGTAATGAATTTGATGAACTCATTCCTGACATTACCGGTCTTAAGAAAATGGTGATTTTAGGGGAATCAGCTCCTCGTGTCAAGCGTGCTGCTGATAAAGCAGGAGTAACTTATCTTGATGCCAAAGATGTGGCAGATGCGACACGTATTGCTTTTGATCAAGCCAGTGCAGGAGATGTTGTCTTGTTGAGCCCTGCAAATGCAAGCTGGGATATGTACAAGAATTTCGAAGTGCGTGGTGACGAATTTATCACAACTGTTGAGCAATTGAAGGGATAGGCTATGGCAAAAGCGAAAAAAATTGTTTTTACCGGTGGTGGAACTGTTGGACATGTGACTTTAAATCTTATCTTAATTCCAAAATTTCTAAAAGATGGATGGGAAGTGCACTATATTGGTGATAAGCACGGAATTGAACACGAGCAAATTGATAAATCTGGCTTGGATGTGACATTCCATAGTATTGCTACAGGTAAACTACGTCGTTATTTCTCATGGCAAAATATGTTGGATGTCTTTAAAGTTGGTTGGGGGATTCTACAGTCAATTGCAATTATTGCCAAGATTCGTCCTCAAGCACTCTTTTCAAAAGGTGGATTTGTCTCAGTGCCACCGGTAATTGCTTCTAAGTTATTAGGCGTTCCTGTATATGTGCATGAGTCTGATCTTTCTATGGGCTTGGCCAATAAGATTGCCTATAAATTTGCGACTACTATGTTTACGACTTTTGAACAATCTAAAGGATTGGCGAAGACAAAACATATAGGTGCTATTACAAAGGTAGGGATGGCAACGTCCAATCAGTCTGATGCTCTGGATAAGATTAAAGTACAGTTTGATGACAAGTTAAAAACTGTCCTTTTCATAGGTGGATCAGCTGGTGCAAAGGTATTTAATGATTTTATTAGTAATACTCCACAACTGACTGAAAAATATAATGTCATTAATATTTCTGGGGACTCTTCATTGAATACCTTAGAACGTCATCTTTATAGAGTTGATTATGTGACAGATTTGTATCAACCTCTTATGGATACGGCAGATTTAGTTGTCACTCGTGGTGGTTCAAATACGATTTTTGAATTGTTAGCTATGAAAAAACTTCATTTAATTATTCCTTTAGGGAAAGAAGCTAGCCGAGGAGACCAACTTGAAAATGCTGCCTATTTTGAACGAAAAGGTTACGCACGTCAATTACAGGAAGCAGAGTTAAGTTGGGAAACCTTAAATCATGAGCTTGAACAACTTGTTGAACATGCAGAGACTTACAAAGAAGCTATGGCTAAATCTGAGGAAATCACTTCTCCTGATGATTTTTATAACCTATTAGTGACTAGTATTTCAAAAAAATAAAGGAATTTCATGGCAAAAAAGGATCAAGAATCACAAGAAAAACAAGTTCTCACAGAGTGGCAGAAGAGAAACCTCGAATTTTTGAGAAAAAAAGAAACCGAAGATTCTGAAGAATTTGCGAATGGAAAGGTCGTTCATTCAGAAGGAGCGACTTCAAATGAGAGCCAGCCACCAGTGAAAAAGAAGGTTAGAAAGAAAAAAAAGACCAAAAAGAAGAAACGAAAAAAAGGGAATACGAGTAGTAATATTCCAATTGCACAACAAAATCTTGCGGGACTAGTTGTTTTTATCGCTGCACTCCTAATCGTATTTTCACTTTTCTTTATTTCACCTTGGTCAAAACAAAAGGTTCTCACTGTATCAGGAACAAAAAATGCTCTACCAGAAGATGTGAAAGTTGCAAGTGGAATTCTTGATACAGACTATATCACTCATGTCTTTTTCAACCAAGGAAAGATTGCATCAACTGTTGAAAAAACCAATGTTTGGGTTAAAAAGGCTACAGTAACTTATAGTTTTCCAAATCAATTTAATATTGCAGTAAAAGAATACCCAATTGTTGCTTATCGTCAAACTACAAATGGTTATGTTTCTATTCTTGAAAGTGGTAAGACAGGAGGAACGGTTTCAACTAGCAATCTACCTGATAAATTCATCACTTTAAAGATGGATGACGAGAAGAAAATCGAAGATTTAGTAAAAGAATTAAATAAACTTGATTCAAAAATCAAGAATAATATTCAAATTATTAATCTTACGCCAACTAAAGCAACTTCAGATTTACTAACGATTGAGCTGTATGATGGCAATTCCATTCGTGTTCCTCTTTCTCAATTAACGGTTAAGCTCCCTTACTACGAGAAAATTAAGAACCAACTTTCAGATGGAAGTATTGTTGATATGGAAGTTGGACTTTATACAACGACTCCTGAGGTTGAATCATCAAAAACTGATGGGGATAAAAAGAAAGACAAAGATAAGACTGATAAAAAGGATGAAAATACAACTTCTGAAGAAGATCAAGATACTACAACATCAACTGAACAGCATTCTGAGGAAGAGTCTAATTCTGAAAATCCGGGTATTCAAGGACAAGAAAATCCAACTGTTGGTCAAGAAACAACTCTTCGTCCTTCCCCTGCCCAAGGCTAATATTGAATAATAAAAAACGTAAAATGCTGACATTTTACGTTTTTTTATGGTACAATAGTATCCGAATAATTCTGTTTTTATACAGTTTACAAAGATATTGAATGGAAAGATTGAGAGGTCGAGTGAATGGCTAGAGATGGCTTTTTTACAGGATTAGATATAGGAACTAGCTCGATTAAGGTTCTTGTTGCTGAGTTTATTGATGGATCAATGAATGTCATCGGTGTAAGTAATGTTAAGAGTTCTGGTGTGAAAGATGGCATCATTGTTGACATTGACGCTGCAGCGAAAACAATCAAAACAGCTATTGAACAAGCAGAAGAAAAAGCTGGGATTGTTATTGAGCAAGTGAACGTTGGGCTTCCAGCTAATCTTCTTCAAATTGAGCCTACACAAGGTATGATTCCTGTAACAAGTGAATCAAAAGAAATCAAAGATGAAGATGTTGAAAGTGTTGTTCGCTCAGCCTTGACAAAGAGCATTACACCTGAGCGTGAGGTTATCTCACTAGTTCCTGAAGAGTTTATTGTTGATGGCTTCCAAGGAATTCGTGATCCTCGTGGAATGATGGGGATTCGTCTTGAAATGAGAGGTCTCATTTATACAGGACCAACAACAATTCTTCACAACCTTCGTAAGACAGTTGAACGTGCTGGTATTCAAGTAGAGAATATTATCATCTCTCCTCTTGCAATGACACGTGCTGTTCTGAATGAAGGTGAACGTGAGTTTGGTGCTACTGTTATTGATATGGGTGGCGGTCAAACAACTGTTGCAAGCATGCGTGCTCAAGAACTTCAATTTACCAATATTTATTCTGAAGGTGGCGAGTACATCACTAAGGATATTTCAAAAGTTTTGAAGACTTCAATGCAGATTGCTGAAGCGCTTAAGTTCAATTTTGGTAATGCAGATATTGAAGAAGCAAGCGAAACAGAAACTGTCCAAGTAGAGGTTGTAGGTGAGAATTCACCTGTTGAAATTACAGAAAAATACCTTGCTGAGATTATCTCAGCTCGTGTGAAGCATATCCTTGATAGAGTTAAACAAGACTTGACTCGAGGACGTCTACTTGATTTGCCTGGTGGCATTGTCCTTGTAGGTGGAACAGCTATCATGCCAGGTGTGGTTGAAGTTGCTCAAGAGATTTTTGAAACAAATGTTAAACTTTACGTGCCAAACCAAGTTGGTATCCGTAATCCAATGTTTGCAAATGTGATTAGTCTTGTTGAGTATGTTGGTCTTCTTACAGAAGTTGACATCATCGCGCAACAGGCTGTGTCTGGTGAAGAGTATCTTCGTCGTAAACCAATCGACAATGAGACTCCTTCCTTGAGTTTTGATAGAACTCCTGCTCCAGCACCTCGAGTGGCTCCTCAACCAAATCCTATTCCTGTTGAGAACACTATTGAGGTACCTCTGCCAGTTGGAGAAGAAAATCATGAACAAAAACAAAAACTTGGTGATCGTGTTCGTGGAATTTTCGGCAGTATGTTTGATTAATTGAATCTAGTAAAAGCGAGGAAATAAAATGAGTTTTTCATTTGATAGCGCATCAGTTCAAGGTGCGGTAATTAAAGTTATCGGTGTCGGTGGAGGTGGCGGAAACGCTATCAACCGAATGATTGAAGAAGGTCTTGCTGGTGTTGAATTTATTGCAGCTAATACTGATATTCAAGCACTCAGTTCTTCTAAAGCAGAAACAGTAATCCAATTGGGTCCTAAATTGACTCGTGGTCTTGGTGCCGGAGGTCAACCTGAAGTTGGTCGTAAGGCAGCTGAAGAAAGTGAAGAAACACTTACAGAAGCACTTACAGGTGCTGATATGGTCTTTATCACTGCTGGTATGGGTGGTGGCTCTGGTACAGGGGCAGCACCAGTTATTGCACGTATTGCGAAAAGTTTGGGTGCATTGACAGTTGCAGTTGTGACACGTCCATTTGGATTTGAAGGTAACAAACGTGGTGCCTTTGCTGTCGAAGGAATTCAAGA
Source organism: Streptococcus sp. FSL R7-0248 (assembly GCF_037967965.1). Taxonomy (NCBI): domain Bacteria; kingdom Bacillati; phylum Bacillota; class Bacilli; order Lactobacillales; family Streptococcaceae; genus Streptococcus; species Streptococcus sp. FSL R7-0248. The sequence continues at coordinate 759,865 of NZ_CP150201.1, forward strand.
GTTGCGTGAGCAAGTTGATACCCTTCTTATTATCTCTAACAATAACCTTCTTGAAATCGTTGATAAGAAAACACCTCTTCTTGAAGCTCTTAGTGAAGCAGATAATGTTCTTCGTCAAGGGGTTCAAGGTATTACTGACCTTATCACTAACCCAGGTTTGATTAACCTCGACTTTGCCGATGTGAAAACAGTTATGGCCAATAAAGGTAATGCACTTATGGGTATCGGTATTGGGTCTGGTGAAGAACGTATTGTTGAAGCTGCACGCAAAGCAATCTATTCACCACTTCTTGAAACTACTATTGATGGTGCAGAAGATGTTATCGTTAACGTAACTGGTGGTCTTGATATGACGCTTACAGAAGCAGAAGAAGCTTCTGAAATTGTTGGTCAAGCAGCTGGTAACGGTGTTAACATTTGGCTTGGTACATCAATCGATGATACATTGAAAGATGAAATCCGTGTAACAGTTGTTGCAACTGGTGTTCGCAAAGATCGTGCTGAAAAAGTATCTGGTATCAAAGCTCAACCACGTAAAGTGACTACAGCTCCTTCACAACCATCAGCTCCTACTCAACAAGTTGTTCAAGAAGAACAACGTCCAGTCTCTCAACCTTCATTTGAACGTCAACCAAATTTTGACTATAATGAAACACCTTCAATGCCACAACCAGGAGTTCGTCCTGCAGCGGCAGCTCCTCAACAAGAGCAGTCAGCTTTTGGTAATTGGGATTTGAGACGTGATAATATTTCTCGTCCTGAAACTGGTCAACTAGATAGTCAATTGACTATGTCTACATTCTCAAGTGATGTTGAAGATGATGATGAATTGGAGACACCACCATTCTTTAAAAATCGTTAATAATGACTATAGAAGAGAATAAAAATAATGTTTATCAAGCGGTAAAAGAAGCATGTGAAAAGGCTAATCGTTCTAGTGATGAAGTCAATATTATTGCCGTAACCAAATATGTTTCAAGTGATGTCGCTGAAGAATTGGTTCAAACGGGAATTAAGCATATTGCTGAAAATCGCGTTGATAAATTCTTAGATAAGTATCAATCTTTAAAAAATTATGATTTGACTTGGCACCTTATTGGTACTTTGCAACGTCGTAAAGTAAAGGATGTTATTAATTTAGTTGATTATTTTCATGCTTTGGATTCTGTTAAATTAGCAGAGGAAATTCAAAAGCGTGCCGACCATACTATTAATTGCTTCCTACAAGTTAACGTTTCAGGGGAGGAATCAAAACATGGTTTTTCAGCTGAAGAACTTGATACTGTTCTAAAACAAATTGAAAATCTTGATAACATTTGTATAGTTGGACTAATGACTATGGCTCCAATTGATGCAGATGATCAAGAACTTGATAAGATTTTTTCTGAGACAAATGAGCTTAGACAATCAATTCAAGAGAAAAAACTAAAGAATGTTCCTTGTGATCAGTTAAGCATGGGGATGAGTCGAGACTATGACATGGCTATTCAGAATGGATCAACCTTTGTCAGAATAGGCAGTGCATTCTTTAAAGAGAACGGAGAATAACCTTATGGCATTAAAAGACGCAATTGATAAAATTGTTTCATATTTTGATACCGACGAAGTAACAGATTATGAAGATGCTGCTAAAGAAGAGGCTAAAGCACGTCCAGTAAAAGCACGTCCAGTAAAAGCACAGAGACCTGTGCAGACACCACCTCCTCGTCAGCAACGTCAACCTGAGCGTTCTCAGGCAACAGTCCCTCCTCGTCGCCAACATGTTAATTCAGACTTACAGGAAACTCAAGTCCTTCGTAGTTTACCTCTGAGTCGTTCACAAGCAAATCAGGGACCACAACAAATGAATACAACTAAAACAACAATTGCAATTAAATATCCTAAAAAGTATGAAGATGCTCAGGAAATTGTAGAACTATTGATTGAAAATGAATGTGTTTTAATCGATTTTCAATATATGTTGGAAGCGCAAGCTCGTCGTTGTCTTGACTTTATTGATGGTGCTAGCAAGGTACTTACAGGCAACTTGCAAAAAGTCGGCTCTTCAATGTATTTGCTTACGCCAATTAATGTCGTAGTTGACATTGAAGAGATTGGTTTGGCTCACGGCAACCAAGAAGCTAATTTTGACTTCGACATGAAGAGACGTTAAGTGATGTCAGTATTACTTTATGTTATTTGGGCACGTGTTGTTAACGTGATAGAGATTCTTCTTGTAGTCTATGCTTTGTTATCCTGGTTTCCAGGAGCTTATGATACTAGCCTTGGAAGAATCATTAGACAAATTGTTCAACCGATTCTCGCACCATTTCGTCGCCTGAATTTAGCTTTTGCTGGTATTGATTTTTCAATAATCGTAATTGTACTTCTACTAAACTTTTCACTTAGAATTCTTAGATTTATTCTACTCTGATGTCAGATATTAAAAAAATTGAACAGCATTACTCGTTAGATGAACGACCTTTTCTAGAGAAGGTTAGGGGATTTTGTCATTTAGTTGATGAGAGGTACAGTCCTTACTTAACTGATTTCTTGAATCCTCGTGAAATTCAGATTGTTGAAGAGTTGGCTCATTATTACAATTTAAAATTTTTTGTGAGTTCAACTCTTGAATCTGAAGAGTATGGAAGAGTGATACTTGCTCCCGATTATTACGAGCTTGAAGAAGATGACTTTGAAATTAAACGATTAGAAATCTCATATGCGAGACAGTTCAATAAATTGACACACCCAAAAGTTTTGGGAGCACTGATTAATCAGCTTGGTCTTGATCGTCAAGTATTTGGAGATATTATTCTTGATGAAGAAGGACGCGTTCAATTTTACATTGCTTCTCATTTAGCAAGTTATGCGATAATGACTATTACTAAGATTGGTAATGTTTCGGTTACTCTAAAAGAAGTAAGTAAAGACGATTGGATTTCAAATCAAGAAAAGTATTCAAAAACTTTTGTCTTACTTTCCAGTATGCGTCTTGATAATGTGTTAGCGACGGTATTAAACTTATCTCGTTCTAACGCCTTAAAACTTATTGCTTCAGGAAAAGTAAAATTAAATTATAGACAAGTTGAGAAGGCTGATCAGGCAGTTATTATTGGTGATATGATTTCGGTTAGAGGTTATGGTCGATTTCGACTAGCTCAACAAGACGGATTTTCAAAGTTCGGGAAAGCTAAAATCGTTATTGAAAGTCTGTTAAGACGGAGAAAAAAGTAGTTATTTAATTTAAACCATTAAATATGGTAATGAAAAATAAAGGAGGCCTGTAATGGCTATTACAGCACTTGATATTAAAGATAAACAGTTTACAACTAAATTTCGTGGATATAATGAGCAAGAAGTTGATGAATTTCTTGATATTATTGTAGACGATTATGAAGATTTAGTTCGTGACAATCGTGAACTTGCTGCTCGTGTAAAAGAGCTCGAAGAAAAATTGGCTTATTTTGATGAAATGAAAGAATCATTGAGTCAATCAGTTATTTTGGCTCAAGAAACAGCAGAAAAAGTTAAAGCTTCAGCGGCTGACGAATCAGCTAACTTAATTAATAAGGCTAACTTCAATGCTACTCATTTGGTTGAAGAAGCTAAATCTAAGGCATCTGAAATTCTTCGTGATGCAACAGATGAAGCCAAACGTGTTGCCATCGAAACAGAAGAACTTAAACGTCAAAGTCGTGTCTTCCACCAACGCCTATTGGCTGCAGTTGAAGGTCAGCTTAGCTTAGCAAGTGCTCCAGAATGGGGTGAATTGTTGCAACCAACAGCTATTTATCTTCAAAATTCAGATGCTGCCTTTAAAGAAGTTGTTGAAAAAGTTTTGGATGAGCATGTACCTGATTCAAATGATGCAGCTTCATTTGATGCAACTCGTCAATTCACTCCTGATGAAATGGCTGAACTTCAACGTCGCGTTGCTGAAAGTAATAAGCAAGTTGAAGATTTCTCTAGTCCAGAAGTTGATGAAACAAACGAAGTTGTTTCAACTCCAGTTGATTTTGGTATTCCAGACACTTTCGAGAGTGAAGTGGCAGATTTCCCAACTTCAGCACCAGTAGATGAAGATTTTGATTTGCAACCTGAGACAACAGGTGAAATTAATCTAAACGAAACACAAACGTTTAAATTGAATATTAGCGAATAAGAAAAATACAACTTACCAAGTATATTAACAGCGAGTGGGAGATGGTGTGAGTCCCACATTCCCTATTTGGATAGTTATCATTTTCAAGCATTCTAACTGAAATAAGTAAGTTAGAAGGATGGTCCTCCTTACGGACATATGAGGGAGCAAATTCTTTTGCTCTGAATTAAGGTGGTACCACGAGCTTTCGTCCTTTTTGATGAAGGCTCTTTTTATTTAGTAAATTAAATTAAAGAGGAGATATAATGAAACTCAAAGAAACCTTAAATCTAGGTAAGACAGCCTTTCCAATGCGAGCTGGACTTCCTAACAAAGAACCAATCTGGCAAAAAGAGTGGGAAGAAGCTAAGATGTATCAACGTCGTCAAGAGTTGAACCAAGGTAAACCTCACTTCACTCTTCATGATGGTCCTCCTTATGCCAATGGTAATATTCACGTTGGTCATGCGATGAATAAAATTTCTAAGGATATCATTGTGCGTTCAAAATCAATGTCTGGTTTCTATGCTCCTTACGTGCCTGGTTGGGATACGCATGGTCTTCCAATTGAACAAGTGTTGGCAAAACAAGGTGTGAAACGTAAAGAACTTAATCGTGCTGAATATCTTAAGATGTGTCGCGATTATGCACTTTCACAAGTTGACAAACAACGTGAAGATTTCAAACGTCTTGGTGTTTCGGCTGATTGGGATAACCCATATGTTACTTTGACACCAGATTATGAAGCAGCTCAGATTCGTGTCTTTGGTGAGATGGCTAAAAAAGGTTACATCTATCAAGGTGCAAAACCAGTTTATTGGTCATGGTCATCAGAATCAGCGCTTGCTGAAGCAGAAATTGAGTACCATGATTTGGTTTCAACTTCACTTTACTATGCCAATAAGGTTAAGGATGGTAAAGGAGTACTAGACACAGATACATATATCGTAGTTTGGACAACAACACCATTTACAGTAACAGCTTCACGTGGATTGACTGTTGGTGCTGATATCGAATACGTTCTCGTAAAACCTGCCGGAGAAGACCGCAAATTTGTTGTTGCTTCTGAATTACTTAATAGTCTTTCTGAGAAATTCGGTTGGACAGATGTGGAAGTACTTCAATCATACCGTGGTGAAGAATTAAATAAAATTGTGACTGAACACCCATGGGATACAGAAGTTGATGAGCTTGTTATTCTTGGTGACCACGTTACTACAGATTCAGGTACAGGTATCGTCCATACGGCTCCTGGTTTTGGTGAGGATGACTATAACGTAGGTATTGCTAATGGTCTTGAAGTTGCCGTAACCGTTAATGAGCGTGGTATCATGATGGGAAATGCTGGACCTGATTTTGAAGGTCAGTTCTACGATAAAGTGGCTCCAATTGTTATGGAAAAACTCGGCGATTTACTCCTTGCCAAAGAAGAAATCTCACACTCATACCCATTCGACTGGCGTACGAAGAAACCAATCATCTGGCGTGCAGTACCACAGTGGTTTGCATCTGTTTCTAAATTCCGTCAAGAGATTCTGGATGAGATTGAAAAAGTTAAATTCCATTCTGAGTGGGGTAAAGTTCGTCTCTACAACATGATTCGTGACCGTGGTGACTGGGTAATCTCTCGTCAGCGTGCTTGGGGTGTGCCACTCCCAATCTTCTATGCTGAAGATAAAACACCAATCATGACTGAAGAAACTATCGAACATGTGGCTAAACTTTTCGAAGAACACGGTTCAGTTATTTGGTGGGAACGTGATGCCAAAGATCTTCTTCCAGAAGGTTTTACACATCCTGGCTCACCAAACGGCGAGTTTACTAAAGAAACTGACATTATGGACGTATGGTTTGACTCAGGCTCATCATGGAACGGTGTTGTTGTTAACCGTCCTGAGTTAACTTATCCAGCTGACCTCTATCTCGAAGGTTCAGACCAATACCGTGGATGGTTTAATTCATCTCTTATTACATCTGTTGCCAATAATGGTGTTGCACCATATAAGCAACTCTTGTCTCAAGGTTTTGCGCTTGATGGTAAGGGTGAGAAGATGTCTAAATCGCTCGGTAACACAATTGCTCCTAGTGATGTTGAGAAACAATTTGGTGCTGAAATTCTTCGTCTTTGGGTAACAAGTGTTGATACAACTAATGACGTTCGTATCTCAATGGATATCCTTAGTCAAGTATCAGAATCTTATCGTAAGATTCGTAACACACTCCGTTTCTTGATTGCCAATACTTCTGACTTCAATCCAACAACTGATGCAGTAGCCTTTGAAGACTTGCGTTCTGTAGATCAGTACATGACTATTCGATTTAACCAATTAGTTAAGATTATTCGTGATGCCTATGCAAACTTTGAGTTCTTGACTATCTACAAAGCCTTGGTTAACTTTATTAACGTTGAGTTGTCTGCATTCTATCTTGATTTTGCCAAAGATGTGGTTTATATTGAGAGTGCGGAATCACTTGAACGTCGTCAAATGCAAACAGTCTTCTACGATATTCTTGTTAAGATTACAAAACTCTTGACTCCAATCCTTCCTCATACTGCAGAAGAAATTTGGTCATATCTTGAATTTGAAACAGAAGACTATGTTCAATTGTCAGAGTTGCCAGAAGCAGAATATTTTGTGGGCCAAGATGCACTTCTTGAAAGATGGAATGCCTTCATGGATTTCCGTGGCCAAGCTCAAAAAGCTTTGGAAGAAGCTCGTAATGAAAAAGTTATTGGTAAATCGCTTGAAGCTCATTTGACTATCTATCCTGATGATGAAGTCAAAGAACTTATTGAAGGTTTGAACACTAACCTTGCTCAACTTTTGATTGTTTCAGCATTGACTATTGCTGAAGGAGAAGCACCTGAATCTGCTGTAAGCTTTGAAGGCGTGGCATTCACAGTAGAACGTGCTACAGGTGATGTCTGTGACCGTTGTCGTCGTATCGATCCAACTACTAAAGAACGTAGCTACAACGCGACTATCTGTGATCACTGTGCTAGCATTGTTGAAGAAAACTTTGCTGAAGGTGTAGCAGAAGGTTTTGAAGTAAAAGCAAAATAAAATAAAAAGAGTTCACCGTGAACTCTTTTTTCTATTTGTTTTTCGAATATAGTATTGAACACAATAAAAAACTAGCTAAGCTAGTTTTTTATTATAGTCCGTAGTTATAATCATCGTCTTGCATGGCTTCGACAGTTCCTAGAAGGTAACCATTACCAACTTGAGAGAAGAAGTCGTGGTTAGATGTTCCTGTAGAAATACCATTCATAACGATTGGGTTAACATCGTTCGCACTATCTGGGAAGAGTGGATCTTGTCCCAGGTTCATAAGAGCCTTGTTGGCATTGTAACGAAGGAAAGTCATAACTTCCTCAGTCCATCCAACACCGTCATAAAGAGATTTAGTGTAGAGCTCTTCATTTTCATACAATTGATAGAGGAGATCATACATCCATTCACGGAAACTTTCTTGCTCTTCTTCAGGCAATTCGTTGAATCCAAGTTGGAATTTATAGCCAATATAGGTTCCGTGAACAGATTCGTCACGGATAATGAGCTTGATAATTTCAGCGACGTTAGCTAGCTTGTTATTACCAAGATAATAGAGTGGAGTGAAGAACCCTGAATAGAAAAGGAAAGTTTCAAGATATGTTGAAGCAACCTTTTTCTGAAGAGGCGTTCCATTTTCATAGATATCGTTAATGATTTTCGCCTTGGTTTGGAGGTATTTGTTACTGTTAGTCCACTCGAAAATTTCTTCAATTTCAGATTTAGTATTCAAAGTTGAGAAGATTGAAGAGTAAGATTTGGCGTGAACAGACTCCATGAACTGAATGTTGTTCAATACAGCTTCTTCATGAGGTGTACGGACGTCTGCACGAATGGCTTCAACACCCGTTTGAGATTGCATGGTATCTAGCAATGTTAAACCACCGAAAACTTTTCCAACCAAATCTTTTTCTTCAGCGGAAAGTTTACGCCAGTCATCAAGGTCATTTGAAAGTGGGATACGTGTATCTAGCCAAAATTGCTCGGTCAATTTTTCCCAGGTAGATTTATCAATCGCATCTTCGATTTCATTCCAGTTAATGGCTTTGTAGTAAGTTTCCATTAGAAACCTCTTTCTTTATTGATATCGTTACTATTTTATCATAATTCAAAATCATGATATAGTTTTTTGAGTTGATCTATTAAAAAAGTCGGCGAACCGACCTTTTAATGCATTTTGTAAATAAGAGTAGTGAAGTTGCTATCGTTAAATCACTATCTTAAATGACACAGCTTTCACATTGGTTAGAACCAACCTCTTCCCCATCATCTGTATAAGTACGGATGTAGTAGATTGATTTAATTCCTTTGTTAAAGGCGTAGTTACGAAGGATAGAAAGGTCACGAGTTGTTTGTTTATTTTCTGTTTTCCATTCGTAAATTTCTTTTGGTAACTCACTACGCAAGAATAGGGTTAATGACAAACCTTGATCAACGTGTTCAGTCGCAGCGGCATAGACGTCGATAACTTTACGCATGTCCATGTCGTAGGCTGAAGTGTAGAAAGGAATTGTGTCTGTTGAAAGTCCGTTGGCCGGATAGTAAATTTTTCCGATTTTCTTTTCTTGACGTTCTTCAATACGTTGTGTGATTGGATGGATAGAAGCAGAACAGTCATTAATATAAGAGATTGAGCCATTTGGTGCAACAGCCAAACGGTTTTGATGGTAGAGTCCATCTTTCTTAACGAGTTCACGTAGTTCTTCCCAATCTTTGGCTTGTGGGATGAAGTGACCATCGAAAAGTTCTTTGATACGGTCAGATTTAGGAACGTATTGACCTGTAACGTATTTATCAAAGTAAGAACCATCAGCATATTTTGATTTTTCAAAACCGACAAAGGTTTCTTGACGTTCGCGGGCAATATTGTTAGATTCAACCAAAGTCCAGTAGTTCATAAGCATGAAGTAGATATTAGTGAATTCAACAGATTCGGGGCTACCATACTCGATATGGTGTTTAGCAAGGTAAGAGTGAAGCCCCATAGCTCCTAAACCAAAGGTATGAGCTTGTTGGTTACCATTTTTGATGGATGGTACAGCATCAATACTTGAACTATCTGTAACAAAGGTAAGTGCACGTGTCATAGCCTTAATCGAACGTCCGAAGTCAGGAGATGTCATCATGTTAAGGATATTAGTTGATCCAAGGTTACATGAAATATCTGTACCGAGTTTGACAAACTCTTGTGCATCGTTAAGTTCACTTGGTGTTTGAACTTGGAGAATTTCAGAACAGAGGTTGGACATGACGATCTTACCATCAATTGGGTTGTGTCGATTGGCTGTATCAACATTGACAATATATGGATAACCCGATTCTTGTTGGAGTTTAGAAATTTCAGTTTCTAGCTCACGTGCATTAATCTTGGTTTTTGTAATATTGGGATTGGCAACCAACTCATCATACATAGCTGTAATATCAATGTAGTTATATGGTTTACCATACTCTTTTTCGACTGAGTATGGGCTGAAGAGGTACATATCTTCATTATTACGTGCCAACTCGTAGAATTTATCTGGAACTGTAACACCAAGTGACAGTGTCTTAACACGCACCTTTTCATCAGCATTCTCTTTCTTAGTAGAAAGGAAGGCAAGGATATCTGGGTGGAAAACATCCAGGTAAACAACACCAGCACCTTGACGTTGGCCAAGTTGGTTTGAGTAAGAGAAGCTATCTTCGAAAAGCTTCATAACAGGTACGACACCAGAGGCTGCCCCAGCATAACCTTTGATAGGAGCACCAGCTTCACGTAGGTTAGATAGGCTAATACCTACCCCACCACCAATACGTGATAACTGGAGGGCCGAGTTGATAGAACGTCCGATAGAATTCATGTCATCCGTTACTTGAATAAGGAAACATGACACGAGTTCACCACGACGGCTACGTCCAGCATTTAGAAATGAAGGAGTAGCAGGCTGGTAACGTTGGTGAATCATTTCGTTAGCTAGGTCGCTAGCTAGGTTTTCATCACCATCAGCAAAGTAAAGGGCGTTGAAAAGAACGCGATCTTCAATACTTTCGAGGTAAGACTCGCCATCGTTTGTTTTGAGGGCATATTGTTGGTAGAACTTGTAGGCTGCCATGAAAGATTGGAAGCGGAATTTTTGAGAATGAATTTCTGCAGACAACTTTTCGATGAAAGCAGGTTCGTATTTACCGATGAATTCAGACTCGATATAATCGTTCTCAATCAAATAATTAATTTTATCTGTGATGCTGTTGAATGCCATTGAATTTGGCTTAACGTTTTCAAGGAAGAAGGCACGAAGTGCTTCTTTGTCCTTATGCAAAGGAATTTGACCGTTAACAGGACGGTTAATTTCGTTGTTGAGGCGGAAGTATGAGACATCGCCAAGATTTTTTAAAGACATAATACAGATACCAGGCTCAGTTTAATAGTATATTAAGGTTAAAATATTAAACTAAGCAAACAAGTTCCTTTCTATTTAAAAACTTGATAATTAAAGGATTTCTTTAAGTTTAGTCGGTTGAAAACCTGAAAAGACGATATCGCCTGCTTCAATAACTGGAGCAGCAGTGAAACCAAGACTTTTTACGTAATCGATTTTTTCTGGTTGTTCATCAATGTTGATTTCTTCGAAATCAGCACCTTCCTTTTCCAAGAATTTTTTAGTCATTTTACACTGCATGCAGTTGTTTTTAGAAAACAATGTAATCTTTGCCATTGCAAATACTCCTTTATAAAAAGATTTTAAGTGGCCAAGAGAGCCACTTTTTCAACTCTAATAGAATACCCAAAATATTGGGAAAAATCAAGCTAAATATCTTAAGGAAATACAATATTTTGTGTTTAGTATTGAAACACAACCCTATATCTTGTGTTTCAAAGGCTTTTTTAAGTTCTCTAAATTAAATAGAATTTGTTTATGAAAATGGCTAAAAAAGAAATATCTCACCACAAATGTTATGTAATATAACATCAAAATGCCGATTCTATTTGTTTTTTCAAAAATAACAGTGTAGAATAAAGGAAATTTTTAACTAATGGAGGTTCAAGTATGCAAGAATACTGTTCAAATCTAACTGTAAATGGTAAAACATTCTCTTTCTATGATCTCGAAAAAGCAGCAAAATCTCATGATGTTAAGGTCGGAGAACTACCTTATAGCATTCGAATACTACTTGAAAGTCTCCTTCGAAAAAAAGATGGTGTCGATGTTAAGGAATCTCACATTTCTGATCTAATAAAATTTCCGAATTTTCCAACAATTTCTGAAGTACCTTTTAAACCAAGTCGTGTTATCTTACAGGATTTTACAGGGGTTCCTGTTGTTGTTGATTTAGCTTCCATGCGTGATGCTATAGTGGCTAATGGTGGTAAAGCCGAATTTATTAATCCCGAGATTCCAGTAGATTTGGTCATCGACCACTCTGTCCAAGTTGATTCATATGGATGTGATACTGCTCTTGAAGATAATATCAATCTAGAGTTTAAACGTAATAACGAGCGCTATGAGTTTCTTAAGTGGGCCGAACAGTCTTTTGAAAATTACCGTGCTGTTCCACCAGCAACAGGTATTATTCATCAGGTTAATATTGAATTTTTGAGTGATGTCATTATTGAAAATGATGGACTCCTATATCCTGACTCTATGTTTGGTACAGATAGTCATACGACTATGATTAATGGTATTGGCGTTCTTGGTTGGGGTGTTGGCGGAATTGAAGCTGAAGCAGCGATGCTAGGTGAAGCATCTTATTTCCCAATTCCAGAGGTTATTGGTGTACATCTGACAGGAGAGCTGCCTAAAATTGCCACAGCAACAGATTTGGCTCTCAAGATTACTCAGGTGCTTCGTTCTGAAAATGTGGTTGGTAAATTTGTTGAGTACTTTGGACCTGGCTTGAAGAGTTTATCTCTAGCTGACCGTGCTACTGTCGCTAATATGGCACCGGAATATGGTGCGACTTGTGGTTATTTTCCTATTGATGACGAGACTCTTAACTACATGCGTTTAACTAATCGTGATGAGGAACATATCCAAGTCACTGAAGCCTATACAAAAGCCAATCATCTTTTCTATGATCCAAGTAAAGAAGCCAAGTATACTAAGATTGTTGAAGTCGATTTGTCATCTATTAAACCTTCTATCTCAGGTCCTAAACGTCCACAAGATTTGATTCTCTTATCTGATGCTAAGCAAGAATTTCAAGATGCAGTGGTACGTGAAGCAGGTGTCCGTGGTTTCGGTTTAGATAATGAAGAGTTAGCAAAAACTGCAAAAGTTGATTTTGAGGATCATTCAGAAACAATTCAAACGGGTCATGTTGCCATTGCAGCAATCACATCATGTACCAATACCTCAAATCCTTACGTTCTTATGGCAGCCGGTCTTTTAGCCAAAAAAGCGGTTGAGAAAGGATTAAAAGTATCTCCAACAGTCAAGACCTCTTTGGCGCCTGGATCTAAAGTCGTTACAGGTTATCTCAAAGCTTCAGGCTTGCAAACCTATCTAGATAAGCTTGGCTTTAACTTGGTAGGTTATGGTTGCACAACTTGTATTGGTAACTCAGGAGATTTACGTCCTGAAGTGGCTAAGGCTATTGTAGACAATGATCTCTTAGCGAGTGCTGTATTGTCAGGAAATCGTAATTTTGAAGGGCGTATTAATCCACTTGTTAAAGCGAATTTCTTGGCTAGTCCACCATTGGTTGTTGCTTATGCCTTGGCTGGTAACACGAATATTGATTTGACAACTGAACCTCTAGGCTTTGACGACAATGGTCAAGCTGTTTATTTAGAGGAGATTATGCCATCTCGTGATGACATTGAGACTTATGTTGATAAATACGTCACCCGTCAACTCTTCCAAGATGAATATGCCAGTGTCTTTTCTGATAGCGAGAAGTGGAATGCCATTCCTACTGAACAAAGTCAAAATTATAAATGGAATCAAAACTCTACCTATATTCAAAACCCACCTTACTTTGATGCTTTAGGAGATGATTTGAGTATTAAACCATTGAATGATTTGAAGGTTTTGGCTAAATTTGGAGATACGGTTACAACAGACCATATTTCTCCAGCGGGTAATATTGCCAGAAATAGCCCAGCAGCTCGTTATTTGACTGAGAATGGTGTTGATTATCAAGAATTTAATTCTTATGGTAGCCGTCGTGGAAATCACGAAGTCATGATGCGAGGAACTTTTGCTAATATTCGTATAAAGAATGAGCTAGCAGATGGAAAAATTGGTGGATATACTAAATATGATGGTGATATTCTACCTATATATGATGCTGCTATGAAATATAAAGAAGCTAATCAAGATACGCTTGTAATTGCTGGTAAGGATTATGGTATGGGCTCTAGTCGTGACTGGGCTGCTAAAGGTGCAAATCTCCTTGGTGTAAAAGTAGTGCTTGCTGAGAGTTTTGAGCGTATTCACCGTTCAAATCTAGTTATGATGGGGATTTTACCAGTACAATTTATGGAAGGGGAAAATGCTGAAAGTCTTGGATTGACAGGGCATGAGACCTTTAGCTTCGATCTTTCAGAAAATCCAGGTGTCCATGATGTTATCACTGTTACAGCTTCAACACCTGAACAAACCAAAACCTTTAAAGCCTTGGTACGCTTCGATGCAGATGCTGATATTCGCTACTATAAAAATGGTGGTATCTTACCAATGGTTGTAAGAAAAAAATTGAAGGGAGCCTAATATGACAACAGTTGAAATTAATGGACTTAAGGATATGATTGCCTGTAATACTAGGATTTCATCTATTATTGATGACCATTTATCCTATGCAGGATATGATATTTCCGAGTTTATGGAAAATAAAGCGTCTTTTGAGGAAGTGATTTATCTCTTATGGAATGGTCATCTTCCTACGCAAATGGAACTCAAGTATTTTGAAGCTGAGTTGCGTAAGAACTATGACATTTCAGATGCTGTAGAACAATGCATTCTTATCCAATCTCGTCCACATTTGCACCCAATGAGTGTTTTACGTTCAACAGTTTCACTTCTTGGGGTATACAATGTGGATGCTGAGGAGAAATCCATGGAAGCCGTTTATCAGCAAAGTATTGAATTGATGGCTAAATTGCCAACAATTATTACGACTTTTGCACGCTTACGCACTGGTAAAATGCCCCTCAAACCAAGAGAAGATTTAGGTTTTGCTGCTAATTTTCTTTACATGCTGAATGGTGTTGAACCTTCTGAAATTGAAGTTGAGGCTATGAATAAGGCCTTAATTCTACATGCTGATCATGAGTTGAATGCTTCAACTTTTGCAGCGCGTGTTTGTGCTTCGACTCTGACAGATATTTATTCTTGTGTTACAACAGCTATTGGTGCTCTAAAAGGTCCTCTGCATGGTGGGGCTAATGAACGCGTCTTTGATATGCTTAAAGAAATCCGCGAATCAGGTGATGTTTATGCTTACTTGCAGGAAAAACTTGACTCTAAAGAGAAAATCATGGGATTTGGGCACCGTGTATACAAGAAACAGGATCCTCGTGAAATTTTCTTAAGAGATATGGCTAAAAAGTTGACAGAGGGTACCGAGAATGAAGAATTCTTTAATATGTCTCAAGAAATTGAAGAGTTCATGAAAGATAAGAAGGGATTAATTCCCAATGTAGACTTCTATTCAGCCACCGTATATCATACTCTAGGAATTGACAGCGATATCTTCACACTTATCTTTGCAATGAGTCGTGTTGCCGGCTGGATTGCTCATATTCAAGAGCAGCAAAAAAATAACAAATTGATTCGTCCTCGCTCACAGTATATTGGACAAGAAAATATGACCTATATTCCTTTAGAAAAACGCTAGGGAGGAAAGCTATATGGCAGAAAAAATCGTAATGACAAATGGACAGCTTCAAGTTTCTGATAGTCCAATTATCCCTTTTATTGAAGGGGATGGTGTTGGACATGATATCTGGAAGAATGCCCAAGCAATCTTTGATAAAGCAGTAGAAGTAGCCTATGAAGGAAAGCGTCAAATTGAGTGGCAAGAGCTCCTAGCTGGTAAGAAGGCTTATGATAAAACAGGGGAATGGTTGCCGAAAAAAACATTGGAGACTATTCGAGAAAGTTTAGTTGCTATTAAGGGTCCGCTTGAGACGCCAGTAGGTGGAGGGCTTCGTTCTTTAAATGTAGCTTTACGTCAAGAACTTGATCTCTACGCTTGTGTTAGACCGGTTCGTTACTTTGAAGGAGTAGCAAGTCCGCTTAAGGAACCTGAAAAAACGAATATTACTATTTTTCGTGAAAATACTGAAGATATTTATGCGGGAATTGAATGGGAAGCGGGAACAACAGATGTTAAGCGCGTGATTGAGTTTCTCCAGACAGAAATGAATGTTAGTAAAATTCGCTTCCCAGAATCAAGTAGTATCGGAATCAAGCCAATTTCAATAGAAGGAAGTAAACGTCTCATTCGCTCGGCTATCGACTATGCTCTCAAGAACAATCTAAAAAAAGTGACCTTAGTTCATAAGGGGAATATTCAAAAATTTACAGAAGGTGGCTTCCGTAAATGGGGTTATGAAGTGGCTCAGGAAGAATATAAAGAAGAATTGCTGACTGGTCGTTTAGAGATTAATGATATAATCGCGGATAACTTTCTACAACAGATTCTTTTAAATCCAGAAAAATTTGATGTTGTTGCCTTAACCAACTTGAATGGTGATTATGCCAGTGACGCCTTAGCTGCACAAGTTGGCGGTATCGGCATTTCCCCTGGAGCCAACATTAACTATCAAACAGGCCATGCTATTTTTGAAGCAACACATGGAACAGCTCCGGATATCGCAGATCAAGATAAGGCTAATCCTTGCTCAGTTCTATTATCTGGCTGCATGCTTCTAGATTATATTGGTTGGACTGAGGCAGCTCAACTGATTACAAGTGCTATTGAAAAGACATTTAAAGCTGATATCTTTACAGCTGACTTAGCATTTGGAAAACAAGCTTATTCAACGAGTGCCTTTAGCAATCAAATTCTTTCAATTATGTGATTGTTTTTGCTCGAAAATGAAAAATTAACGATTGAAAACACCATGAAAGAAATTTTCTGAAAATGTTGTAAATAACTAGAGACTAGTATTTGCTTATGTTTAAAAAATTGAAAATGAGCAGTAAAATGAGAGACAGGCTTTTGAAAAACTTGTAGAAAGTACGTTTTAACCTTGATAATCTCAATTAGCTATGTTATAATTCTAAATTGTAAGGGTTATCATTGATAACTCAAATATTCCAAACTAAGAAGGAGAATCCATTATGGCTTCTAAAGATTTCCACATTGTTGCAGAAACAGGTATCCACGCACGTCCAGCTACTTTGCTTGTTCAAACAGCTAGCAAATTTGCTTCAGATATCACTCTTGACTACAAAGGTAAAGCAGTTAACCTTAAATCAATCATGGGTGTTATGAGCCTTGGTGTTGGTCAAGGTGCTGACGTAACTATCTCTGCAGAAGGTGCTGATGCTGATGATGCAATCGCAGCAATCGCAGAAACAATGACAAAAGAAGGATTGGCATAAGAATATGACAGAAATGCTTAAAGGAATCGCAGCATCTGATGGTGTTGCAGTTGCTAAGGCATATCTGCTTGTTCAACCGGACTTGTCATTTGAAACTGTAACAGTTGAAGATACAAGTGCAGAAGAGGCTCGTCTAGATGCTGCTCTAGCGGCGTCACAAGACGAGCTTTCTGTTATCCGTGAAAAAGCAGTTGAAAGCCTTGGTGAAGAAGCGGCAGCCGTTTTTGATGCTCACTTGATGGTTCTTGCTGACCCAGAAATGACTGGTCAAATTAAAGAAACTATCCGTGCTAAACAAGTTAATGCTGAAGCTGCTTTGACAGAAGTAACAGACATGTTTATCGCTATTTTTGAAGGTATGGAAGATAACCCATACATGCAAGAACGTGCAGCGGATATTCGTGACGTTACAAAACGTGTGCTTGCTAACTTGCTTGGTAAGAAATTGCCTAACCCGGCAACAATCAACGAAGAATCAATCGTTGTTGCTCATGACTTGACACCATCTGATACAGCTCAGTTGAACAAAAAGTACGTAAAAGCCTTTGTTACTAACATCGGTGGACGTACAAGTCACTCAGCTATCATGGCGCGTACACTTGAAATCGCAGCCGTTCTTGGAACAAATAACATCACAGAACTTGTCAAAGATGGTGATGTTTTGGCTGTTTCAGGTATTACTGGTGAAGTTGTTATCAACCCAACTGAAGAGCAAATTGCTGAGTTCAAAGCAGCTGGTGAAGCTTACGCTAAACAAAAAGCTGAATGGGCTCTCCTTAAAGATGCTCAAACAGTTACTGCTGATGGAAAACATTTCGAATTGGCTGCCAACATCGGTACACCTAAAGACGTTGAAGGTGTAAATGATAACGGTGCTGAAGCTGTTGGTCTCTATCGTACAGAATTCTTGTATATGGATTCTCAAGACTTCCCAACTGAAGATGACCAATA
This sequence comes from Streptococcus sp. FSL R7-0248, assembly GCF_037967965.1. Classification (NCBI taxonomy): domain Bacteria; kingdom Bacillati; phylum Bacillota; class Bacilli; order Lactobacillales; family Streptococcaceae; genus Streptococcus; species Streptococcus sp. FSL R7-0248. The sequence continues at coordinate 777,525 of NZ_CP150201.1, forward strand.
TGAAGCTTACAAAGCAGTTCTTGAAGGTATGAACGGTAAACCTGTTGTCGTTCGTACAATGGATATCGGTGGGGATAAAGAACTCCCTTACTTCGACCTTCCTAAAGAAATGAACCCATTCTTGGGTTACCGTGCTTTGCGTATTTCTATCTCTGAAACTGGTAATCAAATGTTCCGTACACAATTGCGTGCTTTGCTTCGTGCATCTGTTCACGGTAAATTGCGTATCATGTTCCCAATGGTTGCTTTGTTGACTGAGTTCCGTACTGCTAAAGGTATTCTTGAAGAAGAAAAAGCTAAATTGGTTGCTGAAGGTGTTGCCGTTGCAGACGATATCGAAGTAGGTATCATGATTGAAATCCCAGCTGCAGCTATGCTTGCTGACCAATTTGCTAAGGAAGTTGATTTCTTCTCAATTGGTACAAATGACCTTATCCAATACACAATGGCTGCTGACCGTATGAACGAACAAGTTTCATATCTTTACCAACCATATAACCCTTCAATCCTTCGTTTGATTAACAATGTTATCAAAGCGGCTCACGCTGAAGGTAAATGGGCTGGTATGTGTGGTGAAATGGCTGGTGACCAAACTGCTGTTCCACTTCTTGTTGGAATGGGATTGGATGAGTTCTCAATGTCAGCGACATCTGTTCTTCGTACACGTAGCTTGATGAAGAAACTTGACACAGCTAAAATGGAAGAATACGCTAACCGTGCTCTTACTGAATGTGCAACAATGGAAGAAGTTCTTGAACTTTCAAAAGAATACGTTAACGTAGACTAATCATAAAGGCTCTTTGTCAACTGTAGTGGGTGACGAAAAGCTAACATCTAGAGAGGACCAGATAGGTCTTCTCTTTTTGTATATTCAGAGTGATGAAAACACGCTTTCTAAAGTTGATAAAATTTTTAAAACCGAAGCCCAGACGTTTAATATCTTTGATAAGCTTATTGGTCCCCTCCAATTTTGCATTTGAGTAATGTGTTTCTAGTGCATTTTTGATGTATTGTTTATGTTTACGAAAAGTCCTAAAGACTGTTTTGAAGTAATGATTGACCTTGCTTATATTCTCCTCTATGAGTTCAAAAAACTCATCCCCCCTCTTCTCCTGAAAGTGAAAAAGCAAAAGCTGATAGAGATTATAATAATTGGTGAGTTCTTCTGAGAAATTCAGTGTCTTCTCAACGACTTCATGTGGGCATAATGTTTGATGGAAGGTCTTTGAGTAAAAAGGGTTGAGAGATAACTTACGGCTGTCCTTTTGGAAGAGTCTCCAGTGATTTTTTAAAGCTCGATAAGGTAGCGACTTCTTATCAAACTGGTTCATAATCGCAATTCTTGTCTTTAAAAAGGCTCGACCAAGGTGCTGAATAATGTGAAATCGATCAAGAACGATTTTGGCGTTTGGAAAGAGCTTGCGAGCCAGTGGCATATAAGCTCCAGACATATCCATAGTGATAAACTGTACCTGTTGTCGGACTTTCAATGGATACTTCAAAAAGTAGTTTCGTATAGTAGTTTGGCAGCGATTATCAAGTATAGTTATGAGTTCGTTTGTCTCATAGTTCTGTGCCACAAAAGCCAATTCCCCTTTCTTGAAGCCAAACTCATCCCAGGACATAATAGCTGGGAGTTTGTCATAATGTTCCTTGAAAGTAAACTGGTCGAGTTTACGATAGACAGTGGACGTTGACACGCGAAGTCTTCTGGCAATATCCGTTAATGACACCTTCTCAGTTAGGAGTTGTGTAACCTTTTGTCGGACTAGATTGGAGATTTGGCAGTTTTTCTCAACGATAGATGTCTCAGCTACCGTGACTCGTCTACAACTTTTACACTGGAAACGACGTTTTTTCAGACGTAGTAGTGTTGGAGTTCCAGCTTGCTCAAGAAGAGGGATTTTAGAAGGCTTTTGAAAGTCGTACTTGATCATCTTTCTATGGCAATGAGGACATGATGGTGCAGGGGAATCGAGTTTTGCTTGAATCTCGATATGAGTATCAGTTTCAAAAACAAGTGAAATATTGATATTTTGGTCTTTAATTCCGATTAATTCTGTGGTATTCTTAATAAGTCTCATAAGTTCTTCCTAATGATGGTTTGGTCGCTTTTCATTATAGTTCTTATGGGACTTTTTGTGTACATTGAAAAAGCTCCATAATCCTCTACAGTGGTTTTACCCACTACAGAAATTATAGAGCCATCATAAAAAGTGGAGGCTTAGGCTTTCACTTTTTTTATATCTAAACGGAGACAAAATAATTGACTCATTCTTTAGTTAGGAGTAGAATACGGCTAACCTAGGTTAACAATTTTAACTATTTTTTGTCAAAATTTTCTGAATAATTCTCGTTTAAATCTTGGAATATTTCTAAAAAAATGATAAAATAGGTCTTATAATAGATAAAAGGAGTTACTATCTTGGCTAAACAATACAAAAACTATGTCAATGGTGAGTGGAAAACATCTGAAAACGAAATTACTATTTACGCACCTGCAAACGGTGAGGAACTTGGATCAGTTCCAGCGATGAGCCAAGCTGAAGTAGACGAAGTCTACGCAGCAGCTAAAGCAGCACTCCCAGCATGGCGTGCGCTTTCATATGCTGAACGTGCAGCTTACCTTCATAAAGCAGCAGATATCTTGGAACGTGATGCAGAAAAGATCGGTCAAGTTCTTTCTAAAGAAATCTCTAAAGGTTTGAAATCTGCAATCGGTGAAGTCGTTCGTACTGCTGAAATCATCCACTATGCAGCTGAAGAAGGTTTGCGTTTGGAAGGTGAAGTACTTGAAGGTGGTGCATTTGACGCTGGTAGCAAGAAAAAAATCGCTGTTGTTCGTCGCGAACCAGTAGGTCTTGTCCTTGCTATCTCTCCATTTAACTACCCAGTAAACTTGGCTGGTTCTAAAATTGCTCCTGCCTTGATTGCTGGTGACGTTGTTGCCTTCAAACCACCAACACAAGGTTCTATCTCAGGTCTTCTTTTGGTTGAAGCATTTGTAGAAGCTGGTATCCCTGCAGGTGTCTTGAACTCTATCACAGGTCGTGGTTCTGTTATCGGTGACTACATTGTTGAGCACAAAGCAGTTGATTTCATCAACTTTACAGGTTCAACACCAGTTGGTGAAAATATCGGTCGTTTGGCAGCTATGCGTCCAATCATGCTTGAACTTGGTGGTAAAGATGCCGCTATCGTTCTTGAAGATGCTGATCTTGACTTGACTGCTAAAAACATTGTTGCTGGTGCCTTTGACTATTCAGGTCAACGTTGTACAGCTATCAAACGTGTCCTTGTAATGGATAGCGTTGCAGATGAATTGGTAGAAAAAGTAACTGCTTTGGTAGGTAATATCACTGTTGGTATGCCTGAAGAAAGCGCAAGCGTTACACCACTTATCGATACAAAAGCTGCTGACTTCGTTCAAGGTTTGATTGATGATGCAGTTGAACAAGGTGCTACTGCTAAAACTGAATTGAAACGTGAAGGTAACCTTATTTACCCAGCAGTCTTTGACCATGTAACAACTGATATGCGTCTTGCTTGGGAAGAACCATTTGGTCCTGTATTGCCATTCATCCGTGTATCTTCAGTTGAAGAAGCAATCAAGATTTCTAACGAATCTGAATTTGGACTTCAAGGTGCTGTCTTCACACAAGACTACCCACGTGCATTTGCAATTGCTGAACAACTTGAAGTTGGTACAGTTCACATCAACAACAAAACACAACGTGGTACAGATAACTTCCCATTCCTTGGTGTTAAAGGATCTGGTGCCGGAACTCAAGGTGTGAAATACTCTATCGAAGCTATGACTCGTGTGAAATCAACAGTATTTGATATCGCAAACTACTAAGAGTGTAGCTATTCAATCATTAAAAAAGTGTAAAGGGTCCCAATAATAGGGGCTCTTTTTCTTTTAAAATATGGTATAATAGAACTAAATTTCGAATATAGAGAGTTTTCTGACAATGAATAAATCTTATTTTTACTTGGTTATGAAGACGCATGAGTTAGAGGTACCATACACTGGTCAACTTCGTCGTGTGCGTGTTCTTCTACCTAAGAACTATGAAACGGATACAGATCGTTCTTACCCTGTCGTGTATTTCCATGATGGTCAGAATGTTCTTTATAGTAAGGAGTCGTTTTCTGGCTATTCTTGGAAGATTATCCCAACAATCAAGCGTAATCCTGATATTTCGCGCATGATTGTTGTAGCTATTGATAATGATGGTCCTGGCCGTATGAATGAGTATTCTGCGTGGAAGTACCAAGAATCTAATATCCCTGGTGTCCAGTTCGGAGGTAAGGGTGTAGAGTATGCAGAGTTTGTCATGGATGTGGTTAAACCCTTTATTGATAAGGAATACCGTACCCTCTCTGACCGTCAGCACACAGCTATGATTGGTTCATCTCTCGGTGGTAATATTACTCAGTTTATGGGGCTTGATTATAAGGAGCAGATTGGTTGTCTTGGGGTATTTTCTTCAGCTAACTGGTTGCATCAGGATGCTTTTGATCGTTACATGTCGCGTCAAAAGCTCGATTCAGATCAACGTGTCTACATATATGTAGGAACTGAGGAAGCTGATGATACTGACAAGACCTTGATGGCTGGTAATATTAAGCAGGCTTATATAGACTCTTCATTGAGCTATTATCATGATTTGATTGCTCGTGGGGTTGATTTGGAAAATATCAAGATTCACATTCAATCTGGTGCTGAACACAATGAAGAAGCTTGGGCCGAGAATTTACCAGACTGTCTTCGCTTTTTCGCTGAAAAATGGGACTAGTCTTTATTAACGCAAATTAATTTAATTTAATTTAGGAAAAGGAATATAAATATGAATATCGAACATCTTAGCCACTGGAGTGGTCAACTTAACCGTGAAATGTATGTTAACCGTTACGGGCACGCTGGTATCCCTGTTGTGGTTTTTGCCTCATCAGGTGGTAGCCATAACGAATACTATGACTTTGGTATGATTGATGCTTGTGCACGTTTTATCGAAGAAGGACGCGTACAATTCTTTACGCTTTCAAGTGTGGACAGTGAAAGCTGGCTTTGTGATTGGAAAAATCCACACGATCGTGCTGAAATGCACCGTGCCTATGAACGCTATGTTATTGAAGAAGCTATTCCATTTATCAAACACAAAACTGGTTGGTTTGATCCAATGATGACAACAGGTTGTTCAATGGGGGCATACCATGCGCTTAATTTCTTCTTGCAACACCCTGATGTTTTCAATAAAGTGGTAGCCCTCAGTGGTGTCTACGATGCTCGTTTCTTTGTGGGTGAGTTTGGAGGGGACGAAGCTATTTACCAAAATTCCCCATCAGATTATATCTGGAACCAAAATGATGGTTGGTTTATCGACCGTTACCGTCAAGCTGAGATTATCGTATGTACAGGTCTTGGTGCTTGGGAACAAGATGGTCTTCCATCTTACTATAAACTCAAGGAAGCCTTTGAACAAAAGAATATTCCAGCTTGGTTCTCTGAGTGGGGCCATGATGTCGCTCATGATTGGGAATGGTGGCGTAAACAAATGCCTTATTTCCTTGACAATATGAACCTATAATTTCTTTGTCCATCCCATCTAAATAACTATAAAAGAGGAATTACTAATGAATTATCTTGTTATTTCACCATACTATCCACAAAACTTCCAACAGTTTACAGTTGAACTTGCTAATAAGGGAATCACTGTTCTTGGTATTGGTCAAGAGCCTTATGAACAATTGGATCAACCTTTGAAAGAGGCTTTGACTGAGTACTTCCGTGTAGACAATCTGGAAAACTTGGATGAAGTTAAACGTGCGGTAGCCTTTCTTTTCTATAAACACGGACCAATTGACCGAATCGAATCTCATAACGAATACTGGTTGGAATTGGATGCTGCTCTTCGTGAACAGTTCAATGTTTTTGGTGCTAAGCCAGAAGATCTTAAGAAGACTAAATTCAAGTCTGAAATGAAAAAACTCTTCCAAAAAGCTGGAGTTCCAGTTGTACCTGGTGCTATCATTAAAACTGATGAAGATGTGGATAAAGCTGTGAAAGAAATCGGTCTTCCAATGATTGCTAAGCCAGATAATGGGGTTGGTGCAGCTGCAACCTTCAAACTTGAAACAGAAGATGATATCAATCACTTTAAGGCTGAGTGGGATCATGAAACAGTTTATTTCTTTGAAAAATTTGTAACATCAAGCGAAATCTGTACTTTCGATGGTTTGATTGATCATGATGGTAATATTGTCTTCTCGACAACTTTTGATTATGCCCACACACCACTTGACTTGATGATTTACAAGATGGATAATTCTTACTACGTTCTTAAAGAAATGGATCCTAAGTTACGTAAGTATGGTGAGGCAATTGTCAAAGAATTTGGTATGAAGGAACGTTTCTTCCATATTGAGTTCTTCCGTGATGGTGACGATTATATTGCTATTGAATATAACAACCGTCCAGCAGGTGGTTTCACAATCGACGTGTATAACTATGCTCACTCTTTCGATTTGTACAAGGGGTATGCGGATATCGTTGCTGGCGAACCATTCCCAGCTTCTCAGTTTGAGCCACTTTACTGTTTGGCGACTTCACGTCGTGCAAGCTCTCACTATGCTTATTCAGAAGAAGAACTTTTTGATAAGTATCGTGAACAACTTAAAGTTAAGAAAATCATGCCTGCAGCCTTTGCAGAGTTGCAAGGTGACTTCCTCTATATGTTGACAACTCCAAGTCGTGAGGAAATGGAACAAATGATTGAGGACTTTGGTAAAAAAGCCTAGTCTGTATATGTTAAAAGCACTTCAGAGTAAACTGAAGTGCTTTTGTAATGCCTTATTTTTCGTGAAGTTCTTGATTTTTAAGAACCAGTTCTGAAACTTTGGCGAATTTTTTAAGTTTTTTGAGGTCTTCTGGATGGGTTACAAAGCTAATGACGCTACCTTCATTTCCCATACGACCAGTACGTCCTGCACGGTGAGTATAGGCTTCGCGATCTCGAGGTATATCGAAGTTGATGACTACCTCTAGATTTTCAATATCGATGCCGCGTGCCAAGAGGTCAGTACCGAGTAAGAGTGAAATCTCATGATTCTTGAATTTTTCCAAGATAACCTTACGGAATTTGATGTTGATGTCACTAGCCAATGATACCGCTGAAGCCCCGTTAAATTGGAGGCGTTCTTCAGTAGCCCCAAGGTCAGATAGACTGTTAAAAAAGACAAGGCCACGGAAGTCAGGGATATTGGAGAACTTACGAAGAAGTTCGACACGGTTACGTTTATCAACACTGATAAAATAATGTTTGATGGTGTCAAGTTCTTGATCAGATAGGTCATAAACGATGGTATTTTCGACAAGATTTTGATCATCAATTTTGTTGGTTGCCGAAATATAAATCATTTGATGGTCACGAGGAACATGGTGGCTGATTTTTGTCACAAAGTGGTATTGGCTATCACTGAGAAGCTCATCAAATTCATCTAGGACGATGGTGTTGACATTCATCATCTTGATCTTTTTGAGTTTAATCAGCTCAAAGACACGGCCAGGTGTTCCGATGAGAATTTCCGGTCCTTTCTTCAGGCGTTCAATTTGTCTCTTTTGACTAGAGCCAGAAAGGAAGAGTTGGGCAGTGAGTCCTAGTGGCTCAGCCCATTGTTTGGTCACATCAAAAATCTGTCCAGCAAGCTCTGAATTGGGTGCTAGGATAAGCAATTGCTGAGATTTTTTGGGCTTGAGTGAGAGGAGCAATGGGAGAAGGTAGGCTAGAGTCTTACCTGTTCCTGTAGGACTGATACCTAGGATATTGTCTCCTTCAGTGATTGGTGCAAAGAGTTCTTTTTGAATGGCAGTCTCTGTAGTGATTCCTTTTTCTTTAAGGAGGTCTTGCCATTGTTCAGGAAAGTTTTTAAACATAAAAGTCTCATTTTCTATATGGATTTGCTTTTATTATATCATGATTTAGTGTAGAATAAATAAGAAAGACTATATTAGATAGGAATTTACCATGCCTAAAAAACCGATTATTATTGGGGTTACGGGTGGCTCTGGTGGAGGTAAGACCAGTGTTTCTCGTGCCATTCTATCAAATTTTCCAGATGAGAAAATTGCTATGATTGAGCATGATTCTTATTATAAGGATCAGTCACATTTGACTTTTGAAGAGCGTGTATCAACGAACTACGACCATCCCTTTGCCTTCGATACAGATCTTATGATTGAACACATCAATGAGCTGATTGCTGGGCGACCAGTGGATATTCCGATTTATGACTACACCCAACACACTCGTAGTGAAAAGACTTATCGTCAGGAACCACAGGACGTCTTCATTGTTGAAGGGATTTTGGTACTTGAGGATAAACGCTTGCGTGATTTGATGGATATCAAGCTTTTTGTAGATACTGATGATGACATTCGTATTATCCGTCGTATCAAGCGTGACATGGAAGAGCGTGGCCGTAGCTTGGATAGTATTATTGAGCAATATATCAGTGTGGTTAAACCTATGTACCACCAGTTTATCGAACCTACGAAACGCTACGCAGATGTGGTGATTCCTGAAGGTGTCACAAATACTGTTGCTATCGATTTGATTAATACTAAGGTAGCAAGCATTTTGAAAGAAAGTCAGAAAGCCTAAGCAGGAGCTTGGCTTTTTTGGTATAATTGAAACGTTATGATTATTTTACAAGGAAACAAGATTGAGCGCTCTTTCTCAGGGGATGTGCTCTTTGATAATATTAATATTCAGGTAGATGAACGCGATCGTATTGCCCTTGTTGGACGTAACGGTGCTGGGAAATCAACCCTATTGAAAATTTTGGTTGGAGAGGAAGCGCCGACAAGTGGTGAAATCAACACAAAACGTGATTTGAATTTGTCTTACTTAGCTCAGGATAGTCGCTTTGAGTCTAGCAATACCATCTATGCGGAAATGTTAAATGTTTTTGCAGGTCTTCGTGCAGACGAAAAACGCCTTCGTGACATGGAAATGAAGATGGCTGAGTTAACTGAGTCAGACTTGGACAAGTTAATGACTGACTACGATCGCCTTTCTGAGGATTTCAGACAGCGAGGTGGTTTTACCTATGAATCTGATATCAGAGCCATTCTCAATGGTTTTAAGTTTGATGAAAGCATGTGGGAGATGCCTATTTCAGATCTTTCTGGAGGGCAAAACACGCGCTTAGCTTTGGCGAAAATGCTGCTTGAGAAGCCTGAACTCTTGGTACTGGATGAACCGACTAACCACTTGGATATCGAAACCATTGCCTGGTTGGAGAATTACCTGGTCAATTATCAGGGAGCTCTAGTCATTGTCAGTCACGACCGTTATTTTTTGGATAAGGTGGCGACAGTAACCCTGGATTTGACCAAACATAGTTTAGATCGTTATGTCGGAAACTATTCAAAATTCATGGACCTTAAGGCTGAAAAGTTGGCCACTGAAGCAAAGAACTTCGAAAAACAACAAAAGGAAATTGCTAAGTTGGAGGACTTTGTTAATCGTAATATTGTCCGTGCTTCTACAACTAAGCGTGCTCAAGCCCGTCGTAAACAGCTAGAGAAAATGGAACGTCTGGATAAGCCAACAGAAGGCCAGAAGTCAGCTAATATGACTTTTCATGCGGATAAGGTCTCTGGGAATGTGGTCTTGACAGTTAAGGATGCTGCTATTGGTTATGACGATGAGATTCTCTCAGAGCCTATTTCCTTGGATGTTAAGAAGATGGATGCCATTGCCATCGTTGGTCCAAATGGTATCGGGAAAACAACCTTTATCAAGTCGGTAGTGGGTAAATTGCCTTTTATCAAGGGAACGTCAACCTATGGTGCTAATGTTGAAGTGGGGTATTATGATCAAACCCAATCTGCCTTGACACCGTCGAACACAGTCCTTGATGAGTTGTGGAATGATTTTGCGACGACTCCTGAAGTTGAGATTCGTAACCGTCTGGGGGCCTTTCTCTTCTCAGGTGATGATGTCAAAAAGTCTGTTTCCATGCTTTCTGGTGGTGAGAAAGCTCGTCTGCTCCTAGCTAAATTATCAATGGAAAACAATAACTTCCTCATCCTAGATGAGCCGACCAACCACTTGGACATTGATAGTAAGGAAGTCTTGGAGAATGCCCTCATTGACTTTGATGGAACGCTTCTCTTTGTCAGCCATGACCGTTACTTTATCAACCGTGTGGCAACCAAAGTGATGGAAATTTCTGAGGATGGGGCAACCATTTATCTTGGAGATTATGATTACTACCTTGAAAAGAAGGCGGAGCTTGAAGAGTTAGCACGTCTTGAAGCAGAGGAAAATCAAGTAACAGAGGAAGTCCAAGTAGCTTCAGCGGGTGCTAGTGATTATCAAGCTCAAAAAGCCAATCAAAAAGAGATGCGTAAATTAAGCCGACGCATTGAGCAAATTGAAAATGAGCTAGAGACGATTGAAGAACGATTGGAGGAAATCTCTGCTGCCATGCTTGAAACAAATGACGTGGCAGAATTGTCTGACTTACAGAAAGAGCTGGATGACTTATCAGTCAATCAAGAAGCTCTGATGGAAGAGTGGGGTGACCTATCAGAACAATTGGAAAGTTAAGGAATGATGAGAACCTTTTCATGTTTTGAGTTGTGAAAGGCTTACATTGTTGGTATAATAGTCTTAGTATATAAAAGGAGACTAACTTTATGAACAAAGTAAAGAAAAAAGTGTATCGTAACACAACATCTTTCAACATGATGGCATGGGGATCATTTGGCTTCTTCGTAATCTTGATGTTGGTAGGCCTCTATACCCTTAAAGAGCCTTTGATGGTTAAGGGTTACTATCTCATGGGATGTGTTGGTTTGATTTCATCTTCATTTACAGTATCTAAGGTTGTCCGTGATAACCAAGAAGATGAAGAAAACTATAATAAGCTCATCGCTCAACAAACTTTCGAACAATAAGAGGAGAAGCCTGAAAAGGCTTTTTCTTTTTGCAGAAAATGCACAAATATTCTGACTCTTCCCTAGTGGAAGTGTTATAATGGAGTGAAGGGGGTTAGATGGTTTTGGAATGTGATAAGTCCAACTCATCAGCCCTAATGCCTTATAAGACTAATTATCGTATAAGAGTGCGTTAGTGAAAAGGTAGGTAATATTATGGAATTCAAAGTGAAAGATGGTCAAATCATCTATTATCGTGATCTCGGTAAAGGCTTTCCAATTGTTTTTTTGCATGGCAATAATTTGTCAGGAAATTACTTTGGTAAGCAAGGAATTCTGTATCGAGACTATCGTTTAATTTTCATTGATAGTCGTAATCACGGCAGGTCCAGTCGTCAGAGTGTAAAGATGACCTTTGAACAGATGGCTGCCGATTTGGAGGAAATTTTGCAATATTTGAATATCAAGAAGGCCTTATTTGTCGGTCATAGTGACGGTGCTAATTTGGCTATGGTTTATGCTAGTCGTTATCCTGACCGGATTGCGGGACTCCTACTTAATGCAGGGAATATGACCTTTAATGGGTTGACGAGACGCTCAAGATTCGCGGTCTATATACAATATCTGTGCTTAAAGGCCTTGTCACCATTTTCATCTAAAATGGATATCATGGCTCAGGTAACGGGTCTTATGCTTCATGACTTGCCATTAGATAGGGAACGTCTACATCAGGCTGCCTATCCTGCTTGGGTAGTTATGGGGCAAAGGGATGTTATCAGTATTAGGCATTCTAGAGAGATTTCAGAGCTCTTTCCGATTCATAAGCTCTATGTCCAACGTCGTGAAGGGCATCGTCTAGCTCAACGTAAATATAAGGTCTTTAATCATATGATTCGTGAGCTTGTGAGAATTAGTCGAAAAGAGGTGGTGGCATGAAGCGTTTTTTAGAGAGACTTCAACCTTTAAAAGCAGCCGTTAAATCCATCTTCTTTATCTCGATTACGGTCCTTGTCGTCATAGAATTGGTTCGTCTAAAACGGACCATCACTTTAGAGTCACTGGAGTCAGCTCTGTCCGGTTTGTCTATTTGGCATCTTGTTTTGATGGCTGTCATCGGACTAGTCGCTGTCTCCCCCATGCTCTTTTATGACATTATACTGAATAAGGAGCTAGAAACGGATTATTCCAAATCCTATATCTTAGAAACAAGTTGGGCTGTCAATACCATTAATAACTTGGCTGGTTTTGCTGGTTTGGTCGATGTGGGACTACGATATTCCTTTTATTCTGAGGATGGGCAGGAAAAGACAGGTGTTAAGGCACTTTCTCGTTTATTACCTTATTTTATGTCGGGCCTATCCCTTTTAAGTGGTTTGGTATTCGCTGTCTTTTGGTTCTTCCCTCTCAGTCCAGACTTAAGAAAATATTGGTTACTCTTATTGGGTATTTTCCTTTATCTGCCTTTTATTTTCTTTGTTTCTAGTCGTGAAAAGTTAACCTATTTTGGTCAAGTACCGTTGAAAACGAGGCTAAGTCTTCTTTTAGCTTCGACAGCTGAATGGGGAACGGCCCTGGGGAGCTTTGTCAGTGTGGCTTATTTAATGGGCTTACATGTTCCCCTTTATAATCTGGTTCCACTTTATTTCCTAGCGGTTATTATTGGTATCTTCTCTATGATTCCGGGTGGGATTGGTAGTTTTGATTTGATTGTGATTACCGGTCTGACCTCTATGGGGGTTAGCAATGCTCTTGCGGTTAGTCTGCTCTTGCTCTTTCGTTTAACCTACTACGTTATTCCCTTCTTGCTTGGTGTTATCTTCTTTTTCAAACACATGGGAGGACGTATCAACGAGAAATACTTCAAACTTTCTTCACGAGTATTTGGTGGAAGTCTCCACCGTTTTCTCGTATATTTGCTACGTTTTTTAGGGATTTTCTTGATTTTGTCTGCCCTAATCCCTGAACGCTTGGCAAATGTTTACTTTATTAGCCGTTTTGATCCTATTCAGGAACAGTTGATTTGGCAATTCCCAAGTATCCTATTTGGTACCCTATTCATTTTCATGGCTCGTCTCATTAGACGTCGGGTTAAGGGTGCTTTTGTTGCCTCCTTGATAACCTTTGTCTTGGCCTTAATTTATGTCAATCTCAATGGTATTTCATGGGCCATGTCTTTCCTAATTTTACTCTCTTTGGTGCTTATGTTGATCATCAGAAAAAGGTTGTATCATCGTTACTTTGTTTATAGTTGGGAAGACAAAACCAAGGATTTTCTTTTCCTAGCCTTTACGATTCTGGTTCTTCTCGTTTTGGGTGGCAGTGGTTTTTGGTCTCATTTGTTGCCACCTAAGAACCGAGATGTTCTTGGACATTTTGTTCATATTTGGTTTGATATTTTACTGGCATCAGTTATCATTGCAACCATAGTTTGGGGAGTCTTGAGAATTTTGGCACCCCGCAGGCCTTTTGGTCAAAGCATGGATGATGAGCGCTTCACAGCTCTCCTTGAGAAATATGGAGGTGCATCAGAAAGTGCCCTGGCTTATTTACATGATAAACGCCTCTTTTGGTATCGTGTCGATGGACAAGACCAGGTAGTTTTCCAATTTGCACAAACCAGTAACAAGTGTGTGGTTATGGGAAATCCGATAGGTAATGAAAACTATTACCGAGCAGCTTGGGAATCTTTCTTGAAGACCTTATCGGATTGGAATTTACAAGCCTTGTTTTATGAGGCAGATGAGAGTATTACCCTGATGCTTCATGATTATGGCTTTGATTTTATGAAATTTGGGGAAAATGCCATGGTTGATTTGACGTCATTTTCTGTTGATGGTAAGCATGGTAAGAAGTTCCGTAAGCCAACCAATCGTGTTGAAAAAGCAGGTTTCCAGTTTAAGTTACTTGATCCTCCATTTTCAGAGACTCAAATGCAAGAAATGAAGGCTGTCTCAGATATTTGGCTTAACGGTCGTAAGGAGAAGGGCTTCTCCCTTGGTTTCTTTGATGTAGCCTATTTGCAGCAAGCACCGATTGCTATTGTGGAGAGTGAGGAGGGAGAAATTGTAGCCTTTGCCAACATCATGCCAACCAAAAACAAACGGGTGGCGACGATTGACCTTATGCGTTATGACTTTGAAAAGGCACCTGAAGGCATTATGGATTACCTCTTTGTGAAACTCTTCCAGTACTTCCAAGCAGAAGGAAAGCAGTACTTTGATATGGGAATGGCTCCACTCGCGAATGTGGGTACTGAAGAAGATAGTTTTTTGGAAGAGAAGGTTGCCAATTTGGTCTATGTCTTTGCGCAGCGCTTTTACTCTTTTAGTGGGCTCCAACGTTATAAGGAGAAGTTCTCTCCAATTTGGTCTCCCAAATATATTGTTTATCCTAAACGAACTTGGCTCTTGTTTGATATGATTGCCATTCTAAGGATTGATAATCGAAAAATTGAAGACAGATTGAAGAAAAGACGACTTTGGAAATAGAGATGAAAAAATAGCGAAACCCTTAGGGTTTCGCTATTTTGCTATGTCATAGAATTATTTTTCAAATTCTGCTTTTGATTTAGTATCTGCGTATTCTTCAGCGACTTCACTTGAAAGAATGTCATTGTAACTTGGCAATTTAATGTCTTGGCCATATTTGTTACGAAGGGCAGTAGTGACCAAACGGTAGGCCAGGTTGGCGTTACGAGAAAGAATTGGTCCATGGAAGTAGCTACCATAAACATTTTTATAGTGGACACCCTCAGAACCGTCTTCCTTGTTATTACCATTACCGTAGACCACTTTTCCAAGTGGTTTTTCATCATCAGAGAGGAAGGTGCGCCCTTGGTGATTCTCAAAGCCATAGTAAGTTTCATCGAACTCTTCGTTATGGATCTTGATGTCACCAATATAACGATTATTTTCTTGATTGAGGGTGTAGTGGCCCATAACACCGATACCATCAATGCGAACACCATTAGCCTGGATGTAATATTGACCAAGAAGTTGGAAACCACCACAGATGGCAAGAATTACTTTGTTATCTTGGATGAATTGACCAATAGCCTCACGCTTAGTTGGGAGGTCTTTAGCAACGATGGATTGTTCGTAGTCTTGACCACCTCCAAAGAAGACCATGTCGTAGTGGTCCTTGTCGAAGTCATCACCAACTGAAACGATGTCGAAGGTCATCTTAGCACCAAGTTTTTCACCCACGTATTTGATCATAAGGACATTTCCGTTGTCACCGTAGGTATTGAGTAGATTACCATAAAGGTGGGCAACATTTAGGTCATAGGTGTAGTCACGATTTTCTGGAGATTTGAGTGAAGTATAAGTCATTAGTTCATCTCCTTTCCGACAGCATGACGTTGAGCAAGAATATCACGGAATTCAAGCATGGCAGTATAGGTCGCTAAGATATAGGCATGATCGCAATCTTGTTTTTCAATCAAGACCATAATATCTTCAAGTTTTTCTGCTTGCGTAATCTTTTCTTCTGGATAGCCGGTTACACGAAGACGGCGGGCAATTTCAGAATGGCGAACACCACCAGCGTTAATCTCAGGGATATCCATCTCGAGAATGCTTTCGAAGTTGGCATCCCAAATCCAGCTGGTGTCAATACCATCAGCATAGTTGGCGTTAAGAAGGACTGACAAGCTAAACGGATAATCTGCAAGTTTAATCATATCCAGAGCTTGGCTAGCTCCCACAGGATTCTTAATTAGTACGAGAGTACATGATTTGTCACCAATCTTAAAGGTTTCTTGGCGTCCAAAGACAGCACGACTCCTATCAAAACCAGCTTTGATTTGCTCTGGAGCCACTCCGAAGAATTCAGCGACAGAGACGGCAGCAAGGGCATTGTAGATGTTATAAAGGCCACCGACATTAATCTTGTAATCTTGTCCATCAATGACAAATTCAGAAGTAGTGTTAGTGATTTTAGTCAACTCTGTTAGCTTATAGTCTAATTCTGGACGGTGGAAGTCACAGTTGAGGCATACATAGTCACCCAGATTAGCATAAGTATTGAGGCGATACTGAAGAATGCTCTCACATTTAGGGCAGACAATTCCTTCGGTATTATAATGTGCCAGCTCTGGAGCGTGTTTTTCAGTGTCAAAACCATAGAAGCGTACAGGATTGACCACTTCTTTAGAATTAAAGAGAGGACTGTCCCCATTGGCCAAAATAGTGGCCTCAGGTGCCTTAGCAGCACCATCTAAAATCATCTGATAAGTAGTATAGATTTCACCATAGCGGTCCATTTGGTCACGGAAAATATTTGTGAAGACAAAAAGACTTGGAGTGATGTATTCAGTGATTTTTGGAAGGCTAGCCTCGTCAATTTCCAAGACAGCAATTTTCTTACCAGACTTGGCTTTTTTAGCTGTTAGGAAAGTAGAAGTGATTCCTGTGATCATGTTGGCCCCACTAGGATTGGTCACAATCTCACCAAAAGCTTCTCTAAGAATACCTACTGTTAAAGCTGTTGTCAGAGTCTTACCGTTGGTTCCAGTGACAACGACAATCTCGTAGTCCTTGGCTAAAGTGTCTAAAATATCTTTGTCAAATTTAAGGGCAATTTTTCCAGGCAGGGTTGAACCACGTCCCAATTTTGAAAGGACGAAATGGCTAGCTTTACCCGCCAGAATTCCCATGGTAGTTTTCATAGTCATGAATTTATTTTATCACAAAAAGTAGTGATTGTAGTCTCAAAATAGTTAGAATTCGTGGTATAATAGAAACTGTTTAAAAATTAAAAGAAAGTGTGATATGTATGGGAATACTTTCGTCCATTGATATTGATTTTTGGCGGTCACTCTTTGATAGTCCGCTGAAAGTTATCGTCAATAGTTTGGACATATTGATTGTTGCTTTTTTAATTTATCGCTTTATTAGGGCCCTAAGAGGGACAAAAATTATGACCCTTGTTCAAGGGGTTGTCTTATTTATTTTAGTCAAACTGATTTCTGATTTTATAGGCTTCACGACGATTTCTTATTTGATGAATCAGGTTATCAACTATGGAGCTATTGCAGCGGTTGTAATCTTTGCACCAGAGCTTCGTTCTGCTCTTGAAACCTTTGGACGTACGCCTCAGCATTTTTTGCAAAATAAAGAGGTTAGCTCAGACGAGAAGTTGGTTCAAGCCTACGTTAAAGCTGTTAAGTACATGAGTCCTCGTAAGATTGGGGCCTTGGTTTCTATTGAACAGACTCAGACCTTACAAGAGCAGATTGCGACTGGAATTCCACTTGATGCGGTGGTGACTGGGGAACTTTTAATTAATATATTCATCCCAAATACACCGCTTCATGATGGGGCAGTTATCATCAGAGATAACAAGGTTGCGACGGCTTGTTCTTATCTGCCATTGACGGAATCTAATAAGATTTCCAAAGAGTTTGGGACTAGACATAGGGCTGCCATTGGTCTTTCAGAACAGACAGATGCACTGACCTTTGTTGTGTCTGAGGAAACTGGTGCGATTTCAATTGCGTACAAGGGAAATTTCATCCATGATCTCTCTGTTCAAGAATTTGAACAAGAGTTGAGTCTTATCTTGTTGAAAGAACAAGAACCACGTCAGTCATTCTTCCAACGTTGGATGGGAGGTAGCAAAAAATGAAGCGTTTCGTAAATTTCTTTAAAGACGATCGTTTATGGCAGATGCTAGTTGCTCTCTTCTTTGCTGTGGTACTCTTTTTCACGGCATGGTCGGGAAATACGCAAAATAAAAACAATAGCTCAAGTGCATCTAATACCTTTACACAAACCATTGAGTCGGTTCCTGTAGATATAAAATATGATAGTGATAAGTACTTTATCAGTGGTTATTCCTATGATGCCGAGGTCTATTTGACGGCGACAACACAGCTGGCTTTAACGACTGAGACAAGTAGTGATACACGTCACTTTAAATTAGTTGCTGATTTGTCAAATCTGAGTCAAGGAACCAGTCGAGTACCTATTCAGGTTAAGGATCTTCCAGCCGGAATGTCTGCGCAGGTATCCCCATCAACCTTGACGGCAACTATTGGTAAAAAAGCCAGCAAAACTTTTGACGTAGTAGCTAACATCACTTCTGATAAGTTGGCAAATGGCTATGAGGTTAAAAAGGTTAGCCTGGATAACACCAAGGTAGAAGTGACCTCGAGTGAAGATATCATTAACCAGATTGATCACGTCCAGGCAGTATTGGAAGGTAATACAAACCTGTCTGAAGATTATGATGGTAACTTGGTTCTTCAAGCAGTTTCGACAAATGGTACAGTCCTAGCAAGCTCTATCTCACCAGCTAAGGTACATGCAAAGATTAGTTTACGAAAATTAAGCAAATCTGTTCCTGTTAAGGTCGAACTGACTGGAGATAAGGCTAGCAATGTGTCTAGTATTAGCTATAGCTTTAATCGTGGACATGTGACTATTGTTGGTAGCCAAGAAGCTATGGATAAGATTGATAGCATTACAGTCCCTGTTGACATTAGCCAAGTGACTAAGGACACTTCAAAAACAATAGACCTTAAGGCAGAAGGTGTTACGATTCAGCCTGGCACTGTTAAGGTTAACTTAAAAGTTACGCAAAAATAGGGGAGTTACATTTTTCCTAAATTCATGTATAATGGATGGGATTGAGAGGGACTAATCTCATAAAAATGTAACCAATTAAAAATGTTTAAAATCAAGGGTTGAAAATATTGGCGAAATCTTATAAAGTTAGATTGTCTAGATAGATTTCACTAGATTGACTCTTGCTAAACAGCATCACAGTTTAAGGAGGATTTAGTGCTCAAGCACTAATAATAAAATTATGGGTAAATATTTTGGAACAGACGGTGTTCGTGGAGAAGCAAACGTTGAACTTACGCCTGAATTGGCCTTTAAATTAGGTCGTTTTGGTGGTTATGTGCTTAGCCAACATGAGACTGGCCGTCCTAAAGTTTTTGTGGCACGTGATACACGTATCTCTGGTGAGATGTTGGAATCTGCCTTAGTAGCAGGTTTGCTCTCAGTGGGTATTGAAGTCTACAAACTTGGAGTACTTGCGACACCTGGCGTCTCATACTTGGTCCGTACGGAAAATGCAAGTGCTGGTGTTATGATTTCAGCCAGCCATAATCCAGCTCTTGATAATGGTATCAAGTTCTTTGGTGGCGATGGCTTTAAATTGGATGATGCGCGTGAAGCGGAAATTGAAGCCCTTCTCGATGCTGCAGAAGATACGCTTCCACGCCCTTCAGCTGAGGGACTTGGAACACTTGTGGATTATCCAGAGGGTCTTCGTAAATACGAAAAATTCTTGGTGGCTACAGGTGTTGACCTCGGTGGCATGAAAGTTGCCTTGGATGCGGCTAATGGAGCAGCTGCGGTATCTGCACGTAACATTTTCCTTGACTTGAACGCAGAAATCTCTGTTATTGGTGACCAACCTGATGGCCTTAACATCAATGCTGGTGTTGGTTCGACACACCCAGAGCAGTTGCAAGCCTTGGTTAAAGAAACTGGCTCAGCTATTGGTCTTGCCTTTGATGGTGACAGTGACCGTCTCATCGCTGTTGATGAAAATGGCGATATTGTTGATGGTGATAAGGTGATGTATATCATTGGTAAACATTTGTCTCAAAAAGGCGAGTTGGCTAAAAATACTATTGTAACAACAGTTATGTCAAACCTTGGTTTCCACAAGGCACTTGACCGCGAAGGCATTAATAAGGCAGTGACAGCTGTTGGTGACCGTTATGTTGTCGAAGAAATGCGTAAAAACGGCTACAACCTTGGTGGTGAACAGTCTGGACACGTTATTATCATGGATTACAACACAACTGGTGATGGTCAATTGACAGCAATCCAATTGACTAAAGTCATGGTTGAAACAGGTAAGAGCTTGTCTGAATTGGCTTCAGAAGTGACCATCTATCCACAAAAATTGGTTAATATCCGTGTGGAAAATAGCATGAAAGATAAGGCTATGGAAGTTCCTACAATTGCCGCTATCATTGAAAAAATGGAAGCTGAGATGGCTGGGAATGGACGTATCTTGGTTCGTCCAAGTGGTACTGAACCTCTTCTTCGTGTTATGGCAGAAGCCCCAACAGATGATGAAGTGAATTACTACGTTGATACGATTGCCGATGTTGTTCGTGCAGAAATTGGATTGGACTAAGTATGATAGCTAAGCTCAGAGCCTTCATGGCCACCGAAGTTTTCAAGTACCTTTTCTTTGGTGTCTTGGCAACGTTGGTCTATATGGTCAGTCGTACTTTGATTTTCCAGTTTACCCAACAAGGAACACTTTCAGCAGTCTTAGCAAATGCGATTGCCATTATCTTTGCCTTTTTTACAAATGACATGTTTGTCTTTAATCAGGAAAAGACAGGTATGGTTACGCGCTTTGTTAAGTTCGTGGGTGCTCGCCTATTGACCTTGGTCTTGGATTTGGCTCTGGCCTATTTCTTGGTCGATACCTATCCAGAAATTATTGGTCAATTTGTTGGTCATAGTCATGCTTGGGTAAACGGTATCGAGAGCCTCTTCTCTCAGGTCCTTATCATTGTATTGAACTATATTATTTCTAAATTCTTCGTCTTTACAGGCGAGAAAGTATAAGCAAAAAGGAAGTTGTTAGGAAATGTGGTAAAAGCATTTCTTACCAACCTCCTTTTTTGATATAATTGAAGAGACTTAAAAAAATAGAAAGATGAAATATGTACGTACAATTATCTCAACGCCTTAAGGATGTAGCAATCTATGTTCCCAAAGGCGCAAAACTCTTGGATGTAGGCAGTGATCATGCCTATCTTCCGATTTATTTACTTGAAAAAGGCCTGATTACTTCAGCTATTGCTGGTGAAGTTGTAAAAGGGCCCTATGAATCTGCTCTTGCTAATGTCTCAGCCTCTGGTTTCCAAGATAAAATCGACGTGCGCTTGGCTAATGGCTTGGCTGCCTTCGAACCTGCTGATGAGGTAACAACTATCACGATTTGTGGTATGGGAGGACGTCTTATTGCGGACATCCTTGATGCTGGAAAGGACAAACTTAAGGGCGTAGACCGCCTGATTTTACAACCAAATAATCGTGAAGATGATCTCCGTATCTGGTTGATGGAAAATGGTTTTGAGATTATTGCAGAGTCTATCATGACTGAAAATGGCAAATACTACGAAATCATGGTGGCAGAAGCTGGACACATGAGCCTTTCGGACAAGGAAGTGCGTTTTGGTCCTCATCTCATGAAAGACCAATCTCAGGTTTTCCAGCTCAAATGGCAACGCGAAATCAATAAATTAGAGATTGCTTTAGGATCCATTCCACTGGCCAATCAGGCTGATCGTACAGCTATTGAAGATAAAATTCAAACCATTAAGGAGGTTTTGAATCATGTTAGCTAGTGAACTTATTAAGACTTATGAAGAATTTTGTCCACAGGAGCTTTCTATGGAAGGTGATGTGGTTGGCTTGCAGATTGGTAGTCTGGACAAAGAGATTCAGAAGGTTATGGTTACCTTGGATGTTCGTGAGAATACGGTAGCCGAAGCCATTGAAAAAGGTGTGGACCTCATTATTGCTAAACATGCTCCAATTTTTCGTCCAGTTAAGGATTTGGTGTCTTCGCCTGACCGAGATATTTTACTTGACCTGGTTAAGCATGATATTGCAGTCTATGTGAGTCATACTAATATTGATGTCGTTAATGATGGGCTGAATGATTGGTTCTGTGACTTACTTGACATTAAAGACACCACTTATTTAACGCAGACTTCTGAAAATCATGGAATCGGTCGAGTAGGTGATATCGTGCCTCAGACTATTGAAGAACTTGCTCTTAAAGTCAAGTCTGTTTTTGCCTTAGATAGTGTTCGCTTGGTTCGTTATAATCATGACAATCCTCTAGTTAGCCGTGTGGCTATTTGTGGGGGTAGCGGTCAAGGATTTTACCAGGATGCTTTGAAAAAGGGCGCACAAGTCTTCATCACTGGTGATGTTTACTACCATACAGGACAGGAAATGATTACTAATGGTCTCTTGGCAATTGATCCCGGGCACCATATCGAAGCCCTTTTTATCTCAAAGATTGCTGAGAAACTTGAGGCTTGGAAACGTGAGCATGATTGGAATGTGACCATACTTGAAAGTCAGTCCTCAACCAATCCTTTTGACCATTTGTAGGAGGATGAGTCTGTGACTTGGCTTTTACATCAAAATGTAGTCTTTTTGGCCTTGCTTGCTGGTCTTTTTACTTGGGGCTGTACCATTGTTGGATCGGCCATTGTTTTCTTCTTCAAGAATATTAGCCGTAAATTGCTAGATATCATGATGGGCTTTGCGGCAGGTGTCATGATTGCGGCCTCTTTTTGGTCGCTTTTGGACCCCTCTTTAACTTATGCGACTCAAAATGGCTATGGGAAGTGGTCATGGTTCCCTGCGGCATCTGGTTTCTTGCTTGGCGGTGTTGCCCTTCGTTTGATTGATGCCGTCGTTCCCCATTTGCATTTGGGGAATGACATCTCTAAAGCAGAAGGTATTCAACCTCGTAAGAAAAAGTTGTCCAAGACAGCACTGCTCTTTTTGGCTATCACCATTCATAATTTTCCAGAGGGATTAGCAGTCGGTGTGACTTTCGGAGCCTTGGCTGGTGGCAATATGACATTCGCGGGTCTTATGGGAGCCATTGGTCTAGCTATAGGTATTGGTTTGCAGAATGTCCCTGAAGGTGCAGCCCTCTCAGTTCCTATTCGAGCAGATGGAAAATCTCGTATCAAGGCCTTTTATTGGGGATCTATGTCAGCCATCGTGGAGCCTATAGGGGCTGTTATGGGAGCTGCCCTTGTCATGTTGATGATGGCAATCATTCCTTATGCTTTGGCCTTTGTGGCTGGTGCCATGATTTTTGTGGTAACGGAGGAATTGATTCCTGAATCACAAACCAATGGTAATACTGACGTAGCAACCTTGGGCCTTATGGTTGGCTTTGTCGTCATGATGGTCATGGACGTGGCCTTGGGGTAAAAGAATAATAAAAAGCTGTGCCTATTGATATAGGACTCAGCTCTTTTCAAATAGATGGAGTAAAAAATGAAAATTGCAATCGTTGGTGCAGGTATCGTCGGTTCAACGGCTGCCTACTACTTATCAAAAGAAAAAGGCGTAGAAGTTACAGTATTTGACCATGGTCTTGGACAAGCAACCAAGGCAGCAGCAGGAATTATCAGCCCCTGGTTTTCCAAGCGTCGTAATAAGGCCTGGTATCGCATGGCCCGTTTGGGAGCCGATTTTTACCAAGATTTAGTTTCAGATCTTGAAAAGGATGGTTATGACACAAGCTTCTATGATCAGTCTGGTGTAGCCCTTCTCAAGAAAGACGATAGTAAATTGGATGCTTTGTACCAGCATGCAGAAACGAGACTAGAAGAATCACCCATTATTGGTGAACTCTCTATAAAAAATGCTGAGGATCTCCCTGAATTCACTGGATTTGACCATTATCTCTATGCTTCTGGAGGAGCCAGAGTGGAGGGGGCAGAGTTGACAGCTACCTTGATTGAGGCCTCTGGTTTTGAAAAGGTGGAGGGACCAGTTACACTCTCTCCTCTTGACAATGGCACTTACGAGATTAATGCTCAAACTTTTGATAAGGTCATTCTCGCTTGTGGTGCCTGGCTAGGTCAAACGCTTGAACCCCTTGGTTTTGAAGTAGATGTTCGCCCCCAAAAAGGTCAATTACGTGACTATTTCTTTGAGGGGTTAGATACTGGTAAGTTGCCTGTTTTGATGCCAGAGGGCGAACTAGATGTCATCCCCTTTGCTGGTGGAAAGATTTCGGTAGGAGCTAGCCACGAAAATGACCAAGGCTTTGATTTGACAGTTGATGAGACTGTACTTGCAAGTCTGGAGGAAGAGGCTAAGACCTATTTCCCTGGCTTAAGCACGGCTAATTCCTTCTCAGAACGTGTGGGAACGAGAGCCTACACGAGTGATTTCTCTCCTTTCTTTGGAGAAGTTCCAGAACTTGAGAGTGTCTTTGTTGCTTCTGGTTTAGGATCTTCAGGGCTCACGACAGGGCCACTGATTGGAAAAAATCTGGTTGATTTGGCCATGAATCGCCCTGGTAGCTTGGATAGTGCGGACTATCCAGTGGCTCAGTACATTAAGAAAAAAGACTAATAGTATTAAAGTTCTTCTAGATATTTAGACTCAAGAATCAGCTGGCTATTTCTCGCTATTGAGGGATGTTGGCTGATTCTTTTTTATTAGAGTTATTTACATCTATTTCTTATTTGATTAGAAAATGATAAAATAGTAACTGTTCATCGATTGTAGGTGAATACTAATAAAAAATGGGGAGGGACTATGTTCCAAAAAGTTAAAGTATATGTGACAGTCTTTGTTTCCTTGTTAGTCATAAGTTTAGGCTTGTCTGTCAAAGCAGGGGCAGCAGAAGACTTGGCTGTGACAAAGACAAGAATTGTCCTAGAGAGTTATGAGTTTGGTCCTGCTGTAACCAAAGTCATTTTTGAATTTAATCAGAAGGTCACACCAGAGGTTGTCCACAGCTCAACCCAGGTTACAACAACAGGAGTTAGTCGTCAGGTGACGAATTCTTATGTGTCCGACGATCAGGGGCATGTGGTCTATTATGATAACAGCAAGTACGTGACGCTTGAATTGAGCCTACCTTCTTATAATCGCTACAATATGGGTGGAAATGCTGAACCTATGTATTTTAACCTTTCTACTTGGACTAACCAATGGCTGGAAAGTTATATGGTATCGATGAAAGATTTGTCAGTAGTGGCAGAAGGTAGTAGTCAGTCGCAAATGGTGTCTTCTGAGCAAGATGCCATCAATAATCGTTTGATGCCAACAACGGAGGTTTTCGATGAGCGAGGGCAGGTAGGTAACATGCAGTATGCGGCTTATAGTGCCCAGACTG
The DNA here is from genome assembly GCF_037967965.1 of Streptococcus sp. FSL R7-0248. Lineage (NCBI taxonomy): Bacteria > Bacillati > Bacillota > Bacilli > Lactobacillales > Streptococcaceae > Streptococcus > Streptococcus sp. FSL R7-0248. The sequence continues at coordinate 802,408 of NZ_CP150201.1, forward strand.
GTACAGGAAATAGCACCAAACCTTTGATAGTCTGGCTACACGGCATTGGTGAAAGAGGGACAGATATGAATATTCCCCTTCTTTCAAATGACGTCTATGCGCTTACCCAGTCTGATATTCAAGGCCATTTCTTAACAACTGGTGATCAGGCGCGTGGGGTCAATGTGCTTGCTGTTCAAACGCAGACACCTTGGGGTGCGGATAATGCAGCACAACTCAAAGAGACCATTGATACATACCTAGCTAATCACCCAGAGGTAGATAAGGGACGAATTTATCTTGCAGGAGTTTCCAATGGTGGTGGTATGGTCTTGACCATGGGAGCAACCTATCCAGATTATTTTGCAGCTCTCATTCCAATTGCTGCTCCCTTAACTGTTGACCAATCTGGGATTGATAAACTGAAGAACCAGCCTATGTGGTTGATTCACACGAAAGCAGACGCAACAGTTCAACCAGAAAATAGTGTCTTGCCTCTATACAAGAGTTTGATTACCTCTGGAGCTTCTAACAAATGGTTTTCATACTTTGAAACAGCTACCGGGACCGATCTTCCTGGGACAGAGTATGATGGGCATTGGGCTTGGATTTATTTCTTCCATGACCAGGTGATTGGCGTTCAGCATCCTGAAAATACGAAAAATTGGGATGGTTATAGTGGTATGGTAGCCACTGACCCAACCTATGGCGGTGGCTCTCGAGCTAGTGTCAATGGGCAAACATATAACAGTATCTTTGACTGGATGAGTGCACAAAGGCACTGAAGAAGATGATGATTACGCTTTTTAAGGAAAGTGCTACAAGAGGTTATCTTCAATCTAAAAGGGTTTCAATCGAAATCCTTTTTTCATTGGATTAAGAAAATGGACACTTGTTATTTTCTTAATGAAAGCTTAAGAACATAGGGTTTACCGTGACAAGAGGGCTGAAAAATGCTAAAATATAGGTAATATATTAGAGAAAAAAGGAGCCTTCTTATGAAAGGTATTATTCTTGCAGGCGGTTCAGGGACGCGTTTGTATCCATTGACTCGTGCTGCATCAAAACAACTGATGCCGATTTACGATAAACCAATGATTTATTACCCACTATCAACGCTTATGTTGGCTGGTATTAAGGAAATCCTCATCATCTCAACCCCACAGGACCTTCCACGTTTTGAAGAGCTCCTTGGTGATGGTTCTGAGTTCGGTATTTCCCTTTCTTACGCAGTACAACCAAGTCCAGATGGATTGGCTCAAGCCTTTATCATTGGTGAAGACTTCATTGGTGATGATAGTGTTGCCCTTGTTCTTGGGGACAATATTTTCCATGGCAATGGTCTTTCTGCCATGCTTCAACGTGCCGAAGCTAAGGAAAAGGGAGCTACAGTCTTTGGTTATCAAGTTAAGGATCCAGAACGTTTTGGTGTTGTTGAATTTGACGACAATATGAATGCCATCTCAATCGAGGAAAAACCGGAGCATCCAAAATCAAACTTTGCTGTAACTGGTCTTTATTTCTATGACAATGATGTTGTGGAAATTGCCAAAAATATCAAGCCAAGTCCTCGTGGTGAACTTGAAATCACGGATGTTAACAAGGCTTACTTAGAACGTGGTGACCTCTCTGTTGAACTTATGGGACGTGGCTTTGCTTGGTTGGATACAGGCACTCACGAAAGTCTCTTGCAAGCTGCTCAGTACATTGAAACAGTTCAACGTTTGCAAAATGTTCAAGTGGCTAACCTTGAGGAAATTGCCTATCGCATGGGTTACATTACTAAAGAGCAGGTCCTCGAATTGGCACAACCACTTAAGAAGAATGAATACGGGCAATATTTGCTCCGTTTGATTGGAGAAGCATAATGACTGAACAATTTTTTGGTAAAGAATTAGCTGCACGTAAGATTGATGCTATCCCAGGTCTGCTTGAATTTGATATTCCTGTTCATGGAGATAACCGTGGATGGTTCAAGGAAAACTTCCAAAAGGAAAAGATGTTGCCACTTGGTTTTCCAGAATCATTCTTTGCAGAAGGAAAATTGCAAAATAATGTTTCTTTCTCACGTAAAAATGTTTTGCGTGGCTTGCACGCTGAGCCATGGGACAAATACATCTCAGTAGCAGATGAAGGAAAGGTTCTTGGAACTTGGGTTGACCTCCGTGAAGGCGAAACGTTTGGGAATACTTACCAAACAGTGATTGATGCCTCAAAAGGAATCTTCGTTCCTCGTGGTGTTGCCAATGGTTTCCAAGTTTTGTCTGATAAGGTCGCATACAGCTATCTTGTGAACGACTACTGGGCACTTGAACTCAAACCAAAATACGCCTTTGTCAACTATGCTGACCCAAGCCTTGATATCAAGTGGGAAAACTTGGAGGAAGCAGAAGTCTCAGAAGCAGATAAAAACCACCCATTGCTCAAAGACGTTAAACCCCTAAAAGCAGAAGATTTGTAAAAAACATAGCTCTTAAAAGAATCAGTAAAATCATTATATAGTTTTTAGCTTTGCTATAAACGAGCGAAGCGAGCTATATGCTTAGCTTTCCGCCGTGAGAAAAGCACCTGAACCATTTTGTTTCAGGTGCTCGGAAGTTTTGAGACATTAGGCTCAAAACTTAGTCATGGAACTTCGTAGAAGTTCGCTGACGTCCGTACTCACCTAAGGAAAGCTAAAAAAAATTGATTTAAGGAACAATCAAAAAAACTATTTGGAGAAAAAATGACTGAATATAAAAACATCATCGTAACCGGTGGCGCAGGTTTCATCGGTTCAAACTTCGTACACTATGTCTACAACAATCATCCAGACGTGCATGTGACTGTCCTTGACAAGCTCACTTACGCTGGTAACCGTGCTAACATTGAAGAAATCCTTGGTGACCGTGTTGAATTGGTTGTTGGTGATATTGCTGACGCTGAATTGGTTGATAAATTGGCTGCTAAGGCTGATGCTATTGTTCACTACGCGGCTGAAAGTCACAATGATAATTCATTGAACGACCCATCACCATTTATCCACACAAACTTTATTGGTACATACACACTTTTGGAAGCTGCTCGTAAATACGATATTCGTTTCCACCACGTGTCAACAGACGAAGTGTATGGTGACCTTCCATTGCGTGAAGATCTCCCTGGACATGGTGAAGGTCCTGGTGAAAAATTCACAGCAGAAACCAAATACAACCCATCATCACCTTATTCATCAACCAAGGCTGCTTCAGACCTTATCGTTAAAGCATGGGTTCGTTCATTTGGTGTTAAAGCAACGATTTCAAACTGCTCAAACAACTATGGACCATACCAACACATCGAAAAATTCATCCCACGTCAAATCACCAATATCTTGTCAGGTATTAAACCAAAACTTTATGGTGAAGGTAAAAACGTCCGTGACTGGATTCACACTAACGACCATTCAACTGGTGTTTGGGCTATCCTCACTAAAGGTCGTATCGGTGAAACTTACTTGATTGGTGCTGATGGTGAAAAGAATAACAAGGAAGTGCTTGAGCTTATCCTTGAAAAAATGGGTCAACCAAAAGACGCTTATGACCGCGTAACAGATCGCGCTGGTCACGATTTGCGCTATGCTATTGATTCAACAAAATTGCGTGAAGAACTTGGTTGGGAACCACAATTCACAAACTTCGAATCAGGTTTGGAAGAAACAATCAAGTGGTACACAGATCACCAAGACTGGTGGAAGGCTGAAAAAGAAGCTGTTGAAGCTAACTACGCTAAGACACAAGAAGTGCTTAAATAAATGGAAAGTCTATCACTTCAAAGTTAGTGATAGATTTTTCTATTAAGAGAGGTTAGGAGAGATAATGAATAGAAAAGAATGGATTGAATATTTTGAAGCGATTAATAATCGTAAACCCACCATCCAGGAGTGTCAGCAAGCCCTCTTAAATGGTGAATTTGTTATGGAAGGAAGGCAAGCTACTTTTTCCAGCAATGGTAAGTCCGTGACTGGAGGAGCCATACCTTTACCAAATCAAATAGTTAACCAACCTTATGCACAGCAAATGGTCTTTGTTAAGAAGAAAAAGTTTGGGAAGAAGACTTTTATTGGTCTTGGTATTGCTTTATTTCTTATTGTAGCAACAAGTCTTGGCCTCTTTTTGTTTTCTTCCAAAGGAACAAACTTGGGTGGTTTGTGGGTAACTAGTGATAATGCTGGTTTGGTTTATGAGTTAAGTGGGAAAAAGTCAAAACTTGTTGCAGGCCATAGGGAAGAAGAAATCAAAGAAATCTCTATTGGTCAGAAAGTAAGACAGAAGTTTGAAAAAAACTTAGAGGACGTCAGTGATTCAAAACTAAAAACGATTGCTGATTTTGACAAGAAATACCATTTACAGACCAAAGAGATCATCCTGGTTAAGACGGAATGGTTTGGCTACTATAATCTGATTCAGAAGGATGGGACAAACTTAGTTCTAGATTTAATCTTATCAGACCTCTACTACGGATCAAGAAGTACCAAAGATTTAAAAAAGAAATGTCTTTTTCATAAGGCAGAGGTTCCAAAAGTTTTTGTTGGGCAATGGAAAAAATTTGATTCCGATGATGATTCAGAAGGAGAAGGGACTATCTCTGAAAATGGGGTTGTTACTACAGATTCTGATGGTAAAGAAATCTTAATTGCTAAACCTTTAAAAGAATATCTGGTGGATAAATCAGGTAGGGTAGATAAGAATAAAGTACAAAAAGAGTTTACTAAAATTCAAAAGTCTCTTAAGTCACATGGTTATCAGGCTATGAGTGTTAATGACATCTACCACGATTCGAAAAATTTAAACTATTATGTAGTTGTAGATGGTGGCAAGCGCATTATTATCTTGGAGGATAGATACGACCATCTCTTTACAGGTTATCTTGAAAGACAAGACAAATAGTAATTAGGATACCTCTAGCAGATAAGAAGTGCTTAGATCATATCCCAAAGTCTATCATTCCTATAGGGGGTGATAGGCTTTTTTTACTTATAAATACCACATTAACTTATAACAGCGATACAAATGATTACATAAATATTACAAAAATTACACAAAACACTTGATTTTTGTAACAAAATAGATATAATAGACATATAGAAAAGAGGTTTATGAAAATGAAAAGAAAAGTTATTCGTGTTTGCTCTCTTGTTTTGTTGTCTGTAGCTGTTTCTACAACCCTTGTTGGATGTGGCTCTAAGTCAGAAAAAGACACTGCATCATCATCTACAATGTCAACTTCTAAAGTTGTGAAGTCATCAACAAAAACAAAAGCATCTGAGAAGAAATCTGCTAAAAAGTCTAAGACAGAGGATTCATCTTCAAAGGATTCTCAAGGTCAAGAAGAAGCGAGTGCTCCTGAAGCTAGCTCTTCAAAAAATCAAGCCACAGCAGGAACTGATGGTCAAGCAGGAACAAGTGGTAGTGCTGCTTCTGAGTCAAACAAGTCTAGTCAAGCAACAACTGATACTCAAAGTGATGCTCCTGTTCCAGCAGCATTAGTGGGAACTTGGACTGGTACGAGTCCTCAAGCAACAGACATTAGTTTTACAGTTGATGCTGATGGGAACATCACTTCAAAAGCTAATTTCAATGTCGATTACGAACCCTATCGTCAAAGCTCAACAACTGCAAAAGCTGTTCAAATTTCCGGTAATCTCTACGTTTGGGAAGGTGGCGATTTTTCAACCTTGCTTCCTGGTATTACTGGACTAGGGGGAGCTGGTTTCCAAGCTAAGCCTGGTTTTATTCTTGAAAATGGAACCTACACGCCAGTTCAATTCATTTCAGACTTGGGCCCAACCTTTGATTATAGCAACTACAATGCTTTCCCATTCTCATTAACAAAATAATAGGAAGAGGCTATCTGAAGAGATAGCTTCTTTTTTGCCTCAACTCTTATCATTCATGGTCTCATTTCTGCTTAAAAAATGGTAGAATAGTTACATGCAAACAAAACCAACTTCAGCTTATGTGCATATTCCATTTTGCACACAAATTTGTTATTATTGTGACTTTTCCAAGGTCTTTATTAAAAATCAGCCCGTTGATGACTACCTACGGGCTTTGATTCGTGAGTGGGAGCTTTTAGATATCAAGGAGCTTCGCACGCTTTATATTGGTGGGGGGACCCCAACAGCTATTTCTGCCGAGCAATTGGACTACCTTTTAAGTCATCTTCAGAAAAACTTGGATTTGTCAAAGCTGGAGGAATTTACTATTGAGGCCAATCCTGGGGATTTGACGGTTGATAAGATTGAAGTACTCAAAAAATCTGCTGTTAATCGAGTGTCTTTAGGGGTTCAGACTTTTGATGACAAGCACTTGCGTCAAATTGGCCGCAGTCACAATCAAGCACAGATTTATGAAAGCATTGATAGCTTGAAGTCTGCTGGTTTCCATAATATTTCCATTGACCTCATTTATGCGCTACCTGGTCAAACCATGGATCAGGTCAAGGAAAATGTGAGAAAGGCACTGGAACTGGATATTCCACACCTAAGTCTCTACAGTTTGATCTTGGAACATCACACGGTCTTTATGAATAAGATGCGTCGGGGTAAGCTCAATCTGCCAACTGAGGATTTGGAAGCAGAGATGTTTGACTATATTATCCAAGAGTTGGAAAAGAATGGTTTTGAGCATTATGAGATTTCCAACTTTACCAAACCTGGGATGGAGAGTCGTCACAATCTCATGTACTGGAATAATGATGAGTACTATGGTGTTGGTGCTGGAGCCTCTGGTTATGTCAATGGTGTTCGTTATCGCAATAGAGGACCTATCCAGCATTATCTAAAGGCTATAGCTGAGGATGGTCATGCTAGACTTCACGAGGAGCATCTGACTAAGGCGGAGATGATGGAGGAGGAGTTCTTCCTTGGTTTGCGTAAAAAGTCAGGTGTGTCTATTAAACGTTTTGAAGAGAAGTTTGGTTTGTCATTTTCGGATACTTATGGAGACATTGTGAAAAAACTACAGGAAGATGGTCTCTTGGTCAAGGATCCAGAGGTGGTTCGTATGACCAAACGAGGACTCTTTTTGGGAGATAGTGTCGCTGAGCAATTTATCTTGGAGGATTAGATGGGATTAAAATTTAGTATTCCTTATCAGATTCCGTTTTATGAGACGGATATCACGCATCAGGTGAAGTTACCACATTTATTGGCTTTTTCATTGCAAGTATCTGGTATGCAGTCAGAGTCTCTGGGTAATACGGATAAGGAAGTTTTTGATAAGTACGGTCTGGTTTGGATTGTGACAGACTATGCGATTGAGATTGACCGTTTGCCTCGCTACAATGAAAAGGTGACCATTACAACTGAAGCCGTTTCCTATAATAAGATTTTTTGTTACCGTAATTTTTACATCACGGATGAAACTGGTCAACAAATCATGCTCTTTAAGACTACTTTTGCTCTTATGGATTATGAAACGCGTAAGGTAGCCGAAGTGCCAGATGAGGTGGTAGCACCTTATGGGGCTGATAAGATTAAAAAGTTGATTCGAGGGCCTCGCTATAAGGCTTTGGAAAATCCAATTGAGACGCTTTATCGTGTGCGTTATTTTGACCTAGACATGAATGGTCACGTTAATAATAGCAAGTACTTGGAGTGGATGTTGGATGTTTTCGATTTGGACTTTTTGACCAAGTGTACACCAGCCCATATTGACCTCAAGTATGTTAAGGAAATTCATCATGGAGCAGAAATTTATTCAGGTTACGAGTTTGACCAAGAAAGTTTGAGTAGTCAACACCAGATTTGTGTGGATGGCAATATTCATGCTCAGGCTATTATCCAATGGAAAGAAATAGGAGACGAGTAGGATGACATATAAAGGTTATTTGATTGATTTAGATGGAACTATTTACAAGGGGAAGGACCGCATTCCTGAGGGAGAAGCCTTCGTTAAGGAGTTGCAGAAGCGTCAGATTCCCTATCTTTTTGTGACGAATAACAGTATGCGTACACCAGAAATGGTCCAAGAACTTTTGCGTAATCAGTGCGAGTTGGAAACGCCTCTTGAGACCATTTACACAGCAACCTTGGCGACAGTTGACTATATGAATGATATGAATCGTGGTAAGACGGTTTATGTTATCGGTGAGACTGGACTTAAATCTGCAATTGCGGAAGCGGGGTATACGGTAGATGAGGAAAATCCTGCCTATGTTGTGGTGGGCTTGGACCGTGAAGTCACTTATGAAATGTTGGTTAAAGCAACGCTTGCTATCCACAAAGGGGCTATATTTATTGGAACTAACCCAGACTTGAATATCCCAACAGAACGTGGTCTTCTTCCAGGTGCTGGTTCCCTCTTGGCCCTTATTGAGGCGGCTACCCGTGTGAAACCAATCATTATTGGTAAGCCTAAAGCTATTATCATGAATAAGGCTCTTGAAATACTTGGGACAGAACGTAGCCAAACTATTGTGGTTGGTGACAATTACTTGACTGATATTACAGCTGGCATTAAAAATGACTTTCCAACACTACTTGTGACAACTGGCTTCACCAAGGCGGAAGAGGTTGCAGGTCTACCTGTCAAACCAGACCACGTACTTGCTAGTCTATCGGAGTGGGATTTTGATGCGAACTAAGATTGAAGCTGTACTGACTCCGATTTGGCTCCTGGCCCTGTCTATCCTAGTGACGATTTATCTGGCATGGGGATTCTATTATTTTGATATTGATTGGATGCATCTTATGGACTATGTCATTATCGGAAAGACGGAGCTTTGGCATAATTTCAATGTCCTCATGCAGTACTTGACCTTTCCTTGGGTTGGTCATCTGGCCATGCCTGATTTTCCATCGTCGGAGAGTGGGCTAAAGCATTTTCATGATGTCAAGTGGCTCTTTCATTTGGTACAGGGGCTTGTTATTCTACTGGCTTATCCCGCAGCAACTTCTCTCTGGCGAAGTGTGAAGAAGGGCACCTTTGGTCTTTATCGTAGGCTTTATATGAGTTTAGCTGTTTTACCAATCCTTATTGGAGTAGTGGGAGTTTTTCTCGGATTTGATGAGTTTTTTACGCTCTTTCATGAAGCCCTCTTTCCTGGAGATAGCAGTTGGCTCTTTAATCCAATCTTGGATCCGATTATCAATGTTTTACCAGAAGAGTATTTCCTTCAATGTTTTGTGATTTTCTTTATTATTTATGAGGGGTTGATGGTGAGTTTGACCTGGTTGGCCCATAAGCAGCTTACAATGTATTTGAAAAATAAGGAGTAGTTATGTCTATTCGTGATAACCATTTGCATACCCATCATTCCTATGATTCGGATGCGAACTTTACTGACTATTTGACACATTTTGATGGCGAAATTGTAACGACTGAGCATTACGATCTCTCTAATCCTTATACCAAACAGGACGATGTGCCCGAGTACGAGGCTTATAGTCACGAAATCGAAAGTCTTAACCTCAAGTATGGCAATCGTATTAAACGTGGCATCGAGATTGGTTATTATCAGCCTAGGGAAGAGGATATTTTGGCCTTTTTGGATGGTAAGGACTATGATCTCAAACTGCTTTCTGTTCACCATAATGGGGTCAATGATTATCTTGATGATGAGGTAGCTGATATGGACAAGGCAAGCATTATTCAAGAGTATCTGGACAAGTTGGAGTACGCTATTGGTCGTGTAGACGCAGATGTTCTGGCTCACTTTGACTATGGTTTCCGCCTGTTTGAGGTGACTGTTGATGAGCTAAAAGCCTATGAGGAGCAGCTCAAACGCATTTTCCAGAAAATGCTTGCTAATGATTTGGCTTTTGAGCTGAATGCAAAGAGTATGTATCTCTATCATCACGAAGATCTTTATCGTTATGCCTTGGGCCTTGTTAAGGATTTGGGATGTTGCAAGTATTCTATCGGCTCTGATGGTCATAAATTAGAGCATTTCCGTCTGAACTTTGATAAGATTCAGGAGCTCTTGAGAGAATTTGATATTACTGAAGATATGATTATATAGCGAAGACAGCTTCAACTGAAGCTGTCTTTTTCTTAAGGAAAACTTAAAGGAAAAGCGTGGTTGTGGGATTTATAGAAGATTTTAAGCTTTGCTTGTTATGCTAATTTCAAGCAAAAGAAACTTATGGTTTCTATCTTATCTTTCAAAATTGGAGGTTTTCTATGAAATTTCTCAAAAGGCATGCCTATGCCTTACTCTTTACCCTTTTTCTGATGGGGGCAAATGTCTACTCTCTCCTAAAGGTCTTTGTCATTCCCTCAGCAGTCTCAACGGTTTCAGCCAATACGACTAGCTCAAGCACATCTTCGTCGACAGCATCTACCAGCACTGGTAAGGTGACTAAGACGGATACAACTTACAAAGATGACAATATAGATATCAAAATCACGACGGGTAAAACCAGTGATACCACATACTATGTGGCAGATATCCAACTTTCGAGTGCAGATTACCTTAAAACGGCTTTGGCACAAAACACCTATGGGACCAACATTACTGATACCACTTCAAGTATTGCTCAGCAAAACAATGCTATCTTTGCCATCAATGGTGACTACTATGGGGCAAACCAGTCAGGCTATGTGATTAAAAATGGTCAGGTCTATCGTGATACTGATCGAAACAGTGATTACGAGGACCTTGCCGTTTACTCAGATGGTAGCTTCAAGACCTTTAAGGAGAGCGATACAACGGCTCAAAAATTGGTTGATTCAGGTGTGGTGAATACCTTTGCCTTTGGTCCAACCTTGGTTGAAAATGGCAAGGTAGCTGTATCAGAAAATGAAGAGGTTGGTCAAGCCATGGCTGACAATCCACGTACAGCCATCGGAGTTATCGAAGAAAGTGACGGCAGTGTGCACTATATTGTCATTGTCTCTGATGGTCGTACCAGTGAGTCGTCAGGATTGACTCTTTATGAAATGGCAGAGTTGATGAAATCCTATGGTGTGACGACAGCCTATAACCTTGATGGTGGTGGCTCATCAACCATGTACTTCAATGGTCAAGTCATTAACAAGCCAACCACAAACGGAAATAAAATCTCAGAAAGGGCGGTGAGCGATATTGTTTACATCGGTTACTAAGAAATCAGCTAGCAAACACTTTTTCACCTACATCGGTCTAACCATTTTTAGTCTAGTCTTTACCTTTGTTTATGAACGCTTTTCTTATGGGGAATCATCTATGTTTATGCGCATGATGTTCTTCGCACCATTGGCTGGAGCTTTGATTTATCTGCTAACAGGGATGGGAATGTCTTGGGTGAGAAATCGTGCCTCAAAACTACTCTTTAATTCAGCCATCGCTGTTGTCGCTAGTGCCTGTCTGGTAAAGGGAATTGTCGAGGTTTCAGGACGTACAACTAGTGTAGATATGCCCTATTGGTATGTGGCAGCTGGACTACTTTGTTTGAGTATTATGACAGGATTTATCAGACCTAGAAAATTAGCTTAACCATGAGAGCTTGGAGCTGTGCTTCAGGCTTTTTGTCTTGCTTTGAAAAATTATTTAGGATAAATATACAAATTATAATATGAAGAAATGATTTCAATTTGGGAAAAGTACAAAGAAATTGTCATAAAAAATAACTGAGCAAGATTTTTTGTGATAGGAATTTAGATAGATCGAGATCTTCTGTAGTGATGAAAGTACTTGAAAAAAGTGATGGTTTCCAGTTAAGCTATCACAGTCAGAGGTCTCTTTAGGTATCCACTTGGTTTGTGAAAAGATACCTCATCAACTTTTTATTTATTTGAACTCAATTTCACAGCAGTTTGTTTTGGTTATTAAATATACAAGGAATTCAAGTTTTTATAAAAATATACAAAAAAGACTTGCTTTGTTCTGAATTTTTAGGTAAAATGAACTAAAATCTAAATCGTTGATAGAAAAAGTCAGATCGTTTCACAGAGAATGCGGGAAGCTGAGAACGCATGAGATCAAAGACGACACATTCTTGAGAGCGTATGCGAACTCTGGATGACAGTAGTGTACGACGGGTGGTTCCGTTAGAGACTAGGAGTTACAAGAGAGATTTTGTGACTTCATGAGGAAGAGGGGGCGACCCCTGTTCGAATTAAGGTGGAACCACGTGCCAACGTCCTTGCAAAAGTTATTTTTGCGAGGACGTTTTTTGTTACACTTTTTTTAGAGTGTGTAGCGAGAAGTACACTTGGTCGGAGTTGAACAGAAAGGATAAACTATGGAAATCAAGGGATTACGAAAGATTGAACCCTATGTAGCGGGTAGTCAGCCTGCTGAGAAAAATATCATTAAGTTGAATACTAATGAAAATGCTTATGGACCAAGTCCAGCAGTCCATCAAGCTTTAGCATCCTTTGATGCCCATCAGTTACGCAAGTATTCGACTTTGGATCAAGCGGCTTTACGTCAGGCCTTATCTGAACAGTTAGGTGTTCCTGCCGATCAAGTGATTATTGGAAATGGGTCAGACGATATCTTGTCAATGGCTTTTCTAGCTTTCTTTAATAGTGAGGAAGAAGTCTTGTTTCCAGATTTGACCTATGGTTTTTACAAGGTATGGGCAGATTTGTATCGCATCCCATTTAGAGAAGTGACTTTGAACTCTTCATTTGGGATTGATACTCAAGATTATCTGGTTGAAAATGGTGGGATTGTCCTCACTAACCCAAATGCGCCAACAGGTATTTATAAACCTCTCGATCAAATTGAAGAAATCGTAAAGGCCAACCAGTCGGTAGTTGTGATTATTGACGAAGCCTATATTAACTTTGGTGGGGAGACTGCCTTACCTCTTCTAGAAAAGTATGACAATGTGTTTATCACAAGGACCTTTTCTAAGGACGCCTCACTTGCAGGCTTGCGTGTCGGTTATGGCATCGGAAGTCCAAAGCTAATGGCTGTGATCAATGCCGTCAAGAATTCGGTCAACCCCTATAATGTGGATAGCATTGCGGAAGTCTTGGCGACTGCAGCGGTTAAGTCATGGGACTACTATGAGGACACTTGCGCAAAGATTATGGCAACACGTGACTGGTTTAGCCAAGAATTGCAGGCGATTGGTTTTGATATCCTACCTTCAAAAACTAATTTTGTTTTGGTCAAACCTCACGGAGTGACTGCAGGTCAATTGTTTGACTACCTCCAAAGTAAGAAAATTTATGTCCGTTATTTTCCAAAAGTGGAGCGTATTTCAGACAGACTACGCATTTCTATTGGGACGCAGGATGAGATGGAGCGCGTATTAATGACAATACAGGAGTTACAAGCATGAAAAAAACGACATTATCCTTAGGAATGCACGATAAACTTTTTAAACGTGCCCGTACCATGTATCAGATTGAGCATCGTATCTGTGACTTGTTGATGACAAAGGGTTTCCTTCGAATTGAGACACCAACCCTAGAACATTTCGAAGTCTTTAGTGATGTCGTGGACAATGGAAACTATAATTTCTTTGACAAAAATGGAGATCTTGTTAGTTTACGTCCTGATATTACTAGCCAAATTGGGCGTGTGATTGCTTCGACTCAGGTTCATACACCGATTAAATTTTCTTACTCTGGAAAAGTCTTTAACTACAATGAGGAGATGCGTGGCTTGTCCAATGAGCATACGCAGGCTGGTGTGGAAATCATTGGTTTTCCAGTTCATCAGGCATTGGAAGAAGCAATAGCTTCTGCTAAAGAGGCTCTAGATGCTGCAGGGGTCAAGAATTACAAGTTTGAATTTTCACACGCCCGCCTCTTACAACTCATTTTTGAAGAATTAAACCTTCCAGCTGTAAAAGAAGCAGAGTTGGCGGCCTATATCCGTGATAAATCGATTACCGGTCTTAAGGAGTTCACCAAAGAAAATCCAAGTCAATATGACAAGGTCTTGGAGCAGTTACCCTTCTTGTTTGGTGAGACAAATGCTGTCCTGACCAAGGCTAGACAGTTAACGGATAGTGAAGCCTTTTTGACGGCCTTGGATAGTTTGGAAGTTTTAACTAATTGTTTATCAGATAGTCTTCCAGAGACGACGCTTGATTTGGCTCAATTGCCAGCAGTGCCATACTACACGGGCATGATGTTTAAGGTCTTCGGTGACAAGGTACCAGATGCCTTTGTATCAGGTGGCCGTTACGATAAACTATTTGAACGCTTTGGAGCTACCGAGTTAACAGCGGTTGGCTGGGCCATTGATATCGACTCAGTTTATCAAGCAGTACATGACGATGTAGAATTTGGAGGTGACTTGGATGACTAGCAATCAAATCACAATTGCCTTGACCAAGGGACGTATTGAGAAAGATACGGTTAAATTACTGGAAAAAGCTGGCTTTGATATGTCTTTCATGGCCGATAAGGGACGTAATTTGATTTTCGAGAGTCCTGACAACCGGTTCCGTTTTCTCTTGGTCAAAGCTCCAGATGTGACTACCTATGTCCGACATGGTGTCGCAGATATTGGGATTGTCGGTAAGGATGTTTTGGTCGAACATCCGACAGGCTATTTAGAAATGTTAGACCTTAATTTTGGTCTTTGTAAATTCTCCGTAGCATCAACAGAAGACTATAATCCTGATGACCATAAGCGTAAACGTATTGCGACCAAGTATCCAACCATTGCGACGGATTATTTTAATCAAAAGGGTGAGGATGTCGAGATCATTTCGATTCAAGGGAGCGTTGAGATTGCTCCTGTTATTGGTCTAGCGGATGCCATTGTTGATATTGTAGAAACAGGGAATACCCTTGTTGCAAATGGCCTAAAAGTTTATGAAGATATTTGCCGTATTTCAGCACGAATGATTGTGAACAAGGCTTCTTTGAAAAATAACAAGGAAGTTCTACCATTCATTTGTAAGATTGAATCACTTGTAGGGAACGAGGAGGTACCGTTCGAATGAAACGATTAACTGGAACAAATAAAGAAATTGCAGAGCTTCTTTATCAGGAGCAATTGGAACTGTCAAAAGAAAATAGAGACGTTGAAAGCACGGTTCAAGCCATTATTGAAGACGTTAAAAAACGTGGAGACGAGGCCCTTCGTGACTATTCAGCTAAATTTGATAAGGTTGACTTGACTGATTTTGAAGTTGGACAGGACTTGATTGATCAAGCATTTAAGGAGATTGATCCAGAGGTTTACCAAGCCCTAGTTAATGCTAAAGAAAACATTGAATCCTATCACAAACATCAGTTGGAGACTGGTTTTGAGGACCAACCAAGTGAGGGTGTTATTCGTGGTCAATTGATTCGTCCCATCAATCGTGTGGGTGTTTATGTGCCTGGAGGAACTGCGGCTTATCCATCGTCAGTTCTTATGAATGTTATTCCTGCTAAAATTGCAGGGGTTAAAGAGATTATTATGATTACGCCGCCTCAAGAGCATTTTGTTCCTGCGATTCTGGTAGCCGCCAAATTGGCCGGTGTGGATAGCATTTACCAAGTTGGCGGGGCTCAAGGGGTTGCGGCCTTAGCCTTTGGTACAGAAACGATTCCAAAGGTGGACAAGATTACAGGTCCTGGTAATATTTTCGTGGCGACTGCCAAGAAACAAGTTTACGGTATTGTCGGTATTGATATGATTGCAGGGCCATCAGAAATTGGTGTTATCGCTGATAGTAGTGCCAATCCAACCTATGTGGCAGCTGACCTCTTGTCTCAAGCAGAGCACGATACACGCGCACGCGCCATTTTGGTCACAGATTCTGAAGCCTTGGCTGATGCGGTTGAAAGTGAGATTGAACGTCAACTCAAGCTTTTGCCACGTGAGGCGATTGCTCGTCCATCTGTCGAAAATAACGGCCGTATTATTATTGCCAATGATACAGATGACATGTTCGAGCTCATGAACTTGGTTGCGCCAGAACATTTGGAAATTGCTATGGACAATGCCTATGATTACTTGGAAAAAGTGGAAAATGCTGGTTCCGTCTTTCTTGGTCACTTTACCAGCGAACCAATTGGCGACTACTATGCAGGTGCCAACCATGTTCTTCCAACGACAGCAACCAGCCGCTTTTCATCAGCTTTAGGCGTGCACGATTTTGTCAAACGTATCCAATATACGCAATACGATAAGGCCGCAGTCAATAAGGCTCAGCACGATATCACAACCTTGGCTTACGCAGAAGGTTTGCAGGCCCACGCCAAGGCAATTGAAGTCAGAAACGACAATAACTGAGAGAGTAGAGGAAGAAGTTATGAGACAAGCAGAAATTGAACGTAATACCTTTGAAACCAAAATTAAGTTAAGTCTTAACTTGGATGCTCAAGAACCAGTAGATATTCAAACAGGTGTCGGATTTTTTGACCACATGTTGACCTTGTTTGCCCGTCACGGTCGTATGTCTTTGGTGGTTAAGGCTGATGGTGACCTTTGGGTTGATAGTCACCACACTGTTGAAGATGTCGGTATTGTCCTTGGTCAAGCTCTTAAAGAGGCCTTGGGCGATAAAGCAGGAATCAACCGTTATGGAACGGCTTTTGTACCTATGGATGAAACCCTTGGCATGGCAAGTTTAGACTTGTCTGGACGTAGCTTCTTGGTCTTTGATGCTAGTTTCGATAATCCAAAATTAGGTAATTTTGACACAGAACTGGTAGAAGAATTTTTCCAAGCCTTGGCTTTCAATGTTCAGATGAATCTCCACCTCAAGATTCTCCACGGAAAAAACAATCACCACAAGTCAGAAAGTCTTTTCAAGGCTACAGGACGTGCCTTGCGTGAAGCCATCACAATCAATCCTGACATTCACGGCGTAAACTCGACAAAGGGGATGCTATGATTATCGTCATTGATTACGATGCGGGGAATACCGCAAATGTTCTGCGTGCCCTTGAAAAGATTGGTGTGACTGCAGAATTGTCTGCCGATAAAGAAAAAATCCTAGCTGCAGATGGGTTGATTTTACCTGGTGTAGGTGCCTATCCAACGGCTATGGCAGAGTTGGAGCGAAGAGGCTTGGTAGCTGTTATCAAAGAGGCAGTCGCACAGGGAGTTCCCCTTTTGGGAATTTGCCTAGGCATGCAGATTTTAACAGAAAAAGGACTGGAACATGAAGAAACAGATGGTCTTGGCTTTATTCCAGGTGTCTGCCGTCCTATTCCAGCCTGCAAGGAGCAACCTGTCCCACATATGGGGTGGAATAATTTGGCTGTTAAGCAAGCCAGCCCTTTGACAGATGGTTTAGATGGCCAAGCTGTCTACTTCGTTCACAGTTATTTCACGGATGTCCCTAGCCAATACATTGATGTTACCGCAGATTATAGTATCGAGGTGCCAGCCATGATTCATAAAGACAATGTTTATGGAGCTCAATTTCATCCTGAAAAATCAGGTGATATTGGTTTAGGTATTATTGAACAATTTGTAGGTTTATGCAAAGCCTAAAAGCTCTTGAGAGCAAAGTTTTTTCACTTAGAAAGGATGGTAGGGGAGATGCAAATTCTACCAGCAATTGATATAAAGGATGGACAGGCTGTTCGTCTCTTCAAAGGAGATTTCACCCAACAAACCGTTGTTAATCCTGATGTTATTGAGCAGGCAAAGACCTTTAAGGATGCGGGCATTCAATTTATTCACGTCGTGGACTTGGACGGTGCCCTTGATGGTCGTGCCACTAACCGTGACTTGATTGCAGAGGTCAAGAAGGTTTCTGGACTTGGCATCGAAGTTGGTGGCGGTATCCGTACCTTGGAGCAGATTCGTGATTATTTGGCAGTTGGCATCGACCGTATCATTATCGGTTCAATGGCCGTTAAGAATCCTGATTTCGTTCGAGCAGCTTTAGAGGAATTTGGTGCTGATAAAATTGTCGTAGGTATTGATGCCAAGGCAGGATTTGTCGCTACTGAAGGCTGGTTGGAAACCAGCAATGTGGACTATATTACCTTGGCCAAGGAAATGGAAAAGATGGGCGTAACCCTCTTTGTCTATACTGATGTTGATCGAGATGGCACACTGACAGGACCCAATCTTGATCACTACAAACGTTTGGTATCTGAACTCACAACCGCCAAAATCATCGCTTCCGGTGGGATTGCAGAAGTAGCCGACTTAGATCACCTACAAGAGATTGGTGTGGCAGGAACCATTGTCGGCAAAGCCTACTATAACGGCAATATCACATTAGACCAACTCAAGTCTTTCGGAGGTTAATATGCTTAAGAAACGTATTATTCCCTGTTTGGATGTCAAGGATGGCCGTGTCGTAAAGGGGGTTAATTTTGTGAATCTGACAGATGTTGGAGACCCTGTTGATTCTGCGCGTGCTTACTATGAGGCTGGTTGTGACGAACTTGTTTTCTTGGACATCACAGCTACTTCAGATAATCGTGAAACAACGGTTGACATGGTGCGTCGTGTTGCCGATCAGGTCTTTATTCCTTTCACGGTAGGTGGTGGTATCCGTTCAGTCGAAGACATGAACAAGATGCTCAAAGCCGGTGCTGACAAGGTTGCCGTCAATTCCTCAGCCCTTGCCAATCCACAACTAATCGCTGATTGTGCTCAAAAATTTGGAAATCAGTGTGTAGTGGCTGCGATTGATGCGAAAAAGATGGCTGATGGGAGCTGGCATGTCTTTGTGGCAGGTGGCCGTAAGGATACAGGTAGAGACCTCATCCAATGGGCTCAAGAAGTCGTCGCCTTGGGGGCTGGAGAGATTCTCTTAACTAGCATGGACAAGGATGGCACTAAGTCTGGTTTTGACTTGGAAATGCTAAATCGTGTGGCGGAGGTCGTTGATGTTCCGATTATTGCCTCTGGTGGCGCGGGAAATATCGAGGATATTGTAGAAGTCTTTGAAAAGACAACAGCGACGGGTGCTCTGGCAGCCTCTATCTTCCACTTTGGTGAGGTGAATATAGGCGAAACAAAACAAGTCTTGACAAATACAGGAATTGAGGTGAGACAATGACAGAGATTAAACTTGATTTTGACAAACAAGGCGGACTGGTACCAGTCATTGTGACAGATTACAAGACGGGGCAGGTGCTCATGTTGGCCTATATGAATGAGCTGTCCTATCAGTTGACCCTTGAGACCAAACAAATGCATTACTGGAGCCGTTCTAGGAATGAGCTTTGGCATAAGGGAGCCACATCTGGTCATTTCCAACATGTCAAAAGCATCAAGACAGATTGCGATCAGGACACCCTGCTTATCGCTGTGGAACAAGAAGGAGCAGCCTGTCATACAGGAGCCTACAGCTGTTTCTTTACAGATATATATGATGACAATCAAGATAGATAGGAGTAGCTATGTTAGAAACACTTTATAAGGAAGCCTTAGATCGTAAAAAAAATCCCAAAGAAGGATCTTATACCAATTACCTTTTTGACAAGGGGTTAGACAAGATTCTTAAAAAGGTTGGCGAAGAAGCAACAGAAGTTGTGATCGGAGCCAAAAATGCTGATAAAGAAGAAATTGCCAACGAGACAGCAGACGTCCTCTATCACCTAGCAGTCATGCTCGTTGAAACAGGGGTCAGCCCTGAAGACGTAGAAGACGTACTTAAAGCACGTCAAGGCAAACAAAGCAATGTCCATGACCGAAAAGAAGTAACAGATTATTAAGGATTATCTCAACCGATTTGAACTAAGATGAAAAGCCTGAAGTGATGATTAATTTCAGGCTTTTTTGCTAGAGGAATTCTAATGATTTTGTCCCTCTAACTACCATGAGAAAGCGCTTTAAAATGCTATAATAGGAGTGAAGAAAGCTCGTTTTATTTGAAGGATTTGGTGTGCTTATTTATACAAATCATTGAGGAAAGGAAAGATGTCCTATGAAGAAAAATACTCCTAATATTTTAAAGCTTTCTCGCTTAGCTATTCTTCTCCTTTGTTCTATTCTTTTAGTTCGTTGCACAGTGCTACTTCCAAATGCTTACTCAAAAGCCAGGGAAAAAACGCAAAAAATCTTGGCTCATAATGGTTTTAAGGGAAAGGTCCAAGTTAAGAATATCAAAAAGGTGATTCTAGATAGTGCAGGCATTTATGTCGATTATACCTATTCAGAGGAAACCTACGACAATCAAACTATATCATTAGATTCAAAAATTACTTTTAATCTTGACTGGACAGTTAATGGTGAAGAATATGTGACCCCAAGTCATTATTGGGAAAGCTACTTACAACAAAAATCTGTAAAAAAAGAAGAGCAGAAACTCTTTAAGGAGCTTAAGAAGCAATCTTTAGGCCTTGATATCGAAGATTTCTCCTTCAGAGATCATACTACGATAGATCAAGAGGCTGGTAATCGTAAAAAGCATCTAGCTGAGGAAAACCGTAAAAATGGCAAGCATGATTTTTATGGATATTATCAAATTCCATACCAAACAATGATTGAAGAACACCTTGTCACTATGGAAATAAAAGTACATGACTCAAAAAATATTAGCAAGAAAGATTTAAAAGAGGCAGCAACTAAATTGGATGCTAGCAAGCTGCCAGACGGAGAGTACGAATTTTATTTTTTCACAACTGATGAAGATAATTACAATCACATTAGCTATACCTTTAATATACAAGATGGTAAGGTTGTCCAAGATGAAGATGATTAGCAGATATTTTACTTTCTGCCGATAATCTCGCACTCCATACTGGCGGCATAGAAGTATAGGTAATAGCTAAGTGAAAACACTAACCTCAAAACATGCAAAAACATCTCCAAAAACTAGTTGGAGATGTTTTTTATCTTACAAATTCTTTTTCTTTTTAGCTTTTTTGGTTAGGGCAAGGTCACAATTTTCAATACTTGAGATAAGGTGATTCGTCAATTGGAAGTCATCCACTTGGGGATTCAAGTCCACTTCGTAGACCAGTTGCATGCTCTCGCCCCCACCAGTGGTGTTAAGAGAAATCAAGTCACATTCGCTGGTGAAATTGAGCAATGTTTTAGTGATTTTTTGATCAATCAAGTCTTGGTAGGAGACGTTAATGGTCAGGAGCCTACGACGTTGGTTGTCGGTACGACTTTGACGATTTTCCAAAAGAAGCCAAACAGCCAAAAGGAAGATGGTAAAGAGGACAGCCAGTAAGAGATAGCCTGTCCCAGATGCCAGACCAATAATCATGGCCATAAAGACAGCAATCAGCTCTCTGGAACCACTGGTAGCTGAACGAAAACGAATGAGACTAAAGGTCCCAGCCACGGCAATAGAGGTTCCCAAACTGCCATTAACAAGGAAGATAACTAGGGTCATCAAACATGGAAGTAGGGTCAAACTAATGACAAATTCTCTGGTGTAGAGGGTTCGGTATTTATAAGTCCAGGTCAGGGCCAATCCTAAAACAAGGCTGACCAGTAAGGCCAGCATGAGTTGAAGGGGACTAGCGGTTGCGGTCGCATCATTAAAGATAGAATTGAAGAGATTAGACATAGGCAGCAGCTCCTTTTTCTTGTGCTGGACGTGGTCCATAGTCTAGACCTTGAGACTTATGATAGGCACAGCTGTATTTTGAGAATTTCTGCTCTTCCAAACCATGTTTGTCTAAGATAGCTTGAAGCCAGTCAGGCTTTTTGCCAGGTGCCTTGATTTCCATGATAATCGTATCTTCATCAAGAAGGGGAAAACCATGATTTCCCTTAAAGAGACTGACGTCTTCATCACGGTAAGTCAAATTTTGGTCAAGGGTAACACGAACTTTATTGTAGGCATAGCCTTCGATAGTCTCTTTTTCTTTCATCGAAAAACGGTCGTAGTAGATATACATACGAGGTTTAAGCCCCTCATCATATCGTTGACGTAAGTGGTGGATATCCTGTAATAGCTGGCGGTCAGTGATTTGACCATGATTCTTACCGTCTGTCAGCAAGTTAGTGATGGCAAGCGGTGTTGAAACGAGACGAAACTTATGACCGATTCCTTCATCATCTTTGGCTTTAACCTCTAAAAATACCTTACTATCAATTTTAGGATTGGCTAGGTAGGTACGCATGCGGATTTTCTCTTGACGGTGATTACCATCTAAGGCATCTTGGATGACGTCAAAATTATCCGTATCAAAGTAAATATTTGAAATGGTAGAAGTCGGATAATCGTCCTCCACTAAATACTCCTTAAGATCAGTAAGCAGGTCCTCAAGATTTTCCTTTGAGACCACATATTTTGTTTCAATACGTTTAAAACGTGTTTCCAATTGTTTAACCATGAAAAAACTCCTTTTATAGATAAGATACAAAGCCGTGAAGCAACTCTCAGGATAATAGGGGGACCAGTCGAAGGAGTTTAACTCCAAGCAGGTCCCATCTTTTCCCACGAGTTGTAGGCGAGTTCACTTAGATGAGATACAAAGCCGTCACTTCAAGATTTGGCTTTTATTTTTTAGTAGAAAATTAAATTGAGAGCAAAAGTACTACTATATAAAGTATTCATTTGCTTGCCTACTAGTCTATGGGACTTTTCTGAAAGTTTTCCTAAGTCAAACTTTCACCAAACTTAACTTAAGATAAGTTTCAGTTATCCTTTAGAAATGTTTTAGGTAAGTCCCGTAAACTGTAATCATCCAAACGAACCCGAGAGGAAAAATATATGAAATCAAAAAAACTAAAAAAATGGACGACTTTATTAACCTGTGCGACAGCCCTAACAGTCATGACGGCTTGTAGCCAATCAAGCAGTCAGTCAACTGGGACGACGTCAAGCACGACTTCAAAAACAAGTGCTGTAACAGCAACGACCAGTAAGAAAACAAATAAGAACAACAGCAACTACTTTACTTCTAAAGATTCTGATACCTCTTATAATGAAAGTTCAGCTACTAAGATTAAGTTATCAGGCTCATCTGCGGATGTTTCAGGTGATGGTGCAGCCCTATCAGGTTCAACTGTAACCATCTCCAAAGCTGGTACCTACGTCATTTCAGGAAAATCCGACGGTTTGAAAATCAAGGTAGACGCTGGGGATTCAGATGATGTCCATATTGTTCTAGATGGTGTTACCATGACTAATACAAATGCAGCAATCAACGCCACAAAAGCTGGTCATGTCTATCTGACACTTAAAGATGGCACTGCAAACACACTTTCTGATTCAAGTTCTAATAGTGATGAAGATGCGGATGCTGTGATTTTTTCTAAAGGAGATTTGACCATTAACGGTTCAGGTACCCTAAATATTGATGCCAAGAAAAACAACGGTATTAAAGCCAATGACAGCCTTCATATGACTGGCGGTACCTATAAGATTTCCTCAGTTGGTGATGCCTTCAATGTCAACGATGAACTCAACATCACAGGAACAACTATGACCATTGAAGCGGAAGAAGATGGTGTTAAGGTTGACAATGATGACGACACCTCAGTAGGTACCATCTATCTGTCTGACAATACCATGACCATTAAGGCTGGTGACGACGGTATTCATGCGTCTGGGGACCTGATTATTGATAGTGGTACTTACAAGGTTGAAAAATCAACTGAAGGTATCGAAGGTAAATCTGTGACCATCAATGACGGAGACATCGATGTCTATGCGACGGATGATGGTGTTAATGCGGCCAATGCTAATGCCAGTCAAAGTGAGATTTTCTTCAAGATGACCGGTGGAACCCTAAATGTTGAGGTTGGCGAGGGCGATACAGACCCAATCGATTCTAACGGCGATATTATTGTATCGGGTGGAACGATCAATCTGACTGGTCAGTCTGGCTTTGACTTCGATGGTTCAGCGACCTATACCGGTGGTGACATTACTATCAATGGTGAAAAACAAACTAAGATTGAAAACTCAATGCCTGGTGGCGGTGGCCCTCAAGGTGGCGGTGGTCCCCAAGGTGGTGGACAACCAGGTGGCTTTGGAGGAGGTCACTAAAGAGTCATAGGATGAAACAGAAAGGAAGTGCCTATGTATATTATTATTCCAGCTTATGAACCAGACAAACGCCTGATTCAGGTGGTTCAAGATATTACCATAAAACTCCCTAAATCACGCATTATTGTTGTCAATGATGGGAGTGGACCACGCTATAACGACTATTACGATGAAACAGCCCTTTTTGGAGCTACGGTCCTTAAACACCCGATTAATAAAGGAAAAGGAGCTGCTCTAAAGACTGCTTTCGCTTATATCCAAGAAGAAGTGGTCAGCCAACATCTGTCTGCTCAACCTATAGTAACAGTTGACAGCGATGGTCAGCATCTGATTAAGGATATTGTCCGTGTAGCCAAAGCGACTGAGGAAAATCCAAGCCATCTTATCTTGGGTGCGCGTGCCTTTGTTGGTAAGGTACCAGCACGTAGCCGCTTTGGAAATAAGGTGACTGCTGGACTTTTCCGTCTAGTAACTGGCCAGAAAGTCACAGATACTCAGACAGGGCTTCGAGGCATGTCAACTGACCTGATTCCATGGCTTCTTAATCTGGATGGCAATCGTTTTGAGTACGAGTTTAATATGTTGCTTGAAGGCAAAAAGTCAGGCCACCAAATCTCTGAAGTCCCTATCGAGACCGTTTATCTGGAGGAAAATAAAAGTTCGCACTTTCGCCCCATTCGTGATTCCATCCGTATCTACAGCCCTTTTTTAAAGTTCTCTGGCACGGCCGTCTTGGCCTCAGTCATTGATGCAACAGCCTTATTTGTGCTATTTGCCTTGACTAAAAATCTTCTCCTTTCGGTCGTGCTAGCTCGTGTGATTTCGGCTTCTAGCCAGTGTTTGCTGAACGCTAATGTGGTCTTTAATCCGACAAGCTCTCTCTTTAGATCGAGTGTTCGCTACTTTATGTTGGTCCTGGTCCTCCTGGCCTGTAACTATTTCTTGCTGAGTAGCTTAGTGGCTCTAGGTCTTGGCTTGGTTCTGGCAAAATTAGTCACAGAAACCTTGCTCTTTTTAGTTAGCTACAGGGTCCAACATACTGTGGTTTTTGCTTAATAGCTGATTTGAAAATCGCTAACTGATTGAATAGAGATAGTTTATTTACCTCTCAATTACCTCTAAAAATTTTCCTAAAAATATAGAAAAAACTACCGTTTTCGACATTCGGTAGTTTTTAATGATTGTCAAAATGTTTTTCAATTTACATTATGATTAAAAATTGAAATGACTTGATAAAGACTCGAAAAGGCTGAAAAAAATATGCTATAATGAAATTGTTTGAATTATGTAGATTTCATTCAAACTAGGAAAATGAAAAGAGGACCTAAAATGGGAAAAAAGGTACATTATAAGCTTCACAAAGTTAAGAAGCAGTGGGTGACGATTGCCGTCACTTCGGCAGCACTTGCCTCTATCGTAGGTGGTGCTACAGTAGCTAATCAAAAGGTTTCAGCCGATGAAACAACGAAACCAGTTGCCTCTACGACAGCTGAAAGCGATGTTGTCGTTGAAACGCATGAAGTAGCCGCTCCAGCAGCAACTGCTACGACAGATGCGACAGCAGTAACAACTGACAAGGCTGCTGATACTACAACAGTCGAAACTCCTGCGGCAGCAACCACTGCAGCA
Source organism: Streptococcus sp. FSL R7-0248 (assembly GCF_037967965.1). Classification (NCBI taxonomy): domain Bacteria; kingdom Bacillati; phylum Bacillota; class Bacilli; order Lactobacillales; family Streptococcaceae; genus Streptococcus; species Streptococcus sp. FSL R7-0248. Next base: position 827,792 of record NZ_CP150201.1, read on the forward strand.
GATACAAGTGCTAATACGGTGGCACCAGCAACAACTGATCGTGCAGCAGTAGTAAATGATGCAACAACAGAAGCACCAGCTACAACTGCGACTGCGACAGATACAACGCTTACAGTAGCTGAAAAACCAAAATCTGGCGTTACTGAAAAAGAAGAAACAGCAGCACTCTCTTTGGACAACATCAAACAAGTTGATGGTAAATACTATTATGTCAAAGAAGATGGTTCATACAAAACAAACTTTGCTGTTTCAGTTAATGGCCAGTTGCTTTACTTTGGTAAAGATGGTGCTTTGACAAGCACATCAACACACTCGTTCACACCAGGTACAACTAATCTAGTTGATGCTTTCTCTTCACATAATCGTGCTTACGATTCTAAGAAAGAAAGCTTCGAGTTGGTAGATGGATACTTGACACCAAACAGCTGGTATCGTCCAGTCACTATTTTGGAAAATGGTGAAAAATGGCGTGTATCAACTGAGAAAGACTTTCGTCCACTTTTGATGGCATGGTGGCCTGATGTAGATACACAAGTTGCCTACCTCAATACTTTCTCTAAACACTTTAACCTTAACGCAACTTATTCAACCACCCAAAGTCAATCTGAATTGAATGCAGCTGCTAAGACAATTCAAATTAAGATTGAACAAGAAATTTCAGCTAAAAAATCAACTGAATGGCTTCGTCAAGCAATTGAGTCTTTTGTAAAAGAACAAGACCAGTGGAATACTACAACTGAAAACTATACCCTTGCTGACCACCTTCAAGGGGGAGCTCTTCTTTATGTCAATAATGACAAGACCCCTTGGGCAAATTCTGATTACCGTTTGCTTAACCGTACACCAAGTAACCAAGATGGTTCTCTAAATGGTACAGGAAGATACTTGGGTGGTTATGAATTCCTACTTGCCAATGACGTTGATAACTCAAATCCAGTTGTGCAAGCTGAGCAGTTGAACCAAATTCACTATCTTGTGAACTGGGGATCAATTGTTATGGGTGATAAGGATGCTAACTTTGATGGTATCCGTGTTGATGCAGTTGATAATGTTGATGCAGACCTTCTCCAAGTTTATACAAACTACTTCCGAGCAGCCTTTGGTGTGGATAAATCTGAAGCTAATGCACTCGCTCACATTTCTATCCTTGAAGCTTGGGATTTAAATGATAATGCTTATAATCAAAAACATGATGGTGCAGCCCTTGCCATGGATAATAACCTTCGTTATGCAATTATGGGTGCACTTTATGGATCAGGCTCTTCATTGAAAGATTTGATTACTAGCAGTTTGACAGACCGTACAAATAATAGTAAGTATGGGGATACACAAGCTAACTATATCTTTGCGCGTGCTCATGATAACCTTGTTCAAGATATCATTCGTGATATTGTTCAAAAAGAAATCAATCCAAAATCAGATGGTTATACCATGACTGATGCTGAATTGAAACGTGCCTTTGAAATCTATAATGAAGATATTAAGAAGGCAGAAAAACGTTATACGATTAACAATATCCCGGCTGCCTATGCTTTGATTCTTCAAAATATGGAGCAGGTAACTCGTGTTTATTATGGAGATCTTTATACAGATAATGGCCAATATATGGCTACTAAGTCTCCTTACTATGATACTATCACAACACTCTTGAAGAACCGTATGAAATACGTTTCAGGTGGACAATCGATGAAAGTCGACACGTTCAATGGAAAAGAAATCTTGTCATCTGTTCGTTACGGTAAAGATATTATGACTGCTGACCAAACTACGGGTGTAGCAGAAACAAGTAAACATTCTGGTATGTTGACCCTTATTGCCAATAATCAGGATTTCTCACTGGGTGATGGTACTTTGAAAGTTAACATGGGTAAACTTCATGCTAACCAAGCCTACCGTCCATTACTTCTTGGTACTGATAAGGGAATTGTCACTTACGAAAATGATGCAGCAGCAGCTGGAAAAATTAAATACACTGATGCTGAAGGGAACTTGACTTTCAGTGGAGATGAAATCAAGGGGTATCGAACTGTTGATATGAGAGGTTATCTTGGTGTATGGGTACCAGTAGGCGCACCTGATAACCAAGATATTCGTGTTAAAGGTTCAGATAAGAAACTTGATAAGACATTCTCTGCTACTGAAGCATTAGATTCACAAGTTATCTATGAAGGCTTCTCAAACTTCCAAGATTTTGTTGAAAACGATAGCCAATATACTAATAAATTGATTGCAGAAAACGCAGAACTCTTCAAGTCATGGGGAATCACATCATTCGAGATGGCTCCTCAATTTGTATCGGCTGATGACCGTACCTTCCTTGATTCTGTTATCCAAAATGGCTATGCCTTTACGGACCGCTATGACCTTGCCATGAGTAAGAACAACAAATACGGTTCTAAAGAAGATCTTCGTAATGCCCTTAAAGCCCTTCACAAGCAAGGTATTCAAGCAATTGCTGACTGGGTACCAGACCAACTTTACCAATTGCCAGGACAAGAAGTTGTAACAGCAACGCGTGCTAATAGTTATGGTACTCCAAAGGCCAATGCTTACATCAATAACAGTTTGTACGTTGCAAATTCTAAATCATCAGGTAAGGACTTCCAAGCTCAATATGGAGGTGAATTCCTTGATGAGCTCCAAAAGAAATATCCACAGTTGTTTGAAGATGTGATGATTTCAACTGGTAAGAAGATTGATCCATCTGTTAAAATCAAGCAATGGTCTGCTAAGTACATGAATGGTACAAATATCCTTGGTCGTGGTAATCGTTATGTTCTCAGTAACGATGCTACTGGTCGCTATTATCAAGTTACTGATAATGGTATCTTCTTGCCAAAACCTTTGACAGACCAAGGTGGTAAGACAGGTTTCTACTATGATGGTAAGGGTATGGCCTACTTTGATAATAGTGGTTTCCAAGCTAAGAATGCCTTCATTAAATATGGTGGAAATTACTATTACTTCGACAAAGAAGGTTATATGTTGACTGGTCGTCAAGATATCGATGGTAAGACTTATTTCTTCTTACCAAATGGTATCCAGCTTCGAGATTCTATTTATCAGCAAGATGGTAAATATTATTACTTTGGTAGCTTTGGTGAGCAGTACAAAGATGGTTACTTTGTATTCGATGTACCAAAAGAAGGTACTTCAGAAACAGAAGCTAAATTCCGTTATTTCTCACCAACTGGAGAAATGGCAATTGGCTTGACTTATGCTGGTGGAGGATTGCAATACTTTGATGAAAATGGCTTCCAAGCTAAAGGCACTAAGTATGTGACTCCAGACGGAAAACTCTACTTCTTCGATAAAAATTCAGGTAATGCCTACACAAATCGTTGGGCAGAAATCGATGGTATCTGGTATGAATTCAACGATCAAGGCTATGCACAAGCTAAGAAGGGGGAATTCTACACTACAGATGGCTCAACATGGTTCTACCGTGATGCGGCTGGTAAAAATGTGACAGGTGCCCTTACTTTGGATGGTCACGAATACTACTTCCGTGCAAATGGTGCTCAAGTTAAAGGTGATTTTGTTACTGAAAACGGCAAGATTAGCTACTATACTGTAGATAATGGTTACAAGGTTAAAGATAAGTTCTTCGAAGTGAATGGTAAATGGTACCATGCTGATAAGGATGGTAACCTTGTCACAGGTCGCCAAACTATTGACCACCTTAACTATTACTTCAATGCTGATGGTAGCCAAGTTAAATCTGACTTCTTCACACTTGATGGTGGTAAGACATGGTACTACGCCAAAGATAATGGTGAAATCGTGACAGGTGCCTATAGTATCGGCGGTAAAAACTATTACTTCAAAGAAGATGGTAGCCAGGTCAAAGGTGACTTTGTTAAGAATGCGGATGGTTCGCTGTCATATTATGATAAAGATTCAGGTGAGCGTCTTAATAACCGTTTCTTGACAACTGGAAACAATGTTTGGTATTACTTCAAAGATGGTAAGGCTGTAACTGGACGTCAAAACATTGATGGCAAAGAGTATTACTTTGATAACTTGGGACGTCAGGTTAAAGGAAGCCCTATTAGCACAGCAAAAGGAGTGGAGTATTACGAATCAGTTCTTGGAGAACGTGTGACAAATACATGGATTACATTCCAAGATGGTAAGACAGTCTTCTTCGACGAAAATGGTTATGCTGATTTTGATAAATAATCACTCATTCTAATCTTAATATGAGATATTAAGTGAAAAACTATATGATTGTTTAGGTGAAATTTCTTGAAAACGGAAATCGTTTAAGGAAATTTTGCCTTTTTTTGTACCTTAAAGAAAAAATCTGACAAATATCAATTTTAAGTTAGAAACCCTGAAAAAGCTATTGTATCAATCTTTCTAGCGATCTCCTTGAAAAAAGTTTTAGCTATCAAACAATATGAAAATGAGAATTGAAAACCTATGAAATAGGCGTGTTACAAAATATTTCTAATGTTACTGTTATGTTAAAGATATTTTATGAAAAAACAATTAATTCGAGAAATAGTTAGAAAATAATGATATAATGTAATTGTTTGAAATCGGATAGATTTCAGTCTGATTTTGACAAATAAAATCACGGGGAAAATTATAATGGAAAAAAAGGTACACTATAAGCTTCATAAAGTTAAGAAGCAATGGGTTACAATTGCAGTTGCATCTGCAGCGCTCGCTACTGTCGTAGGGGGCTTTTCTGCAACAACATCTTCAGTTTCAGCGGATGAGACACAAGACAAGACTGTAACGCAACCAAATTCAGATACAACAGCAGACTTAGTTTCGTCTACTGAAGTAACTTCAACAGAAGCAACAAAAGAAGTCGCTAAACATACTAATACAAAAGAAGCAGATATTTTAATACCTGCAAAAGAAACAAATGCAGTAGAAGCAGGGGCTACAACTAACGTACAAGCAACAGCTGATGTAGCTACAACAGCAACAACTACTACTGATGTAGCAGTGGCAGCTGTTCCAAATAAAGAAGCAGTTGTAACAACAGATGCACCAGCTGTAACAACTGAAAAAGCAGCAGAACAGCCAGCTACCGTCAAGGCTGAAGTCGTCAATACAGAAGTTAAAGCTCCTCAAGCTGCTTTGAAAGATTCAGAAGTGGAAGCAGCACTTTCTTTGAAAAACATCAAATACACTGATGGTAAATATTACTATGTTAATGAAGATGGTTCACACAAAGAAAACTTTGCCATTACTGTAAATGGTCAATTGCTTTACTTCGGCAAAGATGGCGCCCTTACAAGTTCATCAACACACTCTTTCACACCTGGAACAACAAATATTGTTGATGGTTTCTCAATCAATAACCGTGCCTACGATTCATCTGAAGCAAGTTTTGAATTGATTAATGGTTATTTGACTGCTGATAGCTGGTACCGTCCAGTTTCTATCATCAAAGATGGTGTGACTTGGCAAGCATCAACTGCAGAAGATTTCCGTCCACTTTTGATGGCTTGGTGGCCAAATGTAGATACGCAAGTTAATTACTTGAACTACATGTCTAAAGTCTTCAACTTGGAGGCTAAGTACACAAGCACAGATAAGCAAGCAGACTTAAATCGTGCTGCTAAGGATATCCAAGTTAAGATTGAACAAAAGATTCAGGCTGAAAAATCAACACAATGGTTGCGTGAAACTATCTCTGCCTTTGTTAAGACACAACCACAGTGGAACAAAGAAACTGAAAACTATTCAAAAGGTGGAGGAGAGGATCACCTTCAAGGTGGAGCCCTTCTTTATGTGAATGACTCACGTACACCATGGGCAAATTCTAACTATCGTCTTTTGAACCGTACGGCTACTAACCAGACTGGTACGATTAATAAGTCAGTTCTTGATGAGCAGTCTGACCCAAACCACATGGGTGGCTTCGACTTCTTGCTTGCTAATGACGTAGACTTATCTAACCCAGTTGTTCAAGCGGAACAATTGAACCAAATTCACTACCTTATGAACTGGGGTTCAATTGTTATGGGTGACAAGGATGCTAACTTCGATGGTATCCGTGTCGATGCGGTAGATAATGTCAATGCTGACATGCTTCAACTCTACACAAACTATTTCCGTGAGTACTATGGTGTAAATAAATCTGAGGCGCAAGCTCTTGCTCATATCTCAGTTCTTGAAGCGTGGAGTCTTAACGACAACCATTACAATGACAAGACTGATGGTGCTGCGCTTGCCATGGAAAATAAACAACGTTTGGCCCTCCTTTTCTCATTGGCTAAACCAATTAAGGATCGTACACCAGCTGTAAGTCCTTTGTATAACAATACTTTCAATACGACTCAACGCGATTTTAAGACTGACTGGATTAACAAAGATGGAAGCACTGCCTACAACGAAGACGGTACAGCTAAACAGTCTACAATTGGTAAATACAATGAGAAATACGGAGACGCGTCAGGAAACTACGTCTTTATCCGTGCCCATGATAACAACGTTCAAGATATTATTGCTGAAATCATTAAGAAAGAAATCAATAAAAAATCAGATGGTTTCACTATCTCTGATTCTGAAATGAAGCAAGCATTTGAAATTTACAACAAAGACATGCTCAGCAGCAATAAGAAATATACCTTGAATAACATCCCTGCAGCTTATGCTGTAATGTTGCAGAACATGGAAACGATCACTCGTGTCTACTATGGAGACCTTTATACAGATGACGGTCACTATATGGAAACTAAATCACCATATCACGACACCATCGTTAACTTGATGAAGAACCGTATCAAGTATGTATCTGGTGGACAAGCGCAACGTTCTTACTGGTTGCCAACTGATGGTAAGATGGACAATTCAGATGTTGAACTTTACCGCACAAGTGAAGTCTACACTTCAGTACGTTATGGTAAAGACATCATGACAGCTGACGATACAGAAGGTTCTAAATACAGCCGTACCTCTGGTCAGGTAACTCTTGTAGTGAATAATCCAAAATTGACTTTGCATGAGTCAGCTAAACTTAATGTTGAAATGGGTAAAATCCATGCCAACCAGAAATACCGTGCTTTGATTGTTGGTACAGCTGATGGTATCAAGAACTTTACATCTGATGCAGAGGCAATCGCAGCAGGTTACGTGAAAGAAACAGACAGCAATGGTGTCTTGACTTTCGGCGCTAATGACATCAAGGGTTATGAAACATTTGATATGTCAGGTTTCGTAGCAGTTTGGGTTCCAGTCGGAGCTTCAGATGATCAAGATATCCGTGTAGCACCTTCAACAGAAGCTAAAAAAGAAGGCGAATTGACCCTTAAAGCGACTGAGGCTTATGATTCACAATTGATCTACGAAGGATTCTCAAACTTCCAAACTATCCCGGATGGTTCAGATCCTTCAGTCTATACTAACCGTAAGATTGCTGAAAATGTTGATTTGTTCAAATCATGGGGCGTAACATCATTTGAAATGGCACCACAATTTGTATCTGCCGATGACGGTACCTTCCTTGACTCAGTTATCCAAAATGGTTATGCCTTTGCAGATCGTTATGATCTTGCCATGAGTAAGAACAATAAATATGGTTCTAAAGAAGATCTTCGTGATGCTCTTAAAGCCCTTCACAAAGCGGGTATCCAAGCAATCGCTGACTGGGTTCCAGACCAAATTTACCAATTGCCAGGTAAAGAAGTCGTAACAGCGACTCGTACTGACGGTGCAGGACGTAAGATTGCAGATGCTATCATTGATCACTCACTTTATGTAGCTAACTCTAAGTCATCAGGTAGGGATTACCAAGCTCAATATGGTGGCGAATTCTTAGCTGAACTTAAAGCTAAGTACCCTAAAATGTTCACGGAAAACATGATCTCAACTGGTAAACCAATTGATGATTCTGTTAAATTGAAACAATGGAAGGCTAAATACTTCAACGGAACAAACGTTCTTGACCGCGGTGTTGGCTATGTACTTAGCGATGAAGCAACTGGTAAATATTTCACTGTCACTAAAGAAGGTAACTTCATTCCTCTTCAATTGACAGGAAATGAAAAGGCTGTTACTGGGTTCTCAAATGATGGTAAGGGAATCACTTACTTCGGTACAAGTGGTAATCAAGCTAAATCTGCCTTTGTTACTTTCAATGGAAATACCTATTACTTTGATGCACGTGGTCACATGGTTACAAATGGTGAATACTCACCAAATGGTAAAGATGTTTATCGTTTCTTGCCAAATGGTATCATGTTGAGCAATGCCTTCTATGTTGATGCTAACGGTAATACTTACCTTTATAACTATAAAGGTCAAATGTACAAGGGTGGTTACACTAAATTTGATGTAACTGAAACTGATAAAGATGGTAATGAATCTAAGGTTGTGAAATTCCGTTACTTCACTAATGAAGGTGTCATGGCTAAAGGTCTTACTGTTATCGATGGTTCCACACAATACTTTGGTGAAGATGGTTTCCAAACTAAAGATAAGTTAGCAACCTATAAAGGTAAGACTTATTACTTCGAAGCTCATACTGGTAATGCTATCAAGAACACTTGGAGGAACATCGATGGTAAATGGTACCACTTCGATGAAAATGGTGTTGCCGCTACAGGTGCTCAAGTTATCAATGGTCAAAAACTTTACTTTAATGAAGATGGAAGTCAAGTTAAAGGTGGCGTTGTTAAGAATGCAGATGGTACTTATAGTAAGTACAAAGAAGGTTCTGGAGAATTAGTTACTAACGAATTCTTCACAACTGATGGAAATGTATGGTACTATGCAGGCGCTGACGGTAAGACTGTTACAGGTGCTCAAGTTATCAATGGACAACACCTCTACTTTAAAGAAGATGGAAGCCAAGTTAAAGGTGGCGTTGTTAAGAATGCAGATGGTACCTATAGCAAGTACGATGCTGCAACAGGTGAACGTTTGACTAATGAATTCTTCACAACAGGTGATAACAATTGGTATTATATTGGTTCTAATGGTAAGACAGTAACTGGTGAAGTTAAAATCGGTGCTGATACCTATTACTTCGCTAAAGATGGTAAACAAGTAAAAGGACAAACGGTAACTGCTGGCAATGGTCGTATTAGCTATTACTATGGTGATAGTGGTAAGAAAGCCATCAGCACATGGATAGAAATCCAACCAGGAATCTACGTTTACTTTGATAAGACTGGTATTGCTTACCCACCTAGAGTGTTAAACTAATAGAATAAAATAAAAAGGAGAACTTCGGTTCTCTTTTTCTACCATTTGCCAAGTCTATCAAGGCTTTAAGTAAAAAAAGAGATAAGATAGTGGCTATTCTGAGGTTACTGTCTTATTTTTAACACTTTTTGATCCATAAATGGGCATGCTAAAAAAACACCTCATCTGGTATTTTTTGAAACAAGGTGTTACCATAATACGGCATAGACAGCCTTATCGATTTTGGGTCAAAGAGTAATCGTAAAGTTTGTTATGCGTAATGAGGTAATACATTGTTCGAATGAGACGATGTATAGAGGAAATCGTATGTGGCTTAGTTGAAGCTATTGTCGATTGTCTGTTTCGTTTCTCATAGAAATCTGCGATATGACAAGGATTGGTATGGCTAGCTGAAGCGATATTGCGAATAGATTTGTACAGAATTTTTCTTGCACAAGGATTCCCACGCTTAGTAATATGCTCTTGACCTAGGAAATCTCCCGACTCATAGTGTTTGAGATCAATACCGATAAAAGCGTTGATTTGATTAGCAGACGTAAAGCGACGAATGTCTCCTAATTCGCCAATAACGCTTGTACCCGTTGTCTCTGCGATGCCAGGAATAGAGAGAAGAATCACATATTCAGGTAGAGGTTTAGCTAACTCTATCAACTGTTCTAAAACTTGTTCTCGACGGCTTGTCAACCTTATAAGTTTCTGTGCATTATACTTAACCTCTTCTATTATAGGAGAGGTTTTTGAAATGGCAGAATAAGATTGCTTTACCAGTCCAACTAGCTTCTCAGCCAAGTTACCTACTCTGTTCTCTGAAATGCGTTTAGAGGTTGACTGGCGAATAGTCTCTTTCAACTCAACTTCCGATAATTCCAGCACCTAATGCTTTGTTGGGAAGATGGACACGAGATTCTAATATTGCTCACCTGCAGGAGTAGATAGTAGAATCTCGATTTCTGGGAAGGCGACTTGAAGAACTTTGTGCAGCCTATTCTTCGTCCTTACGATATCCTCTGTCAGATTTTGGTAGAACCGGCTAAGATCATGCAAGTTTTGATAGACTTTTTCTTGAACATAAATTGGCTTACGGTTTAAAACGAATTGTGACGAAGCTAGTTTCCCTGCGTCAATTTTATCGGTTTTCCGGACTCGTAAGCTGTCAAGTTGCTTTTTAGCTTCCAAAGGATTAAGACGTGTATAGTCATAGCTGTTTTCTTCTAGAAAAGCCTGAAGTCGACAAGAGTAGACACCATTAGCTTCGAAAATAATTTCGGGGTTTCTCACGGTCTTTAGTCCTTCAGTAGACGAGAAAATCCGATAATGTCATTAGACATAGTATAGCCATGAACCCTTTCACCATTCACAAGAATAGCGACTTCTGAGCTTGCTTTACTCACATCAATTCCAAAAACTGTCCGCATTATGTTTACCTCTTTGTCTTGAATGATTCCTTATTTTAGTGATTTCATTTTCAATACTCGACGTCTAGCGTCCAACATACTTTGATAAAATTCCATCTAAAACAGGTGTCTTGCCAGTTTTTTTACGGCGTCTAGCGCCAAAAGAAGCCACGACTTCACAAGACACCTCTACTTTAACACAAAGAAAAAGTAGTGAGTACTCACTCCCGTCGGAGATTTCTTCACTACTAATCTTAGTATGTTTTCTACAGGCGGCAGGTCTAGTTGATGACCATGAGAATGATTGTGAATGGAAAAGCGGAAGTTAGTGAGTGCAGCGTTTAATTATCTGAGAATAGAGAAAAAGCTGAGAAACTCATCTCAGCTTTTTATACATACTATTAAATTTGTTAAAGTGAAGTCAAAAAAGTGAGTCCACCCAAAATCACACCAGCTGAGTTTGGAATAATTAGTATCCAATCTTTCTTGGGTTCTTTTGTCCATCCATAAAGAACCCAAATTAAACAAGATACTGCTGCGGATAAAGGCTGGAATGGTTGAGCTTTGTTGCCTTGTAAATTGGCAAAAATTTGTGGGATGTAGGCGATAAATACAATAATCCCGATAAAGGCCCCAATGGAACCGACAATTTGATTTATTTTTTGTTTAGTCATATATACCTCCAATTGTAGAGTATCAAAATGATTGAAAATAGGCAAGGAATATGGTCATTTGTTGTTATTTTCTGTACAAAATAGAATAAAATGTTTATATCTATATTTTGCAGAGGATAGTATACAATATGTTCTGTAAACACAAAAAGGAATAAATCCGTTATAGTAGAGTTGCGAAACATTACTAGAAAGAGATTTATTCCTATGACTCAGTTTAGCACAGAACTACTTAACTTCTTAGCCCAAAAGCAAGATATTGATGAATTTTTCCGTACTTCTCTTGAAACGGCGATGAATGATCCGCTTCAAGCAGAATTGTCAGCCCTTTTAGGGTATGAGCCTTACGATAAAGTAGGCTATAATTCTGGTAATAGTCGTAATGGAAACTTTAGTCCAGCTTTGATCCCCTCTTATGGACGTCGAGATGACCACTTGGAAGAGATGGTTATCAAACTCTATCAAACCAGCGTAACGACTCGAGAAATTAGCGACATCATCGAGCGAATGGATGGTCATCACTATAGTCCTGCCACAATTTCTAATATCTCAAAAACAACTCAGGAGAATGTCTCTGCTTTTCATGAGAGAAGCTTAGAAGCCAATTACTCTGTTTTATTTCTTGATGGAACCTATCTTCCATTAAGACGTGGAGCCGTTAATAAAGAATGTATTCATATCGCACTTGGCATTACACCAGAAGGACAGAAGGTTGTTCTTGGATATGAAATCGCCCCAAATGAAAACAATGATTCATGGTCCACCCTGTTAGATAAGCTTCAAAAACAAGGCATTCAACAGGTTTCTCATGTAGCGACCGATTGCTTCAAGGGGCTTGAGCAGATGATCAGTCAGGCTTACCCATTAGCTAAACAACAACGTTGCTTAATTCATATTAGTCGAAATCTAGCTAGTAAAGTGAAACGAGCAGATAGAGCGGTTATTTTGAAGCAATTTAAAACGATTTATCGTACTGAAAATTTAGAAATAGCAGTCCTAGCTTTGGAGGACTTTATCGCTGAATGGAAACCAAAGTATAGGAAAGTCATGGAAAGTCTGGAGAATACGGATAATCTTTTAACTTTTTATCAGTTTCCCTACCAGATTTGGCACAGCATTTATTCGACAAACCTCATTGAGTCTCTTAACAAAGAAATCAAACGTCAAACGAGGCTGGGACAATAGTCCTAGCCTCTTAATTGTCTTTGGATTGTCGAGCAAGACGCAGTGGTTGAGTGGGCTCTACTACGCTGATTTCATCAGTTTTTACAGCCCTACTCAACTGTGCGGAGGTGTGACGACGAAATCGACTTCTAACGAATTACCGATTTCTGTCCCACTCTCCTAACGAGGAGGCTCTGGAACGTTATTTAGTTACTTTGTTTGAAAATTATAATTTCAAGCAAAGTCAACGTATCCACAAAGGGTTTGGCCAATGTGCTGACACACTTGAAAGCTTATTTGATTAACATTCTTCAACTCTACTTGAGTGTTTACACAAAATTATTGACAGTATCCAATTCGATTACATGACAATTATTTAATCTTTCATTAAGATAGTAAAAAACTCGTTAAAATAAGATTTATCAAGTTTTTTTGGCGCTAAAAAATGATATAATGAATGAGTCTTTAAGGTGTAGATTTTTAGACAAAAAATATATTGGGGAAAAATTGAATATGGAAAATAAAGTACGCTATAAACTGCACAAAGTGAAGAAGCAATGGGTTACTTTAGCGGTTGCTTCAGTAGCCTTGGCTACCATTGTTGGTGCTAGTGTTACCACGTCTTCACTTGTTTCGGCAGAAGAAATAAATAATACTAATGGATCACCTTCAACAACTACAGTCGGGGAAAATACAAATCCTGTGGTTGAAAAAGAGGTAGGCACAACAACAGAGGTGGCAAATACTTCAAATGCCACAACAACAGACCGAGCAGCAGTTACTGCTGATAAACCAGCTGAAACGACAGTTCAACCAAATTCAGGAGCAACTAGTGATAGAGCTGCAGCAGTAGAGGTTGAAGCCAAACCTGAAACGACTGCTAAGCCAGAAGTAGCCGCTAAACCAGAAACAGCTACAACATCTGAAGTAGCTGCAAATGCTGGAGTAGCCGCTCCAACGACTGAGAAGTCTAAAGAGCTTTCTGAAGCTGAAATTAAAGCTGCAGTCTCACTCGATAATATTAAAAAAGAAAAAGATGGTAAATATTACTATCTTTTAGAAGATGGATCACATAAGAAAAACTTTGCCATTACTGTAAATGGTCAGGTCCTTTATTTTGATGAGAATGGTGTCCTTTCAAGCACATCAACTTATTCATTCACACAAGAAACAACAAATCTTGTCACTGATTTTACTAAAAACAATGCTGCTTACGATTCAACAAAAGCAAGCTTTGAACTTGTTGATGGTTATTTGACAGCTGATAGTTGGTACCGTCCAAAAGAAATCCTTGAAGCAGGAACAACTTGGAAAGCGTCAACTGAAAAAGATTTTCGCCCACTTTTGATGTCTTGGTGGCCTGATAAGGATACTCAAGTAGCTTACTTGAACTACATGACTAAGGCTCTTAGCAATGGTGAAGAAACAAAAGATGTCTTTACGATTGAAAATTCTCAAGCTAGCTTGAATGCCGCTGCTCAAATCATTCAACGTAAGATTGAGGTTAAGATTGCTGCTAATAAGTCAACAGACTGGTTGCGTCAGTCAATCGAGGCCTTTGTTAAAGACCAAGATAAATGGGACATTAACTCTGAATCTCCAGGTAAAGAACACTTCCAAAAAGGGGCTCTCCTCTTTGTTAATAGTGATTTAACGAAGTGGGCTAACTCAGACTACCGTAAACTTGACCAAACGGCAACAAGTCGTTTGGCAAACGATAAGATCAAGAGTGGTAGTGATGCTGGTTATGAGTTCTTGCTATCAAGCGATATCGACAACTCAAACCCAATTGTGCAAGCTGAAATGCTTAACCAATTGTATTACTTCATGAACTGGGGACAAATCGTCTTTGGTGACAAGGACAAAGATGCTCACTTTGATGGTATCCGTGTTGATGCTGTGGACAATGTCAGCATCGATATGCTTCAATTAGTGTCTTCATACATGAAGGCTGCTTACAAGGTCAATGAGTCTGAAGCACGTGCCCTTGCTAATATCTCAATTCTTGAAGCTTGGTCTCAAAACGACCCATATTATGTGGACGAACATAATACAGCTGCCCTTTCTATGGATAATGGTCTCCGTTTGTCTATTGTTCATGGATTGACTCGTCCAGTAACTAATAAAGGTACAGGTGCTCGTAATGCATCAATGAAGGACCTTATTAACGGTGGTTATTTCGGTCTTTCAAACCGTGCGGAAGTTACATCATATGATCAACTTGGTTTTGCAACCTATCTCTTTGTTCGTGCACACGACTCAGAAGTTCAAACGGTTATCGCAGACATTATCAGCAAAAAAATTGATCCTACAACAGATGGATTTACTTTTACATTAGATCAATTGAAACAAGCTTTTGACATTTATAATGCTGATATGTTGAAAGTGGATAAGGAATATACGCATTCAAATATTCCTGGAGCTTATGCTTTGATGCTTCAAACAATGGGTGCAGCAACACGTGTTTATTATGGAGACTTGTATACTGATAATGGTCAGTACATGGCTAAGAAATCACCATACTTTGATCAAATCACAACTCTTCTTAAAGCGCGTCCTAAATATGTAGCTGGTGGACAAACATCTTATATCCACAATCTTGCTGGAGATGGCGTATCGTCTGCTAAAGACAATAAAGAAGTTTTGGTTTCTGTCCGTTATGGTCAAGATTTGATGTCTAAGACTGATACAGAAGGTGGAAAATACGGTCGTAATTCTGGTATGTTGACCCTCATTGCTAATAACCCAGATTTGAAATTAGCAGATGGTGAAACAATTACTGTAAATATGGGTGCAGCCCACAAGAACCAAGCCTACCGTCCACTCTTGCTTGGTACGGATAAAGGTATCGTGTCCTCATTGAATGATTCAGATACTAAGATTGTTAAATACACAGATGCACAAGGAAATCTTGTCTTCACAGCTGATGAAATCAAAGGCTTTAAGACTGTTGATATGAGTGGTTACCTTTCAGTTTGGGTACCAGTAGGTGCGACTGACGATCAAAACGTTCTTGCCAAACCATCAACAAAAGCCTACAAAGAAGGGGATAAGGTTTATAGCTCTTCTGCAGCACTTGAAGCACAAGTGATTTACGAAGGTTTCTCAAACTTCCAAGACTTTGTCAAAGAGGATAGTCAATATACTAACAAATTGATTGCAGCTAACGCAGACCTCTTCAAGTCATGGGGTATTACGTCATTTGAGATTGCACCTCAATATGTCTCATCTAAGGATGGCACTTTCCTTGATTCTATTATTGAAAATGGTTATGCCTTCACAGACCGTTACGACTTTGCCATGAGCAAAAACAATAAATATGGTTCAAAAGAAGATCTTCGTGATGCCCTCAAGGCTCTTCACAAACAAGGTATTCAAGTCATTGCTGACTGGGTTCCAGACCAATTGTATACTCTCCCAGGTAAAGAAGTAGTGACAGCTACTCGTACAGATACGCATGGTAAGGTGCTTGATGATACTAGCTTGGTTAATAAGCTCTATGTGACAAATACCAAGTCATCAGGAAATGATTTCCAAGCACAGTATGGTGGGGCCTTCCTCGACAAACTTCAAAAACTTTATCCAGAAATCTTCAAAGAAGTTATGGAAGCGTCAGGTAAGACAATTGATCCATCTGTGAAGATTAAACAATGGGAAGCTAAGTACTTTAACGGTACAAACATCCAAAAACGTGGTTCAGACTACGTTCTCAGCGATGGTAAATTGTACTTCACCGTTAACGATAAAGGTACCTTCCTTCCAGCTGCCTTGACTGGTGATACAAAAGCTAAAACTGGATTTGCTTATGATGGTACAGGGGTAACTTATTATACAACATCTGGTACTCAAGCTAAGAGTCAATTTGTGACATATAATGGCAAACAGTACTACTTTAACGATAAGGGTTACCTTGTAACTGGTGAACAAGCTATCGACGGTTCAAACTATTTCTTCTTGCCAAATGGTGTTATGTTTACTGATGGTGTTATTAAAAATGCCAAAGGTCAATCATTGGTTTATGGTAAGTCAGGTAAATTGACGACTCAAACTGGTTGGAAAGAAGTTACTGTTAAAGATGATAGTGGTAAGGAAGAGAAATTCTACCAATACTTCTTCAAAGGTGGCATCATGGCTACTGGTTTGACTGAAGTAGAAGGTAAGGAAAAATACTTCTATGACAATGGTTACCAAGCTAAAGGCATCTTCATTCCTACAAAAGACGGCCACTTGATGTTCTTCTGTGGCGATTCAGGTGAACGTAAGTACTCAGGCTTCTTTGAACAAGATGGTAACTGGTACTACGCTAATGATAAGGGCTATGTTGCCACTGGATTTACTAAGGTAGGTAAACAAAACCTTTACTTCAATGAAAAAGGTGTTCAAGTTAAGAATCGCTTCTTCCAAGTTGGTGATGCCACTTACTATGCAAATAACGAAGGTGATGTTCTTCGTGGTGCGCAAACCATCAATGGTGACGAGCTCTACTTTGATGAGTCAGGTAAACAAGTTAAAGGTGAGTTTGTGAACAATCCTGATGGTACGACTTCATACTACGATGCCATTACAGGTGTGAAACTTGTGGATACATCACTAGTAGTTAATGGTCAAACCTTTAATATCGATGCTAAGGGTGTTGTGACTAAGGCACATACACCAGGCTTCTATACTACTGGGGACAACAACTGGTTCTATGCAGACTCACATGGACGTAATGTCACAGGTGCTCAGGTCATCAATGGTCAACACCTCTACTTTGATGCAAATGGTCGTCAAGTTAAGGGTGGCTTCGTAACGAACACTGACGGTAGTCGTTCATTCTACCATTGGAATACTGGTGATAAATTGGTATCAACCTTCTTCACTACCGGTCATGATAGATGGTATTATGCTGATGATAAGGGAAATGTCGTTACAGGAGCTCAAGTGATTAACGGTCAAAAACTCTTCTTTGCTACTGATGGTAAACAGGTTAAAGGTGACTTTGCAACAAATGCGAATGGCAGCCGTTCATACTACCATGGAGCTACTGGTAATAAGTTAGTCTCAACCTTCTTCACTACTGGAGACAACAACTGGTACTATGCTGATGCCAAAGGTGAACTTGTTGTTGGCGAACAGACGATCAACGGCCAAAACCTTTACTTTGACCAAACTGGTAAGCAAGTGAAAGGTGCAACAGCTGCGAATCCTGATGGCTCAATCTCTTACTATGATGTTCATACAGGGGAAAAGGCTATTAATCGTTGGGTTAAAATTCCTTCAGGGCAATGGGTATACTTTAACGCTCAAGGAAAAGGCTACGTGTCAAATTAAGATTAATGAATGAAAGAAGTCAATCACTTTTTGTGGTTGCTTTTTTCGTAAAAAATTGTCAAACTTTTATACATTCAGGTCATTTGTCTGGCCAAAAAGTGGTATAATAACTCTTGCTAAATCTTTATTTTGGAGTACACATGGCTAAGTCAAAAAATACTATTGAAAGTCGGATAGATTACTCGATTCTCTTGCCAGTCCTTATTCTACTACTGGTTGGTCTGGTCTCGGTATTTATCGCGACAAATTTTGATTACCCAAAGAATCTTGTGCAAGTCATGTCTCAGCAAGTACTATGGATTTTTCTAGGTTCAGTACTTGCTTTTGTTGTCATGTTATTTAATACAGAGTTTCTTTGGAAGGCAACCCCCTGGCTCTATATTTTTGGCCTGGGACTTATGGTTCTACCTCTCGTTTTCTATTCACCTGCTTTGGTTGCCTCGACAGGGGCAAAAAACTGGGTCAGCATTGGATCAGTCACCCTTTTCCAACCATCAGAATTTATGAAGATATCCTACATCCTTTTTCTTTCGAGAATAGGTGTTTGGGCTAAACAAGGAAAGGAAGTAACTGAACTTCAAGATGACTGGTTGCTACTTTTCCAATATGTAGCGGTCACGCTTCCTGTCCTAGGTTTACTGGTTCTTCAAGGTGATATGGGGACAGCCTTAGTCTTCCTCGCTATTTTAGCAGGTATAATAGTTGTTTCGGGGATATCCTGGCGTATTATCTTGCCGGTAGTTCTAGCTTTTGCAGTGGGATTAGGCTTGTTTGTAATGGTATTTACCACAGATTGGGGTAAGGAAGCCATGCTCAAGATGGGGGTGCAAACCTACCAGATTAACCGTATCTCAGCTTGGTTGGATCCTTTCACTTATGCAGATGGTATCGCCTTTCAACAGACACAGGGGATGATTTCGATTGGTACTGGAGGAATCTATGGTAAAGGCTTTAATCATCTGGAGTTGAACGTACCGGTTCGTGAGAGTGACATGATTTTCACAGTTATTGCGGAAGACTTTGGTTTGGTAGGTGGTGGATTGGTTCTTCTAACCTATCTCTTCCTTATTTATCGCATGTTGCGGGTGACATTCAGGTCTAACAATCGTTTCTATACCTTTATTTCGACAGGTTTTATCATGATGATTGTCTTCCATATTTTTGAAAATATTGGGGCAGCAGTGGGAATTCTTCCTTTGACAGGTATTCCTTTGCCCTTTATTTCTCAAGGGGGGTCATCACTCATCTCTAACTTGATTGGTGTTGGTTTGGTGCTTTCAATGGCTTATCAAACCAACCTCAACGAGGAAAATAAAATTCTCCTGGCTATGTCTCGTCGTATGCGTACGTCTGGAACTAGTCAAGTGAAACCTGTTTCTAAGAGCAAGTCTAAGAAAAATAAGCCTTCGAAGAGTGTTACTAAGGCCTCTCAAGAATTGGTCAAGGCTAAAGATAAGGTTGATAAGGCCACTGAGAAAATGCGTCAAACCATTTCTCAAAATACGCCAAGCATTCATCAAGGCAAGCGTCGTAAGGGTTCGAAAAAGAAACCGACACGTAAACATTAAGAGAAAACAAGTTGGTTAATCCAACTTGTTTTTCTTTGAAAAAAATTAAGGTCTGTGACCTTTTCTTTGCCCCTGCCTGTGGTATAATAAAAGTTGACTATTTTGAAAAGGGGTTTGCTATGATAGAGACAGCCAAACAGCAAGAACGTGCTATTTTAGTAGGTGTTGAATTGCAAGAAACAGAGCATTTTGACATGTCAATGGAGGAACTTGCCAGTCTTGCCAAAACTGCAGGAGCAGAGGTTGTAGCTAGCTATACCCAAAAACGTGAACGCTATGATAGTAAGTCTTTCGTAGGTTCAGGAAAATTAGAAGAAATCAAGGCCATGGTGGATGCGGATGAGATTACTACGGTCATTGTCAATAACCGTTTAACACCTCGTCAAAATACCAATCTTGAAGCAGCATTTGGCGTAAAAGTTATTGATCGTATGCAATTAATTTTGGATATCTTTGCCATGAGGGCTAGAAGCCATGAAGGGAAACTTCAGGTTCACCTAGCTCAACTAAAATACATGTTGCCCCGTTTAGCTGGTCAAGGGATTATGCTCAGCCGTCAAGCAGGGGGCATTGGTAGCCGTGGACCTGGTGAAAGTCAATTGGAGCTCAATCGTCGTTCGATTCGTAACCAGATTGCTGATATTGAACGCCAGTTAAAGATTGTTGAGAAGAACCGAGAAACCATTCGCGAAAAGCGTGTTGATTCAAGTACCTTTAAAATTGGTTTGATTGGTTATACCAATGCTGGGAAATCAACGATCATGAACCTTATGACGGATGATAAGCAATATGAGGCTAATGAACTTTTCGCGACCTTGGATGCAACAACTAAGAAAATTTACTTAAAGGATCAGTTTCAAGTGACCTTGACAGATACGGTTGGTTTTATCCAGGATTTGCCAACAGAATTGGTTGCTGCCTTTAAGTCAACGCTTGAAGAAAGTCGTAATGTGGACCTCCTTTTGCATGTCATTGATGCGAGTGATCCTAATCACGAAGAGCATGAAAAGGTGGTCTTAGACATTCTCAAAGACTTAGACATGACTGATATTCCTCGACTAGCAATCTACAATAAGATGGATGTAGCTGATAATCTAGTAGCAACAGTCTTTCCTAATGTTCGCCTCTCAGCACGTGACAAGGGAAGTCGTGAGGCCCTCAGAAGACTCTTGATTGATGAAATTCAACAGATTTTTGAACCCTTTAGTATTAAGGTACATCAGGATCAAGCTTATAAACTTTATCAGTTGAGTCAATTGGCCTTGCTAGATAGCTACACTTTTGAGACAGAAGTGGAAGAAATTACAGGTTATATTTCACCGAAAAATAAATGGAAATTGGAAGAATTTTATGACTGATTATATGGATTTAGCTTTAAAATATGGTGGTTTTACAAGTTTAGATAAGGTCTATTTAGAAAATACCTTGTCAGACCTTTCTGACAGTCAAAAATTGGCTTTCATTACGCCACCACCAAGCGTGATTAATGCTTATTTTGCAGAGATTTACCAAAAACAATCTCCTGAAGCAGCGACGGAATACTATTTGGACCTTTCAAAGGAGTTGAACCTCTTTAACCCTGAACCATCTTTTGATGAGCACAAGCCTTTTATTCGTCTCAATCTGTCAGGAAAATCTTATGGATTTTGCTATGAAAATGCTGATGAGGTGGCCTTAGTCTTTGCCGAGCATTTAGAGGTTCCAACGGCTAGCATTTTGTTTGAGCTTGCTCAAGTTTTCCCGCAGTATAAGGTTTATCTTGAAGGCACTCAAATTAAGATGACCAAGGTTGATTTTGATGAAGAAGTATTGGAAGAGTTAACACCTGAGACACAGTTACTTAGTCGTGTAACTAAATTGAAGGGAAATGTCATTAAGTTGGCTAGCTTCAATCAAGACGAATTAGTGGAACTTTTGTCTCAATATAAAGGGCAAACTGTTTATTATGGCTTTGCTCAGCGTGAATGCCTGGCTTATATTGTCCAGAAATAAGAAGAACGATAGATAGAAAGTATAGGAAGTCATGGAATTACAATTTTTAGGGACGGGTGCCGGGCAGCCCTCCAAGGCCCGTAACGTGTCGAGTCTGGTTCTGAAGTTACTCGATGAAATCAATGAGGTCTGGATGTTTGACTGTGGAGAAGGTACCCAACGTCAGATTTTAGAAACAACAATCAAACCTCGTAAAGTTAAAAAAATCTTTATCACACATATGCATGGAGACCATATCTTTGGCCTACCTGGTTTCTTGGCTAGCCGTTCTTTCCAATCGAGTGAAGAACAAACAGATTTAGAGGTTTATGGTCCAGTCGGCATTAAACAATATGTTATGACTAGTCTTCGTACCTCTGGAACACGCCTCCCTTACCATGTGCATTTTAAGGAAATTGATGAGCATAAGCTTGGCTTGGTTATGGAAAATGACAAGTTCGCTGTTTATGCAGATAAGTTGGATCATACCATTTTTTGTATTGGTTACCGTGTGGTTCAAAAGGATCTTGAAGGAACCTTGGATGCTGAGGCCCTTAAAGCAGCAGGTGTACCATTTGGTCCGCTTTTTGGTCAAATTAAGAATGGGCAAGATGTGGTCCTTGAAGATGGAACAAAAATCATTGCCAAGGACTTTATTTCCGCACCTAAGAAAGGTAAGGTTATCACTATCTTAGGTGACACTCGTAAGACGAATGCCAGTGTTCGTCTTGGCTTGGGAGCAGATGTCTTGGTGCACGAGTCTACTTATGGTAAAGGTGACGAAAAAATTGCCAAGAGCCATGGGCATTCAACCAACATGCAAGCAGCACAGGTCGCTAAAGATGCGTCAGCTAAACGTCTTCTTCTAAATCACGTATCAGCACGTTTCTTAGGGCGTGATATCGGTAAGATGGCAGCAGATGCTAAAACAATTTTCGAAAACACCCACATCGTTCGTGACTTGGAAGAGGTAGAAATTTAATGGCTAAACAACGTATTATTGCTATTACTGGTGCCTCAGGAGGCCTTGCTCAAGAAATTGTCAAGCAGCTCTCACCCAGTGATGGTATTATCCTCTTAGGACGAGACAAGGACAAACTTGAGAAATGTTATCGTCATGTGGAAAATAAAACCTGCCTTGCCATTGACCTAAGAGACGACAAGGCCATTAAAGAGATGGTCGATTATCTCTATCAACGATTTGGACGTATTGACGTCTTTATCAATAATGCTGGTTTCGGTGAATTCAAGTCTTATGATAACTACACTAGCCAAGAAGTACGTGATATGTTTGATATCAATACCTTTGCGACGATGACCTTTTCACGTTTGATGGCTGAGAAAATGGTGGAGCAAGGCCATGGTCATATCATCAACATCGCCAGTATGGCGGGGAAAATTGCGACAGCCAACTCAAGTGTCTATGCAGCGACAAAGTTTGCGGTAATTGGTTTTTCAGATGCCCTGCGTCTAGAGCTGGCTGATAAAGGAGTCTATGTGACAACAGTCAATCCTGGTCCAATTGAGACAGGTTTCTTTGATCAAGCTGATCCCTCTGGAGCCTATCTTGAGAGTGTTAAAAAGTTTGTCCTCAGTCCTAAATACGTAGCTAAAAAGATTGTCCGTATTCTGTGTAAAAACAAACGTGAAGTCAATCTACCACGACTCTTATCAGTTGCCCACAAAGGCTACACGCTATTTCCACGAATCTCGGACAAACTAGCTACCAATGTGTTTAACTACAAATAGGAGGATACTAGATGGCAGCTAATATTCAAGCCTATTTAGAAAACATCCGGAAACCCTGGGGACAGATCTATTATGATATCCTTTTTGGGCAATTAAAGGACATCAAGGGAAAGCGAGTGCTTGATTTTGGCAGTAGCTTTGGCCCTGTGTCCAACCACCTAGCGTAAGAAAATAGAGGCCTAGCTGTGGAACCCAATGAGGAAATGGTAGGTTTACGGGCTCAGGACAACTCCTATTAGCAACTAGTCGGAAGTTTGGAAAGGAGTTAAGATGTTAAATTATAAAAAAGAGATTCCAGCGATGACAGACCTACTCGCACTGTACAGTTCAGTCGGCTGGACCAATTATACTAACAATCCAACCATGTTGGAAAAAGCTGTCAATGCCAGTCTATGGCAGTTGGCGGTCTATGATAAGGAAGAGTTAGTAGCCTACATTCGCTTAGTAGGAGATGGCCATTCTGTCATTTTTGTACAGGACCTCTTGGTGCGACCAGATCACCAGCGCCAAGGCATTGGCACGAAACTCTTAGAAGAGGCTTTAGCGACTTTCCCCAATGTCTATCAACGGCTCCTTGCCACTGATCGTAGCGAGAAAAATTTAGCCTTTTACCAATCCCTGGGATTTGTCGAACTTTCAGAGCAAGCTTGTACAGGGATGATTTATAATAATTGACGGAGAGAGAGTGGGACAAAAGTCCTAGCCTCTTAATTGTTTTTGGATTGTCGAGCAAGACGCAGTGGTTGAGTGGGCTCTACTACGCTGATTTCATCAGCTTTTACAGCCCTACTCAACTGTGCGGAGGTGGGACGACGAAATCGAATTCTAACGAATTACCGATTTCTGTCCCACTCTCTTTTCTTGTTTTTCCTAATATTACTTGAAAATGATAGTAGAATAGAGTTAGTTAACGTAAAGAGGATAAAGGAATATCTGAGAAAACACAAGTCAAAAAGGGAGCAATATCCAGACTATTATTTTGTCTAGAAAAGCAGGTCTTGATTGGAAATGTACCACAAGTCTAAGCAACTTACGATGTTTGACATTCTCTTTTTAGGAAACTTAGCTTTCTATCCACTATGATAAATTTTTTCATGTTATAATAGATAGACTAGATGACAGGGAGAAAAGATAAAAACATGATTACATCAACGTATGATTGGAAAATAAACACAAAAGAGCCAGATGCTGGCTTTTTTAAACTTGCCAAAGAACATGGGCTGGCAGAAACTGCAGCCAAGATTGCCTATGAACGTGGCATTACGACAGAAGATGCTCTTGAAGACTTTCTAAAGGCTGATTTATCACACCTTCATGACCCTTATCTTCTTCATGATATGGATAAGGCAGTGGCTAGAATTCGTCAGGCCATTGAAAATTATGAACAAATCTTAGTCTATGGAGACTATGATGCAGATGGTATGACATCAGCATCGATTGTCAAGGAAGCTCTTGAAATGATGGGAGCTGAGGCTCGAGTTTATTTGCCTAACCGTTTCACAGATGGTTATGGGCCAAATGAAAGTGTCTACAAGTACTTTATTGAGCAGGAAGGCATTTCACTCATTGTTACAGTGGATAATGGGGTAGCGGGGAATGAGGCTATCGCTTATGCGCAAGAGCAAGGTGTGGACGTTATCGTTACAGACCATCACAGTATGCCGGCCCAGCTTCCAGATGCCTATGCCATTGTCCATCCAGAGCATCCAGATGCCGATTATCCTTTTAAGTATTTGGCAGGTTGTGGTGTAGCTTTCAAATTGGCAACTGCCCTCCTTGAAACTATTCCTACTGAGATGTTGGACTTGGTAGCCATTGGTACCATTGCCGATATGGTTAGCCTAAGGGATGAAAATCGTATTATGGTCAAGGTCGGCCTGGAAATTCTAAAGACTACTGAGCGTATTGGACTGCAAGAGTTACTCCGTATTTCAGATGTAGACCCAACAACGATTTCTGAAGAAACGGTAGGATTTAAACTGGCCCCTCAACTCAATGCCTTGGGGCGCTTAGATGATCCAAATCCAGCCATTGAACTGCTGACCGGATTTGACGATGAAGAAGCCCAAGCCATTGCTCTGGAAATCAATGCTAAAAATGAAGAACGTAAGGAAGTTGTTCAAAACATCTTTGATGAAGCCATAACCATGGTAGACCGGGACAAACCTGTTCAGGTTCTGGCCAAGGAAGGTTGGCATCCTGGCGTTCTAGGTATTGTGGCGGGGCGTATCATGGAACAAATCAGTCAGACAGTAGTGGTTTTGAATATTGAAGATGGCTTGGCTAAGGGTTCCGCTCGTAGTTTGGAATCTATCAATATCTTCCATGCCCTTGATGACCACCGAGACATCTTTACTGCTTTTGGAGGACATGCTGGAGCGGCGGGGATGACCCTTCCTGAAGAAAATCTTGGACGACTATCAGAGATTTTGTGTCATTATGTCTACGATAATGACATTGATACGAGTGCCAAAAATACGTTAAATTTAGACGAGGAGCTCCAGCTCAGTGAGCTTAGCTTGGATACCATCAAGAGCCTTGAAAAATTAGCACCTTTTGGTATGGACAATAAAAAGCCAGTCTTTTGGCTACATGATATTACCGTTACTCAAGCTAGGACTATGGGACAAAACGGAGCCCATCTTAAGTTTAAGGTTAAGCAAGGAAAGGATAGTTTTGATGTTGTGGCCTTTAATAAAGGTCATTTGCTTCAAGAATTCCAACAAGCTCAGGGGTTGGAATTAGCAGTGACCCTGTCCGTTAATGTATGGAATGGTCAGACAACGCTCCAGCTCATGCTAGAAGATGCGCGTGTGGATGGTGTTCAGTTATTTGATTTTCGCTCAAAAAATATGGCACTACCTGAAGGCCTACCAACGGTAGAAGAAGCATCAGACACTGAACCTGCGGTTGTCCTCAACACCTTACCTGATTCAGCAACGGAATTAAAAGAGTGGTTTGAAGGTAAAGATTTCCAAGCTATCTATTTTAAAAATAGTATTAAGGAAGCCTATTATCTGACTGGATATGGAACGAGAGAGCAATTTGCAAGGCTCTATAAAACCATTTACCAATTCCCAGAATTCGATGTCCGCTATAAACTGGATGAGCTCAGTCATTACCTTAAAATCGATAAGATACTTCTGATTAAGATGATTCAGATTTTTGATGAATTGGATTTTGTGACTATTGATAATGGTGTTATGACAGTCAATAAAGAAGCTGAAAAACGTGAGATTGAGGACAGCAAGATTTTCCAAGATCTTAAACATCTCGTCAAGTTCCAAGAACTTATGGCTTTAGGGACACCACAGGAAATTTATGACTGGCTTTATAAGTAGGGGGAGTACTTAATCCAAAGGATTCGTCTTGAAATGAGGGTTAGCATTTTCTAAATCTGAAGATTCATGCTATAATGGTATGAAAATATTTTTTTGGCGAAAAGCCTATAGGAAGAACAAATGAAATTAGAAGATTATATTGCATCTATTGAAAACTACCCTAAAGAAGGGGTTACTTTCCGTGATATTAGTCCTTTGATGGCTGATGGAAATGCTTATAGCTATGCTATCCGTGAAATCGTTCAGTATGCGACTGATAAGAAGATTGACATGATTGTTGGTCCTGAAGCGCGTGGTTTCATCGTTGGTTGTCCAGTTGCTTTTGAACTTGGTATTGGCTTTGCTCCAGTTCGTAAACCTGGTAAATTGCCACGTGAAGTGATCTCAGCAGATTACGAAAAAGAGTATGGTGTTGATACACTTTGTATGCATGCTGATGCAATCAAACCAGGTCAACGTGTACTTATCGTTGATGATCTCTTGGCGACTGGTGGTACCGTCAAAGCTACAATTGAAATGATTGAGCGCCTAGGTGGTGTCGTTGCTGGCTGTGCCTTCTTGATTGAGCTTGATGGTCTTAATGGACGCAAAGCTATTGAAGGTTACGATACTAAAGTATTGATGAACTTCCCAGGATAAATCTATCTATGAATTAACAAAAGGCCTTAGGGCCTTTTTAACTCTTTTAAAACAAAGGTGGCCTCTAAATATAGTTTAAAGCTATAGCTAACTAGAGAAAATATATATTTGATAACAATACCTCCCCGGTTTATAATATGAAGATAGAATAAATAAGGATGGAGATATTGTTATGCCTATAAAACTTGATAATAAGTTACCAGCTCTTGATGTATTGCGTTCGGAAAATGTCTTCATCATGGATGAGAACAGAGCTAGTAGCCAGGATATTCGACCAATGGAGGTCTTAATCCTAAATCTTATGCCAACTAAAGAAGTTACAGAAACTCAGTTACTACGTCTTTTAGCTAATACGCCACTTCAAATTAACGTCGAGTTTCTTTATATGGCTAGTCATAAGTCAAAAAATACACATGCCGAACATATGGAAACTTTCTATAAGACTTTTGATGAAATTAAGCATAAGTATTATGATGGTCTCATTGTAACAGGTGCACCTGTTGAGCAAATGCCATTTGAGGAAGTGGATTATTGGCAAGAATTAACACAAGTTTTTGATTGGTCTAAAAAGCATGTTTATTCAACCCTTCATCTGTGTTGGGGAGCTCAAGCAGGTCTCTATTATAAGCATGGAGTCGACAAGGTTCCATTGTCAGAGAAATTATCTGGTATCTATAAACAAACGGTTGACATGCCTGCAAACTTCCTTATGAATGGCTTTGATGATAGCTTTGTGTCACCGCACTCACGCTATACTGAGGTTAGGTTCGAGGATATTAAAAACAAGACGGATTTAGATATTGTTGTGTCAGGACCAGAAGTTGGCTTATCCATTCTAGCAAGTAAGAATCTTCGTGAAGTATATAGTTTTGGTCATTTTGAATATGACCGTGATACTCTGGCAAGAGAATACCGAAGAGATTTAGATGCAGGCATTAATCCAGATGTACCGGCAAACTATTTCCCAGAGGATGATCCAAGTCAGGAGCCTAAACTTCGTTGGAATCTTGCGGCATCTGCCTTCTTTAGCAATTGGATTAACTATGCGGTATATCAAGAAACACCTTATCGTTTAGAAGAGTTGGAAGACGATTTTTCATTCTACGGTTATTTGTAGTAGACAGTCTCAAAGGACTTATGTGAGAGCATTTGACTTTTTGGGGTGTCTAGCTACTCTGAAAGGTAAATATGAGTTTTTTTGAACAGTATCGATCAGGTAATCTGGTCCTTCCTAATGCTTTATTTTTCCACTTTAAGGATATTTTCCCATCTGCGGATGACTTTCTGGTTTGGCAGTTTCTCTATCTACAAACGACAACCCAGATTGGAGAAGTGGCTTCTAGTCAGATCGCGCAAGCAACTGGGAAGACGCCAACTGAAGTTAATAAAAGTATTACAACATTAACTGAGGCTGGACTTCTTGATTTCACGACTATTAAGATTAACAATGAAATTGAGATGGTTGTAGATGCCTCACCTGCCTTGGCAGTGTTGGACAAGTTAGTGAGCAATGAAAAGACAACGGCAAGGCCTGTCGTTGGTCAGCCAACCAATACCCAGCTCATCAAGCAATTAACAGATGAATTGGAACAAGCTTTGGGAATCTTGAATCCAATGGTTGTCGAAGATTTAAACAAGGAAATCCAAGAAGAACATACTGATCCCGAACTTATCCGTGAGGCTTTGAAAGAAGCAGTATTTAACCGCAAGACAAATTGGAATTATATAAAAGGAGTTCTTCGTAACTGGAAATTAAGTGGTATTACAACTAAAATTCAAGTTGAAGAGCGTCGTTTGGAGCATCAAGGTAAGAAGCACCATCATCAGGTTTCCGATGACTTCAAAACAGGAATGGATGCCGCCCGTCAATTATGGGGTGCCCAATAATGTTAGGAAGAAAACGTGTTAATGAGGCTTTAGCTCTCATGGGAGAGATGTTTCCCAATGCTCATGGAGAGTTGGAGTGGGAAACGCCTTTCCAACTATTAGTTGCTGTTATTTTATCAGCCCAGACAACAGACAAGGCTGTTAATAAGATTACACCAGGCTTGTGGGCGCGTTATCCAGAAATTGAGGATTTGGCTTCTGCCAACCTCGATGATGTTGAGATGTGTTTGCGAACGATTGGTCTTTACAAGAATAAAGCAAAGAACATCATTAAGACTGCTAGAGCTGTTTTAATGAATTTTGATGGACAGGTTCCGAAAACGCATAAGGAATTGGAAAGTCTACCTGGTGTGGGACGAAAAACGGCTAATGTGGTTTTAGCTGAGGTTTATGGCATTCCTTCGATTGCAGTAGATACGCACGTCTCACGTGTTTCCAAAAGGCTAAATATCGCCCCAGAGGATGCTAGTGTAGAGGAAATCGAAGCAGAATTGATGAAGAAAATCCCCAAGAAGGATTGGATTATCAGCCATCACCGTATGATTTTCTTTGGACGCTATCATTGCTTAGCTAAGAATCCTAAATGCCAGACCTGTCCTCTTCAAAGTTATTGTAAGTATTATAAAGAAACAACTAAGAAATAAGCTGAAGAATGTGATTTTCTTCGGCTTTTTACAACTGTAAGAATTTGTTACAAACTAGTAACTTGACAAAAGTCTCAGGCTTTAAGAAAATAGAAGAAACGATTTAGAAGCAGGAGCGTTTTAGTGAATGGCTGAATTCAGTAATGAAGAGTATCTGAGAGCCTTAGCTGATAATGGTGATAGAGAAGCAGCCAAAGAATATGAGCAAGCTTTGGATAATCGTATTTTTCAGTTGCAGATTTCATTGGCTCAAACGAGTGATCCACAGGGTCGTAGGGAAGTGCAAAAGCTCTTGGAACAAGAGGAAAAGAAAAAAAGGGACTACTTTCAAGAAAAAGAGGAAAAAGCTGTGAGCGAATTTAGACATCGTAAAAATGAAACTACAAAGGGAAGAAAAGTTTCGAGTTTTGACAAACTCAAAGATCCTAAAAACATTAGATGGGTAATTGGAGTTGTTGCAGTACTTGCAGTGGTTATTCCTGTTGTTACCTTGATGTGGTATAGTAATAACCAAAAAGAGAGTGAAACAAATCCATGGAAAAATGGTCAGTTGGCAAAAAGTAAGGAAGCAGCTGCAGCATCATCTGATAATCAATCCTCTCAAGTTGATACCTCATCTTTGTCTGATCAACAGTTAGAAGACTGGGTTGTTTCTACCTATGCTAAAGAACAAGGTTCAACTGGAGAAAATTATAAAAATCTAGGTTGGAATGTTTATTCATGGACGGATGATGATGATAACATAGTTTATGCTCAACTTTATGATGCCTATGGTAATGATGTTCTTCTTTTCCGTGTAGATAAGAAGGGACAACTCGAAGCCTATGGTGGTATTGACGGTTCAAGCGATTCTTGGGACGTCGTTTCAAAAACTTATACAACCGATTAATGAAACTATATAAAACACCTGACTATGGTGGTTGAGACTGTCTTTTGACAGTCTTTTTTGGTATAATTTAAGGTAATCGTGTATACAATTAAAAAGCTGACTGAGAAGATTTGGGGATGATGGTTCTACAGAACTTTTTTAATGTCTTCAGGTTTTCGAGGATAGGTTAAATAAAGGAGAGTTGTCGTGTCAGACTATTTATCGGTCACATCCTTAACAAAATATTTGAAAATGAAATTTGACCGTGATCCTTATTTAGAGAGGGTATATTTGACGGGACAGGTTTCCAATTTTCGTCGCCGCCCGAGTCACCAATATTTTTCGCTTAAGGATGAAGGAGCTGTTATTCAGGCGACGATTTGGGCTGGAGTTTTCAAAAAACTTGGTTTTGAACTCGAAGAAGGTATGAAGATCAATGTCGTAGGTCGTGTCCAGATTTATGAGCCTAGTGGCTCTTATTCCATTATTATCGAGAAGGCTGAGCCGGATGGTATTGGAGCTTTGGCTATCCAGTTTGAACAGCTTCGTAAAAAATTGACTGCAGAAGGCTACTTTGATGATCGTCATAAGCAAGCGCTGCCTAATTTTGTCAAAAAAATCGGGGTTGTCACAAGTCCTAGTGGTGCGGTTATTCGAGATATTATTACGACCGTTAGTCGTCGTTTTCCAGGGGTAGAAATCTTACTTTTCCCTACCAAGGTTCAGGGTGAAGGAGCTGCACAGGAAATTGCTGAAAATATTCAAAAAGCCAATCAAAGGGATGACTTAGATTTACTTATCGTTGGTCGTGGTGGAGGTTCTATTGAAGACCTTTGGGCTTTTAACGAGGAAATTGTTGTTCAGTCCATTTTTGAGAGTCGTCTACCTGTGATTTCAAGTGTTGGTCACGAAACAGATACGACTTTGGCTGACTTTGTTGCAGATCGTAGGGCTGCTACACCTACAGCAGCGGCAGAACTTGCTACTCCAGTATCAAAGGCCGATACCTTGGTTTGGATTCGTGAAAGACAAAATAGAGCTTATCAAGCCTGTTTGAGACGTATACAGTACAATCAAGAACGTTTAGCTAAACTGTCACAATCTGTTGTCTTTAGGCAACCTGAGCGCCTATATGATGGTTATTTACAAAAGTTGGATCGACTAACAACAAGGCTTGAAACCTTCGTGAGTCAAGATTTCGAGCGAAAGCAAAAAAAAGCGGAACTTTTGAAACAACGGTTACAAGGCTTAAATCTTCTGAGCAGTGTTCAGAACTATCAAGACCGTCGAGAGTCTTTGCAACGTTTATTGGTGACCACAACCAAGAACACCATTAATGGTAACCGTGTGAGATTAGAAAAGGCACAGGATGCTTTATTGTCTCTAGATACTAGCCGTATTGTTGCAAGGGGCTATGCCATTGTCAAAAAAGATGATAAACCTTTAACCAGTACCAAGAATATTACCGAAGGTGATCAATTAACCGTCCAAATGAGAGATGGAGAACTAGAAGTAGAGGTAAAAAATGTCAACTAAAAAAACATTTGAGGAAAATTTACAGGACTTAGAAGCCATTGTCACTAAGCTCGAAACAGGAGATGTTGCTCTTGAGGATGCTATTGCTGAGTTCCAAAAAGGTATGGCCTTGTCTAAGGATTTGCAGAAGACCTTGGAAGATGCTGAAAAAACACTAGTTAAGGTTATGCAAGCAGATGGTACAGAAACGGAAATGGATGCCTAATGAGCAAGCTAAATAAAATTGATGCGGCTATCCGTGATTACTACCAAAAAAATAATCTTCCTGTATCAAGTGATTTAATCACTGCTATTCTTTATTCAGTTGATAGTGGCGGTAAGCGTATTCGTCCACTGATTTTCTTAGATTTACTTGAAGGATTTGGTTTAGAGCTAACTCCTAGTCATTTCGATGTTGCAGCGAGTCTTGAAATGATTCATACTGGAAGTCTGATTCACGATGATCTGCCGGCTATGGATGATGATGATTACCGTCGAGGACGTTTAACCAACCATAAGAAATTTGATGAAGCAACGGCGATATTGGCTGGCGATTCTCTCTTTTTGGATCCCTTTGATCTCCTGTCCCAAACAGAGCTATCAGCAGAAATTCGAGTTCAATTGATTCAAGCATTGTCTCATTCCTCAGGCACCTTCGGTATGGTTGGTGGCCAGATGTTGGATATGAAGGGGGAAGGTCAGGAACTTGATTTATCGCAACTGTCTAAAATTCATGAGCATAAGACAGGTAAGCTTTTAACCTTTCCTTTTGTGGCGGCTGGTATTGTTGCTCAAAAAAATCTAGAGGTTTTGGAAAATCTGAAAGAAGCTGGTCGCCTGATTGGTCTTGCCTTTCAAGTACGTGATGATATTTTGGATGTGACTGCTGATTTCGAAGAACTTGGAAAGACACCTGGAAAAGATGTAGTAGCTGGGAAATCAACCTATCCGGCTCTTCTTGGTCTGGAAAAATCACATGCTATCCTCGAGGAATCACTCAATAAAGCGGAGGCTATTTTCCAAAATCTAGCTGAGACTCAAGGTTTCAAGAAAGACAGTATTATAGAAATCATAGAAAGGTTACGACTCCATGCCTAAGGAAAGAGTAGACGTCTTGGCTTATAAACAAGGCCTTTTTGAAACACGAGAACAAGCAAAACGTGGCGTAATGGCAGGTTTAGTTGTTAATGTTATCAATGGTGAGCGTTACGATAAACCTGGTGAAAAAATCGACGACGGTACAGAGTTGAAGCTTAAAGGTGAAAAACTTAAGTATGTGAGTCGTGGAGGACTCAAACTTGAAAAAGCTTTGGAAGTTTTCAATCTGTCAGTTGAAGGTATGACGACCATTGATATCGGAGCCTCAACAGGTGGGTTTACTGATGTTATGCTTCAAAATGGGGCCAAACTGGTTTATGCTGTTGATGTCGGTACCAATCAGTTGGTTTGGAAATTGCGTCAAGATGAGCGTGTTCGTTCCATGGAGCAATATAATTTCCGTTATGCTGAACCTGTTGATTTTACAGAAGGACTACCGTCTTTTGCATCAATCGATGTCAGCTTCATCTCTCTTAATCTGATTCTACCGGCTTTGGCTAAGATATTGGTTGATGGGGGGCAAGTTGTTGCTCTTGTGAAACCACAATTTGAGGCGGGCCGTGAACAAATTGGGAAAAACGGGATTGTCCGTGAGAGCAGTGTCCATGAAAAAGTGTTAGAAACAGTGACTGCTTTTGCGGTTGACTATGGCTTTTCAGTTAAGGGGCTGGACTTTTCACCTATCCAAGGTGGTCATGGTAACATTGAGTTTCTCGCACACTTGGAGAAGACAAATTCTCCTCAAAATGATGCTCAAACCTCTATTAAGGAAGTTGTAGCACAAGCACACAAGGAGTTTAAAAAGAATGAAGAAGAATGATCGTTTGGAGTTAATCCGAAAGATTGTCCAAGAAAATAAAATTACGACTCAAGGAGAATTGGTAAAATTACTCCAAAATGAGGGATTAAAGGCTACTCAAGCGACTGTATCGCGTGATATCAATGAAATTGGTATTACCAAAGTACCGACTGAAGACGGTTCTTACATCTATGGGCTCTCAACTGCTCCTAGACGAGTAGGTGGAACCTCTGTTGCGACTCGTCGCTTGTTGCGCGTTGATCGTCAACATGCCTTTATGAATATCGTTGTTCAACCTGGGACAAGCCGCCTCATCAAGAAGATTCTTTTAGATGAGTACAGGCATTTGATTTTTAGTGTTATTGCTGATGATGATACCCTCTTTTTAGTGGCTCAGTCAGAGTTAGCAGCTATTGAACTACAGGGGCAAATCATTAAGTGGGTTGAAGAATAGGAGGGCCTATGCTTCTCGAAATTACGATAAAGAATTTCGCAATTATTGAAGAGATTTCTCTAAACTTTGAGAATGGTATGACCGTCCTTACTGGTGAAACAGGTGCTGGTAAGTCCATTATTATAGATGCTATGAATCTTATGTTGGGTGCTAGGGCTTCTAGTGAGGTCGTCCGTCATTCAGCATCTAAGGCTGAAATTCAGGGCTTCTTTTCAATCGAACAAAATCCTGCCTTGGTTAGTATCTTGGAAGATAATGGGATTCCTGTTGAGGATGAATTGATTATCCGTCGTGAAATCTTCCAAAATGGTAGAAGTGTTAGTCGCATCAATGGGCAGATGGTCAATTTAACGACACTTAAAGCTGTTGGGCACTTCTTGGTAGATATCCATGGACAACATGACCAGGAAGAGCTTATGAAACCTGCTCTGCATATTACCATGCTTGATGCCTTTGGTGACAAGGAATTTTTCCAGACTAAGAAAGAGTACCAGGAGTATTTTGACCGCTATCGTGAGTTAAGAAAAGCTGTTCTTGAAAAGCAGAAAAATGAGCAGGAGCATAAGGCTCGAATTGAAATGCTAGCTTTTCAGATTGCAGAAATTGAAGCAGTCTCTCTAAAATCAGGAGAAGATTTGGCTTTGATGCAGGAGCGAGACAAGCTTCTTAATCATAAGCAGATTGCTGATACCTTAACAAATGCCTATGTCATGCTGGATAATGAGGATTTTTCAAGCCTTTCAAATGTTCGTTCTGCCATGAATGACCTCCAGTCTCTTGAAGAGTATGACTCTGATTACAAAGAACTCTCTGGAAATCTATCAGAAGCCTATTATGTTCTGGAAGATGTCACTAAGCAACTAGGTGATTTTTTGGATAATCTGGACTTTGATGCTGGGCGTTTACAAGAGATTGAACACCGCTTAGATACCATTAATGCCATTACTCGTAAATATGGTGGGACTGTCGATGACGTCTTGGATTATCTGGAAAATTCAAGTAAAGAATACAATCTTCTGACAGGAAACTCTAGCTCGTCAGATGCTATGGAACAAGAGCTTAAGCAACTTGAAAAGGACCTGCTTGCGTCTGCGGAGACCCTACAAACAGCACGCCATCAAATTGCTACGGCTCTTGAAGCTGAGATTAAGAACGAGTTATGCGACCTCTATATGGATAAGGCTGATTTTAAAGTCACCTTTACTAAGGGGAAATTTAATCGTGATGGTAATGAGCAGGTTGAGTTTTACATCTCAACCAATCCAGGTGAAGGCTTTAAACCGCTTGTTAAGGTAGCTTCAGGTGGTGAATTATCTCGACTCATGTTAGCAATTAAGTCAGCCTTTGCCCGCAAAGAAGATAAAACAAGTATCGTCTTTGATGAGGTTGACACTGGCGTTTCAGGACGTGTTGCCCAAGCCATCGCTCAGAAGATTCATAAGATTGGGAGTCATGGTCAGGTCTTGGCCATCAGTCACCTTCCGCAAGTTATTGCTATTGCTGATTATCAGTTCTTTATTTCTAAGGAAAGCGATAATGAGACAACTGTCTCTCGTGTTCGTCTTTTGACACCTGAGGAAAGGGTGCAAGAAATCGCTAAGATGTTAGCAGGTGATAACGTGACGGAGGCTGCCTTGAGCCAAGCAAGAGCTTTGTTAAAGGTGGATGACTCTCTTTAGGAAAAGACTTGGGAAAAACTTTCCAGTCATGCTATAATAGAATAAAAATTTGTGTTAAGCGAGAAAATTATGAGTAAAATCAGAATTGTAACCGATTCGTCAATCACGATTGAACCAGAATTGGTTAAAAAATATAATATCACTGTTGTCCCATTGTCGGTAATGGTGGACGGTGTCATCTATTCAGATAGTGACCTTCGAGAAGAAGGCCGTTTCTTGGAAATGATGAAGCATAGTAAAGAGTTACCAAAGACAAGCCAACCACCTGTAGGTTTGTTTGCTGAGACATATGAAAATCTTGTCAAAGAAGGTGCAGAACAAATTGTGGCAATCCACATTATGCACACACTCTCTGGGACATGTGAAGCCTCACGTCAAGGAGCTAGTCTTTCAGGAGCAGATGTAACTGTCATCGATTCAGGCTTTACGGATCAATGCCTCAAGTTTCAAGTTGTTGAGGCAGCTAAATTAGCTGAAGCAGGAGCTAGTCTTGATGAGATTGTAGCCCATGTTGAAGAAGTGAAAAATAAATCAGAACTTCATATTGGTGTTTCTACCCTTGAGAATCTGGTCAAAGGTGGTCGTATTGGACGTGTAACAGGTCTTCTGTCTTCATTACTCAATATCCGTGTCATCATGGAGTTGAAAGACTATCAGTTGAATACGGTTGCTAAGGGGCGAGGAGCTAAGACTTTCACGAAATGGTTAGATTCTTATATTAATGGTATCAAGGATAAGGACCTAAAAGTGGCAGAGATTGGTATTTCTTATGCAGGGACACCTGATTTAGCACATGAACTGGCTGAAAAACTTGAGGTTTTGGGTGCTCCAATTTCAATCCTTGAGACTGGTTCCATCATTCAAACGCACACTGGTGAAGGCGCCTTTGCCGTAATGGTTCGTTATGAATAAGTGGAAAGAATCAGAATTAGTTAGAAGCCTCGTAGGCTTCTTCTTGCTTTTTCTCTTATTTGTAGGCCTCTTCATTTTTATCGTTCCTAGTACGCATCAGTCATCAAAAATTGCAGAAAAGATTAAATCTATCAAAAATGAAAATGTGACCTATGTTGCTATTGGTGATTCCCTTACTCAAGGGGTAGGTGATAGTAGTAATCAAGGAGGATTCGTTCCTGTGCTATCACAGGCATTAGAGTCAGATTTTGACTGGCAAGTGACTTCTCGTAACTACGGTATTGCGGGGAATACGAGTAATCAAATTCTCAAAAGAATGCAAGAAAAGAAGGATATTCAAAGAGATCTCAAAAAGGCTAAAGTGATGACTCTGACAGTTGGTGGTAATGATGTAATCCATGTCATTAAGGACAATATCACGAATCTTAATGTAGCTACCTTCACTAAGCCTGCTCAGGCCTATCAAAAGAGATTAGAACAGATTATTGAGCTAGCCCGCAAGGAAAATAAAACATTGCCAATTTATATTGTTGGTATTTACAATCCTTTTTATCTTAATTTTCCAGAGATGACAGAAATGCAAACGATTGTAGATAATTGGAACCAGTCTACTGAAGAGGTGTGCAAAGAGTACGATAATGTGTATTTTGTTCCTGTAAATGATTTGCTTTATAAGGGAATTGATGGTAAGGGCGGTGTTACAAGTTCTGATGATACCTCTCAGTCTAGTAAATCTTCTCAAGATAGTCTGAACGATGCTCTTTTTGAGGATGATCATTTTCATCCAAATAATACAGGTTATCAAATTATGTCAGATGCCATTTTGAAACGTATTAACCAAACAAAAAAGGAGTGGTCAGGTGAGTAAGATATGGAAATGGCTATTTTTAGGACTCTTGGCCTTAAATCTAGCCTTAGTAAGTGTTGTGACATATAGAATCATGACTCCAGTGGAGACGACAAGTTCTGTATCTCTATCCAAGGGAGCAACTAAAATTGGAAAATATAGTATGACTAAGGATGAGCTTGACGCTGCTCTTACAGGCTTTGCCCAGGATTATTCGACTGATAAGATGCGTTTCAAGGTCAAGGTTACCAATTCTAAAATTGTTTTTGAAAGTAGCTATAAGGTTTTAGGTCATCCTGTTCCTCTATATGTCTATTTTACGCCGGTTGTTAGTGAATCAGGAGCAATTGTACTGCATGTTTCTGAGCTTTCAGCTGGAACCTTGAAACTGCCTGTTTCGGATGTCCTTAAGATGATTAAACGTTCGACTAACCTTCCTGATTACATCGCAATCGATAGTAAGAAGGGAAAGGTTACCCTAAATATTCAGTCTATGAAGAATGAGAAGGGGATAACAGCACGTGCTCAAAGCCTAGATTTGGTTAATGACCGTATCGAATTTGACATCTATAAGACAATAAATTAAAAAGCCTTTACTTTTTGCAAAAAAGCGATTAAATTAGCGTTTATTACTTGACCTCATAGGTCTTTTAGGATAAGATAATACTTGTTCAAGCGCTAAAAAAACTATTCGCTTAGAAATAAATTGGAGGATTGTTACAATGGCTAACAAACAAGATTTGATCGCTAAAGTTGCAGAAGCAACTGAGCTTA
The DNA here is from genome assembly GCF_037967965.1 of Streptococcus sp. FSL R7-0248. Taxonomy (NCBI): domain Bacteria; kingdom Bacillati; phylum Bacillota; class Bacilli; order Lactobacillales; family Streptococcaceae; genus Streptococcus; species Streptococcus sp. FSL R7-0248. The sequence goes on from NZ_CP150201.1 coordinate 866,250, forward strand.
CTAAAAAAGATTCAGCAGCAGCTGTAGATGCAGTTTTCGCTTCTATCGAAGAATTTCTTGCTGCAGGTGAAAAAGTACAATTGATTGGTTTCGGTAACTTTGAAGTACGCGAACGTGCTGCTCGTCAAGGTCGTAACCCACAAACTGGTGAAGCTATCTCAATCGCAGCTTCTAAAGTTCCTGCATTTAAAGCTGGTAAAGCTCTTAAAGACGCAGTTAAATAATGTAAAAACCCCTAAGATTTTAGGGGTTTTGATTTATACGAAATAAGTTAAGGGAATCTATGAAAACCATAACAGTGGTATTGATTTTTCTTTTGGTTTTTACTGTTATTAAACTATCAGGTATTGTTGCTATTAGCAAACTGATGAAGCCAAGTGAAGAACAAATTGAAGAAGCGCGTCAGAAACGTCTTCAAGCTGAAAAAGAGGGCAAGGACCCTTTTGAAGACTGGGATGAACGCGATGATGATGGTCTTGTCTAATAAGAGAATCCTCATCAAATAACAAAAAAAGTTTGGAAGATTTTCCAAACTTTTTTTATAGACTAGTCGATGTAGTGAAGTTTTCCTCGGAAGTCTTCAAGAGTTTCGTAACCTTTTTCTTCCATGATTTCTTTAAGTTCTTTAGTAATACGGTCAAAAATAGCGACACCTTCTTTTTGAAGGGCAGTACCAACTTGTACCATACTTGCGCCACAAAGGATGTGTTCAAAAGCATCACGACCAGATTTTACACCACCAGTACCAATAATTTGGATTTCAGGTTTCAAACGTTGGTAGAAAGCATGAACGTTTGCCAAGGCAGTAGGTTTGATGTAGTCACCACCTATACCACCAAAACCATTCTTAGGTTTGATGACAACAGACTCATCTTCAATGTAAAGGCCATTACCAATTGAGTTCACACAGTTAACAAAGACAAGTGGGAATTGGTTGAAAACGGCAGCAGCTTGATCAAAGTGCACAATATCAAAGTATGGTGGTAATTTCACACCAAGAGGTTTCGTAAAGTAAGAAAAGACTTCAGTTAGGATCTCTGTTGTTGTTTCAAAATCGTAAGCGATTTGAGGTTTACCCGGAACGTTAGGACATGAAAGGTTGAGTTCAACCAGCCCTTCATAGTCACTTTCTTGAACTTTTTTAAGAATGGTGTGTGTTTCCTCAGGTGAAAGACCAACGAGAGAAAGAAAATGATTTTTTGTATTGGGTTGCTTTTGTAATTCAATGACATAGTCAAGGTAGTATTCGAAACCGTTATTTGGCAATCCCATTGAGTTGATTGACCCAAGAGGAACATTCACATAACGTGGTTCAGGATTACCGGGACGGGCCTCAAGTGTTCCGGTTTTTGTGACAAATGAACCTGCAGCTGAAGCCTCAACCTCTGCCAATTCTTCCTTAGTCATACAATGAACACCAGCGGCATTCATAAGACAGTTATCAAATGTAAACTGACCAACTTTTGTAGCAGTAGAAACCATAAGATCCTCCTTAAAGATCACAAAGTAAAATGTTACTATTTCATCTCATTTTAGCATGAAAAGGGGCCTAAAACAAGGAAATATTGGACGGGCTAAAGCCTCTAAAACGAAATTCTGATATCGTCTCTTTTTGCCAAGACAAGAGGCAATAGAATTTTACAGAATTTTTTGGATTTTGCTAGCTTTTTCAAGGTTTTTTGGGTAGAATAGATACAGTAAATGGGTTTAACCCAAAATAAAAAGGAGACATAACTAATGGTAAAATTGGTTTTCGCTCGCCACGGTGAGTCTGAATGGAACAAAGCTAACCTTTTCACAGGTTGGGCTGACGTAGATCTTTCTGAAAAAGGTACTCAACAAGCTATCGACGCTGGTAAATTGATTAAAGAAGCTGGTATCGAATTTGACCAAGCATACACTTCAGTATTGAAACGTGCGATCAAAACAACTAACTTGGCTCTTGAAGCATCTGACCAACTTTGGGTTCCAGTTGAAAAATCATGGCGCTTGAACGAACGTCACTACGGTGGTTTGACTGGTAAAAACAAAGCAGAAGCTGCTGAGCAATTTGGTGATGAGCAAGTTCACATCTGGCGTCGTTCATACGATGTATTGCCTCCAGCAATGGATCGTGATGATGAGCACTCAGCACACACTGACCGTCGTTACGCTTCACTTGATGACTCAGTAATTCCAGATGCTGAAAACTTGAAAGTGACTTTGGAACGTGCCCTTCCATTCTGGGAAGATAAAATCGCTCCAGCTCTTAAAGATGGTAAAAACGTATTCGTAGGTGCACACGGTAACTCAATTCGTGCCCTTGTAAAACACATCAAACAATTGTCAGATGACGAAATCATGGATGTTGAAATTCCAAACTTCCCACCATTGGTATTCGAATTTGACGAAAAATTGAACGTTGTTTCTGAATACTACCTCGGAAAATAATTATAAAAGATAAAAGGCGGGATTTATTCCACCTTTTTTTTGAGAAGTGACTCTCGGTTCGTCTCACTTTGTAAGGTGAGATGAACCAAGGAGATAATTAGTCTAGAGTTTCGATATACTCCAGTCCCCAACTTTCAATGGCATCTAGGACACCTTGAAATTTTCTACCCATTTCAGTTAGACTGTATTCGACCCGTGGGGGAACTTCAGCATAGACTTTACGCTCCACGATTTTATCCTTCTCGAGCTGTCTGAGGTGTCGTGTTAGAATGGTTTGGGTAATGCCAGGAATTAGACGTTGTAGTTCATTAAAACGCTTAGTGCCCGTACTGAGTTGATAGATGATGACTAGAGCCCATTTGCCTGTTAGTACACGCTGCGTCGTGGCAAAAGGACAAATTCCGTATTCACTGACTTTGGTTACCATAATTCCTCCAAATTTTTTAAAATTATTCTCTTATTTGACAATAATAGTATCGTATTTGATACTAGATAACAATAAAGTGCCTACTTGTCTTTTTGTTAGTAAGTGATAATATTATATCATAAATAAAAGAAACGAGGAGTAACTCATGTCAGTAAATTTAGAAATTTTTAATGCATATAACAATGGTCTTATAACAGGTGATTTTCCAGCTGTTTTTGAGACTATGGCAGATGATATTATCTGGCACCAGCCAGGTCAGCATAGTAATTCCGGTACAGTTGTTGGAAAAGAAGCACTTGGAGCACACTTGGCTCAATTTTCAGAAAAAACAAACGGTACCTTCAAAGTATTGACTAACTGGGTGTCTGAAAATATTGACCTTGTAGCAGCCAATGTGACCTTTGTTGGAACTCGCCCAGACGGCGAGGAACTCAACATGAATGGTATTGATCTTTTTCGCATGGATAATGGAAAGATCAAGGAAGTTTGGCTCTTTTCATCAGATCAAGCAGTAGAAGATGCTTTCTGGGGTTAGACAGTAAATTAATCTATAATCTGAAATGAAATTTGATTTATGGATCGTGATGATGAGCACTCAGCACACACTGATCGTCGTTACGCTTCACTTGATGACTCAGTAATTCCAGATGCTGAAAACTTGAAAGTGACTTTGGAACGTGCCCTTCCATTCTGGGAAGATAAAATCGCTCCAGCTCTTAAAGATGGTAAAAACGTATTCGTAGGTGCACACGGTAACTCAATTCGTGCCCTTGTAAAACACATCAAACAATTGTCAGATGACGAAATCATGGATGTTGAAATTCTAAACTTCCCACCATTGGTATTCGAATTTGACGAAAAATTGAACGTTGTTTCTGAATACTACCTCGGAAAATAAGCTGAGATAAGTAGTTATCATTAATAAATAAAAAGTTGACTTCGGTCAGCTTTTTTGTTTTTCTGAAAAAAATTGTAAAAAACGGTCAGAAAAGTCAGTCAATTCAGTAATTTTTCCTTGACTTTCAACTTGGAAAGATGTATTATATTAACCAAGATACATCGAAAGGAAATGAGTCAAATGACATTCGCAACTACAACTGTTTTGCTATTGCGTAATGAGGGCTAGTGCAAAAGCATTAGTCCTGTTTGGCTTACCAAGCGGGAGGGAAAAACATCTCGCTTGGGTTTCCGAGTGAGATGTTTTTTTACTACTATCGTTTTTACTTTTAGAAAGAGGATTGTCTATGCGTAAAGTTGAATTTTTTGATACAAGTCTTCGTGATGGGGAACAAACACCTGGAGTTAACTTCTCAATCAAAGAAAAAGTTGCTATTGCTAAGCAACTTGAAAAATGGGGAATTTCTGTAATCGAAGCAGGTTTCCCTGCAGCTAGTCCAGATTCATTTGAGGCAGTAAAACAAATTGCAGAAGCTATGACAACAACTTCTGTTACCGGCTTGGCTCGCTCAGTAAAATCTGATATTGATGCTTGTTATGAGGCTTTGAAAGATGCCAAGTATCCACAAATTCATGTCTTTATCGCAACAAGTCCGATTCACCGTGAGTTTAAATTGAAGAAATCAAAAGAAGAAATTCTTGAAGCTGTAAAAGAGCATGTATCATATGCACGTTCAAAATTTGAAGTTGTTGAATTTTCACCAGAGGATGCTACTCGTACTGAGCTTGATTTCTTGACTGAAGTTGTTCAAACAGCGGTTGACGCTGGTGCATCATATATTAATATTCCAGATACAGTAGGATTTACGACTCCAGAAGAGTTTGCACGTATTTTTGATCATTTGACTGAAAATATTAAATCAGACCATAAAGTTGTTTTTGGTGTTCACTGTCACGATGACCTCGGTATGGCAACTGCAAATACTTTGACAGCAATTAAACACGGTGCTGGACGTGTACAGGGAACTGTTAATGGTATCGGTGAACGTGCGGGTAATGTTGCTCTTGAAGAAGTAGCTGTTGCTTTGAAAATTCGTGAAGACTTTTTCCAAGCAACAAGTGATATTGTTCTTAATGAAACAATGAATACTTCAGAGCTTGTTTCTCGCTTCTCTGGAATTCCTGTTCCTAAAAATAAAGCTGTTGTTGGTGGAAATGCCTTCTCTCATGAATCAGGTATCCACCAAGATGGTGTTCTTAAGAACCCACAAACTTATGAAATTTTCACACCAGAATTGGTAGGTGTGAAGAGTAACAGTCTTCCTCTTGGTAAATTGTCAGGACGTCATGCCTTTGTTGAAAAATTGAAAGAACTTGAGCTTGATTTTGTGGAAGAAGATATCAAACCACTCTTTGCCAAATTTAAAGTCTTGGCTGGGAAAAAACATGATATTACTGATGCAGATATTCGTGCCCTTGTTGCTGGTACAAGTGTAGATAATCCAGAAGGTTTCCACTTCCAAGATCTTCGTTTGACTACTAATGCTGATGAAACAATCACTGCTACAGTAAGCTTGGCTAATGAAGATGGTGAATCTGTTGAATTTTTGGCAAATGGCCAAGGGTCAGTTGAAGCTATCTTCAATGCTATTGATAAATTCTTCAACCAAACAGTTCGCTTGACTTCTTATAATATTGACGCAGTAACTGATGGTATTGATGCGCAAGCACGTGTACTTGTAACTGTAGAAAATGTAGATACAGATACTATTTTCAATGCATCTGGTTTGGACTTTGATGTCTTGAAAGCATCAGCAATTGCCTATATCAATGCTAATACATTGGTTCAAAAAGAAAATGCTGGTGAGATGGCACGTAAGGTTTCTTATCGTGACCTTCCATAAGCCGAAGAGGAGTTAAACATGACAAAGAAAATTGTAACACTTTCAGGTGATGGAATTGGACCTGAGATTATGGCAGCAGGTCTTGAAGTTCTTGAAAAAGTAGCTTCAAAAATTGGATTTGATTACGACATCGATGCTAAACCATTTGGTGGTGCTGGCATTGATGCCGAGGGTCATCCACTTCCTAAGTCAACTTTGGATGCTGCTAAATCAGCAGATGCTATCCTCTTGGCTGCAATTGGTGGACCTAAATATGACAATGCGCCAGTTCGTCCTGAACAAGGACTTTTGGCCATTCGTAAGGAGTTGAATCTCTTTGCTAATATCCGTCCTGTCCGCATCTTTGATGCTTTGAAACACTTGTCACCTCTTAAACCTGAGCGTATTGAGGGCGTAGACTTCGTCGTTGTTCGTGAGCTCACAGGTGGTATTTACTTTGGTGAGCACATTTTGGAAGAAGATAAGGCCCGCGATATCAATGATTATTCAGCAGATGAGATTCGTCGTATCATGCGACGTGCTTTCAAGATTGCTCAAGGTCGTGGCAAAAAGGTCACTAGCATTGATAAACAAAATGTTTTGGCAACTTCTAAATTGTGGCGTAAGGTTGCTGATGAAGTTTCTTTGGAGTTTCCAGATGTAACCCTTGAACATCAGCTCGTTGATAGTGCCGCAATGATTATGATTACCAACCCAGCTCGTTTTGATGTGGTTGTGACAGAAAACCTTTTTGGTGATATCTTGTCTGATGAATCAAGTGTTCTTCCAGGAACTTTAGGTGTTATGCCATCTGCCAGTCACTCTGAAAATGGTCCAAGTCTTTATGAACCAATCCATGGTTCAGCACCAGATATCGCTGGTCAAGGTATTGCCAATCCAATTTCAATGATTTTGTCAGTAGCTATGATGTTACGTGAAAGTTTCAATGAAACTGAAGGGGCAGAATTGATTGAAAATGCTGTTGATAAGACCTTGAATCAAGGCATCTTGACACGTGATTTGGGTGGTCAGGCTTCGACTGCTGAAATGACAGCAGCTATTATTGGCAATCTCTAAACTCATGACACTGAAATTAGTGTTACTAAGTGTTTTGTTGGTGTGGAATCTAGTCGTCTTATCCGTTTATGGCCTTGATAAACATAAGGCTATCCGACATAAGAGACGGATTTCTGAGAAGGCATTATTATTACAGACACTGATCTTTGGTGGTATTGGTGCCTTTCTAGGTGGGAGACTTTTTAGACATAAAATTAACAAATGGTACTTTAAGCTTTGCTGGCTTATAGGAATTGTTATAGATGTCTTTCTTTTATACCTTATTCTAACAAGACTTTCGGATTAGCTAATCCTTAGATTATAATTGGAGTATTTTATGAGCGGAAAATCAATTTTTGATAAACTTTGGGAACGCCACGTCGTTACTGGAAATGAGGGCGAACCACAATTGATGTATGTGGATCAGCATTATATTCACGAGGTTACAAGTCCACAGGCCTTTCAAGGACTTCGTGATGCTGGACGTAAAGTTCGTCGCCCAGATTTAACTTTTGGTACGACAGACCACAACGTTCCTACGGTTGATATTTTTAACATTCGTGACCTTATTTCTAAAAACCAAATTGATACTTTGGCGAAAAACGTTGAGGAATTTGGTATTGATGCGGCTACCCACGGTACTGCTCGTCAGGGGATTGTCCACATGGTTGGTCCTGAAACAGGTCGTAGTCAACCAGGAAAATTTGTCGTTTGTGGTGATAGTCATACGGCTACTCATGGTGCCTTTGGTGCTATTGCCTTTGGTATTGGTACATCTGAGGTAGAACATGTCTTTGCGACACAATGTTTGTGGCAAGTGAAACCGAAGAAAATGAAGGTTGAATTTGTTGGTAAACCACAGCCAGGTGTTTATTCAAAAGACTTTATTCTTGCACTCATTGCACGCTATGGCGTTGATGCTGGTGTAGGATACGCTGTTGAATATTGTGGTGAAGCTATCGATGCTCTTTCAATGGATGAACGCATGACCATCTGTAACATGTCTATTGAATTTGGTGCTAAGATGGGTCTTATGAATCCAGACCAAAAAACTTATGATTATGTTGAGGGGCGTCCATGCGCACCTAAGGGTGAGAAATTCGAAGAAGCAGTAGCCGACTGGAAAACTTTGGTTTCAGATCCAGATGCTGAATATGATAAAGTGATTACTATTGATGTTTCAGAATTGGCACCTATGGTTACATGGGGAACTAACCCTGAAATGGGTGTTGAGTTTGATCAACCATTCCCAGAAATCAAGGACTTTAATGATGAACGTGCCTACGAGTATATGGACGTTAAGCCTGGTGAATATGCTAAAGATATTGATCTTGGCTATGTCTTCATTGGTTCTTGTACTAACGCACGTCTTAGCGACCTTGAGTTAGCTGCTAAATTCGTTAAAGGAAAACATATCTCACCGACATTGACAGCTATTGTTGTTCCAGGTTCGCGTCCAGTTAAGAAAGAAGCTGAACGTCTTGGTTTGGATAAAATTTTCATGGATGCGGGATTTGAATGGCGCGATCCAGGTTGTTCAATGTGTCTTGGTATGAACCCAGACCATGTTCCAGAAGGTGTGCACTGTGCATCTACAAGTAACCGTAACTTCGAGGGACGTCAAGGATATGGTGCTCGTACTCACCTTTGTAGTCCAGCAATGGCAGCAGCTGCAGCAATCGCTGGTAAATTTGTAGATGTCCGCGATATGCCAGAAGTTCAAGCATAAGGGAGAAGATAATGGAAAAATTTACCGTCTATACAGGGAAATCAGTACCTTTGATGAATGATAACATCGATACGGACCAACTCATTCCCAAACAATTCTTGAAAGCTGTTGATAAAAAAGGTTTCGGTAAGAATTTGATGTTTGAATGGCGTTACCTTAATGATGATTACGATGAAAATCCTGATTTCGTCTTCAATAAACCTGAGTATCGCGATGCGACCATTTTGGTTACTGGTGATAACTTTGGTTCGGGGTCATCTCGTGAACACGCTGCATGGGCATTGGAAGATTACGGTTTCCGTTGTGTTATTGCTGGATCATTTTCAGATATTCACTATAACAATGAATTGAAGAATGGTATGTTGCCAATCGTTCAACCTTTGGAAGTCCGTCAAAAATTGGCTGCTCTTCCTGCAGGTGAAGAAATTACGATTGACCTTCCAAACCAAGTGATTAAATCTTCAGCAGGAGAGTTTCCATTTGATATCGATCATGAGTGGAAACGTAAATTGGTTGAAGGGCTTGACGATATTGGAATCACTCTTCAATATGAAGATTTGATTGCTGCCTATGAAAAACAACGCCCATCATATTGGCAATAAGAAACAATGATGTGTTTGTAAAATAATAATGAGGACTTAAAAGAATGGGATAAGGACAATGTTTAAGGTGTTGTTCTATCTCATTCTTTTTGTTTGAAACAGTTAACATGGTAGAGGCGTTTTTACAAGGAGCGTATGCTATAATAGAAGGATAGAAAGGAGGCCTTCATGTTTGCACAATTGGATACAAAATCTGTCTATAGTTTCATGGATAGTGTTGTAGATTTGACCACCTACATTAAGCGTGCCAAAGAGCTTGGCTATCAAGCCCTTGGTTTGATGGATCGTGACAATCTCTATGCTGCTTATCATTTTGCTCAGTTTGCAAGTAGCAACGGTTTACGTCCTTTGATTGGTATGGAAGCTAATCTATTTTACGAGGGAAGAAAAATTCCTTTTCGTCTATTAGCAAAAAATAATCAGGGCTATAAAAATTTGATGAAGTTGGCAACAGAGCTCTCCTCAGGGCAACGCGAGTTTACAGCTTTTTCGGACTATCTGAATGCTATTGCCCTCATCCTTCCGAGTGAAGACTGGGAGCCAGGGATGACTCTTGGTTCAGAGGTTTTTATTGGGGTAAGGCCAGAAGATGCTGGCAAAGAGTTTGATTATCCTGTAATTCCTTTACATACAGTGCGTTATTTTGAGAATGTAGATCGCTCGACGATTCAGATGTTACACGCCATCTCACAAAACGTTTCCTTGTCAGAGGCCTCTATTTGTCCTATGAATCAGCTTCTTTTCTCGCCTCAAGAAATGGAAAGTGCATATAGTGATATTCCAGAGGCTTTGAACAATTTGGAGCAACTTGTTTCAGATATTACTTATCAATTTGATACGGATTTGAAGCTTCCCCGTTTTAATCGTGATATGCCAGCAGTTGACCAATTACGTCAATTAGCCCAATCTGGATTAGAAACTAAAAAGTTAAGCGCAGCAGTTTATCAGGAACGTTTAGACAAAGAATTGTCTATCATTCATCAGATGGGCTTTGATGATTATTTCTTGATTGTCTGGGACTTATTACGCTTTGGGCGTAGCCGTGGTTATTATATGGGAATGGGACGTGGGTCTGCTGCAGGAAGCTTGGTGGCCTATGTCCTTGATATTACTGGAATTGATCCCGTTAAAAATGACTTGCTTTTTGAGCGTTTTCTAAATGAAGAACGTTATAGCATGCCTGATATAGATATCGACTTGCCTGATATCTATCGAAGCGAGTTTCTTCATTATGTTAGGGACCGTTATGGTAGTAAGCACTCTGCTCAGATTGTTACTTTTTCAACTTTTGGGGCCAAACAGGCTATCCGAGATGTTTTTAAACGTTTCGGAGCCAAGGAATTTGAACTGTCACAACTTAGTAAAAAGATTTCTTTTCGTGACACCTTGATCTCTGTCTATGAGAAAAATATGTCATTTAGACAGTTGATTAATCAAAGACAAGAATTTCAGAGGGCTTTTGAGATTGCTAAGGCTATTGAAGGCCAACCAAGACAGACCTCAATCCATGCTGCTGGTATAGTGATGAGTGACGATGACCTAACCAACCATATTCCTCTAAAAGCTGGTGAGGATATGATGGTTACTCAGTACGATGCCTCCGCGGTCGAAGCCAATGGCTTGCTTAAGATGGATTTCTTGGGCCTCCGTAATTTGACCTTTGTTCAAAAAATGAAGGAGAAACTTGAAGAAGAGCAGGGAGTCTCTATAGATATCAAATCAATTGATTTGGAAGATCCACAGACCCTAGCTCTTTTTGCCAAGGGAAAAACTAAGGGAATATTTCAGTTTGAGCAGGCGGGTGCTATTAACCTTCTTAAACGGATTAAACCCGCTAAGTTCGAAGAAGTGGTAGCGACAACCTCTCTTAACCGACCTGGAGCTAGCGATTATACAGATAATTTCATCGCTCGTAAGTATGGTAAGGAAAAAGTAGATTTGATTGATCCAGTAGTTGCACCAATCCTTGAGCCTACGTATGGCATCATGCTTTATCAAGAGCAGGTTATGCAAATTGCCCAAGTATTTGCAGGCTTTACACTCGGAAAAGCCGATTTGCTTCGTCGGGCAATGTCGAAAAAAGATGCCAATGAAATGTCCAAGATGTCCGAAGAGTTCATGGAAGGAAGTCGTCGGTTGGGACGTAACCCACAGATTGCTGAACGACTCTTTAGTATGATGGCTAAGTTTGCAGGTTATGGCTTTAATAGAAGTCATGCCTATGCTTATTCAGCACTAGCCTTTCAATTAGCCTATTTCAAAACGCATTACCCTCAGATTTTCTATGACATCATGTTAAACTATTCGTCTAGTGATTACATTAAGGATGCAATTGAAAATGGCTTTTCTCTAGCCAGACTTGATATTAATAGAATTCCCTATCTGGACAAGATTTCAGATGGAAAGATTATATTAGGTCTTAAGACTATCAAAGGCTTGCCAAGAGATTTTGCCCTTTGGATTATTGAGGATCGCAAACAAAATGGTAAATACATTTCTATAGAAGACTTTTTGACACGTATTCCTAGCAAATATCAGAAAGTCGATAGTCTGACACCTCTTATCCAGATTGGTTTGTTTGATATTTTTGAACCAAATCGTCAGAAAATCATTGGTAATTTAAGCAACCTCTTTACTTTTGTCAATGAGTTAGGAAGTTTGTTTGCAGAGTCATCTTACTCTTGGGTTGATTATGAAGACTATAGCCAGAAGGATCGTTATAATTTAGAACAGGAGTTACTAGGAGTTGGGCTTAGCCCCCATCCTTTACACTTGGCTCAAAAAATGGCCTCTCGTCCCTATCAAGCCATTTCTGATTTGGCTGTTAATACTAAGGCAACGGTTTTGGTTCAGATAGAATCCGTTCGAATTATCAGAACTAAAAAAGGTGATCAGATGGCCTTTCTGAACGTCACTGATGGGATCAATAAACTTGATGTTACCCTATTTCCAGAAACTTATTTCTATCATAAGGATAAATTAAGTGAAGGTGGTCTCTTTTATCTTGATGGACGGACCCAGGAGCGTGATGGACGCATTCAGTTAATCTTGTCAAACATGGAGGAAGCTAGCACGGAGCGTTTTTGGATTTTACTTGAGAATCATGATAAAGACATAGAAGTTTCTCAAATATTAGCTAAGCATCCTGGACACATTCCTGTCATTATCCGTTATCAAGGAAGTAAGGAAACTATCGTTAGTCAAAGATACAGAGTAACTAAGAACGAGGAACTTAATCGGGAATTAGCACCTTATGTGTTGAAAACGGTTTTACGGTAAAAAAACAATAAATCTTTTCAAATTTAAAGCCATTTAGAATTCTTTGTGTTATAATGAAAATGTTAAATATATAAAAGGAGTATCAGGAATAATGAAACGTATTGCTGTTTTGACTAGTGGTGGAGATGCCCCTGGTATGAACGCTGCCGCTCGTGCAGTTGTTCTCAAAGCAATTTCTGAAGGAATTGAAGTCTTCGGTATTAACCGTGGATACGCTGGTATGGTTGAAGGAGATATCTTCCAACTTGATGCAAAAGGCGTAGACAACATCCTCAGCCGTGGTGGAACTTTCCTTCAGTCTGCTCGCTATCCTGAGTTTGCCCAACTTGAGGGTCAACTTAAAGGTATTGAGCAACTTAAAAAACATGGAATCGAAGGTGTAGTAGTTATTGGTGGAGATGGTTCTTACCATGGTGCTATGCGTTTGACTGAACATGGTTTCCCAGCTGTTGGTCTTCCAGGAACTATCGATAACGATATCGTTGGTACAGACTACACAATTGGTTTTGATACTGCTGTTGCAACAGCAACAGAAGCTATCGATAAGATTCAAGACACTGCTTTCAGTCACGGACGTACTTTCGTCGTTGAAGTTATGGGACGTAACGCTGGTGATATCGCTCTTTGGGCTGGTATTGCTTCTGGTGCAGACCAAATTATCGTACCTGAAGAAGAGTATGATATTAATGAAGTTGTACGTAAAGTTAAAGAAGGTTACGAATCAGGTGCTAAAACTCACCATGTAATCGTAGTTGCTGAAGGTGTCATGGGTGCTGAAGAATTTGCAGCTAAAATGAAAGAAGCTGGAGATACTTCAGATCTTCGTGCAACAAACATTGGACACGTGGTTCGTGGTGGTTCACCAACTGCGCGTGACCGTGTTCTTGCTTCATGGATGGGGGCACATGCGGTTGACCTCCTTAAACAAGGTATTGGTGGTGTAGCTGTTGGTATCCACAATGAAGAGCTTGTTGAAAGCCCAATCCTTGGTACAGCAGAAGAAGGAGCTTTGTTCAGTCTTACTGAAGACGGTAAAATTATCGTCAACAATCCTCACAAAGCACGTCTTGACTTTGCAGACCTTAACCGTTCATTGTCTAACTTGAGCTAATCTCAGTTACTTAAATTATTGTTAATCCGTCGCTAATGCGACAAAAAATATAAGGGAGTTTTATTTATCATGAATAAACGTGTAAAAATCGTTGCAACACTTGGTCCTGCGGTTGAAATCCGTGGCGGCAAGAAATTTGGTGAAGATGGTTACTGGGGTGAAAAACTTGACCGTGAAGCATCTGCTAAAAACATTGCTCAATTGATCAAGGAAGGTGCCAACGTTTTCCGTTTCAACTTCTCACATGGTGACCACGCTGAACAAGGTGAACGTATGGATGTTGTTCGTATGGCAGAAGACCTTGCTGGTCAAAAAGTAGGTTTCCTTCTTGATACAAAAGGACCTGAAATCCGTACTGAATTGTTCGAAGGTGATGCTAAAGAGTATGCGTACAAAACTGGTGAACAAATTCGTGTTGCTACTAAACAAGGTATCAAATCAACTCGCGACGTTATCGCTTTGAACGTTGCAGGTGCACTTGACGTTTTTGACGATGTAGAAGTTGGTAAACAAGTTCTTGTCGATGATGGTAAACTTGGTCTTCGTGTTGTAGACAAAGATGCTGAAAAACGTGAATTCATCGTTGATGTTGAAAATGATGGTATCATCGCTAAACAAAAAGGTGTAAACATCCCTTACACTAAAATTCCTTTCCCAGCACTTGCTGAACGTGATAACGCTGATATCCGTTTTGGTCTTGAACAAGGTCTTAACTTTATCGCTATCTCATTCGTACGTACTGCAAAAGATGTACAAGAAGTTCGTGCTATCTGTGAAGAAACTGGTAATGGTCACGTTCAATTGTTGGCTAAAATCGAAAACCAACAAGGTATCGATAACATTGATGAAATCATCGAAGCTGCTGACGGTATTATGATTGCTCGTGGTGACATGGGTATCGAAGTACCATTCGAAATGGTTCCAGTTTACCAAAAAATGATCATCACAAAAGTAAACGCTGCTGGTAAAGTTGTTGTTACAGCTACTAACATGCTTGAAACAATGACAGAAAAACCACGTGCAACTCGTTCTGAAGTATCTGACGTATTCAACGCAGTTATCGATGGTACAGATGCTACAATGCTTTCTGGTGAATCTGCAAATGGTAAATACCCAGTTGAATCAGTTCGCACAATGGCTACAATTGATAAAAACGCTCAAACTCTTCTTAAAGAGTATGGTCGTCTTGATTCATCAACATTTGACCGTTCAACTAAGACTGAAGTAGTTGCGTCTGCAGTTAAAGATGCTACTAACTCAATGGATATCAAACTTGTTGTTGCTCTTACTGAATCAGGTAACACTGCTCGTTTGATTTCTAAATACCGTCCAGAAGCTGATATCTTGGCTGTAACATTCGATGAAATTACTCAAAAATCATTGATGCTTAACTGGGGTGTTATTCCAGTAGTTACTGAAAAACCAAGCTCAACTGATGATATGTTTGATGTTGCTGAAAAAGTTGCATTGGAATCAGGTCTTGTAGAATCTGGTGATAACATTGTTATCGTTGCTGGTGTTCCAGTAGGTACAGGTGGTACAAACACTATGCGTATCCGCACAGTAAAATAATTTAAGTAGAACTTAAATTGAAAGAAGGTCTTTGGATCTTCTTTTTTTGGCTCTATAATCGATTTAGTAGGTTAAACTTTTGAAGAGATTATAGAGCTTTTTTCGTAGGTAGGTAAATCAATTGGATAATAATAACAAGTGAGGAATATCATATTTATTCCAAATGGTTTAAAGCAAGATGGCTGATTTGGTCTGTATTTTCAACAGATTTTTTTCTAAGTGTCATATGACTTAGAAGGTATTTAGAGAAGAGGGAAATTATCTTTTCAAAGAAATTTAACTTTTCTTGAAAACAACAGGATAAAAAATGTCGTTAAATAGGCTTCTAAACTATAGTTAAGATGGTTATAAGCTATATTTTTTAGAAGGACTGAGTAGATAACCAACCATTTTTATTTCAATAATGACTTACTAATTTAAAAGTTCTAATGAATTATTAATTCTGAAAATCGATTTTTGAAAAAAATGAAATCATAAGTTTCTTTTTACTGACAATTCTAAAAGTAAATAATTATAAAATTATTAATTGAAATGTTTATAAAAATAGTGATATCTATAATCATTCTACTGTTTACATGATTATTTTTAAGTGAACCTTATAAAAAAATTGAAAATAAGAGCATTTCTTTTCACAAATATTAGGAATTTTGTTAAAATATTTAACGATTAGTATTTTTAAATACTTTTAATCTCATTGAGGGGTGAGATACTTAATAGTATAAGTGTGGAGGATTACCAAAGTGGGTAAAGATTTATTTAATGATCGTATAAGTCGATTTTCGATTCGTAAGCTGAATGTAGGGGTTTGCTCCGTTCTTCTTGGAACTCTGGTTATGGTTGGTACTGCTAGTCAAGTATCTGCCGATGAAACAGCTAACCAAGTCCAAGCAGGAGATGTAGCTAGCACTACTGCTACAGTGAGTGATGAGACATCTTCTCAGAATGCTGTTGCTGCTCAAGCTTCGACGGAAGTCGCAAATATCTTATCAAGTTCTGAGACTAATAGTCAGTCTCAAACCGTTTCAAATGCTAGCGCAGCTACCTCTGAAACGTCTACAACACAAGCTTCTAGTGAGACAACATCTCAAGCAGCTACATCAACGTCAGCAACTACTGCAGCATCTACCACTAGTGTTGCTGGCTCTACAAGTGTAGGCAATACTACGGGAGTTTCAACAACAGCCTCTGTTACATCAGCATCATCTGAGACACCTGCTTCAGAAACAGCATCTGAAGCACAAGGTGTGGACGTTCAAGCAGAAGCTTCTACAACGAATGCTCTTTCAAGTGGTGCCGAAGCGTCTGCTGTAGTGCAACCTGTTGTAACAGCAGAAACTTCTGGTCGCCGTCGTACACGTCGTGCCCTTGGTGATGCCAATGATCCAAACTTGATTGGTGATGATGTAGAAGACGCAACCTCAACTCCAAAAGTTGAAAAACCAGGCTTTACTACAAATGTTGATGCCAAATCAATGGCTAGCCAAATCTCATGGTTGGACTTTGGAGATGTAGCTAACTGGACAGGAACTACTACAGTATTAGTTCCTAAAAGTGAAGTTAAACCAACTGAGAACTTAGAAGAAAAATTGGCTCTTCAAGTTGGGTCTACCTATACCAAGGAAATCATGCCTGGTTATGTAGTTACTGTAAAAGTCAAATCTTTGAAACCTTTCCAAGCGACTGAAATCTATAAGAAACGGATGGAAAATCAAGGGGCTACAGAAGCTGAAAAAGCAACCTATGATCCAAATGCAAAAAATGGTTATGTAAGTGGAGTCACTTCAAATGCTGCTAAGCAAGCTTTTAACAATGGTGAAGAGGCCAAAATCGTCGCTGATGCCCAAAATAATTGGACTGAAATCAGATTTGAGAATATTGATACGAAAACCAAGAAGACTACCATAAGTTCAGCTTTGAATGGTGGAAATATTGGAGTTCAGTTTGAAATCTCTGCAACCTTCCGTGGTAAGACAGTTAAGCCAGCTATTGTTATGGCTGATGGGGAGTCTGCTAACCCAGGTGAATTAGTTATGTTTACTACCAATGGAGAAGGTTGGCAGCATATTGGAGAATGGAAAAAGTTTACCAGACCAAGTACTTCTGTAACATATTCACCACAAGATACTGAAAATCTTTTTGGACCTAATCCTAAATTTAATAATACCAACTTAAACCAACTTCGTAGATCTACTCAAGTTGGACCAGAAAAGAAACCAGTAGCTTGGAAGTATTTTGGAAATCCTGACCAAGTTACAGGTGGTCTAGGAACCGGTATCTTTGGACCAAACATTTCTGAAGGTAATTATACTGTTCCAATCGTTATGACGCGTGGTGCCTCTGAAGTTGGACTTTATGTCGCTTCAGGTGGTAAACAGTCAGCAATGCTAGGATTCTTCCCAATTGATGAAGGGGACGCTCCTGAGTCATACGGAAAAGCTATGCATACCATTGCAACTGTAGATGGTATAACTGGTGCTAAAGTAAATCAACCATATATTGGTAATGTGAGCCCAGATATGGATGAGAATACTGTTCTTGACTGGTTCGGTGATGATAAGGCAACTACGGCCGATGAAGGAATTGACCAATTGCTTCCAGATGAGCTTAAAGGTTCAACCAATGAGATGATCAAGATGGATCGTACACGCCCAGGTAACTACAAGCTGTCAATAGAAGCCCATACAGATGGAGCTTCAGAAGCTTATATCTACGGTTGGATAGACTTTAACCAAAATGGTACCTTTGATGAAGATGAACGCTCTAATCTTGCAAGAATCACAAATGACGGCACCGTTGAGTTGACCTTTGCAAATAGCAAGACTTATATCGACCCTAGCGTTAAAGAACTAGGTGCTCGTGTTCGTATTGCCAAGAAGGCTACCGAGATTGAGAGCCCAACTGGTATGGCCTTCTCAGGGGAAGTGGAAGACTTCAGAACTCAAATTACGCACCCACCAAAAGGGGAATTCAAGGAAACAAGTGGTCTTCAAGGGGCGAAGCAAACTGCAACTGTAACCTTTACAGCACGTGGAGAACACAAGTATGAGCTTAATTCTAGTGCCGTTATTGACGAAACGGTAGAACCATACATCGTTGATAAAGATGGCAACCGTGCAACTCTTGATGCGGACGGTTACTATGTCGTTCCAGGACAAGGTAAGTATAAGATTACTGCCAACGGTAAAGATGTAGACGTTGAATTTATTCCTGAAGATAACTTCCTTGGAACAGCTGATGGTATTTCTATCCGTCGTTCAGATAACAACGGTTATGATACTGGTTGGTCAACAAAATTCCCAGATCAAGAACCAAACATTAATGGTCAGTTGAATACCATGGATGGTCAATACGTTCCAACAGTCACTCCAATTGAAATCGAAGGAGTTGACAAAACTTCGACTGATGTTCAAGGGGCGACTCAAAAAGAAACTCCGACCTTTAACACAACTGAGACTAACTCAAATGGTGACAAGATTGCAATCACTCCAAGTGCAGAATATCCTGCTAAGTTGGTGGATCCTGCCACAGGTCTCACTACTGATGCGCCATCTGTAACAGTTGAAGGGGAAGGAACTTACACCATTAATCCTTCAACGGGTGAAGTAACCTTCATTCCAGATCCAAGCTTTACTGGTACAGCCAAAGGTGTGGATGTTACATTGTCAGCGCCAGTTGGTCGAAACAAAGATGGTAAGATCCAACAGGACTACATCAAGACTGCAACAGCTAAGTACACTCCAACTGTCACACCAATCACAGTGACTCCTACAGACAAGGTTTCTGCGGATGTTCAAAACGTTCCTCAAACCCAAACACCAACCTTTGATTTGAGTAATGATAAGACTGCTGAAATCACAAGCAAGAAATTGGTAGATCCAGCAACTGGTCAGCCTACTGATGAAACAACAGTAACAGTAGCAGGAGAAGGTAGCTATACTATCGACCCAACGACTGGAGCAGTAACATTTACGCCAGAAAAAGACTTTGTTGGTACTGCAAAAGGAGTAACTGTTCAGGCAACTGCTACGATTACAAATGCTAATGGTAAGACTGCAACCATTACTTCAGATGCAACCTACACACCAACAGTTGTAGCTGCTGTTCCAACAGCTCAACCAGCTACATCTAAAGATATCCAAGGTGCAACGCAAACAGGGACACCAACTTTTGCAGGAACAACTGTTCAAGTGAATGGTGAAGATAAAGCTATTACGATCAAAGATAATAGCTACACGCTTTTGGATAATGATGGTAATGAAGTGACAAGTACACCAGCTTATGCCGCTGATGGTACAACTGAAATTGGTACTTACTCAATTGATTCAGCTACTGGTCAAGTCACTTTCACACCGACTGATAAATCATACACAGGTGTAGTAACACCGGCCAAGGTTCAAGCTGAAAGCTCAAACGGTATCAAGGTGGATACAACTTACACACCAGAAATCGTTCCAGTAACCCCAACAGCAACACCAGCTGAAACAACTGATATTCAAGGTGCGACACAAACTGGTAAACCTGAATTCAAGGGTGGAACTGTAACGGTTGATGGCGTTGAGAAGACTGTTGAAATCAATGAAGATGTTCCAGCGACATTTGACGATGGTTCAACGACTAAGACAGTTGACGGCGTTGGTACTTACACAGTAGCAGCCGACGGTACGGTGACATTTGTTCCTGAGAAATCATTTGTCGGAACTGCACCGGCTGTTACGGTTGTTCGTGAAGACAAGAACGGAACCAAAGCCTCTGCAACTTATACACCAACTGTGACTCCAGTAACTCCAACTGCAACACCAGTTGAAACAACAGATATCCAAGGTGCTACACAAACTGGTAAACCTGTATTTACTGAAGGCGATAGCCGTGTGCCAATGAACGATGATGTTCCAGCAACATTTGATGATGGCTCAACGACTAAGACTGTAGACGGTGTTGGTACCTACACAGTAGCAGCAGACGGTACTGTTACATTTGTTCCAGAACCAAGTTTTACAGGAACAGCACCAGCGGTTACAGTCGTTCGTGAAGACAAGAACGGAACAAAAGCTTCAGCGACTTACACACCATCAGTAACACCAATCACAGTGACTCCTACAGACAAGGTTTCTGCGGATGTTCAAAACGTTCCTCAAACCCAAACACCAACCTTTGATTTGAGTAATGATAAGACTGCTGAAATCACAAGCAAGAAATTGGTAGATCCAGCAACTGGTCAGCCTACTGATGAAACAACAGTAACAGTAGCAGGAGAAGGTAGCTATACTATCGACCCAACGACTGGAGCAGTAACATTTACGCCAGAAAAAGACTTTGTTGGTACTGCAAAAGGAGTAACTGTTCAGGCAACTGCTACGATTACAAATGCTAATGGTAAGACTGCAACCATTACTTCAGATGCGACCTACACACCAACAGTTGTAGCTGCTGTTCCAACAGCTCAACCAGCTACATCTAAAGATATCCAAGGTGCCACTCAAACAGGCACACCAACCTTCTCAGGAACAACTGTTCAAGTGAATGGTGAAGATAAAGCTATTACGATTAAAGATAATAGCTACACGCTTTTGGATAATGATGGCAATGAAGTGACAAGTACACCAGCTTATGCTGCTGATGGTACAACTGAAATCGGTACTTACTCTATCGATTCAGCTACTGGTCAAGTAACTTTCACACCGACTGATAAATCATACACAGGTGTAGTCACACCGGCCAAGGTTCAAGCTGAAAGCTCAAACGGTATCAAGGTGGACACAACTTACACGCCTGAAATCGTACCGGTAACACCGACAGCAACTCCAGCTGAAACAAAAGATATCCAAGGTGCTACTCAAACTGGTAAACCTGAATTCAAGGGTGGAACAGTAACCGTTGATGGCGTTGAGAAAACAGTAGCTATCAATGAAGATGTTCCAGCGACATTTGACGATGGTTCAACGACTAAGACAGTTGACGGCGTTGGTACTTACACAGTAGCAGCCGACGGTACGGTGACATTTGTTCCTGAGAAATCATTTGTCGGAACTGCACCGGCTGTAACGGTTGTTCGTGAAGACAAGAACGGAACCAAAGCCTCTGCGACTTACACCCCAACAGTAACACCAGTTACACCAACAGCAGAAGATACAACATCAACAGGTAAACAAGGTCAAACCCAAACAGGTAAGCCTGAATTTACTGAAGGTGATAGCCGTGTGCCAATGAACGATGACGTTCCAGCAACCTTCGACGATGGTTCAACTACCAAGACAGTTGATGGAGTTGGTACTTACACAGTAGCAGCTGACGGAACTGTAACTTTTGTTCCTGAGAAATCATTCACAGGTAAAGCGCCGGCCGTAACGGTTGTTCGTGAAGATAAGAACGGAACCAAAGCTTCTGCGACTTACACACCAACTGTGACACCAGTAACTCCAACAGCAACACCAGCTGAATCTACGGGACCTCAAGGTTTGGTTCAAACTGGAACAGTTACCTTTACTGAAGGTGATGAAGTCGCACCAATTAACAAGGATTCAATTACCCTTCTTGATGAAAATGGTCAGCCAGCAGCATCAGTAAAAGCGAAATCACCAGCAGGTGACGTGATCGGTACCTTCACTGTTGATAAAGAAACAGGTGTTGTGACCTTCACACCAACAGATAAATCTTATTCAGGTGATGTTGTCCCAGTTAAGGTTCAAGCAGCTGATACAAATGGTACAACAGTAGAAACAACTTACACACCGAAGATCACTCCAGTTGTCCCAACTGCTGAACCTGCAACAACGACAGATATCCAAGGTGCCACTCAAACAGGTAAACCAACTTTCACCGAAGGAAATCCAAATGTTCCAATCGATGAAGATACTCCAGCTACCTTCGAAGATGGCTCAACTACGAAGACTGTCGATGGTGAAGGAACTTACACAGTTGCTCCAGATGGCACAGTAACCTTCGTTCCTGAAAAATCATTCACTGGAACTGCTACAGGCGTAACAGTGAAACGCGTGGATAAGAACGGTACTGAAATTACAGCGAAGTATACACCAACAGTAACTCCAGTAACTCCAACTGCAACACCAGTTGAAACTACAGATATCCAAGGTGCTACACAAACTGGTAAACCTGTATTTACTGAAGGCGATAGCCGTGTGCCAATGAACGATGATGTTCCAGCAACATTTGACGATGGCTCAACGACTAAGACTGTAGACGGTGTTGGTACTTACACAGTAGCAGCAGATGGAACAGTAACCTTCGTACCAGAAAAATCATTCGTCGGAACTGCACCAGCTGTAACAGTGGTTCGTGAAGATAAGAACGGAACAAAAGCTTCTGCAACTTATACACCAACCGTAACACCAGTTACACCAACTGCAGAAGATACAACATCTACTGACAAACAAGGTCAAACGCAAACAGGTACACCAACCTTCACACCAGGTAATCCAAATGTTCCAATGGATGATGATACACCTGCAACATTTGAAGATGGCTCAACAACCAAGACAATTCCTGGTGAAGGAACTTACACAGTAGCAGCTGACGGAACAGTAACCTTCGTACCAGAAAAATCATTCACTGGAGAAGGTACAGGCGTAACGGTTAAACGTGTCGATAAGAACGGTACTCCAGTTACTGCTAAGTACACACCAACTGTGACTCCAGTAACCCCAACAGCAACACCAGCAGAATCAACTGGCCCTCAAGGTCTTGTTCAAAATGGAACAGTAACCTTCACCGAAGGTGACCCAGTTGCACCAATCGATAAGGATACCATTACTCTTCTTGATGAAAATGGTCAGCCAGCAGAATCTGTAGTTGCTAAATCACCAGAAGGTAAAGAAATTGGTACTTTCACAGTTGATAAAGAAACAGGTGTTGTAACCTTCACACCAACTGATAAATCTTATTCAGGTGATGTTGTCCCAGTTAAGGTTCAAGGTAAAGATACAAACGGAACAGTTGCTGAAACAACTTACACACCGAAGATCACTCCAGTTGTCCCAACTGCTGAACCTGCAACATCTACAGATATCCAAGGTAAAACACAAACAGGTACACCAAGCTTCACACCTGGTAACCCTGCAATCCCAATGGATGATGATGTACCAGCAACCTTTGAAGATGGCTCAACAACTAAAGTTATTCCAGGAGAAGGTACTTACACTATAGCTCCTGATGGCACAGTAACCTTCGTCCCAGAAAAATCATTCACAGGAGAAGGTACAGGTGTAACCGTTAAACGTGTAGATAAGAATGGTACACCAGCTACAGCTAAGTACACACCAACAGTAACTCCTGTAACACCGACAGCGACACCAGTTGAAACAACAGGTAAACAAGGTCAAACCCAAACAGGTAAGCCTGAATTTACTGAAGGTGATAGTCGTGTACCAATGAACGATGACGTTCCAGCTACTTTCGACGATGGTTCAACGACTAAGACAGTTGATGGAGTTGGTACATACACAGTAGCAGCTGACGGAACAGTAACCTTTGTTCCTGAGAAATCATTCACAGGTAAAGCGCCGGCCGTAACGGTTGTTCGTGAAGATAAGAACGGAACCAAAGCTTCTGCGACTTACACACCAACTGTGACTCCAGTAACTCCAACAGCAACTCCTGCTGAATCTGAAGCACCTCAAGGCGTGGTTCAAACTGGAACAGTAACCTTCACTGAAGGTGACCCAGTTGCACCAATTGATAAGGATACCATTACTCTTCTTGATGAAAATGGTCAACCAGCAGCATCAGTAGAAGCGAAATCACCAGCAGGTGATGTAATTGGTACCTTCACCGTTGATAAAGAGACAGGTGTTGTGACCTTCACCCCAACGGATAAATCTTATTCAGGTGATGTTGTCCCAGTTAAGGTTCAAGCAGCTGATACAAATGGTACAACAGTAGAAACAACTTACACACCTAAGATTACTCCAGTTGTCCCAACTGCTGATCCTGCAATATCTACAGACATCCAAGGTAAAACACAAACAGGTACACCAAGCTTCACACCTGGTAACCCTGTAATCCCAATGGATGATGATGTACCAGCAACCTTTGAAGATGGCTCAACAACTAAAGTTATTTCAGGAGAAGGTACTTACACAGTAGCTCCTGATGGCACAGTAACCTTCGTCCCAGAAAAATCATTCACAGGAGAAGGTACAGGTGTAACAGTTAAACGTGTAGATAAGAATGGTACACCAGCTACAGCTAAGTACACGCCAACAGTAACTCCTGTAACACCGACAGCGACACCAGTTGAAACAACAGGTAAACAAGGTCAAACCCAAACAGGTAAGCCTGAATTTACTGAAGGTGATAGTCGTGTACCAATGAATGACGATGTTCCAGCAACATTTGAAGATGGTTCAACTACCAAGACTGTTGAGGGTGTTGGTACATACACAGTAGCAGCAGACGGAACAGTAACCTTTGTTCCAGAGAAATCATTTACTGGAACAGCTCCAGCTGTGACGGTTGTTCGTGAAGATAAGAACGGAACCAAAGCATCTGCGACTTACACACCAACAGTAACACCGGTGACTCCAACTGCTACACCAACAGAATCAACTGGTCCTCAAGGCGTGGTTCAGACCGGAACAGTAACCTTTACCGAGGGAGATTCCGTTGCTCCAATCGACAAAGATACCATTACTCTTCTTGATGAAAATGGCCAACCAGCAGCGGCAGTGTTTGCGAAATCACCAGCAGGCAATATTATTGGTACCTTCACCGTTGATAAAGAGACAGGTGTTGTAACCTTCACACCAACAGACAAATCTTATTCAGGTGATGTTGTTCCAGTGAAAGTTCAAGCTGCGGATACTAATGGAACAACTGTAGAAACAACTTACACACCTAAAATTACTCCAGTCGTTCCAACTTCTGAAGATGCTACATCAACAGATATCCAAGGCCAAACACAATCTGGTAAACCAATCTTCACAGAAGGGGATCCTAATGTTCCAATCGATGAAGATACTCCAGCAACCTTCTCCGACGGTTCAACGACTAAGACTGTTGATGGTGTTGGTACATACACAGTAGCAGCCGACGGTACGGTAACCTTTGTTCCAGAAAAATCATTCGTAGGAACTGCACCAGCTGTAACAGTGGTTCGTGAAGATAAGAACGGAACCAAAGCCTCTGCAACCTACACCCCAACAGTAACTCCAGTTACTCCAACTGCTGAACCAACAACATCAACAGATATTCAAGGTGCTACACAAACTGGTAAGCCAGTATTTACAGAAGGCGACAGCCGTGTACCAATGAACAATGACGTTCCAGCAACCTTCTCCGACGGTTCAACGACTAAGACTGTTGATGGTGTTGGTACATACACAGTAGCAGCAGACGGAACCGTAACCTTTGTTCCAGAAAAATCATTCGTAGGAACTGCACCAGCTGTAACAGTGGTTCGTGAGGATAAGAACGGAACCAAAGCCTCTGCAACCTACACACCAACAGTAACTCCAGTTACTCCAACAGCGGAACCAGCAACATCAACAGATATTCAAGGTGCAACTCAAACCGGTAAGCCAACCTTCACCGAAGGTGACAGCCGTGTACCAATGAATGACGATGTTCCAGCAACATTTGACGATGGTTCAACGACTAAGACTGTAGACGGTGTTGGTACATACACAGTAGCAGCAGACGGAACCGTAACCTTTGTTCCAGAAAAATCATTCGTAGGAACTGCATCAGCTGTAACAGTGGTTCGTGAAGATAAGAACGGAACCAAAGCCTCTGCAACCTACACGCCAACAGTAACTCCAGTTACACCAACTTCAGAGCCAGCAACATCTACAGATATCCAAGGTCAAACACAAACAGGTAAACCAAGCTTCACGCCTGGTAACCCAAGTGTCCCAATGGATGATGATGTACCTGCTACCTTTGAAGACGGCTCAACAACTAAAGTTATTCCAGGTGAAGGAACTTACACAGTTGCTCCAGACGGAACTGTAACCTTCGTCCCAGAAAAAGCATTCACAGGAACAGGTACAGGTGTGACCGTGAAACGTGTTGATAAGAACGGTACAGCCGTTACAGCTACCTATACACCAACAGTAACACCAGTAACACCAACTGCAGAATCAGTTACTTCAATTGGTAATAAAGGTCAAACGCAAACAGGTAAGCCAAGCTTCACTGAAGGCGATAGCCGTGTACCAATGAATAACCAAGTACCAGCTACCTTTGAAGATGGCTCAACTACTAAGACTATTGCAGGTGTCGGAACTTACACAGTAGCTGCCGATGGCACTGTAACATTCACACCAGAAACTGAATTTACAGGAACTGCCCCAGCAGTCACAGTGGTTCGTGAAGATGTTAACGGAACTAAGGCTTCAGCAACCTACACACCAACTGTCCTTCCAATCACTAAGTTTGTTGATAAAGAAGGTAAGGAAATCCCAGGATATCCTACAGTTGATGGTGAACAGCCAAAAGCTGAAATTCCAGGTTACCGCTTTGTAGAAACTAAGAAATTACCTAATGGTGATATCGAACATGTCTACGAGAAAGTAACGACGTCATACGTTGATGAAAATGGTACGCCAATCCCTGGTTATCCAACCGAAGATGGCCAACAACCTAAGAAAGAAATTCCAGGTTATGAATTTGTGAAGACAATTGTAGATGAAAATGGTAATACTCAACACATCTACAAACAAATTGTGACTCCAACACCAGTGCCGGATACAACTCCGACACCAGAGCCACAGCCAGCTCCACAAACAGAAGAGCCTAAGGCTCCAGTACTTCCAGAAACAAAAGAAGAAGCTCACTTTATCAATCCAAGTGATAAGACAGCTCAACTTCCAGAAACTGGTAGTGAGGATTCAAACCTTGCAATCTTTGGTTTGGCAAGTCTTCTAGCTGGATTTGGACTCTATGGCGCAAAACGACGCAAACGTTAAGATGATTTAACGGTCGGATAGGACCTTAAGAATCCAGATTCCAATTAAAATAGACCCCATGGCATTTGCCATGGGGTCTATTTGTATGGACTAGCCTGCTAGTTTTTTTAAGACGTCATGATTGACTTTACTCTCTAGGAAGCGTAATCTAGAATTTAATTAAAGGATTAAAAGGAGGTCCCTCGATGATTGAAGTAACTTATTTAAATACTGCAAAGCAAGAAAAACACACTTCTTTTGAAGATTACAATGAATTTGTCAGAGCACAGCAAGCTTGTTGGATTGCCTTACCGGATTCAACGCCAGTCACTAAGGTGACGATAAACGGACATGATATTGGCTACAAAGGACAATATGGCGACCTTTACTTTTATATTATGAAGCTAGACTTGACACAATATCAGTAATAATAGGAAAAAGAATCAGAACACGATGTCTGATTCTTTTTCTTTGAGAAAGGTAATTTTTATAAATTAAGAATATTGCTAATTGACTGAAAATGACTTACAATAGAAAGGAAGAATTTATAGAAGGAGACACATATGAAAAACAAGCGTTTAATTTGGACTTTGGTTTTCTTAGCTATCTTGACGCTCGGTTCTATTGGTACAGATCTTTTCAAAAAAGAGCACCAAGATGCTAATAAGGTCGTCAAAGTAGGAATCCTCCAGTTCGTGACTCACGATGCCCTGGATCAAATCGAGAAGGGAATTGAGGATGGTCTTAAGGAAGCTGGTTATAAGGGAGACAAGGTTAAAATCACCCTCCTAAATGCCGAAGGAGACCAGTCTAAAATTCAAACCATGTCTAAACAATTGGTCAATGACAAGAATGATGTCGTTATCGGCATTGCAACGCCAGCAGCACAAGGGCTAGCGGCAGCTACCAAGGACATTCCAGTCATTATGGGAGCTATCTCAGACCCTGTTGGGGCCAAATTGGTTAAGGACCTCAAGCATCCAGAAGGCAATGTCACTGGTACCTCTAACCAAGTGCCGATTAAGCAGACAGTGGAATTGGTCAAATCATTGACACCAAATGCTAAGACAATTGGTATTCTCTACGCTTCAAGCGAGGATAATTCCAAATCACAGGTTGAGAGCTTTAAGAAATTCGCTGAAAAAGATGGCCTAAATGTGGTCGAGTATGCCGTACCATCAACCAATGAAATCAATACAACCATGTCAGTCATGACTGGTAAGGTAGATGCTATCTGGACGCCACAAGATAATACTATTGCCTCAGCCTTTTCAACAGTAATCTCATCTGCCAACCAAGCTAAGATTCCAGTTTATACGACTGTCGATACTATGGTGAAAGAGGGCGGTTTGGCCTCAGTTGCTCAAAGCCAATAT
Organism: Streptococcus sp. FSL R7-0248; assembly: GCF_037967965.1. Lineage (NCBI taxonomy): Bacteria > Bacillati > Bacillota > Bacilli > Lactobacillales > Streptococcaceae > Streptococcus > Streptococcus sp. FSL R7-0248. The sequence continues at coordinate 894,512 of NZ_CP150201.1, forward strand.
GAACTTGGAAAAGCCACAGCTCGTAGTGCTGTTAAGGTTCTTAAAGGTAAGAAAGTTAAGGATGTCCCAGTTGATGTTATTGATGATGGTACTCCAACGCTCAACCTTAAAGTTGCTCAAGACCTCAACATCACCATCCCTGACGATGTGCTTAAACAGTCAGACATCGCTGTTAAAGCTGATAAATAAGGAGGACTTATGATTATTTCATCTATTTATCAGGGGCTTCTATACGGAATCCTAGGTCTTGGGATTTACATGACTTTCCGTATTTTGGATTTTCCTGATTTGACAACAGAAGGTTCCTTTCCTCTTGGTGGGGCAGTAGCAGTAACTCTTATGAACTTTGGTTGGAACCCAATCTTGGCGACCTTGGTTGCTGTTTTGGCCGGCTGTGGTGCTGGACTTGTAACTGGTCTCCTCTATACTAAGGGAGAAATTCCTACTATTTTGGCAGGGATTTTGGTCATGACTTCTCTTAACTCAGTCATGCTTATGATTATGGGTAGGGCCAACCTAGGACTTCTTGATATTAAGACTATTCAAGATTTACTTCCTTTCAGCAAGGACTACAACCTCTTGATTGTTGGTCTCATTGCTGTAACCATTGTTATCACTGCCTTGATTGCCTTTCTTAACACGCGCCTAGGTCAAGCATATATTGCCACAGGTGATAATAGAGATATGGCCAAATCTTTTGGTATCAACACAGACAATATGGAAGTGATGGGTCTTGTTATCTCAAACGGTATCATTGCCCTCTCAGGAGCCTTGATTAGCCAACAGGACGGTTATGCCGATGTTTCTAAAGGTATTGGTGTTATCGTCATTGGTCTTGCCAGCATCATCATTGGTGAGGTCCTATATGCGACTAACTTGACTCTGTTGGAACGTTTGATTGCCATCTGTATTGGTTCAATCCTCTATCAGTTCCTTTTGACAGCAGTTATCGCTCTTGGCTTTAACACGAACTACCTCAAACTCTTTAGTGCGATTGTTCTGGCCATTTGCTTGATCTCGCCTGTCCTACGCCGAAAATTCTTTAAGGGGGTGACCTTATCACGATGACAGCTATTGTAGAACTTAAAGATGCGACTGTTAAGGTTAATAATGGTTTTGATACCGAAAAAACCATCCTGGACCATGTCAATCTTACCATTAGAGAAGGTGATTTTATTACCATTCTTGGTGGAAATGGTGCCGGAAAATCAACCCTCTTCAATGTCATTGCAGGGACCCTCATGTTGACCAGTGGTCATATTTTCATCATGGGTGAGGATGTTACGGCTCTGCCTGCTGAGAAACGTGCCAAGTACCTCTCACGGGTCTTCCAAGATCCTAAAATGGGAACAGCTCCTCGTATGACGGTTGCAGAAAATCTTTTGATTGCCAAATACCGTGGCGAAAAGCGAGGACTTAAATCACGCCAAATTCATCTCTACACAGAGGAATTTCAAGGTCTGATTGAACGTATCAGTAATGGTTTAGAAAAACACTTAGATACACCAGCAGGTCTCCTCTCAGGTGGTCAGCGTCAGGCACTTAGTCTTCTGATGGCGACACTTAAACGTCCTGAGCTCTTGCTCTTAGACGAACACACCGCAGCCTTGGATCCTAAGACAAGTGTGGCTCTCATGGAGTTGACCGATGAGTTTGTGACGGGCGACCACTTGACAGCCTTGATGATTACTCACCATATGGAAGATGCCCTTAAATACGGAAATCGTCTTATCGTTATGAAGGATGGTCAAATCATTAAAGACCTTACCAAGGAAGAAAAAGGTCAATTGGATATCACAGACTACTACGCTATGTTTGAGTAAGTCTCGTCTGACTCTAAATTGTAAAATAAGCTAAAAAGTTGTATACTTAAAGAGTATGCAACTTTTTGTTGTGGCCTGTAAATCGACAAGGAGACTGTTCGCACGAACGTTCAGCTTCTTGGACCGTCTGTAAAAATAGGCTCTAGAAGAGAGTCAAACTAAAAAGGAGAAAAACAAGCATGAGCGATATTAAAATTATTGCCCTAGGTGGAGTACGTGAAAATGCTAAGAACCTCTATATTGTTGAGATTAACGACTCTATCTTTATCTTGGATGCTGGTCTAAAGTATCCTGAAAATGAACAACTAGGTGTTGACTTTGTCATTCCTAACTTAGATTACTTGATTGAAAATAGAGATCGTATCGAAGGGATTTTCTTGACGCATGGACATGCCGATGCCATTGGTGCCCTACCTTATATCTTGCAAGAAGTCAAAGCACCAGTTTTTGGGTCATCACTCACAATTGAGTTGGCTAAGCTTTTTGTGAAGAATGCTGGCGTTAAGAAATTCAATAATTTCCATGTTATTGACGCAGAAACTGAAATTGAATTTGAGAATGCTGAAGTTTCATTCTTCAAAACAACGCACTCTATTCCAGAATCAATGGGGATTGTTCTTGGAACTGACCAAGGTAATATTGTCTATACTGGTGACTTCAAATTTGACCAAGCTGCCCGTCCTTACTACAAAACTGATTTAGGTCGTTTGGCTGAAATTGGACGTGAAGGTGTCTTGGCCCTCTTGTCAGACTCAGCAAATGCGACAAGTACTGAACAAACAGCTTCGGAAGCAGAAGTTGGTCAAGAAATTGACCAAGTCATTGCCGATGCAGAAGGACGTGTTATTGTTGCTGCAGTTGCCTCAAACTTGGTACGTATTCAACAAGTCTTCGATTCAGCTGCTGATCACGGACGTCGCGTTGTTCTTACTGGTTTTGACGTTGAAAATATTGTCCGCACAGCCATCCGTCTCAAAAAATTGACTGTGGAGCATGAAAAACTTATTGTCAAACCAAAAGACATGAACAAGTTTGAAGACCACGAGTTGATTATCCTTGAAAATGGTCGTATGGGTGAACCAATCGATGGTCTCCAAAAGATGGCTGTTGGTCGTCACCGTTACGTTCAAATTAAGGATGGAGATCTGGTTTATATCGTAACAACTCCAAGCATTGCTAAAGAAGCTGTAGTGGCACGTGTCAACAACGCTATCTATAAGGCTGGTGGAACTGTTAAGATGATTACGCAGAGCCTTCGTGTATCTGGACATGCCAATGCTCGTGAACTTCAATTGATGATTAATCTCCTTCGTCCACATTATCTCTTCCCTGTCCAAGGTGAGTACCGTGACCTTCAAGCCCATGCAGAGTTAGCCTTGGAAGTTGGTATTCTTCCAGAAAATATTTATATCGTTAAACGCGGTGATATCATGCATTTGTCTGAAGATCAAGGTTTCCTTCATGAAGGAGCTGTTCCAGCTGGTGATGTGATGATCGACGGTAATGCCATTGGTGATGTTGGTAATATCGTCCTTCGTGACCGCAAGGTCTTGTCTGAAGATGGTATCTTTATCGTAGCTATCACTGTGAACAAGAAAGAACGTAAGATTATCTCTAAAGCGCGTGTGAATACACGTGGGTTCGTCTATGTTAAGAAGAGCCGTGACATTCTCCGTGAGGCTGCTGACATTGTCAATGCTACCGTTGAAAATTACTTGGCAGGAGACAGCTTCGATTGGGGTGAACTGAAAGGAGCCGTCCGCGACGATGTGGCTAAGTTCCTCTTTGACCAAACCAAACGTCGCCCAGCTATCCTTCCAGTAGTTATGGAAGTCCGCTAATAACTGACTAAAACATAAGAGTGTGAGCGTGTCGCTTGCACCATAGACATTGAGGAAAGTCTCAACAAGACTTTGTTTTAAAATCAAAAGCTGGGGTGTCCCAGCTTTTCTAACATTAAGAAAGGAAAATACAAATGGCTTTTTTTCAAATTGAATACTCTTCAGATGTTCTAGGACAGTACCGTCAAGTAGATGTCATTTATCCAGACCGTGACCAGATTGCTGAAACGGAAAGTGATACGGACATTCCGGTTCTCTATCTCCTTCATGGGATGGGGGGCAATCATAATTCTTGGGCCTTTCGTACCAATATTCAGCGTCTCCTTCGTAAGACTAATCTTATCGTTATTATGCCTAACTCTGAAAATGGATGGTATACAAATACCAAATACGGTGTTAAGTATTACGATGCCATTGCTAAGGAACTTCCTCAAGTCATGCAACGTTTCTTCCCAAGTATGACTAAGAAGCGTGAAAAGACTTTTATCGCTGGACTTTCTATGGGTGGCTATGGGTCTTTCAAACTCGCCTTAACGACAAATAACTTTGCTTGTGCGGGTTCCTTCTCTGGTGCCCTTGGATTATCAGTGGAGATGATTACTGATGAAACGAGTGAGTCTAAGGAATACTGGCAAGGTGTCTTTGGAGATTTAGAAGGAAAAGACATTGAGCAGCATAAACTGGTCAATCTAGCCAAACAACATGACAAGAAAACCAAATTCTTTGCCTGGTGTGGTCTTGAGGATTTCCTTTTTGACTCTCAAAACAAAGCAGTAGCTGATTTGAAAGCTCTTGGTTTGGACATTGACTACCGCACGGACCATGGAAGACATGAATGGTATTATTGGGAAAAACAACTAGAAGCCTACTTAGAATGGTTACCTATTGATTACGTTAAAGAAGAACGTTTGTCTTAATAGGTCAAGTTTGTAACATCTTATCAAAGAGATTATAAAAGCTTAAAGTGATATTTTTTACTTGTCAGAACTATTAGAGCTTGATATACTAAGGGAAGTTTCGAAAAGGAGGCTCAATAATGAAAAAATTATTCAGAGTAATCTTCTATATTCCCAAACTTCTTTTACAATTTATTTGGAATCTTATTTGGGCTATATTTAAACTTGCCCTAGTGCTAGCCCTCATTGGGTATGGACTCGTCTACTATGCCAATAACTCTTCAAGTACCTTAGCCACAAATATTAACCAAGCCTTTCATCAAGTAGAGCTAGGGTTTAGTGGTACCAGTACTAGTGACGTTGAGAAAGTTGTCTCTAACCTATCAACGACAGATACTATTCCAGAGTCTAACGGAGCTAGATGGGCGCAAAATACAGCCAGCATCTATATACAATCTACAGACGAAACCTTGGTAGCCGCCTATAAGGAAGCTATCACCAACTGGAATAACACGGGTGCTTTCATCTTTACTTTAACTGATGATGCCTCAACGGCTGACATTGTTGCGACAGACTATTCCGATGCGAATTCACAGGCAGCAGGTTTAGCAGATAGTCAAACCAATGTTTTGACCAATCGCATCACTCATGTGGATGTAAAGTTAAATCGTTACTTCCTCTTGAATAGTGATTTTGGTTATACTCACAAGCGTATTGTTAATACGGCTGAACACGAATTGGGACATGCTATTGGCTTAGACCATGATGACTCTAAGACATCCGTTATGCAATCCGCTGGATCTTATTACGGGATTCAACAGGTGGACATTGATACGGTCCATGCTCTTTATGCTAATTAAGGAGGGGCTGTCATGCGCTATTTGAAACGCCTTGCTAGACGTTACCCCATGCAAACCTTCCTTTTTCTTTTCAATGCTGGCGTCTTTACTTGGTTGCAAACAACAGGAACCATGATTGCCAATCGTTTGGGCCTATCAGGTGATGGCATTTGGATTTATATTCCCACTTGGGTAAAAACGCTGACTAGTCATTCCATAGAGAGTATTCAAACCCTTTACAGTGCTTCTGGATGGAGTTGGCTAATCACCTCTATGCTTCTCACTTGGCTCTTGACTTTTCTTAGAGGTCTCATGAGAGCAGTGATTATCATTCTGTTAGTTGGTGTTGGCTTATGGCTAGTCTATCGACATTTTGAACTTTTACAAAATCTAAAACTGTCCTAATGGGCAGTTTTAGTTTCCTCTAACAAGTGACTTGGCTATCAAAACATAGACTAATTTCTGTAGATGAAATGAGATAGTTCCTTTAATAATTTCAGAGCGAGCTGTAGACAAGACTTTTCGTTGTGAGAAAAGTGCCTAAAGTTTAAAAGCTTTAGGCACTCGGAAGTTTTGAGGCATTAGGCTCAAAACTTAGCTATGGAATTCCGAAGGAAGTCGCTAGCGTCCGCACTCACCTAAGAAAAGTCTAAAAAGAAGAATTAATGTCAATTTAAAACTGCCAATCAGGGCAGTTTTTTTGAGTTATTAGGTCATTTATTTTCTGAAGAAATATGATATAATATAGCTAATTTATTATTTTGGAGGACATTATGGCTTTAGCAAAAATCGTTTATGCCAGTATGACCGGTAACACGGAAGAAATCGCAGATATCGTTGCCAAAAAATTGGAAGAATTGGGTCACACTGTAGATGTAGACGAGTGTACAACGGTTGATGCCGCTGATTTTGAAGATGCGGACATCTGTATTGTAGCGACTTACACTTATGGTGATGGTGAGTTGCCAGATGAAATCGTTGACTTTTACGAAGATTTGGCTGATCTCGATTTGTCAGGTAAAATCTTTGGTGTTGTAGGTTCAGGAGATACTTTCTACGATTATTTCTGTCACTCAGTTGATGAATTTGAAAATCAATTCACTTTCACAGGGGCGACTAAAGGAGCAGATAGTGTCAAGGTTGATCTTTCTGCTGAAGATGAAGATATCGAGAACCTCGAAGCTTTCGCTGAAAAAATTTCAGAAGCATTAGCATAAAAAAAGCAGAGTAAAGTCTGCTTTTATTGTAGTCAAAAATGGAGTTTTTATGAATGAAATAGAAAGAGATTTTAGGACGCAATCTCAACATCTTCTTTGGTCCGTTTGGCGAGGGCTCTTAGTGGGGGTGACGGCAGGAGCAGTGGTCAGTCTTTTTCGCTGGTTAATTGCCAAAGGGGCCGCATTTTCTGTAGCTATATACAAAGACGCCCTTCATAATCCACTTCTGATTTTGGGAATTGTCCTGGTTAATCTCTTGATTGCACTTTTTATTGGTTACCTTATTAAGCAGGAAAAAGACATCAAGGGCTCAGGAATTCCCCATGTTGAAGGGGAACTGATGGGACTCTTACATCCGTCTTGGTGGTCAGTATTATGGCGTAAGTTCCTAGGTGGAGTCCTTGGGATTTCAATGGGACTTATGCTGGGACGTGAGGGCCCTAGTATTCAACTTGGTGCTATGACTGCTAAGGGCTTAGCTGAGAGTCTTAAGCTCTCTGCACGTGAAAAGCGCTTCTTGATTGCTGCAGGAGCGGCAGCAGGGTTATCGGCTGCCTTTAATGCCCCGATTGCCGGTCTTTTGTTTGTCGTCGAAGAAGTCTATCATCATTTCTCGCGTCATGTTTGGGTGACAGCTTTAACGGCATCTTTAGTGGCTAATGCTGTTTCCTTACGGATCTTTGGTCAGGTTGCGGTTCTTGCTGTGACAGAAAAATTACCCGTATTTCCTTTGAAAGATTATTGGATTCTTATTGTCTTGGGGATTTTTCTAGGTGTGCTTGGATACGGTTATGAGTGGGTTGTCTTACGTATTGGCAAGGTCTACCAAGGGTTAGGGAAAATCTTCCACTTGCCATCTCATTTTCATGGCCTTCTGGCAGTTCTGTTTATCATTCCTATAGGCCTCTATTTTCCATATCTTTTAGGTGGTGGGAATGAATTGATTCTTGCCCTAAATGGTTTACATCCTGCTCTAACTGTGGCCATTCTTTATTTGGCTATTCGCTTTATTTGGAGTATGTTGTCCTTTGGTTCAGGTTTTCCTGGTGGGATTTTCTTGCCGATTTTGACTTTAGGTGCTCTTTCTGGTAGCGTCTTTGCGGTAGCTTTTGAAAATCTAGGATTCTTACAAGTCAGTCAGTTCCCTATTTTTATCATTCTTGGTATGGCTGGTTATTTCGGTGCGGTATCCAAGGCACCGCTAACTGCTATGATTTTAGTGACTGAGATGGTGGGTGACCTTCACCAATTGATGACAATCGGAGTTGTGACTCTGATTGCCTATCTCGTCATGGATTTCATGGGAGGAGAACCCGTCTATGAAGTCATGCTTCACAATCTGATTGCCCACGAACCAAAACAAGTTGATAATATACCGACGATGATTGATTTACCAGTTACAGATAGTTTAGCTGGTCGATTGGTTAAGGATTTAACCTTACCTGACGGGGTTTTGATTTCCACTCAGATTTTTCAAGACCAGTCTGAGGTTGTTCATGGAGACACACGTCTAAAAGCAGGAGCAACCTTATATTTGGTTGTTAATGAAAGTAATATCAGTCAGGTAAGAAAACTCTTTTTATAAGCAATTCAATGGCTTGAGGCTCTTTTGTCCTCAGGTCATTTTTGTTATAATGAAGAGAAAAAAGGAGGTCAGTATGGACTTAAATGAGATTCGCCAACAGATTGACGCCGTTGATAATGAGATTGTGGCTTTGTTGGAAGAACGTATGAAATTGGTAACTCGAGTAAGTGCTTATAAACAACGCACCGGAAAGGCGATTTATGATCCCGAACGAGAGCAGGCCCTGTTAGACAAGGTAGGCGCTAGTGTCCTTAATCCCGAATATAAAGAAGCTATCGTCGCAAGTTTTGCGGATATTATGAAGCATTCACGTATTTATCAAGCAAGTAAGCTGGAAAAAAAGTAGGCATCTAGAATGAAAGTAAAACAATTAAGTGATAGTCAAGGTCTTTCTTACTTACATTTAGTAATGTTAAGTCTTTATGCAATCTTGTTAGGGGTGCTGGTTGGACTGATTGATGCTGTTTTTGGGCGCGTGCTTATAGGACTCTCGGAATTCCGTGACCATCATATCTTTTATCTGGTCCCAGCACTTCCTTTAGCAGGCCTTTTGATAGTTTACCTTTATCAAAAGCTTGCTGGCAAGGCAGCACAGGGAATGGGCTTGATTTTCAAGGTAGGACATAATGAGGAGGATCAAGTCCCCCTAAGGTTAATTCCACTTGTGACTGTGACCACATGGCTGACCCACCTGTTCGGCGGATCTGCAGGTCGTGAGGGAGTTGCTGTTCAGCTCGGGGCCACAGTTTCCCATGCTTTTAGTCGCTATTTTAAGCTCCCTAATGCTTCACGCATTTTCTTGACCATGGGGATGGCAGCTGGTTTTGGAGGGCTCTTTCAAACACCAATCGCTGCGACCTTCTTTGCTCTTGAGGTCTTGATCCTAGGACAGTTAAGCCTTCCAATTTTAGTACCAACTCTTATTGCATCTTTTGTGGCTAGTACAACAAGCCATCTTTTAGGTCTTGAAAAATTTAGCCACTTTGTATCCGATAGTTTGACTATTAACCTTGGGACCTTTGTTAAATTAGCTCTTTTAGGTCTGGTCTTTGGTCTAGCAGGAAATCTCTTTGCTTATCTCTTATCAGTAGCTAAAAAGAAAGTGGAAAGTCTGCTACCAAATCCCTATTATCGTGTTCTATTAGGAAGTGTCGTCTTAACCTGTCTTCTTTTGATTTTGTGGAAGGGACGCTATACAGGTCTTGGAACGAATTTGATTGCTTTAAGTGTTGGTGGTGATACCATTTATCGATTGGATTGGCTCTTGAAATTGCTCCTTACCGTCTTTACCTTATCTCTTGGTTTCCAAGGAGGGGAAGTAACTCCTTTGTTTGCCATCGGAGCAAGTCTTGGTGCTGTTTTAGCACCAGTTCTAGGCCTTCCAATTCCACTTGTAGCAGGTCTAGGCTATCTGTCTGTCTTTGGTAGCAGTACCAATACCCTTTTAGCGCCTATTTTCATTGGCGTTGAAGTCTTTGGTCCCGCCAATGCACTCCCTTATGTGATTGTCATGGCTTTTGCTTATCTCATCAATCATAAGACGAGCATTTATGGGCAACAAAAAATGCTAGAAATGCAATAAGATACTAGACAACCTGATAATTTTTTGATAAGATACTAAGAGTGTGTAATGGACACACAAAAATAACGGCTAATCCGCTGAGACACAGAGGTTGCTCTTAAGATTAGTAAGATAGGAGTATATAAAAATGAATCCATTGATCCAAAGTTTGACAGAAGGTCAACTTCGTACTGACATCCCATCATTCCGTCCTGGTGACACTGTTCGCGTTCACGCGAAAGTTGTCGAAGGAACTCGCGAACGTATCCAGATCTTTGAAGGTGTAGTTATTTCACGCAAAGGTCAAGGGATCTCAGAAATGTACACAGTTCGTAAAATTTCAAGCGGCATCGGTGTAGAACGTACTTTCCCAATCCACACTCCACGTGTTGAAAAGATTGAAGTTGTACGCTACGGTAAAGTCCGCCGTGCTAAACTTTACTACTTGCGTGCTTTGCAAGGTAAAGCTGCACGTATCAAAGAAATCCGTAAATAATTTACAGATTTCACATAAAAAATCTGTCCTCGTGGCAGATTTTTTCATAAGTCCTCTTAGTTAAATGGATATAACAACTCCCTCCTAAGGAGTCGTTGCTGGTTCGATTCCGGCAGGGGACATTTTTAAGCCTTTAACCATGCGGTTTTAAAGCATTTTGTCCACATTTTTTTATCTTTTTATCATTATGTTCTTTTGGGGCTTGTAACGATAAGGTTTTAAGCTACTTTGCCCTAAATTAAAGCTAAATCTATTTGATGCCTAATGAACTATAGGTGTTTTTTTATAAGAAAAAACCTAGTCAGGGTTATCCTAACTAGGGCTCAAAATAGAATACAGATGATGTTAAGTATTCTGTTAACTCATTAATTGGAATTGGCAGTTGTATCTGTGCTTGATGAAGCTTGTGGGTACTCGTAAGTATTGTTATCAACGTCGTCAACCCACTCATTGCTCTGATCGGTTGAGCTTGCGTGATTGCTTCCTCCACCAGCACCTGCGGCAAAGGCTGCATCGTGACCTCCACCGCCTCCTCCGTTTGTGGCATAGGAGCCATCTTCTGGTCCGCCCCAACCTCGTCCACCTTCAGCAGGCTTGGACTTTTCTTGATTTCCATCTTGGTGGGATGTTTGGTTGTTTTGTTTTTGATTTGGTGCTTGAGCAGAAGGGGATGCTTGATCTTTATTTTCGTCTTTAGCATCTTTTTTTTCATCTTCTTTTGAAGTAGTAGTTGAAGATTTGGTCTTCTCTTTTTTATGAGATGAACTACTTTTTGATGAAAGGCTGTGAGAGATGTGATGCGTTTTTGCAGCTGGCTTTACAGGTTCTTTTAAATGTTTTGATAAAAAACCAAAGAGAAAGAAGAAAGCTAGCAAAGAGAAGGTAATGATATTATATTTTTTTCTTTTCAAATTGGCTCCGTTCTCAGTCATAGATGAAGAGTAAAAATTACAGTAAAAAACCAGGTTTCCCTGGTCATTAGTTTTAGCGGCTTACACGACGGCGAGCTGCTTTTTTACGGTTTTCTTCGATGAAAGCCAATTTCTTTTCTTCTGGTTCGATAATGGTTTTCTTAACTGCGAAGACAGCACCTGCTACAGTAGCAGCAGTTCCGATAACGCCAGTAGCGACACCTTTAGCGAATGAATGTTTTTTAGCCATGAGACTATCCTCCGTATATGTTATAATATGCTTATATTATCTAAAAAAATATCTAGAATAGCAAGTGAAAACATTATGAAAACCAAACTTATTGTAGTAGCTGGTCCTACTGCTGTAGGAAAAACAGCGCTTGGAATTGAATTGGCCAAGCGTTTTAATGGCGAAATTATTTCAGGAGATAGCCAGCAGGTTTACCGACAATTGAATATAGGAACCGCCAAGGCCACTCCTGAAGAGCAGGCGGCAGCAGTGCATCATCTGATTGATGTTCGCGATGTTGATGAGACCTATTCAGCTTATGATTTTGTGACAGAGGCAGAGGCTGCCATTACAGATATCGTTAGTCGTGGTAAGTTGCCTATTATAGTGGGAGGAACAGGTCTCTATTTACAAAGCCTTCTAGAAGGGTATCACCTAGGAGGACAGGTCGATCAGGAGCAGGTTTTAGCCTATCGCTCGGAATTAGAGCAATTATCTGATCAGGAACTTTTTGAAAAGATTGACAGTTTAGGTATTGAGATTAAAGAGATTAACCGTCGTCGTGCCATTAGAGCACTTGAACTTCATCGTTTTTCGGAGAATCTTGAAAATACTGAGACGACTTATGATCCCTTTCTTATCGGATTAGATGATGAACGTTCCTTGATTTATGACCGCATCAATACACGAGTAGATAAGATGGTTGAACATGGGCTCTTGGAAGAAGCCAAGTGGATGTACGATAATTATCCTGATGCCCAGTCAGCTCGTGGTATAGGCTACAAGGAGTTGTTTCCTTATTTTGCTGGGAACCAGAGCTTGGACGAAGCCTTGGAAAAACTCAAGCAAAATACGCGTCGATTTGCTAAACGGCAATTAACCTGGTTCAGAAATCGAATGACTGTTAAGTTTTATCAGATTTCTAGTCCAGAATATCCTGAAAATGTCGTTCAAGATCTTGAATTATTTTTAAATGAAAGGGAAGGAGAAAAGGTAGGTCAATCTTAGTTTTAAGAACCAATCTTTGCTATAATGGTAGTTATGACTAACGAAGAAAAAAAATCAGCCTATGAATTAATGCTAGCACAGGCTAAGGTGCTTTTTGCCAATGAAGACAATGCTTTGGCCAACTTTTCTAATGCCTCGGCTCTCTTGAATACAACTCTACCAAATTCTGTGTTCACAGGCTTCTACCTGATGGATAATGTAAATAATGAGTTAATCCTTGGCCCTTTTCAAGGTAATGTTTCTTGTGTTCGAATTGCCCTAGGTAAGGGTGTTTGTGGCCAGTCTGCAGCAGAAAATAAAACCTTAATTGTCGAAGATGTTACCAAACACGCTAATTACATCGCTTGTGATTCCGCTGCTCGAAGTGAAATTGTTGTACCAATGGTAAAAGATGGCAAATTAGTTGGTGTTCTCGATTTGGATTCTCACCAAGTAGGAGACTATAACGACGTAGACCAAGATTATCTTGAAGCATTTGTCAAAATTCTACTCGAGAAAACCGAGCTTACATTTGGAATGTTTGAGGTAAACTAATGTATCAAGCCTTATATCGTAAATACCGTAGTCAGACCTTTGGCGAAATGGTTGGTCAAAAAGTGATTTCAACCACGCTAAGACAGGCGGTAGAGTCAGGGAAAATCAGCCATGCCTATCTCTTTTCTGGGCCGCGTGGTACCGGTAAAACTAGTGCGGCGAAAATCTTTGCCAAGGCTATGAACTGTCCTAATCAAGTTGATGGGGAGCCATGTAATCACTGTGATATTTGTCGCGATATTACAAACGGTAGTCTCGAAGATGTTATAGAGATTGATGCGGCATCCAATAATGGTGTTGATGAGATTCGTGAAATTCGTGACAAATCGACCTATGCCCCAAGTCGTGCGACTTACAAGGTCTATATTATTGACGAAGTTCACATGCTCTCGACAGGTGCTTTCAATGCTCTTTTGAAGACTTTGGAAGAACCAACTGAAAATGTGGTCTTTATCCTAGCGACCACTGAATTACATAAGATTCCAGCAACTATCCTTTCTCGTGTCCAACGCTTTGAGTTTAAATCGATCAAACAGGGAGCTATTAAAGAGCACTTAGCTTCAATTCTGGAAAAAGAAGGACTGACCTTTGATGATGAGGCTTTGACTATTATTGCTCGTCGTGCAGAAGGTGGTATGCGTGATGCTTTGTCAATCTTAGACCAAGCACTGAGTCTGTCTCCTGACAATCATGTCAGCCAAGCCGTAGCTGAAGAAATCACTGGTTCTATTGGTTTGACAGCCTTGGATAGTTTCGTCGCTAACGTTCGCAATCAAGATACTACGCAAGCTTTATCAAATCTCGAAACCCTCTTTGATAATGGTAAGTCTATGAGCCGTTTTGCGACTGATCTCTTGGAGTATTTCCGTGATCTTTTGATTGTCAAAGCGGGTGGAGAGAACAGTCATCATAGTCCCCTTTTTGAAGAGAATCTTTCTCTAGAGCAAGACCGACTTTTCCAATTGATTGACTTGGTTACAAGTGCCTTGCCAGAAATTAAAACTGGAACACATCCTAAAATCTATGCGGAGATGCTGACTATAAAATTGTCAGAAACCCATAGTCAGATGTCACAAGAAATTCCAGGAAATTTACAAGAAGAGTTAGATAGTCTTCGTCGCGAAGTAGAAGGCCTACGTAAAGCTCTTAAAGAGGGTAAAGTCCAAGGAGAAGTAGCACCAACTCGAAAAGCCAAACCTGCTTATCAGTATAAGGTGGATCGTGAAAAGATTCTCACTATTATGCGTGAAACCATGGAAAATCCGCAGAAATCACGCCAATGTCTGGATGCCCTAAAGGCAACTTGGCCTGAAATCTTGGATTCTATTAGCCCACAAAATAGGGCCCTTTTGAATGGATCTGAGCCTGTATTGGCCAATCAGGAAAATGCCATCCTGGCTTTTAACGCTGCCTTTAATGCTGAACAGGTCATGAAACGCAGTGATCTCAATGATATGTTTGGCAATATCATGAGTTCAGCTGCCGGTTTCTCACCCAATATTATGGCTGTGCCAAAAGCAGAATTTGAAAAACTCCGAACAGAATTTGCACGAAGCCTCAAATCCAAGGAAGAATTAGAAAAAGAAGATCGTGAAGAATATATCCCGCAAGAACTTGAATTTCTCTCTGATGTTGTAGAAATAGAGGACTAAAAAGGTCCAGTGGACCTTTTTAGGTCCGAGCCTAGAAATAGAAAAGCGAGGAAGGTCCAGTGGCCTTTTTAGGCCCGATCTCAGAAATAGAAAAGCGAGGAGTTCTAGTGGACCTTTTTAGGTCCGAGCCCAGAAATGAAAAAGCGAGGAAGTTCCAGTGGACCTTTTTAGGTCCGAGCCCAGAAATGAAAAAGTGAGGAAGTTCCAGTGGACCTTTTTAGGTCTAAGTCTAGAAATTAGATAGAGAGGCAACCCAGTATTAATTATTTGATTGCTAAAGCTGATATTTGGAAGGTTTGTCCTTGTAAAAATGAAAAGAGCCTAGACTGCTTGTACTAGGCTCTATCTATTGATATAATAATCTTATGATTCAACAAATTTTGTTTATTACGCTTGAAACTATTTTTGAAACGGTTTGTTTTAATTACAGTTTACAGCACGGCTATTACTTTTTTACAGCCTTTTTTGGTTATTTATTGTTTCGTCGTCTTTGGACAACCTATGTTGTTTCACGCATTGCGCGTGCAGCCGACAAGTCTACCAAGAAGTAAGGCTCACTTCGCCAGCACTCAGCCATTTTTCCTGACCATCATCAGTAAGAACGAGAAGTTGGCCCTTGTCGCCAATTTCTTTAGCAACACCAGTATAAGTCTTTCCAGCTTGTTCAAAGGTCACTTGTTTGTCTAGAACGAGGGACTTTTCTTTATAGACTTTTACCAAATCACTAGTTGGAATGGTTAAAAAGAGCTTCCAAATTTCTGAAATAAGCTGGTTTCGAGTGATACTTGGTTTTTCAGAAGTAAAAAGGCTAGTAGCTTTATTGGCTAACTCTTCAGGAAAATCACTGATTGAGAAGTTAAGCCCAATCCCAATAATGACATCTGTGATGCGACCAGATTCGATAGAACTAATGGCTTCGGTAAGGATACCAGCCATTTTTTTGTTGTTGAGGTAAATGTCATTAACCCATTTGATTTCTGTATTGATACCGGTTAGACGCTGGATAGCTTTGACAATAGCTGCTGCCGCCATCATGGTATAAGGTGGTAAGTCAGCAAAATGACAGTTTGGCTTTAAGTGGATACTCATGTAGATACCACCTTGTGGAATGGCAAAGAAGTGACGATCAAATCGTCCTTTGGCCGCTTTTTGACTTGATGCCAGATAAAGTGCGGGCGTCGGATTATTCTTTTCCATGCCATGTTTAGCATCAAGTTGGGTAGAGTTAGAATCTGGATTAAAGTAGACTGGAATGTTGAGTTGTTTAGAAATGTCTTGAGGAAGAAGAATATCTCCCTTTTCTAAATAGTAGCCTTTCTTCCGTACACTTGTAATGTCAATTCCTTGTTCTTGTAGTGTTTGGATTGCCTTCCAAATAGCTGTCCGTGAGACACCAAGGCTTTTAGCCAAACTTTCTCCCGTCACAAAGTCAGGACTCTTCGATAAGATGTCATAAACGTGTTCATAAGTTTTCATATCCTAAGTATAATACAAAAGATGGTAAAATGCTCACTATAAATTATTGATAAGGCTTGATAATAAATAACTATATGACTAGACTGAAAAAACATGATATAATGGAAGGTAGTTATTAAGTCCCGATAAGGCAACAGTCATCCTAGGGTTGGCTGTTGGTTCTTTGTAACTTTTTAACGGCGTCTAGCTCTATTAGGAGTATAGCGTTTTACCTATTAGGAGACAGTCAAATCTGTTTTATCTAATACTATTTTTCATATTAAAAGGGGGACATTTTATATGTCAGAACGTAAACTTTTCACGTCTGAATCTGTATCTGAGGGGCATCCAGATAAAATTGCAGACCAAATTTCAGATGCCATTCTTGATGCGATTTTAGCAGAGGATCCAGATGCACACGTTGCAGCAGAAACAGCTGTCTACACTGGTTCTGTCCACGTTTTCGGTGAAGTTTCTACAACAGCTTATGTGGACATTAACCGTGTGGTTCGTGATACTATCGCTGAAATTGGTTATAACAATGCAGAATACGGCTTTGCAGCAGAATCTGTTGGGGTTCACCCATCATTGATCGAACAATCTCCAGATATTGCTCAAGGTGTCAATGAATCACTTGAAGTTCGTGGAACTGGTGACCAAGACCCACTTGATCTTATCGGAGCTGGTGACCAAGGTTTGATGTTTGGTTTTGCTATTGATGAAACTCCAGAGTTTATGCCACTTCCAGTTAGCCTTTCACATAAATTGGTTAAAAAATTGTCAGATTTGCGTAAATCTGGTGAGATTTCATACCTTCGTCCGGATGCTAAATCTCAGGTTACTGTTGAGTATGATGAGAATGACCAACCAGTACGTGTTGATACAGTCGTTATCTCAACGCAACACGATCCTGAAGCAACTAACGATCAAATTCGTCAAGACGTCATTGAAAAAGTCATTAAAGCAGTTATTCCAGCCGAATACTTGGATGACGAGACAAAATTCTTTATCAACCCAACAGGTCGTTTTGTTATTGGAGGACCTCAAGGGGACTCTGGTTTGACTGGTCGTAAGATTATTGTTGATACTTATGGGGGTTACTCAAGACACGGTGGTGGTGCCTTCTCAGGTAAGGATGCCACTAAGGTTGACCGTTCAGCTTCATATGCCGCTCGCTATATTGCTAAAAACATCGTAGCTGCTGGTCTTGCTAAGAAAGCAGAAGTACAATTGGCTTATGCTATTGGTGTTGCTAATCCTGTGTCTGTCCGTGTTGATACCTTCGGAACGGCGACAGTTGCTGAAAGCAAACTTGAAGCTGCTGTCCGTGATCTCTTTGACTTGCGTCCTGCAGGTATCATTCAAATGCTTGATCTTAAACGTCCTATCTACCGTCAAACAGCAGCCTATGGTCACATGGGACGTACTGACATCGATCTTCCATGGGAAAAATTGGATAAGGTAGATGCCCTCAAAGCAGCTGTAGGAGATTAAAAATATTTAATATAACTTTCAATTTAATAATATCAAAACAACAGAATTTAATTTTTTTGAATTCTGTTTTTTATTTTGAAAATGAATAATATGAATTTTCTGATTTCAGACACATGTAAACCCAAAGGATTGAGTAATTAAAGGGTAAAAACGACTAGCTAAAAATAAATTCTTTAGGTGAAAAACTTTGAAAGGAGTTGAAAAATAAGAAAAAATTGCTATAATAAGAGTGACGATGTAAATATGAAACTAGAGTCATTTTAGATTGATAGAGTAAGAAGAAATACCTTTAAATAAGGTCTAACAGGTGTTAGATAATCTAAAGTGATCTGGTTAGTTTGTGATTTCTTGGGGAAGCTAATCAACATAACAAGATATTTAATTAGTCAATTTAATCTATTCTTTAATAATATTAATTTTACTTAATGTTTATTTAGGATAATCTTGTTCTTTCTTATGTTTTTTGAAATCTTTAAGAATCTTCAAAAGAGATTCTGATGAGAGTTAGGTTATCACTCATTGGGGAGGAAGACATAGCTTTCAAAGGGCTTTCTTAAGAAAGGCATTACATTGTGGTCTTGAGAGTATTGGGAAATACTTGAGACTAATGATTAGAATGGGTAGAGAGTGTAGTTAAGGGGACACTCTTAAAAGTGGGGAGAAGTTTATGAATATTTTGATACTTGGTAATACTGCTGGATTAACAAACGATTTCATTTTGAAAACGTTTCCTAATCAAGCAGTTTTTATTTTTGGTCATACAGGTGTAAAGAACTCTCGTAAGAATAAAATCACCGTTTATACCAAGCATTATGAGAACAACCAATTAGAAGACGTTTTTGATTTTCATGATTATGATCAAATCATCTATTTTTCGGAATATCTCAATTACGGACATGAAAGTTCAGGGGAGATTGAAAATCTCATCAGATTGTTAGAGTGTCTTAAAGATAGAAAAAACAAACGATTACTTTATATCACAGGTCCTATCCTTGAGGATGGGAAAAGAAGTTTACAGACGACAACAAAGGATACCTTATTATCCTGGAGTCGAGAATTTGGGGTCAACCTTAAAGTTCTACATAGTCCCTTTCTTTATTCAGTTATTAATAAAGAAGATTATCTTTATAAACTGTTTGTGCGTTTAGATGACCATGAACAGGTAGAGTTAAAGGAGTCATCACAAAGTCAGGCGACTTTTATCAGTCTATCTGACTTGGGAGATTTGCTTCACAAATTATGTGAGCGATGGAATGACACCTATGAAAGCATTATTATTCCGGATCCTTTCCAACTGACTTTTGGGGAGCTCTTGCAAGCTTTGGATAAATATTTCCCTAATAAGCAGGTTCATTTCCTAGAGGAAAGAAGAATTAGTAAATATGATAATGATCCTGAAAAGCATCATGATTTGCGTGATAGGTTTGCTTGGTTTATGCGTTATGCTTTGGTGCGTGACTTGCCAGATATTTACGAAGACTATCAAAAACAGCGAAAAGGGTCTCTACGTGTTTCTAAGTTCCGCAATATCATAGATAATATCGTTAAGCAAAAGAGAAATAAGAAACTTGCTGCTGTTGTCGTGACCTTCTTAGTCTTTGAAGCTTTTCGATATATGACTCAAGGTCAGTTACAGTTCCAATTGATCGACCTACGTTTGCTCTTTGTTGTCTTGATTAGTACAGTTTTGGGCATGGGGTATGGCTTGTTCTCGGCAGTTCTTGCAATTATTGGTTTGACCATCAGTCAAATTATGTCTGGAACTAGCTGGCAACTGCTTCTATATAATACTGACCGTTGGGTTGCCTTTATTGCCTATATCTTTATCGCTGTGGTTTGTGGTTTTGTGGAAATGAAGAAGAAAGATGACAAGCTACAACTAGATAAACAGTTGGAAACAGTTAAGGAAGACTATCTTATCCTTAATCAATCCTACGATACATTACTCCATGAAAATAAAGACCTGAAAAATGCCTTGTTAGCAAGTCAAGATGGTCTTGGAAAAGCATATTCTTACTTTGTGACTTTAGATCATAATAGTGTTGAGAAGGTTCTTAGACAGACGCTTGATTTGGTTTCAGAAATTTTGAATGCTCCTGTTTCACTTTATGGAGGTGGTCCTTTCCAATACGAGCTTCTTTTGGGAGATAACGATAAGAAGCAAGTATCTTTGACAGATTTTAAAGAAATTGGAGAGGCCTTTGGTCATGGACGTGTCTGGGCTAATAAATCATTGCTTGAGAATCGTCCAGCGTATGCCATGGAAGTTAAGACCAAGGCAGAGGGTACTTTTATCATTTGGGTAGAGGCTGTTCCTTTTGAAGCTATGTCTACTAAAGTGTTAAACGAGCTTGAGGTTCTTTCAAAAATGAGTCGTTCTTTCATTGAAAAGGCAGAACTTCTTGAACAAGCTAGTCTTCAAGGGAGGGTTGCACAATGATTCCAGTCCTTATTACTAGTATCTTAACGGTTTGTTACTTCTTATCTATAGCACTTGTCTATAAGGCTATTGTCAGTGGCAAATCAGACTTAACAATTTTTTACTTGATTTTCCCGATTGCTTTACCTTTCTTTGGGGCAGGTCTGATTCATATGATTTCTAAACCAAATCCTGGTAGACATCGCCGTGGTCAAGAAGCAGTTGGTGGTAAAGTTAAAGATTTGACCATTGATTTTGGAAATATCGATGATTTTCAACGTCCGAAGGAATTGGCTGAAGAAGACATCGTACCTCTTGAAGAATCTCTCTATTTGAATAAGGCTAAGGAAGCTCGTCAACAATTGATGGGATTGGCTAATGATGATCCGTCTCATTTTATGGATTTGCTCTACTTGGCTCGTTTAAATGAGGATAGTGAAATCGTCCACTATGCGACAACCTTTATTTCTGAAATTTCAAGTCAATACGATGAGAAGTTGAGTGCCTTTGAGAAACGTTTTGAAAAGGGTGAAGAAGACCTTGACCTCTTAACCGAGTATTGTGACTTTATGGAAGACTACCTATCTAAGGAACTTCTAAGCAAACAAATGGAAGGTTTGCTTCGTAAGGAGTACGAGGAGCGTCTCTTGCAGAAACTTAGTCATGGAACGACTGCTACGGACTTAGTGAGAGTTATCCATAATGAACTAGCTCTTGGTTTTTATGACTTGGCCCAAAAGCATTTGACACAGCTTTCAATTAAATCACATGCGGATGATGTGTATTATTTGTATTTGGAATATTACTATCAAACCGGTCAGTTTGCTGAATTTAAGAACATGATTCGTGAGATGCAAGGCAAAAAGGTTGTTCTTTCTAAGGATAAGCAAGATCTCTTGAACTTCTGGCAAGGAAAAGAGGTGATGGCATGAAATTAGGTAAAAAAAATGTTATTCGCAAAGAAACCTTGCTAGGTGTTGGTCTTATTTTGTGTCTGGCCATTGGACTCTTTGTTCAAAAGAAAGGGGAATGGTACCCGACTCAAGGTAAGGAAGCCTATCTAACAGGAAAAGTACCATCTACGGCTTCAGTCGTCAAAAATTTAGATAAAGATACGCTAGTTCTTTATGATAGTGAAAATGAAACGAGTCAGAGGGCTTGGAAACAGTTCGAGCAAATTCTAAAAGATATGCGTATGGGAGCTAAGTTAGTCGATGTGGCTAAACACGAGTCCTATTCGCTTTCCGACTATAAAAAAGTGGTTCTACTTGTAACTGACCTTTCTCGAATGGAGGACCAGGTTCAGCCACTCATGGATTGGACTGAAAAAGGCGGTCAAACCCTTTTTGCAGTAACTATGGGGAAAGAAAGTAATCTTGATGCCATTGATCACAATCTCGGCGTGAGTTATTCCAACTTTGAGATGGATGAGGTCAAGGAAATCTACGTGGATCCTGATTTCATGATTGGTGGGGGACGCAATTATAAAATTGAAGAACCTTTTGAGTCAGCCAGAAAAGTCTCTCTTGAAAGTGATGTTAAGGTGCATGCTAAAACAACAGATGATTCTCATACACCGTTGATTTGGGAAAAATCATACGGCAGAGGGAAGTTTGTCGTTGATAACCTTGGAATCTATGAGCGTAATGTCCGTGGTATTTATGCCGCTTCTTATAGTCTTTTGACTGAAGCGACAGTTTATCCGGTAATCAATGGCTCTACCTATTATATAGATGATTTCCCATCACCTGTTCCAGCTGGAGATGGTCGTTTCGTTAAACGTGATTACGACATGTCTGTGTCTGAATTTTATACCAATGTTTGGTGGCCAGACCTTCTTAAACTGCACGAAAAGTATGGTATCGTTCATACAGGTGTGGTCATTGAAAACTATGAGGCCCAGACAGATGGTAAAATTGTTCAACAAAACGATTTAGATCGTTTCAAGTATTTTGGAAATTCACTTTTGGCTAATGGTGGTGAGCTTGGATATCATGGTTACAACCACCAACCTTTGAGTCCTTCATCTGTTAATTATGGTGAAAAGTATGCCAGCTACAAGACTTGGAAGGATAAGGCTGCTATGAAGGCCAGTCTGTCTGAGTTGATTCGTTTTGTCAACCAACTCTTTCCTAAAGCGCAAAAATCAGTCTACGTTCCACCATCAAATATTCTTTCAAAAGAAGGGCGAGAGGTAATCGTTAATGATTTCCCAGAAATCAAGGCTATCTCAAGTAACTATTTCCCAGGAGATTTCACTTATTCGCAAGAGTTTGAAGTGTCACCTGATGGAATGATTGAAGAGCCACGTACAGTTTCTGGTGCGGTTTGGGACGATTTCTCACAGATGACGGTCTTTTCTGAAATGAATATGCACTATGTCAATAACCATTTCCTTCACCCTGATGATGTTCTTGATGTCGATCGTGGTGCAGAATTGGGTTGGGCAAAGATGTATAAGGCCTTGGACAAGGAAGTTAGTTGGGTCCACAATATGTCACCTTCGCTCAGGAATCTAACAGGTTCAGAATTAGCAGGTGCTGTTCAGCGTTACGGTATTTTGAAAGTTTCTCAAAAATATACCAAAGACGCCCTAAAAATTGATCTTGAGAATTTTCATGATCATGCTTACCTTATGGTTCGTTTAAATCAAAACGAAGTTAAGAAGGTAAAAAATGGTAAGGTTACGCATTTAACGGGTGATCTTTACCTATTGGAGGCTACGAATAAGTCAGTCACCATCACATTAAAATAAGGCAAAATAGGGGAAAATGCCGATGAAGATATGTTTAATTCTTGAAGGGTCCTATCCGTATGTTCACGGTGGTGTCTCTACTTGGATGCATCAATATATTACAGAAATGAAAGAGCATGAATTTGTTCTTTGGGTTGTGGGGGCAACGCATGAGCAAAAGGGAAAGTTTGTTTATGAACTTCCTGAAAATGTCGTAGAGGTACACGAAGTCTTTTTGGACTATGTTGTGCCAGATAAAGAAGAAGACATAGAGCCACATCAGTTTACAGATGAGGAAAAACAAGCGCTTAAAGATATGGTTTTTTGTCAACAACCTGATTGGAAAGTCTTGTTTAAACTGTTACAGGATGGTAAGGTCGTTCCTAACGATCTCTTGAGTAGTGAGGCCTTTTTTCAGGTCTTGAAGGATCTCTGTAGTGAACGCTACACGCAGCTATCTTTTTCAGATGTTTTTCACACGATCCGTTCTATGCTGTTTCCACTTTTAAATATTTTATCTTGTCCACCTCCTGAAGCAGATGTTTACCACTCAATCTCTACAGGTTATGGTGGTATTCTTGCAACTTTGGGCAGTTTGACCTATGACAAACCTCTCTTCTTAACTGAACACGGGATTTATACACGTGAACGTGAGGAAGAATTGCTTCGTGCCAAGTGGGTTTTACCTACAATGCGCCAACAGTGGGTAAGGTTCTTCTATATGTTGTCTGATGCGATTTATCAAAATGCTGAAAAAATTACCAGCCTCTTTACGAAGGCCAAGGAAATTCAGATTGAGATGGGTTGTGATCCAGAGAAATGTCAGGTTATTTCAAACGGGATTGACTACGATGCGTTTTCTCAAATTCCTTTGAAAGAACCGGATGGTTGGATTGATATCGGAGCCGTGGTTCGTTTGGCTCCAATTAAGGACATCAAAACCATGTTGTATTCTTTCTACGAACTAGCTCAGCAAGTGCCAAACGTTCGTTTGCATATCATGGGTGGTATAGATGACCAAGAATATGCGAATGAGTGTTTTAGCTTGGCCGATAAGATGGATTTGGGAGATCGTCTCCTATTCACTGGTCGTGTTAATATTCGAGAATATATGAAGAAAATTGATTTTACGCTTTTGACCAGCCTTTCTGAAGGTTTGCCACTTTCTGTTTTGGAATCAATGGCGGCTAGCCGTCCTTGTGTGACGACAGATGTCGGATGTTGTCGAGAATTGCTAGAAGGTCGTGAGGATGACAATTTAGGGATTGCAGGATTTTGTGCGCCACCTACTTGTACAGGGCCTCTTGCAGAAGCTATGAAGAAGATGGCGATTAATGATGCTAGACGTCTTGAAATGGGTGAAATTGCGCGTAAGCGTGTTGAGGCGATATATCAATATCCGCAAATGATCGGTCAGTACCGACGCTTATATGAGGAGGTGGCTGTTTAATGGCCGGTATTGGATTTGAATTACGTAAAATTTACAACGAGGATAGCCTTTTTTCAAAACAAAAGGCCTACGCTTATGCTGGAATTGTTTATACCGGTCCTATGCTTTTGGGGATTTTGCTTACAGCTGGTGTCGTTGTTCTAACAATGGTAGCGGGAATCAGTGAAAATGAGCGTGATTATATTCTTTCGAACTTAACCTACGCTATCATCTTTTCACTCGTGATTACCAGTCTCTTTTCTCTGGTGGTAACCCGCTTTGTTGCGGACATGCTCTACGAGAAAAAATTTGAGACTATTATCCCCTCATTTTATGCGTCGAGTGCTTTGATGCTTTTGATTGGGACACCGCTGTATGCGATTTATCTAGCCTTGGCTAGTCGAAGCTTAGCAGAAGTGGCTATGGGAGTTTTGCTCTTTGGTGAGCTCTGTCTCGTTTGGAATGTCATTACCTACTTGACAGCGATTAAATCCTATAAAGAAATTATCAAAGGTTTCTTTTTAGCGATTGGTGTGACGGTTGTCTCTGGGTTACTTAGTATTTTCCTACATCAAAAGTATGGTATCTTCCTAAGTGTTTGTTTGGGATACGGTGGAATGATGTTTTGGATGGTTCGTCTTATCCATGACTATTTCCCATCTAATCTTAAAATGTCCTTTGAGTTTTTGAAATGGTTTGATCAATTCTCTGATCTTGCCAAGACTGGACTTTACATGTTGGTGGCCCTCTTTGCTCATATTATTATTAACTGGTTTGGGCCAATTAGTAAGAGTTTTGACGGCTTCTTCCGTACAGCTCCAGTCTACGATGTGCCAGCCATGCTAGCCTACTTAACGACTTTGGTATCAA
Source organism: Streptococcus sp. FSL R7-0248 (assembly GCF_037967965.1). Taxonomy (NCBI): domain Bacteria; kingdom Bacillati; phylum Bacillota; class Bacilli; order Lactobacillales; family Streptococcaceae; genus Streptococcus; species Streptococcus sp. FSL R7-0248. The sequence continues at coordinate 919,505 of NZ_CP150201.1, forward strand.
CACTTAATTTCGTTATGTCTGTCGAGGTTTCCTTCTATCCGCATTTCCGACGTTATTTTAACCTATACAATGAAGAGGGAAGTCTTTCGGATATCCAGGAAGCTGAAACTCAAATGCTGGATGTCATGAGTAACGAACTCAAATATGTTTTTTGGAAACAATTGCTAGCGACAATTTTCATTATGTTCTTCGGAAGCGTGGCCTTGACTTACTTACCAATTGGTTTTAACAATCAAATGCATGGGTACTTTTTAACGCTATGTCTGGCTTATGGACTCTATGCTGTTGGTAATGTAAATATCTTGCTTTTGATGTATTTTGCAGATTATAAGGGAGCTAAGAAACTTGCCAAACACTTTGCTATTCTGACAGTAGTTTTGAGTTTTGGTTCTCAGTTCTTGGACTCAGCCTTCCTAGGCTACGCCTTCTTGATTTCTTCTCTTGTTCTTTTTATTGAAAGTGGTCAGGAAATCGACAAATACACAAGTGATCTTCAGTATCATTTCTTAGGAAGCCAAGCCATGGTATCTAAGAAAGACGTGGGCTATTTTGAAAAATGGACTGAGCGTTTAGAAAACATACAAAAGAGGTGGGGGAAATGAATAGGAAAAAGAGTTTAGCAGCGGTTTTGTTGCTCTGTACGGTCTTTGGTTTTACAGCATGTGGAACCAAGGAACAGACAAAAAACGGTGTGACAACTAAAAAAGTAGATAAACAAGCGGCCACTGATATCTCTAATGTACACTTAAGAGACAAAAAGAGTCTCTATGATAAGGATCATACAAAGGTAACGACCATGTACCTGACAGTACGTCGAGGAGATGCTACAGAAAATCAAAATCACTCATGGTCTGAGGTCAATCAATATTCCGTTGAAGATTATCAGAAAATGCATGTTAAACGATATCAAGTAGCAGGGCTCCTTCAAGTTGGTAACGAGGACGGTCCCGTCTCTGGTGAGTTAGGTTATGACCAAGACGTGCCAAATGCTAGTGTTCAGATTCGTGGGGAAAGTTCAAGTAAGAACGCCCAAAAGAACTACAAAATCAAGATTAAAAAGAACAAAGGTGAGTGGAACGGTCAACGTACTATCAACCTTAACAAACACCAGACTGAAGCCCTTCGCTTTAGAAATAAGTTGTCCTATGATCTAATGGAAGAGATTCCACAACTCATGGGTGCTAGAACGAGTTTTGTTCACCTCTACGTTAAAGATGAAACCTCTGACAATCCTTCAGGTAAGTTTGAAGATTATGGTCTCTACACGCAAGTCGAACAGATTAACAAAAACTATCTGAAAGATCACGGTCTGGATGAAAATGCCAACCTTTATAAACCAAACTTCTTCGAATTCTTCCGCTATGAAGATACGATTGTTAAAGAAGATGATCCTAAATTCGATAAGGATAAATTCGAGAAACTTTTGGAAATTAAAGGTAGCCATGATCATACCAAACTTATTGATTTTCTAACCAAGCTCAACGATCCATCGGTGAAGATTGAAACCATCATGGACAAGTATGTAGATCCTGAGAATATCCAATATTGGATGGCCTTCCAGATGTTGCTTGGTAATGATGATACACAGAGTCGTAACATGTATCTCTATAGCCCACAAAACTCAACCAAATGGTACATCATTCCTTGGGATAACGATAGTATCTTGATGAAGAATGAACGTCGTTTGGTAAGTAAGGACAGTGACCAAGCTAATAGCTGGGAAGTCGGTGTCAGCAACTATTGGGGTAACCAACTTTTCCAACGTTTGCTCAAGTCAAAAGAGTTCCGCAAGGGTCTAGATGAGAAGATGGATGAGCTACGTAAGACGATTACTGGTGACAAGATTACTTCTATGAGTAATGAATACGCAGCAGTTATTAAACCTTACCTAGCTAAGATGCCTGACCAAATGCATGCTAAGACAACACCTGATAATTACGACAAGATTTTGGCAGATTTGCCAAATGAGTTGGAGAACAACTACAAGATTTACAAAACAAGTCTTGAAAAACCGCAACCATTCTTTATCAATAAGCCGGAAGTGGCCAATAACAAATTGAAATTAAGTTGGGGTGCCTCTTACGACTTCAATAACAGCAAGTTGACTTACACAGTTGAGTTAGCTAAGGACTATGAATTTAAAGACAAGGTCTTTGAAAAATCTGGTCTCAAAACCCTCAGTGCTGAAACAGATACCTTGCCTAAGGGACAATATTTTGTGCGTGTGACTGCAACTAACGAAGCAGGACAATCACAACGTGCCTTTGACTACTATGTCAATAGTGATAACTCTAAACAATTTGGTATCATGAGCTTCTTTGTCCTTGAAGATGGAAAAATTGGGGTAGATGGTTATGAAGACTAAAGAGAAGCCCTTTCGCCATGAGTTGAAATATGTCATTGGTGAACCAGAAAAGGCTCTGCTGACTGAGCGTTTTAAACATTTGATTCAATTGGATAAGCATGCGACAAATGGTGGTTATACCATTCGGAGTCTTTACTTTGACGACTATTGGAATAGTGCCTATGCTGAAAAAGACGCAGGTATTCTAGTTCGTAAAAAATATCGGATTCGTATCTATAATTTCGGGACCAATAGTATCAAACTAGAGCGTAAGAAAAAGGTAGATACCTACATTTTGAAAGAGGATGCACCTCTAACCGTTGAAGAATTTTATAAAATTATTGATGGGGACTATGACTTTCTCTTAAAAAGTCCATATCCTCTCTGTCAGGAATTTTACTATGAATGCGTTAGTAACATGATGCGTCCACGGACCATCGTTGACTATGAGCGAGAGCCTTGGGTCTATGACTTTGGAACAGTTCGCTTAACCTTTGACCAAAATGTCAGAGTAGCGGTTGGAAGTTTTGATATTTTTGATCCAGACTTACCAACAATTCCAGTCATTGATCCAGAAAAGATGGTTTTCGAAGTTAAATATACAGAGTATCTGCCAAAGATTGTCCAGAGTGTCTTGCCAGGGAAAGCAGACATGATGGCTGTCTCTAAGTACGTATTGGCTTATGAAAAATCTCAGTATCTAAATGGTTTTGAATACTGGGAAGATGGGAATATATAAATAGGAAAAGTGCTAAGTTTGAAAGAACTTAGTATAAGAAGGGGAATTTATGAGTGTTCAAGATTTTATAAAAAAATCAATCTTGCAGTCTGATAACTATGCGACGCAGTCGCCGTTTCGTATTGTTATCGTCTTGCTACTTGCCTTGTTGATTGGAGCCTTTATCTATAAGGTTTACCAGCATTTCTTTACAGGCGTTATTTATTCACGCAGTTTTGCCATGACCTTGGTCGGTATGACCTTGCTTACGTCAATGGTAACACTGGCAATCAGTTCAAATATCGTTATCTCACTTGGTATGGTCGGTGCCCTCTCTATCGTCCGTTACCGTACCGCTGTTAAGGATCCTATGGACTTGCTCTATCTGTTCTGGGCAATTACTTCAGGGATTACGGTAGGGGCAGGTATGTATGTCCTAGCCGTTGTAACGTCCCTTGTTATCCTACTGATGCTTATTGTCTTTAGCCGCTTGCAAGAGACTGGTAAGGTGTATATCGCTGTGGTTCACTATGATGGTGAGCACACAGGTGACAAAGTTATTCAAGAACTTGGTCGCATCAAACACTTTATCAAGTCTGAAACTATGCGAAAAGACAGTGTTGAGATGGCTATTGAAGTCTTTGTGAAAAATAACGACCTTACCTTCGTTGAAAACATTAAATCTATCGAAGGTGTCAAAGACCTTACGCTGATCCAATACAACGGCGAATACCATGGCTAGTAAACGTGAGAAGAAGAGTTGGAGTAGTCGAAAGAAGAAACTTTGGCTCGTCATCTGTCTAATCATCATTACGAGTGGTCTTTATGCCATTTTTGTGTATTTGAATACCAGAAATACAGGTACCAAGTTTGAATATACGCTTTCAGACAAGAGCTTTGGTAATCCGCTCATGGGTTATGTCCCTTCAGCGGAAGAAAAAACAGTTTCTGAAGATGTTCATCTTGTCTATGTTGATATCACATGGAAAGAATTGGAACCTAAAAAGGGCCACTATAACTGGGAAACGATTGAAGAAAGTAACCAGTTCAAACGATGGAAGAAAGAAGGCAAGCAGGTCGTCTTACGTTTCTTACTAGATTACCCTGGCAAATCAAGTCATAAGGATATTCCTGACTGGTTAGGAAATGAAATTTCTGACCTTGGGGATGCTTATAACACATCCTACGGTAAGGGATTTTCACCAAATTACCAAAATAAACTGCTTAGAAAATACTATAAAGAAGCTGTGACTGCTATGGGACAGCGTTGGGGCAATGATGATTTTATCGCCTACATCGAACTTGGTGGCTTAGGACACTGGGGCGAGTGGCATGTTCACTCAGATGCTGGCATTCGCCAATTACCACGAAAAGAAGTTCGTAAGGATTACATCGCACCGTTTCAACCAGCCTTTCCTAAAGCGAAGATTCTTATGAGAAGACCTTTTGATACAGGTTTGGAAGGTGATTTTGGAATCTACAATGATGTCTTTGGAGACAAATCAGCAACTAAAACCTGGTTAAATTGGATTCAAAATGGTGGCTCATACGATCAAACCCAAGAGCAAGCCGCCTTGAAAGCTATGCCTAAGGCTTGGGAAAAGGCTCCTATCGGTGGTGAATTGACAAGTTCGCAGTCTATGTCTAGCTTACTAGGTAATAACTTAGATGAGTTAACTGAAGAAGCTAAGGCTGCTCATTTGACCTTCTTGGGTCCAAAGGTTGCTGAAGATATCGGTGACGGACATGCTGCTTATAAGGAGCTTTTGAAGAACATGGGCTATCGCCTCTGGGTGTCAGGTTTGGCAATTTCTAAAGGAGAGAGCAAGGTTGATATTACCCTTAATTTGGAAAATTCTGGGGTTGCCCCTTTATATGGGGATTGGCCTGTGGTATTATACTTGTGTAATGCTAATGGCAAGGTTCTTCAAGCACAACAACTTGATTGTCGTTTGTCTGAATTGCTTCCAGATCAAACAACTGAACTTAAGGCAAGTTTCGCCTATTCCAAAGATCAGAACTATCAAGTGAAGCTAGGAATTCTATCTCCAATGACACAAGAGCCTTCGGTTCATTTTGCCATGAAAGGTTTTGAAGGAGAAGTCATGCCTAAATTAGCAACGATTCAAAAGGATCAAAAAGGCACTGGCAAGTAAGAAAGGAAAAATAAATGTCTATTTTAATTACAGGAGGAGCTGGCTATATCGGTAGCCACACAACCGTTGAACTCCTTAATGCAGGTTTCGATGTAGTCTTAGTTGACGACTTTTCAAATAGTTCACCAGCAGTACTTGAACGTTTGGAAAAGATTACAGGTAAAAAGTTTCCATTTTATCAAGGATCAATTTTAGATACTGATTTCTTGGATAAGGTTTTCACAAATGAAAATATTGAGCTAGTTATTCACTTTGCAGCCTTTAAAGCAGTGGGTGAATCTGTTCAAAAACCTTTGAAATATTATAAGAACAATATCAGTGGTACCATTACCCTTCTTGAAAAAATGAAGGAGTATGATGTTAAAAACATCGTCTTCAGTTCAAGTGCCACAGTTTACGGTACCAATAATCCTTCTCCAATGACCGAAGATATGCCAACATCAGCTATCAACCCATACGGTTATACTAAGTTGATGATGGAACAAATTCTTACAGACGTAGCTGCATCAGATCCGTCATGGTCTGTCACAAATCTTCGTTATTTCAATCCTATTGGTGCTCATGAAAGTGGTTTGATTGGGGAATTGCCAAACGGTATTCCAAACAACCTGATGCCATATATTACACAAGTAGCTATCGGTAAACTGCCTGAGCTTAACGTCTTTGGGGATGACTATCCAACTCCAGATGGTACAGGTGTGCGTGACTACATTCACGTTCTTGACCTGGCCTCAGGTCACTTGGCTGCTGTCAAATATAATTTGAGTCATAAAGGTGCTGAGATTTTCAACTTGGGTACTGGACATGGTTATAGCGTTTTGGATCTCGTTAAGACTTTCGAAGCTGAAAACAAGGTTGCTATCCCATACCGTATTCAAGGACGTCGTGCTGGTGATATTGCTACTTGCTATGCCTCTCCTGAAAAGGCCAAAGAAGTCCTTGGCTGGGAAGCTAAGAAGACCTTGAAAGAAATGGTTAGAGATTCATGGCGTTGGCAAACGACTAACCCAAACGGTTATGAAGACTAAGTAGCATAACTCAAATTATCAGTTCCTAGAGAGCGTAAGATAAGCACTAGATTATTTTAAACTATCCCTAATCTAGTAGCTTCAAAAATAAAGAGAAGAGGAGTGGAAGCGGTCACTAAATGATTACAGATTTAGAACTGTCTCACCCTCTTTTTATGTTTTAGCTTAGCTTTCTATGGTATAATGAAATTATGACTATTATTAATCAATTCGTCACTTTGGCGAGTCACCTTGTATTTATAGGATTGAGCTACCAAATGCTGATTAGCCTCTTTGATTGGGCGAAGATTATCAAAAATCCGATTGAAAATACTGGAAAATTGAAACTCTTTTTGCTCTTTATCAGTATTGCCTTAGGCTATCTTATCAGCTCCTTTGTTCTGTCGGTTTTAGCTTTTGGACAGAATATGGCTAGCTCGATTTCTTAAATTAGTGATTTTAAAAGACTTTTGATATAATACAAAAAGATGAAAATGACCCTTGAAAGGAATCCTTATGGATAAAATTATTGTGCAGGGTGGCAACACTCGATTAAGTGGTGAGGTTGTCATTGAAGGTGCTAAAAACGCTGTCCTCCCTTTGTTGGCGGCGACTATCTTGGCCTCGGAAGGTCAAACAACCTTAACTAATGTTCCAATCTTGTCAGATGTTTACACGATGAATAATGTTGTTCGTGGTTTAGATATTGCTGTAGACTTTGACGAAGAAAACAATACCGTTGTCGTTGATGCTAGTGGAGAAATTCTTGATCAAGCACCATACGAGTATGTTAGCAAGATGCGTGCGTCAATCGTAGTTCTCGGACCTATTCTTGCCCGTAATGGTCACGCTAAGGTTTCAATGCCTGGCGGTTGTACGATTGGTAGTCGTCCAATCGACCTCCACCTTAAAGGTTTAGAAGCAATGGGGGCTAAAATTACCCAAGTTGGTGGTGACATTACTGCGACAGCAGAAAACCTTAAAGGTGCAACCATTTATATGGACTTCCCATCTGTTGGTGCCACTCAAAACCTTATGATGGCAGCAACTTTGGCTGATGGTGTTACAACCATTGAAAATGCTGCGCGTGAACCAGAAATTGTTGACTTGGCCCTCCTTCTTAACGAGATGGGAGCAGACGTCAAAGGTGCTGGAACTGAAACGCTCGTGATTAAAGGTGTTAAAGCTCTCCATGGTACTAAACATGCAGTTGTTCAGGACCGTATTGAAGCAGGTACCTTTATGGTAGCAGCAGCCATGACTTCTGGAGATGTCCTCATCAAAGATGCTATCTGGGAACATAACCGTCCTTTGATTTCAAAATTATTGGAAATGGGTGTTGATGTTAAGGAAGAAGAAGGTGGCATTCGTGTTAAATCTGATGTTTCACAATTGAAACCAGTAACCGTTAAAACTCTACCTCACCCTGGTTTCCCAACTGACATGCAGGCTCAATTTACAGCACTTATGGCAGTGGTAAACGGGGAATCAACCATGATTGAAACAGTCTTTGAGAATCGCTTCCAACACTTGGAAGAAATGCGTCGTATGGGACTTCATTCAGAAATCCTTCGTGATACGGCTATGATTCACGGTGGTTTGCCACTTCAAGGTGCTCAAGTTATGTCTACTGACCTTCGAGCTTCGGCAGCACTTATTCTTACAGGAATGGTAGCTGAAGGAACAACGACTGTTGGTAAATTAACACACTTGGATCGTGGTTACTATCAATTCCATGAGAAACTAGCTAAACTAGGAGCAAATATTTCACGTGTAAGTGAGGCTTAGTATGGAAACTGGTAAAGGCTATGTTTTTCGTCAATTATTACTTGTTTTGAGTGTGTGTGTGATTGGCCTTGCTTTTCTAGCTATCGGTTTGATGATTGGCTATGCTGTTTTAGGAGAGGGCAAGGATCCAATAAGCATCTTAAAACCAGAAACTTGGCAGGCAATTGTTGCTAAATTTACAGGAAAATAAAAGGGAGTGGGAAGTAATCCCGCTCCTTTAGTCATGACATTCATATAAAAGAAAGAGAACAATGGCAAAAAGAAAGACATCTTTAACAAATAAACAGAAACGTCAGCTAGTCTCGTTACTAATAGCGGTTTTGATTGCAGTTTTAGGTTACATTGGAACGAGTAATAAGCTCTCACCTAACAATCCAATCAAGCAGGTAGCTAGTCTAGTCTCGGGAAAATCCAATAACTCCGCCAAATCAAACGGCTCAACAAGTGGGCAGTCTACGCCACAAGAGCAACTCGCAGAGACGGTGATGACTAGCTCTGTCAAGAGTCAACTAGGAAACGCCATAGAATGGAATGGGGCTGGTGCCTATATTGTTAACGGTAATAAAACCAATCTTAATGCTAAGGTATCTAGCCAACCCTACGCTAATAACCAAGTTAAAACGGTTCAAGGACAAACGGTTCCTACAGTTGCGAATGCCTTGTTAAGTAAAGCGACCAGACAGTACAAAAATCGTCAAGAAACAGGGAATGGCTCAACTTCTTGGACACCAGCTGGATGGCATCAAGTTCACAATCTTTCAGGAGAGTATAGCCATGCCGTAGACCGAGGCCATTTGTTAGGTTATGCACTTGTAGGTGGTCTCAAAGGATTTGATGCCTCGACTTCAAATCCAGAAAATATTGCCGTTCAAACTGCTTGGGCTAACCAAGCTAATAGCGAAACTTCCACAGGCCAAAACTATTATGAAAGCCTGGTACGAAAAGCTCAAGATAAAAATAAACGTGTCCGTTATCGCGTTACCCTCATTTATGAAGGAGATAACCTGATTCCATCAGGATCACATCTTGAAGCCAAGTCAGCAGATGGCTCGCTTGAGTTCAACGTCTTCGTTCCAAATGTCCAACAGGGAATTACCCTAGATTATTATTCAGGGAAAGTAACGGTGAATTAATGAAAAAACGACTCCAACCGGAGTCGTTTTTAGTATCTAGAAAAACAAAAACCCACCCGCAGGTGAGTTTTTGTTTATTCACTAGCTTGCTCCCATTGTTTAGAGAGGTAGCGAGAGTAGCTAGAGATGGCAAAGTTAACCACGAAATAAGCTAAAGCCACAATACCGTATAAGGTAAAGATTTGACTAGGTTCGTAGTAACCACCCATCAAAATCTGACTCTTACCAAACAATTCTTGTAAGGCGATAACAGAGTAAAGGAAAGAAGTATCCTTGATAACTGTTACGAATTGAGAGATGATAGATGGCAACATCTTACGAATAGCTTGTGGGAAGATGATGTAAATAAAGATTTGTTTGTTGTTAAATCCTTGAGACAAGCCGGCTTCCGTTTGGCCATGGTCAATAGAGTTCAATCCCCCACGAATGATTTCCGCCAAGGCAGCTGAAGTAAAGACCGTGAAAGAGGTAATCCCTGCAGCGGTTGACTTGAGTTGGAAGACCAGGAAGATAATGAAAATCCAAAGCAAGTTAGGAACATTACGGACGAACTCAACGTAGATAGAAGCAATCCAACGAAGGATAGGATTCTTTCCGTTACGCATTACCGCCAGAATAGTTCCGAACAGGGTAGATAGCACGATGATGAAGAAAGACAAGTAAAGAGTCGTCCACATCCCTTGTGCCAAGAATTTAAGGTTAGTAGCTGATAAAACTTCTGACATAGTGGACCTCCTTAGTAAGCTTTCTTATTCTCTTCTTCTTTACGACGTGCCCAAGTAGCTAGAGGGAAACACATGATAAAGTAGAGGAAGGCAGCCCCAGCAAAGGCCGGCACATAGTTAGTGGTATCATAAGCCCAAGCCTTAGCCGTGAACATGATATCTGCCCCAGAGATGATGGCAACTGTAGAAGTGTTTTTGATCAAGTTAACCACTTGGTTAGTCAATGGTGGCAAGATAGTACGGACTGCTTGAGGCAAGATGATGATACGCATGGTATCAGCGTAGGTGAATCCTTGAGACAAAGCGGCTTCGGTTTGACCTTTAGGAACTGCCTCGATACCTGTACGAATAATTTCAGAGATATAGGCTCCTGTGTAGACACCCACACAAAGGATAGCCGTCAATGAAATTGGGATCATGACATGACCATCAGTCAAGATTGAAATCCCATAGAAGACAACCACGAATTGCACAAGCAAGGGTGTGTTCTGGAAGATTTCGACATAAACACGTGAAATGCCACGAAGGACCTTGTTGTGAGTCGAACTCATAGCTCCAAAGATAAGCCCAAGAAGAAGAGCTACAATCAAGGCACCAATTGAAATGCCAAGGGTGTAAAAGAAACCTTTGGCAAATTGCCCAAAGTTAGCGAAGAAAGCAGCCCAACGTTCAAGAGCGAAAGGACTAGCCGTTTCAGTTAAAAGATACATAAATTCAGGACTCCTTTCTATTTATCTTCAGCCTTAGCTAGTTTCAAGTGATACTTATCGTAGAGTTTTTGAAGGCTACCATCTTTTTGCCATTTAGCAATCAAATCGTTGGTATAATCAATCAACTCTTGGTTAGACTTGCTTGAAGCGATACCGTATTCTTGTGTTTTGAAACCTTCTTTTAAGGTTTTAGTTTTCTTACTTTCATATCCAGAGAGGATAGATTTATCAACTGAGAAAGCATCTACACGGTGAGCGTAAAGAGAAACAGCCAATTCTGGGAAAGATCCGAGTTGAACATAGTTGAACTTAAGGTTATTAGCTGAAGCGTACTCTTGCAACGCAGCCTTAGTTGACGCCCCTTGAGAAACACCGATAGTCTTACCATTCAAATCTGAGATTTTGTTAATACCTGAATCCTTAAGAACCAAGAAACCGATTTGGTCATAGTAGTAAGGAGTTGAGATAGCGTAAGAAGCCTTACGTTCATCATTAATGGTATAGGTAGCGATAAGCAAGTCGATAGTACCGTTATCCATAAGTGGTTCACGAGTTTGCGTCGTTACTGGGATATAATTCACTTTAACTTTTAACTCATCAGCAATCTTCTTAGCAAGATCAACTTCCATACCTTCGTAGGTATTAGTCTTAGCAGAATAGTAACCAAAGTTAGGAACGTCTTGCTTCACACCGACATTGAGTGTCCCTCGCTTAACAATCTTTTGGACTGCTTTACTATCAAGAAGCTTACTAGTGTCTTCCGCCTTAGTCTTGTGACTCGTGATAAGAAAAATAGTGAGAATTGCCAAGCTTGCAACAGTTAGGTAACGTAAGATTTTTTTGAAAATCATAGGCAACCTCCTTAGGCATCCACTTGGACATTATCAGAGTTGTGATCGATAATCTTAGAAAGGAATTGAACCGCACGAGGTTCAGTTGGATTGTCAAAGAAACCATCCACATCCGTAGTGTCTACAAGAATCTGACCGTCAGCCATGAAAATGATACGGTCAGCCACACTACGGGCAAAGCCCATTTCGTGGGTTACGACAACCATATTCATACCACCTTTGGCAAGTTTTTGCATAACCGCAAGCACGTCACCGATAGTCTCTGGGTCAAGAGCTGACGTTGGTTCGTCAAAGAGCAAGAGCTCAGGATTCATAGCAAGACCACGGGCGATAGCGATACGTTGTTTTTGTCCACCAGAAAGCATGCCAGGGTATGAATCCTTCTTGTCCCACATGTTAACGTAGCGAAGGAATTTTTCAGCAGTCTTTTCAGCGTCTGCCTTACTGATTCCAAGAACCTTGATAGGTGCCAAGGTTACATTTTCAAGAACGGTTTTGTGCGGGTAGAGGTTAAAGTGTTGGAAAACCATACCGGCTTCCTTACGCAATTCTACCAAATCTTTGGCAGAAGCTTCCGTCACATTATGTCCGTTAACGATAAGCGTACCGTTATCGATTGATTCTAAGGCGTTGATTGTACGGATGAGAGTGGATTTCCCAGACCCAGAAGGTCCCAAGAGAACCACAACTTGTCCTTTTTCAATTTCTAGATTGATATCACGAAGTGCATGATAGTCTCCGTAATATTTATTGACATTTTTAAATTCGATAAGTGCCATAAGAACCTCCTAATAATGGATTTAGTTGTTAGCTTTTCTAACATGTACTAAATTTTAGCATAAGTAAAGCCGAAAGTCAAAAAATTCCGAATATTCTTTCAAAAACGTTCGGGTTTTGCTATATAATTAATCATTATTTTGACATAAATATGAACAAACAAAAAACCACCCGTAGGTGATTTTTTGTTTTATTCACTAGCTTGCTCCCATTGTTTAGAGAGGTAGCGAGAGTAGCTAGAGATGGCAAAGTTAACCACGAAATAAGCTAAAGCCACAATACCGTATAAGGTAAAGATTTGACTAGGTTCGTAGTAACCACCCATCAAAATCTGACTCTTACCAAACAATTCTTGTAAGGCGATAACAGAGTAAAGGAAAGAAGTATCCTTGATAACTGTTACGAATTGAGAGATGATAGATGGCAACATCTTACGAATAGCTTGTGGGAAGATGATGTAAATAAAGATTTGTTTGTTGTTAAATCCTTGAGACAAGCCGGCTTCCGTTTGGCCATGGTCAATAGAGTTCAATCCCCCACGAATGATTTCCGCCAAGGCAGCTGAAGTAAAGACCGTGAAAGAGGTAATCCCTGCAGCGGTTGACTTGAGTTGGAAGACCAGGAAGATAATGAAAATCCAAAGCAAGTTAGGAACATTACGGACGAACTCAACGTAGATAGAAGCAATCCAACGAAGGATAGGATTCTTTCCGTTACGCATTACCGCCAGAATAGTTCCGAACAGGGTAGATAGCACGATGATGAAGAAAGACAAGTAAAGAGTCGTCCACATCCCTTGTGCCAAGAATTTAAGGTTAGTAGCTGATAAAACTTCTGACATAGTGGACCTCCTTAGTAAGCTTTCTTATTCTCTTCTTCTTTACGACGTGCCCAAGTAGCTAGAGGGAAACACATGATAAAGTAGAGGAAGGCAGCCCCAGCAAAGGCCGGCACATAGTTAGTGGTATCATAAGCCCAAGCCTTAGCCGTGAACATGATATCTGCCCCAGAGATGATGGCAACTGTAGAAGTGTTTTTGATCAAGTTAACCACTTGGTTAGTCAATGGTGGCAAGATAGTACGGACTGCTTGAGGCAAGATGATGATACGCATGGTATCAGCGTAGGTGAATCCTTGAGACAAAGCGGCTTCGGTTTGACCTTTAGGAACTGCCTCGATACCTGTACGAATAATTTCAGAGATATAGGCTCCTGTGTAGACACCCACACAAAGGATAGCCGTCAATGAAATTGGGATCATGACATGACCATCAGTCAAGATTGAAATCCCATAGAAGACAACCACGAATTGCACAAGCAAGGGTGTGTTCTGGAAGATTTCGACATAAACACGTGAAATGCCACGAAGGACCTTGTTGTGAGTCGAACTCATAGCTCCAAAGATAAGCCCAAGAAGAAGAGCTACAATCAAGGCACCAATTGAAATGCCAAGGGTGTAAAAGAAACCTTTGGCAAATTGCCCAAAGTTAGCGAAGAAAGCAGCCCAACGTTCAAGAGCGAAAGGACTAGCCGTTTCAGTTAAAAGATACATAAATTCAGGACTCCTTTCTATTTATCTTCAGCCTTAGCTGGTTTCAAGTGATACTTATCGTAGAGTTTTTGAAGGCTACCATCTTTTTGCCATTTAGCAATCAAATCGTTGGTATAATCAATCAACTCTTGGTTAGACTTACTTGAAGCAATACCGTACTCTTGTGTTTTGAAACCTTCATCAAGGATCTTGGTTTTATCACTTTCGTAACCTGACAAGATTGATTTATCACCAGCAAAGGCGTCAATACGGTAAGCATAGAGTGATACGGCTAACTCAGGATAAGATCCAAGTTGAACGTAGTCAAACTTAAGGTTATTAGCTGAAGCGTACTCTTCAACAGCAGCTTTGGCAGATGACCCTTGAGACACTCCAATAGTTTTACCGTTTAGGTCAGAAAGTTTCTTATAGCCAGATTTGGTTTGAACGAGGAAACCGATTTGGTCGTAGTAGTAAGGATTTGACATGGCATATGAAGCCTTACGCTCATCTGTAATGGTATAAGTAGCGATAAGCATGTCAATAGTTCCGTTATCCATAAGGGCTTCACGAGTTTGTGGGGTAACCGCTGTAAAATTCACCTTAACCTTAAGTTCTTTGGCAATTTTCTTAGCGAGGTCAATTTCCATCCCTTGATAGGTATTAGTTTTGGCTGAATAGTAACCAAAGTTTGGGACATCCTGTTTGACACCAACGTTTAGTGTCCCTTTTTTGACAATTTTTTGAATTGCAGCACTATTGAGTAGTTTACTGCTTTCATCTGCCTGACTACTTTTAGTGTTCCAGAGGAGAACTGCTAGAAAAGCTATAACAGAGATAGCTAAAATGCGACTAAGTTTCTTGATTAACATAAGTCCTCCTTAGGCATCCACTTGGACACGATCAGAGTTGTGGTCGATAATCTTAGAAAGGAATTGAACTGCACGAGGTTCAGTTGGATTGTCGAAGAAACCATCCACATCCGTAGTGTCTACAAGAACCTGACCTTCAGCCATGAAAATGATACGGTCAGCCACACTGCGGGCAAAGCCCATTTCGTGGGTTACGACAACCATGTTCATACCACCTTTGGCAAGGTTTTGCATAACCGCAAGCACGTCACCGATAGTCTCTGGGTCAAGGGCTGACGTTGGTTCGTCAAAGAGCAAGAGCTCAGGGTTCATAGCAAGACCACGGGCAATAGCGATACGTTGTTTTTGCCCACCAGAAAGCATGCCTGGATAAGAATCTTTCTTGTCCCACATGTTAACGTAGCGAAGGAATTTTTCAGCAGTCTTTTCGGCGTCTGCCTTACTGATTCCAAGAACCTTGATAGGTGCCAAGGTTACATTTTCAAGAACGGTTTTATGCGGGTAGAGGTTAAAGTGTTGGAATACCATCCCTGCTTCCTTACGAAGCTCAACCAAATCTTTGGCAGAAGCTTCCGTCACATTATGTCCGTTAACGATAAGTGTACCGTTATCAATGGATTCCAAGGCGTTGATTGTACGGATAAGGGTAGATTTCCCAGACCCAGAAGGTCCCAAGAGAACCACAACTTGTCCTTTTTCAATTTCTAGATTAATGTCACGAAGTGCATGATAATCTCCGTAGTATTTATTGACATTTTTAAATTCGATAAGTGCCATAAGAGCCTCCTAAAATTTTACATTAATATATGTAACAACAAGAGTGTATTTTACTATAGATATAGTAAAATGTCAAAAATGTTTGAAAATTCAATCATAATGTTCGTCATTTAACAGATTACAGATAGCAAAGCTACCTCAAAAAACAAGGAAAGCTTGTATATCAGCTTAATATCTATAGTAGAAACTTGGTCCTTAACCTATTTTTTGGTATAATATGTTTGATACGTAAAGTTTTCTACTTTACAAAATTGAATGACTTAAGAAAACCGATGAGGTGTTTATATGAAAAAAATTCTAGTAGTTGATGATGAAAGACCAATCTCGGATATCATCAAGTTTAATCTAACTAAAGAAGGTTATGAAGTGGTTACAGCCTTTGATGGTCGTGAAGCTTTGGAGCAGTTTGAAGCTGAAAAACCAGACTTGGTCATCCTGGACTTGATGTTGCCTGAACTAGATGGCTTAGAAGTTGCTAAAGAAATTCGAAAGACAAGTCACACACCGATTATCATGCTTTCAGCTAAGGATAGCGAGTTTGATAAGGTTATCGGGCTAGAAATTGGGGCAGATGACTATGTGACGAAACCATTTTCTAATCGTGAATTGTTGGCACGTATCAAAGCTCACTTGCGTCGTACAGAGACTATTGAAACAGCAGCAGAGGAAAGTTCTAACTCTGGCAAGCAGGAGATTTCAATTGGTGAGTTGATTATTGTTCCAGATGCGTTTGTTGCTAAAAAACGTGGAAATGAAGTTGAGCTCACACACCGTGAATTTGAGTTGCTTTTCCATCTGGCAACTCACATGGGACAAGTGATGACGCGTGAGCATTTACTTGAAACTGTTTGGGGTTATGACTATTTTGGTGATGTTCGTACGGTTGACGTAACCATTCGTCGTCTCCGTGAAAAAATTGAAGATACACCTAGTCGTCCTGAATATATTTTGACGCGTCGTGGTGTTGGTTATTATATGAAGAATTATGACTAGTATTGGCTTAAACATCACAAGCTTTGAACTAGCCTTACTCTTTACGCTCCTCTTTGTGGCTTTCTACTTTATTTTTCTTGCATATCGTGATTATCGACGAGTCAAAAATATTCGAAAGTTGACCAAGAGGGTCAAGTCCTTAATGGCAGGTAACTATAACGAGGAGTTACGCTTAAAGGGTGATCCAGAGCTTTTAGAGCTAGCTGACAGCTTGAATGATTTATCGGACGTCTTTCGTTTGACGCATGAAAATCTAGCCCAGGAAAAAAACCGCTTATCATCAGTCCTCTCTTACATGAGTGATGGAGTCATTGCGACTAATCGACGTGGTCAAATTACCATGATTAACAGCACAGCTCAGCGTTTGTTGAATCTAGATTTTGAAACAGCGACACAGATGTCCATTTTAGATTTATTAGATGGTGAAAATCCCTATACTTATAGTGAATTGCTCTCTAAGACTCCTGAAATTCATTTGTCACGTCGAGATGCCAATGATGAGTTTGTGACCTTACGTGTTAACTTTGCCCTTATTCGTAAAGAATCAGGCTTTATCTCAGGTCTGGTTGCCGTTCTTCATGATGCTACTGAGCAGGAAAAAGAAGAGCGTGAACGCCGTCTCTTTGTATCAAACGTTAGTCATGAGTTACGTACACCTTTGACTTCTGTAAAATCCTATCTGGAGGCACTTGATGATGGTGCTCTCGATGAAGAGATTGCTCCTAACTTTATCAAAGTCTCTTTGGATGAGACCAATCGTATGATGCGAATGATTTCTGACCTCTTGGCACTGTCACGTATTGATAATAAGAGTACTCAACTTGATGTTGAAATGACCAATTTCACGGCCTTCATGACCTATATCTTGAATCGTTTTGATCAGATTAAAAGTCAAGAAACCAATACAGGTAAAACTTACGAAATCATTCGCGATTATCCGGTAAACTCAATTTGGGTGGAGATTGATACAGATAAGATGACCCAGGTCGTGGATAATATTCTTAATAATGCTATCAAGTATTCGCCTGATGGTGGTAAGATTACAGTGTCTATGAAGACAACTGATTCACAGTTGATCGTTTCTATTTCTGACCAAGGTTTGGGTATTCCTAAGAAAGATTTGCCTCTGATTTTCGACCGTTTTTACCGTGTTGATAAGGCTAGAAGTCGTGCCCAAGGTGGAACTGGTCTAGGCTTGTCCATTGCAAAAGAAATTATTAAACAACATAAGGGCTTTATTTGGGCTAAGAGTGAGTATGGTAAGGGTTCAACTTTTACAATTGTGCTTCCATATGACAAGGATGCCATGATGGTTGATGAATGGGAGATGTAGTAAAAATGACCTCAGATTTAGGGTTTAAATATAGTATTTTGGCTTCAGGGTCAACTGGTAATTCCTTTTACTTGGAAACTCCAGAGAAGAAGATTCTTGTAGATGCTGGTTTGTCTGGTAAGAAAATCACAAGTTTGCTAGCTGAGATTGATCGTGATCCGAGTGATTTGGATGCAATCTTAGTAACGCATGAACACAAGGATCACATCCATGGTGTAGGCGTTTTAGCTCGTAAATATGGCATGGATATATACGCCAACGAGAAAACCTGGCAAATTATGGAAAGTAAAAATATGCTTGGCAAGATTGATAATAGCCAGAAACATGTTTTTTCTCGTGACAAGCTTCTGACCTTTGGAGACATTGATATTGAGTCTTTTGGAGTTAGTCACGATGCTATTGATCCACAGTTCTATCGCTTTATGAAAGATGGAAAAAGTTTTGTCATGCTGACGGATACGGGTTATGTTTCTGATCGTATGGCAGGTATTATTGAGAATGCTGATGGCTATCTGATTGAGTCCAATCATGATATTGAAATCCTCAGAGCAGGTTCATATCCTTGGTCAACTAAGCAACGTATCCTCTCTGATCAAGGTCACTTGTGTAATGAAGATGGAGCGGATGCTATGATTCGTACCATAGGTAACAAAACTAAAAAGATCTACTTGGGTCACCTTTCTAAAGAAAATAATATCAAGGAGTTGGCCCACATGACGATGGAAAATCAGCTGGCACGTGCTGACTTTGGTGTTGGAACTGACTTCAAGGTTTATGATACCTCACCAGACACAGCGACACCACTGACAGATATTTAAAACATAGCAAAAGAGCTACACTAATGCGTTTAGTGCAGCTTTTTAAAAGGAAAGTATTCATGAAAGTAATTTATCTCTCTCTAGGAATGTTGTCGTTAGGTTTGGGAATTCTTGGAATTCCGCTTCCAATCTTACCTACAACACCATTTCTACTTTTAGCCATTGCTTGCTTTGCTAGAAGTTCTAAACGTTTTGAGAAATGGTTATATCATACTAAGCTATATCAAAGTTATGTAGCCGATTTTAGAGAAACCAAATCCATTGCCAAAGAACGAAAGAAAAAGATTATCATCCAAATCTATGTTTTGATGGGAATTTCAATCTTTTTTGCACCTATCCTTTGGGTGAAAATCGGACTTTTTTGCTTGACAGTCTTCATCACCTATTATTTATTTAAGGTTATTCCTGATAAAGACTAAGATATTATCAAAAAATGAGACTTCCAAGATGGAGTCTCATTTTATATATTATTAATGTTTGCTACGTAATTTCTTACGGAGTTTATAGGCAAAATTGGCTAGTCCGTAAAGAGGGCTAACTGGAAGGTTAAATTCCCCAATAAATTGTTCAATGCGTGGGTTAAATTTTGACTTGAAATTGTACAAGCCACCATCAAGCGAATTTTCAATTCCTCCCATGTTTTGCCACTCGGCACCACGCTCGAAAGCGTGATTAGCTGTCTCATACCATGTCAGGATAGCCGGTTGATAACGGCGGTAGTCTTCATCCATTCCTGCATAGATATTCTCAGATGTCTTGCCAAATTCAAGAACGAGTGTACCTGAGAGTGGGACCGTCTTATTTCCAGCATCAACCTTTTCTTGAAGGAAGTCAATTTCTTCTTTTAGTCTTTTGTATTCTTGTTTATTGTTCTCGATTTTTCCTGGTTTAGTTTTTTCAGTAAACTTGGCTGCATCAGCAATGTTCTTTTCGAGTTGCTTATTGAGGTCTTTGAGACGGGCTGGTAAATCTAGTGTTGAGAGTGTAATGTAAGAAGACTCTGGGTAAGTAGTCAACAACTTTTCATAATAATCGATTCCACGAAGGTGGATGTTTTTACGGGCCTCTGTCTTCTTCATCAGAGAAGCGAATTGTTCAAGAAGCTCAGTGCCACCAAATTGGACTGAAATCCCCTTGTTTCGAGCAGTACGAACAGCCTGCTTAGTGCTCTTAGAGAGTTGTTCTTCAGTGAAATCTTCCTTATGGATGTTAGCCTGGAAGCGAGGCTGGATATTTTCAGACATATCTTCAGTGAGGCCTGTCCATTCAACGCCAAGAGCCTGGATGTCTTTGGCAATCGCCATAGTCTCTTTACGGATTTCAGCTTCTTGTGAAACCAGGTTCTTTGTCACAAAAAGGCTTGGGTCAAATTTCACAAAGAGAGCACGCTTTGTTTTGGCATATTTTTTAAGTGAAGCCATAACAAAGGCGAGCAAATCTTTATCTTGATAATCCATAATAGGTCCACGAGGAATATAAATCATAGAAAATCCAAGAGGGAGTGGCTGAATAAGGACACTAGCGACAGCAACGAGATTACCATCTTGATAGAAACCTAGGCGGTCATTTCCCCAGCTATCCTTGATTTTAGCCCATGAACTACTTTGTAATAAGTTTGTTTGAGGACTATCTATAACAAAACGGTCATGCTCAGAAGTACTGAGTCCAGTTTTATAGGTATACATATTATTCTAGAACCCACTTTCTAATAGCATAAGCGACACCAGATTCATCATTTGATTTTGTGATGTGTTTCGCAATTTTCTTCATTTCTGGATTACCATTTTCCATAACGACAGGAGAGCCAACGACTTCAAGCATAGCACGGTCATTTTCTTCATCACCGATAGCCATTGTTTCTTCTTTAGAAAGACCGAGTTTCTCAGCAAGATGGGTTACAGCAATTCCTTTGTTGGCTGTTTTCTTGAGAATTTCTAGGTAAAATGGTGTTGATTTTACAATAGTAAAGCGGTCATAAAATTCCTGTGGAAGTTTGGCAATAGCTGCATCAAGAATTTCAGGTTCATCGATATACATGGCCTTAACGAATTCCTTGTCAGCCACCTCTTCAGGTGTACGATAGTAAATCGGCATATGAACAAGTGTAGACTCATGAACCGTGTAGCGACCAATGTTGCGATTACTTGTGTAGATACCATCTTTAGTAATAGCGTGAGAATGAACACCAAGCTTGTTAGCCAAAACCTCAATGTCAAGGTAGTCTTCGTATGAGAGTGTCTCACGAATTAATTCATTACCAGTAGAAGTTTCTTGGACAAGCCCACCATTGAAGGTGATAACATAATCTCCGTCTTGGTTGAGGTTAAGTTCTTCAAGAAGAGGAAGCACCCCAGGAATAGGACGACCAGTCGCGATAACAACCTTTACACCAGCAGCCTTGGCATCTTGAATGGCTTGAAAGACTTCCGGTGTAACTTGACTTTGGCTATTTAAAAGCGTTCCATCAATATCAACTGCAATAAGTTTAATAGACATAATAATTACCTGTTTCGTTTAGTTAGTTTCCCTTCTATTTTACTAAAATTTAGGCGCTTTGTCATAGTTCTTCCTGAGAAAAGTATTATTGCCTCTTTAAAGAAGTCGTTTAGGTAAAAATTGCCCAAATGCTTTTTAATTGGTAAAATAAGGTCAGACTAATAAAGGAGAGACAAGAGTGATTCGAGCAACCAACCAATTGACGGAAAAAGAACGAAAGGCAGCAAAAGCATTGATTGCTAGCTGTCAAGCCTATGACCAAACCTTTCGAGAACCTTATCTCTCCAATATGCTTAATTTTGATCCCAATATGCCGGCCTTTTTCCTCTATTATCAAGAGGGAGAGTTGCTTGGTTTATTAACGGTTTATGCGGATGACCATGATGTGGAAGTAGCGATTTTAGTTGCCCCAGATTATCGCCGCAAAGGCATTGCGAGGAGTTTGTTTGACAAATTTCAGAAGGAAACGGCACCTTACCCTTTTCGCTCAGTGACCTTTCAGACAGAGCGTGTTTTTCTAGATAGTCATCCTGATTTGGAAAGTCATTGGGGGGTGGTTGAGGATGAAGAGACCGAAACCTGGCTAGGGAGAGATAGGACACCATATGCTCTGGATTCTCGTTCAGATGTCAAGGTGCTCTTAGCAGCCCCCGCTTATGTAGAAGAAATAGCCCAACTCCACCACCAAGCCTTTTCTGATCCAGAGGAAACGCTCGATGTGAGTCGCAGATATATTACAGAGGCCTTGAAGGATTCCGATGGCCTACTTTACATCCTCCTCAAAGAAGCTCAGGTCATTGGAGTGTGTACGGTCGATTTATCTGGGAATAGCAACTACCTCTATGGACTTGCGATTGCTGAAGCTTATCGTGGACAGGGCTATGGAAGCTATCTGGCAAAATCAGTCGTCAATCAACTCATTGAGCAAAATGACAAGGCTTTTCAAATTGCAGTAGAAGATAGCAATATTGGAGCCAAACGTTTGTATGAAAATATCGGCTTTGTCAAACAAACCCAGGTGGTTTACTTGAAATAGAAATGGTAGACGCAATACTGATACTCTCTTTTAGTATAGAGTTGCTATTATCTTAAGTAGAAAAATAGTTTTAGAACAGAAAGGAATACTTAATGGAAATTAAAATTAAAAACAAAATAAAAGTAGGCAATCAAACGGAGATTATCGAAGAAATCCACACTTGTGAGGTTATGGAAAAAGGAGATTTTACTTATCTTGTTCACCATAATTCCGAGAAAGAAAAAGTGGTTATTAAGTTGAATCAGGAAGAGTTGGTGATGACACGCTTTTCTAATCCTAAATCCATTATGCGTTTTTCGGCTAAGGTACCTGCCTTGGTCCACATTCCGACGCCCCTTGGTACCCAGCATTTTCTGACAGATACGAGTCTATTCGCCCATGACCCGAATGGACAGACAGTTGATATTCATTATCAATTGAAACATCCAGAAACAGAAGACGTTTTTGCTGATTATGAATTAGAGGTTTCTTGGTTTTAATTTTTGAAAAAATAGAATCATTTTGCTTGAATAAAGAATAATTTATGATAAAATGTTTAGTACAAATAAGGGAGTAGCAGGTGACTGTAATCATGAGATTTGATTAACAGTTGCGATTATGTCGTCATTACGAAATTTTATATTTCCGGCATATTCTTAAACAGCGAGACTTGTTTTTAATTAAACAAGTCTCTTTTTGTATAATTTTTTATATAAAAAGAGTCTTGTTAGCCATTTTTCCCTATAGAGAAGGAGGAGATTATTTTGTCGAAAGAACAAAGTAAAGCCTTGTTTTATACACAAGGAGAGGAAGAAGTCCTAAAAAGCTTGGACACTTCCATTGATGGTTTGTCTACTGCACAAGCCAAGGAACGATTGGATGCCTATGGCTATAACGAGCTGGATGAAGGTGAAAAACGCAGCCTTTTGTCAAAATTCATCGATCAGTTTAAAGATTTGATGATTATCATCTTGCTTGTCGCAGCCGCCCTTTCTGTTATTACAGAAGGTATGCATGGTCTGACCGATGCCTGCATTATTTTAGCCGTTGTTGTTTTGAATGCAGCCTTTGGTGTTTATCAAGAAGGACAAGCAGAAGCGGCTATTGAAGCTCTTAAAAACATGTCAAGCCCTCTGGCTCGTGTGCGTCGTGATGGCAATGTTGTTGAAATTGATTCACGCGAGTTGGTTCCTGGAGATATCGTCTTGCTTGAAGCTGGTGATGTTGTTCCAGCTGATATGCGTTTGCTCGAAGCTGCCTCACTTAAGATTGAAGAAGCTGCCCTTACAGGTGAATCTGTTCCAGTTGAAAAGGATATTACTGAGACGGTTGAAGCAGAAGCCGGAATTGGTGACCGTGTGAATATGGGTTACCAAAACTCAAACGTTACTTACGGTCGTGGTACTGGAGTGGTTACCAATACTGGTATGTATACTGAAGTTGGTAAGATTGCTGATATGCTAGCTAATGCGGATGAATCACAAACGCCGTTGAAGCAAAGCTTGGAGCAATTGTCTAAGACTTTGACTTATCTTATTATTGCTATTGCCTTAGTGACATTCTTGGTTAGTGTCTTCATTCGTGGCGAACAGCCCCTTGAAGGCTTGATGGTTGCCGTTGCTCTAGCCGTTGCTGCCATTCCTGAAGGTTTGCCTGCTATTGTAACCATCCTCTTGTCACTTGGGACAACGACCCTTGCTAAACGCAATTCGATTGTTCGTAAATTGCCGGCTGTTGAAACCCTTGGTTCAACTGAAATTATCGCATCTGATAAGACTGGTACCTTAACCATGAACCAAATGACTGTTGAAAAAGTCTATACAAACGGTCAATTGCAAAACGCTTCTACGGAACTTGGTGCTGACAATACAACCCTTCGTATTATGAACTTTGCTAATGATACTAAGGTAGACCCAGATGGTAAACTAATCGGTGATCCAACAGAGACTGCTTTGGTACAGTTTGGTTTGGACCACAATTTTGACGTTCGTGAAGTCTTGAAATCAGAGCCACGTGTGGCGGAGTTGCCATTTGACTCAGACCGTAAGCTCATGTCTACCATCCATAAGGAAGCAGACGGTTCATACTTTATCGCCGTCAAGGGTGCGCCTGACCAATTGCTCAAACGTGTGACTCGTATTGAAATCAATGGTGAGGTTCGTCCTATCACGGATGAAGATAAACAAGCTATCCTTGCGACTAATAAGGACTTGGCAAAACAAGCTCTTCGTGTCTTGATGATGGCTTATAAGACAACGAATGAGATTCCTACCTTGGAATCTGAGGTTGTTGAGTCTGATTTGATTTTCTCAGGCTTGGTCGGAATGATTGACCCAGAACGTCCTGAGGCGGCAGAAGCTGTTCGTGTCGCTAAAGAAGCGGGTATCCGTCCAATTATGATTACAGGTGACCACCAAGATACGGCAGAAGCCATTGCCAAGCGTCTCGGTATCATCGATCCAAATGATACGGAAGATCATGTCTTTACTGGCGCTGAGCTTAATGAGCTTTCTGATGAAGAATTCCAGAAAGTCTTCAAACAGTACTCTGTCTATGCGCGTGTATCTCCTGAACACAAGGTTCGTATCGTCAAGGCTTGGCAAAATGATGGCAAGGTTGTTGCTATGACAGGTGATGGGGTTAATGATGCGCCATCACTTAAAACAGCTGATATTGGTATCGGTATGGGAATTACAGGTACAGAGGTTTCTAAGGGAGCTTCAGATATGGTTCTTGCCGATGATAACTTTGCGACAATTATCGTTGCCGTAGAAGAAGGACGTAAGGTCTTCTCAAATATTCAAAAATCAATCCAATACCTCTTGTCAGCCAACATGGCCGAAGTTTTCATTATCTTCTTTGCCACACTGTTTGGTTGGGATGTGCTTCAACCAGTACACCTTCTCTGGATTAACCTAGTCACTGATACCCTTCCAGCCATTGCTCTTGGTGTTGAACCAGCTGAACCAGGTATTATGACTCACAAACCTCGTGGTCGCCAATCAAACTTCTTTGATGGTGGTGTCTTCGGAGCGATTATGTATCAAGGTGTCTTCCAAACTATCCTTGTTCTTGCAGTATATGGTTGGGGCCTTACCTTCCCAGAGCACCATACGCAAGCAGAAATTCATGCGGATGCCCTTACAATGGCCTTTGCCACACTTGGATTAATCCAGTTGCTCCATGCCTTTAACGTTAAATCAGTTTATCAATCAGTCTTTAAAGTTGGTCTCTTTAGAAACAAGACTTTCAACTGGGCAATTCCAGTAGCCTTCGTTCTTTTGATGGCAACTATCGTAGTTCCTGGATTTAATAACCTTTTCCATGTGTCACACCTTAGTCTGACACAATGGCTTGCGGTTATTGTAGGTTCCTTCTTGATTGTGGTATTGGTTGAATTAGTCAAAGCTATTCAACGTGCCCTTGGTAAGGATAAAGACGCTATTTAAAACATAAAGTCAGAGATAATGGTCTCTGGCTTTTTCTTATCACATCTTGAATTCAGGAGGAGTCTTGTTTATAATTGAAGAGAAATGATCACAAGATAAGGAGAAGGCCATGAACGAGACCATTAAGACACAACTCAATCACCGCAGCATCCGTCAATTTAAACCTCTAGCTTTGACACAGGAAGAAGTTGACCTTCTGGTTGATGTGGCCAGACATACGGCAACTAGTAATTTTAGACAATCCTATTCGATTATCAGTATTACTGATCAAAAATTGAAGGAAGAAATTGCTGAAATTGCGAATCAGCCTTATATTCCAAATGCTGGGCATCTTTTTGTATTTGTTGTAGACCAAAGACGTAATACTTTGATTGCAGAGGCAAAGGGCGCTGAAGCCTTGGTGCAAGGTAGTCCCGAACGCTTTATCTCGGCCTTTTCAGATGCAATGATTGCTGCTCAAAATGTGGTAGTAGCTGCTGAGAGTTTAGGCATGGGAACAGTTTATTTGGGTAGTATCTTGAATGATAATGCCAAGCTTTCGGAGCTTCTCAAACTTCCAAAGTATGTCTATCCAGCAGTAGGCCTAGCAGTTGGTTGGCCAGATCAGGAACCACAGCTTAAACCTCGTTTGCCACGTCACGTTATCCATATGGAAAATTATTATCAGGATTTAGAAAATCCCTTGGAGGAGCTAAAAGATTACGACGCTGAAGTCCATGAGTATTATGATCTCCGCGATCTCAATAATAGGGTTGATGAATTTACGACTCAGATTGCTAAGACCATGGATAAATCCGTTGCCAATCGTGCTAATACCTTGAAGGATCTTCAAAAGCAGGGATTTTTCATCGACTAAAAAAACGACTCCCATAAGAGTCGTTCTACAAATCGAATAGTGTCATAGAGGAAAGGAACTCATTTGCTAGTTCCTTTTTTTCATATTCTAAAAACTCTTGTCGTTTCTTGACTAGGTTGTAACGCTTGGAGAGGTTCCATGTTCCAGTAGGATTGAGTTCGGGATGATTGGAAACAAAGTCAATGGTTAAGTCCCATTCTCGTCTGTATCCAAGAGGACGCGAGTGATAGCTTACACCATCAATTGTTACCGTCCCATAACTGCGGTGGGCATGACCAAAAACAACATCTTTAACACCATGTTTGACGAAAATCTGATGAAATTCTTCAGATCCTAAATAAGCGTTAAAAGGTTTAAAACGTTCGTGCGTCATGGTGAAACGACTATGAGGAACAAAATGCATGACAACTATAAGGTTACGAGTGTCTAATTCACTTAAGATATTGTCTAGCTTCTGGAGACTAGTTTGACAGATTTCGGGATCTGTACCCAATCGTTTAAGTCGTCGGTCGAACCAGAGTTGTTTCTTACGTTTAAGAATCTTTTCCAATTTTTCATCAGAATAGGAATAATCATACCACCCATGAAAAGCCAATAATGTCTTACTTCCTAAATCAATTACCTGAAAATCAAGATTATCAATAAGCTCATCTTCTAAATCAAGCATATCATGATTGCCTAAATTATAGGTGACCTCGACCGCCTTAGACAGTTTTCGTAGGAAAGGTTTCGTGTCGATATAATAATGGTTAGAAATATCACCAGCAATATGGAGATGGCTAACTTCTTGATCTTTTAGGCACTTTATTAGAGTATCGATTTCATATGTTTCAAAGTGATTCAAATCAATATGTAAATCACTCATTACTGCAAGTCTTGTCATAGGAACATTGTAACAAAAAGGTTGAGGCTTGTCTGTAAATGAAGATGATGGAAAATACTTGCCCTTGGACTACATTTTCATTATGATAAGAATATGGATATCAAGTTAGAAATACAAAAGATGGCCAAGGAAATTGGCATCTCAAAAATTGGTTTTACAACCGCTGATGATTTTGCCTATCTGGAGAAATCCCTTCGACTTGGAGTCGAAGAAGGGCGGACAACAGGGTTTGAACATAAAAATATTGAAGAGCGTATTTATCCTAAGTTGACCTTAGAATCAGCTAAAACCATCATTTCCATTGCAGTTGCTTATCCTCATAAGTTGCCGCAACAGCCCCAAAAAACAGAATTTAAGCGGGGCAAAATCACTCCAAATTCATGGGGCCTAGATTATCACTATGTTTTGCAGGACAAACTAAAACGTCTGGCAGAAGGTATTGAAAAACTGACGGAAAACTTCGAATATAAAGGTATGGTAGATACTGGAGCCTTGGTCGATACAGCTGTGGCCAAGCGAGCTGGAATAGGCTTTATCGGAAAGAATGGACTAGTGATTTCAAAAGAATACGGCTCCTACATGTATCTCGGTGAGCTTATCACTAATCTAGAGATAGAACCTGATCATGAAGTAGACTATGGTTGTGGGGATTGCCGTCGTTGTCTGGATGCCTGTCCGACATCTTGTCTCATTGGCGATGGGACTATGAATGCCCGTCGTTGCCTATCCTTCCAAACCCAAGATAAGGGGATGATGGATATGGAGTTTCGAAAGAAGATAAAGACTGTTATCTATGGTTGCGACATTTGTCAGATTTCCTGTCCATATAACAGAGGTATCGACAATCCTTTGGCTTCAGACATAGATCCTGAGCTTGCCATGCCCGAATTGCTTCCATTTCTTGAGCTGACCAACAAATCCTTCAAGGAGAAATTTGGGATGATTGCCGGTTCATGGCGAGGGAAGAATATTCTTCAACGTAATGCCATTATTGCCTTGGCCAACTTACATGACCGCAATGCTATTGTCAAACTGATGGAGATTATCGATAAGAATAATAATCCCATTCACACGGCGACTGCCATTTGGGCTCTCGGTGAGATTGTTAAGAAGCCCGATGAGGCTATGTTAGACTATATGAGGGAACTGTCACCTAAGGATGAAGAATCCCAAGCCGAGTGGGAGCTTGTGTGTGCAAAATGGCAAATTTAAGTGATTTATGCTAAAATTAAGCATAATACTATAAAATGGAGGAAACTTATCCATGGAAGTGGCAGAAATTCGCCAAAAAATCTCTGAAAATCAAGAGAAGCTCGTGAGCTTCGGGAGGTCTCTTTGACTTAGATCGTTTGGAAGAGGACATTGCGCTCCTTGAAAACCGAATGACTGAGCCAGATTTTTGGAATGATAATATTGCAGCTCAAAAGACTTCACAAGAGTTAAATGAGCTCAAAATGAAATACGAAACTTTCAACAATATGCAAGAACTCTCTGACGAGACAGAGCTTTATTTAGAAATGTTGGAAGAAGATGATAGTGTTCAAGAAGAGCTGGAAGAAACGCTCGAAAAACTTGATAAGATTATGACAAGTTACGAGATGACACTTCTCTTGTCTGAACCATATGACCATAACAATGCCATTCTGGAAATTCACCCAGGCTCTGGTGGTACAGAAGCTCAGGACTGGGCTGATATGTTGCTCCGTATGTACCAACGTTATGGAAATGCCAAAGGTTTCAAGGTTGAGACTTTGGATTATCAGGCTGGTGATGAAGCTGGAATCAAATCTGTAACCCTTGCTTTTGAAGGACCTAATGCTTATGGTTTCCTCAAGTCAGAAATGGGTGTCCACCGTTTGGTTCGTATTTCACCATTTGACTCTGCCAAACGTCGTCATACCTCATTTACATCAGTGGAAGTCATGCCTGAATTGGATGATACCATTGAAGTTGAGATTCGTGACGATGATATCAAGATGGATACATTCCGCTCAGGTGGTGCAGGTGGTCAGAACGTCAACAAGGTTTCTACAGGTGTGCGTTTGACCCACATTCCAACAGGTATTGTTGTAGCTTCAACGGTTGATCGTACACAATACGGGAACCGTGACCGTGCGATGAAGATGCTTCAAGCTAAGCTCTATCAAATGGAGCAAGAGAAGAAAGCAGAAGAAGTGAATGCTTTGAAAGGTGATAAGAAAGAAATCACTTGGGGAAGTCAAATTCGCTCATACGTTTTCACGCCATATACCATGGTTAAAGATCACCGTACAGGTTATGAAGTTGCCCAGGTTGATAAGGTAATGGATGGGGATATTGAAGGCTTCATCGATGCATACCTCAAGTGGCGTATGGAAGAATAGTAATGATATACTATTTTTAAGTATTTAGATACTCTATCTCAATGAAAGGAAGGCTTCAGCTATTTTAGTAGTTGAACACTGACATTATGGCTCTTATTGAATTAAAAGATGTTACTAAGAAGTATGATAAGTCAACAACAGCCCTTAGACACATTGATTTGTCTGTTAACTCTGGGGAGTTTGTTTACTTAGTCGGCCCTTCTGGTGCTGGTAAATCAAGTTTAATTCGCTTGTTCTACCAAGAAGAAAAATTAACGAGTGGCTCTATGAAGGTTGGAGAGTTTGATTTAACCCGACTTCGTAAGAAAGATGTTCCACTCTTGAGACGTTCTATTGGAGTTGTTTTCCAGGATTATAAACTCCTTCCAAAGAAAACGGCTTTTGAAAACGTTGCATATGCCATGGAAGTTATTGGTGAGAAACCTCGTCATATCAAGAAACGGGTGACAGAGGTTCTCGAGTTGGTTGGTCTTAAACACAAGATGCGTTCATTCCCAAATCAATTGTCTGGTGGTGAGCAACAACGTGTCGCTATTGCGCGTGCTATCGTCAATAATCCAAAAGTGTTGATTGCGGATGAACCAACAGGGAACTTGGACCCAGAGATTTCATGGGAAATTATGCAAGTCCTTGAACGTATTAACTTGCAAGGGACTACCATTATAATGGCAACCCATAACTCAACTATCGTTAATAACCTTCGTCATCGTGTCGTAGCGATTGAAGAAGGACGTATTGTTCGTGATGAAGAGGAAGGAGAGTACGGTTACCATGATTAGACGCTTTTTCCGCCATTTAGGAGAATCGATTAAGAATCTCAAACGTAATCTATTGTCGACACTTACGGCAGTATTTTCGGTGATGATTGTTCTTTCACTTTTAGGTGTCTTTGGCTCTGTTATTTTAAATACGCAGAAATTGGCTTCAGATATTGAAAAGAATATTCAGGTCAATGTCTACTTGGATCCAGATTCATCAGATGCCTCGAAAACAGTCAAGGAACTTTCTGGACAGATTGTTGCTAATAAAGACTACCATAAGATTTATGATGCTTTGACTAACATCAAAGGTGTAGATAAGGTTACTTTCTCTAGTAAAGAAGAACAAAAGAAACAACTGATTGAAACAATGGGTTCAAGTTTCGAGACAGCTACTGGAGATGCCAACCCTCTTTCAGATGTTTACATCGTCCAAACGAAATCACCAGATGATGTGAGTCGAGTTGCCAAGGAAGCAAAAGCCATTCAGGGTGTTGATAATGCTAACTTTGGTGGCTCAGATACTGAAATTCTGATGTCCACTATGAAACGTGTTCAATTTTGGGGAATCATTGCCACAGCACTCTTAACTATTGTGGCTGTTCTATTGATTTCAAATACCATCCGTATTACCATTATGTCACGTGCGACTGAAATTCAAATCATGCGTTTGGTAGGTGCTAAGAATTCATATATTCGTCGTCCCTACTTGATGGAAGGTGCTTGGATTGGAGCACTTGGTGCTATCATTCCTTCTGGGCTCATTTATCTTTTGTATCACATGGTTTACTCATCTTTGAATCCAGATTTTGTCAAAGGTGGTATTTCGTTGTATGATCCAGAGTGGTTTGTCTATGCGGTTATCGGAACCCTCTTCGCAGTCGGTATTATTATCGGTTCGATTGGGTCACGTATGGCAATGCGCCGTTATTTGAAATACTAAGAGATTAAAGGAGAACTATTTTGGTTCTCTTTTTGTTTGTCGAGAGATTCAGAAAAGCAGATTTTCAACTATATCTCAAAATCGTCTGCTCAAAGCCCAAATCCAATCCCATATTTGGTATAATATTTAAAAAACATTGGAAAAGAGATGCATTATGACAAAGTTAGCTACCATTTGTTATATTGACAATGGAAAGGAGCTTTTGCTCCTACATCGTAATAAAAAGCCTAATGATGTTCATGAAGGAAAGTGGATTTCTGTCGGGGGAAAACTAGAAGCTGGAGAGACACCAGATGAATGTGCTCGTCGTGAAATTCTCGAGGAAACACATTTTACAGTGACTGAGATGGATTTTAAAGGTATGATTACCTTTCCAGAATTTACCCCTGGTCATGATTGGTACACCTATGTCTTTAAGGTAACTGGTTTTGAAGGAGAACTCATCTCAGATGAGGAGTCTCGTGAAGGAACGCTTGAATGGGTACCATATGATGAGGTCTTATCTAAACCAACTTGGGAAGGTGACTATGAGATTTTTAAGTGGATCCTTGAAGATAGACCATTCTTCTCTGCAAAATTTAGCTACGATCGTAACCAGAACTTGGTAGATAAAACTGTAACATTTTATGATAAATAGGGAGGAACTATGAAGCGTAAAAAAACAGAAAATTTTTCAGAAACATGGTTTTTTAAGTGGATATTGAATAATCAGGCTGTCGTAGCTTTTTTCATCTTACTTTTGATTGGTTTGACGGTTTTGATTTTTACCAAGATTAGTCCCATTTTTTCACCCGTCATCCAGTTTATGACCATTATTATGTTGCCATTGGTTATTTCCATGCTCCTTTATTATTTAATAAAACCTTTGGTACTACTTGTAGAAAGAACGGGATTGAGTCGAACCATGTCTATCTTGGTCATCTACGCTATTCTTGGCTTGCTCTTGGTTTGGGGGATTTCAACAGCTATTCCAAGCTTACAAAATCAAATTTTGATCTTGATACGAAATGCACCATCATATATTGCACGTGCCAATAGTGAAACGGAACGTTGGATTAATCTCCCTATTCTTTCCAACTTCCATGGTGATTTAGAGTCCATGCTTAGTGATTTCTCAGCGAGAATGGTCAATTATGCTGAGAACTTTTCTTCATCGGCTTTGACATGGGTTGGATCTTTTGCGAGCACAGTAGCAAGGGTGACAGTAGCTATCATTTTGGCACCTTTCATTCTCTTCTACCTTTTAAGAGATAGCCAAAAGATGAAACATAGCTTTGTCTCAGCCTTACCAACTCGCTTTCGTGAAACAACTGTTCGTATGCTTTCAGATATTAATAGTCAGCTCGAAGGGTATGTTCAAGGCCAGGTTACAGTCGCTATTGTTGTTGCCATCATGTTCTGTATTATGTTTAAGATTGTAGGTCTTCGATATGGTATGACTTTCGGTATTATGGCAGGTTTTCTAAATATGGTTCCTTATCTGGGAAGCTTTCTTGCTATGGTACCAGTTATAATCATGGGACTGGTGCAAGGACCCGCTATGTTGATCAAGGTCCTCATCATTTTCTTCATTGAACAAACTATTGAGGGACGTTTTGTTTCTCCACTCGTTTTGGGGAATAAACTAAGTATTCACCCGATTACCATTATGTTCATTCTCTTGACAGCAGGTTCTCTTTACGGTGTTTGGGGCGTCTTATTGGGGATTCCAATTTATGCCTCTGTCAAGGTTGTTGTTAGAGAGATTTTTGATTGGTATCGTTCTGTAAGTAATCTTTATCAAGATGATTTAGAAAATGAAGGACAAAAAGACGATGTTAAATAGTGAAAAAATGGTTGCCTCTATTGGAAACCAAGATTTAGACCACGCAGACAAATATTTTAAAAAAGCTTTACGAGAGGACCCTGCAGAGGTTCTTGTTGAGTTGGGCCAATACTTAGAATCTATTGGTTTCTTACCACAGGCACAGGAAATTTATGAAAAAGTTCGCTTTGATTTTCCAGAGGTTAATGTCAATCTAGCACAAATTGTTGCCGAAGATGGTGATATTGAAGAGGCTTTTCTCTATTTGGATGTCATACCTGAAGACTCTGACGACTATTTGTCTGCTTTAATTGTAAAGGCTGACCTCTACCAAATGGAGGGCTTAACTGATGTGGCACGTGATAAGTTGTTGGAGGCAAGTCAATTATCAGATGACTCATTGATTATTTTTGGTTTGGCTGAGATGGAGTTTGAACTTGGAAATTTTGAACAAGCAATTCATTACTATGCTAAATTAGATAATCGTGACCTTCTTGCGATGACTGGCGTTTCTACTTATGAACGCATTGGTAAGGCTTATGCCAGTCTTGGAAAGTTTGAAGCTGCTCGTGAATTTTTGGAAAAAGCTATTGAAATTGAGTATGATGATACCGTTGCTTTTGAGTTAGCCACTTTGCTCTATGATCAAGAAGAGTATCAAAAAGCTAATTTTTACTTTAAGCAGATAGAAACCATGTCTTCTGACTTCGAAGGTTATGAGTATATTTACGCCTTGTCGTTACATGCAGAACATAAAACCGAAGAAGCTTTACGAATGGCACAACAAGGGATTTCTAAAAATGCCTTTGATGTTCAATTACTTTTGCTAGCGTCACAGTTATCCTACGAGTTGCATGACACTCAATCTGCTGAATCTTATTTGAAGCAAGCCTTGCCATTGGCTGAGGACCAAGATGAGATTATCTTACGTTTAAGTACGCTCTATTTGGAAGAAGAACGTTACGAGGATCTAGTGGCTTTAGCCGATTATGAAGTTGATTCTGTTTTGGCTCGTTGGAACATTGCCAAGGCCTACCAAGCACTTGATGATGAAGAAGAAGCTTTTCAAATCTATCAAGATTTGGCTAAAGATTTATCTGAAAATCCTGAATTCCTCCATGATTATGCATATATTTTGCGTGAATTTGGTTACAGGGATCAGGCGCGTGCAACGGCTGAAAAATACCTTGCTTTAGTTCCAGATGATGTCAATATGCAAACATTTTTTGAGGACTATTAAGCTGTGAAACGTTTTAATCATTGGTTTTAAGAGAGGGAGAGATACATTGAGCTTGCTCACTCCCTCTTTTTTTATTTCTCTATTTATGTTATGATTTTATTAGAACCCATAAGGAGTGAGTATGGTTAAGAGAGATTTAATTCGAAATATTATCATAGCAGTTCTTGCCATTGTAGTGATTTTGTTGTTGAGAGCTTTTGTCTTCTCAACACACCGTGTGACTGAAGGTCAGGCTAATGACTATATTCATGCTGGTGACTATGTTACTTTCAATAAAAATGTTGAGCCTCAGAAAAAAGATTTTATTCTTTATACAGTTAATGGTAAAGAATACATTGGGCGTGTTATTGCTGATGAGGGTAAGAGCGTGACAGCTATGGATGATTTCCTTTATGTTAATGATAAGTCAGTTGACGAAGCCTATATTAGTAAGGGTAAATCAGCTTATTTAGCGACAGTTTCACCTGGGAATTTCTTCACTGATGATTTTTCCATTGCAACATTGACAGATAATAAACAAACTAAGATTGAAAAGGGGCAGTACCTTGTACTGAACGATAATCGTCGTAATACAGATGATAGTCGTAAGTTTGGTCTCATTGACAAAGATCAAATTAAAGGTGTTATCTCTTTCAGATTGTATCCTCTATCACGTTTTGGTTTCGTTGATGTCGATTAATATTTCAATACTACTAAAAAAGCTAGGAACTTTTGATAAGTTTCTAGCTTTTTTTGCGAATAAATTGGTGATGGTTCATATTATGACGTTATGATACTGATAGTTTCATCGTTTTAAAATGAATTAGCAGAAATTGTAAGTAGAGAAGGAAATTAAGATGCAATTAGGATTTCATTTTGGATTTAAGAAAAGTAAAGCTTATGGATTGTGCGGTGTCATGCTGACAATCTTATTTTTAGGAATGTCTGGTCATTCGGCGAAAGCAGATGAAATGTTGTCTCCAACTGATACTTCTTCATCTTTGAAAGAAAGTACGGATAATCATGCGGCAAGCTACTCTGAAGTAGGAGTACACGATGATTCAACGAGTCAAATGAATCTACAAAGAGAAGAGGTATTAGAGGAGAAGCAAACAAGTCTGGAAGATTCTTCAAAAATAACTGTCTTAACAAATAGTTCTGTGACCACAAGCTCTTATCAAGAGGCAGATGATCTTAGCGAAATTGACCAGAATCAACGTCATTTTCTTAGTGCCATTAAGCAAGGAGCCATGGATGGAGCCAAGGAAGGAATCCTTCCATCTATCACGGCAGCGCAAGCTATTCTAGAAAGTGGTTGGGGAAGCTCTGAACTTGCTAAGGTTCCCAACAATAATCTTTTTGGCATTAAAGATTCAGAGGACTGGCATGGAGAAATAGTAACTGTACCTACACAGGAATATCTTAATGGTGACTATATCACAGTCAATGCTGCTTTTCGAAAATATGCCTCATGGAATGATAGCGTAGTAGACCATGCAAAATTTTTCACGAGTACCGAGTGGCGAAAAGACAATTACCGAAAAGTTGTGAATGAAACAGATTATCGCATTGCGGCTCAAGAACTGAAGAATGCAGGATATGCGACAGATCCAAGTTATCCCGGAAAACTTATCCGTTTGATCGAAGCCTATAAACTTTATGAATGGGATGCAATGTGTAATAATTCCATTTCTACCGTAGAAAATGAAGGAGTAGAGAGTCAATATCCCAAAGCTGACCTTGCTATCACTGGTCTCAACAATGCTACTGGTAGCTATGATCTTGTTATCTCAAACTTGATTGCGCCACGTGGTTTCAAAGAAGTTCTAGTTCCAACCTGGTCAGAAAAGAACGGTCAAGATGATATCATCTGGTACAAGGCAGCCAAGCAAGCTAATGGAGACTATAAGGTAACTGTTCGTTCAAGCAACCATAAGGGAGATAGTGGCCTATATAATTCTCATGTCTATTTGGTTGACAATGATGGTAAATTCATTGGCCTAGGTGGCAAACAAGTGACACTTGATATCACTAAGACTCAAGGAACCTTAACTATTGCCAATAATGATAAAAATCGTGGAACTTTTGACGTTCTTATCACTAATCTGACGAATCCAAGTGGTATTTCAGGTGTCCTTATCCCAGTCTGGTCTGAGCAAAATGGTCAGGATGATCTTGTTTGGCATAATGCCACAAAACAGGATGATGGTTCCTACAAGGTGACTATTTCAGCCAGTCATCACAAGTGGAATTCAGGCAAGTATATTGTTCATGGCTATATTGTTGATTCTTCAGGTAAGAATATTGGTTTTGGCGCAACTTCAGCTGATGTGGTAGCACCTAAGAAAATCGGTTCGGCATCAAGAGGAAACTACGATGTTTTAAATAAGGTTGTCTATCTCGATGCTGGCCATGGTGGCTATGATCCAGGTGCTTCGTACTTTGGTATTTCTGAAAAGAGCTTGACTTTGGCCATCCAAAGCCGTGTGAAAGCTAAACTAGAATCAGAAGGTTATCAAGTTGTGACCACACGTACCAGCGATACCTATGTTGATTTGACGGATCGCTCTCGTGCAGCTAATGCCTCTGAATCAGATATCTTCGTAAGTATCCACATCAATGCTTCAGGCAGTTCAGCAGCACAGGGAATCGAAACTTATTATTACCAACCTTATGCAGAATACCCATCACGCATTAATGCGACCTACCATGCTAATCCGACGCGATTGAGCATGAGTGACACTTTGGCCAATGCCATCCAGTCTAGCCTTATTAACGCAACTGGAGCTCAGAATCAGGGCGTTAAGCGTCGCACCTTTGCGGTCTTGCGAGAAACAACAGCGCCGGCAGTCCTTCTAGAACTAGGTTTCTTGTCAAATCCTCAAGAAGCAGCCCGTTTGAATACCTCTTCTTATCAAGAGACTTTAGCTAACGCAATTGTGGCAGGGATTAAGTCTTACTACGAAAAAGAATCTAAAGTTTAAGTTATACGGTTAACCCATCAATATGATGGGTTTTTATGCTATAATTGAGGTAAATACTAAATACAACTAAAGGAGTGCTTATGGGCTACGATTTACTCTTAGAGCGTTTTTTACGTTACGTTAAAATCAATACACGTAGTGACGAAAATGCGACAAGAACACCAACAACACAAAGCCAGGTAGATTTTGCCTTGAAGGTTCTAAAACCAGAATTAGAAGAACTAGGTTTAAGTAACATCCATTATTTGGAAAGTAATGGTTACCTAGTGGCAACCCTTCCGGCTAACGATGACCAATTAACACGTAAGATTGGTTTCATCTCACATATGGATACTGCTGATTTTAATGCAGAAGGTGTGTCACCTCAAGTCATTGACTCTTATGATGGAGGTATCATACCCCTTGGAAGTTCTGGTTATAACCTAGATCCAGCAGATTTTCCAAATCTCAAGAATTATGTCGGTCAGAAACTTATTACGACAAATGGCACCACTCTTCTTGGAGCTGATGATAAGTCTGGCATTGCAGAAATCATGACAGCCTTAGCTTATTTGAAGGCTCATCCTGAAATCAGACATTGTGAGATTCGTGTAGGCTTTGGTCCTGATGAAGAAATTGGAATTGGCGCAGATAAATTTGATGTCGATGATTTTGATGTTGATTTTGCCTACACAGTTGATGGTGGCCCATTGGGTGAATTACAGTATGAAACCTTCTCTGCTGCGGGAGCAGAAATTACCTTCCATGGACGTAATGTTCACCCTGGAACAGCAAAAGACCAAATGGTTAATGCCTTGCAGTTGGCAATTGATTTTCATAATCAATTACCAGCAGATGAACGCCCTGAGTTGACAGATGGCTATCAAGGTTTCAACCATCTTCAAATCATGACAGGTACTGTTGAAGAAGCAAAAGCATCTTATATCATCCGTGATTTTGAAACAGAGTCTTTTGAAAATCGTAAAGCAGCCTTCCAAAAGATTGCCGATGAAATGAATAAAACTTATGGTCAGACACGAGTTGATTTGGTACTCAAAGATCAATACTATAATATGCGTCAGGTTATTGAAAAAGATATGACGCCTGTTGAGTTGGCTAAAGGAGTTATGGAGGAATTGGATATTACGCCAGTTATTGAACCCATTCGTGGTGGAACAGATGGTTCAAAGATTTCATTTATGGGTATTCCAACTCCAAACCTTTTTGCTGGTGGCGAAAATATGCATGGTCGATATGAGTTTGTTTCCTTGCAGACAATGGAAAAAGCCGTAGATGTTATTCTTGGAATTGTCAGTAAACCTTAATTGAGCTTGCTAAATACTGATTTTATGGTAAAATTAGAAGTAATGGAGGTGCTGAGATGATTAAAATTTTCGGCAAGTATCGTTACCATTGGCAACCCGAATTATCTTGGCTAATCATCTACTGGTCTTTAGCCATCACGCCAATCTTTATTGCGGCGGCCCTTCTGTTCGAGTTGTACTCGGTGCCCTCACATATTTTGATGCTCTTCACTATTTTCGTTGCCTTGTTTGGTTTAGGTTTCCATCGTTACTTTATTATTGAAGATCATGGGATTCTGCGTATTGTTTCTTTCAATATTTTTAAACCACGCAAAGTGAAAATTAGTGATATTGAAAAAGTCGAAGTTATTAAAACTGGCTTGAGCCTTATTTTTAAAAATGGTAAAAAACGTCAGTTTTATATGAGAAAGTGGCCAAAGAAATATTTCTTAGATGCTTTAGCGCTTCACCCTGATTTCAAAGGTGAGGTAGAGCTATTGGATCATATGACTAACTTTGATTACTTTGCCTTTTATGAGGAATCAAAAAAAGCCCTCAAGCTTAAACTTCGCAAATAAGGGCTTTAGTGGGACAAGACTTGACAGCAGTCAAAGTCTCAGGGGTGTTTTCAATAATTTGATTGAGTTGGTCGCTATCTCTGAACCTAACAATACCTTCGTCATCATAATCGAAGACGGGAGAGTAGGTTTGGCACAAACCACAAGCGATACATTTTTCTGGAATTAATGATACTTTCATAGTATTATTTTAAAATAGATTTATTGTTTTTACAAGGAGAATATCATGAGTAAAAAACCATGGGAAGATAAGGTTTCTGACGAAGAGTTGGAAGAAGTAGTTGACGCTGATTTTCTAGATGATGAAGATGAGTTTGAGGATTATGAAGAAGAAGAGGATGTAACTCCTTCTGATGAAAAACGCGAAAAAGGTGGTGGCTTCATTAATTCATCATTCTTGACAGTCTTGCTTGGATTATTCTTTGTTATTGTTGTATGTATTTTGTTCTTTGTTTTCTATACTTCAAATGTCGGTGGAAACAAAACTGCGGAATCTAAGGAATCATCTGGATTCTACTCATCATCAACTAGCAAAGTTGTTAAATCTTCATCTAGCGAGAAAGACTCAAACAAAGATGAGGAAAGTGAGAAATCTAATACAGAAAAATCTTCAAAAGAAAAATCATCAAAAGAGAAATCATCTTCAACTAAAGCATCAAGCTCTTCTAAACATGTAGTAAAAGAAGATGCAACTGAGTCAGCTGAGACAACACCATCAAGCGCTACGGCAGCAGCAGATGGTTCATCAATTGTTGTTCAATCTGGTGAAGGTGCTGGTTCAATCGCCGCACGTGCAGGTATTTCTGTAGATGAATTGGAACGTCTTAACCCTGATCACATGACAAATGGTTACTGGTATGCTAACCCAGGTGACGTCGTTAACGTTCAATAATTTTTAAAGCAAAGGAACATCATGAAAGATATTAGAATTGCTATTGATGGTCCTGCGTCAAGTGGAAAAAGTACAGTAGCCAAGATTATTGCAAAAGATCTTGGCTATACTTATCTTGACACAGGTGCCATGTACCGATCTGCAACTTATTTGGCCTTGCAGAATGGTTTAACTGAGGAAAATGTACCAGAAATTTTGGAGCAACTATCTCAATATCCGATTTCATTCGGAAAAGCAGCAGATGGTAGTCAGCAAGTTTATGTAGGTGATGTCGATATTACACACCCAATTCGTGATAACCAAGTTACAAATAATGTTTCTTGGGTCGCAGCTATTCCTGAAGTGCGTCAAGAACTCGTTGAGCAACAACAACGTATCGCTCAAGATGGGGCTATTATCATGGATGGTCGTGATATCGGGACCGTGGTTTTGCCTGATGCAGAACTCAAGATTTTCTTGATTGCTTCAGTTGATGAACGTGCGGAACGTCGTTATAAGGAAAATATCGAAAAAGGTATCCCTGCTGACCTTGAGACTCTAAAAAAAGAAATTGCTGAACGTGACTATAAAGATAGTCATCGTAAGGTGTCACCTCTTAAACCAGCGGAAGATGCCATCACTTTTGATACTACAGGTGTGTCTATTGATGGTGTTGTGGAATTTATTCAAGAAAAAGCAAAAAAAATTATTGACAAAGGATGACTCACTTGTTATACTATTAACAATGAGAAAAGCAGAAGTGAGAACTTCTCGCCTTGCGACTTAGGTTGTCTGGCCCAACATGTCAAATCCCTCTAGGGATATTATGTGTGCGGGCTTGTATATCAAGTCCGCTTTGTTTTTCTCTAAAAAAATAAAGAGGTGAAGATCATAGCTAAGAAAGATCTATTCATTAACGATGAAATTCGCGTTCGCGAAGTTCGTCTTGTTGGTCTTGATGGTGAACAATTGGGAATTAAACCATTGTCAGAAGCACAAGCTATTGCAGATGATGCAAATGTTGACTTGGTTCTCATCCAACCACAAGCTACGCCACCTGTTGCGAAGATTATGGACTACGGTAAGTTCAAATTTGAGTATCAAAAGAAACAAAAAGAACAACGTAAGAAACAAAGCGTTGTTACCGTTAAAGAAGTTCGTTTGAGTCCAGTT
The DNA here is from genome assembly GCF_037967965.1 of Streptococcus sp. FSL R7-0248. NCBI lineage: Bacteria > Bacillati > Bacillota > Bacilli > Lactobacillales > Streptococcaceae > Streptococcus > Streptococcus sp. FSL R7-0248. The sequence goes on from NZ_CP150201.1 coordinate 960,712, forward strand.
ATTGATAAAGGTGACTTTGAAACTAAACTTCGTAATGGCCGTAAATTCCTTGAAAAAGGAAACAAGGTTAAAGTTTCTATCCGATTTAAAGGTCGTATGATTACTCACAAAGAAATCGGAGCTAAGGTCTTGGCGGAATTTGCTGAAAAAACGCAAGATATTGCGATTATTGAGCAAAGAGCGAAGATGGATGGACGTCAAATGTTCATGCAACTTGCACCAATTCCTGACAAAAAATAATTGTCAAACTAACACTATTTTAAGAGGAGAATTTTAAAATGCCAAAACAAAAAACACACCGCGCATCAGCTAAACGTTTCAAACGTACAGGTTCAGGTGGATTGAAACGCTTCCGTGCCTTCACATCTCACCGTTTCCACGGTAAAACTAAAAAACAACGTCGTCACCTTCGTAAAGCGTCAATGGTACATTCAGGTGACTTTAAACGTATCAAATCAATGCTTTCACAAATGCGTTAATTCGCTACAAGCATTACAAATTAACTAAACTAGAATTAATTCGGAGGAATATATAAATGGCTCGTGTTAAAGGTGGCGTTGTATCACGCAAACGTCGTAAACGTGTATTGAAACTTGCTAAAGGTTACTATGGTGCAAAACACATCTTGTTCCGTACTGCAAAAGAACAAGTAATGAACTCTTACTACTATGCATACCGTGACCGTCGTCAAAAGAAACGTGATTTCCGTAAACTTTGGATCACACGTATCAATGCGGCAGCTCGTTTGAATGGTTTGTCATACTCACAATTGATGCACGGTTTGAAATTGGCTGAAATCGAAGTTAACCGTAAAATGCTTGCTGATTTGGCAGTTAACGATGCAGCAGCTTTCACAGCTCTTGCAGATGCAGCTAAAGCAAAACTTGGTAAATAAGAATTAAGGTGGGTCTTACCCATCTTTTTTTGTGGAGGTAATTATGATTCGTTTAGCAAAATCTGAAGATATTCCAAGATTACAGGAGTTATTGGAGCAGATTCTTATTGTTCATCATCAAGCGCGCCCTGATGTTTTTAAGTCAAAAGGCAGTAAATTTACAGATGCAGAGTTAGAAGCAGTAATTAATGACTCAAAAAAACCTGTGTTTGTGTACGAGGATGACGAAGGGCGTATCTTGGGCCATCTTTTCTTAATGATTAAAGAAGAAACTGAAAATGATGGTCCACAAAAGGCTGTTAAGACTCTTTTTATTGATGATTTATGTGTTGATAAGGAAGCTCGAGGTCAAAAATTAGGAGAAAAGCTTTACCAATTTGCCTTGGACTATGCTAAGGAGCTAGGTTGTTATAATCTGACACTTCACGTATGGAATGATAATGCAGGTGCTCTACGTTTTTACGAACGTTTGGGTATGAAACCTAGATATACAGAAATGGAAACTATCCTAAAATAATACGTTTTCATGAGAGAAATTTAACTTACGAGGAGAAAAAATTTTTGATATGCTGAAAGAGAACTTTTAGAAATGGAGAATTTTAATGCCTCGTAATTTTAAAGAAGCTTTGCTTTTTACGTTTTTGATGTGTGGAATGATGGTCTGTGGGATGAGTCTCTGGAATCTTCTCATCCTTGATTGGACTGGAGTAGTTCCCTTTGCTTGGGGTCACTTTTTCCAAGGTTATCTTCCTGGATTTGTGGTTGCTTTCTTACTTGATATGCTTTTGGTGGGACCACTAGCCAAAACAATAGCATTTGCAATTTTGCATAAAGTAAAAGCCCATGATAAACGATGGGCAAAGATTTTAGTGATTTCTGGAACCATGGCGCTATTTATGGTAACGTTTATGTCATTCTATGGATTAGTTTACAACAGTCAGTCGGTGACGCTATTATCCTATGGTCGTGCTTGGTTGACAAATGTTATCATGGCTTTACCACTTAATTTTCTAGTGGTTGGTCCAATCTCACGTTTTATCTTGGGAAAACTACAAAAACCATTGCCTGGTGAAGAAGTCGTTGAGAATTTTGACGACGATGATGAATTACCAACGATAATATAAAAAAACTGGAGTTTCTTTCCAGCTTTTTTTATATCAAAAGCAGCCACGGATGTGACTGCTTAATGATGATTAGTTTTTCTTCTTCATTTCACCATGTGGGTAGTAAGTTCCCTCTGGCATATCATTAATGAAAACATGAATGGCTTCTTTAGGTGCTTTGGCAACACGTGATACAACCTCGGTAACTTCGCGAGCAAGTTCGATTTTTTGTTCTTCAGTACGACCTTCAAAGAGATCAATCTTTACAAATGGCATAATGCATCTCCTTAGTTTTGATAGTCCTATTATAGCATTAATGAAGAGAATATTCTAAAGTTTATGGAAATTCTTGAAATGATATTATCGAGATGCTACAATGTGCTGACTCCTAATAGGAGGGCCTAAAGTATAAAGAGCTAGATAGTCAAGAGTTTTACCTCTTAGCTGATATAAATGCTATTACTTTAGATTCGAGTGTTCCTGATTTAGGAATTTTTCACATTCTATTGAAGATGGTATGAAGTCTTTTGACATTCGGTAAGGGATTGCATTTTTTATTGGCTTTGTTTATAAGGGATGAAAACTCTTACTAAAAATGGTAAAATAGTGCTAACTAGAGACAGTAAGGAGTAAATTATGACAATTGATTTTCGTGCCGAGGTTGATAAGCGCAAAGATGCCTTGATGGAGGACCTTTTTGGTCTTTTGCGTATTAACTCAGAACGTGATGACAGTAAGGTTGATGATAAGCACCCATTTGGTCCTGGACCAGTAAAAGCTTTGGAACATTTTCTTGCTTTAGCTGAACGTGATGGTTATAAAACTCGTAATATTGATAATTATGCTGGTGACTTTGAATTTGGTCAAGGTGATGAAGTATTGGGTATCTTTGCACACTTGGATGTGGTTCCAGCTGGAAGTGGTTGGGATACAGATCCTTATGAACCTGTAATCAAAGATGGCAAACTTTATGCTCGTGGGTCATCAGATGATAAAGGCCCAACAATGGCTTGTTACTATGCCTTGAAAATTATTAAAGAACTCGATCTTCCAGTATCTAAGAGTGTGCGCTTTATTGTTGGTACTGATGAAGAATCTGGTTGGGGCGATATGGATTATTACTTCGCTCATAATGGGTTGAAAGATCCTGATTTTGGTTTTTCACCTGATGCAGAATTTCCAATTATCAATGGTGAAAAGGGTAATATTACAGCTTATCTCCATTTTGAAGGTCAAAATGATGGAAAATTTAGCCTTGTGTCTTTTAATGGTGGTTTGCGTGAAAATATGGTTCCTGAATCTGCAAGTGCAGATTTCACTGGACCTATCACTTTGAAAGAACTCGAGGCCAAATTAAAAGACTTTGTTGCTGACCAAAAGGTGACTGGTCAAGTGATTGAAGAAGCAGGTATTTTTCATGTGACTATTCATGGGAAATCAGCTCATGGTATGATGCCTCAAAATGGTATTAATGGAGCAACCTACTTAGCCCTCTTCCTTAGCCAATTTGATTTCCAAGGTAATGCTAAAACGTATTTGGATTTAATTGCTGAAACACTTCATAAGGATTTCTTCGCTGAAAAGACAGGTCTTGTCTATACAGATCCTAAGATGGGTGAATTGACCATGAATGCTGGTGTATTTAACTTCGCTAAGGAATCTGAAGATAATACAATTGCTTTGAATTTCCGCTACCCTCAAGGGGTTGATACGGACGCTATTAAGGCTGGTCTTGAAAAACTTGAAGGTCCTAAGGCAGTTAGTCTCTCAGAACATGGTCATGTGCCACACTATGTACCAGTTGATGATCCTATGGTAGAGACTCTTCTTTCAGTCTATGAGAAACAAACAGGACTTAAAGGTCATGAACAAATTATTGGTGGTGGGACATTTGGACGTCTCCTAAAACGTGGAGTTGCCTATGGAGCTATGTTCCCAGGTTATGTCAACACTATGCACCAAGCCAATGAGTTTACTGAGGTTGAAGACTTGTACCGTGCAGCTGCCATTTATGCAGAAGCTATCTATGAGTTAATCAAATAAAAAAGAAAGACAGTTTTGTCTCTTTTTTGAGGAGGAAAATATGGAAACACTTGATGAATTAACACAAGCAATCATGTCCGATGAACAAAATATAACTTTTACGGAACAAGGTATAAAACCCTTGTTTTCCATTCCAAAAACGGCTCGGATTAATATCGTGGGACAAGCTCCTGGTATTCGTGCCCAAGAGTCAGGGCTTTATTGGAATGATCCCAGTGGAGATAATCTCAGAGATTGGATGGGAGTTTCACGTGAAGAATTCTATGAATCTGGTATGTTTGCTATTGTACCAGTGGATTTTTATTTCCCAGGTCATGGTAAATCAGGTGATTTACCTCCTCGCAAAGGATTTGCAGATAAGTGGCATGAGAAAGTTCTTGCTTTAGCTCCTGATATCCAATTGACGATTTTAGTAGGTAATTATGCACAGCATTACTATTTACATCAAAAATCGTCAGCAAAATTAACAGATACAGTTAAGCATTACAAAGATTATCTTCCAGAGTTTTTCCCTCTCGTTCATCCTTCTCCTCGAAATAATATTTGGCAAGCAAAAAATCCATGGTTTATGGAAGAAGTAGTTCCAGATTTGAAGGCCTTGGTCAAAAAAATCTTAAGTCGATGATGTCTGATATCTGTACTTGGATTGTCATTTGGTATTGTTTCAAATCAATGAAGCAACTATCAGAACATACCCAAATATTGTAAAGATTTTAGCCCTTTGGGGCTTTTTTTGATGGTTTAATAAATTATTCGGGAAAAATAATTAATAAAAATCCAATATTAGACTTATCTATGGCCACTTAATTCTAATTTTCAGAAGAAGTAACATATAAAATTAAGCTATCTATCCTTTTAAATTAAATAATCGATTAAATAATACTTATAACTTGAAAATGAGTGTAAATTTTTGAGAAAATTAAGATAATTCTATTGACAGAAAATTTAAAAGTGTTAGACTTTAGGTGTTAAGAAAATATAGAAGGAAATTTGTGATATGGGAAGAAAAGATTCACAACGTTTTTCAATCAGAAAGTATAGCTTTGGGGCTGCTTCTGTTCTTTTGGGTACAACCATTCTTGCGATGGGTGCAACTGGTGTACATGCAGATGAGGTTTCAACTTCAGCTACTACTGATACACCACTTAGTGCTTCTGTGCTAACAGATTCTACTGCCGATCCGGCAACAACTGTTGACCATTCAGAGAAGCAAGTTGTTTATGTCAAAGAAGAAGGAAATACCACTGTAACAACAAGTGTTGTAACAACTGATAGTCTTGAGGATGCTAAAGCTTCTGCGGTAAAAGAAGGGGTAGAAGTTGAAGAAACTGCACCTCAAACGCATACATCCCTAGAGGGGGCTATTGCTAACAATCAAGCTCAATCAAAAGAGATTAATACAGTTGTTTATGATTATCAGAAAGCAAAAGAAGACCACAAAAAAGATGTAGCTGAGTATGAAAAAGCTAAGGCTGAGTACGATGCTAAAGTGGCTGAAAAAGCAGCAGCTGATAAAGCAAACGCTGCTTCTAAAGCACAGTATGATACTGATCAAGCTGCTTATGAAAAAGGATTAGCTAAATATCAAGCTGATAAAAAAGCCTATGACGCAGCATTGGATGAGTATAATACTCAAAAATTGACTTATGATTCTAAAGTAGCAGAAAAAGCAGCTGCTGATGCAGCTAATGCTAAGTCAGAAGCCGATTACAAGGTACAGTTGGCTGTTTATGAAACTGCTAAAAAGAACTATGAAGCTGCTATGGCTCAGTATACCAAAGACAAGGCAAAATATGATGCCGAGAAGGAAGCTTATGATGCTAAAGTAGCTGAAAAAGTTCGTACAGAAATTGAAAACAAGGCTGCTCAAGAGCAGTATGAGAAAGATTTAGCTACTTATAATGCCGCTTACGAAAAATATCAAACCGATTTGGCTGCCTACAAGAGTGCTAAAGCAGCCTATGATGCTAAAGTAGCAGAAAAAGTAGCCGCTGATGCAGCTAATGCAAAAGCTAAATCTAAGTATGATGCAGAAATGGTCACATACAACTCAGCTTTGTCTGAATATAAGGCAAATAAGGCTCTGTATGATGCAGCTCTAGCTGAATACAACACAAAAAAAGCAGCCTATGATGTGAAAGTAGCTGAGAAAACACAAGCAGAAGTTACAGATAAGGCTGCTCAAAAACAATATGAAAAAGATCTTGCTACTTACAATACTGCTTACGAAAAATATCAAACTGATTTAGCAGCTTATAATACAGCTAAAGCAGCCTACGATGCCAAAGTAGCAGAAAAAGCAGCTGCTGATAAGGTCAATGCAGATGCAAAAGCTAAGTACGATGCGGAAATGGCTGTTTACAATACAGCTAAAGCGCAATATGACAAAGATTTACAAGAATATCAAGCTAAGAAAACGCAATACGACCAAGATAAAGCAGCCTATGATAAACTTGTTGCTATTAAAGCAGAAGAAGATGCTGCTAAAGCTAAGTACGAAGTTGAGCTTGCCAAATACAATGTAGATTTAGAGCAATACGGCAAAGATTTTGCTACCTACCAAACAAAACTTGCTGAATATCAAACAGCTTTGGCACAGTACAAAGATGCTAAAGCAGCCTATGATAAGTACATGAATGATAATGGTTTCCAAGATCTAAAAGATGTAGAAACTGTTCAAGATTTGACCTTCCAACGTGAAGGTGGAGCCATTCATACCATCAATGGCATCAGCGCTTATCTCACTCGTGATGCTCAAGCTCGTTTGAATACTAGCAATGTCCATCAGTATGATTCCAATAAATTGGAAGCCTCAGATATTGTAGCAACTAGTCCTTGGGCCAATAATGAAACTGAGTATATTCAAGTTAAGGAAGGCGACAAATTTGTTGTTACTTATGATAACTTGAATCAGTCAAGCATGCGTGAAAATACGGATATGCATCCGATCAAGCGCGTGATTTATCGCTATGAAATTTTGAGTCTTCCATCAAATGACGGTAAAGGAATTGCAGCCGTTAGCTCAGACCCAACTGTAACACTAACAGTCGGTGCTTCAACAGACCAAAATAAACCCGTTAAAGTTGCTGTAGATGTTGAATTCTATGATGGTAATGGCAATAAGTTTGATTTGACACAACACAATGCGATTGTTGCTTTGAACTCTCTTAACCACTGGACAGGTGCTTCTTATGTAGATAGTGGGGATAAACCTCGTGCCCTTACAGTAGAAGCCAAGGATAAAGATGGTAAGACTGTTCGTGGAACTTGGGATCCGTATGCAGATGGTTCATCAATGAGCATTGAAAACAATGCGGTTGTTGTTAAAAATGGAACAGCTGACTTTGGTACTGCTGATGTCACTATCTCTGCTGAAAATCCAATCAAGATTGTGGCGCAAAAAGCAACGTGGAATGGTAGTGAATTTACAGTTAGTGAAGAAACTGTGATTGATGCAACTGCAGTCAATGCTTCAGGTGCTGGGAACGGTCACTCTATTGGAACAGATGAGTTCACTTTAGATGGTAAAGATGATGTTATCGGTTCTTATACAATTGATCCAACTTCAGGACGTATCATCTTTACTCCTAAGAAGAAATTTGAAAATGTAGAGCACCAAGAATCTGTAAATATTGGAAACAATAAATACATTCCAATTCCAAATTCAAGTGTTTCTTATGACTCTGCTACAAAAGAGGTAACATCATTTAAAGATAACCAATACATTGAACATGGGTCTATCTTTAATGGTGAATCTTCAACGACTCTTGAAGGTTGGGATAATCCATCTTCTCCATACCTCTATTATGGTGGAGCAGGCTTGAAGATGGCTGATGGTCACTTGGTATTTACGGCCAATGGAGCTAATGCTGCTGGTCAACCAACAGTATATTGGTTTGCGATTAACTCAAATGTTGGTATTCCAAAAAATCCAGGTGAAGCGCCAAAAGAGCCAACAGCTCCTGAAGAACCTAAGGCTCCAACACCACCAACGATTACATTGGAAGTTCTTCCAGCGGTACCAACAGAACCTACTCCGCCAACAGCCCCTTCGGCACCAACAGAACCTAACTATACAGTTGTTACAGTTGATGCTGAGGAGCCAACAGCTCCAACAGAGCCTAAGGCTCCAACGCCACCAACTCCGACAGTTGTTGAAGTTCCAGCGGAACCAAGCAAACCAGAAGAACCTAAAGCACCAACACCACCGACAGGACCTAACTACACTGTGGTTACAGTTGATGCTGAGGAACCTAAGGCTCCAACTGAGCCAAAAGCTCCAACGCCACCAACTCCAGCTTTAGTTGAAGTGCCAGTAGAGCCACGTAAGATTACGGCTCCAGTAGAACCTAAGGCTCCGACTCCACCTACACCAGTAGTTGTAGAGGTACCTGGTGAGCCAACAAAACCAACGCCACCAACAGAGCCAACAGCTCCAACACCACCAACTATGGTCACAGTTAATGTTCCTAATAAACCTGTTTCACCTAAAGAACTTGTAGCTCCTAAGGTAAAATGGCATAAAAATTATCTTGTTGAGCGCGTAACACGTCCAGTACCAACGACGCCACCAACTCCTCAAAAACCAAAAACTCCTGGAACACCTACAGGACCAAGCGTTACACCAACTTCTTCTGTAGTTGCTAAGCAAGAAACAGAAAGAACTAATAGCGCCGTATTGCCAGAAACAGGTGACTCTAACCAAAAATTAGCATCTGTAACAGGTTTAGGTTTCCTTTCAATGGCACTTACAGGTCTATGGTCAGCTCGCAAACGTAAACATTAATAAGATAAAATAAAAGATTAGGTTGTTTTGTTATGCAAGACAGTCTAGTCTTTTTTAGTTACTTATTGATAGATGTTTGCCTTTTAAAATAAGTTTGAATGTTAAAACTAATAGGGGAAACGAGAGGACATGATTTATGTGAAAGAGCTATCCAAAAGCTAAATATCACAATGAAAAATAAAATGAAAGCTTATAGTTGATTGTTTTTCATAATCTTTTCAATAAAAAAACATTAAAGTGAATCATCCTGGATATTATAAAATTAAACCTTCTATTTACAACGAAAACACTATTTATTATAGGGTTTTATCTATCAAATACTTTGATATTAAAAAGTATTTGAATTTAAGAATCTAATAGAATTTAAAGGAATGGATGTTTTTATGAGATATCTCAAATTGACAAGGTTCTTTCTTTTGTTAGAATATGAACATAACTAAATATAGAAGGACGTAATTTAAATGGGGAAAAAGGAATTACAACGTTATTCACTCAGAAAGTCTAGCCTTGGTGCAGCTTCTGTTCTTTTGGGGACTGCAGTTCTTGCAGTAGGAGCTTCAAATGCAAGCGCTGATGAAGTGGCAACATCTACAGATTCAGTAACACCAGCAGTTGAAGCAACAGATGCTGTTGAAGAAAGCACTTCTGCCGTAGCAGATTCAACTGAGAAGAAGGTTGTTAACGTTACTGAAGAAGGCAACACAACTGTTACAACGAGTGAAGTAACAAATACAAGCTTAGAAGCTGCAAAAACAGCTGCAACTAACGAAGGGGTTGAGGTTAAGGAAGAACCTGCTCAAACCAAAGAAACTGTTGAAGCAGCTGCTGCAGATAATAAAGCACAAGCAGAGAAAATCAATACAGTCGTTTCAGATTATAAAGCGGCTAAAGAACAATACAAGTCAGATAAAGCTGACTATGATAAAGCAAAAGCAAACTACGATGCCAAATTAGCTGAGAAAGCACTTGCTGATAAAACAAATGCTGAGGCTCAGGCTAAATATGATACTGAAAAAACAGCTTATGATAAAGCTTCAGAGCAATACCAAATTGCTAAGCAAGCTTATGACTCAGCCCTTTCAGAGTACAAGACTAAGAAAGTTACTTATGATGCTAAGGTAGCAGAAAAAGAAGCAGCTGATAAAGAAAATGCCTTGTCTGCAGCTAAATACCAAGCAGAATTGGCAACTTATAACCAAGCAAAAGCTGATTATGAAGCAGCTCTTGCACAGTACAATAGTGATAAGGCCAAATACAATGCTGAAAAAGCTAATTATGATAATAAAGTAGCTGAAAAAGTTGTTATTGAAAAACGTAAGGCTGAAGCTGAAGCTAAATATCAAACTGAGCTAGCAGCATATAATGAAGCAAAAGCTAAATATGATGTAGAAAAAGCAGCATATGACAAGAATCTTGAACTTTATAACGCTAAGAAAACAGCTTATGAAGCAGATCTTGAAACAAAACAAGCTATTGAAAAATACAATGCAGATGCTAAAGCTAAATACGAAGCAGCCTTGGTTGTCTACAATGAGCAAAAAGCTAAATATGACCAAGAATACCTTGAGTATCAAAACAAATTAGCTGTCTACCAAACAGCGCTTAAACAATACCAAGAAGCTAAAACAGCTTACGATAAATACATGAATGATCCTGTATATCGTAACCTTAAAGATGCTGAAGTTGTTCAAGAATTGACCTTCCAACGTGAAAACGATGCAACACACAAAGTTGAAGGTGTAAGTAACTACTTGACAAAAGAAGCACAAGAGCGTCTTAACACAAGTAATGTTTTCCAATATGACTCTAACAAGTTACAAGCATCTGACATTGTTTCAAATAGCCCTTGGACAAATACTGAAGACGAGTGGGTTCAAGTTAAAGAAGGTGACAAATTTGTTGTTACTTATGATGGTTTGAACCAATCAAGCATGATTGTTGAGAATGAAGCATCAGCAATCAAACGTGTTGTTTACCGCTACGAAATTGTTAGCCTTCCATCAAATGACGGAAAAGGTATCGCGAAAATCAGTAAGGATCCAACAGTAACTATGACAGTTGGTGCATCAACTGATCAAGATAAACCAGTTAAAGTAGCAGTAGATGTTGAGTTTTACGATAAAGATGGTAAAATGTTCAACCTTAGTGAGCGTAATGCTATCGTAGCACTTAACTCACTAAACCACTGGAATGGTGCAGCTTATGTTGAAACATCTGAACGCCCACGTCCACTTACAGTAGAAGCGAAAGACGTTAATGGTAATACTGTCCGCGGTACATATAATCCTTACGCAGATGGCTCTACTTTGGCAATCCAAAACGGTGAAGTTGTTACTAAATCTGGATACGCTGATTTCGGTGGCGCTACTGTTAACATTTCTGATGAGAACCCGCTTAAGGTAGTTGTTCCTATCACTGACTGGAATGGTTCAGAATGGGTTGTCTCACGTGAAATTCCATCTGATGTAACAACTCTTAATGCTTCAGGTAGTGGTAATGGACACGCTCTTGGTAACCAAGATTATACATTTGGTGATAAAGATGATGTTATTGGTTCGTACAGCGTTTCTGCTGAAACTGGTTTGATTACATTCACACCTAAGAAAAAATACCAATCAACACGTCACCAAGAATATGTAAATATTGGTGATAACCAATTCATCGCTATTCCAAAATCATCAGTTACTTATGATGCTGCTACTAAAGAAGTAACATCAGTCAATGATAACCAATACATTGACCATGGTGCAGTCTTTAATGGTGAGACAACGTCTGAATTGACAGGTTGGGATAACGCTGATTCACCTTACCTCTATTATGGAGGTGCAGGTATCAAGATGACAAATGGTCACTTGGTATTTACTGCTGAAGGTGCAAATGCTGATGGTGCACCAACAGTATATTGGTTCGCAATCAACTCTAATCTTGGTTTGCCTAAGAATCCAGGTGAAAAACCTGAAGAACCTAAGGCACCAACACCACCAACAGCACCGGTTAAACCAGTTATTAAAACAGTTGGTATCAATCCACAAGAACCAACACCACCAACACCACCAAAAGAGCCAGTGGCACCAACGCCACCAACTCCAAAGGTAGTTGAAGTACCTGGTAAACCACAAGAACCAACACCACCAACAGGTCCAACGGCACCAACGCCACCAACACCAAAAGTGGTTGAAGTTCCAGAAAAACCGGTTGAACCAACACCACCAACAGGTCCAACGGCACCAACGCCACCAACACCGAAAGTAGTTGAAGTTCCTGCTAAACCAGTAGAACCTAAAACTCCTGAAAAACCAAGTGTTGTATGGCACAAGAACTATGTCGTTGAGAGAGAGTCTCACGTGGTACCACCAACACCACCGACTCCACAAACACCACCAACACCTGTTACTCCTCCAACTCCAGTGACACCGCCAACTACACCAACTCCAGATACTGAAGTTCCTGTAGTGCCTCAAGCTGAGTTGCCACAAACTGGTGAGCACACTAGCAATGCTGGATTTATTGGACTTCTTTCAATGATTTTTGCAGCCTTTGTAGGATTCTTCAAACGTCGTAAAGAAGATTAAGTGGTGCTATTAAATTAGTTCCCCATCAAAACTAGATTCTATTTAGAATCTAGTTTTTATTTTTGCTAGGTTTTACTCCCTCGTATCATTTCTATTTACTGTTGAAACATGTTATAATTATTTTGAACGACTATTATAGAAAGATGCAAGGAGACGAGCATGGAAGAACTTAAGAAAATCGCTGGCGTAACCGCTGCCAAATACGTTGAAGATGGAATGGTTGTTGGACTCGGTACAGGGTCAACAGCTTATTTCTTCGTGGAGGAAATTGGCCGTCGTATTAAGGAAGAAGGCCTTAGTGTTGTTGGAGTAACGACATCCAGTCAAACCACTAAACAAGCTGAAGGTTTAGGTATTCCTTTGAAGGCAGTGGATGATATTGACAGTATTGATGTTACTGTTGATGGCGCCGACGAAGTAGACCCTCAACTCAATGGGATTAAAGGTGGCGGTGGTGCCCTTCTGATGGAAAAAATCGTCGCTACACCTACGAAAGAATATATCTGGGTGGTGGATGAGTCAAAAATGGTTAATCAATTAGGTGCTTTCAAATTACCAGTTGAAGTGGTTCAATATGGTGCTGATCGTCTCTATCGTGTCTTTGAGTCGAAGGGCTATAAGCCATCATTCCGACTTACGGAGGAAGGTAATCGCTTTGTTACAGATATGAAGAACTATATCATCGATCTTGATTTAGGTAAGATTGAAAATCCAGTAGCTCTTGGTGAAGAACTAAAAGCTATGACAGGTGTTGTCGATCATGGATTGTTCAATGGTATGGTTAACAAAGTCATCGTTGCAGGAAAAGACGGTGTTAAGGTCGTTGAAGTCAAGGCCTAGTCCAATTTTGATTTCCCCTCACTTTTAATGAGGAAGACTAATTAATTTTTGTCAAACTATTAAATAATATAGAAAGGCAAGAGGTAATTTCGAAAAGATTTTATCTCTTTGTGGTGTTATTATGTCCAAATTTAACCGAATGCATTTAGTCGTTCTTGATTCAGTAGGAATTGGTGCTGCTCCAGATGCCAATGACTTTGTCAATGCAGGTGTGCCAGATGGTGCTTCAGATACCCTTGGTCATATCTCTAAATCAGTAGGATTGAATGTGCCAAATATGGCTAAGCTTGGTCTAGGAAATATTCCTCGTGAAACACCTTTGAAAACAGTACCAGCAGAAAGTAACCCAACTGGTTATGCAACAAAATTGCAGGAAGTTTCTCTTGGTAAGGATACGATGACTGGTCACTGGGAAATCATGGGTCTCAATATTACTGAACCTTTTGATACCTTCTGGAACGGATTCCCAGAAGAAATTCTCACTAAAATTGAGGAATTCTCAGGTCGTAAAGTCATTCGTGAAGCTAATAAACCATACTCAGGTACAGCTGTTATTGAAGACTTTGGACCTCGTCAAATGGAAACTGGTGAATTGATTATTTACACTTCAGCCGACCCAGTTCTTCAAATTGCTGCACACGAAGACATTATTCCATTGGATGAGTTGTATCGTATTTGTGAATATGCGCGTTCAATTACCCTTGAGCGTCCAGCTCTTCTAGGGCGTATCATTGCTCGTCCTTACGTTGGTGAGCCTGGAAACTTCACTCGTACATCTAATCGTCGAGATTTGGCTGTTTCACCATTTGCACCAACTGTTTTGGATAAATTGAATGAAGCTGGTATTGATACTTATGCCGTTGGTAAAATCAATGATATTTTCAACGGAGCTGGTATTAACCACGATATGGGCCACAACAAATCAAATAGCCATGGTATTGATAACTTGATTAAAGCTATGACTTCTGAAGATTTCAAACATGGCTTCTCATTCACAAACTTGGTAGACTTCGACGCCCTTTATGGACACCGTCGTGATCCACATGGATATCGTGATTGTTTGCACGAATTTGACCAACGTTTGCCTGAAATCATTGCTGCCATGCGTGAAGATGATCTCTTGATGATTACAGCAGACCACGGAAATGATCCAACTTATGCAGGTACAGACCATACTCGTGAATATATTCCTTTCTTGGCTTATAGCCCATCATTCAAAGGAAATGGACTTATTCCAGTAGGTCATTTCTCTGACATCTCAGCAACTGTCGCTGAAAACTTTGGTGTAGATAAAGCCATGATTGGTGAAAGCTTCTTGGATAAACTTGTCTAAAATGAAGCGCTATGCATTTTTGGTTCGTGGGATAAACGTTGGTGGTCGTCACAAGGTAGTCATGGAAGAATTTTGTCATGAGTTAAAAGAACTTGGGATGTCAAATGTTTCTTCCTATATAAACAGTGGAAATTTTTTCTTCGATTCATCCTTGATGAAAGTGGAACTCCTCTTAGTTTTAGAGAGATTTCTTAATAAGACTTATCCATTTATTAAGGTGTTTTCTCTTTTTACTCTAGATGATTACCAAAATGAAGTGGCATCTTTACCTAAGTGGTGGGAAGATGATTTCTATAGAAAAGATGTCCTCTTATATACTGAAAGACTTGATAAGAACGAAATGAGGAATGTTATTGAGTCTTTAGAGTTGGGAGATGAAATTATTCATCTTGGTCAACTTGGCATCTACTGGGGTAAATTTGATAAATCAAGCTATAACCAAACGGCTTATCATAAGAAGCTATTGAAAGCATCTTTTTATCCTTCTATAACCATTCGAAATGCAAGAACTTTTTCAAAAATTGGTCAGTTTTTAAGAATGAAATAAAATTAAGGGAGAATTAACATGTCGCTACTTGAAAAAATTAGAGTTACTCAAGCATTTTTGGAAAGTAAAGGAATTGAAAAACCTGAGTTTGGTTTAATTTTGGGTTCTGGACTTGGTGAGTTGGCTGAAGAAGTTGAAGACGCAGTTGTCATTGACTATGCGGATATTCCAAACTGGGGACAATCAACGGTTGTCGGTCATGCTGGAAAACTTGTTTATGGAACTTTGTCTGGACGTAAGGTTTTAGCTCTTCAAGGACGTTTCCATTTTTATGAAGGAAATCCGCTTGAAGTAGTTACTTTCCCTGTACGTGTTATGAAAGCTCTTGGATGCGAAGGAGTTGTTGTAACCAATGCAGCAGGTGGTATCGGCTTTGGTCCAGGTACTTTGATGGCCCTCACTGACCACATCAACATGACTGGTCAAAACCCATTGATTGGAGAAAACTTGGATGATTTTGGTCCTCGTTTCCCTGATATGTCTAAATCGTATACTCCAGAATACCGTGAGACTGCACATCGAGTTGCTGACAAATTGGGCATTAAATTAGATGATGGTGTTTATATCGGTGTGACTGGTCCAACTTACGAAACTCCAGCTGAAATTCGTGCTTATAAGACTCTTGGTGCAGATGCTGTTGGGATGTCAACTGTCCCTGAAGTCATTGTTGCAGCACATTCTGGTTTGAAAGTTCTTGGTATTTCATGTATTACCAACTTTGCGGCTGGTTTCCAAGAAGAACTCAATCACGAAGAAGTTGTGGAAGTGACAGAACGTGTTAAAGGGGATTTCAAAGGCTTGCTGAAAGCTATTTTGGCTGAACTTTAAAAAGGAATAATTGATGTCAAACTTAATGAATAATCCATTATTTCGTATCATTCGTGGAGTTTTTATAATTGCTTTCCTAACCATGGTTTGGTTGGTTATATTTTCTGCTATAGATACAAGTGGTAGTGAGATAGATTATGAACCATTTCAAGGAGCATCTATCGTATTTGCAGTTTTAAGCTATATCATAATAGTGTTTCTATTTCAATACCATAAAGTTGTTAACTTAAAAGAGTCAATTAAATCATCATACAGTGCAATTGAAATTAAAGAGCAGTATGTGGAAAAATTGATTGTACAACTGCGAGAACTGACTGATAAGATTGTAGACCATGAGTTAAAAATGTTTGTTAGAAAAAATGTTTCAGAATTGTTAGAGGAAAAAAAGTCTGTCAACAATTTGACTAACGATGAAAACAAAGCTAATCATTCAGAATCTAAGCGGAAGTCTTACGGTGAGTCTGGCAATTTTTCTAAACATGAATACTCTACTAAACTAGAGGAAACGAAGAATAAAATTATAGAGGAAATCGAAAGAGATACAAATATTACAGCTGATCAAAGTATAAAGGATTTGATTGCTGAGATTAAAGAGTCAGAAGTACTTGTTGCTAATCAAAAATTATACTACAATGAAATGGTTTCGCAATATAATAAAACAATTTACAGTTTGCCACTTGCTTTGTTAAGAACAACTTTAGGTCATTCAGAGATAAACTACTTATAACATAGAACAAAATCATTAAGACTAGAATATAGTTAAAAAGGTCAAAGAATGAAAGCTAGTTTTAGTTTTTCTAATTCAGCACGAGATTGCTTTACTATGAAATAAAAACAAAGAAGGGATTGACCCTACTCTAAAGACAGTAGGAAAAGTTGGTTAAAGCAATTTTAGCCATACTCTAATATATGGGTAATCAAGAGAAAAAGAGTTTGACTTGGCTCCCCAAGTCGATTAGGTTAAGTTTGGCTGTTTTGACAACCGGAATAGCTTCTGGTCTGATTGGTATTCTTTGCCACTATCTTTTAGATTTTATAAAGCTTCTTACTTTTGGCAATGATACGACAGATCTCTTGTTACAATTTAATTCTGTAAGTGCTTATCGACGCTTCGTAGTTATAGTGGTAGCTGGTGTCTTAGCTAGTATCTTTTGGTATTTCCTTCAGCGTCGAGTGTCCCTTCTTTCCATTAGAAAGGCTAAGCAACTCGTTGGCAAGAAGAGTCCAAATTTTCTTGGCCAAAGTCTACATGCTTTGGTGCAGGTAGCAATCGTTGGAGCAGGTGCTTCGGTAGGCAAGGAAGCAGCTCCACGAGAATTAGGTGCCTTGTGTGCTGGCAGTTTATCAAAAAAACTGGGTTTAGAAATTCCTGAAAGACAACTCATGATTGCATGTGGTGCAGGAGCAGGTTTAGCTGCGGTTTACCAAGTTCCCTTTGCCAGTACACTGTTTGTTTTGGAAACTTTGGGAGTTGCTTGGAAACTGAAAAACATTGGTATCATTCTTGTGACAACCTATTTGTCAGCTTATTGTGCTCGTCCAATTGTTGGTGGGAAAGCTATATATTTAGTTGATAAAGTAAGCTTACATCCTACTAGTTTGATACAGATTCTTGTTTTGGCGCTGTTTGTAACTCCGCTTGCTCTTATATTTAAAGTTTTAGCTAAAAAGGCGAGTAAAAGTCGTATAACAGATAAACATATTCTCTGGACCATGCCCGTCTCTTTTATAATATTAGGTGGTATTGTAGCTTTCTATCCTATAATCATGGGAAATGGTCAGGTTCTAGCACAATGGATGTTCTCTGGAGGAACTTCGGAATACCTTCCGATTTTGCTAGTAATCAAAGGGCTTATTGTGTGCTTGTTGCTATGGTCAGGTACTTATGGAGGGACACTGACGCCTTCGTTTACTTTAGGTGTCGGATTTGGTTTCTTATTAACAAGGTGTCTTGAGACTTTTGGTTTATCCCTAAATCCTAATCTAGGAATGTTACTTGGTGCAACCATATTTTTAGTAACAACTTTGGATGCTCCTCTGACGGGAATAGCCTTAGTTCTAGGTTTTACCGGTCAAGGAGGGCTAGTAGCAATTCCTCTAATCTTAGCGGGTCTACTATCAAGGATAATTAATAATAGATGGAAGAAAAAACAATGAATATTCATTTTATCTTACACGAAACGTTTGAAGTTCCAGGAGCCTATTTAAAATGGGCTCAAGACCGTGGGCATAATATCACATCAACCAAGGTATATGAGGAAGAGGTCCTTCCTGAAACCGTTGAAGGTATTGATTTTCTAATTGTGATGGGTGGTCCTCAGTCACCTGATGAGGATCGTCAGACCTTTCCTTATTATGACCCAAACGCTGAGATTGCATTTATGCAAAAAGCAATTACTGCTGATATCTATATTGTTGGTGTATGTTTGGGAGCTCAGCTTCTGTCTGTAGCCTATGGTGGTAAGTATGAGCATAGTCCAGAACGCGAAATTGGTGTGTTTCCAATAACACTTACGGATGATGGATTAGCTGATGAGCATGTCAAAGGTTTTGGCACAACTCTCAATACCGGCCACTGGCATGGTGATATGCCTGGAGTGACTGATAATGCTGTTGTTCTTGCTACTAGTCAAGGTTGTCCACGTCAAATTATTCGCTTTAGTCCTAAACACTATGCCTTCCAAGCACACCTAGAGTTTGATTCCCAAGCCATTGATTTGCTCATAGCTGCGGATGACGAAGAACACTTGCGTAAGCAAAATAAGGAGTTACCTTTTGTTCAAACACCTGAACAATTGCGTACCAACGATTATTCAGAAATGAACAAGAAGTTATATGATTTTCTTGATTCATTGACTCAAGATTAATCCACTTTTAAAAAAGTAATTATTTAACGACTATATATATAGTAGAAAAATTATTTAAAAATAAAACTTAAGAATGGTAGATAGTGTGTTCAGGTTGCTCTTTTACCATCAAAAAATAGAAAGGACGGGTTAACTGTATTCACTAAATTGAATACGGGCGGAGAACGAAGTAAAAAGATAAACTGTCTAGCATTTATATTGCGTCGTCAGTTTCCTATTATTACTTTGTTCTCTGTCGCCTATCCTGTATATAAAAAATGAAAGGAAGGGTAGTTCGGGTTTGAAACTGAACCCGGGCTAGAGGCTGTGTAAAAAAGATAAATCCTCCTAGATGCGAAGCATCTTTGTCGGATTTCCTATTTTTACTTTGCCTCTTTAACGCCCTTGGTATCTTATATTATGTCTATCCATATTGCTGCTAAGCAAGGTGAAATTGCTGATAAAATTCTCCTACCTGGAGATCCTTTACGTGCGAAATTCATTGCCGAGAATTTCCTCGAAGACGCTGTATGTTTCAATGAAGTTCGTAATATGTTTGGTTACACAGGAACATACAAAGGTGAACGTGTCTCAGTAATGGGAACTGGAATGGGGATGCCATCTATCTCTATCTATGCTCGTGAGCTTATTGTTGACTACGGGGTTAAAAAATTGATCCGTGTGGGAACTGCTGGTTCATTGAATGAGGATGTTCACGTTCGTGAGTTAGTTCTAGCGCAAGCGGCAGCGACAAACTCTAACATTATTCGTAACGATTGGCCACAATACGATTTCCCACAAATTGCAAGTTTCAATCTCTTAGATAAGGCTTACCACATTGCTAAAGAGCTTGGTATGACTACACATGTTGGTAATGTCTTGTCTTCTGACGTCTTCTATTCGAACTATGGTGAAAAGAACATCGAGCTTGGTAAATGGGGTGTGAAAGCTGTAGAAATGGAAGCAGCAGCACTTTACTACCTTGCAGCTCAACACCAAGTAGATGCTCTTGCCATTATGACTATTTCTGATAGTCTGGTTAATCCAGATGAGGACACAACAGCTGAGGAACGTCAAAATACTTTCACTGACATGATGAAAGTTGGTCTTGAAACACTAATTGCAGACTAGTTTGTAAAAGGACGCCATTTGGTCGTCCTTTTGTGTTGTAGCTAATATCTGTTCGGAGTGACAATAGGTTAAAATTTTTCAAACTACTATAAAAAAATAAAAATATTCGTAAGAAAGATGCTTTTAAGGAATAAGTAAATATCCGACAATTTAAAAAACAACCGCTAAAAATGTGAAAAACAACTTACAAAACAATGAAAAATGATAGAAATTAAATGCTTGATATCATAATGAAAAACGGTTTCTTCTTTTTTAAAAAGAATGACAATTGAAATGAAGTTATAGTAATGTTATAATGATAATGGGAAATGTCTAATTTTAATTTATAGGAGCAATTTATATGAGTTCGCGTACGAATCGTAAGCAAAAACGTACGAGTAATAGATCGTGGGGGATGGTCAACGTTGGGTTGACCATTCTGTATGCTATTTTAGCATTGGTCTTATTATTCACCATGTTCAATTATAATTTCCTATCCTTTAGGTTTTTGAACATCATTATCACCATTGGTTTGTTGGTAGTTCTTGCTATTAGCATCTTCCTTCAGAAGTCTAAGAAATCACCACTAGTGACAACGGTTGTACTTGTTATCTTCTCACTAGTTTCTCTGGTTGGTATTTTTGGTTTTAAACAAATGATTGACATCACTAACCGTATGAATCAGACGGCAGCATTTTCTGAAGTAGAAATGAGCATCGTGGTTCCTAAGGAAAGTGACATCAAAGATGTGAGCCAGCTTACTAGCGTACAGGCACCTACTAAGGTTGATAAGAACAATATCGAGACCTTGATGTCAGCTCTCAAAAAAGATAAAAAAGTTGATGTTAAAGTTGAAGATGTTGCCTCATATCAAGAAGCTTATGATAATCTTAAGTCTGGCAAATCTAAAGCTATGGTCTTGAGTGGCTCTTATGCTAGCCTATTAGAGTCTGTCGATAGTAATTATGCTTCAAATCTAAAAACAATTTATACTTATAAAATTAAAAAGAAGAATAGCAACTCTGCAAAACAAGTAGATTCAAAAGTCTTCAATATTTATATTAGTGGTATTGATACCTACGGTTCGATTTCAACAGTGTCACGTTCAGATGTCAATATCATTATGACAGTAAACATGAATACACATAAGATTCTCTTGACGACTACTCCACGTGATGCATACGTTAAGATTCCTGGTGGTGGGGCAGACCAGTATGATAAATTAACCCACGCAGGTATTTATGGCGTTGAAACATCTGAACAAACTCTGGAAAATCTTTATGGTATTAAGATTGATTACTATGCACGAATTAACTTCACATCTTTCCTTAAGTTGATTGACCAACTTGGTGGTGTGACAGTCCATAATGATCAAGCTTTCACAAGTCTTCATGGGAAGTTTGATTTCCCAGTTGGTGATATCCAAATGAATTCAGAGCAAGCACTTGGATTTGTTCGTGAACGCTATAGTTTAGATGGCGGAGATAATGACCGTGGTAAAAACCAGGAGAAAGTTATTTCTGCGATTGTAAACAAGTTGGCTTCTCTAAAATCTGTATCAAACTTTACTTCAATCGTTAATAATCTCCAAGACTCTGTTCAGACAAATATGTCTTTGGATACCATTAATGCTTTGGCTAATACACAACTTGATTCAGGCTCTAAATTTACAGTAACGTCTCAAGCAGTAACTGGTACTGGTTCTACTGGTCAATTGACCTCTTATGCTATGCCAAATTCTAGTCTTTATATGATGAAACTAGATGATTCGAGTGTGGCAAGTGCCTCTCAAGCTATCAAAAATCTGATGGAGGAAAAATAAGTGATTGACGTTCACTCACATATTGTTTTTGATGTTGATGATGGTCCTAAAACTTTAGAAGAAAGTTTAGACCTTATTGGTGAAAGCTATGCCCAAGGGGTACGTAAGATTGTTTCAACATCTCACCGTCGTAAGGGGATGTTTGAGACTCCAGAGGATAAAATTTTTGCCAACTTTTCGAAGGTAAAAGCAGAAGCAGAAGCACTTTATCCAGACTTAACTATTTATTATGGTGGTGAACTTTATTACACCTCAGACATTGTGGAGAAACTTGAAAAGAATCTTATTCCGCGTATGCACAACACTCAATTTGCTTTGATTGAGTTTAGTGCTCGCACATCTTGGAAAGAAATTCATAGTGGGCTTAGTAATGTTTTGCGAGCGGGGGTAACGCCTATTGTTGCTCATATTGAGCGCTATGATGCCCTCGAAGAAAATGCTGACCGTGTTCGAGAAATCATCAACATGGGGTGCTATACTCAAGTTAATAGCTCTCATGTTTTAAAACCAAAGCTCTTTGGAGATAAAGATAAAGTAAGAAAAAAACGTGTTCGTTATTTCTTGGAGAAAAATTTGGTTCATATGGTTGCTAGTGACATGCATAATCTTGGTCCAAGACCACCATTTATGAAAGATGCTTACGCTATTATCGAAAAGACTTACGGAACGAGACGTGCTCGTAATCTTTTTATCGAAAATCCACAAACACTACTTGAAAATCAATATATATAGGAGAAACTATGACTCAGGAAAACACGAAGCGTGTTGAAATCGATGTACTTGCACTATTGCAAAAACTTTGGACTAAAAAAGTATTTATTTTATTTACAGCCTTTTATGTCGCTGTCTTTGCCTTCTTAGGAACTTACTTCCTCATTCAGCCAACATATACATCGTCTACACGTATTTATGTGGTTAATCAAGCTAATGATGGCAAAAACCTTTCTGCTCAAGATTTGCAGGCCGGTACATTTTTGACAAAAGACTACAAAGAAATTATTACATCAAACGATGTCTTGTCAGAAGTTATCAAAGATGAAAAATTGAATATGACAGAAGCAGAACTTGCTAAAATGATTTCAGTTAATATTCCTACTGATACTCGTCTTATTTCAATTTCTGTTAATGCTAAAACTGGTCAAGATGCGCAAACACTTGCCAATAAGGTTCGTGAAGTTGCTTCAGAAAAAATCAAGAACGTAACAAAAGTTGAAGATGTCACAACACTTGAAGAAGCTAAATTGCCAGAGTCACCATCTTCACCAAATATCAAACGTAATGTGCTTCTTGGAGCAGTGCTTGGAGGATTCCTTGCAGTGGTTGGTGTGTTGGTACGTGAAATCCTAGATGATCGTATTCGCCGTCCAGAAGATGTGGAAGATGCCCTTGGAATGACACTTCTTGGAATTGTCCCTGATACAGATAAAATTTAAGGAGAAGAAATGCCTCTATTAAAGTTAGTAAAATCTAAAGAAAACTTTGCCAAACAAACAGAAGAGTATTACAATGCCATTCGCACAAATATTCAATTTTCTGGTGCTCAGATGAAAGTGATTGCGGTTAGCTCTGTTGAAGCTGGTGAAGGAAAATCAACGACATCTGTTAACTTGGCGATTTCATTTGCTAGTGTTGGACTCCGAACACTTCTCATTGATGCGGATACTCGTAACTCTGTTTTGTCAGGTACATTTAAATCAAATGAGCCTTATAAAGGCCTTTCTAATTTCCTTTCTGGTAATGCTGATTTAAATGAAACGATTTGTCAAACTGATATTTCAGGTTTGGATGTCATTGCATCTGGTCCTGTACCACCTAATCCAACAAGTCTTTTGCAAAATGACAATTTTAGACATTTGATGGAAGTTGCTCGTAGTCGTTATGATTATGTCATCATTGATACGCCACCAATTGGTTTGGTCATTGATGCTGTTATTATTGCCCATCAGGCTGATGCCAGTCTTTTGGTTACAGCAGCTGGAAAAATTAAACGTCGTTTCGTAACTAAGGCGGTCGAACAATTGGAACAAAGTGGTTCTCAGTTCTTAGGTGTCGTCCTTAATAAAGTTGATATGACAGTTGATAAGTATGGTTCATATGGTTCTTACGGATCATATGGCGAGTATGGAAAAAAATCTGACCAAAAAGAAGGTCATTCAAGAGCACATCGTCGTAGAAAAGGATAGCATTAATGGGGATGATGCGGCTCCTTATACCTTAACAGATTAAAAAGGGGTTTAGAGTGAAAGAAAAACAAGAAATTCGTCGCATTGAAATTAGTATTATACAGTTGGTTGTGGTTGTTTTCGCGGCCATGGTAGCTAGTAAAATACCATATACAGAGATTACCCAAGGAAGCATTGTCCTTTTAGGTGTCGTACATGTAGTGTCTTACTATATCAGTAGTTATTATGAAAATCTTAAGTATAGAGGCTACTTGGATGAACTCATTGCAACTGTCAAATATTGTTTCATATTTGCTCTAATTGCAACATTCCTCTCGTTTTTTGCAGATGGAAGTTTTTCAATCTCACGTCGCGGACTTCTTTATGTCACCCTAATTTCAGGTGTTCTCTTATACATTACAAATACAGTTCTTAAGTATTTCCGCTCATCTATTTATACACGTCGTAAAAGTAACAAGAATATTCTCTTGATTTCTGATCAGGCACGTCTTGATAATGTTTTATCTCGTATGAAGGACAATATGGATGGTAGGATTACAGCAGTTTGTATCTTGGATAATCCTTATTTCACTGATCCATTTATCAAGAGTGTTAAACCTGAAAATTTGATTGAATATGCGACACATTCAGTAGTAGACCAAGTTTTGATTAATCTGCCAAGTGAGCAGTACAAGATTTGGGATTATGCGTCACCATTTGAACTTATGGGAATCCCAGTATCCATTAATTTGAATGCCCTTGAATTTATGAGTCAGGGTGAAAAACGTATCCAACAATTGGGTCCTTTCAAAGTTGTTACATTTTCTACTCATTTTTATAGCTATGGAGATATCTTGGCGAAACGCTTCCTCGATATCTGTGGAGCTCTAGTTGGTTTGCTGCTTTGTGGTATTGTTGGAATCTTCCTTTATCCTCTTATTCGTAAAGATGGAGGACCAGCTATTTTTGCTCAAGATCGTGTGGGAGAAAATGGACGTATCTTCAAGTTTTATAAATTCCGTTCTATGCGTGTTGATGCGGAAGAAATCAAGAAGAATTTGATGGCACAGAATCAAATGTCTGGTGGTATGTTTAAGATGGACAATGATCCACGTATTACCAAAATTGGACATTTCATTCGTAAAACGAGTCTTGATGAACTTCCACAATTTTGGAATGTTCTAAAAGGTGATATGAGCTTGGTAGGAACACGTCCACCAACATTGGATGAGTACGAATCTTATACACCGGAACAAAAACGTCGCCTCAGCTTTAAACCAGGTATTACTGGTCTTTGGCAAGTAAGCGGTCGAAGTGAAATTACCGATTTTGATGAAGTTGTAAAACTAGACGTTGCTTATATGGACGGATGGACAATCTGGCGCGATATCAAAATCTTATTGAAAACAATTAAAGTAGTAGTAATGAAGGATGGAGCAAAGTGATGGCTTTCTCCATTTCTTTTAATGGTGATTAAATGACAAAAACAGTTTATATCGTTGGTTCTAAGGGAATTCCAGCAAAATATGGTGGATTTGAGACCTTTGTTGAGAAGTTGACAGAGTTCCAACAAGACAAAGATATCCAATATTATGTAGCTTGTATGCGTGAAAATTCTGCTAAATCAGGAATTACAGCAGATACTTTCGAACATAACGGTGCTAAATGCTACAATATTGATGTCCCAAATATCGGGCCTGCACGTGCCATCGCTTATGACATCGCAGCTCTTAATAAGGCCATTGAGATTGCTAAGGAAAATAATGATCAAGCACCAATCTTCTATGTTTTGGCCTGCCGAATTGGTCCATTTATCTCAGGTATTAAAAAGAAAATCAAGGCTATCGGTGGTACCCTTATGGTTAACCCGGATGGTCATGAATGGCTTCGTGCAAAG
The DNA here is from genome assembly GCF_037967965.1 of Streptococcus sp. FSL R7-0248. Classification (NCBI taxonomy): domain Bacteria; kingdom Bacillati; phylum Bacillota; class Bacilli; order Lactobacillales; family Streptococcaceae; genus Streptococcus; species Streptococcus sp. FSL R7-0248. The sequence goes on from NZ_CP150201.1 coordinate 986,496, forward strand.
TGGAGTCTTCCGGTTCGTAAGTATTGGAAAATTTCAGAGAAACTTATGGTTAAACATGCAGATCTCTTGATTTGTGATAGTATAAACATTGAATCTTATATTCAAAATGATTATGCGAAGTATCGTCCTCAAACAACCTATATTGCCTATGGAACTGATACAACTAAATCTCGATTGACTAAGGTTGATGATAAGGTACGCACATGGTACTTCGAAAAGGGTGTTATTGAAAACAATTATTATCTTGTTGTAGGACGTTTTGTGCCTGAAAATAACTATGAAGCTATGATTCGTGGTTTTATGGCGTCTAACTCTGACAAGGACTTTGTTCTCATTACCAATGTTGAAGAAAACAAATTTTACGACAAGTTGCGCCAGGAAACTGGTTTTGACAAGGATCCTCGTGTGAAGTTTGTCGGAACTGTTTATGACCAAGAATTGCTCAAGTACATTCGTGAGAATGCCTTTGCTTATTTCCATGGTCATGAGGTAGGTGGAACCAATCCATCACTTCTTGAGGCACTTGAGTCAACTAAGCTCAATCTCTTGTTGGATGTTGGCTTTAACCGTGAAGTCGGTGAAGATGGTGCTCTCTATTGGAAAAAAGACCAATTGGCAAGTGTGATTAATCAAGCTGAACAATTGGATGAACAAGCTATCGCAGACCTCAATCAAAAATCAAGTAAACGTATCGAAGAAGCCTTTACTTGGGAAAAAATTGTTACAGACTACGAGAAAGTATTTAAAGGATAGAAATGCAGAAAATTTTATATCTTCACGCTGGTGCCGAAATGTATGGTGCTGATAAGGTTTTGTTGGAACTTATTAAAGGTTTGGATAAAGAAGCCTTTGAGGCTCATGTCATCTTGCCCAACGATGGCGTCTTAGTGGGGGCATTGGAAAAGGTTGGTGCTAAGGTAAAAGTTATCGATTATCCAATCTTGCGCAGGAAGTATTTTAATCCTAAGGGGATTCTTGAGTATTTTGGCTCTTATAATCGTTTTTCAAAGCAAATTGCTAAATATGCTAAGGAAAATGGCATTACTCTTATTCACAATAATACGACTGCGGTACTTGAGGGAATTTATCTCAAACGTAAGTTGAAACTTCCTTTGATTTGGCATGTTCACGAGATTATCGTCAAACCAAAAGCAATCTCTGATTTCATCAACTTTTTGATGGGGCGTTATGCTGATACGATTGTGACAGTTTCAAATGCTGTGGCCAACCACGTGAAGCAGTCTCGCTTTGTAAAAAATGACCAAGTTCAGGTCATCTATAATGGTGTTGACAATGCCGTCTATCATGAAATGGATGCCAGCGCAGTTCGTGACCAGTTTGGTATCGCACAGGATGCCTTGGTTATTGGAATGGTTGGTCGAGTGAATGCTTGGAAAGGTCAAGGCGATTTCTTGGAAGCAGTGACTCCAATCTTAAAGGCTAATCCAAAAGCAGTAGCTTTTCTGGCAGGGAGTGCTTTTGAAGGTGAAGAGTGGCGTGTTGATGAGTTGGAAAAGGCAATATCAGACTCACCAGTAGCTGGACAAATCAAGCGTATCGATTATTATAGTAAGACAACAGAGCTCTATAATATGTTTGATATCTTTGTTTTGCCAAGTACCAATCCAGATCCCCTACCAACCGTAGTTCTCGAATCAATGGCTTGTGGCAAACCTGTAGTCGGCTACCGTCATGGTGGTGTCTGTGAAATGGTTAAGGAAGGTGAAAACGGTCTTCTTGCCACACCAAATCAGCCTGCAGAATTGTCTAAAGTTATTCAAGAATTGGCTGATAACACCGAGAAGAGAGAGCAATTTGGCAAGGCCTCTGTTAAACGCCAAAAAGAACTCTTCTCATTACAAAGTTATATTCGTAATTTCTCAGAACTATATAAGAAATAAAAAGAAGTACTAAGAAGTACTAAGAAGTACTAAGAAGTACTAAGAAGTACTAAGAAGTACTAAGAAGTACTAAGAAGTACTAATATGAACAGCGAAACACTAAAAAATAAATTAAAACCTATCGTTTATCCAATTATTAATTTTATTCCTAGACGAAGACTCAAGAATAAAAATTTCACGATTATTTGTGATAATTGTTGGGCTGGGAAAGTTTATCAGGAGTTGGGCTTGCCTTATCAAACACCATTTGTAGGGATGTTTGTCTTTTCGCCTGATTACATCAAGATGCTTAAGAATTTAAAACACTATTTGAGTGGAAACATCCCTTTGAAATTCGTTAAGGAATCAAAATATATCAAAGACTTTGATAATGCTTATCCACTTGCACTTCTTGATGATATTGAACTTCATTTTTTGCATTATGCAGATGAAGAAGAAGCTACTCAAAAATGGGAACGCCGTTTGAAGAGAATGCATTGGGATAATTTGTATTTTAAGTTCAATGATAATGATGCCTGCACGTATGAGTTGATGAAAGAGTTTGAAGAGCTTCCGTACAAGAGTAAGGTCATCTTCTCTTCAAAGAATTATAGTGATTTACCTTCATTGGTCCACTTTAAATCAGCTGAAAAGCAAGGGCATGTTGGTATCGATTTGAAAACTTACCACCGTTATTTTAATGCCGTTACTTGGTTGAATAAGGGTGGGGAAGACTTAACATAAAAAATTAGGTAAATAATCTATGAAACCACTTTTAACTGTCGTCATTCCAGTTTATAATGTCGAAAAATATTTAAAACGTTGTATTGAGAGTATCCTTATTCAAGAGTGGAAGCACTATGACATCTTACTTGTAGATGATGGAAGTACTGATAATTCTCCTCAAATTTGTGATGACTATGCTAAAGCGTATGACTTTATCTCAGTTATTCATAAGAAGAATGGTGGACTATCTGCAGCTCGTAACACTGGTATTTCTCATGCTGAGGGAGAATATGTCTATTTCCCTGATTCAGATGATTGGATTGAACCAGACACCTTTATGGTGTTAGCAGAAGTGGTGGAATCCCAGAAGTTTGATATTATCTCTTTTAATCGTGAGTTTGTGAAAGGTGAAGAAGATGCTATAGTTTCAGATTCATTAGTGACTCAAGTTTTTGAGGGTAAAGATGCTTTTGTACAGATGCTTAAGCATAGTTATATTACTGGTTTTGCTAATGACAAAATTTATAGAAAGTCTTTATTTACTGATAATGACATTCAGTTTCCTATTGGTAAATACTATGAGGATCTTGGTACCAATTACAAACTCTTTCTATCAGCTAAAAAGGTCTATGCGACCAATCAAAAGTATTATCACTATCTAATCGATAACCCCGATTCTATTACTCAGTCATGGAACGAGAAGAAATTTAGTGATATGTTTGGATTCTACAAAGAAGTTTTCTATTCTGAATCTGTCCGTTCACAATTAAATAAAGAAGAATTACAAATTTCGCAACTTTATTATGTAAACGGCTTGGTTCATATACTAGCAAGTTTGTATAAATCTAAATTAGATAAAAAATATATAGACATTACTAATCAAGTGAAACAAGAATTGCTTAAGAATAGTGTTTCTCTTTCTCAAATGAAAGACCAACCAAATAAGTTAAAATATGTACTGTTTAGACTAAAATTGTTAAAACTAGCCTTCAGTATACAAAATGTTTTTTGAAATTATTTTAGGAGTCAAATTTGAAATACTCTGTTATTATTCCAGTTTATAATGTTGAGAAATACATTGATCGTTGTTTGAAAAGTATTATTTCTCAAAATTATGATGACTTGGAAATTATAGTGATAGACAATGGATCTACTGATAGTAGTGGTAGTATTTGCGATACTTATGCTAGTGAGTACTCAAATATTTCGGTCTATCATATTGAAAACCATGGTGTTGGTGCGGCACGTAATTTTGGCTTGTCCAAAGCCAGGGGAGAGTTTATCTACTTCGTTGATAGTGACGATTATCTTGTTGGTAATCTCTTTGCTGATTTTGCAGATAAGCTAGTCTCAGATTTGGATTTGGCTGTTTTTAGTTATTACAATTCTTTTGAGGAAGATTTAACTGAGAAGCAGCGTACTGAAAAGTCACTTCCGTTTAAAGGGAGTTACGACAAGGATGGTTTTATCAAGATATTTAATGACTTATTCTTATCGGATATGCTTTACACAATTTGGAATAAGATATATCGCAGAGAATTTCTTCTTGAAAATAACCTTTCTTTTGAGCAGTATGAGTTAGGTGAAGATGTTCGCTTTAATCTTGATGTTTATCGTAAAGTCAACAAGATTTATCTTTCTCAAGATTCCTACTACGTTTATGTCATTGGTAGAAAAGGTTCCGCCATGTCGGGCTATAACCCTAAACGTCTTCAATATCAGCTTCAAGAATTGAAGATGGTTGATAGTCTACTTTCTGACTGGAATTTGGATAGTTCAAACTTCGTTAATACTGTAAAATCAAGAATACTGATGAGTAACATCTACAATATAACGAAACAGAATTTATCTGTAAATAGAAAAGTTAAGCTTGTTAAAGATACATGTGAAAGACAAGAGATAGAGGATTTTATAAAGAATGATTCTTCTGCATTGAATCCACTCATAAAACTGTTGTTGAAATGTCGAATGTATGTTGTTCTGATTTATCTTAAAAAAATACAGATGGTATTACAACATTTATAAGAATAATTGAAAGGTATGGAAAGTACTTGTGAATAGCAGTCGCTTTATCTCAGAGAAAATCTATTTATTTACTCTTTTTATTTGGGTATTATTTGTATCTCTGGTAACTACAACTTATTTTGTAAGGGTGGATGGTTTTTTGTCACTCTATCGTATCTTGCTCTATTTTACAATAGGTATGATTACGATAAAGGAACTCATTAATCTTCCTAATACCATTAATTATTTCAGATACCACTTGAAGGAATTAATAATTTTCCTATTATTTACCTTGACCATGTTAATTGTGTCAAAAAATCGAGATGGTCTTCCTGATATTAACGTTTTGCTGTTAGTTTTTTCAGCTAGGGATATAGAGTTCAAGAAGTTATTAGGGACTTTCTCCTTCGCCACATTTTTAGTGCTGTTTGTAACAATTCTAGCTAGTAAGATGGGCATTATCTCAAATATGTTAATGAGTGCAGATAGTGGTTATCGTTATAGTTTAGGATTCAACTATGTGTCCTTTGCCTCTCAACGTATGTTCTTTGCCCTATGTAGTTACTTAATGTTCAGAGGAAAGAAAGTTTCTTATCTAGAGTTGTTAGCTCTACTGTTTGCTACATTTTATATGTACCAACAGACTTCAACCTCAAGTCCACTTTATCTTAGTCTCTTGATTTTGACTTATGCGTTATTTAGTCTTAAGGTCTTTAAATTTGATTTTATAGACAGTAATGTTATTACGGCAAATATTTCTAAATATGGTTTTATTATTGCATTGCTCATTACTCTTTATTTCTGTTTCTATTCAACTGGTGATTTATTCCATCTTGTTGACCAATTTACACATAATCGTCTAAGACTGAGTGTTCAAGGATTCCGAAACTTCGGAGTTTCCTTATTAGGTCGACCAATTTCATTTACAACCATGGACATCTTCGGTAATTTTTCAAGCAACTATAACTTTATTGATAGCTCGTTTGTGCAGTTACTCGTAATTGATGGATTGGCTGTTAGTGCATTTATGTTATTTGCTTTAACACGTGTCATGAATTATTTTGTGACTAATCGAAAAGATATTGTCCTTGCTTGCTTAGGTGTTATGATTATTCATGGCATGTTTGATCCGCAAATGCTTGTTCTTCGTTATTCACCTCTTATCTTATTGATTAGTCGACTCTTTGTGATGAAGACTGATAAAGATTTTTTGTAAGTGAAACAGAGGTATATCATTTAGAAAGTCTAAACAGAGTCATATACATATGAAAGTTTTAAAAAATTACGCCTACAATCTTTCCTATCAATTACTGGTCATAGTTTTACCAATCATTACGACACCTTATGTTACTAGGATTTTTAGTTCAAAGGATTTAGGTACTTATGGTTACTTTAACTCTATTGTGACCTACTTTATTCTTTTGGCGACTTTAGGTGTTGCCAATTATGGTACTAAAGAGATTTCAGGGCATCGGAAGGATATTCGCAAAAATTTCTGGGGTATTTATACCCTCCAATTGATTGCGACTATTTTGTCTCTTGTCTTGTATACATCATTATGTTTGTTCTTTCCTGGTATGCAAAATATGGTGGCTTATATCTTAGGATTAAGCTTGATATCGAAAGGGATGGACATTTCTTGGTTATTCCAGGGTTTGGAGGATTTTCGTCGTATTACCGCAAGGAATACAACGGTGAAGGTTTTAGGAGTTGTTTCCATCTTCCTATTTGTGAAAACACCTGGTGATTTATATCTCTATGTTTTCCTATTGACCTTCTTCGAATTGCTTGGGCAATTGAGTATGTGGTTACCAGCAAGACCTTACATTGGAGAACCACAATTTGATTTATCCTATGCTAAGAAACATCTTAAACCTGTTATTTTGCTGTTTCTCCCTCAGGTTGCCATTTCACTATACGTGACTTTGGATCGTACCATGTTGGGTGCCTTGTCATCGACAAATGATGTAGGGATTTATGATCAGGCTTTGAAAATAATTAATATTTTGTTGACGTTGGTGACTTCATTGGGAAGTGTAATGCTTCCAAGGGTATCTGGTCTTTTGTCTAGTGGAGACTATAAGGCTGTTAACAAGATGCATGAATTCTCTTTCTTGATTTATAATCTCGTCATTTTCCCAATTATTGCTGGTCTCTTGGTTGTCAATAAAGACTTTGTTAGTTTTTTCCTAGGAAAGGACTTCCAAGCAGCTAATATTGCCATTGCCATCATGGTCTTTAGGATGTTCTTTATTGGTTGGACAAATATTATGGGAATCCAGATTTTGATTCCACACAATAAACATCGTGAGTTTATGCTCTCTACGACTATTCCGGCTGTTGTCAGTGTTGGACTTAATCTCTTGTTAATTCCTCCATTTGGCTTTGTTGGTGCCTCAATTGTATCAGTTTTAACAGAGGCTTTGGTATGGTTCATTCAATTGTACTTCAGCCTTCCTTACCTCAAAGAAGTACCGATTCTTGAGTCTATGGCAAAAATTGTATGCGCATCTGCTATGATGTATGGCTTGTTGCTAAGTGCAAAACCATTCTTGCATTTTCCACCTACTTTAAATGTTCTTGTGTATGCAGTGCTTGGTGGCCTCATTTACCTTCTTGCTATTCTAGTTTTGAAAGTGGTAGATGTTAAAGAATTAAAACAAATAATAGGGAAAAATTAGAAATGAAGAAAACACGGAATATAAACTTAGACTTGATAAAAGTAATTGCTTGTATAGGAGTTGTTTTGCTTCATACTACGATGCCAGGGTTTAAGGAAACAGGGCGATGGAATTACTCATCTTATTTATATTATCTAGGTACTTATTCAATTCCCTTGTTTTTTATGGTAAATGGTTATTTATTATTGGGTAAGAGCAAGATAACATATCCCTATATACTACATAAAATAAAATGGGTTCTAATAACAGTGTCTTCATGGACCGTTATCATTTGGTTTCTTAAAAGAGACTTCACAATTAATCCAATTAAAAAAATTTTGGCTTCTTTGATACAAAAGGGTTATTTCTTCCAATTTTGGTTTTTTGGCTCACTAATACTTATTTATTTATGCTTGCCGATATTGAAGAAGTATTTACATTCAAAAAGAAGTTATTTATACTTTCTATCTGTATTAACAATTATTGGTTTGATTTTTGAATTGATAAATTTTTTGTTTCAAATGCCAGTGCAAATTTATGTTATACAGACGTTTAGATTATGGACTTGGTTCTTTTACTACATTTTAGGTGGTTTTGTAGCACAATTCAATATAGATAATTTAAAATCAATCTTTAAGGTATGGATGAAAATAGTTAGCATACTTTTGTTATTGATTTCACCGATAATATTATTTTTCATAGCAAAAACTACTTATCATAATCTTTTTGCTGAATATTTTTATGACAATCTTTTGGTAAAAGTAATTAGTTTAGGACTATTTCTTACCTTATTGACGCTAACCATTGATGCTTCTAAACATAGAATGATCTACTTGTTATCAGTCCAAACGATGGGGGTATTTATTATACATACCTATGTTATGCAAATATGGCAAAAGTTGATAGGGTTTAACATAGAAGGTGCACACTTATTTTTCCCTGTTTTCACATTAGTGATTAGTTTTCTAATAAGTATGATATTAATGAAAATCCCTTATATCAATCGAATAGTTAAATTATAAAAAGGAGTTTATAATGTACGATTATCTTATCGTTGGTGCTGGTTTGTCTGGAGCAATCTTCGCACATGAAGCTACAAAACGTGGCAAAAAAGTAAAAGTGATTGACAAGCGTGATCACATCGGTGGCAATATTTACTGTGAAGATGTTGAAGGTATCAACGTTCACAAGTATGGTGCTCACATTTTCCATACCTCAAATAAAAAAGTTTGGGATTATGTCAACCAATTTGCTGAGTTTAATAACTATATCAACTCACCAATTGCTAACTACAAGGGTAGTCTTTACAACCTTCCATTTAACATGAATACATTTTATGCTATGTGGGGCACTAAGACTCCGCAAGAAGTTAAGGACAAGATAGCTGAGCAAACGGCTGATATGAAAGATGTTGAGCCTAAAAACTTGGAAGAACAAGCTATCAAGTTGATTGGTCCAGATATCTACGAAAAGTTGATTAAGGGATACACTGAAAAACAATGGGGACGTTCTGCCACAGACCTTCCACCATTTATCATCAAACGTCTTCCGGTTCGTCTTACTTTTGATAACAACTACTTTAATGACCGTTACCAAGGAATTCCGATCGGTGGTTACAATGTCATCATTGAAAATATGCTTGGAGATGTAGAAGTAGAGCTTGGAGTTGACTTCTTTGCCAATCGTGAAGAGCTTGAAGCCTCAGCTGAAAAAGTTGTCTTTACAGGAATGATTGACCAGTACTTTGACTACAAACATGGTGAGTTGGAGTATCGCAGTCTTCGTTTTGAACACGAAGTCTTGGATGAAGAAAATCATCAAGGAAATGCCGTGGTCAACTACACAGAGCGTGAGATTCCTTATACTCGTATTATTGAGCATAAGCATTTCGAGTATGGTACACAACCTAAGACAGTTATCACACGTGAATACCCAGCTGATTGGAAACGTGGAGATGAACCATACTACCCAATCAATGATGAAAAGAACAATGCCATGTTTGCTAAGTACCAAGAAGAAGCTGAGAAAAATGACAAGGTTATCTTCTGTGGACGTTTGGCAGACTATAAATACTACGACATGCACGTGGTCATTGAGCGTGCCTTGGAAGTCGTAGAGAAAGAATTTAGTAAATGACAGAAGAAAAAATTGATATCGTTGTCCTCTGGGTAGATGGCAGTGACCCGGAGTTTATCCGTGAGAAACAAGAAGTAACAGGCCAAATCTCAGTTTCTAATGAATTAGTTGATGGAGATTTAAGATACCGTGAATTTGGAATTTTTAATTACTGGTTCCGAATGATTGAAAAGCATGCCCCTTGGGTAAATAATGTTTACTTAGTTACCAACGGACAAAAACCTGACTGGTTGAACTTGGAGCATCCAAAACTCAGATGGATTACTCATAAGGAATTTATGCCTGAAGAGTATCTACCTACCTATAATTCTGCTGCTATTGAGCTTAATCTTCATCGTATTAAAGGATTGTCGGAAAATTATTTGTATTTCAATGATGATGTGTACTTGATTAGGGATAGTCAACCTTCGGATTTTTATAAAAATGGTCAACCTAAGCTTTTTGCTGTATATGATGCTTTGGTTCCTTGGTCAGCTTATACAAATACATATTACAAAAATGTTGAGTTAATTTATCGTCATTTTCCTAATAAGAAGGCCCTAAAGTCCTCACCTTGGAAATTTTTTAACTACCGCTATGGGCATTTAGTTTTGAAAAACTTGCTACTTTTGCCATGGGGGCCAACTGGCTATGTGAACAACCATTTAGCTACACCAATGAAAAAAAGCACCTTGGCGAATTTATGGCAAATTGAGGGAGAAACCTTAGATAGAACGTCACGAAATAAAATTAGAAACTACGAAGTAGACGTTAATCAATATATCTGTCAGTATTGGCATATTGAAAGTAATCAGTTTTATCCTATATCAAAGAATTTTGGTGAAACGATAAATTTACATCAAATAGATAGGTTAGAGAGTATCTTTAAAGATAAACATAAAAAATTGCTTTGTGTGAATGATGAAGTTGACTTTAAAGAGGAGAATATCATTCGTTTTAAGGAAATCTTACAAGAACGCTATCCTGAAAAATCAGCTTTTGAAAAATGAGAAATAAGAGATGAAATACTATTTAAAAGAAGAATTTTTACACGATAACAATGTTAAAAATGCCGGTAATAAGGCACGTAATGATGTTGAAGAAATTGTAAAGAGAGAAGGTTATCAAGCCTTGGTTCTTTCAGTTGATAATTGGTACGAGATGAGTACACTTAAAGCACAACTTCATAAATCGAAGGCTTTTGGACAGGCCTTGAATCAACTAAAGCAAGGTGATGAGTTACTTATCCAGTTCCCAATGCTTCATCATAGTTTTTTCACAACACATCATGTAAAGAAAGCACAGAAAAAAGGCGTAAAAGTTCATTTTATTATCCACGATTTGGAAGTTTTACGTTATGCCAATTTGGATACAGTACCTTTGAAACATAAGATTCGGGTTCAAATTCAAGAATCAGGTCTTCTTGGTGCAGCTGATGGTATCATCGCCCACAATTCAATTATGAAATCTGTTTTGGTGGATAAAGGGATTGCGGAAGATAAGATTGTTAGTCTTGGCATTTTCGACTATTTGATTCCAAATTTCCAAGAGAAGACTGGTCTAAGTAAGAATCAGCCAATTATTGTAGCTGGTAATCTGGCACAAGAAAAAGCTGGTTATCTTTACTCACTTCCTGCGGAACCTGCTTATAATCTTTATGGTGTTGGCTTTGACGAGAGCAGAGCTCTTGAGAATGAGGCTTACTTTGGCTCATTTCTACCTGATGAGCTTCCTGCAGCCCTCGAGGGTGGTTTTGGGCTTGTCTGGGATGGTGATAGTGCTGAAACATGTAGTGGTGTTTTTGGTGAGTACCTTCGCTATAATAACTCTCACAAGGCGTCACTTTACTTGGCCTCAGGATTCCCGCTTGTCGTTTGGAAACAGTCAGCCTTATCTCATTTTGTGCTTGAGAACGGCTGTGGAATTGCAGTAGAGTCACTTCAGGAATTGAAGGCGACAATTGACAATCTTTCAGATACTGATTACCAAGATTTGGTTGAAAATACCAAGCGTGTCGGTAAAGGTATTCGTGATGGTCACTACCTACTTACTGCATTGAACAATTTAAAATAAGAAAATCCTCATGCTTGTGAGGATTTTTTGCATTATTTGGAGACTTCAAACTGGTATTGGGTTCCCGGAACTTTTCCATTTGAATAGATTGCTTCAATATAGTCGTCATAAGTGATTGACTTGGATTTACCTGCTTTTACGAGCTCTGGATCACGCCATATGTTTGGATCAGCAGCATTAGTATCACGCTTGGTGAGGTAGAGGTACTCAATATAGGTTCTATTGTCGACAAAGGCACCAGCAACCTTTTCCTTACCATTATCAGATCGCGTGTACATACGAGTCGTTCCACCACCATCTAGTAGGAAGGCAAGACGAATATTAGAGTAGCCTATATTTTTTAAAAGCTTATAGACGTCTTCGTGATTCAAGCCCTTATTAAGGGAGTTGTGGCCATAGGTTTGGATAATACGGATAATACCATCATAGGTCTCTACGTAAATGGAACGAGCATTTGGTTGGTCAGGATCACCTTTTTCCCAGATTTTATCTACTTTTTTATCTTTAATGAGAATACCAAAGGCACCTGTATCCCAACCGTTGCTTCCCATGTGGGTAAACATTTTAGCTGTGTCGATATTTGGATAGGTTCCGGCAGTGATATTATTTTGATCATCTCCATATAGAAGGCCTGTTTTTCCCAATTCGATTTCTTTTTGAGCGAAAGGACGATCTAGCCCTTCGTAAGACCAAAAACCAGAGTTAATAAGAGCAAGAGCTTCTCGTCGCTTAGCTTCGTACTTAATACTTTGCTCTGTGAGTTCAGGATTATTATCTTCGGTTCTTCCTTTTTGTAGGACATATTTTCCGTCCTTCTTGAAGGAGAGAATCTGCATGTCTACATTTTTAATATTGCCTTTTTCAAGTAAGACAGACTGATCTAAGAGCTCTTTATTCTTTATGGTAAAGTTCAATCCATCCTTATTTGATGGCATGGAAAGCTTCTTAATATCTCGATTATTGAAATAGATGGTGAGGTAGAGCAATCCACCAACTATGGCACCTATCATTAGAAGAGAAAATAGTATTCTTAAAATATTCTTCAATTTCATACTATAATTATAAACAATCTAGGCTTACAAAACAATCCTAAGACCATTAAATATCCAAGAATAGTATCAGTTTTTCCTAGTATGGTACTGGTAAGCGTTTTCCAAAAGGGTTATAATAGGGATAAGTTAGTCAAGGAGGTGCTTTATGACCATTAAGGTGATTGCATCAGATATGGATGGAACATTTTTAGACGATAAAGGGAGCTATGATAAGGAGCGTTTTAGTCAGATTTTGGATGCCATGGCTGCGCGTGATATGCACTTTGTCGTTGCATCAGGTAATAGTATGAGTCGCCTTAAACCTATGTTTGCGGAGACTTTTGACCGCCTGCATTTTGTCGCCGAAAATGGTGGTCAGGTGGTTAGCTATGGCAAGCTTCTGTGTCAGGAGTTTATGGCATTTAATGATGTTGAAAAATTACTAAGATATTTTAATTATGATTTGTTAGATAAACCGACTATATTTAATGGTGCTAAATCTGCTTATCTGCTATCAGGAACGAAACTACATTTTGGTAAAGAGATGATAACAGAAGAAGAGCAAGCCGCTATGGAAGCATCCATTCACCGTTTGAATGGGCTGGAGGATTTAGATGATGATTTTATCAAGATTACCATGTTGCTGAGTCCTGAAGAGGCTAATCGTGTTTCACAGGCTTTTAATCGTGATTTTGATGGCAATCTAGTTGCTGTTCCCAGTGGTTTTGGTGCTATTGACTTCATTCAAAAAGGCATGCATAAGGCTTGGGGACTCAAGCAGCTTCTTAAACACTGGGGCTTGTCTGAGTCCAATGTCATGGCCTTCGGCGATGGTGACAATGATCTTGAGCTCTTGCAAATGGCTGGCCGCTCTTATGCGATGGAAAATGCCAGTCCAGCTATTTTACAAGTGGCTGATCAGATTGCTCCCCATCATAAAGACCAAGGAGTATTGACTGTCTTGGAAGATTATTTAGGATTGGTTTAAAGATAGGGTGGTAGAGTAATGAAGTTATATTTAATGAGACATGGTGAGACACTATTTAATACACAAAAGCGTGTTCAGGGCTGGTGTGACTCTCCCTTGACTGAAAATGGGATTTGGCAGGCAGAACAAGTGAAGGAGTACTTTGCAAAGAAAGGTATTTCTTTTGATGCTGTCTACTCCTCTACGCAAGAGAGAGCGACTGATACGGCCAAGATTGTGGCGCCTGACTATTTGGTAATCCAACTCAAGGGAATTAAAGAAATGAACTTTGGATCTTTTGAAGCTCAACCAGAGCACCTCCTCCCCAAACATCGACCAGGTTCACGCTCCTTTGAAGATCTCTTGGTTCCATACGGAGGTGAAGATATTCGCGAGGTCGGTCAGAGGGTCTTAAAGACTGTCTTAGAGAAAGCAGAAGAACACACAAAAGATGGTGCTGAGAATCTCCTATTTGTCAGTCATGGAGCAGCTTTATGGGGATTAATCATTTTCATGGACTTGGCCTTTCCTGAAGGAGTGGGCTTTGGAAATTGTAATGTTTGTGTTTATGATTATAACCAAGGTCAATTGGAGCTTCTTCAGGTGATTGATCCGATTTCTGGTTTAGAGGTAACATTATGAAAGAATTTTATTTAATGAGACATGGGCAAACACGGTTTAATGTTCAGCATAGGCTTCAGGGGGTCTGCGATGCCCCTTTGACGGAAGTCGGGATCGAACAGGCTAAAAAGGCTGGTCAGTATCTAGCCAAGCAGGAGCCAATTTTTGATCATGTCTTTACTTCAACCTCTGAGAGAGCCAGTGATACTCTAGAAATTGTGACTGGACGAACAGACTATGAAAGACTTAAAGGTCTTAAGGGACAGGATTTTGGAGCTTTTGAGGGCCAGCCAGAGTATCTTACTCCTAAAACCTTACCTGATGGACAAGGCTTTGGTGATTACTTTGTTCAATTTGGTGGCGAGAGTACGACCCAGGTTCGGGATCGTATGGAGTTGACGATTAGGGCCATCATGGAGAGTGTGGCCGATGGTTCCAAGTCTTTGCTTGTTAGTCATGGACCATCTATTTTGCAGTTCTGTAGACGTGTTTTAAATCCTGTCCCAGATATTCGTGGTCTTAAAAATTGTTGTATCTTACATTTTACTTACGATCAAGGGCAATTTGAACTGGTTTCAGTATATAATCCTGTAGAAGAAGAGTATATCTATGGAGGCGAAGAATGACACGACTCTATTTAATGCGACATGGACAGACACTTTTTAACACACTTAATCGGATTCAAGGTTGGTGTGATTCTCCCTTGACTGAGAAAGGTCGGGACCAAGCTCGTCAGGTCCGTGCTTATTTTGAAAAACATGATATGACTTTTGACCAGTATTATTGTACGACAACTGAAAGAGCTTCTGATACCATTGAATTGGCTACTGGGCGTACTGATTATCAACGTGTTAAGGGGCTTAAAGAAATGCATTTTGGTATCTTTGAGGGTCAGCCAGAGTATCTTCATCCCAAGACATCTGTTGTGGGGCATTTTGGTGACCACTATGCCCAGTTTGGCGGGGAAAGTCAAGACCAGTTCGTTGCGCGTGTGGTTGCGAGTGCTAAGGAAATAGTAGATAAGCATCCTGACCAATCTATTTTAGCTGTCAGTCACGCAGGAGCCTTGATGACTTTTCTTCATGCTGTGGAGCCGGAGCGTGCCTTTCAGTCTTGTCCAGGCAATTGCGCCATCTTAGTCTTTGATTACGATGGATCGAACTTTCACTTTGTCAAACTGATTGATCCTTTAACGGATCAAGAGTTGGTGGAATTTTAGTGGCTTTCATGATCAAAGATAGTAAGAACCCCTTTCTTAGTGTATAATGGAAGGGTATTTTAAATTATGGAGTGCCTATGAAATTTACAAAAAATCAGTTCATTTGGTTGGCTGTCCTCTTTTTCAGCTGTTTCTTGATCTATACTTACTGGGAAACAGTTGTTTCAATTTGTAACACCATTTACGTTGCTAGTCAGCCCTTCCTGGTTGGAGCAGGGATTGCCTTTGTGGTCAATATCCTGATGTCTTTTTATGAGAAGCTGCTGGTCAAGTTTATTCCATTTGGTTTTATTACTAAGATTAAGCGTCCGATTGCTTTACTTGCAGCATTGGGAACCATTGGTTTGGTCTTTACTTGGGTCGTGTTCACTGTTCTTCCTGATTTGATTGACAGTATCAACACCTTAATTAGTCAAGACCGCTCAGCTATTAATAACTTGATTAATTGGTTGCTTAAAAACAAATCCTTGCAAAAAATTATTCAAGATTTTGGTGGTGTGACACAGGTTAGAGAGCTAATCAATAGCTATAGTGCTCAGTTGCTTCAACAAATCATGAATGGTTTGACCAGCTTCTTGACTTCTTTAACGAGTCTGCCATCAACCTTGATTAATCTTTTTATCAGTATTGTCTTTTCTTG
Source organism: Streptococcus sp. FSL R7-0248 (assembly GCF_037967965.1). Lineage (NCBI taxonomy): Bacteria > Bacillati > Bacillota > Bacilli > Lactobacillales > Streptococcaceae > Streptococcus > Streptococcus sp. FSL R7-0248. The sequence continues at coordinate 1,002,432 of NZ_CP150201.1, forward strand.
TTATGTCTTAGCTGGAAAAGAGAAACTTGGGAATCAGGTCAATCGTTTGGTAGACGTCTATTTAGGACGTTATGGTAAGACTTTCCACTATGTAGTTGCTATTCTCAATAATCGATTCCGTAATTTCTTCGTCTATCAGTCGCTTGAGGCTTGTATTTTGGGGACCTTGTGTTATATTGGGATGATTATCTTTAATTTCCCTTACGCAGCGACTATCTCTATCCTGATTGGTTTTTCAGCAATGATTCCAGTTGTGGGGGCTTATATTGGTGTGACGATTGGTACCATCTTGATTATGACGCACTCTGTGACCTTGGCGCTTTTGTTTGTTGCCTACGTGGTTATTTTGCAGCAGTTTGAAGGGAATCTCATCTATCCTTATGTGGTCGGTGGATCTACCGGACTTCCTGGTATTTGGGTTATCTTCGCAATCACCATAGGTTCTGCCTTGGGTGGTATCTTGGGTATGTTGGTTTCTGTGCCAGTAGCCGCAACCCTATATCAGATTGTTAAAGATAATGTTGTTAGGCGAGAAGAAGCCAAAGCAGCAAATACTCTTGAAAGTAATGACTAATTAAAACAGACTTCGGTCTGTTTTTTTCGTGCTATAGTATCAGATTTCAATAAGATAGTATAAGTGTAATCGTTTTCTAAGTGTTATACTATTAGTAAATTGAACAATGTAAGGAGATAAAAGATGACATATACATTTCCAAAAGATTTTCTCTGGGGTGGTGCAACAGCTGCTAACCAGTTTGAGGGTGCTTACAACCTAGATGGCAAAGGCTTGTCCGTACAGGATGTAACGCCAAAAGGCGGTGTTCCCTTTGAACCCGGAGCCTTGAATCCTTTGATTACTGATCAACCAACACCAGATAATCTAAAACTAGAAGGTATAGATTTCTATCACCGTTATAAAGAAGACATAGCACTTTTTGCAGAGATGGGCTTTAAGGTCTTCCGCATGTCAATTGCATGGACTCGTATCTTTCCAAATGGTGATGATGCCGAGCCAAATGAAGCAGGTCTAGCCTTCTACGATAAGGTTTTTGATGAATTGGCCAAATATGGCATCGAACCGCTTGTAACCTTGTCCCATTATGAAACACCACTCAACTTGGCGCGTGAGTACAATGGATGGACTAATCGTAAATTAATTGGTTTTTATGAGAATTATGTTCGTGCAGTCTTCACACGTTATAAAGATAAGGTCAAATATTGGTTGACCTTTAATGAAGTGAACTCTGTTTTACACGCACCGTTCATGTCAGGTGGGATTGCAACTCCGATGGAAGAGCTCTCTAAACAGGATCTTTACCAAGCAGTTCACCATGAGTTAGTCGCTTCGGCTTCAGCAACCAAGATTGGTCATGAAATCAACCCTGACTTTAAGATTGGTTGTATGGTTCTTGCCATGCCAGCTTATGGAATGACAGCTAATCCTTTGGATCAGTTGGCTGTTCACGAGTTTGAAAATCAAAACTATCTCTTCTCAGATATCCATGCGCGTGGGAAATATCCAAACTATATTAAACGCTATTTCAAAGAGAATGGTATTGAAATACAATTTGCTCCAGGTGATGAAGAAATCTTGAAGAATACCGTTGATTTTATTTCATTCTCATATTATATGTCTGTGGCAACAGCACACAATCCGCAAGACTATAAGGTTGGAAAAGGCAACATCTTAGGTGGTGTCGAAAATCCCTACCTTGAAAAATCTGAATGGGGTTGGGCTATTGATCCAATCGGTCTTCGACTAGTTTTGAATGACTTTTATGATCGATATCAGTTGCCATTGTTTATCGTCGAAAATGGTTTAGGTGCCAAGGATGTTCTCGTTGACAGTCCAGATGGTCCAACAGTTGAAGATGATTATCGTATTGATTACCTTCAAAAACACTTGATTCAAGTTGGCGAAGCCCTTCAAGATGGTGTAGAACTTTGGGGCTATACGACATGGGGGCCAATTGATTTGGTATCAGCTTCAACGGCTGAACTCAGTAAACGTTATGGCTTCATCTACGTTGATTGCAATGATGATGGTAGTGGTAGCTTGGCTCGTTATAAGAAAAAATCATTTGTTTGGTATAAGTCTGTTATCGAAAGCAATGGTGAAGCCCTTTACAAATAGAATATGGTTAAGAATCTCAAAAATATTTGAGATTCTTTTTTAGTATTAAAGTACAACCTTAATGTATCTGGATTTTTGTTTCTACGAGTAAAAAGAAAGTATTACAATACCCAGTAATTTTGTTTATGTTATTCCACATATTTTCTGAAAAAGTGGTAGAATAAAAGTGTGAAAGCGTTCTTATATTTTCCGAAGAAGTAGCGAGTCTATCTCTTTGCTTTTCCTACTTAGATGGAGGTAACGATCATGAATGATTTGAAAAAAGTTCTCTTAGCTGGAATCGGGTTGACTGCTATGACAGTTGATAAGGCCGATAGCTTTGTCAAAGAGTTGGTTGAAAAGGGGCGTTTGACTGTTGAAGAAGGTAAGGAACTGGAACAAGAGCTCAAACGTCAAAGTAAGGAAGAAGCTCAAGAATTTTTAGCGAAACTTGATGCTAAGAAATCTTCAGTTGAGTATGCGACTAAGGATGATGTGAAACGTCTTGAAGAAAAACTTGACGCTTTGCTCAGTCAAAATAAATAAAATGTAAGGAGTCTAAAATGGCTAGTAAACGATTGAGACATGTGTTGAAGGTTTTCTCGTCAGTTGGTCTCCTTTCTTATCGTGAAAAGCATCTTCCTCAAGACCAACAGACAACACCTGTCAAGCTACGCCAAGCCTTTGAGCAATTAGGACCTAGTTTTGTTAAAATTGGTCAAATCCTATCCACGCGCTCTGACCTTTTGCCAGAAAACTATATCAAAGAATTATCAAAGCTCCAGAGCTCAGTTCCTCCCTTGAATAAAGAGGAAGTCATGACTGCCATTAGGCAAGAATTACCTAATGAGCTTTCTGACAGTTTCCTTGATTTTTCGGAAGAGCCCTTAGCTTCTGGTTCTGTCGCTCAGACCCATAGAGCTAGATTATTGTTTGGTCAGGAAGTGATTGTAAAAATCCAGAGACCCGGTATTGATGAGGTCGTTAAGGAAGATATTCAGCTTCTCATTAAGCTTGCACGGCATATACCAAAGCATTTTATCCCCATGGTCGATGTTCAGGAGGTTTTGGAAAATCTGCGTGAAACCTTAATTAAGGAGCTTGATTTTAGGAATGAAGCAGAGGCCATGAAACGTTTTAGGACTTACAATAAGCAAGTGGCTTGTCTGGGCGTTCCAGAGGTTTATGATGAATTCACGACACCTCATCTCATAGTCGAAGAGTACATCAATGGGATTCCGCTTAATCACTACAGCCAACTGATTGAGGCTGGCTATGACTTAGAAGATGTGGGCAAGAAGCTTATGCTGTCATTTATCAAGCAAGTCTTCAAAGATGGCTATTTTCATGGTGACCCCCATCCTGGAAATCTGTTGGTACGTGATGGCAAGATTTATTTCATTGATTTTGGAATTATGGGGGAGTTGGAAGTAGGGATGCGTGCGTCCTTAAATGACATCCTGTACAGTTTTACCGCACAAGATGTTGATGGTATGACCAAGGCCATCTTGTCCGTTACACAATTTGATAATGGTCTTAATCGTGCAGTTCTAAGTCAAGATGTAGAGCAAATGTTAGGTCGTTATTCTGGTATTGACTTGGGAAGTCTCTCTATAACAGATTTGCTGCAGGATTTGATGGCTATTTTCCAGAAAAATCATCTTAAAGCCTCTTCTCAAATTACCATTTTGGAGAAGGCTTCGCTTCAAATTGAGGGGATTTTCCGAGAGTTAGCGCCAAATATGGATCTTATGACCCTGGCCAAGGATTACTTCCTAGAAAATATGGGACCTGATATGCTTAAGCAGGCCCTGAATAAAGAGAGTATCTTGATTGAACTCTTTTATCTGATTCGCAATGGGAAGAACATTCCACGTCGTCTGCATCAGCTCTTGGAGCAAATTTTAAACGGACGAATTGTGGTGAACCATGATTTTATTAACTTTTCGGGTCGAATTAAAGTTTTTGAGAAAGTATTAAATAATCTGGTTTTAGCCTTATTGTCATTGGGATTTCTACTTTCCGGTGCCCTTTTGGCTAATAAATCAGGTTTTGAAAATCTTGCCTGGCTATTTCTTGGACTTGGAACTTTTCTAGCTTTAATCACAGTAGTGCGTATAATATTTAAGAAAAAAGGATAAAGTATGATTGAAACAACTAGGCCTGAGCTTGTGGCTTATCAAGAAGAGCGTTTAGCCAAATTTGTGAATGAAAATCAAAAGTTAGACAAAGGCCAAATCGTTTTTGCAGGGGACTCCATCACGGAGTTTTTTGCATTGAAAAAATATTTGGGTCGAGAGTTTCCCCTTGTTAACCGTGGGATTGCAGGAACAGACTCGGTTTGGCTTTTAGAACACCTTAAAGAGCAGGTCTTAGATTTGGAACCAAGTAAATTGGTGCTCTTGATTGGCATTAACGACATCGGAAGAGGTTACCCTATTCGAGATATTGTCACTCGTATTTCCGATATTATCATGACAGTTCGTCAGGAATCCCTCTTTACTGAGGTCTATTTGCTGAGTGTCTTTCCAGTTAGTGAAGAATCACAGTATGCTTCTAAGGTTAAGATTCGAAATAATACGACTGTACGTGAGCTAAATCAACAATTAGCTGTCCTCCCCGGTGTGACCTATGTCGATCTTTTTGATTACCTTACTGATGACATGGGACAGTTAAATGACAACTATACAACGGATGGTTTGCACTTGAGTCCACAAGGTTATCAAGTCCTTGCGGAACCAATCATAAAGGAGATTTTAGAATGAAAGTTGGCTTAGTCCTCGAAGGCGGGGGGATGCGTGGCTTATATACGGCTGGTGTATTAGATGCCTTTTTAGAAGCTGGTATTAAGGTGGATGGCGTTGTTTCGGTATCGGCTGGAGCACTTTTTGGTGTTAATTACCTTTCTAACCAGCCCCAAAGAGCCCTTCGCTACAACAAGCGTTTTATGGGAGACCGTCGTTATATGAGTTTCTGGTCATGGCTGACAACAGGTAACTTCGTTAATAAGGAATTCTCCTATTATAAGGTTCCCATGGAGTTGGACGTTTTTGATCAGGAGGCCTTTGCTGATTCAGGTGTTCCCTTCTATGTGGTCACTACAGATATTGAGACCGGAAAACCAGACTATATCAAGATTGACCATGTCTTTGAGCAAATGGAAGCCCTTCGTGCAAGTTCCGCCCTACCTCTGGTTTCTGAAATTGTCGAGTACAAGAGTAAACGCTACATGGATGGTGGTCTGTCTGATAGTCTCCCTATTGATTTTATGGAAAATTTGGGTTTTGACAAACTCATTGTAGTTTTGACACGTCCTAAAGGCTACCGTAAACAGCCATCTAAAACGAGTAAGCGAATCTACAAGCTCTTTTACCGCAAGTATCCTGAATTTGTCCAAGTGGCTTCGAATCGCCACATCCACTACAATAAGAGTATTGAAAAGATAGAGGCTTTGGAAAAAACTGGAAATCTTTATGCTATCCGTCCAGAACACGCACTTGAAGTTAGTCGTTTGGAGAAAGATCCTGAAAAGTTTGAAACCATTTACCAAGAAGGATTGGATCAAATGCGTAATGATATGTCTAATCTCAAAACCTTTCTTGGAAATAACTAAAAACGTGCTCGGTTGAGCACGTTCTTTTAGTTATTCATTTGTCAAGCTTGACGGCGTTCTCTGGTTTTTTGACGACGCTTTTTCTCATTGATAAAAATCAAGTAGATCACGTAAAGTGGTAATAGGAGGAAGCAGAACAGGGCAAAGTGTTTCATAAAGTTATGCTTATTACTTGTTTGTTTGTCCTTCTGACCGCCTGAAAAGAGGAAGAAGCCAGTTTCAGTTGCCTTGACAGTACTTGCTTTAATCTTAGGTGAGACTGTTTTTAAGCCATTATCTACAAGGACATAATCATCTTTGACACTGATCTGAGGTTCTTGTCCTTTTTTGACTGTAGCATAAACATCCTTTTGGACATCGTATTTTCTACCACCAATCTTTTGTTTACCCTTGCTTAGGACCTTCTTGTAGGAATAGTCTTTAAACATCTTCTCAATGAGGGAGTTACCGAAAGCATGGCGAATTTTTTCACTACTTTCATCTTCCCAATTTCCAACACCGAGGATGACCGAAATGACACGTTGATTGCCACGTTTACATGTAGAGATGTAGTTGTAATCTCCTCGTGGACTTGAGCCTGTTTTTAAGCCATCAACACCTTTGAGGCCGTAATCAGCACCAGGCAAGGAATAGTTGTAATTTTCAAAGGTTTCCTCGTATGGTGTTCCTTTTTTGACAGTTACTTTCTGTTGGCTAGTGTATTTAAGGATTTCAGGATGATGTTTGATAAGGTTATAGGCCATGATAGACAAATCACGGGCTGTCGTCTGGTTAGAATGGTTATTGTCATAACGTTTAGGTGTGTAGTACCCTTTGTAGGATGCTGCACCAGCTCCAGAGGCATTGTACCATTTGGTATTGGTCATCCCGAGCTCTTTAGACTTTTCGTTCATGCGATCAATCCATTTGTCAGGATCGTTGTCACTGAGATAGTTGGCAAGCATGACTGTAGCAACATTCGAAGATGGCACAGCTGTCATAGTGATCAGTTCCGAAACCGTGTACTTAACTCCAGAAACAATCTTGTTATTTGAAATTTCGTAGATATTAGCAATAGCCTCATCAGTAGGCTTGGCTGTAATCACGGTGTCTTCTTTGATTTCCCCTTTTGATAGTGCATCAAAAACCAAGTAGAGGGACATGGCCTTACTCATGGAAGCAGGGTCGCGGACTTCATCGATATTATCTTGCCAAAGGATATCACCAGTATTGGCATCAATCAAAAGTGATGACTTAGGTCTGTATGTCTCGGTGGCTTCCTTGTAGCCCGCTTTTTGTGCAATATCTACGAGTTGGTCAGCAGACGTCAGACTGGGAGCTAAAGCCATACTAGCTACCAGGAAGAGTCCAAATAATTTCTTTTTCACAAATAATCTCCTTAGTAACAACGTTTAGACGCTCTTTTAAAAGGCATCCTTTAATCTATTTTTGTTATATGTCTCCTAATAAAATGTCACATCGTACCATTATAGCATAGTTTTTGGTGATTTTATCAGTATTCTTGGGGTGATCTCCTTTAATAGGGGATAAAAAAAACGTGTCATGGACACGCTTTCTTTTATTTATTGATTTGTCTTGCTTGACGACGTTCTTTAACTTTTTGACGACGTCCTTTTTCATTAAGGTAAATCAAGTAGAGGAGACCAACTGGGATAAGGCTTAGCAACCAGAAATAAACTGGGAGTTGGCTCTTATCTGTTGTTTTAGTAGCCTTTTTATCTTTTTGGTCACTTCCAAAATCGAACCACCCCTTAACTTTAGTTACCTTAACAGAAGTAGCTTTGATATTAGGTGACACTGTCTTCAGACCATTATCAATGACAATGTGATCATCTTTAACAGAGATTTTAGGGTCTTTACCTTTTTTAACGGTGGCATAGACGTCTTTTTCGACATTGTATTTTTTACCGTCGATTTCTTGTTCACCCTTGCTAAGAACTTTCTTGTAAGAGAAGTCTTTGTACATCTTCTCAACGAGAGCATTACCAAAGGTATGACGAATCTCTTCACCTGTTTGGTCAGACCAATCACCAGAACCCATGATGACAGCAATCATACGTTGATCACCACGCTTGATGGTATCAATATAGTTGAAAGCACCTTCTGGGCTAGATCCTGTCTTCAACCCATCAACCCCATCAATTCCGTATTTGGCACCTGGAATAGAGTAGTTGTAGGTTTCAAAGGTTTCCTCGTAAGGTGTTCCCTTTTTAACTGTGACAACAGGTTTGCTAGTGTACTTGAGAATGTCAGGGTATTTCTTGATGAAGTTATAGGTCATGATAGCCAAATCACGCGCAGTTGTTTGGTTGGTTTGGTTGTTATCATAACGTTGAGGACTGTAGTAACCTTTGAAGGCAACAGCAACGGCACCAGAAGCGTTGAACCATTTGGTATTGGTCATCCCTAGCTCTTTAGATTTCTCATTCATCATGTCTAGCCATTTATCAGGATCATTATTGGTCAAGTAGTTGGCTAGCATCACGGTTGTAACGTTAGAGGAAGGCACCGCAGTCATAGTGATGAGTTCTGAAACGGTATAATCAACACCCGCAACAATCTTGTTGTTTGAAATTTCGTAAATATCGGCAATAGCTTGGTCGGTTGGAGTAGCTGTGATAACAGTATCTTCAGAAATCTCTCCTTTAGACATAGCTTCAAAGACCAAATAAAGTGTCATGGCCTTAGACATAGAAGCAGGGTCACGCACCTCGTCAGCATTTTCTTCCCAGAGGACATCTCCGGTATTGCCATCAATTAAGAGGGTTGATTTGGGACGATAGGCCTCAGTGGCTTCAGTATAACCAGCAGCGCGTGTGATATCCATCAATTCATCTGCACTAGACAAACTCGGTGCTAGGGCTAGACAAGCTGCTAAAAGGACGGCAACAATTTTCTTTTTCACAATGTGTCTCCTTTAATATCTATGGGGTTCTGTAGCTGGCAGAACCTATTTCTATCTATTAATAACATTTGCCTGTCAAAACCCTAAATTCAGTAGTGACAAACACCTTAATTATAACATATAAAAGTTAGAGTTTTCCCAACATTCGGCATTTTAATGTAATTTTTAGAATTGATTGAATGTTACACAAATATAGTTGGAAGTAGAAAAAAACGAGCTTGCTCGCTCGTTACTTTTCATCTTTTATCCTTGTCACTTGGTGGTAAATCATGAACCAGGTTTCATTTCGACGCCAGATACTAGTGTGGAAATTTCCTCCCAACTCATAACTAATTAATTTCGTTTTTTGGCTGACAGATGTCATCTTGAAGCTGTCAAAGTTATTGAGAAGTGGTTGTTGATTGGCGATGACTTCTTCACGAGTGTGATGATGACCATTTTCATCTATTAAGTAGAAATCAGGTGCCAAGAGATTTTCATAGTCAGGAATTTTCGACAGAATAATCTTTTCATTGCGAGAGAGTTTGTGAAGGACATTACCATAAATTTCATCTTCAGGAATGGCAGCGGGCTCTACGTGGACATCAGTGTCGTAGACAGAAAAACGCTTGCTGAGGACCTCCTCGATTTGTTCGGTAATGGCATGACTCTCGTAAACAGAGAGGTCAGGATTCATTTCAACCACAATATCAAGATAGACGTTGCTACCATAAGAACGGCCACGTTGCTTCTTAACCTTAGTGACTTTTGGAATCTCAAGAATGGCTTTTTCATAGGCCTTGAGGTTTCTCTCGTCGAAACCGTCTGACAAACTAAAGGTTGCTTCCATGAAGATATCATAGGCTGTCTTTAGGATGAAGAAGGTAATGATAATGGCAGTAATATAGTCAATAATCGTCAGGTTGAAGGATGCTGCAACGATAGCGATTGAGGTACCAATAGAAGTTACAGCATCAGAGAGATTGTCCTTGGCCGCAGCAATCAGAGCACTGGATTTCAGCTTTTTAGCAAGTCTTTTATTGTAAAAGTAAACGCCACACATGACGATAGCAGATAGGATACCGACAGTAGCACCAAGTGGATCAACCACTGTTTCCTCTCTTAGAAAAATCTTTCGAACAGTTTGAATCAGGACCTGGAAACCTACCACGAACATGATAAAGGAAGTGACTAGGCTTGATAAGTCTTCAATCTTCCAATGACCAAATCTATGATCTGCATCAGCTGGTTGACTAGCTAGGTGCAATCCAATGAGTAGGGCCACGTTCCCCAAAATATCTGACAAGTTATTGAAACCATCGGCAATCAAAGAGCTAGAGTTTAAAAAGTGTCCAGCTAGAAGTTTTGCAATGGTAAGAAGAACGTAGGCAGCTATGCTGACAATAGGACCTCGTCTGGCTGCTCTTAAATTTTCATACGTAGTCATAGGGTTACCTTTTCTCTTAAAATACAAGTTTAAATTATAGCATAAAACTATAACGAGTTAAAGGTTGTAAGCCCTTTAAACTTGTGGAGTCACGCATTTTTTAAACTTTATAGAAAATGCCTCGTAATCAGAGTGCTTTTCAGTATTTTCCGAATATTCCCTACAAATTATGGTATAATTTAGGGTGTAAAACAGTCTAAAAAGAGGTTTTTATGGAACATTCGACATGGCACAAGCTTCTGAAAGAGGAACTGCCAGATCATTATTTTTCAAAGATAAATCAGTTTATGGATCAGGTTTATAGTCTGGGAACGGTTTATCCGCCACGTGAAAAGGTTTTTAATGCCTTGTTGGAGACCCCATTTGAAGAAGTGCGGGTGGTAATTCTTGGTCAGGACCCTTATCATGGGCCTCATCAAGCACAGGGACTATCCTTCTCAGTACCTGATAGCCTTCCTGCTCCCCCGTCTTTGAAAAATATTCTTAAGGAGTTAGAGGAAGATTTGGGTCCTAGACCCTTTCATGATTTAACTTCATGGGCTGAGCAGGGGGTGCTTTTGCTTAATGCCTGTCTGACGGTTCCAGCTGGTCAAGCAAATGGGCACGCCGGTCAGGTTTGGGAACCTTTTACAGATGCTGTGATCAAGGTCCTCAATCAAAAGGATACTCCTGTCGTCTTTATACTTTGGGGTGGCTATGCTCGCAAGAAAAAGGCTCTGGTGACCAATCCAAAGCATGCCATTATTGAGAGTGCCCATCCGAGTCCCTTGTCGGCCTATCGTGGTTTTTTTGGCAGCAAGCCTTTTTCAAAAGCTAATGCCTACCTTGTATCTCAAGGCCAATCCCCAATTGATTGGTTGAAGTAAAATAGAAAGTTGGAAGATTATGTTACTGATTAAAAATGGTCGTGTTGTAGACCCTAAGTCTGGTTTGGATACGCAAGCTGATGTTCTCGTTGGTGGTAAAAAAGTCGTTAAGATTGCCGAAAACATCGAAGCTGGAGATGCTCAAGTCATCGATGCGACTGGTCTTGTGGTTGCTCCTGGCTTGGTGGATATCCATGTTCATTTCCGTGAGCCAGGTCAAACTCATAAGGAAGATATTCATACTGGTGCCTTGGCAGCGGCTGCAGGTGGTTTTACAACAGTTGTAATGATGGCTAACACTAATCCAACGATTTCAGACAAGGAAACCTTGGAGGAAGTCTTGACTTCAGCAGCTAAGGAAAATATCCATGTTAAGTCTGTTGCGACTATTACAAAGAACTTTGATGGTGAAAATATCACTGATTTCAAGGGCTTGCTTGAAGCCGGTGCTGTTGGTTTCTCAGATGATGGTATTCCATTGACCAATGCTGGTATTGTCAAAAAAGCCATGGAGCTAGCTAAGGAGAATAATACCTTTATCAGCCTTCACGAGGAGGATCCAGATCTTAATGGCATTCTCGGTTTCAATGAAAATATTGCTAAAAAAGAATTCCATATTTGTGGGGCAACTGGTGTAGCTGAGTACAGTATGATTGCGCGTGATGTCATGATTGCTTATGATACACAAGCACATGTTCATATTCAACACTTGTCAAAAGCTGAATCTGTAAAAGTGGTTGAATTTGCCCAAAAACTTGGAGCTCAAGTTACTGCCGAAGTGGCACCGCAGCATTTCTCTAAAACCGAAGACCTCTTGCTCTCAAAAGGTGCTAATGCCAAGATGAACCCACCACTTCGTTTGGAATCTGACCGTCAGGCCGTTATCGAAGGGTTGAAATCTGGAGTCATCTCAGTTATTGCCACAGATCACGCGCCACACCATGCAGATGAAAAGAATGTCGATGATGTGACTAAAGCACCATCAGGAATGACTGGTCTTGAAACATCTCTATCTCTTGGATTGACCTACTTGGTTGAAGCAGGTCACTTAAGCTTGACGGAACTCTTGAAAGTAATGACTAGCAACCCATCTGATCTTTATGGCTTCGATGCTGGTTATTTGGCTGAAAATGGACCAGCTGACCTTGTAATTTTTGCGGACAAGGAAAAACGTCAGGTCACAGCAGACTTTAAGTCTAAAGCAGCCAATTCACCATTTGTAGGCGAAGAGCTTACGGGCAGTGTTAAATACACTATCTGTGACGGTGAGATTGTTTATCAAGCCTAAATAAGGGATCAGAGCAGGGCACATTGAGACACTTGGTGTTGCACCTGCTTTTTTAGTCCTTTAAGGAGCAAAATGATGAAAAAGATACTGAAAGGTTTTGTTAAATATGTTACTTTAACTGTTCTGTTAGTCTGTTTTCTGCCATGGTCTTTGCAGCACGTTAAAGCTGATGAGGTAGAGTATAGCCTGCCTTCCTATGTTGGTCACCTTTCAATTCATGATGATGGTAATGCGACGTTTACTCAGGAAGTGACTTATGATTTTGATAGTGACTATAAAGGTCAGTATGTAACCTTGGGGAAAATTGGTGGTTATTCTATCATGGATGACCCCAAGGTTTCAGCAACTGTAAATGGGAAAGAAAAAACAGATATTACAGTTGAAAAAACAGACTCCTATGAAGGTGTTAAACTCAAAGTTTATAATTCAGGTTCAGATGGTGATAGGGTTGTCCTCAAAGTCACTTGGCAGATCCAACACCTATTGAATCTATATTCAGATATTGCAGTTTTAAATTGGTTTCCTATCTCTGATTGGGACAAAGGATTTGGACAAGTTGATTTCACAGTTGATGGTCTAGATGCAAGTCAAGGAGAGCTTTACGCTCACACCGGCTATTTCGGAAAAGACCCACAGGTTAGGCGTACTTCTACAGGTTATCAGGTTCATGTAGACAATTTACCAGCATCAGGTAAATTGGAATTACACGCCTACTGGCCGATGACCAGTGCTTTACGAGAAAATAATCAGGCTTACTTATTAAATAAGACGAATAAGGCAGACTTTCTAAAAAAAGAAGCAGATATCAAGAAATCTAAAGAAAACTTTCGACGCATTTTTTATGTCATCTTACCACTTGTAATCTTAAGCTTTGTTCTTATTGGTATTTTCTGTTACCTCATTGTTCTTTATAGCACTAGGATGCCTTCTTTCCCTCGAGATGCCCGTCTTTATGAAGTCCCTCAAGATTTAGCACCTTTGGTCCTAGCCAAGAATGTTTATAATCAGTCGTTCGACAAAACAGGTCTAAAAGAAGAAACGGGTCCTCTGAAGTTTAAATATATGGTGCAAGCTACCATCCTTGATTTGATTGATAGAGGTTATCTCACCTATAGACAAGAAGGTGATAGTAATATTCTGACACGTATTGAAAAGGAAGGTCTCTCTTCATTTGAAGTGTCTTTCTTAGATATGTTGTTTGATGGTCGCATGGAAATTAGAGATACGGAAATGTTCTCACGCTATTATCTTGATAAAGATGGCTTAGAAAAACAATTTAAGAGTGCTAGAACAAGCTATGAGCGAGAAGCTATTCGTTCTCAGGGAAAACGTGTCAAATATCAATTCACTAATGACGGCTATCAAGTAGCAAAAGGCGTAGAAAAAGAGGAATTTGCGCTAGGACTTCCTAAAATTTATAGAGATTTTAGTCCGAAAGAAAAGACATTTAACATATTAGGAGTAGCAGCTTTGGTACTTTCAATGGTGCTTTGTATTCTTTCAACCTTGTTCTTATTTGCTGCCTTTGGATCAGGACTAGGTTTTTACTATATTCTTGGCCTTCTACCTATAGCAGGAGTTACCATTTTATTCTGGTACTTAGTGAAGAGACGTCGTCAGAGATGTCTTGATGCAACTCAAATTTCAACCTATTACCAGTGGCATAGCTTTAAAAATATGATTAAGAGTATTCCTAGTTTTAAAGAATCCGAACTAGAATCTGTTATCCTATGGAATCGTATCTTGGTTTATGCGACACTCTATGGACAGGCGAAAAAAGTTAGTGATGTCCTAAAGCGTTACAACATCCACCTCAGCAATCCATCTCTAGATGAGTTTACTTATTCAGCAGCACCGTTTATCATGATGAATAATGTCAATTATCTAGAATCTTATGTTTCTGCCTCAGATAGCGTAAGTAGCTTCTCTATCAATTCGAACAGTGGTAGTGGCGGCTTTGGAGGCGGTGGCTTCTCTGGTGGTGGCGGAGGCGGCGGAGGCGGTGCCTTCTAAGCCTACTAGTCGGAGTTTACTATTTGTAGAGACACTCAGTCTATATGATTTTGGGTGTCTTTTTGTTTGTCGGGGAATTACCTTCGTTCAAAAATGCTAGGAAGTTTGAGAGTGAAGAGATAAAAAGCAACAAAAAAAGAGCCGGTGGCTCTTTTTCAATATCATCTTAATAACCAGGTTCAAAGATTTCAATTATTTGAGTCAGATAACCTGCATGTAAACCGATACGATAGTCAACATTTGGCAAAGTCTTAACCAACTCATTCAGTTCTTTATCTTTGCTAACCTTATCAGCCAAAACTGGTAATTCAACGACAAGGAGTTGCGAGTGATCTAGTTGGAGGTAACTACTGTTGACCTTGATGTCAGGACGAAGTAGTTTAAATATCGCTTTATCCGAAGCTTGGAGCAGTTGATATAAATCTAAGTCAGGTAAAGGAATCTCACCAAACTGAGGGCTTATATTAATGGAGATATCGACATGAGACGCTCTCATTTCCAAAATACGATTTGAAAGAAAACTTGCTATTATTGGATTGCTAAGCCTATCCAAGTGTTCTTGAGTCTCTGGATTACCAATACTAGCATTGTCCGTTTTATAAATTTCAAGTAGACTCGTAGCTTTTGCAGTATCTTCATTTTCCAAGGCAAGAGAAACGTCCTTGAGATTTTTTTTGAATAGGTCGAAGGATTTTTGCTTTTGTGTGATAATCTGGATAAAGGATTTGCTGTAGTTAGTCATAGTACCCAACAATTTATGACGTTCTTTGTTCAGCCTATCAATAGATTGTTGGTGGATAGCCTGGTTCCAATTGTAAAAATCCCATAGTAGTAGAGCAATGTATAGAACCAAGATAACAGACCTATTAGCATTGACTCTGAAAATTATTTCAAATAATTTTTTAGGATCATTAGTTGTCGTAAGGATACTGTTAAGACCATGGATAACAGTAAAGAAGACATAATAGACAGCTAGGAAGGCAGTGCTTCGCAACCAGTTACGTCTAGCCCAAACTTCGTCAAGACTACTCATCTGATTTAGGTCTATGGCGAAGATTTTAAGCGTTAGGAAAATGATTAATGGAGCTAAGATGTAGGTCAGGATATATAAGTTAGTATCGAGAGTAACATCACCTTTGATATGTAAGATGTGAGGGAGGATGACAAGTGAAAGTAGTCGTGTTGCCATATCAAAAAGGATAGTTGGATAAAAGGCGTATAGCAATCGATGATAGAAAGAACGCTCTTTTACAAGGGCCAAATCAGCAACAAGGAAGAAAAGAGGGTCTACAACGATTTTTACGAGATTAAAATAGGATGCTGCAGCTACATAGGACAAAAATAGCAGTAAGAGGTGTCCTCGTTGTGGCTTAACCTTAGACATAGTCTGGTAGAGGTACCAAATAGAAATGAAACTAACAGCCTGTAAGAGAGGATTGATAATATTAGTAATCATTGTAACCTCCTTTTGTCATGTCAATCTCGATTTGTAAGCGGTAAATACCAGCACGTGTATTAGAAACGATGTTAACGTTTGGATAAGTGGATAGGATCTTATTGACGCGTTTCAGTTCGGGATCAGAGAAATCAGAGGTAATAGCTGAATCTTCTTTAGTGCTTGAACTTTCAACGACAAAGTGTTGACTATCCTCGTCTTTAAAATAAGCATAGCTAAGGTATTTCTGTTCACTATCTTGTGCTTGGTCAATGACGTGATCCAAGATTGTTGATAGGACATATACCCAATCTAAAGGATAAATAGGATAAACGGTAATGGGTTCTGGAACCTCCATACTAACCCAAACATCCAATTCTTTTGCCTTTAGGAATTTAGCTTCAAAGAGGACTCGCAAATCAGGAAGTTTAATATTTTCAAGTTTATCTCGATAAAAATGATCAATCTTTTTATCGAGCGGATTCGGAGTCAGCAAGTAGTCAATTAACTCCTGAGCCTCCTCGTTTTGTTGGAAACGGATGATATCGTAGAGATTTTCAGCTTCGTCCTTGATAAAGAGCTCTTGGCTAGTTTTTTTCTGGTACCAAGTATTGATGTTCTGGCTTGATTTTTGAAGAAGCTGAGAATGTTCCTCTTGAGCTTCTTGTGTTTGCGCACTGAGGTCCTTTCTATAGAGATTAACCTGTCCAGATAGAATCAGAGCTGTAATAATAAGAAAAGCAACGGTAAAGTGAATGCTTGTCGAAAGGAGTTCGGAAGCAAAGTAAATAATGGCTAGAGCACAAAGAGCAACAGAGGTTGATTTGTACCAAGGTCTCGCTTTATCAATTTGCATCATTCGAGAGTAGTCCACTTGAAGAAGGGCACTTTGAGCAAACCATAGCAAAAAGGCAAGCAAAAGTATAAATGGACCAGCAAAATAATAATCTAGGACAGAAGGGAAAAAGATTGGAATAATCAGGAAAATGACCAGTCTCACCATTAAGGCAAAGGTGAAAGGTATAAAGAAAGTCTCCAAAATGGTATGTCTCAGATTTTTGAAGGATTTGTTAGCTAGAAGAAGTACAAGTCCAATAAAACCGGATTTTGGAAAGGAAATACCAAAATAACTAGAGGTAAAAATGGCTAAACCTGCTAAAATAAGAATCCAGTATCTTAAAGGCCTTTTCGTAGTTACCTTGAAGATAACAATTTGTAAAATAAAAGCTATACATGCCGTAAGCCCGTGAACGATGACGTCACTCAATATCAAATATTCTCCTATTCGGGTAAAATCTATACAATTATATCATAATGCGCTAAAAAAAAAGCATACGGATTGCCTATAAGTGATAAGGTTGTAAGGCTTTTCATTTTTCAAGCATATTTCTTGCTCATTAAGTTTTTTTAACCTATCCTAGATGTATAGAAAAATTTCGATAGAGGAGATCGATATGGTAAAACTTTCTAAAGAGACACATCTTGAGATGTTCACTAAAATGGAACGTATTCGTGAATTTGATTCACGTATTAATAAATTGGTTCGTCGTGGTTTTGTTCAAGGAATGACTCACTTTTCAGTTGGTGAGGAAGCAGCTAACGTTGGTGCTGTTCAACACTTGAGCTATGACGATATCTTCTTTTCAAATCACCGTGGTCACGGACAATCTATCGCCCAAGACATGGATTTGAATAAAATGATGGCAGAGCTTGCTGGTAAGGCAACAGGTGTTTCTAAGGGCCGTGGTGGTTCTATGCACTTGGCAGACTTTGAAAAAGGTAACTATGGTACTAATGGTATCGTTGGTGGTGGTTACGCTCTTGCCGTAGGTGCAGCCCTCACTCAGCAATACAAAGAAACAGGAAACATTGTTGTGGCATTCTCTGGAGATGGCGCAACCAACGAAGGTTCATTCCATGAGTCAGTCAATATGGCAGCTACTTGGAAATTACCTGTTATCTTCTTTATCATCAATAACCGTTATGGTATCTCAATGGATATCCATAAGGCTACAAATACACCTCACCTTTATACACGTGCGGAAGCTTATGGTATTCCTGGTTTCTACTGTGAAGATGGGAACGATGTTTTGGCTGTATATGAAACAATGGGCAAGGCTGTCGAGCATGTCCGTGGTGGCAACGGTCCTGCTATCGTTGAGGTAGAATCTTACCGCTGGTTTGGTCACTCAACTGCCGATGCGGGTGTTTACCGTACTAAGGAAGAAGTTGATGAGTGGAAGAACAATAACGACCCTATTATTAAATACCGTGACTATCTCGTTTCTGAAAATATCGCAAGCGCTGAAGAGTTAGATGCTATCCAAAGCCAAGTTAAGGCAGAGGTTGATGCAGCTTATGAGTTCGCCCAAAATAGCCCAGATCCAGAACTTTCAGTTGCCTTTGAAGATGTATGGGTAGACTAAAGAGAAAGGTTGAGGAATACAAGTATGAGTGAAACAAAAATGATGGCCTTGCGTGAGGCAGTAAACCTTGCTATGAGCGA
The DNA here is from genome assembly GCF_037967965.1 of Streptococcus sp. FSL R7-0248. Classification (NCBI taxonomy): domain Bacteria; kingdom Bacillati; phylum Bacillota; class Bacilli; order Lactobacillales; family Streptococcaceae; genus Streptococcus; species Streptococcus sp. FSL R7-0248. The sequence continues at coordinate 1,020,597 of NZ_CP150201.1, forward strand.
GGAGATGCGTAAAGACGAAAACATCTTCCTTATGGGTGAAGATGTCGGTATCTATGGTGGTGACTTCGGTACATCAGTTGGGATGTTAGCAGAATTTGGTGAAAAACGTGTTAAAGATACACCAATTTCAGAGGCAGCTATCGCTGGTGCAGCTGTTGGATCTGCCATCACAGGTCTTCGTCCAATCGTTGACTTGACTTTCATGGACTTCATCACGATTGCCCTTGATGCTATCGTTAATAATGGTGCAAAAAACAACTACATGTTTGGTGGTGGTTTGAAGACTCCTGTAACTTTCCGTGTAGCTTCTGGTTCAGGGATTGGTTCTGCGGCACAGCACTCACAATCTCTTGAGTCATGGTTGACTCACATTCCAGGGATTAAAGTGGTTGCTCCAGGTAATGCTAACGACGCTAAAGGTCTTTTGAAATCTGCTATTCAGGACAATAACATTGTTATCTTCATGGAACCAAAAGCACTTTACGGTAAGAAAGAGGAAGTGACTCAAGATCCTGATTTCTACATTCCACTTGGAAAAGGTGAAATCAAGCGTGAAGGGACTGACCTTACTATTGTCACATATGGTCGTATGTTGGAACGTGTTCTTAAGGCTGCTGAAGAAGTGGCTGAACAAGGTATTAACGTTGAGGTCGTTGACCCACGTACGCTTATCCCACTTGATAAGGAATTGATTTTCGAGTCAGTTAAGAAGACCGGTAAACTGATGTTGGTCAATGATGCATATAAGACTGGTGGATTCATCGGTGAGATTGCTGCTATGGTTACTGAAAGTGAAGCATTTGATTACCTTGACCACCCAATTGTACGTTTGGCAAGTGAAGATGTGCCTGTACCTTATGCGCGTGTCTTGGAACAAGCGGTTCTTCCAGATGTTGAAAAGATTAAGGCTGCTATTATCAAGATGGCCAATAAAGGAAACTAACTTTCTAGCGACGGTTAAGTGATATGTCTCGCTAGTAAAATGTGTTTCTTAATTTAACTGTGAGAGTATCGGAAAATATAATTTAAAGTAGAAAGGAGGGGGCGTTAAAGCGTTTGAGTTGATTTGAACTCAAACGAAATGCTTCGGAATTTAGATAGTTTTATTTGTGTGCAAGCACACTAAATGTAAAACTCCTAAAACTCTGTCGCATTTTAGCGTTCTTAGTATCATAAAATATGGCTTTTGAGATTATTATGCCAAAGCTTGGTGTGGACATGCAGGAAGGCGAAATCATCGAGTGGAAGAAACAAGAGGGTGATGTGGTTAATGAGGGGGATATCCTTCTTGAAATCATGTCAGATAAAACGAACATGGAACTTGAAGCAGAAGATTCTGGTGTTCTATTGAAGATTACCCGTCAGGCTGGTGAAACTGTACCAGTTACTGAGGTTATTGGTTATATTGGAGCAGAGGGTGAAGTTGTGGCCGATAATGCTGCGAGCGCACCAGCTACAGAAGCTGCTCCGCAAGTTGAAGAAGTTGCTACTGTGGAAGCACCTGTAGTGGCAGCACAAGCCAAAGCCCCTGTCGTACACGAAGGTGGCAAAGTACGTGCAACACCTAAAGCACGTAAAGTAGCGCGTGAGTTGGGGATTGACCTCGCTCAAGTTTCAGGAACTGGAGCAAAAGGTCGTGTTCATGCTGATGACGTTGAGGACTTTAAGGGTGCTCAACCTAAGGCAACTCCGTTGGCACGTAAGATTGCAGCGGACCTTGGTATTGATTTAGCTAGCGTATCTGGAACAGGCTTTGGTGGTAAGATTACCAAGGAAGATGTCCTTGTAATCAGTGCCCCAGCCCAAGTTAAGGAAGCTGCAGCTGCACCTGTGGTTGAAGCTAAGCCAGAAAAAGTCTTGCCAGAAGGTGTGGAAGTTATTCCAATGTCTGCTATGCGTAAGGCTATTTCTAAGGGAATGACGCACTCTTACTTAACTGCGCCAACCTTTACCCTTAACTACGATGTGGACATGACTAACCTTATGGCTCTTCGTAAGCAAGTCCTTGATCCAATCATGAATAAGACTGGCATGAAGGTGACCTTCACTGATTTGATTGGTTTGGCAGTTGTGCGTACCCTTATGAAAGAGGAACACCGTTACCTCAATGCATCCTTGATTGATGATGCGCAAAATATCGAATTACACAAATTTGTTAATCTCGGTATTGCCGTTGGTCTCGATGATGGCTTGATTGTACCGGTCGTTCATGGTGCAGATAAGATGAGTTTGTCTGACTTTGTGGTGGCCTCTAAGGATGTCATCAAAAAAGCTCAGGCTGGTAAATTGAAAGCGGCAGAAATGTCAGGTTCTACTTTCTCTATCACTAACTTGGGAATGTTCGGAACCAAGTCATTCAATCCAATCATTAATCAACCAAACTCAGCCATTCTTGGTGTTTCAGCAACTATTCAGACACCGGTTGTTGTTGATGGTGAAGTTGTCGTACGTCCAATCATGGGTCTATGCTTGACTATTGACCACCGTATTGTAGATGGTATGAATGGTGCTAAATTCATGGTTGATTTAAAACATTTGATTGAAAATCCAATGGAATTGTTGATTTAAGTAAAAAAATATCTGAAAACTGAAGTTTTAAAATAGAAAGGAGAGGGCGTTAAAGCGTTTGAGTTGATTTGAACTCGAACGAAATGCTTCGGAATTTAGATAGTTTTACTTGTGTGCAAGCACACTAACGTAAAACTCCTAAAATTCTGTCGCATTTTAGCGTTCTTAGTATCATAAAATATGGCTTTTGAGATTATTATGCCTAAGCTCGGTGTGGACATGCAGGAAGGCGAAATCATCGAGTGGAAGAAACAAGAGGGTGATGTGGTTAATGAGGGAGATATCCTTCTTGAAATCATGTCAGATAAAACGAACATGGAACTTGAAGCAGAAGATTCTGGTGTTCTTTTGAAGATTACCCGTCAGGCTGGTGAAACAGTACCAGTTACTGAGGTTATTGGTTATATTGGAGCAGAGGGTGAAGTTGTGGCTGATAATGCAGCCAGTGCACCTGTTGCAGAAGCAACTGCTCAATTAGAATCTGCTGGTCTTGAAGTTCCTAAAGCTCCTGCCCCAGCTGCTCCTGCAGCTACTGCAGAAAAAGCACCGCTTGCTGACAATGAGTACGATATTATTGTTGTCGGTGGTGGTCCTGCTGGTTACTATTCTGCCATTCGTGGGGCACAACTTGGTGGTAAGGTTGCTATCATTGAAAAATCTGAATTTGGTGGAACATGTTTGAATAAAGGATGTATTCCAACTAAGACCTACCTTAAAAATGCAGAAATCCTTGATGGGCTTAAGATTGCTGCAGGTCGTGGTATCAACCTAGCGTCAACAAACTACACTATCGATATGGATAAGACTGTTGACTTTAAGAACTCTGTTGTTAAGACACTTACTGGTGGTGTTCAAGGTCTTTTGAAGGCTAACAAGGTTACTATTTTCAATGGTCTTGGTCAAGTTAACCCAGATAAGACAGTTACTATTGGTTCAGAAACAATCAAGGGACGTAATATTATCCTTGCGACTGGATCAAAAGTTTCACGTATCAATATTCCTGGAATTGAGTCACAACTTGTGATGACATCAGATGATATCCTTGACTTGCGTGAATTACCTAAATCACTTGCTGTTATGGGTGGTGGTGTCGTTGGTATCGAACTTGGTCTTGTTTATGCTTCATACGGTGTAGAAGTAACTGTTGTTGAGATGGCTGACCGCATTATTCCTGCTATGGATAAAGAAGTGTCACTTGAACTTCAAAAAATCCTTGCTAAGAAGGGCATGAAGATCATGACTTCTGTTGGTGTTTCTGAAATTGTTGAAGCCAACAACCAATTGACCCTTAAACTTAATAATGGTGAAGAGATTGTAGCTGATCGCGCCCTTCTTTCAATCGGTCGTGTTCCTCAGTTGGATGGTCTTGAAAATCTTAACCTTGAATTAGACCGTGGTCGTATCAAAGTGAACGCTTATCAAGAAACATCAATCCCTGGTATCTATGCACCGGGTGATGTAAACGGAACTAAAATGCTTGCTCACGCTGCTTACCGTATGGGTGAAGTTGCAGCTGAAAATGCTATGCGTGGCAATGTCCGTAAGGCTCACCTTGACTACACACCAGCTGCTGTATACACACACCCAGAAGTCGCAATGTGTGGTCTTACTGAAGAAGATGCACGCGCTAAATATGGTGATGTCCTCATTGGTAAATCAAGCTTTGCTGGTAATGGACGTGCTATTGCTTCAAACGAAGCTCAAGGTTTTGTTAAAGTCGTTGCAGATGCGAAGTACCATGAAATCCTTGGTGTTCATATCATTGGACCGGCTGCAGCTGAATTGATTAACGAAGCGTCAACAATTATGGAAAATGAATTGACTGTAGATGAGCTCTTGCAATCTATCCACGGTCACCCAACCTTCTCTGAAAACATGTACGAAGCCTTTGCTGACGTACTTGGAGAAGCAATCCATAACCCACCAAAGCGTAAATAATACGGATAAAATTCTCGGACAGATGTTCGAGGATTTTTGGCTCTTTGTCAACTGTAGTGGGTGACGAAAAGCTAACATCTAGAGAGGACCAGATAGGTCTTCTCTTTTTGTATATTCAGAGTGATGAAAACACGCTTTCTAAAGTTGATAAAATTTTTAAAACCGAAGCCCAGACGTTTAATATCTTTGATAAGCTTATTGGTCCCCTCCAATTTTGCATTTGAGTAATGTGTTTCTAGTGCATTTTTGATGTATTGTTTATGTTTACGAAAAGTCCTAAAGACTGTTTTGAAGTAATGATTGACCTTGCTTATATTCTCCTCTATGAGTTCAAAAAACTCATCCCCCCTCTTCTCCTGAAAGTGAAAAAGCAAAAGCTGATAGAGATTATAATAATTGGTGAGTTCTTCTGAGAAATTCAGTGTCTTCTCAACGACTTCATGTGGGCATAATGTTTGATGGAAGGTCTTTGAGTAAAAAGGGTTGAGAGATAACTTACGGCTGTCCTTTTGGAAGAGTCTCCAGTGATTTTTTAAAGCTCGATAAGGTAGCGACTTCTTATCAAACTGGTTCATAATCGCAATTCTTGTCTTTAAAAAGGCTCGACCAAGGTGCTGAATAATGTGAAATCGATCAAGAACGATTTTGGCGTTTGGAAAGAGCTTGCGAGCCAGTGGCATATAAGCTCCAGACATATCCATAGTGATAAACTGTACCTGTTGTCGGACTTTCAATGGATACTTCAAAAAGTAGTTTCGTATAGTAGTTTGGCAGCGATTATCAAGTATAGTTATGAGTTCGTTTGTCTCATAGTTCTGTGCCACAAAAGCCAATTCCCCTTTCTTGAAGCCAAACTCATCCCAGGACATAATAGCTGGGAGTTTGTCATAATGTTCCTTGAAAGTAAACTGGTCGAGTTTACGATAGACAGTGGACGTTGACACGCGAAGTCTTCTGGCAATATCCGTTAATGACACCTTCTCAGTTAGGAGTTGTGTAACCTTTTGTCGGACTAGATTGGAGATTTGGCAGTTTTTCTCAACGATAGATGTCTCAGCTACCGTGACTCGTCTACAACTTTTACACTGGAAACGACGTTTTTTCAGACGTAGTAGTGTTGGAGTTCCAGCTTGCTCAAGAAGAGGGATTTTAGAAGGCTTTTGAAAGTCGTACTTGATCATCTTTCTATGGCAATGAGGACATGATGGTGCAGGGGAATCGAGTTTTGCTTGAATCTCGATATGAGTATCAGTTTCAAAAACAAGTGAAATATTGATATTTTGGTCTTTAATTCCGATTAATTCTGTGGTATTCTTAATAAGTCTCATAAGTTCTTCCTAATGATGGTTTGGTTGCTTTTCATTATAGTTCTTATGGGACTTTTTGTCTGCATTCAAAAAGCTCTATAATCTCTACAGTAGTTTTACCCACTACAGAAATTATAGAGCCGGATTTTTCTTTTGTCGCAAATTTTCATCTTTAGATAAATCTCGTAAATTTCTTTGCATTTTTTGTGTTAAGTACGAATAGTTAGTTAAAGGGTTTTCAAATAAGATAAGTCGCTATTTTAGTAGCGTTTATAATTTTATAATATTTCTATTTTATTTAGAAAATTTTTAATAACGCCCTTTCCACGAGAGTTTTTCTGTGGTAAAATGGTTCAAGTATTACAAATGCAAAAGGAAAGTTAAATGCGAACAAAAGATTTTATCTACTATGCTAGTGCGGCTGTTCTCTTGGCTGTAACTACTCAGGTTGCTCAAGCAGACGAAGTGGCAACACAAACGCCTTCTATTACTGAAGGGAATCAGTATCAACCTGCGACAGCGGCTGAGATTTTTGGTGGTGAAGCAGCCTTACCTGTAACTCCTAGTTCAACGGTTTCAGCACCCGCAGCTTCGAGTGAAGTGGCAAAAGCTAGTGCTCCAGTGGTATCTACGTCTCCTGCTTCACAGAGTTCCGAGGCTGCAACGGCAACTGCATCAACATCTGTAGCTAACTCAACAACGATTGTTACGTCTACATCAGCAGTGACTTCAAACGCTAGCTCTGAGAGTGTGACCGCTTCTGCACATTCAACAGCTTCTGAAGCCCCTAACAGCGCTGTTGCCACACCTGCTAAATTAACGAATTCTACGGATGTTCCTTCGCCAACTCTTAAGGTGCAACCGAAGACTTTTATCGATGTCAGCACCCATAATGGTGAAATCAGTGTAGATGACTATCGTGCTCTTGCACGCCAAGGTGTTGGTGGTGTCGTTGTCAAGTTGACTGAGGATACTTGGTACAACAACCCTAAAGCACCATCACAAGTTCGCAATGCTCAAATTGCCGGTCTTCAAGTATCTACCTATCATTTTTCTCGATACACAACAGAGGAAGAAGCACGTGCCGAGGCTCGTTTCTACATTCAAGCTGCACAAAATCTTAACCTTCCAAAGAGCACTGTTATGGTTAACGATTTCGAAGACTCTAAGATGCTTCCAAATATCAACCGTAACACTCAAGCTTGGGTTAACGAAATGCGTAAGCATGGATACAACAACTTGATGTTCTACACAAGTGCCAGCTGGTTGGATGAGAATAATCTAGGCTACCGTGGACCTGTCTCAACCTCTCAATTTGGTATCGAAAATTTCTGGGTCGCACAGTACCCATCATCAACTCTTACAGCTACAAGCGCTAAAAACATGCGTTACAATGCTAAAACTGGTGCTTGGCAGTTTACAGCAACTGCTAATATCCTGCCAGGTAAACATGTCTTCGACCACAGCGTGGATTATACAGGACGTTTCACAGCTAATGCTAGTGCTGAGGTTGATGCAACTCAAGGCAATTTGAGTGGAACCATTTCTATTGTCAACAATAATCCAACTGTTGGTAGCTTTGATGTTGTCATCTCTAATGTCAAAGCACCAAATGGTGTTGAAACAGTCTCTGTCCCAATTTGGTCAGAAATTAATGGTCAAGATGACATTATCTGGTATACGGCTAACCGTCAAAATAATGGAACTTATACAGTAAACGTTAAGGCTTCAGCTCATAAAAACTCGACAGGGCTTTATAATATCCACCTTTATTATGTTCAAAAAGATGGTCAATTGACGGGTGTTGGTGGAACAACTACGCAAGTCTTCATTGGTAAGACACCTGAGCAGTTGAAACCTAAAGCAAGTTTTGCTATTGAAAACAATAATGCTAAGGCTGGAACTTTTGACGCCGTTATCACCAATATCTCAGCACCACTAGGTGTTAAAGAAGTTTTGGTGCCATCATGGAGTCTTGAAAATGGCCAAGACGACCTTATTTGGCATAAGGCGACTAAGCAAACTGATGGCAGCTACCGTGTAACCATTAAGGCAAGTGAGCATAAGGGCACTAAAGGAAATTACCGTGCCGATGCTTATATCGTGGATAACTCTAACAATCGCCATTATATTGCTGAAAAAGTAGTGGCTGTTGATTATGCTCGACCAAGTGGTGTCCTTACGATTGAAAACAACAATACCGCAGCAGGTACTTTTGATGCAGTTGTTCGTAACATTGTTGCTCCTACAGGTTTGAAAGAAGTTCTTGTTCCTTCATGGAGTTTAGCTGGTGGTCAAGACGACCTTATCTGGCATAAGGCAACTCGTCAAGCCGATGGTTCTTACCGAGTGACTATCAAAGCAACGGATCATAAGAATTCAACTGGTAAGTACCGTGCCGATGCCTACCTTGTAGATGACTCTAACAAACGTTTCTACCTTACTGAAAAAGTGGTAGAAGTTTCTCAAACTCGTCCTAGTGCAAGCCTCTTTATTGAAAATAATAATGCTGATTTAGGTACTTTTGACGCTGTTATCCGCAATATCGTAGCACCAAATGGGGTTAAGGAAGTTTTAGTTCCTTCATGGAGTCTCGTTAATGGACAGGATGATCTCGTTTGGCACAAGGCTAGTCGCCAATCTGATGGTAGCTACCGTGTCACTATTAAGGCTAGTGAGCATAAAAATTCACTAGGAAATTACCGTGCTGACGTTTACATCGTAGATAATGCCAACCAACGTCATTATGTCACTGAAACCATTGTAGACGTAAAACATAATAAGCCAGTCGGTACTATTTCAGTTGTTAATAACAATAATGATACTGGTACTTTTGATGTCATTATCAGTGATGTCTATGGTTCTAAAGGTGTTCGTACTGTTCAAGTACCTATTTGGTCTGAAAAAGATGGTCAAGATGACATTCGTTGGTATGAAGCCACACGTCAAGCTAATGGCACTTATACGGTAAATGTTCAAGCTACTAACCACAAAAATTCAACAGGTTTGTACAATATTCATTTGTACTACATTTTAAATGATGGGTCACAAGTTGGTGTAGGAGGGACAACGACAACAGTTGAATTCCGTAATGCTAAGACTAAAACGCAAACCTATATCACTAATGTTAATTCAGAAGCAGGTAGTTTTACAGTTGTAGTTGATCAAGCGCCACAAGGACGTCAGATTAAGAATATTCGTGTAGCTGTATGGTCAGAAAGTAACCAAGGAAACCTTTCTTGGTACAATACAGCACCTACTGGAACACATACTGAAATCAATGTATCGACTGTTAATCATAAGAATCTCATCGGTAACTATACGACTCACGTTTATGTAGATTATGTAGACAATACTGTAGACGGATTTAACCTTGGTGAGACAGCTCTTGCTCCACGTAATCGTCGTGTTGAACCTCAGACGACTTATTATTCTCAACGTGACCCTCGTTGGGCTTCTAAGTGGTATGGTGTCAGCAATATGGATCAATCTGGCTGTGTTCCAACATCACTTGCCATGACTTTTACAGATATCTTGGGAACTGTCATTGCACCAACGACAGTTGCGGATTATTTGTACTACAATACAAATTCATTTAACAAAACATCAGTCGCTGGTACTGATGCAGATGGTATTGTATTAGCAAGTAAAAATTGGGGTCTGAAGAGCAACGTACTTTCAAGTATTGCTAACATTGCCTCAGCTTTGATGTCAGGGCAACACGTTTTGGCGGCAGTAGGAGCAAGTCAATTTATCAATTATCCTTACACGCATGAAATCGTACTTCATGGCTATGATAATGGTAAAACATATGTTCGTGATCCATTTAACGCCAATAACAATGGATGGTATTCATTGGATTACATTCATGGTGTTCAGAGTAGAGATTCAATGGATACTAAGCTTGGTGCACCATTCTTCTCTGTCTTTGCTTAATCTATCAATCAAAGGTCTTTAGAAGGAAACTTCTAAGGGCTTTTTTAGTGTTGATTTTTGATAGTTATCTTGTTATTTACCTATTTTCAGAATATTATATACAGGGTTGAAATCTTATATTTATAGGTTTTTACGTTATTGTTTTGGATTTTGTTAGTACTATTAGCATAGAAATTACTTAAAATTTTATCATTTTTGTAGTTTTTTTAGAGAATTATCACTTTTCCTCTATTCGTAAGATATTTTCTATGGTAAAATGGGTGACGTATTAAAAAGTGTCAAAGGAAAGTTAAATGCGAACAAAAGATTTTATCTACTATGCTAGTGCAGCTGTCCTCATGGCGGTGACCACTCAGGTGGCCAGTGCGGATGAGGTAGCCACTCAAATGCCTACAGTTACTGAAGGGAACCAGTATCAACCTGCGACTGCAGCAGATATTTTTGGTGGTGGAGCAGTTCTTGCGCAAGAGTCACCATCAGCAACACCAAGTTCAACCGTGGCGGTAGCTACTATTGCTACAAGTGAAGTAACAAACTCAAATACTCCACAAGTCAGTCAAGCAAGCTCAACAACGGTTTTAGCATCTGAATCAAGAGGAGTTGCATCTGAATCTGTAGTTCAGCCGAACACGGTAGCGAGTTCTGAAAATGCTAGGGTATCGACTGCTTCTGAGGTTTCAAGCGAGGTTGTAGCTGGACCTACTAAATTGACTCATGCTTCAGGTTCATCTAATGATACTGATGTTTTAAAACCGAAGGCTAGCTTCTCAATTGAGAACAACAACAAGGTAACTGGTACATTTGATGCAGTGGTTCGAGATATTGTTGCACCATTGGGTGTTAAAGAGGTTCTTATCCCATCTTGGAGTCTAGTTGGTGGACAAGATGATTTGATTTGGCATAAGGCAGCTAAGCAAATGGATGGCTCTTATCGTGTAACGATTAAGGCGGTTGATCACAAGGGCGAAGCTGGGAATTACCGTGCGGATGCCTATGTTGTTGACCGAACAAATAAGAGACATTATATTTCTGAGAAAGTAGTCTCTGTAACTTACTCTCGTCCAAGCGCAACCCTAACTATTGAAAATAATAATGCAGCTACAGGCACTTTTGATGCTGTGGTGAAAAACATCATAGCTCCTACAGGTCTGAAAGAAATCTTAGTACCGTCATGGAGTCTAGTTGGTGGACAAGATGATTTGATTTGGCATAAGGCTACGAAACAAGCGGATGGTTCTTACCGTGCTACCATTAAGGCAAGTGACCACAAAAATTCAACCGGTAAATACCGTGCCGATGCTTATATTGTAGATAATTTTAACAAGCGTTTCTACTTGACTGAAAAAGTGGTGGAAGTTAGCCAATCGCGTCCAAGTGCCAGCCTAACGATTGAAAATAACAATGCTACGACAGGAACTTTTGACGCAGTGGTTCGCAATATTGTTTCGCCTAATGGTCTTAAAGAGATTATGATACCTTCATGGAGTCTTGTTAATGGACAGGACGATTTAGTTTGGCATAAGGCAAGTAAGCAAGCAGATGGCAGCTATCGTGTGACGATTAAGGCTTCAGAACACAAACATTCAACTGGTAAATACAGAGCGGATGCTTATCTCATAGATAATACTGGTAACCGCCAGTATTTGACTGAGACTGTGCTTGAGGTTAATGAAACTAAGCCAAGTGGTGGTATTTCTATCTTAAATAACAATGGTGCTGGAACTTTTGATGTGGTCATCAGCGATGTCTATAGCCCTAAAGGTGTGCGTACGGTTCAGGTACCTATCTGGTCTGAGACTGATGGTCAAGATGATATTCGTTGGTATGAAGCCACACGTCAAACAGATGGCAATTACAAGGTTACTGTTCAAGTAGCCAACCACAAAAACGTAACTGGTCTTTACAATGTTCATCTTTACTATATCCAAAACGATGGCTCACAAATCGGTGTGGGGGGAACACAAACAAAAGTTACTTTGTCAGATCCCAAAGCTGACCTTGCTATCACTGGTCTCAACAAAGCTACTGGTAGCTATGATCTTGTTATCTCAAACTTGATTGCGCCACGAGGTTTCAAAGAAGTTCTAGTTCCAACCTGGTCAGAAAAGAACGGTCAAGATGATATCATCTGGTACAAGGCAGCCAAGCAAGCTAATGGAGATTATAAGGTAACCGTTCGCTCAAGCAATCATAAGGGAGATAGTGGTCTTTATAATTCACATGTCTATTTGGTTGACAATGATGGTAAATTCATTGGCTTAGGTGGCAAACAAGTGACACTTGATATCACTAAAACTCAAGGAACATTGACTATTACCAATAATGATAAAAATCGTGGAACTTTTGACGTTCTTATCACTAATCTGACGAATCCAAGCGGTATTTCAGGTGTGGTAATACCTGTTTGGTCTGAGCAAAATGGTCAGGATGATCTTGTTTGGCATAATGCCACAAAACAGGATGATGGTTCCTACAAGGTGACTATTTCAGCCAGTCAGCACAAATGGAATTCAGGCAAGTATATCGTTCATGGCTATATTGTTGATGCTTCTGGTAAGAATATTGGCTTTGGCGCTACCTCTGCCGATGTGGTAGCACCTAAGAAAATCGGTTCGGCATCAAGAGGAAACTACGATGTTTTAAATAAGGTTGTCTATCTAGATGCTGGCCATGGTGGCTATGATCCAGGAGCTTCGTACTTTGGTATTTCTGAAAAGAGCTTGACTTTGGCAATCCAAAGCCGTGTGAAAGCTAAACTAGAATCAGAAGGTTATCAAGTTGTGACCATACGTACCAGCGATACCTATGTTGATTTGACGGATCGCTCTCGTGCAGCTAATGCCTCTGAATCAGATATCTTCGTAAGTATCCACATCAATGCTTCAGGCAGTTCAGCAGCACAGGGAATCGAAACTTATTATTACCAACCTTATGCAGAATACCCATCACGCATTAATGCGACCTACCATGCTAATCCGACTCGTTTGAGTATGAGTGACACTTTGGCCAATGCCATCCAGTCCAGCCTTATTAATGCGACTGGCGCTCAGAATCAGGGTGTGAAACGTCAAACCTTTGCAGTCTTGCGTGAAACGACAGCGCCAGCAGTTCTCCTTGAACTTGGCTTCTTGTCAAATCCTCAAGAAGCAGCCCGTTTGAATACCTCTGCTTATCAAGAGACTTTAGCTAACGCAATTGTGGCAGGGATTAAGCGTTATTATTCTGTTTATAACTAATAGATTGAGAGAATTTTATAGTTCTCTCTTTTTTTATTTTAAAGGAGCGAAAACGCTTGCATAAATCTAATCTAAATGGTATATTAAAAAACATGAAAACGTTAACCAAAAGGAGTTAGTATGAAAAGAAATACTCAAACTAATGACGAAAAAGTCCTTCGTTATAGTCTTCGCAAGTACAAGTTAGGGTTGGCTTCTGTAACCATTGGAGCTGTTTTTTTGAGCTTTGCTGCTACTCATGGAGTCAAGGCAGAAGAAGTAGTGTCAACACCTGCCTCAAGTACACAGGTAGAATCAGCTGATTCTAGTCTTACCACCAGTGGTCTAGTAACTGAAACGCCAACAGCTCCTCTAACAGCCGAGAATGCCACAGTGTCCAAGGAAAATGAGCCAGTTTCTCTTTCAGAAGAAAATACTAGCCGTACCGAGCCTACCAATCTAACTGAAACTAGCGAAAACACGCCAAAAACAGTAAGTACTAATAATAGTCAAGCTCTCACTAATACATCTGAGGAACCTATTGCTGAGGGGACTATTCGCTTGCATTTCCAAGAGTTGCCAAGTCAGGATAAGGCATCACTTGGGCTTTGGACTTGGGATGATGTGGAGACGCCATCATCTCAGAAAGGTGCTTGGCCAACAGGAGCAACCTCATTTGCAGAAGCCAAACAGGATAATTATGGTGTTTACTTGGATGTAAAGCTGTCTTCAACACCTAAAAAGCTTAGTTTCTTGATTAATAATGCCGCTGGAACGAACCTTTCAGGGGATAAAGCAGTCGAAATTCTTAGCCCTCAAATGAATGAGGCTTGGATTGACAAAGATTTTCAAGTTTACAGTTATCAACCTATCCCTCAAGATCACGTTCGTATCAATTATTTCCGTACGGATGGCGACTATAGTAATAAGTCTGTCTGGTATTGGGGTGATGTTAAGGATGCTCCAAGTAATTGGCCTGATGGTGTCAATTTCCAACCAAATGGTAAATATGGTGCCTATTTAGACATTCCGCTAACCGAGGCTGCTAAATCTATCGGATTTTTACTCTTAGATGAGAGCAAAACAGGAGATGATGTGAAAATTCAACCAAATGATTATAAATTTAGTGACTTGAAAAAAACTCGTCAGCTTTTCGTACGAGATACTGATACGACAGTCTACACCAACCCTTATTTTGTTAAGGATGTGCGTTTGACTGGAGCTCAGCAGCTTAGTCCAAGCCAAATCGAACTTAGCTTCACCAATTTAGAAGATGTTTCATCTGAGGATATTCTCAAAGACCTAAAGGTGACAGACAAGGATGGTAACAGTGCAACTCTTAAACAGCTTGAGTTGGATGCTAAACTCAAAAAAGCTACATTAACAGGTGATTTTGCTGCGGAAAATCTGCCTTACAAGGTCACTTTGGGCAATGATAGTTTTAAAACGTCTGAGAGTTGGCAATTGAAGGATGCGCTCTACAGTTACGATGGTGAATTGGGTGCCCGTCTTCAAGAGAATGGTACTAAGGCACATGTGACACTTTGGTCACCAAGTGCAGATCAAGTAGATATCATTGTCTATGATAAGAATAATCAAGACATGGTTCTTGCTGAACATGCCCTAAGCAAAGGACCTCGAGGTACTTGGCAAGCTGACTTGCTTGCGACTGATCTTGGTTTGGAAAACTTAACAGGTTATTTCTATCAATATCGCATTAAACGTGGTGATCAGTCTGTAATCGTTTTGGATCCTTATGCTAAGTCTTTGGCTGCTTGGAATAGTGACGATGCCAGCAAGGGACCTGAACACAAGATTGCCAAGGCTGCCTTTGTAGATCCTGCTAATTATGGACCAAAAGATCTTGACTACGCTAAGATTCCAAACTTTAAATCTCGAGAAGATGCCATCATTTATGAGGCTCATGTCCGAGATTTCACCTCTGATAAGGCTATCTCAGCTGAATTGAAACACCAGTTTGGGACTTTTGCAGCCTTTGCAGAGCGTTTGGATTATCTTAAAGATCTCGGTGTTACCCATATTCAGCTTTTACCAGTATTAAGCTACTATTTCGTCAATGAAATGCAAAATGGGAAGCGTTTGGATGCCTATGCATCAAGTGATAGTAACTACAACTGGGGCTATGATCCACAAAACTATTTCTCTTTGACGGGTATGTATTCTGAAAACCCAAATGAACCAGCTAAACGTATCGAAGAATTCAAGAATTTAGTTGCTGCTATTCATGCCCACGGTATGGGCGTTATCTTGGATGTAGTCTATAATCATACAGCCAAGACAGCTATTTTTGAAGACCTTGAGCCAAATTATTATCACTTTATGGATGCTGATGGTACTCCTCGTTCGAGTTTTGGAGGGGGTCGTCTAGGCACGACTCACTATATGAGTCGTCGTGTCTTGGTTGATTCGATTGCTTATCTTACTAAGGAATACAAGGTGGATGGTTTCCGTTTTGATATGATGGGTGACCATGATGCTGAAAGTATCGAGCAAGCTTACCATGCTGCAAGTGCCCTTAATCCAAACCTTATTATGCTTGGTGAGGGCTGGGTGACTTATACTGGCGATGAAAATAGCCCTGTTCAGCCTGCCGATCAGTCTTGGATGAAAGACACAGATACCGTAGCTGTATTTTCAGACGATATTCGAAACACCCTCAAATCAGGTTATCCAAACGAGGGGACACCTGCCTTTATCACAGGTGGCAAACGTGATATTAATAAGGTCTTTGACAATATCAAGGCACAGCCAACTAACTTCGAGGCTGATTCTCCAGGTGATGTGATTCAATATATTGCTGCTCACGATAATTTGACCCTTTTTGATATCATCGCCCAATCAATCAAGAAAGATCCAAGCAAGCCTGAGAATAATGCTGAAATTCATCGTCGCTTGCGTCTAGGAAACCTTATGGTCTTGACAGCTCAGGGAACACCATTTATTCACTCTGGTCAGGAATACGGCCGCACCAAACAGTTCCGTGATCCTGCCTACCGTTATCCTGTGTCTGAGGACAAGGTGCCGAATAAGTCACATCTCTTAGTGGATGAAAAGGGCAATCCATTTGACTATCCTTACTTTATCCATGATTCTTATGATTCTAGTGATGCGGTTAACCATTTTGACTGGACTAAGGCGACTAATAGTCAGGCGTTCCCAGAAAATACGAAAACGCGTGCCTTTACCAAAGGGTTAATTGCCTTACGTAAGTCTACGGATGCCTTCAATTTCAAATCTAAAGCAGATGTGGATGCTCGTGTGACACTATTGACAGTTCCTGGTCAGGATAATGTTGCTCAAGAAGATTTGGTATTAGGATACCAAACTGTTGCTTCCAATGGGGATCGTTACCTTGTCTATGTCAATGCTGATAGCAAGGCTCGTCAGTTTGATTTGAGCAAGCTTACAAATGGTCTATCCTATATGGTTTTAGCAGATGGTAACCAAGTTAATCTATCTGGAATTAGTGAGCTATCAGGTGTTGCAATCAACAATCACATCTTGACCTTGGACCCACTAACAGCGACTATTATTCGTTTGACTAATGCTCAGACACCAACTGAGGAAGTAGCTAAGCCTTCTGAGAAGACTGCGTCATTTGGTGGAAAAGAGACTGAGGTAACTAAAACAAGAGTCCAGACCTCAAGTCAAGAGGACCTTGTCGGAGATGCTGAGCTTGTTAACCATGGCAATGGTCAGGCTAAGACTGAAGCTAGTCGTCGAACTGATAAGCAACTGCCATCCACTGGTGAAAAGACAAATCGTGGACTCTTTGTAACAGGTCTCTTAAGCATTCTAAGTCTAGGATTCCTTCGAAAACGTCGAACAAAATAATTAGTAACAACAGGTTATTTCCTGTTGTTTTTCTTTTATTTAGAATCATTCTTATCTGCTCTTTAGAATAGTTCTTAAATAGCCTAAAACCGTTGACAGTGCTGGTTTCTTCTGTTAGTTTAGAATATGTTCTCTTACATATGAGAGACCATTATTGACTTATCATCGTTCGTTTTTCATATCGAAATAACAAACGATTCACATATATAACGACAAATGTCGAACACTATCTTGAAAATAGGAGACATTCATGAAAAAACTTAACAAACTTGGTGTTGTTCTTTTGGCATCAGGGCTTTTATTGACGGCTTGTGCCAAATCTGATAATTCAAGTCATTCTAGCTCATCTAGCTCAAAACTCACAGCTAGTGAGCAAAAACAATTGAAGCAGGCTACAAGTGATTACAAGACTTTCGTTGAAGGCGAAATCGATCAGCTTTTGAAAGATACTGAAGGATTCAGTGAAACCCTCAAGTCAGGAAATCTTGAAGAAGCCAAGAAACAATACCCATTGGTTCGTATGGCTTACGAACGTTCAGAACCAATTGCCGAAAGCTTCGGTGAGTCTGATGTGAAAATCGACTACCGTTTGGTTGATTACATGGACGAAAATAAATCAGAAGATGGCTGGTCAGGTTTCCACCGTATTGAACGCATCATGTGGCAAGACAACACGACCGATGGTACAGCTGCCTATGCAGATCAATTGGTCAACGATATCAAGGAGCTCAAGGCTAAAATTGCAACTGTTAAAGTCACTCCAGATATCATGCTGACTGGAGCTGTAGACCTTCTTAACGAAGTGGCTACTCAAAAGATTACAGGTGAAGAAGAAGTCTTTTCACACACTGATCTTTACGACTTCCGTGCTAATATTGAAGGGGCAGAGAAAATCTTCGAACTCTTTAAGCCGTTGATCCAAAAGAAAGATGCTAAGCTTGTTAAGACTTTGGAAGCAGAATTCAAGAATGTCAATGGTCTTTTAGACAAACACATGACTGATGAGAAAAACTATAAGTCTTATACAGATTTGAGTGAGGCAGATACTAAGGAATTGGCCGAAGCTGTAACTAAACTTGGTGAACCATTATCACAAATGGGTGTTATCCTAGATGGGAAATAAGAAAAATGACTGACGAAAAATTTTTAGATAAAAAAATGGACCGTCGTGAATTTCTTAAAAAAGCAGGTATTGGAGGGGCTGGGCTTGCGCTTGGTCTTTCTGGTGCATCTGCTTTTTTCGCTAATCAGGATAGTTCAACACAAAAAGCTCTTGATGGAGATGAGGATATTAGCTTCTATGGTAAGCACCAGGCTGGGATTACGACTCCCATGCAGAAGGCTTGCTACTTGGTGGTGCTAGATCTTCATACAACTGATAAAAAAGAAGTGATCCAGCTCTTTAAAGACTGGACAGACTATAGTAGTAAATTGGTCGATGGGGAGCTTGTCAAAAAAGATGGTTCCAATGCCCTCTTGCCTCCAACAGATACAGGTGAAACAGTGGGACTCAACCCCTATCGCTTGAGCTTGACTTTTGGTGTCTCGGCTGATTTTCTTAAAAAACTTGGTTTGGAATCTAAACGTCCTAAGCTCTTCCGTGATTTGCCTCCATTTCCAAAGGAGCAGTTGCAGGACAAGTATACGGGTGGTGATATCGTGATTCAAGCCTGTGCGGACGATGAACAAGTAGCTTTCCACGCTGTTCGCAATCTGATTCGTAAAGGTCGTAATAAAATTACCATGAAGTGGAGCAAATCAGGTTTTGCTGCAATTGGAGACCGCAAGGAAACGCCTCGAAATCTCTTTGGCTTCAAGGATGGTACTGCTAATGTTACGACGGAAAAGGAATTCGACAAGGTTGTCTGGACTGATAGTAAAGATTGGATGAAGGGTGGCTCTTATATGGCTCTTCGTTTGGTACAGATGCATTTGGAGACTTGGGATCGTACCAATTTGCAGGAGCAGGAAAACACCTTTGGTCGTTACAAGGAATCCGGCGCACCTTTTGGAAAGAAAGATGAGTTTGATGAAGTAGATTTATCAAAATTACCAGTCGATTCGCATGTGCGTTTGGCTAAAGAAGTAGACCTTCCTATCTTACGTCGTTCATATTCTTATTCAGATGGCATTGATGAGAGAACTGGCCAGTTTGATTCAGGCTTAATTTTCATTGCCTACCAGAAGGATCCAGACCGTTTTGTTAAAATTCAGACCAATCTTGGTGCAGTAGACAAGATGAACGAGTACATCACCCATATCGGAAGTGGGCTCTTTGCTTGCTTTGCTGGCGTGGAGAAAGGAGGCTACCTTGGTCAAGCACTCTTTGAATAAACTCCTCGTTTTGCTTGGGCTTTTAGCCTTATTCTGGACCTATCCAGTAGCTGCTGAATCATACAGTGACCTCTATATCAAAATTACAGATGCGACAACAGCTGTTCAAAACAAAGATCAAACAAAAGCTAAGGAATTGGTTGCTGAGATTAAGACTGATTTCGAAACTAAAGAAAATCACGATTCCAAGGCAGGTAAAAAAGTTAGCAAGGCTCTTGATATTAAGGGTGACGTGACAGAAGAGGACCTAACCTCCATTTCGTCAGCCCTTCTTAAATTTGAGAAAGAGCAAAATCCTGTTGATTTAGATGCCGAAAAGGAAAAACTTGAAACACGCCTAGAGCCTTATTTCAAAAACTTACAGGATGCCATTACGGCCAAAGACCTGGCTGCAACACGCAAAACTTACAGTGAATTAAATAATGCTTGGACGCGAAATGAAGCTGTTGTCCGTGACCACAGTACTGCCTACTACGGCAAGATTGAGACGGCCATTTCACTATTGAGAAGTAGCATTGAAACAGAACCTACTGATTTCACCAGCATCCAGTCATCTTATGATGATCTCAAGGGTGGGATTGATGACTTTATCAAGGGTGTTCCTCTTGATAGCACTAGCACCAGTTTAACTCTTAAAGATGGTATTAAGCTCTTGGAAAAAGCTCTCGGTCAATTCCAAGCAGGTGATGAAAAAACGGCTGCGGCAACTATGAAGAAGTTCATCACTATCTGGCCAACCATTGAAGGCGATGTAAGCACAACTAATCCAAGCCTTTATACGCGCGTGGAAAGTGAAACACCTGTTATCATGGTTAAGGGAAAAGAAAAAGCTTATCAGGACAAACTGCAAGCCTTGATCACAGACCTATCTGCTATTGATACAAGTGCTTCTTATAATGCCTTTGATGCCATGTTGATTCTCTTACGTGAAGGGGTTGAAGCCCTCCTCATTGTTATGGCCCTTGTGACAACTCTTAAGGCAGCCAAGATGCGTAAGGGACTTAAATGGGTTTATGGCGGAGCCATTGCTGGTGTTCTTGCCAGCGCAGTTATAGCTGTTATCTTACAAGTTGTCTTTCCAGCTGTGACCTCGGGGGCTAACCGTGAAATTATTGAAGGTGGCGTTGGTATCTTTGCAGTTGCGATGATGATTCTGATTGGAATTTGGCTTCATAGTAAGTCTTCAGTCAAACAGTGGAATGACTTTATGGACCGCCAGATGAAGACGGTGACGGCTACTGGAAGCTTTGTGTCCATGTTTGCACTTAGTTTCTTGGCTGTCTTCCGTGAAGGTGCCGAGACTATTCTTTTCTATGTCGGTATTGTCCCACGTATCACGACAGCTAATTTCTTGATTGGTATTGCTTCAGCCATTGCAGTTCTTGTTATTATTGCCGTTGCTATGACTAAAGCTAGTCACTATATTAAACCACATCGTATCTTCTTTATTTTGACCTGGTTGATTTATGCCTTGGCCTTCAAGATGCTCGGTGTCAGCATTCATGCCCTTCAGTTGACTAATATGATGTCCAATCATTTGATTAGTGGTTTCCCAACCATTGATTGGGCTGGTATTTATCCAAGCTGGGAAGTCCTAATTCCACAACTTATTTTTATTGCTATTATTGCCTTTGTAACGGTGAAACAGCATGGCAAGAAGTAAGGACGAGATGACCATTGTTGAGCATCTGGTGGAATTTCGGAGACGTTTTATTGCAGTAGTGTTATGCTTTTCCCTAGTTTTCTGTATCACCCTGTTGTTTGCTGGGGAGCTCTATGCTTATCTGACTAGAGGATTTGATAAGCCCTTATTGGTTCTAGGACCTAACGATATTCTCTGGATTTACATTAACTTAGCCAGTCTCATGGCTTTTACGGTCACCTTGCCTTTTACCACCTACCAGATTTGGCAGTTTGTGAAACCTGGTTTGAGGGACAATGAAGCGCGTGCCATTTTTGCCTATATTCCAGCAACTTTTGTCTGTTTTGTTTTGGGTCTTGCCTTTGGTTATTATTTTGTTAGTCCAGCTATCTTAGAAGTGCTTTTAAAACTAGGTGAAGGGCTCTTTGATACCCAGATTACAGCACAAAACTACCTTAGTTTTTTACTGCATACGACAGTGCCTTTAGCTGTTCTCTTTGAACTTCCCGTAATTGTGAGCTTCTTAACGTCCATTGGCATTTTGACACCAGTATTTCTGGCACGCTATAGACGCTATGCTTACTTTATTCTCTTGGTTTTGGCAGTTGTTTTGACACCAGCCGACTTTATTAGTGACTTGGCCATGACTGCTCCCTTAATCTTACTCTATGAAGTTAGCGTAACTCTTAGTAAGCTCATTTATAAACGTAAACGAAGAAAATATAAAGATAAATAGAAAGGAGATCTCATGGGAATTCTACGTGATATCGGAGCTCCAGGACTTATCATTATTGTCCTAGGAGCCCTCCTCATCTTTGGTCCTAAACGCTTGCCAGAACTCGGTCAATCTATCGGTAAAATGCTAGCCGAGTTTAAAGCAGCCGTAAATAAGACCGATGAAGATAAAAAGGATCATGAGACTGAGAAGAAAGACTAGTTCCTAGATACTCTAGTTTCTTGACAATTCTAAGCTTTTATGACATAATACACCTGTATTGAATAGTAAGTCTATATCATAGGCAAGAAAAGACCCCAAGCTAACTTCCACATAAGCTCGGGGTCTTTTTTAGCACTATCTATCCTTGTTTAACCACTTGTCGATCAGACGAAGGATAACACCGACCACAATGGGTCCGATGATAGTTTTGAATAGTAAATCCATCATAGGCAATCTCACCTCCCTTCGTAGGCGGTGTCGAGGTGCCAAGGGATATTATATCATAGATTGAGAGAGTTGTTTAGTGAGTGTCAGGAAGTAAAAGTTAGAAGGTAGTTTAATCATGCCATACAAAAAATCAGCTCAAGAAGGCTGATTTTTTTATATTACAAACTGATACGTTTTTCTGTCTCAGCGTCGAAGAAATGACCTTTTGCAACGCTGAAAGTAAGATTTACTTTTTCACCTGGATTGTGGAAGTCACGCGCATCAACACGGGCAGCAAATTCAGTTTCTCCAAGTTTTAGGTAAAGCATTGTTTCTGCACCAAGAAGCTCTGAAACGACGACTTCAGCATCTACATTGGCATCTGGATATACTTCTTGAACGATTGGACGGCTTGAAACATCTTCAGGACGGATACCAAAGATAACTTCTTTGCCTTGATAACCTGTTTCTTTCAAGATTTTAGCTTGACCTTCAGAAATTGCAATATCCAAGCCTTCAGAGTTAGTGATACGGTTGCCATCAACCTTAACATTGAAGAAGTTCATAGCAGGACTTCCGATAAATCCAGCAACAAATTTGTTGGCTGGTTCATTGTAAAGTTCCTGAGGTGTACCAATTTGTTCGATACGGCCGATAGTACCAGAACCATCAGGATTTTTAGTAGAACTCATGATAACGATACGGTCAGCAAGAGTCATGGCTTCTGTTTGGTCGTGAGTAACATAGATGGTTGTTGCGCCAATATTACGAGTAATTTTAGCAATTTCAGCACGCATAGTGACACGAAGTTTAGCATCCAAGTTTGAGAGAGGTTCATCCATGAGGAAGACTTTAGCATCACGAACGATGGCACGTCCCATAGCTACACGCTGACGTTGACCACCAGAAAGGTCTGCCGGCTTACGATCTAAGAACTCAGTCAAACCAAGGCTAGCAGCAGCTTCACGCACACGTTTGTCGATATCGTCTTTTTTATATTTACGAAGTTTAAGACCAAAGGCCATATTTTCATAAACAGTCATGTGTGGGTAAAGTGCGTAGTTTTGGAATACCATGGCAATGTCACGGTCTTTTGGTGATTTGTCATTAACCACTTCACCATCAATATAGAGTTTACCTTCACTGATTTCTTCAAGACCAGCAACCATACGGAGAGTTGTTGATTTACCACATCCTGAAGGACCTACGAAAACGATGAATTCCTTGTCTTTGATGTCGATACTGAAATCTTCAACAGAGTAGTGAGTTGCATTTGGGTATTTTTTGTAAATTTTATCCAGTTTAAGAGTTGTCATATCATTTATCCTTTATTATTTAACTGATCCGCCGGTTACACCTTCAACATAGTATTTCTGCATGAAGATAAAGAGAAGGGTGATTGGGATGGCGATGATAATAGCACCTGAGGTAAATGGAAGGAACCATTCATTGATAGCGTCTTGGTTAAGCATTTGGTAGAGTCCAAGGGCAACGGTATATTTATCTTTAACGTCACCAAGGATAACAGATGCAAAGATGAAGTCTACCCAAGGCCCCATGAAGGCCATGAGGGCAGTGTAGACGATGATTGGTTTAGAAAGTGGCAAGGTAATCTTGGTAAAGATTTGAAGACGAGTTGCCCCATCAATCATTGCTGATTCATCCAATGAGTAAGGAATGGTATCAAAGAAACCTTTCGCAATGTAGAAACCAAGTGCTGCCCCAGCAGAATAAACCAAAACCAAAGATGTCAAGGTTTGTGTCAAATTAAGGGCCTTCAAAATATAGTAGACCGCAATCATAGACATGAAACCAGGGAACATGTTAAGTACAAGTGCCAATTTCAAGAAGCCATTTCTGTGTTTGAATTTAATACGGCTAAGTGAGTAGGCCATCCCAACGGTAATCAAAGTTGAGAGGATACATGTACATGTGGCAACGATGAAGGTATTGATGAACCATTTTCCAAATGGATAAGCATCGCTGGTAAACAGTTTGATGTAGTTATTAAATGTGTAAGTCTTAGGGAAGAAGTAAGGCACCGCATTGGCTCCTTCACCACGGAAACTTGTAAGGAAGATCCAGATAATAGGAATCAACCAGATAACAGCTAGAACTGTCAATAGAATATAAGTACCAGTTAGGTATAGATTTTTCTTACGTTTCATTATTTAGCAGCCCCTTCCTTGAATGAAGATGATCTTGTGTAGGCCAAGAGACTGAATGTTGCAGAGATGGCGAAAATCAAGATACCGATAACAGATGCCAAGTTATAGTCTTTAGCGCTAACAGTCAGTTTGTAGAGCCAAGTTACCAAGAGGTCAGTTGAACCCGCTTGATAGTATTCAGAATTAGTAGGTCCACCACCAGTAAGGAAGTAGATAACGTTGAAGTTATTGATATTACCGATGAATTGTTGAATCAATGATGGTGCCATAATCAAGAGAATTTGTGGGAAAGTGATGCTCTTGAAGATTTGGAACTTGCTTGCTCCATCAATTTCAGCTGCTTCAATCTGCTCAGTTGGCAAGTTCATGATGATACCAGTTGCGACCAACATTGTGAATGGAATACCAATCCACATATTAACAAAGATAATAGAGAACTTAGCCCAAACTGGGTCAGTCAAGAACGGAATAGGTTCATTAGTGAGATGCAAGGTTTGAAGCAAACCATTCAAAGGCCCATGGTCATTAAGGAAGTTACGCATCAAAAGAAGGGATACAAACTGAGGAACGGCGATAGTGATAACAAAGAGTGTACGCCATACTTTCTTGAATTTAAGGCCCTTAGTGTTAAGCAAGAGGGCAAGGACAATACCGAAGAAGAAAGTAGTTGCTGTTGCAGCAACGGCCCAAATCAAGGTCCATGTCAAAAGTGGGAAGAAAGTACCAGCCATACGACCTTGTAAGACTTCACCAAAACTTGAGAAACCAACCCAGTCAAAGAGTGATTTAGGTGCTGGGTGATTGTGGTCAAAGTTAGTAAAGGCCAAACAGATCATATAAATCAAAGGCAAGATTGTGAAGAGCAAAACCCCAATCAAAGGGACAGTCATAAGACCCATGTGGAAACGGCCATCAGCCAAGGTCTTGAAGTCTTCGATAAAGTTAGGAACTTTACGTCCAGACTGTTTGAGAGCCATGAGATGACGAGCGCTTTTAAGGTTACACCAGTAAATATAAGCGAAGACTGCACAGAAGATTAATGACGCAAGTCCAAAAATCAACATAAGCATTGAATTATCTCCAGCAACCTGAACAGTAAGCTTAACCCCATTAACCTCTTTAATAGCCTCACCTTGTTCTTGAGTCCCCAGGGTAATCATCCCTTTAAGTGCAGGAATAATTTGGATAACGAAAGCTACTAAGAAGGCAATCTCAGAAAGGAGGAAGAGCAAGCCCTTGGTGAACTGTTTGTTGACAAAGTTTGCCAATCCCATTACCAGAAAGGATAATTTGACATCCCATGTACCTTCTTTGAAGACCTGGCGCATAGGAGTTGTGTCGTAGATTGTTTGTGACATAGATATCTCCTCAGATAAATGTTTAATTAGTGATAGATAAAGAGGCTAGGAACCTGACCTGCCTCTTTACTTTCTCATAGTTAGGATTCTTATTTAGCTGCTGCCAAATCTTTATCAAATTGTTGTAATTTAGTAAGGAATTGATCTTCCTTGATTTTACCGTTATATGCATCACTCATAAGAGCAGCACTTTCAGTCCAGAAGACTGACATTTGACTAAGTTTAGGCATAACAGTTGTGTACTGATCAGATGAACCCATAGTAATTACAGCTTGTGCAAGTGCATCCTTTTGAACAGCTTCAGAAGCTTGAACTTCTTTGTTAGCTGGGATGATGTGACGGTCTTCATTAGTGAATTGGTTATTTTGACTGTCTTTGCTTGTCAAAGCTTGTGCCAATTGGTAAGAAGCAGCGATACGTTCTGCGTTACCTTTAGATGGTGTTTGGTTAACTGCGTAAAGTTTAACACCCATGAAGGCTTTTTGTTGAACGTCTTGACCACCGATATTAACTGTTGGGTAAACAGCAACACCAAGATTGTCTTTACCAACAGCTTTAGCAGCTGCAGCGTAGTCCCATGGTCCTGATTGGAAAGCATCAACAGAACCATCTTCGAATTTAGCCATCATGTTTGCTGAATCGACATTAACAAATCCTTTATTGTCTTTTTGAGCTGCGATGAATTTAAGAACGTTCACACCAGCTTCGTTACCCCAGTTAGTACCTTTCACATCTTCACCGTTAGGACCAAAGAGTGTGTCACCAACTGAAAGGAAGAGAGGACCAGTTACATAAGCGTTAACTTCTTTCAAGTTGCTACCAAATTTAGCTTTAGAAGTGATTGTTTCATATGATTTCACATCTTCTTCATTAAGTTTAGATTTGTTGTAGTATGTAACTTGAGTTTCGATACCGTATGGGAAGGCGTAAGTTTTACCTTTGTATTGAGCACCTACAGCAGCTTGTTCAGTATCTTGCTCAGCAATTTCTTTTGAGTATTGCTCTGGGATTTCTTGGATAGCTCCAGCGTCTACCAATTTACCGAGTTGGTCATGTGGAAGTGAGAAGACATCTGCAGCAGTAGAAGCGTCCTTAGTCAAGTTTTCTTGAGCATTTGGATCTTCCATTTCAACCATATCAACTTTGTAACCAGATTTCTTTTCAAACTGTGCTACTGTATCTGAGTAAGATTTCTTAGCACCAGTTGGTACCCAAAGTTTCAAAGTCTTGCTATCTGAGCTTGAGCTCTTGCTTGAGTTTGAGCCACAAGCTACCAAGAGCGATCCAGCCACAAGTAATCCAGCACTACCAAGTAATACCTTTTGCCATTTTTTCATTTCTATTTCCTCCAGAAATTTAGTTTACGATAAACATTATGCAACCGTTTCCACAATCTGTCAAGTATTTTATAAAAAAATTTTTAACTTTGTGCAAACGATTGCAAAACTAAATTGTTTCGGTTATAATTGTTCTTGTATTTTACGACTATAAATATTTATGAGAATGAGAGGAAAATAATGGCTACAATTAAGGATGTTGCCCAAAAAGCAGGAGTAAGTCCTTCAACGGTTAGTAGGACCTTAAAAGATAATCCAGCCATTTCTGAAGAAACAAAAAACAAGGTGCGGGCGGCTATGGATGAATTAGGTTATGTCCCCAATCTTGCAGCTCAGATGTTGGCAACTGGCTTAACTCATAGTTTAGGTGTGATTCTTCCTCCTTTGGCGAATAGAGAAAATATCAGTCAACCCTTCTATATGGAAATTCTAACGGCTATCAATGAAGAAGCAAGTCGCAATTCTCAGGTTGTCAGTATTGCCACAGGTGCTAGTTTGGATGAATTGGTTAAACAAGTCGAACTCATGCATCGCCAAAAACGAGCTGATGGTTTCATTATTCTCTACTCTGAGAAGAATGATCCTGTTAGATCCTATCTCCTAAAAGAAAAAGTTCCTTTTGTCGTCATTGGAGCTGCAGGTGATACAAAAGATAAGGTTACCTACATCGATAATGACAATAAGGCCTTAGGTAAGGAAGCAGTGACGTATTTATCATCTCATGGTCATAAAAAAATAGGTTTTATTACGGATGACCTTTTTGGTCAAGTAGGACAGGAACGTTATCGAGGTTATAAAGAAGCAGCAGATGAACTAGAATTAGAAATCTTACCTGAACTTGTATTTTCATCTAAAACAATCGATATGCTAAAGAAGGAATTAGATAGATTTTCTCCGACAGCTTTGATTGTCAAGGATGACCTTATCGCCCTTCGTCTCATTCAATGGCTAAACAATCAAGGGATTAGAGTACCTGAAGATTATGCTATCATTTCCTTCAATAATTCTACTTTTGCAGAAATCATGCATCCGTTCTTGACCACTTTTGATATTAATATCCAAGAACTTGCTAAAGAAAGTGTACAAAGTCTTATGGGACTCCTTAAGTCAACTAAGAACAAGTCACAGAAAGTCATCATTCCATTTAAACTTATAGAAAGAGAAAGCGTCTTAACGCATTCATAATATCTTAAGGAGAATCTAAGTAGTTGGTTAGTAAATTAGCCGGCTACTTTTTTATTTTATGTAAGATGACTATTTTCCGGAATTCACTAGAAGCCTCGGCTTAAAAACACTCTCTCAAATTGTAAGCGTTTGTTTTGCGAACAATTATTCAAGAAAAAATAAAAAAATTTCTATTTTTTTGCTAAAAATTCTTGACTTGTGCAAACGTTTGCATTATAATCATAAGTGTAAAAAATAATTTGAGGTAAACTTTATGAACAAACGAGCAAGCGGTGTATTGATGCACATCACATCACTTCCAGGTGACTACGGGATCGGATCTTTCGGTCAAGCAGCCTATGACTTTGTTGATTTCTTGAAAGAAACAAAACAAACATACTGGCAGATCTTGCCACTTACTACAACAAGTTATGGGGACTCACCTTATCAATCATTCTCTGCGGTAGCGGGGAACACACACTTCATCGATTTGGATTTCCTTATTCGTGACAAGTTTCTAACTAAAGCTGATGTTAAAGACGCTGACTTTGGATCAGATCCAGAGTTTATCGACTATGCTAAAGTTTATGAAGCACGTCGTCCAATCCTTGAAAAAGCAGTAAAAGCTATCTTGGCAGATAAAAAAGAAGCTAAAAAATTCGAAGCTTTTAAAACTAAAAATGCTAACTGGTTAGCTGATTATGCTGAATTCATGGCTATCAAAGAACACTTTGATAATAAAGCCCTTCAAGAATGGGATGATAAAAAAGCAGTTAAACGCGATGAAGCAACTCTTGAGAAACTTCGCAAAGAACTTGCTGATGTTATCACATATCACCAAGTAGTACAATACCTCTTCTTTAGCCAATGGGCAGAACTAAAAGCTTATGCTAACAAAAATGGTATTCAAATCATCGGTGACATGCCAATCTACATTTCAGCTGATAGTGTTGAAGTTTGGACTCAACCACATCTCTTCAAACTAGACGCTGAATGTAAACCGCGTTACATTGCAGGAGTTCCACCTGATAACTTCTCAGCAACTGGTCAACTTTGGGGTAACCCAATCTATGCTTGGGATAAACACAAAGCAGAAAATTATGCTTGGTGGGTATTCCGTATTCAAGAATCATTTAAACTTTATGATTACTTGCGTATTGACCACTTCAAAGGGTTCTCTGACTTCTGGGAAATTCCTGGAGGAGATGAAACTGCTGAAAATGGTGAATGGGTTCCTGGACCTGGTTATGACCTTTTCAAAGTGGTTAAAGAAGAATTGGGTGATCTTAAAATCATTGCCGAAGACCTTGGTAACATTGATGATAAGACACGTAAACTTCTTGCAGACTGTGGTTACCCTGGAATGAAGATTGTTCAATTTGGATTCTACGATACTACTGGAAATAGCATTGACATTCCACACGTATACACACAACATTCAGTTGCCTACACAGGTACACATGATAACGAAGTAATCAACGGTTGGTACGACAACTTGACGCAAGAGCAACGTGATTATACTGATGCATACATCAACCGTCGTCAAGGTGAACCAATCACACGTGCTCTTCTTCGCACCCTCTTTGCTACTGTAAGCAACACAGCTATTGCGACTATGCAGGATATCCTTGATAAACCTGAAAATAGCCGTACAAACTTCCCTAACACAGTTGGTCAAAACTGGAAATGGCGTATGCTTCCAGGTGAAATTACTGTCGACAAGAAAGAATTTTTGACAGACATTACAGAAAGATATAATCGAGGTAATAACTAAAATGGCTACATTTACACAATATGTTGAAGCAAAAAACAAAAATCTTAAGGACCTTTCAAACGAAGAAATCTACTATCTTTTGTTGGAATTCGTAAAAGAAGCAGCTGCTCCAAAACCTAAAAACGATAGCAAACGTAAAGTTTACTATATCTCAGCTGAATTCTTGATCGGTAAACTTTTGTCTAACAACTTGATCAACTTGGGCATCTACAAGGATGTTAAAGCTGAATTGGATGCTGCTGGTAAATCAATCAGCGAAATTGAAGACGTTGAACCAGAACCATCTCTTGGTAACGGTGGTTTGGGTCGTTTGGCTTCATGTTTCATCGACTCTATGGCAACACTTGGCATCAACGGTGAAGGTGTTGGTCTTAACTACCACTGTGGTCTTTTCAAACAAGTCTTCAAAGACAACAAACAAGATGCAGAACCAAACTACTGGATTGAAGATCAATCATGGTTGGTACCAACTGATATCTCTTATGATGTTCCATTCAAAAACTTCACATTGAAATCACGTTTGGATCGTTTGGATATCTTGGGTTATAAGAAAGAAACTAAGAACTACCTTAACCTCTTTGACATCAATGGTGTGGACTACGGTTTGATTGATAAAGGAATCACTTTTGATCAAGACGAAATCCAAAAGAACTTGACACTTTTCCTTTACCCTGATGACTCAACTCGTAAAGGTGAGCTCTTGCGTATCTACCAACAATACTTCATGGTATCAAACGCTGCTCAACTTTTGATCGACGAAGCTATCGAACGTGGATCTAACCTTCACGACCTTCCAGATTACGCTTACGTACAAATCAACGATACTCACCCATCAATGGTAATTCCAGAATTGATCCGTCTTTTGACAGAAAAACATGGATTTGAATTTGATGAAGCAGTAGCAATCGTAAGCAAAATGGTTGGTTACACAAACCACACTATCTTGGCTGAAGCCCTTGAAAAATGGCCTCTTGACTACCTTGAAGAAGTTGTTCCACACCTTGTTGTTATCATCAAGAAATTGGATGCTATCATTCGTGAAAAATTCGAAGATCCACGTGTTCAAATCATTGACAAAGACAACCGTGTTCACATGGCACACATGGATATCCACTTCTCTACAAGCGTTAACGGTGTAGCAGCACTTCACACAGAAATCCTTAAATCTTCTGAGTTGAAACCATTCTACGACCTTTACCCAGAACGCTTCAACAACAAAACAAACGGTATTACATTCCGTCGTTGGTTGGAATTCTCAAACCAAGAACTTGCTGATTACATCAAAGAATTGATTGGTGATGGTTACCTTACCGACGCAACTCAATTGGAAAAATTGGCTGCCTTTGCAGATGATCCAGCAGTTCACAAACGTTTGGCTGAAATCAAATATGATAACAAGTTGTCACTTAAACGTTATCTTAAAGCCAACAAAGGTATCGATCTTGATGAAAACTCAATCATTGATACTCAAATCAAACGTTTCCACGAATACAAACGTCAACAAATGAACGCTTTGTATGTCATCCACAAATACTTGGAAATCAAAAAAGGAAACCTTCCAAAACGTAAAATCACTATCATCTTTGGTGGTAAAGCAGCTCCTGCTTACGTTATTGCACAAGACATTATCCACTTGATCTTGTCGCTTTCTGAACTCATCAACAATGATCCAGAAGTAAGCAAATACCTCAACGTTCACTTGGTTGAAAACTACAACGTAACAGTTGCTGAACACCTTATCCCAGCAACTGATATCTCAGAGCAAATCTCATTGGCTTCTAAAGAAGCTTCAGGTACAGGTAACATGAAATTCATGCTTAACGGTGCCCTCACTCTTGGTACAATGGACGGTGCCAACGTTGAGATTGCTGAATTGGTAGGACCAGAAAACATCTTCACGTTCGGTAAAGACTCTGATACAATCATCGACCTTTACGAAAAAGAAGGTTATGTATCACGTGATTACTACAAAAAAGATGCTAACATCAAAGCAGCTGTTGACTTTATCGTAAGCGAAGACCTTGTTAAACTTGGTGATAAAGAACGCTTGGAACGTCTCCACAAAGAACTTATCTCTAAAGACTGGTTCATGACATTGATTGACTTGGCTGAATACATCGACAAGAAAGAAGAAGTATACGCAGCTTACGAAGATCAAGATGCATGGAACAAAAAAGTTGTTTACAACATCGCTGAAGCAGGATTCTTCTCATCTGACCGTACAATCGAACAGTATGACAAAGACATCTGGCACACAAAATAAAAATCTAGTTGCATAGAAGGAAACAAGATCAGAAATGGTCTTGTTTTTTTTGCATGAAAAAAACAGCTAATTTAGATGGTTAGCTGTGTTTACATAAATTTAATTCTGTCACTTATGATAATGATTCAATATATCATTAATATATGCTTCTTTATTTGATGCATCATAAGTTTTAGATGTTGAGTATTTTAGATAATGGATTTGATCTTTTGCAGTTCTGGATTCTTCTTGTAGGTATGAATCTGTTATGGTAATTTTAAAATTCTCGCTCTTACCTGTTAAATCAAGGCTTAGTGGAAAATTTGTAAATTCATCTGAGTAAAAAGCCATTTTATAAAAGTTGTACCTGTCACCCCTAAAGCTATTTAAGTGAGGAAACGTTATATTGTACATTCCATCCCAGTAATTCCCATACTCTCTAATTTCGTAGTCATCGAAAAATTCCTGGATTCTTTCTTTGTTAGCAAAATCTTTATCAAAAGTAACAAAGGGAGTTTGCCAATCCCATAATGGAATTTTGCCTTCATTTCCATAGATAAAATAACTTTGCATTTTTCCTGATTTAGGATTTTTCAACTGAAAGTGGTATTTACTGACACCTTCTTTGACAGCTCCAGTTTGATATAGGGTATCCCCAGGGACTATCAAAAAAAGAAAATCTCTTAGATATAATTCGAAGTCGGCATCCATTGTTTTGTCATGTAATCCAGGGAAACGCTGAATTATTTGTCTGTAATTCTCTGCATTAGAAAACCATTCTTTATCAAAGCCTGGACCGACTTCAAAAACTTTATGATCGAAATAGTTTTGATATTCTTCATAATGGTTTTCAGTAGAGGTCACCTGTCCAAATGGTAAAGTCATATTGGTATTATCTGTAAAAGTAATATGTAAGAAAAGTCTTCGGGGATCAATTCCTTTATCAATATAATGGCCGACCTTATAGGCAGACAAATCATCTGGAAAATCGTCTTTTCCGAAGTGTAGAACCTCAATCTCAATATCTTTGACAACTTTTCTTTGAGGTATTATCTTCTTGACACTGTAATGATAAGCCTTGTAATAGTAATTCTCCTTATCATAGAGGTAAGGCTTATAAGCTCTTTGGTAGGCATTATAGAGAAAAATTCCAAGGGTTACAAAAAGAAGCAGAGCTAAGGCTATTTTGAACTTTTTATTTATTTTATTAGTTAGCCTTGAGAAAAAGAGACTCAATTTACTAGGATTTTGTATCATGTCAAAACTCCCCATATATTTTATACTATTATATCATGAAAATCCTTATAGCTAAGGCGTCTTCGTGTACTTTGTCACTGTTTTCCTTTATAATATAAGTATCACATTACAAGAGGAGACCTCATGAAATATATCGTAAATACATCAAACGATCCTGCCTATAATATTGCTTTGGAAGCCTATGCTTTTCGTGAATTGGTGAATGAAGATGAATTGTTCATTCTTTGGATTAACCGTCCAGCTATCATTGTCGGTAAGCACCAAAATACCATTCAAGAGATTAACAAAGAATATACAGATGCTCATGGTATTAAGGTCGTTCGCCGTTTGTCTGGTGGTGGCGCTGTTTATCATGATTTGAATAACCTGAACTATACCATCATCTCTAATAAGGCAGATGAAGGTGCTTTTGACTTTAAGACTTTCTCTCAACCTGTAATCGCTACACTTGCTGATTTGGGAGTTAAGGCTGAATTTACTGGCCGTAATGACCTTGAAATCGATGGTAAAAAGTTCTGTGGAAATGCTCAAGCTTACTATAAAGGTCGTATGATGCACCATGGTTGCTTGCTTTTTGACGTTGATATGTCGGTTCTTGGACAAGCCCTTAAAGTCAGCAAAGACAAAATCGAATCAAAAGGCGTTAAATCTGTACGTACTCGTGTGACCAACATCGTCGACGAATTGCCAAAAAAAATCACTGTAAATGAATTCTCAGATAAAATCTTGGAAAAAATGAAAGAATTCTACCCAGAAATGACAGAATACGTCCTTTCTGAAAGCGAATTGGCTAAGATTCAGGATTCTTATGAGAAACAATTCAATACATGGGATTGGACTTACGGACAATCACCAGAATATACAGTAGAACGTAATGTTCGTTACCAAGCCGGTAAAATCTCAACCTATGCCAACGTTGAAAATTCAATCATTAAATCTGTTAAGATTTACGGAGATTTCTTTGGTATCGGAGATGTATCAGATATTGAAGACTTGTTGGTTGGTGTACCTTATGAGTACGAAGATGTCTTGGCAAAACTTAAAACTATTGACACAACACATTATTTCTCACGTATGACAACCGAGGAGGTTGCAAAAGCTATCGTAGCTTAATCATTGTTTGAACAATCTGGAAAACTCCAGGTTGTTTTTTCTTTTATCATTGACTAAGTGAGTCTCTATATAGATAGGCTGGCCGGTAAATCTATAAAAACCTCTAAGTAAAAAACACCTTATAATATCTTTCCGAAAAACTGTAATTTTCTTGAAAGAAAGATAAGGGTGTGATATACTTCTATTAAGTAATTTTGGAGAAAAAACAAATGAAACGTGAACTCTTACTCGAAAAAATTGAAGAATACAAATCTCTAATGCCCTGGTTTGTCTTGGAGTATTATCAGTCTAAACTATCGGTTCCATATTCTTTTACGACCTTATACGAATACCTTAAGGAATATAAACGCTTTTTTGACTGGTTGATTGACTCAGGTATTTCAGATGCTCATGATATTGCCTCAATTGACATCAAAACCCTGGAAAATCTAACTAAAAAAGACATGGAGTCATTTGTGCTCTATCTACGTGAACGTCCGTCCTTAAATACCTATTCCAAGAAACAGGGAGTTTCTCAAACAACCATTAACCGTACGCTTTCAGCTCTATCTAGTCTCTATAAGTATTTAACTGAGGAGGTCGAGGGTCCTGACGGTGAGCCATATTTCTACCGTAACGTCATGAAAAAAGTTTCAACTAAGAAAAAGAAAGAAACCTTGGCTGCACGTGCTGAGAATATCAAACAGAAACTTTTTCTAGGCGATGAAACAATGGAATTTCTTGATTATGTCGAAAACGAATACGAAGTTAAGCTCTCAAATCGCGCAAAATCTTCGTTTTACAAGAATAAAGAACGTGATTTAGCGATAATAGCCTTGCTACTGGCTTCAGGCGTTCGACTTTCTGAGGCTGTTAACCTGGACCTTAAAGATCTCAATCTGAGAATGATGGTCATTGATGTTACTCGAAAAGGTGGCAAACGAGACTCAGTTAATGTAGCAAGTTTTGCAAAACCTTATCTTGAAAATTATCTTAGTATTCGTGATAACCGCTATAAGGCTGAAAAGCAAGACCTTGCCCTATTTTTAACGGAATATCGAGGGGTTCCAAACCGTATTGATGCTTCAAGTATCGAAAAAATGGTTGCCAAATATTCTCAGGATTTCAAGATACGTGTGACTCCCCATAAACTACGACACACTCTGGCAACACGTCTTTATGATGCTACCAAGTCTCAGGTTTTAGTTAGCCACCAACTTGGTCATGCTTCTACTCAGGTTACCGATTTATATACGCATATTGTTAATGATGAGCAAAAAAATGCTCTAGATAATTTATAATTACCCTAGTCTAACCATTCCTATTTGGAGTGGTTTTTTTTAGTTTACATAAATTTAATTATGCTAAAACCATTTTATGCTCCTTCGCAAACATAACTAAATTTATGTAAAATATTACACACAAAAAACAAACTTTCCTCCATGGAAAGCTTGTTTTACTTATTAATAATCTTTAAGGGCAGATTCAACGGCTGCTTTTTCTTTTTCAATCAAGTTTACTCGTGCGGCAATTGTCTTAATTCCCATTAAGATATTACGTTCTAAGGCTTTATCACTTGTTTGTGGCTCGAAGAAAGCAATATATTGATCAAGACGCTCTTGCGTTTTAAAGATTCCTGCTGGGATATTAACAAAGCTATCAAAGCTCATATCGCCACCTAGGGCTGCCTTAATCCAATTCCAGTTATCTTTCGCCCAGTTCCAAAGGGTTTCTTGTGCAAATGATTTGTTGAGGAAATTCATATACCATAGGTACAAGTCTTGAGGTTTAACGACATGTTTGTCTTTAAGCTGACCTAGCACGTAGTCAAGACCTTCTTGGTTTTTAAGGTATGAAACTGCTTGAGTCAATTGACGACGGAAGTTACTATCATTTGTTGTTACATATGCATTGACATAGTCTTCAACAAGAGTTAGACTGTTTTCTTGTTTCATTTGGTTAATGAGAACGAGACCACGGACACTTGCAGGGATGCTTTCAATGTTCTCTTTATGAGCTTGGAAAACACTTGCGGCCGCAAGGACTGCTGGTTGATAGTCTGCTTGAATCAAGTAGCTAAGAGCTGTTTGACGCACCATTTCGTCTTCATCTGATTCTCCATCTTTGGCATCGAAACCAAGACGCTCAAAGTCGTTTTGGAATTGACGACGTACTAAAGCCTTGTAATGCACTTCTGCTTCTGTATCCTCATCGATAAAGCGTTTCAAACCAGCGAGGATTTGAGACTTAGCCTGAGCAATTAAGAAGCTTTCTTCTTTTTCGACAAGATCAAGAAGAGCGACTAGGCTTGCATACGAGATACGGCCACTTTCAGCAAGAAGACGGCGTTCTTGCAAAATCTGAAGTTTACTTACAGTATCAAGGTTAGCAAATTCCTCTAAGAGTTGGTCCAAGAGTTCACCTTGATAATCTGTAATGTAATGTGCTGTATTTGCTGTATTAAGGCGAAGAGCTCCTTTATTTTCAGCAGCAAGCTGGTTATAATTTGGAATCTCAATACGCTCTTCTGAGAGTGTGTCTGGGAGCCCCTTCCAGTTTGTGTTCAATGGAATCTCCCAAAGACGACCTTTATCTTCATGTTCACCAATGAAGAATTGTTTTTGACTAAGAATGAGAGTGTCGTCAACTACTTCTGCGCTAACAACAGGGTAACCTGGCTGCTCCAACCAAGTATCCATGAAACTAGAGACATCTTTACCAGAAGCATCAGAGAGGGCATTCCAGAGATCTCGTCCAATAGTGTTGTTGTACTGATGTTTTTCGAAGTAAGCTTTAAGTCCTTTAGCAAAGGCTTCGTCACCTAACCAACGGCGAAGCATATGCATGAGACGGCTACCTTTAGCATAAACGATAGCACTATCAAAGAGGGTATTAATCTCATCTGGGTGATTGACTTCCATGTGGACAGACTGAACACCGTCTGTAGCATCACGTTGGAGGGCATGAGGCACACCAGTTGTTTGGAAATCTTCAAAGATATTCCAGCTAGGCTCAATGGCATCTACTGAAACATACTCCATCATATTGGCAAAACTTTCGTTAAGCCAGAGATCATCCCACCATTTCATTGTAACAAGGTTACCGAACCATTGGTGAGCCAATTCGTGGGCAACTACAAGGGCTACTTGTTGACGACTTGCAGCTGAGCTATTTTCATCTACAAGAAGGTAAACTTCACGATAGGTAACAAGTCCCCAGTTTTCCATGGCACCTGCTGAGAAGTCAGGAAGTGCGAGATGGTATGACAATGGGATAGGATACTTGACTTGGAAGTAGTCTTCGTAGAAATCAATGACACGAACGGCAATATCAAGGGCAAAGTCAACGCTGTTTTCAGCTTGTGCAACTGTAGCGAAGACACCAACTTCAGTACCGTTTTGTGTTTTCGCTGTCTTACCTTGAAGAGCTCCAAAACCAAAGGCAAGGAGGTATGTAGACATACGAGGGGTTGTCTCAAAAGTCCAAACTCCAGTTTCTTCACGCAAATGGCTATTGATCTCAGGCATATTTGACAAAGCGATATCGCCTTCTTCAGCATCAAATTTCAATGAGAAATCAAAAGTAGCTTTAGCTTCTGGTTCATCAACAGATGGGAAGGCTTCACGCGCAAAATGAGATTCAAACTGCGTTGAAATAATTTCTTTTTTCTCACCATTGTAGCTGTAATATGATGGGTAAATCCCTGTCATATTATCTGTAATACGACCAGAGAATTCAATGACAAGCGTCAAAACACCGGTCTCTGGAAGTTCAATATGGAAGGCTTCGTTAGCATCATCCATTTGGAAGTTTAACGATTCATTATCCAAGAGAACGGAACTAATGGTAAGGTCTTTTTGGTGAAGGGAGATATGGTTATCAAGGGCTTCACCTGTAATGGCAACATTCCCTGTAAAGGTCTTTTCAGAACGATTAATGTCCAAGAAAAGATTGTAATTTTCAGGGATGAAACTTTCGATAAAACGAGCAACAGATGCTGTCATACGTATATACTCCTAATCTAACTTTTCGTATCGAAACAGACTGACAAATGTTTCGATATTAGACTCTTTTACAAAAGAAAAGGGTCTGAATTATTCAATACAAACCCATTATAACATAGATTGGAAGCTTTGCCTACAGTTCAATGATTTTACCAGATTTGAGGTAGACAACCCATTCGCAGAGATTGCGGGCATAATCACCGATACGTTCCAAATACATAAGTACTTGGAAATATTCTTTGGCAGCGAAGGCAGCATCTGGATTCTTACGAACACCTTCTACTGTCATGGCTTGAATATCACGGAAATAGTTATCAATGATTTCATCTGAAGCTGCGATTTCATAAGCGCGTCGTTCGTCACTGTTCAAGTAAACATCTAGAGCATCTTCGACCATGTGGCGGACTGCTTTCCCCATTTTCTTGATTTCAGCTTCAATTTCAGTTAGACGCTCTTCACCTTTAATGCGGATGGTTGCTTTAGCGATAGCAACGGCATGGTCACCCATACGCTCAACGTCGCTAGATGCTTTAAGTGCGGTGATAACTGTACGCAAATCACTTGATACAGGTTGCTGTAGAGCAATAATTTCAAGTGATTTTTTCTCAAGTTTGGTTTCGTAGTTATTGACGATTTCGTCATTTTCAATGACTTCCTTAGCCAAATCACGGTCATGGCTGATAAAGGCACGTACAGCTTTCTTAAGCTGAGCTGCAACCTCTGTACCCATAGCGTAAAATTGGTTGTGGAGTTTTTCTAATTCTTCTTCGAAGGGAGTTCGTAACATCATAATTTTTTTAGTAATCTGTCCTTTCTTAACCGAATTTACCGGTAATATAATCTTCAGTTTCTTTATGTTGTGGATTTAGGAACATGTCTTTCGTTGATGAATACTCGATGAGCTCTCCATCAAGGAAAAAGGCTGTTCGTTGTGAGATACGACTTGCCTGCTGCATAGAACGAGTGACTAGCAACAAGGTGTATTGTTCTTTAAGGTTATAGAGGGTTTCCTCAATCTTACCAGCGGATATAGGGTCGAGGGCCGACGTTGGTTCGTCAAGAAGGATAACCTTTGGAGATGTGGCTAGCACTCGTGCAATACAGACACGTTGTTGTTGCCCTCCTGAAAGTCCAAGTGCTGAGTCATGGAGACGGTCTTTAACCTCTTCCCAGATTGAAGCACCCTTTAGTGATTCTTCTACTGCTTGATCAAGAACAGCCTTATCTTTGATACCATTGATACGAAGGCCATAAACCACGTTTTCATAGATTGACATTGGAAAAGGATTGGGTTGTTGGAAGACCATTCCGATTTCTTTACGGAGTTCAACGGTATCTGTTCGAGGACTGTAGACATTGTGACCGTTGTATGAAACAGCACCAGTAAGTGTCCATTCGGGATTTAAATCTCCCATTCGGTTGATAGAACGGAGCAGGGTTGATTTCCCGGATCCTGAAGGACCGATAAGGGCCGTGATTTCATTTGGATAGAAATCCATTGTCACATTATTGAGGGCTTTTTTCTTATTGAAATACACCGATAAATCATTAATTGAAATGATTGGTTCAGTCATAAGTGCTCCTTTCTATCCAAAGCGTCCTGATACATAGTCACTGGTTGACTGTAGGGCAGCATCTTGGAAGATTTTCTTGGTTTCATCATATTCGATAAGATCACCAAGGTAGAAGAATGCTGTATAATCACTAGCACGCGCTGCTTGTTGCATATTGTGCGTCACGATAATAATAGAGTAATCTTCCTTAAGTTCAAACATGGTCTCTTCGAGCTGCATAGTAGCTACAGGGTCCAATGAAGCTGCAGGTTCGTCCATGAGGAGAATCTGCGGTTTCACGGCAATAGCTCTTGCAATACAAAGACGTTGCTGCTGACCACCCGAGAGGGTAAAGGCAGATTTATGAAGGTCATCTTTAACTTGATCCCAAAGTCCAGCTTGCTTAAGTGATGTTTCAACAATCTCGTCCAAGGTTTGCTTATCTCTTACACCTTTACGTTCGTGAGCAAAGGTGATATTTCTGTAAATAGACTTGGCGAATGGATTTGGACGTTGGAAAACCATTCCAATATGTTTACGCATTTCATAAACATTGATATTACTTGCGTTAACATCGACTCCTTGATAAAGGATTTGTCCAGTAACCTTTGCAATATCAATCGTATCATTCATACGGTTTAGACTACGAAGAAAAGTTGATTTACCGCATCCTGAAGGCCCAATAAGAGCTGTGATTTTATTTTTCTCGAATTGCATGTCAATGCCTTTGATGGCTTCTTTTTGACCATAGTAGACATGCAAGTCCCTTGTTTCAAGAGCGAGCTCCTTCTCTGGGAAGGTGATAATATGACGCTCGTCCCAATTATATTTTGTCATAATAACTCCTTTAAGCGGATGTTAATTTCTTATGGAGGTAAGCTCCCAAACGACGTGCACCAAAGTTGAAAATCAGAATGAAAATCAAGAGCACTGCTGCTGAACCGGCAGATACTGCAGTGGCGTCAGGTGTCGTACCTTCTGAGTTGACCTTCCAGATGTGAACAGCAAGTGTCTCTGCTTGGCGGAAAATCGAAATTGGACTAGAGATGCTAAGCGGATTCCAGTCGCTCCAGTTAAGTGCTGGTGCAGATTGACCTGCTGTATAGATAAGCGCTGCTGCTTCTCCGAAAATACGACCAGAAGCAAGAACGATACCAGTAACAATACCAGGTAAGGCTTCTGGAACAACAACGTGACAGATAGTTTCCCAGCGAGACAAACCTAGAGCTAGGCCAGCTTCACGTTGGGTATGGTGAACGGTTCTTAAGCTATCTTCAACCGTACGAGTCATTTGTGGCAAGTTAAAGACAGTTAAGGCCAAGGCACCTGATAGGATTGAAAATCCATATTGAAATTGGACAACGAAAATCAAATAACCAAAGAGTCCGACCACCACTGAAGGTAGTGAAGATAGGATTTCAATACAGGTACGGACAAAGTTGGTAAGTCGTCCTTTTTTAGCATATTCTGATAAGAAGATGCCAGCTCCCATTGAAAGAGGCACAGAAATAATCAAAGTAATAACCAATAGGAAGAATGAGTTGTAGAGTTGAACCCCAATTCCTCCACCAGCTTTGTAGGATGATGATTGACTAGTCAAGAAAGACCAGCTGATGTGTGGTATCCCGCGAACCAAGATATAGAGAATCAAGGCGGCCAGGATTGTTACAATAATGCCAGCAATCACATAGAGTGTGCTGATGGCAATTTTATCAATTTTTTTAGCGTTCATAATTTCTCTTTCTCTCACGGGTAATGAATTTCACCAACATATTGAAACCAAGACTCATCAATAAGAGCACCAGGGCGAGAGACCAAAGGACATTGTTTGAAACAGTACCCATGACTGTATTTCCGATTCCCATAGTCAAGACAGATGTCAATGTTGCTGCTGGTGTCGTTAAAGAAGTTGGAATCACGGCGGAATTTCCGACAACCATTTGGATGGCCAGAGCTTCACCAAAGGCACGGGCCATACCAAAGATAACGGCCGTGAAGATACCTGGTTTAGCCGCATTAAGTGTCACACGCCAAATAGTTTGCCAGCGTGTAGCCCCCATTGCTAGACTAGCTTCACGATAGTGACGAGGCACTGCACGAAGCGTATCTGTTGTCATAAAGGTTACGGTTGGTAGAATCATGACGAACAAGACAAAGGTACCTGAAAGAATACCAAAACCTGTTCCACCAAAAATTAAGCGAACAAATGGAACCACGACTTGGAGACCAATAAATCCATAAACAACGGATGGAATCCCGACCAAAAGTTCAATAGCGGGTTGTAGGAATTTAGCCCCTTTAGGAGAAATCTCAGTCATAAAGATGGCTGCTCCAATGGCAAATGGGGTTGCAACCAAGGCT
This sequence comes from Streptococcus sp. FSL R7-0248, assembly GCF_037967965.1. Taxonomy (NCBI): domain Bacteria; kingdom Bacillati; phylum Bacillota; class Bacilli; order Lactobacillales; family Streptococcaceae; genus Streptococcus; species Streptococcus sp. FSL R7-0248. The sequence continues at coordinate 1,062,846 of NZ_CP150201.1, forward strand.
GAAAGCAAAGTCACTACGAATGATCCCAAAATCATTGGTAGTGCCCCGAATTTGCCTTCAGATGGTGACCAATCACCACTAAAGAGAAACTCGACCAAGCTAACTTTATTGACAAAGAAAGTCGCCAGCCCTTTTTGAGCAACGAAAAGTAAAATCATCGCCACGATGAAAACAATCAAGGCCAGGCAAAGGAAAGTGATTGTTTTACCAAACTTTTCGAGGCGTGAATTTTTAGAGGGTGATGTTAATTGTTTCACCAATTCTTCATTTTTCATGCTTACTCCTCACTCTTCTTTGTAACCTTGCCGTCAGCATCCTTGGTAACTTTCATGCTATGGATGGAAATGTAACCCATTTTTGCGACTACGTTTTCTTGGACTTCGTCACTCATCATATAATCTAAGAATTGTTTGGTATAGCTATCCGGTTTTCCCTTGGTATACATATGTTCGTAGGACCAAATCGGCCAATCGTTAGTTGCAACATTTTCAGCTTTGGGTTCAAATCCATTTAACTTCAATGTTTTAACAGAATCATCAAGGTAAGCAAATGATAGGTATGAAATAGCACCTGGTGTCTGAGCAACGATTGACTTAACCATACCGTTAGAATCTTGCTCTTGGGTACGGATTGGTGATTTACCATCCATAATCACTGCATCGAAAGTTGCGCGTGATCCTGAGCTAGCTGCACGGTTAATAATAGTAATCTCTAGGTCTTTACCACCAAGCTGTTTCCAGTTTGTGATTTCACCAGTGAAAATCTTACGCAGTTGTTCTGTTGTCAAGTTATCTACAGAGACTTCTTTATTTGTAATAACTGCAATCCCAGCAACGGCAACTTGAAAGTCGACAAGCTTACTAGCATCAATTCCCGATTTTTCCTCGGCAAAAAGGTCACTGTTACCAATTTGAACGGCACCGGATTGTACTTGAGAAAGTCCAGTACCAGAACCGCCCCCCTGAACGTTAACGATATTGTCAGGGTTCTTTTCAGCGAACCCATCTGCTGCCGCCTCCACTAAGGGTTGAAGGGCCGTAGAACCAACTGCTGTAATGGACTGGCCACGGTCAATCCAAGAGGCACAGCCAGTTAAAACCAGCATGGCCATTGCCAGTGACAGAATCACTGCAAGGACTTTTGTTTTTTTCATTTTTGTCCTCCGACATTTTGTAACATAAGTAAGAATGTGTCTCATAGATATGCTGTTAAAAGATACCTATCTAATTATAACAAGTATAGGATAATTAAGTCATATTAAAGTTTGGTTACAGGTTCTTAAATGTGAAATCTTAATCCTTTAGGATAGAAGTTTTTAACCGTATTTCCAACAACTTTAGCAAACCCAAAACCATTGCCGTCCACTAAAAGCTGATACCAACCGTTAGGATGTGTTTGATCTAGAGTAACCACATTACCAGAAACGTATTGGGCAAACTGGTCTTGACTTAGCTCTATACTTGAAACAACTTCATCAGATGTTAAAGCAATTCCAAGAGCAAAACTTGGTTCGAAACGTTTTTTCTTGAAGACACCAAGATGCAAACCGTTACGAGCGATTTTAACTTTAGAAAGGTCTGGGAGCCCTTTTGGAAGCAGGTAGAGATTGTCCCCAAAAACTTGCAGTAAACCATCCAGTCTAGTTTTAAGGTGTTTTTTTGCAAACTCTTCCCAAAGTTGCTTCTGCTCCTTGTTTAGGTTAGATTTTCCCTCTTTGATACGTGTTTGCTCAGACACACGCTTATCCTGGAATTTTGCCACAAACTGGCCTTCACCCTTGAAATGGTGTGGATACATTCGAGCTGTTTCCGGAAAATCAATTCCATCACTCATGCCATTCAATTTAGGGATTGCCACCAATTCAAGATCAGGATTATTTTCTAAAATCCAAGCAACAACACCTTCATTTTCCTCAGGAGACCATGTGCAGGTTGAGTAGATCAATTGTCCACCAGGAGCGAGCATTTTCAAACCGTCTGATAAGATGTCCTTCTGTAATTGTGCCAGTTCACTAGGATACTCCTTATGCCAATATTGGATTGCATCAGGATCTTTACGAAACATTCCTTCTCCAGAACATGGTCCATCAAAGACAATCGTATCAAAATAATTTTTGAAAACTTTGGCTAGTTTATCAGCTGACGTGTTTGTCACAATAACATTTCTCGCTCCAAAACGCTCAATGTTTTCAACCAGAATTTTGCTACGCTTTGGATTGATTTCATTGCTGACCAGCAGTCCTGTATTATCTAAGTAACTAAGAAGATGAGTAGACTTTCCGCCTGGAGCAGCTGCCAAGTCTAAGACACGACTTCCCTTGGATGGGGCTGCCACTTGAGCAACCATTTGAGCAGCTGGTTCCTGAGAATAAACCAAACCAGTTGCATGATCGGCAGATTTTCCAGAAATTTTACCGTAATGGCCCCAAGGTGTTTCAGGGATAGCATCAGGAAAGTCCTTCTGTTGCTTTTTCAAAGGATTGGTACGGTAGGCGGATACGGCTTCTTGATCAAAAGATGCAAAGAAGTCCTCAGCTTCATCTCTAAGGAGGTTATTATATTTTTCTATAAAGTCTGATGGAAATTGCATAGTTTCCTTTCTATCAAAAAACTGGACTAACCAAGAGAACTTGCTGTTCTGATTTGTCCAGTATGGTTTTATGTTTCAAATTAATTTTCTGAGCCCATAATATGCTTGATTTCTTCAAGTCTGTCTTTAGGGACAAGCATCACAGCTTGACGACTAGAATAATCCAGTGGTTCTCCAGTAATGGTCTCAAGGTGATAACCCAATTTTTCCCCCATAATACTTGCTGCGGCATAGTCCCATGGGTAAATTACCGAAAAGTAAGCTAAAATTTGACCAGATAGGACTTTTGACATGCTTAAACCAGCACCACCGTAGACACGAACGCCCAAGGTCTTATCAATAAGGTCTTTTAAGCCGTGAAAATTTTTAGCATACATAGCTCCATTGCTAGCGACTAGGCAACGGTCTAAAGGTCGGTTTTTATATGCTGGAAGCAACTTGTCATTACAATACACATCAAACTGGCCACCACCATAGAAAAGTTGATCAGCCATGACGTTGTAAATGAGGCTAAATTTTCCTTGCCCCTCTTCATAGTAGGCAATCATAACACAAAAATTATCTTGTTGGACAATAAAATTGACCGTTCCATCAATAGGATCCAAGACCCAGACATTTCCATCTTTAATATTATGAACCAAGCCATTTTCTTCAGCGAAAATATTGTCTGAAGGGAAGGAGGATTTAATACGTGCCACGAGTAAATCTTGTGTTTGTTTGTCAATATTAGTTACTAAATCATCATAAGCCGTCTTTTCTTCGACCGTGATAGTTTTACTTAAACTTTCTTTAATAAAAGCACCGGCTTCTTTGATGATTTCTTTGGCGAAAATCAGTTTATTTTCCAAGTGATACAAATCCTTTATCTTTTGCTTTAGCAGCTTTGACAGCTTGATAGGTTGAAAAACCGCTAGCTTCTTCAAAGGCCTTGTCTAGTTGTTTTTCAGGTGCTTTGCCTGGAACAACGGTTTTAAATGCCTTATAGGCTTGCAAGAGTTGGTCACGGTCAACCTTGCTCTCGTATGCTTTTTCTACCTGACTCAAAAAATGAAGCACTGTGGTAATTTCCTCAGTGCTCCATGATGGATCGAGTGGGTAGGAATAATTTCCTTTAGTCATTGTTACCCTCAATTTCAGCTCGAATGGTCGCTTGGCGCAATTCTTGCTTTCTATAATCACGAGGCAAAAAGGCACGAATTTCATCTTCGTTGAAACCAATTTGCATGCGTTTGGTGTCCATAATGATAGGTCGACGAAGAAGATTTGGGTATTCAGAAATCAATTGAATGAGTTCCTTGATGGTCAAATCATCCACATCGATATTCAGCTTCTGAAAGACTTTTGAACGAGTTGAAATGATATCTTCAGTACCATTTTCCGTGTAAGACAAAATCTTCATTAACTCATCGTGAGTTAATGGGCTCGTGATAATATTGTGTTCGTCAAAAGCAACTTCATGATTGGTCAACCAGGCTCGTGCTTTCCTACAGCTGGTGCAGCTAGGTGATAAAAATAAAGTTACCACGCAAACACCCCTTTCACTTTAACATTCCTAATCATTATACATTATTTGATTAGTTTTGGCTACGCTTTCTTAAAATTTTTCCGCGATTTTTTTATCAGCCTCCAGTTGAGCACATAGTTCATCGATATTATTGAACTTAATCATATCACGGATATAATCCAGCCAAAAAACTTCAATTGTCTTTCCATAAATATCGCCTTCAAAATCAAAGATATTGGCTTCAAGACGGAGTTCTGTTCCCCCAAAGGTAACGTTTTTTCCTAGGCTAGTCATGGAACGATAACGTTTGCCATCAATTACAACATCGGCAACATAGACACCATCAGCTGGTAGAAAAGTCCTATCAATAGGTGCTAAATTTGCTGTTGGAAAACCAATGGTACGTCCACGGGCATCACCATGCACCACGATGCCACGTGTAGAGAATTCATGGCCAAGGAGTTTATTGGCTTCTTTAACCTTGCCTTCTCGTATTAATTGACGCACACGTGTTGACGAAATCTTTTCACCATCGCTTTGTTGCTCCTCAATGACATGAACATTACCAGAAAAATTACGGGCTAGGTAGTCCGCATCTGTTCGATGATGTCCAAATTTGTAATCAAAGCCCACAACAACCTCTTGGGCTTTTAGACGTTTAATATAACGAGCAATGAAATCGTCTGAACTTGTTCGAGCAAAATCACTATTGAAATCTGTTAAATAAAGCTGATCAGTGCCATAGGCTTTAAAAAGATCACAACGTCTCTGAGGTGCTGTGATATGAAGGAGGAGATCATCCGTATACCTTTGAAAAGTCAATTGAGGACTCTCATTAAAGGTAAGGACAGCTACTTCAAGCTGTTTTTCATCAGCAATCTGGCGCGCCTTATCAAAAAGGACCTTATGACCACGGTGAAGAGCATCGAAATACCCTAAGACAAGAACCGTTTCCTTTTCCTGATGGATATCTTTATAATCATTAATAGAAGTTACTTTCATTGACTTAATACTTTTCTAGGTTTATAAACTTGATTTCGCTTTTCCATGATGGCTAGAACCTTGTCTCCTAAAAAGGCCGCAACTAAGGGTTCTTGGCTATCGATAGTAATAAAGCGACCAAATGAAATTTCTTTAGCATCATCCTCAGTGACTTGAACAGCTGGTAGGTCCTGAACACCAAATTCGATGGGAAGGAGGAAGGAAGTATCCCCCGCTTCTACCATTTCTGAAATTTGTGAGAGTGTTAGTGCCTTATCTAAGGTTAGACCAGCTGAGGCTGTTCGACGAAGAGCAGACATATGACTCGCGTATCCGAGTTTAGCACCCAAATCGACAGATAAAGTACGGACATAAGTCCCCTTGCTACAAGCAACACGGAAGGTAAATTTTGCGGTATTGTTTTCCAATTCAATAGGAGAGGTACGGACAAATTCGGTAATTGTCACTTGACGTTGTGGACGCTCTACTTCTTCTCCAGCGCGGGCGTACTCATAAAGTTTCTTTCCGTTGACCTTAACCGCTGAATACATAGGAGGAGTTTGTGTGATTTCTCCCTCAAAACTAGCCATTGCCATATCGACGGTTTCTTCATCTAACTCTGTAACCGGAGTTGTTTGAACGACATCTCCACTAGCATCCTCGGTAGTTGTTGAAAATCCAATGGTAATTTCTCCCTCGTAGACCTTTCCTGCTTCAGTCATGTATTCAATAACACGAGTCGCTTTTCCAATCGCTATAGGTAAAACACCAGTAACATCTGGATCAAGGGTACCTCCATGTCCGATTTTTTTCTCTTGTAATATTTTACGTAGTTTAAATACAGCATCATGACTGGTCATTCCAGCCTCTTTTTTGAGATTAATAATTCCTGAAATCATACTTTTAATTATATCAAAAGCAATCCTAAAGAGCTAGGTAGAAACATAAAGAGGCAGAGAGCAAAGTCTCAAACCTCTTAAGTATTATAGTCATAAGCAATCGCAGGTCTGCTAGCTTATTAATCGATATCTCTATTAAGGTCGCTTTCCAATTCAAAGAAAGGCTGAATATCCTGCACATATTCTAGGACACCCTGAAAGTCTCCCTTGTCATCTCTAACAGCTGCATAGGTAACATAGACGAATTTTCCTAAACGTTCAGATTTGAACCACATTGGAACTTGGTCACGCTCTCCACTTCTTAGTAATTCAAAGATTTTCTTGACCTTATCAAGCACTTTTGGCGGATGACAAAGTTCAACGTTTCGTCCAATTTGGCTAGGTGTTCGTTTAAAAACCATTTCATTAGCAGGAACATTATCATTATAGTATTGGAAAATATCGTCTTTATTGACGAAAGTGATTTCCAAAGGAAGATGGTTGAGAATGAGATTGGCCTGCTCCACAGAAAGATAACCGTTGCCAAAAGGCTGAGTCGTTTCTCTATCTACGACAGTTTCAGTTTTTGGTTTTGGAGTGAAGCTGATGGTAAACTGCCCTTCGGGAGTGTCAATAATTCGGGTATTGTCCAGATGTTCGTCACTACTTAGTTCAGATTGTTCTTGCGATGTATCAGCATTTACCTCCTCAAAACGTTCACGCTTAGGTTTCCAGACAGCTGTAGGTTTTATTATTGCATAGCCATAGGCATCGCTTTCTTCGGCAATCGAAAGCCAATCGTCTTGCGTGAAGGTTTCAAGCAGAATCATAAGTAAGATAGCCTCTTCTTTGAAAATCATGGCTTCAAACTCTTCTGAGAATGCTTCGAAAGACTTTGAAAATTCTTCTAAATCAGCCTCTGGAAGTTCTTTTAGTTTAGCTTCTGCCGCTCTAAAAAGTTTTCGGATGTCATCGTCTACTCCCCACATCACTTTTGGAGGGGAGTCATGGCCGTAACGCTCCATTATTGGAAAGAAAAGCTTTTCTTTACGCGTATAATGATTATGGAATTGACCAAGTAGAGTCATCTGATGCTTAAGTCCATTGAACAAGTCAGATTTAAAATCTTCATTTTCAGGCTTACTAATATTTTCTATGATACGTCGGATACGGAGAATAGCTGAACGTAGGGCTAAATTCTCTTGTTTAAACACATAGACAGGGTGGCCCTCTTGATCAGTGTCTGCCACTTCCACATCTGCAATAGCACCTTTAAAGAGGTTTGCGTGGACATTACAGAGGCTCATTACGTCTTCAAAGGTAACCCCATCTTCTGATGACATCAATTCATGCTCCATCATAGAGATTTCGAGGGCAGATACTCCCTTGAAGTGTTGATTGAAGCGCTCTTGAACACTCTCAGGACTGGCTCCATGGTGCAAATCTAGTAGAATTTCTTTGAGTATTTGAATACGATTATCTTCCATATCAGTCACCAATTACGTCATAACCGTTGAAAATCAAGGTTTGCTTGATTTTATCTAGGGGAATATTAGCTAACTTAGAGCCAGCTTTTAGACTAGTCACCTTACCGACAGTATTTAGCATAGCTGGATTAGACAAGGACTTGAAACCGAGATCAATCAGTAATTCCTTAACCTCTGGATGCTCTTTAATGATTGTTGCAACAGGTTGTGATAAATCTATAGTGTTGGTAGTCATAATGACCTCCTAATAACATATTTACTACTTCCATTATACACGAGAATAATGAAAAAAAACCAACAAATCTTAGTTTGCTGGCTTTTGATTAATTTCCAAATAGAGCTTCTGTCACATTATGCTGGATATTTTCCCACTCCTGCTCAGCCCTCACCATCTTACGATGGTAATCAGCACGCCCACGCAAGTAGGCAGCAATTTGATAATCTTGCTTCACAATTGGTATCTCAGGAATTTTGATGTCTAGGAGATCAGCCGTCGATAAATTTAGGACGGCCTTTCCCTTATCAGCATAGTCTAAATAGGCACGACCAATCTCTGTCTCAAGAAAAAACTTGATGTAGAAACCACGGAGTTTTTCCTTAGGTCGTAATACTGTGATATTTGATGAGGCGACAACTTCACGCTTGCCCTGATCCTCGAAAACAGCAACTTTTTGTACAGTTCCCTTAGATGCAATAAGAACATCACCGTCTTCTAAGAGAAATCGTAAAAGTTTGCGTTGTTCCTCAGAAAACGTTTTAAGGGCATCGTAGGCAATGCCGTTGGGTGTCATATCCGATAGATTAATGACAGCAAATTCGCCAGGTTCTGCCTTAGCAGGAACAGCTTTTCCTTTAAATTGATCGACAACATCGCCTAAACGAACAAGTTTGTCTGTATTAGCTTCGTAATCGATAATCAGTTGAGGTCTTTCTTTTTCAGACATTGAATCTCCTTTTTATATTTTACTATCCATATTGAGTATTGCTATACAATAATAGCAAGATGCTAATACTTTTGCAAGTAAAAACTGTAAGAAAGGCAAAAATAAAAAAGAGACCTGAGCCTCATTTTATAAGCTTTTAACCGCTGCTACTGCTGCTTCATAGTTTGGATCAGTATTGATATTGTTCAAATATTCGACATAAGTAATCTTATTGTCAGCATCTGCCACTAAAACTGCACGCGCTAACAAGTGCCATTCTTCAATGAGGACACCATAATCTTTACCAAAACTATTATCATAGTAGTCAGAAAGCATGATGGCATTTTCAAGTCCTTCAGCACCACACCAACGAGCTTGTGCAAATGGTAGGTCCACTGAAATAGTAATAACTACTGTATCGTCTAATTCTGACAATTCCTTATTAAAGGTACGTGTTTGAGTTGAACAGATACCAGTATCGATTGATGGAACGATAGAGATAACTTTTTTCTTTCCATCGAATTCTGAAAGTGATTTTTTCGTCAAATCTGCTGCTGTTAAGTTAAAGTCACGCAAGGTATCTCCAACTTGAAGTTGTTTGTCTTCTGCTACTGTAACTGGTTTTCCAATAAATGTTGGCATGTTAATTGTTCTCCAATACTTTTTTTACTATTGTACTGTAAATATAGCAATAAGCCTAAGCATTTGTTTAGAACTTTTCAAACAGTAGTCTAATTTTTTCAGCAATAACTGCATTAATTGCAGGAATAACCTCATCCGCAAAGTTTTTTAGGTAGGGATAATCACCAATTTGCACTCCATATATAGCATTTTTGAAAAGAGAAATATCATTTTGATCATTTCCAAATGCTACAAAGGCTTTACCAAAGTGGTTTAAAACAGTACTAGCCTTGGTCACACCTTTAGGATTAATGTAAAGACATCTTTCAATATCATGATAACTAAGGTCTAAACATTCCAGTTTGTTTAGATTAAAGATAAGGTCTTCACGTATATCTTCATGCTCTACAAGTGGAATAACAACTTTGATAGGCTCATTAAGTTCATGAACAGGCAAAATCCTTGCTTTGTTTAATGGATCAACATTTGAAAGAAAAGGGATTTGCTCAGGATTTTGAATAGCACAATTAAAGGTATCATCAATAAAATAAGGGAGATTATAAGTATCACAGTAGCTAACAATCGTTCTGAGAGCAGGAGAAGGTATTGTGTATTGTGATACTAAAAGTTCATCTTGAAAGACTTCGCCGCCGTTTAAGCCAACTACTATCAGCTTTCTCAATTCTCCTTCTAAAATACTAAGACAATCTCTGTAAGAGCGTGCTGTTGCAAAAATAATGTCATGCCCGTATTTTGGTGCAGTTAAAAGAACCTTTTGTAGGTCTTTTGACATGGTCATACCATCAAAACATAGGGTTCCATCCAAATCAAAAACAAATTTCATAGGGATAGTATAACAAAAAACCAGCTAAAGAGCTGGTTAAATTATTTTGTATTGAAATACTTAGATTTTATCAAGAGCTAGTTTTAAATCTTCAATCAAATCATCTGCGTTTTCCAAACCAACTGAGATACGAATTTGATTTGGAGTGACACCACAAGCCAGTAAATCAGCTTCTGCTAATTGTTGGTGAGTTGTTGTTGCAGGGTGCACCACCAAAGATTTTGCATCAGCAACGTTAGCTAAATCTGAGAAGATTTCAAGATTATCAATTACGGTACGTGCTTCGTCTTGTCCACCTTTAACATGGAAAGTGAAAATAGAACCTGGACCTTTAGGGAAGTATTTTTGTGCCAAGTCATAGTAAGGACTTGATGGTAATCCAGGATAGTTAACCTTTTCAACTTTTGGATGATTTTCCAAAAAGTCTACGATTTTTTTAGTATTTTCGACGTGGCGTTCGACGCGAAGTGAAAGTGTTTCAAGTCCTTGCAAGAGCAAGAAAGCATTGAAAGGTGCCAAGGCAGCCCCTGTGTCACGCAAAAGTTGTGTACGAAGGGCAGTTACAAATGCTGCTGGACCAACATCACGCGTATAGCTGATATTGTGGTAAGATGGGTCCTCGTCAACCAACTGTGGGAATTTGCCTGAAGCTTCCCAGTCAAATTTACCAGAATCGACGATAAGACCTCCAATAGTTGTTCCATGTCCACCGATAAACTTAGTTGCAGAATGAACCACGATATCTACACCATGGGAGATAACATTGATGAGATATGGAGTTCCAAAAGTATTGTCAGCAACCAATGGAATCTTATGACTGTGAGCAATCTCAGCAATTTTTTCAAAATCAGGAATATTGATAAGCGGATTTCCCAAAGACTCAATCAAGACAAGCTTGGTATTATCTTTGATAGCAGCTTCAATTTCTTCAGGATTGTCAACATCTACAAAAGTTGTTGTGATACCATAGCGTGGAAGGGTTTCTTTTAAGAGATTGAATGTCCCACCATAGAGGGTTGTCGCAGCAACAACGTGATCGCCAGCATGTGCCAAACCAAGGATAGCATAGGTGATTGCAGCCATACCTGATGCCGTAGCCAAGGCACCAACACCACCTTCGAGGGCTGCAATACGTTCTTCAAGTACTGCTACTGTTGGATTGGTAATACGTGTGTAAATATTACCAGGTTTTCTAAGGGCAAAGAGATCTTCACCTTCTTGAGCGTCGTCAAAAACATATGAAGTGGTTTGGTAAATTGGAACAGCACGTGATTTTGTTTCCTTGTCAGGTGTTTGTCCAGCGTGTAATTGTAAGGTTTCAAATGAAAATTCTCGTGACATATGGGTGTCCTCCAAAACAAAAGTTGCCTTCATTCTACACCCAGAAAAGCTAGCTGTCTAATAGAAATTTTTTATCAAAGTGATAGGGAGAGCTTATAAAAAGGACCTTTCGGTCCCTTTCTATTTCTTCACAATAGGTGCTACGCTTGCCAAGACTTTTTTAAGTCCAACTTCTGGGAATTTTATCTTAAGTTCCTGTGTCTTGCCACTTCCAGTTACTTCTAGGACGGTACCATCTCCCCACTTCTTGTGGTGAGCGATATCTCCGATTTCCCAATCAGTAGCTGAGTTGCCTGAGTCTGAAGCCTTACCAAAAGGTAGTCCCCCAGTGGCTTTTGAAAATGGCTGAGCACCAGTATGTCTTTGCGGCTGTGCATTTGCTTTTCTGGTCTGAAGCGCTTGTTGTAAACTCATGCCCTGACCAAATTGTGTAGGCTCTTCCTTTGTAAAACGAACACCAAATGATGAATTGGCTGGACGTGCTAGACCTTGATATTGTAATAAATCATCTGAAATTTCACGTAAGAAACGGCTAGGACGATTATAGCTAGTCTTACCAAAAAGCGTACGCGTATTAGCGTTGGTAAGGAAAAGAATCTCTTCCGCCCGAGTGATACCTACGTAAGCCAAACGACGCTCTTCTTCGAGTTCATCTGGCTCTTCTGAGGCACGTGACAAAGGGAACACTCCCTCTTCCATACCAATTAGGAAGACAACTGGGAATTCAAGCCCTTTGGCAGCATGGAGAGTCATCAAGGTTACCTCTGCTGCTTCCATATCACCATCGTCCGTATCAGCAATTAAAGCTAAATCGTTTAAGAAACGGCCTAAACGGTCAATTCCTGTCTCGTCTTCCGTACCATCGGTGTTGGTTTCGTCAAAATTCTTAGTAACAGACATGAATTCTTCGATATTTTCAATGCGCGCTTGACTTTCAAGTGTTTGTTGCATCGAAAGAGCATCCAGATAACCAGACTTATCCAAAACAGCCTCTACAGCTTCAGTGATGCTTAGTCCATCTAGCTGATCACGTAGGTTCAGAATCATGTTAGCAAAATCGTAAACGCCCTGAGCTGCTTTCCCCTTAATCGGTGATAACATAATATTAGCTGAAGCATCTAGGAGACTCATGTTTTGCTCATAGGCAAAGGTACGAATCTTTTCTAGTGTCCCAGGTCCAACTCCACGTTTAGGTTCATTAACGACACGTTCAAAGCTAATATTATCAGCAGGATTGGCAATTAAGTTCAAGTAAGAAATGGCATCACGAATTTCTTTACGGCTATAGAACTTGGTTCCTCCAACCATGGTATAAGGAATATTAGACTTGAGTAAAGCTTCTTCAATGGTACGAGACTGAGCATTGGTACGGTAAAGTACAGCGAAATCCTTGAAGTTCTTACCTTCTTCACGAATAATGTTATCAATAGTTGAAGCAACAAAAACAGCTTCATCACGCTCGTCATTAGCACGGTAATAAACAATTTGTTCACCGTCATCATTTTGAGTCCAAAGTTTCTTAGGACGGCGGTTACGGTTGTTCTTGATAACTTCGTTGGCTGCTTGGAGAATTTTCTTAGTTGAACGGTAGTTTTCCTCCAAGAGGACAACCTTAGCTTCAGGATAGTCCTTCTCAAAATCAAGGATGTTCTGCATGTCAGCCCCACGCCAACCGTAGATTGATTGGTCAGCATCACCCACGACACAGATATTCTTGAAGCGAGATGCTAAGAGTTTTACCAACTGATACTGAGCATGGTTGGTATCTTGATATTCATCCACGTGAATATACTGATAACGCTGCTGATAATAAGCGAGCACATCGGGATTTTTGTCAAAGAGACGCAGAGTCATCATAATCAAATCGTCGAAATCCATGGCTTCACTACGACGGAGCTCTTCCTGATAGGCTTTGTAACATTTAGCAACGATTTGAGTATACATGTCACCAGCTTGGTGCTCATAAGCCACTTCATCCAAGAGGTCATTTTTTGCGTTGGAAATCGTCCCTAAGATGGCACGTTCATTCCACTTCTTAGGATCAAGGTTAAGATTCTTGAGAATACGTTTCATCAAAGTACGTTGTTCACCAGGATCCACGATAGTAAAGTTTCGATTGTAGCCAATATGGTCCGCTTCACGACGAAGGATTCGCACGCACATACTATGGAAGGTCGCAATCAAGGTTTCTGAAGTTGCTGGGTTTAAAGCCATAGCACGCTCACGCATCTCACGAGCTGCCTTATTGGTAAAGGTAATGGCCAAAATATTCCAAGGATTGATCATTTTTTCGTCGATAAGGTAGGCAATGCGGTGGGTAAGTACACGTGTCTTCCCTGATCCTGCACCTGCCATAATCAACAAAGGACCTTCAGTCGTTTGGACGGCTTCGGCCTGTTTGTCATTCATACCAGTTAATAATGGGTTCATCATATTCTCCATTCTCAAAAATAAGCTCTACTATTTTATCATTTTTTGGATGAAAATGCAGACTCTATTCATAATGAGTGTGAAATAACTTTAGCAAATAATCGTTTGTTTTTATTGGGAGGTTGTTTGCTTAAAATGATTGTTATTCCAAGCTTTTCTAGGTTTTGGTGAAAGGGATTCTTAAGTATAATATTCGGTTTTTTATAGTTTTGATGAAAATTAGTGTTGACACTGTTCGGTTTTTTCGATAAGATAGAACCACAATAAAATAAAAACCGAGTGATGTCATCAGGAAGACTGGTGATTGACGGACTTCTGGAGAGATCTTGAAGCAGCCTTAGCTGTAAACAAGACACCGAAGGGGCAAGGGGTAATAACCGAAACTCTCAGGTAAAAGGACAGAAAGCATCGCAAGTTTTTAACTTGTAATAATAGCTTTGTATTCTCAGAGGTCTGGTTAAGCCAAACCTCTTTTTTGACGTCTCGGTTAAAGGAGATTGTTACATTTATGTTAGACTTTTTTACTACCATTGATGATTTTGTCTGGGGTCCACCCCTTTTGATCCTTCTTGTAGGAACTGGGATTTACCTTACGCTTCGTCTTGGACTTTTGCAAGTTCTTCGTCTTCCTAAAGCTTTTAAACTTATCTTTGCTGAAGATAAAGGGGAAGGTGATATTTCTAGTTTTGCAGCCCTTGCGACAGCTCTTGCTGCAACTGTTGGTACAGGTAACATTGTTGGGGTAGCTACAGCCATCAAAACTGGTGGACCTGGTGCCCTTTTCTGGATGTGGATTGCCGCTTTCTTTGGTATGGCAACCAAATATTCCGAAGGTCTTTTGGCTATTAAATTCCGTACACTTGACGACCAAGGTAATGTTTCTGGTGGTCCAATGTATTACATCACACATGGTTTCTTTGGGAAATGGCAAATAATTGCTAAACCTTTGGCCTACTTCTTTGCCTTTGCAGGTGTGCTTGTTGCATGGTTGGGGATTGGTACTTTCTCTCAAGTTAACTCAATCACCGCCTCACTTCAAAACAGCTTTGACTGGTCACCAAAAATCGTAAGTATCTTACTTGCTCTTATAACTGCTGCCATCATTTTTGGTGGTATCCAATCTATCTCTAAAGTTTCTGAAAAGGTCGTACCATTTATGGCTGGACTTTATATCCTAGCAGCTCTTGTGGTTATCTTTACAAACTTTAATCAACTTTTACCAGTTATTGAAATGGTCTTCCAATCTGCCTTTACTGGGAAAGCAGCCGTAGGTGGTTTTGCTGGTGCAACAGTCATGGTCGCTATGCGACTTGGTATTGCGCGTGGTGTCTTCTCAAATGAGTCAGGTCTTGGATCAGCTCCTATTGCTGCCGCTGCCGCTAAGACCGAAGAACCTGTTGAACAAGGTTTGATTTCGATGACAGGTACTTTCATTGATACGATTATCATCTGTACACTTACAGGTCTTGCTATCCTTGTAACTGGTCAATGGTCAGGTAGCCTGGAAGGTGCCCCAATGACACAAGCAGCCTTCTCATCTGTTTTCGGAACTTTTGGTGAAATTGCCTTAACACTTTCTTTGGTTCTCTTTGCCTTTACAACAATCTTGGGTTGGTCTTACTATGGTGAACGTTGTTTCGAATTCATTTTCAAATCAACTAAATTCCTTCCACTCTACCGCCTCATTTTTGTGGTTATGGTTGCTCTTGGTGGTTACCTCACACTTGATGTTGTTTGGAAAATTGCGGATATCGTAAACGGCTTGATGGCATTGCCTAACTTGATTGCCCTCCTAGTCCTTTCACCAATCATCATTAAAGAAACCAAATTATACTTTGAACGCCACAAATAAATAAAAAGAGCTCAGGCTCTTTTTTCTTGGCTTTATCAGCACCAATCCTTGCGACTACTGCTCTTTTGCGTTACAATGAAATTAAATCATTTTTAAACTTATACAGAAAAAATCCAAAGGAATAACTATGTCAATTACCAAAGAATTTGATACGATTACTGCCATTTCAACGCCCTTAGGTGAAGGTGCTATCGGTATCGTTCGCTTATCTGGAACCGATGCTATCGCCATTGCTAATAAAGTTTTTAAAGGAAGAGATCTAGAAACGGTTACTTCACATACTATCAATTACGGCCATATTGTCGAAAATGAGGAAACCATTGATGAAGTCATGGTAAGTGTTATGCGTGCACCAAAGACCTTTACGCGTGAGGATGTCGTGGAGATCAACACTCACGGTGGGGTTGCTGTGACTAATGAAATCCTCCAACTCCTTATTCGTTCTGGAGCTCGTATGGCTGAACCTGGAGAATTTACCAAACGTGCCTTTTTGAATGGTCGTGTGGACTTGACTCAGGCTGAAGCTGTCATGGATTTGATTCGTGCTAAGACTGATAAGGCTATGGCCGTTGCCGTCTCTCAACTTGATGGTTCGCTCAAGGATCTCATTAACAACACTCGCCAAGAAATCCTTAACACCTTGGCTCAAGTCGAAGTTAATATTGATTACCCAGAATATGATGATGTTGAAGAAGTCACCACAGCTCTTGTCCGTGAAAAAACGCAAGAGTTCCAAGCACTTTTAGAAAATCTCCTTGCCACTGCTAAACGAGGAAAAATCCTACGAGAAGGCCTTTCAACGGCAATCATTGGTCGTCCAAATGTCGGAAAATCTAGTCTTCTTAACAATCTCCTACGCGAGGAGAAAGCTATCGTTACGGATATTGAAGGTACTACCCGTGATATCATTGAAGAATACGTTAATATCAAGGGTGTTCCACTTAAGTTAATCGATACTGCTGGTATTCGAGACACAGATGATGTGGTTGAAAAGATTGGTGTTGAGCGTTCCAAGAAAGCTCTCGAAGAGGCTGACCTGGTTCTCCTTGTGCTTAATAGCTCCGAACCATTAACAGAGCAAGACCGTACATTACTAGAAATTAGTCAAAATAACAATCGCATCATTCTTCTAAATAAGACAGACCTACCACAAGCAATCCAAATGGAAGAGCTTCCCGAAGATGTCATTCCAATTTCAGTCCTCAAGAATGAAAAAATTGACAAAATCGAAGATCGCATCAATCAGCTCTTCTTTGATAATGCTGGCCTAGTGGAGAAAGATGCTACTTATCTCTCAAATGCCCGTCACATTTCACTCATTGAAAAAGCTCTCGAAAGTCTTGAAGCAGTCAATCAAGGCCTTGAATTAGGCATGCCTGTTGACCTCTTACAGGTTGATATGACACGCACCTGGGAAGTTTTAGGAGAAATTACTGGTGACGCCGCCCCAGATGAACTCATTACACAACTCTTTAGTCAGTTCTGTCTAGGAAAATAAACATAACTAAATTTATGTAAAAAGGATGCTTAGTCATCTTTTTATTTTACATACATAAATACAGAAATAAAATTATGTAAATCAAAAAACTACCAATACTATAAGACGATTAACTCATGCTTTTTAAGAAAGAAAATGCTATCATGGTATTATCCTATGATTTTGAAAGGTTAATCATGAGTCAAGCAGCTACTGATACTGATTTTAAACATTTAATAGATTTTGATGATAATCTGCTTCCTTTTCGACTGGAGGAAACTATGGTCGAAAATGGACGCCCTGATATTCTATTTCATTGGCATCCTGAGCTTGAAATACAGTACGTTTATGAGGGGACAGCTCGCTATCATATTGATTATGACTATTTTGACAGTCAGGCTGGAGATATTTTTTTGATATGTCCTAATGAGCTTCATTCGATTCATCCCATAGATAATCAGTCTCATCATACTGATACTCTTCATTTTCATTTGGATATGTTGGGACAGTCTCTGGTGGATCTGCTTAGTCTCCGTTATCTTCAGCCCTTACAGAATTCCAATTTTAAGTTTAAACAATGTCTAAGACCATCAGACGAGGGTTATACGGAAATTAAAGCACTTCTCTTCGAGATTTTTAAGATAATTCGTCAGAAAGATCGTCACTATGAACTTCTTCTCAAGTCAAAACTTGAGGAATTAATCTATCTCTTCTACTTCTATCGCTTGGTAGAGCGAAAGACTTCTGATGATCATTATCGTAAGAATGAAAAAATTCGGGAAATTATTGATTACATTAACCAGCATTATGCCGAAAATCTCACTATTGATAAGTTGTCATTGCTTATGGGGTATAGTAAGACTCACTTTATGACGATTTTTAAGCAACAAACTGGTACCTCTTGTACCGAATTTATCATTCAAGCAAGACTTAATGCTGCTTGTGAAGAGCTCCGTAATAGTGTTAAACCAGTTTTGGAAATTGCTACTGATGTTGGTTTTAACAATTTATCAAATTTCAACCGTCAATTTAAACACTATTACGACCAAACACCAAGTCAGTATCGAAAAACACATAGCAACAACAAGAAAACAAAAAAGAGTTAGCCAAATGGTTAACTCTTTTTTTATCTGCAAACTTCTTAGTATTTCTCTTTACCTTTGTGTTTTCCACTAAGTCCAAAGAGAGTTAGCAACATACCAAGTCCGAGGAGTCCAGCGTGTGAGGCCTTGTCACCTGTTGTAGGAAGAACTTCAGTTTGAGCAGAAGCTTCTGCCACTTTTTCTGTTTCTTTAAGTGCTTCGTTTCTTGTTGAAACGAAGAATACTTTACCATTAGGTGTCGTTACTACTTTAGATACAACTGGTTTAGTTGTTTTAAGGTCTTCAGCAACGCTAGATGGCGTAACAGGACTCAATGGATTGAGTGTAGGATCTTCTGCATTTTCTTTTTTGTTCAAGGCAGCAAAATCAGCACTTGAAATAGAAATGGTTCGTGAGTTTGGATTGATAACTGCATACTTAGAAAGGTCTGCATGTGTCAAGTAATCCGCAAAGACGGTATCCATTGAAGGACCTTCTTCACGAGGACCACCAAGCATTGTGTAGCCATCACCACCAGCAGCTAAGAAGTCATTCGTTACAAGGTAGTAAGTTTCATTAGTGTTGAGTGGTTTATAGGTACCAGTTTCTGGATCAAAAATGTCAATTGACAAGATACGTTTTTCTGCTGGAAGTGTTGTGTCATAATAAACACGAGCTCCTGATACTTGAAGGAAACCGCCAGATGGTTCAAGAAGAGGTTGACCATTTTCATCCAGAACAGTTTTACCACTTTCGTCAACTTGGAGAATAGAACCAAGAGATTTGACAAACATATCATGGATATTTTGACCTGTCACTTGAATTTGAGCAACTGAGTTACCAAATGGAAGAACGGCAATGATATCACCTTTAGTGATTGGTTTGTCTTTGGCAATTGTTTCACGAAGACCACCACCGTTTGTTACGGCAAGGTTAGACTTGTGTGTGAAGGCTGATTGTCCGTATTCTAAGAGAGAATCAGCAACAACATTACCAAGGTTAGTTTCGCGAACACGAACGTCCATACGGTCACCGCTAAGTTTAACTGGACTATTTTCGATAACGACTTTCGAAGAATCTGCCTTGTACTTAGCTTGGATATCATCAATCATAGCTTTAACTGTTGGGTTAACTTGATAATTCTTCTTAGCTTCGTCGTGTGAAATCACGCCATGTGACAAGACACGGTCAGAATTATAAACGACGCAGCCGACATTGTTAAGGTAGCTACCAGTTTGGTTGTAAGTGACATTATCGCCGTATGTCGCTGTGTGAAGAGTGTGTGAGTGACCATCAAGGACAAGAACACGTTTTCCTTTCAAAGGTGCATAGTTTGAAAGAGCTTCTGCCAATGTTGATCCACGCCATTCAACTGGAGTTGTTGTATCTATACCCAAGTGACTAAGGACAATATAAGTCTTGTATTGCTTACCTTCAGCACGAGCATTTGATTCCACTTGGTCAACAACAGCTTTAACCTCAGTAATAGGATCGGTGAAAGAGACACCAGTGATATTACGTGGGTGTGTCTTAGTAGCTGTCTCAGGTGTAGTAACACCAATAACAACTACTTCATCTCCATCAACACCAGGTGTTTTGTCAACGATTGTAGATGGTTGGAAAAGACGTACGCCGTCCACATAAACGTTAGATGTGATGATTGGGAAATTGATTTGTTTGCTCAAACGACGCAATTGGTCAAGACCAAAGTCGAACTCATGGTTACCCACTGTCATGGCATCAAAACCAACAGCATTCATGACGCTTGCCATGTCCTCACCCTTAGAGCTGTTTGAGATTGGAAGACCTTGGAATGAGTCCCCAGAGTCAAAGACAAGGGTTGTTCCTTTTGAACGGGAATCGTTGACGATACCAGACAAAAGGGCATCCCCAATAACTCCGTTACGATCATCTTCAACCATACGACCATGAACATCGTTGGTGTGAAGAACAGTTACAGTGTCGTTGCTGGCACTTGTGCTAGCATTTGTCACGACTTCTGTTGTAGGAGTTGCGGCTGCAGTTGCTGTTTCACTGGCTGTGGCAACTGGTGTTTCGCTTGTTTCAGCTGTTGAAGCAGTAACATCTGATGTTGTACTAGCTACTGGAGCTGCAGACTCGCTTGATGCAGTTGTTGCTGCAGTAGATGTCGTATTGGTAATTGCCTCTGTAGCTACTACTTCAGTGCTTGGTGCTGTTACAGCTGCATGAGTTTCTACCTCGTCAGCTTGGACAGCATTAGCCAAGATGGCAGTTGAGACGAGTAGGGTTGATAGTGTCGTTGCAACGACTGTTTTCTTCTTCATTCCAAAAGACCTTTCTGATTTTTAAAACGCTTTTATTATACCACATTTATAAGATTAGAATTAAATAAATTTCAATATTTTATTAGATATTCAAACAATTTTTTCAAAAATCAATAGGTAGCTAAACGTTTTTCAAGATAGCCTTCAAGCAGTTCTAAAGTAAAGCTCAAAGTCCAGTAAATAAGGGCGATTAGGATATACATAGACATGTAGTCATACTCACGCCCACCGATAATCTTAGCATTTTGGAAAATGTCAGGCACTGTAATCATAGCAGCCAATGAGGAACTCTTAACCATATCAATAATAACATTACCAAGAGGGGCTACTGCTATACGCATAGCCTGAGGTAAGATAATCCGACGGATAATAGACTTCTGAGGAAGACCAAGAGAGCGAGCTGCTTCCCACTGACCCTTATCTACGGCAACTATGGATGAACGGAAAATCTCTGCCATATAAGCGGCACTAACACAGGAGAAGCCAATAAAGGCACAAAGAAGGGCAGGTAGCTGAACACCAACATAAGGCAAACCAAAGTAAAGAATGAAGAGCACGACTAACATAGGAACCCCACGCATGATGGAAATATAAATACGTGCTGGATACTTTAACCAAGGCTTTTGAGACATTCGCATAAAGGCAAGGATGATAGCAAAAACATTCCCAACCATAAAGCTTAAAAGCGAGATTCCTAAGGTATAAGGCAGACCTGATAGGACATAAGGAATGCTTTTTAGAATCAGTGAAAAATCAATAATCATAAGTCTAACTTTCTAAACATTTCTTTAGCAAATAAGCGATCCAATTGGATCGCTCATATTATTCAACATCAGAGATATCAATCTCAGTATAGTCAACTTTTGTTTTCTTTGTAACGTCTTGACCAGCAAAGAATTTCTCTGAAATCTTGGTAAGGGTACCATCTTTCTTCATGTCTTTGATGGCTTTGTTGACCTTTTCTTGAAGGGTTTTATTCTTCAATGAGAAGGTAAAGCTTGTTGAGTAAGGGTTACTGTAGATACCGTCGTTGATCTTAACTGGGTACTTGTCTTTGATAGCGGCTACTGCCATCTTTTGCAAATAGTAATCGTTGACGATAACGTCTGTACGTCCATTTACCAAGTCTTGCATGTAAACGTCATTGGTAACATTATCATATACAACGAGTTCAGCACCCATTTTTTTGGCAATCTTCATGTACTTTGTACTTGCAGCACCGGCTGCCTTTTTGCCTTTGAGATCCTTCCATGAAGAGATTCCAGAATTATCCGATTCACGAACGACCATTGAAGTGAAGGAATACTTGTATGGTTCAGAACGTAAGAATTTTTTAACATTCTTGTTGTCGTCTTCAAGTGAGTAGTTAGCGATATCGACTTGCCCACTATTTACAGCAGTAAGCATGCCATCTACACCCATCTCAGTGAATTCAATTTTCAACTTAAGACGTTTTCCAACTTCTTTGAGAATCTCAACGTCATAACCAGTCAAATTATTCTTATCATCGTGGTAGGTTTGTGGGTAAAGTGTTCCAGCAGTCGCAACCTTGATGCTACCACGTTTCTCAATCTTTTCCCAGTTCTTCTCACCGGTACTTTGTGACGAGCAGGCAACCAAAAAGACCGCAGCCAAGATTAGGCTGAAAACGGCGAAAAATCTCTTTTTCATCTATGTGTGTCTCCTTAAAACAAATAATAAAGTTAAGTTAAAAACTTATAATTTTAGACTACACTATTTGAAAGGGTTTTACAAAAAATTGAACCGAGAATGAGTATAGCTAGCTAAAAACCGAACCTTCTTCCATTTGTTGGGCCAAGTGTAAGAGGAGGTCTTCTCTTCCCTTGGCGGCTGTCAGTTGAACACCAAGGGACAGCCCTTGCCCATCACGATAGACAGGTAAAGAAATCGATGGTTGTCCCGTCAGGTTAGCTTGTTGGGTGAAAGGCGTCCAATCTAAACTATCCGCAAACATATCCCAAATAAGTTCTTGTTGCTTTGGCCAATCAAACTCAGACATTTGCTTGAGTTGGTTTTGTAGGCTTTCAGAGAGGGCAAACTGCCCATGCTTAGGTGCCACATCCGCAACTGTAGGAGTCAGAAGAATATCGTAAGACTCATGAAAATTCGCCATCTGATGGCTATACTGGTCCCACTGAGTTAGGACTTTAGAGTAAACTTTGGCAGGAATCTTTTGCCCAGATTGGAAAATAGCCCAAGTCATTAACTCCATATCTTCAAGTGTCATCGAACAGCCCAAACCAGCCTCTATACCATCAAACATGGCAGCCGTCTCAACACTATTCATAATGTAGTAAGACTGCATAGCTTCAATCCCATTCAAGGGCTGATAGGTGATTTCATGGACATGATGTCCTAGACTTTCTAATGCTCTAGCAGCCTTTTTTGTCGCCGCAATGGCAGATTCTGATACCTTGCCACCAATAGGAGATACCGTAGAAAAAGCAATCTTCAGAGGTCGAACTGCTTGTCCTAAAGAATCTTTGTCAAGCTTGGGCAAGATAAAGGGACTTTCCATCTGACATGTCTGCATATGATAAAGCAAGCGTTTGGTATCTCGAACAGACTTCGTCAAAGCAAACTGGACAGAGGCTCCCTGCCATCCACGAAACGAACCAGGACCGACAGGAATTCGTCCTCTGGTAGGCTTGAGACCGATTAGGCCGTTAAAAGAAGCTGGAATGCGAATAGAGCCCCCACCGTCACTAGCTGGGGCCAAAGGAGAAATGCCAGAGCTCACAATAGCAGCCGCACCGCCACTTGAGCCACCAGCATTACGCCTCACATCATCAGGTAGATTGACAGGACCATGAATCTGAGCATCACTGATATTTTTGAAGCCAAACTCAGGAGTGCTAGAACGTCCTAAAATAATAAAGCCCAATTCCTCAAGTTTCTTAACATAATTATCCGTTTCCTTAGCCCGATAACTTGTAAATAGGCGAGAACCCGCTGTTGACGGCTCACCAGCTTGCTCCTGACCTAAATCTTTTAGGAAAATTGGGACACCAGCAAAAGGTTTATCTGAAAAGTCTCTAGTTTCTGCTTCTTCTAAAGCTTTCTCGTAACGTTGACTGACGATAGCATTGATTTTAGTATTCGTCCTCTCCGCTTCACTTATAGTATCCTTTACAAGTTCTCGGGGACTGACCGTCTTATTTCGCACGGCCTCAGCCATTGCCGTTGCATCTGACCACTCATTTATTGACATTTTATATTCTCCCTGCTTCTATTATTTCCTAAATTATACTAAAAAAAGCGAAACGCCTGAAACGTTCCGCCTTCAATCATGATATTTAGTCTTGCCAAGTTTCTTGGTTTTCTTTAAATTTTTTCAAGAGTTGAAGTCCGTCTGCTGTGATGTAGCCTTGCACTTTAGCCACTTTGATCAACTCAGTGTAGTTTGAAAGAGTGACCAATTTCACGCCAGCATCAGCGAAGTTTTTCTCAGCTTTTGGCAATTCGTAAGTGAAGATAGCCACAACACCGATAACATCAGCCCCTTCACGCTCTGCAGCTGCTACAGCATCAAGTACTGATCCACCAGTTGAAATCAAGTCTTCAACAACAACCATTTTTTCGCCTTTAACCACACGACCTTCGATTTGGTTACCAGCACCGTGATCTTTTGGTTTGCTACGGATGTAGGCAAATGGAAGGTTCATTTTGTCAGCGATGATCGCACCGTGAGGAATACCAGCAGTTGCAGTACCTGCAATCACTTCTACTTCAGGGAATTCTTCCTTAATTTTTTCCACAAAACCATTTTCAATAAGTGTACGAGTTTCTGGATAAGACAAAGTAATACGGTTGTCTGTGTAGATTGGTGATTTGATTCCTGATGCCCATGTAAATGGTTCTTCAGGTTTAAGGTAAACAGCTTTGATATCGAGCAAGTCAGATGCGATTTGTGATGCTAATGTCATAATTATTATCCTCCGTAAAGCGTTTTCTATTCTTTATTATAACCTAATTCCATCTATTTTCCTATGAAATAAGGTCTTTTTGAAAATTTATTGACCGTTCCATTGGGCTTTGATGTCGTGATAAGCTGCTACTGGATCATCAGCTTGTGTAATTGGACGACCAACAACAATGTAATCTGAACCAATTTGACGGGCATCGGCAGGTGTCATGACACGTTTTTGGTCACCAACTGCTGCTCCTGCTGGACGGATACCAGGTGTCAAACAAACGAAATCTTCATTCGTCGCTTCTTTGATTTTTGCTACTTCGTGTGCTGAGCAAACAACACCATCAAGACCTGCTTCAGCAGTCTTCTTAGCATAATGAACCACTGATTCTTGAAGTGTGGTTTGGATATTTTGGAAATCACGCATCTGCTCTTCAGAGGTAGAGGTCAACTGTGTTACAGCAATCAAGATTGGACCATCTCCCAAGCCCTCACGCGCAGCCTTCATCATTTCCACACCCCCAGCCGCATGCACATTAGTCATATCAACGCCAAGGTTAGACAAGACACGCATAGCTGATTTCACAGTATTTGGAATATCGTGAAGCTTAAGGTCAAGGAAAACACTATGGCCAAGCTCTTTAACGTAGCGTACAATCTCTGGCCCAGCAGCATAGTAGAGTTCCATACCAATCTTCACATAGAGCTTGTCATCAGCAGGAAACTTAGCAAGGAAAGCCTTCACATCCTCAAAGGTCGGGAAATCAAGGGCAATAACAGGACGATTTTCTCTCATTTCTTATATCCTTTCACACAAAAAACCTCCGCCAGTCAGCGAAGGTTGCACGAAAATAGGGCAGTTCCTACCCTTTAGTGATGCCGTAGCATCTCAGTACACCTTTCTCGCCTCTCTGGACTCGATTAAAGGTTCAGTTCAATTTGTTCTATTATAGCGCTTTTATAAGGGAATGTCAAAGGGGGATGAAAGTAATTATACCTTTGTTAAACTCCTTAAAAATGCTATTTTTATTCTATTTCCCCAACAAGTCTGTTCGAACTTCCTTACGCAAGTCTTCAAGTGTTGTGATACCGTACTTGTCCATGACTTCAGGGAGACGGTCAATGATTTTAGGGCAGGCATAGGGATCTGCGAAGTTGGCTGTTCCGACACCGATGGCTGAGGCACCAGCGATAAACATTTCGATAGCGGCTTCGGCACTGTCGACACCCCCCATACCGATGATTGGAAGGTCTGACGCTAGAGCAACTTGGCGGATAAGTTTAAGGGCTACTGGAAAGACAGCTGGCCCTGACATACCACCTTGACCGTTGGCAATGATAGGTTTGCGAGTCGCCAAGTCATAGCGTGTTCCGACCAAGGTGTTAATCATGGTAAAACCTGTCGCACCGGCATCTTCGACTGCTTTAGCGACACTTGTAATATCAGCCACGCTTGGTGTCAGTTTGACATAGACGGGCACATCAGAGTGAGAAACGCTGGCTTTTACTGCCGCATAGGCAAGCTCTGGGACTTGTCCGATGAGGAGGCCGTTATTGCCATGGTCCACGTTTGGACACGAGATATTAAGCTCGATAGCCTTGACGTTGCTGGCTTTGGAAATCTTATGAGACACTTCTGCATATTCTTCGTTTGAAAATCCAGCCACATTAGCAATGATTGGAAGCTCAGGATAATGCTCCTGCAACCAAGGGAGTTTTTCAGACAAGACAGCATCTACACCTGGGTTTTGCAAGCCAATGGCATTAAGCATGCCTGATGGTGTCTCAGCCACACGGGGTGTCGGATTCCCAAAACGAGGGTTGGCAGTCGTTGCCTTAATCATAATTGACCCTAGTTTGTCCAAATCATAATACTTGGCATACTCTTGACCAAAACCGAAGCAACCTGAAGCTGGGATAATAGGATTTTTCAAGTCAAGCCCTGGAAGGCTAATAGCTAAACGATTTTCTGATTTAATCTCTGACATGGTAACCTCCTAGACGATGACTTTTCCAGTAGGGAAGACTGGCCCTTCTTCACAAACACGAAGATTTTTGGCGTCCGACTCTCCTTTAACGTGAACCACACAGGCATAGCAAGCACCCATACCACAAGCCATACGAGCTTCCATAGAAACATAGGCGTGAGGGTGATTTTCAAACTTGCTATCGACATATTTAAGCATGCCTGGGGCTCCGCAACTATACACGGCATCTGGTGTCCAGTCGAAACCATCAATAACTGTCGAAACGTAACCCTTGATACCGTATGAACCGTCATCAGTGGTCACATAAACATCACCACAAGCTCTGAGCTTGTCCTCCAAGATGACGGCATTCTTATTGGCAAAACCAATTACCGATACAACTTCCACCCCTTTAGCCTTCAACTGCTTAGCCGTCTCAACCAAAGGTGGGACACCGATACCACCACCAACAAGGAGGGCTTTCTGCCCAGCATCGACAACGGAAATATCAAATCCATTTCCCTGAGGACCCATGGTATCAATGGTTTGACCAGCTACCATCTTAGAAAGAATAGCTGTGCCCTCACGCTCCACACGGTAAACAATGGTTGCCTCTTTCTTGTCGTAGTCAATCTCTGAGATGGAAATCGGACGACGAAGGAGCTTACTTGGGTCCGGCACCTTGAGGTGGACGAACTGCCCAACCTGCATATCTGCAACCATCTCTCCCTTAAGCACCATCTCGAAAATACGAGGTGCAATCTCACGCTGACTCACAATAGTTAAATCTTCAACTAAAATCATGACAACCCTTTCTAAACTGCAAACTGTCATCAAAAAAACCTCGCCACATGGCAAGGTCGCACAAAAAATTACAGGAGAACCCTGTTTTTTTCACCTGTCCGACCTTTCAAGCCTCTCTGGACTCATTTAAAGGTTATTTTGTGATTATTATAACCGTTTTCAAGACGGATGTCAAAGGAGAAAAGAAAAAACCTAAGCTTATAAAATTAAGCTAAGGTCTCTCCAGCCTATAACTAGGCCCTCTGTTTGATACGTTCTCTATCATCTCATAGGGGAAAATAAATTGTCAACATTCCTAACAAGAGGTGCTAGAGTTCTTGAACAAGAGCCCTAAAAAACATTATTTAAACAATCTGTCGTAAACCATAGTATGTGCCAACTGCTGACCATCGCCACCCAACAAATCGACCAAGGCATAAGCAAAGGCTAATGCTGTTCCAGCACCACGGCTAGTGACAATATTGCCATCAACAACTACCAAGTCAGTTTGATGCTCACCAGATGCAATTTGTTCCTCTAAGCCAGGGAAACATGTGAATTTACGCCCTTCAAGAAGACCAGCACGTTCGAGAACAATTGGTGCAGCACAAATAGCAGCAATATATTTTCCTACTTTAGCAGCCTCTTGAAGAGAGGCAATCAAAGTTTCGTTGTCGCGTAGATTAGTTGATCCAGGCATACCTCCAGGAAGGACCACCAAGTCATAATCCGCAAAATTGCCATCAAAAACGCCATCCATAGCAACTTGAATCCCATGTGAGCCAGTTACTGACGCACTTTCAAGTCCAAGCATGCTACAGTCAAATCCTGCTCGGCGGAAGACATCCACTGGGCTCAAGGCTTCGATTTCTTCAAATCCGTCCGCAAATACTACTGCTACTTTTGTCATGATATACCTCCAATTGACTTATTACTTGATTCTATTACGCCTTAAATTATAGCAGTTTTAGAAGCAGGAAACAAACTATAAAAATGGACTTTGGGCGTAAAAAAAGACAGCACAAGGACTGTCTTTGTCATTTTATCTAAACAAACTTGCTAGAATCCACAAGAGATAAATATGGGCTGGGTAGAAAATATAGAAGAAATTCTTGTTACCACTACCACGCTCACCATTATAGAAATACATAGGAATCGCAGCAAAAACCATCATCCACTGGACACCTGTCGGATCAAAGAGATGGGCAATCACTGAAATAACAGCTAAGACAATGATTTGAGCGATGCGATTGGTTCGGAAGATATAGAATAGCAAACCAAGAATAACCATCACAAAGCCACCCTCAACCATGATAATACTTGGAACTAGTGACAAGATAAAGGCAACAATCTGCACAAGGAGTGGGTTTGCATGTGGCGTTTCAAATATGCCTGCAAGAATCACAACTGGAATAGATGAAAGAATCGGCAAGAGAAAGACACCGATCCCTTGAATTAACTCCTTGTTCGATTTATCGCGAAGCCCCTTAGCCAACAAATCCCAAGAACATATAAAAATCCCTGTAATAAAGAAGGTTGAAAAAGCATTATTCATCAAACCAATATCACCATTATGAAAAATACTTCCAATAATGGCATTACCAATGGTCATGAACCAACTCATGTAAAGCAGACGTCTAAGGTAGGCCATTCGGTCATGAGTATAATGGAAACTATCTGCAGCTAGAAAGAGGAAGATTGGAAAAACCAAACGTCCCAACATCGTCAACCATATAGGTGCCCCCATACTCCCGAACAACTGATAGATTTGGTCCAAAAACATAAGTGCAACAGCTAGGTATTTCAAATTAGTCGCATTGCATATCTTTTTTATATCGTTCATTTAATGCTCCTTTAATTTTCAGCATATTAAATGATACCATAAGTTAGATGTAAATTCAAAGGTATTCATGATAATAAAAGCCATAACTTTTAACTGTTTTTGCGGAACAATTTTTGTAATAAAGAATGGTCCATAATAATAACAAACTCAATTCCGACTACCCATCCAAAGCATTTATACTCTCTTTGTGCTATAATAGTTAGGCAATATTTACGTTTATAACGTATGCAAATTATTTATAAAAAACAAACAAAGCTAATAAACTCTGCAAGTTTTTGTAATATCTTTTTTGCGAGCAGAGCGAGCAATTAACCGAGACTTTCCGCCGTGTTAAAAGCGCCTGAAACTAAAAGGTTTCAGGCGCTCGGAATTTTTGAGACGCTAGGCTCAAAAATTAGTCATGGAACTTTGTAAAAGTTCGCTGACGTCCGCCAACACCTAAGGAAAGTCTCACAGACAATTTTATTTTAAAAATAAAACAAGTATTATCAATAATAAGAAAGGAAGTACACCATGTCTTTTGACGGCTTTTTTCTTCATCATATGACAGCTGAGCTACGTGAGCAGGTGCTTTACGGGCGTATCCAGAAAGTTAATCAGCCTTTTGAACGTGAGTTGGTCCTGACCATTCGTAACAATCGTCAGAATTACAAGCTTCTGCTTTCGGCTCACCCTGTCTTTGGGCGTATTCAGACGACCAAGGCTGACTTGCCAAATCCACAGAATCCAAATACCTATACCATGATTATGAGGAAATACCTTCAGGGAGCGGTTATCGAGGATATCCAGCAGGTAGAAAATGATCGTGTTCTGGAGATTTCCGTATCAAACAAAAACGAAATCGGTGACAGCGTCAAGGTTACTCTAGTCATGGAAATTATGGGGAAACACTCCAATATTATCCTGATTGACAAAAACGAGAGCAAAATTATCGAGTCAATTAAGCACGTTGGTTTCTCACAAAATAGTTACCGTACTATTCTGCCAGGATCAACCTACATCGCACCGCCTAAGACAGACGCCAAGAATCCATTTGACATTGCAGACGAAAAGCTCTTTGAAATCCTACAAACCGAGGATTTGTCAGCTAGAAACCTTCAAAAACTTTTCCAAGGTTTGGGGCGTGACACGGCCAATGAATTATCAGCTTTACTTGAGACTGATAAGCTCAAGAATTTCCGTGCCTTCTTCAATCGTGAAGTAGAGCCAAACTTAACGACAAAAGCATTTTCAGCTGTAAGATTCTCTGATAGTCAGGACCAACCTGAGTTTGAAACCTTGTCTGCCCTTTTGGACTACTACTATTTGGACAAGGCGGCGCGTGACCGTGTGGCTCAACAGGCTAGTGATTTAATCCATCGTGTGCAAAATGAGCTGGAAAAAAACAAGAAGAAACTTGTTAAACAGGAAAAAGAGCTTGCGGCGACTGAAAATGCTGAGGAGTTCCGTCAAAAAGGGGAACTGTTGACCACCTACCTCAGCATGGTGCCAAATGACAAGGATAGTGTCGAGCTAGACAACTACTACACTGGTGAAAAGATTACCATTCCTCTAAATGTGGCTCTGACTCCTAACCAAAATGCGCAACGTTACTTCAAGAAATACCAGAAGCTCAAGGAGGCTGTTAAGCACTTGACTGGTTTGATTGAGGAAACCAAACAGACCATTGATTATTTAGAAAGTGTTGAATTCAGTCTTTCTCAAGCCAATATGGATGAAATCGAGGATATTCGTGAGGAGCTTGTTCAGGCTGGGTTTATGAAGCGTCGTTCAACTGACAAACGCCACAAACGTAAGAAACCTGAACAGTATCTAGCTTCTGATGGCAAGACCATTATCATGGTTGGTCGTAACAACCTGCAAAATGAGGAGTTGACCTTCAAGATGGCTAAAAAAGGTGAGCTCTGGTTCCACGCCAAGGATATCCCAGGTAGTCACGTAGTTATCAAGGACAACCTTAACCCAACTGACGAGGTCAAGACCGATGCGGCTGAATTGGCAGCCTACTATTCTAAGGCTCGTCTATCAAACTTGGTTCAAGTGGATATGATTGATGTTAAGAAACTCAACAAACCAACGGCTGGTAAGCCTGGATTTGTAACTTATACGGGACAAAAGACCTTACGTGTCACACCGACTGAAGAAAAAATCGATAGCATGCGGATGAAGTAAACTACTTTATAAAATCAAACTCTCTTGTTGCTGATACAAGAGAGTTTTTTCGATGTCGTCATTAGAGCAATTTCTTTTAGTGATGAATGAGATTTTCCTCAAGTTTTCATTACATTTTTCCGATGACTGTGCTAAACTATAAGGGTAATTACCTATATTAAAGGAGACTTTCAATGAAGGCTCTTATGTCATATACGAGTTCTGTTTTAGAATGGTTAGGGCGCTACGTGGGGCTCTTAGTCTTCGGCATATTATTTATGACTGCTTTACTCATTCGCACGACCATGATGACGGGATACTTTGAGTGGGCAGAGATTAGTAGCGTCCCTTGGTATGTTTATGTTTCAGGTGGTGTCATTCTGCTTTTGACACTTCTCTGGCGCAAAATCTTAAAGGAACTTACAACAAAGCAGATTTTCATCTTTTTTTCCGTTTGCTTTATGATTTTTGGCCTACTTTTGATTTTTCTGACGAGTTTTGCTGGTCGAGACGATGCAGGTACTGTCTTTAAAGGGGCGGTCCAGTTTAATGCTGGCAACTTCTCCTTAATTAAACCAGGAGCCTACTTTTACCGCTATCCTCATCAGTTGGGATTGCTTAGTTTTGAACGCCTGGTTCTCTATCTGATTCCTTTGCCGGTCATCTCGGTTTTCTATGTATTGAATCTTGGCATGGTCATTGGTATGAACTATGCGACATGGAAAATCACGGATGAACTGTTTACGAAACCGTTAGTCAGTCGTTTGGCTGTCATCATGAGCTTCGGTTTCTTACCTCTAGTTTTTAACATTATGTTTGCCTATGGACTTATGTATGGTTTGTTCTTTTCTAGTTTTGCCATTCTCTTCTTTCTACGTTACTTAAAACGTGGTAAGGCTAGGAATGCGATTCTTTCGGTGGTCATGCTATCATTGGCTTACTGGGTAAGGAGCAATAATATTATTCTCATTATTGCATTATCTGGTATTTTGATACTAACGACTCTCAGAGAGAAACGTTACCGCTATTTACTTTTGGTTTTGGCTTTCTTTGCCTTTCCGATGGGCTTGCATAAGGCGACAACCAGTTACTATGAGATTACCACTCATCAAAAAATTTCTGGAACACCTCAGATTGCTTGGTTGGCAATGGGCTTACAGGACAAACCCGATTCTAAACGAATGCCAGGATGGTATACCGGCTATGTCCGTGACATTTATGCTAAGAAAAAGGGCAATATCGAAAAGATTGAAAAAAGCGCCAATCATCTTTTTGATAGACGTGTTCAATATCTTCTAGCACATCCCGATGAGGCCAGTTGGTTTTTTAGCACTAAGTTTATCAGTTCCTGGACAGAGGGAAGCTTCCAGTCCATCTGGAACGGTCCAAGTAAAGACAAGTTTCAGCCTTTGTGGAATAGGTTTGCGACCTCTATCTATCACGATGGGACCCTGCATCTCTTTTTTGTGACCTATATGCAAGGCTATCTCCTAGTCTTATATCTTGGTGGTGCGTTCTACTATGCTTTCACTTATAAACGAATGGGAGATGGAGCAACACTGGGCCTCTATGCCTTCCTCTATCTTTTCGGTGGCATCCTCTTTCACCTCATATCAGAGACTAAGAGCCAGTACACCCTACCTTATATTTACTTACAAATTCCAATGATCGCGGCGGGTTACAATCATATGACACAAATACTTAGACGCTACCTAAAAAATATCCAAAAGTCATCCTAGGATGGCTTTTTAACATTGTTTCACAATTACAATCTTGCTATAATAAGTCTATGAAAAATGCGTCAGTTGATCTTTTACGAGGCCCAATTCTGAGGTCTCTTTTAATCTTTGCTCTACCAATTCTGATATCCAATATTTTCCAGCAACTCTACAATACTGCCGATGTCATGATTGTGGGTCGTTTTCTAGGTCCAGATGCCTTGGCTGCTGTAGGAGCTTCTTCTGCTATTTTTGATTTGGTTATCGGCTTTGCTCTTGGCGTTGGAAATGGTATGGGCGTTGTTATCGCACGTTACTATGGTGCCAAAGACTTTAGGAAACTTCGTCAGTCTGTGGCGGCCACTGCTGTCATCGGTCTAGGCTTGAGTGCCTTGGTTATGATTCTAGGACATTTCGGCCTCTATCCTTTGCTAAGATTTTTAGGAACGCCTACTTCTATCATCGGACAATCTTACCAGTATATTTCTATGATTGTGTCTTGTGTTGGAATAACTTTGGGTTATAATCTGTGTGCAGGACTCCTCAGAGCGGTTGGGGATAGTCTTACCGCCCTCTATTTTCTGATTTTTTCAGCTCTAGTCAATATTGTTTTAGACCTTTTCTTTATTACACAACTTCATCTTGGTGTTCAATCAGCAGGCTTAGCGACAATTATCTCACAGGGACTTTCAGCTATCCTCTGTCTTTACTATATTAAGATAAAAGTGACCTTCCTTCTACCAAGCAAGTCAGACTTTGTTCTTGATTCAAGTCTTTATTTGGACCTTTTTGGACAAGGAATGGCCATGGGACTTATGAATTCCATTGTTTCTATTGGTACAGTGACTTTGCAGTATGCCATTAACGGTTTTGGCCCTCTTATCATCAGTGCTCAGGTTGCAGCAAGGCGTATCATGTCTTTCGCTGTTCTCCCTTTGACCTCACTTGCTACTGGGGTGACCACCTTCACCTCACAAAACTTCGGGGCCAAACAGTTTAAACGCATAGTGGCTGGTTTAAAACAATCTTGTCTTGTTTCTATCACTTGGTCTGTCATTGCTTGTGTCCTTCTCTATATAGCAAGTCCCTTTTTGGCTGGTTTTATCTCTGGTTCTGATAATGCTGTGATTATTGACAACGCCAGTCGCTACCTCCGTATCAGTTCTCTTTTTTATCCTATTCTAGGTATGCTCTTTATTTTCAGAAATAGTCTCCAAGGCCTAGGTAAGAAACTCACACCCTTAACCTCTAGTTTCATTGAGCTTTTTGGAAAAATTCTCTTTGTTCTTTTGGTTATTCCTTCTATGGGCTACCTTGGTGTTATCCTATGCGAACCCTTGATTTGGATTCCCATGACCATTCAGCTCTATTTTGCCTTGAGGAAACATATTCGACGCTTGTTTATCAGTTAGACTACTTTTGAACATAGAAAAAACGACCATCACGGTCGTTTTTAGTTTAATTTAATCCCCATTCATCAGAGATCTGTTTCATTATGGCCTCTTGGGAGACAATCCCAAAGCCTAGCATGTAGGTTGAGTAATCAGCATAAATTACCTTGTTATTTTGAACTGCCTTTAAGCTACTCCAGACAGGGTTATTTTTAAGTTTGTTATCTAGGAGTTCTTGAGAATCTGCTTGAACAATCAGGAGGTCCGGATTAATGTCTTTTAGTTTATCTGGATCGATAACTTGGAACATATCATTTGGATTGAAGGTTTCAGCACGATTGAAATGATAAGTATCATACAGATAACCAAAATGCCCGTAAGCGTAATAACGGATGTCATTGTCTGTCACGCGCAGATACATGAGTTTTTGATTGCCAAACTTAGCTTTGACATTCTCTGCGAAAACAGCCTCCCTAGCATCCACTCTATCCAGGTCCTTCTTCATCTCATCACGTTTGTCGAAGATTTCTGCTACCTTTAATGAGGTTTCGTGATAGTCCCAATTTTCATCTGTATTAATTTGGTAACCAACAGTCGGTGCAATCTCAGACAGCTCGTCGTAGAGGTCTTCCTGCTCGCTAGTCATAAGGATTAAATCAGGTTTTAACTCAGCAATCTTATCCAAATCTGGACTTCCCTGCCAACCAACTGAAACCACCTTGGCATCCTTGTATTGTTTCTTAAAGAGGGTTGAAAATTCATGACTATCAGCTTGGCCAGTTGTTGCACCTACAGGAGTGATATGGAGAGGATCCAAGATTTCACCATAGAGGTTGTCGAGGATAACGATACGTTTAGGAACTTTTTTCAACTCTGTCGTACCAAAATCATGAACAATCGTCTTCTTCTTAAAAGTTTGACTTGTATTATTTGACTCTGCATTATGTCCAGACGTCATGTCTGGCAAGTAATATAGTAAAAGACCAGATATGATGGCCAGAATAGCTAATAAATAAAGAAGATTTATTTTTTTCATGGCAACTCCTCGATAAGATCGGATTAAATCGTTACTTTAAAGTTATCTTAAAATTTCTTTAATGTCAATCTATGACTAAGATTTTTTGGAAGGAATTGAATGTTTTTGATTTCTAAGAGGTATTATAGAAATAAACTATAACCTTTGAGTAAAAAAACAGCAATTTCTTTTTCAGAGGACATCTTGTACGCCGTTGAAATGTCAGATTATATCATCCTCTTTGATTTTTAAATATTTAAGTAAGAGATCTCTTTTTTGAAGCCTTCTTCTTTATAGGTTACGCCTGATTTTATCAATTGTTTTGGGGTTCTGTGAATAGCAAATGATGCTCTGCAGACTGAAATGGATTTTACTAGATTAGCGATACGAATTTAAACATCCCTAACTAGTATTTTTTCGGTGAGATAGGTATTAAAATACACTGAAAACTCATTTAAAAATAACTTAAAAAGCCTTAAATAATATTGACAACCTTTTCACTCGGCCTAGGCATGGCAGTCAAACCAAAACGTAACTAACTCTTCGTTTACGTTAAAAACTTAATTATTGCACCCCGTGATTTACACTCCAAAAGCTCAATTTTGGGGTGTTTTTGGCTGTATATTTGAGACGTATATTATAAAAATATTACTATTCATGCTTTTCCATATGGCCAGTTCTATCTATCTTCACTATGATATAATAGTTAGTAACATTGGAGGGAAATTATGTTAAATCAGCTTTCATTTAAGGGACAATGGCGACAGTACCAACGGCGTGTTCTCGATAAAGCCGAAAGTTTTATGGATGATGGAAAGATTCACTTGGTGGCTGCTCCTGGTTCTGGTAAAACAACCTTAGGAATTGAATTTATACAGCGTTTTGGTAATCCAACTTTAATTTTAGTTCCGACAGTTACCATCCGTCAACAATGGGTAGATCGGATTAAACAAGCTTTTTTAAGTGATGACAATCTTGTAGAACAACTCATTTCACAGGATTTAAAAAGGCCTAAAATGATTACGGTTGCGACCTATCAGGCACTGCACAGTGCTATGAACCAAGTCGTGGGCGATAGTCTTATTGAGGACACAGATGATGAGTCACAACAAGAGCATTTCGATTTTCAAGGTTTCGATATTCGAAAAACTTTTGGGGACCAAGATTTAGGGACTCTTTGTCTGGATGAATGCCATCATTTAAGAAATGAATGGTGGAAGAGTTTAGAGAGTTTTCATAAAGCTTTTCCAAATATAAAGATGATCTCTTTGACAGCAACACCCCCATACGAGGGAGAACCTGCACTTTGGGAACGTTATATAAGCATGTGTGGTGAGATTGATGAAGAAATTACAGTGCCTGAACTGGTTAAGGAAGGGACGCTCTGTCCTCATCAGGACTATGTCTACTTCGCCTTTCCAACAAAGGAAGAACGTGCACAATTAGACCGGTTTGATAAGCAGAAACTTAACTTTCTAACTAAATTATCTAAAGATATAAACTTTTCGAACACTATTCAGTCTAGTCCAGCACTAAGTGGCCAAATTGGCTATGATGACCTATTGGCTAATCCTAAATACCTTTCCGCTACCCTGATTTTCTTACGGTCTAAAGAATTGCCTTTTCCTCAACGTTTTCAAGAACTTCTCTCTGCAAAAACCTTGCCAACTTTTACGCTTGAGTGGTTTGAAACCTTGCTTAATGGCGTGATTTTCCAGGTCCCAAATTGGTATGGATTTACCGAGGAAGCCTTTAATCAGCTAAAGAGTGATTTGAAAGCAAATGGTCTTATCGAGAGAAATCAAGTTAAACTTATCCGGAATAAGAAGCAAGATGTCCTGCTTAATCAATCATTGGGAAAACTCAATGCTGTTAGAGATATTTTTAAGGCAGAATACCAGTCTCTAGGAGATAATCTCCGTCAACTTGTTTTGACAGACTTTATACGTAAGGATTTTCAAATTCATCTAGGCGATAACAGTGCACAATTTACACAACTAGGTGTGCTCTCTTACTTTGAATCTATTCGTAGAGAAATAATTGAACAGTCCTGGACCGTGCCTGTGGCTGTATTGACAGGAAGTTTAGTGGTTATTCCAACTTCAGCTAAAGAACATCTAGAGCGACTCATTCCTAATTCTCGTTTATCCTATGATGTTATTGGACAGTTGAGTCAAGAAGACTATCTTAAGGTGAGTGTTTCTGGTTCTCACCATGATTTAGTGACTGCCCTTACCCAACTTTTCCAAGAAGGACATATTCAGGTGATTATTGGGACCAAGTCTTTATTGGGCGAAGGTTGGGATGCCCCTTGTGTTAACTCCCTTATTTTAGCTAGTTTTGTTGGAAGCTTCATGCTAAGTAATCAGATGCGAGGCCGTGCCATCCGTGTCTGGCCAGACAATCCTAATAAAACGAGTAATATCTGGCATTTGGTTTCTATTAATTTATCACCTAGGAGATGGTTTGATTTTCAAGATGAGGAAGAAAAATACGATGAGACATTAGAGCTGCAGTTGTATGCACTTAGTCCTGACTTAGATTTGTTAGATCGGCGTATGACACAGTTTCTGGGCCTCCATTATCAAGAGCCTACTATCGAATCTGGTATTGATCGCCTTGACCTCAATCAAATAACTTTTAGCCGAAAGGGTTTAGAAAAACTTAATCAAAATGCCATTACACTATCTCAAAAACGTCAGGAGCTTAAAGACCGTTGGCAACAAGCCCTCCCGCTATACGAAGAAATGGAAGTGGTCAACCAAGTTGAGGTCGACAAACAATTTCTACCGTTGGTATACCTTAATGATTGGATGAAGGCCTTTCTTATTTCCCAAGCCCTTGCTGCCACTTTTTTTATTATTGATTTGGGAAGATATCTGATTGTTGGGAAGCCGTTTGATCAAAGCCTACCTATATTCTTACTTGTGCTACTTGTACTGGCTATCTTTTGGGGAAGATATTTTATCTATAAGAGCCCCTATAAACGTTTGGAAATTTTTGGCAAAGCTATCCATCAAGCTCTGCTGGATTCAGGTCAGATTGAGACTAAAGAATCTGCTCCTAGAGTGGTAAAAGACAGTAAACAAGCGATTTATAACGCCATCTATCTCAAGGGTGCTAGCATGAGGGAAAAAGAAATCTTTGCTCAGACTATGACTGAATTTTTCGCTCCTATCGAAAATCAACGCTATATCTTAAAGGCTTGTCACAAAGTGAAGGACCAAACTGAATTTTTTGCCGTTCCAAGTATGTTTGAAAAGCGAAAGGCAGATGCAGAGTCTTTCCTCCGACATATACAAAAAAGTCTAGGAAAATATGATCTTATTTATACGCGAAGTATTCAAGGACGTCCTATTCTCCTAGAAGCCCGCATCAAGGCACTTGGAAATAAGCAAGAACGAACAGTTACACATAAAAAAGTCATGTCAACTTTAGAATGATAAATAGCCCTAACCACTTTAACCGTTTTTATCATGATATAATAAACCAAAGCGAATATATTGGAGAATTCTATGACACTCACACATATTTTTTTCGACCTAGATGGTACCCTCGTTGATAGTTCTGAGGGTATTCACAATGGTTTTGTTCAAACTTTTGAAAGACTAGGCCTTCCTGTTCCTAGTGATCAGAAAATTCGTACCTTTATGGGACCACCTCTCGAGGTAACCTTTAAAGAAGAGGTTAGTGAAGAAGGTGCTGCCAAAGCTGTCAAGATTTATCGTGACTATTATGAGACCAAAGGACACTTGGAAGCTCACCTCTATGATGGCATTAAGGAAGTTCTTGAACAACTTAGTAAAGACCCTAACAAGAAAATCTTTATCACAACTTCAAAAAATGAACCTATTGCCCTAGAAATGTGTCAACACCTTGGGATTACTGAATATTTTGATGGTATTTATGGATCTACCCCTGCTGCTTTTCATAAGGCTGATGTCTTGCAGCGTGCCATTACTGAAAATCAAGCGCCCAAAGACCAGTCCGTCATTGTTGGTGATACCAAGTTTGATTTGATTGGTGGAAAAACAGTTGGCATCAAAACAATAGCGGTGACCTGGGGATTCGGGGCTAACGAAACCCTATTAGCAGAAAATCCAGATTTTGTAACTGAGACTCCCCAAGAACTTTGGGATATTTTGAAATAAAGCTTAGAAAACGAAAAGAGCAAGATTCTTTAATCATGCTCTTTTTTCTATTGAATCTAGATTACATCTGAACAATGATATCCAGACAAAGCTCCAAAGCCTTATCAAAAGCCTCTGAGCCCCAATCTCTTTGATCGTAATTGTCAATATCTGCAAGGGAATCTGCTGTAAAGAGTAGTAATCCCCAAATAGCTCCTCGAAGTTGAGCAACTGCTGCAAGTGCAGAACATTCCATCTCTACAACACTACAGCCCTCTTCAATGCGACAGGAAACCTTATCTGGTGTTTCTCTATAAAAACCATCTGTCGACCAGGTCATAACCTCTTCATAGGGGATTTTCTTTTGTTTTAAAGTTTTCTCAATAGCTTCCAGAGCTTGTTTATTCATGTCTATATAGCGGGATGGAGCTACATAGTGGTAACTCGCTCCTTCATCCCTCAACGCTCTAGTAGGAATCAAAAAAACATTTTCCTTCATGTTTACCAAAACGCCACAAGTCCCAGTTGAAATGATTTGTTTTACGCCATAACCAATTAACCAATCGAGAAATTGTGCAGCTGCAGCTGATCCAACTGGAGCTTGAGCCAAGCAAATCTCCTCCCCATTGTAAGTCATAACAAATATAGGATAAGTTTTGGTCGCAGAGACATACTCCCCAACTTTATCAGCCTCAACAGCGTTCGCATAGCGTTCGATTTCTTCTTCTAAAAAGGCGTAAATACACCTAGCCGGCAAGTCCAAATCTAAGTCCTCATGTGTCGGCATAATCACAGCCTGAGGACTATCATCAAACTCTAAAATTGGGATTTCATGTTTGTGTATCATCTGTTGCCTCCTAAGTTTTAAAAATTATTATATCAAAAATTCAAACTGATTATATGATTTCATAGGAACTACTTCCCAAGAATCACAAAGAAAAACCAATTAAACAATGTACATAACTGAAAAGAAAGGACATAAATCAGCTTTAGTCAGAAACATGTCCTTTTTGTGTTCTATTCAAGAAAGATTATTTCAGTCATCTTTTATTGTCCCACGAAAACTTCTGATGTTAAGAATCTATTCACGATACTCTGATGACTGTAGAAGAAGACAAAAAAATGGTACAGAATATTAAATGAATTCTGTACCATTTTTTTATTGAGTCTAATCAATTTTCGCAACATTGAGAAGCAGAGAGCTAGTCAAAACAGACAAAGAACTAAGGGCCATGGCAAGACCTGCTAGTTCTGGATTGAGGGTCAATCCCAGTCCTACAAAGACTCCAGCAGCAATTGGAAGCCCAAGGATATTGTAGATAGAGGCCCAGAAGAGATTGAGTAAGATCCTGCGGAAGGTCTTTTGACTCATGTCAAAGGCGCGCACAACGCCAAGCAAATCATTTTGCGTGAGCACGATGCCACCGGACTCGATCGCAATATCCGTTCCAGATCCCATAGCGATCCCCACATCCGCGATCGAGAGAGCTGGAGCATCATTGATCCCATCTCCAACAAACGCGACCTTGCTAGCTTCTTGCAGTTTTTGAATGGCGTTAGCTTTTTCTTGAGGAAGGACATCAGCAATGACGGTGTCAATTCCCACTTGCTTAGCAATAGCTTGGGCCACCCGTTCATTATCCCCCGTTAACATGACCGTTTTCAAGCCCCGTTCTTTGAGCTTTTTGATCGCTTCTTTTGAGCTGGCCTTCGGAGCATCTTAAATGGCAATCAAGCCAATCACTTGCCCATCCACAGACAAACTGATCACTGTTTTGGCCTGCTCTTGCAACTCTACCATCCGTTTTTCAAGCTCCGGATCCATCGCTGTCCCGTCATGAAGTTTACCATTTCCCAAGGTCACCAACTGCTGGTCGATCTGACCTTGGACCCCTTTTCCTTCAATCGCTTGGAAGTTTTC
Organism: Streptococcus sp. FSL R7-0248; assembly: GCF_037967965.1. NCBI lineage: Bacteria > Bacillati > Bacillota > Bacilli > Lactobacillales > Streptococcaceae > Streptococcus > Streptococcus sp. FSL R7-0248. Next base: position 1,104,014 of record NZ_CP150201.1, read on the forward strand.
CACAGGGGATAACACCAAACCTTTTTCTTCTGCTTGGGATAACACCGCTTGGGCTAGTGGATGTTCTGAAAAAGTTTCAAGACTAGCAGCCAGTGTCAAGACACGCGCTTCATCTCCTACAACATCGGTTACAAGTGGTTGACCAATAGTAATAGTCCCTGTCTTATCAAACACAACGGTTTGAATCTTTTGCACTTCTTGAAGAACTGTTCCATTTTTAATCAGAACCCCCATCTTGGCACTACGGCCGGTTCCGACCATCAGGGCTGTTGGGGTTGCTAAACCAAGGGCACAAGGACAGGCAATAATGAGGACAGAGACTGCATAGAGCATGGCCTCTTGAAGCGACGCGCCCAGAAGCACGGACCAAACCCAGAAAGTCGCAATGGCCAAAATCGTCACCACTGGAACAAAGATACCTGAAATCTTATCCGTCAAATCTTGAATGGGAGCACGACTGGATTGGGCCATTTTGACAAAGTCCACAATTTGGGATAAGAGGGTCTCACTACCGACTTTTTCAGCCTTAAAGAGAATGGTCCCATTGCTGTTGATAGTGGAGCCGATAACTGCATCACCAACTGATTTTTCCACAGGCAAGCTTTCACCTGTCACCATCGACTCATCAATGGTCGTACTTCCTTCTACAATCGTCCCATCAACCGCAATCTTTTCCCCAGGACGGACCCGAATCAAGTCATCAATTTGGATATCTTCTGCCGCCACCTCGACATAGTTCCCATCACGGAGAACTTGAGCCGTTTTTGCCTGCAAATCCAACAACTTTTCCACAGCCTCGGAGGCATTGTTACGCATCCGTTCTTCAAAGATTTGCCCTAAGAGGATAAAGAAGATGATAAAACCCGCAGCCTCAAAGTATACTGGCTGACCAGTAAAAAGGGCAAATACACTATAGACATAGGCTACCAGGGTTCCAAGAGCTACCAAGGTATCCATATTGGAATGGTGCTTCTTAAATGAGGCCCAGGCACTCTTGATAAAAGGTACTCCTGCTACCAACATGATCGGCGTTGTCGCTAGAAAAGTCCCCCAGCGACTGACTGAATGGGATACAAATCCTGCCCACATCCCAATCATCAAGATCAATAAAGGAAGGGTAAAGATACTAGTAATCCAAAAGCGACCCCGTAAACTTAAGACACGACGGCGTTTTTCCACAACCGTGTAGGAACCCTTTTGCATCTTCATTCCACATGAAAACTCAAAGTCCCCTGTTTCTGTCGGGGTAAAGGATATCACCTTATCCACACCGACTTCCAAAGGCTCTAAAATCCCCTGATCTTCAAACAAAATTTCCTTGTAACAGCCGGAAGGATTGACCCGATGGAAGGTGATTTCAGCAGGGATCCCTTTTTGAAGTTGAAATTCTTTGGGACTATAGCCCTTTTCTGCTGTAATACGGATCTTTTGCACTCCGTTTTCCACAACTGCTTTTTGTTTTTCTACCATACCTAACTCCTTTATTCCACAATCATTTGACCATGCATCATGTTCATTCCACATGAATACCCATATTCGCCCGCTTTTTCTGGCGTAATTTCAATGACATGTTTTTCACCTAAAGGCAAATCTTCATGAACGCCAAAATCTGGAAAGATCACTTGAGCCAGACATGAAGATGGATCCTTGCGATTAAAGATGATCCGGGCTGGAACATTCTTTTTCAGGACAATGGTTTCAGGCGAATAGCCCCCCATGACTTCGACTTCAATTTCTTGATAACCTGATTTCTGACGAGCGTGGCCGCTTACCTTTTCATGCTCTGCAAAGAACCACCAAGCAATAAAAGCAACCAAAAGTAAACAAACAATACTAATCAACAATCCAAACATGGAATTTCCTTCTTTCTATTACATACAATTGCAAGGGACTGTTTCGACAGCCTCTGCTTTCTTTTCTTCCAGGACCTGCTGCAGCTGATTAAGATCTGCAAGCGTAAAGTCACTCTCCTGAATCAAGTTTTCAAGCACCTGGACAATTCTTTTTGAGCAAACCTTATCTTTCACATCCTCAACCACCAAGTCTAAACTCTGGTCCTGCGTCAACAATGCCGAGTAAACAAAGGCTTTGCCTGTTTTTTCTCTAGTCAAGCACCCCTTTTCCACCAAGCGGAGCAAGAGGGTCTTGATGGTCGACTTCGACCAGTCAAAGCGCTCGGACAAGACGGCGATCAAATCCGTGCTGGTCTGCTTGCCTTCCATCCAGATAATCTTCATGATGCGCCATTCCGCATTGGAAATTTGCATGATCTCTCCTTTCTAAATCTACATTTGTAAACCTTATGATGTTATTTTACACCTAAGATTTACATTTGTCAACCAAAAGTTTTAAAAAAAAACAAATCTTTCTTTGAAGATTTGTCTGGTTGGGCTTTTTCCACTCCCTATTTTTATCTCCCTAAATTGTCAAATATAAGTTATATTTTTCATCTAACTCAGAAAAACTTGGTATGGTGTTTGATAATCCAAAGACTTCCTAGGAATTCTATTTCTTTTATCAGCTGTAGCTGATAAATAATTTTGAGAACTATTCGTAAAATCCATTTGTTTAGGTAGTCCATTTCGTCTTAATAAGCCATTAGAATGTTCATTGAGACCTCGTTACCCAGGACATCCTGGATCCGCAAAGAAAATATCAATGTCATGTACATTCGAAATAGATTTCCAATTAGAAAATTCTTTTCCGCAATCAAAAGTGATCGACTTAATTCGTTACTCTATCACAATCATAGATTTAATAGACTTGCGTTCATCCATGTCTTTATAAGCTTGATCAATCTCGTCCAAGCTATAGCTATGGGTGAAGACACGTCCTGGATTGATGTCGCCATCAAGAACAGCTTTTAACAAAACTTGTTTATCATAGGTTGTGACAGAGGCTGGTCCGCCACCAATCGTTGTATTTTGTCCAAAGGTTGATCCAATGGCACGATTTTCATAGTGTGGAACACCAACAAATCCCATGCGACCACCATTATGAAGGACTCCAAGAGCTTGGTCCACCGCTGCTTCTGTACCGACACATTCGAGAGCTGCATCTGCTCCTCCCCCGAGGATTTCACGGACTTTGGCAATGCCTTTTTCGCCACGTTCAGCAACAACTGCAGTCGCACCTGACTCCAAAGCCATTTTTTGACGATCTTCATGACGACTCATAAGGACAATTTGTGAAGCACCACGCATCTTAGCTGCGATGACAGCACATTGACCAACAGCCCCATCTCCGATAACGACCACCTTGTCACCTTTTTGCACATTAGCCACACGCGCTGCATGGTAACCCGTCGGCATGACATCAGCCAGTGTCAAAAGTGACTTGAGCATGCCTTCACTATAATCTGAAGGTTGCCCAGGAATTTTGACAAGGGCCCAGTTGGCAAAGTGGAAACGGATATACTCAGCCTGCACGCCCCCAGACCAGTTATTACCTGGGTGGTTGTCACAAGAGCCATCAAAACCAGCACGACAGGCATCACACTGTCCACAACCATGTGTGAAAGGGGCAATGACAAAGTCACCTGGTTTTACTGTAGTAACTTCCTCGCCAACTTCTTCGACAATTCCGATAGCCTCATGACCGCTATTTCTATGTCCTTCTTCCATTTCCGGATTACGGTAACTCCAAAGGTCTGAGCCGCAAACGCAAGTACGTACTATCTTGATAATGACATCATCTGCCTCTTGAATGCTTGGACGTTTGATTTCCTCAATGCCGACCTGCCCAGCTTTGGTATAAACTGCTGATTTCATTTAATAACCTCTATTCTTTCGTTTCTGATAGTATACTCTTTTTAACAAGAAATCGCTCACATCATACACTCCCTATTACGGTCATATTTAGTTACTTAATCATATTTTTTCCCATACTTCTTTTCAAGCATTTTCTTAACTAGATATGGCATCTTGACATTCTCTCGACCTTTTTTAGCAATCAATTTTTTGACGAAATCAGGCATCTGAATATCTTCTTCCTCTTCTAAAATCTGTCCTGTGTTTGAAGGAGCTTCCAACTCATCAAAAGTCTCTAGTTGAGGTTGATAGTAACGATAGTCACCGTCTATATGAGACTGAATGGTTGAAAGAAGGGCTTTAATCAAACGAGAATCGCTATTTGGCATAGGAGGACGGTGATAGGCCACACCAAGCTCATGACAAAGCTCCTTACACTCTACATCATTATCAAAAAGAACCTCAATATGCTCACTAATAAAAGCTATCGGGACAAAAATATAGTGGTCAGGGTGTTCCTTCTCATCATGAAGGTATTCTAAGACATCAGGTTTAATCCAAGGAATACCAATATCACTTTCACTCTGCCATGTATTGGTATACTGGTCTTCTTCAAGGCCTAAAATTTCCACAATCAAGCGAGTATTGTCATAAATCTGATCGATATAAGGATCGCCAAAATCAAGTGCCAAAACTGGGACACTGTGGGCTGAAAAAATTACCTTATAACTGTCGTCTCCAATCTGATCTAAAATCTTTTGGATCTCATCAGCCCAATAGTGAAGTAGAGAAGGTTCGCGGTACCAGTCCTTGATAATTTGGAACTTAATTTGATCACTTTCTAAAAATTTTTCATAGCCCATGACTGAATAGTATGAATAATGGGGCTCTAGAATCAAACACAAACACTCTTCAATTCCGTCATTCTCCATCTCTTTAATCGCATCTATGATGAAAGGTCGAGAAAATTTATTAGCAAAGTAAACCGACACTTGTTCTCCAAGAGCGGAGGCAACTAAGTCAACTTCTTCCTTTGATATCCTTTGAAGGGGAGTTCCACCGATTCGTAGGTAATTATCATATAAGGTCTGAATTTCATGTGGTTCGGGACGAACTCCACGTCGTATATTAGTGAAAAATTCTGCCACTCCTTCATAGGTAATCTCTTCTGGCGACCCAAAAGTCATCATCAACACAGCTCTTTTACTCATAATTACTCCTTGTTCCACGTTTGTTCTATTTTATCATGAAAAGGCTTACTTTAGTTAACTTAGTATCAAAAAAACTCCTAGAGACAAACTCTAAGAGTTTAAATAACGTTTCTTAATGATGATGACCATTTCCTTGATTTTGACCCACTTCCAACTCCTCAATATTACGCTTATGGGCTCGGTGGGTTGCTAAGTCTTCATCTACCTCAATGGTGACGTTTTGAAAGCCACAATCTTTAAGCAAGGTGCGAATCGCTTCTTTACAAACCTCCATGTGGTTGACATGCTCCAGACAAACATGGACAATGGCGTTTTTTTCCAGACCATCCATGGTCCAAAGATTAAGCTGATTGATACTAGCCACATAGTCCAACTTCTCCAAATTACTCTTAACCTGCTGGATATCCACTCCTTCTGGCACAGCGTCTAGAAAAATTCTGAGCGTGCTCCAAAAACGTGGAATGGCTTTTGACAGAATAAAGAAGGAAATAGCAAGGGATAAGAGAGGATCCAGGATATACCAGTCGGTAAATCGAAGAACAATGGCCATTAGGATGACAGCCAACCAACCCAAGGTATCTTCTAGAAAATGCAGGCTGAGAATAGATTCATTCTTGTTTTGCCCTTTGCGAATGACGAGACTTGCCAATACATTAATACTGACGGCAATAATTCCAAGCCAGAGAATCCCCTCATCATTGACAGGTTGTGGATGGAAAAGCTTGGATATATTTTCCAAAATCACCATGCCAGACCCTGTCATCAGTATCACAGCGGTCACCATGGCACCTAAGAGGCTGAAACGCTTGTAGCCCAAGGTATAGTGGCTATCTTCTTCACGATTTGAAATGCTCTCCAAAAAGGCTGAAATCCCAATAGCGATCGCATCCCCCAAGTCATGGACCGAATCCGCAAGGACCGCACTGGACCCAAAAATTCCTCCCGCAATAAACTCAACAATGGCATAACTCAAATTCAAGAAAAAAGCTATCCATACCGCATGTTTTGTCTTCATAATCCTAAATCCTCTGGTATAATAGATTCATGAACATCATGTTCATTATCATTATCTAACATTCACAACAGAAAGGATAGGGGCAAACCGTTTAGGTTGTACGTTACTGAACAGTTTGTTCAAAGTGTCCATATGACTGCTCAGGATCGTCGTATTACTAAGACTCGAAAAGCCATCTATAATGCTTTTTTACAATTACTCAATCAGAAAGACTACGAAGCAATCACAGTTCAGGAGATTATTGACCTGGCTGATGTGGGGCGTTCGACTTTTTACAGCCATTATGAGAGCAAAGAGTTACTACTGGATGAACTCTGCCAAAAGCTCTTTCACCATCTCTTTGAGCGTGCTCAACACCTCTCTACAAAAGACTACCTGGCCCATATCTTTCAGCATTTCAAGAAAAATCAAGACCATGTGACCAGTCTCCTGCTATCTAAAAACGATTATTTTATTCGTCAGCTGCGAAAAGAACTGGAGCACGACGTCTACCCGATGGTCGCTGTGCAACTAATCCAATCCTATCCCAATATTCCTCACTCCTACCTCAAACACTTGGTCGTCAGCCACTTTATCGAAACCCTCAGCTGGTGGCTAAAAAAAGGTAAGTCCTATAGCGAGCAGGAAATTGTCCAGTTTTATTTGGAGATACTGAAAGTTTGTTCAAACTAGAAAGAAGTTTTTTTAATGACCCTCACTCAATTTTATTTTCTCTTCCCAGCCTTATTCATGCTTCACGAACTTGAGGAAATCATATGGATGCCTTCGTTTGTCAAAAAACTATCAGCACAGTTTCCAGACAATCTAATACTGTCTTATTACACGCCCTTTGCTTTCAATGCTATTGTCTTGGAACAGTTTCTAATTCTGCTCCTATCACTTTTTCTTAGTTATCAGGTTCACAACTATACCATCTACGTGACCATCGTAATCGCTTATATCTACCACGTGTTTGGGCATCTGATTCAAACAATTCTTATTAAAAAATATGTACCTGGCTTATTAACGGGTATTTTTACGAGTTTGTTTTCTCTATTCTATCTCAAAAATAACGTCCCTATCAATCTTTATTGGTACTCTTTCTTTACCTTATTACTTATCCTAATAAATCTTGTATTATCATTTATGATTCTACATCAGATAAATCAAAAAGCCAATACAAACAAGATCTCGCGCAGAAAAAACTAAAATCCAATTAAACAAAAATGAGGCTGGGACAAAAGTCCTAGCCTCTCAATTGTCTTTGAATTGTCGAGCAAGACGCAGTGGTTGAGTGGGCTCTACTACGCTGATTTCATCAGCTTTTACAGCCCTACTCAACTGTGCAGAGGTGGGACGACGAAATCGAATTCTAACGAATTACCGATTTCTGTCCCACTCTCTCTTTCATTCTATATTTAGAAACTTGCTACTTCCACAAACCACCTAAGATTTGTTTTTCTAACAAGTCTAAGTCCTCTTCTCTCATTTCGCCATTGACGCCAACGACATATAGTTGAGAGAAGTAAGCTAACAATGGACCTATACAGATGCGAACCATTTGAGGAATCGTTATCTCTGGATTTACACGTGGATCTGCTAGCAATTCCTTATGAAGCACTCGAAGTTTATCTTGAATAGCATTCCAGATAAAAATCTGTTCATTTTTTAGTTTTTTATTTGAAAAACTCTCTTGTAGAATGATTTTCATCAAGGCACGATTTTTTTTGAGATAGCTCATACGATTATGGACGAGATAACGAACCCTCTCTTCTGTCGTTTCAAAAGCTAAGAGTTCCTCAAAAAAACTACCGAGAATGCCTGAGACTACAGGATGTAAAATAGCCGTCAGTAAATCATCCTTCGTCTTAAAATACTTAAACAAAGTTGCCTGGCTTAGTCCAGCACGCTCAGCTATGTGAAGAGTTGAGGTCCCATGGTAACTCCTGGTTGATATGAGATCCACTGCTGCCTGCATGATTTTTTTCTTTCCTTGAGGGTAATTCGCTTCTTCTAAGTAATCTTCAAACGATTCAAAAACAGTCTTATCCATCCAATCTTCACACCTTTTTAGCATTATTTATGTTGATTTCTAAACTTTACGATAACGACGCAATCCAACAATATTGAGAATTGTTAAAATGATCAAGAAAATCATTAAAACACCAAGATTTGACAAAATATCACCAAGATTGTGTCCGTAAAGAATAATCTGGCTTATTGCATCACCAGAATAGGTTAATGGCAAAAATTTCCCCACAGTTGGAGCCCATTCTCCCATGGATGACAATGGAATAATTCCTGAGAAAAAAAGTTGGGGCATAATCACGAGAGGAATAAATTGCATCATTTGGAATTCTGATTTTGCTAGAGTAGACAAGAGAATTCCAAAAGCTAGTGCTACAAGAGCCAGTACCACATTAACTATTATAACATTTAAAATATTTCCTACAACTTCTACATCTAGTAGCCAAATTGCTGCTAAAACGACAACTGCCGTTTGAAAAATCGCAATAATACCGTAAGACAACATATAGCCATAGACGATTTCAGAACGTTTCACTGGGGTTGCTAACAAGCGATCCAAGGTTCCACTTGTTCGCTCTTTCAACAGTGCCATACCAGAAATCAAAAAGACAAAGAAGAAGACCACAAAGCCAATTAAAATTGGAATCATACGTGCAAAGAATCCAGTATTTTTATCTCCATATTGGTAAGATTCTTTGATTTCAGGCGCCTTTTCATCTAATTTCAATTGTGGAAGAGCTTGTTTGACACGAGATAATAACTGATCGGTGCCTTCATTGACGATACTTGTTCGTAACACTTGTCGTGTCATAGTTGTTTTAGAAGCATCCGTATTTGCGTAGTCGACCTGATACTCACCATCTTTATACGATATGACTGCATCTACTTTCTCGTCAGCTAGAGCTTTTTTAGCCTGATCTAAGTCTTGATAAGTCTCGACGTCCACATGATCGAGCTCATCCATTTTTGTTACCAAACCAGTTGGTAGATCTTGTGTCGCTAACTTGACATTCACGGTTGTACTAGCTGAAAACATGAGGTTCATCAGCCACATAATAAATACCGGCGCTACAAACATCATAGCCAAGGTTCGTTTGTCACGAAGCAATTCTTTGATAACTTTTTTAGCAATAGCAATGGTTCTCATCTTACTCTCCTTCTGCTTTCAAAAAGACTTCTTCAATACTTGAAACTTGATAACTATCTTTTAAGTGTTGCGGTGTATCAAAAGCAATGATTTTTCCACCTAATAATAAGCCGACCTTATCCGTTAACTCTGCTTCATCCATAACATGGGTAGTAACTAATATCCCTACCCCATTGTCTCTAAGCGCGAATAATTCTTTCCAGATTTTCTTTCGAAGAGAAGGGTCGATTCCAACTGTCGGTTCGTCCAAAATCAAGAGCTGAGGATTCCCCAGAAGCGCGACGGCTAAAGACAAGCGTCGCTTCATTCCTCCAGAATAACCGGATACCGTTTTATTCAAATGCTCTGTCAGATCCACAACTTGAGCCACATGGGCAATTTCAGCTGTCAGATCTCTTTTGGATAGCCCTTTTAGCTGACCAAAAAATTCTAGATTTTCTTGACCTGACAAGGCCTCATAAAGAGCATCAGACTGAGCCATATAGCCAATATCACCTAAAATATGACGATTTGGCATAGTATGGTCCAAGACTAAAGCGATACCGCTATCCGCCTTTTCCATTCCTAGCATGGTTTTAATCATAGTTGATTTACCAGCACCTGATGGACCGATTAGACCAATGATTTCTCCAGGCTGTAAATCAAAACCAACGTGATCTAAGACCATTTGACGACCAAAAGATTTTTCTAAATCTTTTAAATGTAACAATTTTTTCATTTGAATCCTCCTAGGTGAGTATTTACTCACTTTTGAAATATAAAACTATTATAGTGAGTATCCACTCACTTGTCAAGTGAAAGTAAAATTTTCATAACAAAAATCCTCGAATACAAAGGCACTGCACCCATAAAATGAGACACAAGAAAACACTCCTTTTGAAATTAAACTGCACCCCAAAAGTTAGATTTTTTCTGTCTAACTTTTGGGGTGCAGTTCAAACTCTACTAGAGTGTTTACTTATAATTATTGACAGTATCCAATTTTATCATTGCAATAATTGATTAAAACTTGTGCTTTTTCAAAAGTATAGCCTTTATCAGATACCGACTTCACTTTCTTCTCATCAAAGTAGTAGCCAGTCAAGCCCCTGATTTCTTCTGACAAGGTGAGGTAGTAGCCTGTTTCGATTCCTTGATCTAGATCTTTTGAGAGAGACTTCATCAGGCGTCCAAAGAGGGACTGCTTCGTTTTTTCATCACTAGAGTTATTCCCTAAGTTAGTCGAAATTAAGCCGGGATGATAGGCATTAATGGTGATGTTTGAACCTTTTAAAAAGAAGTCTCTTGCTAGATAGCGTGTCATCCAAATGGTATAGAGTTTGGAATTATTATAGGCCAATCCTGGATTGTATTCTTTCTCAAATCCAAAGTCCAAATCCTTGACCTTGGCAAAATAATGCATATAGGAAGAAGTATTAATGACACGGCCGTCAGCCGATTTTTCTAACAAGGGACTTAGCTCAGTTGTTAACAGATAGGGAACCAGAACGGATAACATAAAAGTCAACTCGACATTTTCAGCACTCGCTTTTCGTTCTTTTCCTGCATACAGGCCGGCGTTGTTAAACAAGACATCGACCCTTTGAAAGTCACGCTTGATTTCCTCCACAAATCGATAGACATCATCTAATTTTGAAAAATCTGCCAAGTAACTTGAAACTCTGCCTCTCAGGGAAACAGCCCGAACCTCTTGAAGCGCTAATTCTAGTTTTTGAGGATTTCGTCCATGAAGAATGACCTGATGACCTTCACTAGCCAGTTTCTTTGCCAAATGTTTACCAATACCGTCAGTAGCACCTGTTATTAGAATGGTTTTGACCATCTTAGTCCTCCAAGAAAGCAATGAGTTCTGTTGAAAACTCTTCTGCATATTGGAAGATCGAACCGTGACCAGCATTTGGATAGATGATGAGCTTGCTATCTTTTATTTTCTCATGCATGTCATAAGAATTTTCCGTTGGAACCTGCATATCCTTATCCCCGTTGACAATTAAGGTTGGTTGGGTGATAAATCTTAGGTCGTCTTGAGAATCTTTCCCCCAACGTTTAATAGCTTTGAGTTGAGTTAAGAAAGCAGGCACACTCATGTCTTTGTCTACAAATTCCTTGGTTCGCATTCCCATTCGTCCGAGAACTTTCAAGGCTTCGATTTTTCCTTGTTCATCATGGCTATAGAAGATATAGCGTTTAGGATCGATGCGCTCAAGTCCCGCTTTAAACATATAGTTAAAGGTTTTCCCTGTAACTTTATCGACCTCTTTTCCTCCTCGAGGTCCTGTTCCTGCCAAGATGAGACGGTTGACCAAATCAGGCTTGATTCGGACCATTTCTTGAGCAATCATGCCTCCCATAGAAAGACCAAGGAGATTGATTTTATCGTAACCAAGGGCTTTTACAAAGGCAATTGTCTGCTCAGCCATTCCAGGAATGGTTGGCGCCACTTTGCCTTGACTGGCTCCCACACCAGGAAGGTCGACCACAATCACATGGTGTTTTTCAGCAATCAAGTCCATGAGTTTTGGATCCCAGTTATCGAGGGTTGCTGCCAAATGGACCAGCATCAGAAGAGGTAGTTTTGATTTGCCTTTGCTGAGTTCGCGATAGGCGATTTTATTTCCTTGGACAGTGATGTATTGATTTTTAGTTGTAAGATATGACATTGTCTTTTCCTTTTATTTCTTAAAGCTGAGGACTGTTTTTCCACGCGAGCGACCATTAGCGACCTTGTCTAAGGCGCTATTCACTTCTTCAAATGGATAGACTGTATCGATAGATGGCTTGATTTCCAATTTGCTAAAGAGGTCAGCTACCTCTTGTAATTGAGCGCCATTGCTTTCTACAAAGATAAAATGGTAGTGAACGCCGTATTTGTCAGCCATCTTATCAAATTTGCGACCGACTAATCCAAGAATCATCTGTTTCCATTTTGGCAAATTCATGCGTTTGGCAAAGTCACTATTTGGCATAGCACGAAGTGACACAAGCTGACCACCTTTTTTCATGATAGACATTTGTTTTTCAGTCTCAGCGCCCCCAAGAGTATCAAGGACATAATCAACCTGGCTAACAGTTTTTGTATAATCCTCTGTTTTGTAATCGATAAAGCGGTCTGCTCCTAGCTTCAATACACGCTCAGCGCTATCTCCAGCCCCATTGGTAATGACCTTCAAACCTTTAGCCTTAGCAATCGGAATGGCCATACCGCCGACACCGCCTGTACCACCAGAGATAAAGATGGTTTTTCCAGCTTGAGCGCCCATGAGTTCTAGGGCTTGCATAATGGTCAAGGCAGTCAAAGGGACAGCAGCCGCTTCCTCATCTGAAAGATAGTCTGGAACCTTGGCTAGAGCCTGACTATCGACAGCTACGTATTCCGCAAAGGCACCGATGTGGTCGAGTGGGAGACGCCCAAAGACACGATCCCCGACTTTAAGGTTATTCACCTGGTTTCCAACGCTTTCAACGATACCGACCACTTCATTTCCAGCAGTTTGTGGGAGTTTGTAAGGGACGATCATCTTGACTTCACCACGGGAAATCATATTATCCAGAGGATTAACACCAGCTGCGGTGACTTTGACCAAAACTTCTTTGTCTGTGTTACTTGGTTTAGCGACTTCTGTGATGTTCAGTGTGATATTCTTTTTGTTGTATGATGTATGTTGTGCGGCTTTCATTGTCTTCTCTTTTCTAATTTCTGTTGTATCCGATTGAGATACAAGTCTAGTCTTTTTAAAACTGATCTGCATGCAAATCAGTTTCGTTTTTGTTTGGCCTCTTTATAAAGATTATTAATGACATCTTCTAAGGTTTGGTGAGCTAGTTCCTTCTCAAGTTGAGCTTCAGCACTAGCAAATAGTGGTGAAACGGCAGCTTGAATATGTTTCCCTACTGGGCAATCCGGATTGCTATTTTGATGAACAGGAAATAGGCTGATGTGGCTGACTTCTTGTGTTGCAAAATAAATTTCAAGTAAGGTCACTTCCTTTGGGGACTTACTGAGTTGATAGCCTGTTTTTCCTTGCTGAGACTGGATTAGTCCAGCATTTTTCAATAAGGCGATTACCTTTCGAATGTAACTCGCGTTAGTCCCAACACTAATAGCTAATGCTTGAGAGCTTAGGGTTTCCTTGCTTTCACTAATCATGGTTAGGATATGTAAGGCTACTGAAAATTTTGTATCCATATAAACTCCTTTAGATAACTTGTATCTGGTGCAAGAACAAGTATACCATAAATAAAAAGAAAAGCAAGACTTGTGCTTCACTGTTAAAAAACAAAAAGAGGACCCTATGGAATCCTCTTATTAATTGATAAACATAAGTATTAAGCTTTCTTTGCCGCCTTGCTCCATTGGTACCAACCAACTAGACTGTTGATAAGATAAATGAAGTATTTCCCTTGAATTTGAAGGCTTTCTCCCCACCAGAGGTAGATAGAGAAAACATTAGTAGCAGCCCAAAAAATCCATTGTTCACGGTAAACAGCTGTCATCAAGAGCTGATCAACACCGTTTGTCGCATCAGTAATAGAATCACGATAAGGACGATTAGCTCCAATTGACTGGTAAATAAGACCAAAAGCTAGCCACCAAAATACACTAATTGAGAGGTACTTGGTCCATCCCACGGTATCCAACTTACGGGCAACAAATTCCTGCTGTTCTTTTTTGAACTGGGCTTGATAGATCAAAAAGTGTTAAAATTAAGACAGTAACCTCAGAATAGATACTGTCTTATCTCTTTTTTTTACTTAAAGCCTTGATAGACTTGACAAATGGTAGAAAAGAACCGTGAGTTCTTGCCAGAAGCTGAAGTTAATCCTTCAACCTGGAAAACCCGCAGAGGTGACTTTTTCTATACATCTCGATTTTTCTGGCAATAATCATTAACCGATAAATATGTCTGTGAATCACCCAGCGACTCCGCTATGTCCATAATCCGCGGTGGTAGTAATCCCACTCGCTGGACAAGTTCGTGATCGCTGAACAATTCCCGTGGACTGCCGGCGAAGCCAAACTTCCCGTGTTCCATAACATACACCGACTCAAACTCGGCGGCGACCCAATCCATGTCATGGGTGATGGTCACAACTTGGTGGCCCGAATCAGCCAACTGATGGAAAATTGCGGTCAACTTGCGCCGGCTTTCCCAATCAAGCGACATCATCGGCTCATCAAATAAATAAATCGCCGGATCCACTGCCAAAACTGTGGCAACGCTCAACAGCTTGCGTTCCGACAATGACAGGTCATATGGACTTTCAGCTGCTTTATCATCCAAGCCAACTCTTTTTAGAGCCGCTAAAGCCCGCCTCGTAATCGTGTCGTGGTCATCCATGACCTGCGCGACACTCCACTCCACCTCTCGTTGAACGGTCGGGTTGAAAAGCTGATCGTCAGGATTCTGAAAAGTAATCCCAACCTTCAGTAACTTTTCGACTGGTTTAAGATCATTAAAATTTTCTCCATCGATCTTAATCACACCGGTTTGTGGTGTCAGCAAGCCCGTCAACAATTTGAAGAGCGTTGATTTGCCGGCACCATTTTGGCCGACAATCGCCACCATCGGATCGGCGAAGTGTTTGTCTTCAACATCCAAGCTAAAGGACCGTTCCGGATAAGTGAACGTCAAGTGGTTCAGTTCAATTGTGGGCATAACGAACCTCCTTCAGATCAGCGTCATTCACCGGATACCGGCCATCAGCCAAGTGCCAATCCATTTTTTGAGCAAGTTGCTGGATTGTCGGGGCTTGAATCTGCCAGTCAGCTGCCAAATGATTAAACACCTCACCCGGCCTACCCTGGGCTACCATTTGACCCTCGTGCAGCACCCACACAACGTCGGCGACTTCGCACAAATCGTCAATTTCACTGGTGACAATGAAGACAGTCGTCTCTTTGACTTGGGCCAGCCATTGGAAAAATTGTCGGCGGCCAAGGGGATCCATCTGACTGGTCGGATCATCCATAATCAAAACAGCCGGGTTAGCCGCAATCGCCGTGGCAATTGCCAACCGCTGGCTCTGACCACCGGAAAGGCTCTCGGGACGCAAATTCAACTGTTCAATCAGCCCCATTTGCGTGGCAACTTCTTCAACCCGTTTTTGAATCAGTCCTTCAGCCATTCCCTGATTAATCAAGTCAAAGGCGATTTCATCGGCAACCGTGTCTGCCAACCCGCTTAGTTGGCCAGCTGGATTTTGCAGTACAACTCCATTCATGGCATTATAAACGGGCCAATTGTCGGACACTCGCTGGCCAAACATGTGCCAGTCGCCCTCAATCTCAGCAGACACAATTTTGGGAATGACCCCTGCCAGCACACGGCACAAAGTCGATTTGCCGGAGTGGCTATTCCCGATAATCCCAACCACCTGGCCGGTATGAACCTCCGCGTTAATCTGACGCAGTTGTGGTTGCTCAGTACCCGGATAACGGGTGGTCAAATTTTCAATTACAATCCGTTTATCTTCTTCCATATCTTCCACCCAATCAATAAAATTGCCAATCCAGTCAGACCAATGTGCAGCGTCCGCGACAGGCGATACACGCGCTGGGAGGTTCTGACAGTCCGGTTGGGATTATCAAAACCTCTCAGTTGGAGCGAAATCGACCGCGCCATCGATTGATCCAAGGTCTTAATCACCAATGGAATTAGAACCGGCAGGACTGACTTTAATTTCTGAATCAACGTTTTTTGCGGATTGGTTCCGCGAACTTTTTGTGCCTGCTGGATTTTCCGCATATTGCGCATCATTTCCGGCAAAATATAACACACCGACATCAGAACGTAGACGGTTTTATAAGATAATCCGGACAGTTCCAAATAGGCCGCGTTTTCTGAAATACTCGTGGTCACCATAAAAAAGCCACTGGTCAAAATAATCACCAATACTCGACAACCCAGAGTGGTGGCATAAATCAGGCCTTCTTTGTAGAACGACACCCCAAGCAAAGAAAACAGCACAGTTTGATTCCGACTGTAAAATAACCCCTGGATGATCAGCATGGTGCAAATCAGAAACAGGCTGAATCCCAGCGCCTTAAAGATGGTAGAACTCAATTTGGAAAATAACAATAGCAATGTTGCGACAAGAATTAATCCGGCCTGAAGCAATAAATTCATACTGGCAAAGCTCAACAACGTCATGTCCAAGATGAACAAGAGCTTAGTAATCGGATCGATCACCTGGTACCACTTGAGCTTGACCCGTGGCGCTCCAGAAATCAATGTTTGATCAGTCATCATTTATCACCGCTAAAGAAGTGCACCATCCGCTTCGGCAGCTGACGATAGATGAAAAATGCCAGGTAGGCCACGCAGACTTTATCCAAAATATCCAAGACAAACTCATCGGTAAATGAGGCCAGCCACACTGGTGCATGATTGGCGACCATTACCGCAAACAATGAGTCACCCCAAGCGATACCGGTCTGACCACCCCAAAAGATGACGTTGAGTGGCGTTGAAATGACAGCTGAAACGATGGCAATAATAATAGCAGAAACAAATACTCGTCGCGCTGACGAGAACCACCCATTGGCGTGCAAAACTCCGACAGCAATCCCAATTCCGATGCTGGTAATCGCATACACGGTTGAAATTGGCGATAAGGTCAGCCCATAGATCACGTTGTTGATGAAACCACTGATGGCACCGGCAACCGGCCCAGCCAACATGCTGGCAAGAAAGGTTCCCAAAGACCCCAGCCAAACGGGCAACTTTAACCCCTCCGCCAAGGCTTTGGCAACATAGT
This sequence comes from Streptococcus sp. FSL R7-0248, assembly GCF_037967965.1. Taxonomy (NCBI): domain Bacteria; kingdom Bacillati; phylum Bacillota; class Bacilli; order Lactobacillales; family Streptococcaceae; genus Streptococcus; species Streptococcus sp. FSL R7-0248. The sequence continues at coordinate 1,120,901 of NZ_CP150201.1, forward strand.
TAATCCCCACGGCAGCGGGAATCAAAGTCATGGTGGAAGCACTTAACTTAAATTTCCACATACTGGTACGACGAATCGGTTCTGTTTTCATAATCTTCTCCTTTTGTTTTTAAAGAGCCGTGTCAGGAATGACTTTCGGACGCAACGCTCTATAGAATAGTTAATAGAACTATTTAGTCTTTTCACAATACCAACCGTAGTCGACATAGATTAATATAGTAAAATTACTATTTCTAAGTTCATACTCTATATCATACGCTTATTTTCAAAATTGTCAAGTCTTTTCTGAAAATTCTTCAAGAAATTTGAAATAATTTAAAATGCCTAGCTCAGCTAGACATCTTTTGTTTCTATAATGACTTTAATCGTTATTGCTTATACTTCCTTTTTTAACAAGACAACATCTAGTCTGTCACATAAATCTCGCCACGGCTATAGAGGGTAGCTTTTCCTGCAAGGTAAATCCTGTCTCCTTCAAGACGACAAATAAGATGACCACTTCTCTTAGAGGCTTGATAAGCTCTAAATTCTTCTTGTCCTAACTTTTTAGCCCATAAGGGAATGACATGACAATGCCCAGAACCACAAACTGGGTCCTCCATGACTGATAATTTTGGTGCAAAACTACGTGTAACGGTATCATAGTTTTTACCTTTAGCTGTGATATTTAGGAGTAAGCCATCTAATGCTTTAACTTTATCGAAATCTGGAGTCGCAGCAATGACATCATTTTCATGAGGGAGGATACACACTAGATCTCTTCCAAGCCACGCTTCAAGAGGACGGACACCGATTGCTTCTTCCATCTCACTTGTTACTGGAACTTGGTGCATCGAGTAAACTGGGAAATTCAGCTCATATAGCTCTCCTCTTTTGGTTACCAAAAGCTCCCCACTCTGAGTTGTAAAGGTTAGACTATCAACATCCACTTCTATAAATTGAAAGAGAACGAAGGCAATTGCTAAAGTCGCATGACCACACAAATCGATTTCTCCACCGGGAGTAAACCAACGTAAATCGTAATAGCCGTTCTTTTTAACCGTAAAAGCTGTCTCAGAGAGATTATTTTCTTTGGCAATATTCTGTAAGGTATTATCCGACAACCATTCATCCAGAAGACAAACAGCAGCTGGGTTCCCTTTAAAAACGGTATCTGTAAAAGCATCAACGATAAATTGTGAAATCGTATATTGACTAATTGACATGAAGGGCTCCTTAATTTGTTATCTTTATTATATCTGAAAATAGGGTAGACAACAGACAAATAGTAACTAAAAAAGTTATTTAAAAAGTTACTTTTTGTGCAAATTTTCCATTATTTCTTAATAACACCTTCTTTTACCAAGAAATCATGTGCGACTTGGGCAGCCGGTTTACCTTCTACTCCCACTTGGTAGTTCATCTGGCTCATTTGCTCTGCTGTGATTTTACCAGCTAAATTGTTTAGAATGCCTTCCAATTCTGGATGTTTCTTAAGAAGAGCTTCTTTCATGAGGGGAGCTCCTTGATAAGGTGGGAAGAGTTGTTTGTCATCCTCTAGGGCCACAAGGTCATAGCGAGCAAGCTCGGCATCCGTTGAATAGGCATCTGTTATCTGGATTTCACCAGACTGGATAGCCTGGTAGCGAAGGGCTGGCTCCATAGTGGAGACTTGTAGATTAAGACCATAGACTTTCTGCAGGCCCTTGTTCCCATCCTCTCGGTCATTAAACTCCAAGGTAAATCCTGCCTTGAGTTGTCCTTCCACCTTTTTCAAATCTGAAATGGTCTTGAGGCCATACTCTTGGGCAATTTTCTTAGGCACCGCGACAGCATAGGTATTCTGATAAGCCATGGGTTTGAGCAAGGCCAGGTTGTCTTGTCGCTTGATCCCATCTCGAGCCGCTTGATAGACTGCTTCTGGATCATGGCTGACTTGTGGCGCCGGCTTGAGGAGGCTTTCGGTCACGGTCCCTGTAAACTCTGGATAGATAGCGATATCCCCTTTTTTCAGAGCTTCATAGAGGAAGGTGGTCTTGCCAAAATTTGGTTTAACAGTCACTGTCATGTCCGTGTGTTCTTCGATCAAAATCTTATACATATTGGCTAGAATTTCCGGTTCAGGACCTAGCTTCCCAGCGATGACCAGGTTTTCTTTTTCCGGTTTGGGAAGAAGACTTGGCGTATAAGATACTCCTAATCCAATAAGCATTACCGCAAAAGCCGCAAAGATGGTCCGCAATTTGGCCTTTTCCATCCATTTGAGAAGAAGGTTAAAGGCGATAGCTAAGAAGGCAGAAGACAGGGCACCGATTAAAATCAGACTGGCATTATTGCGATCAATCCCTAGAAGGATAAAGGAACCGAGTCCCCCTGCTCCAATCAAGGCAGCTAGGGTAGCCGTCCCGATAATCATCACAGCTGCTGTTCGGATCCCAGACATGATGACGGGCATGGCCAAGGTAATCTCAAACTTCTTGAGTCGTTCCCACTTGGTCATCCCAAAGGCGATTCCCGCTTCTTCAAGGCTTGGGTCAATCCCTTGCAAACCAGTGATGGTATTTTGAAGGATGGGGAAAATGGCATAGATGACGAGAGCTGTCAAGGCCGGAAGTGTTCCAATTCCCATGATGGGAATGAAGAGCCCCAAAAGGGCCATGGAAGGAATGGTCTGGAAGATCCCAGCCAACTGTAGGACCCAATTGCTGGCTCTCTTGCGACTACTTAAATAAATAGCCAGAGGGACCGCCAGAAAAATCGCAAGGAGCAAGGTTAGTAATGACAGTTGCAAATGTTGCCCCAGTGCAGTAAGCCAGTTTCCAAAGCGTTCTTGAAAGGTTGTAAGTAGTTTAGACATGGTGAGAACCTCCAAACAAATCTGCCACAAAGTCGTTGGCTGGTTGGGCTAGAATGGTATCAGAATCCGCCACCTGCACAATCTCTCCTTCTTGCAACACTGCAATGCGATCTCCTAATTTCAAGGCTTCATCGGTATCGTGTGTAACAAAGATAGTGGTCATGCCGAACTCCTTGTGCAAGTCTTTGGTAAGAGCCTGTAGCTGTTTGCGGGAAATGGCATCCAAGGCTGAAAAAGGCTCGTCCATCAATAGAATCTTTGGCTCTGCAATGATGGCCCGCACAATGCCAATCCGTTGTTGCTCCCCACCAGACAGCTCATGGGGTTTGCGATCGGCATAATCAGAAGCTGGAAGGCCTACTTTTTCTAAAAGTTCGACTGTTTTGGAAGCCACTCGCTCCTTGCCCCAGCCCTTCATCTCTGGAATTAAAGCAATATTCTCAGCGACAGTTAGATTTGGAAAGAGAGCAATGGCCTGCAAAACATAACCAGTAGAAAGACGTAACTCTCGTTCAACATAGTCCTTGATGCGTTTTCCGTCCATATAAATATTGCCATCTGTCGGCTCCAAAAGACGATTGATCATCTTGAGCATGGTGGTTTTTCCAGATCCTGAAGGTCCCACAAGGACCATAAATTCTCCATCTTCAATACGGAGATTGACATCTTTTAAAATGTCTGTATCCGTGTAGCGCAGGACTACATTTTTATATTCAATCATATTCTTCCTCAATTTTCACAATTACTTTCCCGAAGGACTGGCTACTTTCAAGATAGGTGTGCGCTTCTTGTATCTCTTCTAGCTTATAAACCTTCTCAGGCCGGACATCCACTTGATACAATTCCACAAAATCAATCAACTCTTGGAGCTTTTCATTTGAAACATTCCCCGAATAAAAGGTCGTTAAATAAACATTCTTCGACAATTCAACAATTGGATCAAAATCAGCCAAGGTCCACTGGCCACCTAATTGACCACAAGAGCAGATAATTCCTCCTTCACTTAAGTGATGGATACTATCTTTGATATGGCGAGGTCCCACTAGATCTAGAATTTTTGTGAAAGACTCCTCACTTTGCAAAACGCCATCCTTCTCCAAAATCACCTGATCAAAACCAACCGCCTTCAATTGGTCTTCCTTGGCTAAATTTCGGCTAGTTCCTACCAAGTGAATCTCAGAAAATTTTCCTTTAAGTAGTTTAGCAAAAGCAATTCCTACACCACTGGTTGCTCCGCGAACTAACACGCAATCTTTCTCCTCAATCTTGAGATTAAGAAAAGAGCCAAAAGCTGTGTAATAGGTCTCAGGAAGGGCAATCAAACTTTCCAAATCAAGTTCTGTCTTGATTGGATAAATTTGCTCATTTGGGAGAAGTGTATACTCTGCATAACCTCCATCAAAAGCTCGCCCCATCTCCCCCATAATGGAAATGATTTGCTGTCCAATCTTCAAATCCGATCGTGTCGTTTCTTTCACAAGACCGACACACTCAATTCCTAACACACGAGGAAATTGAACTGACGGCGATAAACCCTGACGGGTAAAAATTTCACTGTGATTGATACCAAATCCTTGAATTTTCACCAAGGTCCAACCGGCCTTCAAAATTGGTTTTTGTCGTTCGACAACTTCTAATACCTCTGGTCCACCTGGACTGCTCACAACAACTGCTTTCATAAGGTACTCCTTCTTAAAACTTCCCTCTATTGGTCAAGTCTTCTACCTTAGGCATGAATTCCTTATTATCCCAATGCTCAACAATTTTTCCATTTTCTACACGAAAGATATCGTACTGAGCATAAGGCACTCCATCCATCAAGACCTGACCATAACTAACTGCATAATTCCCTTGTGTCAAGAGTTGGAAAACAAAGTCATAGTCCACATCGTGCTCGCGTACATAGTTCTTATAAGCTTGGCTTCCTTGCCCAATCTCATGGTTATGCTGAATCAGTTCCTCTGCCACAAAGTCTTCCCATTGATCAAGTTCCTTGTTTTGGTAAATTTCTGTCAAGAAACGACGGACCAATTTTTTATTTTCTGCTGTCTTACCCAAATCCTTGATTTCAAAATCTCCAAAGATCTGATCTAGTTGGCCATTTTCAGGTATGCGATAGTAGTCAATAACGTCCCAATGCTCAACGATACGACCATTTTCATCTGCACGGAATGTATCCGTCGTTACCCATTGGGCTTCTCCACCGTTCAGATATTGGTGAACATGAACAAAAACAAGATTTCCATCTTCAATGGTACGAACAATCTTAATATCACGTTCTGGATGACGTTTAAAAAAATCTGCAAAGAAAGCCGCAAAACCTTCTTTCCCATCTGGCACCCCTGTCGAGTGTTGGATATAGGTATCCCCTACAAAGCTAGCCTGAGCTTCTGCTACACGGCCATCTTGAATGGCATGAAGGTATAGATTCTGTGCGTTTTGTGCTTGAATAGACATGACTTATTCCACGTTTTCTTTTTTCTTTAAATTATTTATAATACGCTCTTGATACTCCTCAAATTCTTGGATTTCGTTATCCGAAAAGCCTTGGTAGAATATCTCTCCCAGTTCCTGACTAACGCGATCTCCAATTTCTTTTTGCGCCCAACCTAATTCCGTCAAGACTACAAACTTCTTGCGCTTGTCCTGGTCACTCTGTTCAATCTTAACCAAGCCTTGCTCGACCAATTTCTTTATCATGCTGGTCAATGTGTTATTAGCTAGTCCCGTCGCTAAAGCAATATCAGTTGCAGTTGCCCTGCCTTGCTCTTTTTGCCATAAGACTGTTAAAATTTTCCCCTGTTCACTTCGGTATTGCGCATCTGGTTCCTTGCTCAATAGTTTTTGAAAGATACGCCCGTTCAACAAGCGTATCTGTAAAGCTTGGTAGCCCCCTTGCATCTTGTCCATTTTGTCTCCTTTTTATTTCTACATCGAAATATCACAGTCATTGTATCACTGTTCGTTACATCTGTCAACTATTTCGATATCGAAATAATTATAAAAACAAAAAAAACTTTCCTAATCATCTAGGAAAGTTCTAACTATAATCGATTGATATCTTTAAAATATTTTATTCAGCCTTGGTAATATCTTCACGCATCTCATCGACATTGAATTTAGCAAAGAGATACTGACGGTCTTGAACTGGGAAACGTTGATCGAGTTGGTCAACTGGACCGACTTCAACTATACCATTGTCAATAATAAAGTCCATGACATGCCCACCAAATGATAAATCATCTGATATAAAATGTAAATGATAGCCAGCCACGCTCACACCGTGGAACATTTCTGGTGTCCAAATCCCAACGATGGTACCTGAAATATTATCAGATTCATACTCTGGTTGATGAGTCGCAACTTCAGCAAATTTCGTATCAGGAGTAGACTTAGGTATCATGCGGACATGCATGTGTTTAAAATGCCCTTTAATCTTGATGGAACGGAAGAGATTAACCCCATCATAGTAAGATTCAATACGATCCTCAAGTTCTTTATCAGTCATTTCAAAACGTTGACGGAAGATAACTTCAGCTTGGTGAGGTACGACTGCTGCATAGGGAACTTTTTCATCTGGAGAAACTTCTACCACTTCGACTTTACCTTCAGAGCCTTTAGCTTGATAGGCTTTACCATCAAGAACAATCAACTCTCCATCAATAGAATCTAATGTTCCAAGACCCAAGTCTCCATGCTCCAACAATTCACCAACTGTTAAAGTACCTCCATAAAGCCCAGCCATCAAGGCTCCCAAAGTATTATATTGAAATAATTTTATGGCTTCAGACATGTCTACACCCTCTTTTTAGTAAAATTCATCTGGCAAAATAGTTTCGCCGAGTTTAATATTATCTTTATAGTCGATTGGAACATCAATAAGGACTGGTCCATCTACAGCTTGAGCCAAGGCTTCTTGGAGCAAGCTAGAAAACTCCTCTTTACTTGTTGCACGATAACCTTTCGCTCCAAAGCTCTCAGCATATTTTACAAAATCAACTGGACCAAAGTCAACCCCTGAAGAGCGACCATACTTCATTTCTTCCTGGAATTCCACCATATTATAATGGCCATCGTTCCAGATAATATGAACAATTGGCAATTTCAATCGAACTGCTGTCTCCAATTCTTGTGCTGAGAAGAGGAAACCACCGTCACCAGAAACAGAAATGACTTTTGTCTTAGGACGAACCATAGCTGCAGAGATGGCCCACGGAAGAGCAACCCCCAAAGTTTGCATCCCATTTGAGAAAAGCAAATGACGTGGTTCATAAGATTTGAAATAGCGAGCCATCCAGATATAGTGACTACCAACGTCAACGGTAACTGTCATATCATCATCCGTTTGTTCTTGTAAAACTTCAATTAAATCGAGTGGATGTACGGTACCTTCTTCAGGCTGACGGTCAAATTTAACATCTTCGACGACTGTATTTTTTAACCCTTTTAGATATTCAACTGATCCTTCAGGTAATTTGTAGCCTTGAATAGCAGGCAAAAGCAAATCTAAAGTTGCTTCTACATTACCAATCAATTCACGTTCTGGCTGGAAGTAAGTATCCACCTCAGCAGGTTCAACATCAATTACGATAATACGTGCTGAAATTTCAGCATTCCAGTTACGTGCTTCATACTCAATTGGGTCATAACCAATGGCAATAATCAAGTCCGACTTCTTAAGCAACATGTCCCCCGGTTGGTTACGGAAAAGACCTACACGACCAAAGAAAGTATCCTCTTCAAGGTCACGTGACACGATACCAGCACCTTGGAAAGTTTCAACAACTGGTAATTTAACATGTTTCAAAATCTGGCGAATAGAGTAAGTTACAGCTTCTGATGAAGCACCGTTCCCTAAAAGTAAGACCGGCAATACAGCATTTTTTATCGCCTGTGCGAGATAGTTAATATCAGAAACAGATGCTGAACCAAGTTTTGGATCTGTCATAGGCTTGATAGCCTTAACACTGACCGGAGCATCGGTCACGTCTTGAGGAATTGAAATAAAGCTTGCACCCGGTTTCCCTGACTTAGCATGGCGATAGGCATTAGCAACCGTTTCAGAAAGGGTATTAGCATCATGTACTTCAGCAGCATACTTGGTAATCGGTTCAAGCATAGCAACGTTATTCATTGATTGATGGGCACGTTTCAAAAGATCTGCACGCTTAACCTGACCACCAATAGCAAGAACAGGATCTCCTTCATCTGTCGCTGTTACCAAACCAGTAGCCAAATTTGAGACACCTGGACCAGATGTTACCAATACTACACCGGGTTTCCCTGTGATACGTCCAACACCTTGAGCCATAAAAGCAGCATTTTGCTCATGACGGGCAACAATCAATTCAGGTCCCTTATCTTCCAAAGTATCAAAAACCCTATCGATTTTTGCACCTGGAATCCCAAAGACATAATCAACATCATGGTTGGTCAAACTATCAACCACTAAATCCGCACCATACAATTGCTTTTCTTCTGACATGAACACAGTCCTTCTGGCCCTAAAATGATAGAGCCAATTTTCCTTTCAAGTATAAGTCACAAAGTGTCAAAGTCTGCTCGTTTTTTCACAAACTTTTATCACTTCACAATTCTGTTACCATTATAGCACAGTTTTCAGACAATCTTGTGAAAAAAAGATTGTGAAATTTTGAACTTCTATCACAAAAAGAAACACCTGATTACTATCAGATGTTCATGTATTTTTTACCTTAGCAAACTCTCGATTAAGATAATTTTGCAAGCCTTCAAAAATCTCTATTAACTGGAGATAATTAGACAAGCTTGAGCGACCAGGGATATCTACGACATCCAAAGAAATGCGTTCCAAGTCCTTTTCATAGAGAATGCGGAAGGATACCACTGCTTGATTAGAAAAATAATTCTCCCCTGCTAAAATAAAGCACTCATAGATGATGCCAACAGGATTAGCAACCTTCAATTCAATACGAACTGCGCCTAATCCCAAGGCCTCCACTTGCTGAAAACGCTCCAGAATAGCCTGGCGCTGACTGGGGATAAAACTCATGATATCCATAGTGGCCCTCCCAAGATTCCTTTTTGTCTATTATAGCCTAAAGCTGAGAAAAATGCTTGTGATGGGTTTCTTGATAAGACTAAAAGCCCATGAATCCTTATTTAGCTTCTTTATAATCTCTAAAGTCCGATTTTATAGTGTTATCGTAATCATGTTTATCTACCCACTCCTTAATATCAGCAAACGAATGAATTTCCTTCCTAATACCAGCACCGTCCTCTACAGAAATTACAATTGCTTGCTCTCCATTTGTTCCCAACCAATGTAAAATATCATTGGTCTGCTCTTCAGGAGAAAAATAGATTTGTGATTGTTTGTCGTACTCTCTATCTCTATAGGACTCATATTGAGCCAATTTCTTTTTATAGGCATCATATTTCCTATCATAATCTTTTTGGGCTTTTTGACGTGCTTTTTCGTAAGCTCGATAATCTTTCTGATAGTCTTGTTCTGCCTTCTTATTAAGAATGTCACTAAAACTTAAAGGTTTAATAGGAAAAATAGAATCAGGAAAAACATTAAATTCTGGAACTTTCTTTGGCTCGCTTGGTTTATTAGGTAGGCTGCTTTTCACTGGTTCAGTTGGACCGACCGGAAATTCTCCCTCCTTACCTTGACGGGTCAATACTTTAAATTTCTTTAAGGTATTACTGTTTGTTGTTGTCTGATTAACAGCCTCTTCGTAAATAGGCTTAACCTCAGAATTTTCATTAAATAGATTAATTTGATTCTCTTGTTTTGAAGTATCTACATTATCAATCTCTAGGATCACATTTAGATGAGTTGATAAATGGTTGTTTGTTTGAGCTGGTAACATTCTTAAAAGCTCATCCAAGTTTCCTTCTCTCTTTAAATATCCCCACATGTTGCTATCATTCACCTGATTACGAGCAGAACTCTTATCACCAAAATAAAGCATTTCATCCTTACTGTAAGAATAATCTGGTAGGTCTCTAGTTAAAAATTGATTCGTATCTAAATTGTAAGCAAATTGCTTATCGTTTTGAGAATTCTCCAAGAAAACATAATCATAACCATCAATCGATTTTAAAGACACAGCCAACTCCTTAATATCTTTAAAATCTTTTATTTTCTTCAAATATGGGGTCAAATTAATAATTTTCTTTTCAAAATTTTTGTTGATATCATAAACTACCAAATGAGCTTGATGGAGACTACTCATGGTGTCGTAATAGCGAACAAAATGATTTCTACCAATCATCTCAGTAGCTACATTATCTTCAGAATTATAGTAAGTGGGTTCTTCATGACTAATTGCAACATATTGTTGACGTCTACCAAAAATCTCATTGGAAGTTACTTTATCTGCTTTTAGAGCCATCTGTAACTCTTCTACAGCTTTTTCATGAAATTTGTGCTTTGTATATGTATTCCCTAAAAAGAAAAGCATTAGTATAGTCGCAGTATAAATCCTTCCACGCTTCGAGAAGGGAAACTTTAAAATCTTCTTTAGCATAACTTTTTTACAAAAATAGCCAGAACATCACATTCTGACTATTACTCTTATTTCTCATCTTCGTCCATTGAAAGTACTGACAAGAAGGCTTCTTGTGGTACTTCAACCGAACCGATGGCTTTCATACGTTTCTTACCGGCTTTTTGTTTTTCGAGGAGTTTACGTTTACGTGAAACGTCACCACCGTAACATTTTGCCAAGACGTTTTTACGAAGGGCCTTAATATCAGTACGAGCAACAATTTTTTGACCGATAGCCGCTTGAATAGGCACTTCGAATTGTTGACGTGGAATGATTTTCTTAAGTTTATCAACGATAAGTTTTCCACGCTCGTAAGCAAATTCCTTGTGAACGATGAAGCTAAGGGCATCGACCTTGTCACCATTAAGGAGAATATCCATTTTCACCAATTGTGAGCGACGGTATTCTGACAATTCATAGTCAAAGCTTGCATAACCACGCGTAGATGATTTCAATTTATCAAAGAAATCAAAGACGATTTCAGCAAGTGGAATCTGATAGATAACGTTCACACGATTATCATCGATATATTCCATGGTTTCAAAATCACCACGTTTACGTTGTGCTAACTCCATAACCGCACCAACATACTCTTGAGGAACCATGATTTGAGCTTTAACATAAGGCTCTTCGATGGCATCAATACGTGTAGGATCTGGGAATTCAGATGGGTTAGACACTTCAAGCATCTCACCGTCAGTAGTATTAACATGGTAAACTACCGATGGTGCTGTCATGATGAGATCAATGTTAAACTCACGTTCCAAACGCTCTTGGATAACATCCATGTGAAGAAGACCCAAGAAACCACAACGGAAACCAAAACCAAGGGCTTGAGACGTTTCAGGCTCAAACTGAAGACTGGCATCGTTCAATTGGAGCTTTTCAAGAGCCTCACGCAAGTCATTGTATTTATTAGACTCAATTGGATAAAGACCGGCGAAGACCATTGGATTCATTTGCTTATAGCCATGGAGTGGCTCTGCTGCTGGATTATCCGCAAGTGTTACTGTATCACCGACACGGGTATCCGCAACAGTCTTGATTGAGGCCGCGATATAACCAACATCACCTGTAGCAAGGTAGTCACGGCCAACAGCTTTAGGCGTGAAGATACCAACCTCAGTAACATCAAAGGTCTTGCCATTAGACATCATTTGAATCTTATCGCCTGGTTTAACCATTCCGTTAACCACACGCACTTGGAGGATAACCCCACGGTAGGCATCATAAACAGAGTCAAAGATAAGGGCTTGGAGAGGCGCCTCGACTTCACCTTGAGGTGCAGGAACTTTCTCAACGATTTGTTCGAGAATCTCCTCGATACCGATACCAGCTTTAGCTGATGCAAGCACGGCTTCCGAAGCATCTAGTCCGATAACATCTTCAACCTCTGTACGCACACGTTCAGGATCTGCAGCTGGAAGGTCGATTTTATTGATAACTGGTAAGATTTCCAAGTCATTATCTAGGGCCAAGTAAACATTGGCAAGTGTTTGCGCTTCAATTCCTTGAGCTGCATCCACCACCAAGATTGCACCCTCACAGGCAGCAAGAGAACGTGACACTTCATAAGTAAAGTCCACGTGTCCTGGTGTGTCGATAAGGTGGAAAATATATGTTTCGCCATCTTTAGCTGTATAGTTAAGCTCAATGGCATTTAGTTTGATAGTGATACCACGTTCACGCTCGAGGTCCATACTATCAAGGAGTTGCGCCTGCATCTCACGACTTGATACTGTCTCAGTCTTTTCCAAAATACGGTCAGCAAGGGTTGATTTACCGTGGTCAATATGGGCAATAATAGAGAAGTTACGAATCTTCTCCTGTCGTTGTTTTAATTCTTCAATATTTGGCATTTTTATCTTTCCTAGTTCTTACTTGTGATTATAAAAAAACTAATCGTTACCTTCTATTATACAAAAAAGACAGGCTTTTGCCTATCTCTAATATCTGCTTTCTGACCGTATTTAGTCCTTCTTACTTCTTAAAATTATCGTTGTAGTGCTTATTAATAATTGCCGAGCGCTTGTTTTCTGTAGAACTACTTGAAAATGGAGCTAAACCGAAGGCTAGTACAACAATTCCCAATAGAATGAGACTAAAAAATGGGTGCTCTATAATATAGTGTAAAATATCTGACATAGAAAGGCTCCTTTTAAAGCATAATTAATTACGATTATATTATCAGAAATATTATGTTTTATCAAGCAAAAAAAGAGAGCCTTCCGCTCTCCTTTTATTTTAATGGAATTGCATTCCACCATCCACGATGATGGTTTGACCTGTGATGTAGTTTGAGTCAGGTCCAGCTAAGAAGCTAACTGCTGCTGCCACATCTTCAGGTTCTGACAAACGTTTAAGAGTAATATCTTTAGCAAATGTTTGCATACCCCATTCATCATCTTTACCAGCGTTCTTACCAACTTCATGAGCAATGTCAAACATCATTGGAGTCTTAACGATACCTGGTGCATAAGCATTGACAGTGATACCTGAATCAGCCAAGTCACGCGCCAAAGTTTGAGTGATACCACGAACTGCAAATTTAGTACCACCATAGACAGTCAAGTTAGGGTTACCTACGACACCTGCTTGTGAAGTCGCATTGATGATTTTACCACCATGACCAAGTGCTTTAAATTGTGCTTGTGCAGCTTGAGCACCCCAGATAACACCACCGACATTGATGTTAAATGTACGTTGGAACTGTTCTTCAGTAATAGTATCAAGTGGTGTTGTTGGTGCCACACCGGCATTATTAACAACAACATTCAAGTCACCAAAGTGATCAACAACTTTTTGGAAAGCAGCTGCTACTTCAGCTTGTTTAGATACATCAGCTACAACCGCAAATGCTTTGTCTGCTGACAATTCAGCAACCGCTTTTTCTGCAGTTTCAGCGTTGTAGTCCAATACTCCGACTTTAAAACCATCTTCAACCAAACGTTTTGCAATCGCAAAACCAATACCTTGACCTGCACCTGTAACAATAGCAACTTTTGACATACGAAATCCTCCTCTACCAATTAGAGTCACTGGCTTAATACCGAGCCTTATCTCAATTGGAATACGCTAAGTTAGTCAAGTTCTGGCAAAGTCATTTTCATAGGCTTTGTCTTAACTCAATTAAAATTCTACTCCTTTATGAAAACGTAGTCAAGTAATTATCAAACTTTTCTGAAAACAAATAAGACCACCCTTGGGTGACCTTATTCCTATTATTCTTCAAATTCAAAACCTAGTGCTTCCATATCGTCCAAGCCACCCAAGTTAGTCACCTTAGTATAGCCTCGCTCTTTAAGAACTGATGCAGCAAATTCTGCACGAGGCCCCATTTTACAATAGAGGTAAATTGAAGCGTCTTTTTTAGCTGGAATGTCAGCTGTGAAAATCTGCGTGTGAGGTATTAATAAGGCATCCTTAACATGACCTTCTGCATACTCTTCTGGACTTCTGACATCAATTAACAGTCCACCCTTAGCTAAATCAGATTGAATCTTTACTAAATCCATCTTACTCACCAAACCAAATCTGAATTTCTCGAGCCGCAGATTCTTCTGAATCAGAACCATGAACAATATTTGGAATCATGTCCCCATCTGGTGCAGTTGCAAAGTCTCCACGAATCGTTCCTGGAGTAGCATCCCCAGGATTGGTTGCTCCCATCATATCACGCCATGACTTGATAACACCTGGGCCAGACATAATACCAATAACTGCTGGGCCACTCATCATGAATTCTGCAATACTAGGGAAAAAGGGTTTATCAACCAATTGGGCATAATGCTCTCTAAGACGTTCTTCGTCAAGCATCAGCATCTCCATACGCTCAATAACGAAGCCACGTCGCTCAATTCGATCAAGCACTTGACCAATTAGATGGCGTTTAACAGCATCTGGTTTAATAATAAAGAATGTTTTTTGCATGTTCCCAACCTTCATTGTTTTCTTTTCATTTTACCATAGGAAGTATCATTTTGCAGGGTAAAACCTTATATAATCTTAAACTATACCCTCAGAAAGAAATTAACTATTTTTCATTAATGCAAATAAAAAGTATGATAGAAATAAAATGATATTTTGAGGTTAATTTTATGCCAAAATCTAAATTCCAATTAGTAGGTTCCCTTCTTCGTCCTGCGGATCTCCGTAAATATAAGGACGAAATCGAGCACCGTGACGACATCCAGTATCCTTTCTATGATGCCCTTCCTGGTTATCAAGAAACTGAAACTGCAGATATTAAGCAAATTGTGGCTGACCAAAAAGCTAACGGTATTGACATCCTTACTGATGGTGAGTTTGGACGTTCTATGTGGCATTTAGACTTTGTCTGGGGATTTAAAGGAATTGAACGCTACATTGCTGAGCATGGCTACACTTTTAAAGACCATGATGGTGGTCAATATGAAACACGTAAAGATATCGGTATTCGCATCACTGAGCCGCTCTCAGGTAAGAACCACCATTACCTAGATATCTATAAATTGGTTAAGGCTGAGGCTGGTGATGAAGATACCAAACAAACTATCTGGGGTCCTGCTCATGCCTACACTGAACTTGCTATCTTTGACCGTTTGGCTGGTCCTGGACAAGTCTATGAAACAAATGAAGACCTCAAAAAAGGTTTGATTAATGCCTATAAAGAATTCTTAGAAGAATATAAGGTTATCGGTGGAAAAATTGTTCAATTTGATGACTGTCTCTGGGAACTTTTTGACCCATCAAACCCTGCAAGTTTCTTTGCGGAAGGTAATTCTGATTTAGCAGAATTGGCTGATGAGTTTGTAGCTATCAATAACGAGGTTGTAGACTATGCTCACGAAATTGGTTTAACGGTTTGGACGCACAACTGTCGTGGCAACTATGAAAGCCGTTCTGCTGCCGAAGGAACTTACGAAGCCATCGCTAAGAAGTTCTTGGCAGAGCAACACTATGACCGTTTCTTCCTTGAGTGGGATAGCGACACCGCTGGTGATATCAAAGCTCTCGAAGCCCTCAAAGACAGCAAAGCTGAAGTTGTACTAGGACTTTTGTCTTCTAAAACTACTGACCTTGATGACGAAGAACGTGTCCTCGATTTGCTTGAAAAAGCGAGTCAAATCCTTCCAAAAGAACGTCTCTTCCTCTCTCACCAATGTGGTTTCGCCTCATGTGACTCAGGTAATGAGTTGGCAACACCTCAACAATGGGCTAAAATCAAACAAGGTCAAGAAATCGCTAAGAAATTCTTTAGTTAATTGAATACTTTTAAATCTGAAAATCCCTTGCCGTATTCGGTAAGGGATTTTAATGTTGTCTAAGCTTGAATAAAAGGTTGTAAATCTTTAAGAGCTCGCTCAGCAATTTTTTCATAGCGCTCTTTCTTGTCACGAATACGTGGGCCTTCTAACTCTTTGATAATACCGAAGTTAACATTCATTGGTTGGAAATGTTTACTTTCAGCATGTGTCACATAATATGGAAGACTACCGATAGCTGTTGTGTGAGGGAAGATAACCTCATCTTCACCTTTAAAGAGACGGGCAGCATTGATTCCAGCAACCAAACCTGAGGCAGCTGATTCAACATAACCTTCTACACCAGTCATTTGTCCCGCAAAGAACAAATTAGGGTTTGATTTTGACTGGAAAGTCTGTTTGAGCAAGTTTGGCGAATCCATGTAAGAGTTGCGGTGCATTACCCCGTAACGTACAAATTCTGCATTTTCAAGACCTGGAATCATTTGGAAGACACGCTTTTGCTCTCCCCATTTAAGGTGGGTTTGGAAACCAACGATATTATAGAGGCTACCAGCTGCATTGTCCTGACGAAGCTGAACAACCGCATAAGGCGTCTTGAAGTCACCATCACGTGGTCCCTTATAATCCTCAGGATACTCCAAACCAACTGGTTTCATAGGACCATAGAGCATTGTCTTGATACCACGTTTAGCCATAACCTCGATAGGCATACAGCCCTCGAAATACTTTTCTTTTTCAAAAGAATTCAAAGGAGCTTCTTCAGCTGTTGTCAAGGCCTCGTGGAAGGCCATGAACTCTTCCTTGGTCATTGGACAGTTTAGGTAAGCTGCTTCACCCTTGTCATAGCGTGACTTAAGGTAGACCTTGTTCATGTCGATAGTCGCTTTATCAACAATCGGTGCAGCGGCATCATAGAAATAGAACCCATCTCCACCGTTAAGCTTGTGAATTTTTTCAGCTAAAGCATCAGAAGTCAAAGGACCTGAAGCAATAACTGTAATGGCATCATCAGGAATTTCTGTGATTTCTTCACGGATAACTTCAATTAGTGGGTTGTTTTCAATTTCAGCTGTCACTGCTTCTGCATAACCTTCACGGTCCACAGCCATGGCACCACCAGCTGGCACACGGTGAGCTTCTCCATTTCGCATAATGATCGAGTCCAAGCGACGCATTTCTTCTTTAAGAAGCCCTACAGCATTTGTCAAGCTATCGCCACGGAAAGAGTTAGAGCAAACCAATTCTGCAAAGTTTGTTGTCTTATGCTGAGGTGTTGCTTTGACCCCACGCATTTCATATAGTTTTACCGGAATACCACGTTTAGCAATCTGATAAGCTGCTTCAGAGCCGGCCAATCCAGCTCCAATCACGTTAATATAATCTGCTTTTGATTGAGACATGACACTAATACCTCTTCGAGAACAAGATGAAATCCTGCCCCCACAAATCTTTCTTCATTTTTACTCTTAGTAGTATAGCAAAAAACTCCTCATCTGGCGACTAGGAGTCATCTGTATTTAAAGGGGTAAAATGATAGTCACTTTAGCACCACCCGTGCTATCGTCATTCGAAAGAGCAAGACTACCATGGTGTAAGCGAATAATATCATTGGCAATAGTCAGACCAAGGCCACTATGATTGCGGCTCTGTCTACTTTTATCCTCTTGATAAAAGAGCTGAGTAGCCTTTTCAAGAGATTCAAGGGAAAATCCAGGACCAGAATCAAGGTAGATAAACTTGAATTCATCTTCTTCTACCCTAGCAGTCAGGAGCAACTGACTGCCACTGGGTGTATACTCTACGGCATTTGAAACAATATTCATAAAAGCTCGATTCAACAAGGACCTGTCCCAATGGCCTATGATTGCTTTCTTAATCTCCTTCTTGTCAAATGCTACATTGATTTGTTTGGTTTGAGCTAGTGACAAGGTTTGATCGTAAATATCTTCAACAAATTCCCTAACCGAAATGTCTTCAAGCGTCAAGCTTTTCGTCAAACTCGTTTTGTTGAGTTCAGACAACTCTTTAACATAAGCATCAACCTGTGTAATCCCCTTTTGAAAATGTTCTAATAAGTCCATCTGTTCCGCATCCAAGGAAGTCATGGCTAAGAGGTCTGCATTCCCACGAGCAACTGTCAGTGGGGTCTTCAAATCATGTGTCAGGGCAGAAATCTGATTTTGCTTATCTTGCTCTGCCTTCCAATTTTCCATCAAGGACTCACGAAGTGCTACACGCATATGATCCAAGCTACTTAAAACCTGATTGAATTCCTTAATTGTAGACTGGGAGGTTTGAAAATCCAAGTCTTGTTGGGAAATTTTTTCAGTAGCTTTTAATATAGGTTTAAGCTGCTGACTTAATTTATTTGCATAGTAAAAAGTTAAAATAATAAATAGGAGGAGAATGGATACAAACATTGAGCCAATCATCATAAGATCAGCATTAGGAAAATGCTGATTCATCCACGCATTATGATACCTAGGTGATAATTGATAGTTGACAATGACTATGCCATCTGACCGTTCAAAAGACTGAAAATAGCCGTATATCCCACCGTGAGCATTCTTGAATTGGTAATTTAGTAAGGATTCTTCTTGCAAGTTAACAGGCATGTTAGACTTTTTAAGCTTAAAATCCCTAGTTAAAAAGACATAACTCGTACCATCAGGTAAAATCTCGGGATTAAAGACCTTAGAAGTTTCAATATCACTTCTCACAGCAGACAAATCACTCTCAACTTGATTTGCTGGAATCACAACTCCAAAACGATAAGACAAGCTGAACAAATACAAAATAAGAAGACTGCTGATTGCCGAGAGGACCGTCAGGCTAACGACATAAGATAACAAGATTGTTCTTAGAGAGTGTTCTCGTTTTTTAATTAGTGCCACTTGTAACCAATCCCCCAAACTGTTTCAATAGGATTTTGCCCAACATCTTTGAGCTTTGCACGGATATTTTTAATATGTTCAGCCACTGCTGTTGGACTTCCTTTATCCTCATAGCCGTACAAATGCGTGTAGATTTGTTCTTTTGAAAAGACTTGGCCCTTATTTTCAGCCAGAAACTGACAAATACCATATTCCGACTTAGTTAAATCTAACAACTGATTCTCAACATAAAGCTCCTGAGCCGACAAATCAAACTGAAAATCTCCAAGTGAAAGCTTATGGTGACGTTCACGACTTTCACGTCTCAAGTGAGCCGCCACACGCGCTTGAAGTTCTTTAACCCCAAATGGTTTGCAAATATAATCATCCGCCCCATAGCTCAGTCCCTGAACGATATCCCCTTCTTGCGTTCTGGCTGTAATAAAAAGTATGGGGCAATCCACCTGATCCCGAATCTCATGACAAAACTGGAGACCGTCAACATCAGGCATCATGATATCCAGTATAATCAAGTCAAACCGTGGAAGCGAGTTCTTATCCAAATCTAAAACACTTGTAAACCCCGTCACCTTATGATTTTTAAGCTCTAAAGCTTTTACAACCAATTTCACAATATCTTCTTGATCATCAATAACAAGTATTTGAGCCATAAGCTTTCCTTTCGTACAAAATTACCTTTATCATATCATCTATAGAAGATAACTGACAAGGCGTAGAGTAGATAAATATGTGTTGGGTAAAAGACATAGAATAAATATTTTGACCCATTCCCTCTTTGACCGTTATAACAAAGCATCAAAGGAGCTGCAAATATTTCCATCCATTCAATGTATTTAAACATTAAATCGTGAAAAGAAGGTCTAGTTAGAACAATCGCCATTAGTACCCAAACAAGACTAACACTCACAAAAGCAAGCACTTCTTTCTTAAGATTCTTATGACAAAGATACATAGCGATACCGGTCAACAGCAACCATGTTCCTCCATCACTGATAGACGTATGAGTTGGAAACACTGTGTAATTAAGTAAATTTATGAATAAAGTAAAGACTGGTTTGTTTTGACCTAACAGATAAAAAGGTACCAATAACCATGGAAGCAGCAATGGGAAAAGTAAGGTTGGGATTCCTTTTAGATATTTCTTTTCTTGAATCCAAGCAATACCTTGAAGAGCAACGAGCAAGATAGCAAATGACGACAGCATCATATTTTGCGGAAAGAAACCATCTGGCCTTACAAGAGGATGTAGAAAATTATAGAATCCAAACTGAATCAATCCCATCAAAATCGCTAAAGCATAAATCTTTAGGAAGTATTTTTTTCGATTGTGTGTATTAACGAAACCTTCAATCACAGCAAATAGAAATAAGGGGGCTGCTAATCTCCCAATCATAGTAAACCAAATAGGTATTTTCCCTGTATAGTCAAAAAAATAATGAATATGGTCGAATACCATAGTAATGAGGGCTATATATTTGAGTTGGAAACCTGATAGACTTAAACGTTTCATAATAACTCTCCTTTCTTTCATTCTTAGTATAAAAAACAAATTTAAGGAAAGTATCAGTTTTTTGGATAAAATACAAAAAACTATCCCAAGTCTTAACTTGAGATAGCTATGTCTTTATTTAACAACAGATTCTTTGTAGTCACACTCTTCGTTACTACAGATGACTTGTTTGCCACCACCACGTACTTTCTTCTCGACGAGGTAATCGCCTGATTTAGGACAGTTACGTCCAACAGGAATATCCCACGACGTAAATTCACAGTCAGGATAGCGATCACAACCATAAAAGACACGATTACGTTTTGTCTTACGTTCGATGACCTGACCTTGACCACAGGTTGGACAAGTAACGCCAATTTCTTTTGTAATGGCCTTGGTGTTATGACAGTCTGGGAAATTACTACATGCGTAGAACTTACCGTAGCGACCAAGTTTGATGACCATTGGGTGACCACAGAGGTCACAATCAAAACCAGCAGGCTCATCCTTAATTTGGATTTTTTCAATACCTTCTTCAGCTTTTTCCAATTCTTTTTGGAAAGGTTTGAAGAATTCATCAATTACCTTCTGCCATTGTTCCTTACCAATTTCAACCTTATCAAGTTTACCCTCCATTTCAGCGGTGAATTTAACATCCACGATGTCAGGGAAAAATTCGACGATTAAGCTATTAACGATTTCACCAAGTTCTGTTGGTTCAAAACGTTTAGCCACCAATTTGACATAGTAGCGACGTTGGATAACATCAAGCGTTGGCGCATAAGTTGACGGACGACCGACACCATTTTCTTCCAGTGTCTTAATCAGTGTCGCTTCAGAATAGCGTGCAGGAGGTTGCGTGAAGTGTTGTTCAGGCGTTGTCACAACCTTCTTAACCGTATCACCTTCTGCCATATCAGGAAGCATTTTATTCTTATCAGAGTCGTTGTAAACGGCCATATAACCATCGAACTTGATTTGGCTACCATTTGCAGTGAAAATGACTCCGTTTTGAGACAAGGTCACCTTCATCGTATCGAATACTGCAGCTGTCATTTGACTCGCTACAAAACGATTCCAGATAAGAGTATAAAGCTTAAGCTGATCCTTATCCAAATACTTTGCAATGCTTTCTGGTGTTTGGAAAACATTTGACGGACGAATAGCCTCATGGGCATCTTGTGCTCCTGAACTATTTTTCACCTTGCTGCCGTGTTTTGAATACTTAGAACCAAAGCGTTCTGTAATAAATTCAGCAGCCTGGTTTTGTGCAACAGGACTGATACGTGTTGAGTCCGTACGCATATAGGTAATCAAACCTTGAGCGCCTGAACCCAGATTAATCCCTTCATACAACTGTTGAGCAACCATCATGGTCTTACGTGTTCGGAAGTTAATCTTATTGGCAGCATCCTGTTGAAGAGATGAAGTTGTATATGGCAATGGCGCATTACGACGGCGTTCTTTTTTCTCTACTTTATCTACGTTAAAATCATCACTTGTGATACGAGACAGAACGGCTTGAACATCCTCATTATTGTTGAGCTTAAGCTTTTTACCATCCAAGCCATAGAAGCTAGCCTGAAACTTCTTAGCACCCTTCTTAAAGGCACCATCAATAGTCCAGTATTCTTCTGGTTTAAAGGCCTTAATTTCATTTTCACGGTCGATAATGAGCTTAAGAGCTACCGATTGTACACGCCCGGCCGAAAGACCTTTCTTAACCTTCTTCCATAGAAGCGGTGAAATAGAGTAACCCACAATACGGTCCAAGACACGACGAGCTTGCTGGGCATCTACCAAGTCCATGTCAATGGCGCGTGGCTCTACAAAGGCATTTTTTACTGCGTCTTTAGTAATTTCGTTAAAAACAACACGATTCTTATCATCTGGCTCTAATCCAAGAATATGTGACAAATGCCATGAAATGGCTTCCCCTTCACGGTCCGGGTCACTTGCGAGAAAGACTTGCTTGGCTTTTTTTGCTTCTTTCTTCAATTCATTGATAAGAGGTCCCTTACCTCGAATATTGATGTACTGAGGTTCGTAGTTGTTTTCAAAATCAATCGACATACTTGATTTTTTCAAATCACGGATATGCCCAACAGAGGCTACAACTTTATAGTTGCGGCCAAGATACTTCTCAATCGTTTTCGCTTTAGCAGGAGACTCCACGATAACCAAATTTTTCTTTGGTGTCGCCCTCTTTTTAGTCGTCTTTTTAGCCGTTGTTTTCTTTGTTGCTTTAGTTTTTGTTTTTGTTGTCGTTGCTGTCGCCATAGACTATTTCCTTATAATGTTATAAACTGGCTGCGCCACTAATCTGTCTAAAATCTAGTCACAAGACATTAAAAAATGTAACATCTTGGACCGAGCAACTAACATGATACCGTCCTTTTCTTTAACTGTCAATAAAAAACTTTTTCCCTATAGGAGAAGTTTGATTTTTAAGAAAACTCTGAAAGGATGTCAAACCCTGTCGTAATGCACTTTGCACCCTCTTGAATCAAATGATGACATCCGTCTGACTTTCCATCTAAAATATTTCCTGGAATAGCAAAAACATCTCTACCTTCTTCCATGGCACGCTCACAAGTAATCAGACTTCCCGAGCGAAGCTTAGCTTCTACGACCATAACTCCTTGACACAATCCAGAAATAATCCGATTGCGTTCAGGAAAGTGGTACTTGAGAGGCTGTTCACCCGGTCCATATTCTGTAAGAACTAAATGATTTTTGGCCATATAGTCCTGCAAAGCTTTATTTTCTTTAGGATAATAAACATCAAGTCCGGTCCCGATAACTGCAATAGTGTTCCCCTTATTTTTCAAGGCCTCCATATGCGCACAAGTATCAATCCCACGAGCCAATCCACTCACAATAGTAAAGTGATTACCAAGTTCACTAACAATTTTTCGAACGGACTGTTTGCCTGTTTCAGAACACTTTCTTGCCCCAACAACAGCTAGCTTTGGTTTACTCAGTAAATCAAGATTCCCCTGATAATAAAGGAGGACAGGAGGATTATAGGTATACTTCAGCTCAATGGGATATTCTTTATCAAAAATCGATAACGTAGGAAAACGTTCAAACTGTTCTTTGAGTTGTTTAATATCTAAACTCTTATACTTTTCCATAAAAAGAACGGCATTTTTAGACTTGGATACCACTGCCATATCACGTAAACTCAATTTTCTATCTTGAGTCTTTTGATAGTCCAAAATATTTAAGATATTCAAATTCGTCAACCCAGCGGCCTTAAGTTTAAAAAGTTCAAAGTTATTCATATAGATACCTCCTTTTCATTATTCGTAACAGAAAAGAAAAAAGCTCCATTATGGAACTTTCCGTGATTATAAATCATTTTCAGAGGCAAAATAAGACGCGGCTCCTAGTAGGTTACTATCGTTATGGAAATAACAAGCTTGAATAGTTATTGGCTCAAAACCTAATTCAGGCTTTTCTTTAAATAACTCCTCATAGGCATCACATATTCCTTCAATTAAAGTATCTTGCCTACTAATACCACCGCCGATAACAACTTTCTCCAGCCTAAAGAAACTCTGCAAATTTAGCACAAGAACAGCAATTTCATGACAATAGTCTTTAAATAAAAGATTTATGTCTTCCGATTGATTTTCCTCTATAGTTGAGAATACGGCTGGACCATCGTCTTGATTTAACCCAAGTAATTGACTGGCTTCATGAACAAAGCCTACTGCAGACCCCTTATTATCGACAAGGCTTACTAAGCCATGCATAAATAATTCCCACTGGAAAGGTAGAGAGGTTTGACTCATGCTTTGGGGACTTGGAGCTCGCAGATATTGGGTGACCGACAGAGGTGATAGCAAGTCCTTTTGTGAGACAAGTCCTAAACCAACACCCGTACCTAAAACCAAGGCTGCCCCACAATACAAGTCTTTTAGACTTCCATATCTGGCTTCAGCCAAGGCTGCTGCGTCAGCATCATTAATAACCCTTACAGGCAGTTGAAATGTTTTAGTCAATCGTGACCCAAGAGGAATAGCTGTTAAATATGGGATAAGACCGCCCTTGAAAATGAAACCATGTTTACTATTTATTTCGCCAGGGCACGCAATGGCAATCCCAGAAATGATATCCTTGTGAGACGAGACAATATGCTCTAAAGTCAACCAAAAGTCGTCTAACGTTGTTGGAGTTGACACTTTAGATTGATTGCTAATCTTAAAATCATCATCAACTAACCCAAATTTGATAAAGGTCCCTCCGATATCAATAGCTAAAATCACGCCACTTCTCCTACTTTTTATGATTGACTTTATTGGTTCGAAGCTTCTTCTATGAATTGGTGTTACACCAAATTTATCTATGCCAGACAGATGATTTTTGGTGCCATAGCCTGCATTTTGGTCAAAGGCGTAGCCAGGGAACTCCTGATCATAATCAGCCATCATCTTATCCCGAGTTACCTTTGCTACGATCGAAGCTGCTGCGATAGATAAAGAATTAGCATCCCCTTTTATGATTGATGTTTGTCCTATTGGTAGGTCCAAGCTCATGGCATCAATTAACAAATGTTCTGGTTTGGGACTCAGTTTTTCAATAGCTTCAGCCATAGCAAGCTTGGTTGCTTCATAAATATTGACATCGTCAATCACATGATTGTCCTTTATACCAATCCCAACAGCTACCGCTTCCTTCATGACCTGCTTATAAATGGCTTCATGTTTAGATTTTGGAATTTTTTTACTGTCATTGAGACCTTTTATTTTACAAAGCTTTGGTAAGATAACCGCTGCAGCTACCACTGGCCCAGCCAAAGGGCCACGTCCAACTTCATCAACACCTGCAATGAGTTCAACTCCCTGAGCATAAAGCGACTTTTCGTAACTGAGCATCTTTTCTAAGCGCTCTTCCTCAGCAATCTCAGCTAGGATAGCTTTACGGCGTTGCTTAATGGCAGTCTGTACACCAGCTCGACTATCTTCCTCAAAACTTGCCCATCGGTAGTCATCAAGATCTATCAATGCTGCCAATTGCTCCTTGACTTCTTTAATTGTCGCCATCAGTATCGACCCCAACAATATCAAGTGTGTAACGGCCTAGTTTTCCATCACGAACTTCTTTGACAAATAGATTATAAAAACGGTCATAATCTTCACGGAAGCCAAGTTTTCGAGTCATTTCCATAATGATTTCTGGTGCCTCTTCTTCAAGTTCAATCCCTTTGAAGCGTTCCTCTAAACGTTCAGGATAGTAAGTTTTAAAATAGTTGAGTCCAAATATCGTCACTTCATCCATTGGCAATAACTGGTCCTTGATGGCACCAGTCAAAGCGAGTTTCAATCCAACCAATTCATCTTCAAACTTAGGCCACAAAATCCCCGGAGTATCAAGGATTTCCAAGTCCTTATTAGATTTCAGCCACTGTTGACCTTTTGTCACACCAGGTTTATTTCCTACAACGGCAATTTTTTTACCAGCCAAACGATTCATCAAGGTAGATTTCCCAGCATTTGGAATCCCAATAATCATGGTTCGCAAGGTCTCTTTCTGGATACCGCGTTCACGTAGTCGTTGAATCTTGTCAGCCATAAGACTCTTAGCAACATCTGTCACCAATTTAACTGTAGATTGTTCCTTGGAATTGATGGCCAAGGTTTTAATCCCTTGACTCTCAAAATAGCTACGCCACTCTTTTGTACGATTACTATCAGCAAGGTCAGCCTTATTAAGAATTAAAAGTTTTGGTTTATCGCCAACAATTTTAGTTAGCATGGGATTTTGACTTGACAGTGGCAAACGTGCATCCACTAAAATTGTTACAAAATCAACATGCTTAAGATTTTCCTGAACTTGTCGACGGGCTTTGGACATGTGACCAGGGAACCATTGAATAGTAGCCATGTTTATCTCTCCTCTTTATTTTCTTAGTAAAATATGATTTAAACTCTTTAAAAAAAGCCAAAGACTTGGCTTTACTTTACTTATATTATATCAGATTTAGTTTAAGATGCCCAATCGATAAAAGTTGACTAAGCCTCAACAGGCATAAAGTTACCGACAATTTTTCCAATGATTCGGGGATCTTCGTCATAGGGTGCAAACTTGTCACCATAACGTTTATTAAGAGAAACTAAACGTAGACCATCTTCCTCACGATAAACTTTTTTAATATAGGTTTGACCATCCCAGTCTACAGCATAAACAGCTCCATCATAATCAAAACCTGTTTGTTTGATTAGCACTACTTCACCATTCAGATAGGTAGGTTCCATAGAGTCTCCAAAAACCCATGACGCAAAATCATGATCCAATTCTTCATCATAGAAAACTTCATCATAATTGCCATCACCAAAGTAAGTGTAACCAGTTCCGGCTGATAAACGCTCGAAAACTTTGTATGAGTAAAGCGGAATAACAGGTGCTTTTTGCTTTTCTGCTTCTTGCTCTTCTAAGAGAGCCTTAGTGAGTCGCAAAGCTTCTTGGCGATTTTCCTCATTTAATTCCAAGTAGACTTCTACAATCTCATGTTCAGACAGAAAATAGGTCTCAGCTACACCAAAAAGTTCGGCCAAAACCGAAAGGTTCTTTTGATTAGGTTTCGTCTTACCATTTTCCCAATTAAAATAAGAGGAGCGTGAAATTCCTAGATGCTTAGCTACTGATGCTTGGCTCATTCCTTGTGCTTCTCGAATTTCCTTAAGTCTTTGTCCTGAAAACATGGCTACCTCCGTAAGTTAATAAACTAACATAAGTTTATCAAAAAAAGCAGTTGTTTTCAAGTGAAACTAACTACTTTTACATTTCTCTTTTATATCATTCTTTAACTAAAAATCCTAGATGGTTAAGTGCCTCTTCAATATAATCTATATCTTGCTCACTATCTGCTTCGACAAGATGGTAATGAACTCCGTTTGTTAAATCAGATAAGGGGCGAAAGTCATTTGACGAGGCTTGGTCTAAAAAATGACTAACATCTCGACGACAAGTCAATTTCAACAAAGTCTGAATTTCTCCATAAACTGGATGATCTATCATGATATTTTGAATACGGCCTCCATTATCAACAATAGCCAAAAGCTCATCTTCCATATCGGACACTTTATGATTCACCTTAAACAGTCGACGTACATAAGAATTATCATCGCTACTTTTATAGATATATCCTCTATTAGTTGAAATAATCTGGGCACCATCTGCACGTAAGAGTGCAATATCTTGAACAATGATTTGACGTGTCACACCAAAATGCTCCGCCAAACTTTGTCCATTCATTGCCTCTTTAGCTCCCTTTAAGAGTGCCAATAATTCTTGTTTTCGATTTGAAGCCATAGACCAACCATCCCTCTTTCAATTAGCGTATTTTTCGAATACTTTTGAAAATCGTTAATGCTATAACATAGTCTATCATACTATGGACAATAGTGCCAAAACCAACTAAAACAAAGAGAACATAGAACAGTTTTTGGAAATCCTCTCCTGTTACGGAATAAAAAATCACGCAAGCAAGAACTTCACCTATGGCATGGATAAGTCCTAAAACAAAGTTGAAAAGTAATGATGATTTATGGTTTTCTATCGTTTGTGGAAATTTTTTCAAATAGAGTGCACCTAATAAGCCAAATATAATATGTGAAAAGGCCCTAAAAACAACCACAATCGGATAGCCAGCCATAAAGTATCCCAAACTAGAAGCTAAGATAACAAAAGCAGTTACCCAGGGAGATATAAACATAGCTAGAAATATTGGAACATGACTCCCCAAAGTATACGAAGCCGGTGGGATGATTAGTTTAATTGGCATGATACTTGGGATAAGGATAGCAATTGCAGTTAATAAAGCTGCAAAGGTCATTTCTTGAATTCTCTTTTTAGGTTTCATAATTTACTCCTTTTTACTGTATATACATTAGTATATTACAGTGTATAGTTATATTAGTCAATATTTTTCAGAAAAAAACACTAGAGCAAAATGCCCTAGCGTTCTAAGTTTCTTATTTACGTTTTTTCTTAGCTTTTTTCATCTTATTAGCTTGACGCTTCATCGCATGTTTCATGGCAAATGAACCAACCTTACCTTTAAGGCCACCACCAAGCATTTGGCTAAGATCCATATTTCCAAGATCTGGCATACCAGCGCCACCCATCATGCCTTCAAGAGCAGACATGTCCATATTACCCATATCTGGCATGTTTGGCATGTTTTTTGGCAGATTATTTGGGTTAAGGCCCATTTGACGCATCATTTGCTCCATATCACCAGACATAACACCTTGCATCATTTGTTTGGCTTGGTTGAAGTCTTTAATAAACTTGTTTACTTCGATGAAGGTATTCCCTGAACCATTGGCAATACGGCGACGACGACTTGGGGTCAAAAGATCTGGATTTTCACGTTCTTCAGGAGTCATAGATGATACGATGGCACGTTTGCGTGCAATTTGCTTTTCATCTACTTTAACATTAGCCAAGGCTGGATTGTTAGCCATACCTGGCAACATCTTAAGCAAATCTTCCATTGGACCCATATTTTGTACTTGGTCTAATTGGTCAATGAAGTCATTGAAGTCAAAAGTGTTTTCACGCATCTTTTCAGCCAACTCAAGAGATTTTTTCTCGTCGTACTCTTGAGAAGCTTTTTCAATAAGGGTAAGAAGGTCACCCATACCTAAGATACGGCTTGACATACGGTCTGGGTGGAAAGTCTCAATATCTGTGATTTTCTCACCAGTACCTGTGAATTTAATTGGCTTACCAGTAATCTCACGAATAGAAAGAGCCGCACCACCACGTGTGTCACCGTCAATTTTAGTAAGAACGACACCTGTGATATCTAGTTGTTCATTGAACTCCTTGGCAACGTTAGCAGCTTCCTGACCAATCATGCTATCTACAACCAAGAGAATTTCGTTTGGATGAGCAAAATCTTTAATATCATGCAATTCTTGCATGAGAGTCTCGTCAATCTGCAAACGACCAGCCGTATCAATCAAGACATAGTCATTCTTATTGGCACGCGCTTGTTCCAAACCATTTCTGACAATCTCAACCGCCGGTGTCTCTGTACCCATATCAAAAACAGGAACATTGATTTGTTGTCCCAAAGTCTTCAACTGGTCAATGGCTGCAGGACGATAGATATCCGCAGCAATCATCATCGGACGGGCTTCTTGTTCTTTAATCAGCTTATTAGCTAATTTACCAGCAAAGGTTGTTTTACCAGCCCCTTGGAGACCAACCATCATAATGATTGTTGGAATCTTTGGAGATTTCTCAATTTCAGATGTTTCAAACCCAAGAATCTCTGTTAATTCTTCATTAACAATCTTGATGATTTGTTGTGAAGCATCAAGAGTATCAATGATTTCGTGGCCTACAGCACGTTCACGAACACGTTTGATAAATGTCTTAACAACCGGTAGGGCAACGTCTGCTTCAAGGAGTGCCAAACGAATCTCTTTAGTGACTTCTTGAACTTCTTTCTCTGAAAGTTTTCCTTTACGTCTTAAATTTTTGAAAACGCCTTGCAAGCGTTCCGTTAAGCTTTCAAAAGCCATATATTATTTCCTCTCTTACTTTCTGCTTGAATCTAATCTCTATTATCAATGCTACTTAGAATTTCAATTTGTTCCTGGAGATAGCTATCATCTGGGTATTTTTCCATGATATCATCAAAAATTTGGCTACGGACGATGTAATCTGAATACATATGTAGTTTCATCTCGTAAGCTTCCAAAATCTTCTCAGTACGTTTGATGTTATCATATACCGCCTGACGACTGACGCCAAATTCTTCAGCAATTTCTGCCAAACTATAATCATCCGCATAATAAAGCTCAATATAGTTCATCTGCTTATCTGTTAACAAGGCAGCATAAAACTCAAAAAGAGCATTCATGCGATTGGTTTTTTCAATTTCCATAAGCTCCATTTTACCATAAAATCATGGTGTTAGCACGATTCTTGTGCAGAAAAAAGCAGTGTCTTCTAATTATTCTCCAAATAAAACTCAAAACGATCACCGACATAGTAGCTACGTACATATTCGAAAGCCTGTCCGTCTTGAAGAAAGGAAATTTGTGTCAGACTTAAGAGGGCATCACCAGTCTTAACCTTGAGGTGCTTGGCTAGACTACTATTGGCCAAACTAGCTGATATGGTCTGCTGACTTTTCCCTATTTCATAGCCATTATCAGTTAATGTCTTGAAGAAATGTTCGGTAATTTCTGATTCCTTGAAACCTCGGATAATCTTCTCAGGGATACTAGCAATCTCATAGGCAACTGGAATGTCATCGGCAAAGCGAACACGCTCCATCCTAATCACATAAGACTGTGGTAAGACACCTAAATTCTTGATTTCAAACTCATTGGGATGTAGACGTTTATAAGAAATGAGCTGACTAGACGGCTTCTTGCCTTGCGCTTTGACGATTTCCGTAAAACTCGTGGTTCCACGCATCTTCTCCTTAACACGACTACTGGCAACGAAGGTCCCACTACCTGGTTTACGCTCCAAAATCCCCTCGTCAACTAACAGTGTTATGGACTGCCGTACAGTCATGCGACTGACATCAAAAGTTTCGCAAAGATCTCGCTCACTAGGAAGACGTTGCCCAATTTTCCAAGTACCTTCATCAATATCTTT
The DNA here is from genome assembly GCF_037967965.1 of Streptococcus sp. FSL R7-0248. NCBI lineage: Bacteria > Bacillati > Bacillota > Bacilli > Lactobacillales > Streptococcaceae > Streptococcus > Streptococcus sp. FSL R7-0248. The sequence continues at coordinate 1,151,539 of NZ_CP150201.1, forward strand.
TTTTATTTTATCATGTATGCGAATATACGCTGGTAACATCTAATACCCCCTTTGTTATCCCTATTTTACAAAAAAAGTGTCAGAATTGTAAAGGTGATTAAATGACTTGTAGTTTCTCGTATAAATCTAGGTGCTAAGTCCTTAAATTTGTGATACAATGAAAGCATAAGAGTCCTTATGTGACGTAAAAAGAAAGGGTAATAATGACTGACATTTCTACATTGAATGATGTGCAGAAAATCATTGTTCTAGACTATGGTAGCCAATACAATCAGCTTATTGCACGTCGTATTCGTGAATTCGGCGTTTTCTCTGAGTTGAAGAGCCATAAGATTTCTGCTGAAGAAGTGCGCGAGATTAATCCAATCGGTATCGTACTTTCTGGTGGTCCAAACTCTGTATATGCTGATGACGCTTTTAGCATTGATCCTGAGATTTTTGAACTCGGGATTCCAATCCTCGGTATTTGTTACGGAATGCAACTGTTGACTCACAAACTTGGTGGTGAAGTTCTTCCTGCCGGTGAAGCTGGTAACCGTGAATATGGTCAATCAACACTTCGACTTCGTGCTGACTCTAAACTCTTTGCTGGTACTCCTGAAGAGCAGGTCGTCCTTATGAGCCACGGTGATGCTGTTACAAAGATTCCAGAAGGGTTCCATCTAGTCGGTGATTCAGTGGATTGCCCATTTGCAGCAATGGAAAATACGGAGAAAAACTTCTACGGTATCCAATTCCACCCAGAAGTTCGTCATTCCGTTTATGGTAATGATATCTTGAAAAACTTCGCTTTTGGTATCTGTGGTGCCAAAGGTGATTGGTCGATGGCTAACTTCGTAGATATGCAAATTGCACAAATCCGTGAAACAGTTGGTGACCGCAAAGTTCTTCTTGGACTTTCAGGTGGGGTTGATTCATCTGTTGTTGGTGTTCTCTTGCAAAAAGCTATCGGAGACCAATTGACATGTATTTTCGTTGACCACGGTCTTCTCCGTAAAGGTGAGGGTGACCAAGTTATGGAGATGCTTGGAGGTAGATTTGGTCTTAACATTATCCGTGTTGATGCTTCTAAACGCTTCCTAGATCTCTTGGCTGGTGTTGATGATCCTGAGAAAAAACGTAAAATTATCGGTAACGAGTTTGTCTATGTCTTTGATGACGAAGCAAGTAAGCTTAAAGGCGTTGACTTCCTAGCTCAAGGAACACTTTATACTGATATTATTGAATCAGGTACTGAGACAGCTCAAACAATCAAATCTCACCACAACGTCGGTGGTCTTCCAGAAGACATGCAGTTTGAATTGATTGAACCGCTTAATACCCTCTTTAAAGATGAAGTACGTGCCCTTGGTACTGAAATGGGAATGCCTGACGAAGTCGTTTGGCGCCAACCATTCCCAGGACCTGGACTTGCCATCCGTGTTATGGGTGAAATCACTGAAGAGAAACTTGAAACTGTTCGTGAGTCTGATGCTATCCTTCGTGAAGAAATTGCCAAAGCTGGTCTTGACCGTGATGTATGGCAATACTTCACAGTTAACACAGGTGTTCGTTCTGTCGGGGTTATGGGTGATGGCCGTACTTACGACTACACTATCGCTATCCGTGCTATCACTTCAATTGACGGTATGACAGCTGACTTTGCGAAACTTCCATGGGAAGTTCTTCAAAAGATTTCTGTTCGAATCGTTAATGAAGTTGACCACGTTAACCGTATCGTCTACGATATTACAAGTAAACCACCTGCAACTGTTGAGTGGGAGTAAAATATAAACCTAATTTAAAGTGACTTGATTGATCTAACGGCATTTTAAATTGTTTTAAAACGCTAAAATCTAATTACTTATATTTGGTTCCCCACCAAATACCCCACCAGAAAGAAATTCTGGTGGGGATTTTTATATCTTAATTACAAAAATAAACCAATAAGCAATGATATGGGTCAGAAAATTTTTTCCTTTTCTGATGTTCAGTACTAACTCTTACAACATACTTAGACAATAGGGGGAAAATCAAAACACTCAGATTTGTAAAAATTTCACTTTAACCATTTGCTATATTGTTTTCATTGACATTTAGCCCATAAATTTCAAAATCATGATAGGATCCATTATAGAACTCGAATTGGGAAATTTTGCTTCCCTTTTTAAAACCTAAACTGATTGGTATAAACTTACTTTTAACATTATCAACATCTATATAAATCAAAAGCTTATCAATTTTAAATTTGGATGGAATGATTTTTATTAATTCTTTTAATCCCTGCTTTACAAAACCTTGATTTTCATATTTTTCTGATATCCAATATCCAATTTCGGCTTGATATTTTTGTAAATCAATATTATGTATATCTATCATCCCTACTGGTTTCTGATTGACGCAAATTGTTAACATAAATAACTCATTACGCTCCATTTTTTCACGTGCATACTTTATAAACGCTCTTTCATTTTCAATACTTTTCATATCTTCCACCCAAGGAAGCCACTTAGCAAGACGTTCTCGTTCAGTAGAAACAATCTTATATAACCCTTCACTATGGCTTTCGGATATATATAAAAGTTGGCATCGTTTTCCACGTGATTTAAACTCTATGAATAATTCTGAGTCCAAGTTGGTAGAATCCATTTCATACTCCTTGTTATAAATGATAATATTCTTTAACTCTTTATTTACGAAATCATTATATAACTTTTTTACTACTTTTCATATGAATAAAATGTTGTCTATCTTTTTAAGGACAATACATATTACAACAACAAACGAATTTAAGTATAACTAAAATACCTACACACTCAACCCAAACAACTTATAAAACTCACCTTTCCTATCCAATAAGTCACAAAAAGAACCATCTTCAACAATGACGCCTGCTTTCATAAAGAGAATTCTATCGTATCTTTTCAAAATGGTCTCATTCAACTTGTGGGTTACTACAAGTGCAGTTAAATCTTGAATATCCAAGATTGAATTTTCAATTTCAGTAGTTACTTGATTATCCAAAGACGAGGTTGCCTCATCCAATAATAAGATTGGTGTTTTTCGAATCAAGGCACGCGCAATACTAAGTCTTTGTTTTTGTCCACCAGATAGATTTGATCCATTCTCTCCACATAAAGTTTGTAGACCAGATTCATTTTCTAAAACATAACTTTCTAAACCTGACTGATGTACAGCTTGCTTTATTTCCTCATCAGTGAAGGATTGATTAAGAGTAATATTCGCTCTTAAAGTATCATCAAAAATATAAACGTCTTGCTGAACAATAGTCATTAAGTTATAAAGACTCTCTGCTGAAATAGCTTGTATATCTTGATTATCAATTGAAATATGTCCACTTGTTACATCGTAAAAACGCAGTAATAGATTGAGCAAAGTTGATTTCCCACTCCCTGACATTCCTACAATTGCAATTTTTTCTCCTTTTTTAATCTTCAAAGATAAATGATTAAAAATTTTTTCTTCAGCATTAGGATAAGAAAAGTCTATATTTGAAAAAGAAATAACATCATCGAAATATTCTTTCGTTTCACCAGTCTGAAGTTCGGTTACATCTTTTACTTCAAATGCATCTAGTGTTGCCTGACCTTCACGGAATTTACTCATTCCCATACCAACTTCATTTAGTGGCATTACTACAAAATTAACCAGTTGAACAATAGCTGTTACACTTCCAATTGTGGTATGGCCATTAAAAACAAGATACATTCCTCCACCAAAGGCTACCAAAAAAACAATCATCCCTGAAAGCTGCGAAATAACATTAGCTAAAACATCAAATTTCCCTTTTATAAAATTTATTTCATCAAATTTTTCACTTTCATGACTATAATCCTCACAGATAGCATCTTTCACATTAAAACTTTTAATAACCAGAAATCCTGCTAATATATCTTTAACCTTAGCTAAATACTTCTGATCTGCAATCATAGCACTATTTTGTAGAGAGGCTGATTTTTGCCCAATAAATCCTGATATCATCATTGGAATAATGCTAGCAATGATTACTAATAAGGTCAAAAACCAATCACCTATAAACATAGCTAGGAGTGAAAAAATCATTAAGGAAAGGTTTTTTGAAATATTAAAATACTGGTGTAGATAATCTTGCTCGATTTTCTTCATATTTTCGGTTAATACAGAAATAAACTTTCCTGATTTTTCTATAGAAAAGTCTCTATAATCGCTATCTAAAATAGATTGGAACACCTTGTTTTTATATCTTGATATGATTTGCCTAACAAGTTTATTTCTCAATCGAAGAGATATAAAGTTCAGTCCTGCATAGATGAAAATAACAGTAGCTCCTACTAGTACCGCTTGAGTTAAGGCATTTTCATTTTGGGACATACCACTATCAATAATACCTTTAATAGAATAAGCAAAAGCAATATTAGTTAAAGGGACCAGTATATTAAATATCATGAAAGCATAAAAAGCCTTCTGATGATTCTTTATCAATTTTTTCATCCTTAATCTACCTCATAATTCTTAATATCATTTAGAAAATGAGACATAAAATATTCTTCTAAGTTAATATTCTCTCTCCTAATCTCTTTCATAGAGACCTGTTCTACCATTTCTCCATTTTTGATAAAACCAATTTTATCTGCTATCTGTGAAATTTCCGATAATATATGACTCGATATTAGTATTGTAATTCCATGCTCCTTAGAAAGCGACAACAAAAGATTTCGAATTTCTTGAATTCCTATTGGATCTAAACCATTGATTGGCTCATCTAAAATTAACAATTTAGGTTTTGTTAGAAAGGCACGAGCTAAACCAAGCCTTTGCCTCATTCCTAACGAAAAATCTTTTACTTTTTTAGTCGTATTCTTTAATCCGACCATTCTTAAGACTCTTATTACATCTGAATCAGTAATATTTTTCCCCATATACTGAGCGTGAATTTCCAAAATTTCTTTTGCAGTGCAATTATCATAAAAAATTGGTGATTCAATAATACTTCCAATCTGACTTAGGATTTCTTCTCTGTGTTCGTGTAGATTTTTCCCAAAAATTTCAATACTACCTGATGTAATTGTTGATAAGGATAACATACATTTCATTAACGTTGTTTTTCCAGCACCATTCGGTCCTAAAAAACCATAGATTTCTCCTTCAGCAATTTGAAGGTTGATACCACTTAAAATTTCTTCTTTATCAATTGTTTTAAAAACTTCTTTTATTTCAACAATATTTCTCATTTCTATCTCTCTTTCTATATCCAGCTTTAAATGCAAGAATTTTTCTTCAGGAGCATAAATACTAATTTATACAGCTTTTCTTCTAAAGCAATCATCAAAGAATTATCACTTTACTTCCATTAAATTCAGATATACTACTTGATATTAATATCTGATTTTGAAATAGTATAAATTGAACACGAAACAATCATTAAACTTATGAAACTAGCAAATATTAAGAAGAATAAGTTATCAGCAATATTATTAGATAAACTTCCTGGACTTACATTTGAAAGTAATGCTGCTAAACCAAGTCCTGAAAGCATTGTTATAGCTGTTGAATGTTTAATCATACCTAAAACAAATGGTAGTAATCCTATTAGTACTGTTGCAAACGTTATTCCAGCTAAGTTAATTAATTGACTAGCTAGAGGGATATAACTAGATTCAGTTACAACAGCCATGAATCTAATGAATAATTGAATCACTAAATGTGCAGAAAAATGGGCAATAAATGCTATTAGAATGACTGAAATAATTTTTCCCCATAGTAACTTTATTTTAGAAATAGGGTAAGAAAACAACTGAAAAATTGTTCTTCGTTTAAATTCATCAATAATAATCGTAGACAATAAATAAGATTCGAAAATCAAAAATGCTGCTTTTGTAAATAAAGATGAAAACAATGAAGCTACAATTGACCAACCTTCCCATTTACCAGTAATTCTAATAATATTAGAATCCTGTCCAGTGAATTCTCCTAGTTTATTGTCAGTACCTAATCCCATAATAATGATTGCTGTAATACCTAACACTATAAATATAGTACACAACCAAGCTAAAAATAATTTAGATTTAGAAACTTTATTTAATTCAATTTTAATAAGCGACAACATAGATTCTTTCCTCCAAAGCGTAAATAAAGAATAAACTATTCAGACTAATCTCGACAAATATTTAAAAATTAGCTTATTTTTCAGACAATGACACTATACATACTATCGGTATGTATATACCAAAAAGCAAACATACCTACGGTATGTATAATAGATTTTTAATAACACACTTAAGGTATGTTATTTTTTAATTATAAATTATGTAAGATAATTTATTCAATTGATAATACATAAATAGAAATTAGTATTAACAAGAATGTCATGCGACGACTTATTTACTATTTTTTTAAGTGATCGAATAAGTTGAAAATCACCTCCATCATTTCATCAGTAATTAACTGTACTCCTAGACCTTCAAAAGTAAGTTTAATGAAATTCATTTTGCGCTTTAATTCTACTAATGAATAAACGGAAATTTGAAAACCAATCCAAATATTTAGAGTTAAAACAATTAAATCTGCTAGCTCTTCTGGATATTCTGTTTTAATAGACCCATCTTCAACTCCTTCGTAAACTTTTTCTCTAATTTCGGGTAAAAAATCAGAAAATAGACCTAGATACTGCTCTCCTAACAAACGTGGACTTCTTAGCATGATTGAGGCAGAGTAAACGAGCCTTTGGTGTTCAAAATTAGAGAAAGAGTCCATCAAAGAATTTTGTATCTTTTCTAATCCAGTATTTCCTCTCCAATTATAATTTAAAATTTCTTGATTATTTTCGCTAATGATTGTTTGCAGTATATCATATTTAGACTCAAAATGATGATAGATAACACCTTTTGTTAATCCACCTAAGCCATCTATGATATCTTGTATTGACGTATTATCAAATCCTTTTTCTAAAAATAAATTTTTTGAGACCTCTAGTATTTTTTTTCTAGTTTCATGTGAGTTTCTATTCCTTGCCATTTTAGTCCCTTTCTATCATACCGATGGTATGTATTTCTATTGTAGTGGTCGAAACTAATAATGTCAAGTTCTCTTTTGTTCTCTAATTTTTAGTATTCTATTTTTAATCTCAATTTGATTTGGGGTACAAAAATTATCTTTCAAAAACTTATACTGAAATCTTTTATTATTCTTTTTATGTCATACTAGTACTAGAGATAATATAAATTGGAAAAATGATAGAAGAAAAGGCTAAAGAACTTCATTCTAACGGGGGAAGAGTTGACTTTGTATCTAAATGAAGTTTTAAACAAACAAAAATTCCATCGACACAAATAAATCGGTGGAATTTTATTCTGATAAGCTTCTTTCAAAAGTGATTTAGTCTGTTTAAACTGCTCTACTCTTCAAGTAATCGTGACAACTCTATAAGAGAGATATTACCACTTAGTGAAATCCAGTACTTTACGTCCTTGGATTTGTCCTTTTTCCATTTGATCAAAGACTTCTACTGCTGTATCAACAGGAACGGTTTCAACAACTGGTACTACCAAACCTTGTGCACCGAAGTCGAAGGCTTCTTCCAAGTCTTTACGTGTACCTACAAGAGATCCAACAACACGGATACCATCTAGAACTGTTTTAACAATTGAGAGTTCCATATATTCAGATGGTAGACCAACCGCAACGACTGTCCCACCGGCACGTACACTATCGACAGCCTGGTTGAAAGCAACTTTAGAAACAGCTGTTACGACTGCACTGTGAGTACCACCAGTTTTTTCTTGGATATAGCCTGCCACATCTTTAACTTCCTTACCATTTACAACTAAATCAGCACCAGACTCTTTAGCCAAATCAAGTTTATCTTGGTTGATATCAACAGCTACGACTCGTGCATTAAACACTTTCTTAGCGTATTGAATAGCCAAGTTACCTAGTCCTCCAGCACCGTAGATTGCAACCCATTGACCAGGTTCAACTTTAGCCTCTTTAATCGCTTTATAGGTTGTAACTCCCGCACAAGTAATAGATGAAGCTTGAGCTGGGTTAAGTCCTTCCGGAACTTTCACAGCGTAGTCAGCTGTAACCAAGGCATAGTCACTCATACCACCATCCACATTATAACCTGCATTTTTTACAGAACGACAGAGAGTTTCACGACCAGTTGTACAATATTCACAATGGCCACATCCTTCAAAGAACCAAGCAATTGACACACGGTCACCTTTTTTAAGTGTTTCAACACCTTCACCCACTTCTTCAACAATACCAATTCCTTCATGCCCCAAGATGCGACCTGGAACCTTACCAAAATCTCCATGAGCTACGTGAAGGTCCGTATGACAGACACCACAATATTCCACTTTAACCAAAGCTTGACCATGTCCTACTACCGCTGGTTTGTCATGATTAACAACTTCTACTCCTGTACCTTCATTATTAACAACAACTGCTCTCATTTTAGTTACCTCCATATAAGAACTTTAACACCTTCATTGTAGCACTTGCACAACAAATGTCAACGCTTACAATAATCTTTCTCTATCATTTAGAAATTTTCGTGAAAGCCCTTTGTACCAATCAATCATTTCCAAGATACTTGTATTTTCTTACAAGTGTTCTAGAATCCAGAAGGCTGACCTCAAAATGGAAATAATGGTTGCGTCCATCCCTAGCATTCTCTTTATTCAATAAAAAATAGTTCTTCTGACTGATTGCCATTTCTCTTAAAATGTCATCCGTCAAGAAGGTCAGAGGTATATCCATAGCAGAATAGCGATAAAAGTCTTCTTCAAATTTTAAATAGCTAGCAGAAAAATAGTCAATTTGAAGTTTATCATCATAAATTTTTCTCTTCCTCATCTATGTTTTCAACCTCCAAACTAATTCCTAATATATCCTTTGTTAGAATACATTTATGTCGCTTGCAAGATTTTATAGTAACTTGATTAAAATCCAAGTCAACCACATAGCCACTACATCTACAGCACCTACCTTGATCCTTTATCTGGAAATTTCCCAATAATTGACCTGAATAAAGCTGATTTAATAAAGTAAACTTCTCTAAATCATCCAAATGACTCGTAAGATTTTCTTTAGTCTTATCTTCATGTAGGGAACTTGTGTGTTCCGACAAGAAAAAGCCCATCCACTTCATCATTCCCCTATCTTTATGTTCCCTAGCTGATTGAAAGGGAAGGTAACTACGGTCTATCATTTTAAGCCATCTAATCCCCCAGCCGAGTGTCCACCAATAAGCTTACTTCGAGCAAGACTCCTAGATGCCTCCTGTAAAGAAGTTGCTTTTTGAATGGTCGTAAAGCCAAATTCCTGACGAATACTATCTATAGCTGCCTGAAGCCTTTCTTCTTTATCAATGTCATCTGGATTATCAAATAAAGAAAGAATTTGAAGCCCTTCATCTACAAAATTTGCATAAGAGACACTCACACTTCGAACAGCCCCTCCTTGATATTTCTTCCTAAAGAGTGCAATGACATGTCCTATTAATATCCTTGTGTTATTAGCAGGTTCAATCTTCATCTGTGCTTGTAGTGAACGCTTGCCCTCTAACTTTGAAAATCCAATGCTAATGGAAACTTGACAAGCTTTCTTATGAGCCCGTCTTAACCTAATGGCTACCTGTTCCGCCATCTCTCTTAGAATCAATTCAATATCAGCTTGACGCTCATAGTCTCGTGGTAAGATTTGAGAATTTCCTAAGCCATGTGACTTTGGTTTATAAGGTTTATGAACATTACTCTCATCAATACCGTTAGCATGAAAAAAGAGGTCTAAACCTACAATACCTAACTTCTTTTTAAGAATATCAGGATTGCTATTAGCAAGTTCTCGAATGGAGCAAATTCCCAACTTGTTTAGCCGCTTCTCCATCCGCTTACCAATCCCCCAGAAATCAGTCATATGGGAAATATTCCAAACCTTAGTCTCGACATCTTCATAGGACCAGTTGGCTCTCATAGTAGCCGTATGTTTAGCCTCATTATCAAGAGCTAACTTAGCCAATAAGGGATTGCTGTTAGACATTCCAACTGTCGAGTAAATACCTGTCTCCCTCCAAATATCTCTTTGAATACGCCCTGAAATCATATCTAACTTATCTTTTCTAGTAATAGTCCTATCGGGAATAAAGTAATTCAGTGACGACGTGAGATCAATGAAACCCTCATCAATGGAATAGGGAAGAATATCTTCAACACTGGCATAATTCTGGAAAATGTGTTGAATCTGGATATTCTTTTTTATATAGATATCCATTCTAGGAGGAACGATAAAGGTAACCTTGGCCCAAGATTCGATGTAATCTACAAAAGCTCTATCCGTTGGAAGTCCCTGCTTTTTGGCATTATAATAATGAAACTTACGAGAATGAATGTCAAAAGGTAAGTCATAAGAACGACTAACATTTGACTTGCCAAAAACTTGCTTAAATATAGGGGAAGAGGCTAGTATCAAACCATTCGCATTTTCAGCCCTACTCATCACACATAGAGAGGTCTTAAGAGGGTGCAGTCCACGTTCAACACACTCCACACTTGCATAGAAAGATTTCATATCTACAAAAGCAATATCACTTTGCGGTTCTCTTGAATAATCAAAATATCCCATGCTTGCCCTTTCGTTAGTTTATAAACTAACACTAGTATAAATTATAACTTCTTATATTTCAAGTATTTTCCATAAAAAAATAACAACATCCCTTCTAGAATGTTGTTATCCTTCTATTTTTTCCCTTTAACTTGGTCTGTGGCAACATCTTCGCCAAACCACTTGTTAGAAATCTTTTGGAATTCTCCTTTTTTATAAAGGGTTCTAAATCCTTGATTGATTTTTTTGATCAGTGTCTTATCTGCTTTACGAGCACCTACAGCAAAGCTTTCACCCTCGTAACCAGCAGGCATGACATTATACTGATCCAGAACTCCTGATTTTTCTAAGTAGTAATTAGCATACACACGGTCAATCAATAGGCCGTCAATACGTCCACTATCAAGGTCAATCAAGGCCTGAGTAAAGGTCGAATATTGGACTGCTTTTTGGTTGGCGACGATATCCTTCAAAATCTTCGGTGAAGCATTGAAAGCATCATAACCGGAAGAGCCTGCTTGGGCACCTAAGGTCTTACCTGCCATTCCTGCAACAGAATCAATTCCCGAAGACTTTTTGGTTACCAGTACTTGTTCATTGACCATATAAGGTTCCGTGAAGTCCGCAGACTGCTTACGCTCATCCGTGACCGAGTAACCATTCCAAATGAGGTCAATTGTCCCATTCTTCAGTTCTGTTTCTTTCATATCCCAGTCAATAGCCTGCCATTCGACATCGATACCATACAATTTAAAGACTGCAGTTGCAAGATCAATATCAAAACCAACATAGCTACCATCCTTTTCCTCATATCCCATAGGAACAAAGGTTGCATCAAAACCAATTTTGATTTTCTTTTCTTTGGTATAGGTTTGCCACTGATCTTTCTGAGTTGCAAAATGTGAGCGCGAGCTGCAAGCTGATAGCGCAAACAAAGGCAAAATGACAAGACAGCCTAGCAAAATCGTTTTTACTATTTTTTTCATGGAAAATCCTCACTATTTTGGATTGATAGTGACAATCTCATCGGCGATGTGTTGTGCAAACTGCATATCGTGAGTGATAACGATTTGCGTAATCCCAGTCTCACGATTCTGCAAAATCAATTTCTCCACTTCTTGACGCAACTCAGGGTCAAGAGCTGATGTTGGTTCATCATAGCCGACAATTTTCGGATCAATCATCATAGCACGCGCAAATGCAACACGTTGTTTTTGTCCCCCAGAAAGAGAGTAAGGATAAGCATTTCCGTGAGCTCCAAGGCCTAAACGGTCAAGCAGAGCTTGAGCTTTTTTCTGAGCATCCTCCTTAGACATTCCCATCGTCTTAATTGGAGAAAGCGTTAGATTGTCTAAGACTGTTAAATGTGGAAACAGTTGGAAATCTTGGAAGACAAAACCGAGCAAATTACGACTTTCCATCTGATCCAAAGGAATCTCTTCATTTTCATAAATAATTTGTCCTGAATCAATGGTTTCAAGACCTGCTAGCATACGCAAGAGAGTCGTTTTACCACCACCAGATGGTCCGACAATAGCCAAGATTTTTCCTTCTTCTACTGTCAGATTATACTTATCAAAAATTTTGTGTTGACCAAATTGCTTGGAAATATTTTTTAATTCTAACATAAGGTCTCCTATTTATAATAGTTGAATTTCTTTTCGATGTTTTTCGAAGCCACAGTCACAACACCCACAAGGATAAGATAGATAGCTCCGGCCACAAACATCGGTGCTAAGGTCGCATCACGGTTCGCAGCGGTACGACTTTCCAAAAGAAGGTCTCCAACCCCAAGCACATAAACCAATGATGAATCCTTAACCAAGTTAATAATCTCGTTAAAGATACTTGGCAAGACAATCTTGACCACCTGAGGAAGGATAATGTAGCGGATGGTTTGGAAAGGACTAAGTTTAAGCATTTTTGCTGCTTCGTATTGTCCTTTCGGAATAGCCAAGATTCCTCCACGGAAAATCTCTGCGAAATAAGCTGCATAATTAAGTGTAAAAGCAAGAATAGCAGCTGGTAGGCGATCAAAGACAATTCCTACACTCGGAAGAACATAATAAACGAAGATCAATTGTAAAAGGAGAGGCGTTCCACGCATAATCCAAACGTAAAGGGTTAATAACCAATTTAAAGGTTTGAATTTAATCTGCATTAAGAAAGCAAGTACAATCCCTAATGGAATCGACAGTACGATAACAATGAAAAATACTTGAAGTGTGACTACCGCACCGTTCAAAAGGGCTGGTAATACTTCCAAAACGTATGACATATAAACTCCTATAATTATTTAGTATTATTGAATATTATACCAATTTTTTTGAAAAAATGATATAAGATTTTGAAAATAGTAAAAAGGAGTGCGACTAGACCCAATTTTCAAAATGAGTTCATAATCACACTCCTGGGAGACTTAAATAGTCTGTCCTGAGAAACAAACAATACTTAAGTCTAGCATTCCTAAAGCTTATTTTAGATTTTCTTAACAAATTCAGATTTAAGTTTCATAGCACCAAAACCTTCAATCTTACAATCAATGTTATGGTCACCTTCAACCAAACGAATATTTTTAACACGTGTGCCTTGTTTAATATCTTTTGGCGCACCTTTCACTTTCAAATCTTTAATAACTGTAACAGTATCACCGTCAGCAAGACGTGTTCCATTGCTATCAAGAACCACAAGTCCTTCTTCTTCTGCAACTTCGTTTGGATCCCACTCATAGGCACATTCAGGACATACAAGCAAGATTCCATCTTCATAAACATACTCTGAGTTACATTTTGGACAATTTGGTAATGACATAATTCTCTCCTAAGATTGTGATATAGGTACTATTCTACTTTAGATTCTCCAATTAAGCAAGGATAAAAACAAACAACATCCCTTACACTGTAAGAGATGTTAGTATTTTTATTCAACAGTAACTGATTTAGCCAAGTTACGTGGTTTATCGACGTCAAGTCCACGATGAAGTGTTGCAAAGTAAGCAATCAATTGTGTCGGTACAACCATTGAAATTGGTGACAAGTAAGGGTGAACATTATTAAGAACGATGTCATCACCTTCTTTAGCAACATTTTCCTCAGCAATAGTCAACACTTTAGCACCACGTGCTGCTACCTCTTGAATATTACCACGAGTGTGGCTAGCAAGAACAGCGTCAGACAAGAGCGCAATAACAGGTGTACCATCTTCGATCAAAGCAATCGTTCCGTGTTTCAACTCACCTGCTGCAAAACCTTCACATTGGATATATGAGATTTCTTTCAATTTAAGACTGGCTTCCATAGCAACATAGTAATCTTGACCACGACCAATATAGAAAGCGTTACGTGTTTCTGCAAGAAGAGCTGCCACTTTCTCGTCAATGACTTCTTTTTCAGAGAGTGTTGATTCGATAGATTGTGCTACAAGTGACAATTCATGTACCAAGTCGAAAGCTTTAGCTTTTTCATTACCATTAGCCTCACCGACTGCTTTAGCCAAGAAGGCAAGAGCCGCAATCTGAGCAGTGTAAGCTTTAGTAGAAGCTACGGCAATTTCTGGGCCAGCATGAAGAAGCATTGTATGGTCAGCTTCACGAGAAAGGGTAGATCCTGGAACGTTTGTCACTGTCAAACTTGGAATACCCAACTCGTTAGCTTTAACAAGAACCTGACGGCTATCTGCTGTTTCACCTGATTGGCTAATAAAGACAAAGAGAGGTTTCTTGCTAAGGAGTGGCATACCATAACCCCACTCAGAAGAAATACCAAGCTCAACTGGTGTATCTGTCAACTCTTCGAGCATCTTCTTAGAAGCAAAACCAGCATGATATGATGTTCCTGCCGCAAGGATATAGATACGATCAGCCTCTTGAACAGCCTTGATAATATCAGCATCTACAGTCACTTGTCCCTTGTCATCTGTGTAGGCTTGGATAAGCTTACGCATCACTGTTGGTTGCTCATCGATTTCTTTGAGCATGTAGTAAGGGTATGTGCCTTTACCAATATCAGAAAGGTCAAGTTCAGCTGTATAGCTATCACGTTCTTTAACAGTACCATCATAATCTTGGACTTCGACACTATCAGCTTTCACGATAACTAACTCTTGATCGTGAATTTCCATGTACTGATTAGTTTCGCGAATCATAGCCATGGCATCTGAGCAGACCATGTTATAGCCATCACCAAGACCAATCAAAAGTGGTGATTTGTTTTTTGCCACGTAAATTGTTGAGGCATCTTCAGAATCCATAAGAGCGAAGGCATATGATCCACGGATAATATGAAGAGCTTTCTTGAATGCTTCAAGAGTTGACAAACCATCTTCTTCAACAAATTTTCCAATCAAGTGAACTGCAATTTCAGTATCAGTTTGGCCTTTGAAATGGTGACCAGAAAGGTATTCTTCCTTAATTTCAAGATAGTTTTCAATAACACCATTGTGAACCAAAACAAAACGTTCTGTTTCTGAGCGGTGTGGGTGAGCATTATCCTCTGTTGGTTTACCGTGAGTTGCCCAACGAGTATGTCCGATACCTGCAGTACCTTCTACTCCTTCAGTTTTAGCAGCAAGTTCCGCAATACGGCCAACAGCCTTAACCAATTGACTAGATGCATTGCCCGCTACAAAGATACCAGCTGAATCATAACCACGGTATTCTAGCTTTTCAAGTCCTTGAATCAAGATATCAGTTGCATTTGTGTTACCTACAACACCAACAATTCCACACATATTTTTAATAATAACCTCAGATCAAAGAGGTCATATCTCCTTCATTTAAAATTGGTATAGTCAATAAGCTCTTTAAAAAGCTTAACGAGGACAGTATATTCCATATATTTGACATTGTCAAGCATAAAAATTGGTATAGTCCTAAAAAGACCTTTTACTTGCCTCTTATCCTAAGGAATAATCCTTAAAATATGCTATAATAAGGCTATGCGAATTCAACAATTACATTATATTATCAAAATCGTCGAAACCGGCTCAATGAATGAAGCTGCAAAACAACTTTTCATCACACAACCAAGTCTTTCAAATGCTGTTCGTGACTTGGAAAGAGAAATGGGAATTGATATCTTTATCCGTAACCCTAAAGGAATCACCTTAACCAAGGATGGCGTTGAATTTCTCTCTTATGCTCGTCAGGTAGTGGAACAAACGAATCTCTTGGAAGAACGCTACAAGAGTCACACAGAAACACGTGAATTGTTTAGTGTTTCCTCTCAACACTACGCTTTTGTTGTCAATGCCTTCGTCTCACTTCTTAAGAGAGCTGATATGACACGTTACGAGCTCTTCCTACGTGAAACACGTACTTACGAAATTATTGAGGACGTTAAGAACTTCCGTTCAGAAATTGGTGTTCTCTTCCTTAACAGCTATAACCGAGATGTCTTGACTAAGATGTTTGACGACAACCGTCTCACATATACCAGTCTCTTCAAAGCTAGACCGCATATCTTTGTCAGCAAGTCAAATCCCTTGGCTAAGCATAAAGTTGTCTCTTTGGAAGATTTAGAAGACTTCCCATACCTTAGTTACGACCAAGGGATTCATAATTCCTTCTACTATTCTGAAGAGATTCTCTCTCAGATTCCCCATAAAAAGTCCATCGTGGTTTCAGACCGCGCGACACTCTTCAACCTATTAATCGGTTTGGATGGTTACACCATTGCTACAGGTATTTTAAATAGTAATTTGAATGGTGATAACATTGTCTCTATCCCACTTGATATTGATGATGAAATTGATATTGTTTACTTGAAGCATGAAAAGGCAACCCTCTCTAAAATGGGAGAAAAATTCCTTGATAACCTCGTTAAAGAAGTCACTTTTGACAACTAATAGATGTTAGTCCCCAGCACATAATGTTGGGGACTTTTTATCGCCAAAACTATCCAATTCAAAGCACAAAAAAGAGCCTTTCGACTCTCATCATTATTTATAATTTTTATAGCTTGCCCAAGCTTCATCTATAGATAAGGTATCAGCATCTGTATATGAGCCTCTATAGCTGTTCCAAACAAGGCCACTTGTTGAACCAGTTGCTTGGGTAACTGGAGCTTGATCATAGGCAGTCAAACCATAGTATGCAATAATGCTATTTAATTTAGAAGCGTAAAGACTATCTGTAGCATAAGTCCCTGTCAGTGCCTGAGTGGCATCTGCATAACTACTTGTATTTGATTTCCAAGTACCTGCATAAGTAGATGACGTCATCAAAGCAGCATAATCTGCTAGGGAATCACTCAGACTTCCATAAGAACGGAAAGGTTCATCAATCTCATAAGTCTTCCCTGTACCATCGTCTTCCCAAGTACGCATAGTAACGGAGTTTCCATTATAAGAGCCCTTAATCCCAAAGAAGTTGTAATAAGGAGCTTGACTCAAACCTGACTGACCTGAATTTGATTCCAGAATAGCTTGAGCAATTAGAACAGAAGCATAGATATTGTAATCTTGACCAATCTGTCTCGCAGTCTCTCCGATACTATCAATAAAAGCCGTCGTAGTTTGATTGTAGGCAGCTTCAGCTTTAGCATTAACACTGTTATCATTTTTTCTATCTGTTGTAAAAGCTAGAACCAAAAAGAGCGAACAAACAAAAGCTCCCACGATAAAAATCATATACTTCTTTAAATGACGATACATACAACCCTTCCTTCATAAAATTTTCAATTATAATATTTTAATACTATTCTATCAGAAAAACTGACAAGTCGCAACTTTCAGACCTATTTTCCTTGATAAATAAAGCAGATGTTACCTTTACATCATATTTATAATAAGCTATAATATAGTCAAATTTTAAGGAGATAAATGAATGAAAATAAAAGAATTCTTACCCGGACTAAGTATTGCAATACTTATATCTCTCCTAGCATGGTTCCTTGGAAACTTGTTTCCTATTATTGGTGGGCCAGTCCTTGGTTTATTTATAGGACTTCTGCTAGGAATTATTCTAAGATATTCTCAGAAATTTAAAGCAGGAATGCAATTCACATCTAAAAAAGTATTACAATACGCTGTTATTCTTCTTGGATTTGGACTAAATCTTTCTCAAGTCTTTAAGGTTGGCGTAACGTCACTTCCCATTATTCTAGTGACTATTACTACGGCACTGCTTACTGCTTATGTCGTCCATCGTGTGTTCAAGCTAGATAGTGAAATTGCTACTTTAGTAGGTGTTGGTTCTTCTATTTGTGGGGGATCTGCTATTGCTGCAACTGCTCCTGTAATCAAGGCTAAAGATGAATCTATTGCAACAGCAATCTCGGTAATTTTCTTTTTTAACATCTTAGCGGCTTTAATCTTTCCTCACTTGGGATCTTGGTTGGGACTTAGTAATCAAGGCTTTGCCATATTTGCTGGAACAGCTGTCAACGATACTTCTTCTGTAACTGCTACAGCTAGTTCTTGGGATAGCTTACATGGAACATCTATCCTAGAGCAAGCAACAATTGTTAAATTGACTCGAACACTTGCTATCATCCCTATAACTCTTGGTCTATCTTTATGGCAGTCACGAAAGGATAATACAAAGGAAGCATTCTCGCTAAGCAAAGCAGTGCCTAACTTTATCCTTTGGTTCCTTTTGGCCTCACTGATTACAACTGTTGCAATGTCACTCGGTGTAACACCTGCCGTCTTTTCACCATTAAAAGACCTTTCAAAATTTATGATTATTATGGCAATGACAGCTATCGGTTTCCAAACAAATCTCAAAAAACTAATCACTAAAGGAGGCTCAGCACTTCTAGTGGGAGGAGTCTGTTGGTTATTAATTAGTCTTGCTTCTCTTCTCATGCAAAAGATATTAGGACTTTGGTAATAGACATCTAAAAAACTCACAATCTGGCTAAGACTGTGAGTTTTTATTATAGAATCATTTTTTATACTCAAAGACATAGGTTTGGATAACCTTATCCCCATCGTTTGTTACTTTCAAATCAACATTGTAGCTCTTAGTTTCACCACTAATATCCTGAACCTTATAATCACCATCTTTTTTTACAGAAGAGGTGGTCTGTCCTGAATAATGCCTAACTTCAAGACCTGAAGCTCTATCTAGAGAAAAAGGAATGAGCCCGTTTAAAGAATATAGCCCATACAAAATAAGACATAAAAAGCTCAGCGACACAAGGCTCACCAAATAATATTTAACAAAATCCCCCAATTTCAACCCCTGCTTACTCACTTAGTTATTATCTTCCTTTAACTTAACATTATTTTTATTAGAGTATTTTCAAATTTTATTTTACACACATTTGGGTATTTTGTCAAATTATTTGATATTTAAAATAGAATCTAATTTTTCTATATACTAAAAGCCGTTAGTCATCTAACGGCAATTTTTTATTTCTGAAATAACGTATTCAAGACGGCTATAGAGACCAAGTAATAAGTCGTAACTTCGATTTTCATTTTCTTTCAAAACAGTGAAAACTGTTGTACTATAGGTAAATTCAAAGAAGTCATCTAATTCCTTGAGCCAGTCATCAATAACCCCTAAATTTTGATCAATAATTGCAAACAAACTTGGCTGATACCAGATTGTACCTTCGATATAAAGGTTTTTGTCAGATAATTTAGATAGGGATACTTTCAAGTCAGCAAGCTCTCTTTTAGCAAGATTTGGTTCAATCTTTAAATCAAAAAGCAAGCGTGCATCATGATTTAGAATATCGAGTTCTGCTTGAAGCAGTTGAATATAATGTATCGCTACTAAATACTGGTTCATGGGTCTCTCCTGGTCATCTGAAAATCGTACTATTATTGTACCACTAAAGAATGAAAAAATGTAGTAATTATTTAATTTTTTACAGATTTTTTTAGAAAAAATACGATGCTTTAAATTTTTGTTTAAAAGTAATGACACTAGTAATTTTCTAAGAGTTTAAGAAATGAAAGATTTTTTAAAAAAGAAAAACACTCACGAATGAGTGCATTTCTAGTATCAATGGCTAACCATTTCTTGTGCAATTTCAAAGCCACTAAGTTTTCCAGGATAGTAAGTTGGCCAATTATCCATTTCTTTTAGAATCTCATCTTGGCTACTATTTCCAAAGAAAATATGGAAATGTGCTGAAGTTGTTGGATCTATTTGATGATCTGAAAATTGGACATACTGGTAAGGGTTATCTGCTGCTTGACTATCAGTTGCTGTAAAGAGATAACGAACACCTTTTTTACCAGAAGCATAGGTTAGAATCTTATAACCATCATAACGATAAGTGTGTGTCACACTACTTCCATCATTCTTTGTGAAAGTCATGGTCATCTTTTTACCATCAATGGCAATTTTAGAAACATCTGTTTGATAGCCCTTAGTGTAGTATTCTTTGTACTCTTGTGCAGTTTTATCTTTATTTAATAGAGATTTGTATTCAAATACTTGATCTAAAGTACCATCTTGAAGATAAGGATAAACCGATTGCCACTCACCAGACCAATCCGAAAGTTCTCTATCTTTAACATCTTTGTCATCGAAGTAACCATTTTGAACCGTTTTCTTGTCATCACTTCCCGTTTCAGGTTGGATAGCTTTACCTTCAACGTCCGTTGTTAAACGAAGATTTTTTAGGTTCTCAGTCATAACACTGATATAGTCTTCACCTTTTTTCAACTGTTCCTTAGTTAGTGATTCAATTGGATTTAAAACTGCTGTCTTAACTCCTACTTCGTTAGCTAAGGTTTTAGCAACACTACTTGAAGCATTTTCCTCAAAATAGATATAGTTAATATCATATTCTTTGACATACTTAGAAAGGCTAGCGATACGTTTTGCAGAAGGGTCGGACTCAGCTGAAACACCTAAAATTGGTACCTGTGTCAAACCGTAATCTAAGGCAAGGTAGGCAAAAGCTGCGTGCTGAGTAACAAAACTTTTCTGTTTTGCTTGACTAAAGGCTTCAGTATACTCCTTATCCAAAGTCTTTAATTTTTTAAGGTATTTCTCGGCATTGGTTGTAAAGACTGCTTTTTTATCTGGATGCTGAGCAATCAAACCGTCTCTAATAGTTTCAACTAATTTTTGAGAACGTTTAGGTGAGAGCCAAACATGGGGATCATATTCGTGGTGATGTTCTTCTCCACCATGATCATGATCTTCTTCCTCTGTTCCAGGTAAAAGAACCATGCCTTGACTTGCCTTAATGACTTTTGTATTTTTTGTGTTGATAGACTTTTCAACTTTTGGAACCCAGGTTTCCATATTTTCATTTAGGTAGACAAAAGTGTCTGCTTTTTCAATGTCAGCGACATTCTTAGTAGATGGTTGGAAATCGTGGGCTTCACTTCCAGCAGGAATGAGATAAGACACCTCTCCCTCATCTCCTACAACCTGCTTGGTAAATTCATAAACAGGGTAAAAGCTCGTCACAACTTTCAAATCACCATTTCCTTTTGAACCGTGGTGACTAGTCGTATAATAAATACCTGCACCAGCAGCTAAAACAACTGCTGTTAATCCTGCTAGGCCAAAAATGCGTTTCTTTTTCATGATATTCCTTTCAAAATACTTAACCAGTTAATAGTTTACTGGTTAAGTATATCACACTTCATTTATTTTGCAAGTCCTAAAATAAAAAAATTGAAATATTTCGACGAGAAAGAATTATTTGATATACTGGAAATATCATTTGGAAAGTAGGTTATACATGTTTCGAAAATTAATCCTATATCTTTTTTTATTGCTTTCAGCCATAGGCCTGACTTATGATACGCAATCATACACTTCAGGCGCTTTGTCTGGTTCGGCATACGGTATTATTGGACTATCAACACTGATTGCCTTATGTTATATCGTACCAGGAATATTTCTGATTCAGTACTTAGGCAAGAGATGGCAGGTGAAACCACTTGTTCTCATATTTGCTCTAATTGGTGGACTCTTTATAACAGGATGGATAGCTGGTTATGCCAATACCTTTTCTCACGATTGGGTAACTGCCCATCTTTCTTCAAAGAGTTTCTTCTACCGCTTTGAGGATGCCCTTATGGCTCCCCTAGTTGAAGAACCCCTAAAACTAGCAGCTTTTCTCTTTGCTATCTATATGGTACCAACGAAAAGTTACAGGGGGATCTTGCTTGTTGCTATTACGGCAGGTCTTGGCTTCCAGATTAGTGAAGACTTCTCCTATATTCTTTCAGATTTGCCTGATGGTTTTTCTTATACGATTTCAGGTATTCTTGGACGAACTATTGGTGCCGTATCGTCTCACTGGCTTTACACATCCTTCCTTGCTATGGGACTAGTCCTTATATGGCGTTCCCGTCAAAAACTCATTAATTCTAAATACAGTCTTATTGGTATACTTTATGCTTGCGGTGCTTTTGCTGCACACTTTGCTTGGAATTCACCTCTTCGAAATTTAGAAAGCGATTTACCATGGGCATCAGGCCTTCTCATTTCACTCAATCTTTTCTTCTTTATTACGCTTTATCAGCTCCTCTCGAAACTGGATAAAGAAAACAAGTAATGTTTACAATACTAAAAAACCTTTCCAATTTTATGGAAAGGCTTTTTTGATGACTTTAATCACTCATAGAAAAACGATTGGTCATCAAATTACTTGCATCATCTAAGACTTTTGCCAATAGATTATCTGTTTCTGACTGAATCTTATCACTAATTTTTTGATTTTCAGCTTCAAAATCAATACTCTCACCATTTGCTAAAGCAGTATCTACATGATTAATCATAGCATGGCCAAGAGCCATAGTTGTTTCTACATAAGCATCCAAATCAGCTTCATGCTGTTGGAAATGAGGATCACAGATAGCAGCGATCAAGCGATTACTCCAGTAGAAATTACCTGTATCCACTTTATCAGTTGTTTGACGGAAATAAGCAGGTGTTGTTCCGACTTGAGTCCAGAATGGCACCATTGTACTAAATGGCATTGATCCATAGGCTAACCACTGAATACCAGTCGTTTCTGACGGTTTGTTAGGACGCATTTGCAAGAGAGCTGTTTGACTAGTACGGTTGATACCGATTGGACGGAATTGGCGTTGACTCACCGCATCTCCTTGAGGTCCATAAGGATCGTAAGGTGTATCTTGGTAATGAAGACTCAAGACATATTTAACATCTTCAACTGTAATTTTGCGGTATGGTTTTTGACACCATGGAATAAAGAATGATTTTGGATCATAATCTTTTTCTGGGTTCAAGAATTTCTGCATTGCCCAGGCACGTGGTGTATTATAATGACGATCCTTATCTCGTTGGCTACCAAAAGCATAACGTGGATTAAAGTGTTCATTAGAATAAGTCAGATCCAAATGATGTTTATTAATAAAATCTCGAATGTCTGGTGAGGCTAAATAGTCGTCTGGATTTTCAAACTCATAGTGATCGATGCCAAGTTGGTTTGGGTTAGTGACATAGGCATCATCTGGAACACGTCTTGCAATCCAATGGTGACCACCAATGGTCTCTAGCCACCAAATTTCTTCAGTATCTGAGAAAGCAATACCATTAGATTCGTAAGTTCCGTAAGTTTCAAGAAGTTGCCCCAAACGAAGGACACCTTCACGCGCCGTCTTGATATATGGCAAGACCAATGTTAACATATCCTCTTCTCCAAAACCATCTTTAACAAGAGGGTCTGCACCGAGTACACGCGCATTGGTGGTGATTGTTTCTGTTGCACTCATGGCAACATTAGATGAGTTAATACCAGCTTCACCCCAGATACCGTCTTTACCAAGTGCATCTGGAACAGAAGTATAACGTAGAGGATTATCTGGCAAATCAATTGAAAACTTGCTAAGCAAAGACTGATAATGACGCGGTTGGTCTTCAGGGGTCACGACGAGAAATTCTTTGGGCGTAAAAACGCCAGATTGAGAATCCTCAGTACGTGCAATCATGGTAGAGCCATCATATGAGGCTTTCTTACCTACTAAAATCGTTGTACAAGCCATAAAAGCTTCCTTTCTACTTACAAATCGTCCGCAATTTTATTAATTTTTCTGAGACGATGATTGACACCACTCTTGGTCAGAGGAGGTTCTATACTATCTGCGATTTGCTGGATAGAGTAATCTGGATTGGCAATACGGAGTTGGGCAATTTGGCGCAGCTCCACAGGTAAAATCTCCAAGCCAACCGTATCCATAATCTTGATAATATTATTAATTGTTTTCATACTAGCACTAATCGTTCTAGCAATATTAGCTGTTTCCGCATTATTGGCACGATTCAGATCATTTCTGGTCTCTCGCATAATTTTAACCTCTTCGAAGGTATCCTTAGAGTTCATTGCACCAATAACAAGGAGGAAGTCCATAATATCCTCAGCTTTTTGAAGATAGGTCACAAAACCATTTTTATGACTCAAAACCTTGGCATCGAGCATAAATTTTTTCATGAGGGAAGCCAAGTCCTCTGCGTGGTCTTGGTAAACGGAAAAAATCTCTAATTGATAACGGCCTTTTTCAGGATCACGAACTGTTCCAGTCGCCAAAAAAGCACCTCGTAAATAGGATCTTCCAGCTTCGTCATCTTCCATTACTGATGTTTCGATGCCTGTTTCAAAGCCAAAGAAAGAATCCGCCAATTGTAAATCGGACAAAATATCATTGACATGGTCAGCTACAAAAACCGTGTAAACACGATTTTTCTTGAGATTAGTCTTGTTATGATGTCTCAATTCAGGATTACTCTGATAACGACTTTCCATTAATTGGTAGATATGTCGCGCAATCTTTGCATTTTCTGTTGAGATGGAAAGAGTCAATCCTTGGTTGGTCAAGCCAACAGAACCAGACATCTTAATCAATGCTGACAATTCAGCCTTGTCTTTGCTTGAAGCTGCAATTATCTCTTCTTTAACCTTAATCGTGAAACTCATGACTTATTCCTCACTAGATGCATGAGCTCATCCACTACCAAATCACCATGGTGGAAGGCACCACCATTTTCAAGTCGCAAAAAATTAGAAGACACAACTGTTTTTGCTTCACGACGTAAGCCCTCAAAATCATGCTCAACCTGAACAAGGTATTCATCAAATTTATTACTTGCCATGTATTCCTTAGGCACTTTCTTGATATTAACTAAGACATTGTCAATCACATCGGAGCCAAGATGACGATTAAGAACAGCCACATGGTCAGCATCTGAGAATTGCTCAGTTTCTCCGTACTGCGTCATAATATTACAAATGTATGTGACATCAGCCTTGGTCTCAATAAGAGCCTGACGAATCTCTGGTATCACCAGGTTGGGCAAAATCGATGTATAGAGAGACCCAGGACCTAAAACAATCATATCACTATTCATAATAGCATCAACAACCTTACGACTGGCCTTAGGCTCTTCATCATTATAGGTATTGGTCACATAAACGCGCTCAATCATGCCATCGTACTGGGCAATACTACTCTCACCTGCTACTTCATGACCATCTTGAAAAACGGCATGAAGCGTCAAGGCAGTCTCACTGGCAGGAAAAATCTTACCTGTGACGTGGAAAAACTTCGTCAGAAGCTGCATGGCATTATAGGTAGAGCCCTGCATTTCTGAAATTCCAGCGATGATTAGATTTCCAAGTGGATGACCGGCCAAAGCGCCATCGGTTTTATCAAAACGATATTGAAAAACTCTTTCATAAAGTTTAGGCATATCACTCATAGCAACCAAAACATTACGCAAATCCCCTGGAGGTGTCAGTTGCATGATATCACGCAAATCTCCTGAAGAACCGCCATCATCAGCTACAGTTACCACAGCAGTGATATCAACATCCTTATGACGTAAACTACGAAGAATGACTGGAATACCAGTTCCCCCACCTATTACTGTAATTCTTGGTTTTTTCATGAACGATTCACCGTCTCCTTACGTCGATCCTTATCACGATGTGTTTCATTGACTGTCCAATCATTTTTTAGATCTTGGGCTAGACGATGTGCAAAAGCTACACTACGGTGTTGACCACCTGTACACCCAACAGCAATAGTAAGAACAGACTTACCTTCTTTTTTGTAGCCAGGTAAGATTGGTTTAATAAGCTGTGTCAAATGATTGTAAAAGTCTTCTGATTCCGTATGCTTCATGACGTAATCAAAAACCTCTTTATCCAAACCTGTGAGGTTACGAAGGGCAGGATCATAATAAGGGTTTGGCAAAAAACGGACATCAAAAACCAGATCTGCATCCAATGGCAGTCCATATTTAAAACCAAAACTCAAAACTTCAATACGGAAAGAAGATTGGTCTTGTTCAGATGAGAACTGTTCAGAAATAGCCTTACGAAGTTGGCGCGGAGTCAATTCTGTCGTATCAACTACGTTTTGACTCAAACTCTTAAGCGGTGACAAAAGCTCACGCTCTAACTTGATGCCATCCAAAACACGGCCATCTGCCGCCAGTGGGTGACTACGACGTGTCTCTTTGTAACGAGAAACCAATTCACCATCCGTAGCGTCCAAGAAAAGAATCTTGAAATTAAGTTCCTCATTGCTTTCCAATTTATCCAAAATATCGTTGATTTCATCGAAGAACAAGCGACTTCGCATATCAACGACAAGAGCAATCTTATCTGTCTCTTCACTATGTTTTACCAATTCGATAACCTTTGGTACCAAAGAAGGTGGCATATTATCAATAGTGAAGTATCCAATATCCTCAAAGGATTGAATCGCAACAGTCTTACCTGCCCCGCTCATCCCTGTTACAACAACTAAATTAATTTTTTTCGTTCCCATGGGACTCCCTTTCTAGTCTTTCTTCTTTCAAGACACGAATATCGTCTGACATTTTTTCAACTTGTTGGCTAACCCCCATAATCATTTCTGTCTGCAATTTTTGAATAGTAAGCAAATCTGATTGGTCTTGTTGCACCAAGTGATCAATTTTTTCATGTAAAAGTCGGATTTCTTCCTTTGATTGTTTATTGACGTTATAGTCATTTCGTGCTTGCAATCGATCGTAATCCGATGCCCGATTCTGACTCATCATAATCAATGGTGCCTGAACGGCAGCTAGAGTGGACAAGGCCAGATTCAACAGAATAAAAGGATACTTATCAAAGGCAATCCCAAAGGGTTGAACAACATTCAGCCCCATCCAAATAGCCATAAAAGCAATGAATGACAAGATAAAAGTCCAAGATCCACCAAATCTGGCCACTTCATCCGCCACTTTCTGTCCAAAAGTAATTCGACTATCCAATTGTTCCTGGACATCCTGGTCCTCGTAGAGCAAACTCTTGGTCACATCATGAACTGTTTCACGCACGTGCTCATTTTTCTCATTAGCATTTGCGATAATCTCGTCGAGAAAAACTAACCTATAATCCAAAAGGCTAATATTACTAATGAAATCATGTCCTTGTAAATCAGGGTAATCTTTTTTCAAAAGCACCTGCAAACGACTATTTAGTCGTTCGAAATAGGAGCCATCGGTTTCATCGAACCACTCTTTAGAGATATAATCCTGAACTCTCTTAACCTGCATATTTTCGCCTTCTTTCTAGGCTCTATTATACCATATTGAAAGCTTAAACGTTCAATAGATAAAGGAAAAGAGTCAAAGACTAACCTCAGACTCCTCATTATTGGGACAATTAATTTAACATCTTCTTATTGGTAATTCAAAGTCCAGTAGTAAGTACCATCACCTGCGACAACACAAGCCACTGCAGCTTGAGTAGCATCTGGACTAATGAGAAGTTCACGAATACCACTGCTCAACCATTTATTTGCAACAACTGAACCATCAGATTCACGACGGTAAACAATACCGTCACTGTTGTAAGTATGTGAAATATCTTTGGCGTGTGGAAGAGTTGTGCTATTGTAAAGATCATCAGACCATGTAAGCGCTGGTAAACCGGCAGCTGTACGTTGAGCATTGATTTCATTAAAGGCAGCCTTAGCTGAATCAACTTCAACATAATCAGAATTTTCAGTTGGTTCTACATGATAAATAAATTTAACATATCCAAATTCAACATCACTATATTTTTTGTCGTCAACACCGCTCTTGAGATTAGCTGTAATAACATAATCACGTGCCCAAGCACTGCCCTTAGAAGCGTTGAAGTTGTCAACATCTTCAATTTCCCAAGTTACATTACAATCCCAGCCAGCATTGTCTATGAATTTTGGAGCAAGATTATTAATGACATAGTCTTTGAATTCATCAACATTTTGGAATGGAAGAGCTTCTCCCGCTTTACCAGTACCAACTACATTTTCAGAATACAACTTAACACTTGATGCGTTGTCATCGTACATGTATTCGTCGTTTCCTGCTGGTTTATGGAAATCTGGATCAAGCTCAGGGTCATCATTGGCAGTACCATTGTAGAGTTTCCACTTACCATCAACCCATTTGTAATAACCATCGATACCACGCGCATTTTCCTCATCAGTCAAAGCAACACGGTAGTAATACGTACCGTTGTCATCTACAAATCGTGGGTCTGAGTGCATGCGATAATCTGTTGGTGGCAATGTTGGTTTTGGCAACTTATCATAGTCAATGTTTGTTTCAGGCGCATATGGTGGTTTTTCAAGTTCAGGAGCTTCAGAACTTGTTTCTGATGTTGAACCTGTCTCTGAAGTTGCTGTTGAAGAAGATTCAGAAGTTACAGTCGAACTTGAGTTACCAGTTGACGCTGCTTCTGAACTTGCTGATGAAGTTGAGTCAACAGTTGAAGCTACTTCTGAACTTGCTGATGAAGTTGAGTCAGCAGTTGAAGCTACTTCTGAACTTGCAGACGAAGTTGAATCTACAGTTGAGGCTACTTCTGAACTTGCTGATGAAGTTGAATCTACAGTTGAAGCTACTTCTGAGCTTGCAGACGAAGTTGAGTCGGCAGTTGAAGCTACTTCTGAGCTTGCAGACGAAGTTGAATCCACGGTTGAGGCTACTTCTGAACTTGCTGATGAAGTTGAATCTACAGTTGACGCTGCTTCTGAACTTGCAGACGAAGTTGAATCCACGGTTGAGGCTACTTCTGAACTTGCTGATGAAGTTGAATCCACAGTTGAGGCTACTTCTGAACTTGCTGATGACGTTGAATCCACAGTTGAAGTTGTTGGAGCTTCAGAATCTGTGCTTGAAGCCTTAACAAGCACCCACTTACCATTTGAATAATAGTAGTAATCGCCATTATCTTTCAAATAATAGTGAGTACCATTTTCGTAACGGTAGTGAGGGTCATTTCTCAAAACCTCATATCCTGTCGTTGGTGTATTATTAGAACCACTATTGTTGTTATTATAGTCACCACCACGAACCCAACGACCGTTATAGTTAACATAGTAGCTACCATCACTCAAGATGTAGTACAAGTAACCATTACTATAGCGGTAAGTACCTGATTCGTTATAGTTGTTGTAACCAGGATTATAGTTGTTATAGCCATAATTATAGCCATAGTTATAGTTTGGATAGTAATTATTGTAACCGTAGTTATAGCCATAATTGTAATTATAGCCTGGATAATAACCATTGTATCCGTAGTTATAACCATAGTTTGGATAATAGTTGCTATACCATGGATTATAAGAATAGTTATTATAGTAACCTCGGCCATAATAACTATCGGCCTGTGCATGATCATTACCAACTACCGTTGGTGCTAATATTGCTGCCCCTAAAACAGCGCACGAAAATAGACGTAAACTTTTTCTCATTGTCTTCATCCCCTTTTTTAAAAACAAATATACCTTTTATAAGCAAGCGCTTACGCTTCTGTTTTACTTTAATTGTAGGAGATAATACTTCTATTGTCAAATTATTTTAATAATAGAACTTTCTAAGAACAGACCAATAAAAAACTAACAATGACCTTACTTTTACTTGTAAAAAATTATTGATTAGCTTTCTTTTACACCCTAAAGACTGGTGTTTAACAAAATAAAAAAAGCCCTTAACATAAGGACTTTTAGCATGATATTAACGATTATCAATATTTTCTGGGTAAAGATCGTGATTAAAAAGACGTTGCTCTGCCATCTTTTCATACTTAGTTTCTGGACGGCCATAATTATAATAAGGGTCAATAGAAATACCACCACGAGGTGTAAATTTACCCCAAACTTCTAAGTAACGAGGGTTCAAAAGCTCCACCAAATCTTTACCAATGGTATTAATACAGTTTTCATGGAAATCTCCGTGATTACGGTAACTAAAGAGGTAAAGCTTTAGAGATTTAGACTCAACGCAGAGCTGGTCTGGAATATAAGAAATATAGATACTTGCAAAATCAGGTTGGCCAGTAATAGGACAAAGTGACGTAAATTCTGGACAGTTGAATTTGATAAAGTAATCATTATCAGTGTGACGATTATCAAAAGACTCCAAGACTTGTGGAGAGTATTCAAAAATATAAGGTGTCTCCTTATTACCAAGGAGAGTGAGGTTTTTCATTTCTTCTTGTTGTGACATTTTTCTTCCTTTGTTGTTAATTTTTCTAGACCTTTATATAGTCGATTTTTAATCTAAATTTCTAATCTTAATCATCAAAAAAATCAAAATACTATTAATTCTAATCTTATAGACTGTGAAGATTAGACACCACGCTCATTATCATAGAGTAGGGTATGAAGCTGAGGGAGGACACGCACATTGCCCCACGAATTATCAGCAGCTACAGTCTCCCACAGTTCTTTTAGGCGATCTAATTGATGTTGGACAATATTACCCTCTGCTTTAGGTTCAGGATTACCAGCTGAAAGAAACATGACATCTGGCTGATAACGTTCCTGAATCATTTTAGCAAAGGCTAAATCTGCATCATCGAAAACAGGAACCTTGAAGGTAACTTTATCAGGATCAAGCTGAGAAACGATAAAGTCAAGGGTTTCCATATTGACTTCCATCTTGGATGATGGCGGTTTAGGACTTAAGGTGACTTGGTCAATTTCCTTTAGCCAATCCTGCCAGCGAGAACCCTGTGTTTCAACGGCCAGGGTTACGCCTCTTGCCTTGAGTTTTGAAACGAGTTCAGCCATATTAGCCGCTAGCAGAGCTGGGTTTCCTCCAGATAGAGTAACATAGTCGTAAGTTCCTAGCGCATCCAAAGCTTTAATGACTTCGTCAGCTGTCATACGAGTTGGCTTTTCTGAACCATCCCAAGTGAAGGCAGAATCACACCAATCACAGTGGTAATCACATCCTGCTGTCCTTACAAACATGGTTTTTTGACCAATTGCTCGCCCTTCCCCTTGAAAGGTTGGTCCAAAAATTTCAAGCACTGGTAGTTTGAGTACACGTTCTCTAGTCATCCAACCACTCCCGTCTAAACTCTGAAAAGGCTGTTGGTGTTTCATAAAGGCGTACATATTCCAAACGAAGTCCCCTCTCCTCTGGCAGATGTTGACTCGTCATCTGGAAAATCCAGAAAACCATATTTTCCGCAGTTGTGTTCATATAAGGCAGAGTCTCATTGAGATAACGGTGATCCAGATGAGGTTCCAAATGATCCTTGTAAATGCTCTTAAGGTCACCAAAATCATAGGTCATGCCACGCTCATCCAAGTAACCACTCACTGCTATTTGAAGATGGTAGGTATGACCATGAAGCGATTTGCATTTGCCTTCATAATGAAAGAGATGGTGGGCAGCATCAAAAGTAAACTCTTTAGAAACCATTGTACGGTGAGGATTGTAAACCAAAGACTCACCTGTTTCTTTTTTGATTTCTTTCGGTGCAAAGAACATTAAGCTTCTCCTCTTTCTGCTAGATATTTTTCAAGTCCTTTTTGACGCAAATGGCAGGCAGGGCATTCCCCACAACCAGTTCCAATAATACCGTTATAGCAAGTTAGCGTTTTTTCACGAACATAGTCGAAAGCTCCAAGTTGGTCAGCCAAAGCCCAAGTCTCAGCCTTATCTAACCACATGAGAGGAGTTTGGATAACAAAATCATAGGCCATGGCTAGATTAAGTGTGACATTAAGCGATTTGACAAAAACATCACGACAGTCTGGATAACCAGAAAAGTCTGTCTCACAAACACCCGTAACAATGTCAGTGATACCACGTTGCTTAGCTAGAACAGCTGCAAAAGAAAGGAAAAGATGATTACGCCCGTCCACAAAAGTATTAGGAACTTCACCTTCTTCTGCCTCAATCTCAATATCAGATGTTAAAGCATTTTCAGTAATTTGACCAAGCAAAGACATATCTAAAACATGGTGTTTAAGCCCTTGTTCTCGTGCAATCTCTTTAGCTACTTCAATTTCCAAGCTATGACGTTGCCCGTAAGCAAAAGTAACTAATTCAACTGTTTCATAATGTTTTAGAGCCCAAAATAGGCAAGTAGTAGAATCTTGACCGCCACTAAAGACGACCAAAGCTGATTGACGTTTCATAATATTCCTCTTTATTCGTGATGTTTGAGACACATAAAAAGGCCCCTTGGGGGAGCCAAAAAAACGCCAGTAATGGTTTTTTTTAGCGATGGTGTCTCCCAAACATCGAAAATGATTTATCTTTAATAGTCTATCATAGTTGAGAAAAAAAGAAAAGAGCCAAGGCTCTCTTCATTAATCAATCTCAGCGATAACTTCGATTTCAATTTTAACATCTTTTGGCAAACGTGCCACTTCTACTGCAGAACGTGCTGGGAAATCAGATGTAAAGGCAGTTGCATACACTTCGTTAAATGGAACGAAATCGTTAATGTCACTTAGGAAGCAAGTTGTTTTGACAACGTGGTCAAAGTCTGTACCAGCTTCTGCCAAAATAGCCCCAACATTTTTAAGAACTTGTTCTGTTTGTTCTTGAATTGTTTCGCCAATGATTTCACCTGTTTCTGGTGACAATGGTACTTGACCAGAAGCAAACAAAAGATTGCCAACAATTTTACCTTGAACATAAGGTCCGATTGCTGCTGGTGCTTTATCAGTATGAATAGTTTTTGCCATGATAGTTCTCCTTTGACTAATATGTTGCTATTATAACAAAATATTCTGAAAATTGAAACATATAATTCTAAAAAGAAAAGAATCAGCGCTAGGCTAATTCTTCTCCTACTATTTCAGATACTTTTTGACATAGCTATAATAGTCTGGTTTGTCTTTTTTATTAAGTGCAAAGAGCATTTGACCCTTAATGGGTTCTTTCTCATCATTTGGTTGTAGAAAAAGAGCAACCTCTTTGGATTTAGTTGGGAAAAATAATGTATAAGACGTTTCTTTTCCCTGATCTTTTACTTTTAGCGAATAATAGGTAAAGTCATCTTTAGACTTGGGACCATCCACTGTATAGTTATAATCCTGCTCACCAATCTTGACCTTATCTTTCTTGAAGACAATCGTATAATCCTTCTTTAAGGCATCTTGTGCCTGCCATTCACCCTCTAGTGAGGGAGCAGACTTGCTGCAAGCTACCATTGAAACCATACAAAGCAAGACCAACAGACCAAGTAACCATCTTTTCATACTTTTGCACTCCTAAAGAATTTTTCTTATGGTTTGATACGGTGCAACATACGTGGGAATGGAATAGCTTCACGGATGTGTTTTGTTCCAGCTACGAAAGTAACCATACGTTCAATACCGATACCAAAACCACCGTGTGGTACTGAACCATATTTACGAAGGTCAAGGTAGAATTCGTATTCTGAACGATCCATTCCGAGTTCATCCATTTTAGCTACAAGAGCATCGTAGTCATCTTCACGCATTGAACCACCGATGATTTCACCATAACCTTCTGGAGCCAAAAGGTCTGCACAAAGAACGCGCTCAGGATTACCAGGAACTGGTTTCATGTAGAAGGCCTTGAAGCTTGCTGGATAATTAACAACGAATGTTGGAACACCAAAATAGTTTGAAATCCAAGTTTCGTGTGGTGAACCAAAGTCATCTCCATGTTCGAGGTGCTCGTAATCAGTATCTTCATCATTTTCATGTGCTTGAAGAAGATCGATAGCTTCATCATATGACACGCGCTTGAATGGCTCAGCAATGTATTTCTTAAGAAGATCTACATCACGTTCAAGGATTTCAAGAGCTTGTGGCGCACGATCAATAACACCTTGAATAAGAGCTTTAACATAAGCTTCTTGCAAATCAAGTGACTCATCATGTGACAAGAATGAATACTCAGCATCCATCATCCAGAACTCAGTCAAGTGACGACGAGTTTTAGATTTTTCGGCACGGAAAACAGGACCAAAGTCAAAGACACGACCAAGAGCCATGGCACCAGCTTCAAGGTAAAGCTGGCCAGATTGGCTTAGGTAAGCAGGTGTACCAAAGTAATCCGTTTCAAACAATTCTGTTGAATCTTCAGCTGCATTTCCTGACAAAATTGGACTATCAAATTTGATGAAACCATTTTTATCAAAGAATTCGTAAGTTGCGTAAATAATCGCATTACGAATTTGTTGGACAGCCATTTGTTTACGTGAACGCAACCAAAGGTGACGATTATCCATCAAGAAGTCAGTTCCGTGTTCTTTTGGTGTGATTGGATAATCATGTGATTCACCGATGACTTCTACTGCTGTCACATCCAACTCGTAACCAAATTTTGAACGTTCGTCTTCTTTGACCACACCAGTCACATAAACTGATGTTTCTTGGCTAAGGCGTTTAACAGTATCAAATTTTTCAGTACCTTCTTCTTCACCGTATTTTTCGATGAAGTTAGGTTTGAAAGCTACCGCTTGGAAGAAGGCAGTTCCATCACGCAATTGAAGAAAGGCCAATTTCCCTTTACCTGATTTGTTAGCTACCCATGCACCGATAGTGATTTCTTCGCCCACGTGTTTAGGCACATCAATAATTGAAACTAATTGTTTAGACATGTAATTACTTCTCTTTTCTTTTGATCTATATTAATTCTATTTTTCCATAAAGGCTTTGATTCGGCGGACTGCTTCTTTCAAAGTATCCAAGTCTGTTGCATAGCTAAGTCGAATATTTTCAGGCGCGCCGAATCCTGCACCTGTTACCAAAGCGACTTCAGCCTCCTCAAGAATAGCGTTTGTAAAATCATTAACATTTGTGTAGCCTTTGATTTCCATCGCTTTTTTAACATTAGGGAAGAGGTAAAAGGCACCTTGAGGTTTGATGACTTCAAAGCCAGGCACTTCAGCTAGGAGTGGATAAATCGTATTCAAACGTTCCTCAAAGGCCTGACGCATTTCTTCGATAGAAGATTGATCACCTGTTAAGGCTTCAATAGCAGCATATTGAGAAACTGCTGTAAGATTTGATGTCGTTTGACTGATAATCTTAGCCATACCTGAAATAATTTCTGGATCTCCGACAGCAAAACCAACACGCCAACCTGTCATAGCATAGGTCTTGGAAACACCATTAATCACAATTGTTTGCTTACGAATGGCATCTGAAAGACTTGAAATTGGAGTAAAGGTATTGCCATTATAGACCAAACGGCCATAGATATCATCTGCTAAAATCAAAATATCGTGCTCAACCGCCCAGTCACCGATTGCTTGCAATTCTTCCTTGCTGTAAATCATTCCTGTTGGATTTGATGGACAATTAAGCAAGACAACTTTAGTTTTTTCAGTGCGAGCAGCTTCAAGTTGTTCAACTGTTGCTTTAAAGTGATTAGCTTCAGTCGTTTGGAAAGTGACTGGAACACCCTCAACCATTTTAACTTGGTCTACATACGAAACCCAGCAGGGTGTTGGAATAATGACTTCATCACCAGGATTGATGACCGTAGCAAAGAAAGCATATAAGATAAACTTCGCACCAGTGCCGACAACAACCTCATTTGGTTTTACAGCATAGCCATAGAAGTTTTCCATGTAAGTGCTAATCGCATCCTTAAGTTCTGGAAGTCCAGAAGCTACGGTATAGAAACTTGCCTTACCATTTTCAATAGAGGCAATGGCAGCATCTTGAATGTTCTTAGGTGTTACAAAATCTGGTTCACCAAGTGTCAAACTCAAGATATCACGTCCTTGAGCTTTAAGAGCTTTAGCACGCGCACTGGCAGCTAAAGTAACACTTTCTTCCATTTGTAATACACGATTTGATAATTTTGTCATTTCATTATAGTCCTTCCACTTTAATAACCTGACCTGAGATAAAATCAACCAGATAATACTGGGTTCCTGACTTCACTTCCCAAATAGGAGTTTTGCCATACTTTCCTAGGTGGACATAGGATATATCCTTAGCACCATAGGCTTTAGCAGCTTTCTTAGCCACTGACTTACTAATACCATCCGATTGCTTGTAGATATCAACCTCACCTGAATCATGACTCACGATAACAGCCAGTTTCTCACCTTGACCAGACTTTCCAAGAAGTCCGTAATAGGTAGCCTCACCATGGTAGATATCAAATTCAGTAACAGTCTTAATATCTGCTTTGCTCTCTGCTATGGCAATAACCTTCTTTTCAGCGTCTACGTAAGGCTTAGTCGCTACAATAAGAATAGCAGTCAAAGAGGCAATTAAGGTCACAACGATTACAATTATTCCAAAAATGAACTGTTGCTTTTTGGTCCAGGGTGAACGTTGTTTACGCATAATGCCTCCTAAAAAAGTTTCTGAATTTATTATATCAGAAAATGATAAATCTTTACATAGCAATATAGCTAGTATTGAGCAATTAAGTCTATCTTTTTTATAAGTCAGTAAAATTTATAAAACCTAAGTAATCTAAGTAATCTTAGAAAAGGTTGGTTTTAAAAAGTTAACTTTCTTGTTCTAAGAAATCCTGAATATCCTCTTTGACTTCCTCGAACTTAGCGGGCTTAAGCGCAACTTCTTGTGTCACTTCTTTTAGAAATAGTTTTCCATAGCTCTTAACGAGTGGGCGATTATCCATAAGAAGAATAGCTGAACGCTGTTCTGGGCGTCTTTGGGCACGTCCGATAGCTTGTTTGAAACGTAAAACCGTCATTGGAAGACTGTAACTCTCAAAGGTACTCTTTCCTTGCTTAGAAAACCAAGATTCAATCTTTTGATAGAAAGGATCCTTAGGATTGTCAAACGGCAGACGTGCAATAACCTCAATTACCCTATCTTGTTGAGCAAAGTCAACGCCTTCCCAGAATGACCCCATACCAAGAAGGAGATTGGTCTCACCTCTATCAAAACGTTTTTTGACATTAAAAGCTGTCCCATTTTTCTCTTGAGTTAGGTGACGAACTTCCCTATGATCCAATAAATCCGAAACAGCCATCATACTCTTTCGAGACGTGAATAGTACTAAAATTGGATATTCCATTTCAGATAGCTTCTGGAGACGCTTTGCAAGAGCAACCTCATACTCCTCCTCAGAAGAAACTCCAATCATAGGCATGCTTTGATCAATCCAAATAGCTTGATTGGGTAAAGTGTCCATTGGAAGGCTAACCTTGCGTACCTGTTTTAAGCCCAACAAATCAGCCACATCAACATCAGGTCCTACATCAATAGTTGCTGAAACAATTATCACTTTTTGAGCACTTGGTAGATAAGCTGAAAGTTCTAAGAGTTCTTGACGTGACGCCTTTAAATAAGTCACACGATGTTCCTGATAGTAGTCTGATTCAAGCCAAAAATGGCTGTAAAGGGGTGTCTTCAGTGGAGACAACATCTCCATCAAATCATTTTCACCTTCCAGTTCAGAAATGGTTTGTAGCAAACGGTCTAATTGTTGGCGATTATACTGCTTCTGAGGAAATTGTTGGTGTTCTTGGATTAGATGGCTAACTTCAAACTGCAAATTTTCGAGCAAGCGTTGTTGAAGTAAGGTTTGATTACCACTATCAAGAATACGATGGATATGTTGCAAAAGAACTGTAAGATTGACTTGATGACGTGAAAATTGTTCCAAAGCCAGAACCATTTTTTGTCCCTCATCAATCACAAGAGTTTTTCCTCGAACAAAATCATGATCATCTTCCATACGCGTCAAAAGATAAGCATGATTGGTCACAACTACCCTAGCTTCTTGGGCTCTTTGGTAGGACTGTTGCCAAAAATCATATTCAGCAAAAAGACTGTCCACCTTTAACTTACCATCGTGCTTAATCTCATCAAAATAAGCCATATAGCGCTGTTTTTGTCTGATTTCATCAAGATCTCCTGTCTCCGTTTCAGTCAACCAAACTAAGAGTTGCATTTTGTAACGATTAATCAAACGGTTACTGTCCTGACGAAGTAAGGTCTGGTAAAAGGCATCTAACTTGATATAATTCTGAGGTCCTTTGAGACTATGGAAGTTAATATTAAAGACATCCGATAAGGCTTTGGCTTCCTGATTCATAATCTGATTTTGAAGGAGCTTGGTCGGAACAGCCACCACCACTTTATCTACATCAGACTGTGCCAACAAGGGAAGCAAATAGCCATAGGTTTTCCCGATTCCAGTCTGAGCCTGAATCATGGAAATATCAGTATTATCAAGCTCCTTTCTTACTGCCTCAGCAAACTCTCTTTGTTTAGGTCTTGATTCCAAATCTAAGAGAGCAATATTGGTATCAAAATCTTGAGACAGTTTTCGTTCTGCCTTATAAGTCAAAGGTCTACGAAGAACAATTCCAGATTCTTCAAGCGTGACATATTCTTTTGATAGACCTAAATTTTGACCTCTTATAGCATCACGAATAACCAACTCAGTTTCAAAAAGAAGATTATCTGAAAAGGTCAAAAGCATCTCAATTGTCTGTCTAGGTAAGCTAGCAATCTTATCCATCAAATGAAACAAAAGCTGTCCGGTCGCTCTCGCATCTTCAATAGCGGTATGGGCCTGAGCTAGGTCAAGATTAAGAACCTTGGATAAATGAGATAGCTTATATTGTTCTAGCGTCGGATAAAAAACCTGAGCCAATTCGACAGTATCCACACGAGGAGTCCTTAGTTCGAAGCCCTCCATGAAAAGTGCCTCTGCAAGCAAATTGGCGTCAAATTTAACATTATGGGCAACAAAAATACAGTCCTCAATCAGTTCAAAAATGGTTCTAGCAATTTCCGAGAAATCTGGGGCTTGAGCCAACTGCTGATCGGTAATCCCTGTTAAATGAATAATGTGATCATCTAGTTCTTGGTGTGGGTTAACATCACTTGCAAATTCGTCAATCACCTGACCATTTTGCATGATGACAATTCCCACCTGTATAATACTAGCCGTTGACGAAGCGGAGGTTGCTTCCAAATCAACAATGGCATATTTATTCGTGTTTTTTTCACTCATAGTGACCTTATTATAGCATATACAAAGCACCAAAAAAAGACAAAGCCATCATTCTGATATTGGAAAAAGCCTGAAATTCGTGCTACACTAGAACTATGAAAATAAGACGAATTTTAAATCCTGTTGCTCAGGAAAACACCTATATTTTAGAAAACGATACAGCCTGTCTAGTCATTGATCCAGGAAGTGATACTTCTGCTATCTTAGCTGAACTTAAAGCAATAGACAAACCAGTTGCTGCTATCCTTTTGACACATACACACTACGACCACATTATGAGTGTTGAGGCAGTCCGTCAGGCATATAATCATCCTCCTGTCTATGTTGCTGAAGCTGAAAAAGACTGGTTGATGAGTCCTATTGATAATTTATCTGGTCTCCCACGTCACGACGATATGGAAGACGTTATTGTCAATCCTGCAGAACATTACTTCGATTTTACTGAAGATTATAACATCAAGAACTTTCAGTTTAAAGTTGTTCCAACTCCAGGACACTCTATTGGAGGTGTTTCTTTTATCTTTGATAGAGAAGAAACTGTATTTTCTGGTGATGCCCTCTTTAAAGAAACAATTGGACGCTGGGATCTTCCAACAGGGAACCACGAACAATTACTCACTAGTATTCAAGAGCAACTTTTTACACTTCCTAACCACTACAAAGTTTTCCCAGGACATGGATGGGATACCACTATTGGTCACGAGAAGGTCTTTAACCCACATTTTTCATAAAAACAAAAGCTTGTCATACCTACTTTAGTGAGTATTGACAAGCTTTTTTATTCGAATAAAAAAGAAGGCCGATAGACCTTCTTATCTGAGACACTGTAGAGTGCTTATTTAGATTTGATATAGTTAACACCATCCGCTTTAGGTGCAACGGCTTTACCGAAGAAAGCAGCCAAGACAATAATTGTCAAGATATATGGTGCAATTTGCAAATACACATTTGGTACATGTGAAATGAGTGGAAGCTGTTTTCCAATGATTGCCAATGATTGTGACAATCCAAAGAACAAACTTGAGAGCATAGCTCCAATTGGACTCCAACGACCGAAAATCATAGCAGCCAAAGCGATGAAACCAGGACCTGCAATTGTTGTAACGGCAAAATTGTTTGAGATTGATTGTGCATAAACCGCACCACCAACACCACCAAGGAAGCCCGAAATCATAACGCCATAGTAACGCATACGATAGACGTTAATCCCAAGTGTATCTGCTGCCTGTGGGTGTTCACCAACTGAGCGAAGTCGTAAACCAAAGCGAGTCTTAAAGATGAGCCACCATGATGCTACTGAAACCAAGATAGCAACATATGCTACCAAAGAAACATTAGTGAAGAAAACTTTACCCAAGAAAGGGATATGATCCAAGATTGGGAAGGATACAGTCTTAAAGTTATGACTGATAGCAGGTGTTTGACCAGCACCATAGATAACACGTGTCAAGAATACTGCCAAAGATGGTGCG
This sequence comes from Streptococcus sp. FSL R7-0248, assembly GCF_037967965.1. Lineage (NCBI taxonomy): Bacteria > Bacillati > Bacillota > Bacilli > Lactobacillales > Streptococcaceae > Streptococcus > Streptococcus sp. FSL R7-0248. Next base: position 1,191,739 of record NZ_CP150201.1, read on the forward strand.
ATAAGGTTCAACACTGTACCAGAGACAACATGGTCAGCTCGGAAGTTAATTGTCGCAACAGCATGGAGCAATGAGTAGAGAACACCAACCAGACCTGCTACAATCGCAGCAATCCAAGGTGTCGCATCTCCAAAACTTTCTGCAAAAGTCAAGTTAAAGAGAACACCTGCGAAAGCACCAATTACCATAATTCCTTCAAGGCCGACATTTACGATACCGCCTCGTTCAGAGAAAGTTCCACCGATACTTGTAAAAATCAATGGTGCTGAATACTTCAACATAGAGGCAACAATCAAGGCTATAATTGTAATAAAGTCCATATTAGTTTTGTCCTCCTTTAGCTTTCACTGATTTATGACGAGGGCGAACCCAATATCTAATGATGTAATTAGCACCAACAAAGAAGATGATCAATGCTGAAACAACATCGATAATTTCAGGTGGAACACCAATCATACCACTCTTACCAATAGACAAAACACCATAAAGAAGGGCGGCAAATGGGATACCGACAGGTGAGTTAGACGCTAAAAGCGCAACCGCCATACCGTTCCAACCGATAGCCAATGAAGCGTTTTGAACGAAGACATTTTGGAATGTACCAAGTCCTTCTACTGTTCCTCCAAGACCACATAGAGCACCTGAGATAATCATTGACATGATAATAACACGTTTAGATGACATCCCTGCATACTCTGAAGCATGAGGATTAAGACCTACAGATGTAATTTCAAAACCAGTTGTTGTTTTCTTAAGCAAGAACCAAACTAAGAAGGCAGCCGCAAGTGCCAGGAAGAAACCAATATTGAAACGCGAACCACCAGTTATTTGAGATAAGTACTCCGTTTGATAACTAGCTGAGGCTACAACCTTGTTAGAAGCTTCTGAAGAACGCAACATATCAGATGTAAATCCAAAGCGAATAATATTGTTTGCTACATACAAAATGATGTAGTTCATCATGATGGTAACAATGACCTCACTAGTTCCCAAGTAAGCACGGAGAATACCTGGAATAGCCCCAGCGATACCACCTGCAACCAGACCGATTATGACTGTACAGATAACTGAAATCACCTTTGGTAAGTCAGGGAATGACAAAGCAAACCATACGGCAGAAACCCATCCTGCCAAGGCTTGTCCTGGCAAACCAACGTTAAAGAAACCTGCCTTAGATGCAACAGAGAATCCTAGTGCAATCAGAATCAGCGGACTCATGGCACGAAGAATTTCACCAATATTTTTCAATGAGCCGAAGGCCGTTGTGAAAAGATCATAGTAAGCCCAGAATGGATCGTAACCGAAAATCAACATCAAAACGGCTCCAATCAGCATTCCCAAGAGGACAGCAATTAAAGGAACTGCCCAATTTTGTACTTTTTTAGACATTTGCTTCCTCCTTATTCAATTGTCCACCAGCCATAAGAATACCAAGATCTTGCTTATTCGTTTCAGCAGGATCTAGAATTCCCTGAATTGCACCATCATAGATAACCGCAATTCTGTCTGACATATCAAGAATTTCATCCAATTCAAAGCTGACAACAATCACAGCCTTACCTTTATCACGTTCTGCGATAATACGTTTACGGATGTACTCAATGGCACCAACGTCAAGACCTCGAGTTGGTTGACTTACAATAAGAAGTTCTGGGTCACGGTCAATCTCACGAGCGATAACAGCTTTTTGTTGGTTACCACCTGACAATTCACCACCAGCAATTAACTCTCCTGCACCACGAACATCAAATTCTTTCATCAATTCACGCGCTTTAGCATTGATGACATTATAGTTCAAGATACCATTCTTAGAATTTGGCTCTTTGTAGTAGGTTTGAAGAGCGATATTTTCAGCAACTGTCATTTCAAGGACCATACCATCACGGTGACGATCTTCAGGAATATGGCCAACACTCATTTCAGTAATCTGACGAGTTGTCTTATGAATAATAGATTCACCCTTGATGGTAATATCACCTGACTTAACTTTACGAAGTCCTGTAATCGCTTGGACAAGTTCTGTCTGACCATTGCCATCGATACCGGCAATACCGATGATCTCACCAGCACGAACATCTAATGACAGATTTTTTACAGCAGGTATTCCTCGGTTCTCGTTAACCACCAAATCTTTAATAGAAAGAACAACTTCTTTTGGATTTGAAGGAATTTTCTCTGTCTTGAAGGAAACCTGATGGCCAACCATCATTTCGGCCAAGTCAGCATTTGTTGACCCTTCAATCGTTACCGTATCAATTGATTTACCACGTCTAATGACAGTGACACGGTCAGAAACTGCTCGAATTTCATCCAACTTATGGGTAATCAGAATAATCGACTTGCCTTCCTTAACCAAGGTCTTCATAATGTTTAGAAGTTCAGTAATTTCAGACGGAGTCAATACCGCAGTCGGCTCATCGAAGATCAAAATATCAGCCCCACGATACAAAGTCTTAAGGATTTCAACACGCTGTTGAGCACCAACAGAGATATCTGCAACTTTGGCAGTTGGATCTACCGCAAGACCGTATCTTTCAGAGAGTTCAGTAATTTCCTTGATAGCCTTCTTCATATCAAGGACACCACCAGCTTTAGTTACCTCACTACCCAGGATGATATTTTCAGCAACTGTAAAAGCTTCAACCAACATAAAGTGTTGGTGAACCATCCCAATCCCCAGTTTCGTTGCTTTAGATGGTGAATCAATCGTCACCTCTTGTTCTTTAACCTTAATGGTACCACTCGTAGGTTGCAAAAGACCTGAAAGCATATTCATTAAAGTTGACTTACCTGCACCATTTTCACCGAGGAGGGCATGGATCTCTCCTTGTCTCACATCAAGATTGATATGGTCATTTGCCACGAATTCACCAAATTTTTTGGTAATATCGTGCATCTCAATGACATTTGGCTTCGTCATACAATCTCCTTCCAAGAATAATTTTTATTTCAGCAAAGGGGATCATTAACTGCTTCCCTTTGCTGAGACAAAAATTTGTCTCAGTCTAAGTTCTATAAAGACTTATACTTAACTATTATTTGCTAAGACCATCAGTTGGTTTCAATTCACCATTCTTGATTTGTTCTTTAGCTTTTTCTACTGAATCCTTGATATCTGAAGGAAGATTAGACGTTACAATGTCAACACCACCGTCTTTGATACCGTAAGTCTTAGTTTTACCACCTTCGAATTTATCGCCTTTGACTTGTCCGTTAGCAATATCTTTAACAACTGTACCAACTTGTTTGATTGTTGAAGTCAAAACAAAGTTAGATTTTTTCTTGTCTGAAGATGTATAATTACCTTCTGCTGTTTGGTCACGGTCAACACCGATTACCCATACTTTCTTATCGCTTTCAGCATCAAGTTTTTCGTTAACTTCTTTAGCAGCTGTGAAGACACCAGTACCAGTACCACCAGCAGCTTGGTAGATTACGTCAACGCCTGAAGCATACATTGTTGAAGCGATTGTTGTCCCTTTAGCAGCATCAGAGAATGATTCAGCATATTGAACTTGTACATCGATGTCAGGTTTTACTGACTTAGCACCAGCTGTGAAACCAGCTTCAAAACGTGTAATTGTATCTGATGTTTGACCACCGATGAAACCAACTTTATTTGTTTTTGATTGCATAGCTGCTGCGATACCTGCAAGGTAAGCACCTTCATTATCGGCAAACAAAACGCTTTCAACGTTCTTTTGGTCTTTAATAACATCGTCAATAATTACATAGTTCACATCTTCGTGTTCTTTAGCTGCATCTGCTACTGCATCATGAAGAGCAAAACCAACACCAAAGATGAGGTTGTAGCCTTGACTTTGTGCTGAAGACAAGTTTGTTGCAAAGTCAGACTCTGAACCAGATTGGAAGTAATTGTAGCCAGAATCTTTTTCAAGTTTGTTAGCTTTACCCCAAGCTTGAAGACCTTCCCATGCTGATTGGTTAAATGATTTATCATCAACCCCACCAGTATCTGTAACGATAGCAGCTTTAACTTTTGAATCAGCTGATGATCCACCGCGTCCGCCACGTGCACATGCTGCAAGACCAAGTGCTGCTACAGCAACAAGGCCAAGTCCGATAATTTTCTTGTTCAATTTCATCTTGAACACTCCTCCTATAACTTGCAAGAAAACTTGCTTAATAAAGAATAAAACAACTAGACTATTGTAAGTCCGTAAAAGAGTATGGTAACAACTCTCCGACTGTCATCTCGACTGTCGAGTTATCTTCAGCGATAAGAATCACTTTAGAATCAGATTTTAAAAATTCAACCATTACTTGGCGACAAGCACCACATGGTGAGATGGGCTCTTTGGTGTCTCCGTATACTGCGAGACATTCAAAGTCACGGTGTCCTTCAGATACCGCTTTAAAAATAGCCGTTCTTTCTGCACAATTGGTCAATCCAAAAGAGGCATTTTCTATATTGCAGCCTTGAAAGATTTCTCCATTTTTTGTAATCAAAGCCGCACCAACTCTAAACTTAGAGTAGGGAACATAGGCATTTTCTGCTGCCAATCGAGCTGCTTCTATCACTTGCTCTTTTTCAATAACTGTCATGGCTTTCTTGCCCTTTCATAATGGCCACTCCTGACGAAGTACCAATACGGGTTGCACCAGCTTTGATAAAGGCTTGAGCCGCCTCAAGTGTTCGTGCTCCACCAGATGCCTTGACTCCCATAATAGGACCCACAGCTTCTCGCATAAGTTCAATATCTTCAATGGTAGCGCCACCAGTAGAAAACCCTGTAGATGTCTTCACAAAATCTGCACCTGCCAGTTTTGCTAATTGGCAAGCTTCGACCTTTTCTTCATCAGTCAATAGACAAGTTTCAATGATAACCTTTACAAGTTTACTTCCACTAGCTTCAACAACAGCTTTAATATCGTCTTCAACTAATTTAAGATTTCTAGATTTAAGAGCACCGATATTGATTACCATATCAATTTCATCCGCTCCATTGGCAATAGCATCCTTAGCTTCAAAAGCCTTAACTGCGGAGGTCGATGCTCCCAAAGGAAAACCAATAACCGTACAAACTTTAACAGAACTATCTTTTAGCAATTCAGCTGCCGTTTTGACCCAAGTTGGATTAACACAGACACTGGCAAACTCATACTTCTTAGCCTCATCAATTAGGGCAAGAATCTGTTCTTTATTAGCATCAGCTTTTAGTAAGGTATGGTCAATATAGCTATTAACAGACATAAACAAACTCCTTGATTAGAATTAAATTAAGGGTTAGCGAATTATCTTTAATATTTCTGTCGTTTCTTTACATTCACTACCCATAATAACATTTTTTTCGAATTCAGTCAGCATTTTTTCAGATAAAATTTCTTGGCTATAGACCTTGGCAATAAGGTCTCCCTGAGTCACAGAATCGCCAACTTTCTTTTCAAATACAATTCCTGTTTCATAATTAAGACTATCTGACTTCGTAGCTCGACCTGCTCCTAATTGCATAGCAAATTTTCCAAATGACATTGCAGGTAACTCTTTAATGTAACCTGTTTCATGAGCATGAATATCTGTCACGACAGGCGCACTGCTATGACGATAAAGATCGGTCAAATCACCACCTTGAGCTTGAATGAGTTCTTCAAACTTAGCAAGAGCTTTTCCACCCACTAAGTGCTGACGAATCTCTTCCTGACTAGCTTCAACCTGAGCTAAATCTAATAGAATCTCAGCCAACTCACAGATAAAGTCAGTGATATCTTCACGTCCCCTACCTTGCATAATTTCAATAGCCTCTGTGATTTCTAAACGGTTACCAATAGCCTTACCTAGTGGCTGGCTCATATCTGTAATAACTGCAATCGTTTCACGATTGACCTCATGACCTAGTGCAACCATGGTTTCAGACAACTTCTCAGCGTCAGACATATTTTTCATAAAAGCGCCTTGACCAACAGTAACATCCAGTAAAATCTTATCAGCGCCTGCTGCAATCTTTTTGGACATAACAGAGCTTGCGATTAGAGGAATGGAATCTACTGTTGCAGTGACATCACGCAAGGCATAAAGAAGTTTATCAGCCTTAACTAAATGCTCAGACTGACCAATGAGGGAAATTCCAATGTCTTTAACTTGCTGAATGAACTCTTCCTTGCTACGCTCAACCTGATAGCCTTTGATAGACTCTAATTTGTCAATCGTTCCACCTGTATGTCCAAGACCACGACCACTCATCTTAGCTACTGGAACACCAAAGCTAGCTACAAGTGGCATAAGGATGATGGTTACCTTATCGCCAACACCACCGGTCGAATGTTTATCTACCTTAACACCTGGAATTTCCGACAAATCATATTGTTCACCTGAAGCAACCATATCAGTGGTCAAATCATGGATTTCACGAATAGACATTCCTTGATAATAAATTGCCATCGCCAGTGCAGCTATCTGATAGTCTGGAATTTTCCCAGACACATAGCCATTAATGAGATATGAAATTTCCTCTGTGCTTAACTCGCCTCCATCTCTTTTCTTTTCAATTAAATCAACGGTTCTCATATTTTCTCACTTCTAAGGATATAATATCCTTTATCCTTTTTAACGACTTCAGCATTACCAAACACATCCTCCATCTTAGCTTTAGCTGACGGAGCTCCTTGTTTTTTCTGAATAACAATAGTTAGGTTACCACCTTGATTGAGATAATCATATGCCTCCTCAATAACTTGATGAACCACCTTCTTGCCAGCACGGATAGGTGGATTAGAAATAATATAGTCAAAACTTCCAGTAACATTTTCATAGACATTCGATTGGAAAATAGTAGCTTCAACCTTATTTCGTTCAGCATTTTGTTTCGCTAAATCAATTGCCCTACTATTGATGTCAATCATTGTGACTTTGACTCCTTGTACCTTGGCCAAACTAATACCAAGAGGACCGTAGCCACAGCCCACATCTAATAGTGTGTTTCCAGCTTCCAAATCTAATGCACTCAAAAGCACTTGACTTCCATAATCAATCATTTTTTTAGAGAAAACCCCAGCATCCGTATAAAACTGAAAACTTTCTCCTAACAAATTTACCTTTAAATCATGAATATCGTGAGCCGCATCTGGCGTCTCAGCATAATACATTTTTGACATTATTTTTTCCTTCTAGATAGTCTTTTCCCTTTATCGTATCATAAATACCAAAGTAAGGCTAGTGATATGATAAGGCTTACATTCCGGCTTTTTTTCTGCTATAATGTTAGCTATGTTAAATGAATTTATCAATTTCGAAACGATATCACGTAAGGAGTGGCAACGCCTTCATAAAGAAGGTAATGCCCCATTGACTGCGGAAGAACTTGATTCCATTCGTAGCCTTAATGACAAGATCGATGTGCAAGAAGTTAGTGATATTTATCTTCCCCTTATCAATCTCATTCGTATCTATCAGAAAACGGCCAATGATTTAACCTTTTCTAAGAGTATCTTTTTACAAAAATCACAGACTAATCGTCCATTTATTATTGGGGTATCTGGTTCAGTTGCTGTTGGCAAATCCACTACCAGTCGTTTGCTTCAACTCTTGTTACAACGTACCTTCCCCCAATCTAAGGTTGAACTTGTAACAACCGATGGCTTTCTCTATCCTAACCAAGTCTTGAAAGAAAAAGACATCCTTAACCGTAAGGGTTTCCCTGAATCCTACGATATGCCGCTTCTTCTCAATTTTTTAGATACTATAAAAAATGGTGGTGATGTCAATATTCCTGTTTACTCCCATGAAATTTATGATATTGTACCAGGTCTTACACAAGAAATCAGACAGCCCAATTTTTTGATTGTCGAAGGGATTAATGTTTTCCAGAATCCTATTAACCAAAGACTCTACATGAGTGACTATTTCGATTTTTCTCTTTACATTGATGCTGAAGTTAATAATATCGAATCATGGTATCTCGAACGTTTTCAAACCCTTCTTGAGCTCGCCAAGAAAGATGAAAATAACTATTACCATCGTTTCACTAAATTCAGTAAAGATGAAGCCTTATCTTTAGCACAAAAAACTTGGCGTGATATCAATTTGGTTAACCTGGAAAATTATATCGAACCTACACGAAGCCGAGCCGAACTGATTCTTCATAAGGGAGACAATCATAAAATCGACTTCATCCACTTAAAAAAATAGAAAAAGCTTGCCAAGGGGTCTAAAATAACGTATAATGACATAGTTAGATAAATTTTGGAGGTGAAAACATTGGCAAATATTAAATCAGCTATCAAACGCGCTGAACTTAACGTTAAACAAAACGAACAAAACTCAGCTCAAAAATCAGCTTTGCGTACTGCTATCAAAGCATTCAACGCTAACCCAACTGAAGAAGCTTATCGTGCTGCATCTGCTAGCATCGATAAAGCCGCTTCTAAAGGTTTGATTCATAAAAACAAAGCAAGCCGCGATAAATCACGTCTTGCAGCTAAATTGGCTAACTAATTGAAAGCACCATTTAGGAGTTTTTTTATTACCTTATAACATAAAAACCTGCTAGACCATAGGCTAGCAGGTTTTCTTTATTAATTAAACTCCAGTGATTTTAACTTCAAAAATAGTCCCCTTCGGATGATTGTCCTTGACAACAATTGTTCCTTTAAGAGCTAAAACAATTTGTTGCGCTAGGGATAAGCCCAGTCCAAACCCACCTTTTTGTCTGGTTCTAGCCTTATCTACGCGATAAAAGCGATCAAAGATTTTTTTCTTATCACTATATGATATACCAGGACCATTATCAGCTACCGAAATATAAAGATGTCGGTCATTAGTGCGAACCGAAAAGATAACATGTCCATCATCTTCTGTATACTTAATAGCATTATCAAATAAAATCGTCATTAGCTGCTTCAGTAGCGTTTTATCAGTCTGAATAGGACGGCTAACTTGGTTTTGGGCCGTAAATCCTTTCTCGTTTTCTTCAGCAATCATGGCATAATTGGTAAATACTGTATCAAAGAAAGCAGGTTCTAAGGTTTCGATTTCCGGCTTAATACCATCGTCACGACGAGCCAAGTTCAAGAGATTTGTCGTCAACAGACGCATATTACGTACTTCATCAAGACTTGAAGCAATATTCTCTGAATTATCTAAAATGGTGCTCTCAGGCTTGCGGAAAAGAACTTCTAATCGGTTTTGAATCACAGCAAGCGGTGTCCGTAACTCGTGACTGGCATTTTCAACAAATGCCTTCTGCTTCTCCAGACTTTCCTGGATAGGACGTCTTGACCACTTGGCCAAATACATACTAGCCGCAACAGATAGGAGCCAGAAGAAACTCATCATGATGACAATGAGCTTGACATAACGTTCAGTGGCTTCTTCCAATTGAGTTGTATTAATCGCAATAACAAGGTACTTAGCATCAGGATAGAGACTATTATCTACTTTTTCAGTAATCAGGCGATACTTTTCGGTTTGATCGAAATAATTCTGAGCGCTTCCCTTGCTGATAACATCAATGTTATTTTTATCTATTGGTAAATTGGATAAGCTAGAAAATTTATCAACGACATTGAGGACTTTTCCATTCTTATCAAGCACTAAGACACTGGTATTCGCCGCAACAGATAAATCGTGAGGGGCATCTTCCATCTTTGATTTCTTTTTAGATTCTTTTTTAGAGCCACTCGAGTCAGGTGTTTCATCTGTCGACCCTTTAGTATCATAGGCTTGGTAGATGGTTGTCGTATTATTTTGATCTACCTCAGAAGTCAGAAAAAGTTCCCGTTTTAGCATTTCCATTTCTAAATAAGAATTGGTCTTAGTTGCTGCCATTTTCAGACTAGAATCCACATTTGAATAAACGCCGTAACTCAGAATCTGCAAAATCATGACAGTCATGACAAGGAAAATACCAGAAAAAGTGGCAAAGAAATGAATGAAAGACTTAAATCCTTCTGACTTGATTCTCCTAAAGAGATAATTGAAAAATTTAGTCAGCATTCTTCAAAATGTACCCCACACTTCTCAAGGTTTGGAGGTTGGCAGCAAAGTCTGTTCCTTTAAGTTTCTTACGAATTTTAGAAACGTATACTTCAACAACTGATACCGTGGTATCACTATCAAATCCCCAAAGACGGTCAAAAATTTGTGACTTAGGCAAGATCACATTCTGATTTTGTAAGAAATAAACTAATAAATCAAACTCTTTACCAAGAAGTTCTACTTCTTTATCACCCACAAAGGTTGAATTTGTAGCAAGATTGACACGAACATCACCGAAAGAAAGTGTGTTTTGGTCAAATTTACCAGAGCGTTTCAAAAGTGCTTGAATACGCATCTTCAACTCTTCTAAGTAGAAAGGTTTGGTTAGATAGTCATCCGCACCAAGTTCAAAACCATGTCCCTTATCGTCTAGACTTTCCTTGGCAGTCATGATAAGTACAGGAGTTGTTACACCTTTATCACGTAATTCTCTAAGAACAGTGAAACCATCTTTTTCAGGTAACATTAAGTCTAAAAGAATCAAATCATAGACGCCACTTTCAGCTTCGTAGAGGCCTTCATCACCATCAAAGACCTGCATAACATCAGCAAAGTCATCTAAAAAATCAAAAACTGAGTTGGACAAACTCAAATCATCTTCTACTAGTAGTATTTTAATCATAGTTATCCCCCTTGTTAGGTGTCAAAGATACAAAGAACACTTTGACTAAGTCTTATCATTATATCTAAAATACACATAATCATCTAGTGCTTTGATCTTCTTTTATTTAGATTCAGTCTACTATACTTTCCTTAAGTTTTTCATAACTGAAACGAAAAAACAGCACCAATAGGTACTGTTTTATATCGATATTTCTTCTTAGAACAAACCAACAGCTGTTCCGTCTTCAGCTACGTCCATCTTGAGGGCTGCTGGTGCTTTTGGAAGACCAGGCATGGTCATAACATCACCTGTAAGAGCTACGATAAATCCAGCACCTGTTTTAGGAACAAATTCACGGATAGTGATATCAAAGCCTTCTGGTGCTCCAAGTAAGAATTGGTTATCTGAGAAGCTATATTGTGTTTTAGCCATACATACTGGCAATTTATCCCAACCGAATTCTGCAAATTGTTTGAGTTGGTTCTTAGCTTTTTTCTCGAAGACAACTGATTTACCACCATAGATTTCAGTAACAATCTTAGTGATTTTTTCTTCCAAGCTATCATCATCAGAATAAAGACGTTTATAGTCGGCATTACCATTTTCAACAGCATCAACTACTGCGTTGGCAAGGTCAATACCACCATCAGCACCATTAGCCCAAACGCTAGCCAATTCAACAGGAACATCGATTTCTGCACAAAGTTCTTTAAGGGCTGCAATTTCAGCTTCTGTATCAGCAACAAACTCGTTAATAGCAACGACTGCTGGAAGACCAAATTTACGAACGTTTTCTACATGACGTTTCAAGTTTGCGAAGCCATCACGAACAGCCTGAACATTTTCTTCAGAGAGGTCCGTTTTGGCTACCCCACCGTGCATTTTAAGGGCACGAAGTGTCGCAACAATAACAACGGCATCAGGAGTTGTTGGGAGGTTTGGAGTCTTGATATCAAGGAATTTTTCAGCACCAAGGTCAGCACCGAAACCTGCTTCAGTAATCGTATAATCAGCCAAACGAAGAGCTGTAGCTGTAGCTAGAACTGAGTTACATCCGTGAGCGATGTTGGCAAATGGACCACCGTGTACCAAGGCTGGTGTCCCATAAATTGTCTGTACCAAGTTTGGTTTGATGGCATCTTTAAGAATAAGGGTAAGCGCACCTTCAATTTCAAGATCACGTACATAAACTGGTGTACGATCATAACGGTAAGCAACTACAATATTTGCCAAACGTTCTTTAAGGTCATTAATATCAGTAGCCAAGCAAAGAATCGCCATGATTTCAGACGCAACAGTAATATCAAAACCATCTTCACGTGGAATACCATTAAGTGGTCCGCCAAGACCAACGTTTACATGACGAAGCGCACGGTCATTAAGGTCAACCACACGTTTCCAAATGATACGACGTTGGTCAATGCCGAGAGCATTTCCTTGATGAATATGGTTGTCAAGAAGGGCTGACAAAGCATTATTTGCTGTAGTAATAGCGTGCATATCCCCTGTGAAGTGGAGGTTGATATCTTCCATCGGAAGCACTTGAGCGTAACCACCACCTGCAGCACCACCTTTGATTCCCATAACCGGACCAAGTGATGGTTCACGAAGGGCAATCATTGTTTTCTTACCAATTTTGTTAAGAGCGTCTGCAAGACCGATTGACATGGTTGATTTACCTTCACCTGCTGGTGTTGGGTTGATGGCTGTTACCAAAATCAATTTTCCTGGCTTATTGTCTTTGACTGCATTGATCTTATCAAATGACAATTTTGCCTTATATTTTCCGTAGAGTTCCAAATCGTCAAAGCCGATTCCAACTTTTTCAACTACTTCTGTGATTGGTTTTAATTCTACACTTTGAGCAATTTCGATATCTGTTTTCATGAGACACTCCTCTATATTTTTCTAGAATCTATTATATCAGAGTTTGATAAAAAACGCATTATTTTTGGTCAATTACTTTTCAATGTTCGGTTTTTGTTTTGTTATAAATCGTTATAACTATAATTTATAGGGGTACACCCCAAAAATACCTACTATTTATTTACTAATGACCCAATTTTTAGTACAATACTACTATGAAAATTTTGATTACATCGGGTGGTACCACTGAAAAGATTGATGCTGTACGTGGAATCACAAACCATTCAACAGGTTATCTAGGAAAGGAAATCGCTGAACTTTTCTTGGCTAAGGGTCACCAAGTAACCTTAGTAACGACCAAGACAGCGGTTAAACCAGAACCGAAAGAAAATCTAAAGATTACAGAAATTACGAACGTAGATAGTCTTCTCAAAAAGATGGAGCCACTCGTCAAAGAGCACGATGTTCTTATCCATAGTATGGCAGTCTCTGATTATACTCCTATTTATATGACGGATTTCGCTGAATTGGAGGATACCGAAGATCTCGCTCAATTCTTGCATAAATCTAACACTGAGAGCAAGATATCTTCAGCTTCTGATTATCAGGTTCTTTTTCTTAAAAAAACACCGAAGGTCATTAGCCTCGTCAAACAATGGAATCCTGCTATTCAATTGATTGGCTTCAAACTTTTGGTTAATGTAAGTAAAGAAGAGCTTTTTGAGGTTGCTCGTGCAAGTCTGAAACGCAACAAAGCTGATATTATTGTTGCCAACGACTTGAGTGATATTACTCCAGATCAGCATATTGCCTATCTTGTTGACGAAAAAAACGAGGAGAAAGTTACGACTAAATCTGCAATTGCTCAAGCTTTATTTGAAAGGATATGCCATGACTAAACGTATCATCCTTGCTGTTTCAGGATCAATATCCGCCTATAAAGCAGCTGATCTAACAAGCAGGTTAAAGAAAAAAGGTTATGACGTTCACGTCATTATGACTGAAGCTGCTCAAGCCTTTATCACCCCTCTGACACTTCAAGTCCTTTCGAAGAATCCTGTTCACACTGATGTCATGGAAGAAAAATTGGCTGAACGTATTAATCATATTGACTTAGGAAAAGAAGCTGACCTCTTTATTGTAGTTCCAGCTTCAGCAAATACCATTGCCAAATTAGCACATGGTATTGCCGATAATATGCTTACTGCTACTGCTTTAGCTTTACCTAGCACTACCCCAAAACTAATTGCCCCTGCAATGAATACGAAAATGTATGAAAATCCACTGACTAGGAAAAATTTAGATACTTTGCATGACCTTGGCTACCAAGAAATTCTTCCAAAATCAGGTTTACTGGCTTGTGGAGATACGGGACGCGGTGCCTTAGCTGATATCGATGACATTATTGAATCTATTGACAATGCTTTAACAAAATAGCCTTGTAGAGAATAAAAAGGAGTTTATGATGAATAAGAAAAATAAAGCAAACCAAACAGCGCAGTTAGCGCTCTTGATAGCGACTATGGTTGTTATCGAAGTACTTAGTCAAACCATCTTTGCCGCTTTTGTACTTCCAATTAAACCAACCCTAACGCACATCCCAGTTATTATTGCTAGTATCGTCTATGGTCCTAAAATTGGAGCCTATTTGGGTGGTTTCATGGGAATTATGAGTATTGTTCGTAACACAATCATTTATACGGTTAGTAGCTATCTCTTTAGTCCCTTTGTTGAAGGGGGAACTTGGGCATCTGCAGTCATTGCCATCGTCCCTCGCATCCTAATCGGTATTTTCCCCTACTTTGTCTACAAGTTACTTCAAAACCGTCTAGGTTTGATTCTATCTGGGGTTTTAGGTGCTTTCACAAATACATTTTTCGTACTTATTGGCATCTACTTCTTAATCCCTAACTTCTACACAGCGGGTGGAAAAACACTAATGGCAACCATTTTCACAACAAATTCGATTGCTGAAATGATTATCGCTGGCCTGCTAACCCTAAGTATCACACCTGTGTTATTAAGATTGAAAAAATAAAGAAAAAACATGGTGATTACCATGTTTTTTTCTTTTAATTATGGTATAATGTAAGCGTTTAAAAATATAAAGGAGATTGCTATGTCTTACACTGAAAATTATCAAAAATGGCTCGACTTCGCTGAATTGCCTGCTTACCTTCGTGATGAGTTGGCCGCAATGGATGAAAAAACGAAAGAAGATGCCTTCTATACCAACCTTGAATTCGGTACTGCAGGTATGCGTGGTTTGATTGGTGCTGGTACTAACCGTATTAACATTTACGTTGTTCGCCAAGCAACTGAAGGTTTGGCTCAATTGATCGACTCAAAAGGGGAAGAAGCTAAAAAACGTGGTGTTGCTATCGCTTACGATAGCCGTCACTTCTCTCCTGAGTTTGCATTTGAATCTGCTCAAGTTTTGGCTGCTCATGGTATCAAATCTTATGTATTTGAAAGCCTACGTCCAACACCTGAATTGTCATTTGCTGTTCGTCACCTCCACACATTTGCAGGTATCATGGTAACAGCTAGCCATAACCCTGCTCCATTTAATGGTTACAAAGTATACGGTGAAGATGGTGGACAAATGCCACCTGCAGATGCGGATGCATTGACAGATTACATCCGTGCTATCGAAAATCCATTCACTGTCCAATTGGCTGACCTTGACGAAAGCAAAGCCAGTGGCTTGATTGAAGTTATCGGTGAAAACGTCGACGCTGAATATTTGAAAGAAGTAAAAGGTGTTAACATCAACCAAGACTTGATCAATGAATACGGTCGCGACATGAAGATTGTCTACACTCCACTTCATGGTACTGGTGAAATGTTGGCTCGTCGTGCTCTTGCGCAAGCTGGATTTGAAGCAGTTCAAGTTGTTGAAGCTCAAGCTGTTCCAGATGCTGACTTCTCAACTGTTAAATCTCCAAACCCTGAAAGCCAAGCTGCTTTTGCTCTTGCTGAAGAACTTGGTCGTAAAGTAGACGCTGATGTATTGGTTGCAACTGACCCAGATGCTGACCGTCTTGGTGTTGAAATCCGCCAACCAGACGGTTCTTACCTCAACCTTTCTGGTAACCAAATCGGAGCTATCATTGCTAAATATATTCTTGAAGCTCACAAAACAGCTGGTACGCTTCCTGAAAATGCTGCCCTCTGTAAATCAATCGTATCAACTGAGTTGGTAACTAAGATTGCAGAAAGCTACGGCGCGACTATGTTTAACGTTTTGACTGGTTTCAAATTTATCGGTGAAAAAATTCATGAATTTGAAACACAACACAACCACACTTACATGCTTGGTTTCGAAGAAAGCTTCGGTTACCTCATCAAACCATTCGTACGTGACAAAGATGCTATCCAAGCCGTTCTTATCGTTGCTGAAATCGCAGCTTACTACCGCTCACGTGGTATGACTTTGGCAGATGGTATCGAAGAAATCTACAAACAATATGGTTACTTCGCAGAAAAAACTATCTCTGTTACCCTTTCAGGTGTTGACGGAGCTGCTGAAATCAAGAAAATCATGGATAAATTCCGTGGCAATGCTCCTAAACAATTCAACAACACAGACATTGCTAAGACAGAAGACTTCTTGGAACAAACAGCTACTACTGCTGACGGCGTTGAAAAATTGACAACTCCTCCAAGTAACGTACTTAAATACATCTTGGCTGATGATTCATGGTTTGCCGTTCGTCCTTCAGGTACAGAACCAAAAATCAAATTCTACATCGCTACAGTTGGTGAATCTGAAGCAGATGCTAAAGAAAAAATTGCGAATATCGAAGTAGAAATCAATGCTTTCGTAGGCGAATAATATTTAAGACTTAGAGCTTAGCTCTAAGTCTTTTTTATACACGACAATACTAGGATTGTAAGCAAGTCACCCATTTTACTACTCGAAACAAGCAACCACCTATAGACTAATCTATAGGTGGTAATTTTATGATTCAATTATAGAGCGCTAACTTGTGAATGATGCTTAAACAAAGAATGAGTAGCTTCGTGAATATGACGAGCGGTCTCTGCATTATTCATGGTGTAGAGGTGAACGCCTGCAACATCTTGAGTAACAAGGTCGACAATCTGGTCAATCGCATAAGCAAGACCGGCTGCTCTAAGTGACTCAGGATCATGCTCATACTTATCCAAAATGGCACGGAACTTACGTGGTAAATGGATATTTTCACAAGTCTTAAGCAAACGTAGGGCTTGGTTACGATTCAAAATAGGCATAATACCCGCATGAATCGGTACATCAATTCCAGCCAAGGTACATTTATCTTGAAAATCATAGAAACGTTCATTGTCAAAGAAGAGTTGAGTTACAAGGCTAGAACAACCTGCATCAACCTTTTTCTTAAGGTTTTGGATATCAGAGATTTGATTTGGCGAATCTGGATGCCCTTCAGGATAGCAGGCACCGATGATATCAAATTGAGGAGCTTCTTCCTTAATAAACTCAATCAAATCAGTGGCATATCTAAAGTCTTTAAGAGGTTCCACACCAGGAATGATATCACCACGTAGGGCTAAGATACGGTGTACACCAACAGCATCCAAGTCACGTAAGGTATCAGCAACCTTTTCTTTACTCAAATAGATAGCCGGAAGGTGGGCAATCGTTGGGATGGCTAGGTCATTTTGAATATGATCTGCCAAAGGAACCGTCGTCTCTTTGATATTATATTTGTTATTACTAGCTGTCACACTGATAAAGTGTGGAGCCAATCCTTGCATATCCTCAAGGGCACGTAGAATTTTTTCGTTACCTACTGCAGGGTTAGGTGGAAAGACTTCAAAAGAGAGTGATGGTGTTTGGCTTGTCATATTTTATACCTTCTTCTTTTTAGATTTTTGTTAAGACAAAAGCTGTTTTAAGTGCCTATTGACTTCATAAAAATAGTGAAACACTTGTCAATCATAGCCTGCTTGCAAAAATCTTTAGAAATTTATTCGCTATTGAAAACCTTCTACACTTAAGGAAGAAGGTCTTCAACATATGATAACTTCCGCTTACAAGTTTTCGCGAGCTGCTTTTGCAGCTTCTACAAGCTTGATCAAGCTTTCTTTAGTTTCTTTGATTCCGCGAGTCTTCAAACCACAGTCAGGGTTGATCCATACTTTACCGCTTGGTACTTTAGCCAAGATTGCTTCGATAGTGTGGTCAATTTCACCGTCTTGTGGGACACGTGGTGAGTGGATATCGTAAACCCCAGGTCCAACTTCTGTTTGGAAGTTTTGAGCTTTAAGTTCATCCAAGATTTCAAGATTTGAACGACTAGCTTCAAATGAGATAACGTCAGCATCCAAGTTGTCGATGGCTGGAATGATATCTGTAAATTCTGAGTAACACATATGAGTGTGGATTTGTGTATCTGATGCTACAGTTGAGTGTACCAAACGGAAAGCTGGAATTGCCCAGTCAAGGTAATCCTCATACCAGTCACTACGACGGAGTGGCAATTTTTCACGAAGAGCAGCTTCGTCAATTTGGATAATTTTCACGCCTGCAGCTTCAAGGTCAAGCACTTCGTCTTTGATTGCAAGAGCAATTTGAAGAGTTGAATCCTTAATAGAGATGTCCTCACGTGGGAATGACCAGTTAAGGATAGTTACAGGTCCAGTCAACATGCCTTTAACAGGTTTGTCTGTACGGCTTTGTGCGTAGCTAGACCATTTAACAGTGATTGGGTTAAGACGAGTGACATCACCCCAAATGATTGGTGGTTTAACCCCACGCATACCGTATGATTGAACCCAACCATTTTTAGAGAAGAGGTAACCTGACAAGTTCTGACCGAAGTACTCAACCATGTCATTACGTTCAAACTCACCATGAACAAGAACGTCAAATCCAACTTCTTCTTGCCATTTAATCCATTCATCAGTGATTTCAGCAAGGAAAGCATCGTATTCTTCTTGTGACAATTCATTCTTACGGAAAGCCAAACGTTTAGCACGAACTTCCTTAGTTTGAGGGAATGAACCGATAGTTGTGGTTGGAAGCAATGGAAGTTTGAAGGCATCCTTTTGAATCGCTTCACGTTCTGCAAACGCTGGCAAACGAGTGTAATCAGCTTCAGTCAAACCTGCAATACGAGCACGAAGCTCAGCATTTTCACCAACACGCTCAGTCGCAAAGAGTTCTTTGTTAGCAGCAAGTGCTTCTGCACCTTGACCATTGCGGATGGCATCCAAGTCACGCAATTCACCCAATTTTTCAACCGCAAAGGCGAAGTGGTCCAAAATAGCTGGTTCAAAATCTTCATTAGCAGTTGTAAATGGTACGTGGAGAAGTGAGCAAGAGGTTGTCAAAACAACATTTTCAGCTGGAACTTGTTCAAGAATTGCAAGGCTCTTCTCGTAGTTGTTACGCCAGATGTTTTTACCATTGACGATACCGGCATAGAGAATCTTATCAGCTGGGAAACCACCTTTAACCAATTCAAGTGTTTTCTTACCTTCAACAAAGTCAAGACCAATACCATCAACTGGCAAGTTCACAAGGTCATTGTAGACATCACGAACATCACCAAAGTAAGTTTGAATCAAAACTTCAAGGCCTTTCTTATCAGCCAAGAGCTTGTTGTAGAGGTTCAAGAAGAGAGCTTTTTCTTCAGATGTCAAATCTTTAACAAGAGCTGGCTCATCGAGTTGAATACGAGTAGCACCAAGCTCTGCCAATTTTGCAAAGACATCTTGGTATGCAGAAACAAAGCTATCTACGAAGTCTTCAGCTTTTACACCATCTTCAAAATCAGACAATTGAAGGAAAGTGAATGGTCCAACCACAACTGGACGTGTATTAAGACCCAATTCTTTTGCTTCTTGGTACTCATCAAAAATCTTGTGACCAGCAAGTTTAACTTCTGTTGTTTTTTCAAATTTAGGAACGATGTAATGGTAGTTAGTATTAAACCATTTTTTCATAGGAAGGGCACGTACATCCCCTTTTTCACCTTGGTAACCACGCGCCAAAGCAAAGTAACGTTCAAGATCTGTCAAATCCAAGTTTTGAACAGATTCAGGTACGACGTTGAAAAGGAAAGCTGCATCAAGGAAGTTATCGTAATGTGAAAAATCATTTGAAGGAATTTCAGTGATACCCTTCTCTTTAACAATATTCCAGTGTTTTGCACGCAAGTCTTTGGCTGCTGCTAAAAGTTCATCTGCAGTAATTTCATTTCTAAAGTATTTTTCTGTTGTAAATTTTAATTCGCGGAATTCACCCAAACGTGGGAAACCAATGATAGTAGTTGACATCTTGTGTCCTCCTCTTTGTTGTTGAACTTATCTTACCAAAGAAATGGGTAGCTGTATAATTGCTATTAGTTTTCTCTATATATAGTTTTAGACTATACCCTATAAAATAAAGGGTTACCGACTTCTGTTATCTCCTTTTGCTTAGATATCGTTATAGCTAATAACTATATATTGACTTACTAAATCCCTTTTTATATCAAAAAATCCCTAGACTTTTGTCTAGAGACTCTATTATTTACTAGGATCAGAACACTAAGCTCTATAAGTGCTCAGTACCCTCTCTTGAAGCCAAGATGATGTATAAGACATATTCTCACTATTGTAACTATTCCAAATAAAATAACCAAAAATTGCCAATACTAATAAGAAACAAATTCCCAAGACGGCTAACCATATGATTTGTTTCTTTAAGCTATCATACTCACTCATATAGCCATTATGAAGTTTAATGAGTTCATTTCTTTTTTTGTTACTTGACTCTTTAGCAATAGCTATTTCTAGCTCGTACATCTGGTGCTTCCATGAATTCTTAGAAGTGCCTTTTTTCATTTTATTGTTTGAAAGGTTGCTGTTGCCTTTCTCAAAGTTATTTTTTTCAGTCATATTTCCCTCTAAAATCTTCTTTTAGTCCCTATCATTATAACATATGTAAAACTATCTGAAAAGTTCATTTTTGGTTAAAATTTTGAGAAAGATAATTAAAACATGAAAAAGAACCAGAGGGAAACTTCTTATGTTATACTCTAAGTATGCATAAGAAAACTGTTATTGATTTTAAAGAACTTGGTGTCAGACAAATCTTTACAGACACCATTAAAGAACTAAAAACAAAGGACATTAAGGATGTCAAACCCCTTTTAGATGAACTCGAAGCCTATCAAAATGAAGGTTATTATGCAGTAGGTTATGTTTCCTATGAAGCAGCCCCTGCCTTCGAGACAAAATTTCAGGTTATTGATGGTCCATTAATGTCTGAGTATCTCCTCTACTTCACTGTTCATGAAACTGTTCAAACAGAGCCTATTCCACTTACTTATGACCCTATTACCTTACCAAAATCTTGGCAAGAGCTAACTTCTGCTGAGGAATACAAGGCTGCTATTGAGCATATACACCACCATATTCGACAAGGTGATACTTATCAGGTCAATTATACTGTTCAACTTCAACAGAACCTGACAGCTGATCCCTTTGTCATCTACAATCGATTGGTTGTTGAGCAAAATGCCCATTACAATGCCTTTATTCAGCACGATGATGTTTCTATCATTTCTATAAGTCCAGAACTCTTCTTTAAAAAAGATGGCGATAAGTTGACTACTCGTCCTATGAAAGGTACTACCAATCGAGGTTTAACAAGTGAAACTGACCTTGCACAAGCAAGATGGCTAGCTCAGGACCAAAAAAATCGCTCTGAAAATATGATGATTGTTGATCTTCTTAGAAATGACATGAATCGTATTTCTAAAATAGGAAGTGAAGATGTTAAGAGCCTTTGCCAAGTTGAACAATACTCTACAGTTTGGCAAATGACTTCGACAATTGAAACGCAACTCCTGACAAATAGAAGTTTATGCGATGTCTTCCAAGCCCTTTTTCCATGCGGATCGATTACAGGTGCCCCAAAAATAGCAACCATGGAGATTATTAAGAAGGTTGAAAAACAGCCTCGAGGTGTTTATTGTGGAGCTATTGGAATCTTGGTGCCACAGGGACCTAGTATTTTCAACGTAGCCATTCGGACACTACAAATGGAAGAAACCAAGGCTATCTATGGTGTCGGAGGGGGGATTACCTGGGACAGTAACTGGGAATCCGAATACGAAGAAACCAAGCAAAAAGCTGCTGTTCTATACCGTCAGAACCCAAAATTTGATCTCATTTCTACCGGTCGTATTCATCAAGGAAAACTTCTCTTTCTGGAGGAGCATATAAAACGTTTACAAGAGAGTAGCCGATACTTTGACTATCCTTTCAATGCAGAAAAAGCTCACAATCAAGCCACAGCTCTGTGCCAATCACTAGATCTTGACACAGACTACCGTCTTAAATTGTCCCTTAAAAAAGATGGTGAACTGAAGTTTGAACATAGCCAATTAACAAACTTATCTGATGACTTTTGCCAAGCAAGGTTAGTTGAGCAAAGACATCCGTTGGATAGCCCCTATGCCTTCTTTAAAACAAGTTACCGTCCTCACCTTAGTATCGAACCTCACGAACAAATCTATTATAATCACGAGGGACAACTCCTAGAAACCTCTATCGGTAACATCGTTCTTAAAATCGAAGACCAACTCTACACACCACCAGTTCACCTCGGCCTCTTAAATGGCATCTACAGACAAAGTCTTATAGCTGAGAATAAGCTGAAAGAAAAAGTCCTGACTGTAAAAGATCTGAAACAGGCTCAGGCCATCTACGGATGTAATGCGGTAAGAGGGTTGTATGAATTGAAGGTGGAGAAATAAATCAAAAAAACTGTACAATTTTTACTATTCTATATGTAAACTAATGAACCATTACATAGAAAGGTATTGATATGACCTATCAATTAAAACTAAATGATTTTGTAAATATAATCGAAAATAAATCAAGCTTTAATCCAGATGATCTGATTCATATCTGTAAACGATACAAGAATCCTAAAAGAGACTATCTCTTTGTTAATAAATATCAAGCTAAACATTATCCTAGCCAAGCCAATACAACAATTCAGCTTTTTAAAGAACTTTACGAACAAATTAAAGATCATTTAAGTTCACAAGAACGCATACTCATCATCGCCTTTGCCGAGACTGCTACTGCCATCGGTCAAGCCATCATGCATTTTTGTTTGGAAAATGATGACCTAAACGCCGTTTTCTACCTACAAACAACTCGAGAAGATTTGGATACAACTATCCAAACACTTTCATTTGAAGAAGAACATTCTCACGCAACAAATCAGAAATTGTATTACCGTGAGGTCATTCCTGAGTATGACACTATTTTGTTTATTGAAGATGAAATTACGACAGGAAATACTATTCTTAACTTCATTACTGAATTTAAAAAATTGAATAAAAGAACTAAGTATGCAGTGGCTTCCATCCTTAACTGGCAAAATATGGCTCATGCTTCTACTTATAAAGAAGAAAATATCGACACTATCTACTTGATTAAGGGACACCTTAAGGATGATGTTCCAACTATTTCTATCGATGATCAGAGTCTTCCCGAGAATAACTTGGATCAAAATGAAAAGGTTACCTTATCTTCTAAAAATAATCCACGTCTTGGATTAACTCAAACTGAATTCAGAGATTACAGCAAGTCTCTTGAGACTCTCATTTCTAAGTTAGATGATTCCCCACTAGATCGAGACTCGTATGAAGTAAGAGTAGTCGGAACTGAAGAAAATATGTGGCTTCCAATTCTCCTTGCACAAGAAATTGGTGCGAAGGTTCGATCAACGACACGAAGTCCTATAGCTATCTCAACTGAGGATAATTACCTCATCAAAAATGCTATTCATCTCCCTAGCGCATATGATAGCCAACGATCAACATACCTTTACAATGTAACTGAGGAAGTTGACCGCTACATCATCGTCTACGAAGAAATGACAAAGGCTTGCGAAGATGCCATCAAGGAACAATTACAGCCATACTCAAGACAAGAAATTGTTTTTATCCAACAATAAAACAATATAAATAGGAGGAAACGCATGCGTTTTGTTCGCACCAGTTACCCAGCAGAAAGTGTAACTTTCTTACTACAAGATGTTAAAGGAAGAGTCCCCATCTTAGATACTGCAGAACGTGAAAAATTAAACCAGCAAGGTATCCATTATTCTGAAATGCTTCCTTTAGAATACGCACCTACAAAAACTTACATGGACCTTTACTTTAATAGCTTAGACCAACTCTCTTTTGAAACAGCATCTGCCACAGTCGCTCTTGCTGAAAAATTATGGAGTTCAAAAGGACCTGAGCTTGTTCTAGTTTCACTTGCCAGAGCAGGAACACCTATCGGCATTCTCGTTCAACGTTATCTCAAAGCTAGATACGGGGTAATGCCACCGCACTACAGTATCTCAATTATACGTGGGAAGGGGATTGACTCAGCAGCTATGCATTATATCGTTGATCGTCATGCTGCTGAAAATATTCAATTTATAGACGGTTGGGTCGGTAAAGGAGCCATTAATACTGTTTTAGATGAAGCCTGTCAAAAACTTCGAGCTCAAAAGAATTTTCAAAAACTTGATAGTGAACTTGCTGTATTGAGTGATCCAGCATCGGTAACAAAACTTTATGGAACTAGACAAGATTTCCTTATCCCAAGTGCATGTCTTAATGCAACAGTTAGCGGTCTTGTTAGTCGAACAGTTAAATTACCAACTATGACTGAGGACGAATTTCATGGTGCTATTTTTTATGAAGAAAACTTAGCTATTGATCAGTCAAACGCGTTTTTAGAAACCGTTGAAAAGCACTTTAATGATTGCGACCCCAACTATTTCTCTCCTTCCTCAGAAGAGTTAAATGAAGACTTTAAGGGTATAGATGAAGTAAAACGTATCGCGAAAGACTTTAAAATTAAAGATATCAATAAAATCAAGCCTGGTGTTGGTGAAACAACTCGTGTTCTACTTAGACGCGTACCTGATCGGATTCTCATTCGCAAAGATGCTAATCCCAAATATCTCCAACATATTTTACAACTCGCAGAAGAAAAACAAGTTCCTGTTGAATATTATCCACTTGAAAAGTATAATGTTTGTGGCATCATTAAAGAGCTAGCAGACCTATAATCCATCAGCAATTATGAAAATCATTATAGTTCGCGTTTTATCTTGACACCGCTTTAATGAATACATAGAATAGTAGTATCTTGAATAAGTTCTATATAAAGATATAGCTTATTTGGGAAAAGACTCATTGTGCCGGAAGGGGGTGACTAAATGAGTCTAAGCCTCCAACAGATTCCATTTGAACTTTGGAGAAGAAAATCGGAAAGAAAGGGCATTCGTCCACAATTTAACCCCGTCTTCACTTCCTACATCGGTGTGGAAAATCAAGGGAAATATAACGATGTCCTTGCAACGATTTATTCAAAAATTCAGGCTGATCCTCACCATACTATCTTTTTTGATGGTGAGATTCTCCTAGATGTAGATTTCGACTTCATTAATGCTATAAAAAATGAACTTGCTAATATGGATGTGACACAACTCTCAAAGCAAGATATCACTCTTTTTGAGAACTCTGATTTGAATCACGTTTTTTTAAATGCTTTTGAATACGTCGTCAATCTTGCCATAAGACAAGAAAAATTTTTAAACGATAGTGTTAAAAACAACTTTATCTGTAAACTATTACTTTATGCTCACTTATATATACAGAACTTAGATTATTCTGAATTAGATTTTCATGCAAACCATTGCTTCTACTATGGTGATATTTCGCGTCATGATATTTATTTTCTAATGCTCCTCTTTATAATGGGATTTGATGTTGTTTATATTAATCCATTGCGAGAGTGCGAGTACTGGAAAGAAATCGACTCAGATAAGCTCTGTAGAAAGCATAAGAATTCACAAATATTACCCATTCAAAGTTTTCTTCAACGAGCCTCTGAAGGTCATATCATTGAAGAAAATCGCTCAATTACTTTAGAATTGGAAGAACAAATTGAAAAAGAGCTATTCTCAAATTCAGGTATCTATCGTCCTTGGCAATTTCGTAATGGTACGACTTCTCCAATTTTTTTCAATGGTACCTTAATCGATCTTGAACAAAACTGGAAAGTCCCAGCAAAACTCAGACAAGGCTTTAAAACACAAGGGAAAACCGTCTATGTTCCTACTTTCTTCTTTGACATTGAAGGTGAATATAAGAATTCAGACGAATATGCAAACCTCATTAAAACCTGTATAGAGCATCCAAATAGTCTATTTCTATCCTCAACAGCTAACTTCAATCTCATTAGTCCAGGTGTTGAAGAATCCGATAAGTTTCAATTGACATTTTGTCAACTAAGCAATGGTAAATTTGATATAGAAGAAATCATGAAGTTGCCTTTCTATCGTTATTCATCATATAATGATGAAACTGAAAAATTCATCCTTTCAAAAATCAATGAGACTATTGATGACCATCGTTTCTTCAAAAAACCGATTTCTTCCAAAGAAGAAATTTTGGACTTTGCTATGATGATATTAATGTTAGATAAAAAAATCATCAGAACTATTGACAGTTTCGATTTTACCAACGATATTCCCAAACTAGTTATTTTTCTAGAAGAGGAAGAACAAATTTCAAAACGTCAGGCTTATTTAATTGCTTACCTTAATAAAATTGGATTTGATATTGTCATCTTTTCACCAGCTGGTTTATCTAACTTAAATAGTTATATTCAAAGTGATTACTTTAATTCCATCCGTTTAGATAAAATAAACTATGAGCGTCGACTATCAGATTTAAAATACAAACAGAGGAAGCAGAACTTTTTTAGTAAATTTTTTAGTTAAGGAGACTATCAATGGCTATTAATACCGGAGAATTCGGTGCTACTACGACCGGATCACCTACAAATGAGATGCAGATGACACAACCAGAAGTCTTAACAGACAATGTTGCTTATAAGCAACGTCTGCGAGCTCTTCCAGAGGTTCAAAATCTAACCAATGAAATAGATATCACAAATGTTAATTCCATCCTTGCATTTGGTCAAAAACCTAGCGAGGGAATCTCTCAAACTTCAGATATGCTACTGTCTTCGATGCAACGCGTTAATACTGAAGAAGCCTCTCGTATGCTGACACAACTTACAAAGATTATGGATAAGTTCGACATCAAAGAGCTCGAAAATCCAGAAAACGCATCTATGCTTCAAAAGTTATTTGGCAAGATTAAAAATTCCATTGATAAATTGTTTGCCAAATATGAAGATATGGGAAAAGAAGTTGACAAGATTTATGTGATTTTAAAACAATATGAATCTCAAATTCATCAAACACAAGAAGATCTTGAAAAGCAATATCGTACTAATGTTACATATTATGAAGAACTCGAGAAGTATATCGTAGCTGGAGAGCTCGCTCAAGAAGAAATCGAAGCTTATCAAGCACAAATGATGCAACGAACCGATCTTACTGAACAAGAAAAGCAGACTCAACAACAGAAACTACAAATGATTAAGGATATGCTAAACCAGCGTACTTATGACTTGCAGATTGCTGAAAATGTTGCAATGCAAACTTGTCCCATGATACAGACGATGCAGATGGCCAACTTTAATCTTATGCGTAAGATTAATTCATCATTTATTATCACCTTGCCAATTTTCAAACAATGTTTAGTACAGGCTATTCAACTAAAACGACAAGAAATCCAAGCGAAATCAATCAGTCAATTAGATGAAAAAACGAATGAGCTTCTACTACGTAACGCTCAAAATACAGCAACTCAGTCTGTAAATATTGCTCGAATGGCTGGTGGTAGTGCGGTGCAGATTGAAACCCTACGATCAACCTATGAAACAATCAAAAAAGGTATCGATGAAACCAAACAAATTAGTCAACAAATTGCTGAAAAACGCAAGACTGATTCCGTTGAGTTGGAAAATATGAAGGCGGATATGGCTGAAAAAGGGTTTATTAGCGCGCATTAATTATATGGAGGGAAATTATTATGGATTTCACAAGACTTAATAATGGTTCGCAACCATCACTTAATTTATCAAAAGGTAATGTGCTTGACCTTACTAAACAAGCACCAGCACTCAAGAACTGTGTTCTAGGTGGTGGTTGGGATATGGCCGTTGCTGGACCCACTGCAGACCTTGATTTGGCAGCTTTTCTTATTGAAGATAGTGGACGTGTGACACAAGTTCCACAAGACGTCATCTTCTTTAACAATATGTCTGCTCCTGGAATTCGACTCGAAGGAGATAACCGTACTGGTGAAGGTGACGGTGATGATGAACGTATCCAAATTAATTTAGATACCATCGAACCACGAATCACTCGTATTATCTTCTTCATGACAATTTTTGAAGCCGTTAGCAAAAAGCAAACTTTTGGTATGATCAAAAATGCTTTTGTTCGCTTGCTTGATGCAGATAATAATGATGCTGAAATTTGCCGTTATCAGTTAACCGATAACTATTCTGCAGATACTGCTGTTACAGCCTGTTCCTTAAACCGTGGACCAAACGGTTGGCAATTTGAAGCTATTGGTGAGGGAACAATTGCTGACCTCAATGGACTTTTGTCTCGCTATATGTAATACACTTAGGAAAGGAAACTATTATGGGACTTTTTGATAAACTACTTGGAAATAATTCAAACACACCAACAAACAATGGGCCTGAAGCGCCAGCACCGACTTTTGAGACTCTTTCTCAATCTTCACAAAGTCAAGGACGTGAAGTAAGCCTTGACCTTAATAAGCCAGGTATCCTTAATCTCCAAAAGAACGATTTCTTGAATCTTTCTAAGACACAGTCTACTTTAGAGAATATTCGAGTTTCTGCTGGTTGGGATGTACAAACAAAATTATTTGGTTCAGATTTTGACCTTGACCTTGTAACTTTTCTCTTAGATGATTCAGGTCGTCTAACTCAAAAAGCTACAAATGTTGTCTATTATGGTGACAAATCCTCTCAAGGTATCCACTTGGATCACGATAACCTTACTGGAGCAGGTGATGGTGACGACGAAAATATGTTCGTAAACTTTAATCAAGTCTCATCAGATGTCAAACAAATTGTTGTTGCGGTTGTCATTTACTCTGGTAAAGAACGTAAACAAAACTTTGGTCAAGTACGTAATGCATATGTTCGTTTAGTTGATGAATCACAACGTCCAGAGCGTGAATTGGTTCGTTTCAACCTTACAGAAGACGGTGGTAATGCAACTGCAGTTAAATTTGCTGAGTTGAACCGTACTGATAACGGTTGGACATTTAAAGCCGTAGGTGATTATTTCAAAGCATCTATTGGTGAACTCGCAAAAGCATATCAATAATTTAATGTAAAGGAAGAAGAAAAATGGCTATTAATTTTACAAGTTTGGGTGGAGAAGTTTCAACACCAACTGAAGTCACACCTACACAATCTGGAATCTCACTAAATCTCGAAAAAAATACGGTCCTAGACCTTGCCAAAGCTGCACCTAGCCTCAATAATGTTGATTTATGTGCTGGTTGGGATATTGCTGTAAGTGGTGTCGACTTCGATTTAGACATCTCTGTTTTCTTATTAAATGAAGCAGGTAAGATTACTTCTGCTTCTGACGTTGTCTTCTACAATAATCCAGTAGCAAATGGTATTCAATTAAACGGGGATAATCGTACCGGTGCAGGCGAAGGTGATGACGAAACCATCACTCTAAATCTTCAAGCTGTCTCACCAACAGTTAATAAGATTGTCTGTGCTGTAACCATTGACCAAGCAGTCGCACGTCGTCAAACATTTGGTATGGTAAATAACTCATACGTACGACTTGTGAATAAGGATACTGGTTCTGAACTATGTAAATTCCAATTAAAAGATGACTACTCTACTGATACAGCTGTTGTATTTGCCGAATTAGTACGTAATGGTGCTAGCTGGGCATTTCACGCTATTGGTCAAGGAAAACAAGCTGACCTTAATGGAATCGCAGCTCTCTTCAGTTAATAATAGAATTCTTTAGTTATCAAGATACTTATTTTTACTAAAAACACCTCAGAAAGTATTAATTCTCTAAAGAATATTTCTAGAAAGGATACAAACCTTAAATGAAAAAATTTAAAGGCTTGACTTCCGCTGAAGTTCAAGCAAGTAAAAACGCCCATGGCGATAATAGGCTCTCTAGTAAAGAGGCTAACTCGCTCCTCTCAATCTTTATCGAAGCCTTCCAAGATCAATGGATTCTTATCCTCTTGGCTGCCTTAGGATTAAAAATCATTTTCAACTTTGTTGGAATGATTTTCCCTGCTATTGGTGAAGCTAATTGGTATGAGGCTATCTCACTAATTTTCGCCATTTTGATGTCTACAGGATTCTCAGCAGTCTCACAATACCGAAATGAGCAAAAATTCAACACTCTTCAAGAAGAGGCTTCAAAAACTAACGCTAAGGTTTATCGTGACGGTAAACTTAAAGAAGTTCTCGTTGATGATATTGTAAAAGGTGATCAGATTCTCCTTCAATCAGGAGACAAGA
Organism: Streptococcus sp. FSL R7-0248; assembly: GCF_037967965.1. Classification (NCBI taxonomy): domain Bacteria; kingdom Bacillati; phylum Bacillota; class Bacilli; order Lactobacillales; family Streptococcaceae; genus Streptococcus; species Streptococcus sp. FSL R7-0248. The sequence continues at coordinate 1,221,684 of NZ_CP150201.1, forward strand.
TTCCAGTTGATGGTATCATCTTGGAAGGTGAGTTAAAAGTCAACCAAGCTGTCCTTAATGGTGAAAGTGAAGATGCTAAAAAACTTCCTCTTGGTGATCAAAAAGAGCCAGACTCTTCAGACCTCTTTACAGAGCTCAAAGTCTTCCGTGGTACAGTTGTTACTTCGGGTGAAGCTGTTATGGAAGCTACACAAATTGGTGATAACACCGTTCTTGGAAGCATCAATACTTCTCTTCAAGAAGATAGTAAAGATTCACCATCTAAAGAGAAACTTAACAAGCTTGCTGCTAATATCGGTGTCCTCGGTTATAGTGCAGGTGCTGCATACTTAGTAATCAACCTTGTATTAGGCTTTATTGCCCTTAATAAGGCTAATAACCTCAATGGTGGCTCAATCTTCCTTCTTATCATTGAAACGATTCTCTTTGCAGTTACAATCATCATCATGGCTGTTCCAGAAGGTCTACCAATGATGTTGGCACTCGTTTCTTCAATGAACTCAGGTCGACTTTTAGCACAAAATATCTTGGTTCGCCATCCTGATACCATTGAAACAGCCGGATACATGAATATCCTCTTCAGTGATAAAACTGGTACCATCACAGAAGGTAAACTATCTGTAGTTGACTTTTTCCTTGCTGATGGAACACTTTATGCGGCTACTGGTGAAACTGATGCACCTGATTTTGACACAATGTCAGATAGCCTTAAAGCTGAAATGATTAATGGTATCGGTCTTAACAACGATGCCATGGTAGCTGATGGCAGTGCTGTTGGTAGTAACGCCACTGACCGTGCACTTCTTGATTTCCTTATTGGTCGTTCTCAACTTGATTTCGATACGAATACAATTACTGAGAAGCAACAATTCAACTCAGCAACAAAATTCGCAAGTGTAACGACTAAGGACGGAAAAACTTACATCAAAGGTGCTCCAGAATTCATCCTAAATGACTGCTACTACTATCTTGATAAAGATGGTAATAAACAAAACTTTACAGATGATATTAAAGCTCGTTTCCAAGAATTGTCATTGGAACAAGCTAACCGTTCAATGCGTTTGCTTGCTATCCTAAATACAGATGGTAATGATAAAGTCTTGATTGGTATCGTATGTATCCGTGATAACGTTCGTTCTTCAATTAAACAAACTGTTGAAACAATGAACCGTGCGGGTGTTCAAGTAGTTATGGTAACTGGTGACCGTAAAGAAACCGCTGTTGCTATCGCTAAAGAAGCCGGTATCGTCACTGGAGAAAATGACCTTGTCCTTACTCACGATGAACTCTCTGCCCTCTCAGATCAAGAACTTAAACAACAATTGCCTCACTTAAAAGTGGTAAGTCGTGCCCTTCCAATGGATAAAAAACGTCTTATTGAGGCAGCTCAAGACCTTGATATGGTCGCTGGTATGACAGGTGATGGGGTCAATGACTCACCTGCCCTTAAATCAGCTGATGTCGGATTCTCAATGGGTGATGGTACTGAAGTCGCACGTGAAGCTTCAGATATCGTTATCTTGAATAACTCATTGACTTCGATTGAAAAAGCCGTCCTCTATGGACGTACTATGAGTAAGTCAGTAAGTAAATTCATTATCTTCCAGTTAACCGTAAACGTGACGACTATTGCCATGTCACTTCTCTCACCACTTTTGGGTCTCAAAGAGCCATTTACAATTATCCAAATTCTCTGGATTAACCTTATCATGGATACACTTGCTGCCCTTGCATTTGGTGAAGAGCCTACGCTAGACCGTTATATGAATGAAAAACCAGTTCCTAAGAAGGCAAACATTCTTACTGGATATATGAAATCTGCTATTGGTGTAGCCAGCGTCTTCATTACTCTTGTATGTTTAGCCATTCTTAAAAATGTTGGTGGTATCCAAGACTTTATCACAAATGGAACTGGCAACTTTGAAATGGTAACAACATTCACATTTACAGTGTTTATCTATGCTGTCATCTTCAACTCACTTAACACACGTAGTAATGGATTCAATATTTTTGAACATATCGGCGAAAACAAGAAATTCTCAATTGTAATGATTTCTATTGCTGTCGTTCAAACCTTGATTATTCAATTCGGTGGTAAAGTATTTAGTACCGTTCCAATGGATGTTGAACACTATATCGTTGCTCTTCTTATCGCAGTTTTGATTATCCCTGCAGATTTTATCCGCAAGGCTCTTACAAAGAATAAGTAACTAGTTGACTAAAGACTAAGTAACTTATAAAATAATACAGAGGATTAGGTTTTATTCCTAATCCTCTTTTTAAAAATAGGAAGGTGTCTTATGATTTTTGCAACCGACTTAGATCGCACAATTATTCATTCATCAAAATTCGTCGATAATGCTAGTCAAGTTAAATGCATTGAAATACTAGATGATAAAGAAATTTCATATATGTCGCATTTAAGTATAGAACTGATTAATAAAATAAAAAATAATCCAAGTATTCAACTCATCCCAATTACAACACGTTCTTACGCGCAATTTAAGCGTGTACAGCCAGTTCAAAATCTTCCTTATGCTGTTGTCGCAAATGGAGGTATTATTCTCCATAACGGAGAGCCTCTACCAGAATGGGAGAAACACGTTGACTCAATATGTCGCCGTTTAGAGGATCAATATACAAACATACTTAAACTTTTAAATCAGTATAAGACACACTTAACAAAAGAACCTGTTCTTATTGATGATATCTTCTTTTTTACAAAGATTTCTGACGATAAAACTATCATCAATTACATCGATGGAGCTATGACTAGAGAACTAGAGGGAACTGAGTGGACACATACTATCCAAGGACTCAAACTCTATATTATCCCTAAAAAGATATCAAAAGGGAGTGCTCTACTCTTTCTAAAAGAAAAATTAGAAGAGGACTTTGTGATAACTGCAGGTGATGGTAAAATGGATCAAACCTTTTTACCTCTTGGCAATGTAAGATGTATTCCTAATCAAAGTGAAATTTATCATCTGTTAGATGATAAAGAAAAATATACCATCGTCCCAGAAGGTTTAGCTGGCGCAGAAAAAATTCTTCAGCTTGTTCTAGATTATTCTGTGTAAGAGGAGTTACAATGAAGTACAAAATGAACAACCTTGAATATAAAAAGTCCCCTCAAGATTTTTCAAAAAATACTCAAAAAGAATTACTACAGTATGCTGTTGGGCCACTTTTATATATTCCTGCTACACACGAAAAACTTCTATATTCCATACTTAAAACAACAGAAGCCTCAATCTGTATTGATCTAGAAGATGCCATTGGTGATAATACTGTGCAACAGGCTGAGTTAAATATTTTATCTTGTTTGCAACAATTAAAATCTATGCTTGCATCTGGTGAAATCACTGTACAAGAATTACCATTAATTTTTATTCGTATAAGATCTTCACAACAGCTTAAAGATTTTGGAACAAAGTTAGGTAAACCGTTACTAAATTTAGTAACTGGCTTTAATCTCCCTAAATTTGATACAAGTTGTGCTCAAGATTACCTTACTGCATTTCATGAAGTTCAACACCTAAGCCAAGAGAATCTTTATTTCATGCCTATTTTTGAAACTGAAGCCATAATGAATAAAAAAGGCAGAATTGAAGAATTAGAAGCACTTTACCAGACACTAAAGCCTGTTCAACATTACATTCTTAATATAAGGGTTGGTGCAACAGATTTTTCAAATCTTTTCGGTATTCGCCGCACCATTAGTCAAACGATTCATATGGTTCAAGTTATTGAGGACTGTTTAGGGGATATTATTAATATCTTTGGTAAAGATTATGTCTGTTCCGCACCTGTCTGGGAATATTTTGGTTCTAACGACTCAGATTTTAAGGAAACTCCAGCATGGTTAACAGGCTTAAAAAATGAAATTGTGTTGGATCAACTTAATGGGTTTATTGGAAAAACATGTATACATCCTTCGCAACTTCATGCTGTTCTTGAAAGTCTAGTTATTAGTGAAGAAGATTATGAGGATGCTCTCAAAATACTTGGTATGGATGAAACTCTTGTTGGTGTTACAAAAGGTCATATGGGAAATAAAATGAATGAAGTAAAAACTCATATCAAATGGGCCAAAAAAATGATTAACCTAGCAACCATTTATGGAGTAAGAAAATCTAATTGATAATTAGTAAGTATAATTCAAATACTCCTTCTCTAATTACATAAAGTCACTAGTATTTAACTAGTGACTTTTTTAATAGAAGCAACAATAAAAGGCTTATTAAAGCCTTTTTGATATATCTTGATTTATTAAGTAACACTACTTAAACTGACTAGGAGTCCCTGTATAACCTGCCCAATCCTTACTATAAAAGCGGTCGTTCAAGTTATAGCTAGGTGCAGGTGTTGGATTACTTACAAATGGATCAACAGCCTTGTCAAAGGCTACCCACCCTTTCCATCCCATATGAATGGTGTCTTGCATAAAGTAAGGTTGATCTCCATCTTTTGAGAAGTCTGCAATATTAGTAAAGCCTTGACTTTCCAATTGATAACGGATTTTAGAAACCGTAGCATCATACATTTCTTGACTAAGTCCCGTATAAGCCATCCACTTGCTATTAACAGGTGGGATGACAAAAATGACATTAGTATTTGACTTAGCAAATTGATTTAGCACCAACTGTAGGTCACCGTATTCTTGTGAAACTTCATAAGAAAGATTTTTCTGGAAACCTTTAAGTTTACCAATCTTCTTAGACAAACGTTTCTTATAGAAACGGTCATCGATACCAAAGTCGTTTGACTTGGTATGGGCTTCTGCATCTCTTACAGCAACCTGATCAAGTGCCTCATAAGAGAGCTTGTCTGGCAACTCTTTAAGATAAGGAAGAACTTTCTTCTCGTAATTAGCGTTATTTGATGCTGCTAAAGGACTAAACAAGGCATCTTCTCGCTTATTAAGCTCTGCCATAAATTGAATATAAGTCTTATCAAGTGAATTTAACTCTTGCCCCTTAGCCACTTTAGAAAGTTGAGATTTCATAGTAATCTCAGGCTTCATCTCTAAGATACGTTGAGCTGCATACTGAGAATTTGCATCCGTCTGAGTTTCACTTAAGAAACTACTAAGTTGGTCGTTATTGTAGAACTGCTGAAAAGCTGCAGAATTATACCCCTTTTTAGTAAACCATTGTGGAGACAAGACGTACACAGCTGTACCGTTTTGTAATTCTGGAAGCATTTGTTGCATTCCCAAATATTGGTTTAGAGATGCAGCACCACGTTGTCCAATAAAGTATGGGCGATAGTTACGGTCGTACTTTTCAGCTAAAACAGCTGGATGAAGAGCATCAAAACGCAACCACTCACTTGACCCAAAGAAAGGGACAAATCGATGCTCCTTATCTGAAAGAGCTGTAGTTTTGTTCATCCGACTCTTAAAGTTTTCATTTGTTAGTGTTACTGCACTACGTTTTTCAGCCTCATAACTATGTTTTCTGCCTTGTGGGTAGGCATATATGACTACCACTACCAAGACCAAGGCACAAATTACTGGACCAAAAATCTGCCATAAACGCTTAAGCATTGCGAAGCTCCGTTACCCCTTCAACAATCTTATTAGCTGTGTTCCAGTCATCACGACCAAATTCTGAAACTGGCACACGAATATCGAAACGTGATTCCAATTCAACGATAAGCTCAACTGTTCCCATAGAATCAAGAACACCAGCATCGAAAAGGTCTTCATCCATCATGTCTGAAACATCTTCCATGAAGAGTTCATCAATAATTTCAATAACTTCTGATTTTACATCCATTTTTATAATTCCTTTACTTATTTTTTAGTGAACCAGAGGTCATTCAAGAATCCAGAGAAAATCAAGAATGACAACATAACAGTGTTAAATGTAATAAAGATTCCCAAAGCCTTCGTCCATTTATTATCAGGAAGTGGCTCAAGACCAGCTTTCTTACGCTCTTTATTAATAGTCTTCTTCTTACGTAACCAGGCATCATTGATTCCTAGACCAATACCATGGAAAATACCATAAGCAATGTAGTACCAAGTAACCCCATGCCAGAATCCCATAACCATCATATTAATGACATAGGCCACATTTGAAGTCGTGTTACGGTTTTTGAAAACCTTGTTTCGCATCAAAACCATAACCAAACGCATAAAGACAAAGTCACGGAACCAGAAAGACAAACTCATATGCCAACGATTCCAAAATTCTTTCAAGTCTCGTGAGATGAAAGGTTTGTCAAAGTTGATTGGGCTCTTTATCCCCATAAGGTTTGATGCTGCCAAGGCAAACATCGAGTAACCCGCAAAGTCAAAGAAGAGATCAAAACCGAAAACATACATGACACCAAGTGTTGGTAAATTAAAGATACCACCTTGAGCTAAAGCTTGTGTTTTCAGTGAAGGTAAAAGCATACTTCCAAAAATTTGAGCCAAGACAAATTTATAGAGAAAACCGAGCATAATATACTTGACAGCTTGCTCCAACATATTCATCAACTCATCTCTCTCAGGAATCGCTTGGTAATCTTCGTTAAAGCGTTTGAAGCGATCAATAGGACCACTCGTAAAGGTTGGCATAAAGAGCATGAATCGGAGGAATTCTCCAAGTGTAAACTCTTTTAAGACACCATCCCGCATCTCGATAATCATACCAACTGATCGGAAGGTCAAGTAAGAAATACCAAGAAAGTTTAAGACTGACTGAGTACCATTTATCGCAGGCTCTACCTTAACAAAAATCAAGGGAAGGACTACTAGAAATGAGTGTAAATAGAAAACCCATTTATTGTCCTTTTTACTGCGGTAATGTTTGTAGGAATAAACCCAGATGATTTGCCAAACGATATAGAAAAGTAAGGCTAGTAATTGGCTAGCATGTGTTCCTGTCAGAGCGAGAACAATAAAGGCTAGACTGACCAAACATTCATAAATCGCAAAACGCTTTTTATAGAAGAGACCCACAAAGATTGGCAATAGAGCTAATCCAAGATAGATAAAATAGAAGGGGTTACCGTAGGCTTCTAAATGGGGGAGCTGTTTCAAGAAGTCAATCATCGGTTGTTAACCTCACTGATAAGACCCTTGATATCAATTTTCCCATTTGGTGTTAAAGGCAAGCTCTCACGATAGAGGAATTTAGTAGGCATCATATAAGACATCATGATATCTTCTAAGTCAGCCTTAATCGCCTTGGTGATATCAATTTCACGTTCAAACTGCTCACGAACACCATCCTTAAGAATCACATAAGCCAAGAGATTCTGAACCTTATGGTCTTTATTGTAACGTGGCACAGCCACTGCTGAATCAATATACTTAGACTTATTAAGGTTTTGTGAAACATCCTCTAACTCAATACGGAAACCATTAAATTTAATCTGGAAGTCCATACGACCGCCGTAAAGAAGGAGACCTTCATCAGTCATCGTTCCTACATCACCAGTATGGTAAGCAGGAAGCCCATTAAACTCGAAGAAGGCTTCCGCAGTCTTTTCAGGATTGTTCATATATCCTTTTGAAACTGCTGGTCCTGATACGATGATTTCACCCTGTTGACCATTTGGAAGGATATTGCCATCCTCATCGATAATATAAGTCGGTGAATCTTCCTTGGTATAACCAATCGGCAAACGCTTAAGGTTAGCCAGCATCTCATCAGTTACTGCTACTGCTGATAAGGCGACAGTTGCTTCAGTTGGTCCGTAAGCATTGATAATACGTGCTTCTGGGAAACGTTGGCGAAGCTTTTGAGCAGTCTTGACAGTCAACTCTTCTCCATCAAAATAGAAATGCGTAATTTCTGGCATCTTCTCTGCATTGAAGTCTTCAGACAACATTGCCATATCTGCAAAAGATGGTGTTGATGTCCAAATAGCAATTGGAAGTGAGAAGATCGTTTCAAAGAGCTTCTTGAAGTCCTGTGTAATAGCTGAAGGAAGCGCATAGAGTGTTCCTCCAAGTGCCAATGTTGGTGCCCAGTACATTACCGATAGGTCAAATGAATAAGGTGGTTGAGCCAGCATTTGAGGACGTTTTGGAGTCGCAAATTCCTTGTCCGTAATCATCCAGTTAGTGAAACTAAGGAGATTATTGTGTGAAATTTGTACCCCTTTAGGCTTACCTGTAGTTCCTGATGTGAAGATGATGTAATAAGTATCATCCCCCTTAACAGGATGAGTCACTTCGTAGCTAGTCTTGCTTTCAAAAGCTGTTGTCACTTGATCCAATGTTAGGATTGGAGCTTGGACATCCTCAAGTGGGAAGTCATTAATAGCAATAATCAGACTAGGCTCTGCTACTTCAACGATAGCCGTCACGCGCTCAAGAGCTGAGTGACTGTCAATTGGAATATAAGCGTGACCAGATTTAGTCAAAGCGACAAAAGTTGCCAACATTTCATACTCTTGACCGCCATAAACCACAACAGGTGATTTTTCTGGAATATCAAGACTATCAATCTTAGCTGCCAAGCTATCTGAGTCAGCCTTCAAGTCACCGTAAGTGTGAACTTCCCCTAAAATATTGTAAACAGGAAAGTCAGGTTGTGATTGAGCAAACTGCTCAATCGTTTCAATCATATCTTTAATTTTTGTATTCGTCATTATTCTTCCTAAAATTCGTTATAGATAAAATTACCTTGACCTTGTCCTAGGTAATTGTAGAGATAAATTAGGGCCATAAAAATGGCGAAATAAAGCAAGGTTTGTCCTAAAAATACCAGGACGTTTTTATGTTTTAACATTCTAATTTTCGATACCTTTTTTTATATAATATCCTCTTTAGTTTACCATCTTATCAGTATTTTTTCCAATAAAAAAGAAAAAATAACTAAATTTCATTTCTTTTTCATTAATAAGTTTCCGTGATACATGATTGGCTAAAATCAAAAAAACAGAGCTTAAAAGCTCTGTCGGATTTAACTATTTTGTGTCTTTTGGGCCGTCTGCATACGATAGTACATTCCCTTAGCTTGCATCAGTTGTTCATGGGTTCCGTGTTCAACGATATCCCCATTATTCATGACCAAAATAAGGTCCGCATTCTCTATGGTAGATAATCGATGGGCAATGATGAAACTTGTTCGACATTTCATTAATTTAGCGAAGGCCTCTTGAATGAGAAGCTCTGTACGAGTATCGATACTAGAAGTGGCTTCATCCAAAATTAAGATTTTAGGCACATTGACAAATATGCGAGCAATGGTCAAAAGCTGACGTTGTCCCTGAGAAAGGGATTGCCCCGCATCATTCAAGTAGGTGTCATAGCCTTGAGGCAACTGCTGAATAAAGAAATCAGCATTGGCAGCCTTGGCCGCTGCTATGACTTCTTCACGACTGGCTTCTGGATTTCCATAGGCAATATTATCATGAATAGTGCCGACCTCAAGCCAAGTTTCCTGCAAAACCATCCCAATCTGTTTCCGAAGACTCTCACGAGTATAATCTGTAATAGGTCTACCGTCCAGTAGAATGTTCCCCTTATCCAAATCATAGAAACGCATGAGCAGGTTAATGAGGGTAGATTTGCCTGCTCCTGTTGGACCAACAATGGCAACAGTACTTGCGGCAGGGATATCAATGCTCAAATCCTTGATAAGAGGTTTATTAGGCAAATAGCCAAACTGGACATGATCAAATTGAAAACGTCCCTGCACATCTGCTTCTTCCAAGACCGCCTTACCTGTTTCTGTTATTTCCTCTTCATCCAATATCATATAAAGGCGATCAGCACAGGCCAAAGCACTTTGAAGTTCAGATAGAACAGATGAGATATCATTAAAAGGTTTCGTATACTGAGTCACATAATTTAGGAAGGTAGTCAATTGTCCCACTGTGAAAGCACCACCCGACATGATTCGATAGGCACCAACACCTGCAATAAGAGCATAAATCAGACTATTGACAAAACGTGTAGCTGGGTTAACCGCTGACGAATAAAAGATAGCACCCTGTGAATAATCAGCATACTTACCATTGACGTCTTTAAAACTCCTAACCATCTGGTCTTGAGCATTTAGACTCTGTACTAAAGCTTCTTGAGTCAGACTTTCCTCAATCAACTGAGTCTGCATACCTCGCCATTTAGTTTGATTGCGATAGAGTTGATAGCTCTTCTTTGCGATAAAACGTGCCACAAGCATTGACAGAGGCGTCATCACTAGAACTAAGAGCATCATGAACCAGTCTAAGCGAGCCATGGTAATGATTATGACAAAGATAGTCAAAAGCCCAACGAAAAATTGGTTAAAGACCATGAGAAGTCCGTTGTTTAACTGATCGCTATCTGTAGTCACACGGCTAACCATGTCTCCAGTTCCTTGACGATCAAGGTAACTAAGTGGCATAGCATGAATTTTCATCATGACTCGTTCACGTAAACTTTCGCTATATGAATAAATCAATCGATTATAAATCAGAGGGTTAAGCCACTGGATTGCACTATTAGCTAAGATAACTACAAGCATCTGCCAAATTAAACGTGACATCAATAGAACGGCGTTCATCTTAAGAACAGCGTCCACTGCATCACCAATTAAGATAGGTAAGTAAACCGTTAAGGCAACTTGAATAATGGTCCCAACAGTTGCTAAGGCAAAAAGGTAACGCTGACTTAAGATATCTCTACTTAAACGTTTAAGCGTTGATTTATTATTTCTAGCCTTCATCAGCGACCTCCTTTTGATGTTGAGAATAATGAATGTCTTGATAGAGTTTATTTGTGGCAAGCAATTCTTCATGATTACCCAAGCCAACTTGATGTCCCTTATCAAGCACCAAAATTTGATCAACAGCTTTTAGACTATTTGTTCTTTGCGAAATAATAATCAAACTCGTTGATTTAAGATTGTCTCTGATAGCCGCTAGTAGGCGACTTTCAGTCAAATAATCTAGGGCTGAGGTGGAGTCATCCAAAATCAAGAATGGTGCTGGTCTCATCAACGCACGCGCAATAGTCAAACGTTGACGTTGCCCTCCCGAAAAATTACGGCCAAATGACTCAACTGGCTCATCTAAACCAAGGTCCTTATCCCTTACAAAATCAGCAGCCTGAGCCATGTCAAGAGCATGCCAGAGTTCTTGCTCACTTGGTTCGTGGTCAAGTCCTAATGACAAGTTTGAACGAATGGTTCCCCTAAATAACTCAGCTTTTTGCGGGACATAGGCAACCCAAGAACGCCACTCTTTAAGGTTTTTTGGTGATTTTTGATCTTTGAAAATAGCTAATGAACCAATCTGAGGCTGATATAAGTTCATGATTAAGTTTACCAAAGTCGATTTACCTGAACCTGTACCACCAATAATACCTAGTGACTGACCTTGAGTAAGACTGACATGAATCTCTTGGAGTGATGGCGAACTAGCTGTAGGATAGGTAAAGGTCATCTGATCAATAGCTAGCACTGTGGAAGCCTGACTAGAAGTGCGGACTTCTAAAGGTGCCTCAATATCCTCATCTTGAAGTTCAAAAATCGCTTGTACCCGTTTTGCTGAAATAAAGCTTTGATTCAGATTGGTCAACATCATGGCCAATTTAAGGAGCTCCGTCAAAATTTGCAAGAGATAATTGACTAGAGCAATCAGCATACCTTGGGACAAGAGACCAGCTTGAATTTGCAGATTTCCTTGCCAAAGGATAGCAATCAAGGTCATATTAACAACCAAGAAAGTCAAAGGACTAATGAGACTTGCTATTACTCCTGTTTTGAGCTGCCACTTCTTCAAGTCTTTATTGACAGTAGTAAAGTTATCTAATTCACCCTCACTCTGATCAAAAGCCCGAATAACCCTCATACCTTCAAGTTGTTGACGTGTATTGGTAACAATTGACTCATTAATTACTCGAATCTTGGCGTATAAAGGATTGACGATGCGACTAGCTAGTACAATAATAAGGGTCAATACCAAGACCATGCCAAGAAACCAAAGGGTCAAGCGTGGACTGATTCGGAATGCCATAATAATGGCTCCCGTCACGATAATCGGTGCCCTCAAAAAGAGCCTCAAAAATTGATTGATGCCCGTTTGGATTTGAAAGGTATCACCAGTCAAACGTGTCACCAAACTTGACGTTCCAATCTCATCCCGCTTTTCCTTTGATAAACGCATGATCTTCTCATACAAATCATTGGTTAAACCTCGGGCATAGCCAACTGCTGCTCTGGATGAAAAATACTGTGCTGAAATAGCAACAACAACCCCAATAACGGCAAGTCCGAACAAGAGAAAAATCATCATAAACAGATGATTTTGGTCTTTATTTGGAATAGTTGTGTCGACAATTCCAGCAATCACTAGAGGGACCAAGAGTTCGAAACTGGCTTCGATTAATTTAAAAACGGGTCCCAGGATACTGTCTTTGATGTATCCTCTAAAATACACTAATAATGCTTTCATTTGTCTTTCCTAAGTTTAACGTCCTTACTCTTAGAGGCGCGAGAACATACGCATCAAAAAGAGATTAAACTGTACTTCCTTAGCGTAGTAAATATTTCCGCCATTTGTATAAAGTTTTCCGCCACCATAGTACATGGCAACCGGTTGGTAATAGGTGTATGTTTGCCCGCTAGTGTTTCCTAGACTCGGAGCAACGACATTTTTAGAGTAAGCCTTTGCGAGTTCGACGGTGTTCACTCCACCATTATCAGCCACATAATCAATATAAGCCTTACCAAAATTATAGGCTTGTACTGCTGTCCAAGGATCCACCTTATGGTGGGCAGCTTCTTCCAGATTTTCCGACAGCACCGTCACCCCTTGACGAATACTTTCTTTTCGATCTGTTATGGAGTTGGTCACCCCTGTAGAACTTTCACTGGACTGCATCACGTCATCTGTCTTCCCCTTGGTTTCTGTGTAGATCATAGCCAGAACCAAATCGACATTGGTTGTATTATCAATGTCGTCCTCTGCCAAAACCTCCTTAACCATGGATTCATAGGTTAAGACATGTTGAATATTGGCATGGATTCGATAGCATTGGATACCTATGATGAGGACTACGACAAAAACCGCCAGACGTCTTATCCATTTAAACATATTATTTATTGATGATATCCTCGATATTTTTGATGAGAATAGAGTAGGTGCCATCAGGATTTTGAATAAACTCAACACTATCAGCATCCTGATACACATTATTAGGCACGATTAACTCAATTCCGTTCGATAACGATAATTTTTGATTCTCCAATTTCTTAATTTGACGCGAATGGTCAATATCTGATACCGAGATAGGCTCAGGTATGGCCTCTTTGAGCTCATCAACAAAGGTCAAACGAGCTGTCAAATTATTATCAAAGAGCTGGTCTGCCAATTTTTCAGGTGATAACTCTTGATCTTCTTCCAAATTATTGAAAATAGCAGATTTCATTTTTCCTTGGAAGTTAAAATCATCCTGATTAAAATTCTCAGCAATCTTCTGGGCAGTGTCTTCAACCATCTTAATCGATTTCTTGACAGATTGCTCAGGCTGGACTTGCAACAGATTTTCAGAGAAATAATTGGCAAAGCTTCCATTATGCTTGATTCGCTTTTCAATCAAATAATACTGCTTACTACTACGATTGATTACCAAAGCTTCATCAGGTGTCTGGGCTGCAGAAGGCAAATTATTTTGTGACAATTGAATAGGATGTTGGCTATCTCCCAAAGAATGAATCAAACTATCCTTGAGAGCAATACGCAAGAAAGCAAAATACTCTTGCCCTTCTTTGTCAAACTGAATAAAGACCAAATCATTGGTCTTTTGATCTTCAGAAATGACAAATTCTTCCTTCCAAAGTTGGGCAATCTTGACTGAGCTTTCCATCAAATCATCTCCTAAATGACTGATGAAAACATTCTCTGCATCGAAATAGCCACGTTTAGCCTCATCAGAGAAAACTTTAGAGAGTTTCTTTCGAAAATACTCATCTAAGCGTGGCGTTATTTCAAGAGGCCCTTCTGCTAAAACCAGCTCCGTATCATTTGGCGAAAACTGGTGAATGATAATGCGTTTAATATATAAATCTAACATAGTTTTTAATAGAGTGGGAAGGCATCTGTAAGAGCTTTAACTTCTCCACGAATGCGTTCCAAAACTTCAGGTTTATCGTGATTTTCCAAAGCTTCAACCATTAATTCAGCAATTTTACGGCTCTCAGCTTCACCCATACCACGACTCGTAATGGCTGGACTACCAACACGGATACCAGATGTTTTGAATGGAGACAACTGCTCATAAGGAATACCATTCTTGTTCAAAGTAATATTAACTTCTTCAAGAACGTTTTGCGCAACCTTACCATTTTCAACAACCTTAGTCACATCAACCAAGAAGAGGTGATTGTTAGTGCCACCTGAGATAACACGGAAATCTGGATGTTGATTGAAAACATCAGCCATAGCAGCTGCGTTTTTGATAACATTTTCACCGTATTCCTTAAAGGCAGGGTCAAGTGCTTCTTTAAGAGCAACAGCCTTAGCAGCAATAACGTGTTCCAAAGGGCCACCTTGCAAACCAGGGAAGACTGCAGAATTCAATTTCTTAGCGATAGCTTCATCATCAGTCAAAATCAAACCACCGCGAGGACCACGGAGCGTCTTGTGAGTTGTTGTAGTTGTCACATGTGCATGAGGAACTGGACTTGGGTGATGACCAGACGCCACAAGACCTGCAATGTGAGCCATATCTACCATGAGATAAGCACCTACAGCATCGGCAATTTCACGGAATTTAGCAAAATCAATGATACGAGAGTAAGCTGAAGCACCAGCCACGATGAGTTTTGGTTGCACTTCTTTAGCCTGCGCAAGAATGGCATCATAATCAAGGAGTTCAGTATCCTTATCCACATTGTAAGCGACGAAGTTATAGGTCTTACCAGAGAAGCTAACTGGTGCACCGTGTGTCAAGTGACCACCCGCTGACAAATCCATTCCCATAACCGTATCACCTGGTTGGATTAATGACATGTAAACAGCAGCATTGGCTTGGCTACCTGAGTGAGGTTGCACGTTGGCAAATTTTGCTCCAAAAAGTTCTTTGGCACGCTCAATAGCAAGAGACTCAACCACATCAATCACGTCTGTACCACCATAGTAACGTTTACCTGGATAGCCTTCTGCGTACTTGTTAGTCAAGAGAGTTCCTTGAGCAGCCATAACAGCTTTAGATACCACGTTCTCAGAGGCAATCAACTCAATATTGTTTTGTTGGCGTTCAGCCTCAGCATCGATGGCGTTCCATAGTTCAGGGTCAAATGCTTTGTAATCTTCTTTATCAAAAATCATAGAGGTCTCCTTTGAGGTCTAAGGGGGTTTCAATCAACTCACCCACATATAGTTGGAAGTTATCTCACACTTCCATAGGTCTCTGTTAGTCATTTATTCTATGGTCAACTCTGGTAGAGCCGCCAATAGGTCTTCTTTTGTAATTTTCCCTTGTCTGAGAATCCTAGCAGGTGAAACAGACAAATCCAAAATCGTCGAATCTACACCTAACAAGGCATCATCATCTTGATAGCCAGTCACCTGAAAATCAAATTGTACTCTAATATCGTCGAAATAACGACCACTAGCCTTCCCAGACTTATTAGCAGATGGACCAATCAAAGGCCCTTCCGCTTGAATCAGCTCTCTAGTGACAGGATGGTCTGGCAAACGGAAGCCAACTGTCGCCAATCCTGAATTAATCCACTTAGGGACTTGATCATTAGCCTTTAAAATGATAGTCAAAGGTCCAGGCAAAAAAGCATCATACAATTGTTTCAAATACTTGGGTTGATCTTTTGAATAGGACAAGATATCTTCATAAGAAGCGACATTCAAATTCATGGCTTTATCTCTGGGACGATTTTTTAGCTCATAAACATGGTCAACAGCTTGCTCATCTAAAGCCTTAGCAAATAGACCATAAACAGTCTCTGTAGGAAGGACAACTGCTCCACCGTCAGCCAAGATTTCTCTTAACACTTTATTACTTTTCATCATCCATCACGACCATTCTATCTTGCCCAAATTGGTCCTTAAGAACACGCACACGCTTATCAGGAAAATGTAGAGACAAGAGTTTCTTCAAATCACGGCCCTGCTTATAGCCAATTTCAAAGTAGAGCTTTCCTTTTGGAGTTAAATACTTGTCTGCGTCCTCAATAATCTGTCTATAAATAGCAAGTCCCTCTTCATCAGCAAACAGAGCCATTTTGGGCTCGCTAGCCAAAACATTAGTACCAACTTCGTTCTTATCATTTTCAGAAATATAGGGAGGATTTGACACAATGATATCAAAACTACCAGAAGTATTTTCGAAAACATCCGATTGCACAAAGCTAATGTCTACCTGATTTAGTATAGCATTCTCTTTAGCAAGTACTAAGGCGTCAGCTGACAAGTCACTAGCTGTTACTTGCCAAAAGGGGCAACTCTTTTTCAGAGATACCGAAATAGCACCACTCCCAGTTCCGATATCAAGAATCTTGAGCTCTGAGCTAGGGTTTTCCGCTAAAATCAAATCCACTAGTTCCTCAGTTTCAGGACGTGGAATCAAGACACGCTCATCAACCTGAAAACGCAAGCCATGAAAGTCTTCATAGCCCAAAATATACTGAGCAGGCTTGTGATTCATTAGTTGGCTGAATACATAAGCTAACAACTCTGCATCTTCATCTGAAACTTCTTGACGCAATTGAAGAACAAAATGAGTCAAGTCCCATTGCTTCAAACCACGATAAACGAAGGAAAGGGCCTCTGGCTCTTCACCAACAGCATCAAGCTGCTTCTCATAGTCATCCAGGACATCCGCTAAAATCATTTGTTAAGCTCTTCCAATTTTTGAGTTTGATCATAAAGAACCAAGGCATCCACAACTTCATCTAATTTACCAGCTAGAATTGTATCAAGCTTTTGAAGGGTCAAACCAATACGGTGATCAGTTACACGGTTTTGCGGGAAGTTGTAAGTACGGATACGCTCTGAACGATCCCCTGTACCAACAGTCGATTTACGCTCAGCATCTTGTTCATCTTGAGCGATTTGTGCAAAGTGGTCCGCAACACGCGCACGGATAATCTTCATAGCTTTATCACGGTTCTTCTGTTGTGTACGTTCTTCTTGCATCTCTACTTTGATTCCAGTAGGAATGTGAACCATACGAACCGCAGTCGCAACCTTATTGACGTTCTGACCACCGGCACCAGAAGCGTGATAGATATCGACACGAAGGTCCTTAGGGTCAATTTCGTACTCTACTTCTTCAACTTCTGGCATAACCAAAACAGTTGCTGTAGAGGTATGAACACGACCTTGACTTTCAGTCACAGGCACACGTTGCACACGGTGTGCTCCTGATTCATATTTGAGTTTAGAATACACGGATTGCCCTGAAACCATGGCAACCACTTCTTTGATACCACCGACACCATTATAAGAGGCTTCCATAACCTCAAAGCGCCAACCTTGTGTTTCTGCGTATTTTTGGTACATAGCTAGAAGGTCACCCGCAAACAAGGCAGCTTCATCACCACCTGCAGCCCCACGGATTTCAAGGATAATATTCTTGTCATCATTAGGGTCTTTTGGCAAAAGAAGAATTTTCAAACGTTCTTCGTACTCTTCCTTAGCGGCTTTGGATTCTTTGAGTTCTTCCTTAGCCATTTCTTCCAAGTCAGGATCACCGCTTGCTTCCTTAATCATCTCTTCAGCATCTGAGATACTTTGGATGACTTGCTTGTACTCACGGTAAGCTGTCACAGTTTCACGAGTATTTGCTTCTTCACGTGACAACTCCATGAACCGTTTAGTGTCTGAAACTACTTCAGGGTCACTAAGCAATTCACCCAATTCCTCATAGCGGTCTTCAACCGCTTGTAACTGATCATAAATATTCATCTGTTATCTTTTCTCCTTATTATAACTAATAGTCATTTTTAGTCCTTATTCAAAGGGATTATGTTTTCGTGAGGTGGATTAAACCAGTGCTTTCGGCAAACAGAGATATAACTCTCGTGTCCTCCAATTTGAACTTGTGCTCCCTCATAAACTGGCTTCCCATCTTCCATACGAAGAACCATGGTTGCCTTTCTCGAGCAATAATGACAAATGGTCTTGATCTCATCAATCTTATCAGACAAAAGCAAAAGGTATTTAGAACCTTCAAAGAGATTGTTCTGAAAATCATTTTTGAGACCAAAAGCCATCACTGGGATATCTAACTCATCAACAATTCGTGCCAAATCATAGACATTCGCACGGGTCAAAAACTGAGCCTCATCAACTAAAACACAGTAAGGTCGTGGATCCATATTAGCAATGTAACCAAAAATATCCGTATCATCACCAATAGGATATGCCTTCCGTTTCATGCCAATACGACTAGAGATATAGCCGACCCCATCTCGATTATCCAAACGACTGGTCAACAATACTACTGGTTTTCCTTGTTCTTCGTAATTATAGGCAACCTTAAGAATTTCAATGGATTTCCCAGAATTCATAGTGCCATAGCGAAAATAAAGTTGTGCCAAACCAGTCTCCTCTAAAATATGTATTGTACTTATTTTATCATAATTCTAAGCGTAAAAGGGAGGGAGACTGAACAATTTTTGAAAAAAGTTCGCCTCACTCCCTTATTTTTATAATAGGTTTGACTTGTGTTTCAAATGGTTCAATCTTATCACCCTGATAACGTTTCACCAGTCTAATAGCTTCTTATGAATAGGCTTTAGCCAATTTTTCAAGAAGTTCTTCTTTCTCCTCGTCACTAGCAAATGAAGCTTCGATTGCCGTCTTATTATGAGCATAAAAGTCTTGCACTGAGCTATCAAAATGCTTGTGATAGAGTTCGTATTCCTTGGTTAAGTTTGTATCAGAAACGGTACGATTGTCCGTATTAATGGTAATATTCGCACCTGCTGCTTTCATTTTTAGATAAGGAAAATCAGCAACTGTAACGGCTGCTTTAGTCTGCAGATTACTTGTTAAACATAACTCTCCTGTGACACCATTTTTGACAAACTCTTCCAGAAGCTCAGGCTCTTGAGCCAGGATCGTTGCATGACCATTACGCTTAATTCCCATAGCAATTGACTCAGCCAAAAAGGCTGGGCAACCACACTCACCAGCATGAAAAGTCATCGGACGGTTGTAACTTTGGACTTGTTCAATTAGAGGTTTAATCGCTTTAGGTCCATAATGATGCTCATCTCCAGCAAAATCAAAACCAACAAAGTCACTATCTTCAACTTCATTTGCTTCATCAAGAATACGAGCCGTTAATTCTTGATCTGATTGGCGCATGCCACAAACTAGGGCCTTGGCTACAATACCGAATTCTTCTTGAGCTTGACGTAAGCCTTGACAAACAGCATCAATGGTTTCAGCGACAGTCAATCCCTTATCCATTGACAATTCTGGAGCAAAACGCACTTCAATATAGATAACATTTTCAAGAGCAGCCTGTTTAGCAACATCATAAGCCGCAACGGTCAAGGCTTCCTTTGTTTGAAGCAAAGGACGAATATAATCAAAAGCCTCAAGATAATCTAAGAGACTCTCACAGGTAGCAGGTGCTGTCACATGGTGTTTGAGCTCCGCATCGTCCTCAGGTAACTCAATCTGTGCCAAGTCAGCTAGGTGGCGAATGGTTTCCAATGATAGAGAACCATCCAAATGACAGTGTAGTTCTGTTTTAGCCAACTTATGAAAATCAATAGCAGTCATTCTTTTCTTCCTCTCTAAACAATATGTTTTTTATCAGATAAAAATTAATTTTTACTATCTTATCATTCTTATAGAAAAAGTCAAGGTATCGCGCCTAATAGGACGTAGTAGATTCTTGAAATGCCATTAGCATTTTGTTAGGATGTAACTATCAAGAATACAAGGAGAAACTTTATGTCTGACTATATTTTACCAGAAGTTTGGGAAAACCCAACCTCTATGGGAGGTGCCTGGGGTGGCCTCAATCAACCTACAGCTGGTGCACGTTTTGAACAAACTCTACCTAAAGGTGACCAACCTTTCCAACTCTATACTCTTCCGACACCAAATGGTATCAAGGCAACTATCATGCTGGAAGAATTGAAAGAACTTGGTGTGACTCAAGCGGGTTATGACGCTTATCGTATTAAGATTGGTGATGGTGACCAATTCGGCTCAGATTTTGTTTCAATCAATCCAAACTCAAAGATTCCAGCCATGATGGATTACTCTGAAGACCAACCAGTTCGTGTCTTCGAATCAGCTAACATCCTCCTTTACTTGGCTGAAAAATTCGGCAAACTCATTCCAACTGATCACGCAAAACATACAGAAGTTCTCAACTGGCTCTTTTGGCAAACAGGTGCTGCTCCTTTTCTAGGTGGTGGCTTTGGGCACTTCTTCCACTATGCACCTGAAAAAATCGAATATGCCATCAACCGTTTTGCCATGGAAGCCAAACGCCAACTTGACTTGCTTGATAAAGAATTAGCAACCAAACCTTATATTGCTGGTGATGAGTATACTATCGCTGATATCGCTATCTGGTCTTGGTATGGTCGTCTTGCTCAAGATAAGATCTGGGACAAGGCTGGTATTTTCCTTGATGTTAAAGAATACAAGCACCTTCAAGCTTGGACTGAAAAAATTGCTGACCGTCCAGCGGTTAAACGGGGACTTGAAGTCGACTATAAAGAGATCTAATTTTTATAACGGTTTGCCTAGGCTAACCGTTTTTCTATTGTTTCATGATATAATAGAAAGAAAATCACAAGGAGACATTCATGACTGTATTTCAAGCTATTTTAGAAAAAATTAAAGCCTATGACACTATTATTATTCACCGCCACCAAAGACCTGACCCTGATGCCATTGGTAGTCAGGTAGGACTGAAGGAAATTTTAAAAACAAACTTTCCAGATAAAAAGGTTCTTGTGACAGGTGTCAATGAACCTACCTTGTCTTGGATTGCTGAAATGGATAGGGTAACTGACCAAGACTATGAAGGAGCGCTTGTTATTGTTACCGATACAGCCAACACTCCTCGTATCGACGACGACCGTTTTGATAAGGGGGACTTTCTTATCAAAATTGACCATCATCCTAACGACGATGCCTACGGAGACCTCCTCTTAGTTGATACGACTGCTTCAAGTGCCAGCGAAATTGTGACTGACTGGGCTCTCACTCTTGGCCTTTCCTTGTCAGATGCCGCTGCTCGTGTTCTTTACAATGGTATTGTTGGCGATACAGGTCGCTTCCTCTTTCCGTCTACGACACCTAAAACACTTCAAATTGCGGCTAAACTTCGTGAATACGACTTTGATTTTGCAGCAATGGCTCGTCGTATGGATAGTTTCCCATTCAAAATTGCTAAATTACAAGGTTATGTTTTCGATAATCTAGAAGTCGATGAAAATGGTGCAGCTCGAGTTGTCTTGACACGAAAGGTTTTGGATGAATTCAATGTCACTGATGCTGAAAGTTCTGCAATTGTTGGCACTCCAGGTCGTATTGATTGCGTCGAATCTTGGGCTATTTTCGTAGAGCTGCCTGAAGGGCATTACCGTGTACGTCTGCGCAGTAAAAGCATTGTCATCAACGAGATTGCTAAACGTCATGACGGTGGAGGCCACCCACTTGCTAGTGGTGCCAATTCCTACAGCTTAGACGAAAACGAACAAATCTATCAAGAAATCAAGGATACCGTTGCCCATGCAACTCACTAATCGTCGTGTACGTCTCATGGGGACTGTGATTGACGTCTCTATCTATCATGAAGAACCAGAACCCCTGCTAGACCAGGTTGAAGCACTCCTACATACCTACAATAAGCGTTTCTCAGCCAATGATGACAGTTCCGAACTCATGAAAATTAACAAGGCAGCAGGCTTACATTCGGTGACGGTTCACCCAGAGCTTTTTGAACTTATTGCTCTTGGAAAATGGCATAGCTGCCAACCTGAAAGTCACCTTAACATTGCCATAGGACCTCTCATTCAGACTTGGCGCATTGGTTTTTCGGATGCCAAGCTGCCTCTGCCTGAAGAAATTCCTCCGCTCCTACAAATTATCAATCCCAATGCCATTGTTCTATCCGAGGAAAATCAAAGCGTTTTTCTCAAAGAAAAAGGGATGAAAATTGATCTTGGTGCCCTGGCAAAGGGATATATTGCAGATCGTATTGCAGATTTTCTTAAAGCAGAAAAAGTGACCAGTGCCCTAATCAATCTTGGAGGTAATGTTCTAACCTTTGGACCAGCTCTCCATAATCCTGATAAAAAATGGCGGATTGGTATTCAAAATCCCAAGGAGACTAGAAACACAAATCTTATGGTGCTTGCTATAAGAGACCAATCTATTGTCACTTCAGGAATCTATGAACGCACTTTTGAAATAAATGGCAAAACCTATCATCACATTTTCGATAGTCAAACTGGCTACCCTGTCTCTAGTGATCTAGCTAGTCTTACCATCATTTCATCCCTCTCAGTCGATGGTGAAATTTGGACGACACGTTTATTTGGCTCAAGTCTAGAACGCATTTTCCAGGAAGTTAGTTCACAACCAAATCTTGAAGCTATCATCGTTGATAAAGATAATCGATGCTTTCAGACAAGTGGCATTTACAAAATGCGAATTTCCTAAAAAATAGTAAAAAAGACTTGTCAAGAAGACCACCTTTTGATAAACTAAAATAGTTAAAAAACTATGGTGCGGAAAGTACCATGGCAGAAAGGAAATATTTTAACATGAAAAAAGATATCCATCCAGATTACCGTCAAGTAGTATTCATGGACACAACTACTGGTTACCAATTCCTTAGCGGTTCAACTAAACACTCAAACGAAACAGTTGAATTCGAAGGTGAAACTTATCCACTTATCCGTGTAGAAATTTCATCAGATTCACACCCATTCTACACTGGCCGTCAAAAATTCACTCAAGCAGACGGACGCGTGGATCGTTTCAACAAAAAATACGGTCTCAAATAAGCAACATCTTGTTGTTAAGCCATTCCAATTGGAATGGTTTTTTTGTATTCTCTTGGCTATAATCTCTCCTCCCCCGCTCCTTTAAAATAAAAAAACAGCTTCCATATGGAAACCGTTTAATCCTATTAACCTGCTTTACCAATAGCCAAAGCCCAGATAAAGAAGAGGGCAAATCCGAATAAGAAAATCAAACCTGCAATAGCAAGTCCTTTCAACCAAGTTGGAAGGTCTCTCTTTGCTTTTGTAACAAGTACATAATTCAAAAGCGCAAAGAAAGGTGTTGTAAGGAATGAACCAATCATGGCAAAACGAAGCATTGTTGCTACTTGACCTTGGAAGAAGAAAATAATGATGAGACCAAGAATAGCTGTCAATGTCATCCAAACATTCAATGGTGTTTGATTTTTTTCCTTTTGGTTAAACAAAAGACGAAGAGAAATTTCGTTAACACGTGAATAACCATCGATAACAGTAATCACAGTACCAAAGATACATAAGAAAGCGATAAAGGTAATCAAATAGCGTGACCACTCACCAAGCACTGAGGCATACATACCAACAAACTGAGCAATATACTTAGCTGATGCTGCTTCTACTGGTTTACCAGTTGGATACTGGATAAGAGCACCGAGTGCTACAAAGAATACTGCAAGAATAGCTGTTCCGATGAAACCAACGTTAAAGTCAAAGAGGGCATCGTCAGTGTTAAAGTCAACAGTTTTCTTTTTCTCAGCTGACCAAAGTGAGTTAATGGCTGAAATTTCAATTGGAGCTGGCATCCATCCAAGAAGTGAAACGATAAATGGAAGGGCTGCTAACTGCCATGGTGTTTTTTCAACGAAGTCAGCACTTTACTCTGGGTGTTTGATTGCTGCAATAATAACTGCTGCTACTGTTGCGATAGTCAAGGCTGACATGATCCATTTAGCCATGCCATCAAGAAGTTTGTAACCACCAAAGAGTAACATACCCCAAATGATTGCAACCAAAATGATTGACCATGTTGTAATACTCAAACCAAGCATTGGAAAGGCACTAGCAATGATAGCTGAACAAAGAATAGAAACACCTGCAGTATTAACCAAGGCTGAAAAGACATTCAAAATGAAGAATACCCAAAGATAGAACTTACCTTTCTCAGCATAACCTTCAACAAGGGTTTTACCCGTATCTGCGGTATACTCAGCACCAAAACGGAAGAATGGGTATTTAAAGAGGTTAGCTAGAATAACCAAGCCTAGCAAGGCCCATCCATAAGAACCACCCGCTTGAGTTGATGAAACGATGTGGGAACCACCTACGGCCGCTGAAGCCATTAGGATACCAGGTCCCATTGCTTTTATTTTACTACGCCAGGTAGACTGACTAGATATACTTGTTTCTGACATAAGAGAATCTCCTAAAATAAATTTTCAGAATAATCTGAATTGATGTTTACCTTTTACACAATTGTTGGAATAATTTCAATAGAATTTCACATATTTTCTGAAAAATAGAAAAAAGCCATCCAAATGGATAGCTCTTTTACTATTTAGAAAGTCCTGTAAAGAAATCTACGATAGCTTGCCAGATTTGTGCAAAAATATTTTTGCTGTTCTCAACCGCTTTGTTGGCATTAAAGTTTAGGTTGATTCCAGAGAAAGTATTACCAGCTTTCGAAACGATAGAATCTTTAAGTGAACTCAAGGTTGACTTAAAGCTAGCACTATCAATGATTGAAGACTTAGATAAATTCATAGCAAAATTCACCAGAAGGTTAATTTGCGTATCAGAAAGATTCAAGTTGTAATTATTAATTGTTTGCTGAACAATCGTTTTAGCTTGGTCTTCAGTCAACTTATCCCCTTTATCAGCAACAGCTGACTTAATATCAGTCATAGCTACATTAAGCTTGTCTGCATCATAGTCAGTCTTACCTGAATTTTCCTCATTAATTTGAGAAAGGGTTTTGAGTTCCTCTTGCGCAAGCTCTTTGCTTTCATCTGAAACTTTAGCTCCATTTTGCTCAAGGGAATAGTAAATACCAGCCAAGGCACTTTCTCCAGTAACTGCGATTGGTGCTGCTACCGTAATCTTAGCATGTTCAATACCAAGTGTCGTGGCAGCATTACGGTACATATCTGGAGTGATTTTCGTGATATTTTGCGGTGTCACAATCTCTACACTCAAGGTTTCCTTAGCACCCAGCTTAGCAATCTTAACCGAAGAATATAGCTGAAGACTAGAATCGTCAGCCACATTCATGATATTAGCGTAAGCAGATGTCGTCAAGGTCTTGACATTAGTATCCTTACTACTATCATACCCTAATAAATTCAAGGTTTCATTTCGTTGCTCTTCCGACAATGAATACCCCATCACATAGTCTGGTTGAACATAAGATTCATCAATAACCTTTTGGACTTGTGATGATGTTGCTGCTTGAGCAACCGAAGTAAAGGCTGTTACTGAAGCCAACATAGCCATCCCAGTAACAAGAAGTTTTTTCAATTTCATGTGTGTTTCCTTTCGAAAATAGAATAGTATTCCATAATCTCCTAAAGGACGACTGACTCTAGGCTCAGCCGTTCACCTATTATACCATGACTTAAAAAATTAAGGTTAAAAAAACTACTCGTGCAACTCCAAAGGAAGACCATCTGGATCAGCAAAGAAAGTCATCTTTTCACCGGTAAAAGTGTCCTTGCGAATAGGTTGGCAGGAGATACCCTTTTGTTCTAACTCTTGGACGACCTCTTCAATATTAGTCACTCTGAAAGCTAAATGACGTAAGCCACATGCCTCAGGATAAGACGGACGTTTTGGGGGCTCCACATAGTTCGGATCACTGATCTTATTGCCGAAGATTTCAAGTTCTATACCTCCACAGCGTAGGTCTAACTTATAATCATGACGTTCCGGACGGTGATTTTCCCGAATAATCTCAAAACCAAGTTTATTGACATAAAAATCTCGAGACAAGTCATAATCAGAAACAATAATAGCAACATGGTGCACTGTATTTAAAAACATATTTTCCTCCATTGAAAAAGACCCGAAGGCCCTTTCTTAACTTTGAAATTGATTGTATGACTTATTAAAGGCTTCAATAATATCTGAACTTGCCTTGTCAAAATCTACCTGTGATTTCAATTCACCTTTGACGATTGTACGCTGAGTTGCTTCGGCATCCGTACAAGTTACAAGGGTAACTTCAGACTTGCCAGGTGTATCATCAACTACTGCTACTTCAGTTGGTTGAACAACCTTCACCTCACTAATAACATAAGTATAGACTTTATTTTTATCCGTAAGATAAATCTTCATACCTTCCTTAGCCTTATCTAGCGGTGAAAATAGCATATCAGATGCACCGGCAATACCAAAGACGTGGTGGCTAGCTAGTGAATAGTTGTTTTCACCACCCATGACTTGATCTTCTTTCATCGTTCCTGCACCGTAAGTCAACTCTGTATTGCCGAGTCCTTTGAAAATAGGGAGATTGATACCTACCTCTGGAATAGCAATACCACCAACGACAGGAAGCTCTTGAGCATCCATCTGTGCCTGCAAGACAGACTCTGTACTAATTGATTTAACGGTATCAAAGTCAAAGCTAGTCTTAGCTTCCTTGTTTTTCTCAATAGTCTTTTTAGAAACCTTGCTCACTTGATACTTATTTGTATTCCAAGCAATCACTGTGTTTCGAATAGACTTATTGAAAATCAAGGCTAAACCAACAACCAAGAGAACAATAATCAACACCCAGCGAAGAATATCAAGCCACTTACGGCGTTTTTTTGTTACGTTATTTTTCTTATCTTTGCTCATTAGTTGTCACCACTTTCTTGATCTTCGGAAGCTTGTTCAACTTCTTCTGGCTCAACTAAAGCAAAGGTAACAATACGAGCAGAGTCATCCAAACGCATGACCTTAACCCCTTGAGTGGCACGACCAGTTTGTGAAATATTAGCAACGGCAGTACGGATGATAACACCTGTATCGGTGATGACCATGATATCCTCATCACCAGACACTGTTACAATACCTGCTAGGTTACCATTCTTCTCTGTGATATTGGCAGTCTTGATACCTTTACCACCACGACCCTTCGTTGGGTATTCAGTAGCTGAGGTACGCTTACCGTAACCCTTTTCAGTGATAATCAAGACTTCTTGGTCTTCTGTAATGGCAGCTGCACCAACAACTTGGTCACCATCACGAAGAGTTACCCCTTTAACACCGGCAGCCATACGACTCATGCTTCGAATAGTGTCCTCTTTGAAGCGTACACTGTAACCAAATTTAGTACCAATGACAATTTCTTCATTACCAGTAGTCAAGAAGACATTGATTAGCTCATCACCTTCTCTAAGTTTCAAGGCAATCAACCCATTTTGACGAATGTTCTTAAATTCCGTTTCTTTTGTACGTTTAACTAGACCTTGGCGAGTTACAAAGACAAGGTGATTATTTTCAGAAGCTTGATCACTCTTGGCATTAATGACTGTTTGAATAGTCTCACCTTCGTCCAACTTCAAGAGATTGACGATAGGTAAGCCTTTGGCTGTACGACCGTATTCTGGGATTTCATACCCCTTAAGACGGTATACACGCCCCTTATTAGTCATGAAGTAAAGGTGATCATGGGTGCTTGTTGAGACAATATCACGAACAAAGTCATCATCGTTAACACCAGTACCTTGGACACCGCGACCACCACGTTTTTGTGAACGGAACTCGTCTTGGGCTAAACGTTTAATATACCCTTTATTTGAGAGAGTGATAACAACATCTTCTTCCTCGATGAGGTCCTCATCTTCAAGAGAAATGACCTCTCCAACCATAAGCTCTGTGCGGCGAGCATCTGCAAATTTACGCTTGCTTTCGTCCAATTCTTCCTTGATGATAGCAATGACACGTTCTGGTTTTGCCAAAATATCAGCTAAATCAGCAATCAGAGCCAAGAGATCATTGTACTCATTTTGAATCTTATCACGTTCCAAACCTGTCAAACGACGCAAACGCATATCAAGAATAGCTTGACTTTGACGTTCCGTGAGTTCGAAGCGAGCCATCAACTCAGCTTGAGCCTCAGCATCAGTTTGACTGTTACGGATAATCGTAATCACTTCATCCAAATGATCAAGGGCAATCAACAAACCTTCTAAAATATGGGCACGTGCCTCAGCCTTATCCTTGTCAAACTGTGTACGACGAACCACAACTTCTTGTTGGTGAGCAATATAGTCAGCCAAGATTTGACGCAAAGAAAGGATTTTAGGAACACCCTTTTCAATGGCCAACATGTTGAAGCTGAAGTTAGTCTGAAGTTGCGTTAATTTGAACAAATTGTTCAAGATAACATTGGCAGAAGCATCACGACGCACTTCGATGACAAAGCGTACGCCTTCACGAGAAGACTCGTCACGGACTGCTGTAATCCCCTCAATACGCTTTTCTTGAGCTAAACGAACGATATGTTCATGAACCTTGGTCTTATTGACCATGTAAGGAAACTCAGTGACAACAATACGCTCACGACCTGATTTAGTTGTTTCAATTTCAGTACGCGAACGAAGAACAATAGAACCCTTACCAGTTTCATATGCACGGTGAATACCAGATTTCCCCATGACCAAGCCACCAGTTGGAAAGTCTGGACCAGGAAGAACTTCCATCAGTTCACGTGTTGTGACTTCAGGATTATCCATCATCAATTTGACAGCATCAATCGTTTCAGCCAAATTGTGTGGTGGGATGTTAGTCGCCATACCAACGGCAATCCCTGTCGCACCATTGACAAGAAGGTTTGGAATACGTGACGGAAGAACGATTGGCTCACGTTCTGATCCATCATAGTTATCTTGAAAATCAACGGTATTCTTATTGAGATCACGAAGCATTTCCAAGGCGATTTTAGACATACGCGCCTCAGTATAACGCTGAGCGGCAGCCCCATCACCATCCATAGAACCAAAGTTCCCGTGACCGTCAACCAACATGTAACGGTAGCTCCACCATTGCGCCATACGAACCATGGCTTCATAGATAGATGAGTCTCCGTGTGGGTGATATTTACCCATGACATCCCCGGTAATACGGGCAGATTTTTTATGTGGCTTATCAGGTGTCACCCCAAGCTCATTCATTCCATATAGAATACGACGTTGTACAGGTTTTAAACCGTCACGAACATCTGGGAGAGCACGAGACACGATAACACTCATGGCATAATCGATAAAGCTTGTCTTCATCTCAGACGTCAAATTAACGTCAATTAAATTATTATCTTGCACTCTAAAAATGCCTCTTTTCTTTCATTCAAATCATTCCAAACTCTAATAAAAGAGTATAGAAAATTTCTATAATATTATACCATAAAACGCTTTACTTTTCAGTTGTGTAAACGCTTTCATCTATTATTTCCTTATTATTTCGTGACATCCATCACTTAAAGTGGTAGAATAAGCAGTGTACGGGGTAACCCAATTAAAAAATAAGGAGATGTTTAGACCCATGACTGCAACTAAACAACACAAAAAAGTCATCCTCGTTGGTGACGGTGCCGTAGGTTCATCTTACGCTTTCGCACTTGTAAACCAAGGTATCGCTCAAGAACTTGGTATCATCGAAATTCCACAATTGTTCGAAAAAGCTGTTGGTGATGCGCTTGACCTTAGCCACGCGCTTGCTTTCACTTCACCTAAAAAAATCTACGCAGCTAAATACGAAGACTGTGCGGATGCTGACCTTGTAGTTATCACTGCTGGTGCTCCACAAAAACCAGGTGAAACTCGTCTTGATCTTGTTGGTAAAAACCTTGCTATCAACAAATCTATCGTTACTCAAGTTGTTGAATCAGGCTTCAATGGAATCTTCCTTGTAGCAGCTAACCCAGTTGACGTATTGACTTACTCAACATGGAAATTCTCAGGATTCCCTAAAGAACGCGTTATCGGTTCAGGTACTTCACTTGACTCAGCTCGTTTCCGTCAAGCACTTGCTGAAAAACTTGGCGTTGATGCTCGTTCAGTTCACGCCTACATCATGGGTGAACACGGTGACTCAGAATTTGCCGTTTGGTCACACGCTAACATCGCCGGTGTAAACCTTGAAGAATTCCTTAAAGACACTCAAAACGTTCAAGAATCTGAATTGGTTGAATTGTTCGAAGGTGTTCGTGATGCCGCTTACACAATCATCAACAAAAAAGGTGCTACTTACTATGGTATCGCTGTTGCCCTTGCTCGTATCACTAAAGCTATTCTTGACGATGAAAATGCAGTACTTCCATTGTCTGTATTCCAAGAAGGTCAATATGGTGTAAGCAACGTCTTTATCGGTCAACCTGCTATCGTAGGTGCACACGGTATCGTACGTCCAGTTAACATCCCATTGAACGATGCTGAACAACAAAAAATGAAAGCTTCTGCTGACGAATTGCAAGCTATCATTGATGAAGCATGGAAAAACCCTGATTTCCAAGAAGCTTCAAAAAACTAATCTAACATTAGTTAAATAAAAGTCTCCAGTAGGAGGCTTTTTTCGTATTAGTCAAAACCACTCGTGAGAACGGGTGGCTTGCTCTTCGGCTGAAAGCCTCTGCTACCGGCCGAGGCCTAAAGGCCTACTGAATGGTTTCCCTTCAGCACCACCTTTGCTAGCTGACCCGTCTAGCGGGTCTCTTTAAGATTACTTTCTCTTATTCTTCTCACCTGTAAACGGATCATACTCCTCAAATAGACTTAGCTGATCTGCTATCACGTCTTCTTGTAATTGATTACGAATATATTCTTCAATTCGCTTCTGATTTCGTCCAACCGTATCAACATAAAACCCTCGACACCAAAATTTGCGATTCCCATATTTATACTTTAAATTAGCGTGTCGATCAAATATCATTAAGCTACTTTTGCCCTTTAAATATCCCATAAATGAAGAAATACTTAGTTTCGGTGGTATACTCACCAACATGTGAATATGATCTGGGCAAGCTTCTGCTTCATGAATTTCAACACCTTTTCTTTCGCATAATAATCGTAAGATTTGACCAATACTTGCTTTGTATTTCCCATAAATTATCTGACGTCGATATTTGGGTGCGAACACAATATGATACTTACAATTCCATGTAGTATGTGCTAAACTATTATTATCCTGTCTCATCAGGGGTCCTCCTTTTGTATATTAGTTAGTGGTCGGGAAACCTTATCTAATATAACACTTTAGGGGGACTTTTTTGATACATCGCTAAAAGCTTTTCGGAACCACTAGCACAGCTAGTGGTTTTCGTGAGACAAAAAAAAAACAGCTAATTCGACTGAATTAGCTGTTTAAGATTATTTAGCTGAGATAGCTGCTTTAGCAATATAGCTAAGCGGTTGGTTAAAGTGTGGCAAGAAGAACAAATCAAGCAATTGAAGACGGTCAATAGTTACACCTTCTTGGATAGCCAATGAGAACATGTGGATTCCCATAGAGATGTCCATGCGTGATACCATTTGAGCACCAAGAACTTTGCGTGTATCTTTGTCATAAACGATCTTGATTGTAACGTCTGCATTTTCATCTTCCATAAAGGCAGCTTTTTGAAGATCTGTTGAAGATACTACTGCTGGATTGAAACCAAAGCGTTTTGCTTTTTCTTCTGTCAAACCAGTTGATACCATGTTCAAACCATAGATTGAGATACCATTTGATCCTTGAACACCGTTTGATTCAACATCGCCACCACCGGCATTATGACCACCGACAATACCTGAACGAACAGCGTTTGAAGCCAAGGCAATGTAGTTCACATCATCAAGGGCATTGTCATAAACGGTAGCACAGTCACCAACTGCATAAACATCTTTGATTGATGTTTCTTGTTTCTTATTAACAAGGTAAGCGCCATTACGGAATGTTTCCAACTTACCAGCACCAAGAGCTGTGTTAGGACGGAAACCAACAGCAAGAACAACCATATCGACATCGTAAGCATTTTTATCTGTAACGATGCGTTCTACCTTAGTTTCACCTTCTACTGCTTTAACAGTTTCACCAAATGCCAATTTAATACCGTGGCTTTCCATATTTTTAGCCATAAGGTCAGTCAAGTCATGGTCGTAATAACCTGCCAAACATGTATCAACAACGTCGATAAGGATAACTTCTTTTCCATGACGTTGGAAAGCTTCAGCCAATTCAACACCAATGTAACCAGCACCTACAACCGCTACACGTTTGATATCTTGAGATTTGTCGTTCAACTTATCAATAACTTCTTGAGCGTTTTGGAAAAGTTTAACAAATTGAAGGTTTTCAAGCGTAGCTTCGAAAGTACGGCTACCTTCTTTAATTTCGGCACCTTCGATTGGAGGCAAGATTGGTTGAGAACCTGTAGCCAAAATCAATTTGTCATATGATTCAACATGCTCTTTACCATCTACGAGGGCTGTAACAGTTTTACCATCAAAGTCAATAGACTCAACTGGTGAGTTCATATAAACTTTAGCGCCCTTGCTTTCAAGTCCTTCTTTGTTGGCATAGAAAAGACCATCAGAACCTGAGATTTGATTACCGATCCAAAGGGCCATACCACAACCCAAGAATGAAATGTTAGAGTTTTGGTCGAAAACAACTACTTCATTTTGGTCTCCGTAATTATCGAGAATAGTATTAATACTAAAAGTACCAGCGTGGTTAGCACCAACAACTACGATTTTTGACATAAGTTTATCCAACTTTCTTTTGATAATAGTTTACTAATTTATTCTACCATAATCGGAAAACGGTTACACCTTTTATGCTCAGACTTTGTTACTTTTTGAACAAATTAAATTTGTATGCTCAAAACCCAAATAGGTCACGACAAAATCTGTAGAAAAACACTTTATGATGCTGACGATCTTCCTCTACACCATCTCCGTCTTATCAAATCTTAGTAAGTCTACTCAGCTCTTTAACATAAAAAAAGAGTGAGCAACTCTCTCTTTAGAGAATGCCAACACTCTTTTATCACTATACTAACTCATTAAAATCCCAAACATCTGTCCAACCTTCATAAAATTCGGGTTCGTGACATACCATGAGGACACTACCTTTAAAGGCCTGAAGGGCCCGCTTCAATTCATCCTTGGCGTCAACATCCAAGTGGTTGGTCGGTTCGTCCAGAACAAGGACATTATTTTCACGATTCATAAGGAGACAGAAACGAACCTTAGCCTGTTCTCCACCTGAAAGCACCTGAATTTGACTTTCAATATGTTTAGAGGTTAATCCGCATTTGGCTAGAGCTGCACGAACCTCAGCTTGATTTAGAGCTGGGAAAGCGTCCCAAATCGCTTCAAGAGGCGTCTGACGTGAGCCTTCTGCTTCTTGTTCAAAATAACCTAGATCAATAAAATCACCTGTTTCAACTTCTCCTTCGAGTGGTTGAATAATACCAAGCAGGCTCTTAAGCAAAGTGGTCTTACCGATACCATTGGCACCGACAATAGCTACCTTTTGATTACGTTCGAATGTAAGATTCAATGGAGCCTTGGTCAACGGACGGTCGTAACCAATAACGAGATCTTTGGTTTGGAAAATAAAGCGTCCAGGTGTACGACTTTCCTTGAAATGGAATTCTGGTTTTGGCTTCTCTGCCTGCAACTCGATAATTTCCATCTTATCCAATTTTTTCTGACGCGACATGGCCATATTTCGAGTAGCAACACGCGCCTTGTTACGGTTAACAAAATCTTGAAGGTCTGCAATTTCCTTTTGCTGACGTTCATAGGCTGCTTCCAATTGAGCTTTCTTCATTGCATAGACAGATTGGAAATTGTCATAATCACCTGCATAGCGAACCAGATCTTGATTTTCAACATGGTAGACAATGTTAATCACATCGTTTAGGAACGGAATATCGTGCGAAATGAGGACAAAGGCATTTTCATATTCTTGAAGATAGCGTTTAAGCCAGGCAATGTGTTCAGCATCCAAATAGTTGGTTGGCTCATCGAGAAGCAAGATATCGGGTTTTTCAAGCAATAACTTAGCCAAGAGAATCTTGGTACGTTGACCACCTGAAAGGTCCGTTACATCTGTATCCATACCAAAATCCATGACACCTAGTGCACGGGCAACCTCATCAATCTTAGCATCTAGTGTGTAGAAATCACGCGTTTCCAAACGATCCTGAAGCTCACCAACTTCTTCCATCAGAGCATCAACGTCAGCTCCTTCGTCAGCCATAGACATGTAAATCTCGTTGATACGCTCTTCAGTCTTAAAGAGTTCATCAAAAGCCGTACGTAGGACATCACGAACAGTCATTCCCTTTTCAAGAACAGCATGCTGATCCAAGTAACCCGCTGTAACGTATTTAGACCACTCTACCTTACCTTCATCTGGCTGCAATTTTCCAGTAACGATAGACATGAAGGTTGACTTTCCTTCACCGTTAGCACCGACAAGACCGATATGCTCACCTTTGAGCAAACGGAATGAGACATTTTCAAAAATAGCACGGTCACCAAATCCGTGACTAAGATTTTTGACTTCTAAAATAGACATAGCATATCTGGGCTAAAACAGTCTTCAGCCCTTTCCTTTCTTGACATTAACTCTACTATTTTACCATTTTTTAGTGAAAATTTGGACCTATGCTTTTGGAAAATTAAAAAGAAAAAGCAGGACCAACCTGCTAACTCTTTAGTTTCTCTGTAAAATACGTTTAAAGACAGGATATAGGAGAGGAACCGCAATAATTGTAACAACTGATGTCCCAAAAGTACCACCTATTTTAGTAAGTGCCAATACCATAGCAGCATTTACTGGTAGAGTCGCAACGATACTATTGATAATCGTATACTTAATAAAATTCAAAATAATTTTAGTCACTGCAGCTATGACTCCAATGAGTATGATATTAGCCATTTTGTCATTTGATTTTAGTAGCTTTTCAAAAACAAGATAGAGCACCAGACAGACAATCAAGGATTCTAAAATAGTAATCCAGACCTCAGCAGCATAACCATTGAGAATATCAAACAGTCCTAACCCTACTGTTGCTACAAGGGCACCTTTTTTTGAACCAAAAATCAAAACAGCAATCACAACTAGGGCATTTCCCAAATGGACAAATTGAGGTCCAAAAGGAATACGAATAAACTGTACGCTCACAATAATTAAAGCTGCATACAAACTTAGGATAACTAATTCACGTGTTTTATCACTTTTCATTTTTCTCCTCCAATAGGGCATTAAAACCACTAAATAATAAACCAATATGAGGCTCATAGCATAGGCCGTATTTTAAAGGACGACCATCGGACAGTGTTGATGAAAGAACTCTATCCATGACATCCAAGGCCAAATCACAAACCTTTAGTAAATCTAGGTTATAAAAGTAACCAGCTGATAAGATTGCCGTTAGTAAATCGCCACTTCCATAAAAATGAGATTGATAACTTTTCCTCATAAGATAAGCCGTTTCATTAGTCTCTTTATCAAAATAAGCCAGCCCAATTTTGTCTGTCTCAAAAGAGATACCTGTCACAATAACTTTCCGAGTGCCAAGCTTGGCCAAATCTCTCAAAAGCTTTTCAACAGTGACTTTATCATAGGAACCTGCTTCAAGATATGGAGTATCCGTCAACAAGGCAGCTTCTGTCAGATTGGGAATGATGACATCTGCTTGTTGACAGAAATCTTTCATGGCTTCTACATAGTTTCTATCAAAACCTTGATAGAGACGGCCATTGTCAGCCATAATAGGATCAACAAATAGAGGTATCTCTTTATCGCGAGCTAATTGACCTACAAGTTTTAGTTCTTCTTCTGACTTAAAATAACCACTCACAAGGCCATCTACTGTAAAATCCAAGTGCTCCCACTGCTTACAAAACCCTTTTAGGTCATCTGTAAGGTCCCGTACATAAATATTATTAAAGTCCCCTGTATGCGAAGATAAAAGAACCGTTGGCAAGGGAAGGACTTCAGTTTGACAGGCTGACATGATAGGGAGGCTACTAGTCATAGCAACCTTACCTAGACCAACGAGGTCATTGGCAACAATTACTTTGGTCATCTATTTCCCTTCCCATGTCTTTTTAAACTGTTTAACAAAGCTTGTGTGGAAATAAATGTAATAGGCCACTCCTAAACCAAGAATAGCAGCTACAAGGTCAAATGGAATCTTCATAATAGCATAAGCTGGCGTACCATAGATAAAGGCTCTTCCTAAGCCATAACCTACTAGATCAATAATAGCCCCAAGCAAGAGACCTAAAGATGCCCTAGATTTGCTCAATTCTCCTAAACGCCCTCCAACAATGAGTGCAATAGCAAGAACTTGAAGGCTATGGGTCACTAGAGTTACCCACATAGGAAGAGGGTAAAAGAGAAAATCTCCGATGAAGGAACCTATACCTGCAATAATCACTGCTTCTGTAGGTGGGAAAATTAAACCAACTAGGAAAATAACAATCCCATTAAAATAGAAATGACCACCCGGTACAGGGATGGATAAGAGACTAGAACTCAAAATAATCACAAGTGCCATGAAAAAAGCAGAGAGGGTTAAACGTTTTGCTGACATACCTAAAACTCCTTGATAAATAAATATAGTCTAAGTTTATGAAAATTCTGACGATTAAACAAGATAGTATTTTAGCTACTGTCCGGGTACAGATTTTAGACAACAAAAAACACCACACAAGTATGTGGTGATAAATCTTATTGAGCTTTCTTATCAAAATATTTTACAGGTGCCTTCTCAAGATTTTGGAGTGAAAGTTTAGCAGTCGCATTCGCTTCTGTACCGTAGTCTGAGAAATCAATAACCAAATCATGATCAAAATCCGCAACGGCATAGTCAACAACGATTTCTTTAACTTCCTTAGGAGCAATCTGGGTTTTATTTGCAATCTTATCTCGGTCATCATCCTGAGAAAAGACCATTGTTGCCACCTTCACTTCTTCCTTCTCTTGTTTCACATCAAGGACTACCTTCATCAAAAGAGTGTAAGCATTCATGGTTTCTTTACTTGAGTTGCTAAGTTTATAGTAAACGCGTACAGCTTTTTGACCTTCTGGTGATTCGATTTTAGTTGCAGAAAGAACTTGTACACTAGCATCTTGTCCTGTAAATAGCATTTTGTTTTTATCGTAGGTCCAAGTAGGCTCTTTCTCGGGTGTACAAGCTGACAAACCGATAATAGTCAAGCATGCAAGAGCGAGAAGTCCTAAGATTTTCTTAAAAGTCATTCTTATAATCTCCTTAAACTTATTTGGAAGGGGAATTTAGTTTTACCTTACAACCTTCTTATTATGTCAAAATCTAATAATCTTGTCAAATTTCTCTGGGCCTATTGCTCTGAGAAGGGAAGTAAGGTAAAATAAGGAAAAATCTGTAAGGGGTCAGTTATGAGTATTTATCAAGATATTGTCGAGACCATTATAAAAGATATCCAAAATGGTACTTTAAAAAAAGGGAGTAAGCTCCCCTCTATTCGTCAACTTAGCCAGACTTATGCCTGTAGTAAGGATACAGCTCAAAGAGCACTCTTGGAACTCAAATATCAAAACTATATTTACGCCGTACCCAAAAGTGGCTATTATGTTCTCGAAGGACGCAATGAAGTCGATAATAAGGTCCTTCTTAACCTTAACGATTACAATCAATTAGCCTACGAGGATTTTAAACTTTGTTTGGATGAAAGTTTGGCAGGTCATCAGGACTACCTCTTCAACTATTATCATGAACAAGCTGGACTCAAAGATTTGCTTGAAGCCTTAAAGAGTCGATTAATTGCTGACGATATTTATGTCAATTCAGATCAGATTGTCATAACCTCAGGAAGTCAACAGGCCCTCTACATCCTTTCACAGATGGATTTTGGTAATGGTGGCCACAAAATTCTTTTAGAACAACCTACCTATCATCGCATGAACCAGCTTGTCAACCGTCAAAATCTAGCTTACGAGACGATTAACCGTGGTTTTGATGGTTTGGATTTTGACCGCTTGGAAGAGTATTTTAAATCTGGACAGATTAAGTTCTTCTATACTATCAGCCGTTACTCCAATCCTCTCGGATTAAGCTATAATGCTAGCGAAAAAGAAAAGCTAGCCCAACTTGCCAATCAGTATAATGTTTATATCGTCGAGGATGACTATATGGGAGACTTTAGTGATAGTAAAAATCTCCCTATTCACTACTATGATACTCAAAATCAGACCATCTATATCAAATCCTTCTCCATGACCCTTTTTCCAGGTTTGCGACTAGGTAGCCTTGTTTTACCTCCTAATCTTAAGTCTACCTTTTTGAGCCACAAGGGACTTATTGACTATGATACCAATCTCATCATGCAAAAAGCACTTTCCGTTTATCTCGAAAATGGCATGTTCCAAAAAAACATTAAGAAACTTGGTGACCTCTTTCAACAAAACATGGCTAAAAGTCAAGCAATCATTGACAAATCTAAGGTTAGCATTCCTTATCAGATTTCCCCTAGACATGTGACCTGGCAACTTCCTAAGGAGTTTTCACTTGAAAAATTCAAAGCCCACAAGCAGATTCGTTTTTTAGAATCATCCTTTATTAGACCAACTTCTGAAACTTATCTGCAGATAGGTCATGGACAGGAACTGGAATCCTTTTTAAAAATTTTAAAAAAGACAAAGTGACAATTAGACACAACAAAAGCCATCGCTTGATGGCTTTTGTTTATTTAGTCTGCTCAAAACGTAGGTGTACAATTACTTTGTCACCATAACCGTTACGCTCCAAATCTCGTTGCAAACGGTATGAAATATAATGCTCAGCAATATTGATAAAGCCTGCTTCCATGAGACGATTTTCAACCAATGACTGAATCATGTTGATGGTTGGGCGTTCTACCTGAGCATCTTGAAGATCAAGCACTACTTTTTTCGTAACTTGAGCAAGGTTTTGGCGCCAAGTATCGTCGAGAACATACACAGTCTGTGCTGCTTTTAAGATGGCTTGGTAAATTTTATCAGGATCAAATTCAGCAACTTGACCATTACGTTTAATAATTTGCATGGCTACCCTCTTTTCATGGCTTTTTCTTTTATTATGCAGAGAATTTACATATTTGTCAAGTGCAAATCCCTGAAAGAGCTATCCAGACTGCTTATTCCCAGAATTTAGAAATGTAAACTGGTTTTCCATGTTTATCAAAGGAAAGCGTTGCAGTATAGGAATCTGACTCAGGGTGCCGCATATAATTAGCGATTCTTTTATCGCCGTTTATCAGGTGAATGTCATAAGTCTGCCCGTCAGAACTTTCAAAGTGAGCATTAATCCTAGCACTACTCGTTTTAGACCCAACATGACTAATATCTATTTGTTCAACTTTACCATCAATGGTTTTAGCTATAGGTCCTCCATAATCCTTGTAAATAGTGACGGTAGCTAAAACATCCTCAACCAAAACATAGGTCATTCCGAAAATAAACAGATAAACTATTGGGATGACAATGAAAGATAATTTACTTTGACAAAACTTTTCCTTTTGCCATGCCCAGATATCTTGAGGTGACATGATTAAAAACTTCTTAACATACTGATGAACGAGTAACCTATAGACTAACACTAAAAATGTTAATTGCCCCAAGGGATAAGCAAAACTGGGTAAGCCATCAATAAGTACATTGACTTTATCAGATTCAAAAGTGTAATGTCCCCATACCCCGTCAAAGAACTCTAAAAACAAATTATCTCCTTTATGTAATATCGTCTAATCACTTAAAAATCCATCTTCTCAGATGGATTTTCTAATGATTAACGTACTTCTGCTTCGACCTTTTCAGTGAGAGCTTTAGTAATTTTTTCCATGTATTTAGCAACTTCTTCGTCTGTAAGGTTGTCATTTGGATTTTGGAAGGTAAGGCTATAAGCCATTGATTTCATACCTGAACCAAGTTTTTCACCTGCGTAAACGTCGAAGAGTTTAACGGCAACCAAGCGTTTGACTCCTGCAGAGTAGATAGCATCCAGAACTTCTTGATGAGTTATTTCTGCCTTGAGAAGAAGGGCGATATCACGTGATACTGCAGGGAATTTTGTGATTTCAACAAATGGTTGATCTGGTTGCAAGGCAGCTTCTACAGCACTAAGGTTAATTTCAGCCACATAAGTCTCAGGAATGCCATAGTTTTTGGCAGTTTGTGGGTGAACTTGACCAAGGAATCCAATAGTTTGACCATCAAGCACAATAGCAGCTGTACGACCTGGGTGCATGCTTGCTAGGTCTTTTGTTGGTACATAGTCAACTGAAACTTCAAGTTTATCAAAGAGTGCTTCAACAATACCTTTGGCATAGAAGAAATCAACTGGCGTTGCTTTGGTTTGGAAATCTTTTTCAGCTACAAGACCAGAAATAGCGAAGGCAAAGGTATTGATTTCATTTGGCAATTCCTCTTTTGGATTACCCTTTTGTTCAAAGACCTTACCGATTTCGTAAATGGCAACGTTACTATTCTTACGGTTAACATTGTAAGCAACAGTATCAAGCATGCCAGAAACCATATTCTGACGGAGAGCTGAACGGTCAACAGTCATTGGCCACATCAACTCAGTCAAATTACTTGGTGTCGCAGCAAATTCAACGGCTTTTTCAGGTGTTGTCAAAGCATATGAGATGATTTCAGTCAATCCAGCACCTTCAGCAATGCTACGAACCTTACGGCGAAGTGCTTGTGTTTCAGTCAATTCACCGGCTGTTCCTGCTGCTTCTGGAAGTGTCGTAGGCAATTTCTCGTACCCGTAGATACGTGCAATTTCCTCAACCAGGTCTGCTTGGATACTGATATCCCAACGACGACGTGGTACAGATACTGTGAATTTATCAGCATCACCTGTCAATCCAAAACCAAGTTTCGCAAAGACTTCTTCAATATCTGCAAAAGTCAATTCTGTACCAAGGCGAACATTTACATAATCAAGACTTGTAGAAACTTGAACTGGCTCTGTATCAACTGACCCCGCTTGAACACGGCCTGCAAGCACCGTTCCATTTGCCAATTCTTGCAACATTGCTGCAGCAAAATCAAGCGCTTCAAGGACAGTATCGTTATTGATACCTTTTTCAAAACGTGATGATGATTCTGAACGAAGGTTGAGACGACTACTTGTCTTACGAATTGATTTACCATCAAATACAGCAGCTTCGAGAACAACATTTTTAGAATTGTCATCAATCTCAGTTGATGCACCACCCATAACACCTGCTAGGGCAACTGGTTTGTCAGCAACTGTAATAACAATATCTTCAGTAGTCAATTCACGTTCTTCACCATCGAGAGTCACCAATTTTTCACCCTCACGGGCATCACGGGCAACGATTCGTGAATCTTCAAATTTGTCCAAATCAAAGGCGTGCATTGGTTGTCCAAAGTAAAGAAGAACATAGTTTGTCACATCTACCACATTGTTGATTGGACGGATACCAGCATTCATAAGAAGGTTTTGTAACCATTGTGGACTTGGTTGAACAGTAACATTCTCAACCACACGGCTAGCATAAGTAGCTACTTTATCGCTTTCGATAGCTACTGAAATCTTATCAGAAGCTGGCTTGCTGTCTTCTGTGACTGTTTTTTCTGGGAAGTGAACAGATTTACCATAGATTGCAGCGACTTCATGGGCCACACCACGCATAGAAAGAGCATCAGCACGGTTAGGTGTGATTGACAATTCGATGATTTCATCATCAAGGTCGAGATATGGGAAAATGCTATCTCCAGGAACAGCATCTTCAGGCAAAATTTGGATTCCATCTGCAAATTCCTTAGGAATAATGCTATCTGGAAGTCCAAGTTCTGCCAAAGAACAGATCATACCGAGAGATTCCATGCCTCGAATCTTCCCTTTTTTAATTTTGTAATTGTCCGCAATGCGTGCACCAGGAATGGCAACAATTACCTTGATTCCAGCAGTGACATTTGGAGCTCCACAAACAATTTGACGTGGACCTTCAGCATCTCCTGTATCTACTTGACACAAGTGCAAGTGTGTTTCAGGTACATCTTCACATGACAAGACATGACCAACAACCAATTTAGACAAGCCTTCAGCAGGTGTTTCAACACCTTCCACTTCAATACCTGTCGTCGACATTTTTTCAGCGAGTTTAGCAGTGGTAACATCCACATCAACCAACTCTTTTAACCATTTATAACTAACTAGCATAATAATGATACCAAGCCCGTTAATAGCTCTCAGCAAAAATAGGAAAGGCAACGTTGGTGCATCAGCACCTAGGAGCCTTTATCTTTTTTGCCCAGAGCTTAGGGCGGGTTCAAATCCTTTCTGTATGATTAGGTACAAAACATTCAGATTCAAAAACAACTAATCTCGAACTTTGAGGTCGTATTCAAATCCTTTCTGTAATATAGGAATATGTATAGCTGATATAAGAGAAAGACGAACTGACACGTTTAATCGCCTTATAAACTCCTCTCTATCAACTTAATAATCGGTTTATAGTTTTAATTTAAGCAACCAGTCACAGTCTACTTTACCGTCACCAACCGGAAAATTGTGTTCTGCAAATTTTTCAAAGCCATATTTATCGTAAAAAATCTGTGCTTTGAAATTTCTTTCCCAAACACCCAACCAGGCCCA
Source organism: Streptococcus sp. FSL R7-0248 (assembly GCF_037967965.1). Lineage (NCBI taxonomy): Bacteria > Bacillati > Bacillota > Bacilli > Lactobacillales > Streptococcaceae > Streptococcus > Streptococcus sp. FSL R7-0248. The sequence goes on from NZ_CP150201.1 coordinate 1,264,233, forward strand.
ATCACAACCTAGATCACGGGCTTCCTGCAATGCAAATTCAAAGAGTTGCTTACCCAAACCCATGCCTTGGAAGGCCTGACTGATATAAATTCGTTGAATTTCAAATGCATTGTCCAAATGCTGCTCTGTTTGAGCAGAACCAACATTGGTCTTTAGAAAACCTGCCTTTTCACCATCAACGAGAATGAAAAAGTATCGCGATTCTTCATGAGTGATTTCATCTAAGAGAACTTCTTCAGAAAGTGCGGAGTCGAAGTAACCTTGCAACTGGGCCTCGGTGTTATCATGAGCAAAAGTCTCTCTAAAGGTGTCTTCGGAGATAACTTTTAATTCTGCTACTTCTTCCGGAAGAACCTTACGAATAACTACTGACATGACAACCTCCTAAACCTTATTTAAACTGTTCTGAGAAACGAACATCCCCTTGATAGAAACCACGGATGTCGTTGATACCATAGCGAAGCATGGCAATACGTTCTTGACCAAGACCAAAGGCGAAACCTGAATATTCTTCAGAATCAACACCTGACATCTCAAGCACTTGTGGGTGAACCATACCAGCACCAAGGATCTCAATCCAACCTGTCTTTTTACATACGTTACATCCTTTACCTCCACACTTGAAGCATGACACGTCAACTTCAACTGAAGGTTCAGTGAATGGGAAGTAAGAAGGACGCAAACGGATTTGACGTTCTGCACCAAACATTTTTTGAATAATCATCTCAAGCGTTCCCTTAAGATCACCCATTGAGATGTTTTTACCAACGACCAAACCTTCGATTTGGTGGAACTGGTGGCTGTGAGTCGCATCATCGGTATCACGACGGAAAACACGTCCTGGTGAGATCATCTTAAGAGGACCCTTAGAAAAATCGTGTTTATCAAGTGTACGAGCTTGAACAGGACTTGTGTGAGTACGAAGCAAAATTTCTTCCGTAATATAGAAAGTATCTTGCATGTCACGCGCTGGATGGTCCTTAGGCAAGTTCATACGTTCAAAGTTATAGTAATCTGTTTCAACTTCAAAACCATCAACGATTTGGAAGCCCATACCCAAGAAAATATCCTCAATTTCTTCAGCTGTTTGGCTAAGAATATGACGGTTACCAAGTTTGACTTGGCGTCCTGGAAGGGTTACGTCAAGACTTTCAGAGTCAAGTTGAGCTTGAATTTTAGCGGCTTCAACAACTTTAGCGGCTTCGTCAAAAGCTTCCGTCAAAACGTCACGAACTTCGTTGACCATTTTACCAACTTTAGGGCGTTCTTCATTAGGAAGGTCTTTAAGCCCCTTCAAAAGATCCGTCAAAGAGCCTTTTTTACCCAAAACTGCAACACGCAATTCTTGTAATTCTTTAGAGTGTTCACCACGCATTTCAGCCAATTTAGCCTGCGTTGATGTTTTCAACTCTTGCAATTGTGTTTGTAAATCCATGAGATTCCTTTCTGATGTAACAATTTCGAATCGCAAACAAAAAACCACATGCCAAAACTCCAACCCGGAGCGTTGACACGCGGTACCATCCGTTTTTTATCTGGTTACCCAGACCTTGATTCGCCAGTCGTTTTCATGAGTGAATTCGCCAAACTTCCCTTGAGGAGGCTTCCAGTCCATGGCCCCCAATCCCTGTCAATTTCCATAAGGTTACTAGTCTCTACGACTTCTATTCAATTACTATCAATTTTACCAAAAAAACAAAAAGCTTTCAAGAGCTGACAAAGAAACCTTTAGTTAATGCCAAAATGGAAAATATGTCTAAGATAATTGACATACCTATATAAACGTGCTACAATTATGTCAGATAAAGTTGACATAATTAATAAATTGCGACTTACAGCAACACATTAGCTTGTCTTTCAGAAGGAGGCCCATTATGAATCATGTCAGGGAATTTAGAAAGAATATGGGGCTTTCACAATTAGAACTTGCAAAGTCTATTGGCGTTTCCCGACAGACCATTAACATGATCGAAAATAACAAGTATAACCCAACACTGGAGCTCTGTCTAAATCTAGCTAAAGCACTAGACACAGATCTTAACGGTCTCTTTTGGGATGGAAATTGCGAATAGAGATATAAGATAGAAAGAGGTAAATCATGATTAAAGAAACTTTCACTGACAAACTCATTAAACGTTTTTACGGTATCACAGGCCCTTTAGATGAACAAAAGCGCCAACAGGTTGATCGAATGGGTAACATGGCTTTCGTTGTTCTCTTCTATATTTTAATTTTTGGTAATTGTATTGCCTTATTTCTAAGCTTTAAGTATCCCGAACTAGTGGCCCGTATTTATCCTATCTTACTTTTGACTATCATTCTGGTAGTTAGCGGTGTCCTTACTTATAAGTTTAAGATGAGTGCTGTAAACGCTATTGACGAGGAAGAACTGACTGAGAAAGAACAAAAGCAACTTAAACATGCGGGCCTTAAGTCAGGTTTATACTTTGGCGTATATATGTTCTTAGGCATGCCCCTGATTCAATTACTAGTTAATCATAAAGACTATTTGACAGAATTATTCTCAGTCCGAAATATCCTGTCAGGCATTTTTGACGCTATCCTTTTTGGGGCTATCATGCAAGGCTGGGTAAATGCTCGTATCAAACAAGCCAAATCTCAAGCTGAGAAAGGTGACCAATAAAATAATAAAGACAAAGAAAAAATCCAGGTTTCCCAGCCTGGATTTTTTGCTCGAAAGAAGACTTCTTAGACTTGTTTACTCAAAGCCTAAATGTGTCCAGAAAATCGTATCTTAACACATACACTATAACTAACTTCAAAAAACACCATATCCCCATATGACATTTCCTTAAATATTGTAACATGTCAGTGCAAAATGACAAGTCACCCTCTCTCTCATAAACCCTAAAATCCTAATCATAGCCTTTGTTAAGCCATTTTACGCAATCGATTGCGTAATTTTGAAAGCGCAAACTTAATGTTTTTCTGAAAGTCCTTACAAATTTTTTGAGACTATGAAAAAAGGGCTCTATAATTTCTGTAGTGGGTAAAACTACTGTAGAGATTATAGAGCTTTTTGAATGCAGACAAAAAGTCCCATAAGAACTATAATGAAAAGCAACCAAACCATCATTAGGAAGAACTTATGAGACTTATTAAGAATACCACAGAATTAATCGGAATTAAAGACCAAAATATCAATATTTCACTTGTTTTTGAAACTGATACTCATATCGAGATTCAAGCAAAACTCGATTCCCCTGCACCATCATGTCCTCATTGCCATAGAAAGATGATCAAGTACGACTTTCAAAAGCCTTCTAAAATCCCTCTTCTTGAGCAAGCTGGAACTCCAACACTACTACGTCTGAAAAAACGTCGTTTCCAGTGTAAAAGTTGTAGACGAGTCACGGTAGCTGAGACATCTATCGTTGAGAAAAACTGCCAAATCTCCAATCTAGTCCGACAAAAGGTTACACAACTCCTAACTGAGAAGGTGTCATTAACGGATATTGCCAGAAGACTTCGCGTGTCAACGTCCACTGTCTATCGTAAACTCGACCAGTTTACTTTCAAGGAACATTATGACAAACTCCCAGCTATTATGTCCTGGGATGAGTTTGGCTTCAAGAAAGGGGAATTGGCTTTTGTGGCACAGAACTATGAGACAAACGAACTCATAACTATACTTGATAATCGCTGCCAAACTACTATACGAAACTACTTTTTGAAGTATCCATTGAAAGTCCGACAACAGGTACAGTTTATCACTATGGATATGTCTGGAGCTTATATGCCACTGGCTCGCAAGCTCTTTCCAAACGCCAAAATCGTTCTTGATCGATTTCACATTATTCAGCACCTTGGTCGAGCCTTTTTAAAGACAAGAATTGCGATTATGAACCAGTTTGATAAGAAGTCGCTACCTTATCGAGCTTTAAAAAATCACTGGAGACTCTTCCAAAAGGACAGCCGTAAGTTATCTCTCAACCCTTTTTACTCAAAGACCTTCCATCAAACATTATGCCCACATGAAGTCGTTGAGAAGACACTGAATTTCTCAGAAGAACTCACCAATTATTATAATCTCTATCAGCTTTTGCTTTTTCACTTTCAGGAGAAGAGGGGGGATGAGTTTTTTGAACTCATAGAGGAGAATATAAGCAAGGTCAATCATTACTTCAAAACAGTCTTTAGGACTTTTCGTAAACATAAACAATACATCAAAAATGCACTAGAAACACATTACTCAAATGCAAAATTGGAGGGGACCAATAAGCTTATCAAAGATATTAAACGTCTGGGCTTCGGTTTTAAAAATTTTATCAACTTTAGAAAGCGTGTTTTCATCACTCTGAATATACAAAAAGAGAAGACCTATCTGGTCCTCTCTAGATGTTAGCTTTTCGTCACCCACTACAGTTGACAAAGAGCCGAAAAAAGATAGTGATAAAGCTATCAACTATCTTTCATGAAAATATAATCTATTTTTAGTCTAAATCAAGGTCTTTTAGTTTGACCGAAACGATTTTCGAGACACCTGATTCCTGCATGGTTACCCCATAAATAGAGTCTGCCGCAGACATCGTTCCCTTACGGTGGGTAACTACGATAAACTGACTAGACTTGTCAAAACGATTAAGGTAGTCACCGAAGCGTTTAACATTGGCTTCATCCAAAGCCGCTTCTACTTCGTCAAGGATTACAAATGGAATGGTCTTAACACGAATGATGGCAAAGAGAAGGGCAAGAGCTGACAAGGCCTTCTCACCACCAGACATAAGGTTAAGCGATTGAATTTTCTTACCTGGAGGCTGCACAGAAATTTCTACTCCAGCCTCTAGGAGATTATCTGAGGTCAAAATCAAGTCTGCTGAACCTCCACCAAACATCTGGGTAAAGGTCTGTTTAAAGCTTTCTCGGATAGCCTCAAAGGTTGCTTTAAAGCGTGATTTCACTTCATCATCCATATCATTTATGGTATTCAGAAGGAGACTCTTAGCTTCGAGCAAATCATCCTTTTGTCCGTTCAAGAAATCAAGACGTTGCTTAACCTCTTCAAACTGGGCAATAGCATCCACATTGACCGGACCCAAAGCTTTAATCGAACGCTCAAGACCTTGCAGATTCTGGCGTGTTTGTTCGACATTGTCAAGAGGACTAGCCTGACCTTTGGCGACTTCAAGTGTCATCTGATAATCTTCAGCCAACTGAGTCGCAAACTTACGAAGCGATTGACTAATCTGACTTTCACGTTCTTCCAAGCGAGTCTGCTGACGAATCAAGTCCTCGTTACGATTGCCAGCTTTAGCCAAACGCTCCTCCAAGTCTTCCAACTGACCTTCGTAATCTTGCACCTGAATCTTGGCACGGACAAGAGCTTGCTCCAAATCGTCCTTACGTTGGACAGCTTCTTTATGCTGTGCTTGCAAATGCGGAAGGCGGTCAGTTTGGTCATCATTGACCTGGTTATTAAGGAGCGCTTTAAGACTATCCGATTCCTTCATTAACTCAGACAAGTCGGCTTGAAGACGATTACTTTCTGTCTTAGCAAAACGCAATTCTGCTTGCAAATCACGTTCCTTCAACTGAAGTTCAGATTGCTTGTCTAAGAGAACCTGTTTTTGTTGGCCAAGTGCGTCTTTGTCTTCCTTAATAGCCTCAATACGGTCGTTAATGGTCTCACGCTTGGATGCAATTTGTGCTAACTCTGCTTTAAGTTGTTCAGCCTTATCTTGAAGATTTGCCCCATCAGTTCCCTGAGAATCCTGTTTGAAACTATCCACTAGGTTTTGATTTTTCTCCGCCTCTGACAAGGCTTGTTGGTGTTCTAAGTCTAGTTTTTGCTCTTGCAGACGAGCATTTTCACCATCTACCTTAAGGTCTTCTAGCTCTTTCTGTAGAGCCTTACGTTTGATTTTGAGGGCTTCAACTTTGGATTCACTATCACTTAATTGAGCCTTAATCTGGTTAATTTCAGAAGTCAATGCATCCAGTTCAGGCTTGATAAAGAGGTTATTGTTTTGTTTGTTGGTACCACCAGCAAAGGCACCACCAGGGCGAATTTCAGAACCGTCAAGAGTGACCATACGCACTTGGAAACGAACAGCTCGAGCCGCTTTATTAGCATTGTCAATGGTATCAAAGATTGCTGTTACCCCTAGGAGGTTTTGGAAAATATTAGATAAGCGGTCCTTATAGGTAACCAAATCGGAAGCCATACCAATAAAGCCTGGTGCATTGGCAAGACTTTGAGCAAATTGTCCATTAAGTTGACGTGGTTTAATAGTAGTCAACGGCAAGAAGGTCGCACGTCCCTGACGATTACGCTTCAAGTAGTCAATCGAGCGCTTAGCAGCCGCTTCATCCTCGACAATAATATTTTGCCCGCTGGCTCCCATAGCAATCTCAAGAGCTGTCTGATAGCGCGTATCAAAGGTCAAGTGTTCACTGACAGCGCCAATAATTCCTTGAATAGATTGGGCATTTTGAAGGACAGCCTTAACCCCTGCAAAGAAGTTAGAATGATTTTTTTGGATAGACTCTAAACTTTGACGACGGGCATCTTTACTTTTAAGGTGATCCATGAGGTCAAACATCTGCTTTTGAGCCTCTTGATAGTCCTTATCAATAGTTTGATAAGCCTGAGCCTTTTCTTTGTAGCTAGCTAGGAGGCTTTGAAGACTGGCTTGGGCTGCTTGATAAGCTTTTTGGGCTTCGCTAGCTACTTCCTGAGCGGAAAGCAAGTCTGCCTGAGCTTGTTTATATTCTTCAGCCTGTGCCTCTAGTGCTTGAGTCTGATTATCCATGTCGTGAGTAACCTGAGTCAAACTGTTGGAAACCTTAGCTTCCTCCTGCATCAGACTGACATAGTCCTCACGTAAACGTTCAATAAGCGTATCTGGATCATCAGAAAATTGCTCCAGTTCTTTTTGAATAGCAACTAACTCTTGGGCAATAGTTTCCAACTCCGCATTCAATTCGACTTGGCGATGATTAACCTTATCTAGAGATGCCTGAGCTTCAGCTTTCAAACTCTCTAGCTCACTGAGACGAGCTTCTGTTTCTTCTTTTTTCTCTGAACGTTGCTGACTCTCCATGGTATAGAGATCAATTTGGCGCTCAAAGTCACTAATAAGACGTGTGACATCCACCAAGGTTTGTTGGTCAGAAGAAATTTGTTCTGAAATTTGATGGCGTTTCTGCTTGAGCTCTTGGTTTTCAGTCTCTAGACGATGACGTTCCTCATAATAGCTGGTTAATTTTTCCTTGACCTCTGCCAAATCCTCTTGAGTCTGGCTCAACTCAGACTTACCAACTTCAATATCGTGGACCAAAAGGTTAAGCTGAGTCTGTCTACGTTCCTCATCTAATTCCAAATAACGTTTGGCTGTAGCTGCTTGCTTTTCAAGTGGTTTAACCTGACCATCTAGCTCGTAGATGATATCTTCCAAACGATCAAGATTATCTTGAGTTTGATTAAGCTTGCTTTCGGTCTCCTTCTTACGTGTTTTATATTTAAGAACGCCAGCAGCTTCTTCGAAAATAGCGCGGCGCTCTTCGGGTTTAGCATTAAAAATAGCCTCAACACGACCTTGGGAAATAATGGAAAAAGAATCACGCCCTAAACCTGTGTCCATGAAAAGGTCATGAATATCACGTAGACGAACCTTACGACCGTCAATCAAGTAATCATTGTCACCGTTTCGATAAATGTGACGCTCCACACGAATGGTTTCACCAGCACCCACGATAAAGCCATCACTATTATCAAGAGTAACTGCCACTTCTGCATAGTTGAGTGCCTTACGAACCTCTGTACCTGCAAAAATAACATCAGGCATCTTGCCCCCACGCAAACTCTTGGCAGAGGATTCTCCCAAAGCCCAGCGTAGACTCTCTGTAATATTTGATTTTCCCGATCCATTTGGACCTACAACGGCTGTTACTCCCTTGTCAAAGACGACTTGCGTCTTATCCGCAAAGGATTTAAAGCCCTGCATTTCAATTGATTTCAAATACATGCTTAATTTCCTAGTTGTTCAAGGGCAGCCTTAGCCGCTGCCTGTTCAGCTAATTTCTTAGATTTTCCAAGACCTGTGCTGAGTTCCTTACCATCAACAGCTACCTGCATAGTAAATTCTTTAGCATGAGCTGGTCCAGACTCATCGATAACAGTATAAGTAATATCAACCGTACCATTGACCTGAAGACGCTCTTGCAAGGCTGTCTTATAGTCTGTTACGCGGTCAAAGTTCCCCTTTTCAACCTGAGGAATCATGACCTGATTCAAGAATTTCTCAACAGCAGGCAAACCTTGATCCAAATAAAGGGCACCGAGGAAGGCCTCCCAGAGGTCACCAAGGATAGTGGCACGTTCACGTCCACCAGATTTTTCTTCCCCTTTACCAAGACGGATATACTGCTCGAAACCGCAAGCCTTCGTAAATCCTGCCAAACTCTCTTCGCGAACGATAGTACTGCGCATCTTAGACATTTCTCCCTCTGGCTTGTTAGGGTAACGTTTGTAAAGATAAACAGAAATGACTAATTGCAGAGCCGCGTCTCCTAAAAATTCCAAACGTTCATTATGTGAAATGTTTAGGAGGCGGTGCTCATTGGCATATGAGGTATGGGTAAATGCTGTTTCTAAGAGGTCTTTTTGGCTAAAAACAATACCAAAATCCTGCTCAAGTTTTTGTTCAAGTTGATTCATGAAACTTCCTTTCTTTTTAAGCACACTAACTATAATTATATCAAAAAAAGCCAATTTTCATGATAGAAAACTGCTTTTAGACCCTATATCAGCTTATTTTGTGAGATTTAACCTCTTCAACTAAAAAAAGCTGAGCAAGCTGCTCAACTTCATTTTCTTAATAATCTGGACGAACGACACCTGTAACTGTCTCACGTGTTGCTTCGACATCTTCTTCAAGGACAACCTTAATGATACGTTTAGCTTCTTCTGAAGTACATGCAACCAATGGCAAACGAAGTGGTCCAACTTCAAAACCAAGATGGTTAAGAACAGCCTTGACAGGTGCAGGACTTGGTACTGAGAAGAGAGCGTTAACTTTAGGAATAAATTTACGTTGGATAGTTGCTGCTGTCTTGAGGTCACTATTTTCAATAGCTTCAAGCATGGCATGCATCTCATCACCATTTGTATGAGAGGCTACTGAGATAACACCGTTAGCTCCAAGGTTCATAGCGTGGAAGGCATCCCCATCTTCACCGGTATAAACCAAGAAATCTTCTGGTTTATGTTCGATAAGGTAGGCCATATTAGCAAGGCTGGTACATTCTTTAACCCCGATAATATTTGGATGTTCAGCCAAACGAAGCATGGTATCAGGAGCCATTTCAACAACCACACGACCAGGGATGTTGTAGATGATAATTGGCAAATCAGAAGCATCTGCAATAGCTTTGAAGTGTTGGTACATACCTTCTTGTGATGGCTTGTTGTAGTAAGGCACGATAGCAAGACCAGCTGCAAAACCACCAAATTTGGCAACTTCTTTGGCAAACTCGATAGAGTCTCGTGTATCGTTGGTACCGACACCAGCAATTAATGGCACACGTCCATTAACGATTTTCTGAACAGCCGCAAAGAGTTCCAACTCCTCATCGTGAGTAAGTGTTGGACTTTCAGCTGTTGTCCCCGCCAAAAGAAGAGCTTCTGTATGGTGAGCCAAAAGATGCTCAATCAATTCTGGAAGCGCATCATAATTGATAGAGCCATCTTCGTGGAAAGGTGTAATAAGGGCTGTGATCAGTTTGACATCTCTTAATTGATCAATTGACATAATATTCTCCTTCAACCGTTTTCTAATCCTTTCCATTTTACCATAATTTTGACCAGACAGACAGATAAGTTAACAATTTTCTGAAAACGTGAGAACTGACTGTTTCAATATGATAGTCAAAACACAAAAAAACAGAGAGAAGTCTCTCTGCTTTATAGGATTCAGCTTGAATTTAGTATTTGAATACAAAACTAAATCCTTACTGATTCCTGAATCATAACGCAGTGATTGATTGGAACTACTCATGTCTACAACATTCGTACTTCCTAATCAACTGTGCGGGGGTTGGTATAAAAGCGAAGGAGAAATCAAACTCTTCGAGTTACTGATTTCTGTTTCGCTCCCTATTTCAATTCAAATTTCAATTCTGAAGTTGGGCGAACCAAGCCGCGTTCGTGAAGTGTTTCTGCGATTTGTACTGAGTTCCAAGCGGCACCTTTAAGGAGGTTATCTGAAACAACCCACATGTGGATACCTTTTTCAGCATCCAAGTCTTTACGGATACGTCCGACAAATGTATCACGTGAACCTACAGCATTAACGGCTTGTGGGTAGACTTGGTTAGCAACGTCATCTTCAAGGACTGCACCTGGGAATTCTGCAATAGCAGCTTTCACTTCGTCAATTGGTGCCACTTCTTTTGTTTCAATGTAAACTGACTCTGAGTGAGCTGACAAGACTGGTATACGTACACATGTTGCTGATACGGCAATGCTATCGTCTTCCATGATTTTCTTAGTTTCGTTTGTCATCTTCATTTCTTCGTAAGTGTAGTCATTTTCAGTGAAGACGTCGATTTGAGCCAAAGCATTGAAGGCGATTGGGAAGTGTTTCTTATCGCCACCACATGGCAAGATTTCAGCTTTAACATCACGTGGGTTAACGCCGTCATTCAAAACTTCTTTCAACTCACGTTGTGTTTCAAGGATTGCTCCCATACCAGCACCTGATACGGCTTGGTAAGTTGACACGATGATACGGTCCAAGCCCCATTTTTGACGAACTGGCTCAAGGGCAACCATCATTTGAATCGTTGAACAGTTAGGGCAAGCGATAATACCGTTGTGAGCATCAAGCGCATGTGCATTGACCTCAGGTACAACCAATGGTACATCTGGGTTTTGACGGAAGTATGATGTATTATCAACGACTACTGCACCAGCTTTAACGGCGTATGGTGCATATTTAGCAGAGGTAGATCCACCAGCTGAGAAAAGTGCAATATCTACACCTTCAAATGCGTCTTCAGTCGTTTCTTCGATGGTCACGTCTTGGCCTTTAAATTGCAAGACTTTGCCTGCAGAACGAGCAGACGCAAGGTAGCGAATGTTATCGATTGGAAGTGTTGATTCTTCCAACATTTTAATCATTTGAGCACCGACGGCACCTGTAGCACCGACAACAGCAACTGTGTATCCCATAGTAAAACCTCTTTCGGAATTTTCTATCAATTTAGTTTAGTGAATCTATTATACTACGTTTAAGCCCAGTTGAAAAGGGTTAAAAGGCCAAGAATAAAGAAAAGCCCCTACCAAATGGTAAGGGATAGGAGGCATCTTTCGATGAGAGTAGCAGGTTCACACAACTACTCAAGGTCCGCTCCTGCGTTACAATCTAATGTAGACCTCCTCAGCGCAAAAGGCTCCAAAGAGCCAATCGACTCATCGCATGTTTCTATTCTAGCATATTGAACGACAGAGTCAAGCTCTTGATTTCTATAAATACTTACTTGCCTCACGAATGCTAAGAGATGCCATTTGACTAGCATGTTGATCAATAAAAGCCCGAACCCAATCAGGATTTACCTTTGAGTAATTGCGCAAACTCCAACCGATAGCCTTATTAATGAAAAACTCTGTCTGCCCAAAGTTGTTACAGATAACCTCTGCTAGGAGAGCAGTATCTGTCAAATCTTTACGCATAAGCTGGTGGTCAATGGCAATACGTCTCAACCAAAAATCCTCATCAAGACTCCATTGGCGCATGATATTCTTGGTTTCTGGATAGTGAAAAGTAACCTCTCCGATGATAAGGTCCAATTGATCTATACTGTCCCACCATGATTTGGTTTGAGCCAATTCCTTTAGCTTTGGAAAATCTTCAGGTCTAAGCTCCTTCTTCTTTTTATCCAGATAATCCATAGCAATATATTGAAACTCACGGTAAGGTTGCTGCCAACACTCTTCCACAAAAGTCCAATCAATTGGATTTTTTATGAAAGGCTTAAAAAACTCTCTTTCAATCTTTTTGAGAATTGGTTTTTGAACGCCAAGAAAGCTGAATTTATTTTTCATATAAGCTTCCATTGCTGGGACTTTCGTTGAATCAGCTTGGTCTTCTAACAATTTCAAAAGAATGTTTGTATCCATATGATTTCTTCTTTTTTACATCAATGGTCCAATCAGAGAAAAGAGATAGCCACCTAGACGATGTGCTATAGGCATTTTTGACAAACTTTCCAGAGTGACTTCCTCTGAGAGCGCCTGGGTTTTCTCAAAATCTTGTTCTATGTTAAGCACTTCCAGATTTTTATAGAGATAGACCCCATCTTCAAAATTTTGATAGAGACTCCGGTAATCAGTGTTAATGGTACCTACCACAGCTTGTTTGGCGTCAGAAACATAAACTTTAGCATGGACAAAGCCTGGGGTATAACGGAAAATACGGACGCCAGCATCCAAGAGGACTTTAAAATAGGTCGTCGCAATATCAAAGGCATACTGTTTATCTGGAATCCCTGGCATAATGATACGAACATCTACACCTCGTCTGGCCGCAAAGGTCATGGCTCTGACCAATTCATCATCCAAAATCAGATAAGGCGTCATGATATAGACATAATTAGTTGATGTATTCAGAAGATGTAAATAAACATTTTCGGCAACCTTGTGGTAGGTCAGCGGTGAATTGCCATAAGGGAGTACAAAGCCCTGACTCTTTCTTTGTTGAGGTTTTTCTTGTAGATAGTGCTCCATATCCGTTTTATCTTCTATTCCAGTCACTGTCCACATGGTCAAAAAGAGAGCTTTTAGCGTTTGAACTGCTGAACCATCTAAGCGAAGGGCCGTGTCCTTCCAATGGCCAAAGCGTTCTCGTTTATTAACATACTCGTCAGCGATATTAACGCCACCAGTATAAGCAACTTGACCATCAATCACTGTTATTTTTCGGTGGTCTCGATAGTTGTAATAGGTCGATAAAACTGGCTTAATTGGCGAGAAGGTCTGAGCTTTAATACCAACCTTGTGTAACCTCTCGATATAATCGTAGGATAAGGTGGTCATCTCATTCATCCCATCAAACATAACACGAACGTCCAGTCCTGCCTTAGCCTTCTCCTCCAAGATGGCTAATATCTCTCCCCACATGATGCCTTCATCAATGATGAAATACTCCATAAAGATATAACGCTCTGCCTTTTTCAGATCCTCCAACAAGGCCGGAAGCATATCATCTCCAAGTTGGAAATAAGTCACTTTAGTATCTCTATAAATTGGAAAATGAGCAGGACTATGCTCCAGAAAATAAGCCAGTCTTTGCAGTTGCCTATCGCTATGAGGCAGATAGTCCTCAACCTCTGGCTCGGTAGCCAAATAGTCGGAAGTTTGCTGAGTAGCTTCCACAAGACGCTTTTTCAAACGTCTGACACCAAAATCAGCTAGCGAAAAATAGAGCAAGGCGGTCCCAAAAATGGGAAAGAGGGCAATGATGATCAACCAAGAAAGTTTGGAACGGGAGTCCATGGAACGATTGAGCAAATATAAAAAGGTAAAAACACTCAATAAGTGTTCCCATAAGATAATGGATGGGAAATGCTCTTGTAGGCTAATATATGAAAAGACAAGAAAGGCCAATTCTAGTAAGAAAAACAGGAAAATAGGTACCTTACGATTAAGTAGAATTTTAGCCCATTTAGACGGCTTCTGAGGCAATAGCCGGGCACTTATTTCTTGGGACATATAGGCTCCTTTAGTACAAAGAAATTAGCTCACAGTTCAGAGCTTTTTCTACGATTTTTCAATTATTAGTATCATTCTGGCGTGGGCAAATGACACAATCAATTTGTCGACTTTGACTAGACATTTCTAGCCTCCTACCGTATTTTCCTGACAGGACCATCTAAGGTCTTTTGCATCCAGACAATATCATGCCATTGCTCAAACTTGTAGCCCACTTTTGGAAAATGAGCAACTTGGACATAACCACGTTTTTCATGCATAGCAATGCTAGCCTCGTTCGGAACAGCAATACAGGCTAAGAATCGCAAAAAGCCCCGTTGTTCAAGTTCCTCTTCAAGAGCATCATAGAGCTGACTTCCCAGACCTCGACCACGGGCATCTTCATGCAAATAGATGGACAATTCAGTTGTCCAATTATAAGCTGTCCGGGCATAGTAGGTTGAAGCATAGGCATATCCGAGAACTTGTCCATCCTCTTCAGCGACCAGATAAGGGTAAGTTTCAAGGGTTTTATTGATACGATTCTCAAATTCTTGAACACTGGGAACTTCATATTCAAAGGTAATGGCCGTCTTCTCAACATAGGGTGCATAGATGACCTGAATAGCTTGTGCATCAGCCAAGTTGGCTGGACGAATGGTTAACATCATTTTCTCCTTCGACTTCATTATCTTTATTTTATACTATAAAAAAAGAGGGCTCAACCCTCTTCTTACAAAAATTGACATTACATCAATGGCGCCACTAGTTTGGTCAATAAGCCTAAGGCCTTTTGATGGAATGGAAGTTTTTCAACGTCAGTCGTGCTGACTCGGTGACACTGGTCTTTTGTCGCTTGGAAATCTTCCTCAATAGCAAGAACCGAAGAAGTCCTATAGAGATAGGTCGCACACTCAAAATGATGATATAGACTTCGGTAATCTAAATTAATCGTTCCTACAACAGCCCGACTATTATCACTTACAAAGATCTTGGCATGAATAAATCCAGGTGTGTACTCATAGATTTTAACGCCAGAGGCTAGCAGTGTTGGGTAGTAGGTCTTAGCTAGGTAGTAAGCTGATTTTTTATCAGGAATACCAGGCATGATGATACTAACGTCTACCCCACGCTCAGCCGCAAACTTGAGAGCATGGAGTAGTTCACCATCCAAAATAAGATAAGGTGTCATGATATGAACAAAATCACGCGCATGGTTAAGGATGTCAATATAGACATTCTCACCAACTTTATCCTTGTCCAATGGAATATCCCCATAAGGAACAACAAAGCCAGGGGTATCAAACGCCTTATGTTCAACCATATACGGCGTAACATCTAAAGTTTCGTTAGAATAGGTCCACATCTGAAGAAAGAGAACTAAAAAAGTATCAACCGCTGGGCCCTCCAGCATCAAGGCAGTATCTTTCCAATGACCGAAACGCTCAATCTTGTTGATATACTCGTCAGCTAAATTAACCCCGCCTGTGAAAGCAACCTTACCATCAATCAGCAAGATTTTCCTATGGTCACGGTAATTGTAATAGGTTGACAGGAAAGGGGTTACCGATGCAAAAACTCGAGATTGAATGCCAATTTTTTCCAATCGTTTCTTATAGTCAAAACTCAAAGTTGAAAATTCATTCATACCGTCATACAGGACTCGAACTTCCACCCCTTCTTGAACCTTTTGTTTCAAGATTGCTAGGATTTCACCCCACATTTCACCTTCACCAATGATGAAATATTCCAAGAAAATGTACTTCTCTGCTTTAAGGAGCTGTTTCTTCATTTCCTCAAACTTGGCTTCACCACTTGGGAAATAGGTCGTCTTCGTGTCACGATAAACTGGAAAGGAACCGTTCACATTTTCAAGATATTGGACCAAGTTATAGTTGCTGGTGTGACGCTGTTTAAGCTCTTCGAGGGCCTGATTATCTTGTTTCAGAATACCAGAACTGCGGTCAATATTGCTCTGAATAGCACGCTTCATCCCTGTGTAACCTATATCAAGTTTCGTATAAGCCAAGAGCAAGGTTCCGATAATAGGGAAAGGCAAGACTATCAGGAGCCATGTATTTACAGCCGTCGACTCCATATCACTTTGAAAGAGATAAATAATGGCCAGAATACGAAGGACTACTTCTGTAACTTGCAGGTGTATCCTATATTGATGCAACCAGAGGTAAGACATGGCCACAACAACAAGCTGCAGTAAGATGATTAAGAAGATAATCGTAGCACGACTAAAGATTCCACGAAGAAAGCCACGACGACTCTTATCATAAAGACGTTCAATTTTAGCTTCGTTTTTGATAGCATGACTCCTTTCCCTTTTTAATTAATCTTATTATAACCAAATTTGTAAAATTAAGCAAGACAGAAAAAGCCATCTATGTTAGGCTCAGATAAACACCACATTTATCTGAAAGAAACTAACATAAATGACCTATGCTCATCTTACCACAAACGATCTTGTAATGATAGAGGCTTATTATCAAGAAAACATAAAAGTTTTAGATATTGTGACTTCACTTGGCAGATCAAAACAGACAATCTACAATGTCATCAACTATCTGAAAGAGGGGCACTCTGCTTATGATTACTATAACCGATATAAAATCAATAAGAAACGCTGTGGCAGGAATAAAACCAGTCTTACGCAAACAGAAAAAGATTTTATCCAAACTCATTTAGTACAAAATTGGAGCCTTGATGTCATTAAAGGAACTTATCCAGATAGAGTTTCTTGTTCTATGAGAACTCTCTATCGACTAGCAGACCGTGGTATTCTAAAGAAAGAGGATCTCCCTTGGAAAGGCAAAAGAAAACCAAATGGTCATAGCGAAAAACGAGGAAAACAAGTGTTGCTCAGAGATTTACGTGAGAGAGCAGACAGTTATCCTAATTTTAAGACGGAATTCGGTCATCTAGAAGGGGATACAATTGTGGGAGAAAAACACAAAAATGCAGTCATTACCTTAGTAGAACGCTGCTCAAAAGCCATCATCACACTGAAAACCAATGGACGGAAAGCAAGTGATATTGAGGCCTCCATCAATCAATGGTTGTCTCAAGTTTCCAGTCATCTCTTTAAGTCGATAACTTTTGATTGTGGGAAAGAATTTTCTAATTGGAAATCTATTTCGAATGCACA
Organism: Streptococcus sp. FSL R7-0248; assembly: GCF_037967965.1. Taxonomy (NCBI): domain Bacteria; kingdom Bacillati; phylum Bacillota; class Bacilli; order Lactobacillales; family Streptococcaceae; genus Streptococcus; species Streptococcus sp. FSL R7-0248. The sequence goes on from NZ_CP150201.1 coordinate 1,281,101, forward strand.
TGACATTGATAGTTTCTTTGCGGATCCAGGATGTCCTGGTCAACGAGGTCTCAATGAACATTCTAATGGCTTATTAAGACGAAATGGATTACCGAAACAAATGGATTTTACTAATATTTCTCAAAATTATGAGGCTGGGACAAAAGTCCTAGCCTCTCAATTTGTCTTTGGATTGTCGAGAAAGACGCAGTGGTTGAGTGGGCTCTACTACGCTGATTTCATCAGCTTTTACAGCCCTACTCAACTGTGCGGAGGTGGGACGACGAAATCGAATTCTAACGAATTACCGATTTCTGTCCCACTCTCAAGAAATAGAATTCCTAGGAAATCATTGAATTATCAATCACCCTACCAAGTTTTTCTGAGTTACTTGAAAAGTCTAACTTAATTTGACAATTTAGGTTCTTAAACGTCTCTAGTTAATCAACTAAAAATTATAACTAGCTGGGTGTTATCTAATCTCCCCTCATTTTTAAGTTATTATCATTTTTGATATAATGGTAGAGAATGAAAGGAGATTTTATGTCAACTAAAAATTTAACGCCGGTCTTAAAAACCTCTTTTGTGCTACTGGCTATCCTGGTCCTTCTTGGTATTGTTATGCCTGACGGCTACCAAGTTTGGTCAGAACAACTAAGGGAAGTTATTTCAGATAAACTTGGCTGGTTTTACTTATTACTGGTCACGTCAATCGTTCTACTTTGTGGCTTTTTCCTGGTTAGTCCCGTTGGGCAAATCAAACTGGGGGAACCCAATTCGGTGCCTGAACACTCTACTATCTCTTGGATTGCCATGATATTTTCTGCTGGAATGGGAATCGGCCTTGTCTTCTACGGTGCCGCAGAGCCCTTATCCCATTATGCCATTTCAACGGTACGAGCTACCCCAGGGTCGCAGGAAGCCTTAGCCGATGCTTTCCGTTACACTTTCTTTCACTGGGGCATCCATGCCTGGGCAATATATGCTTTAATCGCCCTGGCCCTTGCCTACTTTGGTTTCCGAAAAAAAGAGAAATATCTTTTATCGGTTACCTTAAAGCCCTTGTTTGGTAAAAAAACAAACGGTAGCCTTGGTAAGATCGTAGATACGATTACAGTGGTCGCTACTGTTATCGGGGTGGCAACCACTCTTGGTTTTGGGGCAGCCCAAATCAATGGGGGACTCAACTACCTCTTTGGTATTCCAAACAATGCCCTTGTGCAAGTTATTATCATAATTATCACAACCATCCTCTTTACCATTTCAGCCCTTTCTGGTCTTGGAAAAGGGGTAAAAATCTTATCAAACACCAATCTTATTTTAGCGGTTGGACTACTCGCCATCACCATAATCATCGGTCCCACAGTCCAGATTTTTAATACCTTGACCGATAGTATCGGACTGTATATTTCCAATTTCTTCCGTATGAGTTTCAGTGCTGGTTCCTTTGGTCAATACAATCGTGACTGGATCAATACTTGGACGATTTTCTATTGGGCTTGGTGGATTTCTTGGTCACCATTCGTGGGAGTTTTTATTGCCAGAATTTCTAAAGGACGTAGTATCAGACAATTTCTATCCATCGTCTTATTAGCACCGACTGTATTAAGCTTTTTATGGTTTTCTACCTTTGGAACACTTTCAACGCATGTTCAATCACTTGGAAATGTAGATTTAACACAGTTTCCAAGTGAGCAGACCTTGTTTGCAACCTTCAGTCAACTGCCATTTGGTTTTATTGCCTCCGTTGTTGCCATCATCTTGATCATTACCTTCTTTATCACGTCAGCAGACTCTGCGACCTATGTGCTAGCTATGCTCTCTGATGATGGGAATCTCAAACCAAAGAATAACCTTAAAATCTTCTGGGGCGTACTCCTTGCGACTATTGCCATCGTCTTACTTCTTTCAGGGGGCTTAGTAGCCTTGCAAAATACGCTGATTATCGTAGCCTTTCCATTTTCACTCATCATGGTACTGATCATGGTTTCCCTAGTCATTGAATTGCTACACGAAAAAGACAAGATGGGACTGTCAATCACACCGACACGATACCCTAAAAAAGATCAACCCTTCAAATCTTATGAAGAATAAATAACCCAATTTGTAAAATTAAGCTAGACAGAAAAAGCCTATGTTAGGCTCAGATAAACACCACATTTGTCTGAAAGGAACTAACATAAATGACCTATACTCATCTTACCACAAACGAGCTTGTAACGATAGAGGCTTACTATCAAGAAAACATAATAAAAATTAATATAAAAAGTGTCTAAAATACATATTTAAACACTTTTTGTATGCTATAATTTTCATTAACACTATAACAAAGGAGAACCAAATGAAACGTTTAAATACTCTATTTCATATTATAAAAGTTACAGGATTTAATCAATTTTTGATAAGTTTTGTAAGTTTTATTTTTATTTCAGGAGGAATACTTTTATTAGTTGAACCTCAAATAAGTAATTACTGGGATGGACTATGGTATGCTTTTGTCACATCAACAACAGTAGGTTACGGAGATATACTAGCTACTACTCTAATCGGACGTATTACTAGCGTCTTTTTAACTGTATATGGACTTATTTTTTTTGGATGCTTATCAGCCGTAATTGTCAATTACTACAGCAAATTAAATACACCTAATAATAAAACTGACTAACATATTTCTTAGTTACTGTAAAAAATAATTCTTTCTCTGCCAATTCCAAACGGCTACAATTTCCTGACCTCGCGATACTTCTTGACTATCCTCTCCAGTCTGAACAAGATTACCATCTTCGACATCATCTAAGTCTAATTCTTTCTTGATAGTCTTGAAGAGTTTGCCAAATCCAATCTGTCGTTTCCGATAAAGTCCCTCAAACAAATCACCCGTTATCCGTTCTTTCGTCTCTTCAGACAAGACAATCACTTGTTTGTCATTCTCTTTCTCGACATCAAATGGATTTTACTAATATTTCTCAAAATTATGAGGCTGGGACAAAAGTCCTAGCCTCTTTATTGTTTTTGGATTGTCGAGCAAGACGCAGTGGTTGAGTGGGCTCTACTACGCTGATTTCATCAGCTTTTACTGCCCTACTCAACTGTGCGGAGGTGGGACGACGAAATCGAATTCTAACGAATTACCGATTTCTGTCCCACTCTCAAGAAATAGAATTCCTAGGAAATCATTGAATTATCAATCACCCTACCAAGTTTTTCTGAGTTACTTGAAAAGTCTAACTTAATTGTTATCATTTAATTTATCTAACAGAGCCTCTGCTACTTTTTCAGGGATTCCAAGAGCTTGAATGTCTTCGGCACTGGCTTTTTGGATAGCTGTCATAGACTTGAAGTGTTTGAGAAGTTTTTGTTTGCGCTTAGGTCCTAACCCCTCCACGCCATCAAGTTTAGAACTGAAACTATTCTTACTACGGACTTGACGATGGAAGGTGATGGCAAAGCGGTGTACTTCATCCTGAATACGGTGAAGGAGGAAAAATTCCTCGGATTGACGTGGCAAATCAATGACTCGCAAAGGATCTCCAAAAAGCAATTCATTGGTTTGGTGCTTGTCATTTTTCTGAAGACCTGCAACTGGGATAGATAGATTGAGTTCCTTGCGAAGCACATCCTTGGCTACATTGACCTGACCTTGACCACCATCCATGATAATGAGGTCTGGTGGCGTTAGACCATCACGTTTGACACGACTATAGCGACGACGAATGACCTCACGCATACTGGCATAATCGTCAGGGCCTTCAACAGTCTTAATCTTGTATTTGCGGTACTCTTTTTTATTAGGTTTACCATTTTCAAAGACAACCATGGCAGAGACAGGGCTAGTTCCCATGATATTAGAGTTATCGAAAGACTCGATACGGACCGGTGTCGGAATCCCCATGAGTTTGCCTAGATTTTCAATAGCTCCTTGGGTCTTAGCCAAGTCTTTTTCGAGGAGATCAAATTTTTGGGTCAAACTGACGCGGGCATTTTTCGTCGCCAGATTAACCAACTGCTTCTTCTCTCCACGTTGAGGTTTAAAGACCTTGACCTCATCTCCAACTAGAGCCTCAACAGACTCTTGATCAATGTCTCCTGGAATGAAAATCTCCTTAGGCTTGAGATGACGACTATCCAGATAAAACTGACCCATATAGGTTAGGAAATCTTCCTCAGCATCATTATAATAAGGGAACATATTGACATCACGCTGAATGAGTTTCCCTTGGCGAACAAAGAAAACCTGAACACACATCCACCCCTTATCCACGTAGTAACCGAAGATATCACGGTCCTGCATGTCTTGACGGATAACCCTTTGCTTGGTCCTAAGCGTCGAAACCGCCTCAATCAAATCGCGATACTCCGCAGCACGCTCAAACTCCATCTGGTCAGACATATCCTTCATCTTGGCCTTAAGCTGATTAACGATTTTATCATCATGACCGTTTAGGAAATTCTTGACATCTTCAACCAAACCTTGCCAATAGTCCTCAGTGGTGTGACAGATGGTGTGGGCATTACATTGGCCAATATGGTAATAGAAACAGACCTTATTGGCCGGATTTTTACATTTCTTAAAGGGGAAAATACGGTCCAAAAGCTTCTTGATTTCATTGGCCGCACCAGAGTCTGGGTAAGGACCAAAATAGAGACCGCCATCCTTCTTAACCTGGCGGGTAATCAAGAGCCTTGGATAGAGCTCCTTAGTAATCTTGATAAATGGATAAGACTTGTCATCCTTGAGGCGGATGTTGAATTTAGGCATATTCTCTTGGATAAGATTAATTTCCAAAAGCAGGGCCTCAATATTGGACTCGGTTACGATAAATTCAAAGTCTGCAATCTCAGATACCAAAAGCTCCGTCTTAGTATCATGACTTCCACGAAAATAGCTACGCACACGATTTTTTAGATTTTTAGCCTTACCGACATAGATAATATTGCCGAATTTGTCCTTGTGGAGATAGCACCCCGGGTTGTTTGGGAGCAATTCCAGCTTATGTTTAATCAGATTATTCATGCTTTCATTGTAGCAAAAAAAGAGCTGAAAAGCTCTTAATAGTCATGGGTAAATACAATTTGAAAAGAGGTCTATTTGCTCAAAATCGTCAAAATTTCTTGGTAGTTTTTGACTTGATAGGTTGGAACAGCTGGAGTCTCATTAACCAAACCTTTTGGATTAAACCAAATGCTGTCAATTCCTGCATTATTACCACCTTGAATATCAGCAGTTAGACTATCACCAATCATGAGGGCCGAATCGGGATGAAAGTCATTCACCTGATCCGCAATTTTTTCAAAAAAGTCCGTAGACGGTTTGTGGGCACCCACCTCATCAGAGATGAAAACATCGTCGAAGAAAGGTAAAATACTCGAAGCCTGCAGGCGGCCACGTTGGATATAGCTAACACCGTTAGTTGCTGCATAAATCTTGTGGCCACGGTCTTTAACGTTTGATAAGAAAGCATGGGCCTGAGGCAACTCCTGCCCCTGCTGACTCAAAAAATGTTGGTAGCGCCCAGCAAAGTGACTACCATCTACTTCTTTTCCAAAGTGCTCAAAGAGACGTGAAAAGCGCGTGCGAAGCAATTCAGGTTTTGTAATCAAACCATGGTTGAGGTCCTCCCACATGGAACGGTTCATGGGAATATAGTGGTCCTTGTAAACTTTAAGATCTTGTGAAGCCACACCAGCCTCTTCAAGCAAGTAGTTTAAAGCCAAATCTTCAGCACGGTCAAAATCTAGGAGGGTATGGTCAAGATCGAAAAGTAAATGGGTATAGGTCATGGCGTATCCTTTCTGATACTTGAATCTTTAGGCTCTATTTTACCACAATCTAGCTATATATGAATAAATAAAAAAAGACGACCCGCAGGTCGTCCTCTCTGATTTATGAAAAATAAGTATTGCTTACTTAATAGACCAACATTATATCCATTAAAGCTTAAAGAAACCTTAAAATAGGATATTTTTCAAAAAATACAATTTTACTTAAAACCCTAATATCACTAATTCATGGTATACTGAAAATACAAGATTAATCAGACGAGGCGTGCTATGAAAAATTTAAAATTTCAATCCGTTTTTGACATTATCGGTCCTGTCATGGTCGGACCTTCCTCTAGTCATACTGCAGGAGCTGTTCGTATTGGAAAAATTGTCTCTGCCATTTTTGGTGAAACACCGACTGAGGTGGAATTTCAACTTTTTAATTCCTTTGCCAAGACCTATCGAGGTCACGGGACTGATGTAGCTCTAGTAGCTGGTATTTTAGGGATGGAGACTGACGACCCTGATATTCCGCACGCACTGGACATTGCATACGAAAAAGGCATCAAGGTCTATTGGAAAATCAACAAAGATAGTAATGCACCGCATCCCAACACCACTCGTATTACACTAAAAAATGCTACAAAAACTATCTCTGCCACAGGTGTTTCCATAGGTGGAGGGAATATCCAAGTGACTGAGCTCAATGGTTTTGCGGTCAACCTCAAAATAAATACACCTACACTTATTATTGTTCACCAAGATGTTCCAGGAATGATTGCTCTTGTGACCGATATTTTATCTCGTTATGGTATCAATATCGCTCAGATGACCGTCACTCGAGAAAATGCTGGTGAGAAGGCCATTATGATTATCGAAATTGACTCGCACCAGTGTGATGAGGCCGTCAATGAAATCGCTAGAATTCCTCATCTACATAATGTCAACTTTTTCAGCTAAGAGGGGGATTCCATGTTTTACAGTATTGAAGAATTAGTTCAACAAGCTGACCGAGATTACCAAGGTAATATCGCAGAGCTCATGATTGCTACAGAGACAGAGCTAACTGGACGGGAACGTCCTGAAATCCTAGCTCTCATGACTCGAAATCTTGAAGTGATGATAGAGTCTGTTCAGGCTGGTTTATCCCCTGAGAAATCACCAACTGGCTTAACCGGGGGAGACGCTGCCAAGCTGGATGCTTATATCAAAAATGGAAAGACCCTGGCTGATTCTGCTGTTCTGGGTGCTGCTAGAAATGCCATGGCCGTCAATGAATCTAACGCCAAGATGGGCTTGGTTTGTGCCACACCAACGGCTGGTTCAGCAGGTTGTTTGCCCGCTGTTCTAACAACAGCTATCGAAAAATTGGGCTTGAGCCAATCACAACAACTGGATTTTCTTTTCACTGCCGGTGCATTTGGGCTCGTTATCGCTAATAACGCCTCTATTTCTGGTGCAGAAGGGGGCTGCCAAGCTGAAGTTGGCTCTGCCTCTGCTATGGCTGCTGCCGCTATTACAATGGCTGCTGGTGGAACACCCTTCCAAGCTAGCCAGGCCATTTGCTTTGTGCTTAAGAATATGTTGGGGCTCATTTGCGACCCTGTAGCTGGATTAGTCGAAGTTCCTTGTGTCAAACGTAATGCTATGGGAGCAAGCTTTGCCCTAGTAGCTGCCGATATGGCCTTGGCAGGTATCACATCTGCCATTCCAGTCGATCAGGTTGTTGACGCTATGTATCAGGTCGGTTCAGCCATGCCAACCGCCTTTCGTGAAACTGCTGAAGGTGGCTTAGCAGCAACTCCGAAAGGAAAAGCACTCGCAAAAGAAATCTTTGGTTGATTTTTTTAGAATAATCTCAAAAAAAAAACTTAGAAGTATGAGTGCTTCTAAGTTTTTCTTCTTATATAGCCTTTTCAACGTTTTGATCTTAGCTGAATAACCATTTTGTCAAAAAGTGCCATGTTTCTTTAGCAATACTTGCAAGGAAAGTTGAGAGACTAAATTTATTAAATGTTTGTAGGAGATTGTCAACTATTGGAGCAATAGTCTTAGGTGTTTCCACTAGAGTCTTATTTTCTTCTTGCTTATCAGTATTATCCTGAGATGAATCTGGTAATGTGTTTGTATTGTCATGACTATTATTTTGTCCAGTTGGTTCAGGCTCTGGAGCAACCTCAGGTTGATGCTCAGGTTCATCTGGTTTATTTTCCGGACTTGGTTCTGGACTAGGGTCTGGCTGAGGATCAGGTTTGATTGGTTCGTCAGTGGTGTCACTGCTTGTGTTTGTCATTTTTTCAGTAACGAAGAAGTTTTTGAATTCTACTGCTCCATCCCAAAGACCGACACCTACATGGGCTTGATTGAAGTAATTATCCACGGCATCAAATTGATGATGGAGCACTTCCTTACCATCGACATAGACTGTCATGGTGTCCTTGCCCTTTTCAACCTTGACGTGGTGGTACTGGCCATCATTGATTGCCTTATCCAAGTGAGCTTCAGCGATGGTTTCACCACCAAAACGGAAGAGACGTACAGTGTCGTTATCAGCAAATTGGACAGAGTAGGCACGACCTGGTTCTTCACGTTCCGCAGCTACAAAGAGGTTTACCAAACCATGTTGGTATTTGACATCGATGTCATAGTCAAATTGCTTGAAGCCATTACTTTCATAGGCCATGAAGAAGTCATTGGCACTGACATTGCTATCGTAAAGGGTATCGTCATCAATATACCAATTACCAGTGACAGCTTTCAAGCCTTTAAGGTTGGTCGCAAAATTGTTGAGCGTGATGGCAATATTAAAGGTTTTGGTCAATGAAGGATTTTCAACTGAGGTTGCTGTGACAGTTAGATGACCTTTGTGAAGGGCTTTGAGAGAAAGTTTATTGTCATGTTCAGTATAGGACACCAAACTTGGATCACTTACTGTCCATGTCACATCTTGCTCTTCAGAAGCCGGTGCGAGATAAACCTGCAAGTCCTTACTTTGACCAACTTCAAGAGCCAAATGACCTGCAACTGTGGTGTTCATGGCAACAGCCTTAGTGACTTCCTTCTTGTCAGTCCAAGTACTCTTAATTGGGTAGATAGCAATGTTTGCTTTGGCTGGACCACCTTCAACCAAGACACTTGCTCCAACGGCTCTTGGGCTTGGGAAAATCTGATTAGCACCAGCTACTGTATTACCCTTAGCAAAGACTTCCACACTCGCACGGTCCACATAAAGATGCAAATCAATAGAACCATCTTCATTGCGAGTCACTTGTTGACTATTAACCTTAGTAAAGGCATCTGAAAGGATAGTACCAGATTGGCTACGGTCAATAGACAAAGTTTCCTTAGTTAAATCGTAAATGACCTTAGTAGCTTGACCATCACCGACGCGTAGATTAAAGCCAACTGCTGTCGTATCCTTGCCTGGTACAAAGTGAGAAACCACTTCATAAGTGTCACCTTTAAAATCTTTAAGCAGTTCATTGTCAGAAGCTACTGTGACATTTTCAAAATACTGAGCGTCATCTGTATCACGAAGGCTTTCGTAGGCCTTAACAGGAGTTTGGGTTAAGAGGTAACGGTCGCCTGATTTAACCAAACCAAGGTCAAGATTAAGGTTAAAGGTACCATTAAATTTTTGACCTACAGTATCTGCAACCAGATTGCAATAATCTTCCCAAGTGTTCATCCAGTTGATTTCAGTCAATTGTGGGATGTTTGGATGGTCAGCTGTTCCAAAATCATGAACATAATAAGTCATGGCAGCATAGGAATCCTTACCAAAATTCATGATTTCGTCATGATCTTGGTAAACATCATCAGCTACAAAGGCCCACTTGCCATCCACTTGTTTAAAATCACCAACCTTGTAAGAACGACCGCCACGTGAGAGAACCCACTTGAGTGCGCCATCATTGGCTACAATCGGATAGAGGTCAGGACATTCCGTATGCAAATCCTTATAGGTTGTTTCCACTTGCCAGTTCTTCAAGTCTTGTGATGAATAAATGCGGAGTGGACCACCTGCAAGGACCATAAACCATTGGTTATCCCAGCGGAAAACCTTAGGGTCACGGAAATCTTGGTTTTGAAGAGGATCCTGAGACCAGTCGGCAACTACCTTGTCATATTTTTGCCAGGTTCTACCCTCGTCCTCACTATAGGTGATTTCAATCCGTTGCCCATTACCATTTGAAGTGATAATAGCCACCAGGCCACCTTCCGGAGATTTGAAGAGGCCTGAGCTATTGGTACTATCAACCACGACAGAGCCTGAGAACATGTGACCTGTCGCATCTGGATAAAAGGCTATCGGCTCTTCATCCCAATGAAGCAAGTCTCGGCTGGTCGCATGGGCCCAGTGCATTGGCCCCCATTTGGTATCATCGTAAAATTGATAGAAGAGATGGTAACGTCCCTTGTAGAAGACTAAGCCATTAGGGTCATTAGCCCAGCCATCCTTGACAGAATAATGATACTGATCACGGTAAAGCTCGTTGTAATACACATCATCACTTTGTCTTCGGTGGATATTAACACGATAAGTCAAGGTCACAGGACGACCTAGTGAGTCAGTCACACTACTTTCAACAATAAAGTAATTGGCACCTACAGTCACTGGCAATTGTGAAATATCTGTGTAGACATTTCCCTTGGCATCTTCTACCTTGATAACAGCATTTGGATTATGCTTAGTGATGTCAAAGCCTACTGTCTCAGCATTGTGTCCCACATATTGGATATGGAGTGGTTCTTCAGAGAAGAATTGGGCTTGTTTTTCAACAGAACCTGTCTTTGAGGTCACCACAAGATTGTCAATCAAAGGAAGACTGGCATCATCAAGATTAACATAGCGGGTGTTTTTGAAAATGACATTGGCATTCCAATTAAGAAGTCCAAAGTAACCTTCTGGAAGGACTTGAGGTTGGCCCTTGTCACTTTTTTGAAGAACAGCGTCACCTGTACTTGCGACAAGCACATCATTGACATAGTAAGATAGCCACTGATTAGCCGCAACTACTCTAAGATTGTAGGTTTCATCGGCAGTTGGTGTCACATCTTTCTCATCTACAAGTTGAATATCATGATTATTGACCCAACGCCAAAACTTAACCTTATGGTTACCAGAGTCTACATTGACCCCGTACATATTTTTATCGCTACTATCATTGTTACCACGGAAAATGAGGGCAGCGGCACCACCAGCTTCCTTGAAGGTCACATCTGTTGAATAGATAAAATTCTTGCCCTCGGATTGAGAATAAAGGAAAGAGTCTCCCTTGTCTTTGGCTTCTGAATGAATACCGTCAGCCTGCATTTCCCAGTGACCATTTTGGTCTGCGGTCATCCCTTCAAGATTGGTAACTGCTTCATTATTAGGCAAATCCGTTTTTTCCTCTGTCACATGAACAGGACTGGTGCTATTCGTTACAACTGGAGATTGTTCTTGATTGGTCTGATTCAAATCGGCTTCTTGCGTTTGGTTAGTTACTTTCTCAGCCTCACTAGCCTGTGTTTGTACTTCTTTTGACTGGTCAGGGCTAGGCTGAGTGGGATTCTCTTGAGCTGTTTTAGCAGATTCGGAAACAAGAGACTGGCTCGGCTCTACCACTTGGGGGACTTCCTTGGTCGTGCTAGGTGCAAGCTCCACTTGAGGGGCAACTTGATGGTCAGTTTGAGTTACCACTTCTTGAGGTGTTGGGCTCACAGTTGCCTGTTCCACTTGGTCCGCATAGACAGGACTAGCCAGGGCCAAACCTACAAAACTTACCAAGGCACAACCATAGACCCAAGTTTTCCCACTTTTACGCATAAACCAATTTTTACAAACAGTATCATTCATGACTCTTCTCCTTCTTTAGAGCAACATTAAATGTTAACTCATTTTTCATGAAAATTCAAAGTCAATACATTCGCCTTTATTAATAAGCCTATCAAAGTTTCCGGAAATATCTCTAGGATTTACATTAAAACGGTAAACGCTTACTTTTAATATCATTATAGCACTATCGTCTGAAAATGTCGCATTTTTCTATAATATTTTTCATATAAATGAAAAACTTCCGAATTTGCCATTCGAAAGTCTCATACTGATGCTTAATCTGAGCCTGTTAGCAGGCTATTTCCAATAATACCAATGGTTACAATAGCAATCCCAAAGAATCCCAAAAGGCTAGGTAGACTATCTCCGAGGAAGAGGCAACCACCCAAGAGGGTAAAGAGAACTTCACCAGCCTGAGTGGCTTCAACCACTGCCAGTTGCTTATGGTTATGCTTAACTAGATTAGTCGCCTCGAAGAAAAGCAAGGTTGCGACAACCCCAGAAAAGACTGCTACAATTAAAGACTGTAAAATCTGTCCACCTGATGGAAGCCCAGCATCTGCACCAGCAAAAACTGACAAAAGCAACCAAAAAGGCGTACTCATCAAGGTCATCCCAAACACACGCTGCGTCGTTGAAAGCTGATCCTGCTTACAGTGGACCATCATCTTACGATTGCCCAAAGGATAGGCAAAAGCGGCCAGTAAAATCAAGAGACTAGCACGGACCACACCGCTACCAAGACCACTACCGAGGTAAGGAATCTGGATGAGCGTAATACCTAAATTGTAAACTTCTGTAATTATTCTACCGTACAGTATTTGGAGTAATAAAAAAGGAGGTCATCATAATGACTTCCTTAGTTTAACTATTCACTTTAACTTATCCTCATGTTACTTAAGCTATCTCTTACCATACCAATTTGACAGAGACTTAATCCTAGTCACATTTTAGCTGCACCTGTGTGTGAGCTAGGAGGTCACCTAGATGCCTCTTATCTTTCCTGAAAATCGTCATTGCCAGTAAGAAAACTGCAAGGAGAGTCGCCGAAATAGAGAGGCTAATGGATAACACATCAAACTCACTATAGACACCATGTATCGTGCCCATATGACCGAGTTGCCAAGGCAAAAATTTAATGGTGTTTCTAATCAAGCTAGCTTGCACTGTTTTTTTCTGGTAGACCAATTCAAGTCCCGCTTTTACCTTCCCAAAACTCCCATTATTTGTATAATCTAAGAATGTAAAAAGTAGAGTGATTGGCAAAACAGAGGTAAAAAATGCAAGACACTGAGACTGAATTTCTGTAAAATCTGGGACGCCATGAAAAAGAATAATGTATATAAGCATAGAACCTAAAAACAGAAGAACTAAATAAGCTAGTATGAAAAGATAATCGAATAGAAATTCAATCATTCTTTTTTTAAACGAAATAGGATTGATTGCTAAAATCTTCATCGTCCTCTCCTCCTTTATCATCTCCTATTATAACATTTTTAATATTCTAAATAATATTTGAGAGGAAAATTTGTAGGCTATTGAGCTCACAAATTGAGATTGTTTCATAATTGTAAACTCCTGTAGGTTTTATTATACACTACTTCTATTATGGCTTTTGGACTTTATTTCAATTTTACGTTATATTATTATTAAAAATCTAAATCATAAGGAATTATGTATGTCAGAAGATATTAAAATCAAGATTGGAAAAAGAATTCGTGAAGAACGTGAACGACTTGGTTTAACACGTGAGCAGGTTTGTGATACTGAAGAAGAATTAACTGTCAAACAGCTGATGAGAATTGAGCTCGGACGTTCTTTGCCAACCATTGTCAAACTGCAGTATATCAGTGATAAATTAGGAGTTTCCCTCAACTATTTGTTAGGTGAAACAAAACTAGACATTCCTGAAGATTATTATCAGGCTAAATATAAACTCATGAAGTCTCCTGTCTATGGCGACCTCGAACGTATCAAGAAAAAGCTAAAAGATATTGAGGAACTCTACGACAACTATATTGATATTCTACCAGAAGAAGAACTATTAACCATTGATATCATTGAAAGAACCCTGAATTTTATATCTGAAGAGAAGAAAGAAGATCTTGTTGAGATTGTATATGAAGACTATTTGAACCAGGTATTAAAAAAAGAAGAGTACACCTTGAATGACCTTCTGCTAATAAAATACTATACCTTTCAATGTCAAGTTGGTGACTATGATGAAGAAATTGTTGAAAGTTTTCGATGTAAATTAATTAATCAAGAATTACAAGGGGAAGAGCTAGTTAATGTTGAACTACTGGGGGCATTGTCAACTATAGGTGGAATCTATGTGATGCATCATGATTATAGAAATATGAAAACTATTGTCGATAAAATGCATACTATTATTGATAAGACGCTACAACATGCTTACAAACCCGCCGTACTCATTTTTGAAGCGAAATATTATCTTTTCTATGAGAACAATAGAGATAAAGCGACTGAGCTTTATAATACAGCTACCGTACTAGCTGAAGCTTTTGGTGATCAAGTCTTCATCAAAAATCTTAAAATGGAAATAAAAAAAGATTTAAACATAAAATAGAAAATATATCAGCAACATTTTAAGCATGATTCATTCTAAATGTAATAACTACCAAAGAAGCATCTGAAGTTAAACTCAGATGCTTCTTATCTTTCCTGAATATCGTTGAGTAAACGAAAGTTTTTCGGCAACGAATTTTTGAGTGAAATCATTGTCTTCTCTCAAATCCCTTAAACGTCGGTACATCAATCTTTCTCCTAAGGAAAAGTATAGAGGAAAAACAGGAAAAATTTTATGTATTGTCCTAATTGGACAATATGAAATATACTCAATAATATCCACTAGTATTCAAGTATATTGATTGATGCTTTATTGTTTGAAACAGAAAAATAATAAAGTATATTCCATTTATAGAGGGTTGATATGTCTTATTTATATTATTTGTAGGTATTTATTTACTTTATTTGATAATAACTCTTGATCCATGTTTAAAGTACCAGTTATGATAAGAGGTTCCAGAAATGTTAGACCTGTCAAATACTGAATCGTAGTGATAGGCTTTAAAATCTCTTCAATTGTTACATGGAAGGGGCCGTTTCTCGTGTAGTCATCTTGCCCAGCTCCAAAACTAGCTACCAACATGACTTCCTTGCCTTGTAAGGCAGTACCAGTCGAACCATAGGCCCAACCGTATTCAAAAACAACGTCAAACCACTGTTTCATGAGGGTTGGCGTTTGGTACCAATAAATTGGGAACTGGAGTACAATGCGATCACTTACCTCTAGAATCTTTTGCTCCGTTTTGACATCAATGTCAAAATTGGGATACAGTTGGTACATATCTCGCACGTCATAACCAGCTCCAGCAGCAGCTGTTGCCAGTTCTTTATTAATGCGTGAGCCCGTTTTTAATTGAGGGTGAAATGTAAAAATTATGGTTTTCATATCGTTTCTCTTTCTTATCTTAATTATGCTTGACCTTCCTTAGACACAAACCATACATCAAAAACGCACTAGAAACACATTACTCAAATGCAAAATTGGAGGGGACCAATAAGCTTATCAAAGACATCAAACGTCTGGGCTTCGGTTTTAGAAACTTTATTAACTTTAGGAAGCGTGTTTTCATCACTCTGAACATACAAAAAGAGAAAACCTATCAGGTTCTCTCTAGATGTTAGCTTTTCGTCACCCACTACAGTTGACAAAGAGCCATATTTAACCTGTCTACTTGACAGGGGGCATATCAATAGCGGGTGGTTTATTTGTTTCGCACCTTCGGAGCGAAACGGACTAATAGTCACATAATAAAAAGGAATTAAGCAACCAAACGCTACTTAATTCCTTGAAATTATCTCATCACCTCTATTAGCCTTTAAATTTTGATAGACTCTATTTTCTAATTAATATGACCAATATTGTCAATACTAACCCTTTCAATCAATTCATTAGTTGTCGAAACTAAGTACATTAATAAATCCAAAAAGAGTATCAATAGTAAAGTAAACTAAATAATTGAGTTATAAATGGCTATTTTCACAAAACTGTTTCATCATCACACTATCTCAGTACACAAACCATTTTTCTATAGCTTTGTCTTAATCTTGATCTTTTTTCTTTAATCCAAGAAACGCACCTAAGGTAAACATTATTCCGGCAACTAATGACATGAAGACTTCGCTAACTGTTCCGGTTTTTGGCAACCTATCATTGTTAGTAGTTGATTTACTATCAATATTGGTATGTTTATTATCTATGTTCTCTGGTTCATTAAGATAAACTTCCTTCTTATTTTCAAAGTTTTTATCATTTTCATCAGGAACTTTAGCTGTGACATCCTTAGTTGAATCAGATTTGTGTGAATGATTTTCTCTTTGTAAATCCTCCTTTTTGTAATTTTCATCTAAGTGACTATGATTTTCTTGCACGTTATCTTTCTTTTTCGATACATCAAAAGTAGGTTTATTTTCCTCCTCCTTTTTCTCCTCTATTTTCTTGAATACAGGTTTTATAAGAGTATCTTTTGATACATTAATAACATAGCCAGCATCTTTTTTCCCTTCGACACCAGAAATTTCCCAGCCATCAAATTGATATCCTTTTTCTAATTCACCCTTATAGACAGGTAAAATGAAATCTTCTTCCGACACTATCGTTGAACTCATTTCTTTTCCATTTTGAATGGTCACAGTTACCGTATGAGGTTTTAGTTCGCTTACCTCTCCCGTATCTTTGTTTAAAATGAATTCTTTTACGGTTGTATTTCTTGCAAAATCTTTTACAACAATCTTAATGTTTAGTGTCTTATCTGTTAGTTGTTTAATATCATCAAATGATTTATATTCTTTTCCATTTACATAAATATGTTTGTCTTGAATCTCACCATCGAATCCATTATTTCTTTTATCATTGATATTAAAGACTACAGATTTTCCGTCAGCATATTCAATACTAGTATTTCCCTTAGGATCAATGTTTACTTCTGGTTTAACATTATCATATAAAAATTGATAGTGTACTCCAACCGCTTTCGCATTCAAATCGCTATAGCCAGTTTGAAGATAAACATTTCCATCCATATCTGTTACCTTATCTGGGAATCCGTTTGCTTTATAGTCTTTCATTCCCCAGTCCATGATGTCACCGTCTTTAACATTAAGCTTAATATTAAAATCTCTAGTGTTATCAATGTGTAAATCTCCGTAGATTAAATAATTATCTACAACCGATTCATTAACTCTCAACTCCCAGTTAAAACCACCCTTATCAGAAATCTTACCTCTTAAATAAAATTCTGGATTTCGTACATAAATTTTATTAGATTTAGATGGATTAAAGTAGTTCTTGTCCATTGAAAGATTTACTGGTTTTGCATCAATAAATAACATAGAGCCATCTTCTTTTATAGCTTCTACGTTGGAATCATCCTCCCCATGATACTCTTTATCATCTTTACCAAATAATACCAGTTTAGAAGAATCTGTTACAAGATTTCCATCATTATCGATTGCCTCCCCTTTATCATTCATTTTAAAGGTAAACACTTGATATTTTACAATGTTAAAGCCATCCAAAGCCGACATTAATACTGATTGAGTACTTCTTCCATCTTCAACATTTCTACTATCAGCATAAATTATTTTTTCTGATAGGACTCTTAGATTAGGATTGGCCTTTTGTATTTTTGCTATATCTTCCTGGCTATAAACTCCATTTCCTTCTAACATATCCGTTTTTCCAGGATTATGGGTAGTCACTTTTAGTGCATAGCCTTTTCTTAGAATGATGTTATCCTTTAACAGATATTGTTGTTTTTCTGAATCAGAATAGATTTTACCAGATTCCATTTCCGTTAAATTGTTTGGTTTGTTCTTTGAAAGATCACCTTCTCCTAATTCTATTACATTCCCATAACTTGATGTATAGGGATATTCTGTTTTAGTTTCCTTATTTTTTTCAGGCATTCTAATTTTAGTTTCAGCTTTTATCTGATCATCATCTTTAACAAAGAATCTCATATCTCCTGCAAAAGCTAATCCATCCACAATATCATTAATATTAGCGTATAAATCAAATGTCATCGTTTTTGAGTGGGAATCATACTTAGTCGTTTTGATTTCTACAGATCTATAGTTATTGCCGTAATATACCTTGGCATTTTTAGAAACATTACTTATCTTTCCAAGAATTTCAAAGTGTCCATCTTTAGACGGGCTTAGAACACCATAAATTTTTGATTTGATTTCGTCAAGTTTTTCAGTTTCATATTGTAAGGCACTACCATCGTCATAAGCAATGATATTTCCCTTATCATCGTATTTATAATCGTATTCCTCTGTTCTCTTACCAGTTTCACTTGTAAAGTCATCAACTTCTCTAAATTTCTTTTTAATGAGTTTCTTTAAGTCTTTACTTTCAAAATCTCTAATTGTTGAAATAGTTTTATGAATAGTCAAGCTTGATTTTTCTTCGATAGACTCTTCATTTTCTTGATGATTTTCTTCCTCAGTTGTATCTTTTTTAAGACTATCCTCTTTTCTATTTTCTAAATTTTTAAATTTAGATTCGGAAATCTCGCCAAGCTTTTGGTATTTAGATGAATCTTGATCAGGATCTACTAGATAATAGGAAATCATCCCCTTTTCATCAGCATGATCAGCAAATTTAATTCTATGAATCTTTGTGAAATTGCTAGATCCATCTAATGCAATGACTTCAATGATTTTTCTTCTTAAATCTCCTGCACCATTAATTTCATAAATAGTATTTCCGTCTTTGTCTAGTTTCCTATTTCTTCCTTGACCCTCACCTGCATAAGTTACTTCAAGATTTTTCTCAACCTCTCCATCTTCATTAACCAGAGCAGCGCCTGCATACCAAACTTCGTTTGCAATCTCGTCAAATTTTTCAGGATGTTCTTTTTGATCTCTCGCAAATAAGGTTTCATTCTTGTATTGATCTTTTACCTGGTGATAAGTATCCTTTGTAATCAACTTAATTTTTTCAGGATTTGAAAAATCAACCGAAACAATCTTAGGGGCTGTATTATCAATTTTTACAGGAATATAGGAAACCTGCCATGGGTAATCTTTAGTTAATCTATATTTAAATTTATAGAAATATTGACCTTCTGCAATCGGTTCAAATTGTCCTCTTATCTTAGTAGCAGGATCTTTGGTATCCTTGCTTTCTGGTGCATTTTCTTCTCTACCTCTAGGGTTATAGATGAGTCCATCCCATTTCAAGTCGCTCCAAACTTTTAGCTTAGAAGATTTGATTCCCTTTGCATCATTTCTCTTAGAGTTTAAAATTCCTCTAATAAAGTGTTCTCTCGAAATGACTTTTAAGTCTCTTTGATTTTCTCCCTCTTTATTTGTATTTACTATTGAAATCAATCCTTCTTCTGCACTTCTTAATACAAGTGGAGAAGGTGTTAATCCTCTCCCAAGTTGAGCATCTTGAGGATTTCCATTTGAATCTAAAGGATAAATTTTAGCAATATTAGAACCACTTGATGATGGTGCGTTGATCCCTTCGTTATTGAAAGCAAACAATTCTGGATTTTGATCTAGGGATGTTGTATTTTTATCTTTTCTATTTTGTATAACTCCTGCTGGATTAAATTTATCTATACCTTCTCCACCAATCCCCTTATTTAAGGTTCCTGGAATTTTCGGTTTGCCATCATCATCATAACCTTCCATTGTTTTTGATTTTGAACCTTCTTCCCAGGCCCATTTATCAAGGATTGGTTCGTGGTTCCAATTCCCAGCAAATCCCATTAGAGGCATCGATAAAGAAGGTTGGAAGTTTATTTTCTTCCCGTTGGAGTTCAGAGCTTCCATTTCTTCCACTGACTCAAAATGAATAAATGATTCTACAAATTTATTTTTGTTTTTAGCCTCCCCAACATTTATAACCGCATTTAAATCAAAGCTAGAATTTGGACCTATAGTGAAAGTGTCATGCTCAAATGTAATATTTGCTCCTTTGATTTTTTCTGGGTGGATTTCTGGAACAATTTGCTTACCATCTGGAGATTTTTCATCTTTGTATGTTTCATCCAGTTTGAGTCTGTCAGTTAGAGCATCTGTAGTTATAGCAGATGCTGAAACTTTAAAGGTTAAAGGTCTGTTTGATGTATTGTGAAGCTTAATTGTAAAATATTTTTTATCTCCTTTTATTTCTTTAAGAGAAATAGAACCATAAGAGTTTACCAAACCTTTAGAATCCGTGTTTTTAAAAGTAGCTACGACTTCATTTCTCAAAGCATTGGCAACATTAATTAGCCCTGCTCCCTGTTGTCTAGGTGATGCAAAGTATTGACTTTTTTCTTTCCAAGAAGTTGCATCCATCATAGGGCGTGCAGTATTTTGTAGGGCTATTTTTGTAAGACTTGTAAGATCTATTTTGTCATCTCCCTTAAGATTTTTCAACACAGGTCTTTCAAGCATTTCCTTTAATTTTGGTCTAATCAAAACAGTAGAAGCTGCCACGATTGGAGTTGCCATACTAGTCCCTGACATATAACCATAAGTTGATTTCCCATTAATGACATTGAGAGTGGATTTAATATTTTTACCGGGTGCTGAAACATCTGGTTTTAAAAGTAAATCTATTCTTGGTCCCCAAGATGTGGACCCTGCTGGAACGATGATCTCTTCTTTATACAGTTCTTTGTCTGTGTCAGGTGCAAACTTAAAGTCAATCTCTTTTTCGTCACCTACATTCGGTTTATTAGAATTATAGCTTGCCATATCAATTGGATAGTATTGCTCCAATTTATCTTTAAAATCTTCTTTATTATTCCTTTTAACCTCAGTTTTTTTATCAGGGTTAATCATGTTCCATAACTTTACACCATCATCTCCTGAAATTGAAAAAACTTGACTAGTAGTTCCTTCATCCTCCTCATATCCCATAGCTGGAAGCTCTGTCCAATTATCTCTATTGTAGTAATTTACAGTATTTACAACCATAATGCCACGTGCACCCTTATCCGTTGCACGTTTAAAAGCATTTTTTAACTCCTTTGTATAAATTCTATCCATTACTGCAATTTTGCCTCTAAGATCCAATCCTATCAAATCTTTGTCTTGCCCCTTGCCTATATATACAAATTTTAATTTACTAGAAGCTTTTGATCCTTCTTCATTTGTTATGATTTTATTCTTATCGAAAAAGGCACCTATATTTCTATATTTAAAACTTTCTCCACCTATGTTAACTTTATCAAACTCAACTGTTTGATTTTTAGCAGATGCGACTGCTATCGCATCTTCATGTGCTGCAGTTCGTGTTACATTTCCAGTGTCGGTCATTTTCAGATTATTATTTGCCACTAAATCCCATGAAGAACTTGAAGCAGAAGTCGCATAGTTACCCGTAGCTACAACCATTGGAATGCCTGCTTTTCTTAATGCTCTAATAGCTTGCCAATATTTCTCACCTACAAGACCTGTTCCTGTAAAGCCAGATGATATCGAAACAACATCGACATTG
This sequence comes from Streptococcus sp. FSL R7-0248, assembly GCF_037967965.1. Lineage (NCBI taxonomy): Bacteria > Bacillati > Bacillota > Bacilli > Lactobacillales > Streptococcaceae > Streptococcus > Streptococcus sp. FSL R7-0248. The sequence goes on from NZ_CP150201.1 coordinate 1,302,196, forward strand.
TGTTTGATCGAATCTTCAATAGCATGAAACATTGTTTCATCTCCTGCGAAGCCAGATCCTGTGTCAGAGTACATTTTATAAGAGAAAATCTGTGCATTAGGAGCAATTCCATCTATTCCGTTAAAGTTTTTAATATCTTTTTCAGTATCATTTCCCGCAAGAATCCCTGCAATATGCATCCCATGTGGATCAAAATAATCGCTTCCATCATCAGCTTTTTCTACAGTAATTTTACCACCATTATAATAATTGAAAGCATGAGGGATTTTATCACTCAACCAGAAATTTTTATCAGTACCTTTTAAGTCTTCTTTTTTAAATCTCATTGAGTCTTTAGCATCATCATCAATCCTCATGGCCTTATGCCTATAATCCGTTCCCGTATCGATATTTGAAATGACCATACCTCTACCATCAAAGTTTTTCCCAAATGGTGCATTGATAGATTTTAGGTAATCGATTGCCTCTTCAACTCCAATTTCTTTTCTAGCATGATTCATCATAGGTTGGACTTTTTGTGACCTTTCAACCGATGAAATACCTTCTATTAGTTTAATTATGTCCAGAGTATCTTTGGTTGTTTCAATAGCGCTACCGTTAAAAATTCTATCATAAGTATATAAAACTTTTGTATTCTTAAGATTTGATAGTTCCTTGATTGCTTTTTCTCCAGATTCTTTATCTTTAAATTCAGCAATATAGACAAGTTTATCCTCTTTTTTGGGACTTTCTGGGTCTTTACTTGCAGACGAGTCCGCTTTATCTCCTTGGGATTGATTGGAATTTTCTTCTTTGATTTTTGCTTCTTCATTGCTAGTGTTATTGTCTATCACAGGATTTTTACTAACAACTTCTTTTTCCTCAATATTGGAATTTTCTTCTTTGATTTTTGCTTCTTCATTGCTAGTGTTATTGTCTATCACAGGATTTTTACTAACAACTTCTTTTTCCTCAATAATTGTTGTTTTCTTTTCTTCAGTATCCTTTGAAGTTTCTATAACATTATGAATATCTTCAAGTTTTTCTTTGTTTTCGTTTTGTTTACCTACTACTGTTTCTTTATCAGATATTTTTAAAGAATCTTCAGAACTAGGTGTATCTGCTAGGATTACCTCATTAGGGACATATGCTGCTAAAATAACTGCAGCTGTGGTTAATGACAATACTGTACTTTTTTTCATTTTAATTCCTTACATATTTATTTAACTTCCAATAGATAGTAAACTTTAACTTTGCTAGCATTTGTTATAAAAAGTTTTACTAATACTCTTCGAAGATCGCATCAAACCGCGTCAACGTCGTCTTAGCGTATGTATGGTTACTGACTTCGTCAGTTCTATCTACAACCTCAAAGCAGTGCTTTGAGCAACCTGCGGATAGTTTTCTAGTTTGCTCTTTGATTTTCATCGAGTATAAGTATTATCTAGGAAATAGAGTAGTACATTTATATATAATTGTTAGCTCTCCAGAAAAATAGTATATCATTTAAAAAATTTAAGTCAATAAAAATTAACCTACATTAATTTATTTTTTAATAAGCGTTAAAAACATAGAGTCAAAAACTTTCGTAGTTAGCTGGGGTACATTATCAGAACATTCACACCATCAAAAATAGTAGCAATCAACTTAAAGCACTAGCAACATCACAAAGTCAAACATCATTAATGAAATATCAGCGCTATTAAACAATATAAAAAACCGCTAAGAATAAGACTTAACGGTTATCTTCTACATATCTATTTTTTCAAATCCTCAGTCGTTTATCTACCTATAACCTAGACTTTACGAGTGCCTTGCTCTACCAACTGAGCTAAATTGGCTAACACTTTTATAGTATGGCACTCTCAATTTTTTGTCAGGAAGTTTTAAACGATTTTCTTTATCAAAATCTGGCAAGGATTCTGGGGATCCCAAAGTTGAGGAAAAATCTCTAATTTTTTAAAACCAACACTTCGATAAAAGACATTTGTTCGATCATAATCTTTATTAGAGCCTTCTGCTACTGTTTTTACCTGTAGGTAGTCTACTTGTTTGCGTGCTTCACTTTCTAAAGTAGCAAGCAATTGACTCCCAATTCCTCTACCTTGATGAGCTTTTTTTACGCCGAGACAATCAATCTCTGCACACTCTTCACTAGAATAGGACAAGCTTACAAATCCAGTCAAATTACTCTCCTGATAGGCTGCCCAAACTTGCAAATCTTTGGCTCCTTCGATGTAGGCTTGCGTGCTTTCAGGTATTCCAAACCATTCTGGCAAATCCTTTAAAACCTCATCAACAACTGCCATTTTTTGATCTTCATCCTTGACTTCTTCAATTGTAAACATCATAAGTTCCTTTCTTGATTTTAGTCTTACTTTCCCCCTTACGAGCCAGCACTTTCGTAGGCATCCAAGCCCCTATCCCAGAGTTTGAGGGAAATGAAAAAGAAGACAAGGGAAATCAGAATCAAACCACCGATATTAAAGAGCCCATTCTTACCCTGCAAGAAATAACTGGCAGGATAGTAAGCCGTAAAGGCAAATGGCACGATAAAACTGATCAACCAACGAAGGAGCGAATTGTAAATGGAAATCGGGTACTTGGCAAAATCATTGAACATATAAAAAATATAAATCATGGCACCTGACTGCTTGGTCCAAAAAGCGATGCTGGCTGTCGCGATTTTTAAAGAAGTGTAAATCAAGGTCGCAAAAGGAATACAAACTAGGAAAAGCAAGAATTTTGGAAGCGTCCAAGCAATGCTTGATACTGTTGTTCCCAATAGAATGCAACCGACCAAAAGTTCCCCCAAGGCATCAATCTGAAAGGTCTCAACCAGAATATGAAAGAGAGGGTTGATAGGACGAGTCAAATACTTGTCAAACTCCCCTTTTCGAACTAGTCGTTGACCTAAGGCCCAGAGATTGTCAAAAAAGAGATGATCTAATCCCTTGGGAATTAAGGAAAATCCATAGATAAAGGCAATCTCTTGAAAAGTCCAACCTTCTAGGGATGGGATATGTTGAAAGATAACATTAAGAAACAAGAGGTTCAGACCTTGAGTCAGAAAGACTCCCAAGACACCTACTACAAAATCAAACTTGTATTCCATGATTTGCTTGATGTATTGTCTGATAAAAATCAGATGCATGCGTTGATATTTTTTCATACTAACCTCCTTGAATAGTGATAAATGACTGGACTCGTTTCCAAATCAACTGAGACAAGCCCACCATCACTATAAGCCAGAAGAACTGGAGCAAAAGCGCTTGAAGAATCTGACTGGCATCGTATTTCCCAACAATGATCATAACCGGAGTGTAAATCAAGGATGAAAAAGGCAAGAAGGAGAGAATAGCTGAAACCACCTTTGGAAAGAAAGCCAAGGGAATCAAACTTCCAGACATAAAGGCCACTATGGAAGTCTTGAGTAGATTGGAACCCCAAAGATTTTTAAAGACAAATGCTGAAAATCCAAAGCAGATGTTAAAGAAAAAGTTAATCAGATAAGCCAGAGTTAAGCTAAAGAGATAAAGGACAGTTAATCCCAGCACTTCTACAATACCTTGCCCAGATAAGATTTTCATCAAAACAATGACACTTAAAAATGGCAGTCCAACAGAGATAAAAATCAACCACTTGGAGCCAAGTTCGGTGAAAAGGTAGGAGGCCGCAAAATGCACTGGTCGCAACAAACGCATGATAATGGAGCCATCCTTGACCTCCTCCCCAATCATAAAGGAGCTATCAGACCTGGTCAAAAGATTAGTCACAAAACTCATGATGATGTAGAGGGTGATATCCGCCATACTAAAGCCCTGAATCAAAGGCTCCTGGGAGGAGTCAAAGACAGCCTTCCAGAGATAGAAAGCCACAAAAGCCCCCATGACATCACCAATCCGATAAAGAATAAAGTTGACTCGATAGGTAATCAACTCCTGAATCCCTGCATTGATAAAGGGTTTATAACGTCTCCACAATTTGACCATCCTAGAGCTCCTTTCGATAGAAGCGACGGATAATATCTTCAATATCCGTATCTACCATCTTCAAATCACGGACTTCAAAATCAGATAAGGTTTGCTTGATAATATCGGCCGACTGGTAGCGGGAACTATCGAATTCAATATTGAGAGTATTTCCTTGTCTATCAATGGACATATCAGGCAAGCCCTCATAATGAGAGACTAGATGATTTTGACCTGGCGTCAGGTCAAAGGAGAGAGTCTTCATCTTTCCAAAGGTCTCCTTGAGCTGGCTAACCGTTCCATCAAAAATCTCTTGCCCCTTGTCTATCATAAAAATCCGGTCACAGAGTTGCTCAATATCACTCAGGTCGTGAGTGGTCAAGAGAATAGTTGTCTCTTCCTCCTGATTAATCTGAGTAATGGCCCGACGAATGTTATCCTTAACCGACACATCCAAACCAATGGTCGGCTCATCTAAAAAGAGAACCTTAGGATTGTGAAGCAAGGAAGCCGCAATATCCGCCCGCATCCGTTGGCCTAGTGAAAGAGTCCTCACAGGATCCTTGATAAATTCCTTCAAATCCAAAACTTCATTCAAAAAGTCCATGCGCTTATGGAAAAGCGAGTCCGGTACATCATAGATTTCTTTCAAAACCGCGTAGGTCTCTTGCAGTGCCAAGTCCCACCATAGCTGAGTTCGTTGTCCAAAAACAACCCCAATATCCTTGACATAATCCTGGCGATTATCCTGTGGAATCTTGCCATTAATCCGACAAAAACCAGATGTCGGTTTCAAAATTCCTGTCAGCATTTTAATGGTGGTCGACTTTCCAGCACCATTTGCCCCGATAAAACCTAGAATCTGCCCCTTGGGCACCTCAAAGGTCAAATCCTTGACCGCTTCAAAGGTCTGCTTTTCAGGATGAATAAAGGAACTCAAAGCCCCCTTCAACCCCGGTTCCTTGACTGTCTTCACAAAATTTTTCTGAAGATGTTTCACTTCTATCATTGCCATATCTATCTCCTACAGTAAAAAATCAACAAACCGTGTCCTCTAAACACAAAAAGCCAATTTCTCATCTCCTAAAATCTGCCTTCTTTATCACAGCAGAAGACCTTAGTATTACTCTATTATAAAGCAGTTAAAAAAGGAAACCAAGTGTTATTCTCGAAAAAGAGAAAATAGTTTTGATACTTGAAAAAATCAAAACCACCCGTCTAATTCACTAAACAAAATGACACAATTCAATAATTCATCAAAGCCTCTACATATTCCTGTAGAGGCTCATTTCAACTTCTCTCATTCTTGCTTGTGAATGTTTAGATAGATTATAAGGTACAAAAAAGCCACCATATGGTGACTTAATGATAGACAATCTAAAAAGAATTGGAAATAATTCCTTTTTTGAGTGCTGTAAGTATAAATCCCTACTTTACACACTAAGTTCATTTATCACATCTAACAATAACTCTTTGTCATTCTTCATAATGGCTAACAATGCATCCTCGTCATCTTCCAAAATGGCTAAATATATCTTTCTTCGAGCTTCAAACTTTTCGATTTCTTTTTCAATCTCTTTAATCCGTCGAGTTTCTCTTAATTTCATAGAAAAAAGAATTCCCAAAGCCATAAAAGTTAATACATCAATTGTAGCGAAAAATATGATAAGATTCATGATAATTACTCTCCCTCTAAAATAAATTTTCTTAGTTCTCAACTAATGAATGGATTTCAACACTTCACTCTGAAAAGATGAGTTTTCCTTGTTTATGTTCATTATTAGTGTTAACCATTAACAAACATATGCTCTCGCAAACATATACAAATCATCTAATTCATCATGTTCAGGTCTTGAGGTTGTATGAAATCCTGCACAATAATGACAATAATAAGTACGAATGGTTTGATCCTCACACAACATGACTGCACGAAGTGCTTTGGCATTAGTCTCATAAACTATTTTATTTTTTTTAGCTCCATGACAGTAAACACCTTTTGTTGAGTGTCTGTTCTTCATAAGTTTCATTTTGTTTTTATAGATTATCTTTCTAATTTTAGACATTTTGCTTTCCTCCTTTTGGTAATAAATGCTGTACTTTTGTTTTGCATTATTTCTTTATAACTATATTTTATCACCAGAAACACACAATACAAGTACCTTAAACACATCATTGTCCATCTGTTTTACACTTTCAAACAATACAACAAAAAAAGTACGTATAAAACGTACTTCTGTTTTTTTGTGAAATGCTATTAAAAAAAAGTGTCAATTTTACTTATTTATTTTTTCTAGTTCAAGTATAGTAAATACCCCATTAAATCGATCAATATAACGTTGAAAACTATCTCTGCCATAGGTTTCAATTTCATATATTACCCTAGGAACTGTACTCCTTGTATCTTTCTCGATAACTTTAAGTGCAGGGATATCATCTTCAAGTACTTCCCAAAACTGACCAACATATCTGAATCTAATCCGAAATTTTTCCGTATCTGAAAACATCAAGAAAGTATGATAACGAACATCACTATCTGACAAAATTTGAGTTAATTCCTCAGAACTTAATATTAGTTCTGTATTATACTTCGAACGATGAACAGTTTTAAAACGATCCAGTCTGAAATTACGAAGACTCCTTGTATCTATTCTTAATCTTCCATCCTTTTCTTCAACTTTATATGCCATACAATAAAAATAATGATCATTAAACATAATCGAGACCGGTAACACATCATAATCGGCATCCTTTCCTTGGTATTTCGTATACTTAAAAGAAAGAGGCTTCTGATTTTCAATTGCGTCAAAAATAGCGGATAGATGAGGTAAGATAGATTTACTCTTATTGTCCCTGTAAATCGATAATTCCTTATACTCCTCTAGTTCCCGTTCCGTAAAGTTTCTAATACGCTGACGTTCCCTATCATCAACAGCTCTCTCTACAAAAGTATCAATGATTTCTCTAACTTCCTCAACACGTAGTGCTCTACTTTCTAAAAGAATCTTAGACAAGATGACGGCCTGGTTGTACTTTAAGTTACCATAACCATGGTTATATTCTGCCTCATAGGTTCCTGCAAGTCGAGAATACTTTATTTTCATATCATCTCTAAGTATTTTTAGATTTTCCTTTAATTCTCTTAAATCATCTTTAAAGGTTCTCTCAGCGATATTAAAACGTTTAAGGTACTCAGTTTTATTAACCTTATGCCCCTTTTCCAATTCAGACATAAAATATAAAAGACGACTGGTTTTCCCTTGCAAATTATTTTCTTCTTTCATTATTCGACCTCATGCTTGATTATAACTTATAGAATATAATATCATTATCCTCTACGTTAGTATGCTTTTACTTTCAATACTTATCTAAAAAACTCAAAGTCCCTTTGAAAATTGAAAAATTATCCTAATTCTGTTCGTAATAATATCTAGTCTTTTTTGTACTAGCTTACAATAAAAATAGAGATTTAATACACAAAGGCCAGTGTGAATTTCACTAGCCTTTGTGATAATATTAGTGCAATTTATTATTCAAGTATTCTGCTATATCCAAAAATGATAGCGTAGAATCAAAATGTTCTTCCTCTGCTTCTTCGCCACCTATTAAATTAAGGCTAAAATGATTTCCTCGAAATCTGACTTCATATACTTCATTTATATAGAGTATCCTATTGGTACTTTCAATCCCTTTCTCACTTTCATAACAAGATTGTATTCCTAATTCCTTTAGTTTTTCTTCTAGTGCTATCAAATGAATATCATAATTTCTAGCACTAGAGCTCTTATTGGGAATTAACAACATCTCCTCTGAACGATTAAGCCAGAACGGAGATTTCATTCTATATTGTGAAGGAGTCATTTTACTAAACATGGTTTCATAGTAAGCAATGAAGGCATAACGCCATTCTTGAGGAGCTATATTACTAATATTTTCTTGGATAATACGACGATACTCAACATCTAGCGGCTTGTTCATATCGAGTTCATCAAGTAGTTTTTTGACATACTCATTTCGAGATGAAAATAAACTTTTGAGGCTTGGTGCAGACCCAGAAGACTCATTTGAATTATCCTGATACAGCGTTTTATAATTATTAGCTGTAGTCATTGTATAGTCTCCTAGAGCTAGCAAAGCTGCCCGCATTAATAGACCTTCTTCATGCTTTGTTTCAGTAAACATTTTTGATATTTTATTCCAATAGATTGAAATAACATCAATCTTTCTGCTTGGCAAATCATCCGCTTCGAAGTAAAAGCAACTTCGAATCTGACCATCAAAATAGGGATGATTTTCAGCAACTTCTATAATCTCTCTATAGGAATCATCTGCAGTTATCAATTTAGCTTTTTCAATCTCTTCGTCAACTTGGTCAATACTGAAACCATTAATTCTATTTCCCTCGGCTAGATATTCTAGCAGGTCTGAAGTATGTTCGATTTGTTCATTAATCCCCTTGATTGCCCGTTCATATGACTCTTGAGAATCTATAACTGAGTTATTAATCAAGTTCCTAAAGATACGATACCAATTTTTATAGCTAGTATCTAATGAATCACCGTGATGTTCTAAGAATGTTGAAATAACGTGAAAATAAACCCTATCCTTCAGTTTTTTGTCGACTATTGAACCTTCTAAGATAGATGAAACCTCAGGCACTTTATTCTGAGAGAGAAAGTCAAGAACAGATACAATTATTTTTATATGACTTATTTCTACAGTTTCAAAGTCGATTTCAAGAGTCCAATTGTCGCGTTTAGAATAATCAAGGCTATCTAAATTATTGATAAGCACAATTTCAAATAAATTTAAAAAGTTGGTGTCAAAGGCATTTTTATCAATATTCCAAATAACATCAGTCCATTTTGTATCAATATTTTGGGAAAATTCCCTTTCTAAATGACTATCTATTTTCTTTATTCTATCAATTAATCTTGCTTTAAAATTTTCAAAGTCAGTTAATGGGCGCCCTCTAGAATTCAGTTTGATATAGAGCTCATCTTCTGAACCAAGTTTATCAATATCTAGAAAATTGAAGACAAGTTTTTGGTTATTAGAATCTGATAAAACTGAAACATAATCAAACCCATAATCAAAAGAATCAGAAATGTCATCTAGTGTTTTCAAGGCACCTTGTACAGTTGGATCTAACTGCCATGAATCTGCAAACCATGGCTGATCTGTTATGATTTCTGAAGAACTTTCTGTTTCTGTAAAGATATTCTTTCTGTTCTCAAATAGACTCTTGAAAAATTGTGTAGAAGACTTTCTAGTTTTATAAGAAAAATTACCTAGAAAGTCACACTCGTCATTATCTCTATAGGCAAAAAGATAAACCAGAAATAAGGTTGTCAGACGTTGTTGCCCATCTAATGGAATAAACTTCCCATTAATTGATTTTCCATAAATAAAATTCAAATCGAGTGGTCCAACGTTTGTGTCAAGTAAGGCAGTATTTATATCCTGGAGTAATTTTTTTCGAACTTCTGTGGTTCTTTTATCCTTTCTTCCTTGTGCATAGTCTCGCTGAATCAATGGAATTACGACTCGATAATTTTCTAACAATGATTTTAAGTTATATTTTGCGTTGATCTCTTGCATGACTACTCCTCATAATCTCCAAAAAATTGGTTAAATTCCTGTTTTATCGCTTGAATATAACTGTCTTTATCCTTTTCAGTCCAGTCATCAAGTCCATCTACCTCATTGCTATAGACTTTCAAAAACACATTACGCGTACAAACAGGTACAAATTTCCCTTCTGCATCAACCTCAATAATAATTCTTCGTTTTTGATCAAACGGACTATTTCCATAAGATCGATTCGTATTAGCGTCTAGCAAAGTTAAATTAGCTAGACTATCATCAGCTTCAGCAGTCTCATCAGCCGTAGCATGAATATGCTCGATATCCCATTTCTCTTTCTTATAAATATCAAAAGGAAATCGATATTGTTTTTCACTCTTATTAATCAAAGTAACGAGATTAAACAGTAAAAGAGTAGATTTGATAGTTTTATTTTTAGTACCATAGGAAAGTTCTTCTATAGAATCTATATCACCCGCAAGAGTTTTATAAGCAAGGTCTTTTAATTTAGAAAAAGCTTCCGACTTTTTCATCCCTCTAGTAGCTTCAAAGACCTCTTCAATTTTCTTAGCGTCAACCGATAATAGATAGCCGATTAAATGGTATCTATTTAGGTCCCTGTACCAGTTAGTTAATTCATCAAATAATAAGTCGATTTCATTCCAGTAGTTACTTATAAAAGTCGGTTTATTTTCGGCATTTTGATATTTTGCGTAGATTGTGTAGAAAGTTGAGTAAATATCATTTTGAGGTATTTCTAAAGTACGATGTTCAAGCAGGTTAAACAAAAGATCTATTCTAGTGACATATTTCTCACTATTTGTAAGGAACTTCCAAAATGATTCCTCTTGAAGTTTATGTTCAATTTTATCCCAAGCTATCCCCCTATGTATCCTTTCACTATCATTTTCAGAATCATAATTAGTTTTATCTAACAATAAAGCTTTAATGAGCTCAGCATTAGTCAAAGGAATCTTACCTAAGTTAACTTTGGTAAATAGTTTTATAGGGTCTTCTGTCTCATCAATTTCATACCAAATAAAGAACACAGCCTCTGTTAAGACTTGATAAATATCGTGTAAAGCATTATCCGAATTAATATCTTCTCGTTCCACCCATTTATCAATAGCAGCAAAAGCTTTACTGATATGATGTGCATCAATATCATAATCCTCGATTTGTTGATAAGTATCAAAATTTAATTCTTTTAAATATTTAGCACTCTGTTCTCTTGTTTCATAAACCAACTCAAAGTAATCATATTGATTACTTCTTCTACGGCCACTACTAAATTCAGCAGACATAAATTTCAAAAAAATAAAGATCGTTGTTAGCCTCTGTTGACCATCAACGACATCATAAGTATTATCTGAAACTTTCTTAACAATCAAGGGCTGCAAACAGTACTTATAATCTCTGTTTTGTTTACTATGTGTATAGAGGTCTTCTAAAAGAGTTGTAACCTCATGTTCAGTCCAGCGATATCCCCTTTGATATGAAGGAACATTAAATTTTAACCCTTTTAGGTCTTCAATTCGTTTTTCAGAAACTACCATTTGTTGTCTCCTTATCTTCCAAACGTTGTTATTAGAATTGACAAAATTATCATCTACAATTATAGCACTATTATAAAGCAAAATATTGGAAAAAATGCAAAATACTTTCTATATCGTGACGGCATGAAAAAAGCCACCATATGGTGACCTTTAATTAATAAAATTTCTTTTATAAACTTCTCCTCATCCCAACCAGTCTTTTTCTTTGGCAATGCGGACGGCTTCTGTTCGGTTGCCTGCATCAAGTTTGGTCAGGATAGCTGTCATGTAATTTCGGACGGTTCCGTTTGAGAGAAAGAGACTTTCTGCGATTTCTTGGTTGGTTGAACCTTGAGCCACCATGGCCAAGACTTCTTGTTCGCGTTGGCTGAGTGGATTATTGTCAAAGGCAACACCTTCAACTAGCTCTGGCGAGTACTCCTTTTGTCCTGCTAGGACGGTATGGATGGTCGCCATGAGGTCACTGATGGAACGTTCTTTGAGCACGTAGGCATCCACCTGGGCTGCAAGGGCTCGTTTAAAATAGCCTTTTCGTTTGAAGGTGGTCACAATAACAACCTTCGTTTCACTTTGATTGGCACGGATCCACTCCAGGACATCAAGTCCTGTCTTGATTGGCATTTCAATGTCTAAAATGGCTACGTCGACCTCTTCTTTTTCCAAGAGGGCAATGGCTTCTTGGCCATCACTGGCCGCATGGACCTCTTCAACATCGTCCTCCAGCATGAGGAGTTGGCAGAGGGCATCCCTCAACATTGACTGGTCTTCGGCAACTAATAATTTCATGCTTTTCCTCCCTCTTTCAAATGCACACGAATGATTGTTGGATGCGATTGAGACACAATTTCCAAGTCTCCATCTACCAAACTCAGGCGCTCTCTGATACTGTGTAGTTCTTGTCCAGTGACTTCCTCAAAGCCACAACCATCATCCTCAAACTCAAGGACAATACCATGATCACGTCTTAGACGAATCTGACAGCTATCAGCCTGGCTATGTTTGATGACATTATTGGCCAGTTCACGAAGCACCATGGACAAGGTCGACTGGCTAACAGGTGACAGGCTGTCTAAGTCAAGGCTACTATCCACGGTCAAGACGATATCTGATAGGTCAAAGAGTCGCTCGAGTTCCAGTAACTCCTCTGCCAACGTTCGGTATTTGAGCTTATTGACAATCTCACGCACCTCGTACATGGAGTCTCGGCTAATCTGGTTCAATTCTTCCAGATTCTTTCTAGCAGCTTCATACTGCTCCTTGTCCATCTGTTTCAGAGCCAACTCGGTTTTAAGACTCATCATGGCAAAGGTATGTCCTAAGGTATCGTGCAAATCACGACCGATACGATTGCGCTCATTTTCAGCTGACAGGATATTAATGGTCCGATTCTGCTCCGCAAGGGCCTCTTCCATCTTTCTCTCCTGACGTATACGGTTTTGAAAATAGTACATTCCCAAAGAAAATAAGGTAATAGCCATAGACATGAGGTGGGTACTCAAATCGTCTGTCAATAGGAAGGATGATGACGTCAAAATCAAGAGGGTCACTAGAAAGGAAAAGAATCGATAAGATGATATGCTATCCTCAAAGCGCCAAACGAGAAGATTGACGTTGAAAAAAACAAACCACATCATGCCACCCTGGAAGGTCATGGACATAAAGATAATGTAAGCTAGAGTGTAAAACCACAGAAAGGGAATCCACTTGCTATAGGCTTGTTTCAAATACACCATAAGGAGATAAGCGATGGTAAACAGACCCGTCAAAACTAAAGTCCAAACTGGAAAATACCCACCAAAAACTCCTAAGATCGGGAAGACTAGGAAAATCAGACTAACAAAATAAGCAAAATCATTTTTCTGGTATGTTCTAAACATGGTCACTTTCTCTGTAAGATTTGATAAAAAGGGCTAAGCCTGTAGCTATTGTAGCATAGACCAAGATAAAAATGAGTGATTTCCATGAAAATTCCCCTTTTTTTGCGAAATTGACTACCAACTGATTAATATGATAGATGGGTGTCCACTCAGAAATGTGCTGAACCCATATTGGAAACATGGTAACTGGCATCCAAGAACCACCGATAATAGCAAGTCCAAGAAAGACGATATTTCCGACGATAGCCATGATTTGTTGGGACTTAATTTGGGCTAGGAGTAAGCCAAAGGAGAGGAAAACTAGACTTGACAAGAGTAAAAGAGCGCCTGAACCGAGCCAATGTGATAATGGCATCTTAACATCACGCACAAAAGCTCCCACACAGAAAGTTACGATGATAGCAACCATAAAGTTCATAAGAACTCGGAAGATTTTAGAGAGGTAATAGGCCTGAATACTGATTTTTGAATGTTCGATGTAGGTTAGCCAATGCTCCGTTTGATCCTCTCTAAGCATGTAGGGAAAGGTAAAGAAACCAAAGCTGGACATAGAGAATCCTGTCATCGTCAACATATAAGACAAGATAAAGGCTTTTTGTGACTCTGGGTCAGGACTCATTTCCATACCTGAATACAAGAGGAAAAATCCGACGGGCATTCCGATAGACATGATAAAGACGGGCCAACTGCGCCATGTTTTTATCCATTCGATTTTAAGTAGTGCTTTCATGACTTGTCCTCCCTTGTGCTATCAAATAAGCTATCTAAAAGTGTTTTGTTTTGAATTTCAATGTCAGAAATGCGACAGCCGTGAGCTTGTAAACTATTCCATACACTTTCAATATCTTTAGTCATAAAGGTTACAACATCACGTTTTTCAGTCACATCATAAATGGCTGCCAGTTTGTCAAGACTTGGCGCAAAGCGACTTGGTAAGGTGACTTGTTTTTCCTTTTCTTCGCTACGCATAGCGTGTGGCGTAGTATCCCTGATGAGTCTCCCCTGATGAAGGACCAAAATGCGGTCAGCTGTGTGCTCGACTTCTTCGATATAGTGGGACGAATAAAGAATAGTCACACCTGACTTTTTCAGATCATTGATGATTTCCCAGAAACGTTGGCGTGTCGTAGTGTCCATCCCTGCTGTCGGCTCATCTAAAAAGAGAATATCAGGCTTGCCAATTAGACAGAGGACAAAGGCAAGAAGACGTTTTTGTCCCCCTGAGAGTTTGTTCGCAAACTGCTGATACTGATCGTCTTTGAATTGTAAGAGTGCTTGAATCTCTACTTTAGATAACCCATTTTCAGAAATATCTTGGAAAAAAGTAATCAGTTCCCTAACTCTTAATTGTGAAGGAATGGTATTTTCTTGGAGAAGGACCGCAATTTGATCTTGTGCTTTACCCGTTTTGCCCTTGATAAAGACTTGACCGCTACTGGCTTTCTTATCACCAAGAATGCAGGACATTAAGGTCGTTTTACCAGCACCATTGGGACCAATTAAGGCAAGACAATCGCCTTGTCCTACCTCAAAGCTAATATGGTCTAAAATCGTTTTCCCTTTGATTTTTTTAACAAGATTTGTGACTTGAAGGATTGTTTCACTCATGTTTGTGATTTCCTTTCTTTTGGTAGAAGGCTAGAAAAACATAACAAGCTGCAACAGACACACCCATGACACTGTAGAGAATATCATTACTACCATGAAGTAGGACATAAGCAAAGAGGATGGTCCAAATTACCGCTAGGAGCAAGATGCTTAGTATTTTCAATAGTTTCATGCTGGGACTCCTAGTTTTTCAATTCTTTAATGACAAGGTCGATAAAACTTTTAGCCATAGTGATGAGAATGTAGGCTGAGATAGACAAGCCAATAATCATGCCCAGATTTGAGAAGATAGCTTCAAAGTTCCCTTTTTCAAAGATGTCAGTAAACATGCTAAGTCCAGCAAAGACAGTTCCGATGACAGCGTAGATAAGGTAAGATGTTTTGATTTTCATGAGATGACCTCTTTCGTTTTTTATTATTTCTAAGTTATGACTAAAGTATATCTTTTTGGTCATTCTCTTTTTAGCACCAGATGTCATGACATGACATGACATTTGTCATGTGACGTAAAAAAGCCGACCCTAGGTCAGCTTCAAGTGGTAAATAAACGTTTTCAAATACGCCATGAACTAAGAAAGTCTGCAAAGAATGACATAACATTCTTTTTTATGAACGACGTGAGTATAACTGAGACTTTCCGCTATGATACCCCCCCTAAGAACTTAAACTTCAGAGGTTCAGAAATATCGAGACCTTATACTCTAAGCTTGGGTATGGAACTTCCTTGACGTTCGCTGACGTCCATCATCACCTAAGGACAGTCTCAGAAAAGATTATTTATTAAAAAATAAAAGCCAACCCAAGGTCAGCTTTTCATTTATCTTAATGACTATTTTTTGAATGGTTCTTCCACCATGATGAGAGGATAGAACCTGAGATATTGTGCCAAATACTAAAGATAGTTGATGGGATGGCAGCTTGTGGCACGAAATATTTCATGGCAAGGGTTGCTCCAAGACTTGAGTCTTGCATCCCCACTTCGAAAGTAATGGCTTTTTGTTGTGGTTCTTCCAAACCAAGGATTTTTGAAAATCCAAAACCAAGCGCATAACCACAAAGGTTATGAAGCATAACAACTGGGATAACAAGGGCTGTCGCTGCTGTGAAAATATTGGCATGGTTGGCAGAAACAACTGCTCCAACAATCAAGAGAATGGCGGCTTGTGAAATCAAAGGCATAATCTTGATAATGGCATCGATTTTCTTACCAAAGATTGAATGAACGAGCACACCCAAGATAATAGGGACAACCACGATACGCAAGGTACTTAGGAAGAGACTTTGTGCAGGGACACTCACGTACTGACCAGCCAAGAATGACAAGAGGGTTGGAATCATGAGTGGTGCCAAGAGAGTTGAGAGGGTTTCAATAGAGACATCCAAGGCAATATCCCCACCTGAAAGGAAGGCCATAACACTCGATGAAGTCCCACTTGGACAAGAGCCAACAAGGATAACCCCTGCTGCTGTCGCACCTTTCAGATGGAAAATCATACAAAGCAACCAAGCCAAACCAGGCATGATGACATAGTGAGCTACAGTCCCAAGAACAACTGGAATTGGACGCTTAGCAATACGTTTAAAATCTTCTGTGGTCAAGGTAAGCCCCATACCAAAAAGAATCAAACCAAGCAGATAAGCCGTATTGGGAATGACCCAACTACTAGTTGCGGGAAGGGCATAGTTAAAGGCCGCCCAGAGGATAACAGCTACAGTAAACCATTTGCTGAGCCATTTACTAAAAGATACAAGTGACTCCATAATGAAACCTTCTTTCTATTTTCACAGAATAGTATAGCACTTTCACTTTGAATTTCAAGGTAAATTTCGAATTTTCTGAAATTAATTTCAGAAAATAAATCCTCACACTTAACATGCGAGGATTTTGTGATTTCTATAAACCTTAAGCCTTGTCTTGCGACTTTTCTTCAAATTGTTGAGCCCGTTCTTCTCCCCACCACAGTGGCAACAATTCTCCCAAAGTAATGGTTTGACGTGTTTCGTAGTCAACCATAAACTCCAAGTTACGATTATCAGGATGCAGTTCCATTAGAAATTCTCGACAGGCCCCACAAGGCATGCCAGACGGTCCACCATGAGGCGGCTGGTCACGAAAGGCGATAATTCGCCTAACCTTATTTTGACCAGTTTCTTGATACATATTGAAAAGGGCAGCTCTTTCGGCACATAGATGGAAAATACCACACGTCCCTTCCATACAAAAGCCCGTGAAAATTTGCCCATCTTCAGACTCAACGGCAGCCACAACATGTCTAGCATAGACAAAGTCTGAGACTTCCTGTGGCTGATACAAGGCTTGAGCCTTTTCATACATTTTCTGCCAAATATCCATTATTTCTCCTTTAACCTCGATCACTTTCTCTATGAGACTTGATAAAGAGTGCAAGCACTATTGATACTGCCGTATAAGCCAAAATAAACAAAAGTGATTTCCATGAAAATTTCCCATTGATAGCAAAATTAACGACCAATTCATTGACATGATAGACAGGTGTCCACTCAGAGATACTCTGAACCCACTTAGGGAACATGGAAATAGGAACCCATGAACCACTCACTATAGGCAAGACAAGGTAAATAATATTAGCTACAAGAGACATGATTTGTTGAGATTTAATCTGAGCGATAAGCAAGCCAAAGGCCAAAAAGACCAAGCTTGATAGAAGTAAAAGAGCACCTGATCCTAGCCATCTAAAGAATGGCATCTCTACATCTCGGAAAAAGGTACCTACACAAAAGGTCACAATGATAGCAACCATAAAGTTTAGAAGCACACGAAAAATTTTAGAAAGATAATAAGCTGCGATACTAACCTTTGAGTGCTCGATATAGGTCAACCAGTGTTCAATTCGATCCTCTTGTAACATATAGGGAAAGGTGAACAAACCAAAACTAGACATAGAAAAGCCAGTCATGGTTAACATATAAGATAGCAAAAACTCTTTTTGGGCTTCTGGAGTAGGCGCTGAGAAAATACTTGAAAAAAGGAGGAAAAATCCGACGGGTATCCCGATTCCCATGATAAAGACTGGCCAGGTTCGCCACGTTTTTATCCATTCAATTTTTAGTAATGCTTTCATGCCTTGTCCTCCCTTGTTGAATCAAATAGGCTATCCAAGAGTGTTTTATTTTGGATTTCAATATCAGAAATTCCACAGCCCGCTTCTTCAAGACTTTGCCATACCTTTTCGATATCTTTGGTCATGAAGCTAATGACATCTCTCTTCTCAGTAATCTCATAGATGTCCGGCAGTCCGTGAACAATGCTAACAAAGCTACTTGGCAGAGTGACCTGCTTCTCTTTCTCTTCGTGTCGCATAGCGTATGGCGTGGTATCTCTGATAAGTTTCCCTTGATGGAGGACTAAGATACGGTCAGCTGTATGCTCCACTTCTTCGATATAGTGAGAGGAATAGAGGATAGTTGTCCCAGCTTTTTTCAAGTCATTGACAATCTCCCAGAAACGCTGACGAGTCGAGGTATCCATACCCGCTGTCGGTTCGTCCAAAAAGAGGATTTTAGGTTTATCAATCAAACAAAGGACGAAAGCCAGAAGACGTCTTTGCCCACCTGAGAGTTTGTCCGCAAACTGTTGGTACTGGTCTTCCTTAAATTGCAGGAGTTCCTGAACCTCTTGATTGGTCAAGGGATTATCAGAAATAGATTGGAAGAAGGCAATCAGCTCTTCCACTTTCAAACTATTTGGAATGGTATTTTCCTGAAGGAGAACCGCAATTTTATTTTTGGCCTTACCTGTCTTACCATCAATGAGGACCTGACCACTGCTGGGCTTTTTATCTCCAAGAATACAAGACATCAGGACAGTCTTACCCGCCCCATTAGGTCCAATCAAGGCGACACAATCTCCCTGATTTATCTCAAAACTAATATCCTCTAAAATGGTCTTTCCCTTGATGCGTTTTCCAAGGGATGTGACTTGAATAACCGTTTCACTCATACCTGTGATTTCCTTTCTTTTGTATAGGAACCATGCTAATTGACAATAGAGCTGATATCATTGGACTCCCTTAATACACCACTTCCAGCTCAGTGCAGAAGAGACTTCCGCTCAGATGAAGCCTTGTTTCAACTTGTTCTAAATCAGATTCAAAACGATCCACCTTTACAGATGATAGGGGATGTGAGATTCCAGTGGTGTCCATGACACAAGCATGAGGAAGTCGAATATGAACTTCACCAAACTTAGCATCAAGATGAACTGCTACCTGACTTGATGCAAAGCTGGCTTGACTCAAATCCAGCCACAGCTCACCGAAAGCCATATTCATATCAACCGTTTCGACTTCTTGAGAATAGATGCGATACCTATCCTCAGCCATATATGTCTTAACAGAAATATGTGGTCCTTCTTGGTCGTTCTTATTGACCTTATAGTCTTTAGTGAGACCCTTCTTTTGCCTATTGCCATAGAGAAACTCTAAGGCCAAACCTATCAGAAAGATACCACTAAAGAGATTCCACTGTGCAAAATCGAGGTCTAATAAGTCATGAACATAGGGTGATAAGAAGGCCAAACCAAGAAAAATGAGGAGCGGTCGCCTATTCAAGATACCAAAACAAAAAAAGGCCACGAAGAAAACCAGATTATAATTGACCATGATCCAAAAATCTGGAATAAAGGCACTGGCGATAAAACAAGCTGCTAGTAAAAGCAACAAGAAGGCCCGAGCATTAAACCGTTTCATAAGGAGACTCCCTTCTAGTAAATGATTGCAAATTTCCAATTATTTTCACTATCAGTATAGCACTATTTGTAAGCGTATTCAATAATATATAAGAAGGAATTGCAAGAAAAAAAGAGCTTTCGCCCTTTCATCATTTTCAATGTTTGACAGTTACTTGTCCAAAGGTTACTGAGCCTGTTAGAGAAACTGTCGTGCTAGACAAGTCTCGCTCTCCCAGACTATCATAGCCTTTCACTCCTGCTAGGCTTGTATGAAGCCCATGTGTATCCACTTGCCAATCCTTAGGTACTCGAATGACAACATGAGAAAAATTGGCCTGAACCACAATCTGAGGTCGGTCCGTCATAAACTGAGCCTGACGCAAATCTAAAGTCAAACGTCCAAAATCGGCATTGGCATAGACAGTTTCGAGGTTTTGTGAAGTCACCACCTGAACAGACTCTGAAAATAAGGTCTTAGCAAAAATCTCTCGCTCATGTTCTTTAGAAACCTTGTAAGAGAAGTTCTTTTTATAACTTGGCTTGCTCAAACGGTCCACCGCAATTCCCAAGATAAGAATCCCTACAAACAGGGTCCATTCTGAATAGTCCAATCTAAAGAGGTCATGAATATAGGTTGATAGAAAAGCCATTCCCAAGAAAAAGAGAAATTTCCCCTTAGATTGCCAACTCAAAAGCACAAAAAGCAAGGCCAAAATCAACTTATAATTAAAGGCCAAATACAAATCTGGAATAAAGGCTGTCGCGATAAAATAGGCAGCAATGATAAGTAGGGTGATAACACCTGCATTAAAGCGTCTCATAACAGTTCCTTTCTAAATCCTATCCTTGAGTTTTTCCACAAAAAGGTAGGCTGCTGGACAGAAAAGCGTATTTTTAATAGTCAGATGATTGATCTGATAGATTTTCTTACGGTCTGTGTGAGGAAAGGCTGCACAGGCCTTGGGGCGGACATCATAGATGTCACAGAGATTATCAGGCCCCAAAAATGGACAAGGCATGGACTTGAAGACCTTATCGCCATCCTCATCTACTTGCAAGTACATCTCCTCGAAAGCAGGTAACTTCATGCGAAAATGCTTGGCAATACGAGTAATGTCCTGCTCTGTGAAGTCTGGGCCTAGTGTCTTACAACAATTGGCACACTGGACACAATCAATCTCCTGAAAAACTTCATTGTGTACCTGCTGAACAATCTTATCTAAATTTTTAGGGGCTTTCTTCTTGAGTTGTGCTAGAAATTTACGGTGCTCCCCCTGCTTTTGACGTGCCAATTCCTCGTAACGTTTGACATCAATAGTCTGTGACATGTGTTTTCTCCGATGATTTATAATTCTTTCATCTATTATAGCATAAAAGAAATAGAGCCTAGCTTGAACTAGACTCTATGTTAGTTACATCGATACGATTCTACGATAAGAACGCGACGTTAGGGCGAAAACCAAGACATAGGCTAGGAAGAAGACGCCACAAACAATAATAGTGACCACTAACATAAGATTTGGATTGAGAACCCCAATAACACGCACAATCAAACTGATCATATGGTAAGCAAAGGCTAAGTGTGTAAAGGCAAAAATCAGAGGGAGGAAAAAGACAGTAAGAACTTGTTTACGAATGGTTTTCTTGACTTGTTGATCGTCCAACCCAATCTTTTGAAGAATAACAAAGCGCTCACGATCCTCATAACCTTCAGAAATCTGTTTATAGTAAATCACGAGAACTGTGCCAAGCATAAAGATAATGGATAAGAAAATACCGATAAATAAGGTTCCGCCAACAAAGCCATTTAGCATCCCTTCTACATCATATCGGCTATTAGCAGTGAGGTTAGGCCCAGGGACACCAGTAGTTTGTCCAGCTAACTGTTGCGTTTCTTTATCCGTGAGTTTGTCTAGCAAATCTGAATTTTTCTTGGCTTCATGTGTAGGGTCTTTGACGTTAACACCAACATAAGTAGATTGAGTGGTTGCTGTTCCTTTGATACTTTCTTTAAAATTATCCATATCAGGAACGACAAGGTAGCTATAATCAGAAACTATGGTTGTAAAGATATTAGGTACTTTACCTTTAATAAAGTCATTAAGGCTTTCCTGAATCTGGTAGTTTTGACCATTGATAGAGACACTCTTTTGATCTTTCAATATTTTATTTTTAGTAAATAAGCCAACTTGATTTGAAGTCAGATTGAGGTCTTTACCTGTTAATTGCTTATAAGTTGCTTGTGAGAAGACAAGAAAAACTGACTTTGGTAGAACTTTTCTTTCATTCTCAGAAAAGATGGTTAGCTTGTTTTTTTCTTGTTCTTTGATACCAAAGTAGAGGTAAGTTACTTCCGTTTTTCTATTTACCTGATTTCCCGACTGTGATAAGAAATCATCCATAACCTTTTGTGTACTTGTTACATCTACATTCGTTCCGGTAACTGAGTACTCATGTGGAGCAGCACTGGCCAAATAGTCTTTTTTTCCAGCATAGATACTTGCAGCACCTACAAGCGTCACCAGGACCATACTTGAGAGGATAGCAATGGTAGCAAGCCCAACTGCGTTTTTCTTCATTCGAAAGACAAGGTTGGAAATGGAAATCATATTATTAGGCTTGTAATAGTAGCTTTTCTTCTTTTTCAAGAGTTGTAGAACTACTGTTGTCCCAGCGTTAAAGAGAAGATAAGTCCCTAAAATGACCAGTAAAACAGCTAGGAAAAAACTGATAATAGCCGTTACTGGATTCTGAACAGAAAGAGCAAGATAGTAACCATATCCCATAGTCCCAAGTCCTAAAAGGGTTTGAATAACTAGGAAGCGTCCTTTTTTCTCACCCTTAAGGCCATCTTTAGTTAATTGTAAAGGATTAAGCCGTAGTAATCGGAAACCATTTACCAAAACCAACAAACTAAAAATACAAGCAAAGATGACAAGAACAATAGGAATTGTCATTACTTGAAAGGTCGAAACCAAACCAGTACTTTCACCGATAAGCCTTTGAAGAAAAGCATAAATGAGTTTATCGAATAGCGCCCCTACACCTATACCTAGAAGCAAAGTCACAAAACCCATAATCATCGTTTCTTTTAAAATCATGCTAAAGAGGTGACGTTTCTCTAAGCCTAGCACACTATAGAGACCAAGCTCCTTTGAACGATTTTTCATGACAAAGCTGTTGGCATAAAGAACAATAATCCCAGAGGATAGGGCGACAATCCCAAGTCCCAACCCCAAAACCATCTTGATAGCATCTGCCCCAGGTAAGTCATCCAGATGCGAATTAAGCGTTAAAGATGTAAAAATATAGGTAATGGCAATAACCAGAATAGTTGCCAATGTATACGGATAGTAAAGCTTACGATTTTTTATGAGATTGGACAAAGCCAGTCTATTGGTTAGACGAAACATATTAGTTCACCTCACTTGCCATTGTAGTTAGTGTATCGGAAATTTCTTGGAACATTTGATGTTCAGACTTATCCCCTTTGAAGATTTGATTATAAAGAATACCATCCTTAATAAACAAAACACGCTGCGCACGACTGGCGGCCGCTGTTGAGTGAGTTACCATAAGAATGGTCTGACCGCTGGCATTAATAGTTTCAAAGACATCCAAGAGTGCCGCTGAAGATTTTGAATCCAAGGCGCCTGTTGGCTCATCTGCTAAGAGGATTTCTGGTTTAGTGATGATCGCACGCGCAACTGCAACCCTTTGCTTTTGACCACCTGAAATTTCATAAGGGTACTTCTCTAGCAAGGAATGAATTCCCAGTTGACGACTGATAGCTTCAACTTGTGTCATCATTTGCTTAAGTGGGCGTCGAGAAAGGACCAAAGGTAGCAGGATATTATCTTTAACTGATAGGGTATCTAAAAGATTGAAATCCTGGAAAACAAACCCTAATCTTTCACGACGGAAACTGGAAGCATCCTTATTTTTAATAGTTGCTGTGTCCATACCATTAAGGTAGACACGCCCTGACGTTGGTTTATCAAGCATGGCAAGAATGTTGAGCAGGGTTGATTTTCCTGAACCAGACTCACCCATAATAGCAACATACTCACCCTTCTCAACCGTAAAATGGATATCTTTAAGGGCTTCAACCTGATTTCCTTTGAAACGTGTTTTATAAATTTTTTTAACATGTTGAACATCTAGTAATGTCATAATAAGCTCCTTTATTAGTAGAATTAGGAGAGATTTTAGGAATCTCTTACTTAACTTCGATACCATTTTATAGAAAAAGCAGGGGCAAAACCATAACCCTTGCTTTCATTTGTCGTCTAATTTCTTACACTTTTGTAAGTTATCAATCAATGGCTAACTTCTTCTTTTGAAAATGAATGGAGACTGTGGTTCCTTGGCCTACTTGGGAGCTAATACTAATATCATGTCCAAGCTGATCAGCAATTTTCTTAGAAAGATACAGTCCTAGCCCAGAGGATTGCTGGGTCAGTCGGCCATTGTAACCTGAAAAGCCACGCTCAAAAACCCGTAGAATATCACTATTTTTAATACCAATCCCAGAATCTTTAAGATGAAGCCCATTATCTTTAAAGTAAATTTCAATGCCACCACTTTTTGTGTACTTCAAACTATTTGACAAGACCTGCTCTATGATAACCAAGAGCCATTTTTCATCTGAAACGACCATAACATCCAAGTCATGTAAATTAATAGTCAACCCTTTTTGAATAAAGAATAGACTATGTTTTCTAACAACTTCTTTAACCAAGGGGTCTAATGCAACCTGCCTCAGCTGCAAATCATCATGAAAATTCTCTAAACGTAAATACTGCAAAACCAAATTGGTGTAAGAATCAATCTTGAATACCTCTTGCTCCAAGAGAGCCCTCGTTTTACTATCCGTAATATCCCGAAGCAATAATTGACTAGCTGCTATTGGCGTCTTGATTTGATGTACCCAAAGCGTATAGTAGTCCATCAAATCTGTATAGCGCTTGCGCTCCTCCTCAGTCTGAGACATCTGGCTCTCCCTAGCACTTTCCAAAGTTTGGGTTAGGTAAAATTCTAAAGGACTTGATGGTGTGATTTCCTCATAGAGAAAGGCTAAGTTATAAGAGCGATAGGACCTAACCAAGTCCCAAATAACCATGATGATAGTCACAAATGTCATTATGGTCAAGGCGTAATAAAGAATATCTGCCGCCTCTTCAAATAAAAAGGCAAATAAGACCAATATGATTGCATTAAAGACAAATAAAAGATAGAAAGTCAGACGAGACCTAATATGGTATTTGATAAATTGACACTTACCCATCATGACGCAACCCGTAGCCAACACCTTTCTTGGTTTCAATAAAATCCTTCAAACCCACTGCCTCTAACTTCTTACGTAAACGAGCTACATTAACTGACAAGGTATTGTCATCAATAAAGAAGTCACTATTCCAAAGCTCCTTCATCAGGTCTTCCCGACTAACGATATTACCAGCATGATCGAAAAGAACTTGTAAAATCTGAAACTCATTCTTTGTCAAAGAAACGACCTCTCCCTGATAAACCAAATCCATGGCCTTAAGGTTCAGAATCACACCCATATATTCCAAGAGACTCTGATCCTTACCAAACTCATAAGAACGACGCAAAAGCCCTTGAATTTTTGCTAGGAGAACATTTTGGTCAAAAGGTTTAGTCACAAAGTCGTCCCCACCCATGTTGATTGCCATAACAATATCCATGGCCTGATCTCTGGAAGACAAGAACATAATAGGCACCTTGGAGACCTTACGAATTTCCTGACACCAATGATAACCGTTGAATAGAGGTAAACCAATATCCATAAGAACCAAGTGGGGCTCTACTTTTACAAAAATAGATAATACTTCCATGAAATCTTCAACAAGAACAACTTCGTAACCCCACTGTTCTAGCATTTTTTTGACTTGTTGACGGATAACCTCGTCGTCCTCCACTAATAAAATCTTATGCATAACTCTACCTCTTTCATTTCCCACTATTATAACAAAAATGCTATAAGAAACTACAATTCTCAGCAAATCTTACAATAATGTTAGATTGAATTTTCCAACTTTTAAAATAGTGCGTTTTCATAGGAAAAATCCTTTGAGTCTTCAAAGAAAATATAGTATTATAATAGAGTTGATGTTGGTTTATCATCAACCAACGACAGCTTCATCGAACAATGAGAACATTACTTATTTATGTCACGAATCGGCGTGACGTTTCTACAAGGTGCCGTAACACCTAACAATGAGTAAGTCAGAAAGTCATCAAAAGATTTTACCGTCTTTTTATGATTTTAAAGGCTTGCTTTGCAAGCCTTTTTCTGTTATTCGATGGTTTTGATCTTTGTCAGAGTCATAGTAGAATCTGGGAAAAATCAAAATACACTTTAGTTATATTTTTTATAGGAGGTAATATGAAATTACTGGAAGACCGCATTCTCAAAGATGGGAATGTCCTTGGGGAGAACATCCTCAAAGTTGACTCTTTCCTCACTCACCAAGTGGACTTTGACCTCATGCGTGAGATTGGAAAGGTCTTTGCTGAAAAGTTCAAGGATGCAGGCATCACCAAGGTGGTGACTATCGAGGCATCTGGTATTGCTCCAGCCCTCTACGCTGCTGAGGCCTTGGATGTCCCTATGATTTTTGCTAAGAAGGCTAAAAATATCACCATGAATGAAGGGATCCTCACTGCTGAGGTCTACTCTTTCACTAAACAGGTGACTAGCACTGTCTCTATCGCAAGCAAGTTCCTCACTCCTGAAGATAAGGTCCTCATCGTTGATGACTTCCTAGCTAACGGCCAAGCTGCCAAAGGCTTGATTCAAATCATCGAAGAAGCTGGTGCACACGTCGAAGCGGTTGGTATCGTTATTGAGAAATCTTTCCAAGATGGTCGTGCCCTTCTGGAAGAAGCTGGCTATCCAGTCGTTTCACTTGCTCGTTTGGATCGTTTTGAAAATGGTCAGGTCGTATTTAAGGAGGCAGACATCTAATGCAAAACAAAGAGAAACACTCTCAGGCAGCGGTCCTAGGACTGCAACACCTACTTGCCATGTACTCGGGATCAATCCTGGTGCCAATCATGATTGCTGGAGCCTTGGGGTATTCAGCTCATGAATTAACCTACTTGATTTCAACCGACATTTTCATGTGTGGTGTAGCAACCTTCCTCCAACTTCAACTTAATAAATACTTCGGTATCGGTCTTCCAGTTGTTCTCGGGGTTGCCTTCCAGTCAGTGGCACCACTTATTATGATCGGTGAGAAACACGGTAGCGGTGCTATGTTTGGTGCCCTTATCGTTTCAGGGATTTATGTTATCCTCGTTTCTGGTGTCTTTTCAAAAGTAGCCAATCTCTTCCCTTCTATCGTTACAGGATCAGTTATCACAACTATTGGTTTGACCCTCATCCCTGTGGCTATCGGAAATATGGGGAACAATGTTGACAAACCAACTGGTCAAAGCCTCTTCCTTGCTGCTATCACCGTTCTTATCATCCTTGTAGTTAATATTTTCACTAAAGGATTTATCAAATCCATCTCAATCTTGATTGGTTTGATTGTCGGTACTGCTATCGCAGCAAGCATGGGCTTGGTTGACTTCTCACCAGTAGCTGCGGCACCTATTGTCCACGTGCCAACACCATTCTACTTCGGGGTGCCTAAGTTTGAGTTGTCATCAATCATCATGATGTGTATTATCGCTACTGTGTCTATGGTTGAATCAACTGGGGTTTACTTGGCCCTCTCTGATATTACCAAAGAACCAATCGATAGCACTCGCCTTCGTAACGGTTACCGCGCTGAAGGTTTGGCTGTTCTCCTTGGTGGACTCTTCAACACCTTCCCATACACTGGTTTTTCACAAAACGTTGGTCTTGTGAAGTTGTCAGGTATTAAGACGCGCTTGCCAATCTACTATGCGGCTGGTTTCCTTGTTCTTCTTGGACTCCTTCCTAAGTTTGGTGCCTTGGCTCAAATCATCCCAAGCCCGGTCCTTGGTGGCGCTATGCTTGTCATGTTCGGTTTTGTTTCTATCCAAGGGATGCAAATCTTAGCGCGTGTTGATTTCGCCAACAACGAACACAACTTCTTGATTGCTGCGGTATCAATCGCTGCAGGGGTTGGTCTTAACGGCAGCAACCTCTTCAACAGCCTACCAAATGCTTTCCAAATGTTCTTCTCAAACGGTATCGTCGTTGCAAGCTTGCTTGCCATCGTCCTCAATGCCATTTTGAACCATAACAAAAAAGAAAAATAACACAAGAACACCTGAGTCACTTGACTTAGGTGTTTTCTTTGAAATTAAAATCTTCAAGTTGTAAAGCAAAAGAAAAAACTAAGCAACTAATCTGTCTAACTTTTACTGAAAGTAGCTCTTGCTATTTAATTCTTACGATTGACTTATTTTCAATTCTATAGACAGCATCATAATCTTCCAGATTGTAATGATGGGCAATTTCAATAATGCTATTAGGCAACTGTTTCAGGACATTACTTATTTCTTTTGAACTTGCTACATCTAAAGAAGCCATCATCTCATCCGCAAGTAAAACCTGCTTGCCCCTCAAAATAGCACGTGCAATCTCAAGTTTTATGATTTGACCACCTGAAAAGTTATCTCCAGTTAATTCATAGTCTAATTGGTGACAACAAGCCTCCCATAGTCCAACTTTTTTTAGTGTTGAAATGAGCAATGAGTCAGAATAATCTTGATAAAGAGTTAGATTATGTCGCACACTTGTATGAAAGACATAGGGATTTTGATGAATAATTGCAATATTATCTAAATTTGGAGTCAGCTCCCTTCCATCAATGCTTTTAAAAATGATTTTCCCACTATATGCCTTATCTTGCCCTGATATTAACCTAAAAAGTGTTGTTTTTCCAATACCACTATCACCAACTATAAGATTATGCTGAGACAATGAAAAAGTAACCGTAACATCTCGAAAAATCTCTTGATTATCATAAGATTTAGTGACGTTTTTTAACTGAATTTCTTCTAAAGTATGTATGTGAAGCCCTTTTGAAGGAATTTCTGACTCACTTCCAAATGTCAATAATTTATCTTTTATCACTTGACTTGATTGAATACTTGCAATAGCCTCCAGAATCTGTTGTAAGGGGTTAATAAGATATGTTGAAGCAGACATCATAGCAATAAGTGTAGTAATTGAATTTTGTTTCATGACAAGACCAATCACAAATGGTCCAATCAAGCCGACAGCTTTCAGAGGTCCTGTCCAAAACATAACTAAATTATGAAGTGTATAATACTTAAATTGTGTCGTCTCCATCTCACTAAGGGTTATGAGAGTTTGCTTTACATTCTCTTTTTCTGCTTGGTTGCAAATAATAGTTTCAATCCCTTTACCAAAGTCTGTAATAGCTCTTAAATTTTTCTCTTTTGAGCTACTTAGTAATTCTCCTGACTCTTTTAACTTTCTCTTAAATATAAACTGAGGCAAAATCATCAGAAAGGCACCTACAGTAAAAAGACTACCTACAATAATATTTTGTTTGAGCAGATAAATTACAGATACTAGGACAGAGGCGCCCCACACTGGCGAGATAAGAAAAGATTGGAGGAACTCCTGGTCTACAATTCCAAGATCTTGTGTCAAGAGTGAGCAAAGCTCAGAATCGGATATGTTTTTAGGAAAGGCAGCATGATTCTTTAAAATATTTTCTGATAGGCTTACATTAAACGCTCTAATAATAGAACGAAGCAGAATATTCTCTATATACATAAAAGCGTACACAACCACCCAAAGAGAGATACTCGAAAATGTAAAAACTATTAAATCCCGACTATCACTACTATCTATATGACCTGCCATCTGGATAATTATAGGTATTACAATGCCTTGACACGAATAAAGAAGCGCAAAAATGATATAAAGTACCATTTCCTTCTTAGGAAGTAGCTTAATAAATCTAAGCAGTGACACAGCAACCGATTTAGTTTTTTCAATAATCATTGCTTTTACCTCCTTCAATTTGATACTATTATTTTAGTTTATTAATAGTATCAACTATTGAAATTTCGGAAATCCGATAAGGGAATTTTATATGGAACAAGGTCAAAAATTTAAACAGATTCGAAAACAGAGAAAATACACTATTCAGAGACTCGCTCAAGTAGCTGGATCTGTAGCGAGTCTTTCAGACTTTGAAAATAACAAAACATCACTCTCAAATGATACTCTTTTCAAACTTTTAAAACATCTAAAAGTCGAATATAATGAATTTTTCGGACAAGAATATCTTGTGGACGAAACCTACATAAAACTTGCTAATCAATTCAATCAAGCCTCAAATCATCTAGACTTTGAAGCACTGGAGCAAGTCGCAGAAAAGTTTCGCATTTTAGGAGAAACCAATTATAGTGATTATCTGATTAGTCTTTGTATTGACTGTCAGATTTCAAAACTTCAAAACCGTTCAGTTAACCAAGATATTGCTACAGAACTTCAAAACTACTTCTTTTCGATTGATATTTGGACACTTCTCGATATTAATTTACTGAATATGGTAAAGGATATCTTCACAGAAGATGCGCTAAAAATCTACATTAAGGAATTCCTATCAATACTCAATAAAAATCCTAGAAATAATTTAGATCGAATCACTTTAGAAGTTATCAGTCGTTGTATTTTCCAAATCATTCTTTACGGAAATCAAGAAGATAGTGACTACTATATAAACGAACTAAAAACTATTCAATTACCAGACTATTTCATGTTACAAAAACTCTATCTTAAAGAACTAAAAGCCGCATACCTTTATAAATTTATCGATAAGAATATGGGAATGACTATACATAAAGAAATTCTCCACTACTTGGCTTTTATGGGAGATGACGATAATTTGAGAGAATGGGACCAAACTTTCCGTCAATTATAGACTTTATTGGATAACAGTTGTACAATGATTATATAATTTGAAAAATTTAGAAAGGAAAACAGAATGCACGAAACACATTCTCTCCGTGAGCGATTCCTTGTTTTCTTCAAGATTTTTGTGCCCATACTGATTTATCAGTTTGCCAACTTCTCGGCAGCCTTTGTGGACACTACCATGACTGGTCAATACGATACCCTACACTTGGCGGGGGTAGCCATGGCAACGAGTTTATGGAGTCCTTTTTTCACCTTTTTAACAGGTATCGTCTCTGCCTTGGTTCCTATTATCGGACACCATCTAGGGGCAGGTCGCAAGGACCGAGTGGCACCTGATTTCTATCAATTTCTTTATATGGCTTTGGGTCTATCACTTATCCTCTTTGCCCTTGTTTTTCTGGGGGCACCTTTGGTTTTGAACCATCTAGGTTTAGAACCTTTGGTCAGAAAGGTAGCCCTTGGTTATTTACGCTTTTTGAGTCTTGGTATTATTCCCCTCCTACTCTTTAGCGTGGTTCGCTCCTTCCTTGATGCGCTTGGACTCACGCGCCTTTCCATGTACCTCATGCTTCTGCTCCTACCCCTCAATGGTTTCTTCAATTTCCTCCTCATCTATGGCATTGCTGGTTTACCAGAGTTAGGGGGAGCTGGAGCTGGGCTTGGAACTTCATTGGCTTACTGGGCCCTTCTCCTTATTTCCATCTCGGTTATCAGAAAGCATAAAAAGATTAAGCCCTACCACATTGAAAGGATTCAACCCCTTGATAAAGCAGCTCTGCTTGACGCCCTTAAACTAGGTCTCCCTATTGGTGGAACGGTCTTTGCGGAAGTCGCCATCTTCTCTGGTGTTGGTCTGGTTATGTCTAAGTATCCGTCACTAGTGATTGCTAGTCACCAGGCGGCCATGAATTTCTCAAATCTCATGTATGCCTTTCCTCTCAGCATTTCCAGTGCCATGGCTATCATTATTTCCTACGAATTTGGAGCCAGACGCATGGATGCCGTCAAGAGCTACAGCAAGCTGGGACGGTTGACAGCCCTAGGATTTTCTATCTTTACCTTGATTTTCCTCTATTTCTTGCGTTATGATTTGGCTGAACTTTATGGGCATGAGCCTGACTTTTTGAGAATGACTGCCATTTTCATGACCTATAGCCTCTTCTTCCAAGTGGCAGATGTCTTTGCGGCTCCGCTTCAAGGAATCCTGCGTGGCTATAAAGATACCAAGGTACCTTTTTATCTCGGTGTCCTAACCTACTGGGGCATCACCCTCCCAGTTGGCTTCTTGCTTGAAAAAGTCACTGGACTTGGTCCCTATAGTTACTGGATTGGCCTGATTGCCAGTCTTATCGTTAGTGGTCTCTGTTACCAATGGCGCTTAAATAGAATCGTCAAACGATACGAATCACAACAGTAACACACCTGAAGCAGTCTTTCCGACTGCTTTTTCTATGTCCAAATCTCGATAATATAGAAAAAAAACTCCTGCATATTGAAAACAGATAAACTGTTATCAATACACAGAAAGCTTCTTTTGATGAGTGATTAATTAAATTCAGATTTTCCTGACCTATTACCAAACTGGATTCATTAATGAAAACATAGATGTTTAATATTGAAAAAAGTATCACAGAGACCAGCTGGATCAACTAGGGCAAAATAAATCATGACTAAACCACACAGAGCTAGGAAATGATAAAGATAAACTACTTTCTCCCCTGTTTTAGGAAGTAAAAGAAAAGACCAGAACCACAAGACACAAATGGCTATTAATATGATTAGTTTATTCATCCATTCCATAATAATCTCCATCAAAAAGGTTTAGCACAATAAAATAGTCCTTAGGACTATCTGAATGTTATCACAAAATCTAACAAGCGCTGTCATTACTTCTTAAGGAAATATCTTAGTATTCTCTTGCTAGTCTTGTTTTGGTAAGTTAAGACATATAAAATCATATTGGGAGGTTGGGAAGACTCATTATTACACAAAGTACAATAATGTTTACAGACGCCAAAACCAGCAAAAGCCAAGGAGAAGGACACATTTACACTTGTCAGATTTCTCACTATTATAGTGTACTATTTTTTCTATATACGAAGTAAAACAAATTGGATAAAATTGTAAAAAAATGTAATGAAAGGTCACTTTTTTGTCCTGAACGGTTAGGTAACATGTTATGTTAGCTTTAAAGGGCTTTCAATAAATTCTTTTACAGGTAAAAGAGGCTGGTAGCAAGCAGTACCAACCTTTTATTTTATGATAAGCTTCTGCTAGAAAATCTCTTAATACTAGTGAATAATCAGTCTACTTGGTCAATTAAGTAGGCGTAACCTTCTTTTTCCATATCGGCTTTAGGCACAAATCGTGTCGCTACGCCATTGATACAATAGCGTAAACCACCCTTGTCACTTGGACCATCTGGAAAGACATGGCCAAGATGAGAATCACCCACACGACTACGGACCTCAATACGATCCATATTGTGAGAATGGTCTTCCTTGTAATTAGCTACCTCAGGACTAATAGGACGAGAGAAACTCGGCCAGCCACAGGCTGAATCAAACTTATCCTTGGATGAAAAGAGTGGCTCGCCAGTCACCACGTCAACGTAAATTCCAGGCTCAAACTGATTCCAAAGCGGACTCGTAAAGGCACGTTCCGTTCCATTTTCCTGGGTCACAGCATAGGCTTCTGGACTCAAGCTTTCCTTAAGCTCCTCCTGATTTGGCTTGTGATAAGCACTGGCATCAATGACCGGACTAGCTGCCTGATGGACATTGATATGACAGTAGCCATTAGGATTCTTCTTGAGATAATCTTGATGGTAATCCTCTGCAGGAATAAAGTGCTTCAGAGGCAACAATTCAACCGCCAAAGGCTGGCCGTATTGCTCAGTCATTTCTTGGAAAACTTGCTCGATAATTGGCAAGTCATTTTCATCGGTATAGTAAACACCCGTACGGTACTGAGTTCCCACATCATTGCCCTGTTTATTTTTGCTTATAGGATTGATAATACGGAAGTAATGTAGCAAAATCTCTCGCAATGACACTTGGCTGGCATCATAAGTCACCTGAACAGTTTCAGCATGACCCGTCTGACCAATAAGTTCATAGCGAGTCGTCTCACTACGCCCATTAGCATAACCCGAAACAGCATCTAACACACCTGACACACGAGAGAAATACTCCTCAACACCCCAGAAACAGCCACCAGCAAGATAAATAGTATGATTATTAGGATTTGACATTTTTAACACTCCCTTCAATAGATACTTGCATCTCCACGCCTTAAGTTTAACGCTTTTGAGAAGATTTCGCACTTATGGTGACTTGGAGAGACAAAAAAAATCCCACCACATATTATGTGATAGGATTAGTATTTTTATTCCATTTCAAAGCTTTCGCTCTTAATCTTATCTGGTAAGATGAGAGACAAGAGGATGCACAACATGGCTGGTATCAACCATGGTAAGGAAGCTCCTGACAATGGTAGGAAGTTAATGAGGGCATTCAGTCCTGCAAGCTTGAACTGGCTGCCAAGCACGCTAAGCAAGGCAATCAGCGTTACTACCGCAACTGTAACCTGCATACCAGGTTTAGACAAGGCCACGAACTTGTTGGCAATCACAATCATGACAATCGTAATCGTGATTGGGTAGAGAATCAAAAGCACTGGCACTGAGAAAGCAATGATATTGTTAAGTCCCAAGTTGGCAATCGCAAACCCAATCAAGGTAAAGAGAATGGCGTAAGCCTTGTAGGATACTTTCGGAAATGCCT
Source organism: Streptococcus sp. FSL R7-0248 (assembly GCF_037967965.1). Classification (NCBI taxonomy): domain Bacteria; kingdom Bacillati; phylum Bacillota; class Bacilli; order Lactobacillales; family Streptococcaceae; genus Streptococcus; species Streptococcus sp. FSL R7-0248. The sequence continues at coordinate 1,336,166 of NZ_CP150201.1, forward strand.
TGTGGAAGAATTCTCCTGTCGCAACGATAAGTCCTGCAGTTGTTGTGAAACAAGTCACTGTCACCATGATAGCTAGGAAAATCTGAGCAGCTGGTCCAAAGATAGCTTGTGTGGCTTGTGACAAGACGCTAGCACCAATATTGGCATCTTTTGGTAGGCCTGCCACTTGGAGTGGGAAATGATTGCCCAAAAAGGCTAGTCCCAAATACAAAGCACCAAAGAGAAGCGTCACTACAAAACCAACGACCCAAATGGTAGAGATATACTCTTTCTTAGATTTAAAGCCTAGTTGGTTGAGAGTGACTACTGCCACTACACTGAAGGCCACAGAAGCTAAGGCATCCAAGGTGTTGTAGCCTTCCAAGAATCCCTTACCAAATGCAGAAGCTTGATAAGCTTGGCTAGCTACCTGAGGACTGTGAGCACCGTATTTAAGTGCTCCTGCCACAATAACCATAACAATCATAATAGCAAAGACAGGTGTTAAGATACGTCCAATACTATCTAGAATTTTAGATGGGTTCATGGCAATCCAAAGTGCTAAAGCAAAGTAGATTACGGTAAAGACAAAGAGCCAAAGGCTGGTATGTCCACTGCCAATCAAAGGCGAGAAGCCAATCGAAAAGGCTGCTGCTGCCGTTCTAGGAATGGCAAAGAAAGGACCAATAGACAGATAAAGGACTGCCAAATAGACTAGGGCAAACTTAGGCGAGATTTTTTGTGAAATCTCATGAATGTACCCCTTAGGATTTAGGGTCCCAATCACCAGCGTTAGGATGGCAATACCAATACCTGATAGGACAAACCCTGCAATCGCAGGCCAAAAATGACCTCCAGATTCAAAGCCTAGCTGAGGCGGAAAGGTCAGATTTCCGGCTCCAAAGAACATACCAAACAACAATAAAGCTGTAAGGCCTCCTTTTTTTAACATAAGTTTCTCCGATCTAAGACAAACAAGATATCATCTCAAAAAAGATAACTTGTTTATTACTATTTTAGTCAACTTACTTAGTATGACATGATTAGTTTGGAACTTCAAGCTATTCAGACTTATTAGGAAAGGTTTTTAAAATTGCAAATTTTCTGTATCATTGTACGAAAAAACTAGACAAGATTCTTATCTCGTCTAGTTTGATAGTTTAATTAAGGATGACTAACAATCAATTCAAGCTCTCCCTGAATTTCCCAAGCTTGAACATCGCTTGGTAGAATGAAGTGGCTTCCTTTTGCAATTGGATATTCTTGACCATCAACAAGGAGACTTCCTTGACCGTCAAGTACACTAAACAAACTGTAATCTGCAGTCTTTTCAAAATAAGCCTTACCTGAAATCTCCCATTTATAAACGGCGAAGAAATCACTTGCTACTAAAAGCGTTGATTTGAGGTCATCTACTTTTGTTGTGACTGGGCGACTGTTGGCAGGTTCACCAATATTTAGGACATCGATAGATTTTTCCAGATGGAGCTCACGCAGGTTGCCCTGGTCATCCTTACGGTCAAAGTCATACACACGGTAGGTTGTGTCACTTGACTGTTGGGTTTCAAGAACTAAGATACCTGCACCAATAGCATGCATGGTACCACTTGGCACATAGAAGAAATCACCTGCTTTAACTGGAACCTTAGTCAAAAGATTTTCCCAATCCTTACTTTCAATTTGCTGACGCAGTTCTTCTTTTGATTTGGCATTGTGGCCATAAATAATTTCAGCACCTGGTTCAGCAGCAATGATATACCAACACTCTGTTTTACCAAGTTCACCTTCATGTTCAAGTCCATAAGCATCATCTGGATGGACCTGCACACTGAGCCAATCATTGGCATCCAAAATCTTAGTCAAAAGTGGGAAGACAGGTTCTTGACGATTGCCAAATAACTCACGGTGCTCTGCATAAAGAACATCTAAAGTTTGACCGGCATAACGACCATTCTTAATAGTAGAAACACCATTTGGGTGAGCAGAAATAGCCCAGTACTCTCCGACATGGTCACTTGGAATGTCGTAGCCAAAGACATCACGTAAATGCGTACCACCCCAGATTTTTTCTTGCATAACAGATTGTAAAAATAATGGTTCAGACATAATTACTCCTTTTTCTAGGAACGAGAGGCCTTAACATTTTTTGGAATTCAAGAAAAGGTGTTGACTCTCTTAGAGATTAACAGTGAAGTCTTACATAAAATAACCAATCTCTTTAAGTTACCAGACTTCTGATTCTCGAAAAATTTAGGCAAGTTCTGATTGTTGATTACCTCAATTATAAGCATAATTTGTGAAAATATCAACAAAGTCCTTAAAGAAATCACAAAATTTGGCTTAATGGCTGCAAGTCATTTCAATAGCAAATTTCCTTTAAGAATCCTACTCATTCCTTCATTTTTCGGATAGACTGATTGAATTTAAAGACTTTTTAACCTATAATAATAATACTAGAGATATTATGAAAGGAAATCTCTCAATGAAATTCTATTCCTACGACTATGTGCTAAATCAGATTAGCCAACAAAACTGGGTTATGGTTGCCATTACTGCAGGACTTATTTTAGTGACCGGCGTATTTGCTTTTAAGGCCTTCAAAGAACGCCATGATACTAAGTTTCGTGAACTCTCTATTATTTCTATTTTAACCTTAGTTGCCGTGGTTCTAATTGCTATCAGTAATTTCCAAAGCAATCAATCAAACAATGACCAATTTAGAGCATCTCTTCACTTTATCGAGATTGTGTCTAAAAATCTCGACGTTGATAAGAGTAAAGTTTATGTCAATACTTCTACTACTACAGATGATGCTATCCTCAAAGTTGGAAACAAATACTATCGTGCCATCTCAGGTTCAGAACCTGACAGCTACTTGCTAGAACAAATAAAACTTTACAAGTCTGATGTTGAACTCGTGGAGGTTAAAAAATGACATCTTTTTATCTTGCTGTTGCAATTAAACTAGCTTTGGGGCTTATTTCACTCGTCTTTGTTATCAATTTAACAGGTAAAGGAAACCTAGCACCTAGCTCAGCTGCTGACCAAGTACAGAACTTTGTTCTTGGTGGAATCATCGGTGGTACAATTTATAATAGTACCGTTTCCATCCTTCAGTACTTTGTTATCCTGATTATTTGGACTATTTTGATCTTACTTCTTAAATGGCTCATCACCAATATTCGCTTCATCAAACATTTGATTGACGGTAAACCAACTCTCATCATCAAACAGGGTCAACTAGATCCTGAAGCTTGTCGCTCTATAGGACTTTCAGCTTCTGATGTCGCTTTAAAATTACGTTCTCAAGGAATTTTTCAACTCAAAGAGGTTAAACGTGCAGTTATTGAACAGAACGGCCAATTGATTGTGGTCCGTTCTGGCGATGAAAATCCAAAATATACAATCATTACTGATGGGGTCATTCAAACAGAAATTCTTGATACTATTGGTAAAACGGAAGATTGGTTAAATGAAGAGCTTCAAAAATTAGGATATGAAAACGTTTCGGATATCTTTATTGCTGAATACGATAAAGGAAACATTAATGTCGTTACTTATTAAACAAATCACTTGCATTACCGTTTAATATTGTCTACAATGGTCTCATCATAAAAAGGAGGTTCTACTATGGGAATCGAAGATAAATTGAATCAAGCTAAAGGCGCTCTTAAAGAGGGTGCTGGTAAACTGACTGGCGACAAAAAGACTGAAGTCGAAGGTGCTGTTGAAAAAGTGGTAGCAAAAGCAAAAGACGGTATCGAAGATGTTAAAGAAGGCGTTGAAGGTGCTGTTGAAGGCCTTAAAAATGCTTTTTCTAAAAAATAATAATAAATAAACAGAAGCTCTTTTCCTTTTTTGAAGAGGGCTTCTGTTTTTCTTTATGTTCTTAACTAGAATTACTTACGAGAATGCTTGCTTCCTTTAATTGCAAATGATGTTGTCATAAGTACAGCCCCTAATGCACCTAGTCCCAAACTGCTCACATCACCAGTATTTGGTAGACTTGATTTACTTGTTTGATTGCTTTGTGAACTTTTAGATGACTGATTAGCCTTAGAGCTTGTTTGGGTATTTTGTTTCTGAGCAAGATTAGTTTGTACGACTGAGCTTACATTTTCCTTTTGACTTGAAACTTCTCTTGTCTGACCTTTTGCTGCTTCAGAAGTTTGATTTTGAGTAAGAATCTTATTCAATTTCTCAGCAGTCTCTTGAGCTTGTTGTTGGGCACTGCTTGATGTATTGGTAGTTGCCTGTTCAGGCTGTGCTTCTGCTGACTGATTGGCAACTGCTACTTCAGATATAAGTGATCGTACTTCAGGCTCTGCAGCTCTAGTCGTTGATGAACCTTGACCTGATGGGCTTGTGCTTCTGGCTGTCGTTGCTGAAGTAGTTACATCTGCTTGGTTCGCATTACTTGCTACTGAATTGCTAGCAGTCGCAGAGGCTGAGGCATTCGCAGTTGGAGACATTGTGACACTAGCAGTCGTAGAAGTTGTGGTACTCACATTTGGAGACGTTGAGTTACTTGTTTGACTAGCAAAGTTTGATGGGGTAGGACGTCCAGTATTAGCCGTCTGGCTTGTTGAACTTGTACTACTTGTGCTAGTTGTATTCTCAGAACTTGTCGAAGCAGATTGACCCCATGGGGTATTGACGGTACCCGTATTTGTAGAGCTGCCACCATAGCTAGTTGGTCCGCCGTAGCCTCCGAAGTTATCAGACATTGAACTATTACCAAAACCACCACCTGGGAAGCCGCCCATGCCACCAGCACCAGGACCATTGTTTGTGCCTTCTTCAGTAGCTGTTGCAGTCACACTAGCACCACTTGATGTCGTAATGGTATAGGTTTCACCCGAAGTTAGACTCTCGGTACTAAAGACCACATTTCCAAATGAAGTTGTTGCTGTTGTGGTCGCTACAACATTTCCAGAACTATCTGTAACTGTGATGGTATCTCCAGCACTACCAGAGATGTTGGCCATGATATAAGACTGGCTTGAACCTGTTGTAAAGGCTTGAGCCATTCCTTGGTTACCAATAGCCCATACAGTACCGCCAGAAATAATACCTGTTCCATCGTAGTCGATAGCAGCATTATCTGCACTTGTCTGAGCGACGTAGAGAGAACCACTTTTCACTGTCACATTGCCGTTACTGTCGATACCATCACCATCTGCCAAGATAGTTACCGTTGCACCGTCAATATTGATGCCCACTTCATTTTCCAAGTCAGAAGTCGAATTGGTTAAGCTTGAAGTATCAGCGCTGTCCTTGGTCGTCCACTCAGTGGCGTTAATACCGTCATCACCAGCAGTGATATCAACGGTTCCACCTGTCAAATTGATATAACGCCCTTCAAGGCCTTCGTCACCTGCTACAACTGTTACTTTAGAATTGCCTTCGACAGTCAATTCATCTGTAACCGTGATACCTTTATCAGTTGCATTAATGGTTACCGTTGAGTCGGTAATCGTCAAATCACCACTGTTCACATCTGTTTCGTCTTCGACCTGAATACCGTCATCAGTTGCCGTGATGTTGACTGTGGCATTTTTAATAGTTACAGCTTTCGTCGCATTGATACCATCCTTTGCCTCAGAAGTCAAATCAAGTGTTACAGAGTCAACCGTTACACTGTCAGCCTTGATGGCGTGCTTTTCAGTGCTTGAAAGGGTCAAGCTACTTCCAGTACCACTGGTAATGGTCAAGGCTCCCGCTGCTTCAATTGCATTAGCAGATGTTGAAGAAATAGAACTGTCTGAAAGGACATTAACAGTCAATTCTGCTGAAGAATTGGAAGTAATAGACGAATCCGTTAAGGTCACACCATCCAAGTAGATTGTAACTGGATCTGTCACGCTACCTGACACAATAATGGTATAGCTTGAACCATTTCCGGTCAAAGTGTATGATCCTGCTTGATTGATGGTAATTGTCGTTCCATCAACTGTGACAGTACCGCTATCACTTGTTACCACGGTTGTTCCATTGAAAGTAATCGTTGTCGTTGAGCTTTCTGAATCACTATCTTCAGACTCAGTTGTCGTTGCCTCAGAAGCAGTATCAGAAGAATTGTTAGTTAGAACAGAAGCCGTTTCTGAGGCCGTCGCTTCAGTGGTATTTGTGTTTGTATTAGTGCTAGTGTTTTCTTCTGTAGTGGTCGTTGCTGTATCTGAAGTCTCTTCAGTTGTGCTTTCAGCAGTTTCAGAAGAACTTGCTTCTGGAGTTGCGGAAGTACTTGAATGATCAGATGTTTCACTGCTTGTTGATGTAGCAGGCGTGTCCTCTGTCGTACTTGTTGTACTTATTGTTGACGAATCAGTGTCTGAAGTTGAAGCCGCAGTTGAAGTACTTGTAGCCGATTCTGTGCTTGTTTCAGTAGTTTCTGATGTATTGTTGGTCTGAGTACTTTCTTCAATCAAATCGGCAGTGGTTTCACACGTCGTAACCGTTGAGAGTGTTGATTCAGTGTTCGTCTCATCGGCTGAAACCTTATTTTCATTTAGGACGACCGAGCTACCAAAAATTAAGCTAGCTACTAGGACTGATCCTGCTGTTTTCCATTTTGATGATTTTTTAATGGCATAACGTTCTTGTGTTTGTTTTGTATCTTTGTATGTCATATGTTGGACCTCTTTCTTACTTTTGAGACGCCTCTATTAAACACAAGAAACCTAAGACAAGACTTAAAGAAAGGTTAATCTTTCCTTAAAGTAAAAAAGTCCCCAAGATATTGGGAACTTTCAATCTCTAGGATAAACTACTCTAAATTCTTCTAAAACAACTAGACTGTCCTGACTAAAATGTAATCCAACCTCTTCCAACCAATTGCTAAAGAGATTCTCATGAAGCTCTTTCCAATAGGTTAGCCCACGGTCTCCTTCACCTTCCTTGTAGGCATGGTCTTTAGAAACCTCTTTAAATGGGATGACCTCAACTTTCGTCGTTTCAATAATACAAATAGCATTCTCCTTACTATCAAGAATGACGCTCAGTTCATTTTCCTTGGGCAATGGTTCATTCCCCACTGCATACAAGTCAAAAGCTGAACTGGTTGCTGTCTTTTGCCCCATCAATACGAGTTCTGCCAAATAATCTGCTTCCACGCCAAAGGCCCAGGCATCAATCTTATCTCCGATTGTCTGATTTAAAATCTTATAGGCTTGCCACATCTGGTCTGATTTCATCAATCTACTCCTGCTTTTACTCTCCTTCCATTATATCAAAAAACGCTAGATCATCAGACCTAACGTTTTCATCTTAATACTTAGAATGTTTGTAACCGTAAAAGGCATAGATCGCTGACCCAATTAGCACTGCCAAACCAAAGGTTAACCATGTCTGCCAACTGTACTGACTCATAAAGGAGAGGCAGACGATAATTGAAATAATGGGCAAGACAGGAACAAATGGAACCTTAAACTCATCCTTCTGTGGCAAGCCCTTGTCCTTACGAAGAATAATGAGGGCAATAGCCAAGAGGACCAAGTAAGCCAAGGTCGCAATGTTAACCAAGGATGCCATATTGGCCAAAGAGAAGATACCTGCTGAGATAGCTGACAAAACACCTGTCAAAAGCGTCGCATGATGTGGAACCTTATTAGTCTTTGAAACCTTTTGGAAGGTTTGAGGAAGGAAACCATCACGCGCCAGGCTATAAACCATACGGCTAAGGGCATAGGCCATTGAGATACATACCGTAATCAAGGTCATAATAGCAACCACTGATACGTAGTTGGCTGCCCAAGAAATACCGATATAGCGAAGGGCATAAGCCACAGCATCATCAACATTCAACTTGGTATAGTGAACAACTCCTGTCAAGACCAGCGAAACCACTGCATAAAGTGAAGCTACGATAATCAAGGCAAGAACGATACCTCGAGGAACGTTCTTTTGCGGCTCTTTAATCTCGTCTACTGTCATAGAGATAGACTCGAAACCAAGGAAACCAAAGAACATGAGGGAAGCACCCGCCATAATTCCTGTCTTTCCTCCATAAATTTGTCCAAAGCCAAATGGTGCAAAATCTGCCCAGTTGCTAGGATTCAAATGGAAGAGACCCACTAAGACAAAGACCGCTAAGGCTGAAAATTTGAGTACTACCAAGAGGGAGTTCAAACGTAAAGCCTGTTTAGAATTCATGAGAAGAAGAGCTGTCACCAAGACCAAGACCAAGACTGGCAAGAGGTCAATGTAAGTACCCTGACTGGGATTGAAAGGTCCACTGATGGCTTGAGGCAACTTAAGACCAAAGCTAGCCAGTAGCCCCTTGAGGTAGGCACCCCAACCAGAGGCCACACTGGATACAGCATTCATAAAGACAATCATGGTCAACCAGCCACCCATCCAGGCAGGATACTCCCCCCAGACAGCATAGAGATAACCATAAACACCACCAGCCGATGGGTAACGTGAGGCAAACTCAGCAAAGAAAATAGCTGACATCCCAACACACACGGCTGAAATCAAGACCGAAATAATCAGAGCAGGACCAGCTAGAGTCGATGCTGCGGTACCAGTAATTGTAAAGATTCCTGTCCCAACCATGGCACCGATTCCCAGAAGGACTACATCCCTAAGGGTCAGATGTCGTTTCATCTCAGTCTGAGCGAGACCAACATCCTTTTTACGAAAAATACTCATTTTTATACTCCATTTTTTGCGAAATACCGAACTATTATACCATATATCTTGGCCTAAAAGGGCCCCTTTCTGTATTTTTATACTTTTATTGTTGAATGCTATACCGAAAATGGGGACTCCCAGTGCTTGCTTTTTAATTTTACATACATCTCTATCAAAAGAAACTTGCTAAAGTGGTTCTTTAACATTCATTTTGTTTCTAAAATCCTTATCTCGAAAGAATTTTCAATTTTTAGAAAAAAACATGAAAATATTATGAATGCGTTTGATTCTTCTAATGAAAGATGTTAGAATGGTGGCATTAAAAGGAAAAGGGGAACTTTTATGGAAAATAAAGTTCATTTTAAACTTCATAAAGTGAAAAAACAATGGGTTACCATTGCCGTATCTGGTTTGGCACTTGGTGCCTCATTGATTGGAGTTGGTGTCTCTGCCGACGAACAAGCTGCGAATCAAGTCACCTCAGCAAGCACATCCGAGAGCGTCAGCCAAGATCCTGATTTTGTCGTCACAGAAACAACTGTAGATACAACAAAAGCTGATCAAGTCGCAACCAATAATGCAGCTGATACAACTGCTACTGTCACAGCTGATAAGCAGCCAGTCCTTAAGGAAGAGCAAACAAGTAGCACTTACAATTTGGCTAGTGGCGAAACGAGAACTGCTACTTCAACTTCAGAAACAGCTAGCACAGTCACTGAAGTAAACAGTCAAGCACCAGAATCTGTTGAAACTACTGTCGTTTCTGGCGGTCAATTCAAGAGCGATGCTGAAGGCAACTGGTACTACCTTAAAGATGGGAAAAATCTAACAGGTGCTCAAAACGTTGACCATTTCGACCTTTATTTCCACGAGGATGGAAAGCAAGCCAAGGGCGAGATCATCACTGAAAATGGACAATCTTTCTACTATGACAAGGCCAATGGACGTAAGGTAACCAATACCTCTATCAACATCGATGGTCAAGCCTACAATGCTGATGTCCAAGGTCGTTTGACAGCAGTTCTCCCTGAAACGAACAAACGCAACCAGTTTATCGAAGATAATAACCACAACTGGTATTACCTCGGCAAAGATGGAAAACCCGTCACTGGTGCTCAGACCATTGATACATTTAACCTCTACTTCCACGAAGACGGTCGACAAGCTAAAAACGAAATCGTTACTATTAATGGTGATAGCTATTATTTCGATAAAGACAATGGACGTCGTGTGACAGGTCGCCAATATCTTGATTATGCAAACCATAAATACTTTGGTTACTACTACTTCGATAAAGATGGCAAGATGGTAAAAGATGACTTTGTTACCGAGAATGGTAATCTTTACTACTTTGATGCTACTGGTAATCAACCTGATTCTGTCTTTGTCTCAGATAAATCGGATAACTGGTACTACTTCGACAATTACAAGGCAACTAAAGGCTTCTCAGCCCCATTTGGTTTCCAAACCGAATTCCTAGACCGTAGCCAATCCGACTATAAGACAAGCGTTCAAAACCTAAACGGACAACAGTACTACTTTGATCCTAAGGCTGGTATTATGGTAACCAGTCGTTATGTTTCTGATGATAAAGGGAATTGGTATTACTTTGGTAAAGATGGTAAAGCGCTTCACGGTTTTCAAACGGTGGACGGCAACCTTCACTACTTCAATAATAGTGGACAACAAGTCAAAGGGGACTTCCTTTACTACGATAACGATATCTACTATCTAGATAAAGATAATGGAAATCCAGTAACTAACCAATTCGTTAATAGAGATAACTCTTGGTACTACTTCGGATCTGATGGTAAAGCCGTGTCTGGTTTCCAAACCATTAACGGTCAGAACCTTTATTTCCACGAATATGGTGTCCAAGCCAAGGGACAACTGGTTACTGTTGACGGTAAAACCTACTACTTGGACCCAAATACAGGTGAAAAGTGGGTTAATCGTTCACTTACCTTAAACGGTACGGTCTATAATTTTGACAATAATGGTGTGGCGACGACTAAATCTGACCAAACCACAAATCGAAACCAATTTGTTCAAGGTAGCGATCAAGAATGGTACTACTATGATGCTAATGGTAAAAAGGTCACTGGTTTCCAAACCATTAACAAGGACCTCTACTACTTTAACGATAAGGGCCAACAAATCCGAGGTGCTTTCTTTACCCTAGGTGATAACCAGTATTTCGCTAACAGCGAAACTGGTGCTGTTCTTCGCAACGCCTTTTATCATGATACATCCACTGACCATTACGGTGACTTCTCTGAAACTATCTACTACGCAGGAAGTGATGGTGCCTTCAAAACAGGTTGGTTTGAAGTTGATGGCAACCGTTACTACGCTAGCGACTATTCTGATAATGATGCCTTTAAAGGGGGTCTCTACACAGGAGTCGTCAACTCTCAGCTCTTTAGCCCAGATGGAAAACTCTTGACAAACGGTCTCTATCCTGAATTCAAGCGTACTGGTGAAAATGATTATGAACTTAAAGGCGTCTATATCACAGATGCTGATGGTAAAATCAAAGAAGGTCCTTATCAATATGATGGTAAGATTATTGGATCTAAATATAGTAACGTCCGCCAATCACAATGGTCAACTTTTGATGAATGGGATATTCTTAATGGACACCTCTACCATTTCGACTCAACACCTATGACCTTCACAGCACCAAATGGTCAAAAAGTGACCACAAACGTTGCCATTGCAACAACTAACAAAGCCCTTACCTATCGCGGTGTGACCTTTAATTTTGATGCCAAGGGTATTGATGCGACAAAAGAAAAAGCCATCCACTTTGACCAATTGCAGACGGATCCTAGCGGTACAAGTTATCTCTATGAAAATGGCCAAAAAGTCACTGGTTTGAAGACCTTTGATGGCGTCAGTTACTATTTCTATGAAGATGGCCGTCAAGCCAAAGGCACAGAGGTTACAATCAACGGTAAGACATACCAATTTGACCAATTGACTGGTATCATGACACGCAACGCCTTTTCAAAATCATATAATTACGAAGGTTCTCCACGCTTCCCATACTACCCAACACGCTACTATGGTAACGACGGGGCTGCTCTTACTGGTTGGCAAACCATCGACGGCAAGGACTACTACTTCCGAGCTAGCGGAAACCTTGAAACAGGACGTTTTGTCATTGGAGATAGAGCCTATAACGCTGATGACAATGGCGTGGTTACTGACCGCAAGGGTGAACCTGCCTACCGCAATCGTATTGTCTACGATAAAGGCGACAACTACTATTACAATGACAAGGGTGAGAAAGTGACCGGCTTCCAAGAAGTTGATGGCAAGGTCCTCTACTTCGACGCTAAAGGCAAACAAGTCCTAGGACGCTTCGTCACAGTTGATAATTACACCTACTATTTCGACCCTAAAACAGGTGAAAAATACACAAACCGCTCTGTCCTCATCGATGGTAAACTCTATACCTTCGACAAAGACGGACATGTGGTGTCTTAATATGAGATGAAACCTGAAACCGAGACGAAAGTCTTGGTTTTTTGTGGGAGTTAAGTACCATATAAACTAACATTACATTTAGGAAACTAAAAATAGGCTGAGAAATAACCTCAGCCTATTTTATTTATACAAGAATTATATACTCTAATTATAACTTATCAATGATGAATCAAATCATATATTCCAAATCATAACTAGCATCAGAAAGAATACGTGCCAAAAATTGTTGTGTACGTTTTTCTTTTGGTCTGTAAAAAATGTCTTTTGGACTCCCCTCCTCGATGACATGACCACCATCCATGAAAACGACATGATTAGCTACATCTCGTGCAAACCCCATTTCATGAGTAACAACTACCATTGTTGTTCCTTCATGAGCAAGTTGTTTCATAACATCCAGAACATCCCCAACTAGTTCTGGATCAAGGGCTGATGTTGGTTCATCTAATAAGATAACCTCCGGCTTAACTGCTATAGCCCTGGCTAAACCAATACGTTGTTGTTGTCCACCTGAAAGTTGTGATGGGTAGTAATCTTTAAAATCCAGAAGACCAACTTTTTTAAGTGCTTCTTCAGCAATCTGTTGCGCTTCACTTTTAGGAACTTTCCTAGCAATCACTAAACCTTCCAAGATATTCTCGATGGCAGTCTTGTTTGCAAATAAATTGTAGTGTTGGAATACAAAAGCTGTCTTCTTTCGGATATCTAAAATATCTTTCTTTGATAACTTATCCAAAGAGTAGTCCTTACCCGAAATTGTTAATTGACCTCCATCTGCTTTCTCCAAGTGATTAAGGCAACGTAAGAAAGTTGTTTTTCCTGAACCTGATGGTCCCAAGATGACAACCACGTCTCCCTGTTTCACTTGTAGATTAACATCAACAAGAACCTGACGATCTCCAAATGTTTTTGATATATGTTTAGCTTCTAGCATAGTGACTCCCTCTATGTAAATTGCAATTTTCTTTCTCCAAGGTTAAAGAGAACTTGAATAATACCACAAATGATTAAATATAAAATGAAGATGACAAAATAAGATTCAAAATATTGATATCCATATGCTGCTTCAACTCGTGCAATTGCGGTAATATCTTTTATCGTCATAACAAAGACAAGTGACGTTCCTTTCACAATATTGATAACTAAGTTACACAAATTGGGAAGAGCAGACTTAAGTGCCTGAGGAAAAACGATTCTCAGATAAGCTTGTCTTGTTGTTAAACCTATGGCTTGTGCAGCTTCTAGTTGACCTTTATCAACAGTTTGTAATGCTGATCGAATGATTTCCGATAAACTTCCTGTCGTCATCAAGCTATAGATAATAAAAGCATAGTAAAGCGGATTAACTTTGAAGACATCTATGTGACTCCCAATTCCTTTAAAAAATTGATTTAACAAACTAGGGAACAAACTATAAAAAAATAAAATTAACAGAATTGGAGGTGTTGCACGAATAAATGCAAGATAAACAATTGAAAAAGTCTTGACACCTCTCAACTTATAAATCTGCCCTAAAGCGAGAAATAAAGCAGGTAGAAAACTCAATAAAATTGCCACAACCATGATTCCCAGGGTTACCGGAACACCATATAAAGCCTTGATAAAGGTATCTATTATAAAAGTAATATTCATTATTTACCTCTCTTTTACACTCAATTGTTGTTCTGTTATCCTAGAAATCAACGATAGAATTAACGCTATTCCCCAATAAACAAGGGCAACAGCTGTATAAGTCTCCAAAGAATAATTTCCTAAATGGCGACTAATCAAAAGATTCCCTTTGCCCATAACATCAATAAAACCAATTGTATAAGCCAAAGCTGCATCGCGCATAAGATTAAGTATAGCTGTTGTAATATTTGGTAAAGCAACCTTAAATGCTTGAGGGGCAATAATTCTTACAAAGGTTTGTTCAGAAGTAAGCCCAATACTAAGCCCAGCTTCTAATTGTCCTTTAGGAATTGCTTGATAAGCCGCTTTAAACACTTCTGATATCATTGCTGAGAATAGGAGAACCATGGTCACAAGAACGAATATCAATTTGGACCAATTATTAATATCTAATCCCAACCACCAATTAAGAAATTCTGGAACTCCGTAAAATACCAAGAATAATAGCACAATAGGTGGGGTACAGCGTAAGATAAAAACATATCCCTTAGCTAAATTCTCCAAAGCTTTATCCTTGGAAAGGCTTGCCCAAGCAATTAATCCTCCTAATAACGACCCAAGTAAAGTCGTTAATATGATAACCAATAATGTCATTGGTAAGCCCTTTATGACTTCAGGTAATGCTCCAAAAACTTTTGAAATGTCATAATTGACCATATTTTCTCCTAACTAAACTCACTTCAGAAGCTTATCAAAACATCATACTTTTACGACGTTACAATTTACTTATTTGTCTACGTATGAGAAGACATCCTCACCAAAGTATTTTTTAGATAACTTTTCAAGTGTACCGTCTTCTTTTAGTTCCTTGATAGCCTTAGTATATTCTTTTGAAAACTCTTCGTTCTTACTATCTCGATGGAAGAGTGGATAGGTTGGAATTCCTTTATAAGGGAACCAAGTCAATTTATCTGCATATTGATGATACGCACCATCTTTATCAGTTACAGCCTTTTCAAAAGATAATTTAATATCAAAGTAAGCATCATAACGATTTTCCAGAACCCATGCATAGGCATCTGAAACTTGGAAAGATTCCGCAGATGTTAACTCGATTGGTTGATCTTTATGCTCATCGTTGTAGTCTTTGATAACATTCCACTGAGCATTTTGTGGTGAGATTGGCACCAAGCGACCATTTTGTTTTGCAAAATCAGAGATATTTTTATATTTATCTTTATCATCCTTACGAATGGTAAATCCAATAATACTTGCTCCAATTGGATCTTTAGGAATAATAAATTTTTTAGCACGTTCATCTGTGTACCACGCACCCTTAGTACCAATGTCATATTTACCTGACTCTAAACCAATCAAAAGATCATCATCACTTGTTCCAGTATATTCAAATTTGTACTGTGGAAGCTTTTTATCAATTTCCTTTAATACAGCTACCTCATAGCCATCAGAATTACCATCCTTATCAACAAAATCATAAGGAACATAGTTTTGAGTATGGGCAACTTTTAATGTTGTTACCTTTCCAGAATCTGATTTTGCTTTTTTATCTCCTGTTAAGCTACGTCCAATAACTGTAGCCCCAATAAGTGCTACAACAACAGCTCCACCAATAATCCATGTCTTTTTACTCATATTAATCTCTCCTTTTTCTTACAAAATTGCTGCTTCACGTACCCATTCAATACGCTCATGGTTAATATCACTTGGAATCGTGCAATCAGCACCAATGATTAACCCATGGATTCCAGTATCAGCAATAATCTCCCTAACCTTTTCTTGAATAGCTTTTTTAGTTCCAGTATATAGAAGACCGTCTTTTCCATTTTCAAATCCTCCAAGAACTGTGCGACCTCTAAAAATGTTAAGACCTTTTGCCAAACTAATTCCTTCAGGACCGACCGCCCAATTAACTACCTGAGCAGGATAATCTTTAAAGAGTTCGATGTTATTACGGGCTCCTTCGTATCCGCAAATATGTAGAATATTATGTCCTTTGGCTCCATTAGCTGCTTCTAAAACCTTTAATTCACTTGGAGCAATGATTTCTTTATAAATTTCAGCGCTAACTCGCTCATCTTGAATACTTTGAACACTTAGGTAAATACCATCAGCACCTGCTTCTTCAATCACCCTCTGACTAAGACTCGCAATGTCTTCGCCAATAACATCTAAAACATGCTTCAAAGCTTTTCGGTTTTCCACAATGTAATCTGCGATAAGATCATCGCCACCTGAAACTTTTCCAACTAACCATTTTAAATAAGTAACCGGAGCGAAGATATTGTAAATTGCAACAATATCTTCAGGAAAATCAGCAATCAAACTTTTTACAAGTTCGACTTGTGCAGAAATCCAAGGATGATTTGCACCTAAAGGTTCAATCGTTTGCAAATCACTGATTGACTTAAAATCTTTAAAAGCAGGTTGTGGGTATGCGAAGAAACCATCACTCATCAATTTAACAAAATCAGGTTTGACTTCTTCAATAAATTTTTTATGACCTGCTTTATTTTTATCAATAATTTCTGGATTTTCAAAACCATGTAACCACTCGTCTTCAGTAGTAAAATGATGCCAAAATCCTACTGGGACACGATCAACACTTTCTCCACGAAATGCTTTCAAAACTAACTCTCTTTTTTCTGACATAAGAAACTCCTTTTCTTTTATCCTAAAATCAACAACTCAATGAATTCACCTAAAATACTACAATCTCTTATTATCATTGGTTGCTTCAAAACTGAATGACATTATCTTATCAGAGATTATCACATCCGAAAAATAAAGAAATATTATCCCTAGCCATAAATAAAATTTATGATATAGTAATCTAAATTACGTTAAATCCTATTGTTACTTCTTTTAAGCATATATACCTACATAGTATTATTACCATCAGCTATAAGTAATTCTTAACACCAAGATAGAGAATTACTATCACAAACATAATTTAGTCTCTAATCTTCCTGGAGAATCACTTCTCTGAGTAACTTTGCTATAATAGTCTCAAACAAATAAAAGGAGATTTTCTATGACATCCTTATACGATTTTACAGTTTCAGATCAAGCTGACCAACCCGTGTCTCTCCAGGACTATAAGGGCAAGGTCGTCTTAATCGTCAATACAGCAACAGGGTGTGGTTTGACGCCGCAATATCAGGGCTTGCAGGAACTTTATGACAAATACAAAGACCAAGGATTCGAGATTCTTGATTTTCCTTGTAATCAGTTTATGGGACAGGCACCTGGTAGTGCTGAAGAAATCAATAGCTTTTGCACCCTCAATTACCATACAACCTTCCCACGGTTTGCCAAAATCAAGGTCAATGGTAAGGAAGCAGAGCCACTTTTTGATTGGCTTAAAAAAGAAAAATCTGGACCCCTTGGGGCTAGAATTGAATGGAACTTTGCTAAGTTTCTGATTAACCGTGAAGGTAAAGTCCTAGAACGCTTTTCTTCCAAAACTGATCCACTAAAAATGGAAGATGCTATCAAGGTTCTTCTTAATAACTAAAAATAAAACGAGAGTAAAACTAGAACGACAATCTCTGACTGTCGCTAGTTCTGCTCTCGTTTTCTGCGTTAAGAAAAATAGTATAGAAAGAAATTTTGCTTTATTTTAGAACAAAGCTGTCAATGCTGTAATTAAACCAAAGATAATACCTGGTGCATTGGCCGCAGCAAGGGGAAGGTCACGTTCTTTTTTAAAGAGACCATAGTAAACCCAAAGGCTACAGTTGATTGCAGCTACCAAAGGTTGGATAAAGTTTCCTTTATGACCAGACAGATTGTCCATGATTTGTGGTACGTAAGATACGTACATCATCACTGACATAAAGGTTGCTACCCAACCAAGGGTTTTCATTTGTTTATCAGACATTCGAGACTCCTCTTTTATAAATTTTTTCCTTGTACATCTTAAAAAATAGTACAAGGCATGTTTTAATGCACTAGAATTAAAACAATGTCTATCTTACGCTTTTACAATAGAGAATTCAAGAATTTTGGGGCAATGTTAATAAGATGTAAACTATCACAAGATTGTGATTGGTCACAATCTTGTGATAGTGAATTTGGTCTCTTATGTAGCGTTTTCATAAGAAAAAAGACCTTCATAGTGGTCTTCAAATGGTTATAATACCGACATTTCTTCAACAATCGCCCTACAAACCTGACGGGCCATGGCCGCATTATCACCAAAATTAATATAGAACGGTTGTGAAGAGCTCGTCTTCATACGGACACAGTAATTGTGGTAAATGTGGTTAGACCACCAGTAAAGCCAGAAGCCACAAATACCAAGCAATAAAAGCCCCAAAAACGGATCCTTTCCTAAGAAAATCAATCCCAGAAATACTCCCAAAAGAGCAATTTTCGGAAATGCACGCTTCTCACAAACGACATCGACGGCATTAATCTTGTTAATAGCTACTGAACGGCCACCCCATGACAAAATTTTACCTGTTGAACTGACACCACCAATTTGAAAACTCATTTATATACTCCTAATCCTCTTATTGCTTGAGACACATAGTCTCGACATGTACGTTTATTTATCTATTATCCTACTGGCGGTGCACGCCAGCCTTTAGTCAAATCATTTGACATGATATCTCCTTTCTATCCCTCAGAAAGTGTCTGCCTAAATTGAGCTAACTTGTCCAAAGTATCACTTGTAACTAAACCTTTGATATTTTCATTTGAACGATGATTAATATTAGCTTCCCATGCCTGTTTGATACTATCCCTCTCATTATTGAGCTTTGATTTTGACAAAATATTAATAGGATTTTTTCGTTCCAAGCTAACTGCTTGGGGGGCCTCGAGACGTTTCACCTTACTAGAGAAAGTTTGCTTCAAACAAGGTAAAACTTGGCCCACTTTCTTTTTCAAAAATGCTTTAATTGAATAAATCAAATGATTTCTAAGTCGCTTAAAGATTGAGCGTTGAGCATTTGCTCCATAAATTTTTGGTGGCTCAATAGATTGACCTGAGAGCTGATAATGTAACTCCTGTTTTGATAAACGATAAGTCACCTGACTAATATAGGTATTGTGTTCTGGTAACTTCTCTAGATGGGCACTTTTAGATAACTGCTGCCATGCATTCTGAAAATCATTATCCTTTCGCATTACTTCCAAGTAAGCATACGCTGCCTTTGTCAAATATACCAGTTTCCTTTGATGACATGCCAAGAGCCCGCCCCTTAAGAGTTTCTTTAAGGTCTTTTGATAAGTCTGATTAAATTGGTACTTGAGACCTGATCCCTTTTTCGAATCTGGCACAAAAATGTAAAATTTAGGATCTTTAGGTTTATAGAGACGTACATGCACACCCTCCGACTGTAAAGATTGAAGAAGTCTCAAAGCCAGATACTGACTCTGATCAAAGTAATACCAGTTTCCTTCTCTATAAAGCAAATTACTGATAGACGACTTAAGCCAAAAGTCACTATGACGGTTAGAAACAGTCTCTTGTCCAAAAGATTGTGATGCTTGATGACCACTCAAACGAAAAATCTTGTAATAATAGGTGTCTTTAGTAATGGCAACATAGATTGACTCAGTTCCATGAGCTTGTGAACACGATAACAGTTTCTCAGTCTTGCTAAGTCGTGACTGAATTAAAGTTTTAACTGACTCTACATCAAGTGTTTTCATATTAAGTCTCCTCTCATTTTTATAACTCAGATAACATCTTTGATGCCATTATTATTGCACAGAAAAATAAGAGATTCAACCTCGAAAACAGCTAAAAACGTAGTTTAATGTGCGTATACCAGAAGTATTCATTTCTCAAAATTTACTACAAAAATAAAATGACACAAAACACAGTGTTTTATGTCGTTTAATGTATGATAAATACATTATAAAAAAATAGGTTTTTAGTGGTAAAAATAACATTTTCAAGACTGGACAGGATAGTATTTTAATACTTTTTAAAAAGCTCAAGGTAGACAACGAGGACATTCGACTGCCAAAACACTACAGCATGTTCTCAGCTACTTAAATCACAAAAAGAAGTTACTAGTACAGTACTAGCAACTTCTTTTTTATATTCTAAGGCAAATCATTACCTGCAGCAAGGTAGATTTGGTACCATTCCTTGCGCGTTAGGGTCACTGCTGCTGCTTTCCCTGCTTCAAGGACATGCTGGGGGTTGGTCGTTCCGACGACAGCCTGCATCTTACCCGGATAGCGGAGGACCCAAGCAAGGGCGATAGCTGTCGGAGTGACCTGGTATTTCTTCGCCAAGTCATTGAGGACATGATTAAGGGCCGCAAACTCTTCCTTGCCGACAAAATTTCCCTTGAAAAAGCCATGCTGGAGGACAGACCAAGCTTGAATCACCGTATCGGTTAAGCGACAATACTCAAAGACACTGCCATCTCGCACGGCTGCTTTTGGACCTTCCATATTGACATGAAAACCAGCTTCAAAGCTTGGTGTAAAGGCGGCACTCAACTGCAACTGGTTGACCTTGAGTGGTTGTTTGACAGCCGTTTTGAGCAATTCTACCATCATAGGATTTTGATTGGACACCCCAAAATGACGGACCTTGCCAGCTTGCTCCAAGTGATCAAAAGCTGCCGCCACTTCTTCAGGCTCCATAAGAGCATCCGGTCGGTGAAGGAGAAGACTATCTAAGCGCTCGATCTGGAGGCGCTCGAGGATGCCATCTACGGAGTCCAAAATATAGTCCTTCGAAAAATCAAAATAGGTAAAGCCGTCTTTACGAATCCCACACTTGGACTGAATCCACATCTGGTCCCGAAGATCCGGACGGCGCTTGAGAACCTTCCCCAGCAAGACCTCACACTGGCCATCGCCATAGATATCCGCCAGATCAAAAGTGTTGATCCCAATCGACAAGGCTGTCTCCACCAAGGCCTCCACCTCATCTTCACTCATCTGACTGATTCGCATCATCCCAAGGACAATCGTGGACAAACGCTCATTTTCAGCAAAATCAATATACTTCATCTCTGCCTCCTTTTCTGTATCTCTATTGTAGTGAAAAGGGTTTCAAAAATCAATTGGGAATCAAAAAACCCTCAGCTGTAACTGAGAGCTTGTTTAATTAGCGATAGCTGAGAGCACGTTTGATGGTCTTCCATGGTCCGAGATCATCGGTCTGGAGGATTAAACTCGCATAGATACGGGCAATAAGCACTGTTCCCACGATAGTAAAGAGGACCGCAATTCCCAATGAAGCCCAAGATTCAAGACCAGTCGCATAGCCATTGATGGTACGGAAAGGCATGAAGAAGGTTGAAAAGAATGGAATGTAAGAACCGATCTTCAATAAGAAGACATCACCGGCACTTCCCAAGGTGGTTACCCCAAGGAAGCTAAAGATAACTAACATCATTAGTGGCGAAATCGCTTTTCCTGAATCTTCAGGTCGTGCAACTGTGGAGCCTAAGAAGGCAGAGAGCACCACATACATAAAGATCCCAAGGATAATGAAGAAGACGGTATTGAGCGAGATTGACTCTGCTAGGTGCTGGGTAATTGGAGAGTTTGGAGCGAGAAAATCCTTGACAACAGGGATATCTGCTCTAAAGATCCAAACAGCTACTAAACCAATCACATAGACAAAAATATGGGTAAAGATCACACCGAGGAGTCCGAGCATGCGTGCGAAGAAATAGTCAGTTGCTTTGATACTAGAGAAGACCACTTCCATGATCTTGGTTCCCTTTTCACTAGCCACTTCTTGGGCTGTGATACTCGAGTAGAAGATCAAAATCATATAAAGCAACATTCCTAGACCACCTGCAACCATGGTTTGCACCATTTTCAAGCCTTCTTTTTTCTCATCAATTTTTTCTTTGAGAGAAACCTGTTGAGACAAGGCTGTGACTTGCTCTTTACTTAGATTAGCACGCGCTAGATTAATCCCTTGTTGAACTTGGCCTAATTTTGCGGCGACAAGGGTTTTCAATTCTGTTTTCATGGCTTGGTCGCCCACATAAGTGGCTTCTAGCTGGCCATCTTTTTCATCGACTGTCAAGTAAGCAGCTGCTTTCTCATCCTTGATGGCTTTTTTAGCTGCAGCTTCATCTTTGTAGTCTGAGGTCAAGCTATCGGTTCCTTTGAGACTTTCTTTGACAGCTGAGACTTCTGTCACCAAGGCCACCTGATTCTTCGCATCTGTAGAAGAATCCGTTAGATAACCGATTCCAATGCCCAACCCTAAAATGATGAAAGGGCCCAAGACCATGAAGAGAAAACTCCATGATTTCACTTGTCTGATATAGGTTTCTTTCATTACGACAAACATCTGTTTCATACTTCTACTCCTGATTCAAGTTTAAAGATCTCATCAATAGTTGGGGCTTGGTGGTCAAAGGTCGCAAGGTAGTGGCCCTTGGTCAAGCGGTCAAATAATTCTGGACCCGCTGACGCATCATCCAAGATCAGCTTCCAAGTCCCTTGCTTGGTCATGCTGACTTTGGTCACGTGTGGCAGAGCTTCTAGCTCTTCTTTGCTAAAGTCGTTAGAGACAAAGAGGCGAGTCTTACCATAGCTATTCCGGACCTCTTGGACAGGCCCTGAAAGGACAACCGAACCATCACGGATCATTAGGATATCATCACACAACTCTTCGACGTTGGTCATGACGTGGTCAGAAAAGATAATGGTGGCCCCACGCTCTTTTTCTTCAAAGATGACCTGCTTGAGCACTTCTGTGTTGACCGGATCCAGCCCACTAAAGGGTTCATCTAAAATGATCAATTTAGGCTCATGAATCAAAGTGATGATCAGTTGCACCTTCTGTTGGTTCCCTTTTGAGAGACTCTTGATTTTATCAGTCAATTTCCCTTTTACTTGGAGTTTTTCCATCCAGGTCGGTAATTTTTCCTTAACCTCGGCAGTGCTCATTCCTTTTAAGGCAGCCAAATAGCGGACCTGCTCAAAAATCGTGAGTTTTGGCATGAGACTACGTTCTTCCGGCAAATAACCAATTTCTTTGTAAGTTTCTTGCGTAATCGCTTTGCCATCTAGGCGGATCTCACCGCTGTAGTCCAAAAAGCGCAGGATGCTGTGGAAAATGGTGGTTTTCCCAGCCCCATTTTTCCCAACCAAACCAAGGATATGCCCTTGTTGAGCTGTCAGATCCACTCCAAAGAGGACCTGCTTATTGCCAAAGCTTTTTTCTAAATTTCTAATTTCTAACATGAATGACTCCTTTACTCTTTATAATAACGTTTGGTAATCTTGTATTGTGAAATAAGGATATAAATATAGAGAATGGATACGACCAACAAAGCCAAGAGGATATCCGTCTGGAAGGCAATTCCAATGATTAAGAGAGCAATGAGAAGGCTCGGCAAGATATAATTGCTTAACTTAACCACCACTTCGAAATTTTCCTCGTAGCCAATCTGTTTTTCAGCTTCATCCATCCTACTCATCATAAATTCCCGCACTTCCTTGGCATTGGCATTGCGAGGGATTTCCATACCATAAATCAATTTAAAAGTCTTACGATAGAGTTGGTCAGCCACAACAAACATAGCAAATAGGCTAACAAAAATATAAAACATAGTGTAACTTCCAAAGATATGCATATACGTTCCTGTCATCTTATCATCAAGAGAGTACTGTTGAGTATAAAAGATAATCACAAACATATAAGGTATCAGCAGAATCCCTTTGAAAATCGTAGCCAAGTCGTAACATTTTTTCATCTGACTTTCAAATCTATAAGCCTCCTCATCTTCTGTTTCACTCATCTTGTAATAAGATTTTCGTGACATCAAAAGTAAGGACAATACAATCGCAAAAATGATTAGAAAAAGAATGAAACTTCCTACATACAAGTCCTCTTTATCAAAAAGATTTTGCAATTCAATACTTGTTTTCGATCCAAACATGCCTGTCAAAACTCCGATGACTCCTCCGATCAAACCAGAAACTGTAATGATCCCTACATTTCTCCAAAAACGGTAACGTGGAGATCGTTCTTGTTGTTGCTTTTTCATAATCATTCCTCTTCCTCTACAAGACTAAAAACATTTTCCACAGGCTCTTTAAAAACCTGGGCGATGGTGATGGCAATAATTACAGAAGGGGTATATTCCCCTCGCTCCAAGAGACTGATGGACTGGCGCGAAACCCCTGCTAGCTTAGCTAGCTCGGATTGGTTGAGCCCATCACGCGCCCTCAGCTCTTTCAGTCGATTTTTTAAAATCATGGCTTTCGCCCCCTTATAGTTGAATACCTTGAATATCTTCGATGCGGACTAATTTGGTTTCCCTCTGTTGTTTATGATTCACACGAGTCAGTTTGACCCAATCTTCATCGATATCTATAATTTCATACTCAAATCCAACACCATCTACTGTAACAGTGGCCGTTTGGCCTTTCAATTCTTCTAAAAGTCTAGACATTTCTTTATTTCCTTTCACTTGTTTTTCTAATCGTCTGATACGTCTGTTCAATCCTTTTATCTTCTTTTCTGAGCTTGCATAAAATATAACTATAAAAGGGATAAAAAGAATCCATATGGCTCCCATAAGAATACCTCTCCTTCTTTCGTCTAAAACTATTGTAACGCTTCTTTTTATTTTTGACAAGTATCTTTGTCAAAAATAAAAAGGATATTGTCAAAATCATTGGAAATATGATATAAATAACACAACTTTTCTAACATCTTATAGCACTTCTCCTTCAAAAAAATGACTTGGAAAAATTGATATGCAAGATGCCGTTACAAAAGCGCCCGAAACCAAATAGTTTCAGATACTCGGAAATTGGGAAAATTGTCTTAGCCCGAGCCTAAAAATTTAAAATCTAGAAACTTAAAACTTAGTCATGAAACTTCGAAAAAGATTGCTGACGTCCGGTGTCACCTTAGCAAAATTCAAGCTATAACTTTCCTTGGGTATTACTATTTTTAAGATAAAAAAATAACAAGATTTCTCAATCTTGCTAATTTTTTTGTCTTATCATTATGATTTTGTTCAGTCAGTATGTAGCCTACTGGCAAGCTGACTGACTAAATTAAAGTGATTATTTGTCGCCAAAAACTTTGAAACGACCTTCTGTTTGGATGTCTTTATCTCCTGCTGGTGCAACGATTTGACCAAATGGCGCTTGAGCACGGAGTTTCCAGTTAGCTGGAATGTCATATTTTTCAGCCAATTGAGCATCAACAAGTGGATTGTAGTGTTGTACGTTCATACCGATATTCTTCTCAGCCAAAGCCAACCATGTCGCATAAAGGGCGATTCCATGACCTTGCTCTGACCAAATTGGGAAGTTTTCAGCGTAAAGTGGGAATTGCTCTTGAAGGCCTTTCACTACATCTTGATCTTCGTAGAAGAGGATTGTTCCCTTAGCTTGAGCAAAACCTGCCAAACGTTCTTTTGTTGCCTCAAAAGCTTCTGCTGGCGTTACTTTTTCAAGCTCTGAATAAGCGATTTCATTCCAGAAAGCATCTGATTCTTCATCCAGCAAAATCACCACACGTGATGTTTGTGAGTTAAAGGCTGTCGGTGTGTTAAGAACAGCCCCTTGAATGGTTTCAATCAATTCTTGGTTAGAGAGCTCAAGGTCTTTTCCCAAAGCATAAATTGAACGACGTTTTGTTTGTAAGTCTGTAAAGTAGGTCATAGTTATTCCCTCTTTCTTTGTGATGAATGTTAATTGTTAAAATTGTTAAGTTTATTTGTAATAACTTTGATTACAATAACCATTATAGACCTTTCAAATGTAATGTCAATAGTTACGACTTAAAAATCACTAATTATTAATATTTTTTTCTTACCCGTGTCAAAATACCATCATTATCCTCGAAGATTAACGCATTAGAAGATAACCATTTGACCTCTGCTCCACGATTCTTAGCACGTTCTGCTATGGGAATCAAATCTTCTTTGTCTTCTACTTCAAGGACGTAGTAGGCAAGACCAATCATCCCTTTTTCACGTTTGGCTAAGTTTTTGCCACCCCATTCATTGACAGCTAAGTGGTGATGGTAATCACCTGAAGCAATCCAACTAGCACTTGAAATGGTAAACTTATCTGCCAGCTCCAAAACATTCTGATAAAAAGCCGTTGCTAGCTGACTATCTTTGACCGATAAATGAATATGCCCCATACGAGTATCCTTAGCTATCACAAAAGGCTCAACCTTGTGTCTCATCTCGTAAATTTCTTGAGCTGATAGTTCTTCTGTTACACCAACGATGCGACCATCCTCACGAATATCCCATTCAGCAACAGGCTTGTCTCTATAGAGCTCAATACCATTGCCTTCAAGGTCTTCCAAATAAAGGGCTTCACTATAACCGTGGTCAGCTGCACCGACAAATGGATAATCTAGCTCAGCAATATGTTTGAAAATATCTGCCAGATCCTCGCGAGACGGCAACAAAATCGCCATATGGTAAAGACCATAACTAGACTTGACCGCTTGCTCATGATTGGTTTGAATCAAGTGGACCAAGGGATTGTTTCCCGCTCCTAAAACAACTTCTGTTTCCGTTTGGCTTAGGATTTCAAGTCCAATAATCTGTGTATAAAAGGCTGTCTGACGTGCCAAGTCCTTCACATTGAGTACCGTCTCTGCGAGGTAAATCTTACTATTGTAGTCGTATGTCATATGTTTTTCTCCTTTGTTGTAATCATTTATATGACATTATTATACTTAGTTTTATTGTAATGTCAATTATTACAACCTAAAATTAAAAAGAAACCGAAAAACTTTCGATTTCTTATAGTTTAAAATCTAAAAATCAAGCTCCAGCTTCTTTCCAGTTGGCCTTAGCATCCTTTAAAATACCAGCCAAAGTTTTCTTTTCGAGTTCTTTTTCCATTGCCATTTGAACGTCTTCTAGGCTCTGATCCAAAATCCCATGAATATTACGTCCTACTGGACACGCTGGATTAGGATTGTCATGAAAACTAAAGAGTTTGCCACTTGGACCGATGCTATCCACCGCACGATAAACCTGCAAAAGGTTAATCTCCTCTGCTGCCTTGGTTAATGTGGCTCCTCCACTTCCCCTTTGAACTGAAATCAAGTCTGCTTTCTTCAGTTGCGACAAGGTTTTGCGGATAATAACTGGATTAACCCCCACACTACCTGCCATTAAATCACTGGTTAGCTTAGTTTCATTTCCCTTATTTTGTGCTATAAGGGTCAAAATATGAACAGCAATGGTAAAACGACTTGGAATTTGCATATCAAGAACCTCTCATTCATCTTTTTCATTTCAATCAATTATAACAAAACCAACGTTGTAAAACAAGTAGTTACAACAACTTATAGAGTTAGTCTTACACTAAAAAAATAGAGCCATCGTAGACTCTATTCTTTTGTATTTGATAATAACTAACTAGACTAATAATACATAGTATTCTAGCCTATTGAGGTTCTAGATTGGTCTTTTGCTTCTTACGAACACCTTGTCCTTCGATATGTTGTTTGATTAGTTCCACTACTTCATCATTGGTTGGTAAATCCGAGTGTTGGGCATCTTCACCTGTAACAGTGATTTCAGTATAACTTTTTGCCTGATTCTGATAGATATATTTCCCAGCGGACACACTAGCATCGGGAACCAATTCGTCCGAATCATAGGTGATGGTTCCCGCTACCGAATAGACATGTAGGGTAGCCGGAATATTCTCCTTAGCAGCTATAAAGTCTGCTAGCATGACCGATTTATTTTTAATATTGGTTTCAGTGAAATTATAGGGCGTTCCGATAGTCATCAAAGAATTTATCTTGACATCGTAGTCGCTAAGATAATTTTCAATAAAAGCTGTATAAATCAAGCCACCATTTGAATGCCCCAACCCTTTAAAATTATTGAAATTGTATTTATTCTGCAAGGCTTCAAATGCCTGATTCATCATCTTGGTTTGTTTCTTGATATTGTTATAGCCATCTTTGTTATTCTCAAATCCAATAACAATGACTGGCTCGTTATCCTTATCCTTGATTTTACCCTCAAAGGTAATCCGTCCATTGTTCCAGACCTTGACTTTGAGAAGGCTATGCTTGACACCAGGACGGTCTTGATTGAGTTTATGTACTAGGCCGTCGAATCTATTTTCCGTAGCGGAGCTCCCTGGAATCATGATAATGGGAGACAATTTTGAATTATAGAAAGTCTCTATTTCCTTGACATTTTTCCTAGTCCAACTATAGGATGGGACGGCTAGCCCAATGAGAAAGAAAGCAACAAGGATAAAGACCAACTTAGTTTTTTTATTTAGTTTCAATGCCCTCTCCTTCCTCTTTTAGACCGTGTTGTACTTTATTAGACAGACGCACAAATGGAATAAAGATAACAATGTCGACTGCAAAACAGAGCAGACTAACAGCAAGAGCTCGTAAACTACCCCCAGTTCCGATAAAGGCGAAAAGAAGACTTGGTGTACCATCTGGAACTGGATAAACCGCAGCTGGCATAAGATGAATAGCCAAGGCCACCGCAGCAATACCCATATTGATTATAGGTGCCAATAGGAAAGGAACCAGATAAACTAAATTAAGCAAGACTGGTATCCCCACCATAAATGGAGCCCCATTGTTAAAGAGACTAGGAAAGACACTTAGAAGACTCACCTTCTTATCCTTATAACTGGTTGATGCTAAAAGCAGAGCCACCAAGAGGGCTAGCCCTGAGCCAATGCCAGCAACCAAGCCATAACTATGATAAAGATTCGTTAGTGTGTAAAGGTGGGGAAGCCCAGTCGTCGTATGATGGGAAACAGCATAGGTCAAATTTTCCAAGGCAAAACTATCCTCGGCAATTGAATTTAGGGCAAAAGCCTGACTATTTCCAATCCAAGCAGAAAAAGTGTTCAAAAGTCCCATCATAAAGGTTGAGAACAGGTGATTATCAGTTACAGTAAAGGTAGAGGTAACCTGCCTAATCGTCAGAAAAACATTATCTTGCTCTCCAATCACAAAGAGAATGTTAAGTCCAATAGCTAAAATGAGTGACAAAAAAATGGGACGGACGGTCTTTGGTTGATAAATATAGTCCTTGTCCACAATCTGATCATCACTAGCTCTTGAAAAGCGAAAAATCTGGCCAACCAGATAGCCCACAAAGATAGCCAACATAATGTTGAATGAAGCCGGTAAATTGATGCGAGTCAAAACACCATCGTTTAGCGGTGACAGCAACAGCTCCTGCGATCCTATAATTAAGCTAACCAAAAGGGATGTCACACCAGCTGTACCAGTACTTCTACCATAGTGACCAGCTGTGTATTTTCCTGCAAAGTAGGTCGATAAGGGCCCGGCTAAGCCACCAAGAAAGTTGGAAAGATTAATGAGCACCTGCCCAGTTATCTTAAAGGCCGGTAACCAGTCAGAAACTGAAAACAATTGGTTAATATAACCAAGCTCCGAAAAGACAGATAGTGAAATCACCCGAATAATTCCTGAGAATAGGAAAAAGGGAAAGAGCGAAACCAAGGTTTTCTGCGTAATTTGGACGAAGCCTCGCTCACGAAACCAGAGAAACCTCTGGACCAAATAGTTTGTCATAAAAGACTCCTAGTAAAAGGCAAAATAAACTTTACATTTAACATTTTTCTTCATTATAACACAAAGGAAAAGGACTTACCTTAATCATGGGTTAAAGCAACTACCCAATCTTACTAAAAACACTTAGCTATCTCTTAATATAAAAAACCGTAAGCCTCCACTTCCGAGACTTACGGTCAATTATTTATTAAGCAAAAGTCGTTACATCAGAGGCATCCAGACGAACAGACTCAAAGCCTTCTTCATTGGCTTTCCCAAGAGCAATGAGCAAAACTGGTACATGACGGTCTTCATCAAGTCCAAAGGCTTTGGCGAGACCTTCTTTTTTATAGCCACCAATGGCATTAGTATCGTAACCATAAGAACGAGCGACCAACATCAACTGCATAGCAGCAAGGCTAGCATCAATGTGGACAATTTCATTCATCATTTCTCGAGGAGCATTTTCATACATTGGTACAATGCTTGACAGTTGTTTTTCTTTGACTTCTTCAGGCATTTTTCCTTGAGCAACAGCCTTACCGTAGATATCTTCAGCTCTTTCTTGGCTCTTCAAATCGGCAAAAATAAGGACCATGGCTGAGGATGTTTCATTTTGCACACCATTGTAGCTGACGAAAGGTGTCAATTTTTCCTTGCCCTCTTCGCTATCAACGACGACAAAACGCCAAGGTTGCATGTTGACTGATGATGGTGCTGTAACAGTCTTATCTAGGATTTCCAACAGTTCTTCTCGCGGAATCTTAACAGATGGATCAAAATTACGAATGGAACGACGGTTATATACGATATCTGAAAAATCATTGCTCACTACAGGCATCTTATGTCTCCTTTTTTTGATTAAATGAAAATAATATAATCAAAATTATAACACAAGACAATTGTTATCAAAAATATTTGCTACAGACGACTAAAGATTAGTTTCCTTGAGTCCCAGACGTTTCACTTCAGATGAATAGTAAACCATAATCGTAATCAAGCTAATAGTGATTAGCCAGATTGACTTAAGGTGCACAAAATGCATCAGAACCGCTGAGACGATAGCACCAACGACAAAGCTTCCTACGATAAAGCTATAATTGACAGCCTGACGACGATATTCTCTCTGATCACCACTTCCCTGAATGGCATAATAGAGGGCCGTTAACATCCTTCGATAATTTCCTGATGTCATAAATATCACGAAGGGATGATTCTCAATCTGACTGCCAGTAAAAGTCTTCATCATGATACCTGCAGAAAAAGCGATAATCGGGAGCTCAATCAAGGCATTTGAAGGTAGAAAAGGCAGGATAGCTGTCATCACACAAAGTGGAAGAAGACCATAAACACGCCAGTAAGCATTCTTACGCTGGTCTTTAAACCACATGCCAAAAAGAAAGCCTAAAGAAAAGAATAGGATTGAAAAGCAACGCAACAAGTTATAGTACATACTACTGTTCTGCCAGTCAGCGACCAAGAGAAGGATATTCCCAGTCTGTGTAGCAACCAAACTATGATAGTACATATGACAAAAGACATCCAAAGCCCCTCCCGAGAAACTCAACAAATTAGCCATCAGACGCGTATTTTGAGGAAGAAGGTTCCGAGATTCCATAGCATAACTTCCCTTCTAATAGTAATTGATATGATAGTCTTATTATAGCAAATTCGGGCACACACATTATAAAAAACAACCCTCATGAGTTGCTTCTATCCTATTAAAAATTAACTGTATCAGGATCATCCTGAGTTTTAATGCTAATAGATATCACGTCTATGACCGACTTCGAGGGAAAGTATAATTAGTTCATTGTCCTGAATATTGACAATAACACGATAAGCACCAACACCATAACGCCATTGGCCTGTTCGATTAGCAACTAAGGCCTTACCCTTGGCTCTTGGATTCTCTGTCACGCGATTGAGATAAGTCTTAATTTGTTTTCTGACAAAGGGATCTAACTTTTTAAAACTTTTGGCAAATTTAGGGGTTGGTATTATCTTATAGGTCATCCCAATTTAACACCTCCCCACTGTTTTCTAGATAGGCTTCATATTCTGTCAAAGCCAAATCGGCTACTCTAGCATCGTATTCATCCTCAATGGCTTCTAAAGTTTTGGTACGAATTAATTCTGACAAGGATACCCCTTCAAATTTCGCAATTGCCTGCATGAACTTCTTATCTGCTTCTGAAACTTTCAATGTAATTGTTGTCATATCCTTAACCTCGTTCTCTTTTGTAACACCATTGTATTACCACTCCTCCTTTTTGTCAATTTTGATCATAGATTCATACTTTTATTCGTAAAACAATAGAAAAAGCAACCCTCACGAGTTGCTTGCAATTCTATTAAAAATTAACTGTGTCAGGATTATCCTGAGTTTTGATGCCTTGAATCTTATCCAATACTGCCATATCTTCCTCTGACAAATCAAAGTCAAAGATATCCAAGTTGGCTTCAATATTTTTTGCTGTCACTGACTTAGGTAGTGGCAAGAAACCTTTTTGAAGGCTCCAACGTAGGGCAACTTGAGCCACAGATTTTCCGTTACGTTCAGCCACTGCTTCAACGTCCTCATTCCCAAAAATACTACCAGTTCCTAGTGGGCTGTAGGCTTCAAGAAGAATGTCACGCTCTTGGCAATAGACAACCAAATCTTCTTGGGAACAACCTGGAGCCAAGAGAATTTGGTTAACATGTGGCACAATTTCAGCCGTTTCAAGGAGAGCTTCGAGGTGATGTTGCATAAAGTTAGACACACCGATAGCACGCACCTTACCTTCTTTGTAGGCTTCTTCCATTGCCTTCCAAGCACCTGCATTGCCAGCCTTCCAAGCATCATTCTCACGAAGAGCCTTTGGATTAGGCCAATGGATGAGCAAAAGATCCAAATAATCCACACCTAATCTTTCGAGAGACTCATTGATAGAGGTCTTAGCCAATTCGTAATCGTGCTTGTCATTCCAGAGTTTAGTCGTTAGGAAAATATCTTCACGAGCCACATCACTATCAGCAATCGCCTTACCTACAGAGACCTCGTTACCGTAGATTTGTGCTGTATCGATATGTGTGTAACCCGCCTTAAGTGCGAAATTAACGCTGTTATAAGCTTCTTCCCCTTCTGGAATCTGCCAAGTCCCAAAACCAATTTTAGGAATTTTAACGCCATTTGAAAGTGTATATGTTTCCATCCTGTTCTCCTTTTCAAGTTGTAACAGAACTATCTTAAAAGATATGAGATAAAAATGCAAAGATTTGCTATGGCTATGAAAAAGCTCCAAATGGTAGTTTATGACCAGATGGAGCTCCTATTCCTGATGATTAATCTCTATCGTCATAGCCTTTTGGATGGCTAGAATGCCATGCCCAGGCACTTTGGATGATTTTTTCGATATTGTCAAATTGTGGTTTCCAGCCCAGTACTGTACGAGCCTTTTCAGAGGATGCAATCAATGTATCTGGATCACCAGGACGACGATCAGCTTTCTCAGCTGGAATTTCTTTACCTGTTACCTTGCGAGCTGCTTCAAGGATTTGAAGATTTGAGAATCCAGTTGAAGAGCCAAGATTGAAGGCTGTTGACTCATTGCCCTTGCGGAGATATTCCACTGCCAAAAGGTGGGCATCCGCCAAGTCGAATGGATGCACATAGTCACGAACATTTGTACCATCTGGAGTATTGTAGTCGTCACCAAAAATCATGATTTTCTCACGAACCCCTTGAGCCACTTGGAGAATAATTGGCAAGAGGTGGGTTTCAGGACCGTGATCCTCTCCGATAGAACCATCAGGTTTGGCACCCGCCACATTAAAGTAACGAAGAGGGACATACTTGATGCCGTAAGCTTGGTCTGACCACTTCATAATGGTTTCCATCATGAGCTTGCTCTCACCATAGGGATTGATTGGCTTTTGTGGTGTGGTCTCAAGGATAGGAATTTCTTCTGGGATACCGTAAGTTGCTGCTGTTGATGAGAAGACAATGTATTTGACATCGCATTCGTTCATGACTTCAAGCAACTTCACCATACCAGCAGTGTTATTGTCGAAATACTTAAGTGGCTTTTCCATAGACTCAGCCACAAGTGAGTAGGCCGCAAAGTGAATAACGGCATCGACATCAGGATTTTCCTTAAAGACCTTACGCATAAAGTCCTGATCTGCCAAATCTCCCTCGTAGAATACCGCGTCTGGATGGACTGCCGCACGGTGACCCGTCACCAAGTTATCCACGACAACGACTTTTTCTTGGCCCGCTTCAACCAAACGGTCCACCATGTGAGAACCGATGTAACCAGCCCCACCTAAAACTAAGATTGCCATAAAATTTACCTTTTTCTTATTTTTCTATTATTATAACATAATTCTAGTCTACAGGACTAACCTGAGTTAAGTAAGGGGAAAGAAGATAAAAAATGGTCATCAACAGTTAGTTGACAACCATTTTTCTTTCTATCTCACCTTGACACAAAGGGCATCCCAAGCTTGGAGTTTGCCTTGGTCTGTAATTGGCTCTAATTCGGTATTTGAAATGACAACTTCTGCTCTTTCGAAATCATAACAGAAGTCTTGTTCTTGGTCTGATAGGTTGACTACAACCAGATAACTGCTATCTTTGGTTTTCCGAATGTAAGCAAAGACTTTGTCAGTTGTCTCCAAGAGTTCAAAGTCAGCATCTACCAACCAATCTTGAGTCTTACGAAGCTCTACGAGCTTCTGATATGTATAGAAAATCGATTCTGGATTGGCAAGGGCTGATTCAACATTTATGTCCTTATAGTTTGGATTAACAGGTAACCAAGTCTTATCCGATATGCTAAATCCAGCATTTTTAGACGTATCCCATTGCATTGGTGTTCGAGCATTGTCACGACCCACCTGACGGATTTGGTCCATGATAACTTCTATCGATGCCCCTTTTTCGAGAGCTTCTTTGGCATAGTTGAGAGATTCAATGTCATTCAATTCTTCCAAAGTTCTAAATGGATAATTGGTCATGCCGATTTCTTCGCCCTGATAAATGTAAGGTGTTCCCCTCATCAGATGAAGGAGGATAGCCAAGGCCTTGGCTGATTTCTCACGATAGACACCAGTATCTCCCCACATTGAGAGAATACGAGGCAGATCATGATTATTCCAAAAAAGTGAGTTCCACCCTTGTCCCAACTCTAACTCGGTTTGCCATTTATTAAAAATAGCCTTAAGTGCTGTAACATCCAACTCCTTCTCATACTCCCATTTAGGGCTATCTGGCTTATGCTGAAGTCCAATATGTTCAAACTGGAAAACCATGGAAAGTTCTTGATTATCTGGATTTGAATACTGTTTAGCAATTTCAGGTGTTGCTCCCCAGGTTTCACCAACGGTTAGAAGGTCGTGCTTTCCAAAGCTTGCCTGGTTCATCTCCTTGATGTAATCGTGAAGTTTTGGACCGTTTGTATCAATCAGTTGATCTGGGATCTTACCAATCATATCAATCACATCCATGCGGAAACCACCGATTCCCTTATCAATCCAGAAATTCATCATGTCATAAACTTTCTGGCGCAACCGTGGATTTTCCCAGTTGAGGTCTGGCTGTTTCTTACTAAAGAAATGCAGATAATATTGGCCTGAGGTCTCATCATATTCCCAAGCGGAGCCACTAAAGATAGATACTAACTCATTAGGTTTGTCTCGCCAGATATAGAAATCACGTTCAGGACTTTCTGGATTTTCACGCGCTTCGATGAACCATGCATGCTCATCAGACGTATGGTTAACCACCAAGTCCATAACAATTTGAATATCACGCTTCTTGGCCTCCGCCAAAAGCTCATCCATGTCACTCATATCCCCAAAAATATCCGCAATAGCCTCATAGTTAGCAATATCATAACCATTGTCGTCCATTGGGCTATCATAAACAGGAGAAAGCCAAAGAGCTGTAATTCCGAGTTTTTGAAGATAATCTAGTTTACTTGTAATCCCCTTGAGGTCACCAATGCCATCACCGTTGGAATCCATGAACGACTTGGGGTAAATTTGATAAATTGTAGCTTTATGCCACCAATGTTTTTGCATATTTGTCTCCCTTTCGAAAATCATTCTTTAGTTGTTTTGACTGCTTACTAGCCAGATTAACTTTCTTGAG
Organism: Streptococcus sp. FSL R7-0248; assembly: GCF_037967965.1. Classification (NCBI taxonomy): domain Bacteria; kingdom Bacillati; phylum Bacillota; class Bacilli; order Lactobacillales; family Streptococcaceae; genus Streptococcus; species Streptococcus sp. FSL R7-0248. Next base: position 1,371,544 of record NZ_CP150201.1, read on the forward strand.
TTAAGGTAAGCAGTTTTCATTACTAGTTATATTTTACGCTTCTTATCTATTTGTGCAAGCGTTTTCGTTCTTTATTTTGAAAAAGTTCTCCTGGAGATAGGGGAGAACTTTCATATATCTGTTATCAATTATCGATAACAAGGATAACATAATTAAATAGTGAAGACTTTTTCCTGACCATCTTCCGTGTATGCCACACGTCCAGTTTTAGCTTTCAAATCAATGGTTAAACCTGCACGTTCAGCACCATTTTCCCAAGAGAGCACCAATTCAGTTGGACTTGTAGCTTGAGCAGTGAAATCGCCTTCGAAGGCTGGGTGTTGATTTCGGAAACGGATAAGGTTAACTAAACGTTTAACCACTTCAGTTTCTGCCGCTGCCGCGATTTCTTTTTCATCAAAATTATGACGGTTGATTTCACGACCATCACCTCGTGCTTCGACTGCTTCAATATCGTTCTTACCTGCAAGTAAACCAACGTAGTAGATTTGTGGAATACCTGGTGTGAAGACTTGTAAAGCACGTGCAGCGAGATAAGTATCATCATCTTCATCAAAGAGAGAATAAATCGTCGAGCGAATTTGATGGACATCAAAGCCATCCTCATCCTTATGCTCATCCGATACGATAAGACTGAGGTTAGCACCACGATCCAATGCCAAGTCAACCAACTTACGGGCCTCTTTACTATCGATAAGTCCATCTAAATCTGGTTTAACCGGAAGGCCATCATGGCAATCAAGCATCGTGAATTGACCATGTGGACGTGTTTGGAGATAATCAACAAGGAACTTAGATTCTTCATTACTAAGAGCCTCAAAAATACGGTACGGCAAGATAAAGTCATAAATCCAGCAACCATGCTCTGCCAATTTGTATTGAATAGAGTAATGGGCGTGCACCTCTGGCAAGAGAGCAATATCGTAAGATTTCGCCACACCAAGAATCCAGTCAAGGAAATCATAGATATCAGGCTCTACAAAGAAACATGATGTTCCAAGTTTTTTCAAAACATAGCCGACAGCATCTAGTCGAATAATCTTAACGCCATTGTCATGGAAATGTTTGAAAATATCGACAAACAGTTGTTTTACTTGCTCTGAGTGTACATCCAAGTCAATTTGTTCAGATGGGGTTGTTTTACCAAAAGTTGTCCAAACTTTTTCTACTTCACCAGTTTTTTCAATAATGAACTCTGAATACGGTACTTTACGTCGCAAGAACATTTGATCGATATCAGATTGAACTGGCACACCATCTTCCCAGATTTTTTCAAGCGTCAAGAAATAATCAGCATATTGAGAATCACGGCCATTCTTCAAGAAATCTTGGAAATATGGAGATTTTTGAGAAATGTGGTTAACCATGATATCAAGAAGAATATCGTAATCCTCTGCTAGATTTCTCACATCCTCCCAGTCACCAAACTGAGGATCGATTTCAAAATAGGTTAATGGTGCGAAACCACGGTCCCCTGAAGAAGGGTAGGGGGGCAAAATGTGGATTCCACCTTCAAAAAGGTTAGGGAAGTAAGTATCTAGATTTGATTTGAGTGCTTTTAAATTTCCACCAAGTGAGTCTGGATAGGTAATGAGTTGTACCTTATTTTTAACCATTTAATGCATCCTCCAGTTCTTCCAATGTTGGTAATTCAACGACTGCTCCAACATACTGTAATTTATAGGCTGAGGTACGACTGCCATCGTCTACAGCTTCTAGAATTGTTTTTCCTTTACAAAGCCCTGTGTAGAAGCCTGACCAGAAAGCATCACCTGCACCTGTCGCATCGACAACCTTGGTAGCTTTGGTTTTTCTATGAACCATTTGCTCTCCATTAGCAACAACTAGACCATCTTTGCCAAGTGTCATGACGACCAGTTTAGCACCCAAATCCAGGAATTTCTTGATTTGATTGTCAACAGTATCTGGTCCAAAAATGCGTTCGGCGTCATCTTCAGAAGGTTTGATAATATCTACATGTTTAATCAACTCTTTTATGTAGTCAATACCGTCATGTCCTTCTTGCCAGAGGGCAGGATGATAGTTAGGGTCAAAGGAAATCAAGGTTCCTTCTGCTTTGGCTTGTTCAATCAAGTTCTCAATAGTTTTGCGGGAGTGTTCTTGAGAAATTGGCCAAGATGAGAAATGAAGAATCTTGCTTTCAGAAGCCAGTTCTTTTAGTTCGTTAGTGTAATCCAGCTGGTAATCTGCACCACGATAAAAGATAGGAATCGGTGTGCAAGTCGTTTTATTGACCAAAACCATACTGGTAGATGCTTTATTTTCCTGAATAATGCCATCTGTTAGACTACGCTGTTTGATAGTCTCTTTCAAAAACTCGCCCATACGGTCTTTACCCACAGCAGCTACCAAAGCTGAGCGTCCACCTAAGGCTTTGACGTTCATGGCAATATTAGCAGGGGAGCCTCCAAAGAAAGGATGATAACTCCCTTCAAGATCAATCATGTCCACTAAAACCTCGCCCACTGTAAGCACATCAATTGCTTTTTCTTCCAAAGGTAAAGGCTTTTCTAAATCATACATACTTGTCTCCTTATATCAGTTTTCAAAGAAAATTGCCACCTGATAGTTTGCCTTGGACAATCGTCAGGACATTTTTGCTCTATCAGAGGACAATTTTCAAATAGTTTTAACGAATAGCTTTTTCAGTAGTCACATCGAAGAAGTGTCCTTTAGCAACATTGAATGTCAAGGTAACTTTTTCGCCTGGATTGTGGAAGTCACGGGCATCAACACGGGCTGCAAACTCATCGTGACCGATTTTGACGTAAAGCATAGTTTCAGCTCCGAGGAGTTCAGCGACATTTACTTCTGCTTCTACAGTAGCATTTGGATAAGCTTCACGAGCAACAAGTTCACTTGTAACATCCTCTGGACGGATACCAAAGATGACTTTCTTACCAAGGTAACCTTTGTCTTTCAAAATTTTAAGTTGACCAAGTGGTACTTCAAGCTCAACCCCACTAGCACTCACAATCTTGTCGTCGTGAACAGTAACTTCAAAGAAGTTCATAGCAGGGCTACCGATGAAGCCAGCCACAAATTTATTGGCTGGAGTGTTATAGAGTTCTTGAGGTGTACCGATTTGTTCCACACGTCCGATTGTTCCTGAACCATCAGGATTTTTTGTTGAACTCATGATGACGATACGATCAGCCAAGGTCATAGCTTCAGTTTGGTCGTGAGTAACATAGATTGTTGTTGAACCGATACGTTGGTGGATTTTAGCGATTTCAGCACGCATTGACACACGAAGCTTAGCATCCAAGTTTGAGAGAGGTTCGTCCATGAGGAAGACTTTGGCGTCACGAACGATGGCACGTCCCATAGCTACACGTTGGCGTTGCCCACCTGAAAGATCAGCTGGTTTACGTTCCAAAAATTCTTTCAGTCCAAGAATATCTGCTGCTTCACGAACACGTTTATCAATTTCTTCCTTGCTGTATTTACGTAATTTAAGACCAAACGCCATGTTATCGTAAACCGTCATATGAGGGTAAAGAGCGTAGTTTTGGAAAACCATAGCGATGTCACGATCTTTAGGTGATTTGTCGTTAACGACTTCACCATCGATTTTCAATTGTCCTTCAGTGATGTCTTCAAGTCCTGCCACCATGCGAAGTGTTGTTGATTTACCACACCCTGATGGTCCGACAAAGACGATGAACTCTTTATCTTTGATATTGAGGTTAAAATCTTCAACTGCATAATGTGTAGCATTTGGGTATTTTTTGTGAATGTGGTTAAGGTTTAATTCGACCATTGTTTTCTCCCTTTATCTGAGTGATTCTTTCTTTGATTGTTACCGTAATATTTTATTGAGTTTGGCTAGTGTCTAAATAGCTTATTTTACTGCACCGTTACTCATTCCTGAAATAATATTCTTTTGGAAAATGAGGTAAACGATTGTGATGGTAATGATTCCTACGATGTATGATGCGAAACTTGGTCCATAATCGTTGAAGTATTGTCCTTGATAGTTGTATTGGAAGAGTGGAAGCGTCCACAGTTTTGAATCTTTGTTCAAAACCAACAATGGAAGCATGAAGTCATTCCAGAACCAAAGGGCATTGATGATTAGGGTTGTCGCATGCATTGGTTTAAGCATTGGGAAGATGATTTGACGATAGGTTGTGAACTTATCCGCACCATCAATTTCTGCTGCTTCATCTAAACTATCTGGCACACTAATTTTGATGTAACCTACATAAAGGAAGAGGGTTTGTGGAATGGCATATGTTAGGTAAAGGATTACCAAGCCGTACATATTAGCAAGACCAAGTTTACTCATCATGACTGTAATTGGGATCATGATAACTTGGAAAGGTACAAAGATTCCCAAAATCAACAGTGAATACATGATGTTGAAAGCTTTACGTTTTGACATGTTACGAGCAATTGAATAGGCTGCTGCTGGGATGAATATTGCTACAACAATAAGTGAGAGGATTGTAATAACTGCTGAATTCCAGAAGTAACCACCAATACCGTCCGCAATCAAACGCTGGTAGTTGCTTAGCGTAAATGGGTTAGGCAGGCTAAAGAAATGATTCATGATGTCCTTGGTAGTCTTAAAGGAACTAAAGACTGTTACCAAGAGTGGTACTAGAATAAGGATACCACCGACAACGAGGAGGGCGTATTTCCAAAAATTCGTTACTTTTTCTTCTTTTTTCATTTATGATACTCCTCCATTAAATTTCAAATTTCTTAGATAGTTTGATTTGTAGGACTGATACGACGCCGATAATCAAGAAGAGGATAATGGCAATCGCATTGGCATAACCGTATTGGTTGCTCTTGAAGGCATAGTTATAAACTAAGAGTCCCAGAGATGTTGTGGCGTTGTTTGGTCCACCACCTGTAAGTGCAAAGATTTGGTCAAAGGCTGTTAACCCTGATTTAAGTGCTAGGATGAAGACCATTGAAACTGTAGGAAGTAGGTATGGTAACTCAATCTTCCAGAATGTTTGTTTAGCAGTAGCCCCGTCAATAGCTGCAGCTTCAAGAATATCATCTGGGATACTTTGAAGACCCGCAAGAAATAGGATGATTGGCATTGCCACCCCTTGCCAAAGGAGTACAAAGATTGTTGCAATGACTGCTCCAAAGCTAGTTCCGAGCAAGCTTTCTTGCAAGAAACCGATACCCAAAACCTTACCGATTGTTGGAAGACCATAGTTAAAGAACTGTTTGAAAATCAAGGAAACGGTCAAACCTGAAAGTACAGCTGGGAAGAAGAACCAAGCACGGAAGAAGGTTTGTCCCTTAATTTTTGAATTGAGCGCACGCGCCACAACCATTCCGATGAAGATTTCTCCAATAATCAAAGCCAAGGTTAAGACGATGGTAAAGATGATAGCTTGGAAGAATTTTCCATCAATCAAGAGGAGTTTGTAGTTATTGAGGCCGACAAACTTATAATTGTAAGTCAAACCAGTCCAGTTTGTGAGACTATAGAATGCTCCTTGTACCATAGGGAAGTAAAAGAAGACAGCTTGTAAGATGATTGGTACGATGAGGAAGGTCCATCCCCAATATTTATTCAAAAATTTTCGCATTTTGTTATTACTCCTCCTAGTCAAGATCGGCCTTCATAGGGTTGAAGAAGGCATTGAGGTTATTAGCCATGTTATCAATATTTTGATCCATCAGGTAACTTGCACTCAAGTTAAAGAAATCTTCTTCAGAGTTCCAGTGTTGTCCCAACCAAACGTAGTGTTTATCTGTGAAGGCAAGTTGAGAAATATTAGCAAGTGGTGATTTTGGATCCTGTTTCACCCCTTCTACGGCAACTGGTGAACCATCAACATCATAATACTTTTGCATTGCCTTAGCTGAAGTCATGTATTCGATGAACTTCTCAGTTTCCTTAGGATGTTTTGTTTTAGCTGATACTGAAAGGGCTAAGTCTCCTGCTCCCACTGTAGCCTCATGTCCTGCCTTATCTCCAGGAAAGGCGAACATACCAATTTCAAACTTTGGATCTTGTTGGTTAACAGCTGCTAAAGCCCATGATCCTTGAGGCATCATTAAAGCTTTACCATTAGCAAAGGCGACAACAGCATCGTTATAGGAAGCGCCACGCCAACCATTTTGTGCATTTTCAGCTAGAAGATTCATTTTCTTAGCATCCTCTTTTAGAGTTGGGTCAGTTGCCTTGATAGCATTTGGTTTTGAGAAACGAAGGTAATCATTTGCTTTATCTCCACTACCAGTTGTTGTAATCAATGACAATTGGTGGTATCCGTTAAGTGTCCAACCTTCTGTTCCTGCAACTGCAAATGGTGATGTACCGCTATCCTTAATTTTCTTGGTAATCTCTTGGAATTCTTCGAAAGTTTTTGGTTCTTCAAGGCCAAGTTCTTTGAACTTAGTCTTGTTATAGTAGATACCAGAAACATTGGCATTCAATGGGACATTGTAAATTTTGCCATTTATGGCATACTTTTCAGCATAATTATTTTTGATTCTTTTCAAATAATCCTTACCAGTCATATCTTCAAAATAACCAGCTTTTGCCCATTCTTGGAAGTCCATATTCTGTGGGTAGATATGGATAATATCGGGCACATCCCCAGATAGGATACGGGTCTTCAAGACGATACCGGCTGATGGAACCGTTGTTAATTTGACATGGATATTTGGGTTTTCTTTTTCAAAATCCTTTACCAGTTCTTGAAGAGTATCAGTCATTTCTGTCTTTTGGTTAAAGTATTCAATTGTTACTTTACCATCAGCTGACTGGTCCTTCTTTTGACAGGCTGCAAGCCCCACAACAGCTAATGTTGCTAGCCCAGCCAGAGCAAGTTTTTTGTACCACTTCATTGCTTAGTCTCCTTATTAATCTTCTTTGACAAAATAAAATTGTTTACTGAGGAAGTCTCCCTGTGGAAGAACGACTGTGATTCCAGCATACATCAGTTCAGCACCAGAGTATACTTGATCTGTTCCTTGCAAAATGTAGTTAGCATCTTGATCGAGATTTTTTAGTTTGAGAGTCGTTTCAACCGTCTCAACCGTTGAAAGAACTCGGACATAGGTTGCTAGAACCTTATTTTCATAGTTAAATTGAACTGCTGCTTCATTGCTTCCGGCTTCAGGATTAATGAGGCGGTATTGCTGACCAAACTGAATCACAGGACGAATGTCCTTATAATGAGCGATTTGTGCAGCAATGCCATCTTTTTCTTCCTGAGTCAAGCTCGTCAAATCCAGTTCGTAGCCTAAATTACCCATCATAGCTACATCTCCACGCGTTTCCAGAGGTGTCGTGCGTCCCATTTGGTGATTAGGGACAGCTGATACGTGAGCTCCCATAGAAATAGTTGGGTAAAGATAGCTTGAACCATATTGAATTGATAAACGTGCAATAGCATCAGTATTATCACTCGCCCAAACTTGCGGGAAGTAACGCATCATACCAAGGTCATTTCGACCCCCTCCACCAGAACATGATTCAAAGAGAATATTCTCATGCTTGCTTGTTAGGAAGTCTACCAAGTCATATAGTCCCAACATGTATTGATGACTCTGCATTTGGCTTTCAAGGTAGTTCGCTCCATTTCCGATGTTGGTCATGTTACGGTTATAATCCCATTTAACATAATCGATAGCATTATCTGTAAGAATCTTATCCAAGACATCTTTCAAGTAAGCCACCACATCTGGATTAGCTAAGTTCAACATAAGTTGGTTGCGTGAGTAAGTATGACCATAATTAGGCACCTGGATGGCCCAGTCTGGATGTTTACGATAAAGATCGCTATCCACCGAAATCATTTCAGGTTCAAACCAAAGACCAAACTTAAGCCCCTTGGCATGAACTTTTTCAATCAAGTCTTGGAGTGGTCCACCAAGTTTTTCTTCATTGACAAACCAATCTCCTAGAGCACGGTTGTCGTCGAAACGATTTCCAAACCAACCATCATCCAAAACAAAGAGTTCTACACCTACTTGTTTAGCATCTTCGGCTAACTCAAGAAGTTTTTCTTTCTCAAAATCAAAGTAGGTTGCCTCCCAGTTATTTAGAAGAATCGGACGTTCTTCATGGGCAAACTGCTTAGGAATGATGTAGTCTGTAACAAAGGCTTGACTTTCTTGACTAAGTCCAGTCAAACCTTTGTGGGAGTAAGTAATGAGAGCAACTGGTGTTTCAAAACTTTCGTTTGAAGCAAGTTCCCAGGCAAAGTTCTCATCCTCAATTCCGATAGCTACACGCACCTCATTGATTTGACTCTTTTGGACAAATGTTTGGAAATTACCGCTATACATGAGTTGGAAGCCCAAGGCTTCGCCTGCCCCCTCGCTCGCTTCGTGATCACAAAGAATTAAAGCTGGTGTCTGAGCATGACCTGAGGCACCACGGTTAGAAGCCACTTTAAAGATACCTTGTTCAACTCTTTGGCGACGAACCGTTTTCTCACGAGCGTAAGCACCTTGGAGAGTGACCACATCATAGTCACGGGCAGGTACATCTGCCATAGTACTGAGTGCTCGATGGATTACCACGGCTTGTTCAGAACGGTTGATGACTTCGCTATAAGTTACAATTGTGTTGTTATCTTCAACTACTGTATAGTAGAGTTTCAATTCCAAGTTAGCGACTTTATCGACTAAGGTGAAAATCAGCGTTTCTGCTTTTTCCAAAGAATGGGGATATGGCAGTTTGCTTTCCAGTGACATTCCTTCGACCACTTCTGCTTTTGAAAATTCAAAACGTGTCACATCTGAGACCCCATGCTGGATTTTCAAAGACGGTTGACGAAAATCTCCCAAACCATGCAAGCCTACCACTTGACGTTGTGTATCATAACTATACGTTCTAACGTCTGGATTGAGCTGACCCGAGAATGCGTGATCGCGTTCATGGACTGCATTTGACCCATGGTAGCGATTTACCTTTCGACCTAAGTGTCTTAGCAAAAGATCCCCGTCATGTTCTTCAATAATGAGCGACAAATCTTTGCTGGTGATGTAATAATAATTTTTGTTAACAACAATGCTCATAGTGTTCTCCTTATTTACAGGTTTAATTATAAACGATGTATGCGCTTTCTAAAATGGAATTTTGTCGCTGGAATATGGTAAAATGTTAGGTAAGGAGGATAAACAATGCTTATTTTTTCAGAACTTGAAACAGGGACCTTAGATTTACGTCTTGATTTTTACGGCTATGAGGATTGTTTACCAGATCAGTTCTTTGGTCCTGCCATTCGAGAGAACTACGTGCTTCACTATATTACTGAAGGTAAAGGCTACCTTGAATATAGGAAGCAAAAAATCCCCCTTCAAAAGGGAGATATTTTTCTACTTATACCCGGAGAAGTCACCTATTATTTTGCGGATAATCAGACTCCTTGGTCCTACTATTGGCTAGGGATAAGTGGTATCAAAGCCCAGGAATATTTTAACCTTTCAAGCATCCATGACACGGCTTATCTAAGGTCACCCCATACCAAAGCATTAGGCAAGTTCATAGGGACTATTGTCAAAGATGCTGAACGGCTAGATGAAAGTAAGGCATCTCAACTGCACGTTATCAGCCAACTCTTTGAGCTCATGCATCAGTTGAATGCACTCTCACCCAACCTTGATCAAGAAACCATCTCACCCAGTCAAAAACTCTATCGTGAAGCCAAACATCTAATCGATATTGGTTACAACTCTCAAGACATTAGTATCCAATATATAGCTGATAAACTTGGTGTGCACCGCTCCTACTTATCCTCCATCTTCAAAGATTTTCATAAGATTTCCCCAAAAGAATACCTACTCGAGGTACGTATGAAACGTGCTAAGGAACTCTTGAAAACCACCGATCAACCTATAAAAATTATCGCCTATTCTGTAGGCTATCTGGACCCTTTGCATTTTTCAAAAGCCTTTCGACAATATTATGACTGCTCACCAAGTCAATATCGGACCTTGAAACAATAACGATTATCTCGATTGAAACAAGCTTTTATAAACTAGATTAATTATTACAACAACTAACAAATTAAGGTAAAACCAAAAGGCCTCAGTCCTGTACAGGACTAAGGCCTTTTCTTGTCTCACGAAAACCACTAGCTGTGCTAGTGGTTCCGAAAAGCTTTTAGCGATGTATCAAAAAAGTCCCCCTAAAGTGTTATATTAGATAAGGTTTCCCGACCACTAACTAATATACTAAAGGAGGACCCCTGATGAGACAGGATAATAATAGTTTAGCACATACTACATGGAATTGTAAGTATCATATTGTTTTCGCCCCAAAATATAGACGTCAGATAATCTATGGGAAATACAAAGCAAGTATTGGTCAAATCTTACGATTATTATGTGAAAGAAAAGGTGTTGAAATTCATGAAGCAGAAGCTTGCCCAGATCATATTCACATGTTAGTGAGTATACCACCGAAGCTAAGTATTTCCTCATTTATGGGATATTTAAAGGGCAAAAGTAGCTTAATGATATTCGACCGACACGCAAATTTAAAGTATAAATATGGGAATCGCAAATTTTGGTGTCGAGGGTTTTATGTTGATACGGTTGGGCGAAATCAGAAGCGAATTGAAGAATATATTCGTAATCAATTACAAGAAGACGTGATAGCAGATCAGCTCAGTCTTTTTGAGGAGTATGATCCGTTTACAGGTGAGAAGAATAAAAGAAAGTAATCTTAAAGAGACCCGCTAGACGGGTCAGCTAGCAAAGGTGGTGCTGAAGGGAAACCATTCGGTAGGCCTTTAGGTCTCGGCCGGTAGCAGAGGCTTTCAGCCGAAGAGCAAGCCACCCGTTCTCACGGGTGGTTTTGACTAAATTATTTGTCTAACTTTTTGAGATTAGCACACAGTATAAGTCAACAACTACTTTTTTATTGTTTAGTTCTAATTCAAGTATTGTTCAATTAAAACAACTTTTTATTGATTTCTGAAACATTATTTTTTCCAGCTCGCCCATCACTTGGTGTCTTAGCCATAGTAATAGTATAACGATTATCATCAAAATATGTTAGCTTATAATGTTTCCCATCCTCTGTAATGGTGAATCCCAGTTGTTTCAATTCTTGATTCAACTTTTTATTCAATCCACTATAGTTTGTCAATAGTCGTTTAATCTTGTCTCTCTTATGATTGAGAATATTTTCCCTATCATTCTGTTGTATAATATCTTGAATGATATGTTTCTTGCGAGTTCCATCTTGGATATTCTGTAAGGAATCACTCAGAACTGACAAAACAAATTCCTTTTTCTCACCTTGAAAGAATTCCTTCTCAGATCCACTTGATATAAAACTACTATCACTATCTTGTTTATTATTGAAAAGATTTCTATAGTAGGTTAACTCTTGTTCCAGATCAGAAATACTACTACGTAAACGACCATTTTCTTCAGTTAACTCATCAAAATCATTACTAAAACTATCTAGGAGTTCTTCTGTCTCCTCTTTGGTTCTCTCAGCTTTCGTACGTTTAGATTTTTGACTTTCAAAACGATCTCGAAGTAAAGAAGTTAGTACACCATCCCATGTGTACAAAGGATCGATACTCTGCTGGTTAGTGAAATTAACAACTGCCTTAACAATTCCTTGTCTAATTGTATCTGAATCAAATCCATTATGATAAAGAACTGTTCTATTATTCATCCTGTCGGATTGGAAATACAGACCAATAGAACCCCCTACCTCAATGACATCTTCATTAAGATCCTCAAGAATATTATTTAAATCAAGCTCTTCTTGCACAAGAACATGTGCAACCCCTTTTAAATCATAGGCCAATTTGCTAACATCGACTGGAGTGTCATTTGAAAGTGTTTTTGAAACATAAACAATAGGAAGATTATAAGAACGAATATCATTTACAATATCTAACAAAAGCTGATAGTTATTCTTACTTATAAAATGAGCTTTCATACTCACTGGCAGATCCCCATCAGCAAGCACATATCCCTTCTCAATCAATAGTCTGATAAAAAATGGAGTAGAAAATGAAGGAGCAATTCCAACAGCATCCTCAGTAAAACTTCGGTCCAACATGATTGACATCTTATACTCTTTAAAGTTCATGACATAATCTGTGTTCCAAAGGATGCCATCATCCAATTTTTTTACATATCTAACAGCAATAATATCTTCGTTACGGTACTCCTTAAACTCAAGAGATACCTTTTCATTACCAAACTTTTGGTCATAAGAACCATCCCAACTTAAATCAGGAATCACATTATCATCGTGGGGGCTCTTTTGATTCCATTCAATGACTAAATTTAAGAAGTTATCTTTGGTTAATGACTTGTCAATGTTTAAGATTGTAGAGAAAAGTAGCATTTATTTTCCTTTCAAAATCTAATATCAAAGCATCTAAAACGGTAAATCATCATCTGAAATATCATCAAAAAAATCTGAAAATTCAATACCATCTGATGTTTTTTGTTCTTTTGGAAATTTTTTCTCATAGAATTCAATTAAAAATAGTCCAACAGTCGCACACGCATTAACTACAAAATAGGCATATAAAGGTTCTGAAATCAAATATTTTTCAGAATCCTGACCATGAAAAAGGGTATTATCACTTCTTAAATCTTCTATGGCTTTTGCAACTGTTATAAATGAAGATGAGATAGATTTCATTTGGGTTGGTAATTCAGGGCTATCTGGATTGAGTTGAAATACTTTTAGTATTTCCTGAACCACCTTCTTACTAGTAGCACTAGAAGCATCAGATATATGAGCAAATCGGTTATCTGACAAAATTTCTTTAATAATACTTTCTAAAACAGAGTTTGCATTTCCAACCGCATCAGCTGGATTTTTCTCTATGCTCTGAAATGCTTGTTCAAAACTCGTTGAAGCGTTTTTATAGTTATCCTTGAGTTTATTACGAAATGTTGGAATTGATGGTATAAAATCAGGAGTTTCAATTCCTAAATCAATGGCCATTTTAATTAACAGTTCGGAATCAGTTTGAGCAATATTTCCTAAAGTATCAAGTAATTGGATATTATTATTCACGTAAACAATATCAAAATTCGCATTTCCAAAATCATCATATAAAGTTTGATTTAATTTCACATATTGCTCAACCTTTTTGTAACTACCATACTTTGACCAAATCGTTTTATCTAATTTCTCAATTAACTCCATACGATAAACGGCAGAAATATCCATCCTTACTCCATTTCTTTAACTTTCTCTTCGATGAAAGCAATTTCTTCATCACTCAACCCATACTTTTTATACAATTGCTGATCGATTTCTGCAATTGATTGTGACCAATCAATATCTGATTTTACTGTGAAGTCTTGCAAAGGAATAAACTTATATGTAGTCCTTGCAGCATCATGACTAGTTTTTGCAACTCCATGTAGTAATCTAGAAAATTTTGTTTTTAAATAATTTGATAGATTATTAGTACTGTTCTCATCTAATTTTAAGTCAGCTCCTATCACTAAATAAGTCTCTGTACAAATTGTACCTGGCTCTCCTACAATAGTATTAAAATTATCGTCATTTAATTCTGTTCCTATATTATTGGCTCGTGCGGTAAAGACTTTCCATTTGTCAATCCACTCCGTTTTAACTTTAACTTCCTCACGTTCAACATAACCTACTGTCCCTTTTCCAAAACATTTCACAGGTTTTTGAAGTTCAGAAGTATCATTATGGAACCTTTCATCTCTAATGAAAAATCCACGGAAGCCAAATGGTTTCAGTGGTGAGACAAAGTCAGAAATTCTTCCCTCATCCAACTTCCTAACCTGATTTATTTTTTCTATTATTTGAACCGAGGTATAATCCCTAATAAAAGTATCTGACTGTGCAAACTTTAATGAACGATAGACATCAGAAGTAACCTTATTATTTTTAAATGTTACAACTCTTGTCAAAGTATCCTTCGCATTATATGAGTTATCCCAGTTAACAACACAAACTCCACCACGAATATTTGTATTTGGGAAAACCTCATCAGGATTTGGAAAATCAAACAGTTCTCGAATATGAATATCGTTCAGCATTTCATCTCTAAATTTATCTAATCCTTTACCTCCACTATACCAGCGACTAGGCATTATAAGTGAAATATTATTTGGCTTTAACTTCTTTGCTAATTCAACAAAGTAATGATAAGTTGGAGTAGCACTAGCATTTGCCCCACCATCACTTTCCTGATACGGTGGATTCCCAATCACAACATCAAATTTCACTTTATTAAAGGCCTCCTCAACTTGTTTTTTACCTTCTTCTATACTTGATTTCAATGTATCTGAGAAGTTTTCGATATAGGCTACATTGGTCTTATATTTCTTATAGCCTGTTAAAGTTCTTTCTGTAATGGTCTTAGCCATTGGTGTTTTTGCAATGGCATAGATATTGTTTTCTAAGATTCCACGATAGACACTGTCGGCATCAAATCGATTATCATCATTATTTTGTACATATTGATAATAGAGACTCATGGCAGCATGCAAAGGATAAAGCCCTGTCTTAGCATTGATATCAATAATCTTAGTTTCTGGATGATAGATACTATCAGTAACATCTGTTTCTACCCAATGGAGATTTGGTGTAGCACCATCAGTCATTGACTCAAAGTTATCGTCATAGAAATTAAGTCCACCAATACCTTTTGCAATTTGCATATTGACCACGCGCCATGGTGTCAAAACAGTTTCTTTATCGGGATTCTTGAAGCTACCAAATAAGGTTGCAATCTCTTCGGCACGTTCAATAAAATCAAGACTATCAAAAGATTTAGCTCGTTGACGAATGATTCGACCTGCTTCAATAAAGACCTCTGCATCATAATACTTGGTGATTTCTGTGAACATGCCTTTAGTGAATCCAGAAGGCATAAATTCTTTCCAAGATTCGTCATCAACTTCTGTGATAAAGTCTTCGATAGTAATATCTTTACTTAAATCAACATCCATTCCATAGATCATCATCGGAATACGAATAGAAACTCCACGTAAGATAGAAATCATCGTTTTTTGTTGTTTGCGAGCCTCTTTGAGTTTCTCCATTGCCTCTTTTTCCTCTTGGCTACGCTCACGAGGTTTCTTTTTCTTAGCTTTTTCTGCCTGATCATATTCTTCATCAGTCAAACCACTATCGGTTATTGTTACTTTTGTAGGCGTTTTTTGTTTTTGCGTTTTACCAACGATAGCATTTAGTTTATTGAAACGTTCTGCATCATCAGAAGTTAGTATTAAGAGATTATCATTGTAGAGACTGTCATCTTCAAAACCTGAACGTACTGCTTTTTCAGCATAAACCTTTTTGATTTGTGTCAACATACGGTCAACATTAAATGGTTCCATGCCATTATCACTTTTACCTAAAATAGGCATAAAGTTAAGCAAGTTTGCCATAGCCTGTTTTTGCTGATGAGTATTTTTCTTCCCAACACCAGAGTTTATTTGGGCTGTCTCAGCCATTACTGTTAAAGCACGATCTGGAGCAAAATCAAAGATATAACAACGTTTCTTCATCCCAAGTTTTTCATGAGAGAACGGCGTTTGTGCACGAAATGCAGCCTGCAGGTAATTCGTAGAACTGCTAGTATTTGAAAGGAACATCACCGCTGTCCATTCAGGAACATTGACTCCTGTTGTCAACCTACGGACTGTCAAGGTGATTGTTTTTGTTTGTGAAGGATCATCCGTAATCGCTTGACGCACCTTTGAAAGATCATCCCCTGAAGTATCTACGATATTATCACTCTTATCGTTTCGTACAACATTAATAATCTTATAGTCCATCCCAAACACTGGGTGTTCTTTTAATAGCTTCTCAAAAGCATTAGCTTCTTTAACACCCGGCATGAGCCAAAGAGTATGACGAAGTTCATCGCGATATTCTCTTGTTGAAAATGGATAATTAGTTTCACTATCTGGGTTAGTGATATTATCCAAAAAACGTCGGACATCAGCTTTATAAACTAATTCACCCTCATCATCTACTCTGAAAAATTCACGGAAATTGAAGGCCTTATTTTCATCGGTAAATTTTTCCTTATGTTTCATCTCAAAGGTATACATTAGTACCTCTGGAAGTTGCTCATAAGGGTTAGGATGCTCAGGATTTTCCAAATCCCATTTCAGTTTAGCCTGTTGTTCCATGACATAGTCCCAAGTATAGACTTGTTCAGGGGCGAACTGGTCAAGAAGATTAAATGGTGTACCAGATAATTCTAAAATCTTAGTATGACCTTCTTTTACCAAAGATTTCATGACAGTATCACTAAGTTCAGTCTGTGTTCCCTCATGTGCTTCATCGATGATGATTAAATCCCAGTCTACATCCGAAAATAGGGGGAGATTAGTTTGAGCGCCATTATAACGTAAATACTGAATAGATGCGAAATAAATGAATGGATTATCACCAGATTTTAGGGTAGTTAGTTTCTCTCCTTTATCAACCGATCCATATAAATACCCAGCTTCTGCCATTTCCATTTTTTTGTAGTCCTCAAACCATGAATCACGAACTACTGGTCTATGTGTCATGATTAGAACACGTTGAAAGCCTTCTTGTTTAATAAGCTCCAATGAGGTTAAGGTCTTACCAAAACGCATTTTGGCATTCCAAAGCATACGATCTTTTTTCTTATAAGTTTTTTGTGTTTGCTTAACAGCAGCATCCTGTTCAGGACGAAGTGTAATTTTAACTTTTTCGGCTTTGTATGCAGCTTGAGTTTCACTGATAAATGACCGTCCATCTTTGACAGCCTTAATAGCTTCCTTAGCTGTCTCTAAATCAGTTTCAAACCACTCATTTCCTTCTAAATGCTTTGGATGACTAATACCTGAACGTCTCAAGACTTCATGAACATCATGGTCATGAAACCACGATTTTGTTGATTTTTTATATGCTAGTTCAACCCACCCAAGCTCAAAAGGAAGGCCAGAAGTTGTCATATATTGTTTAATACGCTTAGGTGCAACACTACGTAAGAAATCACTATTAGGTGTCCAGTCTGCTTCAATATCGTCTGAGGCTACTGTACCTTCTCCGATTTTTTGAGCCCCTTCAAAAGCAGCAAATTTCCCACTTTCATTATTCACAGTCTGTACATAGATAAACTTACGTTCTGCCGTTGTATAACGCTCTTGAGCTTTAGGTTCTAAGAAATTTTCATACAAAGAGACCTTAATACGATCATCAACATACTCAGTAACAAACCAAACTAAAATCATATAAACTTGTTTCAATGATTTTAATGCATTCTCCTGTGTCGCATCTTTAGGATTTAGTTTATGAGCTGAGCTATTTCCATGCCCTTTAATCTCAAAAAATGCATCTACAATAGCCTTGTTATTAATATGATATTTGATGATTTGTAATTTATCATGAAAAGTAGAATGTGACGGTAACTCAATGAAAGCACGATCAGCAAATAAAACTGCTGTATTTTCTGCAACTTTTCGAACTTTAGTCAACACACCCTCATAGTCCTTTTGAGTGTAGTTGTTTTCCGCCATATTAGCAGTTGAAAAAAGTTCAGCTGTATCTAAGTCTACTTTTAAAAAATCAAAATTTGATGCCATAATTCTTTATTCTCCTAATGTAAACACCTTTTGAATAGCTACTTGCTCAGTTTTACCATTCTTCAAATCTTCATCGAAATCTTCAAAGAGGCTTAATTGTCCCTCAACAACCCTTTCCTCACCATCAATATTTTCACCAAAAAGTTCGGCAAAAGCAAATCGCTTTTCTTCAACAAGACTAGGGTGTCCTTTCACTCGCTTCCACTCACTAAACATGATAAGTTCATTTGAATCAGGGTGACGCTTTGTCAGAGTATTTCCTCTTACAATATTCTTCTTGATTAGATAATGAGCAGATTTATAGATATCAATTTTACTACTCAATCTCTCGCCAAAAGAGTCTTCATACCAATCCAAATAATACAAAAACATTCGAGAACGAGCTACTTCAAGGTTATCTTCTAGAAACTCGATACCATATATTGAAGATAAGGCAAATAGGGACTTTGTTTTCCAATTCCTCTTATCATAATTTTTAGTCACAGCTGAAAGTTTTCTCTCTAAAATAGCTTCCAGAAAGTTTCCGTCCCCAGCTGAAGGTTCTAAGAAGGTTTTATAGATATCTTCAGTTGCTTCCTTAATTCCTGGGGTATCTAACATTTTTTGTACCATCCACGACGGTGTAAATACCTCTCCATGTTTCTGAACCCTATGTTTTGATTTAATTATTTTTTCATTCACTTAAAATCTCCCTTTAAAACGTTGCAATTACTATAATTATAGCATTTTCAGCAATTATTTGAAAACGGTAACTGCATTATTGTTAAACAGTAAAAATGGTCGCCAACAGTTAGTTGACAACCACCTTTGAGACATAGAGTTTCAAAACTTATGTTGAACTTTTAGGATAAATCCAACTATCTTTTAATTCAAAAGATACTCCTCGACTGATACTGTTTAGACGAAATAGGAGAGACTCCTCTACATCATCACTTAATATCGGAAGTCCTCTTTTGGTAATTTGATCAGCCCTCAAATTTAAGCTATAAGGTAAAATCCTGTAACTAATAGTATTATCAAAATCTAGTTCGACCAAGAAATTTTCGTCAAAGACTCTATCAGAATAGAATCCGATGAACTCTCCATCTTTATTCTTAATGCGATTTGAATGTAAATCAGATGGCAAAGCATCAGGAGCATAGCCATAGGCCTGATACATCTCAGGTGGCACAATTGACTCCCCTGCTTCAAACTCCATCAATAAGCTACCAAGGTTATAAATAACCTATACTCCAGACTCCTTAAACTTTTGGTAATATTGAAAAATAATAGAGTTGAAATGTAAGGTTAGCCTTTGCTTATTTTAACAATACAAAAAAACGATGGTTAAGGTATTAACCATCGTTTTTTACTTTTTGGGCAAGACCATAACAAAGCGCCTCCCCGTAGAACTTTCTTCAAATCTATAGCTAAGTTCCTCATGCTCTAAAAGGTATTTGACCACAAAAAGGCCTAATCCTCCTTCTTTCTTAGACTGAGCTTTAGTTGAAATATTTTCTTTAGATACACTCGTATTTTCAATGACAAAGTCAGTTCCTTCATTTTCTAAACCTATTCGAATCACTCCACCCTTATCAGAATGCTTGACTGCATTACTGATGATATTTGAGAGAACCAATTTCAAAATAGGTAAATTCATGAAAATACAAGTTGCCGGAAGATAATTGTCAATTGATAGGGAGCGATTCTCAACCAACACTTGATTTTGAGTGAGTATGCGATTTACCACATCATCTAACTGAATCCACTCCTTATCACCACCTAATTCTTGAACAGAAGATAAAGACAGGATCTCTAGGACAATCTGGTTCATCTCATCGACGATGTCAAGAGAAACTAATAGGTAGCGGTCCCGATCCTTGTAGCGACCAATTTTATCTCGCATATTTTCTAGGATAATCTTCAAGCTGGCCAGAGGCGTCTTGAGCTCATGCGAAGCCCCACGTAGGAATTCCACCTTCATCTGCTCCAACTTCAGATTTTCCTGTTTCTGCTGCTCTAGATTGTCGATTACCTCTAGGAGATGATGATAGAGGTCGTTGATCTGTTGCTTAAGGACACCGATCTCATCCTGCGAGTGAATAGGAAGACTGGCTGTCCGATCCAGCCGCTTCATCCGCTTGGTCATCTGCTTGATTTCAAGGATTGGAGCAGAAATCATGCGGGCATAGAGATAGGAGGCAATCAGCGATAGAACAAAGGAAGCAAGGAGACTATAGGGAAGAAAGCCCAGACTGATGTCCCGCGCTTCCTTTTGCGAATCGACGGTCGCTAAGAATTGCAAGGTCAAGTCTTTCCCTTCCTTAGTCTGAATCTTTCGCTCTTCAATGACCAGGGAATTATTCTGGCTATCAGGGTTCACGAGCAGGTCATCCTTGACCTCTAGGGCATTTTGTTTTTCCTTGCCCTTGATCGAAACCTTGATATCATTGGTCTTGGAATAAAGGTCGATGACCGACTCAATGTTCCCTTCTTCCTGACCCTGGAAACTCTTAGCCAGGGCTTGCGATTTCTTCAAAATTGTCTGGCGCTGGGACTCGATATAGGTCGATGGGAAAATAAAGTAAACCGAAGCATGGAGAAGGATGACTAAGCTACTAAAAAGGGCAAAGGTAATCAGAAAGATTTTTGCAAAGATACTCCGTTTGGTCATGGTCTCTCCAATTTATAGCCGACATTGCGTACCGTAACGATACAGTCCAGCTCCAGTTTTTTTCGTAGTTCCTTGATATAGACATCGATCACCCGGTCAAAAGGAATCTCCTCCGTCTCCTTCCAGACAGCATCGAGGATCTGAGAGCGAGTCCGGGCCTTGCCTTCATGCTGGAGCAGGTATTCCAAGATTTCCAACTCCTTGGCATTCATGGAGATGGCTTGCCCAGCTAGGCTGGCTGTGTAGCTCTCAAAATCCACCTGTGCCTCTCCATAGGTGAAGACCCGGGAAGGTTGAAGCTTTTTAAAAATAGCTTCGATGCGGACCTTCAAGAGGGACAAGGAAAAGGGTTTTTCCAGGTAGCCGTCCGCCAACTCTCCAAAGGCTGTCAACTTATAGTCCTCGTCATGAAAGGCCGTCAGCATCAGAACAGGGACCAAGCTAGTCTTTCGGATGGTCTTAAGGACTTCCAAGCCATTGAGGATGGGAAGCTGGATGTCCAGTAAGACTAGATCCGGAGCTTCTCTGTGAAAGAGGTCCAGGGCCTCCTCTCCATCACCTGCTTCAAAGACCTCATAGCCACATTCCATGAGATAGTCGCTCATCCCTTCTCGAATCAGGACTTCATCTTCTACGATTAGTATCTTCATACATGATCCTTTTCATCTATATATAGTCGCTTTCTTTCATTATACCGTTTTTTATAGGTGCAGCAAACTTATCATTCAACATCAACTAAGAGGTCTTTGGGTTTCTTGTGAAGAAGCCAGCGAGAAGAAATTAAGGATACCAAGCTTAAGATAAAGCCACCGACTAGAATAACTACTAAAAGTTGCTTAGGTTGGACTGTCATATGAATCTGAGTCAGAGTCTTACTGAAGCTCTCTGCCTCAGCCCCTCCACCGAGATTTGCAGCTAGAGATTCTTTTGTCATTTGCTTATTGATACCTTCCGTAACATTGGAAAGGACTGTTTTACCAACTTTTTCGGCAAAGAAACTCGCTAAACCATATGATAAAAGAAAGGCTGGTAAGGCAATCATCAGTAATTCCATTAAAAATTGACCCGCAACCTGTGTCTTTTTAACTCCCAAGGCCAAAAAGATACCAACTTCTCTACGACGAGCATTTAACCATAAAATCAACAGAAGGGTTAGCAATAAACTTGTAAAAATGAGACTTCCAATAAACATACGATTTGCCACACGATACATCCCAAGAATAGATTCCTGTAAAGCAGGGTAGTTTGATGAACTCTTAACAAGATCGTAGAGGGTCCAGTTAATGTCCAACTTTTGAATCTTTGCTATCAAGGAATCAATATTTTGATCACCTTTAGCAAAGAAAGTGGCATCCTCATAAGTGGCAGTTTCTACGGTATTACCATAGAGTTTTGCAGCTGTGTCTAGATCAGTGATGAGGGTGTTTTCATACAACTCCTGAGCATAGGTAACGGCAGCTTGATTTTGACCAGAAAATAAACCTTTGATAGTCACTTCTACTGTTTCATCAGCCCTTTTTTCGTTATCAGCATCATAGAGATTAGATTTAAGTTTTACTTTATCTCCTACATTAAGACCATTCTTTTTAGCTAAACCTTCGTGCATCAAGATTTGATTATGGTCCTTATCGGTTAGATGTTCTCCTTCAACTAGTTTATAAGCACCTGAAACAAATTTATCTTCTTTTGATGAGTCATTGACTCCTGTCAACATCAAGGTAGACTTAAAATTTTTAGCACGTTCTGGCGATTGATTTTGTAGCGTTTGCTCTGTTTCAATAATCTCATAATCTAGTAAATCACCAATACCATTTATCCGTTTAATAGTCGAAACAATTCCTTTAGTCTCACTAATCTTTTTAATATCTTCTCCCTTAAGATTTCCAGCCCCTCGAGGAGTTCCAGGATTCGTGTTACGATTAATCTGCATTGAAAAACTATTGGTAATTGCCCCTAGACTCTTGGATGCAGCTTCTTGGGTTGCACTTCGCATAGCAAGTCCTAACAAACTAAGAGTACTCATCAAAAGAATAATAGTTAACAGTAATAGTGACTTTGACCATTTTCGTGTAATATATGCAAAAGCGTTTCGAAACATAAGAGTCCTTTCTTTATTTTTTCTTTTCTATGAGTTGTTGCTTCTTCAACTCTAAAACCACATCAGATGCCTGAGCAACTTCCTTACTGTGCGTGACAACTATGACACATTTTTGGCGATCTAAGGCCATTCTTTTAAGGATAGCAATAATATCCTTGGCAGTTTCCTCGTCTAGATTTCCTGTCGGTTCATCTGCCAAGATAATCGGAGCCTCTGAAACCAAAGCCCTCGCAATAGCTACGCGTTGTTGTTGCCCACCTGAAAGTTGCAGGACATTTCGATTAATTTGCTTTTCATCTAATCCCAATTCAGAAAGTATCTTCTTATCGGCATTTTTATTTACAAGTCGTACATTCTCTAAAGGTGTAAGATAATCAATAAGATTGTAATTTTGAAAAACAAGCGCAACATGGTGTCTACAGTGATAACTGGAGCCTTTTTTCTTGATATTTTCTCCGTTAAACAAGACCTGCCCCTTCTTGGGATAATCAAGACCTGCCAAAAGTGAAAGTAAGGTCGATTTTCCCGCTCCAGATTGCCCAATAATACTATAAAACTTACCTTTCTCGAAACGATAACTCACCTTCGAGAGGATAGCTTCACTTTTACTTTGATAACTATACGTAACATCTTTGAGTTCTAACATAGTGTTCCTTTCTCCTTAACTCATATTAGATAAGATTTCTTTTGGTGTTTTGCGCCAAATGAGACCTGTTGTCACACCGAGCGATGATATTACCAAGACTAGAAGACAGAGATAAGATAGCCCTAAAGGTAGTCCCTGAGGAATTTGATCTAATAACTGAAGAGCCTGCTGCTGTCCTTGCTGTCCTAAAAATTCTTGCAAAAACAGTCGACTTAGTAGCCGTCCAATAGCAATGGCCGGTAGCAAAGACATAAGCGACACCAACAATATCTCCACAAGAAATTGAACAAAAATGCGTCCCTTGCTCTTCCCAATTGCTAAAAGAATACCTATCTCATGATTTCGCTCACGCGTCCATAGTGCCATTAAAAATGAGAGGATACCTACTCCTGTAACAATTAAACTAATCAACATCGTTCTGACGATTCCTTGTAGCGCTTGAGACGATTCCTTCAAGGAGTCAAAAGCTTTTCGGTCCTCGTCCAAACGTAGACGATACCAATCGATATCTAATTGTTTCACTTGTTTAATGACTTGGTCGATTCTATCTGGATTCTTAATACCAAAGGATAATTTTGTCACTAACTTATCAGTCAAATTAAGCAGTTGGCTAGCGTCCTCATAATGGAGGAAGACTTGATTTTCACTTAAATCTGAGGACATTCCAGTAAATGTCTCCTCCTTCTTGCCAGAAAAAATACCAACAATATCAAAGGTCATTTCCTTAGCTCCACTTTCAGTCATCTGAAAATTGGACAAGGTCAGCTTGTCTCCGACGCTTAGCTTATTTTTCCTAGCAAGCAATTCATGAATCATAATTTGCCCTTTAGCAGATAAGTGCTTCCCTTTAAGGAGTTGAAAAGCACCACTCCGAAAATCAACACTTTGGCCTGTTTCCTTAGTGAAAGTCGCTCCCAAGGCTTGATTAGCCTCATTATCAAGGTCATCACGTTCCACCGTTTGTTTTCCTGTAACGATCTTCTTATCGATTAGTCGTACTGGGCTTATATATTCAGGTATCGTTGTCATTACATCAGATAGATGACTAATCTTTTCCCCCTCTTTCCAGGAAAATGCACTGCCTCTTTCTTTACTTACCAGAGCAAAACTTGCCCCACTTGACTTCCTGATTTGTGCTTTCATTCCTCCACCAACTTGCATAAGAGAGAAACAAAAATACAAGCAAGATAATATCAAAAACAAAATGAGAAAAAGGATAATATTCCGCGTTTTTTTGCGAAAAATATAAGCAACTGCCTGTTGTAAGAGAACCATCTTCCACCTCCATTTAAGACATTAGCCCTCAGCTACACCAAAGATAGGTGAGGACGCTTTCATTTTCTTATCCTAATTATAGACGACAAATGTGAAACCTTTATGAAATTAAATATTCTAATCATGATTGACTTTAAACTCTTTTTCTCCAACAAATCGACTTTCGCTAATAGCATTTACCTCAGGCATTTGATATAATTTTCCTCAGAGGTATTTTTATTTATGAAGAAACAAGCTTTTAGTTCTGAACAGTATTTGAATCTGCAACGCGACCATATTTTGGAGCGTATTAACCAGTTTGACGGGAAACTCTACTTGGAGTTTGGTGGTAAAATGTTGGAGGATTTCCACGCTGCTCGTGTCCTTCCTGGTTATGAGCCTGACAATAAAATCAAGCTCCTTCAAGAGCTTAAAGATCAGGTTGAAGTGGTTATCGCCATCAATGCTAGCAATATCGAGCACTCTAAGGCTCGTGGTGACCTTGGCATTTCCTACGACCAAGAGGTCCTTCGTCTGATTGATAAATTCAACGAGCTCAATATCTATGTGGGTTCTGTTGTTATTACGCAGTATTCAGGTCAACCTGCGGCTGATGCCTTCCGTAACCAACTGGAAAAAAATGGCATCACGTCTTACATCCATTACCCTATCAAGGGCTATCCAACGGATATGAACCATATCATTTCTCCTGAAGGTATGGGAAAAAATGACTATATCAAGACTAGCCGTAACCTTATCGTCGTTACTGCTCCTGGTCCTGGTTCTGGTAAATTGGCGACATGTATGTCTAACATGTACCACGACCAAATCAATGGCATCAAATCAGGTTATGCAAAATTTGAAACCTTCCCAGTTTGGAATTTGCCACTTCATCACCCAGTCAACTTGGCCTATGAAGCTGCCACTGCCGACCTTGATGATGTCAATATGATTGACCCATTCCACTTGGAAACTTATGGCAAAACTACGGTAAACTACAACCGTGACATCGAGATTTTCCCAGTCCTCAAACGTATGCTTGAGCGCATCCTTGGTGAGTCACCTTACGCTTCACCTACGGATATGGGTGTTAACATGGTTGGTTTTGCCATTACGGATGATGAGGCAGCCAAAGAAGCTTCTAAACAAGAAATCATCCGTCGCTACTATCAAACCGTCCTTGATTTCAAAAATGAACGTGTTCCTGAGACTGCTGTCAAGAAGATTGAGTTGCTCATGAATGACCTTGGTATTACTCCTGAAGATCGCCAAGTGGTTGTTGCAGCACGCACTAAGGCTGAAGAAACAGGTGGTTCTGCTCTTGCCCTCGAATTGCCAAATGGTCAAATCGTCACTGGTAAGAATTCAGAACTCTTTGGTCCAACTGCAGCTGCTTTGATTAATGCTATCAAGACTTCTGCAGGTATTGATAAGGATACTAAACTTATCGAGCCTGAAGTGGTTAAACCTATCCAAGGTCTGAAAATTGACCATCTGGGTAGCCGTAATCCTCGTCTCCACTCCAACGAAATCCTTATCGCCTTGGCCATTACAGCTGCCAACAATGCGGATGCGGCGCGTGCCATGGAGGAACTTGGTAACCTCAAAGGTTCTGAAGCTCACTCAACAATCATTCTTACCGATGAAGACAAAAATGTTCTTCGTAAGCTCGGTATCAATGTGACCTTCGATCCTTACTATCAATACGACAAATTGTACCGTAAGTAATTCATGATTTAAAACAAGAAAGACCTCCGTTTTACTAACTGGGGTCTTTTCGAAATCACTTTAGCTGGAGAAAGAAAAAAGGGAAACTCTATCGAGTTCCCTTTTTGATAACCCACTCTTTCGTCTCGACCCGTTCCCAATGAAAAGGGAGTGGCCTAGCATTATTATGAAAAAGTGAGTTAAAGGTATCAAACAGAGGGCTAAGCCACTCCCGATTCTAATCAGCCTACGATTTCTATCTTGAGAAAAGGTAAGCTAAAAAGCAAAATTATAGTAGATAGGACAGCAACAAGTGGGAGATAACGACCTCCAACAAGATAAAGTAACAATGGCGCTATCGCTATAAAGCGATTTAGAAAATTGCTAGTAACACGGACAATTTGCCCATCCTCCACCGTAATAGTGTTAGACTTGTAACCCAATTTTCCGACACTCAAACGAGCTTTTGACGATGGTAGGGAAACGCTCACGTCTTCCACTCCAGAAACTGTCCCCACAAGACTACTGTCTACGCGAATAGGACTCTTTCTAGCTACCTTGCTCGCTTCTATTGTAATACTAGCCACTAGTCATCTCCTTTTCCTATCTTTTCATTTATAGTATACACCTTTTGAAACGCTTACACAAGGGAAATGACTGTTAAATCAAGATTTCTTGAAAATGTTTTATGTTTTCAAAAGTTCTTAAACCGCTTTGAGGGACTTTGGAAATATTGGTTTTTAAATAGTAAAAAGGGCTCAGTCCTATCTAATACAGAACTGAACCCTTTCCTATAACAATTTGTCTATCCTGTTGGGATAAGTGCCTGAGGGGGATAATATTCCTATACGGGAATGGTGGCACTTTCCCTACAAAAGACCAAATTTACTTAGGCTAATCCATGAACATAAGCATCTACAGCAACGATGGCTTGCGCAATATCAGATGCTTTCACTTCAAATGGCATTTGATGGATAGTTTCTCCTTCAATTGTTGCTTGTTGACCAACCTTGAGGAGATCTTCATAGCTTGCATTTTCAAGATGCATTTCTTTAAGAGTAGTTGGCATGCCAATTTGTTGATAGAAGCGAATGTATTTATCCAAAACTTCTTTTGGACGATTTTCTAAGAACAATTGCACAAGAGTTCCGTAGGCTACTTTTTCACCATGAGTCAAATGGTGAATATCGCCAGTGAGAGCTGTGAAACCATTATGGATGGCATGAGCAGCAGCCAAACCACCACTTTCAAATCCAATACCACTAAGAAGGGTATTAGCTTCAATAATATTTTCCAGGGCAGGCGTTACCACTTTAGCTTCACAAGCGGCCATGGCTTGTAGACCATCTGCAAAAAGAATCTCTTCACAGCGTTCAGCAATGGCAACCCCTGCTAGAGTTTGGTGTTTACCTAGCATAGTTTTTCCGTTGGCTTGCATAACTGCTCGAGCTTCTACCCAAGTTGCTAAGCCATCTGCAATACCAGATGCTAACAAACGTTTTGGTGCTTGAGAGATCACTTTACTATCCACCAAAACCAACTCTGGGTTCTTAGAATAGAAGATATAGCGCTCAAAGGCACCCTCGTCAGTATAGATAACAGACAAAGCTGAAACTGGAGCATCTGTAGATGCGATAGTTGGGGCAATAACAACTGACGATTGTAGAAGGTCTGCAATAGCTTTAGCACTATCGATAGTCTTACCGCCACCGAGTCCAATAACTAAATCACAGCCTTCTTCTTTGGCTAGGCTGACCACACGATTAATTTCATTATCCGATGCTTCTCCATTAAAGAAGACTGGTACAACTGTGAGTCCATTTTGAACAAGGTATTCTTCGAAACGTTTACCTACAATATCATAAACTACTGAGTCACATAGTAAAACAGGATGAGTTCCCAATTCTGA
Organism: Streptococcus sp. FSL R7-0248; assembly: GCF_037967965.1. Lineage (NCBI taxonomy): Bacteria > Bacillati > Bacillota > Bacilli > Lactobacillales > Streptococcaceae > Streptococcus > Streptococcus sp. FSL R7-0248. The sequence continues at coordinate 1,399,364 of NZ_CP150201.1, forward strand.
AATGGCTTTTGCATTTTCAAATAAGGCATTTTCACCTTGAATGTAACGTGACGGACTTGCAAAATTTCTCATGTCTTTCTCCTTTGACATAAATGTATTTATATAGAATCGGTTAAATAGACCTATTCCTATCTTATGCAGGGCTAAATCCTTTTAAGAGACTGTCTATCTTTTGTAGTCAGTACATTATACTGGTCTTGTTTATCATCTAATCGCTACTCTTCTTCTGGGTAGACCAAGCCCCAGTCTTTGCGGAGTTGAGTCATAAGTTCCATGACATCTCGGCTGTAATTGAGGTAGGTATGATCATCCTCGCCTGCAACAGCTGCTTCCATGTCTAGGACCTCATACTGGAGGGCTTTGGCGGTTGCTCCTGCCTCGATGACTTCTTGTGAGCCATCTTCTGTATAGGTGATAACTGCCTTTTGCCCCCGTGGGTACTCGTAAAGTTCGATATAGCCCTTGTCATAAGCGATGGTGCCACGTTTAGGTTGTTTAGCATGAAGACTCAGTGTCACCGTCGCCATTTCCCCTTCTGCATTGGTAAGGAGAATACCCGCTTGCTCATCAACACCAGTGGGAGCTAATTTAACCTGTGAAACCATCTCTGTCGGTTGTGAGGTCATAAACCAACGCACAAAGGATAGGGCATATACTCCGATATCAAGTAGGGCACCACCAGCCAGATTACGATTGAAAAAGCGGTTGGTCATGTCATATTCTTTATAAGAACCGAAGTTCATCTGAATAACCTTGAGAGGCCCTAACTTACCACTTTCCACGATTTCAGATAGTTTTCGATAGATAGGCATATGGAAAATAGTCATGGCTTCTGCCAGTTTGACATGATTTTCTTCGGCGAGCTGGATAGCTTCTGCCAATTCCTCACTATTTAAGGTGATAGATTTTTCACAGAGGACGTGTTTACCTGCTGCGAGTGCCTTGCGAAGAAAATTGATATGCGTATTGTGAGGCGTTGAAATGTAGATAATATCCACTTCAGGATCTTTAAACACTTCATCAATCTCTTGATAAACCTTTTCAATACCATATGTCTCAGCGAAGGCAACACCCTTATCATAGGTGCGATTGGCAACGGAATAGAGTTTACCACCTAGAGCCTCTAAAGCCTGTGCCAACTCATTGGCAATAACACCCGTTCCAAGACTAGCCCATTTATACTTAATTTGATTTGTCATAGTTTTCCTTTATTCTATTTTTGAATGGTTAATTCATTTATCTGAGATAAGATTTCAACCTCACTCGCTCCTGCCTGAAGCAAGGCTGATGCCGCATAGGCCCCCTCAATGAGAGGGACCTGTTGAATAAGGATTTCCTTGTCTGAAAATTCTTCAACCATCTCCAAATTCATGCGAGCACTGCCCAGATCATAAAAGGCCAAGAGACGTTTAGCAGGTTGACTATCCACTGCTACTTGAACATGGTCAAAACTAGATCCCAGTCCACCATCTTCCAGACCGCCTGTGGCCGTTAAAGGAATATCTGGTGCAACTTCACGAATCAGACTCACCAAACCTTTAGCGATATCAGCAGAGTGGGATACAATCACAATTCCAAGTTCTGGCATGTCCTATTCCTCCGCTTCTAGTAAGGCTTTGAAGAGTAAGCCAGACGAATACGAACCTGGATCAATGTGACCTATAGAACGCTCTCCTACATAGGAGGCACGCCCCTTGGTAGCTGCAACTTCCTTGGTTGAAAGAACAGCTTGGTCAATGACATCATTGGTTAGTTGACCTTGTTTGACAGCTTCAACAACCGGATGCCAAACATCCACCATAGTCTTTTCACCAGCTTGTGCATGACCACGTTTTTTTATCATCTCGAGACCTGCCTCAAGCACTCCTGCCAAATCCTGTCCAGCTTGTTCAGCCTTCATCATGCCCATAAAGGCAGACCCATAGAGCGGACCTGAGGCACCACCAACCTTGCTAATCAAGGCCATTGAGACTGCCTTAAACACTTCTGCTGCACTTTGTGGTTCCGTGCTCTTAATAGCCTCAATGGCTGCCGCCATACCACGCGCCAAGTTAGCACCATGATCACCATCTCCAATAGGACCGTCTAATTCAGACAAGTGGTCTTTTTCTGCTTCAACTTTTTGGTCAAAGTCTTGCATCCATTTTACTGCAACTGTTTTATCCATAATATACCTAATTTCTAGTTCTCACGTCAGACTACCAAGCAATAGTCTTAACTGGACTCTCCAAAGCCTCAAGCCAAGCCTCATCTTCAATCTTCATGAGAGTCAATGAGAGGCCTGCCATATCAATAGATGTCATGTAATTACCTAACTTTTTATATGTCACATCTAGTCCGGCATCTCCAAGAATGCTTGCTACATCATTAGCAAAGACATACTGCTCCATGAGAGGTGTCGCACCCATACCATTGATGAGAAGGGCATAGCGTTCACCTAACTTAGCCTCAAAGGCTTCAAGGAGCTTCCCTGTCAATTCTTCAGCTAACTGTCGAGAAGGTTGCATAGACTCCTTGCGATAGCCTGGTTCACCATGGATACCAATACCGTACTCTATTTCATCCTCTGCTAGGACAAAACCAGGTTTACCAACCTCAGGAACCGTCGCACCACTAAGGGCCAAACCAATGGTGTGGATATTAGGAACAATCTTGTCAGCCAAGTCTTTGATTTCAGCCAGAGACTTACCTTCGCGAGCCGCATGACCTAGAATCTTATGCACGAAAATAGTACCTGCAACCCCACGACGACCTTGAGTATAGAGGCTATTTTCCACAGCAATATCGTCGTCCACAACAACACTGGCAACTTCGATACCTTCCATCTCAGCCAATTCTTGAGCCATCTCAAAATTCATGATGTCCCCAGAATAATTTTTAACAATCATGAAGACACCAGCCCCTTGATCTGCTTCCTTGATGGCTTCCAAAATTTGATCAGGTGTTGGTGATGTGAACACTGCACCTGCGATGGCTGCTGAAAGCATACCATCACCTACAAAGCCAGCATGGGCTGGCTCATGACCACTTCCACCACCAGAAATGAGACCAACTTGACCAGCAGCCTGCTCATTTCTTACAATGATGTCAAAGCCGTCAACACGATGCACCAAATCACTGTGAACATAAACCAAACCATCTAGCATCTCTGTCACAACATTTTCAGGTTTATTGATAATTTTTTTCATGGAATTGCCTCCTTTTCAAAGGTATCATCTATTTGCACTTACATTTGTTCCCTTCTTTAATTGCTAAGACCTCTATAAATAAAGGACTGCAAGGCTTTTTAGGAAAGGTAGCGTAAAAACATGTAAACGCATACATTTTATAATTTAATTGTAGCATTTGCCTCTACCAATAGCAAGGCAAAAGGCAAGCCCCCCATTTTCCTGCCCCCTATCATTAAGTAGAAGAAAAATCTCATAGAAAGTTCTATTTTAGTCGTCAAAGCTATTGAAAAACCACCATTCAAGCCTTATAATGGAATGACGAATTAAGCGATAAGGAGGTTCAAATGACCATCGATTTTCCAAGAGAGACAGAAATAGAAACCAAAAATGAAATGGATGCCGTCCTTCAGGCAGGCCGTGTCCTTATGGAGAGCGGTGCCGAGATTTACCGTATCGAGGACACCATGGGACACATGGCCAAGTCTCTTGGTATCAGAGACTTCTCCACTTATGTGGTCAATCGAGGAGTCATGATTTCTGGACTCAACCGCTCAGGTCTTAAAGAGTCTCGTGTCCTAGCTACCTCAGTCCCGTCTATCCATCTAGGTAAACTAGAGGAAGTAAACCGCCTGTCTCGAGAACTGGCAGAACAGCCAAATCAGCCTGTATCTAGCATTTTCCAAAAGCTGAAAACCATTGAGCAGAAGACTTTCTATCGTCCTTTAGAGGATATTATAGCCTGTGTCATTGGTGCAGGGAGCTTCTCTCTAGCCCTTGGAAGTAGCTGGATTGATGGAACTGCTGCGGCTATATCGGGAGTTTTTGTAGGGATTGGCATGCAACTCTTTTCCCGTTTTATTCATACCAGTTTCTTGCAGATTATCCTTTCTAGTGCCATTGCCGCTTTATCAGCTAATATTCTCTATTATTTGGGTATCGGGCAACATCGTAGCGTGATTATTCTGGGCACCTTGATGATTTTGATTCCTGGGGCCTACTTTGTAAATGCCATTCGAGAATTCACCCAGAATAACTACTATAGCGGTCTAGCCCTGATGTTGTCAGGGGTCTCCACTTGTCTGTCTATCTCTGTCGGTGTTCTTGCCATGATTTCCATCCTTCCCTTTGCGGAACAGTTATCAGGCATGTTCTCAACACCGTCAACCTCATGGCTGGGGGTCTTGATTCAGACCTTCATGGCAGGACTAGGGACAGCAGCCTTCTCCGTGCTTTACCGAGTGCCTAAGAAATACTTCTTGGACCTCGGAACCCTAGGAGCGGGCTCATGGCTCCTCTACCTCTTGATTTGGAACAATACCCATCACGAGGTCTTAGCCATCCTCTTCCCTGCCCTATTAGTCACTATCACCTCACGCTTTTTGGCTCACTACCGTAGATGTCCAGCTACAGTCTTCCTAGCCTCAAGCATGTTCCCACTCATCCCAGGGATGAGCTTCTACCGTGCGGTCTACTTCCTCTTAATCGGAAATGCAGACCTAGGCCTCAGCTTCCTACGAGCTTGTTTCCTGGCCTCCTTTACCATCGCCATCGCCGTCAGTTTGACACAACAAATCCCTAGCCGCTATTTTGTACTAGGGAAGAAGAAATAAATTGTTGAAAGCCATTGGTTTTGTATACCAGTGGCTTTTTTGGTGGCGTTCTAAAATCAGTGGATAGCATATTATGAATATCAAAAATACCCTACTCAAGGATCTATCCGCTGCTAACTTAAAGCAAATACATCATTAACTCTCTTTAATGAAAGTTTATCATTCATATACTATCAGTTTTGTTTAGAGTAGAGTTGGAAAGAGTTTATACAAAAAATAAAAACGCTTACACAATTCTTTGATTTTATTAAAATGTGATGATAAACTTGATATGTAAGCAATAGAACTATAATATTACCTTAATTTTACTCATGAGTTAACCATATCCTTGCTAACATTGTTCAGTTTAATGAAAGGAGCATTATCATGGAAAAGAAAGTATACTTTAAACTTCACAAAGTAAAAAAGCAATGGGTAACCATTGCAGTAACTGGTCTAGCTCTAGGACTTAGTTTTGCAAACTTGGGCTATGTGTCCGCAGCTGAACAGACTCACCCCACCTCAGAACCAACTGTTGAAAACAGCATCCAAGAAAACGCAATTGATGTCGTAAGCTCGTCAACTAATGAAGTTATTACTAAACCAGAAGAAAACAAATCTTTCGACGCCCCCAATACAAGAGAAAACATCACTGAAGCTACTTCTACTGAATCTGACCTAAGTACCACTGAAGCAACTGTTCCAGAAACAAGTACTTCTGAAATTAACTCTCAACAAGCTTTTCGTTCGGAAGTCTCTACTGTTACTAGCAGTGAAGTCGTAAGCTCTGAAACATCACATTCTGAAACAAATACAGCCCATGAAGTAGAAGAAAGTCCTGTAATATCCGGCGGTCATTACACTAGCGATGATCAGGGCAGCTGGTACTATATTAAGGATGGGAAAGCACTTACTGGTATGCAAAATATTGATAATGTGAATGTCTACTTCGATGCCGATGGTAAGCAAGTCAAAGGAGACACCCGTCACGTTAATGGATCAACATATCACTTTGAGAAAGATAGTGGACAACTTACCCGTAATGCTTTTGCATCTGATAAGAATGGAAATTGGTACTATTTAGGCCACGATGGGAAAGCACTTACTGGTAGCCAAGTTATTGACAATATTCCACTCTACTTTTACCCTAATGGTGTTCAAGCTAAAGATGCCTTTGTCATCCTAGATGGAAATTCCTATTATTTTCAAAAAGATACTGGCCAATTGGTTCGTGACCGTTTTTGGTCGGATGACGACGGCAACTGGTACTATAGTGATAAAGAAGGGAAACTTCTAACAGGCGAACAGACTATAGATGGCTTCGACATGTATTTCTACCCAGACGGTGTTCAGGCCAAGGGTGAAATCGTTACAATAGGTATCGAACCCTATTACTTTGATAAGGATAGTGGTCATAAGGTTATAAATACCGACATCACTATTAATGGAAAAACTTACCACGCAGAAGCTAATGGACTTTTGATTGAAACTGAACAGAAACTTCCTCAACGTCCACTTGTTTCTGGTGGCCATTTCGAAGAGGATTCCTCAGGCAACTGGTATTATTACACCGCAACAGGAGAAAAACTAAGAGGATGGCAAAATGTAGATGGAGTAACTCTTTACTTTGATGAAGAAGGTCGTCAAGCGAAAAATGGCGAAAGAATCATAGACGGCTTCCATTACTATTTTAGTCACTATTCAGGTGCTGTAAAAACCAACTATTGGCATACTTGGTCTATTGAAATCAGAAGACAGGAACCATTTGCTAAAACGTATAACGTCTATTATGGTTCTGATGGTCGACGTTACTATGGATGGCATCGAGTTGGCGATCAACTTTATTATTTTGATTATAAGGGTCGAGTTGAAAATGATCTTACTATCTTCAAAGGACAAAACTACCTCTTTGATAATCATGGAAAATTGGTAAAAGATGCCTTTTATATTCAGTCATTACGTGTCTTTGTTGGAACTTTAAATACTAGCTATCGCTCCAATAAATTTGGCCAAGTACTAACCGGAGAACATCATATTAATGGTGATGACTACTATTTTTCAAATTCTGGTTCACCAGTCACTGGTATAGTCAATAAAGGAGGCAAGGACTATTACTATTTTGAAGGCAAACTTCTAAAAAACTATCTCGGACCTTTACTCGGACGTCAGGAACTGGATTATGATGCATACTACTCTGGCATCGTAGGTACAGATAAGGATGGAGTTCTACTTACTGGTGTTAGCACTGCAAATAATGGTAAACTCTATTATTTTGAAAATATCTATTTTGATAATAGCAATATCCCCAAAATGTTTACAGTTACAACACCTACTTGGAAAACGATTGATGATAAGCTATACCACTTAGAGCCTAGCATAAACAGAACTTACAAGAATGGTGGAAGAAGTTATACCCATACCGTCAGGGAAGAAGTAGACATTATTGACCACGGAGTACGAACAAAGACCGATAAGATTAAACGTATTATTCGTGATAATTATAGTAATCTATACTATCTTGATGAAAACAATGATTTCTACATCGGACATCTACTTCCAGAAAACACAGATTTAACTAAGATTGAAGAAACTGTAATTCAAAGTGATAATAAATTCTATGCTTTCAATAGAACAAGTTCGCTTTCCGAAACTTCCCCTCTCACAGTTTCCAAGACCTTAGTTTACAATAAAAAAGCCTACCTCATTGATGATAAAGGAGTAGCGACCGAAACTAAACTAACAAATCGTTTCGAACACGATGATGCATGGAATTGGTACTACTTTGATAACGAGGGAAAAGCTGTCACAGGACTCCATTCAATAGATAATGTCACTCTATACTTTGATAAAGAGGGCAAACAAGCTAAGGGAAGACTTGTCGAAATTGACGGTCAAACACATTATTTCGATAGAGACAGCGGAGCTATGTGGACTAACCGAACACTTGAACTTAATGGTATTCGTTATGTCATTGACCAAAATGGTTATGTAACTATGAATAAACCTGGACAATTTATTCAAGATAGAGATGGTGATTGGGCTTATATTAAAGAGAATGGACAGTTAGCCACTGGACTTCAAATTATTAATCATCAAAAATACTACTTTGATCCAACTGGAAAACAAGCAAAAGGAAAACGCCTTCTGCTTGATGGAAAATACTATTTCTTCGATAAAGATACTGGTGCTATGTTCGTAAATAAATTCCATGAAACAGGCGATTACTTTTCTAAAAAATATACTTATTTTGGCGAGGATGGAAGCCAGATCTTTGGTTGGGCAACTATTGACGGTAAACGTGTTTATTTTAAAGAAGATGGCTACCAAGTTCGAAATGATACATACAAGATAGGAGATTTCGATTATTTCTTCAAAAAAGACGGTAGTATGCTTGCTAATGATATTGACGGCAACTACAAATACTATTATGCTGATAAGGACGGTCATCTACAGTTCGGGTGGGTTAATCACAATAATGAAACCTACTATATTAGCCCACCATGGGGAGCTGAAGACCGAACATATCTACAAAATATCAATGGAAAGACCTATCTTTTGGGCCCCAAAGGACGACTTCTAAGGAATACAGCTACAGACATCTCTTGGGAAAATTTCTGTGTTTCTGATGAAAATGGAGTTGTAAAAACAGGTGTCATTCGGTTAGAAGATAATAGGCTCTATTATTTCACCCCTGAAATTTATTTGACTACACCTTTAAGTGGCGAATGGGCAGAGTTTGATGGTAAACTTTATCATTTTGAAAATCCGATATCAGTTAGTCCCTACTCAAAGGGTTCTCCGATTACTACTAACACTACTCTTGAAAAAGATGGAAAAACCTATATTATTGACGAAAATGGCGTAGCTACAGAGAAAAAGGATTAATATTCAACAATAATTTAAAAACAGCAACCATTTGAAAAATACTTCATTTTTGCCAAAATCTATTCAAAAACACCAGAAATCATTTTTTCTGGTGTTTTCTTTTTGTTTTCTAAAACCTAGTAAAGCTACCTGCAAAATCTCTTTCATAAATCTACTTCAAATCAAAATAGTCTTTGACATCTTTAGCATAGCCATACTGTTGATTCAAAGTCTCTAACAAGTCTTTGTTATGACCTGGATAAATGTCATTTCTACGTAACTCTTGATAAAGCTCGATATAGGGCAACTGTTTATCTTTGGCTGACTGCAACTCTGCTTCATAATCATAGGCAATCTTTCGAAATTGGAGATTAGTAAGACCATCTTCTTCGACATCTATAATAGCATACTGGGCCCTGTGATTTTGTAGAGGTGACCAATCAAAATAGGGCATCCCAATCGTACCAGGATTGAGAATTTGTTGCCCCTTACTACCATAGCGAAGCAGTTGCTTATGCACATGACCGTAAATCGCCATATCTGTTTGATCATCTAATAACTGATTAAAGTGACTGGTATCATTAGCTGGACGTAACTCACCTCCGTAGTTCTTCTCCGGTAAGTGATGCGTCAAAGAAAAACGAATCCCATTGATTTCCTTCTTCACAACCAGAAGCATAGAACGTATCCAATCAACATATTTAGAATCTAGTTCTTCCATCAAATACTGGGTAAGTCTCAGGAGCTGAGTTTCTTGAGGGTCCTCTAGACCATATTCCCCATCTAAAGCCTCCAAAACGCAATCATCCCAATTTCCTCGAACGGTGGCTGTTATCGGAATAGAAGACAAGAGCTCAAAGAGTTCATTTCTTCCTGGTCCAGGTAATAAAATATCCCCCATTAACCAATATTCTGTTGCACCCAACTCTTGTGCATCCTTAATAACTGCCTCAAGAGCTGTTGTATTCCCATGAATATCTGACAAAATTGCAATACGATGTTTCATCTATACTCCTTTACTGATGATTTTCTATATAAAAACCACTATAAGTTCAACTATTCTTTCTCACCATCACCCTCATACAAACATGCCACCAAACGTTCAAAGGGCTCTATATGCTCCCAGTACTCAAAAGGGAGATTTGAGATTTTACTTAAATCATTATCATCAAAATGATACACGAGATGGCGTAGTATTTGATTTTCAATATAATGAATATCTCTCAACTGCTCTAGGCTGATTTTATCCAGTTCTATGATGTAGTGACACAAATCATCAAGTGCCTTTACGTCAAATTTTTTCTCCTCGTGTAGGAAATAGAGAAAGCTCTGATTCTCACCCCTTTTATTATCTTCTATCAGATTCCTTTTATGCTTCATTCTTGAATCCTTTCCTTAATAGCAATATTATAACACTAGAAAATGATTCCCCAAAGCGACAACATAAAAAGAGAATCTGGAATGTTTCCATTCCAAATTCTCTTCTTCTTGATTTCAAAACAGCAAGACTTTTTACCACAAACTAATGCGTTTGCTTGGTGCTAAGTACATAGCATCCCCTTCTTTGATTTGAGGGTAGGCCTCATAAAACTCAGGAAGGTTTTTAAGTTGTTGGTTAACACGTAACTCATTTGGTGCGTGGACGTCTTGTACCATGGTATATTTATTGTACTGTAGGCTAGCCTTTTGTTTCCAAATATTTGCGTAGTTCTCAAAGTAATCCTTGAGGTTAGGTTTTGTCATATCTGTTTTGAGCACTTGGAGTGTGGACGAAAGACCGCCAGCATCTGCGACATTCTCAGTGACTGTGAGTTTTCCATTTACCTTAGTCCCGTAAATTTCCAAACCATTCCACTGATCTTCAAAGGCTTTGATCCTCTTGTCGAAAGCTTTACTATCTGCTTTTGTCCACCAATTATGCATGTCACCGTTCTCATCATAATCGGCACCATTGGAGTCAAAGGCATGGGTAATTTCATGTCCAATCACGACACCGATACCACCATAGTTCTTTTCAGTACTTTGGTTCTTGTCATAAAATGGAGCTTGCAAAATGCCAGCTGGGAAGTTGATGCTATTGCTTTCTGGGTTGTAATAGGCATTGATATCAAAAGCAGAACCAGACCATTTATTCTTATCAATAGGCTCATCAAAATGATCAATGGTATAACGTTTTCCGAACTGGGCAATGTCTTCTGACAATTCAAAGAAGGACTTGTTCGGGTCAAGATGTAGTTCCTTAGTACCAGGATCGACATCTTCCTGATAACCTACAAAAACCTTCATTTTATCCAACTTTTCGATGGCCTTGTTGCGTGTGCCTTCCGTCAACCAATCATTCTGTTGAAGACGGCCACGATAGACATTTTTGATTTTATCAATCATGCCTGTCACATCAGTCTTGGCTTCCTCACCAAAGTATTTACGTCCATAATAGACACTCATGACATCGCTAAACAGATTGACACTCATCTCGTAAACCGTATCTTCCTTAGAAACTGGCTTCTGTGTGCCCATAATAGCCATGCTAATCGATTGAAAATTTAAGCGGTAATCTTCTGTTAGAGAATTTGACGCTGCCATAGCTTCTTGAACCAACATCCATGATTTTATTTTAGAAAAATTGTCCTGATTGACGATCTTACTATAATTCTCAAAATACTTGGTATTAGGGACATTGATGGTTTCTAAATCACGTCCCATAATGCCTTTAATGACATCATATAATTTGAAGGAACCAGAGTAGGCATTAATCTCTTCTGCTGTTTTAGGGTGAACCAAATTCTTACTTTCAGACATCTCTTCGTTACTGAGACTGTACTTAGCAATGATTTCGTCGAACTCCAGTGCTTCTTTGACAATGCGTTTACTATTTTTCTCGCTATATCCAAGCATTTCCAAGGCTTTTTGCGTGGCTGTTTCGATTGGAGTCAAATATTGTTTCTTGCTGGCCTCGTCTTTATAAATAGACACATCTGGCAATAAGATACTTGGGGGACTCAATTGGATTTGTTTTTGGCTGGTATTCTCTGCGTTAGTTCCTACGTCATAACCAAATGGAAGAGGAATCCCTTTATCAGTCAAGCTAGCAGATTTACTGGCCAAATCATTTACATCCTTGATATCCTCAATCTCTTTTAGATAAGGTTTGAGAGGTTCAAGGCCATCTTTCTCACGTTGCTTGTAATCACTAGCAGCCTTGTAGAAGGTGATAAACTCAGACATCCCTGTAATATCTGACGTTTCCTTGCCCTCCCCTAAATTTTTGATATCCTTCTTTAGCTTTCCTTTGATATCTTCATCTAAAGTATAAAAATTATCAATGCTTGGAGAATCAGCAGGAATTTTGGTTTTTAGAAGCCAGTCCTTGTTAACAGCTTGGTAAAAATTTGAGGCTACCGTTGCATTCTTGTCAATCGGCGTTTCTTGTGGGACAAAGGTTTTATAAGCCCAAAAACCACCTCCTACAAGAGCCAAGGCCAAAGCTCCCGTTATGGAACCAAGAATAATTTTCTTACGCTTTTTCATAGATACTCCTTAGAAAATTAGATTAATATACTTGTATTATATCATTAGAACACTGATTTTAGCAAGCTGTTTTTGGGAGACAAAAAGAAGTAATCAGACGATTACTTCTCTTTATTTTCTTAAATAGCGAAAATTAGGTATTATAACACTCAAAATAAGAACAATAAAAGATCAACTAAATCCAACTTAGCAGGTTGAATTCAGTTGATCTTTTTGGTCATTTACTAATCATCACAAGCAGATAAATCATTTAAAAGACAAACTGCCGAGTGATGTTAATCCTCTTGCTAGATTAAAGTTACGTTCTGATTTTTCTTGGAATTCTGTGAGTGTCTTACTCAAGTCACTCACTCCAGAACTCAGTGATTTGCCTTTAGAAAGATTGCGGACTGCTAGAACTTGAATAGCTCTGCATAATTCTGCTAGAAGTTCATCATTATTCTTCTTCCCAACTTCTATTTCATTTTTAAACTTGACAAGCAACTCTCTCTCATTTTCAGTTGTTTCTGGATTTACAATCAGATTATAGATATTGTTTAAGATATCCGTAATTTGGTTGTTGTTACTTTTTGTCATCTGGATTACCTCCTATAACCTGTAGCAAGATTAGGTCGAGCAAGTGAATTAAATTGGTTAATGTTTGTGTTGTCATGAGCAACGACCTCTTTTAATAGTTCGCTGTGACATCATTATACACATCTAGCATATCAAATTCAAGACTAAAAATATCCTTCTGCCACAAATGGTCCAAATTTAGCACAAACAGATAAAAAGAAGTAATCAAACGATTACTTCTTTTAAATGTAATTTCTATTATTTTTATTTGTTATAATATACATTGAAGACTAGCTATATATTCTGTTCCCCTTTATTTTAAAATTAAATACTTATATTATAATAATCAGAAGAAAGTTTATGAGGACCTATCATGTCAAAATCATTTTCAGATATTCCAGCACATCAAGATGAATTTAATATCAAGAATTATATACAAGGATTATCAAAATTTATTATGGAATGTGAGACTCCTTTAACAATCGCTATTCAAGGGGATTGGGGCACTGGAAAAACGAGTATTATGTACCAAGTAGAAGATAAATTGATGGATTATAATCAAAGTACCAATTCCAAAAATGCAAAAACCATTTTTTTTAACACTTGGCAGTATTCACAATTTGAGATGGGGAATAACTTAGCTGTTGCTTTAATTACGGATTTAATATCTGAGCTCGAGGTTTCTGAATCTAAAAAGAAAGATTTTTTCAAAAAGACTAGAGGGGCCTTTTCTAAAGGAATTGAATATTTAAATATGGATCTTGGAATCTTAAATGGTGAGAAGATAACTGAAAAGGTTCAAGAATACCTAAATAGTTTTGAGGAGAAATCTGATAACATCAAAAACCTAAAAAATAATCTACAGTCAGTTATCGACGAAGCGATAGAAAATAACAATTATGATAGAATTGTAATATTTATTGACGACTTAGATCGCCTTATCCCTGAAAAAGCCATTGAACTTTTAGAAATTCTGAAACTCTTTTTAGATTGTCAACACTGCGTCTTTGTCTTGGCAATTGATTATAACGTTGTCATTAGAGGTACTAAAGGAAAATATGGAGATGACTTAGATGACGACAAAGGGAAGGCATTTTTTGAAAAAATTATCCAAGTACCATTTACTGTACCCATTGCCAATTATGATTTAGAAAATTATATTAATACCTCACTCAAACGTATTAATTTCTCATTTGATGACGCAACTCGTTCAAATGTAACCCAATTAATCAAAAACTCTATCGGTAGTAATCCTCGCAGTATCAATAGATTATTTAACTCTGTCAGCCTTCTAACTTATATCGATAATAGTAAATCGATTAAATCTCACGAGCAAGCGCTTCTTATCGCAATAGTTTGTTTTCAATTACGATTCGAGGATGCATATAATTATATCTTGCACTCATTAAATAACTGTTCCGATGATATAGAAGATACAGAAGATTATCTCATCGATTTGCTTGAGAACACATTTGAATTACAACAAAATGCCGATTACAACGCTTTACTATCTATCAATGGGGAGTTTACCTTAAAAAACAAACAAGATAAACTGGATTTTAGAAATTTTTATAGTAATTTAAAGGTACTACTTGAGTCTAAAAGCACCCAGTTAGAACGCGATAAATTCCAAAAACTTATAGAAAAAATGACTTTATCAAATACCGTTGCAATAGGTAACTCTGATTCAGTTATAAGTAGCAAAATAGTGCAAAATCACAAACCTAATGAAGATGTCCAATACGTTATTAGAAAACTATTTAATAGTCTTGTCGGCGAAGATCACTTCAACTTAGCTAAACCAAAAGAATTCGGTAAAGAAAAAACTATCAATCGTGATTTACCTCTCCCAGACGGATTCTCGGGAATACCAAATGAATTTAATCGAATAAAAATAACTCGAGGAAAGGGACAAGGAATTAATATTTACTCTTCTTATAACCAATTTAATTCTGTTTACACATCTGGTGATAGTCATGGACAAATGTACAATGATGGAATTGCAATTAATATAAACAAAAAACAAGTTAAAAAAATTAATATAAATAAAAATAAATTTTTAGCGAGCGAATTACGTAATAATCCTGAAAAATTTTTAGAGTTTGAAAAAAACTTTAGAGAACATGTGAAAGAACTTATATCTGAAGCAAGTAAACATTTATAATATACTACGTACTTCCTGTTTGTTACCTCAATTAAACAAAAATCCATAATAACTATATCATTGAGATATTAAAGGTGTTATGGATTTTTTTATTTTATTAAAATACTCTACAAAAAAAGACCGTTTTCACGATCTTTCTTCTTGAGAATTTTCCCTCATTCTCGGCTGTGTGTTCTCTAGTCAATTACATGGGCTACTACTGCTTATCTTCCTGGGACATATTCGCCAGTGTTGGCATCGTAGTAACGACGTTGGCCATTGACTGTGACGTAGGCACCTTTAACTTGGCGACCTGATTGGTCAAAGTAAAGGTGTTGGCCATTGATGACTTGTTCCCCTGTCACGGCATAGCCATCTGCTCCGAAATAAGCCCAGACGTTAGGCTCGATTTGAGCGAAGCGGTTGGTTACAGGTTGACCATCGTTTTCGTCATAGTACTTGTAACGACTACCGACCTTAACTGCTTTGCCCTTGTATTGGATACCATTTTGGTCAAAGTAGTATTCCTTGCCATTGATAGTCCACTTGCCTTTAAGGGCTTGGCCATCAGTATTGAAGTAAGACCATTGGTTTGGTGCAATCTCAGCAAAGCTGCTTGTTACAAGAGCTCCACTGTGGGCATCATAGTAATAAGTCTTACCATCTTCAACAATGGTTTTACCCTTGACTTGGATACCATTTTTATCAAAGTACTTAAGGTATCCATGATCAGCACGAACTTGACCGATTGCCAGTGAACCGTCTTGTTTGAAGTACATCCACTGATCATCACCAACTTGGAGGTAGCGTCCGCTAGCAAGAATACCTGATTCTGGCTCATAGTAATACTTAATGCCATTTTCTTCGATAATTTCACCCTTAGCTTGGCTACCATCTTCCTTGAAGTAATAGAGGTGACCATCAATGTATTGACGTCCAGTGACACGGTTACCTTCTTTATCAAAGTAGTTCCATGCCTTAGTTGCTGGGTTGTAGACAAAGATGCTGCGTCCAATTTCGCCTGCTGGTGTGATATAACGCGCCTTACCATTTTCAAAGATAATAGAATCAGCTCGGTTGCTGTAGGCCGTACCGACACTACCATCTTGGTTAAAGTAATAAGTCTTACCGTCAATGACGCGTGAGCCTGTCACAGTGTTACCATCAGCGTCAAAGTAATAACGTTTACCTGTGCTGCTATCAGTCGCAAAGACATTGCGTCCCATATCACCGGTTCCAGCAACATAGTAATGCAATTTACCATCATCGGTACGGACAATGCGATCCTTAGCCTGAAGACCAGTTTCACGGTCAAAGTAGAAATGGTGACCACTCCAATGAAGGTTACCCACTACCATGGTTCCTTGTGTTGTAAAGGCACGGACTTGCTTACGTTTATCATCAAAATCAACGAAGGCATTCTTAACCATGGCACCGTCTAGACCGTAATAGTAGGTATAGCCGTTGCTAGCACGACGAAGGGCATTACGCAATTGAACACCATTATCAAAGAAATAGTAATCCTTGCTATTGATGTTTTGGGCACCCTTGGTCATCTTACCGTCAGCACCGAAGTAATACCAGTTACCGTTACCGTCTTGAACAAATTCATTCTTGATGACTTGATTATCACGAAGGAAGTAAACATCTTGTCCACGACGTTGGAAGACTTGAGTGCTTGTGATGGCACCTGTATCACGAAGTGGTGTTGGCAAGAGTTGGCCGTTGGCTGAAGTATTAAAGTACTGGTTGGTCTTGTCATCACGAAGGACAAAGTTGATGCCTCGTCCAAGGATGTTAGTTCCGTTGAAGTACTTAGCAGACCATTTGGTAATCTTTTCATTCGTAGGCAATTGCTTACCATTTGAGATTTGCACACGGTTGAAAATAGATGGGTACTTAGCTTTCAGCTCATCAAGGAAGGCACCACCGTACTTGCCTTGATAGTCTGTGCCATCTGTGCGGGTATTTGCCACATAGGCTTGGTCCACAATTTGATAACCTTGTTGGTGATAACCGTAGCCGTTAACACGTGTGGCATTAACTACTTCTTTTCCTGGAAGGTTATAAATTTGGTCTGGCACCCAGTCAGCAATGGCTTGAATACCATCTTTGTGGAGGGCACGAAGGACATTAAGGAGGTCATCAAGTGAGCCATACTTGTTATTTTGACTCAAGGCCATATCATAACGGTCGTCAAAGGCATAACCATTGTCAATTGTTGAATCAAGGAAGGTACCATCCTTACTTGAAACGTACTGTGGTGGAAGTCCAACAGACGTAACACCCCAAGCTTTGAGCAAATTAGTGTTCTTAGCCAAGACACGGTTCATGTAAAGTTCTGGCTGATCGTCCGCAAAAGCTTGGAAGTTTGAGAAGGCTTCATACATGACTTGCGAATCAAGGGCTGCTGAAGACTTGTAAACTTGACCATCGCTATTGGCACGGTTACTTGGCTGTGTACGTGCGTCTTGGTTAGCCTTAGCCCCGACTGGTACCCAGACACCGAGGTAACCTGATACTTGCACATTTTCCACACCAAAAATATCATTGGCATTGAAGGTCAAGTTCCCATTCCAGTCGGTACGTTTAAGAAGGTTTGAAGGTACATCAGAATCGTTGAGGTAGGTTGCTAGACCATCCTTAGTCGTCAAAAGCAATGGACGGTAAAGCTGATTACGGTGGGCTCTACCCATATTCATCGTTACAGTTTCATTGCTACCCAATCGGAAATCATAGTTGTTGGTCATGATGACACCCATCCCTTGCGTACGGGTTTCAGCAGTTCCCCAATCAGTTCTGTTATTGGCACCTTTACCATAACGAACTGATGTCAAGAGGCCGTCATTTCCGACTTTCTTCACTTCCATGTCTTGACCACCAGCTACATACTTGATACGGGCACGCAAAAGGGTATCGATGGCATCAAAGTAAGGCGTCTTCTTGGCCATGTAGTGACCATCCTCACGGTAGAGGTCTCCATAATAAACACGTGTTACAGAGTCCTTGTTGGTCAACATGAGGGCATAGACAGATGGCAAGTTGTAAGACGCATAAGTCTTGTGAGCTGTATTGATATCCGCATTGTAAATCTCGAAGGCCTTCTTGATTTCATCACGGGTGAAATTGTAACCAAACAGATTTGGATTGATACGATCACGGATGATACGTTGGATAATGGTTTGCGCTTCAGTATCGTGGGCACGGGTGAAAATATAGTTGGCCATACGCTCACCGTTTTTATCGTTAGCACCACGTGGATTCAAACTACTATTCATAAAAGCAGTCATGTCCCCAAGCTGCATACGTGTATTTTTATCACGCATCAAAAGGTTGGTAAGAGCATTACGAAGGGCATTATCAATCGGCAGTTGTGCCCCTTTAGTATCCTTGTTGTAATATGGGTCGTTAGCAGACCACGCTTCCAAGTATGACAAGTGTTTGATCGCATTAGCTTCGGACTTGTCAACACCATAGGCTGCTTTGAAGTAATCTGAAGCGATTTGGAGAAGGTCAGCATCCACATTGTCCAAAGCATCGACACGCAAACCGTCAAAGTTAGCAGTTGGGTCATTGGCCATGATACTTCCGATATTCATCATAAAGTGGAGCCAGTTAAGTTGCTCCGCCTGAACAGCTGGGTTTGAGTTATCAATATCGTTGGCAAGCAAGAACTCAAGACCACCGATAGAATTGTCCTTGAAGTACTTACGTGTACCCGTCTGATTAGTCGGTGTGCGGTTAAGTAGACGATAATCAGAGTTGGCGTAGCTAGTACGGTTACCAGTATCACCCTTACTGTTGTTAAAGAGCAACTGTCCACCTTGCAAGTGGTCGTATGAACTATTTTCAGTGCTACTATTCCAACCTGGCTGAGTCTTGATGAACTGGTCGATACTTGTACGCAACCAGTTGGTATTGCCTTCACGCGCAATACGTTCTTCAATCTTAGTCTGAACAGCTTTAGCAGCTAGATTTAGACTTTCCTGGCTAGAGTTGGTTGAAAATGATCCCGCACCAAGACCTTGATTTTGCATGTAGTTTAGGTAGTTAACCTGAGTTGATTTGTCAGGCCACCAAACCATCAAGAGTGGACGTTTGTCCGCTTCAGTTGAAGCTGTCCAAGTCTTACCATCCTTAAGAATACTCTTTGGACGGTACCAAGCATCTGCTGTGATGAAGGTGTCGAGTTGGTCCAAAGATTTGTTATCGTTTTTGTAGAGCTGATTTCCAGATGAAAAATCCACAGTTGCCTTGATAGGTTCTGTTGAAAATTCATCCTGTGACTTGGTCGCAAGAGCCCCTGTTTCAGCATCAAAGTAATATGACTTCCCATCTTGCTCAAAGACGAAGTTCTTACGCACACTACCGTCACTATTGACATAGTATTGTTTGCCGTTAATCCATTGGATACCAGTCGCTGTATTGGTATTGGCTTCACGAGTTTCTGCCAAGGCACGACGACTACGTGTACGAGCTTCTGTATTTGCCGTCTCAGTTGTTGCTGCACGGTCTGTAGTAGCTGTTGCAGTCGCATTATTTGTATCTTTCGTTGTAGCACTCGTATCAGCTGCAGCTGCTTGCACATTTGTACTTGGTGCAGCTTGACCTGAGTTAGTATCAACTGTCGCTGCAGTTGTAGTAGGTGCCGCTGCCCTATCTGTAACATCGGTTGTCGTGCTAGTCGCATCTGCGACAGGAATAGCCACGCTCGCAGTATTAGCATCTGCTGAAATAGTTGGTGCTACTGTAGTTGCTGCATCATTAGTTGTGGCAGGCGCTTCTCGAAGCAAATCTTGACTGCTATCACCCGACTGATTCGCAGGATTTTGCTCATCGGCCTGAACCTGTTGATCCGCCAACAAAGTTCCACCAGCAACAGTAACCATTGAGAGTGCTGTCACCCCAATAGTCACCCAATTCTTCTTCACTTTATGCATTTTAAAGCGTACTTTTTGTTCCATAATATTTACCTTTTTCCCTTATATTACTTCTATCATAAGCTATTTGACAAGGGAATACAATTACACAACTGTAATATCAGTTTAATGTATCTACCTTCGTTTTCTCAGAAAACGTCCTTTAATAATCTGCCTAATAAATACACCTTGTGAACAAATGCACTAAGGATAACATAAAACCAGCTAAAATCGTTAGGACTAAGACTTTTTTAGACGATAGAATCATCCAACAATATTAATTTATTTTTAAATAAAAAAACCTTCATTTCTAAGATGAAATAAAGGCTTGGTTACGGGGACTAGCAAAATCCTGCTAAAGTATGCGTGGTTTATGGGTTAGGAGGTCGCGATGCTTTCCATATTTAGTAGTCCACAAAACGCTTGATTGCTATTTTTTACTCATTTTCCATGTACTACCACCTAGTGAAAAAGGCACCTATGGTTTCAATAATGGCATAGAGTAATGGGTATTTTCGTGGTCTGAAGTCTGTTTTATAAAAGTAATAATTCGAAATGAAGATAAATAATATGACAATGATACTCCAAGCCAAGATAACCATGATTTCTCTCCTTTAGAAGGTCAATTACACCTCGAGTTTAACGAAAATAGTTCCCCATAACTACCTCTAACTCTTTTTTCCTACATGCAAATATAATACCCATTATAACACGGCTATAGCTCCTCCTTGCGAATATGAGAGGGATAAAATTATTAGGATTTAAGCATAAAAAAAGCATCTGGGTGTACACTGACAGTTTCTCTAAAACAACTCAAAAAACCAGCTAATGCTGGCTTTTTCGTCTATTTAATCATCTAGAGTTATGATAGGAAAATAATAATAATTTAGATAGGAAAAGGAAAAATTCGCTCTAGATTTTAAAGTACATATTAATTAACGACGCTGTCTCAATTCACCAGTTTTGGCATCGCAGAAGAGGCGTTTACCACCAACATAAACATAACGTCCTTTAACTTGACGACCTGAACCGTCAAAGTAAAGCTGTTTGCCATTGATAACCTGTTTTCCAGTCACTGCTTGACCTGCTGCGTTGAAGTAATACCAGCAACCACGTCCAGCTTCGACAAAGCGGTTTACCACTTGCTCACCATTGTGGGCATCAAAGTAACATTTCTTACCTTGGACAGTGAGCAATTTACCTTTGACTTGAGCACCATTGCTACCAAAGTAGTAAACTTTATTGTTAATATTTTGAAGACCTGTCACTTTGTGACCATCTTGGTTAAGGTACGCCCATTGGTTAGCCGCAATTTGAATGAATTGGTTGATGACTGCTTGACCAGTGACGGCATCATAGTAACGTCCTTCAGCCCAGCCACCTTTTAGCTGGCTATGGTCTTTGTTGAAGTAATAGAGTTTACCATCAATCACTTTGGCACCTTGAACGAGGCAACCAAAAGCATCCGCATAATACCAGTTGTTGTTTTCAAAGATAAAGCGTGACACAGCCATTTCACCTGTTTGGGCAGAAATGTAGTATTGCTTGTTGCCTTGTTGCATCATCTGACCTTTGATTTGACGGCCTTCTGAGTCAAAACAGTATTCTTTACCATTGATGATACGTTTTCCTGTCACAGCGTAACCATGTTCATCAAGGTAGTACCAAGCTTGGTTTTCTTTATTTTGAACAAAGGTATTTACAGCCATATTACCAGTATCAGGGATAAAGTAACGGATACGGCCATCTGAGAAGCGAATAAATTTGTCTTTAGCTTGGATACCTGTTTGTGTATCAAAGTAGAAGGTTGTGCTACCCATTTCAAGGAGACCAGTAGCCATGTGACCATAACAATCGAAATAGCGTACATCCTTACGATAACCTGCAAAATCGTAGAAGCCGTTGATAGCTTTCACACCATTTTTATCATAGTAATAGGTGTAACCATCGCTACCTTTAACAAGTGAGTCACGAGCTTGAAGACCATTTTCAAGGAAGTAATAAGCCTTACCATCGATAACCTTCTCACCTTTGACCTTTTGACCATATTGATCGTAATAATACCATTGATTTTCACCTACACGGACAAATGAAGACTTGGCATTGTTTGAATCAACACTTGGTTTAGTCTCACCTGTGATGATTTGGTAACCTGAGTTATTTTGCTGGTTACCTTGTGAAATGATAGTGACATTAGCATTTGAACCATTCGAATGCCCTACTGATATGTTTGGAAACAGTTTATTAGAATTCGAAACGATAGTAACATTCGGCGTAGTTCCTGAGGCTGTGATGGTGATTGTCGTGTTTCGACCACCATTCCAATGAATGCCGTTTGAGTCAGACGAACTCGTCGTAATTGTCGCAAAACCGCTAGCTGACGATGATGATGACCATGATGATGACGACGAATAAGAATACCAAGCTGAGCTTGATGAGCTTGAAGAACTTGACGCACTAGCACTTACTGATGCCGAGCTGCTACTTGATTGGTAAGCAGAACCCGTTTGTGATGAATTAGAGTTTTGTGTTCCTACGACTTGAGAAGATTGTGACGAACTCACTTGACCAGATCCACCACCTACCACAGTCTGTGATGAGCCTCCTGTTGAGGCAGATGATGAAGACTCGTAGCCTGAGCTTGTTTGACTTCCATAGTTAGATGACACCGCTGACAAACGGCCAGCATCTTCTGTCAAGGTTGGTGAATAGCTTTCATTAATCAATGATGCACTTGATTCAATGCCTGAATCTGTTTGTTCAAAACCATCACCATTAGGAAGTGACACTTCATCTGCTTGTGCCGATTGGTCTGCCAAAAGGGCTCCACCCGCAAGTGCAACCATCGACAGCGTACTAACTCCAATAGTCACCCAGTTTTTCTTGACCTTGTGCAACTTAAATCCAACTTTCTTTTCCATAACATACACCTTTCAATATAACTTTATTTCTCTATTCTATGTTAAGGGATTTTGGAAACGAATACAATTACAGATGCATAACTCTAGTCTCATAAGACTAACCTTCTACCCATAATCCATTTGAAAAAACAAGCCTAAGATATATAGCTATAGCTTTTATATGTTAGAAACCGTTTCCAAAAAACGTTCAGATTTTCTTAAATTCACACAGAAACTCCGATGTTTAGCCGTTTTAGCTCTTCCTTCATTAAAGGACTAAGCATAATTTAAAGCTAAAGTAAGCAGTTTATTGAGGAATCTATTAATCAAACTCATTGTTTGCTTACAATCTACTTGGCATATCAAGAGATAGTAATAAAAGAAAAGCACTTGAAACAAAATGTTTCAAGTGCTTAAAAGTGGTGAGACTGGGAAGGTACCTACTGAATTTTAATCCAAAAGCATCTAGGATAGTCCCAAAATCACATTTTCTTCTGCCCCTTATCGTTTTCTGACCCAAGCTCCAGTATTGGCGTCATAGTAACGACGTTGGCCTTTAACCCAAACGTAACGGCCTTTGACCTGACGGCCAGAAGCGTCAAAGTAGAGGTGTTGACCGTTGATGACTTGTTCTCCGGTTACAGCTTGGCCTGAGGCGTTAAAGCAATACCAAACACCGCGAGAAACTTGGATAAAGCGATTGGTTACGGCTTCACCACTATTGGCATCAAAGTAGTATTTCTTGCCTCTGTATGTCAGAAGTTTCCCTTTAGCTTGGACACCGTTACCTTCAAAGTAGTAAAGTTTACCATTAATATGTTGAAGACCAACTACCTTTTGACCATTTTGGTTGAGGTAAGCCCATTTGTTGGCACCAACTTGGACAAAGCGGTTGGTTACGGCCTGACCTGAGTCACCATCATAGTAACGGCCGTTGGCCCAGGCACCCTTGACTTGACTATAATCATTGTTGAAATAATAGTGATTACCGTTGATGACCTGAGCACCTTTAACCAGTTTACCATTGCCATCGACATAGTACCACTTGTTGTTTTCCGTCACAAAGCGTGAGCGAGCAATTTCACCGCTATCACCATCAAGGAAGTAACGTTGGTTATTGATTGTGACAAAGTGTCCCTTAACCTGACGGCCTTCATTGTCAAAGTAATACTGCTTACCGTTAATGGTTTGGAGTCCTGTCACGGCATAACCGTTGCTATCGAGGTAATACCAAGCCTTGTTCTCAGGATTTTGCGCAAATCGGTTGACCGCGAGATTTCCTGTATCTGGGATGAAGTAACGCGTGCGGCCGTCTGCAAAGCGGATGAACTTGTCTTTGGCTTGAATACCAGTCTTTTCATCAAAATAGAAGGTTGTGCCATACATGTCGTGGAGGCCACGATACATTTGACCGTTGCCATCGAAATAGCGAACATCTTGGCGAGGACCCGCAAAGTCATAGAATCCATTAAAGGCCTGAACCCCTTTAGGATCGTAGTAATAGACGTGACCATCACTGCCTTGGCGAAGGACATGACGTAGCTGGAGACCATTGTCTAGGAAGAAGTATTTCTTGCCATCAATGACCTGTTCACCTGTGACCATGTTGCCGTTCTTATCAAAGTAATACCACTGGTTAGCACCGACTTGAATGAAGGTGTTCTTGGCAAGGTAGCCACTCGTTGAGAAGTATTGGACCTTGTCTCCCACCCTACGGAAACCAGTTGCTGTGATTTCAGTCATTTGTTTAGGAAGGAAGGTTTGACCTGCTTTAAGGCTGAAGTATTGATTTGTAGCATTATCTTGCAAGACATAGCGAGCCCCAGTACCTTGGATATTGCTTCCATTGAAATACTTGGCTGACCATTGCGTGATTTTCTCATTGGTTGTCAATTTACGGCCGTTTGAAATCTGCACGCGCTCAAAGATTGCAGGGTATTTAGCTTTCAACTCATCAAGGAAGGCACCACCATACTTGCCTTGGAAGTCATTTCCAAAGGTACGTGTTTTAGCTGCGTAGAGACTATTGTAGATTTCAGCATTTGGACGTGGTGTCCCGTAGCTGTTGGTACGTGAGGCTGTTACCACTTCTTTTCCAGGAAGGTTGTAAATTTGGTCTGGAACCCAGTCAGCAATGGCTGAGATACCTTCAGCGTGAAGGGCACGAAGGGCATCCATGAGGTCTTTGAGCGAACCGTATTTGTTGTTCTTGCTCATGGCAATATCGTAACGGTCTTCGAAGGCATAGCCATTTTCAATGATAGAATCTAAGAAAGTGCCGTCTTGGCTAGACACGTATTGTGGCGCAAATTCAAAGGAAGTAATTCCCCACTCTTTGAAGAGTTTGGCGTTTTGTGCAATGACATGGTTGGTATACTGACTTGGGGTCTTAACGAAGTCTTGGAAGTTTGAGAAGCCTTCATAGATGACCTGTGAGTCGAGAGCTGCTGAGGATTCAAAGACCTGCTCACCCTTCTTAGTCGTCGAAGCCTTGGTGCGGGCATCTTGGTTTTCTGAAGCACCTACTGGCACCCAAACCGCTAAATAGCCTGAAACTTCAACAGTTGAATGACCAGTAATATCGTCTGCCGTGAAGGTCAAGTTCCCTTGATTGTCCGTATAGCGAACCAATCCAGCTGGGACATCAGAATCCTTGAAGTAGGTCGCAAGCCCTGTCGATTTGCTGAGAAGTAATGGACGATAGGCTTGATTTTTGTGGGCAGATCCCATATTAACCACCAGACGGTCATTTGCTCCCAATTTCATATCTGGACGATTGGCTGTGAGGACCAGCATTCCTTGGTTACGTGTTTCAGCAGTACCAAGCTGATTAACTTCTTCTGCACCCTTACCATAACGCACATATGACATGATTTCATAGCCGTTATGCTTAGTAACCTTCATGTCTTGGCCACCTGCTACATATTTGATGCGAGCACGGAGCAGAGCATCAATGGCATTATAGTATGGTGATTTTTGAGCCATGTATTGGCCATCGTCGGTAAAGAGATCACCGTAGTAAACACGAGTGATACTGTCTTTATTGGTCAACATTGTGGCATAGGCAGCTGGGATATTGTACTGAGTGTACTGTTTATCAGCCTTGCGCATGTCCGCATTGTAGATTTCGAAGGCCTGTTTGAGCTCGTCCATGGTGAAGGTGAAACCATCTGTTTTTGGATTAATCTGCTTACTGATGATATTAGCCAAAACAGCTTGCACTTCACTATCATGAGCACGCACGAAAATGTAGTTGGCATCACGAGGCGTGTGTTTCTGCTCACTTGAACGGTTGTTAAGAGAGTTAGTAATGACACGTTCCAAGCTGCCCCGGTAATTGCTCTTACGCAAGAAAGTCGTCAAAAGCGTTTCACGTAGCGGATTGTCAATGGACAACTGGGCACCCTTGGTATCCTTGTTGTATTGGTGGTCGTTGTATGACCAAGCTTCAAGGATAGACAAGTGGGCAATGGCATTAGCTTCATTATCAGCCACACGGTATTTTTCCTTGAAGTAATCAGAAGCAATCTGCAAGAGGTCCGCATCCACATTGTCCACCGCATCGATACGGACACCATCAAAGTTGGCGCTTGAATCATTGCCAAGGATAGAACCAATATTCATGATGTAGTGGAGCCAGTTTAGTTGCTCGGCCTGAACAACTGGGTTAGAGTTGTCGATATCGTTAGCCAAGAGCAACTCGTAACCACCATTTGAACGGTCGATATGGTATTTGCGTGTTCCTGTTTGGTTAGTCGGTGTGCGGTTCATGAGCCGGAAATCTGAATTGGTATGACTTGTCGTACTATTATTGAGGAAGGTCAGAGCGCCTCCTTGCAAGTGGTCCTTACCAACTAAAAGATTGTCCTCACTCTCAGAGTTCCAGCCAGGCTGTGTTTTGATGAAATCTGACATCAACTGGCGAAGCCAAGTGGTATTGCCCTCGCGACCAATACGTTCCTCAATTCCTCGTTGCACCGTTTCGGCAGCAGCTGCCAAGTCATAGCTCATCATGTCAGTCGTATAGGCCTTATCACTAAAGCCTTGTTGACTCATATAGTTGAGGTAGTTGACTTGTGTCACCTTGTCTGGCCACCAAGTCATCAAAAGGGGACGATAATCTTTCTCAGTTGAAGCTGTCCAATTCTTCCCATCCTTCAAAATCTGTTTTGGACGGTACCAGCTATCAGCCGTCAAGAAATTATCCAAGTGTTCAAAACTCTTGCTTGACGTGTCGTAGGCCTGGTTATAAACCGCATAGATAGAGTTATTTGGAATGGCATCGGCACGATACAAAGGTTTACTTTGATCCACCATAGCCCCAGTCTCACCGAAATAATAAAGACGACCATCAAGTTCAATCGCTGTGTTCTTTTTCACAACGCCATTTTCAACATAATACTGCTTGCCATCAATAGTCTTCAAGTTGGAAGCTACTGGTTTATAGTCAAGACTTGGCTGACTTGGTTGGACTGGCTTATTAGGTTCGGACGGTTGATTTGGCTGCGTTACAATGGTCACATTTGGTCTTGTGCCATTTGGACTTGTCACCGTCACGTTTGGCTTAGGAGTGTTTGGCCCTGTGATAATGGTTACATTTGGTGTCGTACCGCTGGCCGTAATCGTGATGTTAGTGTTGCGGTTAGCATTGATACGAATAGTGCTGTCAGCAGCGCGTGTGGCGATTGCTGGTGCTGCATTGGTCAAGACTCTAGGAGTGGACTGAGTACTTGTTTGCCCAGCTACCTGAGTCGATGTCTGACCTTGTGAAGCCTGTTCAGTAGTCTGTGTTTCTTGGGCATTAGCTTGAGTTTGTGAAGAAACTGCCACCCCCTGACTGGCAACTTGACTAGTTTGTGCTTGAGCAGTTGTCTCTTGGCTAACCACACTTGCTACCACCTGAGAGCTTGTTTCGTGACTTACGCTGGCTGTTGCTACTGCTGACACACTTGCTTGCGCACTAGCTTGCTCAGTAACACTTGTGGTCGTCACTAGACTGGCAGTGCCATCCTCACTTAGTTGCTGTAAGCCATCTCCATTTGGCGTGCTTGTCTCATCAGCCTCTACTTTTCCTTGAGCTAGGAGACTTCCACCTGCCAAGGCAACCATTGAGAGGGTCGTCACCCCGATAGTTACCCAGTTTTTCTTAACCTTGTGTAGTTTAAAACGTACCTTATTTTCCATCTATATCAATCATCCTTTTTCTGTTGTTGTCTCTACTCTATGATATATTCAGACAAATTACAAATAGGAAAAAATCATCTTTTCTTCATAAATCTCTGCCACGCGCTCAGTTTTATTAACTTTGATCACTGAAAATGAGACCTTACACCGCATGTAAGGTCCTAAATAGAAAGTTTTCGATTTTCAAACACCTTCAAATGCTTATCCTTAAAGGCTTTTGAACATTAAAGTAAGCTTCAATTAACCTTAAGAGATAGCAAAACTATGAGAGAAGTAACCCTTAAAAAGATAATTCTGAAAAGAAATTTTTAGATAGAAAGACTACTTTTTTTCATCTGACTAAGACCATAGTCTGTCTATGAATAGCAAAAATTAAAAATATAAATGATTTACACAGGTGAATTCTTATTTGACTAACGAAACTAAATATAGAATCTTTTATGTCACTTCTTTAACATTTTTGATAATTCTATTAGTTTCTATTGTTTATTCTTAAAAAAGGATTATAATGAAACTAGGTGGACGTGTAAGCGTTTTAATTTTGCTTCAAAGGACACTTGGGGATTATCTAAAAGATTGGCATTAGTTGCCTAATGCCTAAATAAGAATCATAGTAGGATGACCATTCCTGAGTCACTTTTCCTGAGTCACTTTGAACCATCAAACTAGGGCTCATTTCTAAAAATACAGCATCATTTCAAACTAGAGCTCTAGAGGAGACACCTCATACTAGTAAGCTCTAGTTTTTTGTGTCTTAGAAACCCAAAATAAACGAGATTTTCCATGCTTAGAAAGGAGGAAAATTTCGAACGGCTCTCGTTTTTCTAGAATCATTTCATCAGGACTCATGTTTGCCTTGAACAGCCTCACAATACAAAAAATGAGGAGACTTGGAAAAATAAGGATTGTCATTAAAAAATTGCCCCACAACTTTAGGGACTCTACCCAATGCTCACTTTTCATAAACTCTTATGACAGCCCTTATTTTTTGATATGTAAAAAGTTTAAAATGAAAGGAGAATTATCATGGAAAAGAAAGTACATTTTAAACTTCACAAAGTTAAAAAACATTGGGTAACTATTGCAGTGACAGGACTCACTTTAGGATTGAGTTTTGCAGGCCTTAACTACGCTTCAGCTGAAGAACACCCTACCCCTGTTAATGAAGCGACTGTTGAAGCCATCATCAAAGAAGGCGCCATTGACGTCGAGGCTCCAGCAACTAATGAAGCCACAGCTAAACCTACAGAAAACACACCTGCTACCGCTTCAAACGAGGCTGCCACAGTATCAGAAGCACCAGTAGCTGCCTCAGAAGTTGCTTCAACAGAAACAGTCTCTGAAAAACTAAGCTCTGAAGTGACAAGCACAGCTAGTTCGGAAGCAGCTAGTTCTGAAACTGCACATTCCGAGGTAAGTACAACGACTAGTGAAAGTGTTACAGCTGAGAATGTGTCATCTGTTGGTGATATCCCAAACGAAAATACCACGAGAGGAACTGACCGTTCTGCCTTTACTGAAAAAAGAAATGGATTTGTCACCGAACAAGAAGAACGCATCGAAACAGTTAACTATGTAGGTAGTCTTATTACCTTAAGACATCCTTATTACGTTACTTATTACTACGATAATAACGGTAATAAGCTTATGGGATGGCAAGATATTAATGGAGAACGCTATTATTTCAAAAAAGAGCGAGAACATCCTGGTTTCGAAACCATTGATGGAAAACTCTATTACTTTACAGATAGTGCACGTATGCTCCATGATGAATTTGTTGAAGAAAATGGTCAAACTTACTATCTAGGTAGCGATGGGGTGCGAGTTTCTGGCTTACAAGATATCAAAGGACAAACCTATTACTTTAATCCTGATAGAAACGACCAACTTAGCTACGGATTGAACGTGGTTGGTGACAAACTCTATCTTTTTGGAGATGCTGGCAAAGAAAATCCTGGGCAATTAATTAAAGACACTCATCTCAAGAATGGTGACTTCCAACTAAATATTGATGCTAGTGGCGTCGTAACATTAGCTAATAACCATCCAGCTTTTCTACAAGATAATGCTGGGCATTGGTATTATATGAATACAGATGGAAAGCTAGTTACTGGACCACAAACTATTGACGGCTTAACCTATTACTTTGACTCAGATGGTAGACAGGTCAAGGGTGAACGCCGTAAGGTCAATGGTAAATCCTATTTTTACGACCCAGATAACGGCGCCCTTGTGACGAACCGCCTCGTCACCTTCAAAGCTGGACGATTTATTCCTGAGGAAAACTATGCTAAAGAAGTAAGATTTGACGAAGCTGTATATTCAAATTTTTTCAATAATGAACATCCTGAACTCGAACGGTATTATTTTGGTGCCGATGGCCTACCAGTCACAGGATGGCAAACCATCAATGGTAATAAGTACTATTTCCAAGATGATGGAAATATGGTCGTACACAGATTTTTCAACAACTATTACTTCTACAGTGATGGTACCATCGCTAGAAATATACGATTGAATATTCCAACTCACTATATTCTGAGAGAATTTCCAAATATCTATGAATTTGATAATGATGGGGTTGGTAAATTCATTTCTAGTGATTTTAAGGACCTTCGACCTAAGAGCGCTTATTTTGTCCAAGGTAAAGATGGGTACTGGCGTTACTATAATGAACATGGATTTCCTGTCGTTGGCTCTGCAACTATTGATAGCTATGAGATGTATTTCCATTTAGGAACTCATCGCCAAGCTAAGGGAGAGTTCGTTGATATCGAGGGCAAGGTTTACTACTTTGATAAAAATAACGGTCGAAAAGTCAAAGATACAACTTTTGATTTCGATGGTAAGACCTATGTGGCAGACCAATCTGGTGTCCTCAGCATTAAAAGTCAATCAACTGAACGAAACCGCTATATCAGTGATTCCGAAGGTAACTGGTACTATGTAAATGACAAGGGTGACCTCCTCCTTGGTGCTCATACCATTGATAACGTCAACGTTTATTTCGGCACCAATGGTGTTCAATATAAAGGCCATTTTGCTCCTGATAATCACTATTACGATAAAGATAACGGTGCTTTAGTAACAGATAGATTGGTTGAGGATGGGGGCAAAGAGTTTTATGTTGATAAAGAAGGAAATAAGTTTGACGGTGCTAAGTATTTGGACGGAATTCAGTACTACTTTAATTACGGTGAGAAAGTGAAAGGTGACTTCGGCTATTCAAACTACAATAGACACTACTATGACAAAGAGACTGGTGCACTTGTAACCGGAAAATACTTCGAATACAAAAATAACTGGTATTATGCAAATAGTAAGGGAAATATTCTGACTGGTAGAAGAGTTATCGATGGCAAGCATGTCTACTTCTACGATGATGATTACGGACAATATAAGGGCATACAAGCTAAAGATAAACTCATCATTTTAGGTGGTAAGACTTACTATTATCTTCCTGGCTCTGGTAATCGTGCTGATAATGTAACCTTGACAATCAATCACGTTACTTATTACTTCGATAATGACGGGGTTGGACATATCCTTCGATAGTCATTTACAAGTGACTATGGTCAATTACCCAACACAAAAGGAAGTCGACCAACTGTCAACTTCCTTTTTCATATCATCAATCACTGTCATACAAACAGAACCCAATTATGACATTTTTTAACATTTACGATTATCTTGTTAAAAAACTTGTTTGTCATAAAAAAAGTACTTTAATAAAGATAGGTGAGCATGTAAGCGTTTTACTAAAACGTTGAGAGTGTACTACAGAGGGATTAGGATTAGGAACTTGGCTTTAGAATTCTAACGTCAAAATAATTTTTTATGCATGAAAACTGGTCCTTAGGCACTTTGGCATGATAATCTAAGGCTCTTTTCATACACACATCTGTCTATAATACAAAACTAGAGCTTTAGAGAGAATGCTTCAAACTAAAAGCTCTAGTTTTTTGTATTTGAAGACAGATGCCATAGGCTGGATTCAAAAATAAAACGAAAGGAGAGAAATAAAAGTATTAGGATAAATAAAATCACTTGTTTCTAGATATAAACTATACAGCCTAAGCATATTCTCCTTGCCACACATTTGACGTGCTCGCCTATAAAATCTTCTTATGGCTTTAACATGGGAGATTTAGATATGGGGCTCAGTCGTTTTAACAGATTTTCTCACTTTTAACATTCTTCTGACGGCCTAGCTCCTTTATGTTACACACCTAAACATCGGTGTTCATTTTTGAAGGGAGTCTATTATGAATACTGAAATGAATTATCATTGGCAAATGTCAAAGAAACATCTTGTTGCTTTATCCTGCGCAACTGCTCTAGCTACTTTTACTTTAGTCGCACGCCCTACATTTGCGGATGAAGCAAAAATACCCGAAGCTACAGGTCAACCAACTGAGATTCTTGCACCTGCACAAGAGACTGTAGTAACTAATGTAGAGGTCAAAGTACCTACTACAAATCCTATCTCAACTAATGCTGAGCTACCTACTAGTACAAGTACGGTTCTAAGTGAAGCTCCTAGCAGTGAAGTCGCATCATCTGAATTAGCAAGCGAATCACCAGTAGAAATCACTTCTGAACAAGGAAATAGCAATCAAGATAATCAGGCAAATAAAACTATACCTATCAAAACGGCAACTTCAGAAGCCTCTACTACAAAAACTTCGGTAGAAAAAGTCAATGAACCTATTCCTGTCGAAGAAACAAAAACACCTACAAAAAACAGTGAACAACCTGCCCCAATCGATGAAAATGAAAAGCCAGTCACACCTTCTGTAACACTTGAAAATGCACCTCATATTTCTGGTGGACATTATTATAGTGATGATAATGGTAACTGGTATTACAAGGATGCAAATGGCAAAAATCTTGTCGGGCTGAACTATGTGGATAATGTTCCTGTTTACTTCAGCCAAGACGGTATTCAAGTTAAGGGGTATTTTGCAGAGGATGGCCGATATTATGACAAAGATTCTGGTGCTCTCGTAACCAAAGCCTTTAAAGAACTCTTAACTTATATTGGTCGTGATGATATCAACAATCAAAACATCTATACTACTGATTGGTACTACCTTGATGCCGATGGAAGACCACTTAAAGGTCCTCAAAATCTTGGTGGAACAAACATATACTTCTTCCCTAACGGAGCACAAGTTAAGGGACGTTTCGCACCTGACGGACATTACTATGATAAGGAATCTGGTGCGCTCGTAACTAATAGCTTTGTTCATGTCTACAACTGGAATTATCAAAATCAAGACGGAAAACGTGTGAATCACTTTGTCATCACTATTCCAAATAATTCAGTCGTTGGACCTAACGGTGAAAACCAATTTTTAGATATGAGTCATTACCCACTTTCTAGCAATGATTTGAATCGCGAAGATTTCTACTATTACGTAGATGACAAGGGGGATAAACTGACAGGACCTCAAACCCTAAACGGCATCCATGTCTACTTCGACCAAAATGGTAGACAACTTAGAGGTGAGTTTGAATTTGACGAAGATGGTACCGTTCATTATTACGATGCTAAAAACGGTGCACGCGCTGAAAATACCATTGTCAGAACCAACACTGGTGCCTTCAAATTCGATGCAAATGGTAATGGACGTTTGATGGGGCCTGGCGAAGAAATAGATACCCCTGTCACTCCTACACCTACTGTCTCCCTAGACAAGGCACCACGAGTTTTTGGTGGCCACTATTATAGTGATAACGAAGGCAACTGGTACTACAAGGGTGCAAACGGTAAAAACCTCATCGGTCTCAACTTCGTTGACAACATTCCAGTCTACTTTGATAAGGATGGCAAACAAGTCAAAGGACGTTTTGCAGAGGATGGTCGCTATTTCGATAAAGACTCTGGTGCACTTGTAACAAAACGCTATCTTGAAACTGAAGATGGCAACTGGGTTTACGTCAATGATAAAGGTGATAAACTCAAGGGAGAACAAACTATCGATAGTGTTAAAGTTTACTTTGATGATTTCACTGGTATACAAGTCAAGGGACATTTTGCACCAAATGGTAAATACTATGATAAAGATTCTGGCGCTCTCGTAACCAATGCTTTTAAGGAAATCTTAACTTATATTGGTCGTGATGACATCAACAATCAAAATATCTATACTACTGCCTGGTACTATCTCGATGCTGATGGTAAGCCATTAACAGGACCTCAAACCTTTGGAAATAGTCACTTTTACTTCCTTCCTAACGGAGCACAAGTCAAGGGACGCTTCGCCCCGGATGGACACTATTATGATAAAGACTCTGGCGCTCTCGTAACTAATAGCTTTGTTCATGTCTACAATTGGAATTACCGAAATCTCGATGGTGATCGTATCTTCCACTTTACTATCACCATTCCTGGAAATGATATCGTAGGTCAGGATGGACAATATCCAAGAGAAAGTAAAGATTTAGATCGTGAAGATTTCTACTACTATGTTGATGCTAAAGGGGATAAACTGACAGGACCTCAAACCTTAAATGGCATCCATGTTTACTTCGACCAAAACGGTAAACAACTTAGAGGTGAATTCAAATTTGACGATGACGGAACTGTCCACTATTACGATGCTAAGAATGGGGCACGCGCTGAAAATACCATTGTTAGAACAAACACTGGTGCCTTCAAATTCGATGCTGACGGTAATGGACATTTGATGGGACCTGATGAAGTATAAGAATATAATTCAAATAATAACTATTGATATCGCATAATTGCTCTCATTTTAGAAATCGCTAAAAAGGAAGTCGACCAACTGTCAACTTCCTTTTTCATAACACAAGTAAACTTTTTCTTCTACTTTAAGAAAACTTTAGGCTTTGCTTTATATACTATAACCATCCTAAAACTTTTCTTTTTCATAATCTCCTAAATCCAGGGCTCACGTCCTGGATTTTTTTGTGTGGAAGATTAATCATGTGAAGAGTCTAGCATTATAGTTTGTCTTGTTTGACCTGGGTTACCATCTCTAGAAAATAAGCATGAACCCTTTCGTCACCCGTTAACTCTGGATGAAATGAGGTAACAAGCATATTTTTTTCCTTGGCTGCCACGATGGCTTCCTTGACCTGAGATAAAACTTCAACTTCTGGTCCAACGGTTTCAATAATTGGTCCACGAATAAAGACCATGGGAATCTCACCAATTCCCTTAAAGTCAGCATTAGTGACAAAACTGCCCAGCTGACGACCATAGGCATTGCGTGCGACACTAATGTCCATACTTGCCAAATGTTTTGTTTGGTCGCCTACTATGGTTTTAGCCAACAAGATTAGGCCTGCACAAGTTCCAAATACAGGTAGTCCTTCATTAATTTTCGTCTTAATTGGCTCAAACAAGTCTAAATCATGCAAGAGTTTTCCCATGACGGTCGACTCTCCCCCTGGTAGAATGAGCCCATCTAAATCAACGTTGGCTTCCCAATCCTGTCGATTCCTGATTTGAACCGTTTCAACCCCAAGTGCTTTCAAGGCCTGCTCATGTTCTTCAAAAGCACCTTGCAAAGCCAGTATTCCGATTTTTGTCATCTACTTTCCTCGCTCTGCCATCAAAATTTCTATTTCATCCTTGTTAATACCAACCATGGCTTCACCCAAATCTTCTGACACTTGCGCCAAAATGTCCGGACGATTATAGTTAGTCACTGCCTTGACGATTGCCTCCGCACGTTTTTTGGGATCTCCTGACTTGAAAATCCCTGAACCAACAAAGACACCCTCAGCACCCAACTGCATCATAAGGGCAGCATCCGCTGGCGTCGCTACACCACCTGCCGCAAAATTGACAACCGGCAACTTGCCATGTTCGTGGACATAACGGACCAAATCAATTGGGACCTGCAAGTCTTTAGCAGTAATATAAAGTTCATCGTCTCTGAGATTTTGAATGCGGCGAATTTCTTGATTCATGAGTCGCAAGTGGTGAACAGCCTGAACAATATCACCAGTACCAGGTTCACCCTTGGTACGAATCATAGATGCCCCTTCTGAAATACGGCGAAGAGCCTCACCAAGGTCCTTAGCTCCACAGACGAAAGGCACATCAAATTTGGTTTTGTCCACATGAATAAGGTCATCGGCCGGTGTCAAAACCTCACTCTCGTCGATATAATCAATCTCAATCGCCTGCAAAATCTGTGCTTCAACGAAATGACCAATACGCACCTTAGCCATCACTGGAATACTAACAGCGTCCTGAATTTCCTTAATCATCTTAGGATCACTCATACGTGATACCCCACCCACCGCACGAATATCGGCCGGAATGCGTTCCAAGGCCATGACTGCAGCCGCTCCTGCCGCCTCAGCGATACGTGCTTGCTCAGGATTTTGAACGTCCATGATGACGCCCCCCTTAAGCATCTGTGCCAAATTTTTATTTAAGTCGTAACGATTTGTCATTGCAATCACCTCTCATGTTTTTATGCCCTCTATTTTACACAGGATGATTTTTGAATAAAAGAGTCTTTTTCTCAAACTGTATGGGGACAATTACCCTTTCAATGATATCTATAGACGAAAAAATAAATAAATTAGGAAAACTCTTTTATAGACTATAACTATCACAAATATAAGAATCTTTTTATAAAATCATGGCATTTATGTATCCGTTTTCTATTGAAGTTATTAGAAAATAGGATTAAAATATAATCGTAAATTAATTTTTGGTGTTTATATCGCTTGTCATTCAACAATATAGTATGCCAAGCAACCATAAAAGGGGGAAATTTATGGAAAATAAAGTTCGTTTCAAACTTCATAAAGTTAAGAAACATTGGATTACAATCGCTGCCTCAAGTTTGGCTATCGGGGCTTCACTGATTAGCCTTGGTCAAGTCGGAGCCGATGAGGTCAAACCTGAAACGACCGCTGTTAACAGTCCTGAAAATGTCGTCTCTGACAGCAATCTTGAGACAAGTGCTAGCCTTATAACAAGAACCGAAGTAGCTCCGGCGAGCACGGCTGTTGTAAATACTTCTAGTGACACAGTCTCAACTGACACTGCATCTACTAATGTCGCCAGTCAGCCTACAGAAGCAACTGCTACACAGCCTGCTAACGAGGCCGATAAAAAGGTTGAAACAGCTACTATAGATAAAA
Organism: Streptococcus sp. FSL R7-0248; assembly: GCF_037967965.1. Lineage (NCBI taxonomy): Bacteria > Bacillati > Bacillota > Bacilli > Lactobacillales > Streptococcaceae > Streptococcus > Streptococcus sp. FSL R7-0248. The sequence continues at coordinate 1,436,351 of NZ_CP150201.1, forward strand.
GTACTGAAACCTCTTCCGAAACAAGCGACAACGCAACTACTGCTCAGGAATTACCTTCCCAAGGTGGCAAGTTCACCTCAGATGATCAAGGTAACTGGTATTACCTAGACAGCGAGGGCCACAAACTAACGGGTCCACAAACCATCGACAGCTTCAGCCTCTACTTCCATGACAATGGTATCCAGGCAAAAGGTGAAAAGATTACCATTGATGGCAAGGATTACTACTACGATAAAGATAATGGACGCAAGGTAACTGATACAAGCATTGAAGTAGACGGTAAAACTTATCTAGCAGATGCCGATGGTATCCTAACCGAAAAAACGCAACTACCTACTCAGGTCGTGACAGGTGGCCATTTTCAATCTGACAACCAAAAAGATTGGTATTACTACACTGCCAACGGTGAAAAATTGACTGGTTGGCAAAATGTTGATGGTGTCATCCTTTACTTTGATAAAGATGGCAAACAAGTCAAAGGACAAAAACAAGAAATCGACGGCAAGCACTACTATTTTGCCTATCATAATGGTGCCTTAATGACTAATCAATGGTATGAACATATCATCTTTAATAGTTACAGAACCAACCCAATGTATACGCACCTCTTTGAATATCTAGGAGAGGACGGTGCTCCCGTTACAGGTTGGCATACAATCGATAACAAACGCTACTACTTCCAATCAGACGGCCTGAGAGCTCAAAATGATGTCGTAACCATTGATGGGAAGAAATATTTGTTTGATTATGACGGACAATTGGTTAAGAACACGTATGGCATCGTTGAGAGACCTTCTATGTTCTTCTCTAGTAAAACAACTTACCACACTGATGCTGACGGCGTCATCCAAACCGGTAGACAGATTATTGATGGTAAGGAATACATTTTTACTGAAAATGGAGTTGTCTTAAACGGAATTGTCACTTTTGAAAATAAAGATTATTTTGTTATTAATAGTGAAGTCCAAAAAAATAGCCTTAAAGCCTACTTTGCACCCGTTGTCTATCGAATCGAGGGCATCTTTAATGGAATCTATGGCACTGATGAAAACGGGATTGTCTTAAATGGATTCCAACGAGGTATTGATGGTCAACTCCACTACTTCCAACCAGCGGTTAAAAGTGTCACTAAGCCTTCATGGGAGGAAATCAATGGGCAACGTTACCGATTGACAGATGGAGATTACGTCGAACCTACTGCTGGTATGCGTCCTACAATTATTGTCTCTAATACAACTTTGAAAGTTGATGACAAAGTCTATTCCTTTGATGACATGGGAATCTCAACTGAAGTTACACCTAAAAATCAATTTATTCGCGACGATTTTTGGAACTGGTACTACTACGATGCTGATGGCAAGCTCCTAACTGGTCGTCAAACCATTGATGGTATTCAGCTCTACTTTGATAAAAATGGTAAGCAAGCCAAAGGAACTTTGGTTGACATCGATGGGGATACCTACTACTTCGATAAAGATAGCGGAGCTTTATGGACCAATCGTACCATTGAACTTGGTGGCGTAACCTATACTATTGATGAAGAAGGACATGTCACATCATCTCTACGCAACACCTTTGTTCAGGACAAGGATGGCGATTGGACTTATCTCAAAGATAAGGGACAATTAGCTACTGGATGGCAAACCATTAATGGTGTCCAACTCTACTTTGACGGCAGTGGTAAGCAAATAAAAGGTAAGCGTATCCTTATAGATGGGAAGTACTACTATTTCTCTGAAAACAATGGTGAACTCCTCCGTAATGCATTCTATCCGTACAATTACTATTCTAAGCTCTACTTTGGCAATGATGGAGCTCAAGTTTTTGGTTGGTACACACTAGATGGTCACCGTGTTTACTTTAAGGAAGATGGTCTTCAAGCTAAAGAAGAGTTACTTCTAATTGACGGAAATTATTATTACTTCAATCAAGATGGCCAACTTCTAGTTGATGGTCCAGCTAAATCATTTAGTATAATATATCTTGCAGATTCAGAAGGAAAACTATTAACCGGGTGGAGAGAAATTGACGGTAAGACCTATTACCTAGATCCAAGCAACCAATATCGCTATGTCAATACAACAAAAACCATAGATGGCAAGACCTATCTTTTCGGTTCTTATACGGAATTATTGCGTAATGACACTAATTACTCATACGCTTCGGATGAAAATGGAATCATTCGAACAGGATTCTACCGCACTGATGAAGGCTACCTCTGCTATCTTGAGCCTCAGGTAATCTCTTCCTACCAACCAACTTGGAAGGAAATTGACGGTAAGCTCTATCACTTCGAAAAATCAACTTCGTTAGGGAAACATCTTTACGGTTCTCCAATCACAACTAATGCAACTCTTGAAAAAGATGGCAAAACTTATGTCATTGATGAAAATGGTGTAGCAACTGAAAAAGTGAATTAAAATGGAAAACAAGATATTTCTTCTACTTTAAGAAAACTTTAGGCTTTGCTTTATATACTATAAGCATCCTAAAACTTTTCTTTTTCATAATCTCCTAAATCCAGGGCTCAGGTCCTGGATTTTTTGTTTTTTAAGTTACTAGGACTGCAAAAATTGTGACATTTACTTTATTAGTTACTTTTAAATGTAATCGTTTTCTTATTTTTGTCTAAATTTCTTATATTTTCTTGAAAGTCTCTAAAATAGCGCTATAATAGGACTTAGGAAATGGAGGAAAAATTATGAAAGTACATTCTAATTTTACCGGACAAAAGTCCACAAAACGTCTGATTGCATTCTCATGTGCAACTGCTCTTGCTAGCTTTGCTTTTATCGCAAGGCCTGCATTTGCGGAGGAAGCTAAAGCTGACAACTCATCAAACCTTGATGTGACTGCTGCTACCACTGCCAATGTGGAAACTACCGCAGACCTCGTCGAAACTAAGGTTGTTGAAGCACCTGCTACTACTGAAAATGTTGCTAGCACAGAAAACACCACAAATGTCTCAGAACAAGCCACAACTTCTACAGCAAGTTCTGAAACTGCCAGTGAAACAGCTTCAACAACTGCAAGCGAAAGTCAAGTACCTGCAGAATCAGCCTCAGGCCAAACACGCGAAACTGTAACTACAGACCGGGCTGCCAGTGAGACAGCAACAGCAACCGCAGATACCAATAGTGAAACCAATGTTACCGGTGGTCAATACTATAGTGATAAGTATGGCTACTGGCATTACAAAGATGCTAGTGGTAAAGACCTGACTGGACCACAAACTATTGATGGCGTTAAGGTCTACTTCAATCCAGGCGGTGTTCAGGTTAAAGGGGAATTTGCCTGGGACGGTCACTATTATGACAAAAATTCTGGTGCTCTTGTTACTAATAAATTCGTTGAGAGTTACGGTAGCACCTATTACCTAGATGAAAATGGCAATAAAGTAATCGGTCCCAAAGAAATTAATGGGGAATGGAATTATTTTGACGACTACGGTGAACAAGTTAGGAATAGATTTGCTTCTGATGGCCGTTATTACGACAAGGACGGAAAACAAGTTGATTTCGGGACAAACCGTTATTTTCAACTTGGTGATTATTGGTTTTACGCCGGTAAGGACGGTGCTATCTTAAAAGGTGAGCAAACTATTGATGGCGTTAAGGTTTACTTTTATCAAAGCGGCGTTCAAGTCAAAGGGTATTTTGTTAGAAATGATACTGACAATAAAGAACATTATTACGACAAAGATTCTGGTGCACTAGTCACTAACAACTACGTTATTGCCTACGATAACTATACCCACCAAAATGAACGCTACTATGTGGATGATCAGGGTGTTCGTGTAAAAGGTGCTAAAACTATAAATGGTAAACAGGTTTACTTTACATATGATGGAAGACAGGTCTTCGACAATTTTGGTGACGATGGCTACTTCTATGGGCAAGATGGTAACCGAGTCGACCTAGGCACAAACCATTATGTTCAAATCAAAGGCAACTGGTACTACATCGGTAACGATGGAAAAATCTTGACAGATGAACAAACTATTGATGGCGCTCATGTCTACTTTGGCTATAAAGGTATCCAAGTGAAAGGAGATTTTGACTACAACAAACAATTTCATGATAAAGACTCTGGAAATCTAGTTACTAATCGTTTCGTAACAGTTAAAGACAAAACCTACTTTATTGGAGCTGATAGTAAGGCTATCAAAGGAGCAACAGTCATCGACAACGTTGAATACTTCTTTGACAAAGAATCTGGTGCACAAGTTAAGGGAGATTTTGCTAGTAACGATAAATACTACGATGGGGTCACTGGTGCGCTCGTAACCAATAGCTATGTCCAAGTTGGTAAAAACTGGTACTATGTAGGAAATGACGGAAAACCACTTAAAGGCTCTCAAACCATTAACAATGTTCCTGTATACTTTGACCCTTATGGGGGTAGACAAGCCAAAGGTATCTTTGGTAACGATGGCTACTTCTACGACAAAGATTCTGGTGCTAAAGTAGATTTGGGAACAAATCGCTATGTCCAAGTTAATGATAATTGGTACTACGTCAATGCTGAAGGTAAGATTCTAAAAGGGGACCAAATCATTGATGGAGTTCAAGTCAATTTTAATCCATATAACGGTATTCAAACTAAGGGGGAATTAGTTGATTCTAATGGTCGAGTAATCAGTGAAGAGAACTACAATACTTATGAAGCACCTAGTAAGTTCTATGATAAAAATTCTGGAGCTCTTGTAAAAGGTCAATACTTCAGCCATGATGGTAAATGGTACTATGCAGATGCACAAGGTAATATCCTTAAAGGCTCACAAACCATTGATGGGGTGGACGTTTACTTTGATGATGATGGTGTTCAAGCTAAAGATGCTGTTCTTAATGGTTACTACTACGATAAAGATAGTGGTGCAGGGAAAGAACTCCCTCATGATCAGTTTATAAAGATTGGTAATGATTTATACTATCTTAGCAGTAATGGACGAACTGGGAATATAACTATTGATGGTAAGGATTACTATATTGAGCAAAACGGAAGGGTCCTTCGTGGTTCCTTTAACATATATCAAAATCCACCTTACTATGATGATGAAACTGGCGAAGCTGTAGAAAAAACTGGTTTTGTTAAATCTCGCGGTAGTTGGTTCTACCTAGAAAATGGTAAAAAAATCGCAGGTTTCAAAAAAATTGATGGGAAACTTTACTATTTCTCTGCCAATCCAATGAACAAATACGAAACAAACGAACAAGTTCGTGGAAAATTAGCTAGACCTAAGTTTTATATTTCTTTTCCTAGCAGGGCAGAAGACAACCCAACTTACTACTTCGACGCTGAAACAGGTGCTGCTGTAACCAACCAATTCGTCTATGCAGATGGACACTGGTACTACTTCGGTAAGGATGGTAAGGCCCTCCTCTTCGATCAAGTCATCAATGGTCAACACCTCTACTTCGATTATGAAGGTAAACAAGTGAAGGGTGATTTCGTTACAGACTACAAGGGAACTCGTTATTACGATGAAAACTCTGGTGAGCTCGTAACCAACGAAACACGTACCATCAATGGTGTGACTTACCACTTTGATGAAAATGGACGTGCAAAGCAATTGTAAGATAAGTCAGGAAATCGACTAAAATTATTCTTATAAGACATCTATACTAAGGAAGTTGATTAATTTCAACTTCCTTTTAAAAATCCAAGAAAATAATTTTTGTCTACTTTAAGAAAACTATAGGCTTTGCTTTATATACTATAACCATCCTAAAACTTTTCTTTTTCATAATCTCCTAAATCCAAGGCGCAGGTCCTGGATTTTTTGTGTTTTTAAACTCTTACGACTGATAAAATTTTGATATTTGATATTCACTCTCTTTTCTATGTAATCGTTTTCTTATCTTTGTCTAAATTTCTTATATTTTCTTGAAACTCTCTAAAATAGCGCTATAATAGAATTTAGGAAATGGAGGAAAAATTATGAAAGTACATTCTAATTTTACTGGACAAAAGTCCAAAAAACGTCTGATTGCATTCTCATGTGCAACTGCTCTTGCTAGCTTTGCTTTTATCGCAAGGCCTGCATTTGCGGAGGAAGCTAAAGTTGACAACTCATCAAACCTTAATACGACTGCTGCTACCACTGCCAATGTGGAAACCACAGCAGATCTTGTCGAAACTAAGGTTGTTGAAGCTCCTGCTACTACTGAAAATGTTGCTAGCACAGAAAACACCACAAATGTCTCAGAACAAGCCACAAATTCTACAGCAAGTTCTGAAACTGCCAGTGAAACAGCTTCAACAACTGCAAGCGAAAGTCAAGTACCTGCAGAATCAGCCTCAGGCCAAACACGCGAAGCTGTAACTACAGACCGAGCTACCAATGAGACTACTTCAACTAGAGAAGCTAATATCACTGGTGGTCAATATTATAGTGATAATCAGGGAAATTGGTACTACAAGGATACGAATGGGAAAAACCTCGTTGGCGAACAGACTATCGATGGTCAAAATGTCTATTTCCGCAGTAATGGGCAACAAGTTAAGGGGCCTTTAATCGGTTGGAAGAATAGACTATTTCGTTACTACGATGTTGATACTGGGCAACTATGGACTAATCGATACCTTGAATACCAAGGTAATTGGTACTATTTAGGTGAAAATGGCTATCCCCTCACTGGAGAACAAACTATCAATGGTCAAGAAGTCTACTTTGATTATAAAGGTGTTCAAATCAAAGGTGACTTTAGTGGAGAAACTTATAGTTATCCTCATATGACTTTCTATTACGATGCTGACTCTGGAGCTAGAGTAAGAAAAGAAGGGCTTGTCAATGATAAAGGAGGAAAAACTTACTACCTCAACAATGATGGCTCTAAGTTTACAGGAGTTCGTGAGATTGACGGAAACCTCTTTTATTTCAAAATATATGATGCTACTACCCCTGTTTATATTGGCTCTCTACAAAAAGGTATCAGTATCTCTCTTGAGGAGGGGAAAAATTCACCACGCGGTAATAGTTATGGTTATGGTAATCCTACTAAAATCACTCGTCGATACTATTTTGACCCAATTACTGGTCAAGCCGTTAAAAATCGCTATGTCCAAGAAAATGATGGCTGGTACTATTATGCTGAAGATGGAAATGCAATTCGTCCTCAAGATGGTGAAGTCAATATAGACGGTCAAATCGTTTACCTCTATGCCAATGGTCGTCAAGCTAAGGGAGAGCTTGTTCTCGACAATGGTGTTCTTCGCTACTATGATCCTAATTCTGGAGCACGCGTCTCTAACACCACTCTAACAGTTAATGGTATGACCTATCGATTTGATGAAAATGGCATCGGTACGGATGCTCCTAACCCAAATGGTTATTATAGCGATGATAACGGAAACTGGTATTATAAAAACGCGAATGGAGACAACCTCACTGGTGCTCAAATCATTAACGGTCAAAAAGTCTTCTTCCGTGAGAACGGCCAACAGGTTAAAGGGGCCTATACCAATGCCCGTAATAATCTTGTTCACTACTTCGATCCAGATTCTGGAGAACTCGCGACCAATCGTTATATCGAATACAACAAATCTTGGTACTACGTTGATAAAAATGGCAATACTTTAAAGGGTGCTCATACTATTGATGGTCATGAAGTCATCTTCAGTCGCTATGAAGGAACACAAGTCAAAGGGTGGTTTGCACACGATGGTGTATATATGCCTGAATACTTTTATGATAAAAATAATGGATATAAAGTAAACTATTCTGGTTTTGTAAAAAACTCATTTGGAGATACTTATTACCATGACGAAACTGGTAGACAAGTAATCGGCTTTAAAGAAATTGATGGCGAATTTTACTACTTCACCCCAGGTGGGGCAAGCAAATATATTCGAGTTGCTTCAATGGAAAAAAATAGCCTCCTCTATTATACAAAGGATAAAATTTACTATTTTGGTGAGTCTGGTAAAGCAGTTAAAAACCGCTTCGTCTTTACCAGTGGAAATTGGTATTATTTCAATGGAGATGCTACAGCAGCAATTGGTGTCTCTGAAATTAATGGTAAAAAGCTTTACTTTAATTCTAGAGGGGAACAAATTAAAGGTGCTTTTACACCAGATGGTCACTACTACGATGAAATCTCTGGTGAACTAGTCACCAACCAAACACGTACTATCAAAGGTGTAACTTATCATTTTGATGAAAATGGTAATGCGACCAAAGTTTAAGATATTCCTCACTTTAAGAAAACTTTAGGAATCGCTTTGTATACTACAACTATCCTAAAACTTTTCTTTTTCATAATCTCCTAAAATCCAGGGCATAGGTCCTGGATTTTTTTGTTTTTTAAGTTACAAGGACTGCAAAAATTGTGAATTTTACCTTGTTAGACACTTTTAAATGTAATCGTTTTCTTATTTTTGTCTAAATTTCTTATATTTTCTTGAAAGTCTCTAAAATAGCGCTATAATAGGACTTAGGAAATGGAGGAAAAATTATGAAAGTACATTCTAATTTTACCGGACAAAAGTCCACAAAACGTCTGATTGCATTCTCATGTGCAACTGCTCTTGCAAGTTTTGCCTTTATCGCAAGACCTGCCCTCGCTGAGGAAGCTAAAGCTGACAACACATCAAACCTTGATGCAACTACTGCTACCACAACCAATGTGGAAACCACAGCAGACCTCGTAGAAACTAAAGTTGTCGAAGCTCCTGCTACTACCGAAAAGGCAGCCAGCACTGAAAGCACTACAAATGTCTCAGAACAAGCCACAACTTCTGCTGCAAGCTCTGAAACTGCCAGTGAAACAGCTTCAATAACTGCAAGTGAAAGTCAATCACCTGCAGAATCAGCCTCAGGCCAAACACGCGAAACTGTAACTACAGACCGAGCTGCCAGTGAGACAGCAACAGCTAACAAAACTTCAAACGGTGAAACAAATGTCACCGGTGGTCAATACTACAGTGATAAGAATGGCTACTGGCATTACAAAGATGCTAGTGGTAAAGACCTGACTGGACCACAAACTATTGATGGCGTTAAGGTCTACTTCACTCCAGGCGGTGTTCAGGTTAAAGGGAACTTTGGCTGGGACAATCACTATTATGACAAAAACTCTGGTGCTCTTGTTACTAATAAATTCGTTAAAGAATATGGTAGAACCTATTACGTTGATGAAAATGGTAATAAAGTAATCGGACCCAAAGAAATTAATGGAGCATGGAATTATTTTGATAAACACGGGGAACTAATTACAAACAATTTTGCTCCTGATGACCGTTATTATGACAAGGACGGTAAGCAAGTGGATTTCGGAACAAACCGCTATTTCGAATTAAACGGGGAATGGTACTATGCTGGAAATGATGGTGCTATTTTAAAGGGACCACAAACCATTGATGGCGTTAAGGTTTACTTCTATCAAAATGGTATTCAAGTTAAAGGGTATTTTGTTAAAGATGATACTGACAATACTGAACACTATTACGATAAAGATTCGGGTGCATTAATTACTAATAACTACGTTATTGCCTACGATAACTATACCCGCCAAAATGAACGTTACTATGTGGATAATCAGGGTTCTCGTGTAAGAGGTTCTAAAATAATAGATGGTAAACAAGTCTACTTTGAATTTAACGGAAAACAAGTCTTCGACAATTTTGGTGACGATGGCTACTTCTATGATCAGGATGGTAACCGAGTTGACCTAGGTACCAACCGTTATGTTCAAATCAAAGGTAACTGGTATTATGTGGGTAAGGATGGTGCTATTCTCAAATATGCACAAACTATTGATGGTGCTCACGTCTACTTTGGCTACAACGGTATCCAAGTTAAGGGAGACTTTGACTATAAAATGCAGTTTCACGATAAAGACTCTGGAAATCTAGTTACTAATCGTTTCGTAACAGTTAAAGACAAAACCTACTTTATTGGAGCCGATAGCAAAGCCATCAAAGGGGCAACAGTCATTGACAACATTGAATACTTCTTTGATGAGAAAACTGGAGCCCAAGTCAAAGGAAATTTCGCAACTAACGATAAATATTATGATGGAATCACTGGTGCTCTCGTAACCAATAGTTATGTCCAAGTCGACAAAGACTGGTACTACGTAGGTAATGACGGTAAACGGCTTAAAGGTTCTCAAACCATTAACAATATTCCTGTATACTTTGATTCTTATAGTGGTAAGCAAGCTAAAGGTGTCTTTAGTAATGATGGATACTTCTATGACAAAGATTCTGGGGCCAAAGTAGATTTAGGAACAAACCGCTACGTCCAGGTTAATGATAATTGGTACTACGTCAATGATGAGGGTAAAATTCTCAAGGGCGAACAAACTATTGACGCGGTAAAAGTTCATTTTGATCCATATGACGGTATACAGACTAAAGGCGGCTTCATTGATTCGAATGGACGACTAATAAACAAAAAAAAATACAATGCATACAATAAACCTAGTAAGTTCTACGATAAAGATTCCGGCGCTCTTGTAAAAGGTCAATACTTCAGCCATGATGGTAAATGGTACTATGCAGATGTGGAAGGAAATATCCTTAAAGGCTCACAAACCATTGATGGGGTACACGTTTATTTTGATGATTATGGAGTTCAAGCTAAAGGTATTATCGCTGATGGCTATTTCTATGATAAAGATTCTGGAGTTCGCCAAGATGTTCCTCGTGATCAATTTGTTAAGGTAGGAGATAAGTTGTACTACTTTGATAGCAAAGGTCAAAAAGGAAATAAAACCATTGATGGTAAGGATTATTACATACTAAATAATGGTGAAATTCTTCGAGATTCTTTCGAAATCTATGGGTCCTTTCCTTATCACGATAAAGAAACAGGGGCTGCTGTAAATAAAACTGGATTCCTTCAAGTTGGTAAGGACTGGTACTATATTGATGCTAATGGTACTAAGGCAAGGGGACTTAAAGAAATTGATGGTAAGCTTTATTTCTTCTCTAACAATCCAATGAACAAATACGAAACGCACGAACAAGTTCGTGGACAATTAGCTAGACCTTACTTTTATATTTCCTTCCCAAATAGAGCAGAAGACAACCCAACTTACTACTTTGACGCTGAAACAGGTGCTGCTGTAACTAATCAATTCGTTAATTGGAAGGGCAACTGGTACTACTTTGGTAACGATGGTAAGGCCCTTCTCTTTGATCAAGTCATCAATGGTCAACACCTTTACTTTAATTATGAAGGTAAACAAGTGAAGGGTAATTTCGTTACAGACTACAAGGGAACTCATTACTATGATGAAAACTCTGGTGAGCTCGTCACCAACCAAACACGTACCATCAATGGTGTGACTTATCACTTTGATGAAAATGGACGTACAAATCAATTGTAAGATAAGTCAGGAAATCGACTAAAATTATTCTTATAAGACATCTATACTAAGGAAGTTGATTAATTTCAACTTCCTTTTAAAAATCCAAGAAAATAATTTTTGTCTACTTTAAGCAAACTTTAGGATTTGATTTATATACTATAACTATCCTAAAACTTTTCTTTTTCATAATCTCCTAAATTCAGGGCTCAGGTCCTGGATTTTTTTGTTTTTTATGAATCCTGGATTTAGTAAGAACTGGCAACATCTCACTTAATATTCAAAGAAAAGCATACTTTTCTTTTTTGTCTACTCCTTTTCACATTATAAGAAAGCCTTTTCATTTTAATCTTGAAAAGGCTTTCTTATTGTCTTATAATATAAATTAAAAGGGGGTATTTATTATGGAAAAAAATGATAAGGCCAAAAAACACGCATCTAAAAAGTATCTGATTGCGTTTTCATGTGCATCTGCTCTTGCTAGTTTTGCACTTATTGCCGGAGCTGCTTTTGCGGATGAAGTAACTGCTAGTGAAACACTCAAGAATGACACGACAGCAAGTGTTACTGCCAATCTTGAAACAACAGCAGATTTAGTTGAAACAAAGGGAATTGAGGCAACTGCTTCTGCTGAAAGTTCAACAGTTGCTCCAGAGTTAGCAAGTTCGGAAAACGCTAGAGAAAGGGCTTCAGCAAGCACTAATGAAAGTCAATCACCTACTGAAACAGCCAACGTTGAAGCACACACAGCTTCAACAAGAGACAGTACCACTAGTGAAACAACTGCGACAACTCCTGTTATCAATGAGGACTTAAACGTTACAGGCGGTCAATATTACAGCGACCAAAACGGCAAATGGCATTACAGAGATGCCAATGGTAAGGATCTGACTGGACCACAAACCATAGATGGGGTTCAAGTCTATTTCGATAAAGAAAATGGCATTCAAGCTAAAGGCGTTTTTGCTAAAGACCCTAATGATGCTAAAAAACTAAATTTCTATGATAAAGATTCTGGTGCTCTTCTCAAAAATCAATTTATCGTGGCCTACAGCAACGATACGAAACAATATGAACGTTACTATCTAGATGAAGATGGAAATCCTGTGTATGGTGAGTATCGAATTAATCGTCGATCATCCTACTTTGACGATAAATTTGGGACTCAAATCATTGATCGCTTTGCTCCTAATGGACACTTTTACGATCAGGATGGTGTTTTCGTTAATTTAGGAACCAATCGTTTTGTTGAAATCAAAGGAAAATGGTACTATCTCAATGATAGAGGACAAATTATAAAGGGCAGCCATATCATTAATGGGGCTCAGCTCTATTTCGATGAAAATGGTGTTCAAATTAAAGGGAATTTTGACAAGGATAACCGCTATTATGATGAACACACTGGTAAGCTAGTAAGCAACCGATTCGTAACAGTCAACGATAAGAGCTACTTCGTTGGCGCAAAAGGTGTAGCCATGAAGGGTGCTACTCGTATTGATGGTAAAGAGTACTACTTCGATAAAAAGACCGGTGCCCAAGTGAAAGGTGGCTTCGGAGGTAATGGTAAATACTACGATGCCTCAACTGGTGCACTTGTAACCAACCGTTATGTCAATATAGATAAATATTGGTACTATGTGGATGCTGAGGGCAAACCATTAAAAGGTTCACAAACCATAAATAATGTCCCTGTCTACTTTGATTCTTATTATGGCCGACAAGTTAAAGGCGATTTTGGAGACGACGGTTACTACTATGATAAAGACTCTGGTGCGAGAATCACACTTGAAAAGAATCGTTTCCATAATATTAATAACCAGTGGTATTATGTCGGTTCAAATGGCAAAATCCTTAAAGGTGACCATGTCATCAATGGTGTTCAGGTACATTTTGATAGAATATTTGGAACACAAGCTAAAGATGGCTTTGTAGATAAAGATGGTATTAATGTTCTCTATGATAGCTTTGTTGTCTTTGGTATCCCAGTTAAGTATTATGACAAGAATACTGGTGAACTTGTTAAGGGGCGTTACTTTACAACTCGAGGTAAGTGGTTCTATGCAGATAAGCAAGGCAATATTCTAAAAGGTGCTCATACCATTGATGGTGTCCCTGTCTACTTTGACGACCACCTCGGAACACAATTCAAAAACGAAGTTAAAAATGGCCACTACTATGATAAGGATACCGGTGAACAGAAGGAAGTCCCACGGAACCAATTTGTTCGTGCTGATAATGGGCTCTTCTATTATGATAAAGATGGTAAACCACTTTCTGGTTCTCATACCATTAATGGTGTAATCTATTCGTTCTATGAAAATGGACAAGCCCGTCAAGGAACTTTTGGGCCTTCCGGTTCAGGACCTTTCTACGATGAGGTTACTGGAGCAGCAGTCAGAGAAAAAGGATTCCATCAAGTAGGTGGCGATTGGTACTATACTGATGAAAATGGTAATAAACTTCTCGGTCTTCAAGAAATCGATGGGAAACTCTATTATCTCGATAATACAGAGTCTACAAGCTTAGTTACTGGTTATCTCGCAAAAGATAAAGTGCTTAGTCCTGAGCAAAAAGAGTCTACTAGATATCCTCGGACATCTAGTAGTACTATCATCGAACCTAAAATCCACAGTTACTACTACTTCGATGCTGAAACAGGTGCTGCGGTAACTAACCAATTCGTTAATTGGAAGGGCAACTGGTACTACTTCGGTAAGGATGGTAAGGCCCTCCTCTTTGATCAAGTCATCAATGGTCAACACCTCTACTTCGATTATGAAGGTAAACAAGTGAAGGGCGATTTCGTTACAGACTACAAGGGAACTCGTTACTACGATGACAACTCTGGTGAGCTCGTCACCAACCAAACTCGTACCATCAATGGTGTGACTTATCATTTTGATGAAAATGGACGTGTGAAGCAATTGTAAAATAAGTCCGCAAATCGACTAAAATTATTCTCATTCGTCATACAGATAAACGACAAACAAAAAGTCCAAATCAAACTATTGATTTGGGCTTTTTGTTAGGTAAAGAATTTATTGGTCCTTTTTCAGTCTTTTTAAGTGTTTATAGAGACCGAAGGCCCGATCCAGTTGCATAGATTCGATAGGACGTTTGCCCTTGATATAGAGATTTCCATTGGTCGCATTCATCAACCCTGTCTTAGAAATGGCATAGCCGGTGATCATGCCACTATAAAGGAATTTTTCCAATTCCTTGACATCTAAAACTCTGCTTGAAGGTTCAAGAATACCATATTCTGCTTCATAAATATCCACTAGTCTTTTAAACTTATAGGCTGTTTTTATGGGCATATCTCCGACATTTCCCTTGGCATAATAATGATAGAGATTCTGTGGGCTTAAGTCTGCAGATGCCACCTCTTGACCATTGGGCGAGTAAGGTTGTGATTTAATGAAAGTATTAAGCTTGCCAATATCAATGTGAGAGTCGCTGTCATTTCCCTTAGGAATAGGACCTTCAACCTTATCAACAATCTCCCTTCGTCTTATGGTAGCTAATAATTCATAAGGCTCGACTCTAAGCCTTTTAGAAAATTTTTCCAAAGTATCAAGCGATACCGTTCCTGTTTGATTGATCAGATTATAGTTGGTTTGAGCCATACCAGATGAGACTACAAAGGCTGTCATGCGTTCTCTGACTTCCCCCTCAGCCATATCTTCCGTGATTTCCAACTTCTTGCGAATGTTGTGCCACAAGTTCTGGGTGACCTGATCAGGATTTCTTGGAAACTCAAAACCCTCATGCTGATTATCTCGAGCTAAGAGCTTCCCAAGTGTAATGTTTTTCCCAGTCACCTTGGCCAGACCGTTAGTAATGGTTACAATCTTTGGAATATTTCCCTTAGGCTTGTTCATGAAAAGCATTCGAAGGTTTCCTGACGGAATCCCCGTAGCTTCTGAAAGCTCTTTGTAACTCTTCTTGTCTTTCCAAAATTCCCCCATACGAGCTTTTTCCGCATTTTCCCAGAAAAGCTCCTTAAGGGATTTGGGGGTATTCGGCTCATCCGATAATAGTCGTTTTGACATAATTGTCTCCCTCTAAAATTGCTGTTTAAACTTAGTCCGAGTCTATTATCTCATATTTTTAATAAAAATCAAATCAATTCCTAATGGTATTGATTTTACTATATAAAAAGGATTTAGCTCCGTTTTACACAGAACTAAATCCCTTGAAGGGGATTATATCATAAATTGGTAAATTATAGCCAAAAGCATACCCAACCAAAAGAAAAAAACTTAATACGCTAGCTCAATCAAGGCCAGAAGCAAATACTAAAGATTTAATTGTCCTTCCACTCAGTTGACTAAAATGGGCCCATTTTTTTCTGTTTGAAACCAATAAAACAATTGGAAGATATAGACTGGCTCCTAAAAGAGCTGGCCAATACTTTTTAACCCCTTTTGAAATAGGAAATATAATTATAAAAACTAAACTTAACAGTGCAAACAGTGAGAAACCACTCATAAAATAAGGTATGACACGAGAAATTCCCTGCATACTTTTTTCAGGTCGTTCCTCATCACCATAGAAAGAATATCGTAAACCAACATCCACCAAACCGGCGAAGCCAATCATATTATTCAAGCTATTAATAGTCCAACTTGTCTCTAGTAAGTAAGATAATTTTTGTTTCTGATTAAGCTCTTTATTTAAGATTTTATCATAGAATACCATAGGTGCAACAGCCATAAAACCAAGCAAAGCTAAACTAATGACTTTTATTGGAGAGAGTTCTCCAAAGATTGCTCCAATCTTATCAAACGAAATGGTCTTAAAAAGTCTGATTATCTCTACAATAACCAGACTAGCAATAGATAAAAATAGCACAAGTTTGATTAGTCTCTGCCATTTTTTCACGCCATTCAAAATTGTTCTCACAATCTCTTCCTCTTATCCTAACAAGGTTTGTAATATTGGAATAACAACGATAAATAGAACCGTACTTAGAGTCACTACATTCGTAGAGAATTCCACATCTCCTTTTCCCTGATTAGCAAGGATCGGGAGAACAGCCAAAGCTGGTGTAGCGGACTGAATCATAAAGGTCTTAAATTCTACTGTCGCCATATTTGGTGCAAAGAACTTCAATACAAGAAGCATGATTAGAGGAGCTAGGATAAAGCGTCCAACTAAAGTGACAATTGTATCTTTATCAAAAGTAATCGTTTTCAAGCCTGCCTTTGCAAGAACGATACCAATATAAATCAGAGATAGGGGAGTGACGATATTTCCAACATAGGTTAAGGTATTCGTTGCGAAATCTGGAATAGAGATTCGAAGAATCAAAAATAGCAGAGCCATAAGAAAACCTACAAGCGGAGCTGGTAGCAATTTCTTCCAGTCAAATTTACTTGTCTTCTTGCTTTGACCCGATTTACTATCGCTCGTCATCAAATACACGCCCAATGTCCAGGTGGAAATCGTGTTGGTGATATAGTAAATTAAGAAATAAGGAAGAGCCTGATCCCCAAAAAGAGCAACGTTTAAAGGTAAACCAATAAAAATAGTGTTGGCATTCACAAAGGTATTAATCATGGTTCCTCGCCGTCCTGGACGAACCTTGAAAAGCACAACTGCAATATAAGCTACGCTATATCCCAAGATAAAGGCCACAAATGTATAAAGAAGACCTCCAGAAAGACTGATTAGCTTATCTAGTGTCAGGTATTTCATCACCGACACAAAGATTGACGCTGGCAAGGCTACATTCATGATCAAACGGGATAGGTTAGATCCAAAGGCATCTCCAAACCATCCCTTCACCTGAAGAATATACCCCAAAACAATGATAGCGATAATCGGAATAATACTCGTAATCGAGGTTAAAAAGAGTGACATAGGTATCCTTTCTAAATTACTTAAGTCCACAGCCCATACAAATCTGTCGCTAGCGAAGGATAGGCAGCAGCAGTGAATTATTTATACTCTGGATACCACTTCAAATCACGAACTGCTTTGGCCATATCTGTTTCCTTAGCATGCGCAAGACCTTGCTCTTGTGCTTTTTTAGCGACTGCTTCTGCTACTTTAATAGAAACATCTGCTACATACTTGAATGGTGGCAAGACAGGAGCTCCTGGTTGGCCTGGATTGACAATACCACTCAATGAATGAGCCGCTGCTCCAATCATTTCATCAGTCAAAAGACTTGCTTCAGAAGCCAGCATACCTAGACCAAGACCTGGGTAAATCAAGGCATTATTGGCTTGACCAATCACATAGTCGACACCTTTATAAGAAACCGTATCAGCAGGAATTCCTGTTGCGACAAAAGCTTTGCCATCTGACCATTCAATCAAATCTTTGGCACTAGCTTCTGCTAGTTTGGTTGGATTTGACAAAGGGAAAATCATCGGACGTTCTGTGTTTTCACACATAGCTTCTACTATTTCTTTAGTGAAGGTATTAGGTTGAGTTGAAGTTCCTACAAGAATGGTTGGCTTCACAGTCTTCACTACTTCAAGCAGGTCAGTCAACTTGTCTGCATTACTAAAGTCAGCACGTTTCTTAGCAAACGGTTTTTGTTCAGGGGTTAGGTCATCCATGTCATCAAAGAGAAGACCTTGTTTATCAACCATAAAGAAACGTTTATAGGCTTCTTCTTCAGAAAGACCTTCACTCACCATTTCACGAAGAACACGAGAGGCAATTCCTGCACCCGCAGTACCACCACCATAGCAGAGATAAACTTGATCTGTTAATTTTTCACCACTAATATCCAGTGAACCAAAGATACCACCTAGGGTAACGATTCCTGTACCTTGAATATCATCATTAAAAGTTGGAATTTGTTTCCGGTATTTTTCAAGAATATTAGCAGCATTCAAGCGACCGAAGTCTTCCCAGTGAAGGTAGAGTTTAGGAAAGAGACGTTCTGCTGTTTGAACAAATTGGTCAATGAAGTCGTAGTAACGATCTCCACGAACCCGTTCATGACGATTCCCTAAGTAATTAGGATTGTTACGAAGTTCTTCACGGTTAGTCCCTGCATCAATAACTAAAGGAAGGACCATAGAAGGATCGATTCCAGCAGCACCCGTATAGACCATCAATTTCCCAACAGAAATGTCGACACCATTTGTTCCCCAGTCACCGATTCCAAGGATTCCTTCTGCATCTGTTACAACAATGAGACGAATCTCGCGATCCCCAGCAGCATTTTTCAAAGTGGCTTCAATATTTTCAGGATGATTGATATCAAGATATCCCGCATATTGGGGATCTACAAAGAGGTCACTATAGCCTTCAATGGTATCTGCAATGGTTGGATCGTATACAATTGGATTGAATTCCTCCAAATGTTGAGAAAAGAGGTAATAGAAAAGAGTTCGGTTGGTGTTAAAAATTTCCATTAGGAAAAGACGCTTTTCCAAATCATTGGCTTTTGTTTGCATTTGCGCATAAGTTTGCGTCGCTTGTTCTTCAATCGTTTGAACATACGGTGGCAGTAAACCAATAAGACCTAGTTCCTTTCGCTCCTCTAAGGTAAAGGCAGTTCCCTTATTAAGGAAAGGGTTGTTTAAAATATCATGTGCAGTCATAGTGCAACCTCCTTTTTACTTATATTATACTACTTAAAATAGTCGTTTTAAAGAACAATGTGCTTTATAGTGTCCACTCATTTCTTTTATGTTATAATGGGCAAAAAGAATTATGACAGAATCAACTATACAACCAGTTATCATCTTTCCTCCAGATACAAATGGACAACCACTTTATCTGTGCCTAACCTTATAACACATTTGTTTTACAGGCTGTATAGTAGCAACAATTGTGATGGTACTAATAGAGTACTAGCATATTGAACTAATAAACAACAATATGGATTTTATAGTATACTTTGTATTGTTTAAAAAGTTATTTTTGTCATTTAAAACTTGTATTCTGTTTATATGACAACTAATAATTATCTACAAAAATATATTTCACAAAAAGTGAAATATTTTCGTAAACAAAACAAAATGAGCCAGGAGGAACTTTCGGAACAGGCAGGACTCGGACTCAAGTATATCAATCAATTAGAAAACCAAAATGTGAATCTTACCATTCACAGTCTAGAAAAAGTGATTGTCGCCTTAAACTTGACACCAGAGGACTTTTTCAATTTCAATAGCCTCGAGCCCACCACTGACCAAACCGATAATCTCTCATTGAAAAGAGTTAACATGAAGCTGAAACAAGTTCCTGTTGATAAAAGGGAGAAAATCCTAGCTATTTTTGAAGATATTCTTGATAACCTATAATCATCTCCTGACTCATCATCATATTCTAACTCAATAAAAAAGTTATAGTCAAACACATCACTACGGATAATATTTACTTATCGTCTCATCTAGCCTTGTCTATGTAACTCTTTTTAACAATTTTTTGAAAGTGTGATTTTATGAATCTTAAAGACTTATACTATTTTTATGACCTAAGCAACCTGCAATCTTTCACTGCAGTAGCTCGAAAAAACGGGGTGAGTCAACCATCTATTTCTTATGCCATTAAACGTTTAGAAAAGGAGTTTCATTGTCAATTACTTGTGCATGATCCTTCACATAGGACATTTAAGCTAACTCCACAAGGTGATATATTGCTACGACATGTAAAGAAAGCTCTTCCAGAAATACAAGGTGCCCAAAAAGAAATACTTCGAAGCATTTCTCCCTATGATACAATTGGGTTTCCGCCTCTTATTATTGACTATCTTGTTCGTAAAGAGCCTGCTTTTATTGAAAATGTCTCAGCACTTCGAAACATTCACCCTATACAAGAAGGTTCTATTGAACTTCTAGACCTCTTGTCTAAGGGAGAACTAGATGCCAGTTTTATTGGAAGCTTAGAACCGATTATCGATAAACGATTTTCAGTTAAAACTCTTATGACAAGTGATCTTTATTATATTCTACCTTCAGGCCACTCATTGGCAGATAAGGAAGCTATCGCTTTCTCTGATGTTCTAAATGAAAATTTTATTATTTTAGACGAACATTTTGTTCATCTAAATGCTTTTCAACATTTGAATAATCAATATCATCATGCTGCAACACCATTCTTTCAAACAGATGATATTAATTTGCTTAAGCAACTCCTTCGTAAAAAAATTGGTATCAGTCTTCTTTCTGAAATCGCTATAACAAAGGAAGACAAAGATTTAATTTCTATCCCAATGGTTAAAGAGGAACGCATGTCGCTTTATGTTTCACTAGTTACACTTAAGGAAACTAATCTTCATCCTGAGGTAGAAAACTTCTTCCAAGAACTATTAAATTAAAAGCGATAATACTAAGCTAATTAAGATACATCTAACAATAAAAGGAAACTCCCCTCGTACTTAAACGAAGGGAGTTGTTTTACTAATAATTCCAGTTTACCAAGAGATAAATTAGACTCGAGCCAAACATATCCGCCAAGGCATGCATGAGGAAGAATGGAAGCAAGTTTTTGACCTTGTATTTATAAAGGAAATAATAAAGTAGACCAAAGACCACACCGATAACCAGAGCCCATAGTATCCCCTGATAGGTATGGAAGGACACACGGACAATGGTTGAAAAGACCAAGACCCACCATTTATACTTGTCCTTTACTGAGGTCAAGAGCCCTAAGAAGAAAAATTCCTCGTAGAAACCGTTAAGCAGTCCGTAAGCAATGGCCATAGGTGACAAAGCCATAAACTTATCAATAACAGCCATAGGATTAATATAGGCTAAAACTTGAGGACTAAAATAATTATACTGTCCTGACAAGGTGCTAACCATATCGGCAAATAGGCCTGAGATAGCGAAAATAAAGGGTACCCAAAAGAGAACAGACCACTTTAGGCGTATAGGTAATTGTTTAAAGTCAAAATGACGTATCCAGAGATATATAATCACTAAGGTTAGGAGAATAATCTGCAAGGTGAAATTACTTGAATAGCCTGCTCCCTCACTGGCTGTATTTGTTGACGTCTCAGTAACTGTTGTCGCTACGGTCGGAGCCAAACTTGCCAAATATATTTCAGTCGAACGGACAGTAAACTGTCCAAACATAATGAGCGTAACAATACCGATATCAAACCACCTCAGATTCTTTAGTGGTTGTTCGGGACGAATTTTCTTGAGTAAAGACATTGGTCTTTCCTTTCTTCTATCCTCTTCATCGAAGACTGGTTTATTCTTTAAGGTTATTATAAGTCGTTAACCTTAAAGTAATACTAAAATTTGCAGTAAGATTAGTATTTCATTTAAGGAAAGAAAAAGCAAGGGAAAGCATGTTTCCTTTGCTTCAAACTTGTTATTAATCATTCTTTTTAACAACACTAACTAAGACAAGGAGTTGGAAAATAGCCAAAACAAATAGGACCACAAATCCATTTCGACTACCTTGAGCCGTTGCTCGTGCAAAGTCAATCTTGTGGTTAGCTTGACTCATAGCAACAATTAGAGATGCTAGTGTTGTTCCCACTGCTCCTGCAAATTGTTGGAGCGTGTTAAAGATGGCATTAGCATCGGCTCGTTGATCAAGCGATAGTTGTTTCTGTCCATTAGTCATGACATTACCAAAGGCAACCCCGAGTCCCGTCATGAAAATCATGTAAAAGGCGAGAATCAAAGTATTTGAAAGGGAGTGGCCAAACAAGCTAAATAGCAACTGAGCAAGAACGATAAGGCTTGCTCCAATCAGAATTGGTTTACGAGCTCCCATCTTATCTAAAATGATACCCGAAAACGGAGCAAATCCTGCACCAATGATAGCTCCTGGGAGGAGCATCAAGGCTGCAAGAGTGGTATTAGAGTGGTTAACCAACTGCACATAGTTTGGCAAGAGGAAACTCATCGCAAGGGAACCTAATTGGAAAGAAAAGAAAGCGATAATATGACCTGTCAGTTTACGATTTTTCAAAATAGAGAGGTTGATGATGGGATTTTCTAATGTTGTAGAACGCCAAATCAAAATAACAAGACCTAAGATCCCAATCAAAAGCCAACCTAAGACTGAGAAGCTGAAGAAGGCATGTTCAGCAACCCCATGAAGACCTAAAATCAGGCCCAAGAAAAGAAAGATGGTAGCAAGTAGACTGAGGATATCTAAAGATTCACGTTTAACCTCACTCTTTTGCTCAATCGAGCGAAGCCCTGCAATCAGTGAAGCAAAGAGAATAGGAAACTGAATGAGGAAGATAGAACGCCAACCAAAATGTGCCGTCAGAAGTCCACCAACAGTCGGACCAATCGCTGGAGCGACGGCTGTAATCAGTGTCCCAACTCCCATCATGAGACCAATCTTACGACTTGGCACCTGCTCCAAAATGATGTTAAACATGAGAGGTAGGGCAAAACCAACACCCATCCCTTGAACCAATCGTCCCAAAACAACAAAGCTAAAACTAGGCGCTATAAAGTCGATGAGAACACCTAAAATAGACAAAAGGTTTGCGACCAGAAAGATGGTTTTCATCTTAAACGAACGCTTGAGATAGGCAGATAAGGGCACCACGCAAGCAACGACTAATAGGTAGATGGTTGTAACCCACTGTACTGTTGACGTATTAACCGAAAATGCCTTCATCAATACAGGAAAGGTGATGTTCATAGCTGTTTCACCAGCCACTCCACAAAAAGAAAGGATTCCTGTCGCAAAGATGGCACACAGGATCTTGGTGGAGATTTTTTCTTCTGACCTGAGTATTTGTTCCTCCTATATAAACTTAAATATTGCGGTAGTGTTGTAAGATTTTGAGAAAGACTTCTCTCTCTTCAGATGAAAATTGCTGGGCTAACTCTTCCTCTTCTTTTCGAAGATAAGATTGGCAGGCAGACGCGATTTTTACTGCCTTATCCGTTAAAACAACCGCTTTTTGCCTAGCGTCTTTCGATGAGGTATGTCGTTCGATAAGGCCTTTTTTCTCCATCCGCTGTAAGAGAACTGTCGTTGTCGAACGCTGAATCTCAAATTCGTGCTCAATGTCACGTTGAAATACCTCATGATTAGCATGATTGGTTATAAAATCAATAATGGCCATCTGATTTCCAGTCAAATCATACTGCCTAGCAAACTGATCAAAGTGGCGCATCATATTGTTATTGGCTTGCTTCAACAAGCGTCCGAAATGGTCCAAAACATGACTCCTTAACTCTATTGTTAGCTAACTAGCGATTAACAGTATAGTAGAATTATTAACTCAAGTCAATAGATTCTTTCAAAAAATAGAAAAACTCAAGGACTTAAATCCTTGAGTTGCTTCATTTAGTCTTTCTTTACAGGAATTTCCTTAATAACACGCGCAGGGTTTCCACCTAGAACCACATTATCACCGAAGGACTTAGTCACAACAGCGCCTGCCCCAGCTACTACATTATCCCCTAGGGTAACGCCAGGAAGGATGGTCACGCCTCCACCAGCCCAGAAATTATCACCGATAGTAATTGGAGCCCCATATTCAAGGCCTGAATTACGCTCGGTTGGATCAAGCGGATGAAGAGGTGTTAGAAACTGACAATTAGGGCCAATCATGGCATTGTCACCAATCCTGATAGGACAGACGTCTAGCATAGTCAAGTTCCAGTTAGAATAAAAATTTTCACCCAGATGAATATTAACACCATAATCCGTAACAAACTGAGGATTCATGGCAAGATTTTCACCAGTCGAACCAAACCAAGATTTGACAATTTCAGCTCTCTTGAGACGGTCATGTTCCGCATTAAAGGCCATTTGGTTTTCTCTCGATTTAGCTGCTAGAGCACGTAACTCAGGATCACTCGGTTTATAAAAGTCACCTGCAATCATTTTTTCATATTCTGTCAGCATGGCAGTCTCCTTTTGTGATTGTACTCCTATATTTTAGTATAGAAGTGATGTTACCACAAGTGAACAGATATAAACTAGCTAAATATCTCAACTTAAAAAATATTACTAAATATAAATTGTAACCATAGCTCCATTATTTTCATTAGAAAGTTTCAGTTCCCAATCATGAAGTTCTACGACTCTTTTTACAAAAGATAACCCTATTCCAAAATGGTGATTTTGAGAGTCGTTTCCTGACTGATTATCTTGGTAAAAGAGCGATCCTACATTATCAATCATATTAGCTGAGAACCTTGAGCCATCGTTCCAAACCGATAAAACAATCTTATTTTGCTTAGAAGATAATTTTATAACTATCTTTGGCATCATTGATTGACTATAGGACATTGCATTATTCACTAGATTAGTAATTGCTCTTAAGAATAATACTAAGTCAATATGAATAGTAGTATCAGATGGGGTTTCATTCAATACATTTAAAACACAAGTCCCAGTTGTCAGAGGAGTTAATTCTCTAATCAAACATGACGCAAGCTGCTCCGAAGTAATATGCTCTTTATTGATATTATCTTTATAAAATGTTTTTGAATATTGAATAAATTGATTAAAATAATTATCTAGTTGTTGACTTGAAGATTCGATATCTAATAAGCATTGAGTTAACTCAGGAGACAAATCAAATGTTTGAAGATACTCAGCATTACCTGAAATTATTGTTAGAGGTGTCTTTAAATCATGTGCTGCGGAAGACACTCTGAACATTAGCTCTTGCTTTTGTTTCTTCTCTTTTTCAAGCATCTTTTGAATTTTATCCTGCATCTTCATAATATGTTCTTTTGTCTCAATAAATTCAAATAACCTTAGTGGCTTAGAGTATTTGTTATTGTCTGAATATAAGCTTTGTTCATATACTGTCTTCATCTCTCTCTGAATTTCATATAGAAGTTTTTGTACATTTCTTACAATTATAACAACTAAAATGACACAAAGATAAATCCACGAGCTAACACTAAAAAACATAGTAAAGCTATTCACATTGTTAGCATTAATTCCTTCAACCGCTGTAAATAGGGTAGGAATAATGTAAAAAAAACAAATACATAACAAAAATTGAAAAATAATTTTCAAATAAGTTGCTCTTATCAACTGCTTTAATGTTATTGATTTTGCCATTTATATCCCCCACCCCAAAGAGTTTTAATTGGATCAATACCATAAGGTTTCAATTTTTGTCGAATCTGATAGATATACTCTGTAATACTTCGGTACTGAACTTCTGAACTTTGAGGGTACAAATATTCATAAAGCTCCTCTACACTAAAGATTTTAGTTTGATAGGTAAACAACAAATATAATAAATCGAATTCCCTTCTCGAAAGAGAAATACTATTACCGTCTACTATTAATTCCTTTCCTACCCTATCAAATTGAAGTAAACCACTAGTCTCAGTATCTCCGACAGAAAGTAGCCTTTTATCTCTTCTAATATGCATTTTGACTCTTGCAACCAACTCCTTCATACCGAATGGTTTGGTAATAAAATCATCTGCACCTATTCCAATAGCTTCAACAATATCTTCTTCAAGGTTTTTAGCAGTTATAAAAATTATGGGTGTTTGAATCTGACTTCTGATACTACTACAAATATCAATACCACTCACTGGCATCATTATATCCAGTAAAATCAAATCAAATCCTATGAAGTCACATAGGTTAATATCTTCGACAGAATTTCTAGTTTCAACTACATAGGAGTTTTTCTCCAGAATATTCTTAATCAATCTTAAAATTTTTAAATCATCGTCAATAACTAGAATTTTTGACTTTACCATTTTTTCCCTCGTACGTTTTGAATATATTGTAACATAATTAAAAATCGAAAATACATTTCAAAATTAGCATATAATTGATAATTCAATAAATTGAGTTTCTACCAAATCTCAATAATGCTCATTTTTAAGTAACAGAATATGTGCTCCAAAGTCTTGTATCTATTTTTCAGTCAATCTATCTAAATTCGATGTTGTCTCATCTAAAAAAACAATCTTTATTTGGGTTACTTTAAAAATTCCTTTCTAATAAGGCAATAACTCGTAAAGAATAATCCAAAAAGCCAAATTATAAATACAATAAAACGCATTATAGAATAGTTTGTATGTATTAGCTGAAAAACTAAATCATATATTATTACACTTGAAGCTATTGGTAAAACCCTATCTATAAAAGGCAACACGAGTATAGGAAATAATAGCAAAATTGCAAGTGCAATCATTGAATTACCGCATAAAAAGGAAAAAGAGTAACCCGCTAAAAAGTATACAACTGAACCAAACAAGTAATAATAAAAATTTACTTCACTATGAATACCCTGACTAAACATCATTACTATTAAACCTGCTAATACTGACTGTGTTAAACATTCTAGTAGATCTATTAATAATATGTATAATGCTGCCTTCACCCTACTTCCGTTGTTCAGGTAAACTTGCTTATAACTTTGTGTCCTCAATTCTACACTTGCATTTAAAACTCCATTCCCTAAAAAAGAGAAAGATATTATAGTTAATAAAACAGAACTGTTAAAAGTGATAGAATCTTCATTAACTTCGAATTTTAGATATCTTAATAAACTTATTATAATAACAAATACTAACTGAAATAATAAATAAACCTGTATAGGTAATAAACTATATTTTTTATATAATAAGCTATGCAATTGGCTTTTCATTCTTCTTCCCCCATTTTATTTTTTCTAAATAAAATAAACAAATCGTAGTAAGGAAAGTTTCAAATAATAGAAGAATCGCTCCATATAATTGAGTTGTCTGACCGGCTTCGACCCTACCAAAAGCAAAAGACTTAGCTCCAATTAAAGGTAATAAATTATCTAAAATAGGAGAAATTGCCTTAAGTATGCCTGATAAAGAAAAAACTAACAATAAAACTATCACAATCAAAGAAGGAATTGATCTTTTTGTTATTTTTACAAGTAATAGAGAGAGTAAATTAAGTGTAATTGTAAAAGCTCCTAGTCTAGTGATAACATCAAGCATTAAACCTATAGACAGAATACTTTGTAACTTACTAACTAACATGAATTTTAGAAGTAATGCATTTAATAAAAACAACGTAAAGGTCGTCATTATTGAAATAACAATTATACTAAATATCTGTGAAAACAACCTTATTTTCCAGTTAGCACAAATTAGTGATGAAAACTCATCCTCACCAAATTGATAATCAGTTGCTAGAATTAATGCTGACAATATAGGCAAAAATAACACGGTTGCTTGATAAGGAGATGATAAAATAGCATCTCTCACCGTTCTATAAGGAGTCTCAATTACATTTTGATCAATATTTACTGAGTTGGCAGCACCAGTGTGTAGTGCATTAATGACTTGAATATTTTGATAGGTAAAAAACAAACTAACTACAACTAAGATAAAAAATCCCATTTTAAATAAAGTTAGATGGCTATATTTATATAAATACCCCTTTATAACTTGACTTAACATTTTATACTACTCCTCTCATGTACAGAGCTAAAATAGGCGTTTTCAAAACTATCATATTGCTTCAATACTTGCTCACGTTTGTCATTTAGAACAACATGACCATTTGAAATACCTACAACTCTATCTACGGTTAATTCAAGTTCGCTCATATAATGGCTAGTTAATAGTACTGTTTTTCCTTGTTTCACAAAGTCTTTGAGAAACTCTCTTAACCAACGGATTCCCTCTGGGTCCAACCCATTAATAGGTTCGTCTAAAATCAAAATATCTGGGTCTGCAAGTATTGCTGTTGCCAAGCCTAATCTTTGCTTCATTCCTAAAGAATAATCTTTGATTTTCTTCTTACCAACATCTTTTAATCCAACAATTTCTAAACATTCAGTACAACGTTGCTTACTTAGTCCACAAGAAAGTGCAATCCATCTTAATTGCTCATAACCAGTTCTACTTGGATAAGGTTGATAACTATCTAAAAAAGTTCCTACTATTGAGATTGGCTCAGCTCCTAACTCACTATATGTTGTTCCTAAAATAGTTGCCTTTCCACTATCAGCTGACTCCAACCCTAATAGTATTTTTATTAGGGTTGATTTCCCAGAACCATTAGGTCCGATCAAACCAGTAATTTCACCTTTATTAGCTTGAAAAGTTATATTTGATAATACAACTTTGTCATCGTATGTTTTATTTAAATTAGTAATATTAATCATTTTGTTTTCCTTTGACGAATAGAACCTTTTGAAATTTCATAAATTAATGCTTTCACCAATAGGCTTATTATCAAACTCCACCCATGCATATGCATTATAAGGGGAAGTTTTAAAATCTGAAACCCAATCTGGAGAATATCTTGTTATAGTGAAGGTACCTTTCACTATAATTGTAGTTTATCAATATCTTTTCGGAAAAAAATCAGAGTTAATAGTTTTACATATTTTTAATAAAAAAATGTTCTGAGATAGTCTTTAAACATCTTATTTTAGATAAGAAACAATCCACAAAAAAATCCCAAGTGCACTAAGCAACTTGAGATTTTCTTTCTGTCTGGGCATGCCTGAGTCATTCAGGGCTTTATATTATTTGTCCTTTTGATCTTTGTGATCTTTTTTATTTTTCTTTTTACGTCCGTTGCGGCCAAGTCCTAGACCTGTTACCGATACGGTGAAGCCTGCGATATTGATGGTTTCTTCAATCTTACCTTTGCTTGCTTCTTCCTCATTTGAGAGATTAATTGGCATCTTGTGTTTAGAGCCTTTACCCTCAGCTTGACTTGAAACAGGTGCTTCAAAGTCATCGCCTGGTCCATAAGTGACTGGTCCATCATGAGCTTCCACTTGCTCTTCGACTTGGTCGAGAACTTCTAGGTCTTGGATTTCTTCAACAACGATATCGTCTGCCTTGTCTTCCTTAGGTTTACCGTTAATATCGCCTGTAAGCGGGATATAAACAACGGTTTCTTCAAGGTTACGTTGACCTACTGTCTTACCTTCAACCTTGTCCTTATCAGCACTGTAACCTTCTACTTCAGGAGTGATGACTGTTTCAAACTGACCTTTATTTGAAGTCCAGTAGCTTGAACCAAGCTCTTCACCTGTAACCTTATCAATAGTCAAGCTACGTGTCCATTGAGCAGTTTGGATGTTATTGGCAGGAAGTTCTGCTTGTCCATCGCTAGATGTGTAGAGAACTGTGAAGGTTACGTCTTTGATGTAGCTTTCGCGTTCTGGCCATTTGGCACCATCTGGATTTGCTGGGTTGATTGGTGTACCAGCTTCTTGGATGTTATCTGGACCTACTTGAACGGTACCATGACGAAGGGTAACCATGAAGTTTTGGTCAACATGAGAATCGCCATCAAAGATAACGCCGTTTGTGAAGCCATCAGCAAGAAGAGTATAACCACGGTCGCTATAGTACTTGATACGTTCGATTGTTGAGTATTCAATCACTTCGCCTGATTTACCAAGCAAGTCAACCACTTCAAGTTTCTTACGAGTTGTACCGTCAACATAAGTGACTGTAGCTTTCTGAGCATCCTTGAGGTAAGTAACCACTTCCATGATTTCAGGAGTTTCCACAGAAACATCTGTCATTTCAGCGACTTCTATACGGTCTGGTGTAAATCCGACAACCTCTGGTGAAGGAACAGCTGAGAAGCCAGCTTGAGTACTTGACCATGCTTCATAATTGATAGCACCTGTCACAAGGTTTACATTAGCCAAACGTTTGAAATCAAGAACTTCAACGTAGTCGTCGCTAGCCAAGCCACCTTCTTCGAAGACATACTGGATGGTACGTGTCACATCGGCACGGTTTTCAAGCATTTCTACGCTATTTGGCCAAACTGGGCTATTCACATCATTTGGATCTACAACTTCACCTGCAACTGGTGCTGGCATATCTGGGTCGATAAGAACCAAACGTTCACGAAGAACCACTTCGAAGACTTGATCAAAGTCAGAATCACCGTTGTAAGTGTGGTCAAAGGCTTCTGCATAACCATCGTTGACAAGTTCATAACCTTGTTTGAGCAAGTTTGCGATTTGTTCATCAGTAGAGTAGTCAATCTTCTCACCTGAGCTTCCGACAACAACATCACGAGTCAATTCTGACTTATCAAGCTCATTCATGTAAAGGATAATAGCTTTTTGCTCATCCTTAGCATAAACCACGTTGGTATCTTGACCTGGGTGTTCTGGAGTAATAAAGGCCTTTTCAGAAATGTAACCAAGAACATCTGGAACGACTGTTTCCATAGCCATGGTTGGATCTTCAGGATCGTTGTTGTAGCTTGGAGTAGGTGCATTTTCGATTGGTGTACCATAATCATCTACTGGAATAATCTTACCAAGTTCTGTATAAGTTACTGTATCTTCCACTTCTGGAAGGTCTGGGCGAACTTCAAGACCACCAGCTTGACGTTTATCCGCATAGAAGCCATCTACAACTGGAACTTCTACGACATCATAAGTGAAGCTGTCTTGATCCCAAGTGCTTGTTTGTTCCACTTGGTTAAATTTACCGTGGAAGCTGAAGCTATCTTGAATGTTGATAACTGGATCTTTGTAGCCTGCACCTTGGAAGGTAACCGTTTGTTTCGTATCTTGCGTGATATCATCCAAGATTGGCTCGTAAACCAAGGTTTGGTCCATGCTGAGGTCAATTGGCAATACCAATTCACTTTCAGCTTGGTAGCCAGCAACTTGTGGTGCTGGTGTCTCAATAACTTGCGTAGCATCTTGAGGATCATTAGCATAATGAACTGGCTCTGCATCCGCGATTGGATTACCAAAGGTATCAACAGGGATAATCTTACCAAGCTCTTTATAGGCAACACTATCTGTTGCTTCTGGTTTATCAGGTGTAACAACCTGCATACCAGCAACTGCCTTGTCCGCAAAGTAACCTTCGATAACTGGAACATTGACCTTAGCGAAAGTATAGCTGTCTTGATCCCAAGTGTAAGTATCTTCTGCTTGGTTGTACTTACCAGTGAAGCTGAAGTCAGACTGAATATTAACAGACGGTGTTGCTTCGCCAGCACCTTTGAAGAAGACAGTTTGCAAGGTTGGTTGCGTTACATCTTCAAGGATTGGAGCGTACTCAACAAGAATATCGTCTGTCAAGCTCTCAGGCATGACACTTTGTTGCATTGGACGGTAACCCGGAATGTGAGGAACAAGAGTCTCACTAACCTTGGTTGGGTTATTAGCATCGTTGTTGAAGGTTGGCGTAGGCACGTTTGGAATCAAGCGTCCATTCGCATCAATAGGAATGATCTTACCAAGTGGAACATAGGTAACGGTTTCTTCTATATTATCCTCAGTAACATCTCTACCCTTAACTTCTACTCTATCCGCAAAATAGCCTAAAACAACTGGTGCATAAATATCATAATACTTGGTTTTGTTTGGAGACCACTCTGTCTCATCAACAAGCTCACCTGTAACCTTGTCGAAGGTAAGAGTACGCACCCAATAAGCCTTTTGCACATCAGCATCTGGCAAATCAGCATTGCCATCTGTACTTCTGTAAAAGACTGTGAAGCTTACTTCTTTTTCGTAAGCATACTTAGATGGCCATTTAGGTCCATCTGGATTATTAGGATTGATTGGAGTATCTGGGACTTGCTCATTTTCAGGTCCCACCTTGGCAACATCGTGTTGCAAGAGGACGAACCACTCTTGATCATCAATATCTTTATCATCAAAAATGGCATCTTTAGGGAATTCGTCCTGAATCAAGTCATATCCCATGTTCTTGAAAGTCTTGATACGTGTTGCTGTCCCGTATTCAATCGCTTCACCCAATTCACCGGTCAACTGGTCACTAACCAAGTAAGCACCGGTAGTTTCATCAATATAAGTGATGCTGGCTTTCTTGAAAATTTTACGATACACAACCGGAGTGTCCGCTCCTGGTTTGTTCGGTACTACACTTTTAATATCTGTCATATAATCTTGAACAGCTGGTGTTGCTGTCTCACCCGCCTTTCGTGGATCTTTTTTGTTATTGTTATACTGCTTAGTCAAAGCACCTGGAATATATTCCCCATCTTCTGTCACAGGGATAATGCGTCCCAATTTCCTATAGGTCACATGTTCCGTTACCGTTGGCACATAGGGCGTGACAACGTTAAAACCCGCTTCCTTTTGGTCAGCGAAATAGCCCTGGACAACTGGTACCGATATCTTAGGATAGGTATAACTGTCCTTGTCCCATTCGATTAAACCAGTCTTCCTATCCCTAGTCCCTGTGAAGACATGGTTTTCCATGACTTCAGGATCTGGAGTTTGCGAATCCGCTCCTTGAAAAATAATCTCTTGCTTAGATGGAATCCTCACGGTTTCCGATTGAGCATGATTATCAAAGAGAACTTCGTCAGCTCTGGCAAAATCTAATGGAGAGGGGGCACCGTGGTCAGAGCGACTTTTTGGGTTAGTCAATAATTTAGAAAGATCTATAGTATCAACTAAATCAGAGTGCGCTGATTTATGTGCAATATGCTCTTCGGCAGTTCTTGCTGCTGCTTCAGTCGCATCTTCCCTATAGGCTCTCAAAAATACTCCCCCTTTCTTCTTTTTATGAGAAATAAAATCCTTTACTTGCTAAGTTCTCATGGAAATCTTTTCTATTAAGATTTCATTTTCCCTCAGAGAAGCTAACAAGTTCTTATCAAAGATTAAAATTTTTGATATCTCTTATATATACTATAATACGAGAATCGAATTTTTACAAGTAAGGTGTAAGAACTTTAATCATTTTAACCCCTAAGTGAAAAAATAGTGTTTTAATGTGCAATATCTATCAAGTAGTTTACGAAAGTGGCATCAAAATGAGATTCCCTCTATAGCTTAAATGATAGGTCTTTAATGGTGTTTTCTCTCACTAGAGACACTCTTACAAGAAATACACTTAAAACGATTACAACTACTTCTCATCTTTGGAAGGCTACTAGAGCCTTACCTTAGTTGTAAGGGAACAACCTAAGAGAATGACACAGACAAGGTCCGTGCCTAGTCCCCGACTATGGAATACCAATAAATAACTGTCATTACTCCTAGTATAGATTGACTTTGACGCTTCGTCAATAGATTGGAACCATTTAATGAAAATCCCTATATTCAAAGTTTTCTCGTATTAAATTATGTATTAATAATAGTTACTTGGATTAGGCTATTTTGATGTCATCCTGGGCACCAAATAGTCAGAGGTATTTTCACAACTAACTCAAGGAACGGGTTAAATTGACTATTCACAGTCCACATCTAAGTCTTTACGGAAACCCAGTTACGCCATAAAAACCGAGACTGTTGTCTCGGTTCATACAGTTTGGAAACGATTAGATTTGACCTCGGCCTTCACCATCAAAGTAAACCCACAATCCTGGACTTACTTCAACCCAACGGTTAACTGCCATTTCACCTGAATTTGGATCAAAGTAACGAACAACACCGTTTACGCGAACCAAATGACCTTTGATTTGTTTACCATTTTTATCAAAGAGGAGATTTTGACCATTGATATTAACCATGCCTTTGACAGCATTACCATTACCATCGAAGTAATACCAGCTACCATCAATTTCGTGGAATTGATTGCGGTAGAGCTCACCTGAGTTTACATCATAGTAACGAAGGTTACCATTTACGTTTGCCAAAGCACCTTTGACCTGACGGCCATTTTGATCAAAGTAGAGGTTTTGACCATTGATGTTTTGTGAACCTTTTACGGCTGCTCCATCATTATTGAAATAAGCCCAAACACCCGGTTCAATTTCAGCAAAACGGTTGCGAGCCATTTCTCCTGAGTTAGCATCATAGTAACGGATAGTGCCGTTCTCATTAACGGTACGACCTTTAACTTGGACACCATTGTTGTCGAAGAAGAGTTCTTGACCATTAATGTTTTGGTGACCTGTTACACGTTTACCATTACCATCATAGTAAGCCCAAACGTTATTACCAATTTGAACGAATTGGTTACGTCCTGATGCATTATTATTGTTGTCTGGTTTTGGATCTTGTTTGCCGTTTGCATTCAAGACACCGTTTTGGTCATAGTAGAAGACTTGACCTCTGCGGTTTTGACGGTAACCATCACGCAACTGCACCCCATTAGCGAGGAAGAAGTATTGTTTACCATCGATAGTCTTTTCACCGATTGCCATGCGACCTGAGTTATCAAAGTAGTAAACATTGCCGTCGTTATCTTTGATGAAGGTATTCTTAGCACGTTTGCCATCGTTATAACGATAGTAAACACTGCCCCAGCTCTTCTCGAACTTACCACTACCATCACCGTTTTGGTTGTCGTTGTT
This sequence comes from Streptococcus sp. FSL R7-0248, assembly GCF_037967965.1. Taxonomy (NCBI): domain Bacteria; kingdom Bacillati; phylum Bacillota; class Bacilli; order Lactobacillales; family Streptococcaceae; genus Streptococcus; species Streptococcus sp. FSL R7-0248. Next base: position 1,470,811 of record NZ_CP150201.1, read on the forward strand.
AGTTGATTGGTTGCTTCCGACTACTTTTGGAAGGCTAACTTTACCACCATTTGTACCGTAGTAACCGTTGAGACCATTCTTAAGTACGTACTCTGAGCCACGGTCAAGAATGTTAGTACCATTCATGTACTTCGCAGACCATTGTGTAATCTTCTCGTCAGTAGTCATACGTTTACCAGTAGAGATTTGAACACGGTCAAAGATTTGTGGGTAAAGACGTTTCAATTCATCAAGGAAGGCACCGCCATATTTACCTTGGTAGTCGTTACCAAAAGTACGTGTCTTAGCAGCATAGAGGCTATGATTGATGATTGCGCCGTCTTTAGTTTCACCATAGTTATTAACACGAGTTGCAGTGACCACTTCATCACCCGGAAGGTTGTAGATTTGGTCTGGAACCCAGTCAGCAATCGCTGAGATACCTACAGCGTGGAGCGATTTAAGAGCTGCTTTCAAGTCAGCCAATGAACCGTACTTGTTGTCCTTACTCATACCAATATCATAACGGTCTGTAAAGGCATAACCATTTTGGATGACTGAGTCAAGGAAGCTACCGTCATCACTTGAAACGTACTGTGGTGCAAATTCGAATGATGTGATACCCCATGATTTGAAGAGATTTGCATTTTCAGCAATCTTCTTATTAGTGTATTGTGATGAATCTTGGACGAAGTCTTGGAAGTTAGAGAAACCTTCGTAGATAACTTGTGAATCAAGGGAAGCATTTGATTCGTAAACCAAACCACTGCTGTTCTTTTCTTTACTTGGTGCTACACGCACGTCTTGAGTTTCAGAAGCACCTACTGGTACCCAAACGGCAAGGTAACCATCAACTTGAGGGTTACGGATACCACGGATTTCGCTTGCATTGAATGTCAAATTACCGTTACCATCAGTGTATTTAACAATACCGTTAGCATCGCCGTCATTCAAGTAAGTAGCCACACCATCCTTTGTTGTCAAAAGCAATGGGCGATAAGCTTGGTTACGGTGAGCCGCACCCATGTTAATAGTCAAGTTGCTTGTTAAACGAAGGGCAGGTTGGTTTGAAACGATAACTGCCATACCTTGGTTTCGTGTTTCTGCTGTACCAGTATCAGAAGCACTATTAGCCCCTGTACCGTAACGTACAGATGTCAAGACACCTGCAGCATCCCAACCATTAGTATTACCATAACCGATGTAGTTAACCTTCATATCTTGACCACCAGCTGCATAGCGGATACGGCCTTTCAAGAGGGTTTCAATAGCATCGTAATATGGTGATTTTTGAGCCATATATTGACCATCATCTGTGTACATGTCTCCATAGTAAACACGTGGCACAGTGTCCTTATGCGTAAGCATCAAGGCATATGCTGATGGGATATTATATTGTGTGTACTGCTTGTTAGCACTACGCATGTCTCTGTTGTAGATTTCAAAGGCTTTCTTCATTTCATCAAGAGTGAAGGTATTCCCTGTTGATTGAGGGTTGATTTCATTTTTGATGATTTGACCAATGATTGATTGTACCTCAGAGTCGTGAGCACGCACAAAGGCGTAGTTAGCCATACGTTTAGAGTTTTTACCACTTTCAGAACGGTCATTCATACTATTTGAAATGAGTGGTTCAACTCCTGAACGGTTACCGATTGGACGCAAGAGTGAATATACCAATGCCAAGTGCATAGGGTCATCCATTGGCAATTGAGCACCTTTAGTGTCTTCATTGTAGTATGGGTCATTGTGAGACCATGCTTCCAAGATAGACATGTGTTTAATGGCTTGATCTTGACTTTGATCAGCACCATATTTAGCTTTGAAGTAATCTGAAGCAATTTGGAGAAGGTCGGCATTGACATTATCCACGGCATCGACACGAACACCATCGAAGTTTTCATCTTCAGAACCACCAGTGATAGTACCGATGTTCATGATGTAGTGGAGCCAGTTCAACTGCTCAGCTTGAACCGCAGGATTTGAGTTATCGATATCATTAGCCAACAAGAACTCGAAACCACCGTTGCTTGTATCCTTGGTATACTTAGGATTGCGTTTACCTGTTTGGCTAGTTGGTGTGCGGTTCAAGAGACGGTAGTCTGAGTTAGCCTGGCTTGTACGACTATCGTTGTTATAAAGAAGGGCACCACCTTGCAAGTGGTCACTGTTATCAAGGTTTTCAGAAGTTGAATTCCAACCAGGTTGAGTCTTCACGAAATTTTTGATAGTTGTACGCAACCAGTCAGTGTTGCCTTCACGTGCAATACGTTCCTCAATACGCTTTTGAACTTCAAGCGCTGCTTGGTCCATTTGAGTTTGTGAACTGTATGATGTGTAGGTTTGATTCGTACCAAGACCTTGCTCCTTCATGTAGTTAAGGTAGCTCGCTTGGACAGCCTTGCTTGGCCACCAAACCGTAAGCAATGGACGTTTGTCATTTTCAGTTGAGGCAGTCCACTCTTTACCGTCTTTCAAGATTTCTTTTGGACGGTACCATGTGTTGGCAGTGAAGTAACCGTCAACAAGTTCGATATCTTTATTAGTTGTACCATAAAAGGCATTTTTATCGCCATTTACAGTAACGTTTGTGTTTGTGCTGTCGGCTGATGAACCTGTTCCACCGTTCTTGTCGAAACGGTAATCTTTTTGGTTAGACAATTCACCGGTCTCAGCGTTGAAGTATTGGCTTCCACCGTTACGTTCAAGGACATAGTTCTTACGAATAGTACCGTCATCTTCAACATAGTATTGTTTTCCATCAATTGTTTTGATGTGGCTTGGGCCATCAGTTACAACATTGTTAGTTGCTGGAAGGTCGTTATTTACTACTGTGACCGTATTGTTAGCATTGTTATTATTACCAGCAACTGGTGTGGCACGACGGCCTCCTGTAGGACCACGGCGGGCACCAGTCGCACGACGTTCACGTGTCGCTGCATGGTCTGTAACTGTTGTTGTGTCAGTTGTAGTATTGTTATTTGTTGTGTCAACAGCTGTATCGTTGGTTGCTGTTGTATCTGTTGTAGTTGCTGCACGATCAGTACCGACTGTCGCTGCCGTATCAACAGCATTCGCTGCAACTGTAGTTGTTGTATCAGTTGTCAAATCGAAAGTTGCTGTTGGAGCTGCTTGATCAGTTGCGGCATTGTTTGTCGTTGCAACTGCTGTAGTTGGATCCTGAGCAGCCGTTGTATCGTTAGATACAGTACCCGTATCAACAGTAATATCGGGGATGGCTACAGTAGCATCCGTGTGTTCGTCGGCCTGAACGACACCGTCGTTAGTCCCTAATGAAACCGCTGAGACTGCACCGAGTGACATCCCTGTAACTGCAATGGTTACCCATTGTTTCTTGACTTTGTGCATTTTATAATGTACTTTTTTGTCCATAATAAAAAGACTCCTTTTTCCCATTTATAGCTTCATTCTAAATCATTGAAAGTTTTTTTTCAATAAGATTCGATAAATTTTCATAATTTTTAGAAAAAACATTTTATTGTTTTAATTAAATGAGTTTAAAGTGAGTGTTTCGAAATAAAAAATAGCTTATTTTATTTTTTTAAATCAATACAAATGATACTCTATCGCTATTTAGAATGATTATTGATAAGGTATTTCTTTTAATACTATCTCAAGAGAGTCTAATGAAAATTCACAAAATCCTTAAGACTCTCCTTTCAAAGCGACAAAAAATACCGTCATTATCAAACCATCAGATTTGTCAGGATAGGGTCTTTTTTAGACTATCTTCTCATACAGAATCTAAATTCTAACTATCTAAGCCATTCATTACTTACTGAGGTGTAAGGGCTTTAAATTGGGACCTATAGTGCCAGTAAGAAAGCAGAACACGAGCAACAAGCCATCACATAAAAATGGCTCAAAAGCCTATCGATCTTGCTGAAACTAAGGAAAAAAGGAGTATAATAAAGGTGAAAGAATTAACCTATTTAGACACAAATAGAGAGGTAGGTGAGAAAGATGTCAGTACAACATACAAACTTCAACACAAACCAAGATAAGGCTAAGACTGGTCAAGAGGTCACTAGGCCAGACCTCATTAAGAATAATTCTCCAGACAACAGGGTTGCTTCTATTATCCTTGCAGTCGCCTTTTATTTAGCTATAGTTTATTTTGCCTTATTTTTCGTTAATCCTTGGGGAATTCTTGTGATTATTTTCCTAGCACCTAGCTTTATTTGTTATATAATTGCAACCATCTTAACAGGTATAGGGCGTAAAAAAGGTAATAAAAATTTCTTAACCACAAGTATCGGTTTTTATATAGTCTCTATCCTTTTGGCTAGCGACCCTGACTGGGGAGTTTTTCGAGTCATACCGATTCTCTTAACCATTCTAGTAACGATCGGAACTGTGATGTTTAAACAAGATAATGAGCAAGACAACAAATAAGAGACCATGTTTAAGTGGTCTCTTATTTTTATGTAGTCATTTGTATTTCAAAAGGTTTGTTCCATTTTGAAACTATCACAACATCTCCAAATCAAAAAACACCTCCTAGCTAGAATGGTTAGCTAACATGAAGGTGTTTTTCTGTGCTTATCTGAGCATTGCAAAGACTATTACAATTCTGAAATACAAATAATCTTCGTCCTATTCTTCATTTTTCTTACGTTTGGCAAGAAATCCAAGACCAGTTGCAGTTGCCAAGGCACCAAATGCCATTGACAATGATGAGTTTTCCTCACCAGTCTTAGGAAGCGCTTGGCTTCCACGTTCGTGCTTAAGATCTTTCACTTCAGAAGTTGATTCTGAGGCACTTGTTGAGGCAGAGGTTGAAAGACTTGCTGAAGTACTCAATGATGTTGAAATACTTGTTGAAGCACTTGTGCTTTCAGAGACACTCAAGAATGCTGATGTAGAAGCGGATTCTGAAACAGAGGCACTTGTTGAGACTGAAGCTGAGGCGCTCGCTGATTCTGAGGCAGACACTGAAGCGGATTCTGATGCGCTTACAGATTCTGAGACAGAGGCACTTGTTGAGACTGACTCAGACGTGCTGGCTGATGCTGAGACAGATACACTTGCACTTTGTAATTCGCTCAACGATAAAGACTCACTTGTTGAAATCGAAGTACTTACTGAGGCTGACGTAGATACTGAATCGGATGCGCTCGCTAATTCTGACGCTGAGACTGAAGCTGATGTGCTTGCTGAGGATGATGCACTTTCGCTTTGCGACTCACTCAACGATACAGACTCACTTGTTGAAACTGAAGCACTTAATGATGCTGATTCTGAGTTTGACTCAGATTGTGATGTTGACGTTGATTCACTCTCTGAAGTAGAAACTGAATTTGATTCGGATTGTGATTCTGATACATAGGCTGAAACTGAGTTTGAAATAGACTGTGATGCTGAGACAGAAGCACTTGTTGATGCAGACACTGAATTAGAGACTGATTGTGACCCTGAAACAGATGCACCCAATGACGCCGACTCACTCAACGATGCTGAATTAGATGTCGAAAGCGATTCACTAGCTGAAATGAAGCTTGAAGCCGAGTTCGAAATAGACTCAACAGTTGAAATAATTGCAGAAATTGAAGCACTGAAGGCTTGAGACTGACTTTCAAATACAGAAGCACTCAAAGAGCTTGACGTACTCAATGATACTGATTCAGACGCCGACACCGATGCACTTGTACTTCGAGATTCACTCAATGATGCAGACTCACTTGCTGAAATTGAAGCACTTTCTGATGCAGAAACGCTAGCCGATGCTGACTCAGGCACTGAAACACTCGATGAAGTTGACTCAGATACTGACACACTTGATGAGGTTGATTCAGAAGCTGAAACACTAGCCGATGCCGACTCGGATGCAGACAAACTTGATGATTCTGATTCTGATGCAGAAATACTAGCCGAGGTTGACTCGGATACTGACACACTCACTGAAGTTGATTCGGATGCAGAAACACTTGCTGAGGTTGATTCAGAAGCTGAAACGCTTGCAGATGCTGACTCGGACGCTGATGCACTTGCACTTTGCGACTCACTCAATGATACAGACTCACTTGTTGAAATCGAAGCACTTACTGAAGCTGATACTGAGTTTGAAACAGACTGTGATTCACTGATTGATGCACTTTCTGATGCTGACTCGGAGTTAGACACTGATTGTGAGTCTGAAACTGAAGCGCTCAACGATGCTGAGTCACTCAATGATGCTGAGTTCGATGTTGAAATCGATTCACTTGTTGAAATGAAACGAGAAGCCGAGTTCGATATAGATTCTACAGTTGAAATAATTGCAGAAATCGAAGCACTGAAAGCTTGAGACTGACTTTCAAAAACAGATGCACTCAATGAGCTTGATGTACTCAATGATACTGATTCAGAAGCCGACACTGATGCGCTTGTACTTTGTGATTCACTCAATGAGGCTGACTCACTAGCTGAAACTGAAGCACTTACAGAGTCAGATTCTGAATTTGAAACTGACTGTGACTCTGAATTTGACTCACTTGTTGATGCTGACTCTGAATTAGATACTGATTGTGATTCGCTTACTGATGCACTTGCTGATGCGGATTCTGAATTAGAGACAGACTGCGACTCTGAAATTGACGCACTTGCTGATGCGGATTCGGAAGTTGAGACAGATTGTGATTCTGAGATTGAAGCACTTACAGACGCTGACTCTGAAGTTGAAGCAGACTGTGATTCTGAAATTGACGCACTTACTGACGCTGATGCTGAGTTTGAAATTGATTGCGATTCGCTTACTGATTCACTCTCTGATACTGACTCTGAGTTTGATACTGATTGCGACTCAAACACTGATGCACTCTCTGAAGCGGATTCGGAAGTTGAGACAGACTGTGATTCAGAAACTGACGCACTTTCCGAAGTGGATTCGGAATTTGATACAGATTGTGACTCTGAAATTGATTCACTTATTGAGACTGATTCTGAGTTTGAGACAGACTGTGATTCTGAGATAGATTCACTTAATGACGCTGAAACTGAGTTAGACTCTGATTGTGACGCAGATGTCGACTCGCTCTCTGAGGCTGACTCGGAAGTTGAGACAGATTGTGATTCAGAGATTGAAGCACTTTCTGAAGATGATTCTGAGTTTGAGACAGACTGTGACTCGGAAACTGAAGCACTTTCTGAAGATGATTCTGAGTTTGAGACAGACTGTGACTCGGAAACTGAAGCACTCTCTGATGCTGACTCTGAGTTTGAAACAGATTGTGATTCTGAAACTGATGCACTTGCTGATGCGGATTCGGAAGTTGAGACAGATTGTGATTCTGAAATTGATTCACTTACTGAGGCTGATTCTGAGTTGGAAACAGACTGTGAGACTGAAATTGATTCACTTACTGACGATGATTCTGAATTAGACTCTGATTGTGACGCTGATATCGATTCGCTCTCTGATGCTGACTCTGAGTTGGAAACAGACTGTGAGACTGAAATTGATTCACTTACTGACGATGATTCTGAATTAGACTCTGATTGTGATTCAGACACTGACGCACTCAATGATGCTGACCCAGAATTTGAAACAGACTGTGACTCTGAAATTGAAGCACTTACTGAGGATGACTCGGAAGTTGAAACAGACTGTGATTCTGACACAGATGCACTCTCTGAAGTTGACTCGGAAGTTGATACTGACTGTGATTCTGATACTGACGCACTTACTGAGGATGACTCAGAATTGGATACTGATTGTGATGTCGAAGTTGATGCACTTTCTGAAGCTGACTCAGAATTGGATACTGATTGTGATGTCGAAGTTGATGCACTTTCTGAAGCTGACTCTGAGTTTGACTCTGATTGTGACGCTGATGTCGACTCGCTCTCTGAGGCCGACTCGGAATTAGAAACAGATTGTGATTCAGAGATTGAAGCACTTTCTGAAGATGATTCTGAGTTTGAGACAGACTGTGACTCTGAAACTGAAGCACTCTCTGAAGCGGACTCTGAGTTTGAGACAGATTGTGATTCAGACACTGATGCACTTGCTGAGGCTGACTCGGAATTTGAGGCAGATTGTGAGGCTGAAATTGATTCACTTACTGACGATGATTCTGAATTAGACACTGATTGTGATTCAGACACTGACGCACTCAATGATGCTGACCCAGAATTAGAAACTGATTGTGATTCGCTTACTGAAGCACTTTCTGACGATGACTCTGAGTTTGAAACCGATTGTGATTCTGAAATTGATTCACTCACTAAAGTAGAAACTGAGTTTGATTCTGATTGTGAAGCTGATGTTGATTCACTCTCTGAGGCTGACTCTGAGTTTGAGACTGACTGCGATTCAGATACTGACTCACTTGTTGAAGCTGACTCGGAAGTTGAAACAGACTGTGATTCTGAAATTGATTCACTTACTGACGATGAAACTGAGTTCGATTCAGACTGTGAAGCTGAAACTGATTCACTTACTGACGATGACTCGGAAGTTGAAACAGACTGTGACTCTGAAATTGAAGCACTTACTGAGGCTGAAGTTGAGTTTGACACTGATTGCGACTCAGAGATTGATTCGCTTACAGACGCGGATTCTGAAGTAGACAATGATTGTGATTCTGAAATCGACTCACTTGCAGATGCAGACTCGGAATTAGACAATGATTGTGATTCGCTTACTGATGCACTTTCTGAAGCGGACTCTGAGTTTGAAACGGATTGTGACTCAGATACTGAAGCACTCTCTGAAGCGGATTCAGAATTTGATACAGATTGTGATTCTGAAACAGACGCACTCTCTGAGGCTGACTCACTTTGTGAGACACTAGTCTTCAAAGACTCACTCAAGGAGCTTGAGATACTCTCTGACTTAACAGCACTCAAAGAAGCACTCGTTGAAGCGGATTGACTTTGCGAAACGCTGGTCTTCAAGGACTCACTCAAGGAACTTGAAACGCTCTCCGATTTCACGGCACTCAAAGATGTACTTGTTGAGGCTGATTGACTTTGCGAAACGCTGGTCTTCAAGGATTCACTCAAAGAACTTGAAACGCTCTCCGATTTCACGGCACTCAAAGATGTACTTGTTGAGGCTGATTGACTTTGCGAAACGCTAGTCTTCAAAGACTCACTCAAGGAACTTGAAATGCTCGCCGATTTCACGGCACTCAAAGATGCACTCGTTGAAGCTGACTCACTTTGTGAGACGCTGGTCTTCAAGGATTCACTCAAAGAACTTGAAACGCTCGCCGATTTCACGGCACTCAAAAAAGCACTTGTTGAGGCTGATTGACTTTGCGAAACGCTAGTCTTCAAGGACTCACTCAAGGAACTTGAAACACTCTCCGATTTCACGGCACTCAAAGATGTACTTGTTGAGGCTGATTGACTTTGCGAAACGCTAGTCTTCAAAGACTCACTCAAGGAACTTGAAATGCTCGCCGATTTCACGGCACTCAAAGATGCACTCGTTGAAGCTGACTCACTTTGTGAGACGCTGGTCTTCAAGGATTCACTCAAAGAACTTGAAACGCTCGCCGATTTCACGACACTCAAAGACGCACTCGTTGAAGCAGATTGGCTTTGTGATCTTGAAACACTCTGTTGAGCTGATAAACTCAAGGAACTTGAAACACTTTTTGAAGCAACCGTGCTCAATGAAAGGCTGGTCGATGCAGACTGCTTAGCAGACTCACTTCGACTTTGAGAAATCGATTCCTGCTTAGACTGACTGGCACTTTGCGACACTGACTGGCTGTGATCACTATCCGACAATTTCACCGTCACAACATTCGTCGTACTATCTTTATAAGTAATCGTTACCGTTCCATCGCTATTAACCGTATAAGACTTAATACGGTTGGCAACCTCTGGATTCAAGGCCGACACAGCCGCAATAATCTTGCTTTTATCTGCATCTGTTAAGGCAGTCAGGCTGGTCACCTGAATAGTGCTTGTCGGTGCCACACCCGGCGTACGATCTGCTAAGCGTCCCTGAGTAATACGAATCTCACCCAAGCCATTTGGACGGTTCATATTTGATGCATTGTCGATAGCAGCAACATTACGTTGCCATGTGTTTCGGAAGGAATGGTAAAGGTCATCTTTCAAATGAATGGTCGCTGTGATGGTTGCAGGATTGTCACTCGTTGCTGTGATATCTCCCGTAATCGGTGCAATATTACCTGTTCCATACTGGCTACTACCAAAGAAATTTCCGTTCAAGGCATTGTCATCCAAGTCGGCTCTTGCAACGACTTTCATTTCTTTAAGCTTACCACTGTCATCTGTAGCCGTGAAAGTCAAAACAGCATCATCGCCAGCATAGATGGTATAGTTTTTCCCACCACCTTCGAGAGGCGTAGACTTAGGTTCCACACCATCGACAGTCAACTTAGCCGTCACTTCAGGACGCGTCCCATCCGTTACAGCCACGGAATTGCTGGCATCTGAGTATACCGCATAATCATCATACATGATGCGAGCTTTGGCAGTTACACCACCTGTTTGTAACTTAACTGTCGGCGTCACAATCGCTTGACCCGAAGCATCTGCCACTGCTGTTCCCACTTCGTCGTCATTATTGTATAGAACGACTGTAGAACCTGGCTCAGCTCCTGTCACCGTTACAGGTGCCTGCGTGTAAGCCTTGTCCAATAATCTCGTTTCAACCGTTGGTGCTGCAAGTCGCTTCACTGGAGCCGTCACATCATTTGTGGTGTTATCTTTATAAGTAATAGTCACCACACCAGATGATGAAACCGAATAAGATTTAAAATCCTTTGAAGTGGCAATATTTGGGTTAGCAGTCTTAAAGGCCTCCCAAACCTTATCTTTTTCGGCTTGAGCGAGATTACTTGTGTCATTAACATAGGTCCCCGTTGTCACAGCCGTAATCGGATTACGAATACCATCATTTTGTGGCAAAACCTGGATACGAAGCGTGCGTGTCACTGACTGATTAGCCGTATTGGTAACTACAAAAGAAACATTATAAATTTTCCCAGGCGTTACGACCTCTGTCTGCCCAACAGTTCCAAAAATATTAAAGGCTACCGCACTATTTTTCAATGCAGAGGTCTGAGGCACGTTGATTCCATTCACACGATCACTACCAGAAGCGTAGCCAATGCTTTTAATACTATTTCGTGTAGGAATAGTTTCAACAACATTATAAGCCTGATTGATGTAGTCAGAGTTGTAAACAGAAATCAAGGCATTGTTAGCCGAACCTAAATTATACTGGGGTGCACGGAGATTACTATTAGCATCAATGCGAGAACCATTACGAGGATCACGCTGACCAGATGTCGCACGAAGCACCGCATTGGCAAGACTATTTCTCGCCTGACGAGCCTGAGTAATCGTAGGTGCCACATCACTGTCACGATCAGCCAGGCTGACACGAATGGCATCCAGGGCTTTATCTCCCTTGAGAATAGCAGCATCCGTATTTGGCAAATCGACAGCTTGAGCTTTATAGGTATAAATGTCTAAGGCAAGATCTTTGAGACGCTTTTCTTGTTCTAAACGCTCAGCATCTGCCACAACCGAGGCAGCTAGCAGACCAGTCGCCGTATCAGACAATTTGAGATTCGTTTGCACTTCAGATGTCAAGGAAGCGTTTAACAAAGCAGATTCCGAGCTCACAAGATTCACACCATCTTTAGAATCACTACTATCACTCTTGCTAACTGACTGAACAGATGTACTTGTACTATGATCTGATGATTTTTCAGCTGCGCTCTCTGACAGACTATGTAAAGAAGAATCCGTCTGACTTACTGATTCCAACTTAGAAGCTAATGAAGCTGACAAGGAAGCAGAAAGCGAGGCACTCAATGACAAGGATGTCGATCTTGAAGCTAATTCAGAAACAGACACAGATTGGCTGCGTGATAAAGACTCACTCAAAGAAGCCTCCGAAGTCTGACTTGACGCAGTTTCTGATGACCCTTGACTATTAACTTGACTCTCTTGAACACTGGACACAGACTCCATATTTCCAAGAACAACGGAATCAGATGCAGCCAAGAGATCAGTCTTAGCTCCTGCTTCACTTTCCAAAATCGGCTGATCAGTCATTTCATCCGCATGAGCTACTTGAGTCACAACAGAACCACCTAGCAAGGTCCCCGTTGCAAGCACTCCCTTAAGCACTGTCTGACCTGAAAAAGCAGGTACATCCACCTCTACCTGATGGGCAGCAACAGACGGTGTATCCATGCCTCCTCTAAGCACCTTGAAAAGACCAAAATTCGACGTCGCCGCACGAAGCCAGTGCTTTCCTGACTTAACCAATTTAAAGCGTGTTACACGATCGGTTTCACGATATTGACCTTCATTCCTTCTAAAAAACATATATACTCCATTTATTTTTGATTAAAACACTCCTTTCAATTTTATCATAAAATTAAGCAAAAAATCTCATTTCAAGATTGCTTTCTAGCGATTAATCCTTTCTTTCATTTCCCTAAAAATACGATAATAATGCTAACCCTAAGACTTATTAAAACTATTTGTATTTTTAGAATATCAGACTAAAAAAATCCCCTACCAATTAGGAAATCACTCTAATCGATAGGGGATATTTGATTATCTTGCTAAAAGATAATGATTAAACTTACTAAGACTTAGAAGTCTTCACTTTCTTCTTCATCTTTCTTACGTTTAGCAAGAAAGGCGAGACCTGTTGCAGTTGCCAAAGCACCAAATGCCATTGACAATGATGAGTTTTCCTCACCAGTCTTAGGAAGCGCTTGGCTACCACGTTTGTGCTTAGGATCTTTCACTTCAGAAGTTGATTCTGAGGCACTCAATGAGGCAGACACTGAAGCGCTTGTTGAGGCAGAGGTTGAAAGACTTGCTGAAGTACTCAATGATGTTGAAGCACTTGTGCTTTCAGAGGCACTCAAGAATGCTGATGTAGAAGCTGACTCTGATACAGAAACTGATGTACTTGCTGATTCAGAGGCGCTCGCTGAGGCAGACACTGAAGCTGATTCAGATACGCTTACTGATTCTGATACAGAGACTGAAGCGGATGTACTTGCTGACGCTGACTCTGATGCAGATGTGCTTACTGAGACTGACGCAGAGACAGAAACTGATGTGCTTGCTGACGCCGACTCTGATACAGAAACTGATGTGCTCGCTGATTCTGAGACGCTCGCTGACGCTGATGCAGATTCAGATGTGCTTACTGAGACTGACGCAGATGCTAAAGCAGATTCAGAGGCGCTTACTGATTCTGAGGCAGAGACTGAAGCGGATGTGCTTGCTGATTCTGATGCAGATACAGAAACTGATGTGCTTGTTGATTCTGACGCAGAGACTGATGCAGATTCAGAGGCGCTTACTGATTCTGAGACTGAGACTGATTCAGATGCACTTGTTGATTCTGAGACGCTCGCTGACGCTGATGCAGATTCAGATGTGCTTACTGAGACTGACGCAGATGCTAAAGCAGATTCAGAGGCGCTTACTGATTCTGAGGCAGAGACTGATGTGCTCGCTGACGCTGACTCTGATACAGAAACTGATGTGCTTGCTGACGCTGACTCAGATGCTGATGTGCTTGCTAACGCTGACTCTGATACAGAAACTGATGTGCTGACTGACGCTGACTCAGATGCTGATGTGCTTACTGAGACTGACGCAGATGCTGATGCAGATTCTGAGGCACTTGCTGATTCTGAGGCAGAGACTGAAGCGGATGTGCTTGCTGAAGCTGACTCAGATGCAGATGTGCTTACTGAGACTGACACAGATGCTGAAGCAGATTCAGATGTGCTTGTTGATTCTGACGCAGAGGCTGAAGCAGATTCAGAGGCGCTTACTGATTCTGATGCAGAGACTGAAGCGGATACGCTCGCTGAGGCTGAAGCAGAGACTGATGCAGATACGCTTGCTGATTCTGACTCTGATACAGAAACTGATGTGCTTGCTGACGCTGATGCTGATGCAGATTCAGATGCACTTGTTGATTCTGAGACAGAGACTGAAGCGGATGTACTTGCTGACGCTGACGCAGAGACTGATGCAGATACGCTTGTTGATTCTGACTCTGATACAGAAACTGATGTGCTTGCTGACGCTGACGCAGAGACTGAAGCTGATGTGCTTGCTGATTCTGATGCAGATGCTGACTCAGATGCACTTGCTGATTCTGATGCAGATGTGCTTGCTGAGGCTGACGCAGAGACTGATGCAGATACGCTTGATGATTCTGACTCTGATACAGAAACTGATGTGCTTGCTGACGCTGACTCTGATACAGAAACTGATGTGCTCACTGACGCTGACTCTGATACAGAAACTGATGTGCTCGCTGATTCTGATGCAGAGACACTCGCTGAGGCTGACGCTGAAAGTGAGTTGGAAACAGACTGTGATTCTGAGATAGAGGCACTTGTTGATGCAGACTCAGAATTTGAAACTGATTGTGATTCTGAAACTGAAGCACTTACAGATGTACTTTCAGAATTAGATACTGATTGTGAGCCTGAAACAGATGCACTCAATGACGCTGACTCACTCAATGATGCTGAGTTAGATGTTGAAATCGATTCACTTGTTGAAATGAAGCTTGAAGCAGAGTTCGAAATAGACTCAACAGTTGAAATGATTGCAGAAATTGAAGAACTGATGGCTTGAGACTGACTTTCAAATACAGAAGCACTCAAAGAGCTTGATGTACTTAATGATTCTGATTCAGAAGCCGAAACTGACGCACTTGTACTTCGAGATTCACTCAATGATGCTGACTCACTAGCTGAAACTGATTCACTTACTGATGCTGACTCTGAATTAGACACTGATTGTGATTCTGAAACTGATGCACTTTCTGACGCTGATTCTGAGTTTGAAACAGACTGTGATTCTGAGATAGAGGCACTCTCTGACGCTGATTCTGAGTTTGATACAGACTGTGATTCTGAAACTGATGCACTCTCTGACACTGATTCTGAGTTTGATACAGACTGTGATTCTGAAACTGATGCACTTACAGACGCTGACTCTGAAGTTGAAGCAGACTGTGATTCTGAAATTGACGCACTTACTGACGCTGATTCTGAGTTTGATACAGACTGTGATTCTGAGACAGATGCACTTGTTGATGCTGACTCTGAGTTAGACACTGATTGTGATTCACTTACTGACGCACTTTCTGAGGCTGACTCTGAGTTTGATACAGACTGTGATTCAGAAACTGATGCACTTTCTGAGGCTGACTCTGAGTTTGATACAGACTGTGATTCAAAAACTGACGCACTCTCTGATGCTGATTCTGAGTTAGACACTGATTGTGATTCAGAAACTGATGCACTTTCTGACGCTGATTCTGAGTTTGATACAGACTGTGATTCAGAAACTGATTCACTTACTGAGGCTGACTCTGAATTAGAAACAGACTGTGATTCAGAAACTGATTCACTCTCTGAGGCTGAAACTGAAATTGATTCTGATTGTGATGTCGATGTTGACTCACTCTCTGAGGCTGACTCTGAGTTAGATACTGATTGTGATTCTGAAATTGATTCACTTACTGACGCTGACTCTGAGTTTGAAGCAGACTGTGATTCAGAAACTGATGCACTCTCTGACGCTGATTCTGAGTTTGAAACAGACTGTGATTCAGAAACTGATGCACTCTCTGACGCTGATTCGGAGTTTGATACAGACTGTGATTCAGAAACTGATGCACTTTCTGAGGCTGATTCGGAGTTTGACACTGATTGTGATTCTGAAACTGATGCACTCTCTGATGCTGACTCGGAATTAGACACTGATTGTGATTCTGAAACTGATGCACTCTCTGATGCTGACTCGGAATTAGACACTGATTGTGATTCTGAAACTGATGCACTCTCTGATGCTGACTCGGAATTAGACACTGATTGTGATTCTGAAACTGATGCACTTTCTGAAGCTGAAACTGAGTTTGATTCGGATTGTGAAGCTGACGTCGATTCACTTTCTGAAGTTGAAACTGAGTTTGACTCGGATTGTGATGCTGATGTTGATTCACTTTCTGAAGCTGAAACTGAATTCGATTCGGATTGTGAAGCTGACGTTGACTCACTCTCTGAGGTAGAAACTGAATTTGACTCGGATTGTGATGTCGACGTTGATTCACTCTCTGAAGTTGAAACTGAGTTTGACTCGGATTGCGATGCTGACGTTGATTCACTTTCTGAAGTTGAAACTGAGTTTGACTCGGATTGTGACGCTGATGTTGATTCACTTTCTGAAGTTGAAACTGAGTTTGACTCGGATTGTGATGTCGACGTTGATTCGCTCTCAGAGGTAGAAACTGAGTTTGATTCGGATTGTGACGCTGACGTTGACTCACTCTCTGAGGTTGAAACTGAATTTGATTCGGATTGTGATGCTGACGTTGATTCACTCACTAAAGTAGAAACTGAGTTTGACTCGGATTGTGATGTGCTTACTGATGCACTTTCTGAAGTAGAAACTGAGTTTGACTCGGATTGTGACGCTGACGTTGATTCACTCACTAAAGTAGAAACTGAGTTTGATTCGGATTGTGACGCTGATGTTGATTCACTTTCTGAAGTAGAAACTGAGTTTGACTCGGATTGTGATGCTGATGTTGATTCACTCACTAAAGTAGAAACTGAGTTTGATTCGGATTGTGAAGCTGATGTTGACTCACTCTCTGAAGCTGACTCGTAATTTGAGATTGATTGAGAAATCGATGTTGATGCACTTTCAGATGCTGAAGTTGAGTTCGATTCAGACTGTGATGTTGACGTTGACGCACTTTCTGAGGCTGAAGTTGAGTTCGATTCAGACTGTGATGTTGAAGTTGATGCACTTTCTGAGGCTGAAGTTGAGTTCGACTCAGACTGAGATGTTGAAGTTGATGCACTTTCTGAAGCTGAGACTGAATTTGACTCTAACTGTGATGCGCTCACTGATGCACTTGTTGAGGCACTTTCAAAAAGACTTTCTGAAACACTCTCTGAAAGGGATGCTGATGCTTCCTCTGATTGAGAAAGAGAAGATGAGACAACCTCTGACTCAGATGCTGAAACTGATGCAGATTCTACCTTACTTGTTGATACAGATTGAGACTCTACTGTTGAAGTACTTTCTACGATGCTTTGAGATGTACTTAAAGATGCACTCGTTGTATCAGCTTCAGATTCAGACTCGATAACCTGACTACCATTAAAGAAGTTAACGGCAATCGTATCTGTCTTACCTGCATAAGGTGAGAATGTGAAGGATGTATCATCACCAGTGATTTTAGCAGTCCAAGTTGTTGTCAGACCATAGCTTTGTTTAGCCTGGTAACCATTCATTTGGAAACCATTTGACCAAGTGAGACCATTTCCTTGAGTTGTTACTGGTGTTGTATTAGCCTTAGGATTTGCAATTTGGTTACCATTTTTATCTGTAATATAAGACGTTACAGTTGTTGGAGGAGTAAGTCCCTTACCTAAAGTAAACATCGTTTGTGTTGATGTTCCTGTATTATAGATAGAATATCCAGGACTCATCTTCGAAATATTCCCAAGGGTTGATGTTGCAGGATTAACATATGTGACAGCGTAGACAAAATTCAGATTTGTCCCGTCATTTGTCACTTTCAATGTATAGTAAATTGGAACATTATAGTTTGAGTCTGTTCCAGTTCCTGTATACACCTTAGTTTCACCAGTCGCTAGGTTAAGGTTTGAAGTGATAGCTGGTGTGCCATTCACTGTAGAGTTCCCATTGAAACCAGCATTTGTCAGCTTGGTCATCATGTTATCTACGGCATTACCAAGACGCTCACGCTGTTCTGCGTAAGCTGCGCTTGTTGCTGATGCCACGATCAATGTCGTTGATTTAGTGACTTCTTCTTGAACGGTTGTAATAGCCGTTTGAATTTCAGCCTTAGCAGCTGTGTCTGTCAATTTTGCTTGGTAGTTTTTAGCAATATTAACAAGTAATTCTGCTTCTGAAACATTTTGATCCAAAACAGATTTTTCATCATCTTGGCTTGCAGTTTCTGAAGCAACTGAGCTTGTTGAAGTTGCTGAATCAGAAGCTGATTCCGAGTTTGAACCACTTGTACTTTCAGTTTGTGACTGACTGTCAGAAGTTGAGTACTCCTTGCTGAGTGATACAGATTCAGAGATAGCTTGTGACAATTCAGCAGAAATTGATTGAGACACAGATTGTGATACTGAAACTGATGCTTCTGTGCTTGCTTGAGCATCAACTGAAGAGCTTGTAGACTCTTGGCTTGTTGATGCTACTGCTGAAGTTTCAGAAACTGGTGCTGCACTCAATACCACTGACTCAGAGTTGACCGCCACATCTTGATTAGCAGTTACTTGACTTTCCAAAGCCGGAGTCGTCGTTTCTTCCGCTTGAGCAGTGTAAGTAGCTACTGCTCCTCCAGCCACTGCACCTGCCGCCGCAATCCCTTTAAGTAGAGCTTGCCCTGAGAGAAGCGGTGTTTTCTCTTCAACACTTTGTGCTGAAACTGATGGTGCGTCTGTCCCACCTTTAACAACCTTGAAAAGTCCAAAGTTAGATGTCGCAGCACGAAGCCATTGCTTACCTGATTTAATCAATTTAAAACGAGTCACGCGATCAGTTTCGCGATATTCCCCTTCGTTCCTTCTAAAAAACATATCTACTCCATTCTTGTTTTATGAATTAAAACTCACCGATAAATTTTATCATAAAATTCTTGTAAGCTCTAATATAAACTCTTATTTCCCTCAAAAAAGATTGCAAACGCTTTATGCTGTATAAATAATGAAAATGCTTGTTTCATAGCATTTTCACCCACCTTACATTTTGCAAAACAAAACTTAAAGTTGTCTTAAAATTCAAAGTCTACTTCTTCCACATCTAAGATTTTAGCTTACTAAACTAAGCCTTCACTCTCTAATACTAAGCCTAAATGAGACTTAGACTAACGTTTAAGACACCCCCTCTCATTTTCAAACACGACAAAAAGACACATCCCATATCGGAATGTGTCTTTTTTAGAACGAAGCTAATCGGCTTATTCTTACTTAAGAGTAGTTAGTTTTTATTAGGACTAGTCACTCATAAGTTTTAGGGGTAAGTCGAAGGAATATTATTCCTCAGTTTTTTTGCGTTTTGCCGCAAGAGCCAATCCAGATGCAGTTGCAAGCAATCCAAGAGCTGCTGTAGCTGCTACGTTAGACTCTTCACCAGTGTTTGGCAATTGTGCCATTTCTTGTGCAGGTTTAACTGGAGTAGCTTTAGCTGGAGCTTTAGGAGCTGGATCAACTGGTTTACCTGGAGTTGGTTGTTCAGGTTTACCTGGAGTTGGTGTTACTGGTTTTTCTGGAGTTGTATCGACAAGTTTGTAAACGTAAGTTACGTTCTTATCACCTTCGATAACTTTACCAGTTACTGGGTCAGTTGTTGTCAAGTGACCATCACCATCTACAGAACCTACTGGGTAGTTACCTTGTGGTACCAATTCGTAAACTTTACCATCAGCAGTAACAATTGTCTTAGGACGGTTATCAATTACTGTATCGTAATCTTTACCTACTGGTTGACCAAATTCATCTGTTACAGATTGTTTGATAGTGTTACCATTTTCATCTACATAGTGAACGTAAACATTACCCTTAGGTTGTGCTGGTTGTTCTTTAAGTTTGTAGATGTAAGTAACATCTTTACGTCCTTCGATAACTTTACCTGTTGTAGCGTCTGATGACTCAAGGTGACCTTGTCCATCAACTTTACCTACAGTGTAGTTACCTGCTGGTACCAATTCGTAAACTTTACCATCAGTTGTTGTGATAGTCTTAGGACGATTGTCTACTACTGTATCGTAGTCTTTATCGACTGGTTGATCTTTTTCATCAACAACTGAAGTCTTGATTGTGTTACCTTCAGTATCTTTATAGTGAACGTAAACGTCACCCTTCACTTCTTTGTAGACGTAAGTGATGATTGAACGTGGTTTATCAACTTTACCTTTAATTGGGTCAGATGATTCAAGGTGTCCATCGCCATCAACTTTACCTACTGGGTAGTCACCTTTCGGTACGATCTTGTATGTCTTACCGTCTGGGGTCTTGATTGTCTTAGGTTTCTCACCTTCCTCAGTTGTGTTATATGGAGTATCATATGGTGAGTTTGGTGTGTCTTGACGAGGTTTCTTGATTTCTTTACCTTTTTCGTCTACGTAAGTGATGATTACGTCACCTTCTTTAGGTTTCGTTGGATCTTCTTTAAGTTTGTAGACGTAAGTTACATTCTTGTCACCTTCGATAACTTTACCTGTTGTAGCGTCATCACCTGTCCAGTGACCTTGTTCGTCGACTTGACCTACTTTGTAGTTACCTGCTGGTACCAATTCGTATGTCTTACCTTCGAATTCGATTTCTTTTGGACGGTTATCTACAACTGTATCGTAGTCTTTACCTACTGGTTGATCTTTTTCATCTGTTACAGATGCTTTGATTGTGTTACCTTCAGTGTCTACGTAGTGAACATATACATTACCCTTAGGTTGTACTGGTTGTTCTTTAAGTTGGTAAACGTAAGTTACATTCTTATCGCCTTCGATAACTTTACCTGTTGTAGCGTCATCACCTGTCCAGTGACCTTGTTCGTCGACTTGACCTACTTTGTAGTTACCTGCTGGTACCAATTCGTATGTCTTACCTTCGAATTCGATTTCTTTTGGACGGTTATCTACAACTGTATCGTAGTCTTTACCTACTGGTTGTGCCAATTCATCTGTTACAGATGCTTTAATTGTCTTACCTTCAGTGTCTACATAGTGAACGTAAACATTACCCTTAGGTTGTGCTGGTTGTTCTTTGAGTTTGTAGATGTAAGTAACGTCTTTACGTCCTTCGATAACCTTACCTGTTGTAGCGTCTGATGACTCAAGGTGACCTTGTTCGTCAACTTTACCTACAGTGTAGTTACCTGCTGGTACCAATTCATATGTCTTACCATTGTATTGGATTTCTTTTGGACGGTTGTCAATTACTGTATCGTAATCTTTATCAACTGGTTGATCTTTTTCGTCAGTGACATCATCTTTAATTGTGTTACCGTCAGTGTCTTTATAGTGAACGTAAACGTCACCCTTCACTTCTTTATAAACGTAAGTGATTGTTGATTTAGGTTTATCAACTTTACCTTTAATTGGATCAGATGATTCAAGGTGTCCGTCTCCGTCAACTTTACCTACTGGGTAGTCACCTTTTGGTACGATCTTGTATGTCTTACCATCTGGAGTCTTGATTGTGTTAGGTTTTTCACCTTCCTCAGTTGTGTTATATGGAGTGTCATATGGTGAGTTTGGTGTATCTTGACGTGGTTTTTGGATTTCTTTACCATCATTCTCACGGATGTAAGTGATGATTACTTCACCAACTTTAGGAGTTTCACTTTCTGACATTGATTCAGAAATTGAAGCTGAAGTTGATTCAGAGCTTGAAAGTGATTCTGAAACTGAAGTTGAAGTTGATGTAGATTCTGAAAGGCTAGCAGATGCTGAGTAAGATTCAGAAGCTGATACTGATTCAGATACAGAAGTTGATTCTGAAGAGCTTGCTGATTCTGATGCAGATGCTGAAGCTGATGTGCTTGCTGATTCTGATGCAGATGCTGACTCAGATGCACTTGCTGATTCTGATGCAGATGCTGACTCAGATGCGCTTGCTGATTCTGATGCAGATGCTGACTCAGATGCGCTTGCTGATTCTGATGCACTTGCTGATTCTGATGCAGATGCTGACTCAGATGCGCTTGCTGATTCTGATGCAGACGCTGACTCAGATGCACTTGCTGATTCTGATACAGATGCTGACTCAGAAGAAGATGTTGATTCAGATTCTGAGTTATTTGTAACAATTGAAGTTGACTCAGAGAGTGAAAGTGAAACTGAGATAGATTCTGAAGTTGAAACTGACTCAGATGCACTTGCTGATTCTGATGCAGATGCTGACTCAGATGCGCTTGCTGATTCTGATGCAGATGCTGACTCAGATGCGCTTGCTGATTCTGACGCAGATACTGAAGCTGATGTGCTTGCTGATTCAGACGCAGATACTGAAGCTGATGCGCTTGCTGATTCTGATGCAGATGCTGAAGCTGATGCGCTTGCTGATTCTGATGCAGATGCTGACTCAGACGCACTTGCTGATTCTGACGCAGATGCTGACTCAGACGCACTTGCTGATTCTGATGCAGATGCTGACACTGAATCACTCAATGAAGCTGATTCTGATGCAGATTGTGACTTAGACACTACTTCTGATTCTGATACAGATTGTGACTTAGACACTACTTCTGATTCTGATTGTGACACTGATTGTGATTTAGAAACCACTTCTGATTCTGATACAGATTGTGACTTAGACACTACTTCTGATTCTGATTGTGACACTGATTGTGATTTAGAAACCACTTCTGATTCTGATACAGATTGTGACTTAGACACTACTTCTGATTCTGATTGTGACACTGATTGTGATTTAGAAACCACTTCTGATTCTGATACAGATTGTGACTTAGATGTTACTTCTGATTCTGATTGTGACACTGATTGTGATTTAGAAACCACTTCTGATTCTGATACAGATTGTGACTTAGACGCTACTTCTGATTCTGATGAAGATTGTGATTTAGACACTACTTCTGACTCGGATTGCGAGTTTGATGCAGAGTTTGAGAATGATTGCGATTGAGAAGCAGATTCAGAATCATTCATCTTAACGAAGTAATAGTTCACATCAGTTGATGGTTTAATCGCAGTTGGAATTGAGTAGTTGTTTGAGAATGATGAATAACCCTTCAATTCAGAGTATACTTTTCCGTTTGGTGCTGTTGGGTCATTCGCAACAGATCCTTCTGCTTGGATTTCTGGAACTTTACCAGCGATCACGTTGTAACTGTTATTACCAGCTCCGGCAGGTGTCAATGATGTGCTTGGAGCACCTTTGAATGGACGTGGATAAGTATGTAGAGTTCCGTCCATTTGTTTATAAGTATCTGTCTCAGTAGCAGACTGCCAACCAGTGATAATGAGTGATTTACTTCCAGCTGTTTCGTTGACTTCAATATAGTAGTCACCATTTTTGCTGTTTACTTTTGTAACTTTTGTCTCATCAGCTTTCCACTCTTCACCAGCTTTGTTAACTTTACTTGTATAGATGAGTGTGTACTTAGATACATCTTCAGTACCAATATCTGATGTAGCAAAATTGTTAACCTGTGATGGATCAAGGGCGTAGAATTTCGTTACAGTTGAGCCATCAGTATCAACGATTTCAGAAATACGTTTCACATAGTAGTGGTTCGCTCCACCTTGAAGTTCGACAAGTTTTTGACCAACAACACCCTTACCAAGGATACCAGTTGTCAATTGAGTCGAATCTGTTGTGGCAGCTACAGGTTTGTAACCAGCAACATCACGATTTCCTGAGGCTGTGAATTGTTGCCCTGCAAGACCTGTTTGAGTATAGCTTGCAAGAACTGTTTCATTTCCAGTTGGTTTGTATGTTTGACCTTCTGTGTACTTGCTACTGTCAACGACTTTATAGTAAGTTGTTTGATCAGCTTTAGCATAAGGAACAGAAGTTTGAACGTTTTGTTTGTCTTCACCTTGGTTACCTGGGTAGTTAGTATCACGGATTTGAAGTGTTTCATACTCAAGGTTAGCATTTACTAATGAGAAGGTAACGTTACCTGGATTAGTTCCGTTAGCAGCTGCGTATGTCAAAGTGTTAGTTACATCAGAGTTATTGTTTGTGATGTAGCTTGGAAGTGAGATATTGCTTTCTCCCGCTTTGATTGTACGTGTGTAAACTTCTGAACCATCAGACTTCTTAACGATACGCAAGTAAACATCTGGGTTAGCTGAAAGGCTACCTGTGATTGCTGAACGGTCTACTGAAAGTGTAGCGTAGTAATCAAAGTTTGTTTTAGCCCCAGTAGCGTGGTTTGTTTTAAGGAATTGCCATACACCGAAAGTGAAACGATCTGTGTTTGGATCCAAAGCATAACCAGCTTCATTGAAGGCTGCATCTTCAATCGTTGCACCATTAGCATTTGAAATAACTGGGTTAGTATCTACACTACCAGTAGTGCTTGTTGAGATTGGTGCCAACTGTGCAGTAACTGCTGCAACACCGTTAACTACTGAGTTACCTGTGAAGCCGTTGTCAGTGATCTTAGTCATCATGTTGTCAACAGCGTTACCAAGGCGCTCACGTTGTTCTGCGTAAGCAGCGTTTGTTGCTGATGCAGCAAGCAATGTTGTTGATTTAGCAACTTCTTCTTGAACTGTTGCGATAGCAGTTTGGATTTCAGCTTTAGCTACTGTATCAGTCAACTTAGCTTGGTAATCTTTAGCGATACCTACAAGCAATTCTGCTTCTGAAACGTTTTGATCCAAGATAGTTTTTTCATCTTCTTGAGTAGCTGTTTCTGATGCAGTTGCAGCTGTTGAAGTTGCTGATTCTGAAGCTGAAGATGATTCTGAGTTTGAACCACTGTTGCTTTCAGTGTGTGATTGGCTTTCAGAAGTTGAGTTCACTTTGCTAAGTGATACAGATTCTGAAATAGCTTGTGACAATTCTGCTGATACAGATTGTGATACTGAAACTGAAGCGTCTGTGCTTGCTTGAGCGTCAACTGAAGAGCTTGTAGACTCTTGACTAGCTGATGCTGGAGCTTCTGAAGCTACTGTTTCGGATACTGGAGCAGCGCTCAAGGCAACTGAATCAGAGTTAGCAATGATATCATGATTTGTAGTTGCTTGGCTTTCCAAAGCTGGTGCAGTTGTTTCTTCGGCTTGAGCAGTGTAAGTTGCTACTGCGCCACCTGCCACAGCACCTGCTGCTGCAATCCCTTTAAGAAGAGCTGTACCTGAAAGAAGAGAAGATTTTTCTTCTACATTTTGAACTGTTACTGACGGAGCATCTGCGCCACCTTTAACAACTTTGAAAAGTCCAAAGTTAGATGTTGCAGCACGAAGCCAGTTTTTACCCGATTTGATAAGTTTGAAGCGAGTCACGCGATCTGTTTCGCGGAATTCACCTTCGTTACGTCTAAAAAACATATTTACCTCCTAAAAATATGAGTTATTTCCTAATCTGGAAATTACAATTTATAATATATCACAAGTTTACTAAAAATTGTTCTTTTTTATCTCATTTTCTCCAAAAAAATGTAAGGTTTTCGCAATTCTGAATTTTCTGATTACTATAAATAATTACCATTGTTTTTAAGTGAAAACGGTTGAAACTCCCTATTTTATGCTATTTATTTCTATTATTCTCATTTTTAAGCTGACTATCGTTCGGTTTAAAATTATCCAACAATTCCATTTTTGATAAATTGTCACACAATTACAATCAATTATTTTAGGCGAATTCTTTACATCTGTTAGGCTATTATTGACTATTTTTTAACATTAATCCTAATTAGAGACAGGTCTTCCTTAAATCCTTAAGTCTAAAGTGAAAATGATTTGATTAATTTATAAATAGTCAAGATATATGCTCAGATTTGTCACAAAAAAGAATTACCTTCCGATAATTCTTTTTAGACTATTAACCAAGGGCCATTATAGCATCAATAAAAAGCTTCTTGATGAAATAACCATTGCTAATGAGGTAGGCAGTGTATTGTGCGTTAGCAACCATCTGGGCATACTGCTCCTCGGTACATTCTTGTACACAACGGTCTGCTTCTTCCAGACTCGAAACGACAAAGCCTAGGCCATGTTCTCTGACATAGTCAGCATTTGAAAGATAGTCAGGCACCACAACTGGCAAGCCTGCAGCTAAATAGGTAGAGAGTTTATAGGAAATATTCAACTTATAGTAATCAAGCTCATCTTCAGATTTTTCTGAATTCCCCCAGACAAGACCAAAACCTCCTTTAGAAAGGTCAAACAAGAGCTCCTGTTTATTACGCCAGCCTTCAAGTTGAATTCTGGAATAATCCTTGTCTTCTTCTTTTTCCGCATAGACATGAAGAGGTGTCTCCTGCTGCCAGTTGAGAATGTGGGGGAAACGAGTTGGATTACCAGCAAAGATGAGCTTCTTTTGGAAGCTTGGTTTGTGCAAGTCAAGGTTATGAGGCAAATCCCAAAGTTCCTGGATAATAATCTTTTTGACCGTTAACCCTTCCTCAATGAGTCGATCACGCATTTGTTCTGATGGAACAACGACGACATCACAAAGATTGTACATCTCAATGTAGTTAGGCATTAGGAAATAATTACTAGGAAACATTATAGGTGGAACATCATGGATGAACATCACAAGTTTGGTTTGCACTGCCCTAAATTTATGAATGAGGCTAGTGTCCCAAGCGACACTATTCCACGACGGCGACTGGAAGAAGACAATATCGCCATAGCTCACTCCTGCCACAATACCATCAAGGCGGGAATTTAATTCACCACTTGACTCCTGGCTATTATCGTAGAAATAGATTGCTAATTCATTGGCACCAAGCTCCTTGGCAATCTTCATGGTATCATTTTGGGCAATCAAGGCCACACTACGTGGGGACTGCCCAAATAAATTCGTAAAATGTACACGCATACATACTTCTTTCTATTATATGGTAGGAAGTCCTCTACTTACTTATAAGAAACAATCATAAAAATAAGTAAGAGGATAAAGAGGGCTATGCTGATAGCCAAGGTCAACATTTTTCGAATCGGTTGGCTAGCCCAATAACTTGGTTTACCGATATTACTAGTGGCATCCGTTGAGAAAATCTGCGTTTGACGCGGTTGGATGGTCACTAGGACGATAAGGGCAACCGAAAGAATCACTGCTAGAACCATAAATACTAACATCATAAGACTACCTCAACAAACCAATAAGGGTGAAGATCAAACCGATGATAATAACAAGTCCGAGCATGATTGAAAAGCTCTTGTTAATCTTCTCTCCTCTGGTTTCTTTTTCTTTTGTGATAGGCTTTTGCTTGAGTTCTTCCATACGGCCTTCAACGTCACCGTAGAATAAATCTTTTTTAGACATGATTTCCTCCTAAAAGTGATTGTAAGCGGTCGGCCAACTCAGAAGCAGTCAGAGTATTGGCTTGATCTTCTTGAGCTTGCATGGCCTCTTGCATGGCTTGATTGTCGCTTAGGACCTGCTTAATCTTGGCAACCATAGCTGGATAGTTCTGACTGGCATAGATATGCTCTGGTGCTGTATAGACAGGTCCATGAGCTGTTTCTGAAAAGGCCAGAATCAATAATTGGTGTTCAAAGGCAGTTCGCGTCGCCTTATACAATTCATTATGATGGTTAATGTCCAAGTAGAGGTTAGACTCTTGATAGAGCTTGTCCAACTGCTTGTGACTAGCGTTTGGATGGAGCACAACGTTTGAATAACGCATCATTGAGAGCAATCTTGGGGACATCTCAGTGACTGCCGCAATCTGGAAGGTCACATCAGGGAGTGACTCAACCAAGGCTTCTAAACGCTCAATTTGGTCTGAATTGGTTGCAATAAAGGCATTACGAGGTTTGCCATGATTTTCCTTGAAGTCATAGGCATAGCCAAGTGACAAGACCTTATATTTTTTATCCTCAGGCACCAAGGTCAAGGCTTTTTCATAAGTCACCTTATCAGGAATGATGATGGCATTTGCTCTGGCTGAATTATCCTCTAAGATACCATTCATATTTCCTGGTAGGATATCACCCAGTGGCTCTTGCCATACAAGGACATCAGTGGCACCCTTATTTTGCATAGTCCATGAGACGACGAAAGGTGTTGCCAAGCTATTAAAGATAATGTGATTGATATCACCAAAGACCTGAGCTAGGAAGGCTCTAACAAATTCGGTACGGTTGGCGAAACGACGAAGGGCTTGTCCTGGTAGAGTCAAGAGAATATCACTGGTGAGATGATTTTCCAAGATACGTTCGTCACCTTCTTTGGTTTGGTAGCTGGTAAAGACTGCCTGACCGTTCTCATCATGAGTGGTTTTGGCAAAGCAGAATCCGTATTTGTTATAGTGGTCCACTTGGCGAATCTTTCCTGACTTGTCTAACCATTCGACACTTTTAACGATACGAGCCTTGCTACCTTCTGGGTAGGTGATGCGGGCACGTTCTTCGGTAAGATTAGACACACGCGCCATCTGATTGTTCCCTGAAATTTCCCAAAAGGCTGGCACAGGAACTTGGTTGAAAAAGCGTGGTTTACCAGTTTCCTCTTCTGCTTCCACATAGTAGGTGAAAGGAGAGAGAGCGCCTTGAGGGAGAAAACCATCTGGATTGATGACAACTGTTGTGGCATCATAGCCTGCTACCTGAAGTGAGTAAGCTAGATCCTTACTGGCTTGATTGTAGTAATCACATAAGAATATCATGAGCGTACCTCCTCAAGTAACTGTTTCCAAGCTGCCTTGACTTGACTGGTCAAGAAGCCTTTGGCAAGGTCATAAGATTTTTGACGCATGGCTTCGATATTGCCTTTTTCATAGAGACGGACAATGGCATCCTTATAGGACTTGGTGATGACATCCACAACATGATTTTCAGCGACAGGGAGGAGATAACCGTTGCTCCCGTCTTCGATAAAGGTTTGATTCCCATAAGGCACATCAAATCCAATCATCGGAAGACCTGAACCAACCGCCTCCATGAGAGTAAGGCCGAAACCTTCACTGGTTGAAGCTGTTAGATAGACCTCGTACTGGCTATAAATGTCAGTCAAGTCAGCGTGCCCCATGAGTCGGATATAGTCGCCAGCTTGTGCTTCAACAATAATCTCACGCAACTTGGCATCCATACTACCACTACCGTAGATATCAAAAGTGATATCTGGCAGAGTCTTATGAACCTCAATAACCGCACGAACCAACCAGTCAATGTGTTTTTCCTGAGCCAATCGTGAGGCCGTAATCATTGAGAATGGCTTACGTAGTTTGTCCTGCCCGACCAATTCAGGCAGACTTCCCACTGGAATAGTGTAGATTTTTGGATCGTGGTTGGTGTAGCGACGGAACTGCTCTTGAAGAATTTCCTTCTGACGATCAGTTGCCACGATAAAGAAATCAACCTTGTCCGCATTGGTAAACTGGTACTCGTAATAGTTATTCCAGAGAATGTAGTTGTCATCAGTTTGATTGACACTAAAATGCTCAGCGTGAACAACGACGCCTAGGTGAGCAGCTTGCGCTTCTTCAAAGACCAACTGGCCAATGCCTGTTTCACGGTCCAAGATGACCACATCATCCTTGGTTAGGGCTAGACGTTTGAAGAAATAGCGAAGGAATTCTTGCTTACCATAAAGAACCTGATCAGGAAAACGATAGATATCCTGATTATTGTCTCCGACAATCATGTCATAGGCTGTGGACCCATCTTCGTTATAAAAACGACGTTGGTAAACCTTGGCTTGATTATCCTTAGGCGCAGAATACTCACTGCAGTAACGAGTGTAAGAGTAAAAGTCCTTGCGCAAGAGCTTATCGTTGACAAAGTAGCTGACTGTTTCCACTGCATCTTCGTCCATCGCACGAAGGTTACATGCCACTACCATATCATCCTGTGGATAATGGTAACGAATGAGGCGACCAGCAACTTCCTTGCGCTCAGGATTGGCAGGTAAGACGGTCTCTATTTCTGCTAGGCTAATGGTCGATGGCGCAATCTTGATATCTGTAAAATAGTTATGAAGCCAGATGATTTCATCGTCTGAAAAACCAATCTTGCTAGTCATATGCTCGATATTATCCCCAAGGATGAGGTCCATAAAGACAAATTTTGCTTCTTGCCCCATTTCCCTGAAAATCTTAGCACGATAGGCCTGAGCATATTCGACACCACTGCTAGCCCAACCTATGCCTAAATTAATGTTATATACTGTCATAATTTCCTTATTTTATGGGAAATGGCTGATGATATCTCCTTTTTTAGTGACTTGCACCTGACTAAGGAGAAGATTACGAACCATATCCTTTCTAATTTGACGTTTCATGGCTTCGAAGCCCTTGTATGCCTCTTGGTAATATTCGACAATCGGATTCTTTTGACTGAGTTGCTGGCTACCGATAGCCATTTGGAGTTGTTGCAGATAGTCTACCTGCTCTACCCAGTTGTCATCCACAGCCTTAAGCATGGATAGGCGTTGGAAATACTCGTTAAGTTCCTTGGTTTTCAACTCCTGCTTCTTAGCATCAAGTTCACGATAGGCGAACTGGTAGATGAGTTCCAAGACTTGCTCACGATTGTTGAGGTCTAAATCCTTAGGAATTTCATTAATGCGGAAGCTGATATTACGCAAGATGAAATGGTAAAGATTTTCCGATTTTGAGAAATCTTCCTCAGCCATAGCTTGGTCGATGAAATCGTCAAGAACCTCGTCGATAACAGTGTCCAAACCTTGATTGTGGTAAATGAGACGGTCACGTTGAGCATAAATCATCTCACGTTGGATGTTCATACTCTCTGCAAATTCAAGCGTCTGACGACGTGAGGTACGACCAGAACTCTCACTAGCATCTTGGGCTTTTTCAACCAATTTACGATACTTACGACCGGTCAGTTCCTTAGGCTCAATGTGGTCATTAATGGCGTATTCTTTGTAGGTACGGTGAACCCATGATGGACCGTATTTCTTAATCACATCGTCTTCAAGTGAGACGAAGAATTTAGACATACCAGGGTCTCCCTGACGTCCAGAACGGCCACGAATTTGCAAGTCAATACGTTGACTTTCCATACGTTCCGTACCGATTACGACCAATCCACCCAGTTCAGCTACACCCTTGCCGAGCTTGATATCTGTTCCACGTCCAGCCATTGAAGTCGCAACTGTCACGGCACCCATTTGTCCTGATTCAGCAATCATCTCAGCCTCTCGAGGTGCATTGTTGGCATTTAGGAGATTATGAGCAATCCCCTCACGCAAAAGTAAAGAAGAATAAAGCTCTGACATTTCCACCGAACCAACGAAAATCAAGATAGGATTGCCTTTTTCATGATAATGCTTAACATACTCTAAAGAAGCAAAGACCTTCTCTGGCAGAGTCGCATAAATCTTATCTGGATAGTCGATACGTTGTTTCTTACGGTTGGTTGGAATTTGAATGACCTTCATACCATAGGTATCGAGAAATTCTTTTTCCGCAACCTTACCAGTACCAGTCATCCCTGAAATTTTCTTGAATTTTTTAAAGAGACTTTGGTAGGTGATAGAAGCCATGGCTCTGGTTTCTTGTGACAAGGCCACTAATTCCTTGGCTTCAATGGCTTGGTGGAGTCCACCTTGGAGCTTGGTCAATTCCAAGAGACGACCTGTCGATTTATCAAGAAGGACCACTTCAGGCCCTTTCTTACCATCACGAATGATGTAGTCCTTATCCTTTTTATAGAGCAAGTGGGCACGAAGTGAAAAGAGCAAATGACGGGCAAAGGTACTATTTTCCTCATCGTAGAGGTTGCCGATACCGAGGTAGTTTTCAGCAGCCTTGGCACCCTTAGTGGTCAACCAAACTTCACCTTTTTCCTCTTTGAAGATGTAGTCTTCACCCTCGACCAAGGTAGTCATGAGTGTATCCATCATTCCATAGTAGTTGGACTGAACACGGGGCGCACCAGAAATAATCAAGGGCGTCTGGGCACTATCAAGAAGAACAGAGTCTACCTCATCGACGATAGCATAGTTAAAAGGACGCATGTATTTCCCGTCTTGGTTAGAAGCAAGGTTATCAATCAAATAGTCAAAACCTAGACTGGCATTGGTCGTGTAAACGATATCTGATTGATAGATGGCACGCTTTTCAGCTGGTTCCATCTCATTACTGCCTTCCACACAAGGCACACCAATCGTCAAACCTAGGAACTCATAGACCTGACCCATTTCTTCGGCGTCACGGATAGCCAAGTATTCATTGGTCGTAACGAGGATAGCCCCTTCACCTGACAAGGCATTAAGGTAGACTGGCATGGTTGCCGTCAAAGTCTTACCCTCACCGGTATTCATCTCAGCGATATGGCCCTGGTGCATGACAATGCCCCCCATGACCTGAACATCATAAGGAAACATGCCTAGCACGCGCTTATCTGCTTCACGAACAACCGCAAAGGCTTCTGGCAGGAGGTCGTCCAAGCTTTCTCCTTGGGCTAAACGCTCCTTAAATTCCTGCGTTTTATTTTTCAACTCAAGGTTGCTCAGACCGGCCATTTCATCGGCTAGGACGTTGATTTCCTTGAGTATCTCCTTAACAGGGAGAATAGGATTCAGTTGTTTAAACATGTTCTTCTCCTGTTTCTTCCAGTTTCAAGCTGTAGAAATCCAGCTCTTTGACCCCAGCACTCAAGAGAGAAATACGATAGGTATAGGCATCATGAGGGTAAATAAAGGTCATGTGGGTACTTTTTTCAATAAGCTGTTTGATTTCATTGTCATAACGGTCCAAAAAGCTGACTTTCAAAAAGACTGAGCCTGTTGGTACAGCTTCGAGATTAGCTGTCAAGTCATAGCTATGCCCCTTTTTCAAAAGTGGGAGGGCAGGCTGGGTACGAGCAGCTTGATAGTTTTGGATGGCCATCCAAGACTGGATTTCCGTTCCTGATGGCACCAAAGGATTGTAAAATTGCACAGAACCATCTTGGCGTTTAACAATTTTTGAGCCATACATGTAGGCTTTGTGGTTTAAGCCCCACAAGATTTCTGATTTCTTGTTTCTGAACATTCTTACTCCTTCCTTCCAAAATCATTTTCTAAAATCATACGGTAAAAATTGACAAACCAAGTTGTCGCCGTATATGAATCATCGTTGTGTCGACCTGACGTTCCCTTACTGAGAATCTTAGCCCCTGAGTAATAGAGGGACTTGGTAATATCCTCATAGGCCGTCGGATCCATATCCTCGTCTTTCATGTAAGAAAGACCAAAGGTCGTGTTTGAAAAATCTGCTTTTTCAAACTTATTCCAGAACTTCTGATTAAGGGCCTCAACACCCTCATTATCCAAGCGTCCTGTCTGCAAATGCAAGACATCAATTCCTGTCGGGAAAACCTCTGGTGCCAAGAGTCTGGCACGATTACCGATAGTACCAACATTGGCTAGGGGTTTAGACATGATGATGGCATGAGGTTCAAAGTCCGCACCATAGTACATAGATGGGAAGGTTCCCATGGACATCCCAGAGAGAATGAGTTGACTATTGTCAAAACCTAGATAGTCCAAGTAATGTTGGATGGTATCCTTGATACTATTTTCAAGCTCTTCAGTTCCCATGTAGAAGGCTCCCCCTTGGAGACGAGGGTCTGAAAAGAGCAAGAATGGTGTTCCCATCCCTTTCATCATTCCGAAACCTTCGAAACCTTCGGCAGGACGGAAACCTGAGAAGTAAACAGACAAAGGTGGCTTGAAATCCCCAGGATAAAAGAAATAGTTGATTTCCTGACGCTTGCTGTCGTGGAGAATACCACCACCAAGTACAAATTTACCGAATTGGAAACGGGTCAAACGTTGGTGGAGACCACCAATTGTAATCTGACCTTTGCCCTTCATTTCAAGACTAGCAGCCAAGAGGAAGGTCATGTCCTCATCAAGAACAATGGCCCCCTTGCGCATTTCTTCTTCTGAAACGATATAGGTCTTAAAAATACCTGCGACCGAACCTTCTGGCAAAAGATTGAGAATCAAACGACACTCGCAAGTCTCCTCTTTTTCAAATTCCAGCCAAAGCTCGATAGGATTTTCCTTGCTGGCTCTGACATTATAGGTCCAGTCCAAGACAGGACTAAAATCTTGACCATAATCACCTTTTAAAATGACATTTTCATGACCGTGGTAGGTCACCTCACCAGTAAAATTTGGGTTAACCTGGGTAGTGAAAGGAGACATCTTATCCCCATATTGGCCTGAAAAGAGTGCTTTTGAAAGGGTAAAGAGCAACTGTCCTTGATTTGAAAAATCAGTCGGCACAGCACACATTTCCTTGATGAACTGAGCAAGTATCTCATCCGACACTTCAATCGTTTGATCAAAGAAAATAGCATGAGGAATCAAATGCTCTTTAATAGCCATCAATTCCTCAAGACCCGCAAGACTGTCCACAATAACCGCTGTGAAAGCCTTGATTTCGTCTTCTTCGATGGTTTCTTGTAAGGTCTCAAGCTGACCAAGATTGCAATAATACCATTTCATATTTTCAGGAATTTCCTGATTTTCTGACCAGTTGGATGATCCAACTTGTAGTATCTTCAGACGATTATCCTTGGTCATTCTGCTCCTCCTTCAACCAATTTTCCCATTTTTGCACCAAACGGTCTCCTGTATTTTCCTTAATTTTCTCAATAGAGTAGATAAGGGAACGGTTCCAGTTGTTCAACTGTCCCAAATAGTAGTAAGCCCCTTTTTCAAAATCGGACAAGTGCTTCAAGATATAACCATTCTCTTGGTGGGTCACATACTCAGACGCCACACGGTTAATTTGTGGAATACCAGCACTGATTCCAGCAATCTGTGTATAACGATTAGGTTCCTTGCTTAAGTCGACAATAAGTCGTGTAAACTGAAGGGCCTTGATAAGGGCAGTCTCGTCACGCAGGTCTTGGAAAGAAAATCGGCTGACGATTTCATTATTTTCTTCCAATTTATTTTCTGCACCACTACTTTCGACAACCTCTTCAAAGGCATCTGGACTCAAACGTTCTTCAATCATTTTTTCCACTTGATGTTGCAGGCTACCGAGTTGCTCTGGATTGGCATTAAATGCTCCAAACTCAACCTGTGTCTTTGGATACTTAGCCACGAAAGCCAAAACTTGATAAATAGCCTCTAAATCCAACTGATTGAAGTCTACCTGATAAAAGATTTTAGACTCTTTGACACGTTGACTGGTTCCCAAAGCCAAACGGGTATCGAAGGAAGCCATATGTTTGAGCTTCTTAGCCTCTTTCGGGTAGGCAACCTGAAGTTGCTCCAAGTAATCGTAACGATCCGCAATCATCAAGTCCACCTGTGGAAGAAAGTCTGCATAAGCATCAACCTTATCTTCCTGATTACGTTCTGCGAACCAGGTCAAAATCTTTGTATTTTCTGCTGGCAAATGTTTAAAGAGGTGCTTGTTATGACGCAGATCTGACGCAATAACAAAACGGTCTGCTGCCTTGACCTCTTCAGCTAAGAATTTATTCAAAAATTCCCAGATAACTTCTGAAAGATCACCATAATAACTCTTTTCAAAACGGCCATCCGTACGAGGGTTGGCTACAATTCCACGTCCATCAAAGAAATGACAAAGCTGCCAGACTCCCTTGGCGTTGAGGTAGTTTCGATAGATGGGCTGCCCCTCTTCATAATAAAGACTACTCGAAATAAAGCCGCGGTCATCGTAGACATCTTCACGAATGATTTGCTCATCCTTAAAGTAGCGAATCATGCCAATAAAGCCTTCTGAACCGAACTCAATCTCGGCATAACGCTTGTGTTGACATTGCACCACGATGGCAAATGGTGTGTGGACAAAGGTAGACCCTTCTGGCCATTCCAAATCTGTCACCTGAAGGTTTTTCATATCTTCATCAGTGATACCCTGAATCAAGTCAAAAATAGCTGTATAGCCAACTTCCAAGACATCATGACGATGCAAGAAATAACGCAAATGCGGTTGATAGGCCAAAAGCAAAAGCTGAGGCGCTAATTCTTCGTCCTGAAAAATACGAACTTGGTGCAAGCTATCATCAAATTCAATTTTTTGGCGGATACGGTACCAAGGATCAATGGCCGTCTTCCAAAATTCGTCCGTCTGTCCATACCAAGCTGGAATAAAATAATACATGAGTTCTCCTTCATTGTCTTTTCATCACAATACTTGAGATTGAGGGGCAGACCGATCACGCATCACCAGCCTGCCTCTCAACCCCACGAGGGGTGAGAGTTTATACATTTTCAAAAAGTGGGGTATAGGAAGTGTTAAGCTTCAAGGCTTTCATTTCCTCGTTAACGTTGTAAATCATACCGCTAAAAATCAAGAAAGTACCAGGAATCATACTCAATTGCAGGTAATCTGGATTGACCAAGATAATCAGCATTGGAGCACCTGCCATAAAGAGCATATAAAGGGCACCGATAAAACCAAGTCTAAGCACCAAATGGTTGATATAGGCACTAGTTTCTTGGCCTGGATAAACACCGTAGATATACTCACCTGACTTGCGCATTCGCTCAGAGATTTGCTCACCAGAGACATTAACAAAGGCAAAGGCTAACCCTAGAACGAAGAGCATGACCAGATAAACAACCAACCAAAGAGGTTGACCGACTGTCAAAGCCTTGATGGCACCACTGGTCCACTTGCTTTCAGGATGGATAAATTGAATCAGCATAAAAACATACTGCGGAATACTAACCAGCGACATGGCATACATGAAAGGCATCCCTCCGGCTGGATTCAGCATAATATCCAAGTAAGAATACTGTTTAAATCGGTTATGAATATTGATTTTATTGATTGAGATACGGTATCTAGCCCTCTGCACAACCCCTGAAATATAGAGGAAGACCAAACTGAATAGAATCAGAGGAAGCAAGACATCCCAACCGATACCTAACTTTTCAATACTATCCATGATTTGATAGGGCAGATTGGCCATCATACTTGCCATCAAGATAACAATGGAGCCTCCAATCCCAAAGAGAGAGTTGAGGTCTGATAGCCAAACCAAGAAGAAGGTCCCGGCAATTAATAAAATGGTATTCATGAAAATAGCGAGACTAGCATTAACCCCTGAAACGATAGGTAAATTCAAGGATACTGCCAAAGATTGAACAATGGCAATCCCTAGGGCCAAATACATGCGTCTACGGTCCTGAATCTCAATGGGAAGATTTTTCAAGCCCATTTTCTTAGAGAAAGAAAACATCTGCCAGAGAATCATGGCCGACATCCAGGGCGACAAGCCCACTGAAAATAGAGACATGGACCTGAGGTTCCCCCCCATCA
Organism: Streptococcus sp. FSL R7-0248; assembly: GCF_037967965.1. NCBI lineage: Bacteria > Bacillati > Bacillota > Bacilli > Lactobacillales > Streptococcaceae > Streptococcus > Streptococcus sp. FSL R7-0248. The sequence goes on from NZ_CP150201.1 coordinate 1,507,732, forward strand.
TGGCACTAGAGAAAGCCAAGGAACCCATGGCTCCCCCAAAGATATTTGCATTTTTCAAATCCACAAACGGTAGAACCAATTGATTTCCCAAACAATAAATAAAGAGGAAAAAGAGGGTCCATAAGACACGTTTGGTGATTATCGATTGACTAATTTTTTTCACTATTACTCCTATTTCCTGCCCATAGACAGGCTGATGTTATTTCGATTGAAACGAGACAGAGACGCCATTTCAGCCTACTTATCCAAGCAAAGGATTACAGGCTCTTCTTACGCATTTGTCGAATGGTCTCAGCCATCTCTTTCCAACGATCTCTTGAGTAGGTTTGTTGGTTATGCTTGGTTGACTTAAGGTCCTCGAACCCTAAAATTGGTTTGTTTTCAAACCTAAAGGCATCAAGAATTTCCACTACTTTTCTTCCTGGATTGATATCTAGAAGCAAGTCACTGGTACGCAACAATTCCAAATCTAGCCCATTTAAGCCCGCAATGGCTGAGTAAACCGTCACATTTGGATAGGTAATCAATTGGGCCAGTTTATCTGTCACATGCTGTCGAGAGGCAATTTTAAACTGTACCTTAGGAAGAGCCGAGATAAGGTCCGTCAAATGCGGAATTTCTGAAATGTTGGTGTAAATCAAACAAGTAAACGGACGGCCCTTAGGATAAATCATGTCCTCTGAAAGTGGCAATAAAGTGGCATTTTCAGCAACCTCTGACCAATCCATTTGAGCATAGAACCACCAGACCTCGCGATAAGCTTGGCAAGCCAATGGTAACCAAGGCTTACGGTGTGAGGCATAATGCACAACCTTAGGATAGTCTTGACCATTTGGCAGATGGAAACCAGCTAAACTAGACTTGGTAACCGCATAGTTGTTGTCAAAAGACAAGGGCAACCAGTTGTTACGGAAGACCATGTTTAGAATGGACTGCTCCGCAAATGGGACCTTGTCATGCCATTCACTAGTCATGTCGATTAGGTGGCGTCTCATGTTGTACTGCTTCCAATAAGCCGTATCAATCACCATGAAGCCAGCATCAAACATCGCCTGGCAATCCTGAACCTGAGTAGCATAATCACGCACGGCAGCCAAAGGTCGACCTTGCAAATCAAGGGTAAAGAGGTCCTCTAGAGAACCTGTAACCACCATGTCACTATCCAAATAAAGGGCCTGTTCCTCAGACACAAAGTCCGCCACAAAATAGCGAAGATAGCTTGCATAGTTGCTATTAGTCTTGTATTGCTTGATATGACTACTATCCACACGACAGTTAATCACTTCACTACCAAAGGCAGCCAGATGACGGTTTAGTCCTCTAAACCACTCTTGAGAGAAATCATCGTTAATCAAGTAAAAACGAATGTTGCGATGATGGAAAACGATGGATTTGATGGTCGTAAGCACTTGGTCAACATAAGTATAGTTAGCCGCAAGAACAATAGCACGCTTTTTAGTCTCATAACGTTGAGGAGCTAAACTCAAGACCTGGAATTTCTCCTGAATGGAGCGGTAGGCATCAGAATCCGTGAGACCTTGCTCCTCCACATTTTTCAAGCAAGCCTCTAGCATCTGACGGTAGGTAACCATGTATTTCTCCAAAGGGAAACCATGACTAGCAACAATAGCCAAGCGTTCTTCCATGGCATAAACCAAGGTCATCATCCAGTCTTGCATCCAAGTCGCTGATGGCATCTCTGGACTCTCACGATATACATAAAGTCCCTTGTTGAGATATACCGTACGCTCACTCATGAGATAGGCTTTAAGGTTGAAAAAGCCATCCTCCCCTGCATGCTCTTTTGGAAAAAGCAAGTCATTAAACAAAGAACGTTTGTAGAGTTTGCCTGTTGCAGAAATCAGAGCGATGTTAATGTTATTGGTTTCTTCAAAGAGACCATCAATAATCTGAGCCGGTGAATAAACCTGCTCATAATAATCTTCATCCTTGATATAAAAATAAAAGAGATCTTCCGATTCCTTATAGACACTGTAATTGGCCACTGCGATATCCGCCTTGTGAGATTGAAGCGCCTTATAAAGCTCCTCTAGATAGGTTGGCTCTACCCAATCCTCAGCATCCACGTAGGTGACGTAAGCTCCCTTAGCCTGACGAATACCAATATGGCGAGCATCTGAAAGCCCTCCATTATCCTTTTTAAAATAGAGGATACGAGAATCCCTAGCAGCATAACTACGGCAAATGGCATCACTATTATCTATTGAGCCATAATTGATGAGAATAATTTCAAGATTTTGATAGGTCTGACCCAAAACACTGTCTAAACAGGTCTGGAGTTGATTTTCTACATTGTAAACGGGAATAATTACGGAAATTTTTTCTGTCATTTTTTATTTCTTATTTTTTCTAGCTAATACATTTTTTTATTTTCCTGTCTCAAACTTTCATAAGATAGCAAGGAACAGTCTAAGAATCTGACAAGCATTTTACGGTCACAAGATATAAAGATCGTAAACACATTCTATACACTTTTTCCTTGATTTTATCGAGACTTAACCATATTAAATTATAACATAGTATCACTTAATTTTCTAATAGATTAACTTTTTTATGAGGGATTTTTTTCAAATAAATTTCCTTTTATTTTCAAAAAAAACTGATAGTTAGGAAGATTGAAATAGGTGGATAGAAAAAGAGATAGCTCCGATGAGAAACTATCTCTTAGAATAATTAAAACGTTTTGACGAGAGTTTTTAACCCCTTGACTTCTCTTACCCTTTATCCACAATCTTAATACGGCTACTGCCATCATGCGACTTGATGATAGCTAATTGTTGGGCGATGCCTTCTTTCATGTCGTCCACGTGACTGATGACACCGACCATACGGTTTTCACCGATTTGTTCCAGAACAGCGATAGCTTTGGTCAGGGCTTCCTTATCCAGTGAGCCAAACCCTTCGTCGATGAAGAGAGCTTCAACAACAGCACCCTTGCTGGTATTTTGCACCACCTCTGAGAGGGATAGGGCAATAGCCAGTGCAGCGATAAAGGTTTCTCCTCCAGACAAGGATTTGACGGAACGCTCGCTACCTGTCAGCTGGTCATAGACATTGATGTCTAAGCCGAAGTGATCACGCGCCCGACGCCCTTCTTCACTCAGAACAAAGGAATAGCGGTTATCCGTTAAGAGACCGATGTAGTTAGCATTGGCATAGTCCAAGATTTGTTGGAAATACTGACGGATAACATAGACTTCAAGATTGAGTCGTCCAGTTAGTGCTGTATTTTCTCCCTTAACCACCTTAACCAAATCACTGAGTTCTTGGTGAGCTTTAAAGGCCTCTTGATTACTGTCTTGAAGGGTTTTGGCCGCTTGGTAGGTAGCCGTCGCATCCTTAAGCCCCTGCTCCATGACAGAAACCTGAGCCAGCTGCTTATCATAGCTCTCCTGACTAGCCTCTACTGCTTGTGTTAGATTGCCAAGGTCCGGCTTTTCTTGGTCTTTGATAAGCTCTTGACCCTTGACAATCTGCGCCTTCAACTCTTGTTTAAGAGTTTGGTAGCTTGTCAATTGAGCCTGGAGCTTAGGAATGGCTTGCTTGTTCACCTCAAGAAGCCAAAGCTGGATTTGCTCTAGGTCATTGGTGAGGGCCCCTTCAGCCATAAGACTTTGGTCTATTTCAGCCGATAAATGCTTAGTTTCTTGGCTAGCATTTTCTTTAGACTTGGTTAGGCTCTCAAGTTGCCCCCTGATTCCTTGAATGTCGGCATGAAGTTGGTTGTAGGCTTCACTATTTTCCTTGACTTGCTTATTGTAGAGGTCCAACTCCTGCTTTGCTAGGGAAATACGTTCTTGATAAACCTCAACAGATTCAAGCTCTTGATGAGCTTCTTGTAACTCCTTAAGACGTTCCTTGGCTTGGTCAAGCGCCGCCTTAGCCTCTTGATAGGCTTTAGCCAAATCTATCGATTTTTCCTGAACCTTGGCTAACTCATCTTGATAATGGAGACGATCTGCCTCTTCCTTATCAAAGCGTTTGTGTAGCTCTTGATAATACTGTTCAACCTTTCGGAGTATGGTTTGTCCACAGTCTGCTTCATAGTCCTCAGCAAAATCAAAATCAAATTGTCCCTTAACTTGCTCTTGGAGTTCTAGATAGTGTTTTTCAAGAGTTAACTTGACTTTAGCTACTTGGTCAAGCAAATCTTGACGTTTAGATTCAACCTCGCTCAAGGTAGCCTGACGATTTGACAAGGTAGCCACTTGCCTTTCTTTTTGAGCTTGAAGTTCCTCCACCTGATTCATGAGATCCTTCAAGTCCGCTTCATTCGCCTTTGTCCCATCGACCTTAGGATGGTCAATGGAACCACAAACCATACATGGCTGTCCATCCTCTAATTCTGCCTGCAACTGGGCAATCATGAGTTGACGACGTGAAGCTAAAGTGGTTGCTAACTGGTCTTCCAATTCCTTGAGACTTTCTTGAGCTTGGTCAATATCCAAAGATAACCCTTGTTGACGTTTTTCCGTCTTGGCCAACTCCTGCTTCAAGTCCTCTTTTTCTTTCAGGTCCTGAGCCAGTTGATTATCCACACTGTAACCCACAGACTGGAGGAGTTTTTCGGCTTCATGCAAGCTATCTAAACTTAGGCGATTGGCCTCCAAATCTGACAAGGACTGGTTGAGGAGCTCAATCTTTTTCGACGCCTGTTGATAGGTTTCTTCCAACTGCTTGTAGTTAGTACGTGAACGTTTGATTTTCTCCTGCTCTCGGACAAGACTCTGAGCATAGATAATATCCTCTTTCCAAGTTTCAAGCTCCTCTTCTTTTTGAAGAGAGTCCTTAGATTGAGCTGCGAGTGCCTCTTTTTGTGCCTTAACTCCCTCAAAAGCCTGCTGCTTTTCACTCAATTCTTCCTGAGCGATTTCAAAATCCTGCTCTAATTGCAATAACTGTTTCTGATATTGTTTGAGGCTACTAATAGTTTCTTGCAACCCTTGGGCAAACTGCAATTCCTCCAGATGCACTTTAGCCTCTGCCTGTTCTTGAGCACCTTCCTCAATTTCCAGACGGTAACGTTCCTTGGCTTGCTTCAATTCTTGGAAAATCATTGCCAAATCTTGGGCAGTTTGCAAGCTCTTCTGCAGCTTAGCCAAATCCTCATGGGCATCCTTCAAGATGCTTTTTTGCTCCGTAAGACTTTCTTGACGCTGAGACAAAAGCTCTTCAAGGCGTGCCAATTTTTCAGAGGCTGGCGTTTGGGCCAAGACGGCTAATTCCTCCTCAGACCAGACCTGACTAGCAAAATGGCCATCTAGCTGAGCTTGGCGCTTATCCATATCCTTATTGCTCTGACGAAGACGCTCTTCCAAGCTCTTTTGAAAACGGTCAAAAATACCCGTTCCAAAGATTTTCTTCAAAATTTGAGTTTTGGTCTTAGAATCTTCTTTCAAGAAACGGCTAAAATCATTTTGCGGAAGGAGAATAATCTGTTTGAACTGCTCAGCATTGAGCCCCAAAATCTGCTCAATCTGGTCACTCACTTCCTTGATCTTATCCCCAAGCTTTTCAATTTCCTGACCCCCAATCTTATCCACAATGACTAATGAAGCCGTCGCCTTTTGCATGGTCGTGCCCCCACCTCGCTTGGCTCTCTCCTGCTGGAGCACCCGCTCAATGCGATAAAGATGCTTGCCTTGTTGGAAATAAAAGGTTACCTTGGTCAAGTCATCCTCTGGACCAGCGAAGGTTGACCGCATCTCCTCAACATTGCGGTCGCCACTGGTCGTCGCAAACAAGGCAACCGTCATGGCATCAAAGAGGGTACTCTTACCAGCCCCCGTGTCCCCACCAATCAAAAAGAGGGGAGCGTGGTCAAACTGGGTGAAATTGATGACTTCCTTACGATAAGGTCCAAAATTGGTCAATTCTAACTGAACTGGTCTCATTGTCCACTCCTTCCAATCTCCTCAAAAATACTTTCCACAAGGGCAGTTTGTCTCTCAGACAAGACATCGCCCCCAGTCACTGTCTGGTAAAAATCAGAGACAATTTCCTGCGGTGATTGCATTTCCAAATCTTTTAAGTGCTGATCTACAGTCAAGCTTTCTTCCCTGACATCACCCAAACGACTGAAAGTGATTTCTACAATGTCTGTCCCATAAATCTCTTCCAGACGGGCACGCACATTGATACCCTCTAACTCCTTACGGCTAGACAGTTGAATATCAAAGGCAAACCAAGCCTTTTGACAAGGCTGTTCCCTATAAAAGTCAGGTGACATCAAGGTTTCAAAAGACGCCTGCAAGGCCAAAATCGGTCGTTTGACCTCTAGAGGATGGAAGGTCTGAGACAAGTCTCCAGTTGCATCCAATTCAAGAATATAGACACCCTTTTCTTCCCTACGCTTGGCTTCTTTGACATTAAAGTCGACTGGACTGCCTGAATATTGCACGCGCTGGCTCGGACTGGCAAAGCGCGTATGGATATGCCCTAAGGCCACATAATCGAAAGCCTTGAAAAGGTCACTGGTCACATTGGTAAGACCACCTACCGTATTGCTAGTTTCAGACAACATCAATTCCCGTAGACTTTGACCATCGCTATCATCCTTCTTAGAAACTGCAAAATGCGCCACCAAGACATGGGCCTTGTCAGGATCAAAAGCTTTTTCCATATCCTCGAGAATGTAGGCCAAGGCATCACCAATTCCCTGAATTTCCTTATTCTCATCGTCTTTATAGTAAATACGAGCATCAATGGGATCAATAAAGGGAAGCAGGAAAATCTGGCAAGCCTTCAACTCAATAGGCTCAAAAGCCTCCTCCAAACGTGTGCTCAAATGAAGGCCCTGAGGTTGAAAGAAGTCACGCCCAAAATGCAAACGTTCCGCACCATCGTGGTTGCCACTGATAGCATAGACAGGAATCTGCTCCTCCAACACCAAACGGGCCAAGGTCTTATTAAATAGCTTAATCGCATCCACAGGCGGTACCGCACGGTCATAGAGGTCTCCCGCAATGATAACCCCATCCACTTTTTCACTAATAGCCAAATCCACAATCTGTTGAAAGGCCCACTCCTGCTCCTCCAACAAAGACCAGCCATTGAGGGTTCGCCCCACATGCCAATCTGACGTATGTAAAAACTTCATGACAGTCTCCTCATTCGTTTTGTCTTACTCTATTGTACCTTATCAAACTGAATACTGCTTAAAAGATTCACAGGCTTTGATAGTTTTCCCACTTTTTATCTAAAAAGACCAAAAAATCTCTCCCGAGCAATTCACTCGAGAGAGATTTTATTTTTGGAATTTATGAGAGATAATCAGGAAGAAAATATTCGAGAAAACCTAATATACATTACGTTTAATAATTTTTTCGATTACTCCCACAAAATTACTTGAATTTTCTTTCAGAAGTAGTAAATTCGATATCCTTATCAACAAGTCTAATCAATGGAGTCACATACTCTGGTCTAGAAAATTTCGGTCCGAAAATTACCCTTTTTATTTGAATTGGGTCCTCCCTTTCCAAATAAGGTTTTGCCAACATATCGCTGTCATATTGTATTCCTATCAGTTCAGTCACCTTTGGTTCTTCTGATGTAGATGCATTTGCTGTTGATTCCTTTGGTTCTTCTGATGTAGATGTATTTGTTGTTGATTCCTTTGATTCAATTGCTATTGATTCTATCGTAGCATATCTTAGAACTCGTAATTCTTTTTCATATTTATAACCCGATGCCTTAAATAGATATCTAATTTCTTCTAATAGTTTGTTAACATCACTAAGTAATTCTGGATTTTCCAATTCATATACATTATCAATTTTTTCTTTAAGCTTACTTAATAGCGATGTAACTTTTTCTCTCTCTTTCTTTTTTAACAAAACATCTTCACTGGAAACTAATAGTTTCCCCTTCTTTAACTCATGTTCATCTAAATAACAAATTCGAAAAAGTTTTTCTTTTTCTGATTCTTGTTTTGACTCTGGCTCCGATAAACTATGTTCTTTATCTTGGTTATTATTAGTTTCTCCAAAATTTGACTGTCCACTCAACCAGTCTATATCTTTAGGAGCGCTTACCAATTGAAAACTATCACTCTTTAATTCAAGAAATACCCCTTCTGCATTGGCGCCATACTGTGACCACATTGCTAAATCATCAATTGCAGTGGTTAAACACATCAAAAACCATGGACTTGGTTCCAAAGAATCATCAATTTTATTTGCTTTTTGCTGCGATAAGTATCTATCTAAAATCTTTCCTTCTTCTGGATCATTCATATAATCAACGTTGTATAACCTTGACTTACTAGTAACTTTGTATCCTCTTTGTTTAGCAATATTTTCTTCTTGGTTCAAGTGTATTTGTAGAGTTCGTGCGGATGTATAGTGACCAAAGCCTTTTCTTGGAAATTCTTTTACAGCTAATTCATATTTTATTTTTAGTACTAAGCTATATATATTTAAGATATACTCAGTTCCAATTCTATCATGCTTATATCCATCTAATAAATGTAATAACATACCATTATTCGTCTTTTGAACACTTTCAATACTATGTAATTTATTAATGAACTTCTCAACCCAATGCCTTAATTCTGCTTGTTCTATTATTTCTCCATGGTTAATCTTTTTATTAAGATTAGAAAGTATATCACTTATTATCTCAACTACTAAATCAACTCTTTCTTTTAAAGGAGTCCCTAACAAGCTCTCTAATTCTATTAAATGTTTATTTAAAGTTTCGATATTATTCTCGATTCTAATCATACTTATAAGAATCTTACCGAATAATTTTATAACCTCAACAAAATTCGAATACTTATTATAAATAGCATCGGCTGTACTTTTTATGTCCTTTAATTTTTCTCCGTCTTTCTCTTTCGAAGCTAGATAACAAAGTATTTTAAGATAAGTAATATCTATTATTTCAATAGATAGTTCTTTATTATAATCAAGGTTTTCATAATTAAGGTTTTTATAAATAGTCGTGGCCACATCTACTGTCTGATTTAAATCCTCAACTTTTTCCTGTTTTAAAGCTAGACACTCCAATATACTAAGGAAAATAGGATCTAATTCCCATTTTTCCTTCCACTCCTTTTTATAAACAGCAGATGCCTTATCTACTGTCTCTTTAAGGGATTTTTCGTCCTCTTGTTGTTTAGCCAAATAATATAGTATCCTTAAGTAATCACTAGCAATTCCCTCTGAATCTGGATACTTAGCATAAACCTCAGATGCTTTATCTGCTATATCCCTTAGGGATTTCTCATCCTCTTGTTGTTTAGCCAGACAATATAGTGTCCATAAGTAATTACCAGCAATTCTCTCTGAATCTGGATACTTAGCATAAACCTCAGACGCTCTATCCACTATATTCCTTAGTGATTTCTCATCCTCCTGTTTTGGAGCTAAAAAGAATAGTATAACTGAATAATTTTTAGCGATTTTCTCTGAACTTAAATAGCTTTCATAAACCTCAGACGCTTTATTTGCTATATCCTTGAGAGATTCCTCATCCTCTTGTTTTGAAGCTATATGTAATAGTAAAGTTGAGTAATTTTCAGCGATTCCCTTTAAATCTGAATGATTGGCATAAACAGTAGACGCTGTATCTGCTATATCCTTGAGAGATTCCTCATCCTCTTGTTTTAAAGCCAGACAGCGAAGTATACAAAGGTAATTATCAGCATTTTCCTCTGAATCTGAATGATTGGCATAAACAGTTGACGCCTTATTTGCTGTCTCTTTGAGAGATTGTTCGTCCTCCTGTTGTTTAGCTAGAAAATATAGTATCAAAAGGTAATTATTTGCATTTTCCTCTGAGTCTGAATAGCTGTCATAAACAGTTGACAACTTATCTGCTGTCTCTTTGAGAGATTGTTCGTCCTCCTGTTGTTTAGCTAGAAAATATAGTATCCAAAGGTAATTATTTGCATTTTCCTCTGAGTCTGAATAGCTGTCATAAACAGTTGACGCCTTATCTGCTGTCTCTTTGAGAGATTGTTCGTCCTCCTGTTGTCTAGCTAGATAATATAGTATCCAGAGGTAATTATTTGCATTTTCATCTGAGTCTGAATAGTTGTCATAAACAGTTGACGCCTTATCTGCCGTATCTTTAAGAGATTCTTCATCCTCCTGTTTTGAGACCAGAGAACGAAGAATCCAGAGGTAATTATTAGCAACCTTCTCTAATCCGCCATGTTCATCATAAACAATAGACGCTTTTCTAAACGTCTCCTTTAAGAGTTGCTCATCCCCCTCTTGTATAGTAGCTAAATAAAACAATAGAATAAGATAAATATCAACAATGTCTTCTGAATATGAATGGTCATCATAAACAATAGAGGCCTTATCCACTATCTCTCTGAGAGATTGTTCATCTTCCTGTTTCGAAGCTAAATCAAAAAGTATATCGAGGTATTCACTAGCAATTTCCTCTGAGTCTGGATTCTTTAAATACTCTTTTTCGAATTTTTCAAATTTTTCTATAAACTCCTGATTTGAATCACTATTCATTTTTCCTAATCCTTCTTTCTTATTTTGTTTTACTATAGCGACGATATCATTATATCAAAGAAAACTTTACAATACGATAGCACCTTCAAAATACAGAAGAATTCCCTTAACATTTACAATTAAGCAAAACCAAAAAATCTCTCCCGAGCAATTCACTCGAGAGAGATTTTATTTTTAGAATTTATGAGAGATAAGGTGTGGAAATCTTAGTCTTGGTTTTTACGACGATTCATAGCCGCAAGTCCTGCCATAAGTCCCATAACAACAACACCCATTGCTGCGAGGTTGTTATCTGCCTCACCTGTTACTGGCAATTGTTCGTCGCCTTCTTTAGCTTTATCAGAACCATCTGCCTTCTTACCATCTTTGTTTCCAGATTTCTTCTTATCTGAACCTTTACCATCTGAAGCGCCATCAGCTGCTGAGCCAGATCCAGAACCTTTAGAACCCTTAGATCCGTTTGAAGTTGCTTTGACAGCCTTAGATGTTGAACTTCCAGATTGACCACCGTTACCGTTTGATGGTGTTGAGCCATCTTCGACTTTACGGTAGATGTAAGTTACGACTGTTTGACCTTCTGTCATCTTGTCTGTAGATTTACCTTCTTGACGGATCAATTCATATTTCACACCGTTACGGTAGATGTAACGGTCACCATGAACATTAACTTCTGAACCAACAGAGTTAGTGATCACAAGTGGCATCTTGATTTGGTTACCATACTCGTCACGGTAGATAACAACGATAGTACCAACTTCTTTGTTAACTGCCGGTTTAGCAGGTTCTGCATTAACCACCTTGTAAACAACCTTTGTATCTTCACCAGGGTTGCTTGGTGTCACACCAGTCTTATCAGCCTTGTAACCTTTCACTTCAGGAACAAGTGTCATAGCAGCCTTAGTTGGATCGTTAGGATCATTTGTGTAAGTAACTGCTTCAACACCTGGGATTGGATTCCCTTTTTCGTCAACGGCAATAATCTTACCAAATTTAGTGTAAGTTACAGTCTCAACCTTGCTGTCCATAGTGACATCTTGAGAAGCCACACGGCCTTTATCGGCGAAGTAACCGTTAACCATTGGTGTAATCACGAGATCAAACTTAGTCTTATCTGCCTTCCATTCACCAGTTGTAAGAATATCACCTGTTACAGAATCAAGCGTCAATGAACGTTTCCATTGTGCTTTCTGAACACTATCTGCTGGCAATTTAGCATTGCTATCTTTGCTTGCATAGTGAACAGTGTATGTCACATCTTTAAGGTAAGCATCCTTAGCTGGCCATTTTGGACCGTTTGGTTGGTTAGGATAGATTGGTGTTCCTGGTTCGTGAGCATTGTCTGGATTAAAGTCAAGTGCTACACGTTTGAAGCTTACTGTCCAAACTTGGTCAACTGTGCTATCCAAGTCAAAGCTTGCACCAGTTGGGTAACCATCTGTTACAAGGACATAGCCAAGGTCTTGATAGTGTTTGATACGTTCAGCTGTTGAATAGTTAACCGCTTCACCAGACTTACCAGCCAAAGCAACAGTTTCAAGGGTTGAACCACTTGTTTCATCACGGTAAACAACACTTGCTTTTTGATCGTTCTTAACGTAAACAACCTTAGTATCGCTAGACAAGTCACCTGGTGTTACAGGTACTACCTTAGCAGTGTAACCTGGGATAGTTGGCAAGTTCTTGTCAACTGCAATCATCTTAGTTGGATCGTTAGGATCATTGATGTAGGCAGTATCTGACACACCTGCAATTGGGTTCCCATTTTCATCGACAATGACAAATTTACCAAAGGCCTTATAAGTTACGGTATCAGTTGCTTCTGGAGCATCTGGAGTTACTGTCTTACCACCTGCTACCGCTTTATCGGCATAGTAACCATTAACAACAGGAACCTTAACTGTACCGTAAGTGTGGCTAGTTTCATTCCAAGTCACCTTGCCAGTCGCTTGGTTATCCTTACCTGCAAAGGTATAGTCAGATTTCACATCTGCAGCTGGAGTTTTATCGCCAGCACCTTGGAATGTAACTGTTTGTTTCGTCGCCTTAGTCACATCGTTAACGATTGCTACGTAAACGACACGAGTGTCTTCACCTGGATTTGATGGTGATGCAGGGACAACCTTAACAGTGTAACCAGGAATACTTGGAAGCGTCTTGTCGATGGCAATCATCTTAGTCGCATCATTAGGATCGTTAGTGTAGGCAGTTGTTGATACACCTGGAATTGGATTTCCATTTTCATCCACAGCGATAAATTTACCAAAGGCCTTGTATGTCACTGTGTCTGTTGCATTTGGTGCATCCGGAGTAACTGTCTTACCACCTGCTACAGCTTTATCGGCGTAGTAACCAATAACAACTGGAGTCTTAACTGTTCCATAAGTGTGAGTCGTTTCAGTCCAAGTTGTTGTGTTAGTTGTAGGATCTTCTTTACCGCTGAAGCTAAAGTCATTTTGAGTATTAGCAGCTGGTGTCTTTGTATCAGCACCAGTGTAAGTTACTGTTTGACTTGTTGTTTTTGTAACATCTTTAGTGTCTTTTTCAACGATGATGTGGTAACGGTAACCTGGAGCTAGGTATTGACCACCACCATTGGCATCAATTGAAGCGTCCAAACCTTGTGAACCATTGGCAAATTGCACAAGGTCAACCACACGACTTTGGTTACGGTCCCAAGAACGTTCTGAACGAATTGTTGCAATACCGTTGTTATAGTCGTATTGACGTTCTGACTTCAAGACATCTACGTAAGCATTAGCTTTAGATTTGTCAGCAGATGCATACTTGATACGGTATCCTGCTGGTACTGGTGGAAGTTCTGTTACACCAGCATCGTAGATTTTATTGTAAGTCTTACCGTTTGCTGTGATTGTTTCAGTTGAGTTGTTGATACGGTATGTTGAAGATCCAGGAATCTTGTTTCCTGCATCATCAACATAGTCAATAATACCAAGGTTAGCGTAGTTAACGACAACCATGTAATTACCGTTTGTAACGTAGTCATAAGGTCTCATTACTCCACGGTTATCACGACCGACTTTGAGGTGGTTGATGTAATCAATATTAACAAAGTATTGTTGACGTTCTGGCAAATAGGCAAGTTTGTAGCCGAGGTTTGTCAAGTCAGGGTTTGTTGAGCCTGCTCCAGCATTTGTCAAAACAGCAACCGCATCAGCTGTACGAAGACTACGGTTTGATACCGCAAGTCCCATAGCGTTGATGAGATTTTCAGAGTTAAGACTTGCTTCAGCAGCATTCAATTCACTGCTTGTCACAGCTAACTCGCTAGTCGCTACTTTAAGGACGCTATTTACAGCGTTAGTTGTAGACTCTGCACTGGCAGTTTCTGCTGCAGTCGCAACTGAAGTAGCCGCACTTGTTTGTGCTGATACTTGACCAGCAACAGGAGTTTCTGCTACAGCTGTTGAGCTAAGAGCTTGAGCACTTGTAGCTACAGATGAAGCAGTCGCGGTTGCAGACTCAGAGCTCGCTTGCGATGCAGCCTGAGAAGCTACTTCTGAACTAGCTGCTGTTTGACTAGTTGTTGAAGCTGCTTGGCTTTGAGCTGCTGATTGTGGTTGTTCACTAGCCAAGGCCACAGTAGAGACTGAACTTGGTGCGTTTTCTGTTGTTGCTGGAGCTACTGATGTTGTTGGCGTTGATTGCTCCACGACGACATCTGGCTCAGCAGTTGTTTCCATACCTGCGGTAGTTGGTGCTACCGTTTCATCAGCTTGGGCACCCTGTGCATTTGAGAAGATTGAAACTCCCAAAAGTACAGAGGCTACACCAAAGCTGTATTTTCTTAATGAAAAACGTTGGCGTTTATTAAACATATCTCTCATAATAATAAATTTCCTCAATATCCAAATTACTTTATATACAATTTCCATTTTATACTATAATTATTAAATTGTCAAATATATACTAATAATTGTGTAAAAGTTTGACTTTTATTAGAAAACATTAATTTAAAACTTTTATCTAAGTCCTTTGAAACTTCAAAACGTTCGTGCTTTTATTTAGCACAATTCCCTATTTTGTCAGTTTTATAATTTTTAAAATACTTTTATATCAAACCATCTTTTATTAAAAACATTCGTCACTCTAACGCTATTTTTTAGTTTTGGTGATATTTATTAAAATACAAAATTCTCTCCCTTCAAAAAGAAAATGTTTTAATAGCTCACCCCACACCTCTCCCAATCCCTTGTCAATACTGACCTAGAGGCTCCTACTTCCCATATTCTTAACAGATTCAAAAATCCCTTTGGCAGTTACCAAAAGGGATTCTTTCATCTATTATTTGAAAATAGAACTTGTGAAACTATCTGTCTCTTGTAGGAGTTTCTTATAGACAGCTTCTTTGAGTTTTGTCGTATGGCTTGTAGATACAGATTTATTGCCATTATTATCTGTTTTAAGACTCGCAGCGTCTTTGGCGACTGCCGCTTTAAACAAGGCTAACAAATCATCGTAAGAACTTACTGATGTGCCATCAATCGTAACTGTCGTTAAACCATGTGACGCTTTTTCTTTGACTTCTTTGAAATAAGCTTTCTTGAAGTCTTCTAGAGAGTTGAACTGACCATCAGAAATCTTGTTAATGATAAAGTCATCACCAAGGGTGTTCTTACCAGCCGCTTTGGCTTCTTGTTTATACTTGTTGGTCGCATAACCTAAGAAGCCTTTTTCATAGCCGTAGTAACCCCAGAGTCTGAAGGTATTGTGCTTGAAGGACATAGCACCTGGAGAGCCCTCACTGGTATTACCACCATAAATCGCAGACATCATAGGCACATTGACATAGGCAGAAGAGAAGTCCTCAGGTTTATAAACTCCATTTCCAGGTCCACGATTGGTCATGAAGTTATTATCCACAAGGTCATCAATAGAAGTCAAGTTAATAGCCTTTTCACTATCACTTAGAGCACGCACCTTGTCGTATTGGTTTTTACTGTTACCACGTAACTGTTTATCTACCTTCTTGAACCATGCGTTATTGAGCTCTTGCTTGCCTTGACTGAGGACTGCTTCCCCTTCAAGGGAGTCAAGAAGCATGAGGGTGTCATTGTAGCCCTTCATGTAACGGTCGATGGCTTCACGCGACTTCAACTTGTTTGGATTAGTGTTGTACCACTGATTACCGTCGTTTTCTCTTTCAAAGGCCATGTTAAGTCCCAAGGCCCCATATTCACCTTGATGGCCCTGAGTAGCTGGTGATTGCAACATCCCTTGGGCATAAGCTTCAACGTCTGTTCCTTCACGGCGACCAAAGCCTCCAAAGTAGGCAATACGGTCATTGATATGAGTTGTTTCATGGGTAAAGGCTGAAGCACCGTACTCGCTAATCATGTTAGACATGACGAAGGTAACCTTGGCACGATTATCGTATGGATTGTCGTAGATGGCAGCATAGGCACCGGCCATGGCTCCGTTATCACCATAGTACTCACCGACTGGTCCATAGATTTCACGGATTGGCGCATAGACTTCTGTACTGTTCTTGAATTGGCCGTAGCGCTCTGGCCAACCTGGCCAACCATGACCCCAGACGTAGAAACCTTCCCAGACTGGATTGACAATGTCTTTGAACAATTTGTTTTTGACATTATCCGCAGCCAATCTTTGCCAGAAATCAAGATAGTTGATTTGACGTTGAGCGGCTAGATCAATCTCAGGTTTCAACTTCTCTAAGGTTGTATTGTACTTGTTAGCCGTACCATAAGACATGGTGTCATAGGTAGAAATCAAGAACATCTCTGTCTTATCAAGGTTCAACAATGGCAAAATCATCTTGCGGTGGAGACCACGACTAAGGTTATCATAAACACGATACTTGTGCTCACCGACACCTTCATTTTGAGATGCCTTCTCAACAACGTAGACCTTATCCTTAGCAGCATCGATGAACCAATCATTCATATTGTCGATAGTGGTAAAGAGTTTTCGGTTGTAATTAAGGAAGTCGGTCAGATCACTAGAAAGGGTACTTTTGGCGAGAACTTCACCAAAAGCATCGTATGTTCTTGAACCACTGATATTATTTTCCTTAGAGCCAATCTCAATCAAACGGTCAAGGACATCCACATTTTTACCATAGAAATCTGGTTTGAAGAGCATGATTTCCTTGATATTAACATCATCAAACTTCACACCATAGTAGCGATTCAAGTAAGTCAAACCTAACAAGAGGGCCGCTTTATTTTTCTCAACCTTGTCAAGAATCATTTGTTGGGCAGCTGGTGATTGGTTAAGCTGGTGGTCCTCATTTTGAACCAGCTTAGTCACCAGGTTAGTTAAATTAGCCTTAACAGCGTCAAAACTTTCTTCCAAGAAGAGGTTCTTGATAGCATTGACCTTGTTTGGACCGGTACGACCAAGTTTTTGGTAAATCGGATCAGACTGCAACTCAATCGGTTTCAGGATATCAACGATACCATTGATAAGACTTGAGTGGTCTTTTTGAACGACATTTGGAGTGTACGCGATACCCAAATCAGCAACAGTGTACTCTTTAACATTGCTCAAACCTTCTGAACTCTCTGAAAGCTTGAAGTAGTCTTTGCTTCCATCAGCATAATGAACAATAATCTTGTTAGCATCGCTTAGATCTGTAACAAAATTACTGTCTTTCATTGGTGTCACTGAGAGCACCTCTTTGGTATTCAAGTTGTGGTCTTTAGCCAGTTTATTTGCTTGATAGACAATATAATCTTTGTTATAGAATGGCTGGAATTTCTCAATATTCTTGTAAGCCTGCTTGTATTCTGGCTTATAGTCTTGAATATTGGCAAAATCAGCTTGACTAGAAACATTGTTAAGCGTATTCAACGCGTAAGGCTCGCTAACAAATGTATCAGCTGTGATGTTGTAACCTTCAACACGCTTGTCAGCTTCTTCCTTGGTCAAATGTTTGAGCTTATTCGGACTCTTAGTATCTTTACCAGTACCATCTTCGGCCGAGCTGTAACCAACCACACCAAAGAGATCTTTGATGTATGGGCCACCGTCTTCATCATTGACATCGTTAGAAGCAAAAATTTCTTGACCTTTAATAACCTTAGCATAGGTCACATTATTTTGAACAGCGCCGTAAGGCCATGTCTTAGCGACAATACCACCGACATTCCTTGTGTTTTTAACATCAAGAACACCTTTAGCTACTGAATTGGTTACCTTAGCCTTCGTTCCTGATTTCCAACTGTTGAGCATGTAAGTGACAAATGGCACCAGCATACTTGCGTTAGCATTTTGAGCTGTAATAGTCGCATCCACATAGGCTCTGTTGACGAATCCCATGTAGTTTGAACCAGCAATCCCACCAACTGTTGAGTTATTACCAACAGAGTTGATTTTACCGAGAAAGGCAACATTTTCAATCTTGCCATCTTCATCAATCTTATTGACAATACCTGCAACGTCATTGTTACCAGTCACTGAACCAGCCACCTTAACATCTTCAATCAGACCTTTGTTTTTAAGGTTAAATCCAACCGTCGCGATTTGATTTTGACCAGAGCGATTGATGTCTACATTTTCAAAGTTGATATTCTTGATCGTTCCGCCATTGATGACATTAAACAATGGATGCTCTAAATCATAGATGGCATAGCGTTTGTCACCATCACTTAGCAACTTACCAGTAAATTCGGTCGTAATGTATGATTTACCGTTTGGAACGACGTGACGAGCACTCATACTTTGACCCAGCCTAAATTCACCTGAAGGATTAGCCTGAATGGCATTGACCAACTCAGCAAAATCGTAGTAAACATTGGCTTGGCTAGCCTGAGGTTTCTCAATGTAATAGCTATAGGTTTGAGCAAAATGGTTTTGGGCATCACGTTGCACCAAATTGTCCGCTGCTGCAGTTACCTTATAAACCGCCTTGCCATCAACCGTTGTTTCTTCGATGGCTTTTACTGCCAAGTAAGTGGTCTTCTGATCCGCAGAAGTCATCTTCAAGTAGTAATTCGTGAGATCCTGAGGTACAGCTGCCAGACGAGTCTCATCCACTTCTGTTTGATTGTCATACTTAATCAAATCTGTACGTGCAAAATCTTTAAGCTCAACCTTCTTGAGATCCAATTGGATAGTTTGGTCCGCTAAAACCTGACTCTCCTCACCATTGCCACGATCAAAGGTCATGGTTGTTGTAAGAGTATAAGGCTTGTAATAGTCTAAGTTTGTTAAATCAGTAGTCAAGGTCGTGCTAGGAATATCAAGCGTTTGAACAACTTGTCCATCCTGCTTGAGGACCGCCTTAATAGTCGTGATAGTTGCTGAACCTGGATTAGTCAAGTTGTAGCTAAGTTTAGCACTGCGACCCAAATCATCCTTATCAATCTGTGTCAGCGTAAGCACTGGTTTTTCAGATACCTTAGTCCCTTTGCGAACGATACGATCTTGGACAGGCACTAGCACTGTTTCAGTGACCGTAGGTTCTTCAGCTGTCTTATTACCCTTGTAAGTCTTATAAACCTTGGTGATTTTATTTTGTCCTTTTTGACCTTCTTGGACAACCTGCAAGGTACCCTTCTCAAGTGTGTCATCTTCTTGGACAATTTCTTTAAATGGAAGCTCTACAATAGATTCTTCGGTCGTTGTGCCATCTAGAGGCTTGCTGCCACGACGGATTTTTCTAGGTTGTGGCACCTCAATAACCTTACCTGACACAATAGTCGGCTCACCAACCTTGACACCATCAATGGTTTGGTAAATTTTCTGGATTTCTTGGCTACCTTTTTGGCCCTCTTGTTCAACCACTTCTTCATCCACATACTTGCTATCATCCGTAATCACTTCGATAGGATAATCGATGGCTTGCGTTTCAGTCTCTGTGATACTACCGACAACTGGGGTATGAACAGGATTCTCAGGTTGAACAAGGGCCTCACCTTCGTGGCCTGATTCTTGTGTACCCTTAGCTTCTAGTTTACCGGTATATTCTGGATTCGTTGGTTGAACAGCCGCTTCGCCTTCGTGACCAGATTCCTGTGTACCCTTGGCTTCCAGTTTACCTGTATAGTCTGGGTTAACAGGTTGAACAGCTGCCTCGCCTTCATGACCAACCTCTTGCGTGCCGTTAGCACTGATTGGGCCGGTATACTCTGGATTGGCGGGTTGAACAGCTGCCTCGCCTTCATGACCGGTTTCTTGAGTACCATTGGCACTAATTGGACCAGTATACTCTGGATTGGCGGGTTGAACCCATGCTTCACCCTCATGACCAACTTCCTGAGTACCATTGGCACTTGTAATATCGCTACTGATTGAACCAGTGTACTCTGGATTGGCAGGTTGAACGAGAGCTTCACCTTCATGGCCAACTTCTTGTGTGCCATTAGCACTGATAACACCAGTGTACTCTGGATTGGCGGGCTGAACTAGAGCTTCACCCTCATGACCAACTTCCTGAGTACCATTGGCACTTGTAGTATCGCTACTGATTGAACCAGTGTACTCTGGATTGGCGGGTTGAACTAGGGCCTCGCCTTCGTGACCGACTTCTTGAGTACCATTACCACTGATAACATCAGTATATTCTGGATTGGCGGGTTGAACCAATGCTTCACCCTCATGGCCTGATTCTTGAGTGCCTTTAGCACTAATTGGTCCGGTATACTCTGGATTGGTGGGTTGAACCACTGCTTCACCCTCATGACCAACTTCCTGGGTACCATTGGCACTGAATGGGCCGGTATACTCTGGATTGGTGGGTTGAACTAGGGCTTCGCCTTCGTGGCCAACCTCTTGTGTGCCTTTAGCACTGATTGGTCCGGTATACTCTGGATTTGCAGGTTGAACTAGGGCTTTGCCCTCGTGACCTGACTCCTGACTACCTTTTTTCCAACTGATTCCCTTACTATCCTTATCAGCTGTCCCCTGACTAACTGTATTATCTTCTTTTATTGAAGACTCAAGTCCTTTGATAGTATTCTCCAAAGGTTGTTCAAGCTCTGGCTTAGCTGAGTAACGCAGATAACCGACATACTCATAACCATCAATTGTAATAACACCCTTGGCCAAATCTGCTTCATTTGAAACAGTAAGAGTCTGATTATAGGCCTGCAACTCCTTGTTTTGCAAGGCAAGAACCTCTATGGGAACAAGGAGACTTTGCCCTGCAGCCCCAATCAAGACCAAACCAATAATTTTTTTACGATGTTTTTTTGAAAATAGAAGGACAGCCATGGTCGCTGTTGCCAGTCCTAAACCTGTCGCTGCCCAGTCAGAACTTCCTGTCTGTGGAAGAGTAGCTTGACTGTCTCCTTTGCGTTTATAGACCAGATAAAAAGTATCATCATTTTGATATTCCTTAGGGATAGCATGGACCACTTGCTTCTGCTCTTCAGCTGTCAATTCATTTTCAGTGACATAGGCCATGTGTACCGACGCATCCGAAGTAACCTGGTCCGCCGAAACTGGTTTAGACACGAAAAGACCACCTGCTAACAAGAATGTCCCGATAGCAACTGGCCCTACACCTACTGACAACTTACGAATAGCGTACTTTGTCACTTTTTCAAAAACATGATTTGCTTGTTTCATTCAAAATCTTCCTATATGTTAATCCTTGTACCCCAAGGCACGTCAAAAAAACGAAGACGTTATTGAAAAAACACGCACTCTATACATTTATTAACCTTCTTCCGAAGTCTATCATATCCTTTTTTTAATCTTTAAGCAAGCATTTTCTCTAATTTTTAATCAATATAAAAAACGAATTATGATTAGTAACTAGATCCTCGTGAAAATAATCAAACCTTTTCATATAAGCATTTTCATGCATATCACTATTTATGGGAATTTCCTCTATAATCTAAGTTACTAATATTTTTTGAATAAATCTCTTCACCTTTTGAATTTTTATCTAATTTTTTAATATAAACAAGAACTGTCTTGTAATAGACACAAAAGAGACCCACCCCTTATGGGATGAGTCTCTTTTTTCGAAAACCGAAATAGCCTAACTAACTATGTTGAGGGATCTAACCTATGAACTATCTTAGTCTTCTTTTTTGCGTTTTCCTGCCAAACCAAGTCCAGCCACTGTCATCAAACCACCCAATAGAGTAGCCAATAATGAAGTGTTTTCACCTGTCTCAGGCAAAGCTTGCTTAGTATCAGTTGCAGCTGGTGTTGCTTTTGAGGCGACATGAACTGTATCTAATGCAGGAGCAGGTTTATGCACTGTTGGTGCTGGAGTTTCTTGATTGTCAACCGTTGGTGTATTCTTATCGGCGTCTGTACGTGGGTCTTTAACGATTACCTTAACTGGAACTTCGTCTTTAGAGCCATCTGGGTAAGTAACGATAACTGTCGCATCTTTGTCGCCTTCTGTTGTTGTGTCAACAGGTGTCTTGTATTCGAACTTAGTGCCTTCTGGAAGATCACCAACGTTGCCAATGGAATCCTTGGCATTTGGTTGATCACCTGGTTTAACCGTTTGATCTTTAGCCACAGGTGTATTCTTATCCGCATCCGTACGTGGGTCTTTAACGATTACCTTAACTGGAACTTCATCTTTAGAGCCATCTGGGTAAGTGACAATGACTACAGCGTCTTTGTCACCTTCAGTTGTTGTATCAACTGGTGTCTTGTACTCAAACTTAGTTCCTTCTGGAAGATCACCGACATTACCGATGGAATCCTTGGCATTTGGTTGGTCGCCTGGTTTTACCGTTTGATCTTTCGCAGTTGGATCGTTCTTATCGGCATCTGTGCGTGGATCTTTGACGATTACCTTAACTGGAACTTCGTCTTTAGAACCGTCTGGGTATGTGACAACAACTGTTGCGTCTTTGTCGCCTTCTGTTGTTGTGTCAACAGGTGTCTTGTACTCGAACTTAGTACCTTCTGGAAGGTCACCAACGTTGCCAATGGAATCCTTGGCATTTGGTTGGTCGCCTGGTTTAACCGTTTGATCTTTGGCTACAGGAGTGTTCTTATCGGCATCCGTACGTGGATCTTTAACAGTTACCTTAACTGGTACTTCGTCTTTAGAACCGTCTGGGTATGTCACAACGACTGTTGCATCTTTTTCGCCTTCTGTTGTTGTGTCAACAGGTGTCTTGTACTCAAACTTAGTGCCTTCTGGAAGGTCACCAACGTTGCCAATGGAATCCTTAGCGTTTGGTTGATCGCCTGGTTTAACCGTTTGATCTTTGGCTACAGGAGTGTTCTTATCGGCATCTGTGCGTGGATCTTTGACGATTACCTTAACTGGAACTTCGTCCTTAGAACCGTCTGGGTAAGTCACAACGACTGTCGATGATTTTTCACCTGGTGTTGTTGTATCCACTGGTGTCTTGAATTCGAACTTAGTTCCTTCTGGAAGATCACCAACATTGCCAATTGAGTCCTTAGCATCTGGTGTTTCACCAACGTTAACCGTTTGATCCTTAGGTGTTGGTGTGTTCTTGTCTGCGTCTGTACGAGGATCTACAACCTTGATAGTGACTGGAACTTCATCAATTGAACCATCTGGATAAGTCACAACGACAGTTGTTCCTTTATCGCCCGGTGTTGTTGTATCCACTGGTGTCTTGAATTCGAACTTAGTTCCTTCTGGAAGATCACCAACATTGCCGATTGAATCTTGTGCTTTTGGTGTTTCACCAACATTAACCGTTTGGTCCTTAGGTGTTGGTGTGTTCTTATCGGCGTCTGTACGTGGATCAACCACTTTAACTGTTACAGGGACTTCATCGATTGAACCATCTGGGTAGGTCACTACAACTGTTGTTCCTTTATCGCCCGGTGTTGTTGTATCCACTGGAGTCTTGAATTCAAACTTCGTACCACTTGGAAGGTCACCAACATTACCAATTGAGTTCTTAGCGTCTGGTGTTTCACCAACGTTAACCGTTTGGTCCTTAGGTGTTGGTGTATTCTTATCTGCGTTTGTACGAGGATCTACTACAGTAACCTTAACTGAGACTTCATCAATTGAACCATCTGGATAAGTCACAACGACAGTTGTTCCTTTATCGCCCGGAGTTGTTGTATCCACTGGTGTCTTGAATTCGAACTTAGTTCCTTCTGGAAGATCACCAACATTGCCGATTGAATCTTGTGCTTTTGGTGTTTCACCAACGTTAACCGTTTGATCCTTAGGTGTTGGTGTGTTCTTGTCCGCATCTGTACGAGGGTCTACAACTTTGATAGTGACTGGAACTTCATCAATTGAACCATCTGGGTAAGTCACAACGACGGTTGTTCCTTTATCGCCCGGTGTTGTTGTATCCACTGGAGTCTTGAATTCGAACTTAGTTCCTTCTGGAAGATCTCCAACGTTACCAATTGAGTCTTTAGCATTTGGCTGATCGCCTGGTTTTACCGTTTGATCTTTGGCTACAGGAGTGTTCTTATCCGCATCCGTACGTGGATCTTTGACGATTACCTTAACTGGAACTTCATCTTTAGAGCCATCAGGGTATGTCACAATTACTGTCGCATCTTTTTCGCCTGGTGTTGTTGTGTCTACCGGTGTCTTGTACTCGAACTTAGTGCCTTCTGGTAGATCACCAACGTTGCCAATAGAGTCTTTGGCATTTGGTTGATCGCCTGGTTTTACCGTTTGATCTTTAGCCACAGGTGTGTTCTTATCCGCATCCGTACGTGGGTCAACTACAGTTACCTTAACTGGAACTTCATCCTTAGAACCGTCTGGATAAGTGACAACAACTGTTGCGTCTTTGTCACCTGCAGTTGTTGTATCTACTGGTGTCTTGTACTCAAATGTTGTGCCATTTGGTAGGTCTGAGACGTTACCAATTGAACCTTTAGCGTCTGGTGTTTCACCTACATTAACGGTTTGATCCTTAGCAGTTGGTGTGTTCTTATCCGCATCCGTACGTGGATCTACGACTGTCACCTTAACAGGTACTTCATCCTTAGAACCGTCTGGATAAGTGACAACAACAGTAGCATCTTTCTCACCTACAGTTGTTGTG
Organism: Streptococcus sp. FSL R7-0248; assembly: GCF_037967965.1. Classification (NCBI taxonomy): domain Bacteria; kingdom Bacillati; phylum Bacillota; class Bacilli; order Lactobacillales; family Streptococcaceae; genus Streptococcus; species Streptococcus sp. FSL R7-0248. The sequence goes on from NZ_CP150201.1 coordinate 1,532,189, forward strand.
TCGACTGGTGTCTTGTATTCAAAGGTTGTTCCGCTTGGTAGGTCTGAAACATTGCCGATTGAACCTTTAGCGTCTGGTGTTTCGCCGATGTTAACGGTTTGATCTTTTGCTGTTGGCGTGTTCTTATCCGCATCTGTACGTGGATCTACGACTGTTACCTTAACTGGAACTTCGTCCTTAGAACCATCTGGGTATGTCACTACAACAGTGGCATCTTTCTCACCTGCTGTTGTTGTATCAACTGGTGTCTTGTACTCAAATGTAGTGCCATTTGGTAGATCTGAAACGTTGCCAATTGAACCTTTAGCATCTGGTGTTTCGCCCTTGTTTACTGTTTGATCCTTAGCAGTTGGTGTATTCTTATCCGCATCCGTACGTGGATCTTTAACAGTTACCTTAACTGGTACTTCATCCTTAGAACCGTCTGGATAAGTGACAACAACAGTGGCATCTTTCTCACCTGCTGTTGTTGTATCTACTGGGGTCTTATACTCAAATGTTGTGCCATTTGGTAGATCTGATACATTGCCAATTGAACCTTTAGCATCTGGTGTTTCACCAACATTAACCGTTTGATCCTTAGCTGTTGGTGTATTCTTATCTGCATCCGTACGTGGATCTTTAACAGTTACCTTAACTGGAACCTCATCCTTAGAACCGTCTGGGTAAGTCACAACGACTGTCGATGATTTTTCACCTGGTGTTGTTGTATCCACTGGAGTCTTGAATTCGAACTTAGTTCCTTCTGGAAGATCACCAACATTGCCAATTGAGTTCTTAGCATCTGGTGTTTCACCAACGTTAACCGTTTGATCCTTAGCTGTTGGTGTGTTCTTGTCTGCATCTGTACGAGGATCTACGACTGTTACCTTAACTGGAACTTCGTCCTTAGAACCATCTGGATAAGTAACAACAACTGTTGCGTCTTTTTCACCAACTGTTGTTGTGTCGACTGGTGTCTTGTATTCAAAGGTTGTTCCACTTGGTAGGTCTGAGACGTTACCAATTGAACCTTTAGCGTCTGGTGTTTCACCTACATTAACAGTTTGGTCCTTAGGTGTTGGTGTATTCTTATCCGCATCTGTACGTGGATCTACGACTGTTACCTTAACTGGGACTTCATCCTTAGAGCCGTCTGGGTATGTCACTACAACAGTGGCATCTTTCTCACCTGCAGTTGTTGTATCTACTGGTGTCTTGTACTCAAAGGTTGTTCCACTTGGTAGGTCTGAGACATTGCCAATTGAACCTTTAGCGTCTGGTGTTTCGCCTACGTTAACGGTTTGATCCTTAGCTGTTGGTGTGTTCTTATCCGCATCCGTACGTGGATCTTTAACAGTTACCTTAACTGGAACCTCATCCTTAGAACCGTCTGGGTAAGTGACAACAACTGTTGCGTCTTTTTCACCAACTGTTGTTGTATCTACTGGTGTCTTGTACTCAAATGTTGTGCCATTTGGTAGATCTGAAACGTTGCCAATTGAACCTTTAGCATCTGGTGTTTCGCCGATGTTAACTGTTTGATCTTTAGCAGTCGGTTCATACTTATCAGCATCTGTTTGTTTAGCCTTGATTTCAATTGGGACATTGACTGTTTCAGTTGTTCCATCAGGATATGTCACAAGCATTGGCACATTTACCAAGCCAGGAGTCGCATTGGCAGAAGTCTTACTTGTGATAGCCCCTGTACTGTCATCAACAGAAACAGAGTCAATTCCAGCTGGAAGTGTGCCAGCTTTGAAAGTTGTACCAGAAGGCACAGATACTTCCTTACCTTCGACATCACGTACAAGTGGAATTTGTGGCTGAGTTGTGTCTCCAGCAGTGACTACTGATTTACTGTAAGTCACATCATAAGTTTGATTCTTAGGTGCATTAACAATCAATAGGTTAGTATCAAGGAAGGCATTTGCATATGACCCTTGATGAACACCTTCGGTATTTCCTTTCCAGCTACGTTGGATAGCATTCAAGTTTGGTTTAACACCACGTTCCATCCATTGCTCAAAGAGAAGCATGCCGTTATTTTTCTTGATTTCAGCATTCAATTTCTTAGCCAATTCAACTGAATCAACTGTGTCTTTAATCTTGTAAGAAATGGTATATGAACCAAGTTGCCCTGAGGCAGTACCTAAGATATTTTTGTCGATATAATTACGAACCTTATCAACATCACTTTGTGATGGGTTAGATTTTGTCGCAATACTAATGGCATCTGTCTTACGTGTATCAAGTTTCCCTGATGCATCCATGACAACCTTAGTTTTTTGAACACCACTTACAGCAGAGCCATCCGCATCAGATTTGTAAATATAAGTTTCATTCAAATCAAGATATGGCAAGAGACTCTTAGGCAATTCTTGTTCAATATAAGGCACAGATTGGAAGGTATTTGAACCTAAGTTCACAACACCCATAGCCGCAGATACTTTCATGGTATAAACCAATTCAATTGAATCTGCCTTACCATCGCTTGTAAAACGTGGAAGTACTTTTAGAGTTGGTTGTGTATTCACACCCTTACCAGGAGTTCCTGTAAAGGCGTTGGTCAAACCATTATCAGACGCAGTTTTTTTAGCGTTGTCTGAGGCAATAAACCATGAGTTGTCAATACTTTCACGAACCAATTTATTAGGAATTACTCTACCGTAGTCCTTACCTGTAATCCATGCAGATGAGAATGACAATGGTGTGTTTGCAAGTCCAAGAGCGTTTAAGGTCTTGCCATTTTTCAAGGTAATAGTAATTGGGTGGTCATAAGCTGCCCCAATACCACCAGAAGCTACAGTGTTGTTGGCAATTGGAACTGACCAAACTGAACCATCTTCATGAGGTGTAAAGCTTTGTGCACTTCCTGATGCCGTTGGTTTGATTGTGATTTTTTCAATATTTTCATAGAAGGTTGGATTTTGGAAGTTCAAAATCATATGAGCTCCAAGAGGGAAAGCTTTATCCTTAGCCCATCCACCCGCAAGACGCGTCCATGATGTCCCAGTAAGAGAGATGGTACCATCGTCATTGACTTTATTAAACTCAACACCAGCGTTCTTAACAACGTAAGGAGATTCCTTATCAGTTGTGATACCAGTAGTGTCAAATTTATTAGTAATTGTAAGTGATGAATCACTAGGTTTAATGACACCATTTACAGTACTTGGTGAGACAATTAACTGTTTCGTAGCATTTTTACCAGACGCATCTGTAGCTGTTGCTACGACAGTACCACCTGCTGATGGACGTTTGAAGGTATAAACACCATCTGCCCCGTTAATTGAGACTTCTTGACCATCTACCGTTACCTTAACAGTTGAAGCTGCATCTGTACGAATCGTAACATATTGCTCACCAGCTTCAATTGAAGTTGATACATTCTTAGTAGATGCTTCTGTTGCAGATGTAGATGCTGCAGCAGGAACCGCACGACGTGAACGAACGCGTGGTTTTTCAGCTTCAGAAGAATTACTTGCTTGAGCAGCCTCTGAAGTCGATGCTTGTGCAGTTTCAGAAGTTGGAGCTGCTGATGTGCTTGCTGGTGCTTCTGATGTTGCTGCATCTTGTGATGTAGCGCTCTCCGTAGTTGTTGCAGGCGCTGTTGACGTCGCAGGCGTTGCGACAGTAGCTGGTGCTTCAGCACTTGTTGCAGCTGTTGCACTTGCAACAGGATTTGTCACTGCAGGCGTTGTCTCTGCGACTGTTCTAGTCTCGACTAAAGACGCCGTCGTTTCACCTGCTTCTGCTACTGGCGTAATCGGTGCAGCTGTCGTTTCAGTATTTTCATCTGCTTGTGCAGTCCCACCAATCATAATAAGTGTTCCTAGCAATACCGAACAAACCCCGATATTTAATTTGCGGAGAGAAAAGCGACTTTTCTTCTCATTGAATAAATCTTTACCCATAGTTCTCCAAAACAATTGGAATTCTAACTATCCAATTGCCCTTCCTAAAAATTTATTCTAATCCCCTTTCCATTATGTTATCAAAAAAATGTAAATTTTCAATACAAAATCCCATAATTTTATTATTTTCTTTTTTTATAATCTTTTATAATATAAACATCTGCTCACTTAAGTTTAGCTATTACAATTTTTTTATAACCCGTTATAAATACTTTTTATAAGTTATCCCCTGATTTTAAAATAATTCTATAAGTTTATTCATACTTATCCCTATAACTAATTTAATAATCAGAAAAATATATTTGTCAGATTATTTTTAGACACAAAAGAGACTCACCCCTTATGGGATGAGTCTCTTTTTCGAAAACTGAAATAGTCTAACTAACTATGTTGAGGGATTTAACCTATGAACTATCTTAGTCTTCTTTTTTGCGTTTTCCTGCCAAACCAAGTCCAGCTGCCGCAAGGATTCCTCCGAGAGCCATAGCTGCCATAGACGCATCATCACCTGTTTCAGGGAGTGCTGGTCCTTTAGGAGCTTCTGGTGGAGTTGGTGGTGTCACTGGTGGAACCACTGGAGTTGGAGGAGTCGGTGGTGTTGGAGGAGTTGGTGGAGTCGGTGGTGTTGGTGGTGTTGGAGGAGTCGGTGGTGTCACAATATTGTTGAACTCAGTATCTTCTGGCAATTGAGAAGTTACTGTCAAGACTTTACCGTCTTTAGTTACTGAAACAACGACTGTAGCAACCATCTTATCGTAGGTAACAGTTGCATCGTTACCTTGTACTTCTTCTACTGTGTAGACGTGAGTACCTTCTTCACCACGTTTGTACTCAAGAGCTGAGAACTTGATCTTACCGTTAGCATCATTGCTTACAGTTTCGATCACATTACCCTTGCTGTCTTTAAGTACGAAGCTAAACTCACCAGCTTTAAGTTCACGACCTTCAAGTTTCTTAGTGAATTCAAACTCAACCTTAGTTGGGATATTGACTACACGTTTTTCTGTTGGTTTTTCTGGTTTTTCAACAGATTTCTTAGTTGGGTCGTATTGGTGAACGATTTGTGACGCAGTATTTTCGATGTCTACACCATCTTTAGCAGTGCCTTTGATAGTTGCAGGAATATCGAACTTGTAGTAGCGTCCGAATGCCAATTTGGCAGTATCGATTACTTGTGTGTTTTCTGCATCGCCAAGTGACTTAGTAAGGTCAGCTTTAGATGTTGCAGTAATCACACCGTCAACGATTTGGATATCGAACTTAGCTGTCACATCTTCTCCTGTTACAGAGTCGTATGCTTTAATATCTTTAACGTTAACAGTCAAGTTTTCGCTGTCATATTTATCTGTAACACCTACAGATTGGATATTGTGAGCGTCAGTGAAGTTAGTTGTGTCGAGCCATACTTGGTAGACAAACTTATCACCTTTCTTGAGTGTCTTAGTATTGATATTTTCAGCTTCGTTGTTAGCTGTGTTGTCAGCGTAAGGATCCTTATTAGTATCGCCTACTTTATCTTTCAACTCAGCATCATCGTCAACAAGTTTCATACCAGTGATATCGAATTTCTCTTTAGAAACAACGTATTTCTCTGGTTGGAACTTAGGTTTTTCTGGTGGACGAACAGTATTGTTGAATTCTTTATCTGCTGGGTCGTTCACTTTAGTGATAAGAGCTTTCGCTTTACCATCATGTGATACTTCAACAGTGACAAGAGCTTTCATTGAATCGTAAGAAACAGTTCCGTCAGTACCCTTAACTTCTTCTACAGTGTAGTTGTGAGTACCTTCTTGACCTTTCTTGAATTCAAGAGCAGCAAATTTAACGTTACCTGCAGCGTCGTTCTTAACTGTTTGAAGGATGTTTCCATCTTTATCTTTAAGAACGAAGCTGAATTCATCCGCCTTAAGTTCACGGCCTTCAAGTTTCTTAGTGAAGTTAAATTCAACTTCAACTGGGATGTTTACGACACGTTTTTCTGTTGGTTTTTCAGGTTTCTTAACAGTCTTACTTTGTGGATCGTATTGGTGAACGATTTGTGAGGCTGTATTTTCGATGTCAACACCGCCAGCGACGTCTGCTTTCACCGTTGCAGGAATATCAAATTTATAGTAGCGACCAAACTCGAACTTAGTAGTGTCGATAACTTGAGTGTTTTCAGCATCGCCAAGTGACTTAGTGAAGCCATCTTTAAGGTTAGCTGTAACAACACCATTTTCAACCTTAATGTCGAACTTAGATGTTACATCCGCACCTGATACTGAATCGTAAGCCTTGATTGCTGATGCATCGACATCCAACTTAGTTTCATCGTAGTCATCAGTGATACCAACAGTTTGGATATGATCCTTGTTGTTAGCGTCAAATTGAGTTGTATCAAGCCATACTTGGTAGTAAAGTTTTTGACCAGGTTTAACTGACTTAGTATTCAAGTTTTCCAATTCGTTGTTTGATGCATCATCAGCGTAAGGGTTGGTATTTGTATCTGCAACCTTATTAGCCAATTCTTTATCATCATCAACAAGTTTAGTACCTGTTACGTCGAATTTCGCTTCAGAAACAACATATTTTTCTGGTTGGAACTTAGGTTTTTCTGGTGGACGAACAGCATTGTTGAATTCTTTATCAGCAATTTCACCAACAGTTGCTACAAGAGCTTTAGCAGTACCATCATGAGAAACAGTGATTGTTACATTCGCTTTCATTGTATCGTATGTAACAGTTGCATCAGTTCCTTTGACTTCTTCTACTGTGTACTTGTGAACGCCTTCTTGGCCTTTCTTGAATTCAAGTTTAGAGAATTTAACGTTACCAGCTGCATCATTCTTAACAGTTTCAACAACTTTACCTGCTGCATCCTTCAACTCGAATGTGAATTCGTTAGCTTTAAGCTCACGACCTTCCAAACGTTTAGTGAAGTTGAATCCGACTTCAACTGGAACACTGTTAACACGTTTTTCAGTTGGTACCTTAGGTGTTTCAACCTTCTTAGTTGTTGGGTTGTAGTAGTGAACAACTTGTCCAGCTGTATTTTCAATATCTACACCACCAGGAACAGTGTCTTTAACAGTGGTTGGGATATCAAATTTATAGTAACGACCAAAGGCAAACTTAGTTGTGTCGATAATTTGAGTGTTTGCAGCATCACCAAGTGACTTAGTGAAGCCATCTTTAAGGTTAGCTGTGATTACACCGTTTTCAACTGTGATGTCGAATTTAGCGGTAACATCTTCACCTGTTACTGAATCGTAAGCTTTAATCTTAGTAGCGTCAAGTTCCAACTTAGTTTCGTCGTAGTCATCAGAGATACCAACTGTTTGGATGTAATCCTTGTTGTTGGCGTCGAATTTAGTTGTATCGAGCCATACTTGGTAAACAAGTTTATCACCACGTTTAACAGACTTAGTATTCATGTTTTCCAATTCGTTGTTTGATGCATCATCAGCGTAAGGATTAGCATTTGTATCTGCAACCTTGTTAGCCAATTCTTTATCATCATCAACGAGCTTAGTACCTGTGATATCGAATTTTGCTTCAGAAACAACATATTTTTCTGGTTGGAACTTAGGTGTTTCTGGTGGGCGAACTTTGTTGTTGAACTCTTTATCGTTAGCGCTTGAAGCGAATCCGCCTGTTGAAGCGTGGTTAACGACAGTTGTGAGAACTTTGCCTTCCTTAGTAACTTCTACTGTTACAGTTGCTTTCATAGCATCATAAGTGATTGAAGTATCTTTACCAGCTACTTCTTCAACTGTGTAAGTGAATGTCTTACCAAGATCAGCTTTGTTGAACAAGAGTTTTTCAAACTTGATGTGACCATCTTTATCGTTGGTTACTGTTTGAAGAACCTTGTTGTCTTTGTCTTTCAATACGAAGCTAAACTCACCTGCAGTCAACTCACGGCCTTCAAGTCGTTTAGTGAAGTTGAACTCGAGTGGAACTGGAACGTTGTTTTCACGTGTTTGAGTTGGTTTTTCAGGAGTTGTAACTTTCTTATTGAATGGGTTGTATTGGTGAATTGTTTGGTTAGCTGTATTTTCAATATCTACACCGTCGTTAGCATCAATGTCTTTAACAACAGCTGGGATATCAAATTTATAGTAACGACCAAACTCGAATTTAGTTGTATCGATGACTGGAGTAGCATCTGTTGCACTAATAGCTTTAGTCAAGCTTGCTTTAGATGTACCGTAGAGAACACCATTTTCAACTTTAATATCGAACTTGTCTGTAACATCCTTACCAGTGATACCATCGTAAACCTTGATTTCAGAAGCGTCGATATCGAGCTTAGCTTCTTCGTAGTTGTCTGTGATACCAACTGTTTGAAGGTTGCTTTCTGCAGTGAAGTCACGAGTATCAAGCCATACTTGATAGTAGATCTTTTGACCACGTTTGAGGGTCTTACCATTCAAGTTTTGGATTTCAACTTTATCAGCTGAATCGTCGTCATCAGCAAGTTTGTTACCAATGATGTCGAAGCTTGGTTCTGAAACAACGTATTTCTCTGGTTTGAAGTTAGGAGTTACGTTGTTATCGAAGACACGATCGTCACCACCATAAGCATCTCCACCTACTGTAGCGTAAGAGATAACTGTTGACAATTGATCTCCTACTGAAGGTTGGATAACTTGAACAGTAACATTGACTTTCATGTTATCGTAAGTAACAGTTGTATCAGTTCCTTTAACTTCTTCTACTGTGTAGTTGAATGTCTTACCAAGATCTGCTTTAGCATAGTTGATAGTAGAGAACTTAACTTTACCTTCGGCATCATTCTTAACTGTTTCAAGAACATTACCTTTTTCATCTTTCAATTCGAAAGTAAATTCTTTATCTTGCAACTTACGTCCGTTAAGTGTCTTACCGAAGATCAACTCGATAGCAGTTGGAACGTTGTTAACACGTTTTTCAGTTGGTTTGTTTGGTTTTTCAACAGTCTTAGTAGTTGGGTTGTAGTAGTTTACAACTTGAGCTGCTGTATTTTCAATTTCAGCACCATCGTAAGCACCGTCAGTAACCTTAGCTGGGATGACAAACTTGTAGTAACGTCCAAATTCGAACTTAGTAGTATCGATAATTTGAGTGTTTTCTGCATCGCCAAGTGACTTAGTGAAGCCAGCTTTAAGGTTAGCAGTAATCACGCCGTTAGCGATAGAGATGTCGAACTTGTCAGTAACATCAGCACCAGTCTTACCATCGTAAGCCTTGATATCTGATTGCTTAACTTCCAATTTAGCTTCATCATAATCATCAGTGATACCAACAGTTTGGATGTTATCCTTATTGTTTGCATCAAATTGATTTGTATCAAGCCATACTTGGTAGTTAATAGTGTCGCCACGTTTAACAGCTTTAGTATTGATGTTTTCTGCTTCGTTGTTATCAGCTTTATCCGCATATGGGTTCGCATTTGTATCTGCGTACTTGTCAGCCAACTCTTTATCGTCATCAAGAAGTTTAGTACCAGTGATATCGAACTTACCGTTACCATCGCTAAGAACGTATTTCTCTGGTTGGAACTTAGGTTCGTCTGGAGGAGTTACACGGTTGTTAAATTCTTTATCCGCAATGTCGCCTACAGTCGCGATAAGAACTTTAGCTGTTCCATCGTGTTTAACTGTGACTGTTACATTCGCTTTCATTGTGTCGTATGTAACGGTTGCGTCTGAGCCTTTAACTTCTTCTACTGTGTAGTTGTGTACGCCTTCTTGGCCTTTCTTGAACTCAAGTTTAGAGAACTTAACGTTACCTGATGCATCATTGCTTACAGTTTCAAGAGTCTTACCTTCTGAATCTTTAAGCACGAAGCTGAATTCGTTAGCTTTAAGCTCACGGCCTTCCAAACGTTTAGTGAAGTTGAATTCCACTTCAACTGGTACGTTGTTAACACGTTTTTCAGTTGGTTTGTTTGGTTTTTCAACTTTCTTAGTTGTTGGGTTGTAGTAGTTAACTACTTGAGCCGCAGTGTTTTCGATATCTACTCCGCCTTTAACATCAGCTTTCACTGTTGTTGGAATGTCGAACTTGTAGTAACGTCCGAAGGCGAATTTAGTTGTGTCAATAACTTGAGTGTTTTCTGCATCGCCAAGTGACTTAGTGAAGCCATCTTTAAGTGTTGCAGTGATCACACCGTTGTTAACAGTGATATCGAATTTAGCTGTAACATCATCACCTGTTACTGAATCGTAGGCTTTAATCTTAGTAGCGTCAAGATCCAACTTAGTTTCATCGTAGTCATCTGAGATTCCTACTGATTGGATGTTGTCCTTGTTAGCTGCGTCAAATTTAGTTGTATCCAACCATACTTGGTAAACCAACTTGTCGCCACGGTTAACAGTCTTAGTATTGATGTTTTCAGCTTCGTTGTTTGCAGTACCATCCGCATATGGGTTGGCATTTGTATCTGCGTACTTGTCAGCCAATTCAGAATCATCATCAAGAAGTTTGTTATCAGTGATTGAGAATTTCTCTGCATTCAATACATACTTCTCTGGTTGGAACTTAGGTTCTTCTGGAGGAGTCACACGGTTGTTAAATTCTTTATCCGCAATGTCGCCTACAGTCGCGATAAGAACTTTAGCTGTTCCATCGTGTTTAACTGTGACTGTTACATTCGCTTTCATTGTGTCGTATGTAACGGTTGCGTCTGAGCCTTTAACTTCTTCTACTGTGTAGTTGTGTACGCCTTCTTGGCCTTTCTTGAACTCAAGTTTAGAGAACTTAACGTTACCTGATGCATCATTGCTTACAGTTTCAAGAGTCTTACCTTCTGAATCTTTAAGCACGAAGCTGAATTCGTTAGCTTTAAGCTCACGGCCTTCCAAACGTTTAGTGAAGTTGAATTCCACTTCAACTGGTACGTTGTTAACACGTTTTTCAGTTGGTTTGTTTGGTTTTTCAACTTTCTTAGTTGTTGGGTTGTAGTAGTTAACTACTTGAGCCGCAGTGTTTTCGATATCTACTCCGCCTTTAACATCAGCTTTCACTGTTGTTGGAATGTCGAACTTGTAGTAACGTCCGAAGGCGAATTTAGTTGTGTCAATAACTTGAGTGTTTTCTGCATCGCCAAGTGACTTAGTGAAGCCATCTTTAAGTGTTGCAGTGATCACACCGTTGTTAACAGTGATATCGAATTTAGCTGTAACATCATCACCTGTTACTGAATCGTAGGCTTTAATCTTAGTAGCGTCAAGATCCAACTTAGTTTCATCGTAGTCATCTGAGATTCCTACTGATTGGATGTTGTCCTTGTTAGCTGCGTCAAATTTAGTTGTATCCAACCATACTTGGTAAACCAACTTGTCGCCACGGTTAACAGTCTTAGTATTGATGTTTTCAGCTTCGTTGTTTGCAGTACCATCCGCATATGGGTTCGCATTTGTATCTGCGTACTTGTCAGCCAATTCAGAATCATCATCAAGAAGTTTGTTATCAGTGATTGAGAATTTCTCTGCATTCAATACATACTTCTCTGGTTGGAACTTAGGTTCTTCTGGAGGTGTTACACGGTTGTTAAATTCTTTATCCGCAATGTCGCCTACAGTCGCGATAAGAACTTTAGCTGTTCCATCGTGTTTAACTGTGACTGTTACATTCGCTTTCATTGTGTCGTATGTAACGGTTGCGTCGCTTCCTTTAACTTCTTCTACTGTGTAGTTGTGTACGCCTTCTTGGCCTTTCTTGAACTCAAGTTTAGAGAACTTAACGTTACCTGATGCATCGTTGCTTACAGTTTCAAGAGTCTTACCTTCTGAATCTTTAAGCACGAAGCTGAATTCGTTAGCTTTAAGCTCACGACCTTCCAAACGTTTAGTGAAGTTGAATTCTACTTCAACTGGAACACTGTTGACACGTTTTTCAGTTGGTTTGTTTGGTTTTTCAACTGTCTTGCTTACTGGGTTGTAGTAGTTAACTACTTGGGCAGCAGTATTTTCGATATCTGCACCGCCAGGAACATCGTTCTTAACAGTTGCTGGAATATCAAACTTGTAGTAACGTCCGAAGGCGAATTTAGTTGTATCAATGATTTGAGTACTTTCTGCGTCGCCAAGTGACTTAGTGAAGCCATCTTTAAGTGTTGCAGTCATCACACCATTTTCAACTTTAATGTCAAATTTATCTGTAACATCAGCACCAGTTACTGAATCGTAAGCTTTGATTGTTGAGCCATCTACATCAACCTTAGTTTCATCGAAGTCATCAGTTATTCCTACAGTTTGAACGTTGTCTTTGTTAGCTGCGTCGAATTTGGTAGTATCCAACCATACTTGATAGTAGATCTTTTCGCCGCGTTTAACAGACTTAGTATTGATATTTTCTGCTTCGTTGTTACCATCTTTGTCAGCGTATGGGTTCGCATTTGTGTCTGCGTACTTGTCTGCCAATTCTGAGTCATCATCGAGAAGCTTGTTATCAGTGATAGAGAATTTAGCTGTATTCAATACATATTTCTCTGGTTGGAACTTAGGCTCTTCTGGAGGTGTTACACGGTTGTTAAATTCTTTATCCGCAATGTCGCCTACAGTCGCGATAAGAACTTTAGCTGTTCCATCGTGTTTAACTGTAACTGTTACATTCGCTTTCATTGTGTCGTATGTAACGGTTGCGTCGCTTCCTTTAACTTCTTCTACTGTGTAGTTGTGAACACCTTCGTCACCCTTCTTGAATGACATAGCTGAGAACTTAACGTTACCAGAAGCATCATTGCTTACAGTTTCAAGAGTCTTACCTTCTGAATCTTTAAGAACGAAGCTGAATTCGTTAGCTTTAAGCTCACGACCTTCCAAACGTTTAGTGAAGTTGAATTCCACTTCAACTGGTACGTTGTTAACACGTTTTTCAGTTGGTTTGCTTGGTTTTTCAACTTTCTTAGTTGTTGGGTTGTAGTAGTTAACTACTTGAGCTGCAGTATTTTCAATATCCACACCACCAGGTACATCAGCTTTAACTGTTGTTGGGATGTCAAACTTGTAGTAACGTCCGAAGGCGAATTTAGTTGTGTCGATAACTTGAGTGTTTTCTGCATCGCCAAGTGACTTAGTGAAGCCATCTTTAAGAGTTGCAGTAATCACACCGTTGTTAACAGTGATATCGAATTTAGCTGTAACATCATCACCTGTTACTGAATCGTAGGCTTTGATCTTAGTAGCATCAAGATTCAACTTCGCTTCATCGTAGTCATCTGAGATTCCTACTGATTGGATGTTGTCCTTGTTAGCTGCGTCGAATTTAGTTGTATCCAACCATACTTGGTAAACCAACTTGTCGCCACGTTTAACAGTCTTCGTATTCAAGTTTTGTTTTTCGTTGTTTGATGCATCGTCCGCATATGGGTTCGCATTGGTATCTGCGTACTTGTCTGCCAACTCTTTATCATCATCAACGAGCTTGTCACCTGTGATATCGAATTTCTCTTCAGAAACAACGTATTTCTCTGGTTGGAACTTAGGTTCTTCTGGAGGTGTTACACGGTTGTTAAATTCTTTATCCGCTGGTTCTGTCACGTTTGTGATCAAGGCTTTCGCTGTACCATCATGAGATACAGTAACGGTTACAACAGCAACCATTTCATCGTAAGTGACAGTTGCATCTGTACCCTTAACCTCTGTTACAGTGTACTTGTAAGTACCTTCTTGACCCTTCTTGTATTTAAGGGCTGTAACAGTTTCACCAGCTTTATTTGTGTACTCTACTGGAGAGAATTTAATCTTACCAGCTGCATCGTTGGTTGCAGTTGCAATCACAACATTGTCGCTGTCTTTCAACTCGAATGTGAATTCGCCAGCTTTAAGGTCGCGACCTTCCAATTTCTTAGTGAAGTTGAATTCTACTGAGATTGGAACACTATTTACACGTTTTTCAGTTGGTTTGTTTGGTTTTTCAACTGTCTTGCTTACTGGGTTGTAGTAGTTAACAACTTGAGCTGCTTTGTTTTCGATATCTGCACCAGCTACAACATCGTCTTTCACTGTTGCTGGAATATCAAATTTATAGTAGCGTCCAAATTCGAATTTAGTTGTATCAATGATTTGAGTGTTTTCAGCGTCGCCAAGTGACTTAGTGAAGCCTGCTTTAAGGTTAGCTGTAAGAACACCGTTGTTATCAGTGATATCGAACTTGTTAGTAACATCTGCACCAGTAACTGAGTCGTAAACCTTGATATCTGAAGCATTAACAGTCAATTTATCTTTGTCGTAGTTATCTGTGATTCCTACTGTTTGGATATTGTCTTTGTTAGCTGCGTCAAACTTAGTTGTATCCAACCATACTTGGTAGTAAAGTTTAGATCCACGTTCAACTGTCTTGGTATTCAAGTTTTCAGCTTCGTTGTTGTTTGTATTATCGACATATGGATTTGTGTTTGTTTCACCATATTTATCTGTCAATTCAGAATCGTCATCAACGAGTTTAGTACCAGTGATATCGAATTTCGCTTTAGAAACAACGTATTTCTCTGGTTGGAACTTAGGTTCTTCTGGTGGAGTTACTGTATTGTTGAACTCTTTATCAGCAGCATCTGTTACGTTGGCAACGATTGCTTTAGCTGTACCGTCGTGTGATACAACCACTTTAACAGTAGCAACCATTGTGTCGTATTTGACAGTTGTATCTGTACCAGGAGTTTCTTCTACTGTGTAGTTGTATGTCTTACCAAGATCATCACGACCAAATTTAAGAGTCTTGAAGACAATCTTACCAGCAGCGTCGTTCTTCACGCGTTCAACTTCAACGCCGTCTTTCTTCAATACGAATTCGAATTCGTTAGCTTGAAGTTCACGACCTTCCAAACGTTTTGTGAAGTTCATTTCCACTGGAACTGGAACGCTGTTAACACGTTTTTGTGTTGGTTTTTCAGGTTTTTCAACTGTCTTGCTTACTGGGTTGTAAACGTGAACTGTTTGGTTGGCTGTATTTTCAATATCAGCACCAGCTTTAACAGATTCTTTAACAGTTGCTGGGATATCAAATTTATAGTAACGTCCAAAGGCGAATTTAGTAGTATCGATAACAGGGTTGTTTACTTTATCTTTGATAAATTCATCTTTAGAAGTTGCAGTGATTGTGCCATTTTCAACTTTGATGTCGAATTTAGCAGTCACGTCTGCACCAGTTACTGAATCGTAAGCTTTGATGTCAGAAGCGTTTACATCCAATTTATCAGCGTCGTATGTATCAGATACACCAACGTATTGAACGTTGTTAGCTTCTGTGAATTTAGTAGTATCAAGCCATACTTGGTATACCAATTTAGAACCGCGTTCAACAGTCTTAGTATTCAAGTTTTCTGGTTCGTTGTTGGCAACACCATCAACATATGGATTGGCGTTTGTTGCTGTGTACTCGTTACCAGGAACATCATCGTCATCATCCATCAACTTATCACCAGTGATGTCATATTTCTCTTTAGAAACGACAAATTTTTCTGGTTGGAATTCAGGAGTGTCCGGAGGAGTGACTTTGTTGTTGAATTCTTTATCTGCAGTACCATCAGTTGCTTTACCGTTAGCGTCTACACCACCAGTTGATGTAACGTTTGTAACAGTAGTCAATGTGTGACCATTCTTAGCAACTTCAACTGTCACTGTAGCTTTCATTTGGTCGTAAGTCATTCCGAATTCTTTGTTTTCAGGAATTACTTCTTCTACAGTGTAAGTGTGTGTACCAAGTTTAGTATTGTCAAATGACAATTCAGAGAAGGTTACGTTACCAGCAGCATCATTCTTAACTGTTTCAACTACTGCACCTGTAGAATCTTTCAATACGAAGCTGAATTCACCTGCTTTAAGTTCACGACCTGCCAATTTCTTAGTAAAGTCAAACTTAGTCACAACTGGAGCAACAACATAGTTGTTGAACTCAGTGTCTTCAGGCATTGTAACAGCAGTACTCAAGAGACCTGTAGCGGCATCTTTAGTAACTTTAACTTTCACTACTGCGTTCATAGTATCGTAATCGATATTTGTATCGTTACCAGCTTTTTCACGCACAGTGTAAGTGTGTGTACCTTCAGTTGCATATGAGATTGAATCAAATTGGATTGAACCATCAGCCGCATTCTTCTTAGTTTGGATCACATTGCCGTTTTCAAGTAATTCGAAGGTGAAGGCATTTGCTTCAAGAGTCTTACCTTCCAAACGTTTTGTGAAGCGGAATTGTGCTTGTGTTGGAGATGAAGTGAATGTATTGTTGAATTCTTTGTCGGCTGGAAGTGTATTAACAGCTTTAAGAACATGACCATCTTTAGTAACAGTAATTGTTACTTCAGCTTTCATTGTGTCATATTGAATGCCAGCTTCAGAACCTTGAACTTCTTCAACAGTGTACTTGTGAGTACCAACTTGTGCGTTTGTGAATGTCAAATCGTCAAAGGCGATAACACCATTAGCATTGTTAGTCTTAGTTTGAAGAACAGTTCCGTTGGCATCTTTCAATACGAAGCTAAATTCACCATCTTTAAGAGCACGACCTGCAAGAGCTTTAGTGAAGTCAAAACGAGTCTTAACTGGTGCAACAGCAAAGTTATTGAACTCAGTATCAGCTGGCATTGTAACTGCAGCGTTCAAAAGACCTGTTTGAGCGTCTTTTGTGACATTTACAGTTACAACTGCATTCATATCATCGTAATCAATGTTGGTATCTGTTCCAGCTACTTCACGTACAGTGTAAGTGTGTGTACCTACAGTTGCATATGAGATTGGATCAAATTGGATTGAACCATCAGCCGCATTCTTCTTAGTTTGGATCACATTGCCGTTTTCAAGCAATTCGAAGGTGAAGGCATTTGCTTCAAGAGTCTTACCTTCCAAACGTTTTGTGAAGCGGAATTGTGCTTGTGTTGCAGCAGGTGTGAATGTATTGTTGAACTCTGTATCTGATGGAAGAGTGTTTGTTGCTTTAAGAACGTGACCTTCCTTAGTAACAGTGATTGTTACTTCAGCTTTCATTGTATCGTAAGTCATACCAGCTTCTTTGTTTTCTGGGATAACTTCTTCTACAGTGTACTTGTGAGTACCAACTTGAGTATTGTCAAAGGTCAAATCATCAAAGGCTACAACACCTGCTTTAGTATTTGTTTTAGTTTGAAGAACTTTACCAGTTGAATCTTTCAATACGAAGCTAAATTCACCGGCTTTCAACTCACGACCTGCGAGAGCCTTGCTAAAGTCAAACTTAGTCTTAACAGGAGCTACAACGTAGTTGTTAAAGACTTTGTCATCTGCGCTTGAAGCAAAACCGCCAGCACCACTGTATTTAACAGAAGCTTGCAAATCACCTGTTGCATTTTCAGTAACCGTAACAGTCATGGTTACTTTCATAGCATCATAGTCGACATCCTTATCTGCACCTGGTAATTCGGTAATAGTATAAGTATAAGTACCTACTTTATTAAACGTTAATTTAGAGAAGGTTGCCTTACCATTTTTATTTGTGACAGTTTCTTCCACACCAGGTGCAGAAGAGTTTTCCTTAATCTTAAAGCTGAATTCACCATCTACAAGGGTACGTCCTGCCAATTGTTTTTCAACTTCTGGAGTAACTGTTACAGGTTCTTGTTTCACATAGTAGTAAACAGGTTGTTTATACGGCGTCAAAGTGTTGAGCAAGTCAACGTTGGTACCTATTTTTATATATGCACCATTTTCTAATTGACTATTTGGTGAAAGGTGTCCGATACCATCTCCTAAGAATGGTACGAATACTGTTTTCTTAGGTGTATATCCCGCTGCTGTTTGGAAGTCAAATGGAACTTCTACTCCATTAGGATGGTTTACACCTTTATTATCTGTGAAAGCAATTGTGTTAAGAGGTGATTTCTTAACATTTAATTCTTGTTTGTTATAATCACCAGGTTTAATAGGTTTAGTTTCTGCTAGCAACATGTAGCCATCAGTGCTCAATGTACCATCAGAACGTTTGCTTTGTTGTTTTGGATCTAGAAGATAAACGCGAACAACTACAGTTCCATCTTCACCTACGATTTCTTTAATACGTTTAATTCCTGCACGCTCAGCGTCCATGAATTTAGTTCCAACTTTGTAAGGACGGCTTACATAACCTGATTGATCGTTTGCATCAGCTGCTTGATAAAGTTTGTAGCCATCAAATTGACGCTCTCCAGATGCTGTGAAGTTTTGACCTTCCATAGCTTTAAGAGTGTATGAAGCTAAGTCTACTTCATTACCATTTGCTTTATAATCTTGAACAGTTACATCAGTTTTATTGGCGTTAAATGTTGGATTATTTTTATCAACTACTTTATAGTAAGTTGTTTTATTAACTGATACTGGAATCTTGGCATTAGTATCCGTAATCGGACGACCGTTATAAGCTGGTTCTACAACATTGATAATATCTGTTGATGTACGAGCGTTATAAACATCTTGATATAACTTTTGTTCAGCTTCGTTCTTTGGATTTACTAAAGCTTGAATACTTGCACCAACTTCATACCCTAATTGGATGAATGGTTGGTCCGTTTTACCAGGGCCAGCTCCTGTACCTGGATCGTAATCAACTTGCCAAGTCAATTCACCTCTAGATGCAGCTGTAGTTGTCGTGAATTTTTGAATACCACTTGACGCTGTAATCGTTCTAGTTTCTACTACATTACCAGTCGTTTTATCGACCAATTCAACAGTTGTATCTGTTGAAGCATCAAATCTCTTGTATGCTCGAGTATAGTAGTTTGTATTGTAGCGTTCATTGAAACGAGTAAGGTCTACAATACTATAGGTGTAGACATCGCCTTCTTTAGCAGCATATCCTGATGGTACTGTTTGTGAACGAACACTTGCACCATTTGGATCCGTCATCTCAGGTGTAGCAACTTCACCGTCTTTTAGGAAAGTTGCTACAGCAACCGGCTCGTTATTGTGGTCTGTAACAGCACGGCGGTTACGACTACGACTACGACGGCTTGTTTCCAAAGCACCTGCACTTGTCACTTCACTAGCAGCGCGATCAAGTGTTGCACTGCGATCTTCAGCTGCTGCTCTAACTGAGTAAGCACGTGCTGTGACATTTGGCTTAACACTTGTTGCTGCTGCCGCAGTTTCGGCTGCTGCTGTTGCTTCAGCTACTGGAGCTGCTGTTGCTGCAGTACGATTAGCCGCTGTTGCAGCTGGAGTTGCTGCAGCGGCTGTCGCTGAAGCTGTTGTTTCAACGTTGTTGCTAGCTGCATTTGAAGATGCCGCTGTAGCTGGTTTAGCTGTTTCTGTAGCAGCTTTTTCAGTTGGTTTTGCAGTCTCTGAAGCTGGTTTAGCTGCTTCAGGTTTTGCAGTTTCTGTAGCTTGTTTGTCAGTTGTCTCTGCGGCAGCCTTATCTGTTGTTGAAGCTTCTGGCGTCAAGTTAAATGTTGACGCAGTTGCCTCAGTTGAAGATACAGCTGCAGTAGGATCTGCTTGAGCTGTTGATGCTGTTGACGTCTCAACCAGGTCTGAAGAACTCTCGCCCTCAACTGATGAACCAGGATTTGATGAAGAAGCGTCAGGCGCTGTTACTTCATCAGCCTGTGCAGTATGAGCAGCAAAGAGTGCCGTTCCTAGCAAGACTGAAGCGACACCAAACGAATATTTACGCAATGAAAATCGTTGACGTCTGTTAAAAATGTCTTTCATTTCAAGTCTCCCTCTGTATGAAATAGTTAGTTATAGGTCACGAGTATACAAGAATCCTATACTTGAACTCATGATTCTATTACATTCTAACATTCTGACAATTCATGGTCAAGTGATTAAGTTAACTTTTTTAAAAAAAATCAAGTTGTCTGACAATTCAACCAACAACTTTCGCTCATTTTTTATTCTTACAAGTGTAAAAACCTTGATTTTATTTGCTTTATACCGTTTTCAAATTTCTATTTTATTTTCTTTTCATTCCTAACTTTCTCATATTATTCAAGTAAGATGTCAGAGTTATGAGAGAGTTTAACTCATTTTATTGGCCGATATTCTCACTTTGATTCTAATTTTCACCTTCTTATTACAAACCATCCGATTCTGTAACACCCTCGATAAACCATTGATATACAATTTAATAATCCTCTTTCACGACTAAAGTCTCCCATTAGCATTTCAAAAACACTAAAAACCCAAGTATCATAGACTTGGGTTCATAATCTTATGGGTTTCAGAGGTAAGTTCCTCTATTTTTTTCTGATATGGTTGTCATTCCAAGTCTGCAATTCTTGGTAGGACTTGACTTTCCCTTCTTCCTGAGTCGGTCTAAATGCCCTAACCGGTAACTCGTAGGCATCCTGGCCTTCAGGTGCCATCCAATGGAGTAAGGTATTGAACCAGGTTTCATTGTTAATCTTGCTTGGAATGGTGTAGATCCTAGCATGTTTGGTCTTAATCGCGTCATAAGCATCCTTATGCTCTTTGGCAAAGTTGGTACTATCCATATTGAGGCTTCTGTCTTTTTCAGAAATGTAATAAAGAGCAGGCAGACTTGCAATTGGTGTTTCTCTTGGATGATCTAGATCCTTACCATTAGTTGCACCTGGCCACATTTCAAGACCAAAAGGCTCTAAAGTCTTACGCATATCAACATTGGCATAATCCAATTCCGAGTCCAAAGTATTCGAGTTAGCTGGAATATTCATTTCCTCAATCTTTTGCGTTTTGAGATTGAGGTATTTTTTATTAGAAGCAAAATCAGCTGATGACGCACCAAAAGGCATTTGTAAGTAAGCTTGCTCATTAAGCATGAAAAGCCTTAGACTTGCCTGATTTAAATAATCTTCATCCCCAGCTTTTTTAGCCAATTTCAAGAGGTCAATTTGTTTAGGTTTTTGATTTGGTTTTTCCGTGTCATACATATAGATATTAAAGTAGTCATACTTATAAAGTGTCTCACCCTTGGCATTTTTCTTACCAGATTCACCCCCCTTGTACTCTTGAGTGACTAAGTATTGACCAGCTACCCCCACAATGTTAAACATGTTTCTATCATGACCAGGATTTGGTGTCACGAGTAAAAATTCCTTATTATCTCCGAAGGTTTTCAGGGTGATTTTGAACAAGGGGTCTTCTGCATTGCTGCCGGAATAGACAGTCGTACGCGACTTACTTGATGCAGCTGAACCTTTGGTAGCCTTACTGCTACTATTCACAGCAAAGAAGATAGCCGTCCCTGCGATTATAAAAAGCAATGCCACTAAGAGACCTATAAAAACAATTCTTGTGGACTTATCCCCCTTAGGTGTTTGTTTCTTTACAAACTTATTTTCCATAAATAATCTCCATTTTAGTACTGATTCTAGTATAGCATAGGTGGAGACTGTTGATAAGGTGCATCGGCGGTCTAATAGGACTGGATATTTTATTTTCATTTGACAAAATCTCTCGAACAGCGTACAATCAAGGCAAGTAACATTCGGAGGTAAATGGAGACATGAACAACTAAGTCTATTCACAATAAACCTGCTTTATTCGATAGATTGTTTTCATGTCTTTTTTGCGCTCTTTTTCTGTAGAAAATTTATTGGTGGTATCTGCGTTTTTTTGCATCCACACCATCACTATCTCCTAGAGGGCTTTTTAGCTAGATTCAAGACGGTTCTATCTTATAAGGTAGGACTGTTTTTTGACCTTTGATATTGTTTGAAGTAAGAACCATATTTTCCATGAAACACTATCAACAAGCACTCAGACCTAGGAGGTCCTATGATACAGATTCAACATCTAACTATTACCCATACCAAAGATTTGCGTGAACTCGTTCATGACTTAAATCTAACGATAGCTACTGGTGAAAAAGTCGCTATCATTGGGGAAGAAGGCAATGGAAAGTCAAGTCTCCTTACCCTTCTTGTCAATCCTAAAGCACATTTTGACCATCTTTCTTACGAGGGAACTATTAATAAACCAGATAGCCCACAGGTCTATATTCCTCAACAGATTTCGGATGACTTACAGTCCCTAACCCTTAACGACTACTTCTTTACGGATACTTATGACCTAGACTATGCTACCCTCTATCGTCTGGCTGATGAACTTCATTTTGATAGTGATCGTTTTGCTAGCAGTCAGCTTATCTCCTCTCTGTCAGGTGGCGAGAAACTCAAAATTCAACTCATCCGAGAATTAGCCCGTCCCCACGACATCATTTTTCTTGACGAGCCCTCAAACGATATGGACTTGACTACTATGACTTGGCTAAAAAATTTTATCAAACATTCTGATCAAACCATAATCTATATCTCACATGACGAAGACCTACTAAGCCAGACAGCAAATACCATTATCCATCTGGAACTCCTTAAACGTCGCCGTCAGGCAAGGACTAGTGTGGAGCACCTCGACTATGATAACTATAGCCAGCAACGCACTGATGCCTTCCAGCAACAAATGCAGCAAGCGAAAACCGAGAAAAAAGCCTATGACAAAGCCATGGCCAAGCATCGCCGTATCAAACAAAATGTCCAAACTACCCTACGTAATACGCATGATAGCACGCAAGGACGATTGGTTGCCAAAAAGATGAAAGCAGTCCTCTCGCAAGAAAAACGCTACGACCGCCTTGCCCAAGATATGACACAAATGCCTGATAAAGAAGACAGTATTGAACTATTCTTCTCTCATATCACTCCTCTACCTCAGGGAAAATATCTCTTAAATCTGGATAAAAAGCAGATAAACATCGCTCCTCACCTGACCATTGACCATCTCAAACTTTCTTTGAAAGGGCAAGAAAAAATTGGTATTGTTGGAGATAACGGCTGTGGTAAATCCACTCTCTTACACTTTCTCTACCAAGAACTTAGCAAGAAGACAGACCTGACTATTGGCTACATGCCTCAACATTACAATACTATCTTGCAAAATGATTTGTCACCGATAGCGTTTTTAAGTAAGACAGGCGACAAGTCTGAACGAGAGGTTATAAGCTCCCATCTCGCCAACCTCAACTTTAGTCATGATGAAATGAGCCATGCCATTTCTGATTTATCTGGAGGACAGAAAGGAAAACTACTCCTGCTACACCTGGTCTTAGAAAGCCCTCAGCTCCTTATCTTAGATGAACCAACCAGAAATTTTTCACCCACCTCACAACCCCAAGTCCGACAGCTCTTCGAGAACTATCCAGGTGCCATTCTGACAGTCTCACATGATATCAACTACCTCAGACAAGTTTGCCAAAAGATTTATCGCCTGGACTCACACGGTTTAAAAGAAGTTGAGATTTAAGATATCAAATCTATCGTTTTTACAAGAAAAGTCTCAAAAGAAACATCTTCTTCATATGCAAAAAAACTCAGGCAAAGCCTGAGTTCTTTTAATCTTAATCAATTTCAAGACCACCAGTATAGAGTCGGTAGTAAGTACCACCTTGTTCCATAAGGCTGTCATGGTCACCACGTTCAATGATACGTCCGTGGTCCATAACCATGATAACGTCAGAGTTAACGATGGTTGAAAGACGATGGGCGATAACAAAGACCGTACGTCCTTCCATGAGTCGGTCCATCCCTTCTTGGACCATTTTTTCGGTACGAGAGTCAATAGAGGATGTCGCTTCATCAAGGATCAGAACTGGTGCATTAGCAAGGGCGGCACGCGCAATGGCAATCAGCTGACGTTGTCCATTAGACAAGCCTGCGCCATCATCTGTGAGGACAGTGTCGTAACCATTGTCCAAATGTTGCACAAAGGAATCCACGTTAGCAATACGAGCAGCTTCAAGAATTTCCTCGCGAGTCGCATCAGCACGGCCGTAGGCAATATTTTCAGCGATAGTCCCTGTGAAGAGATGGGTATCCTGAAGTACGATACCAAGTGATCGACGAAGAGAATCTTTTTCAATTAGCTTCACATCAATACCATCATAAGTAATCACACCAGATTGGATGTCGTAGAAACGATTAATCAAGTTAGTAATCGTCGTCTTACCTGCACCCGTCGCACCAACAAAGGCAACCTTTTGCCCCTTATCCGCATAGAGGTTAACGTCGTGAAGGATTTGTTTCTTACCATCGTAAGAGAAATCAACATCTTGGAAGACCACATTTCCGATCAACTCGACCAACTCGTAGTCGCCATTTGGACGTGGGTGTTTCCAAGCCCAGAGATTGGTTTTCTTGTCTGTCACAACCATTTGACCATCTACCAATTCGTAGTTAACCAAAGTGACCTTACCTTGGTCAACTTCTTCTGCTTCATCCAAAAGGTCAAAGATACGATCAGCACCAGCAAGGGCCATAAGGACAAAGTTAAGTTGTTGAGAAACCTGAGTAATTGGGCCGTTGAAGGAACGGTTCAATTGTAGGAAGGCCATGAGACCACCGATAGTCAAACCACCCACACCATTGAGGGCAAATACACCACCAACCAAGGCAGTCAAAACAAAGGAAACATTTCCTAAGTTCCCAAGAATTGGCATGAGAACATTGGCATAGCGGTTGGCCAAGTAAGAAGATTCAAAAAGTTGTTCATTAATCTTGTCGAAGTCAGCCATGCTTTCTTCTTCGTGGACGAAGGCCTTGACGACCTTTTGCCCTGACATCATTTCTTCGATAAAACCATTCTCAATCCCTAGGTTCTTTTGTTGTTCACCGAAGTAACGACCTGATTTGGCTGATACATTTTTGATGACCATAAACATGATGCCTACCATGACTAGGACCACGATAAAGAGAAGGGGACTAACCGTAAGCATGGTTACAGTCACCCCGATAAGGGTAATGGCCGTTTGTAACAACTGCGGAATTGACTGCTCAACAGCCTGACGAAGGGCATCGATGTCATTGGTATAGATAGACATGATGTCCCCGTGTTGGTGAGTGTCAAAGTAGCGAACCGGAAGCTTTTGCATACGAGCAAAAAGCTGATTACGAAGGGAACGCAGGGAATCTTGTGAAATCGTCGCCATGAGGAGGGAGGCCACATAGTTGGCAACCACACCGATAAGACAAAAGACCCCAACTGACGTCAAGAAACGTAACAGTGGCCCAAAATCATGACTACCAGATTTGAGCATGGGTTGAACGTAAACGTCCACCAAGGACTGAATCGAAGCCGTCAAATTAACCGTTGCCAAAGAAGCAACAACAATGAGGACAAAGGCAATACTAAGTGAAAGTTTGTAGTCTTGCCACAAAAAGCGTAGAAGACGTGCTAGAGAGCCCCAATTAGCTTTTTTCTTATTCTGCATCTGCTACTCCTTTCCCTTGTGTTTGCATCTTGTAGACGTCACGATAGATAGCATTATTAGCCACCAAGTCGTCATGAGTACCAATAGCATCGATACGACCATCATTCATGACGATGATACGGTCGGCATCTTGGATAGATGAAATCCGTTGACCGATGATGATTTTGGTCGAGTCCTTAAGACTTGAAGCGAAGCCTTGACGAATCAAACTATCTGTCTTGGTATCGACTGCCGATGTCGAATCATCCAAAATCAAGATTTTCGGATTCATGAGAAGGGCACGTGCGATACAAAGACGTTGACGTTGTCCCCCTGAGACATTGGCTCCACCACGTTCAATCTTGGTATCATAGCCATCCTTAAACTCTTGGATAAATTCATCAGCTTGGGCAATCTTACAAGCTTCAATGATTTCTTCATCTGTTGCCTGTTTATTTCCCCAACGCATATTTTCCTTAATGGTTCCTGAGAAAAGGACGTTGGTTTGAAGTACCATGGCAACTTGCTTACGCAAGCTATCCAAATCATAATCCTTAACATCGTGGCCAGCAACCTTAACTTGACCGGCTTCCACATCATAAAGACGAGGAATGAGCTGAACCAAACTTGATTTACCAGAACCTGTTCCACCAAGAATACCGATAACCTCACCAGACTTAATATCAAGCGAAATATCCTTGAGGACATGGGTCTTATCACCATTTTCATCAGTGTATGAGAAATCCACATGATCAAAACTGATAGAACCATCTGTGACCTCTGTCAAGCCATTTTCAGGTGAAATAATGGTTGATTCAGTATTAAGCACTTCATTGATACGCTCTACAGAGGCCATAGAGATAGACAACATGACAAAGATCATCATGAACATCATAAGTGAGATGAGGATGGTCATGGTGTAACTGAACATGGAAGTCAATTCACCTGTAGATAGCTTGCCGACAACGATAAGATGAGCACCAAACCAAGAAATCATGAGGAATGATGCATACATAGACAACATCATGGCTGGGTTAGACATGACAACTACACGAATGGCACGCATGAACATCTTGTAAATACGACGTGAAGCCTTCTTGAATTTGTCAGTTTCTTCCTGCTCTTTAACATAGGATTTCACCACACGCATGTTGGTGATATTTTCCTTGATACTATTGTTGAGGTTGTCATAAGCCTCAAACACTTGAGTAAAGAGAGGATATACGATTTTGGTAATAATGGCCAAAACCAGACCAAGGAAGAGTGTTACACCAACGAAAATCCAAGCCATTTCGCCATTAATCAGGAAACTTGCTGTAATGGCAAAAATCAGGTTAAGTGGTGCACGTACACAGATGCGGATAATCATCTGGTAAGAGTTCTGCACGTTGGTCACATCAGTCATCATACGTGTTACCAAACCACCAGCTGAAAACTTATCAATATTTTCAAAAGAGAAGGTTTGAACCTTTTTGAAAATGGCCTGGCGTAGATTCTTGGCAAATCCAGCAGAGGCAAAGGCCGCATAGCGTGCCGACTGCATCCCACAGAAAAGCGACAGGAAGGCGCAGACCAACATGAGGCCACCATAGAGCCAAATGTTAGACATGTTGGATTGCTGGACACCTTTATCCAAAAGATTGGCCATGACAAAGGGAATGGAAATCTCAAACATGACTTCTAACGTCATGAAGAGGGACGCTAGGATTGAGGGTTTCTTGTATTCCTTTATCTGGGCGATCAGGGTTTGAAACATAATTACCTCCGTTTTTATTCTTTTTCTTTTGATATTTTTCTTTTGATATTTTTCTTTTTTGATGCTTTCTTAAGTGATGGCGGACGTCAGCGACCGACTCAGTCGTTCCATGACTAGTTATCGAGCCAAAGTCTCGATAACTCCGCTTCCTATAACTGCTTCTGCAGTTATAGGAATATCATCACGGCGAAAGCATCGCTGTTGAGCAGAGCGAACTGTTAGTATCTTACTCTGTTTTCAGCAAGACTGAGCAGATTTAGATAACTGTTACCACGGCGAAAAATATCGTCTACTCTAGGCATAAAACTAACAGTCTTATGCTTATCATTTATCTATAAAAGAACGGTCATACCCTTTTGAGAGCATACAAAAGCCCCTGAGGGCAGACCCTAGGGATTTTTTCGTTCTCATATATATGTCATTAGTATAGGTTAAATTGAGTAAAATTGCAAGCATAATATCATTTTGCTAACATTTGTAAGTTTTTTACGATGTTTGATAAAAATATCGCTCTAAAAGCTGCTCATTTTTCACAAACTTATCATAAATGTTCGTAAATCATAGCCAAACGTAGCAGAAATTTGTTTTCTGTTCCTATTTATAATAGACTAACACTAACATTAGATGAAAAGGTGACTCTATGACTATAAATCAACTGCTTCAAAAGCTGGAGCCTACCAGCCCTATCCTTCAAGCTAACTTTGGAATTGAACGCGAAAGTCTTCGTGTCGATAGACAGGGAAAATTAGCACATACGCCTCACCCTTCTTGCCTAGGAGCTCGAAGTTTCCACCCTTATATTCAAACAGATTTTTGTGAGTTTCAAATGGAACTCATCACGCCAGTTGCTAAATCTACCACTGAGGCTCGTCGTTTTCTTGGAGCCATTACCGATGTAGCTGGACGTTCCATCAGTAAAGATGAACTTCTCTGGCCCTTGTCCATGCCACCTCGTATCAAGGCCCAAGAAATCCAAGTCGCTCAACTGGAAAATGAATTCGAAC
This sequence comes from Streptococcus sp. FSL R7-0248, assembly GCF_037967965.1. Taxonomy (NCBI): domain Bacteria; kingdom Bacillati; phylum Bacillota; class Bacilli; order Lactobacillales; family Streptococcaceae; genus Streptococcus; species Streptococcus sp. FSL R7-0248. The sequence goes on from NZ_CP150201.1 coordinate 1,559,980, forward strand.
GCCATTATCGTAACTACTTGGCTGAAAAATACGGAACTAAACTTCAAGCTATCTCAGGTATCCACTATAATATGGAACTTGGGAAAGATTTGGTTGAGGCTTTATTCAAAGAAAGTGACCAGACTGATATGATTGCTTTCAAGAACGCCCTCTATCTTAAGCTGGCTCAGAACTATTTGCGCTACCGTTGGGTAATTACCTATCTCTTTGGTGCTGCACCTGTTGCTGAGCAAGGCTTCTTCGACCAAGAAGTGCCAGAACCCGTGCGTTCCTTCCGTAACAGTGACCATGGTTATGTCAATAAGGAAGAAATCCAAGTATCTTTTGCAAACCTAGAAGATTATGTCTCTGCCATCGAAAACTATATCGAACAAGGAGATTTGATTGCGGAGAAGGAATTTTACTCAGCTGTTCGTTTCCGTGGACAAAAGGTTAATCGTTCCTTCCTTGACAAGGGAATCACCTATCTGGAATTCCGTAACTTCGACCTTAACCCCTTTGAGCGTATCGGTATTAGCCAAACTACCATGGATACTGTACACCTACTCCTTCTAGCCTTCCTCTGGATGGATGCCCCTGAAAATGTCGATCAGGCTCTGGCTCAAGGTCACGCGCTGAATGAAAAAATCGCCCTCTCTCATCCTTTAGAGCCTCTACCTTCTGAAGCTGAAACTCAGAACATTACGACGGCTCTGGACCAACTGGTGCAACATTTTGGACTAGGTGACTATCATCAAGGTTTGGTTAAGCAAGTGAAAGATGCCTTTGCAGATCCTAGTCAGACACTAGCTGCTCAACTTCTACCTCATATCAAAGACAAGTCCCTTGCTGACTTTGCCCTTGACAAGGCTCTTGCCTATCATGATTACGACTGGACTGCCCACTATGCTCTTAAGGGTTACGAGGAGATGGAGCTTTCTACTCAGATGCTACTGTTTGATGCCATTCAAAAAGGGATTCATTTTGAAATCCTAGATGAGCAGGATCAGTTCCTTAAACTTTGGCATAAAGATCATGTTGAGTACGTCAAAAATGGTAACATGACCTCAAAAGACAACTATGTAGTACCTCTTGCCATGGCCAATAAAACCGTGACCAAAAAAATCCTGACTGATGCTGGTTTCCCTGTTCCCGCTGGCGACGAATTTACCAGTCTGGAACAAGGTCTAGCCTATTATCCTCTTATCAAGGACAAGCAAATTGTGGTTAAACCAAAATCAACCAACTTTGGTCTGGGCATTTCCATTTTCCAAGAGCCTGCCAGCCTTGATAACTATAAGAAAGCCCTCGAGATTGCCTTTGCAGAAGATACAGCTGTTCTTGTTGAAGAATTTATCCCAGGAACCGAATACCGTTTCTTCATTCTGGATGGGAGCTGTGAGGCTGTCCTCCTTCGTGTCGCTGCCAATGTTGTCGGTGATGGCAAACACACCATTCGTGAATTGGTCGCTCAGAAAAATGCCAATCCATTGCGAGGACGTGATCACCGCTCACCACTGGAAATCATTGCACTAGGAGACATCGAACAACTGATGTTAACGCAACAGGGTTATACCCCTGATGATATTCTCCCAGAAGGGAAAAAGGTCAATCTACGTCGTAACTCAAACATTTCTACGGGTGGTGACTCTATTGATGTCACTGGGACCATGGATTCCTCTTACCAAGAATTAGCTGCAGCTATGGCAACTAGTATGGGCGCTTGGGCTTGTGGGGTTGACCTCATTATTCCAGATGAAACCCAACCTGCTAGCAAAGAAAACCCTCATTGCACCTGCATCGAGCTCAACTTTAACCCTTCTATGTATATGCACACCTACTGTGCTGAAGGACCTGGACAGGCTATCACTTCAAAAATCTTAGACAAGCTTTTTCCAGAAGTTGCCACAAATCAAAACTAAAACCTAGAATCCTATAAACCTAAAATCACCTTTATCTCGAGATAAAGGTGATTTTGTTTTATTAACCAAACTCTCCTGCTTCTTCCTCAGGATGAGTTTCCATGTACTGGATGTGTTGTATGTAGGCATCTTGAGCCTGATTGAAGGCTTCCTGATCACTGTAAGGATAATCTATGTAAAAGAGGTCCCGCCAGCCATTAAAGGTCTGACTATTGTAGAAACCTTGAATCTTTGTGGGAAGGAACTCTTTGTTGTAGCTGATTCGCAGCTTGAGTAGGGTCTTATCCTGAAACTGAGTGATGATACTGTTGGAGGTTTCTTGACCTTCCAAACTAGTCCAAACGTTATTCAAAACAATGTCCTGACTATAGTGGTTAGCCTTGATGCGATTTTTGTCCACTGGAAGCTTCTGGGTAGCCTCTAAAAGGTAGGACAGCTCTCCTTGAAAATAAGCCTCAATGGTTAAATCCCCAAGACTGGAGCCATATAATAGGCCATCCTTAATAGCAATGTTTGATCCAAAAAGTCTTTGGCCAGCTACATCAAAGGACATCCCCTCATCCTGTCCGTAGAGCTTAATGGCATAAGCATCCCTTACTCGATAGAAATTCTTAGCGACAAGGACACTATCAAGGTTTTCAGTCTTTTTTGTCTCCACCTTGGGGCTTGTAGGTTTCTTGGTAAAAGCTGTCAAACCCATTAAGCACAAGATGAGAGCGAATATAATCAAGGTAAGCATTGTAGACCTGGAGCCGGTCTTCAGCTTTAACTTGTCTCCATGTTTCAAGGTCTTTCAAGCCTCCTTTTTTAACAATATCAGCATAGCGCCCACCGTTTAAGACATTCTTGGGATTTTTCCACTTCCTAACCATCTTGCGTCTAATCGCATTGTCAGCAGGATGACGAACGTCAAGATAGGTATGGCTATTATTGAGATAGGCTGGTAGGTCAGCATTCAATCCCTTAGACAGCCCATAATTAGCAGAATCCGTATCGGCAATGTCAGCACCGTCTTCAATCTTGTAATGCTTGGGATTGGAGTCGATGCTACCGTCTTTCCTTTTCTTGTAGACATTCCACTCAGAGACAAATCTCCCCGTATCCATATTGACAATAAACTCAATAAAACGGGAATTGCTAACTCCATAAGGTCCCATGACACTGGTCTGAGGTAGCTGAATTTTCATGTTCTGCGGATAGGTAAAGTCTCCCAAGCTTCGATTATGGTAGGAAGCACCCGTAGTGTAATCCAAATGAATCTTCTTGTCCTTGCTGTAGGCCAGAAGTTTGTCTAAATCTGTCTTGCCCTTGTAGTTGGTCCTAATATAGTCCATGGACTGCTTATCAATCCAAGACCTAAAAAGATGGAGCTTGATACCTAAGTCATCCACCCCAAGCCCTAGATCCGTCTGATAGGTCTCCATAATAGCCTCACGGAAGTAACTATAAAAAGGACTGGTTGGCTCTAGCTTCTTGGAAAATTTATAACCTGACTTCCCTAACTGGAGGAACTGGTACTTGTCCACATAAACCTGCATGTGCTCCATAACCAAATTGAGCTTGTCATGATTAGGGAGTTGAGATGCTTGGAAAAAGGCCGTATAGGTATCTGAGCCCACTTCCTTGCTTTCTTGGTCAATGTCCTGTAAAACCTTGTCTAACTGGGTCAAGGAAGTCTTTTTCATCTTGCTTCTGACCTGAGCCACATAGGCTGGCTTAATGCCCTGATCCCAGTGGTCACGAGCCATAATAGCATTTGCCTTCTGTGAAATCAAGGTCAATCGTTTTTGATAAGACTCGTCCTCCAAGGCCAGCTTCAAAGCCTTTGATGGTGTCGCTTGAACCACAGATAAATCACCGTAGATATCTGCCTTTAGGACAAGATTTACCTGCATATCATAGGAATGATTGATATGGAGAACGAGGTAAATTTTCCCGTCTTCCTTCCTAACAGACAAAGCATCGAGTTGATAAGATTGGATAACCCCAGCCTGACTAAGTGCCAGTTTATCTATATTTTCCAAAGAATCCTGATAGATATAGGAAATCTCAGGGTCTTTGACCTTCTTTACCAAAGAGTCATTTCGCTGTCGATTGAAAACCACAAGACCAAGTATGAGGATTACAGCCAGGGCACTTGCCAGATACTGTAAAATTACTTTCTTCATAGTACTTCCATTATAGCATAGGTGGACAAAATATTCTGAAAACGATTGGCAAACGTTGAAAACAAATGAAAAACAGGCCGACTAAGACCTGTTCAACTCAATTTTTTATAAATCGCTCAAGCGACGATGTTTAATACTAAAATCAAAATAAGCATTTTCCTGAAGTTTGTGGAATATGTCTCTGTAGGCTTTTTCGTCAAAGTGATCGCCACGATAGAGAATCTCAAAACTCAAACCTTCGTATTCCAAGAAGGCATTAGAAGTCTTAAAACCATTACGCTTATAGAAATCCCAACGCGCCGCACGTTGCTCAGGATTGTCGTTAGGTTCATCCAAGCGCTCTACTTCCAAGACCATAGAACGCGAGGGTCCATAAAAGTCCACCAGTTTATCAATAATCTCACTTCCGTAGCCATGACTCCGCATTTGAGGAACGATGGCAAAGAAACTCACATAAAAAACTTTGGCATTGTAGAGAACTGAGGCAAATCCAACAAAATCATCCTCGTCATAAAAGGCAAAGAAATGATAATCATCACGACCATCCAATTTTAAGAAGTCACTTAATGGAATACGTTCTTCTTCTGGAAAAGCCTCGTTGTTTAAGCGCTCTACCCTATCTAATTCTGGAAACTCCTTGGTAATTAATTGGCTGCGTAAAGCCATAAATTTCCCCCCTTTTTGATGCTTATACCTATAGGTCATTATAACATCTTGATAAGCAAGTGCAAGTTTCAAGGGCCAAGATAGATCTGCGGGTAAACTCCTACTGCCATGTATAAATGCTGCTTGGCTGTCTACGACTCCTCTCTTCTTAAAAATAAAAGACAACGACCATTTCTAGTCGTTATCTTTTTTGTGATTCATAAGCTATCGCCTATTTTTTCAATTCCCAAATTTCTTTAGCATACTCTGTGATCGTATCATCTGAAGTGAATTTGTGAGATTTAGCAATATTAGCTAAGCTCATACGTGCCCACTTGTCATGATCACGATAAAGCGCATCGATTTTCTCTTGAGCTTCTACATAAGCAGCGAAGTCTTCCAAGAGGAAGTACTCATCGTTGTGGGTGATGAGGGCTTCGTAAATTTCAGTACCTTCAGATTGAGCATTTGGAATCGTACCGTTAACAAAGGTATCAACGACACGACGAATGACTGGGTTATTTTCATAAACTGCACGAGAGTAGTAATCGTGACGTGCATAGTGTTCATAAACTTCGTCCTTGTCCATACCGAAGATGACAACATTCTCATCGCCAACTTCATCCTTGATTTCAATGTTGGCACCATCAAGTGTTGCCAAGGTAATAGCACCAGTCATCATGAATTTCATGTTTGATGTACCAGATGCTTCTTTAGAAGCCAATGAGATTTGTTCAGAGACATCTGCTGCTGGAATGATAAGTTCCGCAAGGCTGACACGATAGTTTTCAAGGAAGACCACTTTAAGTTTTCCTTGAAGGCTTTCGTCATTGTTAACAAGATTGGCAACTTCGTTGATGAGTTTGATAACAGATTTAGCGAAGTGATAACCAGGGGCAGCTTTGGCACCAAAGATGAATACACGAGGTACCATGTCTTTATCTGGATTATCTTTCAGATCCCAATAAAGTTTGATGATGTGAAGAAGGTTAAGCAATTGACGTTTGTAAGCGTGAAGACGTTTCACTTGAACATCAAAGATAGCATCTGTTGACACTTCTACGCCTGTTGTTTCTTTGATGTAGTCTGCCAAACGTTGTTTAGCAGTCTTCTTAACTTGATAGAACTGGTTCAAGACTTCCTTGTCATCCAAGTAAGTTGTAAGATTTTCAAGCTCATGGATGTCGTTACGCCAACCGTCACCAATCACGTCATCAATTGCTGCTGAAAGTTCTGGAGCTGCAATTTGTGTCCAACGACGTTGAACGATACCATTTGTCTTGTTATTGAATTTTTCAGGAAAAATAGTATAGAAATCGTGGAGGGTATCTTCTTTAAGGAGTTCTGTGTGGAGTTTGGCAACCCCGTTAACTGAGTGACCACCAATAATCGCCAAGTTAGCCATGTGGACTTGGTTATCCTTAACAATACGAGTACGTTCGATAACATCTGCAGCAACGCCACGTCCAGCCATTTCAGCGATGTAACGGTTGTCGATTTCCAAGATGATTTGGTAAACACGTGGAAGGACACGTTTGAAGAGCTGTTGATCCCATTTTTCAAGGGCTTCTTGAAGAATAGTGTGGTTAGTGTAGCTCATAGTTTTAACAGTCGCATTCCAAGCATCTTCCCATGAAAGACCATATTCATCAAGGAGAAGACGCATGAATTCAGCTGGTGCAACCGCAGGGTGGGTATCATTGATGTGAACAGATACTTTTTCGTGGATATCTTTCAATGGCAAGCCCATCTTGAGGTAAGATTTAATGATTGTTTGGAGACCGGCACTTGTCATGAAGTACTCTTGAACCAAACGCAATTCTTTACCTTTAATCGTTGAATCATCTGGATAAAGAATAGCAGTAATATCTTTCACACGACGACGTGCATCAAGCGTAGGATAATCCAATTCGTATTCTTCAGGAATTTCTACATCCCAAAGACGAAGGTTGTTAATCACACCATTCTTATAACCAATTTGCGGCACATCATAAGGTACGGCACGAAGGACTTGAGCATTCTTATAAGTTGGGACAAAGCGACCATCTTCATTGCTTTCAAGAACCACATCACCAAAGAGTTTCACATAGACAATATCGTGGTCTTTACGTGTTTCCCAAACATTACCTGTAGAACCAAACCAACCATCTGGTAATTCCACTTGGTAACCATCCACAATACGTTGTTTGAAAAGTCCGTAACGGTAACGAAGACCATTACCAAAACCTGGATAACCAGTAGTCGCAAGCGAATCCATGAAGGCAGCAGCCAAACGACCAAGACCACCATTACCAAGTGCCATATCATGCTCAGCTTCTACAACTTCACGGAAGTCAATATCAAGTTCTGCGAATCCCTCTTTAACAAGGTCAAGAATACCAAGGTTGAGAAGGTTAGTTTCCAACATACGACCTGGAAGAAATTCAATCGAGAAGTAGTAAGCAATCTTTTCTTGATTATCTGAAAGTGCATGGTTACGTTCAATCCATGTATTTGTGTAATATTTACGGATCAAACCAGCCAAGGCAGTAAAAATCTCCGTTGGTGTGGCCTTAGCAACTTTAATCAACTGCTCTTGATGGAGAGTATCCTTAAAGTCACGGATGAATTGTTCTTTTGTTAAATTTTCGAGTTGCATAGAAATCCTTTCTTACTACTTCCTTATCTTCAATACACTTCTTACAGGTATCTATTCAGATAAGAGGGAATTGGAAATTTTACTCAAACTTCCAAACCTTGCCAGACAAGATTCGAAACAGATATTTCAAAATCTTTATTTACAAAACTGTCAAAACAGTCAGGTTTATTATAACATGATTAGAGTTAGTCTTCTATTCAGATTTTTAGATATCTTCTCTTTCATTGCTTTATCAGCAAGATTGAGAGATGCTATCCTGACTTTTGTCAAGATTATATAGAAGCGTTTTCAAACGCTTTACACGAAGATAACTTTTCCCTTGCGAGAAAAGTTATCTTTGCAATTATACTAATTGTTTGTACAAATCAACATATGCCAAACTTGCTGTATCCCATGAGAAGTCACGTGTCATAGCATTGTGCTGGAGTTGTTTCCAAGCATCAGCATTGTTTTCGTAAACATCGAGAGCTTTTTCAAGGGTTTGAACCATCCAGTAACCTGAGAAGTTACCAAATGAGAATCCTGTACCTGAGCCTGTCACAGGGTTGTATGGTTCAACAGTATCACGAAGACCACCAACCTCGCTAACCACTGGCAAGGTACCATAGCGCATAGACATCATTTGAGAGAGGCCACATGGTTCAAAGGCTGAAGGCATAAGGAAAATGTCACAACCAGCATAAATTTGTTGAGCCAACTCTAGGTTGAAGGTAATGTTGGCAGACATTTTTTCTGGGTAAGCGTGACCGAACCAAGAGAAAGAGTTCTCATAGTCGCTGTAACCAGTACCCAAAAGAACAATCTGAACATCATGTTGCAAGATGTTGTGAAGTTCGTTGACAACCAAATCGAAACCTTTTTGGTCAGTCAAACGTGACACAATACCAATCAATGGAACGTCTTCGCGAACTGGGAGACCAACACGTTCTTGAAGAGCTGCCTTGTCTTTGGCCTTACCTGACAAATCATCCACTGAGAAGTGGTAAGGAATGTGAGTATCTGTTTCTGGATCAAGGAGGTCCGTATCGATACCATTAACAATACCAGACAACTTACCAGATTCCATGCGCATGATTTGATCAAGACCTTTACCAAATTCAGGTGTTTGAATTTCACCAGCATAAGATGGAGAAACTGTTGTTACACGATCTGCATAAAGAACGGCTGCTTTCATCCAGTTGAGGCAGTCATTCCAACGGAGCGTACCGTCTGCATAACGCTCGTAACCAACACCGAAGATTTCCCAAAGCATACCACTGTCAAATTGACCTTGGAACTCAATATTATGGATAGTGAAGACTGTTCTAATACCTTGGTAAGCTTGAATCCAATGGTATTTTTCCTTAAGAAGGAATGGAATCATGGCTGTGTGGTAGTCATGAACATGGAGAATATCTGGAATAAAGTCCACTTTTTCCATCAACTCAAGGGCAGCCATTTGGAAGAAGCCAAAACGCTCACCATCATCCCACTCACCGTATACCGTACCGCGGTTGAAATACTGCTCATTATCAATGAAGAAGAAGGTCACACCATCACGGACAATTTTCTTGATGCCGACATATTGACGACGCCAACCAACATTTGTATAGAAGAAGCCAATGTCTTCAACCTGATCGCCAAATTTAGCCGAAACCACATCATAATATGGGAGAATTACGGCAACTTCGTGACCATTTTTGACTAGAGATTTAGGAAGAGCACCGATAACGTCACCCAAACCGCCAGTTTTAGCGAAAGGTGCACCCTCTGCTGCTACAAATAAAATTTTCATCGTACAATATCCTCTGTTACAACGCTACCTTTTTTGATGACAACTGGGTTGTTTTCTGTACCGCGAACCGTAACACCTTCAGCGATTTCAACACCTTTATCCACAATAGCATATTCAACTGTTGCGCCTTTAGCAACTTTAACACGTGGGAAGATAATTGAATGGCTAACACTAGAACCTTCAGAAAAGTCAACATTACGTGAAATCATTGAGTTCTCAACTTTACCTCGAACAATCGAACCAGATGCAAATTGTGAAAGCTTAACTTCAGAAGAGTCTGCATAGTATGTTGGCTCTTCATTTTTAACTTTTGTATAAACTTTTTGGTTTGGTGCAAAAAGTTTATAGAATTTTTGTGATTCCAGCATATCCAAGTTAGCATCAAAGTACGCTTTTACTGAGTGGATATTTGAAAGGTAACCAGTGTACTCGTAAGCAAAAGCATTTTCAGCAACTGCCAAATCACGAAGTACATAACGAAGCTTACGAGGTTCTTCTTTAGCTGCTTCTTCTTCCAATTTTTCAATCAAGAATGGTGTATCCACAACAAAGATGTCTGTAGACATATTGTAAACTTCTTTATCGCCACCCTGGAAGAGCTCATGACCAAGCACTTTGTCAGAGTCATCAATTTCTAAAACGCTGTTTACATCTGAAATGAGTTCTTTAGGAAGTTTTTTGTAGACCACAGTAACTTTTGGTTTTGTTGTATTGTGAAGGTGGAAAACTTGGTTAAGATCAATGTTGACCAAAACATCACTGTTAAGAGCTACAGTCTGATCTGAGCCTGAACGTTTAAGGTAAGTCAAAATTTGACGATAGTATTCCTCATCAATAGTTGAGCTTTCAACAGGAGTATTGTAAATACCAAGGTAGTAGTGACTGAGAAGAGTAGACAAGCCCCACTCACGACCTGAACGAATATGGTCGAAGACAGAACTGATGTTTTCGTTTTGGAAGATTCCGAAGACGCTACGGATACCAGCATTAGCCAAGTTAGACAACGGGAAGTCGATGAGGCGATATTTTCCGCCAAATGGTAGGCTGGCAATAGGACGGTGCTCAGTCAAACCACCCATGTCATGGAATCCTACGGTATTTCCTAGAATTGCAGAATATTTATCAATCTTCATCTTTTGGTACCCCCACTACTTCATTGTATCCTACGACTTGCACTTCTTCTGTACCGTCAATTTCCACACCATCGGAAATGTGTGCACCTTCACCGATAATAGCTCGTTTAATTTTTGCACCTTTACCAATAATTGCACCACTCATAATCACTGAATCTTCAACGACTGCCCCTTCACGAATTTGTGCACTTGTTGAAAGCACAGAATGTTTAACAGTTCCATCAACCAAACATCCATCAACAACGAGTGAATCTTCAACATGAGCATTCTCACCAAAGAAGTTTGGTGGAGCAATCACGTTACGTGAGTAAATTTTCCATTGACGGTTACGACTATCCAAGGCATTTTCAGGAGAAATGTACTCCATATTTGCTTCCCAAAGGGATTCGATAGTACCTACGTCTTTCCAATAGCCTTCAAATTCATAAGCAAAGACGCTTTCACCTGTTTCAAGATAAGCTGGGATAACGTTCTTACCAAAGTCTGACATATCAACTGAACTCTTTTCAGCTGATACTAACATATTGCGAAGACGTTTCCAATCAAAGATGTAAATACCCATTGATGCTTTCGTAGATTTAGGGTTTTCAGGTTTTTCTTCGAACTCAACAATACGGTTATTAGCATCAGTGTTCATGATACCGAAACGGCTAGCTTCTTTAAGTGGCACATCAAGAACGGCGACAGTAAGACTTGCGTTGTTATCTTTGTGAGATTGGAGCATATCATCATAGTCCATCTTGTAAATATGGTCACCAGACAAAATCAAAACATATTCAGGATTGATGCTATCGATATAGTCAATGTTTTGATAAATAGCGTGGCTAGTACCTTCAAACCAACGATTACCTTCACTAGCTGAGTAAGGTTGAAGAATTGATACACCAGAGTTAACACCATCCAAGCCCCAACTTGAACCATTACCGATATGATTGTTCAAAGCAAGTGGCTGATACTGTGTAATGACACCTACATTGTTAATTCCTGAATTGGCACAATTTGACAAACCAAAATCAATAATACGATAGCGTCCACCAAATTGAACAGCTGGTTTGGCAATACTTTGGGTCAATTTTCCAAGACGAGTTCCTTGCCCACCAGCAAGGATCAAAGCCAACATTTCATTTTTCATGAATAGTCCCCCTCATGATTTTTAGTTCCATCCTCAAAAGGATGTGAGACAATCAGTCGAAACTGATTATGACAATTAAAGTAAGTTCCTCAGTGTGGCAATAGTTTGGGCATCAAACAGCTTCTTTCAACCGTGACTTCCCTGCTATCACCACTGAAAAACAAATCGTGTACACGTTTAAGTCTACCCTTTATTTCAAGCGACGTTTAACACGCCAGATACTTGCTCCAAGAGCTGGCAATGTGAAGCTAAGGGTATTTTCATAATCCTTCCACTTCGCTTTTTGGGTACGGGTCTCAGGATTTCCTTCTTTCCAGACACCACCGAATTCTTCCATCTCAGTGTTAAGCACTTCTTGATAAATACCAGCGACTGGCAATCCAATAGTGAAGTCTTGACGTTCCACTGGAGCTAGGTTGAAGACACAGACGAGAAAGTCACCCTTATCGCCTTTGTCATCCTTACGAATGAAGGAAAGCACACTTTCAGCACGGTTATCCGCGTCAATGATTTCAATACCATCGTAAGAATCATCAATCTGCCAGAGAGACTTATGGTCCTTGTAGAAACCATTCATATGGCTAGTGAAAGCCTGCATCTTCTGGTTCATCTCATCTTCAAGATTATTCCATTCAAGTTGGTAATCAAATTTCCACTCTAAGAACTGACCAAATTCAGATCCCATGAAGAGCAATTTCTTACCTGGGTGACAGAGTTGATAAGCATAGAGGTTACGTAGGCCAGCAAACTGATTGTAGCGGTCCCCCCACATCTTATGCATCATACTCTTCTTACCATGAACTACTTCATCATGTGAGAAAGGTAGAACATAGTTTTCATTGAAGCAATACATGAAACTAAAGGTCATCAGATTGAAATCGTACTGACGGTAAACTGGATCTTCTTCGTAGAATTTGAGGATATCGTTCATCCAACCCATATTCCATTTGAAGTCGAAACCTAGACCACCCTCTTCAATCGGTTGTGTAATTGGTGTTGCTGCAGTTGATTCTTCCGCAACCATCATGACATCTGGATAGCGTTTTTTAATCTCACGATTGAGTTTTTGAAGGAAGCCATAGCCTTCCAAGTTACGGTTACCACCGTCCTTGTTTGGCATCCATGGACCCTCATCATAGTCCAAATAGAGCATGTTTGAAACTGCATCCACTCGGATACCATCGATATGATAATTTTCAATCCAGTAAAGAGCACTTGAAATAAGGAAAGACTGTACTTGATTTTTTCCTAAGTCAAAGTTCAACGCTCCCCAACGATAGTTATGAGCTCGATCGTGATCCTGATATTCGAAAGTTGGTGTACCATCAAAGTAGGCTAAAGCATCGTCATTCTGTGTATAGTGACCTGGGACCCAGTCTACCAAGACACCGATATTATTCTGGTGACATGCTTCAACAAAATCTTGAAAATCTTCTGGTGTACCATAGGTATGCTCAAAAGCAAAGTAACCCATGAGCTGGTAACCCCAACTCATCCCAAGAGGGTGAGCCATGAGTGGCATGAATTCCACGTGGGTATAGTTCATCTCAACCAAATATGGAATCAACTCTTCTTTCAATTCTTTGAAAGTATAAGGTTGACCATCCTCTTTTAGTTTCCAAGATGATGCATGAGCTTCATAGATATTAACCGGACGTTTTTGGAAACCAAAGCGTTTACGACGACCCATCCAAAGGCCATCCTTCCACTTCTTAGTTTTCTTCTTACGAATCACAGCTCCTGTTCCTGGACGTGGTTCCAAATAAGTAGCGAAAGGATCCATCTTTTCGACTACTTGACCTCCCTTACGTTTCACCAAGAACTTATAGAGTTGTCCTTCTTGAGGGAGGGCTGAAGTTACCTCCCAAACACCGATATGGTTTTTGGTCATATCCAGAGGTTCATCAAACCAACCTGTGAAATCTCCAATTACCTGAATCTGCTCAGCATGAGGGGCCCACACACGGAAGATAAATCCTTCTTCACCCTCCAATTCATGCACACCCAGATAATTCTGAAGGTGGAAGTTCTCACCTGTCCCAAACGTGTACATGGCTTCATCGAGATTCATACCATCACTCCTTTCTAAAACTAGCCTTGATAGATCTATCTATCAAGAAATTAAAACATTGAAATATATGTAAATACACTAGAAAACCCTTCAGATTGATAGGGCTCACAAGCGAATAAAACTGCTTGTGTAAGCGTTTCCTGTATTATAACATTTTTTGACTGCCTTGTCAGTAAATCTCCAAATCTTTTTTCATATTATTGAACACAAAAGTCTTACGCAATTTTCCAGAAATGTGCAATTCAACAATACCTGAATCGTACTCCGCTTTTGCGACATAGAGATTATCGTAAATATCTGCATATGAACGATATGACAATTCTGGTACGGTTTGCTTACGCTCAATTAATTTGGCAACTTTAGCAACCAAGTCTTTCTTAAGGGTCACTTGATTCCAATCCACCTGATTAACGGCATCAGGAGCATTGTAGCTATTCATGGCACGCTTAACATCCGCTTCCGTGTAGTTTCCGTCTTCACCTGTTGCAACCATCTTACTACGCTGGAATTCTTGTCCCAACTGCATGAAACACATCCCTTGCATACTTAGATTAAGAGCATTTGCCAAGTAGATACGTTTTTCAATATCTTCTGGCGAATCATGTGGATGCAGATGATGCATAAGGTCATTCAAATTGTAGTTGTCGTGCGCCTCGATATAGTTGAGGACCTGACCTGGCATAAGGTAGTTTACAAAACCACGGCTACCAAGTAGACTCTTGGCAATCTGGTCTTCCAATGGGGCTCCAGACACATAGCCGTTGCTGATGTATCCATAGACTTCTGCCCCTTTAACGGCATCACGCGCATTGTCATTGAAAAATCCGATTCTAGGCATCAAGGCTGCATTATCCTTCTTGCCCTTTTGATCCACAGGAAGACCAATTCCCATATCCCATCCTTCACCATATAGAAGAATCCTAGGATCAATATCATCCATGGCCGAACGAATGGCATTCATAGTAGCAACATCATGCAAGCCCATAAGGTCAAAACGGAAACCATCCACTCCAAATTCTTCTGCCCAATAGGTCAAAGAATCAATCATATACTTACGGTACATTTCCTTTTCACTGGCTGTTTCATTTCCACATCCTGACCCGTCTTGAAAAGACCCATTGTCATGCATACGGTAGTAATAGGCCGGCACAGACAGTTGGAAGGGAGAGCTGTAAGAAGAGTAAGTATGGTTATAAACCACATCCATGATGACCCCAATGCCTGCCTCATGGTAGGCCTGAATCATCTTCTTAAGCTCTAAAATTGGTGCCACGGGATTCTTTTGATCAGCAGCAAATTGACGATCTGGGACATTATAATTCTCAGGATCATACCCCCAGTTATAGAGAAGCTTCCCATCTTTATCGTAGGTTTTATGGTGATCAAAGACCGGTTGCAACTGGACATAATTGTAACCCATGCGTTTGAGGTAATCAAAACCAGTCACATCTCCTTGGGCATTTTTAGTCCCTTTCTGACAGGCACCTAGGTATGTCCCTCTATAGGACTTCTTAACACCAGACGTCTCTGAGATTGAGAAATCACGGAGGTGCATTTCACAGATAACGGATGAGCAAGCATTTGCATTACGCCAGCTCGCTTTTTGCTTAGTAACCTTTTCATACCCTCTTGGGACAAGTCTCTTAGGATTGACCACCAAACTTTTTTTATTATCTAAGCTAAGGGCAATACTGTAGGGGTCTCTTGTATCCTGATAGAAGCTTTCCTCATGATACACACGAAATTGGTAGGCTACCCCATCCAAATCCTTTTTGACAGTGGCACTCCAAACACCGTGAGTATTCATCTCATGACGGTCCTTATTGATACTGGTTCCTCGGCTCATCTTAATGATCTTAGGGTTTTTACTGCCCTTTTTAAAAAGCAAGAGCTTCACACGACGAGCTAGAGGTGACCAAAGGCGAAACTCTGTAGCCCCTTTTTCATACTTATGACCTAACCAACCTTGAAAGCCCCACTTCTGATCAAATTCCTGTCTACGAAGTGCCATATCAAAGGCATGCTGGTCACGACCTTCGAAACTATGGCTAGTCAAGGCTGCCTGTTTAGAATAATAAACAGTTGGATCACCTTCAACTATCCAAATAGCATTGGGAGCATCCCCTAGGAAGCGTCGGACACGGTAATCATGTGTTTGCCTCGACCAGTCTTCCGTTTTGACCAAAAGATTGACAGAATCAATAAAACGATTGGAGGGAGAAGTAACCTGACCAACAAGGCCAAAATCATCCTCACGTGAAAAATGGGCTTCTTCGCCCCAATAACCATCTAGCCACTTCCACATACTGTATCTGGAATAGTCGCCATGCATACTATGAAAATGAACGGTTAATAAATTGTCCATTTTTTACTCCTTAGTTTTTGTTACTCACTTTTTCTCCTATTATAGCAAAAATTGTTCGTTTTGTAAGCGTTCTTATGGAATATTTTGCAATTTTTTGGTCTATTTTGAACATAAAAAAAGAATGAGAAAATAAATGGCAAAACACTCATTTTTCTCATTTCTTTTGTCTATTTTAATTCTTTTAAAAACCAGGCTTGAGACTCTTTCCAGTTCATTATTCTTGAGTCATCAAAACCTTACGTGGTTTGGTACCTTCAGCTGGTCCGATAACGCCTGCTTCTTCCAACTCTTCCATCAAACGAGTGGCACGGTTGAAACCAACTGACAGACGACGTTGAATCATGGAAGCACTGGCTTTTTGTGTTTCAAGGACCAAAGCCTTGGCCTCTTCAAAGAGTGGGTCACCTTCTGAGCTACCACCATTGGCAGAGGAACCTCCACCAAAATCATTTTCAGAAACTTCACCAGGATCAAAGCTCTCATCATAGTCAGCTGAAGCCTGATCCTTGATAAAGGTCACAATACGTTCCACGTCATCATCAGAGATGAAGGAACCTTGTAGACGAACAGGGTGGTTCTCATCAATCGGTTTGAAAAGCATATCCCCACGTCCGAGTAGCTTTTCTGCCCCATTTTCATCTAAAATGGTACGACTATCTGTTCCCGAAGACACCGCAAAGGCCACACGAGATGGCACATTGGCCTTAATCAAACCAGAGATAACATCAACCGACGGACGTTGAGTGGCGAGAATCATGTGAATTCCCGCAGCACGCGCTTTTTGTCCTAGACGAATGATGGCATCTTCCACTTCCTTACTGGCTACCATCATCAAGTCAGCCAACTCATCAACGATAACCACAATTAAAGGCAGGGGAATCTGTTTTTCTTGCGACTGGGAATTCCAGTCTTCCACCTTGGCATTGTAGCCAGCAATGTTACGCACACCAAACTTACTAAAGAGTTCGTAACGATTTTCCATCTCATCTACCACTTTTTGGAGAGCCTTGGCGGCCTTACGTGGGTTGGTCACTACAGGGATAAGAAGATGAGGAATATCATTGTAAACCGAAAGTTCAACCATCTTTGGATCGACCATGAGGAACTTCACCTGGTCGGGACGAGCCTTCATAAGAATACTAGAGATAATTCCGTTAACCGCAACCGATTTACCAGAACCCGTAGATCCAGCGACTAGCAAGTGAGGCATCCGTCCCAAATCAAAGCTACGAGCCGAACCATCAACCGCCTTACCAAGAGGAACTTCCAAGAGCTTATTAGGATCCGTCTTGGACTGTTCCCAAAGTTCACGGAAAGAAACCGTCGCAATCTCTGAGTTAGGCACTTCGATACCAACCAAAGATTTTCCAGGAATAGGTGCCTCAATACGGACATCTTTCGCAGCTAGAGCCAGAGCCAAGTCATCAGCTAGATTTGAAATGCGATTGACCCGGACCCCAACAGCAGGCTTGACCTCATACTTGGTCACTGACGGTCCAATTTCAGCTCGCTCAACCTTGACATCAATATTGAAACTCTTGAAGGTATCTTCTAAGATTCGAATATTCTTACGAACGATGTTCTTCTCTTTAGATTGACTCTTAGGCTTATCAGGTGCAAAGAGATCTATATGAGGTAATTTATACTGCAGGAGTTCCTTCGGTGTGAAATCAACCTCGACAGGAGCATCATCTCCCTCAACCACCATAGATGGGGGAAACTCCTCTCTTGGCAGATCCTCTGGATAAGGTGCATAATCTTCTTGGAAATTCTCATAATCCTCCGGAGGCAGATTATCATAGTAGTCCTCAGAGGCATAATCACTGATTTCAGGTTCAGGTGCAAAAATCTCAGTTTCTTGTGGCAAGGCCTCTGCGGCATCATCTAAGATTTCTCCCGTCTCCTCGTCAACAGTCAAATCAGCCAGACGCTCAGCTTCGGCACGTTCTTCTGCTTCGCGTTCTTTCTGAGCCTGACGTTCTGCCTTCTTCTCCTGACGCTGAGCCGTCCGTTCCAAACGCTTCTCAGCCCCTTTTTGCCAAGCTTCCTTAGCATACTCCATGATATCCAAGACATCCCAAGGGCTAAGAATGAAAGCCCCCAAGAGAATAATCAATACCCCAATCATGAAGCTACCAATATTTGAAAAGAGGAAGGAAATCGGTTGGTACAGAAGAGCACCCAACATACCACCACCCGCAAAACGAGCGACTTGCACACTCACAAGTTCCCCAAAAAGCAAGTCCTTGGTACCAGGGAAAATATCGAGACCGCTCATACGATCTAGACTAAAGAGATAGGCGTGAAACTCCAACAAGAGCCCCGCGAAGACCATCCAAAATCCTGTGACATAGTTACTGTGTTTACGTAACCATTTAAAGCCAAAGAGATAAACATAGATAGCAAAAATTAAGGGGTAAGCCATACTCCCCACAAATACTCGAAAGAGATTATAGAGGGTAACCCCAAAGAAACCCAATCGAAAGACTGGGAAAATTAAGACAAAGGCAAAAAAGAAGGTCCATAGCATTCGCTTAATCGCCTTCTGTCTGTCTAATTCTGCTTTTGTAAGACGCTTCTTACCGTTCTTAGAAGCCGTCCCTTTTTTCGTTTTTTTCGTTGTAGCCATAAGTGTATTATACCACGTTTTTAGACATGAAAAAAGAGAGACAAGTCTCTCCTTAGATTGAAGACAAAGTCTTCTTTTGACATTATTCTTCAATTAACGATGTTGAGTGAACCGGACGATTCTTACCATCTGGATCAATATATTGAATAGCTTGGTTGATAGCGATAGGAGCTTCACCCATTCCCACAGCAATCAAGTCAATCTTGCCTTCATATTCTGCTGCATCACCGATAGCGTAAACACCTTCTTGTGAAGTTTCAAACTGGGCATTGACAGTAATGCTAGAGCGTTTAAAGTCAACATTCCAGTTACGAAGGTTTTTATTGTTGGTTGAGAAGCCAAAGCTAACAATAAGGGTATCAAGCGGCAATTCCACAACTTCATCTGACTTCACTTTTTGAACAGTCAAACTTTTGGCAAGACCACTTTCACCCTTGATTTCAAGGGGTACATAAGGTGTCATCACATTAACTGATGATTGATGAAGAAGCTCTACACTATGCTCATGGGCACGAAAAGCATCACGTCGGTGAATCAAAGTCACGCTCTCAGCAATCCCATCTAGGTGATTGGCCCAGTCAACAGCTGAATCCCCACCACCAGCAATCACAACCTTCTTGCCAGCAAATTGGTCCAAGCTATGCACATTATAGAACAAGTTATTATCCGCATAATCTTCTTCATTGTCCACACCCAAAGGACGGGGAGCGAAGGCACCATTCCCACAAGCAATGACGATAGCCTTAGACAAGTGTTGACCCTTGCTAGTAGCAATCGTGAAGATACCTTCTGTTTTTTCAAAGGTTTGAACTTCCTCTTTCAAATGAATGCTGACACGATTTTCAAAACGCTTAAGCTGGGTCAAGAGATTTTCTGTCAATTCGGCACCTGTCGTTTGAGGAAAGGCTGGGATATCGTAGATTTTCTTCTCAGGGTAGAGAATGGCAGGCTGACCACCAAGCTCTGACAAACTTTCGATAATATTCACAGTCATGCCACGTAGGCCGGCATAAAAAGCAGCCCAAAGGCCGACTGGTCCACCACCGATAATAGTAATATCGTATATCTTTTCTTCTGACATTTTATTTTCCTTCTGCTTTTATCTCTTCTAAAATCTGACGTTCTTCATCCGTAAAGTCATAGTTTTCCAAGAGGTCAGGTCGACGCTCCCAAGTCTTTCGCAAACTCTGCTCCATACGCCAACGTCGAATATTAACATGGTGACCCGACAAGAGTACATCTGGCACCTTCATGCCACGAAACTCAGCTGGGCGCGTGTACTGTGGAAATTCCAAAAGCCCTGATGAGAAACTATCATCCTTATGACTAGCTTCCTTACCTAAAACTTCAGGAATCAAGCGGACAGTCGCATCTACAATAGTCATTGCAGCCAACTCTCCCCCAGTTAAGACAAAATCTCCCAAGGAAATCTCATCTGTCACTAAGGTTTTGATGCGCTCATCATAGCCCTCATAGTGACCACAGATAAAGACCAATTCCTCTTCTTGCGCCAATTCTTCTGCATAGGCCTGATCAAAGGTACGACCCGCAGGATCTAGGAGAATAACGCGAGGCTTAGTGACATTTAACTTGTCAAAGGTATCAAAAATTGGCTGGGCACGTAGCAACATACCTTGACCGCCACCGTAAGGTTCATCATCTACGTGACGAGCCTTCTCCGCATTTTCACGAAAATTGTGATAGTTGATTTCTAGAAGGCCCTTATCCTTTGCCTTACCAACAATGGAATGCTCTAAGGGAGCAAACATATCTGGAAATAGGGTCAAGATATCAATCTTCATCGTCTAATCCTTCCATGAGCTCAACCTCAACACGTCCAGCTGCAACATCAACATCGAGAACTACAGGCGGGATGTATGGCAAGAGCAAATCTTTTTTGCCTTTACGTTTTACTACCCAAACATCATTAGCGCCCGGTTGGAGAATCTCTTTGACCTGACCAATCAAAGTATCACCTTCATAAACATCAAGGCCAATGATCTCATGGTAGTAAAATTCACCGTCATCAAGATCTGTTAGATTTTCCTCAGCAATCTTGAGGCTACAACCCTTATACTTCTCTACATCATTGATATGGTAAAGTCCCTTAAACTTAACGATATCAAAGTTTTTATGTTTACGGTGACTCGCAATCTCAACATCCATGATGTAATTGTCTTTGTCATCAAAAAGGGCTAGGACACTCTTCTTCTTAAAACGCTCATCCGCAAAATCTGTTACAGACAAAACACGAAGTTCCCCCTGCAAGCCCTGTGTATTCACAATCTTTCCAACGTTATAGTATGTCATTGAATTTCCTTATTATATGTTTTCGTATTCAAATGAAACCACGACTCGACGAATTATTTGTTATCATCTGACAGCCATCACAAAACAAAGTTATTTCTTCGGGTCGAGGTCTTGTCGTTTATGATTTTAAAGTGGTATAAAATGTCTGGCTTAGGCCAGTCAACCCCTCTATTTTATCAAAAAGGACACAAAAAAACCAGCTTTCTCTAGCTGGCACTTATAGTCCGTACGGGATTCGAACCCGTGTTACCGCCGTGAAAAGGCGGTGTCTTAACCCCTTGACCAACGGACCATAATCTGTGTCTCTACCCTCAGGTAGAACTGGGGTAGCTGGATTCGAACCAACGCATGAGGGAGTCAAAGTCCCTTGCCTTACCGCTTGGCTATACCCCAAAAGACTCTTATTATTCTACAGAAAAACTAGTTGGCTGTCAACACTTTTTTTAACTTTTTTCAAAAAAAGCAACCGGAAATACCGATTGCTAGGAGTTAGGAGATTTCATCATCTAAGCGAACTTAGATAGATGATATGAGGTCGCTTCAACCTCATATGAAAAAAGAAAAGTTTTAGGATGACTTCATTATATGTTTTACTAGAAATAAAGTCAAAAGATTTGACTTGCAAAATCCGAGTTAGGGGTAAGAATTATGATAATTCTCCCTAGCCTCTAAATAACAAGGTTAGTTGATAACTCTATTCATCATCCTGTGAAACCAAATGATGTCTAAAGGCATAAACGACAGCCTGAGTACGGTCATCAACATTGAGTTTTCCTAGGATATTAGACACGTGAGTTTTAACGGTTTTCAATGAAATGAATAGCTCGTTAGCAATGGTCTGATTGTCATACCCCTTAGCCAAAAGTGCCAGGATATCACGTTCACGTGCCGTCAAGTCGTCGTGTAGGTCCGGGTGGCTATCGTGGTATTTAATCTTATTGTCCACCTCTGTTTCGATAGCTTCTTCACCACGGTAAACCTTACGGATACTATTGAGAATTTCTGCCGCACTGCTAGTTTTAAGCATATAACCTTTAGCACCAGCTTCAATGACTGGATAAATTTTTTCATTGTCCAAATAGCTAGTCAAAACCAAGATCTTGGCCTCTGGCCATTCTTTGAGCAATTCCAAAGTCGCTTGAACACCATCTAATTCAGGCATGACAAGGTCCATTACGACGACATCTGGACGAAGTTCCAGGGCAAGGTCAACACCTTCTCGGCCATTGCTCGCTTCTCCCACCACTTCGACATCTCCTTGGAGATTCAGGAAACTCTTAAGGCCCAAACGGACCATCTCATGGTCATCGACCAAAATCACATTTATCTTATTCGACATTGTCTTCTCCTCTTAATATCGGCACACGAACATCAATAGATGTTCCTTTACCTGTAGCAGATAGGAACTGCACAGTTCCCGCCATTTCATCGACACGCTCCTGGATATTTTTTAGTCCATAACTCATCTCGTCAGTCGACGCATTTAAATCATAACCAACACCATTATCCAACATTTTCAATTGAATTTCCTGACTATTTTGATAGAGATAAACCTCTATCTGGCTAGCCTTGGCGTGTTTAAGAGTATTAGAGATAAACTCTTGGGCAATCCTAAAGAGATTATTTTCAATACGCTTAGGCACTTTCTTAACCATATCCTTGTAGACGACATGGATATTGGATTTATCGGTTAATTCCTTAAGAATCATCTGCAAGCCTTCTTGCAAGGTCTTGTTCTCAAGCTCTGTCGGACGAAGATGCAAAAGCAAGACACGCATATCATTTTGAGCATCCGTCAGCATGGCCTCAACCGCCTGAATTTGATTATGCAAATCTTCTTTACTTAGCTGGTCCGCCATCTGAGAGACACCAGAAAGAATCATACTAGCCGCAAAAAGTTCCTGACTAACGGTATCGTGAAGGTCACGAGCAATACGTCCTCGCTCCTTCTTGATAATATCACGGCTTTGAAGAGCTTGGGCATTCTCAGTTTTCTGCAAGTCCTTAGTCAATTTACGCATCTTATGAGATAAGCGCATCATATTCTTGTCTAACTCAATATCTCCCTGACGTTTGACTGGTTGATTATTGATAATGCGGCGCAAATCCTGATTGACTGATCGCATACTGTTATCATTGGCAATGGCCCAAAGAATATAAAGCAAAATGA
Organism: Streptococcus sp. FSL R7-0248; assembly: GCF_037967965.1. Taxonomy (NCBI): domain Bacteria; kingdom Bacillati; phylum Bacillota; class Bacilli; order Lactobacillales; family Streptococcaceae; genus Streptococcus; species Streptococcus sp. FSL R7-0248. The sequence continues at coordinate 1,582,916 of NZ_CP150201.1, forward strand.
GCAAACTCAGAACCACAAAAAACATGTTAAAAAGGAAATGGAAGACCTGAGACAGATTACCAAAAACCAATGAAAAGTTAAGGTTAAAGCTATCCATAACCACTAGGGTGACGCCAACCAGAACGACAACTGAATAAATCAGAATCAAAAATAGGTACTGTTTCTTCATTTGCGACGTACCTCCACTGGTCCAGCTCCCACATTGAGAATCAATTTCACTGTTCGATGAGCATGTTCATACTCCGCCCCCTGCAAGGTCAATCTTTCGTAACGGAGGTCGTACTCATCTTCATTGAAGAAGGTGACAGAGCTATAAATCGCTGATATATTGAGCTTGACGGAAACATCAATTGGTACCAAGATAGTCGTCGGACCATAAAGTTTCTGCAAAATCACAACATTATCTCGCCCCGAGACGATAACCTGAGTCAAATCAATCACATCTGTCCCAAAGAAACGAATGATATTGATATCATCAAAGTCATAGCGATCACTGACAGGTTCCATCCGAGTTCCAATCCACTGATTTCGCACAGCCTGAGGATCCAAGTCGTCTTCCTTGAATTGAATAAGAGCGTAACGATTCTTTTTCTTGACCTGTGAAAAATGGTTAATCATAACATAGGCCACACCCACTAAAATCGCAAGCACCACATAGATATTCCACATGGAAACCAGAAAAAGTGAGATCAAACAGATGGTCAAGACAAAATCACTTTTGGATTCCTTATTAAAAAAGCGAACTGCCAACAAGGTTAAAACCAGAATGAAAATAAAACTGGTAATATCATTATTAAAAATGGTAATCAGGCCCATGGTCAAAAGCAAGGCTTCCACCACTAAGAAAAAATTAAATTTGGTCATAAGGACCTCTCAAATAAAAGTATACAGGCTTCATTCTATCAAATTTTAAGGCAATTGACAAAAAGACCCAGTTTGAGCACTGACTAACCAAGATAGAAAAGGGGCAGAAGAAAGCAAAAAAGTGCCTCCATTACAGGAAACACAGTCTTTCATTCAAAAATCTTAACCGTCAGTATCGTCCATTTTGCTTCTTATCATTAGCACTGTACTTCTGATTTCCTCCAGTATGACACGCTGCTCTGCTAATTCTTTCTTAAGCTCGGCTAATTTTCGTTCAGTCTGACGACCTGACCGCACAAAAATATTATTAAGAGAGCTAGTTAACAACCCTAGAGTGGCAATCCCACTAAACATGAGAATAACAGCGACTGCCTTACCTACAAGCGTTTTAGGAACGATATCTCCATAACCAACCGTAGTCACCGTTGCTACAGACCACCAAATAGCATCTATAAAATTATGGTGTTCTACTCGGGCAATAACAGCACTACTGATAAGAATGATAATACTATTAACCGAAAGTAGAAAATAAAAGCCATTTCTGCGATTGATACGATTGGAAATATGCTTGAGCTTGCTGCTCAAACCAATTAAACGTGAGAGTTTGGCCAACCTGGCAAAACGTCCCACTCTTGAAAAACGAAGGAAGGTAAAGACTTCATTATAGGGAATAATAGCCAACAAGTCCAACACATGTGTTTTAACAAAGATTCGCTTACGAGGTGCTAAGGAGAAACGAATCGCATAATCAATGGCAAATATGAGCGTTATAGACTGATCTATCACTCTAAAAGGTCGCCTTCCAATTGAAATTAAGCCAACTAAATCAAAGATAACCAAGCCAATGGAAATCAGGGCCAGGACTGTTATGACAATATCGTAGGTAATGATATACCTTCTCAGTTTTCTACGGTTTCTCATAGCGTCTCTCCTATATGTGATGTCTTCATTATAAAAGAATCTCTGACCTCTGGCAAGCAGGCTTTTTAGGCTATCGACAAGATCTCTAGGTAGCAAAAAAGAGAGCTTAAATAACCTCTCTTCATTATGTCTAAGTTTTTTAATCTATTGTAGTTCTGTGTGAGTAGCCTCTGTCGAGGTTTCAGTGCTTGAAGTTGTACTGTCAGTACTTGAGCTCGTTGATGACGAATGTGTCGTACTACTTGAGCTTGACTGAAGGTTTGAACTTGCTGTTGCAACCGAAACATAGAGAATCACTGTACCATCAACACTTGTACCAGCTTGTGGATCTTGATAAAGGACCTCCGTACTGCTAGGAATCTTATCCTTATCTAACTTAGCACCAGTATTATAGTCGTGGTACTCGATGCTACTACTTGAGATATTCTTACGATTCAAGGTTTGAACTGCTGTTGAAACCGTCAAACCAGTCACATCAGGCATGGTAACTATCTTAGGCGTTGCCACACGGAACTTAATCTTAGCCTTACTATCCTTAGGATTGAAAGACTTGTTTTTCCCTGGACTTTGAGATAGGATTTCTCCCTCTTCAGCACTGTCGTCTTCGACATGCTGAATATCAATTTGGTCCTCAGAAACACCATAATTCGAAGTTAAATCCTCAATGGCATCCTTATAGTTTTTACCCTTGTAGTCTTTCAAAGCGAAACCTTTACTACCAGAAGAAACATAGACATCAATGCTTGATCCTTCTTTTCGTGTGGTTCCAGCTGTAGGATCGGTCTTGATGACCTTACCCGTATCGACAGAGTCATCTTCCACTTCTTTGACTTCTCCTACCTTAAATCCAGCACCCTCAATTTTAGTCTGAGCTGTGGACAACTCCTGACCGACCACATTAGGTACTTGGACATTATCAGGATTGGTAAAGACTAAATAAGCAAAGATGATAATACCAATAAAGACAAGTCCTAGGAAAACCTTGAGTAAGGTTGAGAAGAAGTTCTTCTTTTTCTTCTTAGCTGGTGTCGTTTTTTTCCTTGGTTGTTTACTTGGAGCAGGTGTAGGCTCTGATGGTTCAGCAGCAACGGTTTTTTTCTCAAGACTTGCTGATGGAACTGGATCAACCTTCGGCAAGGTCTTAGTATCCGTCATATCATCAAAGACTACCTTGGCATCACGTCGATGACTAGGATGCAAACTCGTTACCAAGTCACGGCTCATTTCCAAAGTACTATTGTAACGATTTTCTAGTTTTTTGGCTGTTGCTCGAATAACCACGTTTTCCAAAGCTTGGGGAACATTACGGTTCTCTGCCAAAATCGATGGTAGTGGTTTTTGGAAATGTTGGAGTGCAATGGTTACTGCACTATCACCATCATAAGGAATATGACCTGTCAACATTTCAAAAAGCATAATACCCATAGCATAGATGTCACTTTGGATAGTCGCTTTAGATCCACGAGCCTGCTCTGGTGAGAGGTAGTGGACAGAACCCAACATAGAGTTTGTTTGAGTTAGACTAGTCTCCGCAAAGGCAACCGCAATTCCGAAGTCTGTGACCTTGGCTGTACCGTCCTTAGTTAAAAGAACGTTTTGCGGCTTAAGGTCACGGTGGATAATGCCCTTTTGATGGGCAAGAGTCATGGCGGAAAGGACCTCCCCCATGATACGCACAACATCTTGGTTAGAAAGTGGCGCATGGTCTTGAATGTATTTCTTCAAGTCCGAACCGTCCACATACTCCATCACCAAGAACTGCTGGCCGTCTTCTTCACCAATATCTCGGATAGCAACGATATTAGGATGACTGAGTTCTGCCATGGCACGCGCTTCACGTTGGAAACGGGCCACAGCCACCTGATCAGTTTGGTAATTGGTACGAAGTACCTTAATAGCCACTTTTTCATTATCCAGAATCAGGTCATTAGCCAGATAAACATCCGCCATACCACCACGTCCGATAGATTTAAGGATTCGATAACGTCCAGCAAACAATTTGCCAACTTGGATCATTATCCTTCCTCACTTTCTACCTTAATGAGAGCAACGGTAATATTATCAAGACCACCTGCCTCATTGGCTGCAGCTACCAAACGACTCGTTTTTTCTTCGACGAAACCAGGGCTGTTGACAATATGAACAATCTGTTCGACTGAAATCATGTTAGTCAAACCATCTGAATTGGCCAAAATATAGTCCCCTGGTTCTAATTGTTGGACACCAAGGTCAGCTTCAATCGGAGCAGCTTGCCCAATAGATTGCGTAATGATATTACGTTGTGGGTGAACTGCTGCTTCTTCTTCGGTCAACTGACCAGCCTTGATAAGAGCATTGACCAAAGAATGATCATTCGTCAATTGCTTATACTCACCATTACGGATAAGGGCAATACGTGAATCCCCAACATGGGCGAAAATCACAGCATTATCAACAAAGGCAAGAACCTCGATAGTTGTTCCCATTCCCTTATATTCTTCGTTTTGGCCAAGTTCATAAATTTTACGATTTTCTGCATCAATGGCAGCAATCATCCAATCACGAATCTGACTCAGCTCACGAAAATCAGTGTTAATCCAGTCACGACCAAGATCAGTCACTGACATCTCACTGGCAATATTTCCAGCACGGTGTCCGCCCATCCCATCTGCAACAACGACAAGGGTAACACCAGCTTGGTTGACAAATTTATTAACAAAATCTTGGTTATTTGACCGTTTTTGGCCAATGTCCGTTAATAATGATATTTCCATAGTTTTCTTTCTGACTTGCGTCAGCATTTCCTCCTCTGTAACCCTAAGCTTTTTTACGCAACTGTGCGATGAAAAAACCATCAGTTAGATACTGTTCGGGGGTAATTGCCAAACAGCCATTGACCACGATGTCTTTACATGGATGGTCTAAGGCAACTTGCTCAAAATCAGGATGGCTCTCAAGAAAGGCTTGAATCACCTCTTGATTTTCTTCTGCTATGATGGTGCAAGTACTATATGTTATTATACCACCTTTTCGTAGGGTTTGACAAACGCTGGATAGGATATCCAACTGCACAGCCTTGAGGGACTCAAAGTCTTGGAGATCCTTGTTATATTTGATGTCAGGTTTCCGACGAATGAGCCCAATTCCTGAACAAGGTGCATCCACTAATATCTTGTCAAAACTATCAGCTGGAAAGACTTGATGTACCTGACTAGCATCCAGTTTCTGAGTCTTAACCTTATCAGCCAGACCAAGACGTTGAGCATTTTCTTCGATAAGAGCAAGCTTATGATCATAGAGGTCAAGCGCCGTCACATGTCCACTCGTCAAATAAGAGGCCATATGGACAGTCTTACCTCCAGGTGCCGCACAGGCATCCAGGATTTCTTCCTCACCTTGAATCCCTAAAGTTGGTGCAACCAGTTGACTGGTCTCATCCTGAATGGTCAACAAGCCCTCTTTAAAATAATCTGTCCCAGCAAAGTAACCTGAAGACTTAACAAGCCCGACTGGGGATAATACTGAACACTCAGCCCCAGTGGCCTCCGCAATCTCTTCCAAACGTGACGCATCCGTTACACGCACACTAGCCTTGTTTCTCACAAAAAGGCTTTGGAAAATAGCAAGGGCACGATCCTCTCCATACTGGTCGATAAGTTTTTTAACCAACCATACAGGTAGAGAATACTGAACGGAATAGCGTTTATTGACACGTTTGATTGTGCTTGAATCTGGCAAAGGCTGGCTAGATAGTTTACGAAGAACCGCATTGACCAGCTTCTCAGCCCCCTTTTTATTGCCACGATTTTTGGCAATAGAAACGGCATCATTAACCACCGCATGGGCTGGAATCTTATCTAAATAGGCCAACTGATAGAGGCTCAAAAGTAATAAGTCATAGACCCAAGGTTCAAGCTTGTCACGGTCCTCGATGACATGGGCTAGGACCCACTCCAACGTAATCTTACGAGCCACGGTCCCATAGACAATTTCCGTCACCAAGGCCTTGTCCTTATCTGTCAGATGCGACTTGCTCAGATGGGTATTGAGAGCAATATTTGAGTAAGCTCCTTCCTGGAAGACTTCTTCTAAGACTTCAAGTGCCTGTCCACGGGCTGTTTTTTTCCAATCATTGGCCAAATGCATCACCTACTTCAAGATTGCGTCCGACCCCATTAAGGAAATCAGCAATAGCCATACGGGGTTTTCCTGCAGGCTGAACTGTCTTAAGTGAAATGGCTCCTTGACCAGTCGCAACTACCAAACTCTTTTTGGTCTTTTCAATGATATGACCAGCCTGTCCCTGGCCTTCTACCAAGTCCGCTTCATAAATTTTGAAACGTTTGCCATCAAGCAAGGTATGTGCCACAGGCCATGGATACATGCCACGGATTTGATTGAAGATGTCACGAGCCGGCTTGTTCCAATCAAGTCGCTCCTCTTCTGGACTAATATTTGGCGAAAACGTTACCTGACTGGCATCTTGAGGAACAGGTTTGATTTCTCCAGCAATGTAGGCAGGCAAGGTCTCGAGCAAGAGGTCACGACCCAAGACGGCCAATTTTTCAAACATGGTACCAACATTATCCTCGTCAAGAATTGGCAAGGCCTTTTGGCTAACCATGTCACCAGCGTCCATCTCCTTGACCATTTCCATAATTGTCACACCTGCTTCTGAATCCCCATTGATAATGGCATAATGAATAGGTGCCCCGCCACGGTATTTTGGCAAGAGAGAAGCGTGGACATTCACCGCAAAATCCATGCTATTAAGCAACTTACTTGGTAAAAATTGTCCATAAGCTGCAGTAACAATCCCATCAGCACCAAGCGCCATCAATTGCGCCATTTCTTCTGACCCTGACAATTTTTCCGGTTGATAAATTGGCAAGTCATGCGCCAAGGCTACTTCCTTGACCGGTGTCATGCGAATTTCTTTTTTACGGCCGACAGCACGGTCTGGTTGCGTCACCACAGCAACAATATCGTAACGCTCATCTGTCAAAAGTCCTTCCAGCACAGTCGCTGAAAAGGCAGGCGTTCCCATAAATACTAATTTTGTCATATTCTTCCTTTTCTAGATTAGGTAAAATTCTGAGGTTCGTGATCGATAATCAAACGCAGGTCCTTGTTTTCAGGTTCCTGAGTCATGTCAAGGACCCTATTAAGCGTTTCTTCCAAGTTATCCTCAAAACGGTATTTGATAATAATCTGATAATGATAAAGGTTATGTGTTCGGGCAATAGGCTTAGGCGTTGGCCCTAGGAAGGTCACCTTGTCTGACAAGTGCTCTCTTAAATAAGCCATAACCTCATAGCTCTTGCGGACGACAAACTCTTCATCCTTGTGAGAAAGCGTGATTCCTACCGTATAAAAATATGGCGGATAGGCCAACTGACGTCGAATCCCCATCTCATAGGCATAGAAAGCTTCATAATCCTGTTGTTGCGCAAACCGAATGGCATAATGACTAGGATTATAGGTTTGAATAATAACTTCCCCTTCCTTGTCAGCACGACCAGCACGACCAGCCACCTGAGTCAAAAGCTGGAAGGTACGCTCAGCCGAACGAAAATCTGGTAAATTAAGCGATGTATCTGCATTCAAGACCCCTACCAAGGTGACATTGGGAAAATCCAAGCCCTTGGCAATCATCTGAGTCCCAAGCAAAATGTCAGCCTTGCCATTTCCAAAAATCTCTAAGAGTTTCTCGTGAGCCCCTTTCTTGCGTGTCGTATCAACATCCATACGAATCACTCTGGCTTCTGGCAAGAGTTCCGTCAATTGATCATAGGCCTTTTGTGTCCCAGTCCCATAATAGCGAATCTGACGACTCTGACAGTTAGGACAGACATGTGGTATTGCTTTTTGAAAATCACAATAGTGGCAATTCATGGTCTTGGTATCCATGTGCAAGGTCAGTGAAATATCACAATTCGGACAATCATCCACATAGCCACAGTCACGACACATGACAAAAGAGGAATACCCACGACGGTTCAACATCAATACGACTTGTTCCTTACGTGCCAAACGTTCCCTGATTTTTTCCAAAAGAGGTGGCGTAAAATCACTCGCCTCTTGACGGCCCACAAAATCCTTGAAGTCCACCACTTCCACCTGAGGAATTTTAGCATTAGGATTAGCCCTTTGTGTCAACTCAAGAAAATGGTAAACCCCTTTCTGAGCTCTCGCCCGTGTCTCAATAGAGGGTGTTGCCGACCCAAGGACAAGCACAGCTCCATGACTCTTAGCCCTAAGCAAGGCAACATCTCTCGCATGATAGCGAGGATTGGATTCCTGCTTATAGGTTGCCTCATGTTCCTCATCGATAATGATAGCTCCGATATTGTCCAAAGGAGCAAAGATAGCCGAACGCGCTCCCACCACAACCTTGGCCTGACCAGATTTAACCTTACGCCACTCGTCAAATTTTTCACCGTCTGACAAGCCTGAATGCATAATCGCCACCAAGTCCCCAAAACGCGAAATGAAACGATTGGTCATTTGGGGTGTCAAGGAAATTTCTGGCACCAAGACAATAGCAGTTTTACCCATTGCCAAGGTCCTCTCGATAAGATGCAGGTAAACCTCTGTCTTACCTGATCCCGTTACCCCTTCCAATAAGAAAGGTTTGCCACCTTGTCCAATTTGGCGCGTCATTTCTTCAACAGCATGTGCCTGTTGAGCATTAAGCTCAAGAAAATCTGTCTTTTCTACCTTTTCAAAGTAGCTATCGGCACGATTGACCTCAACTTCGGTGATGACCAAGGCACCAGCTTCGATGAAAAACTTAACCACATCTCGTGAAAAAAGCTTGTGGAGATCCGTCAACTTGCCAGACCCACTCTTTTCTAGCAAGAAGTCTCGCAACTCCAATCGTTTCTTAGCCCTTTGCGAAATAGCCAAAGTCTCGAGAATACCCTTTTGAACACTATAATGCTTCTCAGTCTTAATATTCTGCTTATCTTTAGCAAGGTAATCAACCGTTACACGCCCAGACTGGACCAGACGAGGAATGGCTTGACGTTGTACCTCTGACAACTGCGAGAAAAGAATATGATTCTGCCCTTGAAGGAGAGTCTCTTTTTCCTCTTCACCCAGTTTATCAGTTGCCATGATAACCTTATCGTACTGCGAATTAAGGAGACCGGGTAGCATTGACTTCAAGATGGAAATCTTATAAGAAAAGACCGTATGTCGCATCTGATCAGCCAAATCCAGCTGTTCCTGATTAAGCACTGGCTCATAATCTAAAAGCTCAGCGATGGGTTTTAGTTCAGGAAAATCTCTTAAATTTTCCTGCTCTTCCAAGCCAATAATAAAACCTTGAAGTAAACGATTTCCTTTACCAAAAGGCACATGAACCCGCATACCGATGGCGATTTGTTCTTGCATGGCTTCCGGTACCAGGTAACTATAAGGTCTGTCCGTCTGCATCAGAGGAACGTCGACAATAATATGTGCTACTAAAACCATAAATTTCCTCCTGTCACTTCCTTAAGACCAGTATCTTCCAAGCTCAAGAAAATATGAGCTGTCTATTATCGTCATAAAGAAGGAAGCTGAGACACTATGCCTCAGCTCCCCTCTCCTCATAAACCAAAGCAAGACTTTGATTTTAGATCTTATCGCCTTCTTCTTTTTCTTTAGCGATTTGTTCTTTGATTTTACGTTCTTCTTCCTCAGCAGCAAGACGTGCTTGAATCACTTTCAAACGTGCCAATTCACGTTTAGATTCTGGATCTGGGTGGATAGTCACATTACCAGATTCAATCTCTTCAAGGGCTTGAAGGGTTGGTTTTACTGACGTAAACTCTTGAGTTGGTTCAGCACCAGCGGCTAATTCATGGGCACGTTTGGCTTGCAAAATAACCAATGAATATTTTGAAGGCACTTTATCCAAAAGTTTGTCAATAGAGGGTTTCAACATCATAATTCTATACCTATTTCTAATTTATTTATCTGATAATTTCTTTTCTGAAATCATATTACGATAGCGACCAATCACACGGTCAACTCGGAAGTGTTCTGCTTCAATAACACGTTTGACACGCTCAGCAGCTAATGGCACTTCGTCATTAACAATGGCATAATCGTATTCGCTCATGAGAGCAATTTCTTCACGCGCACGCTCGATACGTTGAGCAATAACTTCCTCAGAATCTGTCCCACGACCAACCAAACGCTCTTGAAGCTCGTTCAAATCCGGTGGTGTCAAAAAGATGAAGACAGCATCTGGGACCTTTTTCTTAACCTGAAGGGCACCTTGAACCTCGATTTCAAGGAAAACATCAATACCTTTATCCAAGGTTTCATTAACATAAGTCAAAGGTGTTCCGTAGTAGTTACCCACATATTCAGCATATTCCAACATTTGACCATTACGAATAAGCTCTTCAAATTCCTCACGCGAACGGAAGAAATAATCCTTCCCATCAACTTCACCAGGACGTTGAGCACGCGTGGTCATTGATACTGAGTATTCAAATTTGTGGTCAGGTGTTGAAAAAATCTCCTGACGAACAGTTCCTTTTCCGACACCAGAAGGCCCTGAAAAAACAATCAAAAGTCCACGTTCAGACATGTCTTCTCCTTAAACTAAGATTAAAAATCTTCTTATGACTCACCTTAAAAAAGAGAAAGTAATCATCTCTTTTTATGGCTTAGGGGTTGTTCAGTGATTAAGTTACAGCTCACTTTTCAAAGCATGCGTTTTTCCTTACTATTTTACCAATAAAAGTGACTTTTTTCAAGGTGAGGACACCATTAAAAAGAGTGAATCCCTTTTCCCAGTACTCACTCTTTTTAAACACTCTTTTAAACCAAACCAGTCAAGAGACCTTGCATGAATTCTTCTGAATGGAACTCACCGATATCATCAATTTTCTCACCAAAACCAATTAATTTAACTGGAATATCCAACTCTTGACGAATGGCTAGAACCACACCACCCTTAGCACTACCATCCAACTTAGTCAAGACAAGGCCTGTAAGAGGTGTGATTTTTGAAAATTCCTTAGCCTGACTAAGGGCATTTTGACCTGTTGAGGCATCCAAGGCCAAGAGGGTTTCATGAGGTGCTTCTGGAACCACACGCTTAATAATACGACCAATCTTTTCAAGCTCTGCCATAAGATTGTCTTTATTTTGCAAACGACCCGCAGTATCAATCATAAGGACATCAACTCCTTCAGCAAGGGCCTTTTCCATACCGTCAAAGACCACTGAAGCTGGGTCAGCCTTCTCAGCACCAGTCACCACTGGCACATCAACACGACGCCCCCACTCAACCAACTGAGCGACAGCTCCCGCACGGAAGGTATCGGCAGCTACCAGCATAACTTTTTTGCCTTCTTGTTTGTATTTATGCGCCAACTTACCGATAGACGTTGTCTTACCAACCCCGTTGACACCAACGAAAAGCATGACTGTCAAACCATCTTGGAAATTAATCTGCTCCTTGTAGACATCATCCTTCTCGTAGATATCCACAAGTTTTTCGATAATCAAGCGTTGCAAATCTTCAGTCTTTTTGACATTTTCGAGGCGGGCTTCATAGCGCAAGTCTTCCGTTAATTGCGTGGCAACATTAACCCCAACATCGGAAAGAATCAGCATTTCTTCCAATTCTTCGAAGAACTCCTCATCAACTCGACGGAAATTCGCAAAGAATTCATTCAAGCGGGCAGCAAAACCTGTTCGCGTCTTCTTAAGGGTACGATTGTATTTTTCTTGTTCTGTTTCAGTTTTTAAAGCCTGAACTTCTTCAGGTTTTTCCTCAACTTTACGGGTTTGAACAGCCTCAAAAGTAACCGTTTCACCTTTTTCTGCAGCAGCAGCTACCTGAGCCTTTTTAGCATAGTAATCAGCCATGACATCCGCAAAGTGGTTATCCACAGCGACTTGGCTTTCTTCTGACTTTGATACGCCTTCTGCTTCGCTTGAGGCCTGATCATCAACAGATAGGTCCTCATCAGACGCTACTTCACTTTCTTCTGTCACTGTAGATTCGCTTTCTTCAACAGATTCTGTAGACGAAATCTCTTCTACTTGAGTCTCTGACTCACTGAGCTGTTCTGTTTGACTTTGGCTTGTCCCTTCACTTGTTGACAAGTCTTGATTATCAAGGGCCTCAGTTTCTGAAATTTCCTGATTTGCTACAGTCTCCTGTGACTGGTTTTCCTCTTGTCCAAATAATCGATCAAATAGACCCATTTGGTTCTCCTTATTTCTCTAGAATATACTTGTGGATGGCCTCAGCCACTCCAGATTCCTCATTAGTTTTTGCCGTTACTGCCTTGGCAACAGCCTTAACCTTAGGAACAGCATTTGCCATAGCCACACCAAGACCAGCCCACTCCAACATGGTCAAGTCATTTTCCTCATCTCCCATAGCCATAACCTGACTTTTATCAAGGGCAAGATAATCAGACAAAAGTTTCAAGCCTACAGCCTTATGAACCCCTTTCGGCATGACTTCAAGGATAATTTCACGAGACTTAAAAACTTCAAAATTCTGGTATAGCTGTTTAGGTAGTTTTTGAATTTGAGCATCCAAAAACGCTTCCTCACAGACCGTAACTACCTTATTATAGACGATATTTTCAGGAATGTCATCAATACTCTCCACATCAACGAAGGTCAGGGTAGGATTAGCCTGACGATAGAGAGAATGATTGCCTTTACTTGGCACACCATAGACAATGCCATCACTGATAACATCCATAGGAAGCCCTAGAGGTTCGAAGACAGCATAAATCTGCTTTAAATCTTCTCGACTCATCTCTTTCTTTATGAGGATATCCCCATTATTACGCTGAACCAAGCCACCATTGAAGGTCACACTATAGTGCTTATCATCCAACAAGCCCAAATCTTCCAAGATATGAGTAATAGCTGGCAGAGGGCGACCAGTCGTAATGACCACATGAACCCCCTTAGCTTCTGCCGCTTTCAGAGCAGCTCTATTTTCAGCTGTTACTTGCTTATCCTTAGTGAAGAGTGTCCCATCTAGGTCCAAGGCCAATAATTTAATCTCAGACATCTGAGTCCACCAATCCTTCCATGTAGTCAAAGACTGCACCGTCTTTATGGTGACCAATCACTTCGTCAGCTACTGCCTTAATCTCATCGCGGGCATTTTCCGTAGCAACCGCATGCCCAGCAAAGGTCAGCATCTCCATATCATTGAGATTATCACCAAAGGCTACAACATCTGAAGCTTGACGCCCCAACTCTTGACAAAGATGGTAAAGACCAAAGCCCTTATCCACACCTTTAAGGATAATATCCATAGAATCAAAGCCAGTTGTCACAGCTGTCATATCCTCAAAAATCGTGTTGAGGTAGTCACCACGTTCCATAATGGTATCCCCTTGGAACTTAGCAGTTACCTTGAAAATATCATCTGTAACCGCTTCAAGGTCCGTTGTCATAACATTTTCATAGTAGCGTTCCATGGCCTTAAGATAGGCTGGATCTGCATCGTTTGGAGCATAGGCACCACGACGTCCCGACAAGAGAATTCCCTCGCAAGTTGGCAAGGCTAAAGTCGTATCTGCAATTTCCAAATAATCTTTAGGTTCTAGCTTGGACTCAAACAGGACTTCACCCTTGTACTGAACCAAGGCCCCATTCTCCGCAATAATAGCTATGCGGTCCACAAAACCATCAAAAAGCTCCTCCAAGGCCAAGAGAGCTCGGCCAGAAGCTACGGTAAAAACGTAATCTTTAGCTTCACAAGCATCCAAAAGGTTATCCAAACGTGCTTTGTCATAGGCACCAAGATGGTCTAGAAAGGTACCATCCATATCTGTTGCTAAAATTTTCAAAATAATCTCCCTTCAGGTCGAACATACTTGCCCCTATTGTACCAAAAATAGGAATATAAGTTTGGGAAAAGCCAGAGAAATTAGAGAAAATATGGAATTTTACTTGCAAATTCAGTATTTTAGTTGTATCATTATGGTAGTACAAAAATAATACTATTATACTTTTAGAAAGGAGTCTCTTATGGCTTGGACATTTGATGAAAAATCGCCAATCTATCTCCAAATCGCCTATCGCGTCAAACTGAAGATAGCTTCCAAGGAATTGAGTATGGGACAACAACTCCTACCTGTTAGGGAATTTGCTCAGGAAGCCGGGGTCAATCCCAACACCGTACAAAGAGCCTTCCAAGAACTTGAAAAAGAGGGGCTGGTCTATTCTGCCCGTACCTCTGGTCGCTTTGTTACCGAAGATGAAAAACTAATTGATCAAAAACGACACGAGATTGCCCAAAGTCTCATGAAGAACTTTGTCTCTGAGATGACAGCCATTGGTTTTAGCTCACCTGAAATCAAATCTATCATCACTGACTACATCGAACAAACAGGAAAGGACTTGTAGACCGATGACTGATATTGTAACTCTAACAAATCTCACCAAGACCTATAATGGTATTCCAGCCCTTAGAGATGTGACCATGTCCATCCCTTCTGGTAAAATCATTGGTCTCTTAGGACCAAACGGTAGTGGTAAAACAACCCTAATCAAAATTTTGAACGGCCTCCTTCAACCAACTTCTGGTTTAGCAACTATTAATGGATTTCAGCCATCACCTATCACCAAAGCTCAAGTGGCATATCTACCTGATACAACTTATTTGGATGAAAGTAAGACTATCCAATACTACTTGGACTTCTTCCAAGATTTTTACGCTGACTTCCGCTATCCTCTTGCCTTGCAACTCTTGCAGGATTTAAAGCTCCAGCCTGATTTGCGCCTTAAGGACCTCTCAAAAGGTAACAAAGAAAAAGTTCAGTTGATTTTGGTTATGAGTCGTGAAGCTAAACTCTATCTCCTCGATGAACCTATCGGTGGAGTCGATCCTGCGTCACGTGACTACATTCTTAAAACCATCATCAACCAATACTCTGAAGATGCTTCTGTTATCATTTCAACCCATTTGATTGCAGATATTGAATCCGTCCTAGATGAAGTTGTCTTCTTAAAATACGGTCAGATTGAACTTCAGGGTGATGCTGATAATATCCGTCAAGCCCATGGCAAATCTATCGACAAACTCTTTAGAGAGATGTTCCACAACTAGGAGGTATGAGCATGTTTTGGAAATTAGTTAAATATGAATTACAATCGGTCCGTAAATGGTATCTTGGCATCTATGGTATTGCCATCCTACTCTCTATCCCCTTGGGTTTAATGCTTCGAAAATCTATTTTTGTAACTGAACAGAGCCACCAAGAACCTAGTCTACTCTTCTTTGCTTTCTTCACACTGATGGTTTTTGCTACCATTATCGTATGGGGAACTATTTATATAGCAACAATAGTTCTCATTGTCAGACGCTTTGCAAAGACTGTCTTTGGGAGAGAAGGTTATCTAACCAATACGCTCCCAGTTTCTGCTCACCAATTAATCTTGTCTAAACTCTTGGTAGCCTTTATTTTAGATATCATTTCATCACTCGTTATACTCCTTTCGATTGGAATTATAGCTGCTTTCTGCCTTGATATGAAAGATATCCTCCTAGCTACCAGCTACTTTGGCCAGATCCTAAAAGAAATAGGCGCTTTCTACCTCTTCATCCCTTCTACAATTTTAGGAACAATTAGCGGTATCCTTTTCTATTACCTCTGTATTAGTATCGGAAACCTCTTCAATACTAACAAAGTTCTTATGGGATTTGTCGCCTATTTCGCCATTCAGGCTATCCTATTCTTTATTGGTTTCTTCTTTGGACTCGGTGCAGCCTTGACCGGAAATGCAACAAATACTGCAATTAATAACTCGTCATATATATTTAGTCTAGCTCAGTCTCTCATTCTCATCGCAGCAAGTTACTTTGGTACCTACTATATCATGACCAAACGCTTAAATTTAGACTAAAGAAAAACCGTGTTCCTTCTGGAACACGATTTTTTTTGCATTGAAAAGACTTATTTACTTTGTTCTTTACGATAAGTCTCGATTTCGGCCTTGTTACCCCAAACGAAGTGTCCTGGACGTACTTCAACCATTTCTGGTTTATCGACAGAATAGTCGTGTTGGTTTGGATCATAAACCTTCAAGACTTTCTTACGTTCCAAGATTGGGTCTGGAATAGGAACAGCAGACAAGAGTGACTTGGTGTAAGGGTGGATAGGATTGTTGTAGAGTTCTTCTGTCTCAGCAACTTCCACGATTGTCCCCTTGTAAATAACAGCGATACGGTCAGAAATGAAACGGACCACTGACAAGTCGTGAGCGATAAAGAGATAGGTCAATCCCAACTCTTTTTGGAATTTCTTAAGCAAGTTCAAAACTTGGGCACGAACTGACACGTCAAGGGCTGAGATGGGTTCGTCAGCGATAACCAAGTCCGGTTGCATGACCAAGGAACGTGCAATCCCAATACGTTGACGTTGTCCCCCAGAAAATTCGTGAGGATAACGTGTCAAGTGCTCCTCAAGAAGTCCCACTTCTTTGATGATTTTCTTGATTTTTGCTTTACGATCTTCCTCATCCTTATAGAGATGGAAGTTATGCAAGCCCTCAGACAAGATATAATCGACTGTTGCACGTTCATTCAAACTAGCCGCAGGGTCTTGGAAAATCATCTGGATACGACGTATAAGGTCGTTTTTCTCAGAGTGAGATAAGTGTCCATTGATTTTCTTACCGTCAAAAATAATCTCACCATTACTTGTATCATTTAGACCAATAATGGCACGCCCGATAGTGGTTTTACCACTACCAGACTCACCAACGAGGGAAAAGGTTTCACCCTTGTTGATGAAAAAATTAGCATTGTGGACAGCAACGAATTTCTTGCTTCCTTCACCGAAGGAAATCTCCACATCTTTTACTTCAACTAACTTCTCAGGCATTGCCTTCCTCCTCATCTCCTAAATGTGCAAATCCCATATTAGCACGGATTTTTTCATGTAGATTTTGGATAACCGCAGGTTTTTCAACTTTTGGTGCATCCTCATGTAAGAGCCAGGTCTTAGCCCAGTGAGTATCTGAAACTTGGAATTGTGGTGCTTTTTCCTCAAAGTCAATCTGCATAGCATAGTCTGAACGCAAGGCAAAGGCATCTCCAACAACCGGTGTATAAAGTGATGGTGGTGTCCCTGGAATTGAGAAAAGCTCACCCTTATCGTCAGCCAACTGTGGCAAGCTTGAAAGCAAGCTCCACGTGTATGGGTGACAAGGCTCATAGAAAATTTCCTCAACAGTTGCGTACTCGATGATTTCACCAGCATACATAACAGCAACCTTGTCAGCGATACTTGCTACCACACCAAGGTCATGGGTAATGAAAATCACTGAGAAACCATACTCCTCTTTGAGTGATTTTAAGAGGTCAATGATTTGAGCTTGAATGGTCACATCAAGGGCAGTTGTTGGCTCGTCACAGATAAGGACATCAGGACGACAAGCCAAGGCAATGGCAATAACGATACGTTGACGCATCCCACCAGAGTATTGGAAAGGATATTCGTTGAAACGTTTTTCAGCATCAGGAATACCAACCTTGTCCATGTAGTCAATGGCCATTTTTTTAGCTTCTTTAGCAGATTTTCCTTGGTGTTTGACAATGACTTCAACAATTTGGCTACCGATAGTCTTAATTGGGTCAAGACTGGTCATAGGATCTTGGAAGATAGTCGCAATCTTAGCCCCACGAATAGGTGCCCAATCTTGGTGACTCTTAAGCTTAGTCAAATCCTGACCACGATAATCAATAGAACCGCTGGCTACACGACCATTTTCTTCAAGCATCCCTGTGAAAGTCTTAGTCAATACTGATTTACCTGAACCAGACTCACCAACCAAGGCTAAAACTTCACCTTCAACCAAATCAAGGGAAACTCCTCGAATAGCTGTCAAAACACGGTCACGAACGTCAAATTCCACGACGATATCGCGAGCCGATAATATTACATTTTTATTTTCTGTCATATTGGACTCCTATCTATGCGTACGTGGGTCGCTGGCATCCGCCAAGTTTTGACCGACAATAAAGAGGGCAAGGGAAACGAGAATCAAGGTAGTCAATGGAATCCAGAAGAGATAAGCATTGACTGTAACGTTTTGTGCATAGTCTGAAATCAAACGACCAAGACTAGGCGTCGTAACTGGAAGCCCCAAACCAAAGTATGAAAGGAAGGCTTCGTAAGAGATAAATCCTGGCAAGAGTTGACTAGCCATAGTTACGATAACTGACACAAGTTGCGGCATGATGTTTTTAACCACAATCTTAGCAGTTGGCGTTCCCAGTGTACGAGAAGCCAAGTTGTACTCCAAATCACGGTAACGCATGATTTGAATACGAATGGTATAGGCAATACCAATCCAACCTGTGACAGTCATGGCAAAGATCATATTCCAGAAACCAGCACCCAATGAGTAAGTCAAGACGATAACTACAAGGAGGGCAGGAATATTTGAGATGATGTTGTAGATTTCCATCATAATCATATCGAAGGCCTTAGAAATCCCCCAAACAGCACCTACAAGCAAACCAATAACAACGTTAAGGAAGGTAGCGATAACAGCAATAAGGATAGAATTACGAGCTCCAAACCAAACACTATCAAAGAGGGACTTACCATTACTGTCAGTACCGAACCAGTATTGAGCGTTTGGATGTACATAACGCAAACTGAAATCATTTACTTTTGAGACATCATTGAAGTCAAATTTAGAGAACATTGGATAGATGAAACTCATCAAAACGATGGCAATCAAGATACCCAACATTACTACTGTTGATTTCTTTTTAAAGAATTGACGCATCACTGATTTCCAGTAAGAATAAGCTGGTGCATCAATTGTTTCAGAGGCAAAATCATCGCGCTTTACAAATTGGAACTTACTTTTATCAATTGAAGCCATTATTTACCTCCTTTAGATGTCAATTTGATACGTGGGTCAATCATAGTCATAAGGATATCACCCACAAGCAATGAGAAGATGGTGAGGGCTGTGAAAATAAATACAAGACCCACAACCATAGCGTTATTGGAAGCACGGACAGAGTCAATCAACATTTTACCCATACCAGGGTAGGCAAAGATTGTTTCTGTCAAGGTTGCCCCTGTGATAACACTAACGATAGATGCTGGGATCCCTGAAACCAAGGAAACCATAGCATTTTTGAAAATGTGTTTATTCGAAATTTCTTGTTCTGACAACCCTTTGGCGCGTGCAAAACGAACGAAGTCTTGTGATTGCAAGTCAATCATGTAACGACGAATCCAAATGGCAAGACCTGGTGTTGACAAGAGACCGAGAATTACAGATGGCAAGACGTATGAACGCCAGTCACCCGCACCCAAGATAGGGAAGGAATCTGGAAGACCAATCTCAGAACCAATCAAACGAATGATATAAACCAAGGCGATGGTTGGTAGTGAAAGCAAGAAAGTCAAGACACCTGTTGATACACTATCAAAGAGTGTGTTTTTAAAGCGTGCCATGTATGATCCCAATGGAATTGCCAAAGCATAAGACAAGACCAAACCAATCAAACCTGCAATGGCAGAACTTGTCACCATTGATGGGTATTGGTAGCGACTCTTGGTTGCTGTGTATGGGTCATTTCCATAGTAAGAACGATCTCTCGCATCAGCCTGACTTGGTGATTTATAAGTACGAGAGTAGATATCTACTGAAGATATCTTCTTACCAGTAGGGAAGTTGACCTCAGAGCTTTGTGTTTGCCCTTGGCCTTGCGTAATAACATCAAGAACACCTTGCTCAGCATAGGTTGGGTAAGAGGTACCAAGGTTCATCTTCACAAAGTTTTGATGAACAAATGGGAACTGACCGTTAAAGTAAAGCAAATATTTATGCTTTGTTCCTGAACCGACAACTGACCAACCGATAGCTGGATCATTTTCAATACGGATGTAACGCTTCAAGTTTGGATTTGTTTTATCTTTAACCCATCCAGTATTGTCAAATTCAAAGAGGTGCGTATAGAAGCCAAACACACGTTCAAGCACTGGAACATCACGTGTTGCATAGAATTGTTTACTTTGCTTGAATTGATGCAAACGCCAGCCATGTCCTAAACTATCCACATATTTTTGGTAAATAGCTTTATTTTCTTTTGTTGGCTTAGTGGTTACTGACTTATCAAGGGAGCTAGCTTTCTCCTGCAACTCCTTGGTGTCATAGTAATCAATGTAACCCATACGTTCATAGATTGTATTTTCATAGTTAGCCTTAGAATCAGCTGTCTTAGCAATCTTGTTGTAGTTTGGGTCCTGTCTGAAAATCAGACGCCTCGGCACCATGGTATAGATAATCGTGTAGGTCAAGGCCGTCACGACAAATATTGACAATAGAGAACGGAGGGTTCTCAATAAAATGTATTTTTTCATGTCTCTTCCTTTAATTCCAAAAGAACTTTCCCAATCTAATGAGAAAGTTCCATCGTCCTTTTATTTAACGTGTTTCTCAAGGTCTTTTTGAGCTTTTTCGTTGGACTTAGACTTTTCTTTAAGCCAGCTTTCACGGGCTTTATCATAGTTTTTCTTAGTGACAACATCTTTTTGAGGTTCAAGGTACTTGAAGTATCTATCAGAACCCTTAGGTCCTACTTGAGAGTAAGCACCTGAGAATGGTGTCAAACGAGCTACCATTGGAGCAGCACCCTTGTTAACCATAAGTGGCATGAAGAGTGAGCTATCTTCCAACCAAGCTTGTGCCTCTGCATAACGTTCATAACGTACGTTGAGGTCGCTTGTTTCTTTAGCTGCATTATCAACCAAAGCATCAAAGTCTTTAAGACCTACTTGAGCTGCTGCTGCATTGTTAGGATCGTCAAATCCCATGTAAGTTTTTGTGTTCTCACTAGCTGTTGTCTTGAAGATATCAAGGAATGTTGATGGGTCTTCGTAGTCAGGTGCCCAAGCAACTGAAATATTGATATCCCAGTCTTCTGCTGCTGCGTTAGCAGCATACAAAGTACTGTTAAGAAGATCATCTTGAGACATTTGATGAACGTCTACAACAACATTTTCTTTACCAAGTGTCTTTTCAACAGATTGTTTCAAAGATTGTGCACGTGCTACAGTTGGTTTTGCAGCTTGGTCAACTGGAAGGTCCAAGTGAATTGGGAATTGAACACCTTGTGCTTGGAGAGCTTCCTTAGCCTTATTAAATTCAGTCTTAGCCTTATCAGCGTTGAAGAGACCATCTTGACTGTCTTTAAGGTTAACACCTGACCACTCGTCACCATATGAAGGCATCTTTTCAGTTACCAAATCACCGAATGACTTGTCACCAGCATAAACAAAATCAGGTTTCACAAGAAGGTTACGAACAGCAAGTGCTGCACCCTTTTCACCATTAAGTTGTGCTGAATAAGCAGTACGGTCAATAGCGAAGTTAACTGATTGACGGAAGTCCT
Organism: Streptococcus sp. FSL R7-0248; assembly: GCF_037967965.1. Lineage (NCBI taxonomy): Bacteria > Bacillati > Bacillota > Bacilli > Lactobacillales > Streptococcaceae > Streptococcus > Streptococcus sp. FSL R7-0248. The sequence continues at coordinate 1,604,091 of NZ_CP150201.1, forward strand.
TGTTAAGAAGAGCTTTCTTAGTTGAATCTTTCTCAGCATCAGTCTTCTTAGATGTATGGTTGTAAGACTGACGGTCAATATTAACACCAACCCCACCAATATCTGCAGATGGTTGTGTATAGAAGATATTATCTTTATATTGTTTTTCTACTGAATCAAAGTTTGAGCTTGTTGGATATAAACGTGCTTGACTATAAGCGCCATCAGTGAAATTACGGACAAGTGATTCTTGGTCAGATGCATCGTAGAAAGAAAGTTTGATGCCATCAAAGTGAACATTCTTCTTATCCCAATAGTTTTCATTTTTAGTCAACTCAATAGATGATTTAGCTGTCAATGACTTAAGGATGTATGGACCATTATAAAGGATAGATGATGGATCTGTTGATTTACCAAAGCTATCCCCTTTTGACTTAAGGAACTCTTCGTTAACAGGCCAGAAGAGAGAATAAGTCATCTTAGAATTCCAGTATGGTTCTGGTTGTTTAAGAGTGTACTGAAGAGTGTAGTCATCAAGTGCTTTAACACCAACTTTAGAGAAGTCTTTATCAGTACCGTTGAAATAATCAGCAAGACCTACTACAGAATCTTTTGCCAAATAAATTGACTCTGTCTTCTTATCAGCAGCATGCTTAAGACCTGTTACGAAGTCTTTAGCTGTTACTTCCGCATACTCTTCACCGTCTGAAGTATACCATTTAACTCCCTTACGAAGTTTGTAAGTATAAGTCAAACCATCAGCTGAAACAGTCCAATCCTTGGCAATAGCAGGTACCAAGTTACCATATTTATCATTTTCCAAAAGGCCATCGACACCATTTGTCACAGCATCAGTCGTTGAACCTTTATTGGAAATAAGGTAATCCAATGTCTCAGGATCAGCAGTATAAACATAGTTATAAGTATTGCTTGAAGTGTTTGATTTTGATGAACAAGCCACTAAAACCCCAACACTTAGGAGGGAAACACCCGCAAGGGCCAACCATTTACTTTTTTTCATAAGCAATCTCCAAAAAATCTTTTTTTATATGCCTACATTATACCATAAAAAATAAGATGAGTACAATTTTCAGAATATTTTGTCTTATACTGACTTTCTCACAATTATACCCCTTATGAACACTAGGAATTAGCCCTTTTTGGACAAAAGAAAAAGGCTAACTGCCTTCTCCTCAAGAATATTATTTAACGTGTTTCTCAAGATCTTTTTGAGCTTTTTCGTTAGATGCTTTCTTTTCTTTAAGCCATTTTTCACGACTTTGTTCATATTCTTTCTTAGTAACTACTTTTTCTTGTGGTTTCACGTATTTGAAGTAGTCTGATGAGTTCTTATCACCCACTTGCATGCTAGCACCCGTAAACGGTGTCAAGCGTGAGATAACTGGTGCTGCACCGTTACCAACAGTCAATGGAATGACAAGTGAGCTATCTTCCAACCAAGCTTGAGCTTGAGCATAACGGTCGTAACGAGCATTGAGGTCTGTTGTTTCTGAAGCTGCTGAATCAAGCAAGGCGTCATAATCTTTAAGACCCACTTGAGCTGCGGCAGCATTGTTTGGATCATCATACCCCATGAAAGTCTTGGTATTTTCACTTGAAGTTGTCTTAAAGATATCAAGGTAAGTTGATGGATCTTGATAGTCTGGACCCCAAACCACACCGTTTGAAATATCCCAGTCTTCTGCTGCCGCATTAGCCGCATTAAGAGTAGCATTTTGCATATCATCAGATGACAATTGGTTGATATCGATAACGACATTTTCGCTACCCAATGATTTTTCAATCGTTTGTTTCAATGATTGAGCTTGAGCAACATTAAGTTTAGAACTTTGATCAACTGGAAGGTCCAAGTGAATTGGGAATTGAACGCCTTCACCTTGAAGAGCTTCTTTGGCTTTGGCAAACTCAGTCTTAGCTTTTTCCGCATTGTAGAGACCATCTTGACCATCCGCAAAATTGACACCAGACCATTCATCACCGTAAGTGCTCATTTTCTCTGTCACAAGGTCACCGAAGGTCTTATCACCTGCACTGACAAAATCAGAAGGAACAAAGAGGTTACGTAGAGCAAGAGCTGCCCCATCTTTACCATTAACTTGAGATTGATAAGCTGTACGATCAATAGCGAAGTTGATTGATTGACGGAAGTCTTTGTTTAGAAGAGCCTTCTTAGTTGATGTCTTTTCAGCATCTGACTTCTTAGCTGAGAATTTATAGCTTTGACGATCAATATTCACACCAATAGCTGCTGTAGACGCACCTGGTGCTGTGTAATAAATATTATCTTTATATTTCTTTTCTACTGACGCATAGTTAGAGCTCATAGGGAATACACGTGCAATGCTGAGAGCACCATCTGAGAAGCTACGCTCTTGAGCCTCCTGGTCAGAACCATCATAATATGACAATTTGATAGCGTCGAAATGCACGTTCTTCTTATCCCAATAATTCTCATTCTTAGTCAACTCGATAGATGATTTAGCTGTCAAAGATTTAAGAAGGAAAGGACCATTATAGAGGATAGATGTTGGGTCTGTTGACTTACCAAAATCTTTTCCTTTGTTCTTAAGAAAGTCTTCGTTAACTGGGAAGAGCAAGCCATAGGTTGTCTTAGAATTCCAGTATGGTTCTGGTTTTTTAAGGGTATATTGCAACGTGTGATCGTCGATTGCTTTGACACCTACATTTGAGAAATCTTTATTGGCACCAGAGAGGTAGTCAGACAAGCCTGCAATAGAATCTTGTACCAAATAGAGGGCTCCAGCTTTGGAATCAGCCGCATGCTTAAGACCAGTCACAAAGTCCTTAGCAGTCACATCAGCATACTCTTCACCATCTGAAGTGTACCATTTAACACCCTTACGGATTTTATAGGTATAGGTAAGACCATCTTGAGAAACTGACCAATCTTCAGCTACAGAAGGAACAAGGTTCCCATATTTATCAGCTTCCATAAGACCATCTACACCGTTAGTTACAGCAGTCTTAGTAGGTCCAGTATTTGACGTGATATAGTCTAAAGTTTCAGGATCTGAGTTATAAATATAACCATAAGTCGTTCCACTAGCACTTGACTTAGAAGAACAAGCCGCTAAGGCACCTACACTGAGGAGTGCCACACCCGCAAGGGCTAACCATTTGCTTTTTTTCATAAGATTTCTCCAAAAAATAAAATTTTACCTTTTCATTATAGCATAAATAATCAAGAAAAAAAGTCGTTGTCAGACAATTTTGCACAAGCATTTTACATAATAAAACACGATAAACTCAATAACCCCTTGTATTTCCTAGATTTCTAGCCACTTCATTCAATTTATTTTTAATCACTCGTCATGCATAAAACAAAAAGGTCTAACACCTTGGTCAGACCTCTGTTTTTAAGGGCTCTATAATTTCTGTAGTGGGTAAAACTACTGTAGAGATTATAGAGCTTTTTGAATGCAGACAAAAAGTCCCATAAGAACTATAATGAAAAGCAACCAAACCATCATTAGGAAGAACTTATGAGACTTATTAAGAATACCACAGAATTAATCGGAATTAAAGACCAAAATATCAATATTTCACTTGTTTTTGAAACTGATACTCATATCGAGATTCAAGCAAAACTCGATTCCCCTGCACCATCATGTCCTCATTGCCATAGAAAGATGATCAAGTACGACTTTCAAAAGCCTTCTAAAATCCCTCTTCTTGAGCAAGCTGGAACTCCAACACTACTACGTCTGAAAAAACGTCGTTTCCAGTGTAAAAGTTGTAGACGAGTCACGGTAGCTGAGACATCTATCGTTGAGAAAAACTGCCAAATCTCCAATCTAGTCCGACAAAAGGTTACACAACTCCTAACTGAGAAGGTGTCATTAACGGATATTGCCAGAAGACTTCGCGTGTCAACGTCCACTGTCTATCGTAAACTCGACCAGTTTACTTTCAAGGAACATTATGACAAACTCCCAGCTATTATGTCCTGGGATGAGTTTGGCTTCAAGAAAGGGGAATTGGCTTTTGTGGCACAGAACTATGAGACAAACGAACTCATAACTATACTTGATAATCGCTGCCAAACTACTATACGAAACTACTTTTTGAAGTATCCATTGAAAGTCCGACAACAGGTACAGTTTATCACTATGGATATGTCTGGAGCTTATATGCCACTGGCTCGCAAGCTCTTTCCAAACGCCAAAATCGTTCTTGATCGATTTCACATTATTCAGCACCTTGGTCGAGCCTTTTTAAAGACAAGAATTGCGATTATGAACCAGTTTGATAAGAAGTCGCTACCTTATCGAGCTTTAAAAAATCACTGGAGACTCTTCCAAAAGGACAGCCGTAAGTTATCTCTCAACCCTTTTTACTCAAAGACCTTCCATCAAACATTATGCCCACATGAAGTCGTTGAGAAGACACTGAATTTCTCAGAAGAACTCACCAATTATTATAATCTCTATCAGCTTTTGCTTTTTCACTTTCAGGAGAAGAGGGGGGATGAGTTTTTTGAACTCATAGAGGAGAATATAAGCAAGGTCAATCATTACTTCAAAACAGTCTTTAGGACTTTTCGTAAACATAAACAATACATCAAAAATGCACTAGAAACACATTACTCAAATGCAAAATTGGAGGGGACCAATAAGCTTATCAAAGATATTAAACGTCTGGGCTTCGGTTTTAAAAATTTTATCAACTTTAGAAAGCGTGTTTTCATCACTCTGAATATACAAAAAGAGAAGACCTATCTGGTCCTCTCTAGATGTTAGCTTTTCGTCACCCACTACAGTTGACAAAGAGCCTTTTTAAGTAAAAATTAGCCATTAAGAGCTTGAGCAGCTGTGATAATCGCCAAATTGTAAATATCTTCAGCACTAGCCCCACGTGAAAGGTCGTTAACAGGTTTATTAAGACCTTGCAAGATTGGTCCGATGGCTTCGAACATTCCCAAACGTTGGGCAATCTTATATCCAATGTTACCTGCTTGCAAACCTGGGAAGACAAAGACATTAGCATGTCCTGCTACGTTACTATCTGGAGCCTTAATAGCAGCTGTTGCTGGAACAAAGGCTGCATCAAACTGCAACTCACCATCAATAGCTAAGTCAGGACGCATTTCTTTAGCAATATTTGTTGCCTCTACTACCCTATCAACTTTTGGCGATTTAGCAGAACCCTTTGTTGAGAAGCTAAGCATGGCCACTTTAGGATCAATACCAAAAACTTTAGCTGTTTCAGCAGTATTAATTGCAATTTCTGCCAATTCTTGAGCATTTGGTTCAATGTTGATGGCACAGTCAGCAAAGACCAAACGATGATCAGTATTTTCACGGTTCATAAGGAAAACACCTGATGTACGTGAAATGCCTGGTTTTGTTTTGATAATTTGAAGGGCAGGACGTACCGTATCCGCTGTTGAGTGAATGGCACCTGAAACCATCCCATCAGCAAGACCAAGTTTAACGAGCATAACACCGAAATAGTTCACATCACGAAGCAATTTCTCTGCATCTTCGACTGTTGCTTTTCCTTTACGGATTTCAAGAAATTTTTCCTTCATTTCCTCAAAACCTTCATAGGTTTCAGGATTAATAATCGTATAGTTAAAGTCTGCAAAACCAAGATCGCTCAAGATTTTGTGAACCTCAGCTGGGTCTCCCAAAATAATAGGATCCACCAATCCTTCAAATTTCAAACGGGCAGCAGCACGAACCACACGGTCGTCGTTCCCCTCAGGGAAGACAATCTTAACACCTTTCCCTGCAATACGTTCACGAAGTTCACCAAATAGACTACGCATAAAAACTCCTCAATCAATCTTTTTTAGTTTGTAAGTTCATGATAACGGTTTCAAAATCATCTGTCAAGGAAGATGCATGGACCATCTCTTTTTTGGTAAAAGGATCAACAAATGCAAGACGGTGACAATGCAAGGCCTGGCGCTCAATACCATAGTCTAGAGAACCACCATAAAGATCATCTCCCAAAAGGGGAAGGCCTAAGTGGGCAAAGTGGACGCGAATCTGGTGAGTACGCCCAGTATGCAAATTGATATCAACCAGTTTAACCCTACCATAATCACCTACCAAACGATAACTAGTGTGGGCATATTTCCCCGACTTATGGACTCGACGTGTGATAATAGAATCCACATCACGCGCAATCGGTGCAATGATTTCACCCTGCTTCTCAAGTTTGGTGTCACCTTCAACCAAGGCATAGTAATGTTTCTTGATAGACTTCTGTTGTAACTGTTTATCCATACGAGCATGGGCGTAACCATGCTTAGCAAACAGCATGAGACCAGAGGTGTCCTTATCCAAACGTGTCACAATATGCACACGCTGGTTGGGATAATTATTGCTAACGAAGTGATGTTTAACGAAATTAGCCATGGTATTGTCATGGTTAACACTTGGAATACTAGCATAGCCATAGGGTTTATTAATCACCAAGAAGTTATCATCCTCATAGACGATATCCAAGTCAAAAGGAATTGGCTTCAAGGTTTCATGCGGTGCCTCGTCAGGGATTTCAATGGCAACCACATCTCCTTCATGGACAGGATAAGTCGCAAACTGCTCCTCGCCATTGACCCAAATATGACCACCTTCAAACTTAATCTTGGCTAGAAGTCCTTTTGAAATATCATGCTCCTTCAAAAAGGTCTTAACTCGACATGAACGTCCTACGGTAAATTCATATCTCATTCTTCCATGTCTCCAATAAAGGAATCACGTACGCGTTCCCAAAAACTTGTGTGACTGGCACTGGCCACAAAGGAAATCTTTCGTTGGTCGATTGAAAATTCTACCTTTTTCACATTACGGTTGGTATAGGTTTTATTATCAACGGATAAAGTGTAGCTTCCCATTCGGGTAGGATAAACGGTAATCTTCTCATGCTTGGGCACAATAAGGGGACTTCCTAAGGTCCGGTACACACGATTATTAAGACTGGCAATCTCTGTCAGTTGCAAGGCTTCAATGGTAGGATGAAGGACCGCACCACCCAGTGATTTATTGTAGGCCGTTGATCCTGTAGGCGTTGACACCGACAACCCATCTCCACGGAAGCTCTCAAACAAGACATCATTAAGGCAAACATCTGCTGCCATGGTTTTTTCATTACGCTTGATGGCTGCTTCATTGAGGGCAATCGACGTAAAAGAACGCCCATCAGCCAGGGTCAATTTGACATTCAAAAGAGGGTAAGAAATCTTAGCACCACTGTCTTTTCGAAGCGTCTCGATTAATTGATCCACTTCACTGTCCAAATAATCCGTATAAAAGCCTAAATGACCCGTGTGAATCCCTACAAAACGCACACGCGCAAGCTCTTTTTCATACATATGAAAGGCCGATAGCAACATGCCATCACCACCAATTGAGATGACCACATCTGGATTTTTCTTGGTCAAATAAAAATCAGGATCATCTCGAAAGGCATTAAAAAGTTTCGAGGCAACACGCCTACTTTGGGGTTTGCCATTGGCAATAATAGCTACCTTCATCTCATCCGAAGAGGTCTTCATCTGTGTCATCACTATTTCCTACACTATCCTTCAAAGTTCTATTAATTGGATCAAAGAGCAACTGGGCTTCTCTAATATCATCACGTATCTTCCGCATTTCTTCGTCAAGCTCATAAGCCATACGGGCCGTAGTTTCCAAGCGAAGTTTAATCTCCTCAGGAAAATTCCCCTGATACTTGTAATTAAGGGAATGTTCAATGGTGGCCCAAAAGTTCATGGCCAAAGTCCTAATCTGAATCTCTGCAAGAATCTCCTTACGACCATCTATGGTATCAACGGGATAAGATATAATAACATGATAAGAGCGATAACCCGAATTTTTACGGTTTCTGATATAGTCTCGCTCTGAAACAATAGTCATATCACTACGATGACGAAGCAAAGCCAAAACCTCATCCACATCATCGACAAATTGGACCATGACTCGGAGACCAGCGATATCCTGCATATCTTGAGCCAAATTTTCAATCGAAAGGCCACGAAGGGCGATTTTCTCCTCAATGGAAGCCACTGACTTCACACGTCCCGTCACAAACTCAATAGGCGAGTGACGATTTTGCTTACGAAATTGTTTACGAATGCCTCGGAGCTTGATTTTGAGCTCACCTACGGCCTGAATATAGGGGTCTAGAAATTCTTCCCAATCCATGGTCAAGATAGGACTCCTCCTTGTCAAAAGCTTTAGTTTTTTATAAAATAAATACAATCTGTTATATTATACCACATTTGAAAGCACAAGGGAGGACACACATGAACCATTTAGAGATAGAGTACAAGACTCTACTCACCAAAGACGAGTACAATCGTTTAGCGATGCTTTTCTCCCATGTGACACCTGTTACGCAAACAAACTACTACATCGACACTCCTCAGAGTGACATGAGAAATAAAAAGTTGTCTTTGCGTATTAGGACACTTCCCACTCATGGTGAGCTGACCTTGAAAATCCCTGAAAAAGTCGGGAACATGGAGTACAACGTTACCATGGATTGTGCGGATGCTAAGGCTTTGACTAAGTCGCTGGACTTTCCTGATTGTCAAATCAAATCCATTCTTTTAGAACGTGGGGTTAAACTAGAGGACCTAACCATCCTCGGACATTTGACCACAACTCGTCGCGAGTACCAGACCAACATCGGCCTCATGGCTCTTGATGTCAATGTCTATGCTGACAAGAAAGACTACGAGCTTGAACTAGAAGTTTCGGATGCTGAGAAAGGTAAAGACGACTTTGATGCCTTTCTTAAAGAAAATAATATTGACTTTAAGTATGCCAAGAGTAAGGTTGCACGCTTTGTAGCTACCCTCAAGCGAGACAAAGACTAAAATTTAGACAAGGAGCTGGCTCCTTGTTTTTTTTATTTTAAACACATGTAGCTTCAAATGCCACAAGTATTTAGAACTTCAGAGGGTAATAGATTTCTCTAAAAACGCATACAAAGGAATTTTATCTAACAAAGGTTCGGTATTTTTCACTAATATCACACTTTGAAGGCTGAAATTTCTGCTTCTTTTTGCTAAAATAGAACTATCTTTAGTTTTATTACAATAGCCCTAACTGGGCTTAGCATCTTATTTTTTTAAAGGAGTCACCATCGTCATGGTACATCAAAAAGCAAACCCACAATTGAAATTGTTCTCGCTCAGCTCAAACCCAGAAATTGCTGAAAAAATTGCTGAGGCTACTGGATTGCCACTTGGTAAAGTATCTTCACGTCAATTTTCTGACGGTGAAATCATGATCAACATTGAAGAGTCTGTTCGTGGGGACGATATCTATATCATCCAATCTACTAGCAACCCTGTTAACGACCACCTTTGGGAATTGCTCATCATGATTGATGCCTGCAAACGTGCCAGTGCTAACTCTGTCAACGTTGTTATGCCTTACTTTGGTTATGCACGTCAAGACCGTATCGCTGCGTCACGTGAACCAATCACTGCTAAATTGATTGCCAATATGCTAGTTAAAGCTGGTGTCAATCGTCTCTTGACGCTTGACCTTCACGCTGTCCAAGTTCAAGGATTCTTCGATATCCCAGTAGATAACCTCTTCACAATGCCTTTATTTGCTGAATACTACAACAAAAAAGGATTCACAGGAAGTGATGTTGTCGTTGTTAGCCCTAAAAACTCGGGTGTTAAACGTGCTCGTAGCTTGGCGGACTACCTTGATGCACCAATCGCTATCATTGACTACGCCCAAGATGATTCAGAACGTGAAGAAGGCTACATCATCGGTGAGGTTGAAGGAAAAACAGCAATCTTGGTTGATGATATCCTTAACACTGGTAAAACGTTTGCTGAAGCTGCTAAAATCCTTGAGCGTGGTGGCGTTAAAGACATCTATGCAGTAGCTAGTCACGGTCTCTTTGCAGGAGGTGCTGCTGAAGTCCTCAACGCTGCCCCAATTAAAGAAATCTTGGTGACAGATTCAGTTGCAACTAAAGAAAAAGTTCCTACAAACGTTAAATACATTTCAGCAAGTAAGCTAATCGCTAACGCTACTACTCGTATTTTCGAACGTCAACCACTTAGCCCACTCTTTGCTTACACTGCAAACGAGGACTAAGCTATGGTTTATTTGGACAACGCAGCAACAACTCCTTTAAATACTGCTGCTATTTCAGCTATGACACATATCATGACTGAAACCTTTGGAAATCCATCCAGCCTCCATGCTTACGGTCGACAGGCTTCTAAGGAACTTCGTGAAGCCCGTGAAGAAATGGCCAAACACTTTGGAGTCCCTGCTCGTAAGCTTATTTTCACTTCTGGTGGGACTGAAGGAAACAATACAGCTATCAAAGGTTACGCCCTAGCCAATCAATCTAAAGGTAAGCACCTGATTACAACTGCTATTGAACACCACTCTGTCCTTCATACCATGGCCTACTTGGAAGAGCGTTTTGGTTTTGAAGTAACCTATATTCAACCAGAAAATCAAGTCATTACTGCCCAACAAATCGCTGATGCCTTACGTGACGATACCATTCTGGTTTCTGTTATGTATGCCAATAATGAGACTGGCCAATTGCTTCCTGTTAAGGAAATTGGTGACTTGCTTGCCAATCACCAAGCTACCTTCCACGTCGATGCCGTTCAGGTAGCAGGAAAGCTTCCTATTCACCCAGAGGAACTTGGAGCCGATTTTCTCTCTATTAGTGCCCATAAATTCCACGGACCTAAAGGTGTCGGCTTGCTCTATCATAACGATTTGCATTTTGACAACCTACTCCACGGTGGTGAGCAAGAAGAAAAACGCCGTGCCAGTACTGAAAATCTGGTCGGGATTGCAGGTATGACCGCTGCTTACAAGCATGCTAGTGACCACTACCAAGACAATTACCAACATGTTGAAAAGATTCGTCAGGCCTTTCTAGATTCCCTTACCATTCCTTATGAAATCAATGGTGGAGGACCTAGCCTACCTCACGTCATCAACATCAGTTTTCCTGATAAGGAAAACGGCCCTCTCTTAACCTTGTTAGACCTAGCAGGCTTTGCTGTCTCAACAGGTTCTGCTTGTACTGCTGGAACTGTTGATCCAAGTCATGTCATCCAGGCCCTCTATGGCAAGGATTCTGACAAGCTAAAAACAGCCATTCGCATTAGTTTATCAGAGGAAAATACCGCTGAAGAACTCCAGGCCCTAGCAGAAAAACTTAATCAAATCATAGGAGACTAACATGGCATTTGAAAAAAGCATTCATTTGACTGACTGTAAGTACCGTTACACCATCAGTCCTAATGTCAAAAAATTCACTCTACGTGATACGACTTTTGTGCAAAATAAAATCGGAAACTACGAGTTGCACCGCCTTCTCGAAAAAGTGCCTAACTCAGGCGAAGGTTTCCCACTCAAAATCACTATTAACAAAGACTTGACAGGCTTCAAATTGTCTATCACAGACAAATCTGGCCTTCGTAACGTTAATATCTTTAAAAATGAAGATCACCACATCTTGCAAGAAAAATTCTACTTCTTGATGCAGAGTTTGGTTGATCGTAACGTTTTCGAGCAAGAAGAAGTCTAAATTTTTTCTTACTACATATAAATAGCCTATCCATGTGATAGGTTTTTTATATCGCCTCATCTACACTATTTTGTTGCAATCTTCACAAACTTTTCTTAAAATATAAGAGAATCATACTAATTGAAGAAAGGAAAGCGATCAATGACATTTGAGAAAAACATCCCAAACGCCACTGCCAAACGTCTCTCTCTCTACTATCGTATTTTCAAGCGATTCCATCGTGAAAATATCGACAAAGCAAGCTCTAAACAAATTGCTGAAGCTATTGGGATTGACCCTGCCACTGTTCGTCGAGACTTCTCCTACTTTGGTGAGCTAGGTCGTCGTGGCTTTGGTTATGACGTGAACAAACTGATGACATTTTTCGCTGAACTCCTTAATGACAATGCGACTACCAAGGTACTCCTTGTAGGTGTTGGGAATGTCGGGCGTGCCCTCCTCCACTACCGTTTTCAAGAGCGTAATCGCATGCAGCTAGTCATGGCTTTTGATACAGACGATAACGAACTGGTTGGAACTCAAACTGAGGACAATATTCCTATCTATGGGATTTCCCAAATCAAGGACAAGGTTGCCCAAGAAGATATTAAAACAGCCATCCTGACAGTGCCGTCAGTCAAGGCCCAGGAGGTGGCTGATCTTTTGGTTGACGCTGGAATTGAAGGCATTCTCTGCTTCTCTCCGGTCAACCTCAATCTTCCACGCCACGTGGTGGTCCAATACGTAGACCTGACTAGCGAACTACAAACCCTACTCTATTTCATGAAAGAAGAAGAAAAATCAAGGAGAAACAATGACTAAACCAATTATCGGAATCACTGCCAATGTAAGGCCTAATCCAGCCCATGAAGACATCAAATGGTCCTATGCCCCATCTGGCTTTGTAGAAGGAGTTCAAAGAGCCGGTGGCCTAGCAATCCTACTACCAGTATCCGATCCTTCGGAAGCCAAGACCTACATCTCCATGATTGATAAGCTTATCCTGATCGGTGGGCAAAACGTTGACCCTAAATTCTACAACGAAGAGAACCATGCCAGTGAAGATGACTTCTTTCTCGAACGGGATATCTTTGAAATGGCACTCATCGAGGAAGCCACTAAGCAGAAGAAACCCATCTTTTCAATCTGTCGCGGTACCCAACTCATGAACGTCGCACTAGGTGGTAGCCTCCATCAAGATATTGAAAATCACTGGCAGGACAAGCCTTCTGATTACCTCTACCATGAGATGATTGTTGATGAGAACAGTAAGTTAGCAGAAATCTACGGACGTGGAACCTCTATCAACTCCTTCCACCATCAAAGTATCAAACACTTGGCCTCTGACCTTCGTGTCATTGCGCGTGATCCTGAGGACAACACAGTCGAAGCTGTTGAGTCAAATAGTCCAGACCTTCGCTTTCTTGGTGTACAGTGGCACCCAGAGCTTCTCCTAGACAAACGTGAAGAAGACCTCAAACTCTTTGAATACGTCGTTAACGAACTTTAAAAGCAACTGAGACTGCACTCAGTTGCTTTTCTCTTGTCTTTATCACATTGGTTCAACCTAAAGATCAAAATCTTCCCTCTCCTCGCGAAAGGAATAATAGGTTGATTTTCCAACAATCAGATGATCAAGCAAACAAATCCCTAAGTCGTCACAGGACCGCTTAATCTTTTGAGTAAAATCAATATCATTACGACTAGGATAGGCTTCCCCCGAAGGATGATTGTGAACCACAATCAAGGAAGTTGCCATCAGATGACAGGCATAATGTAAAATCTCACGTGGCTCAGCAATCGAACGACGGACCCCACCAATAAAGACCGTCTTTTGCTGAATAATACGGTTCTGCGTATCCAAATAGATAGCCACCAGATGCTCCTGAGGCTTGTCCCCAATATCCAACATCATACGACGAGCCACCTGCTGACTGGACATAATCTGCTCAGAACGAGACAACTCAGCCTTCTCAATCCGCTTAGCCAACTCCACCATAGCCTTGAGCTCAATAGACTTCACACGCCCAATACCAGGAATCTCCTGAAGCTCATTCAAGGACAAACGAGACAAATCCGCCAAACTCGTCATCCCTTTTAAAATACGGTTAGCCATAGATAGGACCGACTCAGACCTAGTCCCAGTTCGCAGCACTATCGCCAACAGCTCCTGGTCCGACAAAACCTCTGCTCCCTTCTGTAAGAGTCGCTCACGAGGCAAAAGCCCCGACTCCTCAGCTACAATACTATACATAAGAAAAAAACCTCCTACTTACCTATTCGTAAGTGGGAGGGGGAAGTTAATTCAAATATTCAAAGATTCTATTATTATCATTATCCTGATAAATCTCTGTAAATGACGAACCAAATTCTTTATTTAAGTCTCTAGTTGTCAAAATATATTTTATATTTAAGTCTTTTAACTCATTTATATTTAAGTTAATATTTACATTATCGGGAACTGGTGTAGTCATAGATGTGTTCTCGTTCGTTAATGAATATTTTAAGTGTGCATATCTATTCCATACATCTTCATATTGATTTTGCTTATCAATTTTAGACATAAGTTGTCTATCGGGATAAAATCTAACACCATCTATACTTTTAGCACCAAACATTTGAACAAAGTGATAGAGATTTGTAGAATCAGACATCCAAATCGCATTAGGATTTTTTCCTACAATGCTTTCAACTTCATGAGATAGTAATTTATTTTCAATAGCACCTATGCCATGTGTGAGTGGATTAACAGTCAATCCACTCACAGTTATAATGACTAACATAATAGGATAGAATACACGTTTTTTTCTATAAAGAATACAAATAAAAGCAATTAACATAATCACAATTAAAATAACGGATGTAAACCTTCCTAAATAATTCTTATAGATATCATCTGTTAGTCCTCTGTATAAGTAGAGTATCGTGACAATGAATAAAGATGGTAAAATTTTAGTTAACTTTACTCTCTCTAATTTATCCCATATAAAAGATATAAACCATATCGAAGCAAAAACTGCAATTACTGACATCGATTGCCACGACCTAGAAAATGGTACATAGCTAAACAATGTTAATTTAGATAGTACGGTTGGTATACCAACTATACTATAAAGCATCAGCATTAGTGAATAAACTACTAAGACAATCCCAAAGATGTTTTTATTGATATCTTTCCTTTTAATAACAAAAGGCAAGATTAGGAGTATGTAAAGTAAGAAATTAAATGAACTTGATAGTTCAACTTGGTTACTTACTTGAGGAGCCTTAAATGGCAGAACGATATTAAATAAGAAATCACTTAAATTTTTCCAAGTATATTCCCCACCAACAGAAATTCTTTTTCCCGGATATACAGTATGAAGAGTTGCTGATATTGCATCCCAACTCTGATAAATGGTCAATGCATCTATCGTAAGCGAAACAAATAAAGTTAATGTAATCACAATCACATCAAATAGTGTAACCTTTTTATTTCTTAATGCCTTGAAAAACTGTATTACTGTAAATAATAGAATAATATAAGCAAATGGGACTTGGAATGCTGGATATATAATTAATGGGAACCCAATAAGAGCAATTATCAAATTTATTGCCATTAATATTTTGAACACTTTCTTTTCAGAGTTAAAATAATGATATATAGACACCATTATCAATAATGAAAAGAATACCACATCGCCAAGATGTTGCATGAACCACCATTGTACTGTTGGTGTGAAAGTTATCCAAAAACTTGATACAGCTGATAATAGCTTACGCCTAGAGGTTAAAATCATAGCAAATTCATAAGCTAATAGTAGCATTGCTATAATTTTAAAACTCCAATACCAAGATAACCCTCTAGAGGCTCCTAAGAAAAGAAATCCCCAGTTAAATGGTTTCCCTATCGTTGAAATATGCCAGGATGAAACATTATAAGCAAGCATCATATTCTGACCTGTAACTTGATAGGATTTATTTGTAAAATGATTTCCTGTTTTTACCTGAGATAAGTAAAAAGGTGTTTGGACTAACCATTCATCAGATCTGATTGGTCTAGGACTACCTATGATAGTATCATCCGTACGATACAGTGATGGAACCCATAACTTTAATTTTTGAAAGCCTTGATAATCGTCAACTGTCTTTGTTTCAGACTGAACACCTGACACGGTTTCTCTAACACCAAAGTTATTCCAATTAGCAATTGAACTACCATTAAGATTCAGACTTACTGAACAAATAAGAGCAAATAGAGCGATTACGTAACGCCACTTGATAAAAGATATCCCCAAACTACGAGCTTTTTTCATAAAATTATTTTCCATTTCTAGAGTTGATTAAAAAGAATTAACCAGTAAGAAATCGCTGGTAAAATTGCCAATAACGAAATTATAGTCAGGTATAATCCAGATGATATTTTTCGTTTAGGAATTATGCTTAATAAAATGAAGTAAATTGGGATAAAATATCGTTCTTGAACTCCATCAATGGTATGACTACCAATTTCTGAGAACTGTAAGTAAAGTATGATAAATACCGAAACAATAAAAGCAAAAGAAATTAAATATTTTGAAATCTCAAATAACTTAAAATAAATATTTCTTGGTGCTTTCAGATAGTTTTGACTATTGTATTTAGCAAATACTGATAATACCAGTGCTGTAGCACTCAAGTAGGTAAACAACTTTGGAATTGCATGTACAGCTAAATCATTCGTATACCCAATAGTATATACAAAAAAATTATAGCCCAATAATGTACGAACAAGTAAGGTTAAAAAACTTGGAATATCTGATAAGATAAAACTCAACTGCTTGAACGTATCTACATTTCTACCAAAATAAGCACCTGTATTAATGTTCTTAACAATCAGTACCCACCATATAGTTACCAAAAAACTAAGACCAAAAAGAAGCAATAAATAAAAGTATGCCTTATGTTCAAAATTTGATCTTTTTTTAAGTAAGAACGCAAGCGGTAATAGCAAAAATAAATATAAGAATATTGGAATTTTTCCCATTGATAATAATATCGTTACAATCGAGACAGCTAGTACATCATTTAAAGTAATGTTTTTTCCTTGCTTTAAGGAATAAACCACTCTCAATATTACAGCAAAGAATAAAGCTGAGATTGCAACCATATAACCATCGGCAGAAATATTAGTCCAACTAACTATTACAGTCGGAATAGTAGAAATAAATGCTAAAGTAAACTTCCCAACTGGTGTAATTTTGATAGCTAATATAAACAAAAGAAAATAGGTTAAGAAACCAATAAGTCTCATTAACAAATATTCTGTAACAGGCTTTATTCCAATAATTTTCGACAAATAAGCTGTAAAAACATATGGTAAGTAAGAAAAAGGTGTATAGGGAACAGTATTTGTATTCACATAAAACCTTTTCTGATTAGTAAAAGGAATTGAAGAAAATTTATGATACCAATCTTTATCCGTCGCTTTATACTTAGTAGAATTACCCGATTGAACTTGCTTAGCTTTTTCTATAAATTCATATTGTGTATTTGAAATTTTTCCTCCAGCAAGTGCAGGATTTCCATCCTGTAAACTAAGTAAATTACCATTTGAAAGTTCAATACTCCTTGCGTAATGCCCCATTTCATCTAATCCCACCATAGGGCTCCTCAAAGTAATAGACACTAATCCCGTAAGTAGAGTAACCATCAGAATGATCGTGAGTACAACATTACTATAACCTTTTCTACTAAAAAAATTATCTTTTATCGTTTCCATAATAGATTCTATCAATCCTTATAAAAGTCGTAGATTTTCAACTCATACTGCATTCTATTTTGTCTTACTAGTGTATCTAGAATAAACCCTGCAATAAAAGATAAAGCGGCAAGAATCATCAACCCCGTTGCTAGAATTGCTGATGGCATCTTAGCAATTAATCCTGTTTTAGCAAATTCAGTTACTACAGGAATTCCTACACATAGACCTAAAATAAATAATACAAGACTAACTAAGCTAAAGAACAAAAGAGGTTTATAATCTTTAAAAAGGTTAAAAATCATTTTAAGAACTTTAAAACCATCTGAGAAAGTATTTAACTTAGATTCACTGCCTTCTGGTCTATCTTGATAGGTAATCGGAACCTCGACCAATTTAAAACGTTTATCTAATGAGTGAATAGAAAGCTCTGTCTCAATTTCAAAGCCAGGGGAAAGAACTGGAAAGGTCTTAACAAAAAGTCGATTAAAGCCCCGGTAACCAGTCATAATATCTTGATAATTACCCTTATATAATTTATTCACTAGAAGTCTAACTAAATTATTACCGAAACCATGAAAACCTCGTTTATTTTCTTCAGCATAAGTACCATTTGATAATCTATCACCAATGGTCATATCAGCCATACCTGAACGTAACGGCTCTAAAAGTTTTTCTACCTCATCTGCGGGATAAGTGTCATCAGCATCAACCATAATATAGTAATCAGCATCAATTTCACGGAACATAGATCGAACTACATTTCCCTTACCCTGTCTAGGTTCAAAACGGACAATCGCCCCTGCTTCTCTTGCTAATTCATTAGTTTTATCTTTAGAGTTATTATCATAAACATAAATATCCGCATTTGGAAGTACCTTCTGAAAATCTGCAATAACCTTTTGGATAGTCACTTCTTCATTGTAAGCTGGTAAAAGCACCGCAATTTTTTCTGTCATAATTTCTCCTTCATATTATTAGATTTAAATTTTCTCTTTATTCTTCTCAAAATGTACTTCACAGCGGTCCCTGGACCTACAATAATATATTTGAGAGCACCTTTTATACCACCGATATTATCAAAATTAATATAGGTATTTGGTAAAGTATCTGGTCGGATATTTAACACAACATTATCTACAAAAGGCGTAATATAGATATCGTTTTTTGCAATGGCATAATCATAACGTCTTGCCCAAGCAAGGTAAACTAGAATACGTTCAATTGAATGCAAAATGGTATGTTGAGGAATTGGTTCTGCTGGAATCTCTTCATCTTGTAAGTCAAGGTCAAACAATGGTTTTAAAGCATCATACTTGAACCAAATAAATGTTCCATAACTCATGATAAAAGTATTCATCTTATCAAAGTCAATTTCTCGACCAAGATTCATACGCTCCCATAAATCATTCATTCCTTCGGCAAAACGATTCTCATTCCAAGGATCCACAATTTTAGTATAACGGAAGAAAGTTGGAATATCAGCAATTACAAGCCCTAACCTATCATCACGTTCTAGATTTGCAATAATATTATCAGCAGGTTGAATTAACATTGAGAAAAGTTCATTTCGCCATGAATCTCCAACCCAATAAGGGTATTCTGGTGATTTTTTCGTATGGAAATGTCCAATATAATCATAAGCAGAAAGTTCATCTTTCAACTTAAGCATTGGAATAACATCACGTCCACGATTCCCAGTAATAAAGATTCGAGCTACTTTTCCATTCTTATCAAGGATAGACTGAATCTCTTCCTTCTTCTCTTCTGAATCCGTTGTTAGGAAGAGATCATAAGTAAAGTGAAAATTCTCAAATTGCTTTAAAAAGTCTTCAAGTAAGTCAACATAGTAGGTATGAAGATGTACAGCAATCTTTTTATTGTCTGAATATGGCTTTGAGCTTTCCTTAATAACCTTGCGGTCAAGCAAGTAGGGTGGAGTCGGTAAACTCATATCTGACATGTGAGACAAAATGAATTCTACCGGATAGTCTGTTCTATTCTCGATTTCCTTAAGCAAATAAGGAGCAAGATGCTGGGTTAAATCAAATGTCTTAACCTTAATAAACGGAACCCCTGCATCAAGCAAAACATGAGGATAATGAATTGTAAAATTACTATGGAAAAACTGATCATTTAGTGGAATCGTATTAAGAATCGATTCATACTTAAATCCAGCATCCATAAACTTCTTGGTATAAAGAGTTTCATAATTATCGATTACCTTTTGAACATCATCGAAACTCTCAACTGATTTCCAGAACTTTTGGAAAACACTAGATTCAACTAAACGTTTTTTAAATGAAATAAAGTAAGATTGCAAATGTTCATGAATATAAATATCACCAGCCTTGATTCCTTGATGATTAGTCATACCCCAAAAATCTATATTTGAATTTGATTCATATTTATCATAGATTGGTGCCATATCCCATAGAGGACCAAAACAGGTATCATTCATAACAGTGACAGAATCATACTGTTTCAAGTTATCAAATCCAACAAATTCCATACCATCATGCCAAGCAGCAAAATCGTAACCTTTATTCTCACGTTGGATAAAATCATCAATCAAGTATTTATCACGAAGTTTCTGTACTTCACTTTCACTAAGACGACTATTTGAAATAAAAACCAATTTATCAAACAAGGGTCTCATATGTTCAAGTTGATAAAATACATGTCGACTAATATGATCATATTTATTGAAATGAACATAAAGCAATAGACGTTTCATTTACTTCTCCTAAAGAAATTAATAATTTTAGTTGGTATTGTCCATCTTCTCGAAGCAACAACACTGTTATATTGGATTTGTAAGTCATCATATAGACTTTGTATACGATTCAACTCACTAGTCAAATTAGAACGTAACTCTTCTTTCTCTTTTTTCAAAACTTCAATATACTCGTTTTGGTCATGAGAAATCTGTGATACTTGATTTAATTTCAAATTCAAGTCTTCTATCTGACGATCTTTTTTAAAAACTAAGATATCCAAATCACGATCCTTAACAAGCGCTAAGTGTGAAATTCTTTGAATATCCTGATCTGGATATTTGTTGAGATATTTAATTTGAGAATCTAAGATACCTGTGAACCGCCTTTCAGCAGTCTCCAATGTCATAGGTTTTGAATCAGATCCCAAATTCATACGATATACAGTAGTGGAATCACTCAAAAAAGAAATTTTAGTGCGTTTGAATAATTCAAGTTGCAACTCAAATGTATCGTCTGCGGCTGTATCGCTAATTTGAGCAGATACATCTTGCATAAGAGTGGTATCAACCAACCAGGTTGAAGCCATTGTCATTCCTTTCATGACAAGCATCTCTTCGTAAGAATCAATTAAAGGAAGTGCCTTACTCGCAAAGGCATCTTTTTGGATAAGATTTCCGTCTAGGTCTACCATGTCAAATTCGGTATTTGACCATAGTGAATCTGTTGAAGCATCTAGCAAATCAACTTGCTTTTGAAGTTTTAATGGGTCCGTCCAAAAATCATCACTATCACATCTTGCGATGTACTGTCCCTTAGCTTCTTGGCAAACTTTTTTCCAAGTTCTAGTAATGCCAAGATTCACTTCATTACGAAAAGTTCTAACTTTTTCAGGAAACTTATTTTGATACTCTTGAATAAGCTCATACGAATGATCTGTTGAAGCGTCATCAATGATAATAATCTCGAAATCAAAATTTGTTTTCTGATTGAGAAAGCTATCCATAGCTTCTCGTACCCAATCCCCCTTATTATAATTGGTACAAATAATCGATACTTTCATTCAAACTTTCCTTTTTCTCTTAAGAAAAACTCCACTTCCCATTTCTTTGAATAATACCAGTTGCAGAATCTTTGGCTGACTCGTCATCTTCATCAATATCATCCCTATTTAGAACAATAACTGGAATCTCATCAGCCGGAAGAAAGGCTAGAACTTGGTTATTCGCATCCCTCACAGTAATTTCGAGTTTTAACTTAATATCATTTAGCCCTGCTAGTGAACACTGATAGTTTACTTTAACATCACCCTTGCCACTTGTTAAGTTGTCCATCGTATTATCATTATAAATCCAAATATTACGATCAATATCTGTAAATGAGATAGCAATATAAGTAGGCACATCTTCTAGCAAGGTATACGTCAAATCAAATGAAATTGCTTCATTGGGTGTAGCTCTTTTAGAAGACAATAGTGATAACTTCAAATTTTCAACAACTGAACCACTTCTTTCAATTCCCGGTTGATCTGAAGTGATTACTTGTTCTGTATTGTCAAAGCTATATTGATTGGCAACGTCTCTAGGCTCGCCTTTGGCTTTAATGTATCCATCCTCAATTAAAATAGCCTTGTTACAGTACTTCTTAACAGCCCCCATATCATGGGTTACAAGAATTGTTGTTTTCCCTGATTTCTTACGTTCCATAAAGTAGTCATTACACTTACGTTGGAAAGCCTCATCACCTACTGCAAGAACCTCATCAAGGATAAGAACATCCCCCTGTGCCTTGATAGCCACAGAGAAAGCCAAACGGACCTGCATACCAGACGAGTAGTTCTTGAGTTTTTGGTTCATGAAATCTTCAAGTTCTGCGAACTCAACAATCTCATCATACATGGCGTCCACTTCTTCTGTCGTAAAACCAAGCATGGCTCCGTTCATATAAACATTCTCACGTCCAGTCAATTCAGGATTAAATCCGACACCAAGTTCAATAAATGAAACCATTTTACCATTTACTGTAACCGTCCCTTGTTCAGGAACATAAATTTGAGAAATAATCTTCAATAATGTCGATTTTCCTGAACCATTTCGTCCCACGATCCCAAAGAAATCACCTTCCTCGACTTCGAAGTCAATATCCTTCAAAACATGTTGTTCTTTATAGCCTTTGATTCCTTTAAATCTATTTACTAAGGCAGTTCTAAGACTTTGAGTAGACTCAACCGGTAATTTGAAAAACTTACTTACATGGTCCACTTTAACTGCAATTTTCTTTTCTGTCATTAGAGAATCTCCGCGAATTTTTTAGCTTGATGATGGAAAATGTAGTAACCAATAGCAAAGATAACAAGTGGTAGGAAATATGGAATAATAGCAATAGCTTTATGACCAATTAAATCCCAACCACGTAAGCTACCCGAGAAGACAATAAAGTGTCGCAAGTCCTGAATAATTTGTGCTAAAGGGTTCAACATCATCAGTTTTGCAATCTTAACTTGTCCACGTTGCAAAATAAATGTCAACGAATAGATAATAGGTGTCGCATACATACCAGCTTGCATCACTACTTCCCAAATCGGACCGATATCACGGTACTTAACAAAGAGTGTTGCTAAGACAAAGGCTATACCAGCTGAAAAAAGGAAGAGTTCTAGGAACAATGGAATAACAGTTAGCCATCCTACTGAAAAATTAACACCATTTACCAAGGCAAAAACGAAGACAACCAAGAGGTTAATCACATAGTTAATTGAAGCTCCAACAACTGAAGAAATAACAATAATTTCTTTTGAAAAATTCAATTTTCGTAACAAGTCTCCCCTTGATACAATTGACATCATCCCCATACTTGTCGCTTCTGAAAAGAAACTCCATGTAACCATACCGATTAAGAGACCGATAGCATAATGCGGTGTCCCGTCATCAAAACGCAAGAAGCGAACAAACACTAGGTACATAATTGTAAAGAGCATAAGTGGTTTCAAAATAGACCACAAATGACCGATTAAACTACCTTGATAGCGCAATTTGAAATCGGTTTTAACCATTTCTCGTAACAAAATACGATTTTTCTGACTAAAAAAGTCTAACATCTTTCTCTCCTCTATATGCAAACTTTGTAAGAATCAATGTCGTAAACACAATTGTGTGAAATGCTCTATTTTTTCGATAACCGTATTTTCGAATACGTGCTAAACGTTCTCTAAATGGAGCATCCATAATTGTTACAAAGTTTTCAATGATTTCCTTATTCTGTGAACTTAACGGGAGTTCCAGCAAATTTCTAGCTTGATCTTGGCTAGCTTTGATAAGACTCCAATATTTGGCAAAAAGGATATGGGGTCTAACCCAATTTTTCATCCGCTTTCGCAAAGTTCGAGCTCCAAGGACATTACTACTATGTTGACGATAGAGCTCAGTTGGCTCATCAATATAGACTAAGTTACCAAAGGCAGAAGCTAGCAAACCTAGATACCAGTCATGCATCAGTAAATCATGCTTTTCCTCACCAGTCCATAGTTCCGCTAAAGCATGGTTAATCATAGCAACGCCACCAGTAACTGTATTTTCAGTCAACTCTTGAATCAGCTCAGTATTGGCATGGTCAGACTGAGTACGGATCATACTATCATGAAGGACAGATAGATTTTCATCCACTACCTTTAAATCAGTATAAATGAGTAGAGGTTTATCCTGAGAATACTTTTTGGCTTCTGCCACTTGAAGTGAGATTTTTTCAGGAAGCCAAAAATCATCCTGGTCACTGAAACAGTAAAGGTCTGCCTCCTCATGCTTAAGTAGGGCATGGAAACTTTTGATCACACCAACATTCTCGATATGATTCTCATTAATAAAGTGAATACGTGAATCTCGTGTAGCCAGTTGTTTAATAAGTTCGACTGTTCCATCAGATGAACCATCGTCACGTATGAGAAGTTCCCACTCCTGATAGGTTTGCTCTTGGATACTCTTAACTTGTTCCGCTAAATACTGCTCACCATTGTAGGTTGACAGTAAGATATTTACTTTCATGATAAAAATAGCTCCTCGTACTTACCTACAATTTTTTTCCAAGTAAAGTTCTGTTTCATGTTCTCCTTAGCTAACCTACCTAGTTCAGAGTAATCTAAAACGTCATCTACTTGATCAATCAAATGCGACAGATTGCCTTCATCTTTTTCCCAATAACGAGCTGTATCTTGAGCTACTGACCGGTTAAATGAGACACCTAATACTAAATTCAAATCAGTTTGTGCCATAGCTTCCAGTAAGCCAGGGTTGGTTCCTCCAACTTCGTGACCATGAATATAGGCAAAAGCTTCTTTGCGAATATATTTTAATAGGTCTTGATCATAAACTGTTCCAACAAACTTCACACGTGGATCCGTATCAAACTGTGTTTTGGAACGCAATTCCTCAAAATAAGCATTGCCCTCATAATTACAAATAATAATTAAATCACGTTTTGTTGAGGAACTCATAAACTCACGAATAGCCGTTTCATAATTATTTTCTGGAACAAAACGTCCAAGAATCAAATAATAGTTTTTCTCGTAAGTATTCCATGTCTTGTAAGTATCTCTAACTTTAGCATCCTGATCTGTTAGTGTTGTTGGTGATAAATCTGTTCCATAAGCAATATAAGTTGTCTTAGACCACGGATAGGCATCTTGAATATAAGTTTCAATTCCTGGATTATCCGAGATAACCAAGTCAGCATTTCTTGTCATTACTTTCTCAGAATACTTTAGATAAGCTTGTACTGGTTTGGGCCACTTAGCTCGCTTCCACTCCAAACCATCTGGATTAATGTAGAATTTACCACCAATTCTATGAATCTTACCAGCAAAGGGAGCCACAAAGGCACCTATAGTATTTCCCAAAACATAGAAAATTGGTTCTTTTATATTTTCCTCACGGATAATCTTCAAAGCGTAATTAATAGCCATCATATCATAGGCAATAACGCGAGCAGGTCCTAATTTAGGTGCCTTAATCGTGAAACAATCTACACCTTTATATTCGAAATGCTCATAGGCCTTTTTATCAGAAAGGCAGGCAACATGGTATTTAATTTGGGATGAAACTTGGTTGGAGACTAATTGATCTACAAATGTCTCAAAACCACCGTATTTTGCTGGAAGTCCGCGACTTCCGATAATGAATACGTGTTGCATAAATCCCCTTTCTAACAAGTCTATAATCTAGTCAATTATACCATTTTACAAGGCTTTTGCCTAATGCAAACAGAAAAGCAGCCACAGAGGACTGCTGTGTTTTTATTTCACTTCCTGTTTGTAAAACTCTCTCAAAGCATCTTGCCATGTTGGGATGACAAACCCTGTTGCCTTAGCCTTAGCCAAACTCATTGTTGAGTTAAGTGGGCGTTTAGCTTTAGCTGGGAATTGGCTTGAATCAACAGGTTTCACTTCAACATCAGTATCTTTAAGGATTTCAACCGCAAAGTCATACCAAGTTGTATCTTCTGCTGCATCATTTGACAAGTGATAGTAACCATATTCCTTACGGTTTTCAGCCAAATAAGTCATAAATTCTGCCAAAGTACGTGTCCAAGTTGGACGACCATGTTGGTCATTAACAACTGTGAGTGTCTTGTGAGTCTTAGCAAGGTTTTTCATAGTGAAAACAAAGTTCTTACCATAGTTACCGAATACCCACGCAGTACGGATAATATAGTAGTTTGACACATGTTTTTCGACTAGTTCTTCACCCATACGTTTTGTACGGCCGTACTCTGTCTGTGGGTCTGGTTTGTCATCAACTTCCCACTCTTGACCTACTGGTTTTTCACCATCAAAAACGTAGTCCGTTGAAATATAAACAAGCGTTGCACCATGTTTTTCCGCAGCCTTAGCGACATTTTCAGTACCTGTCACATTAATTGCATAGTCAAGCTCTTTGCCTTCATCTTCAGCAGCATCAACAGCTGTGTAGGCAGCACAGTGATAGACCAAGGTTGGTTTTACTTCCGCAAACACTTCATCTACTTTTTCAGCATCTGTGATGTCCATTTCTGCCACATCTACTGCTACATACTCTTCGTTACGCTCGTCAAGAAGGTGACGAAGCTCGGTTCCGAGTTGGCCATTTGCACCTGTTACTAGAATCATATTTTTCTCCTTGTAATTTTCATTAATAGCACTTTAATTTTATCAAAAAAAGCAGAAAAAATCTGCTTTCATTTATAATTCTATACAACAAATTTATTTGTATAAATAGCTGGTTATCTTCACCCTTTTTCTTTAACAATATAAACTGGTCGCTTCTTGGTTTCTAAAAAAATCTTGGAAATGTAGTGACCGATGATCCCCAAGGCTAAGAGTTGGATTCCTCCGATAAAGAGGATGATTGAGACAAGGCTTGCCCAGCCTGCAACACTCCCACCTATAGTTAGTTTTCGGATAACGACAAAGGCAATTCCAACCAGGGAAACTAAGAATGAGAAAGTTCCTGCCCATGTGGCAAGCTTCAACGGTACTTCGGAGAAGTTGATAAAGCCATCAAGTGAATAGTTCAATAGGCTCCAGAAAGACCATGAGGTTTCTCCTGCCACACGTTCACGATTTTCATAAGAGACGTAGGCCACATCAAAGCCGACCCAAGAAAAGAGCCCTTTTGAAAAGCGATTAACTTCCTTGAGCTCAAGGATAGCGTCAACAACCTGACGCGTCATCAAACGGAAATCACGCGCCCCGTCTACCATTTCTGTGTCAGAAACTTTATTAATCAACCAATAAAAGGCCCTAGCAAAGAGTGAACGAATAGGTGGCTCACCCTTGCGGTCAGCACGTCGTGTCCCGACAACGTCGTAACCTTCTTGGATTTTGGCATACATCTCGATAAGAAGTTCAGGTGGATCCTGAAGATCGGCGTCCATCACTGTGACGTAGTCACCTTCAGCTGCTTCAAGGCCTGCAAGTAAACCTGCTTCCTTCCCGAAATTACGAGAGAAAGAGAGATAGTGAACATTTTCAAATTGTTTTGAAACCTGTCTCAAAACCTCTAAGGTGCGATCTTTTGAACCGTCATTGACAAAATAATAGTTGAAAGTCAACTGATTGGTCATTTGTCGTTCAACTGCCTGACAAGCCTCTAAAAAAGGATGGATGGTCTCTTCCTCGTTATAACAAGGAACAACGATAGCCAGTGTTTTCATAAGCCTTCTCCTAACGAATACCTAGGGCGATACGGGCATAACGGCTCATTTTTTCGATAGTCCATGCTGGTGTCCAGACCAACTTGACCTCAGTCTTAGTGACCTCAGGCACTTCTTTCATAGCGTCATAAATTTGGTCTGTCAAAAGATCTGCCAAAGGACAGCCCATAGTCGTCAAGGTCATGTCGATTTCAGTATAGCCGTCTTGTTGGAAACGGATATCGTAAATAAGGCCTAGGTTGACAATATCAATCCCCAACTCTGGGTCAATGACCATTTCTAAGGCTTCCAAGATACGGTCTTTGATTTTTTCAATTTCTTCTTCAGTGTATTTCACTTCAGACATAGCTTTTCCTCCAAAATCAGGGCCTAATAATCAGGCCCCTTCCATTTACTATCTTAGTCTTCAATAAAGTCTTTAAGTTGTTTACTACGACTTGGGTGGCGCAATTTACGAAGGGCTTTAGCTTCAATCTGACGAATACGTTCACGCGTAACGTTGAAGACTTTACCAACATCTTCCAAAGTACGCATCTTCCCATCGTCAAGACCAAAACGGAGACGAAGAACATTCTCTTCACGGTCTGTAAGGGTATCAAGCACTTCATCCAATTGTTCACGAAGAACCACACGAGTTGTGTAATCTACTGGATTTTCGATAACTTCATCTTCAATAAAGTCACCCAAATGGCTGTCATCCTCTTCACCGATAGGTGTTTCAAGAGAAACTGGCTCTTGAGCAATCTTAAGGATTTCACGAACCTTATCTGGAGTCATATCCATACGTTCTGCAATTTGTTCAGGCGTTGGGTCTTGTCCCAACTCTTGCAAGAGGTTACGTTGTTCACGGACCAATTTATTGATAGTTTCAACCATGTGAACTGGGATACGGATGGTACGTGCTTGGTCTGCGATGGCACGTGTGATTGCTTGACGAATCCACCATGTCGCATAAGTTGAGAATTTGAAACCTTTAGAGTAGTCAAATTTATCAACGGCTTTCATAAGCCCCATGTTACCTTCTTGAATCAAGTCCAAGAACTGCATGCCACGTCCCACATAACGTTTAGCGATTGAGACTACCAAACGAAGGTTGGCTTCTGCCAAACGTTGTTTCGCTTCCAAGTCACCATTTTCAACAGCGATAGCCAATTCTTTTTCCTCTTCGTTACTCAAGAGAGGGACTACCCCAATCTCTTTGAGGTACATACGAACAGGGTCATTGACCTTAGCTGAGTTTGAACCAAGAAGCTCCTCATCTGTCAATTCTTCTGGTTTTGGGGCTTCAACAACATATTTAGATGAAGGATTTCCGTCCTTATCTGTGATAGAGATACCACCGTCTGTCAAACGTTCCAAAAGGTCATCAATCCCATCAGCATCAAGAACAAATGGGATAACTAGTTTCTCTGTGACTTCATCATCAATTGCTGTACCAGCCTTTTTGTGGTTACGGATGAAATCAGCGACTTGAACGTTAAATGCTGTATTTTGTTTTTTCTTTGCCATGTGTTACTCCATATCTCGTTTTTGGGCGATGAGCATTTGTAGCGCTTCTACCGCTGCATCCACATCACCGTGGTTACTTGATTCTCTTATTTGTTTACTTTGCCTACGGAAGTCCTGTTCCCTCAGAAAATGATTTCTACGCTCTTCAATAGCCTGGACTTCCTCTAAACTGGTTTCAGGTGGCAAAATCTCCTCTAAAACCTGATAATAGGCTGTTTGCACCTCTTGAGAAAGTACAGACAAGGCCACCGTATCGATTTGACCATCTTGCTTCAGAATATGATAGAGCTCCTCTAACTCAGGTGTTTGGAAGAAAAACTCCTCTCTCATGCGATAGTCATTCAAAATCATCGGATGATTTAACATGCGATGGAAGAGTTGGTTTTCCGCTCGACGAAGGCCTGTAATCTTAGGTGTAGAAGGTAGTTTGACCGTCCCTCTGAATCCTGACACTGAAGACTCATAAGCACTATTACTAGCAGTCGATAATTGAGCCGTCTGCTGGTTCCTCATAGTCAATCGTTCGTTATTGACCGCTTGCTCGACTTGGAAAAAATCAAAATCTGGCAAAAGGTCAGCCACCTTGGAAATGTAGGAATTTTGTGCCGTCACAGAAGGGGACTTGGCAATAATCTTAGCAATCTGCTCGACATAGGCAATCTCTGCTTGAAGATTGTCTACATTGGCAGGCTTAAGCTGTCCTATCCAAAATTCCACATCTGAAATGCGGGATTCGACCAAGAGTTTACCCAAAGCCTCTTCAGATGTTTTCTGGAGATATTCATCAGGGTCCATATTATCTGGAATTTTAACAATATCGACTTGAAAATCCGATAAAAGCTCAAGAGACTTGGCAATAGCATTTTGCCCAGCCTTATCACCATCATAGGTAAGAACAATTTTCTTGGTTAACTTACGAAGACGATTGACATGCTCAGGAGTCAAAGCCGTTCCCATAGAAGCCACTGCATTAACATGCCCAGCTCTATAGGCCGCAATAACATCCATGAACCCTTCCATCAGATAGACCTCATGGGTTTTCTGTATCACTGGCTTAGCCTGATTGAGGTGGTAGAGTTCATAGGACTTATTGAAAATACGAGTAGCCCTTGTATTTTTGTACTTGGCTTGTCCTTTTTCAATATCTTCCTTAGTCCAAACACGCCCTGAAAAACCGATGGTCTTTCCAAACTCATTTTTAAGCGGGAACATGATTCGATTTTTAAAGGTATCGAAAAGACGATTACTTTCAGAAAGATTAAAAAGACCTGATTCTGTCAGTACCTCTTCGTCATATTTTTTTGATACAGACTGATAGAGGTAATCTGGTTCGTCAGGGGCTAGACCAATCTGGAAGGTCTTAAGTAAATCGTCAGTCATGCCACGTTCATAGAGGTAGGCACGCGCTGCTTCTCCTATCTTAGTCGTCATCAAGACTGCGTGATAAAACTTCAGCGCATCCTCATGAAGATCATAGAAAGCTTGATTAGGAGAATTCTGCTGCTGAGCCTGTCTTGGTGCATCTATCGTAACTGCAATACCTAAGCGGTCT
This sequence comes from Streptococcus sp. FSL R7-0248, assembly GCF_037967965.1. Taxonomy (NCBI): domain Bacteria; kingdom Bacillati; phylum Bacillota; class Bacilli; order Lactobacillales; family Streptococcaceae; genus Streptococcus; species Streptococcus sp. FSL R7-0248. The sequence goes on from NZ_CP150201.1 coordinate 1,634,311, forward strand.
GCCAGAACCTTGACACTTTCTTGGAAAGAAATCTGACGGTATTCCTCTAAAAATTTAAAGACATCGCCAGACTTGCCACAACCAAAGCAATGGTAAAACTGCCTATCCTCAATAACATTAAATGAGGGGGTTTTCTCCTTATGGAAGGGGCAGAGACCCAGGTAATTGCGGCCAGCACGATTAAGACTGACAACTTCACCAATCACGTCGACGATATTGGTACTACTCTTAATATCTTCTATTAAAGCTTTATCAATTACCATCTAATCGCCCCCTATCTTACCATAATTGCATTACCCCTAATTATAACATGATGAAAAATGAAAGTAAAATAAAATTGATTTTTCATGAGCAAATCTCTTGTTAAAATTTACGAAATCAGATAAACTATTAGAAGTAAATAAAAGAAAGGATTCATTGTCAAAATGATTAAAGAACTTAAAGACTTTTTGTTCAAGGGTAACGTCCTTGACCTCGCTGTAGCCGTTGTTATGGGGGCTGCTTTCAACGCTATTATCACTTCACTTGTTGGTGATATCATCACACCACTTATCCTTAACCCAGTTGTTAAGGCCGCTAACGTTGAGAACCTTTCTAAATTGTCATGGAACGGTATCGCATACGGTAGCTTCTTGAGCGCAGTTATCAACTTCATCATCGTTGGTACTACTCTCTTCTTCGTTGTTAAAGCTGCTAGCAAAGCAACAGCTCTTAGCAAAAAAGAAGCTGAGGATGCTGCTGAAGCAGCAGGTCCATCACAAGAAGAATTGCTCGCTGAAATCCGTGATCTTCTTGCAAACAAATAATCTTTATTTGTTCAACTAAAAACATATAAAACTTAAGACGTCTGAAATCTCAGATGTCTTATTTTTTTGTATCTCAGGACTACTAACTGACTTATTTATTCGATAAAAAGAAAAAAACTTGAGAAGACTCAAGATTTTTCTGTTAATTTCATTCTTAATTAGAATTTTTTACGTTTGCGAGCTGCCTCTGATTTACGTTTACGTTTTACAGAAGGTTTTTCGTAATGTTCACGTTTACGAGCCTCTTGAAGAGTACCAGCTTTAGTCACAGAACGTTTGAAACGACGAAGAGCGTCGTCAAGTGATTCGTTTTTACGTACTACTGTTTTTGACATTGAATTCACCTCCTCAAGATAATGTAACATTTTACACGTTCTATTCAAGTATACAAGACTCGTCTTTTTCTGTCAAGAAATATATTTTAAGTTTGGGAATTTTTGATATCAAGGCTATTTTCTAAATCTTATTGGAGACTATCTGAGGCTTTGCCATACAAAAAAACTAGAGGAATCATCCTCTAGCTTATCTTTTACTCAACTGCTGTGTATTTAGAAGCATCCTTGATGTACTCGTCGTAAGTACCGTTAGCTTTCATTTTCTTGATAACCTTGTTTACTGCTTCTTTCAATTTGTCATTGCCTTTAGCCATTGCAACTGCTTTAGCATCACCATCATCAACTTTGAGGGCAACACTTGCCAAAGCCAAATCTGGATTTTGTGCCACGTAACCTTCTGCTACTGGTTTTTCAAGGTCAACAGCATCAACTTGACCAGATTTCACCTCGTTAATGGCTTCACCCATTGCTGTAAGTGATACGACTGTTGAATCTTTCAATTGTTTCTTAGCAAGGCCTTCTTCGATGGTACCTTTTTGAACTGCTACTTTCTTACCTTTGAAATCATCTAGGCTTGAGTAAGTAGACTCTTGATCTTTACGAACGATGATAGCATTTTGTGTTTCGTAGTAAGGATCTGAGAAATCAAAGGTTTTCTTACGTTCGGCTGTTACTGAGATACCTGAGATAGCAAGGTCAGCCTTACCTGATTGAAGGCTAGAAAGGACATTGTCAAAGCTCATTGTTGTCACTTCGAGTTTAACTCCAAGTTCATCAGCAATAGCTTGTGCCAACTTGATGTCTGACCCGACAACTTGGTCTTTACCGTCTACCAATGTTTTGAACTCAAATGGTGCATAGTCAGGGCTAACAGCTACGACAAGTTTTTTATTTTCTTTAATAGATTCGTAAGCGTCTTTTTTTGACCCACATGCTACCAAAGTTACAGCAGCAAGGAGAGCCATAGCTCCGAGGAATAGTTTTTTCATAAGAAACTCCTGTATAAATATAATTTTTGCTCGTTTATTTTACTTAAAATTAGTGGTATTGTCAACATTTATTAAGAAATAGCGACAGTTTTTCTAAGCCCATTTGAAGGACTTCCTTATCACAACAATAACCGATGCGGACATGGGAATCCTTGTCAAAACGGTTACCCGGAACCACAAGAACACCATAGTTCTGAAGAAGCTCTAAGGCAAAATCTTCGATAGGACGATTTACATCTAATTTGACGAAAGAGGTGGAAACACTAGCAGGCCTAACCCAAGACGCCTTAGGTTCTTTAGCAATCCAGGCATCCATAAGGGCGAGATTTTCCTCTACAATCTGACGGTTGCGTTTCAAGATGGCCTCTTTATTTTCCAAGACAAGGGTAGCCACCATATCATCAAAGACTCCAGCACAAATCATCGTGTAGTCGCGGTAGTCACGTAGAATGTCCGCCACCTCAGTGTTAGAAGCTACCCAACCCACACGAATACCGGGAATGGAATAGGTCTTTGAAAGACTGTTGACGGCAATGCCCTTTTCATACAAATCCACAATAGAAGGTGCAGGTTGGTCAAAACTGCGATAGACCTCATCTGAGAAGATATAGGCGTCTACTTCTTTAGCGATAGTCACAAGCTCCTCAAGGTACGCAGTATTCATAAGGGCACCAGTAGGATTGTTGGCATTGTTAATGCAGATTATCTTGGTATTTGGGCGAATCAGACGGCGAAGTTGGTCCAAATCAGGCAACCAGTTATTGTCCTCCTCAATCTCCCAGAGGTCCACATCTGCTCCTAGTGACTTAGGAATGTCATAGAGCTGCTGATAGGTCGGGTACATGGAGACGACATGGTCCTCAGGCTCAATAAGCGCATAAAGGGCTAGCATAGTCGCTCCTGTAGCCCCATTAGTTTGGAGGATATTATCAACCGGCATGTCCTTGTATAAGCTAGCCACTTGAGTTTTAAACTCTGGTGACCCTTCAATCCAGCCGTAATCCATCTTTTTCTTTAGTAGTTGAGCAAAAAAGGCTTCCTTATCAAGGCCTGATAAGTCAAATAATTCTTCCATTGTGAGGGCCTTAATTGAAACTCCTGCGATATCATATATGGCAGACTTTTCATGGACATTCAGCCATTCTTCAACACCAAAACGTGGTAGCTTCATAGTTTCTCCTTGCTTTTCTTAAGCACTCTATACGATGTCATTTGTCTATTTTGACAGACTTACCTACTTTGATAATAACTGTTTTTAGCAGAGAATTCAATAAAAAATGGGGTATTCCCCCATTTAGATTTAAGAATTTTTGGCGACTCCCCTTGAGTGAGCAAAGCCAACACCAAACGAGACTTTCCGTAGTTGATGAAAGCACCTGAAATTGACTCGTTTCAGGTGCTCAGAAGTTTTAAATTTACTTACTTTGTTTGTAGGTTGATGCTTCTTTTAACCATTTGTCAAATTTTCCAGAGTCTTTAGTCTCTTTGATGACAGCATTGATTTCTTTAAGCAAGTCATCTGACCCCTTACGTGTTGCGACTGCATAAGCATCTGAACCGTCTGACTTGAGGTTAAAGTTGGCAAGGGTTAAATCATCATTTTGAGCGATATAACCTTCTGCAATGGCCTTCTCAAGTACAACTGCTTGAAGCTGTCCTGACTTGAGTTCATTAATCATTTCGCCATTTGAAGCCAGTGATACTACGCTTGCCTTAGAAATTTGTTTCTTAGCAACGGTTTCTTGAACAGAGCCTTTTTGCGTACCGACAGTTTGTTTTGCGAGACTATCAGTGCTTGTATAGTCATTTACCTTGTTTTTTTTGACAATCACTACATTTTCTGACGTATAGTAGCTGTCTGAAAAATCATAAACCTTCTTACGTTCATCTGTCACCGAAATCCCTGCAATGGCGATATCCGCTTTACCACTTTGCACGTTGGCAAGAACATTATCAAAAGACATCACGGAAAATTCAACCTTTACGCCGAGTTTTTCACCGATAGCTTTAGCCAACTCGATGTCTGCTCCAACTAGCGTATCTTTGCCGTTAACCAATGATTTGAACTCAAATGGTGCAAATTCTGATTCTGTTGCCACGACAATTTTCTTCTTTTCCTTAATCGTTTTAGGACTTACTCCCTGACTTCCGCTACAAGCAACTAGAAAGCAGGTAGCGACTAAAGCTGTAAGGATAAACCAAAATTTCTTCATATGATAACTCCTTATTTGCTAGAACTCTTAAGTGAAAGAGTGTAGGCATCTTGAACATAGCTGTCAATCTTACCTTCTTTTTTGAGTTTAGCGATAACCTTATTAACCTTTTCTTTTAGCTTATCGCTTCCTTTAGGCATTGCTACGGCATAGGCATCTTTTGAATCAGACTTGAGCGTGATGTCTGACACAGCTAGGTCGCTGTTTTGGTCTACATAACCTTTTGCAATGGCCTTTTCAAGAACTACTCCTTCAACTTGACCAGACTTCAATTCATTGATGGCTTCGCCAGGTTGCGCCAAGGATACCACATTAGCATCTGACAAGTTGGCTTTGGCGATATTTTCTTGAATAGAACCTTTTTGAACAGCTACAGATTTTTTAGCAAAATCACCTGTTTGTTTGTAAGTTCCTGTCGCATCTTTTTTGACAACAAGAACCGTTTCAGACTCATAGTAGGTATCTGAGAAATCAAAGATTTTTTGACGTTCTTCAGTAGCTGAGATTCCGGAAATGGCGATGTCTGCCTTACCAGATTGAACATTGGCCAAGACATTATCAAAAGACATTTCAGAGAATTTGACTTTTACGCCAAGCTCATCTGCAATTGCCTTAGCAATTTCGACATCTGCCCCAACAATCGTATCCTTACCATTTTGAATTGTCTTAAATTCAAAAGGAGCAAAGTGAGGATTAAGAGCAACTGTCAATGTCCCTTTATCTTGTACCTTTTCCAAAGTGTCCTTCGACGAAGAACAAGCTGCTAAAGCTGTCAAAGCGAAAATCCCTGCAAATCCCAACAAAAGTTTTTTCCATGTTTTCATAATCAATCTCTTTTCTATATTTATTAACTTATGTAAGTATAATAATGTATTATTATGCATTTGTCAACGAAAAAATGGACTTTTATTGATTATAATTTTTATTTTTATTAATATTGGCATTGCTATAAATCTTGTAATTCGTTTATTTTAAAGCCTTCTATCTGATTTTAAGACAAAAAAACTATTCATTCATTTGAATAAATAGTTCATTTTATTACCAAAATTCTCGGACGAAGTCATCTTCAAGGCGCTCCCGATAGAAAAGTTCTGAGAGATTGTCTTCTTCAAAGACACGTAGCAGATTGAGCATGTCATAAGCCAAGTCCATCTTAGGCACATCCTCCCTGGCAACCCAGCGAACTTCGCCCTCCTCTGTTGAATGGATTTCTCCTTCAAAATCTGAGGTCCTATAGAGGAAAACCAAGTACCGTTCGTTATCTGTCGTGTAAAAATGCTTCATACCAACTAATTTAGGGTTTTTGATGGTCAAGCCAGTTTCTTCTTTAACCTCACGGATAACTGATTCTACCAGACCTTCATGTGCTTCGATATGGCCACCGGGTAGGGCTGCTCCCGACCAGTAATAACGCTTTGGATCGCGGATTTGCATGACAATATTTCCACGGCCATCTTCGATGAGACACATATTAGTTAAAATAGTTGCTTGTGAACGTGACATATATTTCCTTTCTTACTTATATTGCCTAAGTGATGTAACTAGCCTTAATCCATACTCTTCAGCTCAAGAACCATATCACGGATTTGAGCCGCCAACTCGAAGTCAAGCAGTTCTGCCGCTTCGTGCATTTGCTTTTGAAGTTTCTTGATGGCTTCTTGGCGTTCTTTCTTGTTCATGGCACTATAGTCCACAGTATCCTCTGCCACTTCTGCTTCATTAGCCTTGGTAATAGAAATAAGGTCACGAATTTCTTTCTTAATCGTTTGTGGAACAATGCCATGCTCCTTATTATAGGCCATCTGGATTTCACGACGACGAGCTGTTTCATCCATGGCTTTTTGCATAGACTCTGTAATCTTATCCGCATACATGATAACGTGCCCTTCGCTATTTCGGGCAGCACGTCCAATCGTTTGGATAAGCCCACGTTCATTACGAAGGAAGCCTTCCTTATCAGCATCCAAAATAGCAACCAGACTAACTTCAGGAACGTCAATTCCCTCACGAAGAAGGTTAATACCGATAAGAACATCAAAGACACCCAAACGTAGGTCACGGATAATCTCAGTACGCTCTAGAGTCTTAATGTCAGAGTGCATGTATTTGACCTTGACACCCATTTCCTTGAGATAGTCAGTCAAGTCTTCAGCCATCTTCTTAGTCAAAGTTGTTACAAAGACACGCTCGCCTTTTTCAGTACGGGCATTAATTTCACCAAGGAGGTCATCCATTTGACCCATAGTTGGACGAACTTCGACTTCTGGATCAAGAAGTCCTGTCGGACGAATGATTTGCTCAACCACAGTCTCAGTTTGCTCCATCTCATAGTCACCTGGAGTAGCAGACACATAGACAATCTGATGAACATGACTCTCAAATTCTTCACGTCGAAGTGGACGGTTATCAAGTGCCGATGGCAAACGGAAACCGTAATCAACCAACATCTTCTTACGGGCCTGGTCCCCGTTATACATTCCCTTAATCTGCCCCATTGTCATGTGACTTTCGTCAATCATGATGAGGAAGTCTTCCGGGAAGAAATCAAGCAAGGTGAACGGTGGCTCGCCCTCTTTACGACCATCCATGTGTCGTGAGTAGTTTTCGACACCATTGGTGTAGCCCATCTCACGAAGCATTTCAACATCGTATTCTGTCCTTTGGCGGATACGTTGAGCCTCGATGAGCTTACCCTCAGCTTCAAATTGTTTAACTTGAGCTTCCATCTCTTCCATAATATTCTTGATGGCCTCTTCCATATGCTCTTCATTAGTCATAAAGTGAGTCGCCGGGAAAAGAACAAGGTGCTCGACTTCACCGAGATTGCGTCCTGTCAAACTCTCAATCTCACAGATGCGGTCAATCTCATCACCGAAAAATTCGACACGGAAGGCGTGCTCATCACGGCTGGCAGGAAAAATTTCGACCACATCGCCACGCACACGGAATTTCCCACGTTGGAAATCAATATCGTTTCGCTCAAACTGGATATCAACGAGATCATTTAGCAGCTTGTCTCGAGAAATCTCTTGGCCTGGTCGAAGGCTGACTGCTGAATCAGCATATTCTTTGGGTGAACCCAAACCGTAAATACAAGAAACAGAAGCCACAACGATAACATCATTACGCTCAAGGAGAGCCGACGTTGCTGAGTGTCGTAGCTTATCAATTTCATCGTTTACAGAGCTATCTTTTTCGATATAGGTATCTGATGATGGTACATAGGCCTCTGGCTGATAGAAATCATAGTAGGAAACGAAGTATTCTACAGCATTGTCTGGGAAAAACTCCTTGAATTCTCCGTAAAGCTGACCTGCTAAGGTTTTATTGTGGGCGATAACCAAGGTTGGTTTATTCACGCGCTGGATGACCTGACTCATGGTATAGGTCTTACCTGTCCCTGTCGCTCCCTTTAGGATTTGAGCCTTCTCCCCACCTTCGATATTGTCAACCAAGGCTTCAATGGCCTGAGGTTGGTCCCCAGAAGGTTCATATTTAGAAACCAAATGAAATTGGTTGTCTTCTTTTCTATCTATCATTGTTTTTCCTTTCATTTATGTAATCATTCATCTCTTGGTCGGAGAAAATTTCTCCACTACTGATGGGAATATGTATCATTCGTGTCTCAGCAACGTATTTGCGCTTTCTTCGTGTCTGATAACCGAGTTTTTTATCATATTTCAAGGCCGTTTTACTATCTTTGAAAAAAATGTATAAAACACTATACCTCTTCCTTTCCCAAGACCTTATATTCCCGAAATCATCGATACGTTTTAGAATATAGTATATAGTCGACGAGTGTTTGGCATCATCCATTGGCGTTGACCAATCCTTCATAACCAAGTCAATCTCAGACAGCGGAATCTCAAAGGTGACCCGTCCACATAATCTTCCATAATAAATAAAGGTATCATTGTTAATTTCCAAAATTTTTTTATGAGCTTTAAGTCTCACAATACCATCAACTAAGTTAGTCAGAGCATGAAGAAATATTAGTAAAACGAGGAAGGCAACACAGTTATCCACAAAATTCCCAAAACGATAATCATCTATAAGAAACCAGCAGAATAAACCAGTGTAAGCGATAAGAAGTATAAGTCCATAGACAACCTGTACCCAAATCATACCTCGCTCAATCTTAACTATCATCTCTTCCTCTTTTACAAACTTTTCTTCTATTTTAACATAGAAGTAAAAAGACCGAGTCTTTAGAACTCAGCCTTAAAAGTTTTCTTTCTTTAATTGTAATCGAAGGATGATGATACCTACCAACAGAACCACACAGGTAACGATATTCCCTTCTAGGCCAAAGGCACCACCTGACAACCAATCAGGTACACCTGACCTGGCCTGAAAGTGCAATAAGCTGCCACCTGCATTCTGTCCACTAACTGACACGCCAACTAGATTTCCTTGCGCAAAGTTCCAAGCACCGTGAAGGGCAGCGACCCCCCAGATATTATCTGTCTTGAGCATGTAAAGGGCCATGAGAACCCCTACTAGAACAATACTGATAAGAGACAAGGCGGTAACACCTTGATTTCCTAGGTGTAATATTGAAAAGAGAGAACTTGAAATAGCAATTCCCCAAGAAAGGTTTAATCTATTAGTCACCGTCTGAAGCAACCAACCACGTGTCACCAGTTCCTCGGTTCCACCTTGGATAAACCAGAAAGGTATTAGGGAAAGTATGTATAAGAGGGTTTTCTGCGAAAAGTCTACCTTCACAAATTCTAAACCGCCTAGTAAATAAGTCCCAAGGAAACTAACTAACAAGAGCAAAGTTCCAAGTCCCCAACCCTTAAGCAAGTTCAACCAAATATGACCCTTGAAAAATCCAAGTGTACGAATGGGACGTTTTTCAACAACTTTAACCCAGAAAAAGATAGCTAAGGCAGTAAAGGCAAAGGCTCCCAACTGAAAATACAAAGTTGAAAATATTTTATAGGAAATCGAATGTATATCCTGGAACTGAATGTTGCCATTTAATACTAAGAACGAAAGAACAATAGCCATTGGAATTCCCACAACAATCCCTGATAGAAATCCACTTATAAGGAAATAACCAAAGGCAATAAAACAGGACAGCATAATCATCAGCCAGCTTGGGACTTTATCATATAGGCTGGTATATTTCTCAAGCATACGTTTCTTCATTTTTTTAGCTCCTGTAACAAATCTTACATGTATTCGATTACAGTGTAACTAATTGACACAAGCTTGTCAAATTCTTCTAAAACTCTTCTCATATCTAACGAACTTTGTTACATTTTCTAACATCAAACTCCAAGAAGTTTGATAACAAGACCTTTTTTTGATAGAATAGGAAGGTATTTTATAAAGGAGACTTTTTATAATGAAGAAAAAACTTCTGACACTCTTCTTGAGTGTCATGTCAGTTTTCTTTGTTTTCGGAGCTAAGGTATCTGCCGAGACTATCTCAGTCGTTTCAGATACAGCCTATGCCCCATTTGAATTCAAAGATTCTGATCAGACCTACAAGGGTATCGACGTTGATATCATCAACGAAGTTGCCAAACGTAAAAATTGGGACGTTAACCAAACCTTCCCTGGTTTCGATGCAGCTGTCAATGCTGTTCAATCAGGCCAAGCTGACGCCCTTATGGCCGGTACTACTGTTACCGACGCACGTAAGAAGGTCTTTACTTTCTCAGACACTTATTACGACACCTCAATTGTTATCTACACACGTAGTAGCGATAAAGTCAGCGACTACAAACAATTGAAGGGTAAAACAGTCGGTGTTAAAAACGGTACCGCTTCTCAAACTTGGCTTGATAAAAATGCTAGCAAATATGGTTTCACTGTTAAAACTTTTGACACTAGCGACTTGATGAACAACAGCTTGGATTCTGGTTCTGTTGATGCAGCTATGGACGACACACCAGTTGTTAAATACGCTATTGGTCAAGGAAAAGACTACGCTATCAACATTAAGCCTGAATCTATCGGTAGCTTCGCTTTCGCTGTTAAAAAAGGTGGAAAACACGAAGATCTTATCAAAGATTTCAACGAAGCTCTTAAGGAAATGAAGAATGACGGCACCTACGACAAAATCATGAACAAATGGTTGGGTGACTCATCAAAATCTTCTTCATCAAAACCTTCAGCAGATCTTAAATTGACTGGTGATGCCAACGCAAAAGCCACTCCTGCTAAGGAAACCTACACTATCTCAATGGACTCATCTTTTGCTCCATTCGAATACCAAAATGGTTCAGGTAAATATGTAGGTATCGACGTCGATATCATCAATGCCATTGCTAAAAACCAAGGTTTCAATGTCAAATTGACAAACCCTGGTTTCGATGCATCACTTAATGCTGTACAATCTAGCCAAGCTGATGCCGTATTGGCTGGTATGACCATCACTGATGCTCGTAAACAAATCTTTGACTTCTCAGATCCTTACTACACATCAAACATTCGTTTGGCTGTAGCTAAAGGAAGTAAGGTTAAATCTTACAAGGATCTTAAAGGTAAGACTGTAGGAGCTAAAAATGGTACGTCATCTTACTCATGGTTGGAAGACCATGCTGGTGAATATGGCTTTACTGTTCGTGCTTACGATGAAGCTTCTACTATGTACGACAGCTTGAACTCTGGTTCAATCGATGCTCTTATGGATGATGAAGCCGTTCTTCTATACGCTATCCAACAAGGGCGTAACTTTACAACACCTATCGAAGGTATTGCTACTGGTGAAGTCGGCTTTGCTGTTAAAAAAGGTGCTAATCCTGAGTTGATTGAAATGTTCAACAATGGTTTGGCTGCTATCGTGAAAGATGGTACTTACGATAAGATTATCAATAAATACCTCGATAGCAACAAATCAAAAGAAGGAAGCACAAAAAAAGCTACCGATGAAACAACCATCGTAGGCTTGATTAAAAACAACTACAAACAACTTCTCCAAGGTCTTGGAATTACCCTTGGTTTGACCCTTCTTTCATTTGCTATTGCTATGATTATCGGTGTTATCTTCGGTATGATGGCAGTTGCACCAAACAAGACACTTCGTGTGATTTCACAAGTCTTTGTTGACGTGGTTCGTGGTATCCCATTGATGATCGTTGCAGCCTTCATCTATTGGGGTATTCCTAACTTGATTGAAAACATCACTGGTCACCAGTCACCAATCAATGATTTTGTGGCAGCGACAATTGCCCTTTCACTTAACGGTGGTGCTTACATTGCCGAAATTGTACGTGGTGGTATTGAAGCTGTCCCTATTGGTCAGATGGAAGCCAGCCGAAGCTTGGGTGTTCCTTACAATACAACAATGCGTAAGGTCATCTTGCCACAGGCGGTTCGCTTGATGTTGCCAAACTTCATCAACCAATTTGTTATCTCATTGAAAGATACGACTATCGTATCAGCTATCGGTTTGGTCGAACTCTTCCAAACTGGTAAAATCATCATTGCTCGTAACTACCAATCATTCCGTATGTATGCGATCTTGGCCATCCTTTACTTGGTCATCATCACATGCTTGACGAAATTGGCTAAACGACTAGAAAAGAGACTTAAATAATGGCTGAATTGAAAATCGATGTGCAGGACTTGCACAAATCATACGGCGACAATGAAGTCCTTAAAGGCATTGACGCCAAATTCTACGAAGGTGACGTTGTATGTATCATCGGTCCTTCAGGTTCAGGTAAATCAACCTTCCTTCGTACACTTAACCTACTTGAGACAGTGACATCTGGTAAAGTAGTCGTTGATGGCTATGAATTATCAGACCCTAAAACAAATCTTGACAAAGCCCGTGAAAATATCGGGATGGTCTTCCAACATTTCAACCTCTTCCCACACATGACAGTCCTTGAAAACGTAACATTTGCACCTGTTGAACTTGGACGTATGAACAAGGAAGAAGCTGATAAATTAGCTATGGATCTTCTTGATCGTGTTGGACTTGCTGACAAAGCCGATGCTACACCTGATAGCTTGTCAGGTGGACAAAAACAACGTGTGGCAATTGCACGTGGTTTAGCGATGAATCCTGACATCATGCTCTTTGACGAACCTACTTCTGCCCTTGACCCCGAAATGGTCGGAGACGTTCTTAACGTTATGAAAGAATTGGCAGAGCAAGGTATGACCATGATTATCGTTACTCACGAAATGGGATTTGCCCGTCAGGTAGCCAACCGAGTAATCTTTACTGCGGACGGTGAGTTCCTCGAAGATGGTACGCCAGATCAAATCTTCGATAACCCACAACACCCACGTTTGAAAGATTTCTTAGACAAGGTTCTAAACGCTTAATCATCACAACAGCTACTCTTGCTAGAGTAGCTGTTTTTGATTACCAATTTGGATAAGAAAAAAAACAGAGCAAGTGCTAGACTTGCTCTGTTGCTTCATTTAATTCAGGGTGTTTTGCTGCTTCTTCTCTAGCCAAACGTTCACGCTCAAGACGGAGTTTTCGGTTAGGATTTAAGCGTGTAAAGAGTTCCTCAAGTTTCTTTGGATTCCAAACATCGGCCGCAGAAACAAAGTTCCCATCTTTATCCCTGAAGGATATCGGTTTATCTCCCATTGTAAACCTCTTATTTCAATATTTTTATATTTCACCGACTTTGCGCAGTTAGTGAGGTTGATAGGTAATCCGCCATAGCGGCTGCCGTAGACTATCAAGTGCTTGGCACTTAGAGAGTCTTTCATGGTCACGACACGAAGGAAAGTCGGTCGATTATACCGACTTTGCGCAGTTAGTGAGGTTGATAGGCAGAACGCCATAGCGACTGCCGTAGACTAGCAAGTGCTCGGCACTTAGAGAGTCTTTCATGGTCACGACACGAAGGAAAGTCGGTCGATTATACCGGCTTTACGCAGTTAGTGAGGTTGATAGGCAATCCGCCATAGCGGTTGCCGTAGACTAGCAAGTGCTTGGCACTCAGAGAGTCTTTCATGGTCACGACACGAAGGAAAGTCGGTCGATTATACCGACTTTGCGCAGTTAGTGAGGTTGATAGGCAATCCGCCATAGCGGCTGCCGTAGACTATCAAGTGCTTGGCACTTAGAGAGTCTTTCAACGTCAATCCACAAACTCAAATTCGAAGTTACCAATACGAACGATATCGCCATCCTTAGCACCACGTTCACGAAGCGCTTCGTCAACTCCCATACCACGCAATTGACGTGCAAATTTCATGATAGATTCGTCACGTTCCATGTTAGTCATGACAAAGAGTTTTTCAAGTTTCTCACCAGAAAGTACCCATGAAGCATCGTCATCACGGCTAATTTCAAATGGACGTTCATCCTCGTTAAAGCCGTAGTAAACCTCTTCTTGTTCCATATCGTCCTCGCTATAAAGCAAGAATTCATCTGTCTCATCAAGCAATTCTGCAGTAGCTTCCAAGAGATTTTCCAAACCTTGGTGAGCCAAACTTGAGATTGGGAAAATTTGTGGCAACTCATCGAATTCATCGTAGTTAGCAGCCAATTTTTCCTTAAACTCTTTTAAGTTTTCCTCAGCCTCAGGCATGTCCATCTTATTAGCCACAATAATTTGTGGGCGTTCCATCAAGCGTAAGTTGTAAGTTTCCAACTCTTTATTGATCTGAAGATAATCCTCGTAAGGATCACGTCCTTCACTCGCTGACATATCAATCACATGAAGGATAACACGTGTACGCTCAATGTGGCGAAGGAACTGCGTTCCCAAACCAACACCCTGACTAGCCCCCTCAATCAACCCTGGAAGGTCAGCCATAGCAAAGCTCTCACCTGACTTAGTACGAACCATTCCCAAGTTAGGAACAATTGTCGTAAAATGATAGGCACCAATCTTTGGTTTTGCTGCTGTTACCACACTGAGAATCGTTGATTTACCAACAGATGGGAAACCAACCAAACCAACATCAGCCAAAATCTTCAATTCCAATTGAAGTTCGCGTTCTTCACCTGGTTCACCATTTTCAGCGATTTCAGGAGCAGGGTTACGAGGTGTTGCAAAACGGATATTTCCTCGACCACCACGTCCACCGTGAGCAATGACAAACTCTTGGCCATCTTCAACCAAATCAGTAATAACTTTGCCGGTCTCAGCATCACGAACTGTCGTACCTGGCGGGATGCTAACGATGAGGTCTTCAGCACCTCGACCGTGCATTCCCTTGGTCATCCCTTTTTCGCCATTCTTAGCCTTGAATTTACGGTTATAACGGAAATCCATAAGGGTACGCAAGCCTTCGTCAACCTTGAAAATGACTGAGCCACCCTTACCACCGTCACCGCCCCAAGGACCGCCATTGGGTACATATTTCTCACGACGGAAAGCGACCATCCCGTCACCACCACGACCAGCTTTGACACTAATCTTGGCTGTATCTAAAAACATACTCATCTCTATATCTCTCTTTCTGATTCATGTGTCCTATATAAAGGCATTCTCATATAAGAGAATTTCTGACAGACACAAAAAAACGCTTGATAGCGTCTTAAAGGACAGCTGCGACTGCTTGGAAAATCAATGCCCCAACTGTTACTAATAGCATAATCAAAACGACCAATACTGTTAGACGTTCAAAAAATGATTTCTTACGTGGTCCGTTATCTCCAAATGCCACTTGAATTTACCTCGTTTTTTCTTCTATTATTTCACAATAATAGTAACAAAAATCTGCCCATTTCGCAACTCTTAACTAGCTTAAGCCAAAGGAATTCCAAAAACAGCTAAAGCTTCCAACTCCTCCTCGGTTAAACGTCGCCAAGCACCAAGTTCTAAATCATCTGGCAGACTTAAAGGCCCCATACTCATACGTTGTAACTCTGTCACTTCCTTACCACAAGCAGCTACCATACGCTTAACCTGATGGAATTTCCCCTCAGCAATGGTAATCTGAACCAAGCTAGTCCCAGCATCCCTATCTACGGATACAATCTCTAGTTTAGCTGGTTGGCAAGTGTGGTCTTTGAGTTCAATCCCTTTTTCAAAAGCCAGAATATCCTCCTGATCCAGGATACCATCCACCTTGGCTTGATAAATCTTGTCTACATGTTTCTTTGGAGATAGCATGGCGTGAGCTAAGTCACCATTATTGGTCAAAAGCAGGAGGCCGTGAGTGTCAATATCCAAACGACCAACAGGAAAGACCTGCTTATGTCTTGCTGTGTCATCGAGTAAATCGAGCACTGTCTTGTGACGGGCATCCTCTGTTGCTGAAATGACACCTTGAGGCTTATTTAAAAGATAGTAAACAAAGGTCTCATGTGTCAGCTCCTGACCCAAGTAAGCAATTCGGTCTTTATTCTCATCAATCTGAGCCTTAGGTGACGTCTCCACTTGACCATTTACAGTCACTTGCTTCTTTTTAAGAAAGGTCTTGACCTGACTACGACTCCCGACACCACAGTCCACCAAAAACTTATCCAGACGCATCTAAACTTCCTCCTTTATTGGAATCCAAACTTCCATTTCATAATCTTCAGCCTGACGATTTCCTGGGAGATAAACCTCTACAGTGGGCTGGTCAATCATTTCAAAATGGTTCTTAGCATAGTGAAAACTCTCCCAAACAGCTGCCGTTGCAGGCCCTCTAAGTTTAAATACCGCATAAGTAGCTGGTGCTAGAGCAATCATTTCCATACTATCATCCTCACCAGCCAAGGCTGTTACATAAGTCTTGCGACTGCCATCATTGATCCGAATGCCATAGGTAGGAACAGCCAAATCATCTTGTTCTGCTAAAAAAGGTACCCAAAGGAAGTCTGTTGGCTTACCTAATTCCTCGCCTTCAAAAGCCATCCCTGAAAAACTCAAAAATCCCTTCCGAACAACCCTCACATCATAACGAACGGTTACTAAATCCAACTTTTGAATCACCTTTTTCAGTTTTGTCAGCTCAACTGGAACCTCGTCCGCTAGGACATAGGAAATCTTTTCTACAAATGCTTCTTTTTCGGCATTACCAGAGCCTATAGGAACCAAGACCCAATCTTCTGCTGCAACACTTTGATCTTCACAAAGGTAGGTAAAGTGCTTTCCTCCTTCATTAAAAGACACATCAGCTAAACGAAAAAGAGGTTCAGGTAAATCGACAACCACCATCTCAAACCCGTTTGCCTTAAACAAGAGCTCTTGATCCCTTAAACGAGCCTTCATAGCCAAGCTATCACTATCAATAGAAAAGCTGTTATCCGAGTCCATTACAGACTGAAAGAAGGCCTGGTGTAAACCTGAAAAAGTCCAGACAGTATGCCAACGACACATCATCTCATAATCATCAATGGTCACCAGAAGAGAGAGCTCCTGCTGGTCAGAAGCATAAGAATAGGCTTGAACGCTCAGTTGGTTTGGTGTCAGGTAGTCATTAACAAAGACCGCAAAGTCATCCATGGTTTGAAAATCTGACATAAACGCTCCTTTTCTATTCCTCGACCGAGCCTGTCACATACATAGTAAATGTAGCCCTTGTAAGAATTTTCTCTTCCTGATTAGTAATGACAACTTCCACCACCTTGGTCGTCTTGCCATTATGAACACACAATCCCTCAATCTTGAGTTGGTCAGACAAATGACCTGCCTTGAGATAATTGATATTAGACTGAAGCGTCACCGCATAGTCACCTGTTGAAATGGCCACGAGCCCTGCGATCTGGTCACAAAGCGTAAACAGATATCCCCCATGAGCATTACCAAAATAATTCAGGGACTTCTCGACTACCTTAGTTGTCACGATAACATGTCCCGCTTCAAATAGTTCTTCTTGAAAATTCTCAAATACACGGATCTCATGTAGTTTGTCTTCCATAGCAAGCCCTCCTATCGTTGCTCATTCCACACCTAGTGAAATGACACGTCTTTATCTACTAGTATAACACGAAGTTCATAAAGGATAATAAGCTTATTTGGCTAAGCTAATATCAACCTTAATATCTTCACGAAAAAGCTTCTTCACTCGACAATAATTATCCACAAAAGCCAAGAGTTCTTGTTCATTTTCCAAAATCAGATCCTTAGGTAAATGAATAGCAAGTGTGAAATGCCCTTCTTCATAGTTGGAATCAACCTGAATAGCAAGCTCCTCAATTCCCTGATACTTGGCAAAATAACTCTGTAGACACATGGTCACACAAGAAGCCAAAGCAATATTCACCAGGCTCATAGGTGTTTCCCCATCTTCCGTATAGCCAAAAAGTTCCACAGGTGCTCCATACCCCTCTGAAAGTGAATGGAATCGTTTGTCACCTTTAATTGTTGTTTGATACATCATGTCACCTCAATCTATTTTTTATTATTATAACAAAGAGAGGGCTAAGGACCGAGCTGAACGATTTGAAATATCTATCAAAAAACAGAAAGCGTAAGGGTTTTTAACTCTTATTTTCCAATAGATTAGTCTTGTACAACACTGAGATTACCAAGGGGTTACAGTTGAGTAAAAACGACTGGAAGCGCTTTTAATATTATGGTTTTTCATTTAAAATGAATTTACTAAGAAAAAAGGGAGACTATTATGGAAACATTTTCTAAATTAACTTTAGCCTCTGTCTCAGTTCTTGCCTTGTTGACCTTAGCAGCATGTGGCAACTCTAAAGACAAAACTGACTCATCATCTTCAGCACCATCATCAAGCAAGGTGACCAAAGAATCTTCTTCAACTGATTCAAGTGCTTCAGTAAAAGTCAACAAAGATGGATCAACTGAAGTCAGCGACGGAAACGCTAACTCAGCAAAAACAAACGGCAATAACACTGTAGAAGCTAACGATAGCGGAGGTAACAGCGCAACAGTTGGTCAAGATGGTTCAGTCGATGTTAATAGCCAAGACGGTACAAACGTCAAAGTCGGATCAGACGGAACTGTCTCAATTGGTAACTAAATAAGATAAAAAAGGCTAGCTATTCTGCTAGTCTATTTTTTAGATTCAGATTGATGTAAACGCTTCCTGAAAGTGCTATAATAGGCGTGGAAATCCAAATTCAGGAGGTGAGACAATGAAAAATAAAATCGTCTTGGGATGTTTGGCTGCAGCGACTTGTGAGATTCTCTTTGGGCTCAGTTTTATCTTTACCAAATCTATTACAGCACAGGTCAGTGACCTGGCTTTAATCTCTTGGCGTTTTGTCACAGCCTTCCTTTTTATTAACCTCTATTTTCTCATCAGTCGACGTCGGATAACAATTAACGGTAGAAATCTTAAACCTCTGACACGTATTGCTATCCTCAATCCGATAATCTATTTTATCTGTGAAACAATTGGTATTCGTATGACGACGGCTTCTGAAAGTGGAGCCTTTCTCGCCTGCATCCCAGTCGTTGCCCTTATCATGTCTAGCCTTATTTTAAAAGAATGGCCCAGCCGTTGGCAGGTGGTTGGTGTCATCACCACCCTCGTCGGTATCATCATGGCTGTCTTTGCTGCTGGCGGTTCTACCCACTTCTCCCTGGTGGGCTACTTGATTCTAGGTCTAGCAGTTGTCTCCTACGCCCTGTATTGCGTTGATGTTGAAAGGGCTAGTCAATTCAGTAGCCTTGAGATTACTTATTTTATGCTTGCCAGTGGTTGCCTGACATTTGGACTCTTTGCACTCAGCCAAGGCTTTCTAGCAGGCGATTTGAAAGAGCTCTTGCTACTCCCTGTGACCAATCCAAAATTCACTATCACCATCCTTTATCAAGGCTTGGGATGCAGTGTTCTGGGCTATCTTCTATCAAATTTTGCCATCGCAAATATCGGGGTTAACCGAACAGCATCCTTTATTGGGATTTCGACAATTATCTCAATTCTAGCGGCTGTCGTCGTCTTAGGAGAACCCTTCTCGTATTTACAAATTCTTGCAGGAATTTTAGTCGTCTTGGGCGTCTATGTGGCCAATAAAACCTAAAACTCTCGGGAATTAATCTTCCGAGAGTTTTTAGTCTTAATCAAGCTCTGTTTGGATTAACACGACGAGTTCTTCCTCATTAGGAATGCTGCTTACCGCAGTCGGCTCAGGTAAAGCCTTATCTCCATACCCCTTAATAATATGTGATAAGAACACAGACGCTTTTGTCATGGCAAGAGGTAAAGAATCTGCCCTAATGCTACGACCAAAATCAGGAAAACTAATTTGATAACCTTCCTCAATCGTGTGAAAAATCGCTGGATATTCGTATAACATGTCTCTTCCCCCATTTCAATACTATACTCCTCTATGATAAGATGCGTTTGAAGAGAAGTCAACCAAAATCATTACAATGGGGGAGTGAAACCATTCGAAACAATACAGCAAAGTTAAAATAAGGCTTAGTCCGTATTCAACTTGAGAAAGTGGCACCGATTCGGTGCTTTTTTGATGCCCAAAAAGCCCATTGGAATAATCCAACGGACTCTTTTTATAGCTACTATTTCTTAACCCCATCCAAAATCTCAATCACCTTATACAAATCTGGTTCTGTGATTTGGTAAGGCGCTTGTTCACGGACGATTGGTTTAGCACAAAAGGCGATGCCGATGCCAGCTGTCTTAATCATAGGCAAATCATTAGCACCGTCACCCATAGCAATGGTTTGCGAGAGTTCGAGACCATTTTCTGCTGCCCAATCTTTGAGTTTGGCTACCTTGACATCTTTGGTGACAATGTCACCATAGACCTTACCAGTTAAGACACCGTCAACCACCTCTAGGTGATTAGCCTTAACATAATCGATTCCTGCTTCAACTGCTAGTCTATCCACAGTCTCATGGAAACCTCCAGAAACCAAGCCTACCTTAAAGCCACGGGCGTGGAGTTCATATACAAGTTCCTTGGCTCCCTTGTTGAAATGAATACGAGCGTAGACCTTGTCAAATATACTCTCTGGCAATCCCTTGAGGGTCGCCACACGCTCATTCAAGGCCTGTCTAAAATCCAATTCTCCACGCATGGCACGCTCTGTAATTTCAGCAACCTTTTGACCAACGCCTGCTTCTTCTCCCAATAAATCAATAACTTCTTCTTGGACTAGCGTAGAATCTACGTCCATAACTAATAAACCTTTAACTTCTGACATAATTACCTCGATTCTTCGATGTCTATATAAGCCTTCACTAGATTTAATTCAAATATGAAATGAAAAACGGACCTTACAAAAAATTCTGGACCGTAGTCCAGAATCTTTCTCTTACATACGAATTTGTTCGCGTGTCTTCTCGTAAGATGATACAAAACGATCTGTCACACCTGGTTCAACTGTTTCCAAAGCATAAGAGATTTCTTCCAAAGATGCATCATAATCATGATCAACCTCAAACAATTTAAGTGCATGCTCAAAGCTACTTTGAACAGCAGGTTCGAACGAACGGTAGCGGTTTGAGTATTGCAAGAGTTGCTCAGTCAAGGTTGCATTTTGAACAACCAAGTAAGCAGTCTCTTCCAAATGATCAATGGCGTTTTTAGATATTTCTGTCAAACGCATTACCGCATCAATATTAATACGGCCACGGCTGAGTTCGTCCATAAGGGCCTCAATTTGAGCACTAGTTGAGAAGAATACACTCAAGAAGGATTGAGGAATACCTGGCAGGTTACGTTTTTCCATGTAACGCTTGATAACATGCAATTTATTAACATAAAGATCAAGCTCTTCACGTGCTTTAGCTTCGTTTATCTCAATAGCCTGAAGATTTTCAAAGACCTCAACCTGACCATTTTCAACAGCTGACAAGGTATTAAGACTCTTTTCAAAGATTTTCTCAAGTTCTGAGAATGGTTTTACCTGAGTTTCAAAATTTTCAAGGGTCGGAAGAACAGCCGTCTCCACACCTGAAATATCAGATGCAAAGCTACGAACATCTGCCGCATATGTTTCATCGAAGATGTAAGTCAACATGAGACGCTCAAGCTCTTCTTGAAGTTTCTTGTTGTTTTCTTTAGCATGCTTGAGATAATCTGGCAAAATTTTCTTTTGACGCATAACAACCTTGTATGAGGCAATTTCACGTTCAAAAATGCTATACAAGTTGTCAATTTTTTCTTGAATCTCAGCGTTTTCTTCTTCCGCACGGTCTAAATCAAGAGAAACCAACTCACTTGAGTTTGAACGGATAGCTTCACGAATTTCTTGGAAGCGACGTTCGATATTTTTCTCAGGGAAGTGATAATTTTGCTCAATCAACTTGCGATAGCCAGATTCCAAATCATCCAACTGATCTGGGAAATCATCTTCCAACTTAGCTACAATAGCAGGAATCTTCTCTGAAATTTGACCCAATGCAATAGTGTGCTCTTCTGCACGATCCAAGATGCTAGATGCTTCAACAGGGTCACCTGATGAGTTAAGAGTCACGAATTCTGCAAACTCAGCTTCAATGTTTTTAAGCTGCTTATTGATTTCGGTCATGGTAGAACCGAAATTATCAGAGTTTTCCTCGATTGAGTTTTGCAACTCTTCGTACAAGTCTAATGCATGCTTAACGCGAGCACTGTTCTTTTCTTCTTGTTCTTTCAAGGTTGAGAGCGCTTCGCGGATAGACTTGATATCTTCTTCCACAAGATCTAACTGACTCTCAATATTATTGATTTCACCACTAGCCTTGAAGAAATGGAAGGTATCATTCATATTTTCAGCTTCGAAAATATGATTTTCAATATCTGCGAATGAATTTGTCGAGATATCAATCCATTTCTGATTCCATTCACGGAATGTTGTTTGACTTTGTCCAATCAAGTGAAGCTTTTTAACTTCTTCAATTTCTTCGTTAATTGGCAAGTCAAACAATTTTTGCTTGCGTTCTTCAAGCTGTGCAATCCGCGAATCATTTCGTTTTCTAATAAGAATACCGACTAAGTAAGCGACAATTACAAGTATAACTACCACTACAATCAGTAAAACAATTCCGCTAGACATAGTTTCTCCTTAATCGTCTATTATGTTCATAAATGTAGAATAACATTACGATTATATCATAGTTATCCTAGCATTGCACCCTTTTCTAAAAGAATATTAGATATCTAGAGTACTGTAAACGGCATTTTCTTCGATAAATTCGCGACGAGGTTCAACCTTGTCTCCCATCAGCATATCGAAAATCTTATCGGCCTCTGCAGCATCATCCACAGAAACACGTGCCATCAAACGATTTTCAGGGTCCATGGTAGTTTCCCAAAGTTGGTGGTCATCCATTTCACCCAAACCTTTATAACGTTGTACTGTAGGTTTTGAACGTCCCACACTGTAGTTTTCAAGAGCAGCACGCAATTTGTCTTCTTGATCGGCACCAGGTTGGATGTACTCTTTAATCTCAGAACCAACCTTAACCCCATAAATTGGTGGTTGAGCAATGTAGACATAGCCTGCTTCCAAGACTGGACGCATAAAGCGGTAAATCAAAGTCAGAAGCAAAGTACGGATGTGGGCCCCATCGACATCGGCATCGGTCATGATTACCAACTTGTGGTAACGAGCCTTGCTGACATCAAATTCAGCTCCAAAACCTGTTCCCATAGCTGTGAAGAGAGAACGAATTTCTTCATTGGCTAGAATCTTATCCATGCTAGCCTTTTCAACGTTCAAAATCTTACCTCGAATTGGCAGAATAGCTTGGAATTCACGATTACGACCTGATTTAGCAGATCCACCGGCTGAGTCCCCTTCGACAATGAAAAGTTCATTCATTTCAGCATTATTTGATGAACAGTCTGCCAACTTCCCTGGAAGGTTAGAAATTTCAAGACCTGACTTCTTACGTGTCACTTCACGGGCACGCTTAGCGGCGATACGGGCCTTAGAAGCCAAAATCCCTTTTTCAACAATCTTCTTAGCGATAGCAGGATTTTCCAAGAGGAAGCGACTCAAAGCTTCACTGAAGAGACGATTGGTAATCTTAACCACTTCAGAGTTTCCAAGCTTGGTTTTGGTTTGACCTTCAAACTGTGGGTTTGGATGTTTAACAGAGATGATAGCAGTCAAACCTTCACGAACATCATCCCCTGTCAAATTATCATCCTTTTCTTTGAGAATCTTATTCTGACGTGCATAGTCATTAATGACACGCGTTAAGGCTGTTCGGAAACCTTGTTCGTGAGTACCACCCTCATGGGTGTGAATGTTGTTGGCAAAACTCATTACCGTTTCATGATAGCCAGTCGTGTATTGCATAGCAACTTCAACCGAAATACCATCCATCTCACCATCAGTGTAGATAGGTTCATCAAAGATAACATCCTTGTTTTCATTGATGTATTTCACATAGGATGTGATACCACCTTCGTAGTGATAATGTTTCTCTTGTTTGAGACCTTCACGCTTATCTGTGATAGAGATACGGAGCCCCTTGTTCAAAAAGGCTAATTCTTGGATACGTTTAGCCAATTTTCCAAAATCAAACTCGGTTGTCTCTTGGAAAATCTCTGGGTCTGGCGTAAAGTGAACAGTCGTACCATGTTTCTCTGTTTCACCAATTACTGCCAAATCTGCTACCACTACCCCACGTTTATACTCTTGGAAGTGGATATGGCCATTTTTATAAACCTTAACATCAAGTTGTGTTGAGAGGGCATTAACGACCGAAGAACCAACCCCGTGCAAACCACCAGAGACCTTATAACCGCCTCCGCCGAATTTACCACCAGCGTGAAGTACTGTAAAGACAGTTTCTACCGCAGGACGGCCAGTTTTTTCTTGGATATCGACTGGAATACCACGACCATCATCGACAACCGTAATAGAATTGTCCGGCTCAATAAAGACTTGAATATGGGTGGCGAAACCAGCCAAGGCCTCATCGATTGAGTTATCGACAATCTCCCATACCAAATGATGCAACCCCTCTTTTGAGGTTGAGCCAATATACATACCTGGGCGCATACGTACCGCTTCAAGTCCCTCTAGGACTTGAATCTGGCTGGCATCATATTCTTGCGCTTTTTCTTCAAGATTTTTTAATTCATCAGTCATTTATGTCACAATCTCCAATAATGATTTATGGCCATCAACAAGCAAGGTATCCAGACCCGCTGCTTTTCCTGCCTCTATATCTATCTGGCGGTCACCTATGACCAAGCCGTGTTTAATATCGTATTTTTTAATTAAATAAAGGAAACTATCTGGACTCGGCTTTCTAGCAAAACCATTTTCAGAAGTTACAACCTCTGTAAAATAAGAGGCAATTTCTGCTTTATCAAGGATATCTAGCACCAAGTGATTACGGTGGCTAACCAAAAAATTACGCCCACCCTCGGTCACAATCTTAGCTAGGACAGCCCTAGCACCTTTAAAAAGAACAGGTTCCTGTAAATGCTTGGCTTCCTCCTGCTTATATAGGGTTCGAAAATCAGCTATATCAGGCGCAAACATAGCAATGGCAGTGCTCGTTGATACCTTAAGGGCATCATAGACTGCTTGAGGTTCTGCTGTACGCTCAAATTGTTCTAAAGTTGCTAGAAAGGCTTGGGTTGATACCTGGTAATTATCCAACAAGGTACCACCCAAATCCCAGATATAATCTCCATAATTCATAACCTTAATTATAACATAAAAGGTCAGATTTTGCTTGCTTTTCACAGCTAAAAAGGCTTGGAAAACCTATCCAAACCTTAATTTTTTATTTCAGAATCAAACTTGCCACAATAGGACTAATAAAGACATATAGAATCCCTGTTACAGCGATTGAGAGACCACCCATGGCACCTGCAACTTGACCATATCTGAAGGCAGTTCCTGTACCTACAGCGTGTCCGGTTCCTCCTAGTGAAAGTCCGATAGCGACTGGGTCTTTAATCCCAATCATTTTTAGAAAGACAGGACCTAAGACAGAGGTTAAGATACCCGTAATAACAACTACAACCAAGGTTACCGTCGTAATCCCCTGCATTTTTTCCGAAATTCCCACAGCCATGGCAGTCGTTACGGACTTAGGAAAGAGCGAAATAGCCAAAAAATAATCCATTCCAAAAAGCTTAGCAATCAAGGCCGTGTAAGTCGTATTTAGAACACAAGCAACCGTTGATCCAATTAAAATACTCTTATAGTGATGGCGCATGAGGTGTAGATTTTTATAAAAAGGAACTGCTAGCGCGACTGTTGAAGGAATAATCAAACTGTTAAGATAAGAGCCACCGACATAGTAATCCTTGTAGGAAATTCCTGTATAGTGCAAAATGACGATAATCAGGGCAGTCGATACAAGAAGAGGCGTCGTCAAAGGATTAGGGAAACGGCGATAAATCAATAGCCCTATTGTGTAAGCTAGTACAGAAAGTGTTAGCCCAAACAAGGGTGTGTTAAAAAAATTAGCCACGTTTAACCTCCTCGTAATCACCTTCAAAATGTTTTTTGATGAAACCGACGACTACTGCAATCACTACAATATTAAGAACCAAGGCTCCCATAATAATCAAAATAATAGGGACAATATTCGCTGAAATAGCATTCCAACGTTCCATAATACCGACACCTGCTGGCAAAAATAGAATAGTCATATTGGCAATTAAAAATTCTGCCACAGCATGTATATGACGTAGACGAATCCACTTAAGCTGGAGAGCAATCAGAAGCAAGAATAAGCCAATAATGCTTCCAGGAATAGGTAATTTGAAGAATGTTGACAGAGCTTCACCAATAACGGCAAACAAACAAATCAACATGAATTGAACGTAGTATTTCACAACTTGCCTCCTAGGTTTAATCACCTATTAGTCTACTCCTTTTTTTTTGAATTTCAAGAGTTTTCAGTAAATTCTTTTGAAAAATTAAGAGCCATAAATCAGCCCCTTTGAACATAAAAAAATCCAACCCAAAGGCTGGACTCTATCACAGATGCCACCACCGAGAATTGAACTCGGAACGGAGCATTACCATTGCTCTATTATACCATTTAACTATAGCGGCAACTGTTTTAATCTTACCATATTTCTATTTACTGTGGCAAGATTTTTTGCTTATTTTTTATAAATATAAGTCTTGGTAAGGCGTACGGTAACCAACCTGTAAAACCTTACCATCTTTAATCAAGATAGGACGTTTAATCAACATACCATCTGAAGCTAAGAGTTCAACAGCTTCATCAAGAGATAGCATTGGTAGCTTATCCTTTAATCCTAGAGATCGGTAGGATTGTCCACTCGTATTAAAGAATTTCTTAAGCTCTAAATCTGACCCTGCCAAAAGCTCTTTTAAAAACTGAGCCGAAGGTGGGTTTTCCTTAATATTAATAGATTTAACATCTAAACCTAATTGATTGAGTTCCGCCTTTGCCTTACGACAAGTGCTACATTTGGGATATTCATAAAAAGTGTACATGTTTTTCTCCTTTTTTCTAGCATAAAATATCTGTCTAAGACTTGTCAAACCTAATGCCTTCTAAATGAAGTAAAAAACGCTTGGCTTCTTCTCCTGCTGCATATTTTCCTATATGACCACTACTAGGAAGAACCCGATGACAAGGGACGAGAACCAACCATGGATTCTTACCAACAGCAGTTCCTACCGCCTGTGCCGATTGACATGAAATCACTTTTCCAATCTGACTATAGGTTCTACTCTGCCCCGCAGGAATGTCCTGTAAAGCTGACCAAACCTTTAACTGGAAGGAGGTCCCTCTATCTGCTAGAGGGAGGGTAGCTGGACTTGGATTATTACCTTTAAAATAAGCCTCTAACCAATCCCTCGTCATTTTCAAGATAGGATTTGAGGTGTCTACTAATTCCTCTTCCTTAATACCTGCCTGAAAATGCTTTTGTCCCTCCAACCAAATGCCATAAAGCGCTTGGTCACTTGCCACCAAACACAAGCGTCCAATAGGAGATAAATAATACTGACGATAAAACATATATTTATTATAACAAAAAGACAGGAATCTCTTGTTCCTGTCAATTAACTCTTATTATTTACCTTTAATCAAACGCACACGAACGATATTGTCGCTAGCCTCAAACTTAGCAACCAATTCATCAATCTTAGACTTGTCTGTTTCATCAAGGTCAAGAAGTGTATAGGCATAGTCTCCCTTAGAACGGTTGATGATATTATCAATATTGATATTAAAATCAGAAACCGCTGTAGAGATACGAGCCACAATATTAGGCACGTTTTTATTAATCAAGGTGATACGGTATGGGGCACTCAAGGCCTGTTGCACACGTGGGAAGTTAACAGAGTTAACAATCTCACCTGTTTCCATGAAACGACGAATGGTTTGACCGGCCATAATCGCACAGTTAAGTTCTGCTTCACCTGTTGATCCTCCAACGTGTGGGAAGACAGTCACATGAGGTTTATTAAGTAGCTCTTCTGTACCAAAGTCGGTGATATAACGTTTAACCACACCTGTTTCCAAAGCATCAAAGAGGGCATCGTTATCTACCAACTCTGCACGGGCAAAGTTAATGATAGTTGTCCCTTTTTGCATAAGGTTAAAGGCATCCGCATTGAAAGTTCCTTTTGTGTCAGGTGTCAATGGAACGTGAACAGTGATATAATCACAGTTTTCAAAAATCTCTTTGAGATCAGAAACACGTCTTACGTGGTGAGAAATATTCCAAGCTGCTTCAATAGAAACGTATGGATCGTAACCATAGACCTTCATACCCAAACGGTAAGCATCATTGGCAATACGTGCACCAATAGCACCAAGCCCGATAACACCAAGGGTCTTACCAGCAATCTCGCTACCAGCAAACTGTTTCTTCCCTGCTTCAATTTGTTTAGGAACATCGTCACCACTAAGTGTGTTAACCCAAGCATTGGCCGCAATATAGTCACGTGCTGAGAGTAAGATAGAGGCCAGAACAGCTTCTTTAACAGCGTTAGCATTGGCACCTGGAGTATTGAAGACAACAATTCCTTTTTCAGTTGCTTCGTCAACTGGAATATTATTAGTTCCTGCACCAGCACGCGCAATAGCTTTCAAGTTGTCAGGGAAGACGGTATTATGGAGATTTTGACTACGAATGATGTAGGCATCTGGATTTTCCGCTAAATCACCATCAATTTGGAAATGATTTCCAAGTTCCTTCAAACCAATCTGGTTAATATTGTTATATGTTTTTACACTAAATACCATAATTTTATTCCTCTTAAATCAATGTATCCCGTGGTGAGCTGCTTCATCAAGTTCTTGATAAAAGGCTTTCTCCCGCTTAGTTTTGATTTTCTGATAAGCAAGACGTTCACCATCAATAGGAACCTTGCCACAATAGACATAGCCAAGCTTCTCCAAAATATGCTGCATGACAGTATTCTTTTCATGCGTATCGCAACGGAAATCATGAGCATCAGTTCCCTCAATAAGACCCTGAATGAAGGTTTGAGCAATGCCCCGACCCGTAAATTCACTTAAAACGGCGATTCTATGAAAAGTAATATAGCGCTTATTGTGGTGTTTCCAGTCCCCGTCATAGATTTTGTCGTAAGCAGGGTCTCCATCAACAATCACCGCAGCATAAGAAACGATTTGACCATCAACAATTCCTACATAGGCCTGCCCATTAAGGACATCGTTAAAGATAGTTTCTTCTGTAGGGTAACCATCAGCTCCTTGCCATTGGGTGCTCCCCGCTTCTGCTAAAGCAGTTCTAGCACTCTCAATCACAGTCATGATAGCCCCAATTTCATTTGGGAAGGCTTGTCTAATTTCCATCTCTTTACCTAATTATTTATTTTCGGCTTCAAATTTCTTCATAAAGTCAATCAAGTCAAGTACACCCTGACGTGGGAATGCATTATAAACACTAGCACGCATACCACCTACTGAACGGTGTCCTTTGATATTCTTGAAACCAAGAGCATCTGCTTCTGCTACAAACTTAGCATCCAACTCTTTACTTGGTGTTACAAATGGGATGTTGCAGACAGAACGATCCTTGGCATCTTTGACAGGATTTGTGTAGAAATCAGATGACTCAATGTAGTCGTAGAGAAGGCCTGATTTCTCACGTTGAATTTCAGCCATCTTGTCCACGCCACCAATTTCATTTTTAACCCAGTCAAAGACGAGTTTTGAAATATAGATGTTGAAACATGGTGGTGTATTGTAAAGTGATCCTGCTTCAGCTTGAATACGGTAATCCAACATGGCAGACAATTGTGGTTGGTCGTTAAGGAAGTCTTCACGAACGATAACCACTGTAACACCAGCAGGTCCAATATTTTTCTGAGCACCAGCATAGATAAGGGCAAAGTCCTCAACATTGTAACGAGCAGCCAAAATATTTGAAGACATATCAGCTACAATTGGCACACCATTAGTATCAGGCAAATCGTAGATAGATGTTCCTTCAATGGTATTGTTCGTTGTCAAGTGAACATAAGCAGCTTCTGGATCAATTGTTGCTGGGTCAAAGCTTGGGATGTGATCGTAAACAGTTTCTTCTGAAGAGGCCAAAAGAATTGGTTCAAAAGGAATAGTTTTTGAAAGTTTAACAGCTTCTGTATAAGCTTTTTTACCCCATGAACCACCTACAAGGTAGTAAGCTTTCTTACCTTGAGCGAGGTTAAGTGGGACCATTGTAAATTGTGTCGAAGCGCCACCTTGCAAGAAAATAACCTTATAGTTATCAGGAATGGCCATAAGCTCACGAAGTGTCGCTTCCGCATCTTTAACGATTTTGTCAAATTCTGGAGAACGGTGGGACATTTCTAGCACGGACATACCGGAATCTTGATAGTTAAGCAATTCAGCTTGGGCTTTTTCAAGCACTGGTTTTGGTAATGTAGCAGGTCCTGCTGAGAAATTATAAATTGTCATAAAGACACCTCCAAAATTTTAATGGTCCCATTATAGCGAATTTTCTGAATATTGTAAAGTCCTAACAGTAAAAAACGAACGGAATTAACCGTTCATCTTTAAAAAGTTAGGTATTTTAGGTATTATTCTATCAACTTTTGATTTTAGTATCCGTTTATTTCTGCTTAAGAAAATAAGCTGCTCCAATCAAATTAGCTCCATTATGATGATGACAGGCCACAATCTTCGGACGTTTAATAATTTTACCAATAAAGTCAATCTCATGGTGAACCTTATCAAACTGGCGGTTGACCTCCTCGATAAGAATAGGCTGGGCTGAAATACCACCT
The DNA here is from genome assembly GCF_037967965.1 of Streptococcus sp. FSL R7-0248. NCBI lineage: Bacteria > Bacillati > Bacillota > Bacilli > Lactobacillales > Streptococcaceae > Streptococcus > Streptococcus sp. FSL R7-0248. The sequence goes on from NZ_CP150201.1 coordinate 1,664,669, forward strand.
CCAATAACAAAGGTTTCCATATCAAAAATGGTTTGAAGATTCAATATGGTAATGGCTAAGTTACGGCAATAGCTTTCAAAAAGTGGATAGACCATTTTATCTCCTACATTAATTGCCTCAAATGCGGCTAAACCATTCTTTAAGTCAGAGTTCCCTAACACTTCATTAATTTTGGTAATTAAACCTACAGCCGACAGAGTCATGCCTCGCATCAATGAAGGCTCAACTTTTTCCATTTGAACTGGTAAAATAAAGGTCAACTCGCCCGCTTGAAAGTGACTTCCTTGAAAAAGTTTACCATTAATTATAAGTCCACCACCTAGACCTGAACCCAAAACAAGGGCTGCACCATTGGTCGCTCCTTGCAAATGGCCTGTGGCTAGCTCTGCCAAGGCTGCCGCTTTACCATCATTAAGAGCCATTACAGACAAATGGTACTTGACTTCAAGGACCTCTTTAATACGAAAACCATGGAAAAATCTCAATAAGCCACCATGATAAATGACACCTTCCTCAGTATCAACCGTCCCAGGAACACTAATAGCAATACCTGATAGCTTGGCTTCAACTGAAGTAACTATATGATCAATAACATCAATAGCTTGGTCAAAGGTTTGTGGAGATGACTGCGTCGGCAGACTTTTTTCAATGGCAAATTCCTCCGAAACAAGTGCTGACTTCACCTGTGTTCCTCCAAAATCAATCGCTAAAATCGTCATAATCATCCTCCACAGATTGTTTTTCGTCATTATAGCATAAAAGAGCCAATAGTAGAAAAAACGGTTTTAAAATGCTATCATAAACTTACAGAATTAGATAAAAGGAGTATCTCACATGACTAAATTTCTACACACTTGTGTCCGTGTCAAGGACCTAGAAGCCTCACTTAAATTTTATAAAGAAGCTCTTGGTTTCAAAGAAGCTCGTCGAAATGATTTTCCAGAATATAAGTTCACCCTTGTCTACTTGCAACTCGAAGATGATCCTGATTACGAGTTGGAATTAACCTACAATTATGACCACGAAGCCTATGATTTAGGAGATGGATACGGTCATATCGCTGTTGGTGTCGATGATTTAGAAGCTACACACCAAGCTCACAAAGAGGCTGGATACACTGTTACAGACCTCTCAGGTCTTCCTAGTAAACCAAAAATGTATTACTTTATCACTGATCCAGATGGCTATAAGATTGAAGTTATTCGTTTGGCTCAATTCCTAGAAAAATAAATCAAAAAAGTCAGATCGTATAGATCTGGCTTCTTTTTGTGCTTAATTTTTATTATCTGCTTTCAAGGCTGACAAAATTTGGGTACGAATATCATCCACACCGTTTGGATTATTTGGCAAGAATAAGGTTTGATTTCCTTTCGCCGCAAAAGTATTAAGGGTATCCAAATATTGGTTAGTCAAGAGAATAGACATAATCTGCTCTTCAGACATCCCCACATTAGCCTCTTTAAGTTCTGCAATAGATTCAGCCAATCCATCAACGATAGCCTTACGTTGTTGGGCAATACCAACACCATGAAGACGATCTTTTTCAGCTTCGGCTTCGGCTGCAGTCACAATCTTGATTTTATCAGCTTCTGCCAATTCTTGGGCTGCTACACGCTTACGTTGGGCAGCATTGATTTCGTTCATAGACTGCTTAACTTCAGCATCTGGTTCAACTTTGGTAATCAAGGTCTTAACAATGATATAACCATAAGTTGTCATTTCTTCTGCTACTTGGTGTTGAACCTCAAGGGCAATCTCATCCTTTTTCTCAAAAAGCTCATCAAGCGTCAATTTAGGAACTGATGAACGAAGGGCGTCCTCAATATATGATTTAATTTGAGCCTCTGGACGCATGAGTTTATAGTAAGCATCTGTAACATTTTGCTCATTTACACGATATTGAGTGGCTACATTCATCATGACAAAGACATTGTCCTTGGTCTTGGTTTCGACCACAATCTCACTTTGAAGCAAACGTAGTTGAATACGAGCGGCAATTTTATCGATACCAAATGGCAAACGCATATGAATACCACTCGTTGCGATTTTTTGATAGCGTCCAAAACGTTCAACGATAGCTACTGACTGTTGACGTACAACGTAAAGCATACTGATGAGAATTCCCAAGATAATCAAGAATGAAATCAGTAAAAAGAGAAATGCTGCTTGCATGTTAAGTCCTCCAAAATAAACATTAAAAATTTCTTTGCTTTATTATAGCACAGCAATACAATTTTTCAAGAAAAATAGTATGGCTTGTTCGGAATAGTGTAAAGTAGACACTTTCTTAATCTCTTATGTGTCAGCACTCCTGAAATCTTGGAAACTCTTGTTAATCGAGAGACTTGTACGCAACAGGCGAGACTTTTCGATGTAAGAAAAAGACTGAAACTATTGCGTTTCAGCCTCTCCGTAATTTTAAAATAAAATCGTTTGAAGAACCGTTTTAGATTGCATCTAAAACTTAGGTCTCAAAAATCTTATTTACGATACATCTTAACTTGAAGGTAAATATCGTTATAGATTCCTAGCCACTTTTGACCTAGGTTATTATAGACTTCAAGGTTTTTAATGGTTGATTCTGATGGGTAAAAGGCCTTATCATCCGTAATACTCTTTGGAAGTAAGGCTTTGGCTGCCTCGTTAGGTGTGGCATAACCAATATATTCAGCATTTTGCGCTGCATTTTCCGGTTTAAGCATGAAGTTGATAAAGGCATAAGCTTCCTTCTCATGCTTCACAGTTTTAGGAATCACTAGATTGTCAAACCAAAGATTTGAGCCTTCTGATGGGACAACGTAACGTAGGTCCTCATTTTTATCAAGCATCTCACTGGCTTCCCCTGAGAAGGTTACTCCAATAGCCGCATCACCTTGAACCATGTAGCCCTTCATCTCATCACCCACAATAGCTTTGATATTTGGTGTCAGACTATTAAGTTTAGTTTCAGCCAAACGTAATTCAGTCATATTCTTCGTATTCAAGCTATATCCCAGGCTATTAAGTGAGAAACCAAGGACTTCTCGTGCGCCATCAACCAGCATAATCTGGTTTCTGTATTCGGGTGACCAAAGATCATTCCAGTGCTGAGGTGCTTTTTTCACCAATTTCGTATTATAGACGATTCCGACTGTCCCCCAGAAATAAGGTATGGAATAGTCATTGTGAGGGTCAAAACTAAGTCCTTTAAAGCTTGAACCAATCTGATCAAAGCCATGGATTTTAGATTTATCCAACTTCACCAAAAGGTCTTCCTTGACCATTTTATCAATGGTGTAGTCTGACGGCACAGCAATGTCGTATGTCGTACCACCTTGCTTAATCTTAGTATACATAGCTTCGTTGGAATCAAAAGTTTCATACTGGACCTTGATTCCTGTTTCTTTAGTGAACTTGGTCAAAAGATCAGGATCAATATAATCACCCCAGTTATATATAACAAGCTTGTCCGAAGCATTTCCTGTACGACTTTGCATGTAGGCAGAAATTCCCCAAAGGAAGAAAATAATTGCTAAAATCCCTGCCAGAAATTGATAGAGTTTACGCATCGTGCTCCTCCTTTCTCTCCTTGGTAATCATATAATATCCAATGACTAGAAGAATAGAAAACAAGAAGACAACCGTTGATAGGGCATTGATTTCCAAGGAAATCCCTTTACGGGCACGTGAGTATATTTCCACAGCAAGTGTTGAAAAACCATTCCCCGTAACAAAGAAGGTTACTGCGAAGTCATCCAAAGAATAGGTAAAGGCCATGAAATAACCAGCGATAATACCAGGTGTCAAGTATGGCAACATAACCTCACGTAACATCTGCCATTGGGTCGCACCCAGGTCATAAGCTGCATTCACCATGTCTCGATTCATTTCCTTGAGACGTGGTAAAACCATGAGAACGACGATTGGGATTGAGAAGGCAATGTGACTCAACAAAACCGATACAAAACCGAGTTGGAAACCTATCAAGGTAAAGAGAATCAAGAAACTCGCACCAATCATAACGTCAGGTGCAACCATGAGTACGTTATTTAGGGATAAGATTCCAGTCTGCTGCTTCTGTTTGCTCTCATAGATAAAGATAGACCCAAAGGTACCAATAATCGTCGCCAGAAGAGCACTAAGGAAAGCTAAAAAGAAGGTTTGAGCCAAAATTAACATGAGTCGGCTATCTGAAAACATGCTCTGGTAGTTATCCAGAGTAAAGCCAGTGAAGCTATTCATATCACCACCACTATTGAAAGAATAGGCGATTAAATAGAAGATTGGCAAATAAAGGATAACAAAGACAAGAGCTAAATAGAGATTTGCAAATTTTTTCATTGACGTCTCTCCTTTGTTAACCACATGGTCGCAATCATGGCAGCAATAAGAACAACACCAATGGTTGCCCCCATTCCCCAGTTTTGTGTAGTGAGGAAGTGCTGTTCAATAGCTGTCCCTAGGGTAATCACTCGGTTCCCACCAATCAAGCGTGTCAGCATAAAGAGGCTGAGACTAGGAATAAAGACAGACTGGACACCAGAGCGTACCCCATTAAGCGATAAGGGAAAAATAACCTTGGTAAAGGTCTGCCAATCATTGGCTCCCAAATCTTTACTCGCATTCACAATATTTTCATCCAAATCATCTAGTGCATTGAAAATCGGTAGAATCATAAAGGGAATTTCAATGTAGCTAGCCACAAAAATGAAGGAGAAATCCGTAAAGAGAATTTGCATGGGTGCAATCCCAAAGAAGCCGAGAAAGGCATTGATACCACCTTGTTGCCCAAAAATTCCCATAAAAGCATAAGCTTTCAGAAGGAGGTTGACCCAAGTTGGCAAAATGACCAACATCAACCAAAGTTGCTTATGCTTTAGTCTGGTTAAAAGATATGCCGTCGGATAAGAAATGAGAAGGGTTACCAGAGTAATGATGGCTGCATAAAGAACCGAGTTAAAACTCATCCTTAAGTAAGTCCAACTGGAAAAGAAGGTACCATAATTGTCCAAAGTAAAGTTGCCACTGATATCAAAGAAAGACTGATAGAGTAGCATGAGTACTGGAGCAACCACGAAGAGTAGGAGCCAAAGGAGGTAAGGAACCGAGAAGAGACTAGCTGTTTTCTTCATAGCGCTCCTCCTCAATGGCATTAATCAAGCCATCTTCATGCTCTTCCACTTCCACATATTCTTCAATACGAGCATCGAATTCTTCTTCTGTCTCATTAAGACGCATGATATGAATATCCTCAGGCGTAAAATCAAGGCCGATAATCTCACCCTCAATCGCCTTACGAGTTGAATGAATCATCCATTCATTACCAAGATTGTCATAGGCAATGATTTCATAGTGGACCCCACGGAAGAGCTGAGTTTCCACGCGAACTTGCAATTTGCCTTCCTCAGGAAGTGTAATCTGTAAATCTTCAGGACGAATCACCACTTCGACAGGTTCATTAGGACGCATTCCTCCATCAACAGATTCAAAACGTTTCCCATTGAACTCAACCAAATAGTCCTCAATCATAACGCCTGGTAGGATATTAGATTCTCCAATAAAGGTTGCAACGAAGTGATTGATTGGTTCGTCATAGATATCAACCGGAGTTCCTGATTGAACAATTTCACCATCATTCATAACAAAAATCCAGTCCGACATGGCCAAGGCCTCTTCTTGGTCGTGAGTGACAAAGACAAAAGTAATCCCTAAACGTTGTTGCAATTCGCGCAACTCGTATTGCATTTCAGTACGTAGTTTCAAATCCAGTGCTGACAAAGGCTCATCCAAAAGGACTACACGTGGTTGGTTAATAATCGCACGAGCAATAGCCACACGTTGACGTTGACCACCTGATAATTTTTGAATCGAGCGCTTTTGATAACCATTTAGTTGAACCATCTTTAAGGCTTCTTCTACACGCTCTTCAATTTCCTTTTTAGGCACCTTTTTCAATTTAAGGGCAAAAGCCACATTGTCAAAGACATTCATATGTGGAAAGAGGGCATAAGATTGGAAAACGGTGTGAACATCCCTTTTATTGATAGGAATATCATTGATTCGTTTTCCATCCAAAAGGACGTCACCACTGGTTGCATCTAAGAGACCTGCAATGATGTTCAAAATCGTTGATTTACCAGAACCAGATGCCCCAAGAAGGGTATAGAACTTACCTTCTTCTAGTTCAAAGTTGATGTCTTTTAAAACTTGTGTGCCACTGTCTTCAAACACTTTTGAGACATTTCGAAAGGCAATAATCGGTTTAGTCAATTGTCATAAATCCTCCATGGATAGCAAATATAGGGATAGGGTTTTATTAGTTTAATTCGTCGCCAATGATACGTACTTCAGGCTCTAGTGTAACACCTGAATTTTCCTTAACCTTAGCGATAACATCTGAAATAAGGTCTTCATAGTCTTTTGCTGTTCCTTGATCGACATTGACCATGAAACCAGCATGCTTAGTCGAAACCTCAACACCACCGATACGATGTCCCTTGAGGTTGGCTTCCATAATCAGCTGACCTGCAAAGTGACCTGGTGGGCGTTTAAAGACCGAACCACACGAAGGGAATTCAAGAGGTTGTTTAAGCTCTCGCAAATGATTAAGACGATTCATCTCATTCCTGATTTGCTCGTAGTCTCCTGGTTTGAGGTTAAATTTAGCTGAAATAACCACTTCACCTGTTTCTTGGAGCACCGAACGACGATAACCAAAACGCATATCTCTTGCATCAATCGTACGAATATCACCGTCTTTTGTAAGAACCTGAGCAGAAACCAAGATATGGGCAATCTCACCACCATAGGCACCCGCATTCATAAAGACGGCACCACCAACACTACCTGGAATCCCAGCTGCAAATTCAAAACCAGTCAAACTTTGGAAACGAGCCACCTTGGTTGTCGCAATCAAATTAGCCCCCGCTTCAGCTTCAATTTGATAACCATTAACTGCAATACCATTAAGTCTGTCAAACATAATCACAAAACCTCTGATACCACCGTCACGAACAATCAAATTACTGGCATTACCGAGCACCATCCAAGGAATGTCATGCTTATTAGCAAATTTGACAATACGAGAGAGTTCATAGCGGTTACGTGGAAAGGCCAAATAATCCGCTGGACCACCAACCTTGGTATATGTATAACGTTTTAAGGGTTCGTCGAAACGAATATCAATCCCCACTAAATCTTCTTTAAGTTCATCTAACATGTTATTTTCCATACTTTTTCTATACATTTATTTCTTTGTAGGTATCGTGATAGACTTCCCCATATTACTATCACTACCTAAAAATGAGTTAGTATTTTTCCCTAAAAATAAAAAGAAAAATACGGCAAAAAGCCAAGATTAATTATAGCAAAAAATCCCCATCTTGACGACAAGGAATTTCACGCAAAACTAATCCATAACTTCCAATTTACGGACATCACTAGTGTTTAATTGACTCAAATATTTTTTGTAGGCTTGGCCAGTTTTAGGGTCAGCCAAATCATCTGCTATTTCTATCAAGGGAACCAAAACAAAAGCTCTCTGACTCATATAAGGATGGGGCACTTTAAGGTGCTCAGTCTCCCAGATTTCCTGCCCATATAGAAGAATATCAATATCTACTGTCCGAGGCCCCCAATGCTCATGACGAACGCGATCAAGGTCTTTTTCAATCTGCTGACATGACCTTAGTAAGGTTTCAGCTGGCAACTGAGTCTCTAAGAGCAAGGCAAGGTTCAAAAAATCAGCCTGTTCTGTCAGTCCCCAAGCAGCCGTTTCATAATAGGAAGACACTGCTTTAACCTCTGTCTCAGGTAAGTCATTCAAGGCCTCCACAGCTTTTTGGAGATAGTCCTGACGATCACCCATATTAGATCCCAAACTCAAATAAACTCTTGTCATCGGCTACGCTCCAATTCAATACCAACACTCTTATAATGCCCATTAATTGGTGGATTTTCCTTGGTAATTCGAACTTTAATAGATTGAATAGGTGCAAATTGTTCAAATAAATCCTCACAAATCGCACCCGCCAAACGCTCAATCAAAATGTACTTTTTATCTTCCGCTTGTTTTTGCACGGCTTCGAAAACCAAACCATAGTGAACCGTATCATCTAGATTGTCACTCTGTGAAGCCCTAGTTAGATCAACAGTCAATTCCAAATCAACCACAAAAATTTGCCCTAGGGTCTGCTCCTCAGCAAAAGCCCCGTGATAACCATAAAAACGGCAACCATTTAAAATAATTTTATCCATAGTTTCTCCTTAAGACACTAGACTCTTCTTTATTCTAGCACAAAACAGTTGAAAAGTTGGTCTCTAATTAGTATGATATTTTAGACAAATCTGAAATTAGTGTATTTACACTTTATGCAATCGATTGCATAATTCTTCTGATTTGGTAAAATATAGACACAGGAGCTAAAAAGAAACTCCTGAATTATAAGCAAGACTATCTCAACTAATAAGGAAAAAACTATGACAAATCAAACCGCAATGCAATATTTTGAATGGTATCTCCCAAGTGACGGTCAACACTGGAACAATTTGGCTGAAGATGCCCAACATTTAGCAGACCTAGGCATCAGCCACGTTTGGATGCCACCCGCTTTTAAAGCTACAAACAAAGATGATGTTGGTTACGGAGTCTATGACCTCTTTGACCTTGGAGAATTCGACCAAAAAGGAACAGTCCGCACCAAATACGGCCTCAAAGAAGAATATCTCAATGCTATCAACCAACTCAAAGAAGTTGGTATTGTACCTATGGCCGACGTTGTGCTTAATCACAAGGCGGCAGCAGATAAACTTGAGACCTTCGAAGTGGTCGAAGTTGACCCAGAAGACCGTACCCAAGAGATCAGCGAACCATTTGAAATCGAAGGCTGGACACATTTCACCTTTGACGGACGTAATAAAGCCTACAACGATTTTGAATGGCACTGGTACCACTTTAACGGAACCGACTTCGATGCCAAACGTAATAAAAGTGGTATCTATCTTATCCAAGGTGACAACAAAGGCTGGGCAGACAACGACTTGGTTGACAACGAAAATGGTAACTTCGACTACCTTATGTATGCCAACCTAGACTATAAACACCCTGAAGTTATTGAAAATATTTACGAATGGGCAGACTGGTTCGTTGAAACAACAGGCGTTCAAGGGTTCCGAATGGATGCCGTTAAGCACATTGATTCTTTCTTTATGCGTAATTTTATTCGCGATGTCAAAGAAAAACAAGGTCAGGATTTTTATGTCTTTGGTGAATTTTGGAATGGTAACGAGGAGGATAACAATACCTATCTTGAAAAGATTGAAAAACGTTTTGACCTCGTCGATGTTCCCCTCCACAACAATCTACACAACGCTAGCACAGCGGGAGCTGATTATGATTTGACAACAATTTTCGATCATTCCTTGGTCAAAAATCATCCTGAACATGCCGTGACCTTCGTAGACAACCACGACACTCAACGCGGACAAGCTCTAGAATCCACTGTTGAAGAATGGTTTAAACCAGCTGCTTACGCTCTCATCCTTCTCCGTGAAGACGGTCTTCCTTGCCTATTTTATGGTGACTACTATGGTATTGAGGGTGAATTTGCCCAAGAAAATTTCCAAGAGAGCCTAGATACCTTGCTCTACGCTCGTAAAGACCTAGCTTACGGTGAGCAAACAGACTACTTTGATGATCCAAACTGTATCGGGTGGACACGCTCTGGCAACGAAGATGGGGCTCCATTAGCTGTAACGATTTCTAATGATGCTGCTAACAGCAAGTCTATGGAAATTGGTAGTGATTGGGCTGGACAAACCTTCTATGACATTCTTGGAAACTGCTCTGATACTGTAACCATTGATGAAGACGGATGGGGAGACTTTCCAGTTTCTGAAAAATCTGTCAGCGTTTGGACAATTCAAGACTAAGAAAAAAAGCTCAGTTGAACTGAGCTTTTTTAGTATCATAAAATTCCTGAAATAGTCTTAACGATATCACGATTGGCATCAACATTATGCACACGTACAATCTGACATCCTTTGGTAACTGCATAGCCAGATAAGGCAGCTGTCCCCTGGTCACGATCCTTAGCTTGGGTATTCCCACCCAGTAGGTAGTCCACAACTCGCTTACGAGAAATTCCAAAAAGAACAGGATAACCCAAGGCAACAACCTTATCCAAGCCTTTTAGCAGGTCAATATTGTGTTGGACATTTTTAGCAAATCCAAAGCCTGGATCAATCCAGATATTGTCCTTGGCCACACCTGCTTCCAAGGCAGCCTGAGCACGTTGACTGAGGAATGTACAGACATCTTCTGTGACATCATTGTATACTTCTTCTTTTTGATTATGCATAAGGATAATCGGCACATTCTTTTCAGCTGCTAAAGCTAACATCTGACCATCATAAAGTCCAGCCCAGACGTCATTTAGAATATCTGCACCTGCTTCAAGAGCAGCTCTAGCAGTGGCTGTCTTATAGGTATCAATACTGATGAGCACATCATATTTTGTCTTGATAGCCTGAATAACTGGAACGATACGAGCAACCTCTTCTTCCTCAGTCACAAATTCTGCCCCTGGTCTTGTAGATTCGCCACCGACATCGATAATAGCAGCCCCCTGGGCAATCATGCGCTCAACCTGAGCCAAGGCATCCTCTACTGTGTCAAAATCGCCACCATCTGAGAAAGAATCAGGGGTGACATTCAAGATTCCCATAATACAGGCCTTACCTGCAATCTCATGTTTACCGATAAACATCTTAACTCCTAAAAATCACGCATCAATGAAAGAATTTCCTTGCGTTCTTCGCGGTCTTCTTTATAAAGGCCCTTAGCGACAGTTGTGATTGTCTTACTTCCTGGTTTCTTAATGCCTCGCATAGTCATGCACATGTGCTCTGCTTCAACCATGACAAAAACTCCTCGAGGATTCAGAGCTTCTTCAAGTGCTGTAGCAACTTGATCTGTAAGACGTTCTTGCAACTGCGGACGACGAGCAGCTACTTCAACCGCACGCGCTAATTTGGAAAGTCCTGTCACCTTGTCTCCACTTGGCAAATAAGCCACATGGGCCTTACCATAAAATGGAACCAAATGGTGCTCACACATAGAGTAAAAAGGAATATCCTTGACAAGGACAACTTCGTCATGAACTTCTGAAAAGACAGCTGTAAATTGATCCTTAGGATCTTCATTTAGACCTGAAAACATTTCAGCATACATCTTAGCCACACGTTTTGGTGTATCCAAAAGTCCCTCACGCTCAGGATTTTCACCTAGAGCTTCCAATAGTTGATAGACTGCTTGTTCTACTTTTTCTTGATTTGCCATAATTTCCTCTTGCAACGTTATAATACTATCTATTATACCTTATTTTGCTGGATTTTTCTTGCAAAAAACAAGATTTCCTAGCTACCTAAATCTCAAAAAAAGCGAAGACCACCTTTCATATAGAGGTTATCTTCGCTTATATTTTTTAGTCTTTCAAGTGGTAAGAATAAGATGAAACAACAATATTCTCACGCCATTTGAGATAATATTTCAATCGTAAACTCATTTGGTTGTGAAGCATGGTTTGCCATGATTTTTTAGGTACAAACTGAGGAATCATGACTGTCAGAGTCGCATTATCCTTCTCAGCTTGAGTGGCGACCTCGTCCACATACTGAATGGTTGACTGAGTGATTGAGCTATATGGTGATTGGATATGAACCATCTCAATTTCAGGGAAATATTTTTTAAACTCTTGTTCAGTTTCCTTGTCCTTGTTCTCTGTATCTTTAGTAGATACATGCATGGCGATAACCTTGTCACCAATAGAACGTGCATAGGAAATAGCTCCGATATTAGCCTTGGTAACATTCCCAACAAGGATAAGAACAATATTTCCTTGATAATGGTGTTCTTCTACCGCTCCATCAATACGCAACTGTTGAGCAACACCATTATAGTGTTTTTTAATCTTAAGGAACATCCACATCAAGATTGCAATAATCGGGAAGAATGGCCAGATATCTCCTAAACGGAAAAGGAAGAGAATGAGAACGATAGCATAACAAATGAGGGCACCTAAGATATTTGCTAAAGAGTGTTTCCAGAATCCCTTACCATATTCACGAATCCAATGGACAACCATCCCCGTTTGAGAAAGAGCAAATGGAATAAATACACCGATGGTGTAAAGCGGAATCAACCGTTCCGTATTTCCTCGGAAAATAAACAAAAGGGTAATGGCACCAATTGCAAGTGTCAAGATCCCATTAGAGTATCCCATACGTGCACCTTTTTCAAGATACATGTGAGGCATGTATTTATTTTTCGCCATATTAAAGGACAACATCGGAAAGGCTGAAAAACCTGTGTTAGCTGCCACTGCAAGAATCATAGCAGTAGAGAATTGGAAAATGTAAAATAGAATACTACCAATCCATGATTGACCGAGGATTTCTCTAGCCATTTGTGACAAGATAGTTACTCCTACATGAGGAGTAATACCTGTCCACCAGTTGAGGAAGGTAATTCCCGCAAACATAGCCCCCAAAATGCTAGACATGATAAAGAGGGTTGATGCTGCATTTTTAGCCTTAGGTTTTTGAAAGAAAGGCACCGCATTAGAGATGGCTTCTACCCCTGTCAATGAGGCAGAACCTGAAGTAAAGGCCCTTAAAATAAGAATCAATGACACCCCTGTAATGGGTTGTCCTAAATGTGCTGTGGCTGCGTAAGGCATATGACCAGTTAAAATTTGAAAGAAACCAAATCCCAACAAGAACAGCGTCGAAACAATGAAGAGATAAACCGGTATCATCAAAGATTTTGCCGATTCACGCATTCCCCTAAGATTCATAACCATCAAAACAAGCACCAAAATCATTGATATCTCAAGATTGAAAGGATGAAGGAAGGGAAGGGCTGAAGTAATGGCATCTGCACCTGAGGCCACTGAAACAGCAACTGTCAACATGTAATCGACCAAAAGACTGCCACCAGCTATCAAGCCAAACTTAGGAGACAGATTTTCCGTCGTTACCATATAGGCACCACCACCTTGAGGATAGGCCTTGATAACCTGTCTATAAGAGATGGTAAGGCTGGCCAAAAGGACAAGAACCAAAAGCCCAATAGGGATTGACCACCAAATAGCCGCACTAGATACAGCTGTCAGAACCAAGACGACTTGCTCTGGACCATAGGCGATAGATGAGAGTGCATCACTCGACAACATGGCCAAGGCCTGAATCTTGGACAATAAGTGTTCATCACCACTATCATCATGAGTTAAAGGTTCACCGATTAAAATGCTTTTCAGACGTTGAAACATTGCGATCTCCTTGCTTTTAAAACATACGAAGGTTATTATACGCCCCTAAATGTCATCTTTCAAGTCTTAAACATCACTTGCCTGCTCTAAAACCCATTTTCTGACCTGAGAAATAAAGTATAGAGATCCCGTAATCACATAAAGTTTCTTATTGTCAGTCGTTACATGTTCTTTAATCCATGTTTTGAAATCTGGTACCTGCTTATAAACCTCTGGGTATTTATCTAATTTAACACTGTTTGGATAATCAAAACTCGTTACAGTCAAGTCACCAACCGATTTTAGCTGAGCTAGCATACCATCAATAGGCTTGGTGTCAATAGCCGCAAAGAGAAGTTCAATCTCCTTATCTGCATGTTCTGATTGCAGCAAGTCAATCAAAACTTTAACACTCTCATTATTATGGGCACCATCAATCATGAGATTAGGTCTTAAAAATTCTGTTCGACCTCGCCAATTGGCATGAGCTAGTGCGTCCTTTATGAGTTTAGGAGTTACTTTAGGATAATCTTTTTGAAGCAATAAAGAAGCCATAATAGCTAAACTAGCATTTGCTACTTGATGTTGACCAGCCATGGCCAAGGCTATATCATCTAACCTTTGCTCCCCATAGGTAAAATCAAAGGAATGACTAGACCCTTCAGCTGTGAAATCTCTCCCCAATTCATAGGTCTTGGCCCCTTCTTCACGCGCCTTCTTCTCGAAAACATCTCTAACATCAGTACGGTCAGTCGCATAAATAAAAGGAGCCCCATTCTTCAAAACACCAACTTTTTCTGCTGCAATTTCAGCATGGGTATTTCCCAAAATAGCCTGATGGTCCAAACCAATCGAAGGGCAAAGAACTGCCAAAGGCTTAAATAGATTAGTCGAATCATGAAGGCCGCCCATTCCAGCTTCAATGAATGCGATATCAACAGGATGGACCTGACCAAAATAGAGGAACATCAGGACTGTGATAATTTCAAACTCTGTCGCATTTTCATGCTCTGTCTCTTTTGGTAGACGTTCAACCACAGGCTTCACACGACTAACCAAGTCAAGTAAGTCCTCTTCTGAAATCATCTGACCATTAAGAGAAATTCGTTCCTTGAAGTCAATAATATAGGGCGAGGTAAAGGTTCCAACTTCATAGCCTGCCTGGGTAAAAATTGTTTGTAGGGCATTGACTGTAGACCCTTTGCCGTTTGTTCCCACGATATGCATAGCCTTGAGATTATCTTGTGGATTTCCCAATTCTTTGAGCATCCAAGCCATACGCTCCAAGCCAGGCTTGATGCCAAATTTTAATTGCCCATGAATCCAATCCAATGCTTCCTGATAAGTCATAATTACTCCTTTTTTGGCTAATGCTTCAACTTAGTCATTAAACTGACATTTAAACTAGATTCCTAGTTTTTCCTTGAGCTTAATGAGTTGACGTTCTTATTATACCAAAGACTTCTAGTCTATAACCAAAATATGCAAAAAAGGCAACCCTAGGGTCACCTCTTAAGCTTTCTCTTTTTCGTCAATAACAAGACGAACTTTTTTACCTTGAGTAGGTACCGAATAGACAATCGCTCTTATCGCCGTAATAGTACGTCCTTTTTTCCCGATAACACGCCCAATATCGGCTGGGGCAAGATCAAGATGGTACTCCAAAAACTCAGGACCGTCAATGATTTTGATGGTCAACTGATCTGGTGAAGCAATTAAAGGTTTAACGATAGCGATAATAAGATTTTCAATGGTATCCATAGGCTAAAAAATTATTTTGAGAATTTTGATTCGTGGAATTTCTTCATAACGCCTTCTTTTGAAAGGATGTTACGAACTGTATCTGAAGGTTGTGCACCTTTAGACAACCACTCAAGAACACGCTCTTCTTTAAGTGTTACTTGGTTTTCTTCAACGAGTGGGTTGTAAGTACCAACTGTTTCGATGAAACGTCCATCACGTGGAGCACGTGAATCTGCAACGTTAATACGGTAGAAAGGTTTTTTCTTAGAACCCATACGAGTCAAACGGATTTTTACTGCCATTTTTAATATCTCTTTTCTTTAGTTTTTTTATTATGGTGAGGGCTCTTATCGCCCCTCGACCTTAACTAGTATACCATATCATTTTTATGTGTCAAGAAAAAAACTTGACAGACTTGAATTTTCTACAAAAAAAAAAATTAGAGTTTGACTCTAACTTCCTTTTAGACTATTTCTTAGTTGTGGTCTTATGATTTTTTTCATAAGCTACTTTTGCTTCAGCATATTGAGCTTCTAAACTCTTAGCCGCTGCCTTTGACACTTTCTCATAAGTATCACGACTAGTCAACTTGCCATCCTCGTTGTATGTAGAAACAACCAAGGTATCTTTATTTACAGTATAAGACTTGGTGCGTTTTCCTTTACGGTAGAGTCGGTAGTTATCTACGTTATCCGAAATATAGTAATCTACTAGATTCTTATCTGCATTTGGATAAAGTTGCGAGACAACTTTAGTCAACTCACGCTTAAATTCTGAAACTTCTTTAGTATAGGTAATAGATTTATTCCACTGATCAACAACTTGATATTCCTTCAAATAATCTGAAGCTGTAAAAGTAGGCTGATCCTCCTCACCTTCTTTATAGAAGTAAGAATGCGTTTGTAAATTATTAGAATGATCAACTTTAAGGAAAGAGACGTAAATTTCATCTTTATCTTCATGTTCTTTCAGAGTATTGGTTAACTTACCAGAATTTTCGTCCAAGACCTTAGACGATTTTAATTCCCAAGTTCCCTCAATGTTCCCCGAAGCATTACGCCAAAAACCGTATACACCACCGACAAGCAACATCAAAACAACAGCAACAAGACTAGAAATCAAGGCTCCTTTGCCCCAATTTTTGGCCTTTTTCGACTTTTGATTAGCGTTTTGAATCGTTTCTAGAAGACGAACCTGACTTTCCAAACTCTTTTCCAATTTGGCAACTGTCTGTTCTTCCTTAGATTTAGCTTTGGCAGCTAGCTTTTCGGCTTTTTTCTTATCACGAGCAGCTTGACGAGCAATCTTCTTAGCTGCCTTTTCTTCCTTACGATCAAGTTTTGTCAAATCCTCAGATAATCCAAGATGCTGTGCTTGGTTACTGAAAACTGGAATAGCTTGATTAGGTTCACTCGAGGTATTAACAGAATGATTTCCTGCATCTGGACGGGTTGGCGCATAACTTGCCAAACGTTCCTTAGCCTCTGCGACGCGTTTGCGCTGTTCTTCTTCCTTTTGAATATCCTCAGCCTGACGGCCCGACTGAATGGTTCTTACTTGACCAACAGTCTCTTGAGATAGGGCCTTTCTCTTTTCCTGGGCCGCATTTACCATAGCTTCTTGAGCGTTGTCACGCTCTTTCTGAGACTGAGCTAGTGCTCTGGCGGTTGCGGTTCCTTCTTCAAACTGTTGGTCAGCTGCTGATTCACCTTGATCAGCTACTTGGTTAGCCTCTGTACCTTCAGAGAGAACAAACTCTCCTCGTTCCAAGGCCTCTTTAAAGTCGATTGGTCTTGGTTTTCGGCCATTAACAGCCTCAAAGTACTCTAACCATTCGTCTTTCAACATAATAAATCCCCCTGAATTAAAAAACACATGATTAACTTCCCTATTTTACCATACTTTTTAACATAAAAATAGGGATTAACAAGAATTCTAAAAATTCTTATTAAGTCCCCATTAATCTTCTTTTGGTGTAATAGACAATAATTGAACAAAACGGTGTTGTGCTGATTCTGTTTCAAGCGTGACGTTGTCGTATCTGAAGAGAATCTCCTCGATATTTGCTAAGCCCAAACCACGACCTGTTCCTTTCGTTGAAAATCCTCTTTGTTTCAAAGGAGCTACATCAATAGAAGCTTCCTTAGTTGAATTTTCAACAACAATAACTGATTGATTTTCCATCTTAAAGATAGCAATAGATAATTTTGGTTTATCTGCTAATACAGTAGCTTCAATAGCATTATCACAAAGAATTGATATGATTGTAATCAAGTCGAGTGGACGCATATCTGTGAAGAAGACCCCCTCTTCAACCTCCACATGACATTGAATACCTTTATCAAAAGCCTCAGCCACTTTAGATGATAAAAGACTCTTAAGTGGCATATTGGTCACACGAGTTAATTTTGCCAAATCAAACTTTTGCTGCTTCAAATCTGATGCCGAATCTTTCAAGACACTATCATAAATCATCTTGATTTGATCGATGTCTTTCATCTGGATGGCTTCATTAAGCGAAATCATAACATTAGTATAGTCGTGACGGAAACTGCGTAGCGTTTCGTAAAGACTTTCGACCTGCTCAGAATACTTCTCTAAATCATCCAAGTGACGTCGATTTTCTTTTCTACGCTCATTTTCAAAGAATTCATCTGCATATTTATTAACCTTGTAAACAGCATAAAAAATAGCTACAAACCCCACTAAGGTTATCACATGTCCAGCATAGTACAAGGCAAAGAATCGCGAGGCCACGACGACAGAATAGTTCAAAATCACATAGCTAATCAAGATAAAGTTAGTGAAAAACATAATCCGACCAAATTTACGATCTCGCTCTAAGACCCTCAAATATTTAAAATCAATGTTAAGGAGCTTGGATAGAGCGACAAATGTTGGAATAATTAAAAGGTCAAAGAAAATGAAATAAAGATAACTTCTGTTTAGAAAATCCGATGTGATGCCGAACCCTGGCATCAGGAAGTAGGCATAACCATTAAAAATCAACAGATAGAGAACTAGAGGATAGAAGGCATAAAAAGCCAACATATTGGTGGTTCTCTCCTTACCATAGAAATAGGCATAGAAAAGAAGGTAGAACGGTGTCATAAAGGACAAACCGACATTATATGACATCCCCAGTATTCCCCCTATACATTCAACCAGGAACGCAATAGGAAGGATCATACGTGGTACCTTGACCAAGCTGGTCCTTTCGTAAATCCACTGTATGACAATGAAATGCAAAAGATATTCTAATGCAATTTGCAAATTGAGCATCATTTAATGGTTAGCCACCTCCTTCTAGTCATCTCTAAATATACGGCAAAAAGCCATAACACTATTCTATCACAATTCCTGATAATAGATGAGATAAAATTAAATAATTATCTCGAATTTCAGAAAACTTTCATTAATGATTAGAGAAGAAGGGGAAAATCTAAGACCTAACGATTTTTCAAACGTTCCAAAAGTTCCTTTTTACGTGTCCGCGATAGGAGGCATGACTCGTTTCCCTCAAAGAAGACCATATTAGCTGTACGATCCACACTTGTCACATTATTCACATTGACAACAAAAGAGCGGTGCGTTTGGAAGAAAATATCATCCAATTTTGCTACTTCTGCAATTTTCCCATAGAATTCCACTAGGTTTGACTTGGTATGAGCGATTAACTTATGTGGCACAGGGGCTGTCTCAATGTATAAAATATCATCATAAGGAATATTAACATCATTTTTATCCGTTTTAACAGTTAGACTCTGTGCCTTGGTTTCTTGCTCAACCTGTGAATAAGCAAAATCTAAAAGTTCTACTAAAGCTCTCTTAAGATCCACATCTTCCATGGATTTATCGACAAAATCTAGAGCTTGAATCTTATAACGGAAGGTCAAGGGCATAAACTCCGAGTAAGCTGTAACAAAGGCAATTTGTGCTTTCAAGTCTTCCTTACGGATTTCAAGCCCAATATCTAGTCCCTGCTTAGTTTGATTTTTAAGGTCAATATCCAAAAGATAAACCATGGATTTACCCGAACCTCTATCAGCATCTAACAATTCCTGACCCTGTTCATAAAAAGTAATCCCATCAACAACGGCCTTCGACTCCTCAACTGCTTCGTCCAATAAACGACCAACACGATGACGCTGCAAGGCATCATCTTCAAGGACGATAATAGAAAGCATCTTATATCCCTCTTTCTTTCTAATATACTTTAATATACCTATCTAATATTTTATCATAATTAATTGGATAATATTCCTTTTTTTACAGCATAAAGTCTTTTTATCTCACCTAATTTCATTTATAAAACAATTGTTATCTCATTGTCACTTTATATTCATTTTTAGGTGTTATCATGAGAATTGTTTTTGTTTTAAATTAAAAAGGAGAAAGTTATGTTACATTCTTTTAAAACGCAAGGGACTAAGACAAAGACCTTGTTGACCCTTGCAACTGTCGGTATAATTAGTGCTTTTCTTGTAGGAAGTCCTCAGCATGCCTCTGCGGATCAAACCTATGTTTCAGACCCTAACCAAGCTCTGACATTTTCCGAACTTGAAACAGGTACAACTACAAATACCATCGCTCAAACAGGTGTTTCTACTGAAACACCTACTACTGTGACTACTATATCACATACCTCTGTGGATGATCTTCATACACATGAAAATGACTATGAACAAACTCCCACAAACACTCCAACTTTTGAGGAATTGAAACAAAATAGTCAAACAGCTAGCAGTACTGTCGACAGCCAGACTGGAAGCAAAACCTATGAGACTAGAATTCCGACAAATACAGATAGCAATCATAAGGCTGTAGAAAACCAGTCTGAACCAAAGACCGAAACTGTCGCTCAAGCACAAACCTGGTCAAAAGATGGTGCCACATGGGTTTCAACAGAAATTAATAATGGTAATGTTCATAAGATTCTATCTACTTATATTCCAAAACCATTAACACCTTCTACAAAACCAACGACAACAGCTACACCAAAACCTAAACAATCAACTCCTGCTGTTAGTCAACCTAAAAAACCAGCCACAGTTGCTAACAAACCTACAACATCTACAACTCAACCTAAAAAACCAGCCACAGTTGCTAACAAACCTACTGCACCTACAGTTCAACCTAAGAAACCAACGACTGTTGTAAACAAACCAGCGACTTCTAGAACGACACAACCTAAGAAGCCAACAACGACTGTCACTAAACCAACAACTCCTAAAGCTACTCCTATCCAACCTGCTAAACCAGTGGACCGAGTTGCTCAAGTATGGCAAAAGAATAACGAACTCGTAAAAGAGAATTACGATACTCCTCACTGGTCAAGTAAGGAAGCGACGGTTTTCATCAATGCTAAAAATCCTGAAATCGTGAACGCCTACAAACAGGCTATCACTTCTTGGAATAACACTGGTGCCTTTAATTTCTTGCTCACTAACGATAAACAAAAAGCCAACATCATTGCTGATGAACGTTATGAAGGTAATGTGGCAGCTCCTCTTGGAGTTACCTACTCTACTTACTACCTCCCAACTAAGCAATATAGTAATGCTACTGTTTACTTGAACACCTTCCATGTTCAAAACAATTATTACCAAAAGAACGGTGGGAAACTCCTTAACACTGCGCAACACGAATTAGGACACTCAATTGGACTTGAACACAACAGTGCCGTTGCCTCTGTAATGGAACCTAAAGGTGGTAAGACAAGTATCCAACCTGTTGATATTAACAATGTTAAGAAACTCTATAGCAAGATTTAACTTCTTACACCATCACTACAAATATAAGCAGACCTATCAGGTTCTGCTTTTTTTATACAAGTGAGATGACCATTCAAGACCAGAAAATGACTGTTCATGATTTTTTCTTACACATTTTTTGATTATGTAAAGTTTTCTTCATTTTTTTTGGTAAAATAGAAAATGTAAAGAGAGACCGGATGAGTTGGAAGACTAAACTTTGTTAGTTTTTGCTCATTATTCTCATAAACAGAATAAAAATAGTCTAGGAACCCTTCTTAACATTTATACCTATCTTCCCCAAACACTTTTCCCCCATTCCTAGATTTCCAGATCTCTCCTAATAAAGAACGTCTAGCAACAGCAGCTAGGCGTTTTTTAGTGTAGTTAAAGCACATAGTCATCGATATTATCCTAGTAGATTTGTTAACACTCAGAAAAACTTTCACAAATTACCATTCAAGACCAGAAAATGACTGTTCATGATTTTTTCTTACACGTTTTAAATATTTGTAAGTTCTCTCTCAATCTTTTTGGTACAATAGATAATGTAAAGAGAGACCTAATGAGTTATAGGTAAGTCTTTTATCATTTAAAACTTATTGTTCTCATAAACATTTTTTAAATAGTCTAGGAACCCTTCTTAACATTTATACCTATCTTCCCCAAACACTTTTCCCCATTCCTAGATTATCAGATCTCTCACAAGAAAAGCGTCTAGCTCACCCGGCTAGGCCTTTTTTATTTTTCCATACTTTTGCTATAATAGAGCCATACCGTTTGAAAGGAACTCATAAAATGACTATAAATCAGCAACTTCTTTGCTACAAACGTTTACCAAACTGGACAGCTACAACACTTCCAGAAATGGTGACGCAAAAACACAATACTAAGGTAGGAACTTGGGCTAAATTGACCATTCTATCAGGATCTCTTCGCTTCTACGAATTAGACGAACAAGGACAGGTTACTGCAGAGCACCTCTTTACCCCCGAGACAGAGATTCCTTTTGTTGAACCACAAGCTTGGCATCGCATCGCTGCTGCTTCAGATGATTTGGAATGCTATCTTTCTTTTTACTGTAAACCTGAGGACTACATGGCTAAAAAGTATGACACTAAGGCTCACTCCGAGGTTCTTGAAGCAGTCCAATCTGGCCATATCAAACCTGGTCGCACCCTCGACCTAGGCTGTGGTCACGGCCGTAACGCTCTTTATTTGGCATCTCTTGGACATGATGTTACAGCCGTTGATGTTAATAACGAAGCTACACAACGCATCCAAATGATTGCAGATGAGGAAAATTACAATGTTAGAGCTGGCTACTACGATATCAATGCTGCTGCTCTTCCTGAGTCTGAGACCTTTGATTTCATCCTCTCAACAGTGGTCTTTATGTTCCTTGATCCCGATCAAATTCCTGCTATTATCAAGAATATGCAAGAGCGTACTGTTGTCGGTGGCTACAACCTAATTGTTTGTGCCATGGACACTGAGGAGCACCCTTGTACCATGCCTTTCCCATTTACTTTTGAAGAGGGTGAGTTGAAAAACTACTATAGTGACTGGGAATTAATCAAGTACAATGAAAATCTTGGTCACCTTCACCGTTTAGATGAGCATGGCAATCCCATCGCCCTTCAATTTGCAACCATGTTAGCTAAGAAGGTTAAATAAGAGCGAATGGCTGTAGAAGAGCTGACCACAGTTTGACTTGTCTTCAAATTAAAAACTAGGAATCTAGCTGGATTCCTAGTTTTTAATTGTTTACAATATCTGCATACCCTGATTTAAGGTCTGCGTTTTCTGTTTCTTTGACATAATACACACCACCATTAGTAGTAGGTGAATAAAGAACAAAGGGAGTCCCATCTTTTTTTATGGTAAAGAAATAACGGTGAACAGAAACATTCTCCCATCTCTCGTATACCGAAACAATGGTATACTCCGAATTGCTATTACCATTTGCAGCATAAGTAGCATCCACAGTCTGGTTATGGTCCGACATCCAACGCATAGGCAAGGAAGAAGCTTCATTGGTAATTTCTTTGTATCCTGGCTGATTCATCTGATTGCCCCAAGAAACCATCAAACTAGCAAGTCGACTAGCTTTGTCATTGGTCCAACGTGGATTTTCAGTATAGGCTTCCTTGGCATGATTAGCGTCAGGTGTATCAATACTTGCACTGCTAGATTCATTTGACTTCGTATTTTTGCTCGATGAATCACTTGGCTTTGCACTAGCCTTATCTGTCGATGAGAATATCGAGCTAGCTACTGTGGTAGACGACTTAGTCTGTTTGACGTTCTTCATTGAACTAGAGACTAGAGTCAAGCCAATGCCAACGACGATCGCTACTAGAGCCCCCAGAAGAATATAGATATAATTATAATTTTTCGAGATTCCAATAAGGCCAGACTGATAAGCTAATTGTAGTTCATCGGGTTTCGGTTTACGCCCTTGAACTTGCTCAAAACGACTTATCCATTCTGCTTCTGACAGCTTTCGCATAATTTTCCTCTTCTCTTTATCAATTATCTTCCATCCTATCATAGAACAGGGATGATGACAATAGTATAGAGAACTTGAGGTTTACCTTCAACCAATTATCCTTTATTTTCAAAATAACGACGAACAATCGGCGCCACTTCTTCACCATAAAGTTTAATAGCCTTTAGAACAGCCTCATGTGGCATAGAACCAATTGGGAGATGAAGCATGAAGCGATTTAGCTGTAAATCTTCAATAATACGAATGATTTTTTGAGCGACGTGAGCGGGGTCCCCAACGAACATGGCTCCGTTTGGTCCAACACTAGCATAGTACTGCTTTTTAGTCATTTCAGACCAATGTGGGCGATCCTTAGCAATGTTATCCACCGTTTGTTTCGTTGGATAAAAATAATTTTCTATCGCTTGGAAATTATTTTCTTCAATCCATCCCCAAGAATGAGCAGCCACCTTAAGTTGTTCATCCGAATAACCATTTCGAGCACCGATTTCCTTATAAACTTCTACTAATTTAGTAAAGGCCTTCGGATTTCCCCCAATTGTAGCATAGGCAATTGGCAAACCTTTTTCCGCAATTTGAATGGTCGACTCAATGTGACCACCTGTCGCTACCCATATCGGCAAATCATCTTGGACTGCTCGTGGATACACAGGGCGATTGTCAACAGACTGAGTATGATTACCTTGCCAAGTTCAATCGTCATAAATCTTTCCTCCAGTGATTCTTTTATTTGTTATGAGAATACATTATAACTAGTTAGTGATAATTACAAATAAAAAAACCTAAGACTCTATTTTCCAAGAAAGGCTAATAGGGTTAGGCAGAAAAGTAAAACTAAAGCACCCACGACCACTAGGAGACTAATCTTATAGCCTAGGGGATTTTTGGGATTTAAACTGGTTCCAAGGCCATACCTACGGAGGACAAATAAGGGTTCTGAGGGAGATTGCTTAAGGTTGTAGCCTAAGAGATACCTTAAGTGAAATAAAAAGAAGAAACTCATCCCCGGAAAAATAACAAGAGGAAGCACTAGCCCCTGTGACCACCAAATCATGATTGTAAGAAAGACTTGTATCAACAAGAGACCCCAAAACAAGTAATAAATGTAGGATTGCTTTTTCATTAATATGTACCTCTCAATCTAAGATAAGTATACTCCTCCTAGCTTCCCTTATCAAGCCCATAACTCGCCTGACACCTTATTTTCTGCTACAATAGAAAGGAAAGATTCAAAAAAGGAAACTGTACACATGAAATTAATTTCTTGGAATATTGATTCCCTAAACGCCGCTCTTACTAGTGATTCTGCACGTGCTCAATTGTCACGTGCTGTTATCGACACTTTAGTCGCCGAAAATGCAGACATCATTGCTATTCAAGAAACAAAACTGTCTGCCAAAGGTCCGACTAAAAAACATCTGCAAATCTTGGAAGACTACTTCCCTGACTATGACAATACTTGGCGTTCATCTGTTGAACCTGCCCGTAAAGGTTATGCTGGAACCATGTTCTTGTATAAAAAAGAATTGACACCGGTCATTACTTATCCTGAAATTGGGGCACCTTCAACCATGGACTGTGAAGGGCGCATCATCACTCTCGAATTTGACAATTTCTTTGTGACACAGGTCTACACACCAAATGCTGGTGATGGCCTCAAACGTCTGCTTGAACGTCAAATCTGGGATGAAAAATATGCGGATTACCTAGCTGAATTGGACGCTCAGAAACCCGTTCTTGCGACTGGTGACTACAATGTTGCCCACAAGGAAATCGACTTGGCTAACCCTTCAAGTAATCGTCGTTCACCTGGTTTTACAGATGAAGAACGTGCTGGCTTCACTAACCTCCTTGCCAAACGTTTCACAGATACCTACCGTCACCTCAATGGCGACGTTACAGGAGCCTATACATGGTGGGCCCAACGTAGTAAAACATCTAAAATCAACAATACAGGCTGGAGAATCGACTACTGGTTGACTTCAAACCGTATTGCCGATAAGGTCACAAAATCAGACATGATTGACTCTGGTGATCGCCAAGACCACACACCTATTGTCTTAGAGATTGATTTATAAAATAACTCTAGACCTAAATCACAAAAAGAGTAGAACTGCTACTCTTTTACTATGCCCAATTAAGGAGAAATTATGAAAACCAAACTTAATACCACTCAAAAGCTCGTTCTGTCAGCTATTATGATGGCTCTTTACATCGCTATCCTCTTTGTATCTCAAGCCATTTCCTTTGGTGCGGTTCAGATGCGTCTGGCCACTGCTTTATATGGATTAACCTACATCTTCCCATTTTTAGTATTTCCAATTAGTCTGGCTAATGCCATCGCTAACTCTTTTGGAGGTTTGGGATTGATTGACGTGGTTGGTGGTTTCTGTGCTAGCTTTTTAACAACTGGTAGCATCTACCTCATCCGTAAAGCTAAGTTATCTAGCTGGTTCATCATCCTTCCAATCCTACTCGTTCCTGCCTTAGTGGTACCAATCTGGCTTAGCGCCTTACTCAAACTTCCTTATTTTGCTCTCGTTATTAATCTCCTCCTGGGACAATTAGTTCCTGCGATTTTGGGAGCAGTCCTGGTACGAGAATTAGCTAAACGAGGATATAAAGACTGACAAAAACAAAAATATCTCTGCAATGTGCAGAGATATTTTTTTAGTAATGATATGCTTTCTTGTAAGCTTCTTTTGGTGTCAATTTGTCACCAGAGATAAGCAAACGGTAGTCAACATTAGTAGGATCTTTTTGATACTCATCAACCCAATCTTGATTCATTTCGAGGTAAAGATTATAGGTTCCCAACTCAGTCGAAACAGTACCTACCTTGTAAAAATCTTTATAACGCTTTTGGTTATCCGTTTTTTTCAATTTTTCATATCGATAGTAGGTTCTGGCAAAGTCAGTGAACTGGTATTCTTTCTTATCTTTTCCAGAGCCAGTTGTGACTTCAATGGTGCCCTTGTTATTTGTTAAATGCAAATCATAATCATAATCATTGTGGCTATTCACTTGGAAAACACCTGAAGTAATGTCACTATCATCAGAGAATGTCTGAATGTCAGCGAACTTAGCAGCCTGCCAAGAAGTAGGGACTCCTTCATATTCACCATCACTCTGTAGACCTAGAAGTGACCAATAATGACCGAGATAGAAGGTATTAGACTTCTCACGATCTGTCACCAGTTCACCTACCATCTTAAGATTTTCAGCACCCAGACGGTATGGGTTAGAGAGATAACCAAAGACTGGGAAGAAATAAATGATGACTGTAAAGGTCAAGAGGGTCTTCATATTAATCTTATTGATAGCCCAGAAGAAATAAGCAGCTGAGAACAAGAGAGCGTAAGCAGCACCGTAGCTGAACTTATGCGCATGGGCAATCAAAAGTAAAATGAAGAAAATAGGTTGAATAGGACGGACCTTATGATAGATGATAGAGAAAACGTCCTCCTTGTCTTCCTCAGATTTGAAAATCAAGGACAAGACAATGGTCAAGAGTACAAAGAAGGCACCAAAGCCGAAGCCAACATCATTTGGACGGAAGAAATAAGCCAAGATGGACATGTCCATCACCAAAAGCCAGACAGATGCAAATTTGATCATATTGTTACCAAATTTTGCAGCCGTTTGATTAGGTGCCTTTAAAGGTACCTCGAAGGCTTGTGCAAGTGCTCTTTCTTTGGCTTGGCGTTCAGCCTCTATTGCCGCTTTCATTTCCTTAGTACGGCGTTCCTTTTGGAACAAATGAGCAACCTTGGTCGGTTCATCTTCCCTTGACTTGGTAATACTCAAAAAGAGTAAATATTGCATGGCAAAGATGAGAGCTGTGTTCCCACCGTATTCTAGGAAGGAACCATTCCAAATACTAGAAACAACTGTAAAAACGATATAACCTCCAATTGAGATTAAAACCGTCAAGAGCAAATGAATCCAACGATAGCGGTAAGTGTATTTATCAGTTGTATCTCGTCTCAAAAACGTGTCACGTGGGTAAAGATACCAGATAACGAAGATAAGTTCAATGGCTTGAACTGCTGTTAGAAAACCAACGTAGTTGAAGCCAAAAACGGCTGCTACCACATTGATGAGATAGGAAATAATGGCCAAAACTCGCAGACTGGTGCGCTTAGATAAGAGTCCAATACTCATCAGGGTGATAGTTGAGAAGGCAGAAAAACCAGCGCCCATCTTATTATCAAAGATAAACACATTGACAAAAGCAAAAATCAAGATTCCTAAAAGAGTTAAGACTTGTTTTTGCATTTCTTTTTTCTTTTCTTTCATATTTTCCCTCCTTATGGAAATGATAACGTTTCCGTACTCCTATTTTAACACAATTATACTATTTTTGTCAGATTTAAAAAGGCATTCGGATAACCGAAGGCCTTTTTCATTTGTTATCTAATGCTTCAATCTTGAGGAACACAAAATCCCCATCAAAGCGTTGAATGTACTTCTGAAAACCTAATAAACTAAAGGTTTCAATCTCATAACGGACCTGATCAACACCATCACTAGTGCTTTCTTCAAGCAATTTTAGTTTTGGAATATCTGATTCCAAGACATCACGGTAAAGTCCTTTATACTCAAAGGTAATTCGAGCCCACTCGTTACCAGAAAGCATTGAGAAAGCCTGATAACGCACCTGCTCATCTGTAATAAGACGGTCTTTTTGTTCTGGACTGAGCGTGAAAGCCAAATCATTTTCAGATTTGTGAATGGTCTGGAAACGATCTACACGGAAATAACGGATTTCAGAGAACTGATAATCACAAGTAAAGTTATCATCCAGTTTGTAAGAAATACAGTAAAAATAATGGTTGTCAAAAATGACTGAAATTGGAAAGACCTTATATTCCTCCACTTTTTCTCCTGGCTTACGGTAACTAAATGACAATGGACGTTGGTCCACAATGGCATCGAAAATGGCTGAAATAGCTGGTAAGAGTGACTTATCTTGTTCCTGATAAATCTTAAGTTCTTGATAACTATCTAATTCTAGCTCAGTCAATCGCTTGATACGTCTGCGCTCCTTGTCGTCTACAGCCCTCTCAACAAAGATGTTGATTATCTCTGCTACTTCATCCTTTCGAAGGGCACGACTCTCTAAAAGAATCTTAGATAGGATAACTGCCTGGTTGTATTTAAGGTTACCATAGCCCTGTTCATACTGAGCATGGTAGGAACCGTATTTTCTGGAATACTTAACCTTCATATTTGGACGGAGTTCAGTCAAGTTCTCCTTGAGCTCACTCACATCCTCTTTAAGCGTACGCTCACTGATACCAAAGCGAGCTAGGTAGTCCGTTTTTGAAATGTCATTTCCCTTTTCCAATTCGGACATAAAGTACAAGAGACGTTTGGTTTTTGATGCTGTCATTATAAAATCCCCCTTTATAATCAAACCTCTTATTACTAAAAAATTGCTGTCTAGTTATTAATTATCATAGATAGTCATCACCAGTGGCCACGATCCACAGAATTATAGCTCAAATAATAGTCCTTTTTCTTTTCGTTATACTCAAAAGAGAGTCTTAACAATTGTGCTTTCTCAATAGGACTATTCTGATCAGTGTAATCAAGATCAACTGACTTATGCATGATTCCTGATGAATGGACCTTTATACTTCTCCAGGCCTCTTTTGCCTGAGGATGTTCCCTCACTACCTCAGACAAGGATGTTGTTGGTCCAAAATAAGCTTGGTCTTTGGTACGTAAGCTATTTATCTGTTCTTCAGTCCAATTACTGCTATAGTTAGCAACTTCAGTGACGCCATCAAGTGGATAAGTCGCTGTTCCACCATCATAAACAAAGCGTCCCTTTTCGTCCTTCACAAAAGAGAGATCAATATACTCATTGCCATCTCCACGGTCATATCTCACCTTGAGACCACTGGATTCCATCTCGACATAATTGCCCTTACCATGACTTTTAATAATCGAACGTAAGGTATCAACCTTGGGTTTCAGATTTTCAAAATCTTCTTCCGTCCAGTTATAAATCGCAGACTTATCTTCGTACTCTTTTGGATCATCACTGTCGGGTTTCTCCTCATCAAGTTCTGACTGGGATACTTGTTGGATCAGCCTGTATTTTTTCATAGCACCTCGATAGACAGAACCACCTAAAGTTGCAAAGAAGGATAATCCAATCAGGGCAAGCACGATTGCGGTAAAGAGAAATCTACCTCGCTTCTGTCCCATTCTAAAGAGAATGATAGCAAGGACAAAACAAGCCACAATTACAGCCAGATACAGAATTATCGGCTTATACCTCCAAGATAAGAAGACCGACATCCAGCTCACACTTAAGAGTATCAATGGCAAAACAAAAGTCAAAAAGAAATGTCGCTTTTCAGCTTTTTCCTCCTGAAAAGCAGAGTCAAACTCTGGCCCTTGATTACTAAAAGCCGACTCGAAAGCCTGATCACCATTCTTTAGATGATCATCACTTAAATAATGTTCGTTCTCTTTATTAAACCTCTACTCCTCTAAATATTCTATATAACAATTTCCCAGTTTTTTCTATTGTAACAAATGAAAGCGTCATTTTCTACAAATATACTAAAAAAGCAACCTATCTTAGGTTGCTTAAAGGTTTAACATTAGTCATTCTCAATTTTTTCAGCTTCTGTACTGAATTTTTGTGCGATGGCTTCAAGAGCTAATTCGTCTGTATCTGGAAGAGTGATGGCATCATCAGAAATCTCATCAATATTTGCATAAAATTCAATATGATTCTTCAGATTTTGGAGATGAATTGGTGCATCACCACCGTATTCGCCATCGAGGTTAATCATCATACGATCATCACTTAAAGGCTCAATATACAGCGAGCTCGTTTTGATATAGGAAATTCTCTTGTCATAGATGTGTTTACCACCTTGGAGAATTTGACGAATGAGGTCAACCAATTCAAAGAGGTTAGCTGTCTTAACCATGATTAGAGTAAATTTACCATCATCCAGTTTAGCATCTGGGGCAATCGTTTCAAAGCCACCAACTGAATTGGTCAAGGCAACGAAAATCATGGAAAGACCACCTTCAAAAACATCCTCATCATGCGTAATACGAACAGGAACCTTCTTAACTTGTGGCAACAACTCTGCCCCCTTAACAAGGTAGGCCAAATAACCAAGTACTGTCTTTAAGCGACTAGGTACACTATAGGTTAGTTCCGTAAAGGAACCAGCAGCCGCAATATTGATGAAGTATTTGTCATCATAGGCACGGCCAATATCCATCTGAAGGGTCTGATTTTTAGCGATAACCTTGGCTGCTTCAACAGGATTTCCTCTTGGAATCTTCAAGGCGCGTGCAAAGTCATTTGTCGTTCCCGTTGGAATAACCGCCATTTGTGGGCGTTTTTTAAGCGGGGCAACCCCAGAAACAACCTCATTGATTGTACCATCGCCACCAGCAGCAATAACTAAGTCAAAGCCTGCTTTGGCCGCACGAGTGGCCTCATTTTTTGCTGAGTTCTCATCTGGTGTTGTTTGAAAGGCTGACGCTTCAAAGCCAGCACCTTCCAGAATATCCAAGACCTCGGCAACATTTTTTTTCATAATTTCTTGTCCAGATGTTGGATTATAAATTAAGCGGGCACGTTTTTGTTTCATATTGAACTCCTATAAATCCAGCAACCAAGCCTCATCTTTTACTTCAATTCCTAGGCTTTGTGCTTTTTCCAACTTACTTCCGGCATCACTACCAGCAACTACTAAATCTGTTTTCTTAGAGACAGAACCTGTCACCTTAGCACCCAGAGCTTCTAGTTTTGCCTTTGCTTCACTACGTTTAAGATGCTCCAATTTTCCTGTCAAAACAACTGTCCTACCAGATAAGATAGCATCATCTGCCACCTTTTGTCCAAGATAGGACAAATTAACGCCATAGGATTCCAGTTCTTTCATAAGAACCTGAGCCTCCTCCTTAGCAAAATAGCGCTGGATGGACTTGGCAATAACCTCTCCTAAACCATCTACAGCAGCAATAGCCTCGACATCTGCACTGGCTAACTCTTGTATGCTGCCAAAAGCTTCTAGCAACTGCTTACTAACTTTGGCGCCAACATGGTGAATACCCAAGCCATAGAGCAATTTCTCTGCAGAATTTTCTTTTGATGCTTGAATGGCTGCGTAAAGTTTTTCAGCCGACTTTTCCTTGAAACCTTCCAATTGAAGGAAATCCTGACTGTTCAAGCCATAGATATCAGCCACATCTTTAACCAATTCAGCTTTAAAGAGCTTTTCAACCACTGAAGGTCCCATACCTGCGATGTTCATGGCATCTCGAGAGGCAAAATGAATCAGACCTTCCTTAATCTGAGCAGGGCAAGAAGGATTGATACAACGTAGGGCAACTTCATCTTCAAAATGTAAAAGACCACTGCCACAAGATGGACATTGAGTCGGTACTTCCATCGGCTCCTGTGTCGTACGCTTACTCTCTACTACACGAAGTACAGCAGGGATAATATCACCAGCTTTGTAGACAATTACGGTATCACCGATACGAATGTCTTTTTCGGCAATGTAATCTACATTATGAAGGGTGGCTCGACTAACCGTTGTCCCCGCTAATTGCACTGGAGTCAAATTAGCAGTCGGCGTTACTACACCCGTACGACCTACTTGCCAGTCCACTGAGAGAAGCTCTGCTTCCTTTTCCTCAGCCGGGAATTTATAAGCAATAGCCCAACGTGGCGCCTTAACTGTAAAACCGAGTTCTTCTTGCATAGCCAAACTATTGACTTTGATGACAACACCATCAATGTCATAGGCCAAGTGATCACGATCTTCTCCTACAGCTTGAATAAAGTCCCAAATCTCATCCATCGATGATGTGACAATGCGTCGTGGATTAACAGAGAAACCGAGTTCTGCCACTTCATTTAAGACATCATTTTGTGTTAGACGTTCCGTTGGACTAGCTTCCTGATAAAGGAAAGTCGCCAAACGACGCTCTGCAACTACTTTGGTATCTAATTGACGAAGAGTTCCTGCTGCAGCATTACGTGGATTGGCAAATTCGGCCTCACCATTTTCCTGGCGTTGGATGTTGATGCGTTCAAACTCAGCCCGAGGCAGGTAACACTCCCCACGCACCGTAATATTAAGAGGTTGGTCCAACTTCAGAGGAATATCTGAGATACGCTTGACATTTTCAGTGATATTCTCACCTACAGAACCATCACCACGTGTCGCACCTACCTGAAGAATACCATCCACATAGGTCAACGAGATAGAAAGCCCATCGATTTTGAGTTCAGCCATATAATCAGCATTAGGAAATTCGTCCTTAACCCTCTTATCAAAGGCATCTAGCTCTTCTCGTGAAAAAGCATCCTGCAAACTATAAAGCGGATACTCATGTTGATATTTTTCAAAACCATCAAGTACCAGCCCTCCCACACGATGTGTTGGACTATCTGCTTGAACAAGTTCTGGATGTTCAGCCTCCAAAGCTACAAGCTCACGATAAAGCTTATCATACTCGGCATCTGACACTGATGGATTATCTTCCGTATAATACTCTTTTGCATACTGGTTAAGTTTAACAACCAGCTCTTTCATTCGTTTTTCCATAGGAACATTTTAACATAAAAGCAGAAAAAAACGCCTTTACAGACGTTAATTTAGGAAACAAAATCAATAACTTTGGCCAATTTCTTAATAAGAATTGCACCAACTAAGAGAGAAGCCAATTCTCCCATAGCAACAGTGAACCAAGTTGCCCAAAATGGTGCCTGAGTAACCAAGGTCAACTCAGCCGCAATTGTCACCATGAAGAATGAGAAGTAAAAGGCAAAGTAAACATGAGCCTTGTCAAAAAGTCCACCTAAAATATCTTGGTTCTTAAATCGGTCGAAGAAATAAACACCTGAACCGACAAAGACCAGTGTCGAGAGACTTCCGACAACCACATCAATCATGTTAAAGCTAAAGAAATTAGCAATCACACAGCCCAAAGTCACGGCAATGATATACTTGCGATTATAAAATCCTAAAAGATTGAACATTTCTGCAATTCGGAACTGGTAGGGACCATACGAAGTTAAGTTAAAAGGTGGCACAACAGTCAAGACTACATAAAGAGCTGCCACAATAGCAATATGTGTTAAATCACGAACAGTTTGTTTTTTCATTTTTCCTCCATAATCATTATCTTTTTATTATCTACAAAGGATAATATTCCCGTCAAAAGAGCCTGGATCTCACCAAGCTCTCTTTATCATCTAGGAATCATCCTCATCTTTTTTGTGTTTTTTGCTGTCACTACCGTCTCCAGAAAAGCTCTGAATAATAGTAATCACATCTCCTCTTCTACTTTTCAGTTCACCCTGTCTAAGCTCTTGATAGGTCGCATTAAAGACGGCCCCCAAAATCAAAATCCTGGCCAAGAAGATGAACCAAAGCATGAAGACGAAAATCATAATGGATCCAAATAACTTGATATCAACTAATCGACTCAAGGTACGAATCACATAAGTTCCAAACAAGTTGCTTAAATAGCCAATCACTAAAGTCGTAAAGATAGTCCCTGGCATAACATAGCGGATTTTTCGAATCTTCACATTCGGAAGCACAAAATAAAGCACCATCATTCCCAGGAAGACAACTGCAATACTCAGAGGCTGGATACTATTTAAAATAAACTGAGTCATCTTGGAACCAATAGGATAGGTCTGTGTAATAACTCTAAGGACCGACTGAATAATCGTAGACAGCATTAGTGCAAAGGTGAGCAGGAACAAGATGACCAGACTCATGAAACCACCAACAATGTGGCTAATAAAGACATCACGGTGTTCTGAAGCACCATATGCCTTGTTAATCGCCTTTTGAAGCGAAGATAAGGACTTAATCATGGTCCAAAATCCCGTCAAAGAGGCAACTCCCAATAACTGTCCAGAAGGTGTCGAGAAGATATCTTTAACAACATTAGCTGCAGGTGCATAAAACTGCTTAGGAAGATGCTCATTCATAAACTTCAAGAGATCAGTCGTATCAATATTCAGATAGGGAAAGACATTTGCCGCAATGACAATAAGTGGAAAAACCGTCAAAATAAGATAGTAAGCCACTGCGATAGTTGAAATATCTACCTCTGCACTACGATAATGACTAAGATAAACCTGCAAAGGGCGCCACTGGAGTTTATCCAGGAGACGGGCCATTATGCCTTGTCGTTTCATACTAATAAGTTCTTTCTTCGCCTTGAGAAGTCAAAATTACTGGACCATCCTTAGTGATAACAAATTGGTGTTCATATTGACAAGAAAGTCCACCGTCAAGAGTTTTGTGAGCCCAACCCGTTTCAAGGTCAGTATCGATTTCCCAAGTACCAGTGTTAATCATCGGCTCGATAGTCAAAACCATTCCTTCTTTGAGACGGAGACCTCGTCCAGCCACCCCATAGTTTGGCACCATTGGTTCTTCGTGCATTGTTGGCCCAACTCCGTGTCCAACCAAATCACGAACAACACCGTAACCACGACTTTCAGCATATTCTTGGATAGCTGCACCGATATCACCGATACGGTTACCGACTACCGCTTGTTCAATGCCAAGGTACATAGCCTCACGTGTTACTTCCATAAGTTTTTTAACTTCGTCAGATGGCGTTCCAATCGCATAAGCCCAACATGAGTCAGCCAAACCGCCAGAATATGATTCCGTGTATTTTTTAACCTGAGCAACATTGTCAAAATCCAATTTTGACACATCAAGGACTGACTTATCGATAGGTTCTGACAAGACCATATCAACCTTCAAGAGGTCACCATCTTTCAAAATATAGTGACGTGGAAAGGCATGTGCCACTTCGTCATTAAGGCCACAGCATGTCGCATAAGGGTAATCCATAATGCTTCCCTCAACCCCAATCTGAAGGGGAAGGACATTCTCTTCTTTACAACGACGACGCACATACTCTTCCACTTCCCACATGTCTACTCCTGGTTTCAAGAGGTCACGTAGACCAATGTGAATGCTAGCAAGAAAATCCCCTGCCCTATCCATTGCTTCAATTTCACGTGCTGATTTTAATGTAATCATTGTTTTCTCCGTTTTCTTTATATCTTTTATTTTTAGTTACTAAGTTTTCTTAACCACAACGACTGATTTGCAGACGGTATGATTTCCGTGAGTAACCATAAGGTCCAGATGGGCTCTACGTCTGGTTTCAGCGATAATACTTGGTGTAATCGTCACCTTATCATCGATCTGAGCTGCCTGAAGAAAGTAAAACATCATCTCTTCAATCACAAGACCATTTTGTTCCTGCTTTTCCATGATACGATAGACAACCTCTTTAACCATCTCTGCAAGAACACCCTGAGTGAGGTTTCCAGAATTATCAATCATAGTGGGCTCGACCTCAAAGCTGAAAGCATGCTTGTCCTGGTTTAGGTTAGCTATCATTTGATCGCTAAAGGTGTGCAAGTTGCCACGATTATTGTCCTGAAGTTCTTCCAAAACCTGACGACGGGTGATAACACCTAGATAGTGTTTTTCTTCATCCACAACAGGAATGATATCAAAGTCCTCAAAAATCATCTTTTGGGCCACAGTTGCCAGACTAGTCTCAAGTCGTGTCACCGTCGGCTTGGTCATTATTGCCTTGAGCATGGTCGTCGGTTGCTGATTAGACACATCTCGCATGGTCACAATCCCAATCACCTTGTCAGCCTCAGACAGAATAGGAAAACGCACCAAGTTCGTTCGTTTCACCAAATTCTGAAAATCCCTGACTGTCATTTCTGGAGTCATGTAGTTGTAGTCTTCTCGTCTGGTATAGACTTGAGCCACAGTCTTGATGTCTGTTTTGATACGGACATTCGAAAGTGCCTGGTTAATCATGGTTGCCACGGTAAAAGTATCGTAAGTTGTTACCATGACTGGAAATTGCTTCAAACGTGAAAGCTCTTTGACCCTATCGGAAACCCGAAAGCCCCCCGTCACTAGAATAGCATTATTGTGTTCTAGGGCAAGCAATTGAATATCCTCACGGTCCCCAACAATAAGAAGATCTCCTTTGGTTAGATAACGGGTGATATTCTCAATAGTCATGGCTCCGATATAGAACTTACTGAAGACACGTTCCAGACCTTCATGACCAGAGATAACCTCAGACTCTGTAATCTCCGCAATCTCCGCAAAGGTCAGCTTATCAAGGCGAACCTGGACTTTCTTTTCAATTCGAACTGTCCCACTCCGAGGACGTGTCTCAACCAACCCTCGATTTTCAGCTTCTTTAATTGCTCGATAGGCAGTTCCATCAGAAACCTGTAAGTGATTCGAAATACTACGCACACTAACACGCTTACCGATAGGTAAGGCCTCTAGATAATCTAGAATTTCTTGATGTTTACTCACAGTTCTCCTCCTTCTCAAAGCGGAGATAATCACGCATGGTACGGGTGTATCGGTCTGCTCCCTTAAAGCGGGACACAAGTTTAAAGCCAGACTTCTCCGCTACACGAATCGATGCCTTATTTTCCAAGTGGGCAATAAGAATAATACGATCCATTCCCACAGCTGTCAAAGCCAAATTTGACAGACAAGTAACTGCCTCTGTCATTAATCCTCTACCCCAGTATGAGACATTCAAAAAATAGCCAAGCTCTGCAGTCCGTTTCTGGACATCTATCTTTTCAAAACGAACGACGCCAATCATCTTTTCTAACTCTTTATCTACAATAGCCCATACACCTAGAGGCTCCTTCATGAAGTAATGAACCAAAAGGCAATCCGTTTCATGCTGTGTTTGAGTGGCAGGAAAGAAAAATTGTAGATTCTTAGGATTTGATACAATTTCGTGTAAATCAAAACGATCCAAAAAGATGAGTGGTCTAAAAGAAAGGCGCTCCGACTCAAAGAAGGCAAAAGCACCCAGACTAGTCCAAATATCCATGATAGTATTATAACACAGTTTTAGAAATGGAAAAAGGCTCAACCACGAGGGGTTGAACCTTAGACTTAATCTTCAATCAAACGAATATCTGCACCAAGGTCAGAAAGTTTCTCAATGATATTTGAATACCCACGAAGAATAAACTCAATATTGGTAATTTCAGTTTGACCTTCTGCCATAAGACCTGCCGTAACAAGCGCAGCACCTGCACGCAAATCACTGGCTTTTACTGGCGCACCTGAGAGTTGCGTTGGACCATTGTAAACAATTTGTCCACCGAGTACCTGAATATCAGCACCCATACGAGCCAATTCAGGAACGTGGTTCACACGCTTCTCATAAATCGTATCAATAATTTTTCCTCGACCACTTGCTTTCAACAACAATGGTGTCATCGGTTGTTGTAAATCCGTCGCAAAACCTGGATAAGGCGATGTCTTAATGTCAATAGGTTTTAAATCACCTTGCTCTTCAACAAAGATGGCATCTTCTTCAACTGTCATACGAACACCCATTGCTTCAAGTTTAGCAATAAAACTTTCAAGGTGTTCATAAAGAACATTTTTAACCTTAATTCCCTTACCGATAGCCGCGGCCATAGCAATATAGGAACCCGCTTCAATACGGTCTGGAATAACCTGGTGACGAGTGCCATGTAAGCTTTCTACACCGTCAATCGTGATCACTTCTGTACCAGCACCACGTACTCGCGCACCCATATTATTCAAAAGTGTTGCCACATCAATAATCTCAGGTTCACGCGCTGCATTTTCAATGACCGTACGACCGTCAGCCTTAGCCGCTGCCAACATGGTATTGATAGTCGCTCCAACACTGACCGTATCCATGTAGATATGAGCACCCTTAATGCGTTGACCAGCATCAGTCGCAATACGCATAGATTCGTCTTCATAGGAAATGCTAGCACCCATCGCTTCAAAAGCCTTAAGGTGAAGGTCAATAGGACGTGGTCCCAAATCACAGCCACCAGGCAAACCTACTGTTGCTTGACCGTAACGTCCAAGCAAGCTACCGTAGAAATAGTAAGAAGCACGAAGGCTGTTAATCTTACCAAATGGCATTGGCATATCTTTAACGCCTCGTGGATCAATTTCAAGTGTTTCGCCATCACGCTTAACAGAACCACCCATTACTTCTATAATTTCAATTAGGTTATCGACGTCGCTGATTGATGGTACCCCGTCAAGGGTAACCACTCCATCAGATAAAATGA
Source organism: Streptococcus sp. FSL R7-0248 (assembly GCF_037967965.1). NCBI lineage: Bacteria > Bacillati > Bacillota > Bacilli > Lactobacillales > Streptococcaceae > Streptococcus > Streptococcus sp. FSL R7-0248. Next base: position 1,703,129 of record NZ_CP150201.1, read on the forward strand.
TGGCTGGAATCAATGCAACAACTGAATTTTTAGCCCCTGATACTGTAACTTCTCCCTGAAGTTTCTTACCACCATTGATGATAATTTTACGCATACTGTTCAATCTTTCTTATACTGGAATATTAGCTTTTACATTCTACCATAGATTGAGGTGCATGACAAATTAAGAACTCTAACAATTATCGGACAGTTTCACTTGACCATTTAAACCAGCCCTTAAAACGGATGGCTCCGTCTTTATCTGTTCGTAAAATTTTAATGTGGCGTTGCTTAAAACGTTCTATTGTTTCATCATTTGGATGTTTATAACGATTGTTCTCACCAGCTGAAACAAGTGCAAGGGAGGGGTGCAGCTGGTCCAAAAAAGCTTCAGACGAAGAACCTTTTGAACCGTGGTGTCCAGCTTTGAGGACGCTTGCCCTTAAAGTTGGATAGCTGACCATCAGTTCCTCCTCTCCTTCTTTTTCCAAATCACCGGTAAACAGAAAACTGCTTCCTAATAGCTTTCCGTAAAGAACTATCGAATCATTGTTACCGCCATCACCAACTTTATTTGGATAAAGAACCTGTAGATTGCTTCCCATCATGGGTAATTTGTCGCCAGCCTTTAGAGTGTGAACTGGGCATTTTATAGTCCGAAGTCTTTTAACAAAGCTAGGCTTAGTCAAAGCCCCCTGACTGACACAGATTTCCTTAATCTTAAAACACTTGGCCACTTCTTCCAAATCACCAATATGGTCTGTGTCCGTATGCGTCAGGACTAGATAATCAATTTGAGACACTCCTCTAGCCTGTAGATAGGGAATCAAGGTTTTCTCCGCATTGCTCGTCTGGCTAGACTCTTGCCATTTTTCCTTAGCTCCAAACGTCACCTTGCCACCCACATCAATTAGGATAGTCTCGCCTTTCATACTCCTCAGAAAAATACTATCTCCCTGACCAACGTCAACCACAGTCACCTCATTGGTTAAAGGATGTTTGACCCAGACCATCAAAAGACCAAAAATCATCAAAAGGCAAATCCTAAACTGAGGCTTTTTCCAAAAATCAAAGAGCAAAATCAATACAGCTATCATCAAGCCAAACTGAAACAAACTAGGTTTCCCTAAAATCAAAGGTTGACCTATCCAGGATTGTATCCAAGTCAAAAAGGACTCCATCCATTCAAAAAGTGGGTTGATTTGAGAAAAGATTACCAGTCCTGAGAGGGCAAAGAATACCGTCAATACAGGCAAGAGAAAGCTATCAAATACAATTGAAAAGATTGTAGTGAGAATCAAACTAACTGGTTGAAAAGTCCCATAATAGTAGGTTAAAAAGGGCAAAATCCCAAGACTCAATACCAAGCTCGTATAGATTGATTTCTTTAAAGATGACAAGTCCTCAAAATCAAACAAACACAACAAGAAGGCATAGGAACAACTTAATACACCTCCCACTGTTAAGAGAAAATGAGGTAACAAGAGAAACAATAGAAGCAAGGTTATTCCCATATTGTCCAGTTTTTTAATATCAAACTCAGCCAGCAAACTTTGAACCAAGGAACGTAGGACTGAAGCTGTCCATCCTGTCATTAAGCCATAACATAAGGAAAAAGGCAGCAAGACGATAAATAGATAATCTTTAGGAAGACCTAAGCGTAGGAGACCGTAGCGAAACCATCCCAGAAAAAAGCCCACTTGCATCCCCGAAAGTGCGAATAGATGAATAATACCTAGACTTGTGTAAAGCTGGCTCTGCTCACCGAACTCCTTATCCAAATACCCAAAGAGCAGGCCTGTCATATAGTGTCTCATAGGACTAGGAAAGTGCGTCTGGATATGAACCAAAGCCCTCCTCCTCAGTTGATGGAAAAAAGCTAGGGGAGATAGAGATTTTTGAGGTACCACTTGGTCCAAGCGCTCAATCTGAGCGATTCGATAAATACCTTGACTGGCAAGATAAGACTGATAATTAAACCCTTGAAAATTACGTTGACCAGTTGCTGGGATTAACGTAATTTTCCCTTTTAATACTAGCGTTTGACTAGTAGTCTTGAAAAAATGCTGCTCCTTCTCAGATTTGAGTCGGTAAAAGACCTGATAGTTTTGTCCCTTGGCCTTACCGATAGCGGATAATTGCTCACCATTAACCGATAGCGTATCAGCAATCAGAGTCACCTGATTGATTTCAGCAGGGGCTTGTTTATCTTGTATGCTAGCTCTGTGGTGCAAGAATAAAAAGTAGACCAAAAAGAAACTACCTACAAGTCCCACCAACTTTAGGGCTGTCTTATTCTTCCAATGATGCTTCAAAAAACAGACCATAAGAAAGACAAAAGTCCCAATAGCGTAAACATTAGTGACAAAAATCGTAAAATAAAGGGCAGCTATTAAAAGAGACAAGGAAAAAAGATTGATTGGAGCTTTTTTAAGCCACATAGAGGGACTCTCTGATTTTATCTAATGTTTTATCTCCAATTCCTGAGACATTTTTCAAGTCATCTACGGATTGAAAGCCTCCATGACTTTCACGATAGGCGATGATATCCTCTGCTCGCTTAGCTCCAATTCCAGAAATGGTTTGCAATTCCTCTGCAGTCGCTGTATTTAAGTTAATTTTCCCATCCTTAGCATTAGTTTGTCCTCCTTTGTCAGAATCCTGACTAGTTCCTGATTGACCAAGGACAGAAAGGTTTTCATCCTTAGTTGCCACATAGATAACCTCTTCGTCTGACAAGCTTGCGGCTAAATTAACACTCTTAGCATCCGCATCCTCGGTCATTCCCCCAGCGGCTTTGATGGCGTCAGTCACTCTAGTGCCCGCTTTTAGCGTATAAACCCCTGGCTTGACTACGGCTCCTTTAACATCCACTGTTACTTTTGACTTATCCTTTTCACTTTCTTCCGTCTTTGACTGAGAAGACACTTCAGTAAGTGATTTTGACCCTTCTTTGGATGAGGAGGTTGACAATGTTGTCACATCTGTATAAGACGTCTCCGCCTCCATGCTGTTGCCGGCACCACAAGTCATCCATAGAAAGAAGCAAAAAATCACCATCAGTACAGCGATGACACTCACAAACAGACGATTATCTTTGACATAGGCTAGAATCTTTTCCTTCACGCTATTCTCCTTAATTGATATATTTCCTTTCTTATTCGTAAAAAATTTTAAAAAAATATCAAAAAGTAAAAAACTCCATCAGATCTATGTCTGATAGAGTTTTTAGCTTATTTCTGAGTTTCTTTGGCACGATGTTTTTCAGGATTCCAAACAAAGCTAGCTACATATGAGAAAGCCATGGTCAAAAGTACCGCAATGATAGCCGCAATACCGAGAGGTACTCGGTAAATATAAGTCAAAGGATTGGGTTTCTTGCCTGTTTGATAGCTCAAAGCTTCCTCATCAAGGCGATCAAATTCAGACTGGATACGACGAGCAACCTCTTGGATATTTTCGTCATTCAAACGCTTCAAATCTGAAATATCAATGGGATTACCATAGTTCATATCCACACGTTCACCTGTCAAGAGCCCCTTGAGTTCACGAGGTCCTTGATAGACAACCGGCATAATCTTAACCTTAGCCATCTTAGCGATAACTGCAACCCCACCCTTAACATCAGATGAATGGCGGCTACCACTTGGGAACATAATCAAACTACGGTTACTCTTCTTAAGCATGTTAACAGGGTACTTGATAGCTTCTTGACCAGGATTTTCACGGTCAATTGGGAAGGCTCCACACATACGGATCCACCAACCAAAGATACGGCTCTTGAAGAGTTCTTTCTTAGCCATGAAAATAAACTGCTTAGGACGGGCTGAAAAAGCCATATAAACAGGGTCCCACCAAGTTCTGTGCGGAGCAACCAAGATATAGTTTTCATCCTTGTTCAATAATTTATCGCGATTGTGGTAATGGGCATTACCATTGATAATCCAAAGAAGGAAGACAACAAGCCCACGTAAATAAGCGTAAAACACGTTTTTACCTCTTTTTCTACAAGTTTTTTACTATTATACCAAAAAAGGAGCTCTTTTTTCACCGAATTTCTTTGTAAAAGTCTTGAAAATGGTGTGGCACTTTCTAATAGTTTGAGCTATAATGTAACTATGAAAAAAAGTATTGAGATTATAGGGAAAAATCGAAAGGCACTTAATCTTTGCCTCATTATTGCAAACTTGGCTGTTCTGGCTATCCTAGGCTTTGTCCTATTCCAACGCCATAACACGAAATCTGAACAAGTAGCCAAGGCTGAAAAGACTGAACAAGTCGCTAATAGCACAAGCTCATCTTCAGAAAAAGCTAAAGAAGATGATGAAACACAACTCAAGAAAGGTAGTAACCACAGCATTGCAGCTTCTGACTATGCTTACGATGTTACTGCTGTGAATAACACTATTCGAGGCCAGTCTCAGGATATCGACGACAAGGTAGTCTTTTTAACATTTGACGATGGGATTGATCCAACACTGACCCCACAAGTCATGAGTATTTTGAAAGAATACGGTGTTCACGCCACATTCTTCCACATTGGTTACACCATTACACAAGAAAATGCGGACATCCTCAAACGCCAAATTACAGAAGGACATGCGATTGCCAACCATAGCCTCAGCCATAACTTTAATCTCCTTTATCCAGGACGTGTTCCTAATCAAAGTCAGATTGTTTCTGAGGTTAACCAAACCATGGCTAATTTCCAAGCCATCCTAGGTAAAGACTTCAAGACAAGAATCTTCCGTTATCCTGGTGGTCATATGTCATGGCAAGGTTTAGAAAGTACTGACCAAGCTCTCGCCAAGGAAGGTGTCCAGTGGATTGACTGGAACATGCTTTGTGGTGATGCAGAACCAGCCTCTGTTCGCCCAACGACATCTGAAACCATGATGGCCTACTTGGATGGTTCACAAAAATATTTCCCTGAGAGTCATGTTAAGGTTGTGCTTATGCACGACACTGCTGGTAAGGAGCTCACAGTTCAGACCCTTCCACAAATTATCGAATACTTCAAAGATCAAGGTTACACCTTTGGTGTCCTAGAGTAATCACTCACAACAGTTCCTTTGGGAGCTGTTTTTTGTTACAATAAAAGCTATGACAAACCCAATTTTAAAAGATGGAGAACGCATTGACCAACTCTTCTCCACAGATGTAAAAATCATTCAAAATAAGGAGGTCTTCAGCTATTCTATCGACAGTGTCCTCCTCTCTCGATTTCCAAAAATTCCCAAGAAGGGGTTAATCGTCGACCTCTGTTCGGGAAATGGTGCCGTTGGCCTCTTTGCTAGTACACGTACTGAGGCACCAATTACCTTGGTTGAGCTACAAGAACGTCTGGCTGACATGGCCAAACGTTCCGTCACTCTCAACCAACTAGAGGACCAGGTGACCGTTGTCAATGACGACCTGAAAAATTTGCTTGACCATGCCCCACGATCTCAGGTGGACCTTATTCTCTGTAACCCTCCCTACTTTAAGGCGACAGAAACGTCCAAGAAGAATCTGTCCGAGCACTACCTCTTGGCCCGTCACGAAATCACAACCAATCTAGAGGAAATTTGCCAGGTCGCTCGTCATGCCCTCAAATCCAATGGACGCATTGCCATGGTACATCGCCCAGATCGTTTTTTGGATATCATCGACACCATGCGCCAGTATAATCTAGCACCTAAACGCATCCAGTTTATCTATCCTAAGATGGGACGTGAGGCAAATATGCTCCTGATTGAAGCCATTAAAGACGGCTCGACAGATGGCTTGAAAATCCTTCCACCACTCTTTGTGCATAAGGAAAATGGCGATTATACTGACGAAATTTATGAGATTTACTTTGGAAAAAAGACTGAGGGTGAGTCCTAAACGATGACAGAAAAGGATAGCAAGGCCTACATGTATGTGGTTGAGTGTGCTGATGGCACCCTCTATACAGGCTACACCACAGATGTCGAACGCCGCCTCAAAACCCATAACTCAGGCAAGGGCGCTAAGTATACCAGAGCTCGCCTACCAGTTAAACTCCTCTACTCAGAAGCCTTCGCTAGCAAGCCTGAAGCCATGAGCGCCGAAGCACTCTTTAAGAAAAAAAGCCGAGAGAAAAAACTAGCCTATATCAAAGAACACACGGAAAAATAACCGTGTGTTTTTTTGAATTTACTTGAGACTACTACTTCTACTTTCTAATAATAACTATTTTACACTTAAAATGTTTGCGCTTTCATAAAAAAATACTATAATTAGGAACTTTGAAAAAGTTCGCTGACGTCCGCACTCACCTAAGGGAAGTCTCAAAAAATAGGTATATAAAAAAACGCTCTATTTTCATAGAGCGTTTTCATTGTTTATTTATCACCCTTGTTACGGATAACAAAGCCGTTTTTCTTCTCGCTTGAGGTACGGTGTGGGCGTTTGTTGCCATGGTTTTCGAAGTCACGGCTATTCTTCTTAGACTTGCGTTTGAAGTCACGACGGCCACCGTCTCGGTCATCGCGGTTACGGTCGCCACGGTATCCACCACGACGGTTGTTATCGCGACCACGGTTGCTACGGCCACCTTTGCCGCCTTTACCACCAAAGCCACCACCTGATGGTTTGAATGGCAATGGTTTTTCACGAGCAATTTCCACTTCTGGCATTGTCTCTGGGTCTTGAACGGTCAAGCTCAAGATGTAAAGTGCCAATTCTTCAGGAGTGAATTCTTGAGCCAATTTAACCGCATCACCTTTGAACTTGTCAAAGTTAGAACGGATAGCTTCATCCGCAAAGTCACGTTCGATTTTCTTAAGGGCAACTTTCTTCTTAGCTTGGAAGGCTTCTTGAGCTGTTGGTGGCTTAAGACCTTTCATGCGTTTCTTAGTCAAGTTTTCGATAATTCCCAAGTAACCCATTTCATTTGGTGCTACGAAAGTAATAGATTGACCTGATTGGCCTGCACGTCCTGTACGTCCAATACGGTGAACGTAGCTTTCTGGATCTTGTGGAATATCGTAGTTGTAGACGTGAGTGACACCTGAAATGTCAAGACCACGCGCTGCAACGTCTGTCGCAACCAAAATATCGATTTGGTCGTTCTTGAAGTCACGGATAACACGAAGACGCTTATTTTGGTCAAGGTCACCGTGGATACCTTCTGCACGGAAACCACGAAGTTTCAAACCACGTGTCAACTCATCCACACGACGTTTGGTACGTCCAAAGACAATTGACAATTCTGGTTGGTCAACGTCCATAAGGCGGGTCATGGTATCAAACTTCTCTTGTTCCTTCACTCGGATAAAGTATTGGTCAACGTTAACATTTGTTAATTCTTTAGCCTTGATTTTCACATGCTCAGGATCTTTCATGAACTGCACACCAATACGTTTGATGGCATCAGGCATAGTTGCTGAGAAAAGAAGGGTTTGACGTTCTTCTGGTACTCGGCTAATGATAGCTTCAATATCTTCAAGGAAGCCCATGTTAAGCATTTCATCAGCTTCATCCAAAATTAAAGTCTCGATATTATTGAGTTTCAGAGCTTTACGTTTGATAAGGTCAAGGAGACGACCTGGTGTCCCTACAACAATGTGGGCACCTGAACGGAGGGCCTTAATTTGTTTCTCAATACTAGAGCCACCGTAGACTGAGCGAACCTTAACGCCCTTATCACGGCCAAAACGGAAAAGCTCTTCTTGAGATTGCACTGCCAACTCACGTGTTGGGGCAATCACAAGGGCTTGGATTGTATTTTCTTCTGTACGAATTTTATCTAGGGTAGGCAAACCAAAGGCAGCTGTTTTACCAGTACCAGTTTGGGCCTGACCGATAACATCCTTACCTTCAAGAGCCAGTGGAATCGTCAACTCTTGGATAGGTGATGGCTTTTCAAAACCGGCAGCTACAACAGCTGATTGGATGTCTTCTGATAGGTTTAAATCTGTAAATTTCAAAGTATTCTTCTTTCTATTTGAAGGCGGTGCGAAGCCACCTTATGAGACTTGGTTGTGTAGTAGTTTAACTACCTGTATTTAATAGTCGTTTATTTTAACAACTCATCTAGTCTATCATATTTAGAAATAAAAAGACAGAAAATAACGTTTTAAAACCGCCTCCAATTTGAGAAGACGGTTTCACTCACTAATTATTATTTATGGACCAACCAACGCAGGTAGCGGGCCAAGACCAAACAAAGAATCACACTACCGATAATGATGAAGATCCAGGCCGGACTGACAGTCATAAACGGTAAAGGAACATTCATCCCAAAGAAACCGGTAATGACGGCAAGTACTCCCAAGAGTACCTCAATAATGGTCAAATTACTCAAGTTGTTGTTCAGGTTGTTGTTTAGGATATTATTATAAGAACCTGATAGTTGCTGTAAGACCTTAGAAATGAGGTCCGTCATGGCTACTAACTGTCTAGCTTCAATCATAGCATCATCAAACTGTTCTTTTTCGACCTCATTGAGACGACGATAAATGGCGTGCCCCTTGATGTGTTCCAATAGAAGACGGTTTTGTGTAGCGGCAGCCACCAAATAGACCATGCCTGTTTCCAAATCTGAAAGGTCGTAAAGATTCTTACTAGTCGTAGTCTGTCTTAGACGTCGACTAACCTCATCTTTTTGCTGATCCAAACGTTCAATGACAGGATAATAAGCATTTGAAATCATCTCAAGCCCTGCAAAGAGCAATTTATAAATGGATAAATCCTCATGGTTATCCACATAGTCTTCCATTTTGCTAATCACATAAGCATTATCCTCATTACTAATGGTCACCAAACGCGTATCTTGTACAATAAAGGTCAGAGGAATGGTTTCATAGTATTCCTTGTCCTTCTCAAGAGCCAGAACATTATAGATAAAGGTAATTGTCCCATTCTCACGATTGTAGTCCATGTGAGCACGTTCATTTTTATCCAAGGCATACTCTATGGTTTCCTGATCAATATCATACTTGGTATAAAGGTAGGATTGCTCAGAAATAATATCTGAGTCAATATTAATCCAGTGACGCTTATAACCCAGTTCTTTTTCAATAAACATTTTTCTTCCTCATTACTTTAGCACTGCTGCTGCCAAAGCTTGTTGAATTTCAAAGACATTATTATCACTCTTAAATTGAAGTACTTCTGCAGGCTCAAGTGCCGATGAAATCCAAATCTTAAGTTCAGCATCTAGGTCAAAGTGCCCCGAGCTCTCTACAGTAAAACGAGAGATTGAGTGATAAGGGATAGACTTGTAAGAGGTTTTCTTCCCTGTGACACCTTGCTTATCGACTAAAATCAAGCGCTTCTCTGTAAAGACAATCAAGTCACGAACTAAAACATAGGCTAACTCCACCTGTTCACCTGGAATTAAGATACCTTCCAATTGGCGCTCAACCTTATCATTATCTTTTTTAGATGCGTTGCCAAGCAGTCCTGAAAAAAGTCCCATAGTTGTTTCTCCTTTTTTATTGTAAAGATAATCCTTGCTTTAACTATACCACAATTTTAGGATTTCAGACACTTGCAGAAATGGGTTTCTAGTAGTACAATTAAAGAGTCACAAGAGGAGCAATTGCTGAGAATGGCTAGCTTGATTTTTCTTCAAGACTTGCCTAAACTCTTACCACCTGATCAGGTTAGGACCTGCGTAGGGATGTGTCTCAAAATAGATTGAAATAGAGGAACTTCTATGACGTCGTTTTGATGTGGCAAAAATAGCCAATCAAGACGATTGGTATAGGAGGTTTTTTTATGTCGAAAACAAATATTCGGCCAATGATTGAGGTTGCCCTTTTTGCAACCATTGCTTATATCCTGGACCTAGTTACCCAGCCCATGTCACTAGGCCCTTGGATTTCCCTTTCCTTTAAGATGGTACCCATCTTTCTCCTCAGTTTTCGCTGGGGCTTAAAGGCTGGTGCTATGGGCGGTCTTATCTGGGGGCTACTTCAAGTGGTGACAGGACAGGCAGCCGGTGGTTGGCTAACCTTAACACAAGGTTTTCTGGAGTATTTTGTCGCCTTTAGTCTGATTGGTATCAGTGGTGTGGTCAAACCAGCCCTTGATAAAGCCATTAAAGAAGGTAATAAAGTCAAGTCTCTGATGGTGATTACTGAGGGGATTCTGCTTGGTAGCTTTGCTCGTTACCTCATTCACTTTATAGCCGGTGTCATCTTTTGGGGAAGCTATGCCCCTAAAGGACAAAGCCCTTATCTCTATTCATTTATTATCAATAGCTCATCCTTCCTAGGAGAAACATTGGCAAGCCTTATTGTTTTCTTCGCCCTGCAACGATTCCTAGGCAGATTACTCAATACAGAAAAATAAAAGAAACCATAGGACAGTCTTAAGTGAAAGTCCTATGGTTTCTTTTATTTTTAAGAGATATTACGACACGAAGTCAGACGAATCCATATTATTCAGCTGACGTAGTTAGTGAGACGGCTAGCTAGCCACAAGATAGGGGCTAGCGTCAAAAGATGAACGATTTACATAAACTATACATAGTATTACGACATGAGAAAACGGAAACGATTATTTTCCGTTTTCGAGTTAGTAAGGAACTTAGCCACGGTCTCATAGTATGTAGTGTAGATATCATTATTAAGATATTACGACACGAAGTCAGACGAATCGATATTATTCGTCTGACGTAGTTAGTGAGACGGCTAGCTAGCCACAAGATAGTGGCTAGCGTCAAAAGATGAACGATTTAAAATCGTCATCTTTTGTGCCGTATTACATCTTCTCTTCCAATGTTACATCTGGATATTTATCCGCAAACCAACGGAGGGCAAAGTCATTTTCAAAGAGGAAGACTGGTTGGTCAAAGCGGTCTTTGGCCAAGATATTTCGGCTTGATGACATGCGTTCATCGAGGTCCTCAGGTTGAATCCAACGTACGGTCTTTTTACCCATTGGTGTCATAACTACTTCAGCATTGTATTCATTTTCCATACGGTGTTTGAAGACTTCAAACTGAAGTTGCCCAACGGCACCAAGCATGTATTCACCTGTTTGGTAATTGGTGTAGAGCTGGATGGCTCCTTCTTGCACCAATTGTTCAATTCCTTTATGGAAGGACTTCTGCTTCATGACGTTTTTAGCAGAGACTTTCATGAACAACTCTGGCGTAAAGGTTGGTAGGGGTTCAAATTCAAATTTGTTTTTACCTACTGTAAGGGTGTCACCAACCTGATAAGTTCCTGTATCGTAAACCCCGATAATATCTCCAGCCACGGCATTTTCGACATTTTCACGGGATTCAGCCATAAACTGAGTGACGTTGGAGAGCTTAGCTCCTTTACCAGTACGTGTTAGATTAACACTCATACCACGCTCGAATTCACCAGACACAATACGAACGAAGGCAATACGGTCACGGTGACGTGGGTCCATGTTAGCTTGGATTTTGAAAACAAAACCAGAGAAATCCTTGTTGAGAGGATCAATCTCATCGCCATCCACTGTCTTGTGACCATGTGGTTCTGGTGCAAATTTGAGGAAGGTATCGAGGAAGGTTTGAACCCCAAAGTTAGTAAGGGCAGAACCGAAGAAGACCGGTGTCAATTCACCAGCTAAAATAGCTTCCTCAGAGAATTCATTACCCGCTTCTGTCAAGAGTTCAATATCTTCTTTAGCTTGCTCATAGAATGGGTTGTTGGCAAAAAGAGTATCACCATCTTCAATCTTGGCAAAGCGCTCGTCACCTTTATAGAGCTCCAAGCGTTCGTTATAGAGGTCATAAAGTCCTTCGAAGGCTTTACCCATACCGATAGGCCAGTTCATTGGGTAGCTGGCAATACCAAGCACTTCTTCCAACTCCTCCAAGAGGTCAAGTGGCTCACGTCCATCACGGTCCAATTTGTTCATGAAGGTGAAGACAGGAATACCACGGTGTTTGACAACTTCGAAAAGTTTTTTGGTTTGAGCCTCGATACCTTTGGCTGAGTCAACGACCATGACGGCAGCATCAACCGCCATAAGGGTACGGTAAGTATCTTCTGAGAAGTCCTCGTGCCCTGGGGTATCAAGGATATTGACACGTTTGCCAGCATAGTCAAACTGCATCACAGATGAAGTTACTGAGATACCACGTTGTTTCTCAATATCCATCCAGTCTGATTTGGCAAAGTTTCCGGTTTTCTTACCTTTTACGGTACCAGCTTCACGGATTTCACCCCCAAAGTAAAGCAATTGTTCAGTGATTGTTGTTTTACCAGCATCGGGGTGAGAGATGATGGCAAAAGTACGGCGTTTTTTGATTTCGTCTTGAATACTCATAGTTTTCTTTCTTCTTTGAAAATAATCTTTTTGTTACTTTTCCTTAGTGGTATGGATGTCAGTAGCTTCTTTGTAAATCTCAAACATCCCATGTCCCAGAGCTACTAATAGCAATAGGGGTTTTACCAGAACGAAAAGCAAGATCGTTGTAGCACTTATTCAGAAAATTTCTGTCTTTTGAAAGCTACATTTGTTGTCGAGGCTTGCGATAATTCTCGCAGGCACAGCTCTTTTATTATATCCAAATTACAGTGTGAAAGCAATTCTGAAAGCGTTTTGTGTTAGAATAAAACTAGAATAAAACAAATAAATTGACAAAGCACGCTATCAACTTTCTGATAGCGTGTTTCTTCATTTATTTAATATTTCTCTTCAAAATGCTCCAGACCTTTTTTCATGATTATCATGAGAATAATCAGAGCTCCTGAAACAGCAAGGTATTTGACAAGTAAGGGAGTTCCCATAATAAATGGTGTGTGTTTAAGCATGCCATAGTTTCCACCGATGGTCTGGTTAACTATTACCAAAGCTAGATTTAGTAATAAGGTAGCCACCACAATCAGCCGCTTGCTGACGGGATGGATTTTATAACTGTTAAAAATGACATTGAGGCTATTGACCAGTAGGGCATAGTGACCAATTAGGAAAGAAAAGCCTGTGATATGTGGAAACTCATAGGGATCAAATACTGGATAAATCAATGCACAGTAAGTCCCGACAACTCCCATAATAGCGAAATAGCTCTTTATTCTACTATTTTTCAGGAGGAGAACAGCAAACATGGCCATGCGGCAATGGTAAAGGGGCAGACTAATGTAAAGTGGAAAGCCCTGCCAGAGGTACCAGGTATAAAGGGCAAAGAGTTGAATGGCTTGGAAAGTGAGAAAGGTCCAACGCCATATCTTATTCTTATACCAACGCCAACTCAAGTAACTCAGAAGTACCATCGCCAAAAGCATAAGCAAATAATAGGGCAAAGGTATCTGAGGTGGATGAGTTTGGGTGGTTGTCAAAAAATTCTTCATTCTCTTCTCCTGCTGAAATTACTATGCCTGCTATTATATCAAATTTCAGGGTAAAGCAAAAACCTGCTTTAGAGAGCAGGTTAGAGAACTTAATTCTTAGCTTGTAATTCTTCCACGACCTTAGCTAGGTTCATAGAGTTAGAGCCCTTGAGCAAGATTTGATCGTGCTCACCTAGGCTTTCTTTGATTTGCTTAACCATAGCGTCAAATTGGTCTTCGTCAGCTGTTTTCTTGAAATAATAAACATGACCAAGAGGGAACATTTGGCTAGCAAGTTGTGACAATTCTGCAATGTCTTCACCGTAGAAAATCACCGTATCAATAGCATCTGGTGTCAGACTTAGTATCATCTGCGTGTGAAGTTGCACGGACTGTTCACCGAGTTCTTTCATATCGGCTAAGACAGCGATTTTCTTGCCTCCTTCATTCTTAGGAATGGCTGAGAAGGTCTCCAAAATGAGCTTCATGGCTGTTGGATTGGCATTATAGACATCTGAAAGGATGTCGGCACCGTTAGCTGCTTTTTTCCATTCAGTACGGTTCTTTGTAAGCTGCAAGTTAGCAAGAGCTGAGAGGATATTTTCCTCAGTTACACCCAAGTGTTTTGCGACATAGGCAGCAACCATGGCATTTGTGGCATTGTATTTTCCAGTGACTGGCAAAGTAACTTGTCCGTCTAGGAAGTTTGTTGAGAAGGTGAGGTGGTCTTTGAACTCTGTCAACTCAGAGACCGTAAGCTCCGCACCATCCCCAAAGCGTACCACTTCAAGATTGCTTGGCAAGAATGGATCGACGATAGGATCACTAGGTACCAGCAAGAGGCTACCATCAGGCATACCGTCTTGCATTTGCATTTTACCTTGAGCAATCTTGTCACGGCTACCAAAGAATTCCAAATGAGCCTCTCCGATTAAGGTAACAACAGCTGTTTTTGGCTTCGCCAAGGTTGACAAGAGGTGAATGTCTCCCATGTGGTCTTGCCCCATCTCAAGGACGATTTTCTCCGTATCATCAGGCATGTGTAGGGCAGTATAAGGAAGACCAATCTCATTGTTGTAATTACCTTGGGTCTTGTAAGTACGATAGGTTGTGGCCAAGATATCATAAATCATGTCCTTGGTCGTTGTCTTACCGTTAGAACCAGTCACCGCAACAACGTCAACACCGGTCTTTTCAAGATAGTAGGCAGCTAGTTTTTGGAAGGCTTCAAGAGCATCATCGACTAGGATATGGGCTTGATCAGCCGATAATTCTTTTTCTGTGAATGTCGCTAGAGCACCATTGTCAAAGGCTGTTGGGATAAAATCATGTCCATCACGTGCACCTTTGAGCGGCAAAAAGAGGTCTCCCGCTGTAATCTTACGGCTATCAAACTCAATCTGGTTAATGGCAACATCTTCATAGGCTGTGACATCATTTTTAGCGCCAACAACCTTGGCAATTTCATGGAGTGTCAGTTTCATCTTAAAATCCTCTGTTTTATTTTTACAAGTCTGGCAAGAAATAAGATTTTCTTGCCCGCAATCACTCCCAATTATATCACAAATCAGGCTAGCTTTTGCTTGGGAGATGAATTTGTTACAATGGTTGATGAGAGGATTAGGCATGACAAAGAAAAAATTAATCACTCTCTCTAAAGGAGAGGAAAATATAAATAGCGACTGCCAAAGTATTGAAGAACCTAAAGGATGGCGGTTTGATTGGAGAAAGATCATCCCACTAGAGCCAACATCTGAATTGATTATCTTAGTGCTGCTTGCACTGCTTTGGGGTGGCTTTTATTATTATGATCATTATACAGTCAATGAAGATAACATATATGGTCTCTGGCAGTCTAATCATCATAAGTTAGCGATTTCCTATAAGCATATTCAGAAACGAGGAAATATCGACTGGCAAGTCGTACAGGATGGTAAGTATATTATCTATGCTGCTAGAACTCGCCCGGTCAAGCGGCTTAATGACGGGACTCTTCACATGGAGCTCTACACTGTGGAAGGCTACCTGACAGACCTACCTACCAAGGACGGCTTCAGCTACATAGATTTCTATCTTCGCAAAAACAATTATCTTACCTATGATGGCGAGTCCTACAAGCGTATCAATTCTGGAAACAAGACTATCACTTGGAAAGATGGTTCTACCAGCCCTTATGGTGAACGGAAAACCAACCTATCTACAATTGTTCAAACTATCTATCGTGGAATTTTGGGACTGGGCTTCTTTCTTGTTATTTTAGAGGCTCGGCAAAAGAGGAGAGAAAAACTCAATGAAACACCAAACAAAAAGAAAATACGTTGACCGAAAGAAACTCAATCGAAAGTATCATTCACAAAAAGCATATCGAAAAGAACAAAAACGCAAAACGGGATGGCGAGCACGTTGGGGTAAATTCAAAGACCGTTTAGCCAACATTGTTGGGATATGTTTCCTACTCATGATACCGATTTTCATCGTCTATATGATTTTCTTTGACGATGGGGTTTCTAAAGATGGTATCTACGGTCTGTGGCAATCTGAAAATCATCAGCTTGCCATATCATATGAAGATGGTTCAAAGGGAAGTAAGCGTGATTGGGATATTGTTCAAGATGGAAATATCCTCATTAAAAATGCACGCGTTGATGATATTAAACGCTTAGAGGATGGGACCCTCTACATTGAAGTTTACGCTGAGGAACGCCTGTTTTCAGACCTTCCCACAAAGAACGGCTACAACTATTTAAATATGTATGTCCGTAAAGACAATTATTTGACCTATGATGGCGAATCCTACAAACGGATTGATGATGAAAACAAGAGCATTACCTGGAATGATGGTTCAAAATCCCTTTATGGTCAACGAATAACCTTGTTTGATCGTCTGAAACCTTATATCGTATTTGGAATTATTGGTTCTATGATTTTGTATGTCATTTTTGTCGATTGGAGAATAAAAAGAAATCTAAAAAGGAAAAATAGGCTAAATGAGGCATCAACTAAAGAGAAAATACGCTGACCGACAGAAAATTAATATAAGTGACCATTCACAAAATGAATATCGAAGAACACAAAAGTACAAAACTGGATGGCGAGCACGTTGGGGTAAATTCAAAGACCGTTTAGTCAAGATTTTGAGTATTTGTTTTCTAATCATGGTACCTATAGTCAACATCTATATTAGATTCTTTTATGATGGTATCAGTGAAAATAGTATCTACGGGCTATGGCAGTCTGAAAACCACAAGCTTGCTATTTCCTATAACGAAGGAGGAAGAAGTCGTAAGTACGATTGGGAGATTGTACAAGATGGAAAACTCCTTATCAAAAATGCTCGAACTCAGAAAACTAAAGGTCTTAAAGATGGAACCATTTACATTGAAGTTTACGCCAAGGAAAGTCTGTTTTCAGACCTTCCCACAAAGCACGGCTATAACTATTTGAATATGTATGTACGGAAGGATCATTATTTGACTTATAATGATGAGTCCTACAAAAGGATTGATGATAGGGACAAAATCATTACTTGGAAAGATGGCTCTACCTCGGTCTATGGAGAACGCAAAACTTTTTTTGATTATATTGACTCTTTTCTTTTTTGGGGAATGGTGGAAACCGCTTTCTTGTCAATTATTGTCATTGGGTGGAGAAACATAAAAAGCAAAAAGGTGAGAAAAAAATCACCCTAAAACAAAACAACCACTCCTGCTTATATCTAGCTCAGCTAGAAGCAGGAGTGGTTGTTTTATTCTTGTTAAGCAAGACTTCCCCTTAGAGAGGAATTAGTCTTATTTCACTTCGCCACCTTCAACCACGAGATCATCAGCTTTAGCTGCATCACCGTAAGTTGGGTGAAGTGTTTTTTCATAATCTTTGTGGAAGAAATTCTCTTCGCCAAGTTTCTTAATGTCTTTATTGATAAAGTCAAGGAGTTCTTTGTTACCTTTTTGAACGGCTGGGGCAATCGTATCTGGGTCACCAAGCGATGTGATTCCAACTTCGTAACCTTTATTTTCTAGAGCCCAAGCAAGAACTTCTGTATTATCTGTTGAGAAGGCATCGCCACGACCATCAAGGAGGGCTTGGTAAGCGTCGCTATATTGGTCATACTTTTGCAATTTGATATTTGGGTAGTTCTTTTCAAAGTAAGTTTCAGCAGTTGTCCCCTTAGTAACAATCAAAGTCTTACCTTCAAGCTCTTTAACGTCCTTAATGACCTTGTCTTTAGGTGACACCACACCGATTGAGACTTTCATATAAGGAAGAGCGAAGTCCACTTGTTTCTTACGTTCATCAGTTACTGTGAAGTTGGCAAGCGTAATATCTACCTTGTTTGAAATCAAGAATTCTGCACGGTTGGCCGCATCTACTGAGACGTATTTAGGTTTAACACCCAAGTCTTTAGCCAAACGGTTACCAAGTTCAATATCGTAACCTTGGTAAGCACCCTTGTTATCTACATAACCAAAAGGTTTCTTGTCCGCAAAAACGGCGATACGGAGTTCACCACTCTTCTTAATTTCTTCAATAGTACGTGCTTTGGCTGTTGATTTACCAGAGCTACTGTTACTTGAGCAAGCAGTCACTGCCACCAAGGCAAAGACGAGAGCTAATAGGGCAAAAATTTTCTTTGTTAATTTCATAAATATCTCCTAAAATATTATATTTTTTACTAAAAACAATGGGTTACAAATAGGCACCAAACTGGCTGAAGTCAAAGACATTGAGGAACTCTTGAGCTCGCTGTGTCTTTGGATGATTGAAGAATTCTTCAGCAGTCCCTTCCTCAGCGATGACACCCTTATCCATAAAGATAATACGGTCAGCGATGGCACGCGCAAACTGAAGCTCATGGGTTACAATCAACATGGTACGCCCTTCTTGAGCGAGGTCATTGATTAGTTCCAGGACCTCACGAACCATCTCAGGGTCAAGCGACGCCGTCACCTCGTCAAAGAGGATAACTTCAGGATGCATGAGCAGTGAACGGACAATGGCTACACGTTGCTTTTGACCACCCGACAGTTGTCGCGCAAAGCTATGCTTCTTGTCCAAAAGTCCCACACGGTCCAAAAGTTTCTCAGCCTCCACAATAACCTCTTCCTTGTTACGCCCTTGAGCTTTGACCGGCCCCAAAATCAGATTTTGCAGGATGTCCAAATGCGGGAAGAGGTCATAACTTTGAAAGACCATTCCGATTTTCTGACGAATCAGGTGAAAATCCTTCTTGCTACCAGTGATAGACTTGCCATCCAGGAGAATATCCCCTCCTTGGATGGTCTCCAAGCCATTGATACAACGTAGCAAGGTCGATTTCCCACAACCTGAGGAACCCAGGATAACAACGACTTCACCTTGTTTAACATCCAAGGAGATGCCTTTGAGAATCTCATTGTCCCCAAAGGACTTTTTCAAATCCTTGATTTGTAAAATGCTTTCTGTCATCTTAATTCCTCCAACGATTTTCAAGATAAGTAGACAGCTTAGATACTGGGTAACAAATGGCAAAATAAAGAATCAAAATCGTGCCATAAATCCAGAAAGAAGCTGTTGGAATAGTCAGGCGGTTACTATCAATAATCTGCTGACCAACCTTGGTCACCTCAACTACGCCAATCAAAACCACCAAGGACGTAGTTTTAATCATACGTGTCACCAGGTTAATAGCCTGAGGCAACAAGCGACGCAAGACTTGCGGAATAATCACATAGGTATAGAGTTGGCCATTGGTCAAGCCAAGGGCCCTTCCGCTCTCAAACTGGTGTCTAGGTAGCGACGTGATTGACCCACGCACCAAATCACCCATCTCAGCCGTTCCCCAAAGGGTAAAGACGATAATAGCCGATAGCTCGCCTGAGATATTGATGTTAAAATTCCTAGCCAAACCAAAATAAACAATGAAGAGCAAGACTAACTGGGGCATGATACGAATAAATTCCAGATAAATACGTGACAAAAAACGTACAATCTTGGATTTCGAAGTCATGACAATTCCAAAAAGGGTTCCTAGTAAAAGGGACAGAAGCACCGAAACGATGGAAATTCCAATAGTTACGCCTAAACCTTGTAAGATACGTAGGAAATTATTCCCCTGAAGAAGAACCTGAAAGCCCGAATCCTGCATAGCGTAACCTCCTTTCAATCCAACTAAAGACTAGAGAAATCGGTAGCAACATCAAGAGATAAGCCACCACCAACATGCCTAGAGCCACATCGGTTTCGTAGTAAAGACCAATCAAATCCTTGGCTACATACATCAAATCCGCCAAGGCTACCGCTGAGAATACTGACGTTTCCTTGATAAGGAAGATGACGTTAGCACTAAATGACGGCAACGCCACAGCTACTGCCTGAGGAAAGACCACATAGCGAAAGACTTGGAACGGCGTCAAACCAATAGACAAGCCCACTTCATGCTGGGTCTGACTAACGGCCTCTAGACCACTTCGGAAGGACTCCGCCATATAGGAACCACCCAAGAAAATCAAACCTACCACAGCACAAGCCTCTGACGATAGAACCAAACCTATACGAGGCAAGCCAAAGTAGAGAAAGAAGAGCTGAATCAAGAGCGGCGTATTACGAGATAGCTCAATATAAGCCGTCGAAAGCTGACTCAAAACCGGCACTCGATAATGACGAATAACACTCACCACCAAGCCCAAAAGGAAGGAACCAAGAATCCCCAGAACGGCAATATGTAAAGTTAAAAAGAATGCCTTCTGATAAAAGGGCAAATACTGTTGAACAATGGACCAGTCCAAAACTTACCTCCTCAAAACAAGATACAAAAGGCGTAGAAAATTCCGTAAGCACTCACTGACATCAACTTCTAGCCCTTTGACTTCACTCGCCTCTGGTAATCATTGCGATACGCAAATCTTCATCAAACACGAATGAATTGCTCTATTTCATTTGAAACGTTAGATTTATTCTACCACCTGTTAGATTATTTGGATAATATGTATTTTTTATCAGCGTGATAAAGAAAAGATATAAATAAAATCTAGATTTCTGTAAAGAAAAAAACACCTCAGTCTCAGGGATTTCTCCGAGACTAAGATGTCTGTGTTCTAGATACTATTTATTAACAGTCAATACTCCAATTAATAATAAAACTACTTGAATAGGCTGAAGGAAAACGGATTTAGGGTCAAACGGAGTATGAGAAGCTATGATTCCTATAAATGTCAATAAATAGACAACAAATGCCACACAAAGAAGAGCTTTTTGTCCCATTTTTATTCCAAAATGAATCATAATTACTGGAAAAATAAGCCATGCAATAGTAAACCCTGCAAAGAGAAGGAGGAAAACAAAACCAATTATACCACCTACTAGAAAGCCACTTAACATAAAAATAAGATTCAAAACTCCTATGAAATAGGCAGTCCAAAGCCATGGAGACTGAAATGCCATTCCACAAATAAACTTATCCATGAACCCAAAGACTTTACCAGTCTTAGCAGGTTCTTCAACAACTTTTGATTCTCTATCAAGGTGAGTACCAACCTTTCTTTCCCATAACCTAACTAAAGCAGCCCCAATACCACAAAGTCTTAAGAAAAGATATATGGAAAGACACATAAAAAAAAAGATTTGACGTACTTAAATTATGAGTCATTGTTATACCTAAAACCAACTCGCTCAACGAAGACATAATAAATAGTATGGAACAAGTGATAAGACTTAGATATTTTTTATTAGATAGTAAAATGACAAACAACAACAACCTTACCACTCGTAATGCTATAACAAGTAAATCAACCGTTGTGTAATAAATTCCCCCATTGCTTGAGACCGCATTTATCAGAGAGTAATTTGTGCTAAACTCAAGGACAGTCATACCTAATCCCACAATTATTGCCGAAGATTGCCACCCAAGTCTACTTTTCAAAGAATCAAAAATATGCTTACGTTCAAACTTACTTAATATAAAACAAATCAAGATAAAGCATATTCCACCCATAACTGCCAAAAATATCGATTTATGATCCACTAATGAAGTTGGGAGAAACCAAGCCAATAGATGACAACAGCCTAGAAGTCCTATCGTCATAAGCCCCTCGACATCTATACGTAAGTCTTTGAGCCTATGAATAAGCCATAGTATCAACAAATATAGTGGCATTACATAAATCAAAGCTAAAAAGATAGGTGATAGATAGGAGTTTGAGTTGTTTTGTTTTTCTGCTAAGACTTGCACATTGGCAATAAAGTTTGGAAGAAAAAGTAAGCTCTCAAAAAAGAAGAGTATACGATACCAGGCTATTCTAGACATATCAATTACCTCACTTTCCTTAATTACAGTTAGTTAATTACTAGTTTAATTGAGAGTATAAAAAGGTAGAGGTTAAACTCTACCTTTTTTGCATAATTTCCAATATGCTTAAATCAAATGGCTTTCACGTTTTTCGAACATTTCTTGTCCCAAGGCTACCAATTCCTTGATAAGGTCTGAGTAAGAAAGTCCCATATTTTCCCAAAGTAGTGGGTACATTGACCATTGAGTGAAACCTGGCATGGTGTTGAGCTCGTTAAGGTAGATGGCTCCATCCTCTGTCAGGAAGAAATCACAGCGAGCAAGACCACAACCACCAAGAGCACGGAAGGCCTTGGCTGCATAGGTACGCATTTGCGTCATGACTTCTGCAGGCACGTGAGCTGGGATGTCCATGGTAATCTTATTGTCAATGTATTTAGCTTGGTAATCATAGAAAGCCACGTCTTTGACCACTTCACCTGGATCTGTCGTTTTGACAGTTGTATTTCCAAGGATACCAACTTCGATTTCACGGGCAACCACACCTTGCTCAATCAAGATACGGCTATCATATTTGAGAGCCAGATCAATCGCTGCACGAAGCTCCGCTTCGTTTTCAGCTTTCGAAATCCCAACAGATGACCCCATGTTAGCAGGTTTTACGAAAACTGGGAAGGTCAATTTTTCAAGCGTCTCTGCTACTGCTGCTTCCAAATCTTCACCCTCGATGTAGACTGTGTAGGCAACCTGAGGGACACCTGCAACTTCAAGAATATGCTTGGTCATAATCTTGTCCATAGCCACACTTGATGACAAGACATTAGTACCCACGTATGGCAACTTAAGGGTTTCGAGGAAACCTTGGATAGATCCATCCTCACCCATAGGTCCATGGAGCACAGGGAATACCACAGCGCCTTCCTCATAAATATCGCTTGGTTTGATAACCTGACTAGCCACAACTGTGTCATTAGTCATGAGCTTCTCATCATCACTTGGTGTTTCTGTAAATTCTTGTGTTTTGATGAAATCACCAGACTGAGTGATAAAGTAGGTTTTAACCTCAAATGCGCTGTAATCCACCGCACGCATAACACTCTCAGCTGAGAGCACAGACACTTCACGTTCTGCTGAACGTCCACCGTAGAGAAGGATAAGGGTTTGTTTAGACATAGGTATACCGTTTTCTTTTCTTGATTTTCTAGTCTCAGTTTTGAGAACATAATTACCTTAATCATATCACAAAAGGAAGGGATTTTCAAAAAGATTATAGGCAAAAAAACAGCCTAATAGCTGTTTCATTCCTGTCTTAAATTTCGTCACCAAGCTCGAACTTAGTGCCTTTAAGGGCACGTTTGAGAGACCATTTCCAAGGTTTCCCTTCAATAGTGACTTGTTTGTTTTCGAGGTCAACTTGAACCTTGTCTACACCTTTGACAGCGGAGAGTTTTTCAGTAACGGTGTTAACACAGCCTTGGCATTTCATTCCTGTGATGTTATATGTTTTTGTCATTTTTCTTTCTTCCTTTTCTTTAATTATTTTTTTAGTACACTCCTTTAATGGCGAGAGTTGTAAGCAATCGACACTTAGACTTTGCGACGTTTGAGGCGCAGAGCATTGAGGACGACTGAGACAGAGCTAAAGCTCATGGCAAGTCCTGCTATCATTGGGTCAAGAAGGGGACCTCCAAAGAGGTGGAGGACACCCATAGCTACTGGGATAGACAAGATATTGTAGATAAAGGCCCAAAAGAGGTTCTCTTTAATCGTTGTGATAGTCGCCTGACTAATTTTCAGAGCCTTAACGACATCCATGAGGTTGGGTTTCATAAGGACCATATCGGCACTTTCCATAGCAATATCTGTCCCTGATCCCATGGCAATACCGATATCGGCAGTCGCAAGGGCTGGGGCATCATTGATACCATCACCAACCATGATGACTGATTTTCCTTCTGCCTGAAGGTCGCTAATCACCCTAGATTTCTCTTGCGGAAGCACTTGACTGATAACGCGTTTGATGCCAACCTTTTGAGCGATAGCTTGAGCTGTTTGGTCATTATCCCCAGTCAACATGATGACTTCCTTGCCCATTTGATGAAGGGCTGCCACCATATCTTCACTATCTGCTTTAACCTGATCGGCTACACCAAAGAGTCCAATTAACTTACCATCTTCAGCTAGGAAAATAGGAGTTTGACCATCGGCCGTCAAGCTTTGGAAATCAGCTTGTGCTGAAGTCAAGTCGACTTTTTCCTCAGCCATAAGGGTTTGATTTCCAGCTAGATAAGTTTTACCTGCATAGCTGGCAGTAAGACCTCGTCCAGTCAAACTTGAAAAGTTATCCATCTCTAACAAGTCCAAGTTAGCATTTTCTGCTGCTACAAGGATGGCTTGACCTAAAGGGTGTTCGGACTTGGCTTCCAAGGATGCCAAAAGCTGTAAGGTTGCTCCACTATTGTCATAGGTATAGCTAGAAACCAACTGAGGTTTACCCTGAGTAATAGTTCCTGTCTTGTCAAAAACGAGGACATCAGCCTTGTGAGCTAGCTCGAGCACATCCCCACGCTTGTAGAGAATACCGTGTTCGGCACCAAGGCCTGTACCAACCATGATAGCTGTCGGTGTCGCAAGACCCAAAGCACATGGACAAGCAATAACCAAGACACTAACTGCTACTGTCATAGCGAAGGTAAAGGTTTGTCCCATGACAAAGTACCAAAAGAGACCTGAAACAAGTGCGATAGCCATGACAACAGGAACAAAGATCGCTGACACTTGATCGGCAATCTTGGCAATCGGTGCCTTGGTTTGTTGGGCATCCTCAACCAATTTAATGATTTGGGAAAGTAAGGTGTCCTTACCAATCTTTTCAGCCTCATAAATTAAGCTACCTTGACCATTAATAGAACCTGCAAACACTGGCTTACCAGAGGATTTTTCAATAGGGAGTGACTCCCCTGTAAGCATACTCTCATCAATCGCAGAGCTACCAGAAATTACCTGACCATCCACGGCTATCTTTTCCCCAGGTTTGACCACAATATGGTCACCAAGAACAACCTCATCCACAGGAAGCTTGACTTCCTTACCATCCCGAAGGACGGTTGCCTCCTTGGCTGACAAGTGCATGAGTTTCTTGATAGCTTCTGAAGTTCGACCTTTAGACAGGGTTTCAAAGTATTTTCCTAGAGTAATCAAGGTCAAAATAACAGCCACTGACTCAAAATAAAGTTGGTGGGCGTGATGGGCATGCCCCAATGAAATATGGTAAGTACCATAGAGACTATAAAGAAAGGCTGCCGATGTTGCCAAGGCTACCAAGGCATCCATGTTAGGATGACCCTTGGCCAAGGTACGAAAACCATTACTATAGAAGGAACGGCCCAACCACATGACTGGTACTGTCAAAACTAGTAGCACCAAGGCATAAGTCAAGGCTGCATGGTGAGGAGACAAGAAGTTTGGCAC
Source organism: Streptococcus sp. FSL R7-0248 (assembly GCF_037967965.1). Lineage (NCBI taxonomy): Bacteria > Bacillati > Bacillota > Bacilli > Lactobacillales > Streptococcaceae > Streptococcus > Streptococcus sp. FSL R7-0248. The sequence continues at coordinate 1,728,107 of NZ_CP150201.1, forward strand.
AGGTAGACCAACCATTGGGCCCATAGCAAGATAAAAGAGAGGAATGGTGAAGACAGATGACCAAATGAGGCGCTCACGTACCTTGTGAATTTTGTCTTCTTCACGCTCTTCCTGGCTTTTGGCTGTGTCTGGATTGTAAACTTCAGCTTCATAACCAGCGTCAGCCACAGCTTTTTCAATAGCTTCTGGACTAACCTTATCCCCAGCGTAATCCACAGACATTTTTTCGGTGGTTAGGTTAACCACAGCCTTGTCCACACCATCCAACTTATTAACAGCATTTTCAACATTGGCTACACAGGATGCACAGGTCATCCCATTAACCACAAAGGTTTCTTTTGCCATTTCCTATATCACCTCCATATGATGCCCACAAGCACATTGACCAGGCACACAGTCACAAACCACCTGATCCACAGGTTCTTTTGCTGCAAGCACGGCCTGTAACTTATCCACATCGGCCTGGGTCATCGGCGTCTTTGCCATGAGTTGACCCAACAAATCGCTATGTTTGGTCAAACAAATCTTGTCAAAAACAGCTTCTAAAGCCTGAAAATTCGCCTCATCTTCCCCCAAGCTAGCTTGATAGATAAACCCTCGTCCTTGACGCTGACTAGTTAGGTACCCCTTGTCCGCCAAACGTCCAAGCAAGGTCTTAACTGTCGAAGGCGACCAGTCTAGCTTCTTAGATAGAATTGCTATAATCTCTGAAGAAGTCGCCTGCCCCTTAGCCCAGAGCACTCGCATGACTTCCCATTCCGCAGATGAAATTGTCAGCATGATAGTTCCTTTCTGAATGTTATCATTCGTTTACTTTTGTAGATTTATTTTAACACTGCTGTGGAGATATGTCAAGGGTTTTGTTTACGTTTGTAGATTTATCTTTAAAAAACAAACACCACCTAAGAGGTGCTACACTTTACTAAGATAAGATTGAGTTGACGAGGCTACGTCCAAAATCCCTGCCTTCAACATACAAAAATTTAAACATGCCTAGGTAAATAACAGCCAAATAAATAATCATAAAGAGTATTGCTAGAGCTTTCTTGTGTGATAGAAAGAATGAAAAAATATGATTAATCATGTTCTGTGATGCCTTCTCTTCCTTTCTTTTTAGTTATAAAATCATTCTATAGCTTCCAAAAAGAAAAAAATAGTGACATAAATGTCACTAAACAGGCTTATTCATTCAATACGAGATTTAACTCTCAGCTTAACCCCTTATAAAGATACAAGGCACCAACCACAAGGAAAATCAGTGCATAGTGATTCTCTCCACGATAGAAAAATAGTAATGCTCCTATTAAGAAACAGACTCCTAGCATTACCCTTAATGATACTTTCATTTGTCTACCTTCTTTCTATAAGTAAGATGAAAATAAGAACAAGAGATAAATGTAATTGCCACTCCACACTCATAGTATAATACTGGAAACTAAGAAAATCAAAATATCCCCAAGAATGTTTTTGATGAAAAAACACTCCCCATTTCTGGAGAGCATCATCTTCTATTTTTCAAAATGTGAACCGAATGTAACAAATTCAGCGACTTCTTTTTCCTTACCGTCGTGGAGGTCACGGACGATTTTCGATCCTACGATAACACCGTCTGATACAGCGTTAAAGCGTTTAATGTCTTCCTCTGTTGACACACCAAAACCTGTGAGAACTGGAATGTCTGCATGGGCAGTCAAGTTAGCCAAGTGTTTGTCAAGGTCATCACGGTAATTACCAGTCTTACCTGTAACACCATTAATGGCAACAGCGTAGATAAAGCCTTCTGCACCATCAATCAACTGTTTTTGACGGTCAATACCTGTAGTCAAGCTCACCAGAGGCACGAGAGCAATATCACTGTCTTTCAAATAAGGAGTGATAAAGTCAGCGTGTTCATCTGGCAAATCAGGAATAATGAGCCCCTTGACAGATGTATCTGCCAGGTCCTTAACAAAGGCTTCAATACCATATTGATAAACTGGGTTGATGTAGGTCATGATAACCAAAGGCACCTGTGTTTTTTGTTCCTGAAGCTTCTTGATAATAGCTGTCAAAGTCACATCTTTAGCCAAACTACGTTGTCCTGCAAGTTCAATAACGGGACCGTCAGCCACTGGGTCTGACCATGGAATACCCACCTCAATAGCTGAGACACCACTATTTTCCAAGAGAGCGATAGTCTCAAAGAGTCCGTCTAGGCCTTTAGCGTGGTCACCCGCCATGATATAAGGCACGAAAATACCGCGTTTACTGTCTTTGATAGCTTGTAGGTGTTTTGTTAGTGTTTTTGTCATGGTTTATTTCCCTTCTGCTTCAGCTTCGAAACGTTCTTTAACCTGCATAACGTCCTTGTCCCCACGACCTGAGAGGCAGACGATAAGGCTTTGGTCTGGCGACATCTTAGCTGCCACTTTTTGCGCAAGGGCAATAGCATGGCTAGACTCAAGAGCTGGGATAATTCCTTCCAAACGTGACAGAAGTTTGAAGCCTTCGAGAGCTTCTTCATCCGTAATAGAGTCGTAAGTCGCACGGCCGATTTCGTTGAAATAACAGTGCTCAGGACCAACCCCTGGGTAGTCCAGACCAGCCGAGATAGAGAAGGCTTCCATGATTTGACCATGAGCATCTTGGAGGACATCCATAAGCGCTCCATGAAGAATACCTGGACGACCTTTGGCAAAGGTTGCGGCATGTTTTTCAGTATCAAGACCCAAACCAGAAGCCTCAGCACCATACATAGCTACTGATTTATCATTAACAAATGGGTAGAACATACCGATAGCATTTGAACCACCACCGATACAAGCCATGACGGCATCAGGCAGTTTACCGCCAGAAATCTCTGCGTATTGACGTTTGGCTTCACGACCGATGACAGATTGGAAGTCACGAACAATTTCTGGGAATGGTGCGGGACCAAGGGCAGATCCCATGATGTAGTGAGTATCCTCGATACCTGCTACCCAAGCACGAAGGGCTGCATTTACAGCGTCCTTAAGCACGCGCGAACCATCTGTAACACTGAAAACTTTGGCACCAAGCAACTCCATACGGAAAACATTAAGCGCCTGACGTTTAACATCTTCCTCACCCATATAGATTGTACAGTCCATGTCGAAAAGGGCTGCGGCTGTCGCTGTTGCAACACCGTGTTGACCTGCACCAGTTTCGGCGATGATTTTCTTCTTGCCCATACGTTTGGCAAGTAAAACTTGACCAAGGGCATTGTTAATCTTGTGGGCACCTGTGTGGTTAAGGTCCTCACGTTTAAGATAAATTTGTGCCCCACCAATATGATCAGTCAAACGTTTAGCGTGGTAAAGAGGCGTCTCACGGCCCACATAGTTTTTGAGGAGATCATCCAATTCCGCTTGGAAACTTGGATCTTCCTTGGCCTCACGATAGGCCTTGTCCAATTCAATAACGGCTGTCATCAGCGTTTCTGGAACGAACTGACCACCGAATTTTCCGTAAAATCCTTTTGCATCAGGTTGTTGATATGTCATGCTTTCACTCTTTCTATAAATGCTTTAATCTTATCTAAATCTTTGTGACCATCTGTCTCGACACCTGAGGACACATCCAAGGCATAGGGATGGAAAGTTTCCTTGGCCTCTGCCACATTGTCCACAGTCAAACCACCAGCGATGAAATAGACCTGTTCAATCTGCTTGTCCGCCAAGAGTTGCCAGTCAAAGGTCTGACCACTACCAGCAATAGGAGCATCAAAAAGAAGATAATCCGCCTGGCTCTTGACTTGAGACTCACTATCCGAAATCTGAATAGCTCTAATAACTGGTACTGATATCTTTGGAATCAGAGCTTCATCAAAAGTTCCATGAATCTGAACGATATCTAAGGGAACCTGACTAATCGCTTCTTCCAGTTCTTCAAGACTAGGTGAAACAAAGACACCGACGATTTTTGTCTGGCCTGTCACCCCTTTAGCCAGCCCGTGAGCTTGTTCAAGACTCACTTGACGCTTGCTTTTGGCGAACACAAAGCCAATGTAGTCAGCACCTGCTTCAACTGCAGTTGCTACTGCTTCTGGTGTCGACAGTCCACAAATTTTAACCTTTGTCAATTTGCAACTCCTTGACCTTTTCAGCCACATTGTCAGCCGTCATAAGGGCAGTTCCTACCAGAATCCCATTAAAATATGGGGCAACTAGGGCAGCATCCTGACCTGTGAAAATAGCTGACTCAGAAATATAAACAGGCTTGTCCTTGAAATGCGTTGATAACTCAAGACTGGTATTGATATCTGTCTCAAAAGTCACCAAATTACGGTTGTTAACACCGATAATCTCAGCACCAATACGATGAGCCACTTCCAATTCTGGCAGATTATGCGTTTCAACCAAGACTTCCAAGCCAAGGCTAGTCGCAAAATCATAGAGCTCCTTGAGACGAGCTTCTGGCAAGGCCGCTACAATCAAGAGAATGACTGTCGCTCCCGCATTACGGCTACGCACAATCTGTTTCTCATCAATAATGAAGTCCTTAGCCAAGGTTGGAATAGCCACCTCTGACGAAATTTCTTTCAAATAGGAAATATCACCCTTGAAGAAAACCTCGTCCGTCAAAACAGAAATCATGGCTGCCCCATTTTCCTCATAGGTCTTGGCCTGAGCCACAATATCCACATCCAGGTTAATATCACCCATACTTGGACTAGCTTTTTTCACTTCAGAAATAATTTGCAGCTTGTTTTGATTTGACTTGAGAAACTCATAAAGACGATAGGTCTGGCGCAAGGGTTGCAAGTCTTCCATGACCAACTGGGCCACTTCTTTTTCTTTTTGTTCTAAGATTGTTGGGAGAAAGGCTTTACTCATACTTGTACCTCTTGGAGTTGGTGAAGTTTCTCTAGGGCTGATCCGTCCGCAATCAATTGGCGAGCAAGCTCAACGCCTTCTTTAATGGTCTCAACCTTACCATTGGCAAAGAAGCCAAGACCTGCATTAAGCACTGTTGTTTCAAGATAAGGACTGGCTTCATTTTTCAAGACACTAAGGAGAATCTCTGCATTTTCCTTAGCATCACCACCTGTGATATCAGACAACTCAACCTTTTCCATACCCAAATCTTCATAAGTGAAAGTGTGTTGGCTGATGTGACCATCTTCCAAAAGGGTGTAGGTGTTAGTGCCATAGAGAGCAGCTTCGTCCATATTGTCAGGACCTGTGATAATAACCGCACGTTTACGTCCCAACTGTTGGATAGCATTAGCAACAATCTCTTGCAATTCCACACGGTAGAGGCCCATAAGTTGTGTCTCAAGGTCAAGCGGATTAGCCAGTGGTCCGACCAAGTTCATAATCGTTGGAATTCCAAGAGCTTGGCGAGCTGGACCGATAAAACGCATGGCTGGGTGCATGGTTTGGGCAAAGATAAAGGCCAAACCAACCTCATCAAGTGCTTTAGATAGGGTTTCTGGCGACGCCGAAACGTTGATTCCAAGGGCTTCAAGGACATCTGCCGAACCAGATTTAGAGGAAATCGAACGGTTACCAGCCTTGGCCATACGAATACCACCTGCTGCTAAGACAAAGCAAACCGTTGTTGAAATGTTAAAGCTATAAGACTGGTCCCCACCAGTTCCACAGTTACACATAGCATCTGTGAAGGTCTCAGGCAAGACCGTCGCATGCGATTTGAGAGCACGCACGATACCTGTGATTTCATCTGCTGTTTCTCCCTTAGTTTTAAGTCCCATAAGGAAGGCAGCGATTTGGCTTTCTGAGACTTCATTTTTGAGAATGCGGTCAAAGACTGCTTGGACTTGGTCTTGAGACAAGTCTTGTCGGTTTGAGATTTGTAGGAATATTTCTTTCATATCTGTTTTCCTTTTAAAAACGGTTCAAAGTTTTCTGATGCACGAGGAGATGTTTTGAGCGTAGACCAATCTAGTCAAAAGACTGTCTAACTAGTCTGCAACAATTTTCACGAAATTTTCAACCATCTTGAGCCCATCTGGACTTCCGATGCTTTCTGGGTGATATTGCAAACCGTAAATTGGTAGCTCCTTATGTTGAATGGCCATGATTTCTTGATCATCAGTTGTGATAGCTGTCACATCAAAGCCCTCCGGCATTTGGTCAACAACGATGGAATGGTAACGCATGATTGGGACATCATTGTCAATATCTTTGAAAATTGGCGATGGCGTTTCAAAAGTAATATTGCTTTGTTTGCCATGCATCACATTCTTAGCCAAGCCAAGTTTCCCACCAAAAGTTTCCGCAATAGCCTGGTGCCCCAAGCAAATTCCCATCATCGGTTTTTTACCAGCGAAATCCTTAATCAAGGCTTCCATTTTACCCGCATCAGCTGGCCAACCTGGACCCGGTGAAAAGACTAGCCCGTCAGCTTTTTCTGCCTCTTCATAGAGAGTCTCATCATCGTTACGCAAGACTTTCACCTCTGTAAATGTCCCTAGGTATTGTGCCAAATTATAGGTAAAAGAATCATAGTTATCAACTAATAAAATCATTGGGCATCTCCTATTCTTGTCATAGCTTTCGCCTTGTTAATCGTTTCGTAAAATTCATTCTCAGGAACACTGTCATAGACAACACCTGCACCTGCCTGAACATAGGCTTTTTGATTTTTGAGAATCATAGTACGGATAGCAATGGCAAAGTCCATATCTCCTGTCGCAGACAGATAACCAATAGCTCCCGCATAAATACCACGTTTTTCCTGTTCAAGCTCATAGATACGACGCATAGCACGAATCTTAGGCGCTCCTGACACGGTTCCAGCTGGTAGGGTTGATTTAAGAGCATCAAGGGCTGTCAACTCAGGCAAGAGTTGCCCTTTGACCACACTGGTAAGATGCATCACATAGCGGAAATACTCAACCTCCATATACTTAGTCACCTTGACCGTACCATTTTTGGCAATCTTACCAATATCATTACGTCCCAAGTCAACCAACATACGGTGTTCCGCAGTTTCTTTAACATCATGTGAGAGTTCATCCGCCAAGGCAGCATCTTCAGCCTCATTGGCACCACGAGGACGAGTCCCAGCAATCGGATTGGTGACCACCTCTCCATTTTTCACTGAAACCAAGCTCTCTGGGCTAGCACCAATCACCTGATAATCTCCAAAATCATAGAAATAAAGGTAGTTTGATGGGTTGGTCACGCGCAAGTTACGGTAGTAATCCAAAGGATCCCCCTCAAAGTCCGCTGAAAAGCGTTGGCTAAGCACGCATTGGAACATATCTCCCTCACGAATGAATTTCTTAGCCTTAGCTACCATATCCATGAAGACCTCTTTTTCGATATGATTTGAAAATTGCAAGGCTTGTAAGGCTTGAGGTGTAAACTCGTTTGGCGCCTGAGTCTGGAGGTCCGTTACCACCTGACCAAGAGCCTGACGCACCGCATCGTTGTCACGACCAGAGTAGATATTGTCCTCAACCACATAAACCTTTTCCTTCTTGTGGTCAAAAATTAAATAAGACTCGTAGATGAAGAAATGCATATCAGGTGTTCCAATCGTATCTTCAGGAATCTCACCGATATTTTCATAGAGACCAATCATGTCATAACCTGCAAACCCGATAGCACCACCTGCGAAAGGTAGGTCAGACTTGATGCCCTTGACTGTTACTTGGTCCAAGTATTCGAAAGGATCCTGATCAATCGCCTTACCATTTTCATAAAGAACACCATCCTTGAAGGTTACTTCAAAGACCGGATTGTAGGCAACAATAGAAAAACGTGCATTTTCCTTCTCACGAGGAATGGATTCAAGGATAACCTTATGTTCCCCCTGAACACGCATATAAGCCAAGATTGGTGTTAAGGTATCGGCTGGTAAAATTTTTCTCATAGTATTTCCTTTCAAACTGGTTTATCGAGAGTAATAAGACTGATACAAGACTCCTTTATAGGATGTATCGGCACCATTATTGTTCTTTATTCACTTTCTCTTCCAAAGCAATAAAGGCTTTAATCATGCTTCTCCAAACACTTTCAGCCACATCTGGCGATAAGCCAAGCTCTAGTGCCTCCTTGCGACGGTTAGCTATGACTTGAGCAACACGATCATTCGCCCGGACTGCGGACTTATCTCCTTTGGGCTTCAGCCGTCCTGCCTTTTCCACAAGTATTTGACGTTGGGCCAGGAGTCGAATTAACTGACTATCAATATTATCAATATCACTTCGAATATCGTTTAATGCATCCATAATACCCAACCTTTCATTGAATAATGAAATAATACTCCTTTAAGGTAAATAGACCTTTAAAGATAAAAGTAAACAAAAAACCTCACAGAGAAAAACTCTGTGAGGGCATTAAATCTAGTTTAACACGGTACCACCTCAGTTAATGGTCTCAAAAAACGACCATCATCTCTATCTCCTCTAACAAGGAGTTGCACGGTAAGGGGTGCCAACCGAGAAGAATATGTGTTACCTTCTCATTATCATCCAATCAGCCCAATGTTCGCTCATCTCGATTACCTACTCACAATCACCGCAGGCTCCCTGAAAATCTAAGACCAGTTACTTTCTGATTTACTAACTATTGTACTCCTTTTTAAAAAGATGTCAAGAATTTTCTGTTAATTTTGACAATTCCCCTCCTATAAGATTTGTCTAAACCTAATCCAGAAAGTGAGATAGTCTTGTCCCTAAGCTACACAAAATAAAAAAGCCCCCAAAGGGACTTCTTGGTTTGATAAACAACGGCAGGGTGACAGTCCTGCATCTCTTTCAGACCCGAAGGTGCGGCGGCTGCCTCTTCCGCCCTCGTTGTTACTTCTTAATTATATTATATCACATTTTCTTAGCTCTACCAGCATTTAGATAGTTTTTCAGCTTAGAATCTTTAATCACAAACATGGTACGGACATTAAGTTTATCACATAATCTGACAGCTACCAAAACATTACCATCAATACGTTTGATGTATTCCAAGGACTGGCCATTAGGATGGCGACCGATATAGTCCGGATGAGCAATAATCTCTGGAATCCGTTCATAGGTAGCATCAAAATCACTGAATTCCTGGCGATGTTTTTCCATATGCTTCTTACGTTGTGCAGACAGCGTGATTTCTTCACCAGGCTTGTAGTCCAAATCAAAAGTTTTAATGACTTTTGGCGTCAAGTGACCTACTATTTTCATGCTTCTATTGTACCACACCTCATACACATCAAGGCTTTTCCTACTGTTCAGCTATCAAAAAAACTCAAGCCTGTTACCAAGCTCGAGTTTTGCTTTATGCTTTTTGGAAAGCACCTTGTTTATAGCTAATCCAGAAGAAAAGCGGTGTACAGATAGCCATTGCAACCAGATAGATTGGCAAGGTATAGCTATTAAGTGTCGAAATCTCAATCACATCTCGAAGATAGTAGGAGCTGATTAAGAAGCCAAAGACTGAGTAAATAATCAAGGCCACACGCCCCTTATTCAACGGAATACAAGCACGAATAACGGCAAGGACACCCGTTGATCCCATCATATAGTAAGACAGCGTCAGCATATCCGTATTGCTCATGCCAAGATAGACCTGAGAGAGATGGAAAATAAGAACACTGATAACCAGCATCAAGGCATTAGGAATAGACAACTGGAGCGAACGTCTGAGGAAATGTTTCTCAACAGGACGAATATTACGCTCAAAGGTTAAAATAAACGGTGGAAAACCTTCGATAAATTGACCCGCCAAAGTCATCTGAACTTGAATAAAAGGGAAGACCAAGAGGTACTCTGCTTTACCAAAAACAATACTGGCAATACAGATAAGCCCCAAAAGGAAGGAATAAACAGTTTTAATGAGGAAAATCGGTGCAATGTGGGCAATATTATTAACCACACGGCGTCCCTCAAATAGAATTTCAGGAATGTCCTTAAACTCAGAATCCATAAGCACCAAGTTGGCAATCTGACGTGTTGCAGGATCTCCCTCTGCCATAACAATCGAACAATCCGCTTCACGCAGTGCCAAGATATCATTGACACCATCACCAGTCATAGCTGTCGTATGCCCATTGGCATTAAGGGTTTGGATTAACAACTTTTTCTGGTGCGGAGATACACGACCAAAAATCGCAGTATCCTCAGCCAAAGCCTCCAATTCCTCATCGCTGACCTTAGAACAGTCAATATAGCTTTGATAGTCGGCAAAACCAGCTTGATGAGCAATATGAGAAACCGTCACTGGATTGTCACCAGAAATAATCTTAAGGGTCACATCTTCTGAACGCAGGTATTCCAGAGTTTCTGCAGCATCCTCACGAATAGGATCGGCAATTTCAAGTAAGGTCAAAGCCTCGACGTCATTCGGCAAAGTCATGGTCTCTGTATCAACACCTGACTGACTCCAAGCCAAAATCAAAACACGAGACCCCCGTGCCTGAGCCTGATCAACTGCTTTAGGATTTTCCTTAAGAAGCATCTCAGGTGCTCCCAAAAAGAGAGTTCCAAGCCCATTAACGCTCACAGCACCCCATTTACGATCGCTTGAAAATGGAATAACGTCACCTACCTGATAATGATGTTCCAGACCCTCATAAGCATTTCGAATAGCCTGAGCTGTTGCATTTTTATCCTTGCTATGTTGCATATAAGCCGCAAGCAAACGCTCCAACTCCTCTTTCGTAAAACGCTCTGACAGTAGTTCCAGACCTTTAACTGTCATCTTTCCTTGTGTAATCGTCCCTGTCTTATCTAAACAAAGCACGTCTACACGGGCCAAGGTTTCAACAGAGTACATCTCTTGCACCAGGATATGTTTCATCCCAAGTTTAATGACAGCCGTCAAAAGAGATGTAATAGTCAAAAGGGCAATTCCCTTAGGCAACATTCCCAGAAGAGCTGTCGAACTGGTAACTACCGACTCTTGAAGGGAGAGCTGTTTAATCAAGTAAGCCTCAAAAAAGAGCGCAAGCCCAAACGGTATGACAATCTTTCCCGTAAACTTAGCAATCTTGTCCATATTATAAAGAATACGGGACACGATTGGCTTATGATTCTTGGCCTCTAGCATGAGCTTGTTAGCGTAATTGTCCTCGGCTACATGAATGACTCTGGCATAGACCTGACCACTCACAAGATAAGAACCGGAGAGCAACTCCTTCCCATCTTTCTTTAGAATGTGATCACTCTCACCAGTCAGCATGGCCTCGTTAAGCTCGGCTATCCCATCAACAACCACGGCATCACTAGGAACCTGCTCACCCGCAGACAAGAGCATGACATCATCCAAGACAATATCCTTAGGATCAATAGAAACAAGCTGTCCATCACGCACCACACGAATCTGATCCTTATTCATGAGATTGAGCTTATCAATCATGCGACGGGCACGCAACTCCGTCATCATCCCCGTAAAGGCATTAAGCACAATAATCCCAAAGAAAAAAAGATTAGACCAAGCCTGAACAGCAATCAAGGCCACAAAGATTGCAAAATTGAGCACATTAAAGGAGTTAAAGACATTACGCCTAAAAATCTCCCAATTGCTGGAGCCAGTTTTTGCTTTAAAATGATTTGTTTTACCGGCATCTATCCGCCGCTTGACCTCCACCTGCGTCAAGCCTTGTAACTGTTTTTTCATAACTTTCATAGTAGCATAAAAATGAGGTGTTTTCAAAGGTTAGCCGTCATGAATAGCCAGGAAATAGACCTATTATATCGAACCGCTCTCCCGACTATTTAACTCAACCTAAACTACTTTCAAATAGCAAAGGTAGGAGTCCCTACAAAACACTTCTATGCTATTTTATTCTCTAATTAAACCTACTTTGATATATTAAATTAAACAACCACTGAAGATTGAATAATGGTTTTGGCTGAGCATCAATCACAGGTTGAACAGTTTCTCTAATTTCTTTTTGGACTTTTCGTTGATTATATTTAATCTTGTGATAACGTTTGTCAAAAGCATGTTGGATAGAAAAATTACGATTAAGAAGATACATATCATCTGACTCCGAATGAAAAAATAGAGTATCACCTGTAAGATCTAATACAGACGTTTTAGTTCCTTTTTCTCTAGTTATAGCATACGACCCATCATCATCATAACTAATACCATCTATTTCCGGTGTATAGGCCCAACCCATATTCTCCATCAGCATAATGATGTCGGGCTCTGTTCCCTCCTTATGAGGAATATGCTGAGCATAATAAACAGAGTTAAATTTTAAATTAATAAAGGTAAATAGGCTCATTCCCATGACTGTAACCAGCCCTAAAAATAGTCCTACAAAAATCCCTAAAATATTGCTTATTTTCATTGTCATCTTCTCCTTCCTCTTCTACGACCAAACAATTTCTTGACTGGATTAACAACAAACCATTGTACACTATTTTTAACAAGTCTCATAATTTAAGGATTGGTGGCTTTGTAACTGATCTAACATTTTTATAAACAAGAAAAAATTAAGTCTTAACAAATTCCTCCAATACTTCTCCTCAGTACAAAAATGTTGTTGTTGATCAAAAAGCTAAATTCATGAGTGAACAACTGGATGTTGAGATTAATTTAGACAGGAAGAAACATGCAAAAAAGTTCTTAAAGCCCGCCAAAAAAGGCGAGGCTAAACCTAAGAAACAATCAACGACAGACCCAGATAGTGGTTGGTTTCACAAGGGAGAACACAAGGAAGTCTTCGCTTATAATGCTCAGGTAGCCTGTGATAAACATGGTTGGGCCTTGGCTTATACAGTTGAAGCAGGTAACATCCATGATAGTCAGGCCTTTCCTGCTCTTTTTGCCAAGATAGAACCCTTCTCACCTGAATTCATTATTGCGGATTCAGGCTATAAAACACCTAGTATTGCCAAGTTTCTTTTAGAAAAAGAGATTACGCCAGTATTCCCTTACACTAGGCCAAGAGGTAAGAGAGGCTTTCTACGTCCTAAAGACTTTGTCTATGACGAGCATTTTGACTGCTATCTTTGTCCAGAGAACCAGGTATTAACTTACCGTACAACAACACGTGAAGGTTATAGAGAATATAAAAGCAATCCCGAAATTTGTAAGACCTTTCCCTTGTTAGCGATTTGTACTGAAAGTCGCCAGCACCAAAAAGTTGTTGTGCGTCATATTTGGAAAGATGCCTTAGACATCTGTGAAGATATCCGTCATCAAAGTGGGATGAAGGAACGGTACCAACACCGGAAAGAAACGATAGAACGTTTATTCAGAACAGCTAAAGAATATCATAACTTGCGTTATACCAGAGAAAAAGGAAAGTCCAAAATGGAAGATAAGGTTGGGCTTACTTTGGCATGTCTAAATATCAAAAAATTGGTAAAAATGATGGTAGGGAAGACCTGTTATTTTATCCAAATACCTCAATATTATTGGATTATGGGAGAATTAAGTGTGAATATAAAAAAAGACAAACATCAAAAACGATGTTTGTCTTCATTCTGAATCAGAATTTTAATAGGAATTCTGATTTTTTTATGCAAATCCATTTAAAAGCCAAAGGGTGTTTAATTATTATTTATTAAAATATAGATAAATATCATTTGATTAGTATTTGTTAAGTAGGAGTGTTTAATTCAAACGACTTCATTATAATGGTTGTCACATACATTAAAATAATAAAAAAATTAAAAAAGTTTGAAAAATAAAAATAACATGTTATAATTATAGCGTCTATATGAATAGGGAATATTGGTAGTAGTAACTTGAAGCCAACTTGATTGTAATCTTTCAACTCTTTTAGGGAGAGTTTTATACGATTACGTGTTGGTGCTTGGTACTATATGATATGGTATTGGGATAGGGTTATCATACCGATATTTTGATTTGTAAGATAGGGGTAGAGCGTAAGTAAAGGGGACGCTCTTTAAAATGGGGAGAAGTTTTTATGAAATATATGTAAATTAGCAATACTGCTGGATTCAAAAACACTTTTATTAGCAAAGCGTTTTTTCTCCTGCAGTTTTTTTATTTATTAAATAGTGTATTTTTAAATTCGGGGGAGAAGACTAGAAAATCTCAAAACAATTGATATCCTTGGATGATATGACTTAGTTTTCTTGTCTTACTTCTTGAATTTTATACGTAATGATAGTCTTTTTATTGAGACCTTTTTCTTTATCTACTTTACATCATTTGCAAAACAAGACCAATAGCGAGGGCATTCCCTTTAATGCTTTTGGAGAAAGGATAACTCATTTTCCTTTTTATTGGGGATAATAAAGTGATAATGTAGAGTCTTATTTGTCAATATTATATTGATTTCGTATAGGTCATAGGGGGGATCTTATGGGAAAATAAATATTATGGTTGTCTTTGGGACAAGACCAGAGGCAATTAAGATGGCGCCGTTAATTCTTGAGTTGAAATAACATCAAGAAACCATTAATACTATTACAGTAGTCACAGCTCGACACCATCAAATTCTTGACCAGGTTTTGGAGACTTTTGAAATAGTTCCTGATTATGATTTGGATATCATAGGAAAAAAATCAATCACTTCAGGAAATTACTTCTAAAATTTTGGCTAATTTTGATCCAGTTGTTAAGAAAGAACAACCTGATTTGGTTTTAGTTCGTGGTGATACTACAACAACTTTTGCTGCTGGATTGGTTGCATTTTACAATAAAGTAAGTATTGGTCACGTTGAGGCTGGGCTTAGAACTTATGACAAATATTCACCATATCCAGAGGAAATGAATCGTCAGGTAACGGTTGTGACTAATTCTATCCACCATGCGGTTAAGCTGGTAGATCTTGGTGTTAGCACTAGGATTGTTGGAGGAAAGGTTAAACATTCAACGGATGCTTCTATTGGAAGTACTGCTCAAGAGCAAATCAGACAACTGAATTTTGATTGTGCGTTCATTGGTGCTAACGGCGTTGATGCTAATTATTTCACCACACCAGACATGGAAGAGGCAGTTATTAAACGGACGGTTATAGCTAATGCTCAAAAAGCCTATGTTCTAGCGGATGCCTCTAAACTTGGTCAGATTACCTATGCTAAGGTAGCCGAGGTCGAGAAAGTAACCATAATTACAAATGCTTCGGAAGAAGAGCTCCTAAAAGAATTAAAAGAGAAAACGAGGGTTATTGAAGTATGATTTATACTGTAACGCTGAATCCATCAATCGACTTCATTGTTCGTATTGACAAAGTAGAGATTGGTGAAGTTAACCGCATGGAGAGTGATGATAAATTCGCTGGCGGTAAGGGTATTAATGTCAGCCGTATTCTACAACGTTTAGGAATTGACAATACTGCTACGGGCTTCATCGATGGTTTTACAGGACGTTTTGTTACAGACAGTTTGGATGCTGAAGGTATTAAAACTACTTAGAATGGTGAGGCTGTAATGGTATTAGGAAAAGTAAGTGATTTTTTAATCAAGCATCAAAGATTGTTAACGTACTTAAGTATTTTTGCTGCGTTAATGTTATTAATGCGCTTAGTGTATGATGATGTTTTGATTGACCATGATAATCCCATCGTTTTAGCAATCTTTATAGGAATACTAGTTCTTTGGACCCTAGCATCTTACCTTAATCGAAGACAGCATATGCTATCCCACTTTATCTTACAGAGTTCGAAACTTATTAACGTCTATGCTGTAGACTTAGATTATCGTTTTATTGCGGTTAATAAGAATGATATTCGGCTCATGGAAGAAATCTTTTATTTCACTCCCAAAATTGGTGACTTTCCAATGAATTATCTTAATAGTGAAGATGCTGCGCGTTTAAAAGCAAATGTTGATCGTGCGAAAAAGGGTGAAACATTTATATTTATGGATACTATTAAGACAGGCGACAAAACGCTTTACTGGCAAAATATGTATTCTCCCATTTATAACAATCGCCAAAAAGTGATTGGTGTTTTTTGTTTTGTTCTTGATGTTACAGAGCAGAGACTTCATGAACTTGAAATACAGAGGATGGCATACGAAGATGTTTTAACACGGGTTCATAATCGACGATATATTGAGCTTGCTTTTGAGGAATGTCTGACACGTAAAGAAGAACAAATTACGGTTATTATATCTGATTTGGATAAATTCAAGGAAGCAAATGATACCTTTGGACATGCTACGGGAGATAAGATTCTAATTGAATTTGGTGATATTTTAACGAAGATAATGCCTGAAAGTGCTGTAATAGCAAGGTTAGGTGGAGATGAATTTGCGGTTTTACTCCCTGGAGTTTCTGAAAATCAAGCTGAATTTTTAATAAAACTTGTTCAAGCAGAAATGACTCTCAAAGATATGGGGATTACAGCATCTTTAGGTGCTTATACGGACTCTTATCAATCACATAAAAACTTCGTTGATTTTTTTGCAATAGCTGATAAGAAAATGTACGAAAATAAAAGTCAGAAAGGAAAATCAAATGTTTGACATTATTCTAGTCGATGACGGTAGTGGAGCTGATTTTGCACCGTTATTTGCAATAGCTGATAAGAAAATGTACGAAAATAAAAGTCAGAAAGGAGAACGTCGATGATGTTTCAAGATGTTGTTATTGTCATTCCTGCCTATGAACCTGATGACCGTTTGTTAGAACTTTTGAAAAATATTCGGGATAAGGAAAATCAAATGTTTGACATTATTCTAGTCGATGACGGTAGTGGAGCTGATTTTGCACCGTTATTTGCAATAGCGCAGAGTAACTATGCATGTCATTTACAAAGACATGCTGATAATAAAGGAAAAGGTCGTGCTTTAAAAACGGCTATTTCATATATTTTGGACAATTTTCCTAATGCCAAAGGAATTGTGACGATTGATTCTGATGGTCAACACACCTACGAAGACATGATGAAATGTTTGGCTGAATTTTTGCAACATCCTGATAGTTTGGTGCTGGGTGTTAGAACATTTGAAAAATCTGTTCCTTTACGTAGTAAATTTGGAAATTTATTGACAAGAGACGTCTTAGGGGCTATGACAGGTGTGCACGTTTCTGATACGCAAACGGGACTTCGTGTGATTCCTATGTCATGGTTGCCAAAACTCTTAACCGTGGAGGGTGAACGGTATGAATTTGAGATGAATATGTTACTTGAGGCAAAAGAGGACAATATTCTGATTTGTGAAGTTGGCATTGCAACGATTTATTTGGATGAAAATCAGTCGTCGCATTTTGATGCGATTCGTGACTCGATTAGAATTTACAAGGTTTTCTTCAAGTACATTTTTGCATCATTGTTTTCCTTCTTGGTTGATATTGTTGCTTTTACGATTTTAATTTCTTTGTTTAATGGATTGAGTTTTAGTGCGGTGACGTTAGCTTCGATTTTAGCGCGTGTGATATCATCTGTTGTTAATTTCACCTTGAATCATAAGGTGGTCTTTAAACGAGGTCAATCAAATAGTGCGATAAAATACTTCACTTTGGTGGTAGTACAGATTGTTTTGTCAAGTTTATTGGTAACAGTTCTAGGAAATGCCTTGACGACGCTGCCAATTTCATTGGTGAAGATTTTAGTTGACGGTACACTTTTCTTTGTCAGTTATTTTGTGCAAAAACATTTGATTTTTAGTGGAGGTGAGAATGAAGACTAGTAAGAGGATACTCTATTTCGTTGCATTTGTAACGACTGCCTTTTATTTAACTTGGCGTTTGGTGGCGACTATTCCGTGGCATGATTCATGGTTTGCGCTGATCTTTGGGATTTTATTGTGGGGAAGTGAGTTAGTTTCAGCCATTACAGGCTACATTCTCATTTGGAATAAGCAAAAGGACTTTGAGCTTGAAAAGCCTGAGATTGCTAAGGAGCGTTACCCAGATGTGGATGTTTTGATTGCAACGCATAATGAGGATCCAGAGTTGCTTTATAAGACGATTAATGCCTGTACTTTTATGGAATATCCTGATAAGTCTAAGGTGCATATCTACGTCTGTGATGATACCAATCGTCTAGAAGTTGCCAAATTGGCTGATGAGCTTGGTGTTGGTTATTTTGGTTTGGCGGATAATAAAGATGCCAAATCAGGAAACTACAATAATGCTTTACGTCAGACGTCATCACCTTTGGTGGCGACATTTGATGCGGATATGATTCCTTATCGTGAATTCCTGTTGGAAACTGTGCCTTATTTTGTTGAACAAGTTGAGGCTTATGAAAATGGTGACGATTATGATAAGTCAAAAGTTGGTTTGATTCAAACGCCACAAAGTTTTTACAATGCTGATATTTTCCAATTTAACTTGTTTTCAGAATCAACCTTACCAAACGAACAAGATTTCTTTTCCAAAGAAATTAATGTTTGCAATAATTCGCACGGTGCAGCGGTTTATACGGGGTCTAATACGCTTATTTTCCGCAAGGCGATTGAAGATGTTGGTGGTTTTCCGACAGATACCATTACGGAGGATTTCGAGCTAGGTGTTCGGATGAATGCGGCTGGTTATGTAAATTATTCGACGAAAAGTCCAATGGCTAGCGGGTTAACGCCAACAGATTTGAAGAGTGTCCTCAAACAGCGCGCGCGCTGGGGACGTGGCGTTATTCGCAGTAGCTACAATATGAATATCTTCTTTAATCCCAAATTGACAAAGGGGCAAAGAATTATTTATATTAATGGCTATCTTTATTGGTGGTCTTTCTTTAGACGGTTATTGTATATCTTGGCACCGATTTTATATACGGTTTTCCATGTGCGTGTGGTGGTGTCAAATATCTGGCTACTGTTCCTATTCTGGTTGCCAAGTTACGCATTGACACACTTGTCAATGCGAGAAGTCTCAAAACAATACCGAACACAGGTTTGGGGAGAAATTGTGGAAACGATTTTTGCTCCGTATTTGTTTATTCCCATGATGTTGGAGTCCTTTGGCATTAGCGATAAAAAATTTAAGGTGACACGTAAGGGAAATGATACGTCGTGGACGTTGTACCTTTATGCGCTTCCTTATCTTGTTTTATGGGGATTAGCCGTTTATGGTTTGGTGACTTTTAACTATGGAAAATTTGGTTCAGAGCTTTTTTATGGAAGTATTATCAGTTTTTGGTTGATTTATCATATCATCAATTTGACCTTTGCGATTTTCTGTGCGCTTGGTCGTCCGATTTATCGCTCAAGTGAGCGTTTTACTGTTGATGAAGCTATGGTTATTGAGGTTGATGATGATTCTTACCAAGTGAGAGTCTGTGATATTTCAGAAACGGGGATTTCATTCTATACGGATTTACCATTGTATTTGCCAAAAGAAAAAGAACTGACGCTTAATTTGCAATCACGTGATTACCATGCGAGGGTAAAAGGTCATGTTGTTCGTGTTTTTGCGATTGATAATGGTTGGCGCTACGGCGTTCAATTTTCAGAAATTCCTGAAGCTGATAAGCGCGAATTTTATCAGTACATTTATGACCGCATTAATCACAATCTTCCGAAGGAAAAAGACCCTTGGATGACAACATGGGATGATTTATTTGAGAACTTTAGTCAACGTTTCCAAAATAATGAACGTCCTGTTTCAGCCTATGACCAAGTAGCTTTTCCGAAAGTTCGTGTTAATGAAGAGGTTCAGGTTGCTGGAAAAAAATGCCAGCTTAGAAAGACAGATTATTATTACATGACATTTTCTGGAAAATTGACAAATCCTAAAAAAGAACCGAATGTCGCATTTACCTACAAAGATTTGCCAATTCAGTTGACTTTTGTGTCCTATGATATTGATAGAGACGAATCGCTTTATCGAGTTACCAATTTAGCGGATTTGGATAGCTTACCTGCTTTTAAAGCCTTAGCAAATGAATGGAGAGGGAGAGTATGATTAGTATTGCTAGATTACTGTTGTTCTTTGTGATTACCATGGGGTATAATGCCTTTTTCCGTAATACTGTGAAGATGAATCGCAGTCTAACATGGGTGTTTACATTTTCAGTCATTACATTGGTATTGTACCTTGGTAGTTTGTTAGGCTTTATGTTGCAAACCGTGTATGCCATTTCTGTTTTGGGCTGTCTTTTGAGTCTTTATTATCTTTGGGCGGTATGGAAAAAGAAATATCGCTTTAGGAGACTTGATTATATTGCGCTTGGAATGATGGCTTATTTGCTTTTGTTTGGAATAACGCTCTGGCATTCACCGCTTTTACATTATGATAATTTTACGCATTGGGCAACGATTGTAAAATTTTTCCATATCAATAATGCTTTGCCAACACAGCAGGATACGATTATTAGTTATTATACCTATCCTGTTGGAAGTTCACTTTTCATTTATTTTTTCACGACTATCGTAGGCTTTTCAGAAGGTAGTATGTTGGTCGGGCAATTCTTCTTGATTGCTTCCAGTCTTTATGCCATGTTTGCGGCACTTCGTGATGATCGACGTGTCTTAATGGTTAGCATGATTTTTGCTTCGTTTGCTGTTTTTAATACGTTCAACGTTGCTATTCGATTAAATAATTTGCTGGTTGATTTTCTGCTTCCGGCCTTGGCCTTGGCAGCCATAGCAGGTTGTTTTGTCTATCGTAATCGTTTCTGGCTTTTGTCGCTAAATACGGCGGTAATTCTTGGATTATTAAGTATCGTCAAAGTAAGTGGACTTTTCTTTGTCGCTCTCGTTTTAGTAGTTTATGTGGTTTGTATTGTGCGTTTACTTGTTCGTAAAAGAGCACGTTTAAAAGCACTAGTGCTGCTCATAATGACCTTGCTAGTCAGCTGTCTTCCTTTTGTTATTTGGCAAAAGCATGTGACGGATAATTTCCCAAATGCCTCAAGTGCCAAGCATGCGGTGTCCATGTCAGAACTTGATCAGGTATTGACTGGAAATCTGTCAGGCGACCCACAAAAAATTATCACTCTTTTTGTCAAATCGGTGTTTACGTTTGACAGTTTGGCAAGCAATGGAATTTTGATAATCAATCTGATTATGCTGATTGCCTTTATTGTGATTGGCATTCGTTTGAAATATAAGAAATTTGTCTTGTTGACTTGGGGATTTGTTGATATTTCGATTGTGACTTACTATATTGGCATTTTACTCATGTATCTGACAGCAATGCCGACTGATGAAGCGTTAGAATTAGCAGGATTTGAGCGCTATGCTTCGAGCATCGTTATCTTTGCTTTTGGTTGTTTGACCATGGCTTTAGCATGGGTAATGGACAAGTGTCTGTATGAAAAAATCATTAGTAAACGTAATGCTAGGTCTTACAAGAGCTTATTTAATAAACACTTGTACCAATACGCGAGCCTTGTTTTGACAGTTTATGCCATTGGAATGTTCTTGTCAGAAAATAATAGCATTGTTTACAATAACAATCAGGAAACAAACAAGGTCGTAAAAGAAATTCATCAGTTTACTGGAAGTCAGAGTAATTCGTCAACGGATAGAATTTTGGTTGTAACAGCAGATAAGGAGAATGTAGATAATTATTTTGTCCAATATGCTAGTCGTTATTATCTGTGGGATGTCAATGTTGATGCCAGAGAAAATTTTGTGTCGGTTGACCAAGAATTTTTAGATTTAATGGCATCATACAGCGACAGCGCAACAAGTTATTACCTCAGCAATGAAAATATCGATACTAGAGATGGTTCCAATTTAACAGACGATGACTTTATTGCACTCTTAAAAACGTATGACGAAGTCTTGATTTTAGATGACCATTATACGTTTAATGCCTTGACGAAAAAACTATTTGGTCGGACATATTCCCCAGGATTGTATAAAGTATCAGATATTCTTGCTGGAAAAGGGTAAGTTTTCTAGCTTTATCAAGCATAAGTCTTGATATTTCAAATAAAATATTCTATTACAACAAAAAATATGTAGAAGGAGGCGGAGTTTGTGACTTCGCCTCTTGTGGTGCTCAAAAGACTTTCTTGAACATTGGAGAGGAAGCTAAGATAAATCCGTTTGAATTATCTGCTCTAATCATCACACAAAGCGAGGTCCTTAAAGGATGCAATCCACGTTCCACACACTCAACACTAGTATAGAAAGATCTCATATCCACAAAAGCAATATTTTGCACTTGATGAAAAGTAATCTTTGTCAATAGATTCATCCAAAACAATAAACCGTTGTTGTTCTAATATCGATTTTGAATCTTCTTGAATCTTACCTCTTTGTAAAGCTATAAAAATAGCAGCAATATTGTTCCCTTGATTACCATCACGATGGCAAATACCTTTTAAGTGACAACCCAAGTATAGATACTTTTTTATACCAAATTTCATTCAGGTGTATTTTCTGTTTTTAGTTCATTTTATCTTCTTCAAAGTGACCAACACCGTCTTCAACAACAAATATACAAGTCACATCAATACTTTCCCCTTCTTCACTATAATAATTACCGCGTATTTCATAGATTCCATCAGAAAATGAGCCTTTGGGCAAAGATAAGAGTTTCGTTTTAAAATAATCAATATGCTCTCTCGAAAATGACTTGCTAGCGTTAGGATCAAGAGAAGCAAAAATACAATCCAAATGAAGACTCACTGCTTTACTCTTCATTAAATTTTTAGGTCTAATATTATAAAAGCCAGCCGCTTCAAAGTCTCCATTATCACGATTCCTGACTGCCTGTGAAAGAATAGTAGCGTAGATTTTTTCTCTAGATACTGGCTCAAACTTATAACTATAATCAAACGTCACTTGTCTGTCAAATAGTTTATTAATTTTATTGGCAACATCTTTTTTGATTTCATCTTCTTCTCGTTGAAAACCTGGTCTCATTTTATAAACATCTAACAAGAAGCTAAACTCGTTAAATTTGACAGTATCAAACAAGTCTTTTTCTTTGTCATTGAGCAATGCTTCGATCTTTGTAGATAACGGAGGATAAAAATCTGAAATATGCTCCCCATTATATTCTCGTATATCTGCTCTCAGATTCTCATCTAAAAAATATCCATCAGAAAATCTCTCAGTATAATTCACTTCAACAACAGTACCGTGAAATGCTTCAATTTCTTTATATGTTCTAATTACTTTTACATTACCTTTAAGACCAAGCGATTTAAATCCTTGTACGACATTATTACTCCACTGATGCC
Source organism: Streptococcus sp. FSL R7-0248 (assembly GCF_037967965.1). Taxonomy (NCBI): domain Bacteria; kingdom Bacillati; phylum Bacillota; class Bacilli; order Lactobacillales; family Streptococcaceae; genus Streptococcus; species Streptococcus sp. FSL R7-0248. The sequence continues at coordinate 1,751,081 of NZ_CP150201.1, forward strand.
CTTTTCCACAAAAAGTCACTACTACAAAGAAAATTAAACTCACAATGGCAACTATTCCAATAATTGTATATCTTTTCGACTTCATGTCACTGTTGCCTCCCACTATATTAATTTATTTTTCAAGGTCCCCCATTCCATAACTCTTCTAAAATCATTATACTATATACAAACATTTTTCACTCATCCTCTTCAAATGAAAAATTAGATTACTTGAAACTGACTATCAAAAGTGAGATTTAAGTAAAACATCCTAGTCCCACATCCTTATAATTTTCAATTCTACTACTTTTTATTTCGGAAGAATTAGCACCTATCCTCTAACCGTAAAAAAACACTTTGCAAACTGCAAAGCGTTTTCGTTTATACTTTTAACTAGCGTAACTATATAGACTTCACAAGCATAATCAATCTTACAAAATGCTTCTATGCTTCTTATTCTCTAATTAAACCTACTTTGATAAATTAGATTAAACAACCATTGAAGATTGATGAAGGGTTTTGGTTGAACATCAATCACAGGTTGAACAGTTTCTCTAATTTCTTTTTGGACTTTTCGTTGACTATACTTAATCTTATGATAATGTTCATCAAAAGCATCTTGGAGAGAAAAATTACGATTAAACATATAACTTTCACCTGAGTCCGGGTAAAAGACTAGAGTACCATCTGAAAAACCTAATACAGACGATTCTGTTCCTTTTTCTCTAGTTATAGCATACATCCCGTCCTCATCATAGCTAATACCATCTAATTCCGGTGTATAAGCCCAACCCATATTCTCCATCAGCATAATGACGTCTGGTTCTGTCCCCTCCTTATGAGGGATGTGCTGAGCATAATAAACAGAGTTAAATTTTAAATTAATAAAGATAAATAGGCTCATTCCTAAGACTGTATACAGCCCTATAATTAGTCCTACAAAGAGCCCCAAAATATTTCTTTTTTGCATTCCTGTCTTCTCTTTCTTTTTCTCTAATTAAACCTACTTTGATAAATTAAATTAAACAACCACTGAAGATTGATAAAAGGTTTTGTTTGAACCTTCATAATTGGAGAAAAATCTTCCCTAATCTCTTGTTTAATTTTCGATTCATTAACTTGAATTCTTTTTGCTTCTTCTGAAAAATAACTGACGTGATCAAATCTAAACGTACTGTCAAAACCGATAGTCATATTATCCTTATCATATAAAAAGTTTCCTAAGGATTTTGTTAGAAAAGATTTGCTTTTAGTATTTATAATAGCATTTGTTCCATCATTGTCGTATCGAATACCATCAATCTCTGGTGTATAAATCCAGTCCATATTCTCTATCAACATAACGAGATCCGGCTCTGTCCCCTCCTTATGAGGGATATGCTGAGCATAATAAACAGAGTTAAATTTTAAATTAATAAAGATAAATAGGCTCATTCCCAAGATTGTATACAGCCCTATAATTAGTCCTACAAAGAGCCCTAAAATATTTCTTTTTTGCATTGTCATCTTCTCTTTCCTTTTCTACAACCAAACAATCTCTTGATCGGATTAACAACAAACCATTGTACACTATTTTTAACAAGTCTCATAATTTAAGGATTGGTAGCTTTGTAACTGATCTAACATTTTTATGAACAAGAAAAAATCAAGTCTTAACAAATTCCTCCAATACTTCTCCTCACTTTGTTAATCAAGCTAAACATGGTATAATAGTTAAGATTTTTATACTACTTATTTCTGGGCAGAAGTGGGCAGTAAAATTTAAGAAACAGGGGCTAAACCCTTGGTATGAAAGGAATCTAGAAAATATTATGATGAACATGCAAAACATGATGAAGCAAGCTCAAAAGCTTCAGAAACAAATGGAAAAAAGCCAAGCTGAGTTGGCTGCTACAACCTTCACTGGAAAATCAGCACAAGACTTGGTAGTTGCTGAATTAACTGGTGACAAAAAAGTAGTTAACATCACTTTCGCTGATGCTGTCGTAGATCCTGATGATGTGGAAACACTCCAAGATATGACTGTTCAAGCACTTAACAATGCTCTTGAACAAATTGACGAAGCGACTAAAAAATCAATGGGTGCCTTTGCAGGTAAATTGCCATTCTAAAAAACGAAAAGGAATCTCACGGTTCCTTTTTCTATATACTCATCTAGCAACTCAGTCATAACATACAAAAGACTTGGACAAGAAATCCAAGTCTTTTTGTGTTAGTCATATAAAAATTTTATTCTTCAACCAAAGCAAGACCTGACTGTGCGTCTTCTTCGTTTGCCAATTTATAGCGATTCTTTTGACCTAAGTAGATACTCGCTGAATCCAATGAACTTTCTAAAGTAGGGTAATTCACATCCTCATTCGCTGTTTGGGAAGGTACAGGTCCTGAGATTAATAGTTCATCATCATTCTTGACATAAATCTGATATTCTCCAACCTCGCTAGTTTGAGCTAAAATCTCATTCAACAAGTCTGGGTCAAGCGTTTGAGCTACTCCATCAACCACTTGATTAGAGTCTTGCTTATGCTCCGACGAATCCACTACCTCGGTGATAACGATGTAGTCAGGAGTTTCCTCATCTGTAGTCTTAGATTCTTCAGTTTCTGGCTGTTTTTGTCCAGGTGTTTCTTGCTTCTTCGTATTCTGAGCTTGCCCATCATGATTCTTCAAGTCCTCATCACTAACGGTTTGAACCTTAGTCATATTGGCATCTAAATCAAGTTTAGGAGTTTCTTTGACGTCAGCCGAGGCCCCACTGGTACCCATGAATAGAGCCAGAATCCCCAAAGTAGCAATCAAGCTGATTATTGCTTTGCCGATAAAACCATTATCTTTGTTCTTAATCATAAATCCCTCACTATTTATTTGGTTAGCTCTAACTGGCTAACAAGGCGTCCTATTTACTGCTGTAGGAGGTAAAAGGTTGGTTGAGCTGTTTGACCAACCCTTCACCCAGATAATAATCTTAGCATGCAACCCCCTTGATTTCAAGCGTTTCTTTAATTTTTAAGCATTTTAAACAAATGACAACTTCATGTCTTAAAATTGGTGCTAATCTATTATCAGATTAGCTTTTTTACGCTATGCAAATGGTAATTTCTTTAAGTAGTACTTAGGGAAATAATAGTTGTTTTTTAGACAGATTCTTCAGAAAGCACTTTTGCTGACTTATCTCCAAAAAAATTTTATCGGATAAGAAAATTTTGTCAAAACACTTTAAATGTAACTATAAAAAAGAATTCTTGAGACAGGAAGTCGAATTCTCAATATCCTAAAATAAGATTAGGAACTAGAATTCCTCTATTAGTCAAAAGAATGCCACAACAAAAGGATTGAAGGGTAACTTTATGGAACACCCCATAATAAATAACTAATCCTAAAGATGCACATCTCTCATTTAGATATATATTTTTAAGGTGTTTACAACTTCTTTAAAAATAACTAACACACAAAAAATCATTACGAAAAGCCCTCTATTTCCCCATAAATAACTTTCCCCATATAGAAAATGTATCCTCCAAATTCAAAAAAAATGTCCGTATTCTGGATACGTCATTGCTAGAAACTATGAAAAAACTCTTTATCTATCATCAACTTTGACGGAAAACTAGATTCCCTTTGGCACCCCTATGATGAAGTATTTACCGACCTAAACTCTCCGATAATTATGGAAATTGAAAAAAATAGTATATCCACTCCGTAAAAGACTAAAAATAACCTAACTTTATAACTATTTCACCAAATCTTCACCTTACTCAAAGCTCATTTGAAATAGTATTTTCTCATATGTAAGCGCTTCGTCCACATTTCTGTCACATGTAAGAAGAACTTCTCTACTTTTAAACCTTTTTTTCCCTCAAAACCTAGATATTCCAAGGAAAATCCGTTACAATAGAGTACGGAAAGATAGGTAATTATCAGCATCATTATTTTCGTATGAAAGGGAAATTCATGGCTTATATTCAAATGAAGCATAGCTATAAACGCTATAAAACCGGTGATCTGGAAATTATCGCAAACAACGACGTAAGCTTTGATATCGAAAAAGGGGAGCTTGTCGTTATTCTTGGTGCCTCTGGCGCTGGGAAATCAACCGTTCTTAACATCTTGGGTGGTATGGACACCAATGACGAAGGCCGCGTCATTATTGATGGTAAGCATATCTCTGAATACACAGCCAAAGAACTTACAACCTATCGTCGTGAGGACGTTGGCTTTGTGTTCCAATTTTACAACTTAGTTTCTAACCTTACGGCCAGGGAAAACGTCGAACTAGCATCTGAAATCGTTCCAAACGCTAAAGATGCTACTCAAACACTCGTCGAAGTCGGTTTGGGAGACCGCTTAGACAACTTCCCATCACAACTATCTGGTGGGGAGCAACAACGTGTCGCTATTGCACGCGCCGTTGCCAAAAATCCAAAGATTCTTCTTTGTGATGAACCAACAGGGGCTCTGGATTATCAAACAGGAAAACAAATCCTGACCCTCCTTCAAGAAATGGCTCGCAAACAGGGAACAACTGTTATTATCGTTACCCATAATGCTTCTCTAGCTCCAATTGCCGATCGTGTCATTCGAATGCACGATGCCAAGATTAAGAGTGTGGAACTTAATCCTAATCCACAAAAAATCGAGGACTTGGAATACTAGAAAGGAGCAACGTCATGAAAAAAACAACTTATTGGAAAGATGTTTGGCGAACCTTTGTAGCTTCTAAAGGGCGTATGCTCTCTATTGCCTTACTTATGGCACTGGGATCCTTTGCCTTGATTGGTCTTAAAGTAACTTCTCCTAATATGAAGAAAACTGGGGAACACTTCTTCAAGACGCATCAAACAGCTGACTTGAGCTTAATCAGTACTTACAGTATCAACCAAACCGATCAGGACCTTCTCAATACAATTAAAAAGAAAAATGTAGACATCGAGTATGGTTATTTCAAAGATGCTGTCGTCAAGGGAACGAATACGGCATTTCGTATCTTCTCTAAACCTAAGAAAATCTCCACTTACGACCTTATTGAGGGGAAACTTCCTACCAAGGACGGGGAAATCGCTCTTTCCTCAACTTATAAAGAAGAATATAGCGTTGGAGATAAGATTAACTTTTCTGAGCCAGTAGATAGCTCAGGGCAAAAACAGTTAAAGGAACAAACATATACCATTACTGGTTTTGTTAATTCCTCTGAACTTCTCTCTAGGAACCGTCTTGGTAATGCCAGCGCTGGTACGGGGAAACTAGATGGCTACGCCATTGTTCCAGAGACGAACTTCACCTCTAATGATTACATGATTGCCCGCATCCGCTACAAGGATTTGGAAAATGTTAGTCCTTTTAGTGAAGAATACGCAAATAAGATTTCTGAACGAAAGGCTGAACTTAAGAAACTCTTTAAAGATGAACCTGAGAAACGCCTAACTGAGATCAAGTCTCAGTCTCAAGCTCAAATTACTCAAGCTAAACAAGAACTTGAAACAGCCCTCGCACAGACCCAGCAAATGGCTACAAGCAACGCTGCTGAAGCTGCTAGTGTCAAAGAAGCTACTACCAAGATTGAAGCCAAGCAAAAAGAACTCGAAGAAAGTCAAGCAATGGTTGATAATTTACCAGCGCCCAGCTATCAATTCTACTCACGTCGAGAGATTCCGGGTTCCGAGGGATATGTTGCTTATGAAAGTAATATTAACATCATTCACGATGTGAGTAACATCTTCCCTGTCGCTCTCTACTTTATGGCAGCTTTGGTTACCTTTGTAACCATGGGACGCTTTGTTGAAGAAGAGCGTGGTAAGGCTGGTATTTTCAACGCCCTAGGCTACAGTAATTCGCGAATTATCCATAAATTCGTCATTTATGGTTTGATAACGAGTATTACTGGTACAACCGCAGGTGTTATTACCGGTCATACACTACTTCCGATTCTAATTCACAACACTTATAAGAGCGATTTGCAGCTTCCTGCTTTTGAATTGCACTTCTACTTAGGACTTACCCTTGTGGCCTTCCTTTTAGGTCTCTTATCTGCTGTGCTACCTGCCTTTGTGGTTGCCAAGAAAGAGCTCTGGGAAAAACCTTCCCAACTCCTCCTTCCAAAACCACCTCGAGCAGGAGCTAAGATTGTCCTAGAGCGCATCACACCGCTTTGGAAACGTCTCAGCTTTACGGAAAAAGTTACCATGCGTAATATTTTCCGCTATAAGCAACGGATGTTTATGACCCTCTTTGGTGTCGCAGGTTCTATTGCACTTCTCTTCGCAGGTTTAGGAATTCGATCTTCTGTATCTAACCTTAACCAGCAACAGTTTGAAGACATCATTCACTATGATATGATTGTTGCCAAGCAACCAAATGCGTCAAGTGCTCTGGATGAGGAACTCACTAAACTCCTCGATAGCAAAGACGTCAAAGAATACTTGAATGTCCATTTTGAAACCTTGCAAAAAATTGCCGGTACCAATAAGGACACCCAAGAAATCTCAACTCTTGTCTTCAACGACCGTGACGAAAAACTCATTGACAGTTACGTTAGCTTACACGACCGAGACCGCAATAAGACTCTAAAGCTATCTAATGACGGAGCAATTATCTCTGAAAAAATGGCAAAACTTCTAAACCTCAAGGTCGGAGATACCATTACTGTGCAAAACAGTCAGGATGAATCTGTCAAGATTAAGATAGCTGGTATCACTGAAATGTACATGGGGCATTTCCTCTTTATGAATGCTAGCTACTACCAAAAGGCTTTTGGGACACCTTCAGTGAACAACGCCAACCTTGTTACTCTCGCTGAACCAACTAAGCAAAATGTTGAAAATATGGCAGCCAAATTCATCAACTTGCCAAATGTTTACGGTGTTGTTCAAAACAACAATCTTAAACTGCAAATCAGCACTATGGTCAATTCATTGACACAGGTTATTGGTATTTTGATTACGGTTTCCATTCTCCTTGCTGTGGTTGTTCTCTATAACCTAACTAACATCAACGTTTCAGAACGTATCCACGAACTTTCAACCGTTAAGGTTCTTGGTTTCTACAATAATGAAGTATCCCTCTACATCTATCGTGAAACTATTTACCTGTCTATCATCGGTATCTTCGTAGGGTTTGGTCTTGGACAAGCACTCCACCAATATATGGTAAGCATCATTCCGCCAGATCGTATCATGTTTGATCCATCGATCGGATTGGCTACTTACCTTCTACCAGCTGTTCTTATCGGCTTCATTCTTATTATCCTTGGCTTCGTCGTTAACAAACGCCTTGCCAAACTAAATATGCTCGAAGCTCTAAGTTCAGTTGAATAAGCTAAAAACGCCTGAGAAGTAATTCTCAAGCGTTTTTTTATATTCGATAAATTTATTTCGTTTTAGTCTTAGCCAACTCCAAACAGTAGGTCTTAACATGACAATGAGGACAAGTCAGTTTTCGAGTCCTTGGTGTATGTCCGGCAAGAGCAAACTCTTTAAAACTTGGATCAAAGGTCCTATGACAATTAGGACAGAGGTATTCGAACTGCTTTCTATAGTGAAACACCACTAAATTTGTGGCTATGATAAATGCGGGGCAGACAACAAACAAACCTCTCGGATCCTTAAAATAATAAATAACTATCAGTAGACCTATCAGATAAAGAAGGGAGATTAGAACGACACTCCCATACATTCTCAACTGCAAATTTCGCCATGATTTTTGATTTTCCATAAGACGTGAAATGTCTGACAAATCTTCTAGTGAAAGTTGACGCCACTTAGCAGTTGCTTTTTGCAAGTGACGGGCACGTTTTAGTTTGACCTCTATTTCCTCTGAAGACTTTTCCAAGCTCTCGATTTGATCTGTCAACAAAAGCTCTAAAACCTGTTCCCTATTCTCCTCTTGCAAGAGTTTCTTGATTTGTTTGATTGAGAAGTCCAAATCTCTTAAGAAACAAATGACTTGCAGGCGTTCCAAGTCTGAGTCGTGATAGATTCTCCGACCACCTTCTGTGACTTCAGATGGCGTCAAAATACCACGTTGATTATAGTACTGGACAGTCCTAACAGACACTTCTGCTGCCTTAGCCAACTCTCCTGTTGAAAACTGCGACATCTCAGTCACCTCCTTTTAAGATTTTCTATCAAAGGAGGTCCTCCACCACCTTTGATACCTAGATTCTACCTTATAACGCAAGGTAATATGCAAGCCCTAACCCTAGAGGATTTTCTTTTCTTACAGAAAAAGTTAGCTATCACTCTTTACACCCTTTACAGCTTCTGTAAAGCCCTAGTCGAAAAGGCCACCCAAACCTAAGGCAGCAAAAGGATTGTTACTGACTTCTTCCTGTTGCTCCAAGAGTTTGGCATTCTCATCTAATTCGAGAAACTTCTCGTAAATCTGTGCGGTCATACGAGCATCCTCCAAGCTGTTATGACCGTGTCCCTTGATTCCAAAGAAATCTGCCACACTAGTCAACTTGAGGTTAACAATACCGTTCAAATCAGAAGCACGACGGTCAAAGGCCTCATCGAAAACATCTAAAGCATATTGCTCTTCCAAATCTAAACCATTTTCAGCTAGAATAGGCAAATCTGATTTAAGAGCATTGTAGCCAATAAGTGGAGTGTCACCAACAAATGATTTAAAATCCGCCAGAACAGACTCTAGCTTTGGTGCCTTGGCAATCTTATCCGCTGTAATTCCAGTCAAACCATTGATAAAGGATTGCAAAGGAACATCCGAATAGACGAAAGAATCAAACTGGTCCACTTCCTCATGCTGGTTCAGCTTAACAGCCGATACTTGGATAATATGGCTAACACCATCCACTGTGTTAAACTCCAAATCAAAGGCAATATAAGTTTCTAAATTTTCCATTTTAATCTCCTACAATAGTTAAAGCTGAGACTGAGTCCCAGCTTCTTTTTTATTTTCCAAATAGACGTCCAAAGAAACCTTTTTTAGAAGCTTCTTCTTGTTTGGTCTGGATTTCTTCCACTTGGGCCTTGGCTTCGTCAACCTCAACCTTAGCCTCATCAAGTTCCAGTTTAAGCTCTTCCTTGTCCTTCATTGCAGTCAAGGTCAATTGCTGCTGTTGATCAATTTGCTTGTCCTTTTCGGCGATTTGAACGTCTTTAACACGCAATTGGTCATCCATGTTAGACAACTGCTCGTCCTTAGCCTTCAACTGAGCATAGAGACGGGCAATCTCAGAGTTTTTCTCGTCTACAAGAATCTCCAACAACTCACGTTGTTTTGTTTCTTCATCGATTGGTTCATCGTCAAAGATGGTTTTCTTGTAAATTTCCTCCAACTTAATCAAGCCACTGCGCTTAACGACAGTAACCCCTTTAGCATTTTTTTCTAGATCTTCTTCTGGAAGTTGTTTGACACGATTATTGACTGCTTGACGACTAACACCAAGGATTTCAGCAATCTCGCTGACTGTCTTTTCAATACTCATAATAGCCTCATTTTCTCTTGAAATGTCTTACTATGAGAATATCACAATCACTCCTTTCTGTCAATTTGACTAGTTATTCTGGATATCTGAAGGACTTTTTTCCTTTCACTCTTCAAACAATTTACTTGATAGGAAGCTAGGCTTTTGGTAAACTATGTGTGGGTATAAATGTATATAGAAGGAAAGTCTTTGACTTAAACAATCGGTACTTCCAAATTGGGTTTGGTCGGTATCAGATCTGTTGTATCTAGGAATGGTGGGAACAATTCCACAAGGTTTGGGATTTTCATTCTTGCTCCAATTTTTGATGGTATTCGAGCAACCTTGGTTGCAAAACGACTTGATATTGAAGCATAAATCACATTATCTTCAACGGTTTGACTGTTGGAGTTTTTTTATTGTTACTTTACTCGCTTACTAAAGCCTCATATTGCCATCCGAGATTGAAAAAAGCCCTAAATTATGCCATAATAAACAAAAGCAAAATAGAAAGAATGAGTCCTATGAAAAACTTCCGTGATGATATTAAGGTCAATGATTTGGCCCAGCCCTTCTTAGAGCCAATCGTCGAACAAATGACCACTGTATTCGATCCTGAGATTGAGCTAGACATTTACAACCTTGGTTTGATTTATGAAATCACTGTCGATGAAAATGGCCACTGCTACTTCCTTATGACCTTTACTGATACTGGTTGTGGCTGTGAAGAGACTATGCCTTATGAAATCGCTGAAAAGCTAAAATCCATTGACGGTATTAACTCTGTCAAGGTGGAAACCACTTATTCACCAGTCTGGAAGATGACACGCATCAGTCGTTATGGACGTATCGCTCTTGGTATCTCACCTCGAGGCGGAAAATAAAAGGAAAACCGATTGGACATTTCCAACCGGTTTTTACTAGAGTAACAACAGACAAACCATTACTTGTCATCATACTGCCAACAACTGTCTCAGGATTTAATATCAAAAAATCACATCGAACAAATGTCCGGTGTGATTTTGTTTTATATCATATCATTAGGCTTTACCTGATTTATCCATGTTCCAGAAGTCGGTAACGGCACCACGTGACGCTGAAGAAACGATGTGGGCGTATTTACCGAGGACACCACGGCTATAAAGTGGTGGCAACTCAGTTTCGGCTTTACGTTTCGCCAACTCTTCGTCTGAAACGTGCATCGTAATTTCTTTGGTATCTTGGTCAACTGTAACCATATCACCTGTACGGAGGTAGGCAATAGGTCCACCAACCTGAGCTTCAGGAGCAATGTGACCAACAACGAGTCCGTAAGTACCACCTGAGAAACGTCCATCTGTCAAGAGGGCAACCTTGTCCCCTTGACCTTTACCAACGATCATTGAAGACAATGACAACATTTCTGGCATACCAGGACCACCCTTAGGACCTACAAAACGTACAACAACTACGTCGCCATCAACGATTTCATCAGAAAGAACTGCTTCGATGGCATCTTCTTCTGAGTCAAATACTTTAGCAGGACCAGTGATGTTACGAACTTTAACCCCTGATACTTTGGCAACCGCACCTTCTGGAGCCAAGTTACCTTTCAAGATAATCAATGGACCATCAGCACGTTTAGGATTTTCAAGCGGCATGATGACTTTTTGACCTGGTGTCAAATCATCGAAGGCTTCCAAGTTTTCTGCAACAGTCTTACCAGTACATGTGATACGATCACCGTGAAGGAAACCATTCTTAAGAAGGTACTTCATAACGGCTGGTACACCACCAACATTGTAAAGATCTTGGAAGACATATTGACCTGAAGGTTTCAAGTCAGCCAAGTGAGGCACACGCTCTTGGAAATCGTTGAAATCTTCAAGTGTCAAATCAACGTTAGCTGCATGAGCAATAGCGAGCAAGTGAAGTGTCGCATTTGTTGAACCACCAAGTGCCATTGTGACAGTGATGGCATCTTCAAAGGCTTCACGTGTCAAGATATCTGATGGCTTAAGACCTAGTTCAAGCATCTTAACAACTGCACGACCTGCTTCTTCGATATCTGCTTTCTTCTCAGCTGATTCTGCAGGATGAGATGATGATCCTGGAAGGCTCATCCCCATTACTTCGATTGCTGTCGCCATTGTGTTGGCAGTATACATACCACCACAACCGCCAGGACCAGGGCAGGCATTACATTCAAGATCTTTAACCTCTTCTGCGGTCATATCACCGTGGTTCCATTTACCGATACCTTCGAAAACAGAAACCAAGTCGATATCCTTACCGTTAAGGTTACCTGGTGCAATGGTACCACCATAGGCAAAAATCGCTGGAATATCCATGTTAGCAATGGCAATCATAGAACCAGGCATGTTCTTATCACAACCACCAATAGCAACAAAGGCATCGACGTTGTGACCACCCATAGCTGCTTCGATTGAGTCAGCGATGATATCACGAGATGTCAATGAGAAACGCATTCCTGGTGTCCCCATGGCAATACCATCTGCAACAGTAATCGTACCAAATTGAACTGGCCAAGCACCCGCTTCTTTAACACCTTCTTTGGCAATTTGACCAAAACCGTGCAAGTGGATATTACATGGTGTGTTCTCAGCCCAAGTTGAGATAACCCCAACAATAGGCTTTTCAAAACTATCATCCGTCATCCCAGTCGCACGAAGCATGGCACGGTTAGGTGATTTAACCATGCTATCGTAGACAGATGAACGGTGTTTCATGTTATTTTCAGACACGATATTTTCCTCCATAGTTAATAACTATTCTAATTTAAACTTCTACTCCTATTCTAACATAAATTATCTAAAAAAACTGACCATTTACAAACTATTCTCCCTTTTTAAATTATGCTAAAATAAAGGCATGAAACATTTTGATACTATCGTTATTGGTGGGGGTCCTGCTGGCATGATGGCGACTATTGCCTCAGCCTTCTATGGCCAACAAACCCTTCTGATTGAAAAAAATAAACGTCTCGGAAAGAAGCTGGCTGGTACTGGTGGTGGACGTTGTAATGTTACTAACAACGGGACTTTAGACGATCTTCTAGCAGGTATTCCAGGTAATGGCCGTTTCCTCTATAGCGTCTTTTCACAGTTTGATAACCACGATATCATTGCTTTTTTCGAGGACAATGGTGTCAAACTCAAGGTTGAGGATCACGGACGTGTCTTCCCTAAGACAGATAAATCTCGGACCATCATCCAAGCTCTGGAAAATAAAATTCAGGAACTTGGTGCTAGCATCCTCACCAATACAGAAGTTGTCTCCGTCAAAAAGGTTGATGAGCAATTCCAAGTTAAGTCTTCAGACCAAACTTTTACCAGTGATAAACTCATCGTTACAACTGGAGGAAAATCTTATCCATCGACTGGTTCAACTGGTTTTGGACATGATATTGCCCGTCATTTTAAGCTCCAAGTCACTGATCTTGAAGCTGCGGAAAGTCCACTCCTAACCGACTTCCCCCACAAGGCCTTACAAGGAATTTCTCTTGATGATGTCACTCTATCCTATGGCAAGCACAAGATTACCCATGACCTTCTCTTCACCCATTTTGGCCTATCTGGCCCAGCTGCCCTACGTCTTTCCAGTTTTGTCAAGGGTGGTGAGATAGCTCATCTGGACTTTCTTCCCAACCAAAGCCAAGAAAATCTCAAGGCTTACTTTGAGGAAAATCGCGAGAAATCTGTCAAAAACACCCTCAAAGTTCTTGTACCTGAGCGTGTCGCTGAATTCCTAGCAGAAGACAAGGCTGATAGCAAGGTTAAACAACTGCATCCCAAAGACTTGGAAAACATTATCAGTCAGCTTAAGGGCATGGAAATTCCAATCACAGGTAAAATGTCACTTGCCAAATCCTTTGTGACTAAAGGTGGCGTTGACCTTAAGGAAATTAATCCCAAGACTCTAGAAAGTAAAAAAGTCCCTCACCTACACTTTGCAGGAGAGGTCCTTGACATCAATGCCCATACTGGTGGCTTTAACATTACTAGCGCCCTCTGTACCGGTTGGGTAGCAGGGATTCAGAGCCCTTGGGACTAAGGATTGAGTCCTCCTATCATAAAAAGCTGTTAAAACCATCTTCTTTTTAATTACTATACCTAAAAAGTGTCCCTTCTAAAACGGAAGGGACACTTTGTCTATTTCTCAAAGGAGAGGAGGGGATTCGAACCCCCGAGCCCCGTTAAGGACTACACGCTTTCCAAGCGTGCGCACTCGGCCTCTATGCGACCTCTCCACATCAAACGATTAGCCATCAATAGGCTAATCGTTATTTTTAATCAAGTTTTCAATAATTAATCTTTAAACTGAGCCTCTACTCGGTAGATGACCTGACCTTTTTCTGAGAACTTACGCTCGTACTCAGTCATGACGTTGCCCTCATAATCACTGGCATGAAGGTCCAACCAAACTTTGTTGATAACCATTCCATACTGTGAAAAGCTCGCCAAACTGTATTCGAAAAGTCCACGGTTGTCTGTCTTAAAGTGAATCTCTCCGTTTTTAGGCAAAATTTGCTTATAAGTATCTAGGAAAGTCTTGTAAGTTAGACGACGTTTCTCATGACGGCTCTTAGGCCATGGATCTGAGAAATTCAGATACATCATATCCACTTCGCCATCTTCAAAATAATTGGTCAAAGCTGAACCATCCACGCGCAAGAGCTTGACATTTTCAGCACCAGAAGCCAAGACCTTATCCAAGGCATAGCTCAAAACAGACAACTGAATATCAATACCAATGTAGTTGATGTCAGGGTTTTGTTGGGCCATACCAGTAATGAAGGCCCCTTTACCAGATCCTACCTCGATATGGATAGGATTATCATTACCAAAAAGCTCATGCCACTTACCTTTAGCAGCTTCCGGCTCAAGAATAACGTACTGAGGATGGTTAGCTAGGTGTTCCTCTGCACCTTTACGTTTTCTAACTCGCATGTCTACTTTCTAATATCTGTGCAAGGTCTCTCTGAATTTACGAAGTTCATAAATCTCTCGGTTGGCATGTTCCATATCACGACTATCAAAGAATTTTGAAATCTGTGTCAAATATGAAAATTGCCCATACCAGTAAATCTTGTCCATCACAAGGTCATTGTTCTTATAGCCATAATATGACAACCACTGTGGCCAATGTGCCAATGGAATATAATGGCTGAGGATCTGTGCCACATCATACATACGATCTGTTAGACGTACAGAATCCCAATCAACCAAATAAATCAATCCTGAGGTTGTGATGACAAAGTTACTATGACGAGCATCTCCGTGAACAATTGTTGCAATCTCTGCACGAAACTCTGGAAGATGACGTTTCAAATCTCTAACAACGTCTTGAAGGAAGCCATTCTCACGCAATTGGTAAGCAGCATTTTCTTCCCACTCGTGTAGAAGATCAAAAGGATTTTCAATATGATAATCCAACTGCAAAAGTTGATTAACCAAGTGTTTAGAGCGGTGCAAATTACCAAGAATTTGGATAATCTGTTTACTGTTCATGTCATGTTTGGTCAAAATACGACCATCAAGCCACTCCTGTGCACTCATCATGTCACCATTTCCCAGACGCTTAGCCCACAAGAGCTGTGGTGCAATCTGTTCCTTGGCAAGAGCTGCCAAGATTGGTGTTGTATTCATCTTCACAAAGACGCGATCTCCGTTTGGGTAAGTTCCCATATAGGCCTTACCACTATTTCCTTTGAGAGGAGTCAGGCTCAAATCTTTATCTGTTGATGTCACCTAGGCATCTCCTTTTTCTTTAGTCATTCGTTTCTATTTTAACTTATTTAATAGGTGTTAGTCAATCATCTTCTTAAGCTTGGCTGGTAGGTAAACAAGGCTCAAAACTAGCATAATTCCAACCAAAATCAGGCTAAACTTAAGATCGAAGAGGCAAATAGCCTGGACCAGAGTCAGCACAAGTACAATCTGAGTAATCAAGTGCTTAAGATTGCTCACCTGCATGTCTTTTCCAACTGGCATAAGGTTAGCCATTCTCTGATAAGCAAAGTGTGATTTTAGCGCTGTGAGCTGGAAGAGCAAGAGGTAGTCAAAAACAACCACAAGCACCATAGCCAGCCATTTTTCAGGAACCAAAAAGATAACTAAAAGCGTTAGGGCAAAAAGGCGTAGGCTAAGGGCAAAGTAATCTCCAGAACGCAAGAAGGCTCTTAGGTAAAGATTATACCAGGTATTTTCCTTGTCTTTCTTTGTACGTTTGAGAATACCATCCAAATAGGCACGACGTTTAACACTCGACGTAATCCCTTTAACATTGGTAAAGAGTGAAAAGAACTTCAAGATCGATTGTTGACGCTTATTTTCTCCTGCAATAGCTTCAGTCCAATTCAGTCCAGACTGCTTATAAAAAGGTTGAGCCTTTTTCTGGAAAATAACATACTTAAGAATAGCCATAGCCACAGCTACAAGGATAACTCCCCAAACTGGAAGTCCCAAGGCTAAAAAGAGAGGAATAACCAAAATAAAAATCAGGGTTTGTACGATTACCCAAAATCTAAAAGCACGCCCCGTTGCCTTCTTAACATGGTCTAGCACCTCTTCTTCCTTAACCAAAAGGTAGTGCTTGTCCGCAGGTTCTAGATAAGTCGCAATATTCCCCCAGAAAGGTAATAACAGACAAAGCACAAGCAGGCCAAGAATGATTGCCCACGGATTTTTTGGAAAATGCTTCAGCAACTGGCTATACTGAACCAAGACAAAACCTAGCAGAAAGAGAAGAACCAAGATAAAGTGATCATTAAAGACGTAGCGGCTATACTTAGCACAGCGGGCATTGAATCGCTTGCTACGCTCCTTAAATAGCTTAGCTATCATGACAATTCTCCCTTAGTTAACTGCATGTAAATATCGTTAAGACTGGCACTACTGTCACCAAATGTCTCACGAAGCTCTTCAAGGGTCCCCTGTGCCAAGACTTGACCGTGATGCAAGATGACAAAACGTTCACACATTTTCTCAGCCGAATCCAAAACGTGAGTCGACATGAGAATAGCCTTACCATTCGCTTTTTCCTCAGCCAAAAGCTCAATCAAGTCCGAAATCGCCAAGGGATCCAAACCTAGGAAGGGCTCATCAACAATGAGAAGACTTGGACCAACAATAAAGGCACAGATAATCATGACCTTCTGCTTCATTCCCTTTGAAAACTGAGTCGGGAACCAATCTAACTTTTCATCTAAGCGAAAGAGTTTGAGGTACTTGTCCGCACGTGCCATCCCCTCAGTCACATCAAGACCATAGGCCATCAACACCGTTTCCAAATGTTCACGAAGCGTCAACTCTTCATAGAGACTTGGCGTTTCAGGAATATAGCCAATCTTCTGACGATAGCTAGCTGGATCTTGTTGAATAGTTAACCCATCAATAGCAATCTGTCCCCCATAAGGTGTTAAGAGACCAATAATCTCGTTAATTGTTGTTGATTTCCCAGCACCATTAAGACCAATGAGACCAACCAATTCACCATCAGCCACCTCAAAAGTCACATCTTTTAGGACGGGAATATTAGCGTAACCACCCGTCACCTTTTCTAATTTAAGCATTATCTTTTCTCTCTTTGGTATGATATAATCTATTATAACAAAAACTCATGGAAAGGTCGTTATTATGGATAATTGTATTTTCTGTAAAATTATATCTGGAGAAATCCCTTCATCAAAAGTCTACGAGGACGACAAGGTTCTAGCCTTCCTCGATATTTCACAAGCTACAAAAGGACATACCTTGGTTATTCCTAAAGAGCACGTTCGTAACATCTTAGAAATGTCTGCTGAGACTGCTGAGACTGTCTTTAGCCGTGTTCCAAAAATTGCTCGTGCCGTGCAAAAAGCAACTAGAGCAATCGGCATGAATATCCTTAATAACAACGAAGAAGTTGCTGGACAAACCGTCTTCCACGCTCATATTCATCTCGTTCCTCGTTACGGTGCAGACGATGGTATCCACATGGGATTTGACGAACACGAACCAGACTTCGCTGCCCTGGCTGACCTTGCTGACAGCATCGCTAAAGAGGTAACAGAATGAAAATTGGACGCTTTCTAGCTCTTGGAGCCCTCGCCTACGGTGCCTACTACGCCTATAAACGACGTGAAGACATCAAAGAGGAAATCCTAGACCTCAACCAATCACGAGAAAATATCTCCTACGATTTGGACAATATCAAACGCAACCTTGACATCATCAAGGAACAAAACCTGGTACTTGCTGACATCAAACAAGACCTCAACTATAAAACACGTGTCTTCAAGAAAGACCTCGAACCCCGACTCAATATCATCCAAGAACGCTTGCAAAAGTATCAAGGTGATGATAAAGAATAAAGGTAAGTAGCCTGTGCTACTTACCTTTTTTATCAATGATGAAAACTTATAAAAAGTTTATGGATAGTGTAATAGTCACTCAATGTTCCTTTTTTTCACAACAGAAAGTACCATTCAATAATAAAAGGCACCACTAATCAGATTAAAGAGAACGCTACTAAACCTATTTTCATATAATTACTATTTCTTTTTTAAAGCATTAATAATAGAACATGTTGCTGATTTCGTTAAGCCTTGATTTTTAGGATGTGTCCTTAAATAGGAATGGACTTTGGTACCAGTATCTGAACGTGTGTAACCATTTGTATTAACAATCTTATTACTTAACAGTTTATCCAATAAATCCATTCTGCATCTCCTCACAATTAGTAATTAAAATTTATACTAAATGAATTCATTGTATCATAGTTACCATTCTGTATATTAGCAGTCCACCCAATATTTTCACCGCTCTTCATTTTATGCTTATAGTAGTTTGCTTTTTTTGCTTTTTCGTCTGATTCCTCAACTTTCTGTCCTGGATTAACTGCAACAAATTCTGATATAGATACTGACTGCTTTCCTTTCGGATCGATACTAGATTGTGACGAACTAAATGGTGTTGCTTCAATACTATTGTTAATTACAATAGTTGATTCAATATTAATTTCTTTATCCGTTAAGTTATCAATAATAATATTTCCACCAGTTCTTGTTATTTTAATATTTTTATCACTATATAGTTCTTCCGTTTTTGCTACTTTTTTTTCGAACCCGTAATACTTTGTCCTACTTTTGACGTATTATTGCCATTAGTAGAATTTTCATTCGAAGAATCTCTAATAGCCAAAAAAATTATTAACAATGTAAATATAAATCCAAAAACTGCAAGTACATAAACGCTAACATTAAAAATTTACTTTAACATATCTTTTCCTTACCTTTATTTTTGAGTTTCAATTGTCACTTTTGCCTCGTGGTCCAAAGATTTAATCATTGTAGAGTAGTACTTCTCGGCTGACTCCTTTAATAATTTTTTATTGTCCTTTATAAAACCTTGTTGTTCCTTATTTGAAAAACCTTCTGCAACAGCCTCACCAGTATCTATGTCTTTAGTCGAATAACTAAGAATCCCTCCACTAGTATCGTAGAGTGTATAAGGTTTGTCTTTATCTAATTCAACACCAATAACTTCAAATTTGGGTAATGTAACTTGATAATTATGATTACCATTATCTTTAATGGTTACATCATTCTTAATACCGAATTTTGCCGTATTTTGCCGTATAATTTAGAATAATGAGTGCTTTCTTTTCTGAACCAGGTATTACAAAGTTACTACCAAATAACTTTGTATTATTTTCTATTGACTTAACTTTTTGAATAGATGCATTGAGTAAAACTAACTCACTGACCTTTTCCAAAGATTTTACATTTACTATGATTTCTGTCTTTGGTTTTTGATTACCAGATGACTCACTCCCTTTATATACGCTAAGAAAAATGAATCCTACGACAATCACTAATAAAATCGCTAAAATACCATATATTATCTTTTTCATACTTTTTTCCTATTAACTCATTTCTTCAAAAACAACTGGATTAACAATCCTGCAATCACAATACCAGCTGCAATTAGGGGGTTCAACATTGCTATTCCTACAAGAAGTAGAATAGCCAAAATCCATAAAACTACTTTTAACATTATTTCTCCTTATCAAATAACAAAAGATTGTAATATTAAGCCCAAGAAATCACTAACTAAAATTTAATTTTACACAAAAATTATATAGCGATATGAATGCGTTGTCAACGCTTTCTTGAAAATAGAATATATTTTTAACTATTTATCATATTATCATAATTTAAACAATTTTATCTCATTTTATATTTAAGAATAAATATAAAAGTCACAGCTATACACAAAACAAGACTTTCCGCTGTGCTAAAAGTAAGAGAAGTCCTATTGCTTCTCTCACTCGGAAGATTTGAGACCCAGACTCAAATCTTAGGAATGGAATTCCGTTAGGAAGTCGCTTCCGTCCGTAGCACCCAAGGAAAGTCTTAAATAAAAAAGAAAAAAAGCAGAGATGTCTACTAACATCTCTGCTTCATAAATAGGATTAGGAGGTTTTATGCTTTTTATTTAGCATCTTTTTCTTTGATAACCAAGACACCATCTTCCATATCAGCTTCTAGGTGTTTAGCATCAAGGTTATCCAAGTGGAAGTCTGTGACTTTGTCACGGATTTGTTGTTCAACCACACGACGGAGTGGACGAACACCCATGACTTCGTCGTAGCCTTCTTCAGTCATGTATTCTTTAGCAGCTTCGCTAACTGCCAAGTCAATGTCTTTCTTAGAAAGCGTCTTGTTAACTTCAACCAACATAAGGTCGACAATCTTAGAAAGATCTTCTTTGCTCAAGTGTGAGAATTCGATGACAGCATTGAAACGGTTAAGGAATTCTGGACGGAAGTAAGGTTTCAAACGATCCATAAGTTCTGGTTTATCAGCATCTTCTGTCAAGTTAGCTTCGTAACCAAAGCCTGCGTTTGAAGTTGCGATAATCACAGTATTCTTGAAGTTTACAGTGTTACCTTGACCATCTGTCAAACGACCATCGTCCAAAACTTGGAGGAGAAGGGTGATGACTTGAGGGTCAGCCTTTTCAATTTCGTCGAGAAGAACGATTGAGTATGGGTTACGGCGAACACGTTCTGTCAAAGTATTGCTATTGTCATCATAACCAACATAACCAGCTGTTGTACCAATCAATTTAGAAACGGCTGTGCGGTCGCTGTATTCTGACATGTCCAAACGGATAATGGCATCTTTGGTTCCGAACATATCAAGAGCCAATTGTTTAGCCAACTCAGTTTTACCAACACCAGTAGGTCCTACAAAGAGGAAGCTACCGATTGGACGGTTACCTTCGTCAAATCCTGCACGGTTACGACGGATGGCACGTGCCACTGCTTCAACGGCTTTATCTTGACCGATAACTTTAGTTTGCAAACGGTGGCCCATATCTTTCAAACGTTCGATATCAGTTGCTCCCATTTGCGATACTGGGATACCAGTCATACGTTCTACAGATTCAGCCACATCGTTAACAGTTGCAGTGACTTTAAGGTCTGCTGTGTGGTTAGCAATTTTCTTTTCAAGTTCTTCAATGCGAACTTTAGCATTTAGAGCTGCTTCGTAGTCTTCTTTGGCAGCTGCAGCTTCTTGTTTAGCTTTTTCTTCTTCGATTTCATGTTCAACAGCATTCACATCAGTCACTGGGTGTTGAGCAGCCAAGTGAGCCGCTGTTACATCGACAAGGTCGATAGCCTTATCTGGCAAGCTACGTTGTGGAATGTATTGGACAGAGAAATCTACTGCTGCTTTCAAGACATCATCTGGCAAGATAACATTGTGGTGTTTTTCATAAAGATCACGGATACCTTGGAGAATCTTGAAGGTATCTTCAGCAGAAGGAGCATTAACCTTAACTTCGTTGAAACGACGAGCAAGAGCAGCGTTCTTCAAGATAGTGTTACGGTATTCATCCTGAGTTGTTGCACCAATCACTGTCAATTCACCACGTGAAAGAGCAGGTTTCAAGATATCAGCAAGACCTTTAGACCCTTGGCCATCGCCAGTGCTTCCGGCACCAAGAATTTGGTGGATTTCATCGAAGAAGAGGATAATATTTCCAGCTTCTTTGACTTCATTTACCAAGTTTTGAATGTTTTCTTCAAAGCTACCACGGTATTGCGTACCAGCTTCAAGTCCAGAAATATCAATTGAGATGATTTCTTTGTTCTTGATAGCAGCTGGGACATCACCATTAACGATAGCTTGAGCCAAACCTTCAACTACAGCTGTTTTACCAACACCAGCGTCCCCGACAAGGACTGGGTTATTCTTGGTACGACGAGCCAAGATTTCGCAAGCTTCTTGGATTTCTTTGTTACGTCCGATAACAGGATCCAATTTACCTTCGCGAGCTTCTTCAGTCAAGTTACGACCAAGTTTAGCAAGAATACCATCTTGTTTAGGTCCTTTACCTTGATGTTGAGTTGGGTTCACTGCTTCACCTTCATTACTAGGCAATTGACCTGTTTGACGGTAGATAGCAAATTCTTCAGGTGTCACTTCACGACCGTTAATCATGTAGCGACGGTTTTCTGAACGGTAACCACCCATGTTCCCCATCAATTGATTGAAAAGATCGTCCATATTGTTAAAGTTGTTGTTCATATAATTACCTCGTTTTGTGTTTTCTTGTGAAATTTTTTAAATGTTATTTTTTATGTTAATGTGTAAGTTTTGACTTTTACTGACCAAAACCCTAAAAATTTTTAGTAGCTTCAACTACTCTTCTAATAATTTCAGGTTTTGCTCTTGGTAGGAGACCGAGAACTTTCACAGTCTTAAATAAATTGTCATTTAGCATAAGAGCCACCTTCTTTCTGTGAATCTCTCAATATAGCTAACTTCCAAGCCTCTTTCAGAAAGAAACTTGTAGATTAAGGAAACCTTTTTCCTTATAGCTTTATCATATACCTTTCATCTGCTTGGGTCAAGAATTTAGTTTTGACTTTTACTGACCTTTTTAATGAAAATTTAAGCAGACAAGCTGCAATCTTTTCATATCGGTATATGGACTGTTTTGACAGCCTTCATAAGGATTTCATTTCCTTATGTTTATATTCTACAATATTGGTCAGTAATAGTCAATAGTTTTTTTGACTTTTTTTGACCTTTGTTATATTTTTTTGTAGTCAAACCAAAATAACTTTATGACAAGTATTTAGACTAGCACTGCAAGATTTATAAGGAAGCTAAATCCTTATGAGATTATAATACACCATTGGTCAGTAAAGGTTAATAGTTTTATTTGATCTTTTTTGACCTTTTTGAAAATATTTTACGAAAAGTAAAAAAAGCCTACCAGAGGTAGACCTAATAATGATCTTTAAAAGATAGAAAGGCGACGCTCTTACCATCAACCATATAAATTAAACGATTTTCAGCATCAATTCTTCGGGACCAAGCTCCTTGAAAGTCATACTTCAAGGGTTCTGGTTTACCAATACCTGAAAAAGGATCCCGTTGAATATCTTTAATTAGCTTATTAATTCGCTTAAGTGTCTTCCTATCCTGATTTTGCCAATAACAATAATCCATCCATGCATCTTCAGTGAAAGTGAGTAACATTTTCTACTCCTTTAGTGCATGTTCTTGAGTCTCTCCAGCACGTACCTGAGCCATTCCTCTTAAAACCTTGTCTGATAGTTCTTTATTTTGAACAATACGCAATGTTTCTTGAATGCTATCCCACTCACTCTTTGAGACCACTACAATATCTTCATCGGGATTTTTATTGACTACAGCTAGAGGTTCAAATTCATCATTAACCTTTTTCATATAATCCTTCAAATGATTTCGAAACGTTGAATAGACGACTGCTTCCATTAGCATACCTCGTTTTCCTCTTTTCTTTTATTATATATCAAAAGTATAAACTTGTACAAGTTCCTGACAAGTTTATACTTTCTACAATATTTATTCGAAAAAGATTTAAAAAGCCTACCAGAGGTAGACCTTCTATAAAACTATTTTACTCTAATCGGTACACGTCCAAAGTTTTGTTCGCAAAGCTCGGGGTTACCTAATTGATAAACATTATCCGCTTGTTGTGTAAGCATATCCCAAGGTTCCCTTCCAATCCGAGCCACTATATCCACAGACTTTTTCACAGATTTGAGATGAGACTGCCCTTTTTGAGAAAACCCAAGGACATGAACAGCCTGGGGTAAAGGATTGTCCACAGCTCCGACTAGGATATAAGTCAAAATACGACGTACCCGTGCTTTTGTATAGCGTTTGGTTGCTACCTTATCCACCAATTCCTCCACAGAAGAGGCCTCACGGATAGCAGCTTTTAAACGACTGGCAATCTCTTCATTCACCTGAAAAACACTAGTCAAATCAGGGTTTGTAAGAATCTGATAAACCAACAATTGGAAATAATTATCCCAAGAGACCTGTGGAGAATTCTGAAAAAGTTTGCTATTGGGCATGAACTTATCCACAAAATCACTATCTTGCTTGTGGAGACGTAGGCTGGTTGCTGAAGCGAAAAATACTTCCTTATCTGAGGAATGATAGCCTGCCCCTTGTCTCTGGATAGGATTCAACTTAATGCCTTTACCAGCACAAGCTTTGGCATATGCTAATCCTAGAATATGGTTGGGTGTATTGCCAGTAAAGTCCACACCAGTAAATTTCTCCCACATTTTTTGTGTCTTTTGTGGATAAGATAGGTCACTCGGCAAGTTTTCCACAAAGGCTTCCATGTCCTCTGACTTTTCAGCATAGACATCGGCTAAAGTCTGATAGTCTATGACTTCTTCCGTTCCAAAAGTAAGGCTATCAATTCCCAGTCGGGACAAGATATTGACGGCTCCAGCAGCAAAATAATCGGCAGACTGGACTGCCGTCAAGAATGGCAACTCAACCACGAGGTCTGCCCCATTTTCCAAAGCCATCTGAGCCCTAGTCCACTTATCCACAATAGCTGGCTCACCTCGCTGAACAAAGTTCCCAGACATGGCAACGATTTTTACGCCTTTAGCCTGATCCAAGAGATACTTGTGGCCGTTATGAAAAGGATTGAACTCAGCAATAATACCTGTAACTGTCATAGCTCTTATTTTTGCGCCACAAAGAACCAACGGGCACTAGTTTCAGTCGGTTCCTTGTCCTCGAAATCGGCATAAAGTTTGAAAGATTTGAAGCCGGCCTGCTCCAACAAAATATCATAAGTCAAGACCTCATAGGTACGTTCCTCATGCACCTCATCATGACGGCTAAAGCTTCCATCTTCCTCTTGGACAAAGAAAGTTAATTCATGGACAATAGAATGCGGAGCCGCATCCTCATAGGTATCCCAGAGCATAGCAAAGTCTTCTGCATTTTCATGGTAGGAATAGCCAGGGAAAACCTCATCCGTCTGATAGGTTGAGTGCACATCAAAGATAAAGACGCCATCTTCATTCAGTGCATTATAAACCTCCTTGAAGACGTCCCCAACCTCTACTTCATCCTGCATATAGCAGATTGAATCTGAGTAGCAAGTCACAAAGTCGTACTTACCAGCTTGCGATAAATTCAACATGTTGCCTTCAATAAAGTCAATTTTCTGTTTGGCGGAAGACGCACGCTTCTCCGCAATCTTCAACATATCAGCACTCAAATCGAGTCCAGTTACATCAAAACCAGCTTGAGAAAAACGTACAGATTGAATCCCAGTTCCACAAGCCAATTCGAGCAATTTCTTTTTGTCCTTAGTCTTTGGCAAATGACGGAGGGAGAAATCCGTCCACAAATCGTAAAGACTATCATCCATAACAGCGTCGTAGACCGCCGCAAAAGTTTCATAAGTAGCCATAATGATGATACCAAGTCCGTCCGTAATCGGAATGAAAATTAGGGGGAGTGAGACAGAACGAGTTTTCTTAAAAAAATCGTTCGTTGTCTCACCCCCGCAAGGCTGATTAGGTACTCTTCCGAGCTTAAAAAGCGAATGAAGAGTCCAATCAGCTACTGCGCCAAATAATAAATTTTAATATTGATAATTCGACATAGAACTATCTGTTTTCCGACGATTACAGGACGGATTCAAATCCTTTCTAAGATACAAAGAGCGTCAAAAGCACAAAGGAAGTTTATCTTTTTCTCACAGCTTTTATCTCGTGTTCAGTTAACAAACCAACCAAACACAAGGCTCTATCCTTCCTATTAAATCTTTAGTTTAAGCAACAAAACCCAGTTGTCGCCAACTGAGTTCAATTTCTTATGCCAAATAAGCTGACACATCCACCATTGGTGCTTCATGCCAGAGTTTTTCGAGGTTATAGTGTGCACGTTCATCTTCTGTAAAGATGTGAACAACGACATCGTTAAGATCCAAAAGAATCCAACCACCCTTGTTGTCACCTTCCATGTGACTAGCGTCAAGGCCAGCTTCTTTCACTTTCTCACGGATGTTGTCGGCAATAGCTTCCAACTGACGGCTATTCATTGCACTCAAAATAACAAAATAATCTGTTAGGCTTGTAAGGCCGTACAAATCAAGGGCAACAATGTCTTCAGCTCGCTTTTCATCAGCAGCTTTGACAACCAATTCAAGTAATTCTTCTTTAGTCAATGATATTCTCCAGTAATTTGTTATTAATCTTTTAGGTAATGCACAAAAGCATTATAGGTTTCCAAGGTTTGTGGGAAAATCGGTAGAGCTTGGTGAGCCAAGTGTTCTACCGTATGGACGGTTTCAAAAGCAACTGCCTTATCCAAGGATTGCTCTGCCACTTGTCTAGCTTCCTCTACCAAAGGGAAATTACGGTTATGCTCAATATAATCAGCCACATAGACAATCTTGTCTAGGGTCGACATGTCATGGCTTCCGACGGTATGGATTTCAATACTGCGTAGAATCTCAGAATCAGTTAAACCCAAATCTTCTTGAATTTTGTAAATCCCGACCATACCATGCCAGACATTATTTCCCCATTTTTTCAATTCAGGGTCGAGCTCATACTTATCGATTAGCTCTAAGAATTCCTGATCCGGAAGCTCCTTGGCATAATCATGAAGGAGGCCAGCCAAACCAGCTTTTTCAGTATCGTAACCATACTTTTCAGCAAGAGCAACAGCAGCTCGCTCAACACCCAAAACATGATTGAAGCGTTTAGGACTCATGACCGCTCGAACTTTTTCAAGGAGTTCTTCACGAGAATAGTCTAGATATTTTTCATAGGTCATTTATAGAGCCCCGCTTTCTTGATGTAGGCAAGTACAGACTGCGGCACCATAAAGTTAGGTGTACGATCCTTCTTAATGTAGGCTCTGACTATACTCGAACTAATATCCATAAGGGGCACATCCACCCAGATAACGGGATATGAGGTTCCAGCCTTATACTTAGGACGCTGAACACCAACAAATTGGACCATCTCAATTAGTTCATCAATACGATGCCATTTTGGTAGGTATTCGACCATATCCGCTCCAATAATAAAGTAATAATCCGTATCAGGATTGGCCTCTGTCAAAAGCTTCATGGTGTCATAAGTATAGCTGATTCCCTTACGTTCCAACTCGATGGTTTCGATGTCCAATCCTTCAATGCCGTTAATAGCCAACATAAGCATATTTAGGCGATGTTGTTCATCAATAGTCTCTTTTTTATCGACATGAGGTGGCTCAAACTCAGGCATGAGAAGAACTTCGTCAAGACCTAACTGCTGACGCACCTGGTCCGCAACAACCAAGTGAGCATTGTGAACAGGGTTGAAATTTCCACCTAAAATTCCCACCTGCTTACGGCCAGTATCTTTGATTTCTTCTTCTAGTTGAACCTTTGTAAATGGGGTTACGAGATCCAGTGCCATATACGCCTCCTCTTTTTCAAGCATTATACAACTGACTTAAGGCTAGCTGATGCTTCAAAAGTGTTCCTATACCTTAGTTTATCCTTCACCAAGCAAAGTCAGCAACTATTTTTGGATAGCTTTGACCTTTGGTGACAACTTACGATTTTCTTTTTTGGCTGACTCTTTATAGAGAATCAAGATACGTCCAATCTTAAGAACTGTATCACAGCCAATTTCTTCTTCCAAGATTTCAGCAACCTCATGAATATCTTCCATAGTGTTTTGGAGTAGGGTTACTTTGATCAATTCACGGGCATCAAGGGCATTACGAACGCTAGTTTTGATGTGGTCGTTAAGACCGTTTTTCCCGATTTGCACAATAGGTTTAAGTGTGTGAGCTTCCGATTTGAGGAAGGCACGTTGTTTTGATGTTAATGACATGTTTATTCCTTTTAACTACTTAATTAAGTTTAAATAATCGCTTTTCGTACGACAACGCCAACACCTTCTGGTGCCCAAGCAGCAACGATGGTTGGTTGGTCAGCTTTTCCTTGGACACGGATCCATCCTAATCCTGAGAAGACAATGTCTGTCTTATCTTTGACAGTGAACTCGTGACGGACAAGTTTTGGAAAATCAGCCAATTCCTTTGGCCCAGGAGGCATGAGGAGACTTCCAACATGCTTATCATAGAAGGCATCTGCGCCTTCAAGTTTGGTACGATGTAGCTTCAAGTTATTGTCAAAGAAGGCTGTAAATCCTTGCTTATTCCCATCAATAAAGTCAAAGCGTCCAAGACCGCCTAGGAATAGGCTTTGTCCTGCATTTAACTGGTAAGTTTTTGGCTTAATTTCCTTCTTAGGACTAACGTACTTGAGATCCTTCGCTGACAGATAGTGTGCCATCTGGTGTCGGTGAATAATTCCAGGTGTATCAAAAATATAGCTACCGTCATCCAATGGGATTTCAATCTTATCAAGGGTCGTTCCTGGAAAACGAGAGGTTGTAATAACATCTTTATCACCTGTAATTTCCTTGATAATGGCATTGATTAAGGTTGATTTACCAACATTCGTCACACCAACAACATAGACATCACGACCCTTACGGAGTTTTTCAATACGTTGGATTAGCTCTTTAATGGCGTGGTGGTTTTGGGCAGACGTCAACATAACATCCACCGGACGCATCCCTTCTTCGTGGGCACGTTCTGTCAACCATTGGGTTACCTTACCATCTTTAACAGATTTAGGCAGGATATCCTTTTTATTTCCAACCAAGAGCACATCATTACCCGAAACAAAGCGTGATAAGCCTGGTATGATTGATCCATTAAAATCAAAAATATCAACGACATTGACAACGAGGGCATCACTATCACCAACTTCATGAAGCAATTTTAAAAATTCATCATCTGTGATGTGGACATCCACAATCTCATTGTAATGACGAAGACGGAAACAGCGTTGGCAGTATAACTCACCTGTTTCTTCGGCCTTTTTAATAGAGCTAGCAGGTGTGAAACCTGCTTTTTCTTTATCTTCTGTTTGAATTTGGGCTCCACACCCAATACAAAATAATTCTTCCATTAAATTCCTTTGTTGAAGGTCATTGGACCATATGCTTTTTCAATCTTTTTCCACATGCGACGTTCACGCCAACGGTTAAACTTGGTTACCCAAGCATCTGATTTCACCAAAGGCTTGACCAAAATCGAGCGAATTCCAGCTCTGTGGCTAGCTCTGATGTCAGTCATTAGCTGGTCTCCCACCATAACGACCTCGTCTCGATTAAAGTGGTAACGCTCAATCGCTTCATTAATGCCTTTAGTGAAAGGCTTCATGGCACGACTCACGAAATCCACATGGAAATTGGCAACCGCACGTTCAACACGTTCATATTTATTGTTAGAGACCACAACTACCGGAATATCAGCCTCTGTCATCTCATCCAACCAAGCACGTAGCTCAGGAGTCCCAT
The DNA here is from genome assembly GCF_037967965.1 of Streptococcus sp. FSL R7-0248. Lineage (NCBI taxonomy): Bacteria > Bacillati > Bacillota > Bacilli > Lactobacillales > Streptococcaceae > Streptococcus > Streptococcus sp. FSL R7-0248. The sequence continues at coordinate 1,780,221 of NZ_CP150201.1, forward strand.
CAGGGTTGTTCCAAGCAATCAAGGTATTGTCCAAATCGACCAAGACGGCACGAATACCGTGTTCACGTAGCTGGTCAGGTTTCAAATCATAAACAGCCTCCACCATAAAATGGGGCCTGTAATCGTCTATAGTCATTTTCTCTCCAAAATGTTAGTTTACCTCTTATTCTACCATATTTTTAAGGTTTATGTGTGGGACTTAAGTCCTATTTTTTAAGAACATCCTTTACAGAACAATAAAGAAAAGAGCCACAATCACTCAGGCTCCATTCTTATCTTTGAATTTTTTCTTGTTTTTTAAGGGCAACTAAATTCTTAAGCGATATGATGATAACAGCAAGAACAATTAAAATCATCCCAACCACATCAATGGCAAAGAAGCGGTCCCCCATAATTAATACGGTCAAAATGACCGATGCTACGGGTTCTACCGAAGCCAAGAGACTCCCTTTGACAGCTCCAACCATGATCGTCCCCTTAAGGAAAACAGTGTAAGCAAAGACTGTCCCAATGAAGACCAAACCAAAAAGCGCTAAGAGATTTCCGCCAGTCAAAGGAAGCTTATACTTCCAGGCTTGAATAACAATCGGAAAGATTAAACCACCGAGCAACAGGCCTAAACCAATGACAATCAAACTTCCCCATTTTTCAATAGCCTTAGCAGGCAGTAAGATATAAAGTGCATAGGTCACCGCCGAAAAGAGACCCCAGAACAAGCCCAGAGGTGTAATCGCCAGCTCCCTTATCTGACCATGCGTTGCGATGGTAAAGGTTCCCACAATAGCCATGATAATCGCCACTAGCTCTGCTGCTGTTGGGAACCTACGATATTTTGCACATACAAAAGCCAGGATGATAACTGGGGTGACATACTGCAAGACCGTCGCTGTCCCAGCATTAGTGTATTGAATAGCACTAAGATAGGCGTACTGATTTAGTACCAGACCAAAGAGAGCAAATAAGGCGATACTTACTAAGGTTTTTCTATCTTTAATAGCTTGTACTAATTTGTCTCGCTGCCTAAAAAAGACCGAAGCCGTTAGTAAAATTCCAGACAGAAGCAAACGTAAACTCGTCAAAAGATTGACATTAACACCATGAGCCATTAGGTATTGACCAGAAACTCCTGAAAATCCCCAGGCAATTCCTGCAGTTATGACCATCAGACTACCTTTTAGCGTCTTTGACATAGTCACCTCCCAAATCTATTTGTTTCTGTTATTGTAACACAAAAAGGTCGAAACAAAACGGTTTCGACCTTTATCTATTCATTCGACATTTATAAGCTTATTCTGGTTGAACCAAGATTTTAATTTGAGATTTATCTTGGGTTAATTCAACAAATCCTTCTTCAACGATATTCTCCAATTTAATTTTCTTAGTAACCAATTTATCAGCAGGGAAGTAGCCTTGTTCCATCAATTCCAAAACTTTAGGGAAGATGTGACGGTAGGCAATAATTCCTTTGAGAGATTTTTCTTGGATGGCGAATTCATTTGGATTGATGCTGGCTTCACGTTCCCAGATAGATACGACCATACATTCCCCAGCTTTATGAACAGCTGCAAGGGCTTGGCCTAAAACAACCGGAACCCCAGTAACTTCGTAAGAAACATCTGCTCCACCTCCTGTCAAACGATGGATAGCCTCTACGACTGTTTCCCCTTCTTCTGGGCGAACAACAATTGCTCCCAATTCTTCTGCTTTCGCTTGACGTTCAGGAGACAATTCAACCGCATAGATTTTTGATGCGCCTGCTGCACGAAGGGCTTCAACGATCAAAAGACCAATTGGACCCAAGCCAAAGATAACAGCTGTATCCCCAGCTTTCAAAGCAGATTGACGGACTGCATACACAGCTACAGCAGCAGGTTCTGTAAGAGCGGCTTGTTCATAGCTCAAGCTATCTGGAATCACATGGACAAGATCACCATCAAGGACACAATATTTGGCAAAACCACCATCTGCAGCGAGGCCGACGAAGTTCAAGTTTGGATCAAGGTTATAATCGCCAATCAAGTTGTGCTCTGCAAGAATTGGTTCGATGGTTACACGATCGCCAACTTTGACACGAGTCACATTACTTCCGACTTCTACAATCTCACCAGAGAATTCATGTCCCAAAGTAACCGGTGCTTTTTGACCAGAATACACATGTTCTTCTGTTGGAATGAAGAGTGGTCCATCCAAATATTCATGCAAATCTGTACCACAGATTCCTGTGAACTTGACTGCCACTTTTACTTGATGAGGCTGTACTTCAGGTACTTCCACTTCTTCGATACGAACGTCTTTCGCTGCATGCCAGCGAGCTGCTTTCATAGTAGCCATATGATGATCTCCTTGTTTTCACAATTTTTGGTTTTCTTTTCAGGAAACATTATACATCAAATTGTAAACGTTTTCTTTTTGCTTGTCAAGGAAAAAGAGACCAAAAAAATAAGGGAAGTATCCTATGAAGTACCTCCCTAATCTAAACAATAGTTACCTTATTTCTTTTTGATTCGAGACACCTCTAGCCACCAACCCACAATCCAGCCAAGGACTAAAAGATAATTTTCAAGTGCTCCAATAGCATTCACTGAGTGATGATGTTGAAGATAACTAAGGAAATGATTGGTCCCAATACCCAGGCCACCTAGAATCAAAGCAAGCAGAACGGCTCTCAGATAAAACCAATCGTATTTGAGATTAACGGCAAGGAGGATGACCAGAACCGCCACATTCCAAATCCCAATCTCCCGTTGCCAACCGGCAGAAATACCGTACCCCGAGTGACTTCCCATATAGGTTGGGAAAAATAGCTGAAAAATAATGGCACCAGTCATGGCCAGGATGACTAGGATAAATAGGACTCTTAAGAATTTGTTCATGGGGTTGCTCCTACTTAATAGATGTTTTATTGAATACCATTAGTATAACAAAAAAGACCTTAACAAAGTTAAGATCTTTAATCATAAATTAAGCTTCTTGTTCCTCTTTCAACAATTTCTTATCGTAAACACGAATGAATGGGAAGTAAACAAGGAAGGCAGCAACTGCACAGACAAGAGCAACTAAGACAGCACGGAGATCTGCTGTTCCTAAGAAGGCTCCGATTCCCACTGGGGTTGGCCATGGAACTTGTGCAATAACAGGATTAATCAAATGCAATGCATTAACAAAGTAGTAAATAGTAGCTGTAACCATTGGAGCTAAGATAAATGGAATCGCTAATGCTGGATTATAGATAATTGGCAAACCAAAAATCAAAGGTTCATTAATGTTGAACAATGCTGGAACAACTGAGGCACGTCCAATCGCTTTAAGTTGCTCTGACTTAGCAGCAAAAGCAATGTAGAGACACAGACCAAGAGTTGCACCTGATCCACCAGCGATAACAAACATGTTAGAGAACTCACCAGCTACAGCATAGTGTCCTCCAGCAGCATTTTCTGCCATGTTAGCAAGTGCGATAGGGTTAACGAAAGCAAAGATAATGTTAGCACCATGAATCCCTACAATCCAGAGGAGTTGAGTTAAAAGATAAATAATCATTAATCCAATCCATGAGTTAGTTAGGTTAGCAACAAACCCAAATGGAATAGCAATAACTTTAAAGATGTCAGTTCCCAACGCCACGAGTGCACCGTTAATAAAGATAACTACAAATGCAACGACGAATCCTGGAATCAAGGCTGTGAATCCGCGAGAAACCCCTTCTGGAACAGCTTCAGGCATTTTAATAACCCAATTACGTTTTACACATGTACGATAAATAAGAACTGTCACAATAGCCATGATAATAGCTGTGAAAATACCAGTTGTACCAAAACGAGTAACACCATTACCCATTGCCCAACCGTCAACAACGACTGCACCTTCTTTTAGGCTACCTACAGCCTTCATCATTCCACCGTCAAAAATGATTTGTGGAACTGTCATAATGAAAGCCATGAGCGCAAGAAGAGCACCGTTAAGAGGATTCATATTTAGTTCTTCTTCTTCTGCATAGATTTTAGTTAACTCATAAGCAAGTGAGAGAACAAAGTAAAGAGAGAGGGAACCCATAGTAGCATAGTTAGCAACCATGTATAGAGAAGTAAACTTATCAAATGAAGCTGAGAAAATATCAGCTACAATTGGCCAGAATGAGAAGGCTTGTGGCAGAATACTAAATACCAAGAACATTGACCCAACAATAGTAAATGGTACAGCTGCCATACCTGCCGCCGTGATTGCACGTACAACTTTAAACTGGGCAAGTTTTCCCATTGGTCCCATGACATGATTTTCAAGGAAACCAAACAATCCGTTTTGTTGATCCATAATCGGACCTCCTTAATAATAATTATATATTTATTTCAATAGCAATCCTTTTAAAAGATGTTATAAGGTTATAGAACTCTTTTCTAACTGGATAAAGCGTTGATAAGCCTTATCTTTACGTTCATATATTTCTTGAATTCTTTTAAGATTTAGCAAGCATAGACCCAAGCCTAGTAAAAGAATGACAAAAACAAAGAAACGTGCAGCTTGATTATTTTCGAAAATTGGGAAAAGAGTTGTAAACAGACTTGTCCAAGTTAGAACAAGTAGTCCCACCTGAATAACAGCTTGCGAGCGAACAAACATCTGAGTCACTTTCAAACGTTCATCACGCTTGCCATACAATCGAAACTGCTCAACAGTAGCCAAAATCGCTAATACAATTAACGTAACAGGGAGAACAATAACAAAAGAAGGACGAATAAATTGATTCAAAAGCCAATAAATATTGCCAAAAAAGAAGAGTGCTATTGTATAACGTAGAAGAAGGTAACGATTAAAGAAAGTATTTTTTAATGCTGTCTCCCGACGTTGACGCTCGATTTCTAGTTGTTCTTTTTTTGTCATTGTCTTCCTCCTTGTTTAACTATATCTATTTAGCCAACCTTTCTATGAAGAACTAGCATTTCTTTTGCCACTTCCAATAGAGTCATTGTGGTCATTAAATGGTCTTGAGCATGCACCATGATAATTTCAATCTTGATTTCCACACCACTTGCATAGTCTTGCAAAAGTTTTGTTTGTGCATGGTGTGCTTCTAAAATTTCTTCATTTGAATGGTCTAACTTAGCTTCTGCTTCGTCAAAGCGACCTTCTCGCATATCAGCAAACGCTTCATGAATTTCTGTTCTAGCAGTACCTGAATGAAGAATAATTTCAAAGGCTGCAACCTGTAGTTCTTCTTGATTCATACGAACCTCCTATGTTATTTTTTCGAATATTGTAATAAACTCTTCAAATTTCTTGCAATTAATTAATTGCTTTTGTAAGTCATCATTTTCTGTTAAGGAAACTATTTTCTTCGTCACATCCTTCAATCCATCATTTCCATATAATGATGGTGATAAAAGAAAAACAAGTTGAATATGTGAGCTTTGACTATCCCAAGATACAGGTTCTTGACAGATAGCAACCGAGACTTTAACTTCTTTCCCCAAAGGTCTAATGGGATGTGGAACCGCGACTCTTTTGGAAAAAACAACTGAACTTAATGCCTCACGCTGTTTAATTTCGTAAAGTAAAGATTGTTTGAAATCATCTGATTCACCGACAGATAGACCTTCAACCATTTCTTCCAATAGTCGTGTTTTATCGCCTTTCGTCCAAACAAAGAAGTTATATTGACTAAAGTACTGTTTAAAATTGTCGTCTTCAATAGGGGCTACTTCTGAACGTTTCCTAATTTTCGAGACTTGCATCTGATTCATAGCATGACGAATCTGAGATATTTCCTCGGATTTAAGAAAGACACTCACCGTAAAAACTGGTATCTGAAAGTAAAGGTTCGATAAATCAACAGCCGATACAATAAAATCAATCCCCTCTATCTTTTCTTGGTTCAACTCATAGTAACCTATGACATCAACCACCTCTATACGATTCCCAAGCTCAGATTCAAGGCGATTTCGGAGCATTTGAGCAGCTCCAAAACCTGTCGCACAAATCGCCAATACTGAAAATTTATGGTTTTCTTTTCGACGTTCGATGGCAGCCAAGAAATGAAGACAGACATAAACTATTTCATCATCAGATATAGTAGCCTGTGAAAAAGCTTCCATATTTGCAAGAATTTCCTTGGTCATGAAGAATACGTCACTATAATTCTGTTTAACCTCATCTACCAATGGATTACTAAGATTAATATGACTGGCTAAACGTACCTGTAAGGTCATCAAATGAGTTATAAGACTCTCAATAAGTTGAAAATCCGAAGAAAAGTGATATATGTCCTCTAACCCTAAGGTTTTAAAGCTTTGGACCACCGAGTCTCTCAGTGCCTCTTTAGAAAACTCTGTTTGATTGTTTTGGGGCAACTGACTTTTAGCTAACAGATGTAGGGTAACATAATCAATCTCTTGAACTGGAAATTCCTGATTGGTTACCTCGCTAACTCTTGAAAGAATCCTCTTAGCAACCCGGCGTTCAATATCATTATCTGCCATCTGACAATCTAAGTTACTAATTTCAAAACCAGACTTGATACGGCCTATTGCTAAAGCTATATGAACAACTAAATTTTGTAAAACAAAATCCGACAACTTTAGATTGGCTTCCTGACATTCTTCTAAAACAATCTTTGCCAATTCCTCTAATGGAAGATTTTGGTCAAAAAAATTTGATTTCACATAAGAGTGCAATGCTTTAAAAAACTGGTTCTCCAAGAAATAACTCATAATAAAGCGACGTTTGTCTCGTTCTTCACCAGAAACGTAGACACCTTTATTCGCTCTACTTTCTATAGTTAGGTTATACTCAGCCAGCATCTGGCGTATCTTTTTAAAATCATTAGACAAGGTTGAGCGACTGACATATAGCTCCTCAACTAAATCATCAAAAAGAACTGGAACCTGTTCAAACAAGAGCTTATTTAAAATGAAGGCTAGCCGATCATCACTTTGGGACATGGAAGATTTTGTATTATAATCATCTCCTAATTCATAAATCAGACGAAAAGTTTGGCAAGCTTCTTGGCTTTCAAAAAACAGTCTATAACCTTGTCCTTGTTTTGATACTAAGCTAACACCTTGAAGGTTTAAGGTTTGATCAATTGATTTTAAGTAACTACGTACAGTCCTATCCGAGCAGGACAAGTATTCAGCAAGCTCTTTACTCGTAACATAACGTTCCCTATGCTTTATCAAGAATTGAAGGATGCTTTTTTCCCTAGTTTTTGACAATCACATATCCTCCTAAAAATGATATATTCACCTTCTATTATAGGATATTTTCACACCTTTACTTCTTTTTATCGAGCATAAGTTACATTATGAATCATTTATAATCTAGTCAACAGATAATATTAACTAACATCTATTTTTTTACACTATTTCTTTAACAAAAATTAGATGTTTTCTACAATTAAATTAGCCATTTTTTCAATTCCCATTGGAATTGGAATGTAAGCTTGTGGTGGAATTTGAACAACTGGTTTTCCGACTTTAGCCCCTGCCTCTTCAAACTGTTTAAAATACATTTTTGTTTGAGGACTTACAAGGTATAAATCAAATTCTGATGCTGCAATAGCTTTTCCGCCCTCAGTGGCACTAATAGCGTCAACCTCAATATCCTGACCTTTCCCCTTTAGAAACTCAGTTGTTTTCTTTGCCATAAGTGATGAGGACATTCCAGCTGCACAAATAATCAATGCTTTTGCCATAAGATTTTCTCCTTTAATCTAATCCCATCAAATTGATACCTGATTGGGTTACTTCTTATTTACACTTTAATTATAAAATAAAGCGCTTACAATTACCATTTCTGATTTTTCCTCAACGATACGGAAAATAATTATTTGTCTTTAATTTATAAATCAAAATAATACCAGATAGTAAAAAGGAAACACTATTAGCCAAAATCAAAGGTAAGTCACCAATATGAAGGCCATGAGCAAGCCACAAAGCAATACCAATAACCTGCATAACATACATCCCTAAGGCAATTGATTCAGTATCTTTTGTTTTTACCAAACGCACAACTTGCGGCAAAAAGGCAAATGTTGTTAAAATTGCTGCAATACTACCAATCATATTTATTCTCCTATGTTTACTAAAGAAGCTGGGAATACACCCAGCTTCTTAGTTTTATTCCACCGTTGCACCATTAGATGCAATAACTTCTTTATACCAATTAAATGATTTCTTTGGTGAGCGTTCATAAGTCCCTTGTCCATCATCATCTTTATCCACATAGATAAATCCGTAACGTTTTCTCATCTCACCGGTACCAGCTGAAACTAGGTCTATGCAGCCCCAAGGAGTATATCCCATCAAATCAACACCATCTTCAACTACAGCTTTTTTCATTTCACGAATATGAGCCCCTAGGTAATCAATCCGATAATCATCATGAACCATGCCATCTGCTTCAACTTGGTCTATAGCACCAAAACCATTTTCAACAATGAATAGTGGCAAATGATAGTGATCAGTAAACCAGTTTAATGCATAACGTAAGCCCTCTGGGTCAATCTGCCACTCCCACTCAGATGCCTGAACATAATTATTTTTAACTAAATCTTCTGTTTCAAGATAATCGAAATAAGGATTATTCTCACGATGAGAATCGATAGCGAAAGACATATAGTAACTAAATCCAATATAGTCTACTGTTCCTCTAAGTAAATCCTCTTTATCTTGATCTGTAAAATCAACTGAGATTCCTTTACGTTCCCAATACTTGAGAATGTGTTCAGGATATTTCCCCAAAACATGTACATCAGTAAAGTAATAACGTTTTTGCATAGCCTTCATAGCCATTAAAATATCTTTAGGATTACAAGTTGCAGGATAAATAGGACACATCGCAATCATACAACCAATTTGAAAATCTGGATTAATTTCATGACCAATTTTTACTGCTCGAGCAGAAGCTACTAACTCATAGTGTGCTGCTTGATACATAATAGCTTCTCGGTCGTCACCTTCCTCATATACAATACCAGAGTTCGTAAATGGTGCAAAATCTTCCTGGTAATTGGCCTGATTGTTGATTTCATTAAAGGTCATCCAGTATTTAACTTTATCTTTATAACGTTTGAATACGACTTCCGCAAAGTGAGCAAAGAAATCAATCAATTTTCGATTTTTCCACCCACCGTATTCTGTAACCAAATGATAAGGCATCTCAAAATGAGATAACGTAATTACAGGTTCAATTCCATACTTCAAGCACTCATCAAAAAGATCATCATAAAATTGCAAACCTTCTTCATTGGGCTCTAACTCATCACCTTTGGGGAAAATACGTGTCCAGGCAATCGATGTTCGGAAGCACTTAAATCCCATTTCAGCAAAAAGTGCAATATCTCCTTTATAACGATGGTAAAAATCTATAGCCTCATGGTTTGGATAATATTTACCTTCCAAAACTCCCGGGGTAATTTCACGGGCAACTCCATGACGACCAGCAGTCATCACATCAGCAACACTGATTCCTTTACCACCTTCTTGCCATCCACCTTCAAGTTGATGAGCAGCAACAGCACCACCCCACAAAAATCCATCTTTAAAAGTAGTCATCGTTTTTCCTCCTGACTTTGATACTTCTATTATAAACTCCATAAGCGGTAATGAAAACGCATTCTTTTTCCATAATACTACGGAAAGTAATAGGTCATCCTTTGCTTGAAAACGTTTTAGATAAAGAGTATACTATGTCTCATAAGGAGGCAATAATATGAATTTCATACAGTTTTTAATTGCTTTTGCAGGACTTGTTGTTGGAGTTAGCGCTGTTGCTATACTCTTCTGGTACTTAAGTAAGACTTTGAAGAAAAACGTCATTGTACGTAATAGTAATACCTTTACTATTATTCATCTTAAAGAGCTAGATCAATACCCTGACTTACTTAAGAATACTGATTTTAAGAAAATGGGAGACTGGACTGTCCATGATAACGGACATGAATTCCGAGGAACTGCTAATGTCTCTAAAGAAAAACTTCGTCAATGGATTATTGATGAATATCATTTAAAAGCTCATCAAGTTATTGTCACTGTTCCTGAAGAAATGAAGGTTGCTTCAGCTCTTCCTCATTTCTAAAGCCACTTAGTCTTTTTCAAAAACTCCTACGAACTCCACTCGTTAGGAGTTTTTGTATACCCTAATAATAGATAAAAAACCAACCTCTCGGCTGGTTTTTTATCTATTACTCTTCTTTCAACTTCGCCAATTCTTGGGCAAGTAGTTTAAGAGCTACTTGTGGGTTGGCTTGGCCTTTGGTTGCTTTCATAAGGAAGCCTGTGAAGGCCTTGTCAGCGTTACGTTTACCTGACTTGAAGTCGGCTACAGCTGCTTCATTGTCTGCAAAGACTTGGTGGATGATTGGGATCAAGACTTCAGGGTCTGAAATCTGTACCAATCCAGCTTTTTCGACGTATTCACGCGCACCTCCACCGTTTTTCGCCAAATGAACGAAGACTTTCTTGGCAATCTTAGAAGAGATGGTTCCATCCTCGATGATGGCAATCATTTCAACCAAGTTTTCTGGTGTCAACTTGATTTCTTCAAGCGTTTTACCTTCTGCGTTCAAAAATTGAGCGACTTCACCTTGGAGCCAGTTAGACACTTGTTTAGCGTCTCCGCCAAGGGCTACGGCTGCTTCAAAGAAGTCAGATGTGACCTTAGTAGCTGTCAATTGGTTGGCATCATAGTCAGACAAGCCAAGCTCTGCCACATAGCGAGCACGGCGGTCTTTTGGAAACTCAGGCAATGATGTACGCATTTCCTCAATCCACTCATCTGAGATTTCAAACAAGGGAAGGTCTGGTTCTGGGAAGTAACGGTAATCCGCTGCCCCTTCTTTGACACGCATAAGAATCGTGCTCTTGTTGGCCTCATCATAACGGCGTGTTTCTTGACGAATAACACCACCTGAACGCAAGATTTTCGCTTGACGCTCCACTTCGTATTCAAGACCTTTACGGACGTTTGAGAAAGAGTTCAAGTTTTTCAACTCCGTCTTGGTACCAAATTCCTCTTGACCGTATGGGCGAAGGGAAATGTTGGCATCGACCCGCATTGATCCTTCTTCCATCTTGACGTCAGAAATACCTGTGTATTGAATGACTTCTTTCAAAGCTGTCAAATAAGCATAGGCTTCTTCTGGAGAACGCATATCTGCTTCAGAGACGATCTCGATCAATGGCACCCCCTGACGGTTGAGGTCTACATAAGAGAAACCGTCTGTTCCGTGGGTGTTCTTACCGGCATCTTCTTCCAAGTGGGCCCGTTCAATCCCAATTTTCTTAGTTGAGCCGTCTTCCAATTGCACTTCAATCCACCCATTGTAACCAATTGGCTCGTCAAATTGTGAGATTTGGTAGGCTTTTGGATTATCAGGGTAGAAATAGTTCTTACGGTCAAAGTGCATGTGCTGGTGGATATCCATATTCAGGGCCAAAGCAGCCTTAATACCAGCGTCCACAACGCCCTTGTTCAAGACAGGAAGCACCCCTGGGAAAGACCAGTCGATCACATTGGTATTGGCATTTTGCTCGTTTCCAAAGTGAGCAGAGGTTGGTGAGAAAATTTTTGAGTTTGTATTCAATTCAACGTGGACTTCAAGTCCGATGACTGTTTCAAAGTTCATTAATTGTCACCTCCGAAAATAAGGGGTTGTTGCTTATGGTAATCCGTTGTTGCTTCAAAGGCCGCTGCGGCTTGGTAGATGGTCTCTTCCGAATACTTAGGACCAATCAACTGCAAACCAACTGGAAGTCCTTGCGCAAAACCTGCAGGAATCGAAATTCCTGGAAGACCCGCCAAGTTAACTGGAATGGTCAACAAGTCCGCCAAGTACATGGCAACCGGATCATGGTTGAGCGAATCCAAATCAAAGGCCACGCTTGGAGCTGTTGGACCAAGGATGAGGTCGTAATCCGCAAAGACTTTTTCAAAATCTTGGATAATGAGGGTACGGACTTGACCAGCTTTCTTGTAGTAAGCATCGTAGTAACCAGATGACAAACTAAAGGTGCCCAGCATGATACGGCGTTTCACTTCATCACCAAAGCCTTGGCTACGAGTGTTCACATAGATGTCTTCCAAGTTCTTGGCATCTTCCGCACGGAAACCATAACGAATACCATCGAAACGTTGCAAGTTTGATGAAGCTTCAGATGAAGCAATGATGTAGTAGACGGCAACCCCGTATTTAGAATGAGGCAGGCTGACTTCTTCGACAGTTGCTCCCAATTTCTCAAAGTGCTTAGCTGCACTAAGGATAGTTTCTTTGACTTCTGGGTCAATTCCTTCCCCAAGGTATTCTTTTGGAAGGGCAATCTTCATGCCCTTGATATCTTGACCAATCTTAGAAGTAAAGTCTGCTACACGAACAGGTGCAGAAGTCGAATCTTTGGCATCTTCACTGGCAATGACATTGAGCAATTGGGCATTTTCCTTAACGGTTGGTGAGAAGGTACCAATTTGGTCAAGTGAGCTACCGAAGGCAATAAGACCGAAACGTGAAACAGTTCCATAAGTTGGTTTGAGACCAACAATCCCGTTGAAGGCAGCTGGTTGGCGGATAGAACCACCGGTATCAGAACCAAGAGACAAACGAACTTGCCCTGAAGCGACAGAAGCTGCTGAACCACTAGAAGATCCACCAGGTACCTTGCTGTGGTCCCAAGCATTTTTAGTCGCCCCATAGTAAGATGTTTCACCAGATCCACCCATAGCAAATTCATCCATGTTGGTCTTCCCGATGACAATCATATCTTTGGCTTTTGCATTGGCAACAGCTGTCGCATCAAAGATAGGCTCGTAGTTGTAGAGCATTTTTGAAGCCGCAGTCGTCAAGATACCATCTGTTGAGATATTGTCTTTGACAGCGAGTGGAATCCCTGACAGGAGGTTATCTTTATCAATTCCTTTTTCGTCAATAGCCTTAGCTTGGGAAAGTGCTGCTTCTTCAGCCACCGTCACAAAGGCATTGACCGCTTCTTCACGCACCTTGATATCGTCAAGTGTCGCTTGTGTCAATTCGGTTGCTGAAATTTCCTTAGAGACAAGGAGGTCGTGCAACTCTTCAATGGTTTTATTGTTGAATGACATTAGGCATCTCCTCCATCTTCTAGGATAGCTGGCACCTTGATGTAGTAGTTATCTTTTTCAGGTACATTTTTAAACAAGCGGTCACGGTCTGTCCCTTTTTCAGCAACATCCGGACGCAATACGGTCTTACGATCAGCCATAGTCGTTGTTGGGGCCACACCAGTTGTGTCCACTTCTTCCAACAATTCCACCATGTCGACAATCTTCGACAAGGTTGTCGCAAACTCAGCTGTCTCTTCTGGAGAGAATTTCAATTTTGAAAGATTGGCAACGTGGGTTACCTCTTCTTGCGTAATTTTCATCTTGCTTCCTTTCGTGAAATGATGATTTTTCAATACGTTCTATTTTACCATAATTAGGCCTATTTTGCTTGGAGGATAAAAAAACTGTAGTAACTTTTTTGTTACTACAGTTTACAGAGATAGAGCTTTTTCAAAACACTTATCGTATGGCTATCAAGAGCTTTCTCCAAGCCTCTAGGATTTCTGGTTTCAAATACTGTTTTGCCAGGTCATATGAGACTTGGTGCATAGACTCAAGATCACTTTCTAAGGCAAATACAATTTTGTCTGCCATCTGAGAAACAAGTAGGTTCTCATCCATAGTTTCGCTATAAGGAACCAGAAAGCCGTTTTTACCATCTTTGATGAAAGTTGGATTGCCATAACGGGCGTCAAAACCAACCAAGGCTAGACCTGCTCCCACCGCTTCCATCAGAGTCAAGCCAAAGGTCTCCCACTGAGAGGCGGTGACATAAAGTTCATACTGTGGGTAGACATCACGCAAATCCGCATGACCCCGAAGTTGGATGAAGTCACCGGCCCCAAGAGTATCAATCAGATCTTGTAGATTCTCTTGCTCGCCACCTTTGCCGTAGATGTCAAAGTGAAGATTTGGCTCTTTTTCATGAGCAAGGGCGACTGCTCTTATAGCTAAATCCAAGCGTTTACGTGGATCCAATCGCGAAGCCGTCATCAAACTAAGAGGATTCCTCTGCTCCTCTGGAAAACTAAGGTTATCCAAATGTCCCACTGCTAGGTCATGAATACTAGCATCTGTTACACCTTGCTTTTTCAGGGTATTCTCTAAAACAGCCTTTTGTGCCTCTGTAGCTGTAATGAAGAAATCAAAACGTTGGGCGTACTTAAAGATGTAATAATACTCATAGTAGAGGTCGCCATTTTCAAACTCATGCTCTGAATGAAAAACGAAGCCTAACTTTGCAGGTGTATCCAATTCATAAATCGGTCGCATAAACTCCATCAAGGAGGCCCTATCCAGCAACAAGGTATCCGCAGTTGTCAGCGGAAGTCTTGCTAGAAAACGACGCATGACCTCTGTTTTTGTTACTAAAATCTCAGTTCCCAACCTATATAACCAGCTGGTCCCTTGCTTGAGTTCTTCAAAGGCGATACGACCATCTTTATTGTGATAACTTCTCCTGATGGTAATGCCTTTTTCAAAGTATTCTGTGACTAATTTACTTGTTCCATACCACTCACGCTTTAAAAGCATACCATTGACGTGGTAATCCACATACCGCACACAACCTTTTTGGTAGGAATCCATCTTGAAGACTAAAGAAGTGCCATCAGAACAGACATAAACAGAGTCTGTTTCGCTTTGACTCTTCAAATCTAGACGTGTCAACTTAAATTTTTGCTGTAAGGCCCCCACTGTCAAGGATGGGATATGACTGTCTTGATCTGTAAAGCTAAGATAGGCATGGAGGAGTTCCTCGTAGCGATGCCCTAAAGAAAGATAATAGTCTAATTTATAGGGTTGTGGCCAGGTCGTAAAGACAAACTTAGCAGGCTCATTTAATTCACGTAGCATCAAAGCTCTCGACGCCTGGGCCACATCCACACCATTAGGCTCAAAGCCCACCAATAGGTTAAAGGTGTAAATTGTCATCTTCTTCCCCCTTCAATCTAGTAAAGAAAGCTAAGATTTCTTCTCTCTCGGCGAGTTTCAAAACCTCTTTCTGACTTTCAAGAGACTTAGGGTAAAACTCTGGTTGCTGTAAGAGTTGTCGGAAATCTTGCTCTAGTTCCTCTAAGGAAGTATAGACCGTTGGTAAGTCCTTATAGTAGTGACGATGAACCGTTGATTCCAAGCCATAAAGTAGCTGCCCATTTTCAATCGCATCCAATGTTGCATCAGACACTTCACTTCCATAATTCAAGTCTAAATAAATGAAACATTTCCTTAGTAGCTCTTGGTATTTCTCCTGACGAATCCCTGGGTAAAGATGGACATTTCCCTTATCTTCGAGACAAGTCAATTTAGGTCCCATACTAGTTTGGGCTCCGATGTGAAAGTCAATATCCGGAAAAGCATCAACCAAGTCAGCTAGTCCCTCAATATTTTCAGAAGCAGTCATCACCATAGCCTGAGGCACAAAAGTCTGAGAACCTTCTTGTTCCGCACCGGCTAAATAAATCATGCCTGACCTACGTTCCTCTTGTGGATAATAATTAGTAATCAAAACATGATTCACTTGATTTTGAATAAACTCAAGACCATCATGACTGTCGGAGCAATAGACCAGACGATTAGCATTCAAGGTCTGCAAAATCGAGATTAGTTTGGAATCCATACAGATGATAGCTTCGTCTGACTTTAGGATTCGATTCAAAACAGCCTTAGTTAATTCTTCCCTACCCAAGAAAATCCTATCTCTTCCTTCAGATCCCTGATCAATCAAGTACCCATCTTGAATATAGTGAAGCAAGACCTCTTCTTGATTACGATTAAAGTAAATATCCATAATGCCTTGTCCCTGATCATCCAGAAGACGCTGTTTGGTACGCCAGCCATAGCGATTATAATCGTCTATCGCAAGAACTTTTTCCCCTTGTCCAAACCATTGGACTTGTTTGACCGTACGTTCCTTTAGATTGTCACGAAAAATGACACTAGCACGACGGTCTTGACCATCAAAAATATAGGTCGTAATCCCCAAAGTCCACAATTCCCAATATAGAGGAACTGACAAATTGTTAAAAAAGAGTGGTTTCCCTTGATAATCTTCCTCAGAGGAATAAATAAATGACGATGCTAAACTAATAGTGTCCTTATCAATATCCGTTTCAAAATTCGTGTAAAACACACGCGACTGAATACCAAAGGAGTTTAGTGATCTTCTCAGTTTTTCCGTTGCCTGACTGGGTTCTTGTGCAATAATGAGCATAGTTATCCTTTCTGACTAATCCAAGCTATAAATAGCTTAACCCTCGACCTTTATTGCTCCAAAAATCTCAAGTTAACCTGTGCCGTCATATAGGTCTCAGTATCTTGAAGATTAGCTTCTTCCATTTTTTCAATCGCCCGTTTTAGACGCGTCTTATAAATATAACGGTGCCAGGTCAAATCATAGCCCAACATACCTAGCAAAGCTAATTTTTCATTTTTGGCTTCCATCTCATCTAAAACACGCTTTTCAGTCCAGACCTGTGACAGCGTATCTTTACGTCCCACTCGATACCAGTAGATACATTTTTCAGTATGGACAACACGATTTGCTTTTAACAATAGTTTATACATAAGGAAGTTATCTTCGACATTCTTACCAACAGGAAAACGAAGATCCTCGAATAAGGAAATCTTGTAGAGTTTCATCATGGCACAAGCCCAAGCCATATCTCGTGTCTCTTGAATGGCATCCTGATCTATGATATCTCTTCCTTCATAGAGGGTTTCAGAATAATCGTTCTCCGTTACCTTAATCAAAAACTTACTTGTACTCTCATTGAACAAGTTATAGTTAGCAATAGAAACATCTGCTTCATACTTTTTAAGCTGAGTGTATAAGGTCTCCACATAATCCTCTGTTACCCAGTCATCTGGGTCTACAAAAGTGATGTAATCACCTGTGGCCAAGTCAATTCCTGTATTTCGGGCTGCAGATAAGCCCCCATTAACTTGTCGCACATAGCGAATACGTTGGTCTCGCTTGAAAAATTCCTTGCAAATCTCCTCTGAATTGTCAGGAGAACCATCATTGACAAGAATGATTTCAAGGTTTGAATAAGTCTGATTCACTATCGTTTCCAAACACTGCTTCAGGTAAGCTTCCACATTATAAATGGGAATCACAATACTAACTACTTCTTTATTTTCCATGGTCTATCTCTCAATCGTATCTATATAGTCTCGAACTGCCTCTACCATTTGGTCTACTTGGTCATTCTTGAACACTTGATTTTTTCCAGTGTGGTCATGATTGGTCCCTTCAAAAGAGAAAATTGGAAGACCCAACTGATGAATCGTTTCTGTGATATGATCAACCTCGTCAAATGGGTTGATATCCAAATAAAAATCTATTTTTTCCAAAACCTTTCGACTGGTCAATGGATCAAAGGACGGATAGAGAATAAGGTTTGGATACTGCTCCAATTTCACCAAATTAAACCCGAAATGAGAATGAGCCAAAACATGAAAAGCTACATCTGGAAGAGCCTGCAGTAAATGTTCCAATTCAAAGATGTCTGCCGTATTAGTATAAATAGTCGTATGGTAAGGAAAATCACCGACCATATCACTAAAGCTAAGCTTTAAGGATGGCTTTCTCAATAAGATGTCTTCCCAAGATAGGGCATAATAAAACCACCAAATATCTCTGAAACGATTGAAACGCTTAGAGGTCCAAGGTTTATTGTGAGAGGTGTAATGAATAACCGCTGGCACCCCTTTAAAAACATCATACCAATCCAAGTCCCCATATCTGTACTGATCCTTGTCAGAGCCTACTTGGAGATTATAAGTCCATGGAAGTTGGTGCCAGGCGTCTTTAAAATAAAGATTCAAAATCCCTTGATCCCCATAAACATTTTGGTGATGTTCCTTAGTTAATTCAAAAAGAGACTCTGTCACCTTGTGTTGTCGCCACCAATCGGTATCAATAATCATCAAACCAGCGTTAAAACCATCTGTCGTCGTTGGACGATCCACTACCGCTCCAATACCAAATCCGCCCAGATCTACTTCAAAAAGTGGTGACAAATCCTGCGTGAAGATCATGTCACAGTCTAAATAGAGAACACGATTTTCTTGAACAAACTCAGGTATCGCATAACGGAAAAAAGTCGCATAATGAATATGCGCACTTGGAAGCGAAAATTGTTTAAAGCTTTCTGCAGACACACGACAATTAAGAATTTCAGAATCAATAGCCTCTAAACGACGATTCATTAGCGTAAACCATTCTGTTGGTAAATTCTCATTTAGCACATAAATTTTCCACTGCCCTTGATGTGCACACAAAGATTTAAGAGCTACCTCTAACTTTTCCATATAGGATAGCTCAGCTACAAATACAACTGATTTTTTACCCATGTTTTCTTCCTCTCAAACTCTAATAAGAATATCATTTTTTAGAAAACATTACAATTTCTACCCCTTACAAAAAAGCCAGCCCAAAGGCTGACTTCAATCGGAGATCAATTTGCTTTCTGTGCTTGCTAGATTCGTAAAATTATAGCCAGACCAGCACACAACTCAAATGCACTATTCTACAGAGGCACCGTTACTTGCGATAACTTCTTTGTACCAGTTAAATGATTTCTTCTTAGAGCGTTTAAGACTACCATTACCATCGTTATCTCGGTCCACATAGATGAAGCCATAACGTTTCTTCATTTCACCAGTTCCAGCAGAAACAAGGTCGATACAGCCCCAGGTTGTGTAGCCCCAAAGCTCTACACCATCTTCATTAATAGCATCACGCATAGCCTTGATGTGGGCAGCCAAGTAGTCGATACGGTAATCGTCTTCAACATAACCATTTTCATCTGGCGTATCCACAGCACCAAGACCATTTTCAACGATAAACATCGGCTTTTGGTAACGATCCCAAATAGCATTGAGGGTAATACGAAGGCCTAGTGGGTCAATTTGCCAACCCCACTCTGAAGCTTCCAAATATGGATTTTTAATAGAGGCAAAGATATTGCCAGCAGTCTTTTCATTAACCTCTGGATCACCTGAAGCCACACGACTTGCATAATAAGAGAAGGAAACGAAATCAACAGTATGCTCTTTAAGAAGGGCCAAATCTTCTTCCGTCATCTCAAGCTCAATGCCATCACGTTCCCACTGTTTCTTAGCATAATTTGGATACTCTCCACGAGCTTGAACATCAGTAAAGAAATAGCTACTACGGTCTTCTTGCATAGCTGCCCAGTAGTCACGTGGATGGGCTGTATTTGGATAATATTGACCTGCTGCCAACATACAACCGACCTTATTTTCAGGGTCAATCTCATGAGCCAATTTCGTCACCATAGCTGAGGCTACCAACTCATGGTGAGCAGCCTGATATTTAACCTGCTCCTCATTCTCACCCTCTTCAAAGCAGAGTCCTGCTCCCATAAATGGGGCATGGAGAATCATGTTGATTTCATTGAAAGTGAGCCAGTACTTAACCAAACCTTTAAAGCGTGTGAAAAGGGTACGGCAAAGATTTTCATAGAAGCCAAGCATCTTACGATTACGCCATCCTCCATACTCGGTAATCAAGTGCATTGGACAATCAAAGTGTGTAATCGTCACCAAAGGTTCAATGCCATGCTTGTGACATTCCTTGAAGAGGTCCTCGTAAAAGGCAAGCCCAGCTTCATTTGGCTCAGCCTCATCACCCTTAGGAAAAATACGTGACCAAGCAATAGAAAGTCGATAAGTCTTAAAGCCCATTTCACCAAAGAGAGCAATATCTTCCTTGTAACGGTGGTACATATCGATGCTTTCCTTAGCTGGATAAAAATAACCATCCTCAAAATCAAACATCTTGCGACGTCCAGTAATAATCGAAAGGCGATCCTCACCAATTGGCACCACATCAACATTGGCTAAACCACGCCCATCAGCATCATAGGCACCTTCACATTGGTTGGCTGCTGTCGCTCCACCCCACAAAAATCCATCAGGAAAAGTTAATTTTTTAGCCATTATTCTACTTCCTATATCTTTCGACTTAATATGGTAATAGTATACAATAGCCTGTAATCGTTTTCTTATAGTAAACTACGGAAAACTGATACTATCCTATGATTTTAGACAAAAAATTGAGAGTAGGACAGATTCCCACTCTCAATCATATTTTATTTCCAATTTTCTTCTAAGAATTGGTGGCGAATGGCACTACTCTGTGCATAACGTTCAGGATTAGTCCTATAAAATCCCTGGTGATAGGCCTCTGCTTCATAGAAAGTCTCTGCAGGTTCAATTTTTGTCACAATAGGACGGTCAAAACGTCCTGAGTTCTGAAGATTTTCCTTAGACTTTTCGGCAATTTCCTTTTGACGCTCATCAAAATAATAAATCACAGGACGATAGTTATCGCCACGATCCTCAAATTGACCAAAGGCATCCGTCGGATCTGTCTGAGCCCAATAAATCTCAACTAACTCAGAGAAAGAAATAATTTCTGGATCAAAAATAATTTCTACCGCCTCTGTATGCCCCGTCGTTTTTCGACAAACCTCTTCATAAGATGGATTAGGTACATGTCCTCCTGTGTAACCAGATCGAACAGATAAAATACCAGGCTGTTCTTCAAAAGGCTGTACCATGCACCAGAAACACCCTCCAGCAAAAATAGCTCTTTCCATAGCGTCCTCTCTTACCAAACCGGCTCATCTAAACCTTGAGACGATTTCTTGATGACTTCTTTCACTTCGTCAGTATGATAGGCTTTGATGACTTTCTTAATAGCATCAGCCTTATCTGATTTTTCCCAACCTTTTTGGGCAACAAGTAAGTTGTACCATTGCTTAGTATTTTTACTTGCGGGTTCCACGTAGATAGCTGTCTTAGGATCAATTCCAGCCTCTGTTACGAAGTCATTATTAATGATAGCCGCATCTACAGAATCAAGATTGGCAGCTGTTTGAGCCGCATCTACTTCTTTGATATTTAGGTTCTTCTTATTTTCGCTGATATCAGTCAATTTAGCTTTATCGTCAGCATCGACACTAAGCTTAATCAAACCTGCAGACTGCAAGAGGTTTAGGGCACGACTTTCATTGACAGCATCATTTGGGATAGCAATCGTAGCACCATCTGGCAATTCTTTAATATCCTTGTATTTATTCTTATCACCCTGTGTTCCTGAGTAAACACGGAAGGCCGTAAAATAAGTCTCAGCAATTGGTACTAAATCAGTCTTATGGTCCGCATTCCAGTTATCAAGGAAATTATAGTGTTGAAATGCATTGATATCAATCTCACCATTATTTAGAGCTACGTTAGGTTGAGAATAGTCTGTAAACTCACTGAACTTCAGCGTAATACCTTCTTTTTTCAAAATTTCTTCAACCTTGTCCCAGCGTGCTTGTTCAGACTCACTCTTAGCCATGGTTCCAACTCGTACCACTGTCTTATCCTTAGCAGCATCCTTACCACAAGCCGCTAAAATCCCTACAGAAGCGACTGCAAGGGCTACAATACCTAATAAACGTTTTATCTTCATAATTGTCTCCTCTCAAATAAATAAGTGGTTCCAGTCTAACATGAAAAAACTTGCTTGACTAATTCATATTCTTAATCAATTGATAGAGAGGAGCTATCAAAAAAAGAGTAAGAACTAACTCTTACTCCACAATTGTTGCTCCAAGAACATTTTTAAAATGTCCAATAGCAAAGTCATGAGCTTCAGGCGTCAAGGAGGCTGTTGCACTCTCTACCACCTCGATATCATAGCCCAAATTATAAGCATCAATGGCCGTATGTAACACACAAATATCTGTTAAAACTCCCGTCAAAACAACTGTCGTCACACGACGCTCACGTAAACGAATATCTAAATCCGTTCCGGAAAAGGCTGAATAGTGTCGCTTGTCCATCCAAAAGACACGATGGTCGTCCTTGATGGCATCATATACACTAGCTAACTTACCATAAAGTTCTCGCCCAGATGTCCCTGCAATGTTGTGAGGTGGAAAGAGTTTAGTCTCAGGATGGAAGGTATCTCCTTCATCATGTCGATCCATGGCAACAAAGATATAATCCCCATTGTCATAGGCTTCTTGAGTTACCTGAGCAATACGATTTTCAATGGCTTGGGCAGGCTTACCAGCCGTCAACTTCCCATCATCTGCCACAAAATCATAAGAATAATCAATTGATATCAATGCCTTTGTCATGCTACTTTCTCCTTTTAAAAAAAGTGGGGCAGGTCCTCCTACCTCACTCTCTTTCAGTATTCTTCTTATTCGTATTCTTTCAATTTGTCGTAGATACCTTCGTTAAGGACTTTAAGATAAGTCCCTTTCATACCGAGTGAACGGCTCTCAATAATACCAGCTGATTCCAACTTACGAAGGGCATTAACGATAACTGAACGCGTAATTCCGATACGGTCAGCAATAACAGATGCTGTCAAGCGACCTTCCAAACCGTCCAACTCGTTCAAGATAGCTGAAACTGCCTTGATTTCTGAGTAAGACAAGGTATTAATAGCCATGTTAATAGCCGTTTGTTTACGAATCGTTTCTTCCAAGTTCTCTGTCTGAAGGTTCAACAACTGCAACCCAACTACCGTAGAGGCTATCTCAACCAAGATAAGATCTTCATCCACAAAATCATGATCGTTACGCCAAATGATGAAAGAACCAAGACGCATACCACCACCATAGATAGGGGCAATTGTAGTCAAACCATCTGGGAAGTCATCTTTTGACTCCACTGGGAAAATGGTCAAGTCACTGTCAATACCAATGTTTTCTTGAGTATCATAAACACGGCTGATACCACGTGTGTATTCTTCTGGAAGTTGTTTAGCTTCAAAAAACTCTTCCACTCGATCATTGTTGGTTTTGTACTTCATGGCAAAACCAAGGAGAGCACCACCACCATTAACGATAGCAGCGTTACAATCAATGATATCCGCCAATTGAGCAGCCATGTTGTTGTATGGAAGATCTCCTTCCAAGCTGTCTACTGAGCGTTGCAAGATAGATGTAATTTTACGTGTTTTAGCCAGCAAATTTGCCATATTTATTGTCTTCACTTTCTATTGTAATCATAATAATATCAAGCCTTGTACTAATCTTCTGCGTCAAGACTCACTAGCCCTATCATTATAGCACACTTAACCCAGAAATTGCAAACAATTGTCTGAAAATTATTTATTATTCTACTATTCATTATATTATGGCATTTTTAGGAAGAATGTTCAGATTTTGCTCAAATATATCCCCCTTTTAGAAACAATAAAAACCGGACAAGCCTTATTGTCCAGTTTTTTAAGGAATTAGCGCTTGTAATATGACAAGACTCGTTCGATTTTATTACCGAGATCAGCCAACTCTTCCACTCGAGGAAGATAGACAATACGGAAGTGATCTGGTTCATTCCAGTTAAAGCCTTTACCTGGAACTAGGAGAACCTTCTCCTTCTTCAAGAGACGAAGACAGAATTCTTCATCATCTTCAATATCATACATGTTACGGTCAATCCTAGGGAAGATGTAAAGCCCTGCATCTGGCTTAACAGCTGATAGCCCTGGAATAGCGTTTACGGTATTCGTGATAAACTCACGTTGTTCATAGATACGCCCACCAGGAATCAAGAGCTCATCAACGGATTGGTAGCCACCAAGTGAAGTCTGAATAACGTGTTGAGAGAGCACGTTGGCACAAAGACGCATGTTAGCCAACATATTAAGCCCTTCAATATAGCCTTTGACATTCTTTTTAGGTCCAGAGAGAACCATCCAACCCACACGGAAACCACAGATGCGGTGAGACTTAGAAAGACCATTCATAGACACGCAGAAGACATCTGGTGCAAGACTAGCGATTGCAGTATGTTTCTTACCATCCATAACCAAGCGGTCATAAATCTCATCCGCAAAGATAATCAAATCATTTTGTCGAGCAATATCCACAATCTGTTCAAGAACATCCTTAGGATAGAGCGAACCTGTAGGATTATTGGGATTGATGACTACAATTGCCTTAGTATTTGATGTAATCTTTGATTTGATATCATCAATATCTGGATACCAGTTAGATTTTTCATCACATACATAGTGTACGGCATTACCACCTGCTAGACTGACACAGGCTGTCCAAAGAGGATAATCTGGCATTGGGACCAAGACCTCATCTCCATCATCAAGCAAGGCCTGCATAGATATGGAAATCATCTCTGAAACACCATTACCAATATAAATATCATCAATATCTACATTTGGGAATCCCTTTAACTGGCAATACTGCATAATCGCCTTACGAGCTGAGAAAATCCCTTTACTATCCGAATACCCTTCACTGTTACGAACATTCATAATTAAATCACGAATGACTTCATCCGGTGCTGTAAAGCCAAATTCCGCAGGATTTCCCGTATTAAGACGAAGAATTTTTTCACCGTTAGCAATCATACGGTTGGCTTCATCCAAAACTGGTCCACGAATATCATAGGCAACGTGTTCCAACTTTGATGATTTATCAAATGTTTTCATAAGTTAATCCTTTCAAAAGATACTAAAAGCAGATACATCTAGCATAAAATAAGAAAATTCAACACCTGATGGGGATTTCCACTTTTATTGACACCAACTTTATTTAGGCTCAGCCATTTGGTATCATTTCTGAAGACTTGTCTTCCTATTGTTTAATTATCATGTTTCTTACGAAGCTAATAACAGATTGTATTATACCTCTTTTTCATGCAATCTTCAATTTTTAGATAATACTGAAATCTTCACATTACTACAGACATCCTAAAGTAAGCAGTCAAAAAAAGATTTCAGAAAATCCATAACAACGCTTTCATTTTTTAGATTAAAGGAGTATAATAAAGCTAAAGATAGGAGGTAGAGCTTATGTCTCAACAATATGAACGTATTATGGTAGCTGTCGACGGTTCTTACGAATCAGAACTGGCCTTTATTAAAGGTGTGCACGTTGCAAAACGTAATAATGCTCAGTTACTATTGGTACACGTTATCGATACACGCGCCCTTCAAAGCGTTGCGACTTTCGACTCTTATATCTATGAAAAACTAGAAGACGAAGCTAAAGCTGTTTTGGCTGACTTTGAACGCCAAGCCAGAGAAGCTGGTTTAACCAAGATTCGCAAAGTTATTGAGTTCGGTAATCCTAAGAGCCTCTTGGCTGTTGATATCCCTGATAAGGAAAATGTTGACCTTATTATGGTTGGTGCCACTGGTCTCAATACTTTTGAACGCTTGCTTATTGGTTCATCTTCTGAATACATTCTCCGTCACGCAAAAGTTGACTTGCTCATTGTTCGTGACTCTGAAAAAACACTTTAGTCACCTCTCACAAGCACCTCTGGTGCTTTTCTCATACAAAAAAGAACTGAGATTTTAACTCTCAGTTCTTTTTTGTTCTATTTTTCAGACTTTGCTGATTTAGACATCACTTCTGACTCTGAAGTTGACTGGCTTTCTTCGACCAAGTCTTCACTAGCAGATTGACTTGAGGCACCTGCTTGCTCCAAAGCAAGGCTAGTTGAAAGGCTCTCACGCTCTGCTTCCTGACTAAGGCTAGCTTCAACAATCATGAGTTCCTTTTGACGTTCTGTTTCACGAAGGTATTCACGTTCTTCTAGCTCTTCCTGACGGCGTCTTTCCTGCTCAAGTCTTTGAGCTTTTTGACGCTCACGCTTAGCATGACGTTTTTGCGTCTCATCAATCAAGACTTTAGTGTTGTCTTTAATATGCATCCACTTAATAAGACGAACCAAGAGTCTCCATAGGAAAACAATAATCGATTCTGCGAAAAGAAGAATCTCAACCAGAATAACACCTAGCAAGCTCCAAGCCATGAAGAGTGTAATCAATAATTGCGTGAAAATCTTCTTCAAGTCACCCAAATGATTGTTGTGAATATTAAGAGTCTCAAGGAAAAGATCTAAAATTCCTTGCAAGAGGTGTGATTTAACAGATTTGTCTCCCTCTAAGCTCAAGTCCGTTTGAACTTCTGCCGGAGTAACAACGGTCAAGTCCCCATCTTGGTAGACATCAATACGGTCTCCTAATTTTATATCAAAATCAAAAAGCGTGCGATCTATTTTCTTAAGTCGCCCGTCAGGATGACTGAGATAAACAAAGTCATCATCAAATTTTAAAATACGAAACATAATTTACCTGCTCTTTATTGCTCCCTAAATAATAACAAAGTTAAAAAGCCCTTGTCAAGAGGTTCTTTTTCAATCCAAGGTTTTAACACCGATACGATTTTTATACTCTTGATACGTTTCAGTGTGCATGAGAGCTTTGGCATTTTTGACCCGATCTGCTGTTGGTGGTTTGACCCCTTCCAAAGGATATGGAATACCGAGCTCACGCCATTTGAACTCACCCATTGTATGGTAAGGAAGAATTTCAAATTTATCAACATTTTTCAAGGTCTTTACAAACTCGCCGAGCTTAATCAAGTGTTCATCAAAGTCTGTCAAACCAGGTACCAAGACATGGCGAATCCAGACTGGAACTTGTTTATCAGACAGATATTGAGCAAATTCCAAGATATTCTTATTAGGTTGACGGGTCACAAACTTGTGTTGTTCAGGATCAATCTCTTTGATATCCAGTAGAACCAAGTCAGTTACAGCCAAAAGTTTGTCAACAACTTCATGATACTCAGGAGTATTGCGGTAAGCAAACCCACAAGTATCAAGCGTACAGTGAATTCCTAGCTTCTTAGCCTCTGTAAAGAGGGCAGTGACAAAATCAATCTGAAGCATGGCCTCACCACCTGAAACAGTGATACCACCATGCTCACCCCAGAAATGACGGAAACGAAGAGCCTCATCTAAGACATCTTCAACCGTACGTTCAACAGCCTTATTTGACTCCATAGCCCAAGTATCTGGATTATGACAATATTGGCAACGCATCTTACAGCCTTGCATGAAAACAATAAAACGGATACCCGGACCATCTACGGATCCAAAACTTTCGGTTGAATGAACAAGTCCAGTCACCTGACTGTAATCAATTTCTGCCATGGCAGCCTCCTTGTAAACGCTTTTTACATGTTTTTATTATACCTCTTTTATCGGAAACATGCTCCATATCTGCCTGAATTCAAGCAAAGGTTATACTATAATACATCTAAAATTAAATGATATCTATACTATACCAGAAGAAAAACAAAAAAACTGGAAAAATCCAGTCTTTTATCATCTATATTATTAGGCACGTTTCTTAAGCCCCAAAAAGGCTGCAGCAGCAAGGAAAAATGTTCCTGCCAATGTCAAGATTACTGTTGATGCTTCACCAGTCTTAGGAAGTGTAACTTCCTTACCTTTAGCATCTTTACCAGTCAATGTACCGTCAGCATTCACTTTGAATCCTACTGCTTCAGGAGCGACAACACTTGTTGTACCATCAGTGTTAGCGATGACAATTTGGCTGTTTTGTGTAGACACAATTGTTTGACCAGCTGCAGTGACAACTGGAGCTGTTGGTGTTACGGTAACAACAGGTTGTCCATTAATGTTCACTGCTGGAGTTTCAGGGGTTTGAGCTGCTTCACTTGTCCCTTTATCAGTTGGTGAGGCCGGTTCTTCTGGCTTATCGGCTGGTTTCTCAGTTGGTTTATCAGCTGGTGTTGTTGATGAATCAACTGTTGGAGCCGGTGTCGCAGGTGTTTCTGGAGTTGCTGGTGTTGTTGGTTCAGCTGGTACTTCAGGAACTGTAGGTGTTGTTGGCGTTGCCGCACCTGTGTTTGAATCATTGCTACGAGCCAAGTCACCATCACTTGGGGCTGTTGAAGGACCTGTTGCTACACGATCTGTCGTTGGTTGTGTAAGAACAGCATCATTTGTCGCAATACCGTCGTCCGCAAAAGAAGTTACTGGTACAAAAGCTCCTAGGGTAAGGGTGAGTAAAAGCAAGCTACTATATATAGATTTTTTAGAAGCCATTAAGATTCTCCTTTTTTCATTTATCAGTTAATTTATATTCTACCATAAAAAAGTAATAAAAGACTGTTTTAATTAAAATCTTATTTATTTTTATTCTAAATCTATCGATACGCTAAAATATGTTAGAGCATCTCCAAAATTATAGTTCTTTTTCTGACAAAGTCTGGCAGTTTTGATAGCTAAAAAAGGCTTTATGACGTATTTTATATACGTTTTCTAATCTTATTATTTTGATAAGCGGATATTCCAAGATAGATAAGAAAAAGCACTTTCACTCATAATGAGAGAAAGTGCCTAATTAGTAAATAGTCGCTTTTAAGTTCCAATATTTTCTAATAAAAACATGTAGAAAACTATTCTTCTGCCTCTTCTGGAGCTGCCGTGATGATTACCTTAAGTTTGGTTACGCGACCATCCTTAACCTTATCATTGATAAATTCGAGGTGTTTGTCCTTGTTGATAACTGAATAGTGTTCCTTGACTTCTTGAGTTGGGATGGCCCCCACACCAGTCAAATAATAACCTGCGATAGTATCAACGTCATCACTCTCAAGTTCTGTATCAAAATGTTCATTGAAGTCGTTAAGAGTCATAGCTCCTTCGACAATATAAGTATTCTCACCAATTTCACGAACTTCCACACTAGTTTTATCTGTTTCGTCGTCAATCTCACCAACGATTTCTTCCAAAAGGTCCTCGAAGGTAACAAGACCAGCAACGCCACCGTATTCATCAAGCAAGATAGCCATCTGATTATTGGTGTTACGAAAGGCCGCCAAGAGATCATCTACGAAGATAGTCTCTGGAACAAAGAGAGGTTCGTTCATGATTCGACGAAGTTTGATATTTTCAAAACCAAGTTCAAAACCTGCTTTTAGAAGGTTTTTAGTATGAATGACACCGATAATCTTATCCTTGTCATCTTCGTAAACAGGGATACGTGAGAAACTTTCCTTGAGAATAGCTTGGATATTTTCTTGAGTATTGTCTTCGATATCAATCATGAAAGCATCGGTACGAGGGACCATAACCTCACGTGCCATCAATTCATCAAGAGAGAAAATCCCCTGGAGCATTTCAATTTCTTCAGCCTCAAGTGTATCTTCACTCTTGGCCAACATGTACTCAATCTCATCCCGAGTCATCTGCTCATCCGCATCATCAAAGGTCATAGGCGTCAAATGAGACACAAGATTTGTCGATGCTGAAAGAATCCAAACAAAGGGACTAACAATCTTACCAGTAACAATAATAACTGGTGCTGAGTAGATGGCTAGATTTTCCTTGAGGTTCATAGCAATACGTTTAGGATAAAGTTCCCCAAAAACAATCGAGATATAGGTCAAGACAACTAAAGAAATCATGCTACCTGCTGTCTTAGCCCAAGCCGCATGACCAAACCAAGTCGCTATTACTGCACCTAGTGAAGCGGAGAGACTAGCCCCTTGTAAGAGACTGATAAAGGTAATACCAACTTGAATGGTTGATAAGAAGTTATTTGGATTTTCAAGAACCTTGAGCAGGCGAATAAATTTCTTGTCGCCTTCTTCAGCCTTTTGTTCCACACGTGAACGGTTTAGTGATACTAAAGCCATCTCTGATGCTGAGAAAAAGGCCGTAAGCAAGGTTAATATTAGTAATAAAATAGATTGAAATAATAAGGACTGACCACTGGAGTCTTCCATTTTTTCTTCTCCTCTAAAAAAAATTCTGACTTCCATTATATCACAAATTCCCAATATAGGTTCCTATTTTATGCTATAATTAGAGTAATTTATCATCGAAGGAGAGACTTATGTCACTTATACGCTTAGAAAATGTCAGCTTGGCTCGACAAGGAAAAACACTCTTGTCTAATCTTGACTGGACAGTTGAAAAAGGACAAACCTGGGCTATCCTGGGACTTAACGGTGCTGGAAAATCAACCCTCCTACGTTTGTTGACAGCTGAATTCTTCCCTTCTGAGGGAAAGGCTGAGATACTAGGCTACACCTTTGGGAATGGAGACATCACAGGTCTTCGTCAACATATCGGTATCGTCAGCTCCTTCATTACTGAGCGTTTGCCTAAGCATATGACTGCTGAAAAAATCGTCCTTACTGGTAAATACAAGAGCTCAATCCTCTACAAGGCATATGGGGATAAGGAGTTGCAAGAAGCCAAGGACATGCTGACCTCACTTGGTGCTGGAGATTTGATAGGTCGTAAATACCATGGCCTGTCTCAAGGAGAAAAACAAATTTGTTTGATTGCTCGCAGTCTCATGGAAGATCCTGACATCATTATCCTTGACGAAGCGACTGTTGGCTTGGACCTATTTGCCCGCGAAAAACTCTTACGTCAGATTGACCGTATCACCTCGCTTCCACATGCTCCATTGGTTCTTTACGTCACCCACCACGCTGAAGAGATTACTGAAAAAATGGACCACATTCTCCTACTCCGTCAGGGAAGAATCGTGGCACAAGGACCAAAAAATGATATCATCACACCAGAAGTTTTAGCTGACTTCTACCAAAATCCTGTTCAAATTATTCCAATTGACGACCATCGTTTTTACATTAACCCTCTTTTATAGAGACAAGTCATAAATTAACTTGATTTAGGGCCAATTCTAAAACAACATCAAAACAACAAGTCCCCCAGACTAGGTCTAGGGGACTTGTTGTTTTATGGCTACTCCTCTTTTATTTTCGATACGCCGTACAAAATTAAGGCTGGAACGATGAGCTGTTCTATAGAGCTTCTTGCAACTAAAATAAATAACATAGCAACTATATATAGACGCTTTTTGTCAGTAGTTCTTATGGCATTTGGAAGCATCACAGTAGGAATAATAATTAATGGAATCATCACGATGAAGTACATAAACCAACCGATACCTGCTAAGGGATTGGTTTCATCAGTAGGATAATTGAAAACTGCAATTATATTAAAAACTAAATTCCTCAAGGATAGAATAAAAGCTGTCCAAAGCCAAGGAGAATGAAGACTTTGAGGATTTGGTTGTCTTTGGCTCTCCGCATAATCATAAACCTTACGCTTTTCAATGACTGGTTTGGTTCTTTTCTCCACCAGTAGGTCATCCTCACTCAACTCAACCCCATACTTCTTCTGCCATTTTTTAACTAGTGTGGAAGTGTTGCCACTTACACGATAGACCAGATAGGCTGATACTACTAGTAGAAAAAGAGAGACATCAGTAATGATATGGTCAACCAAGAAACCATAAATCAACTCAAGTAAACTAATGATTATGATAAGGATTGAAGAAATTCTTAATTTCTTTTGAGTTTTTTCAGTCATCAAGTTAAGTAGTAGGAAGATACTTGCACACTCTAGTATAGGATACAGTATGGAAGTAAGACTACTTAAATCATCTAAATCAATATTTATATAGTGTGTGCTCCACACTACGGCGACCATTCCTAGGCCAATAAGGGGAACAGAGGACTGCCAAGCTGACGAACTCTTAAGGGAGGCTAAGAGTGTTGGAAGCTCTGTCTTCCTAATCGTAATGACAAGCCAAATTAGGCACATAATAGTTAAAACTGGGGAAACCAACCAAGGCTTAAAAATGGAAGCCGGTATTATGAAATAGGTAACTAGCTGACAAATATGGAAGGCAAGCACAGCTAAGACGCCCTCAGCTTTCCGCTTGTCCTTCAAAAGCCTAAAAACAAACCATACTAAAACGACTTGCTGTGGAAGTTGAGAACTTAGTACAGATACAGAATTGAGCGTTTCATACTCAAAATGCAAACCATAAGACCTAAGCATAGAAAGAGCCAACAATACTTCAAAAAAGATAAGTATATAATACCAAGTTTTTCTGGACATACAACCACCCCACCTTTCATTTAATCTTAGAGAAAACATCATTCAATATCATTATACTCCTTTTTATGTAAGCGTTTTACCTTTAAAGTGAAATATTTCTTCTTTTCTTTACTTGATAACAAAACAGTCCTTTTTGACCGAATAGAACCTAGAATGAACCACATAGACAAATGATATTGTCCGTAAGTTAACCTTTTGATAACTTAGTAGGTGTTAAAGCAAAATATCTTTCAGATATAGAAAACGAGGTAAAAACATGACTAAAGTAATAGGTATTGGATTAATCGGTACAGCAGCAACAGTTATCACTTACAGTATTCTCGGCTTCCCAAAATTGGAGGTGTCCCTTTGGCCACTCTTTCCAGTCGCTCTTTTTGCTTTCTTTGCAATAGAAAATCTTATCAAAAAAGATTATAAATCTAGCCTCATGAGTACTTTGATTGGTTTAATGATTGCTAATGCCATCTATGACGTGCTCCCTATATCAAATAGCATCCTGATTGTTGCAGGAATCCTAACATGCCTAGGACTGGGCTTTCTTTTTCCAAACCACGATAATGAGAAAGGGAGACATTAAAAAGAAGCCAAGAAAAATCTTGGCTTCTTCACTTAAACTCGCCCTCGGGCTAGATTAATCATATCATAGGTCAAGGTATTGCTAGTTTCTTTGAGAGAGTAATCCTCAAGAGTATTGACTTCCTTACGAAGCTGCTTGGCATAACGGCTAGAGATAAGCTCAGCCTGCTCGTACTCGTTAATAACCTTACGTTCCAAATAGTAGCCTCGTAACATTTCATCGACATTGTCTGGATGAAGGTGGGTGATAACCCGCTCAACAAAGGCACCTGATTGAATTATTTCAGCCTCTTGAAGTCGATTGCGCTTCAAATAAGACAAGAGATCTGAATGATAAACACCTTCCAGATTACTCAAGGCTTCTAAAATCTGCTCCGTATTTGTTAAATAAAGTTCAGCCATATGGTCACGGTTTTCTTCCGTCAACCTAGGACCCCTCCTAGTTTCATCCTGATTAATACGAAACTTGAAAGTAAGAGCCAAGTGCAACAATCTACGAAGGCCTCGCACAAAGACAGCTAGAGCGTAAGAAAGACTAGAGACAAAACCACGGTTAATACGACGCTCTAAGCCCTTGATATAACGTTGGTAGAGATTGTATTCGAGTTCTGAAATCTTACCCTTCTTGTAGGCATATTCCAGACCCTCACTCTCAATTTCCATAATCATGACTCGGATATTGGCCAACTCTTCTTTGACATCATTTGATTCCTGCTCCAAGATTAAATCTTCCAAGCGTTGATTGTAGTTGTCAATAGTAGCATAGACAGCTCCTTGATTAGTTGACTGTTTTAGATCTTTTTCCAACTCACCGACCACATCATTAAGAATGGCAATCTGCATATAATGGTTGGTTGTGTGCGCTGGTCCAGTGGCTAGCTTAGGTAGGACTAGGATACCTGTTAAGAAACTTAATAAAGTAACACCCGCTACCGTAAAGAGCAAGAGACTATGTTCCAAAGCCGTCATATTGGCAACCGGAAGCAAAAGGATGGTTGCAATAGAGACCGTTCCTTTGACCCCAGAAAAGGTTAAAAGAGTAGCACCCTTCCAGATTTTTTTCAGTGATCGTTTGGCCCTCCAAGCTCTTTGGGCAAATACCGCACTAATCATAACAAAACGAATGCCAAACATGGTCGCTGTTAAAAGGACGATAGCAAGAAGCATCCAGAGATTATCGTAGGTAGTGCTACGCAGTACTGGGGCTGCTAGGGTTGGAAGTTCTGTCCCCAAGAGGAAAAAGACCATGCCATTAAGCATGAAGGTAATGGTTCCCCAAATCGTATGAGAAACACTATCCAACTTGGCATCAAAAACGGTAATTTTTTTAAAGCGACTGGCAAGTGAAATCCCTGCTACGACAACAGCAATAATTCCGGAAGCATGAATTTCCTCGGCTACAAAGTAAGAGGAAATCGATAGTACCAACTCTAGTAAGAGAGCACCTGTGACATCTGCGGCATCCATATTATCCAAAATGGTCAAAAAGAGACGATTAAATAAGGCTGTAATCAAGCCAACCAAAAAACCACCAAGCACAGAAATAACCAAATTCCAGCTCGCATCAAGGAGGGAGAAAGCACCCGTTGTCAAAGCGGTCACCGCCACCTGAAAGGCAACCAAGCCAGAGGCATCGTTTAGAAGTCCTTCACCCTGCAAAATATAGCTAATCCACTTTGGAAAACTGAAGCGTTTAGAAATAGCTGAATAGGCCACCAAATCCGTTGGTCCAAGAGCCGCCCCAATGGCTAGACAGGCAGACAAAGGCACTGAGGCAGGCAAGACAGCCTTAGCAAGATAACCGATTCCCAGCGTAGACACAAAGATGACTGGAAAAATCAAAAATAGAATGAGTTTCCAGTTACGTAAAATACTGGTAATATCACTTTCTTCACCCTCACGAAACAGCAAGGGAGCAATAATGAAAGCTAGAAAAAGTTCCGTTTCAAGCTCGAAAGCACGTCCCTTAAAAAGAAAACCGATACCCACTCCAAAAATAATTTGGATCAAGGGTAGGGGAAGACGTGGAAAGACACGATTGATAACGTTCGATAAAATCAAGCTAAAAAGAAGAACAAGCAAAGCTAACGATAGATGCATAGCTCCTCCTACCCTTCCTTATGACAACAGTTTGAGAATAGTTCTTTTTGCTTACTAATTTTTTTATCAATGGCAGTGACATCTTCCTTAGCCAAAAGTTTATGGCAACGTTC
The DNA here is from genome assembly GCF_037967965.1 of Streptococcus sp. FSL R7-0248. Taxonomy (NCBI): domain Bacteria; kingdom Bacillati; phylum Bacillota; class Bacilli; order Lactobacillales; family Streptococcaceae; genus Streptococcus; species Streptococcus sp. FSL R7-0248. The sequence continues at coordinate 1,814,837 of NZ_CP150201.1, forward strand.
GACCTCAAGACTAGCTAACTTTTTCTTGATCTTAGCCGTTTTACGATTATCAACCTTTTTCAAAGTACCCTCGGCACTCTGCTTATCAATATATTTGGCCTGCATATCTGCAAGTTTTTCTTTAATATCTGTAATCATTGTAATTTCTCCAACATCACCAAAAATGGTGGGGTATTAATTTGATTAAGGGGTTGGTAAAGCATAGCTGTGAAAACACGCTGGTCCAAACCGATAACGTACTCTAGCACAGCATCCTTCTCCATATCACCACCATCATGACCGTAGTAAATCATAATAGCCAAGCGCCCACCAACCTCTAAGCGGTCAAGGATTTTCTCAATGGCCTCAAGAGTCGTATGGGGCTTAGTGATGACACTTTTGTCTGCAGATGGCAGGTAGCCCAGATTGAAAATAGCTGCTCGAATAGGTTCCGTGACATAATGGTCCAGATTTTCGTGACCATCTAAAATGAGTTCCGCATTTTCAATTCCCAGGTCTGACAAGCGTTGACTGGTCTTTTCAAGCGCCTGTTTCTGCACGTCAAAGGCATAAACCTTCTTGGCAAGGCCAGCCAGAAAGGCTGTATCATTGCCGTTTCCCATGGTCGCATCGATAGCTAGACTCTCATCATCCAGCACTTCTGCTAGAAAGTCATGAGATAGATGAATGGGTCGTTTAATCATGCTTTTTCCTCCTGCTCGCTAGCTACTTTGCACCCTTGCCATGAGTCACGACGTTCCATCTCTTTGTCAATGGCATTAAGGACTTCCCACTTGTTGAGACTCCACATAGGACCAATCAACATATCTCGCGGCGCATCACCAGTAATCCGATGAATGACGATATCCTTAGGGATGATTTCCAACTGGTCACAGATGATTGACACATACTCTTCCTGACTCAGCAATTTAAGACGCCCCTCGTGGTAATCTCTTTGCATACGGGTATTGGTCATCAGGTGGAGGAGGTGGAGTTTGATTCCCTGAATGTCATTGTCCGTCACACAACGGCGAACATTTTCCACCATCATCTCGTGAGTTTCCCCTGGCAATCCATTAATCAGGTGCGAAACAATTTCAGCCTTGGGCGCACGCTCACGCACACGCTTAACCGTCTCCACATAGAGTTCATAGCTGTGTGCTCGGTTAATGAGTTCTGACGTTTCTTCATAAGTCGTCTGCAAACCAAGTTCAACAGTCACATGCATACGTTCTGTGAGTTCTGCCAGATAATCAATCACATCATCTGGCAAACAGTCTGGGCGAGTACCGATATTGATGCCAACAACACCAGGCTCATTGATAGCCTGTTCGTAACGTTCCTTGATAATCTCAAGCGGAGCGTGGGTATTGGTAAAATTTTGAAAATAAACCAGATATTTCTGAACTTCTGGCCACTTGCGGTGCATAAAGTCAATCTCATGGTAAAACTGCTCACGAATCGGTGCCTCAGGAGCTACAATGGCGTCCCCAGACCCCGATACCGTACAAAAGGTACAGCCACCATGAGCCACTGTTCCATCACGGTTGGGACAATCAAAGCCCGCATCTATAGGAAGTTTGAAAATCTTTTCGCCAAAAATCTCACGATAGTAATCATTGACTGTTCTATAACGTTTTTTCATAAAGACTATTATAACACTTTGACCTTAAAAAGAGAGTAAGACTAGGACAAAAATCATGGATTTCTGCCTGTCCTACTCTCTCTTCTTACTTAGTCTTTTTCAAATAATCAATGGCTTCTTGAGCTGTTTTAACAGGGACGATTTTCATCTTGGTCCCCAGTTTCTTGGCAGCTTCCTTGGCCTCTTGATAGTTAGTCTTAGCATCCGGATCAGCCTTTTTCATTTCCTTAGTTACTGGATTATTTGGCACGAAGAAAATATCTGCGCCACTATCAGCCGCTGATTTCACCTTGAGGTAGGCCCCACCGATATCACCGACAGCCCCATCCTTTTCAATAGTGCCTGTTCCAGCAATTTTACGGCCAGCCTTGAGGTCTTGACCAGACACCTGATCGTAAATAGCCAAAGTAAACATAAGCCCCGCACTTGGTCCACCAACACCATCAAGTTTAAACTTCACGTTTTCAGGACTCTTGACCTCAGTATGATCCGTCAAACCAATACCGATACCATTTTTACCATTAGCAATCTTAATGATCTTACCAGTGGCAGTCTTTTCTTTGTCCTCTGTCGTATAAGTGACCTTGACTTTTGAACCCAACTTAAGTCCCTGGACGTATTTAATCAAGTCAGTAGAATTATCAAAGGTCTTGCCATTGACAGCTGTCACCGTATCCGCAATATTAAGGACACCCTTGAAACTAGAATCATCAGCCACCTGAAGCACATAAACACCCATATACTCCAAGCTAGCCTCCTTACCAGCCAGAGTCAAGCCCTGATAAATCGCCTGGTTTTGGGAAGTCTCCATGTAAAACTGGTTAATACGCATGAAATCTTCGTCAGAGTAATTTCCAGTCGCCTCTTCAGCCGTTTGAAGCTTTGCAAAATCATTAAGCTGAGCATAGAGCATGAGGGCCAAAGTCGCCTTGGTTTGAGCCACTGCCACAAAATTGTAGGATCCTTTTGAATCATCAGCTTTCTTATCTACAGTCAAGACTTCCTTAGTATCAAAAGCACCACCCGGAAGCTCAACATAATAATTATTTAGCGGGAAAAAGAGAGCAAACAGGAGGAACAGTACCGTAAAAATACTTAATAACCACCACTTAATCCGCCACATTTTCCCTAATAGTGATTTAGATTCGTTCTTGTTTGCCACGCTTGGCCTCCACTTTCTTAACAACTGCTTGAGGAACATAAGAACTAATGTCCCCCTCAAAATAAATCAACTCACGCACACGACTAGATGACACTGGTGTCACCTCATGACTAGCAATCAAATAAACCGTTTCAAGCTCAGGCGCCAGCCCCTTATTGAAATAATCCATATTAGCCTCATAGTCAAAATCTGTCGCATTACGAAGGCCTCTAACCAGATAAGTCACCCCAAGATCTCTGGCGACATCTACAGCCAGACTATCGTGAGCCGTTATAACCTTGACATTGGGAAAATCTGCTACAACCTCTTCCAAGATACGCTTGCGAGTCTCAATGTCCCAGAAGCCCTGCTTATCTTTATTATAAAATAGTCCAATATAGAGCTCATCAAAGAGCTTGCTGGCTCTGGCAATAATATCCATATGCCCATTGGTAATCGGATCAAAAGACCCCGTAAACATAGCAATCTTTGTCATAGCATTCCTTTCTACAACTTCCCTATCAAAGGCTAACGCACGTAAACGGTCACCTTACTGATACCATAGGTTTTCTGCTTCCAAATCCCAAAGTTTGAAATTTCTTCAGGCAAGTCCACAGCCTTATCCGTCTCGCAAACCAACATAACTTCTTCAGCCAAGAGCCCTTGCTCCTCTAACTGAGTAATATTAGCCACAATCTGCTCTTTGGCATAAGGCGGATCTAAAAGCACCAAGTCAAATTGACCTGTCAATTGTGTCAATGCACGCGTTGCATCCATCTTCAAAAGTTGGAACTGCTTCTCACTCTTGGTCATCTTGATATTTTCCTGAATAACAGCCTGTGCCCGACGATCCTTTTCCACGAGGACAGCAGACGACATACCACGACTGATAGCCTCAATAGCCAGGCTACCGCTCCCAGAAAAGAGATCCAAAACACGCCCTCCATCAAAGAAAGGACCAATCATATTGAAAATAGCACCTTTGACCTTGTCCGTTGTTGGACGAGTCGTTTTGCCTTCTAACGTTTTAAGCGGACGCCCGCCAAAATCACCTGCTACAACACGCAAGTTGGTCACCTCGTTTTTACTGATTTTTAGTAAGACTTTTCTATTATAACAAAAAATTACACATAGATGTTGCCACAAAGAAATCTAGTCATGCTAAATACCTACAAGACCACACAAAAAACTCGAGAACCTCCCGAGTTTCCATTTATTTTACTTATCACCAAGTGCAGTCACGTAGTTGTAGGCTTCGATACCAGCTGTGGCACCATCCCCTACGGCTGTTGTAATTTGGCGAAGGTCTTTCTGGCGGACATCCCCAATGGCAAAGATACCAGGAATACGTGTCGCCATCTTATCATCTGTAATTACCCAACCATCTTGGTCAGTGATGTCAAGACCTGTCAAGTAATCTGAAACTGGATCAAGTCCCACATAAACAAAGACACCGCCAAATTCGTGGTTAGTCACCTCACCAGTTTTGACATTCTTGATATCAACACTGCGAACCTTGATATCATCACCTTTGATTTCTTCAACGACTGAATCCCAGATAAACTTGACCTTTTCATTGGCGAAGGCACGGTCTTGAAGAACCTTTTGGGCACGCAATTCATCACGACGGTGAACAATGGTCACGCTATTGGCAAAGCGTGTCAAATAAATTCCTTCTTCAACGGCAGAGTCACCACCACCAACGACCAAGAGGTCTTGATTACGGAAGAAGGCACCATCGCACACCGCACAGTAAGAAACACCACGGCTGTTGTACTCTTCTTCACCAGCAACACCAATATGACGGTGTTTGGCACCAGTCGCAATGATAACTGTCTTGGTTTGGTACTCCTCATCACCAGTTTTGACAACTTTATAGTCACCCTTGTCTTCGATACCAGACACAATACCATAAAGATTTTCAACGCCCAATTTTTCCAAGGGTTCAAACATCTTCATTGACAATTCTGGACCAGAGATACTTTCAAAACCAGGGTAATTTTCAATATCAGACGTGTTATTCATCTGTCCACCAGGAGCACCTTGCTCCAAAGTTGCCACTTTAAGGTTGGCACGAGCTGCATAAAGTGCTGCAGTCATCCCCGCAGGACCAGCTCCAATAACAATTGTATCGTACATGAGTAACTCCTTATATGATTTTCTTGTAGAGATATCTTACACCTAATGTGCCAACAAAGCTAGAATTATGCATTCAGTACGATAAGAATCGCCATAAAAGCAAATGCCAAAACTGGAATCGAAACCATCGACATCATAATAGCATCATAGAGGGCACCTTGACGCTCCTTAACAGTTTTGTCTGCACGACGTAACGCACGCCATCCAAGCCAAATGGCACCAATCACCAAGCACACAAAGAAAGCAATCACAAGGCCTAAGAGATAAAATTTAAAAATATTTAATAACATAAATCATCCTAAAGTGAGAAATAGAAAAGGCTGAGATAACATTCTCCAACCTCTAAATTCGACTAGTAATAACTGCACGATGCAGCCTCTGATTGGACTATAGTCGCCTTTGAAACATTCAAAAGTTCCTAATCATCCTTGTGGGATTTTGACTATGGACTAAACTGTAGTCCTATCCCACTACCTTTTCTATTGTAACAAAAATCCCATCTTAAAGATATTGTTTTGAATAAGAAGCGAAAAATTCTTTTGTTCGTTCTTCTTTTGGATGGTTAAAGATTTCATCGGGTGTTCCTTGTTCAAGGATATGACCTTTTTCAAGGAAAAGCACCTTGTCAGCCACTTGATAAACAAAGTTCATGTCGTGACTAACCAAAACCATGGTCTGACCTGACTTAGCCGCATCAGCGATTGATTTTTCAACCTCACCAACCAACTCAGGGTCAAGGGCAGATGTTGGTTCGTCAAGCAAGAGCACATCAGGCTTCATTGCAAGGGCACGAGCCAAGGCCACACGTTGCTTTTGACCACCTGACAAGTGACGTGGGTAGTGATTTTCACGATTAGAAAGCCCAACCTTAGCGAGCTCTTCTTTCGCAATCTTGGTAGCTTCGTCGTCAGAAAGTTTCTTAACAATCTTGAGACCTTCCTTAACATTATCCAAGGCTGTACGACGTTCAAAGAGGTTAAACTGTTGGAACACCATGGACAACTTACGACGAAGAGTAAGGATTTGCTCTTTGGTAATTGTTTCGAAATCTACCTTGAAATCGTCAATGGTAATAGTACCAGAATCAGGCTGTTCCAAATAGTTTAAGCTACGAAGAATAGTCGACTTCCCTGCACCAGAGGCACCAACAAGAGCCACAACTTCACCCTTTTCAATGTCAATATCAATGCCATCGAGAACCTTTTGTCCTGAAAATTCCTTGGTCAAATTTTTGATACTAATCATTAGCGGTCACCTCCAATTCCAGAAATGTCAGTCGCTTCAGGAGCCTTAATGGCCATATGATTTTCAACCGAACGACCAATGTACTCAATCAAGATTGAGATTGCCCAGTATACAAGGGCAACTGAGATATAACGTTCAAAGTAACGGTAGTCGGCACCACCCAAGATTTGAGCCTGTGCATACATTTCGACGATACCTGCACTAAAGGCAAGTGATGTTCCCTTAGTCAAACCAATCAAACTGTTAATCAAACTTGGTGTCGCAATAACTGCCGCATTTGGAATGATGACACGACGGTAAACTTGTGCTGATGTCATCCCAAGAGAACGGGCAGCTTCGATTTCCCCAGCGTCAACGGCCTGAATCGCTGCACGGATGGTCTCACTCATGTAAGCTGCTTCATTAAAGGCAAAGGCTGTAATAGCGAAGATAGCTGGTGGAATCTCATTAATGTTCCAATCTAAGCCGAACTCACCATTCAAGTAACGAAGGAAGAGTGGAATACCATAGTAAGTCAACATGAGTTGTACAAGGATTGGTGTCCCACGCAAGAAGCTCACAAAAACGGCTTGAATTGGATAAAGGATACGTACTCGATTGATTTTAACAACCGCAAAGACAAGGGCCAAAATCAAACCGAAGAAGGCACCTGCAATAGTCAATCCCAAAGTTAAAGGCAGGCGTTCCACAATCTTAGGAACAGCATCGAAGACAGCCTTCCATGAGAAGAGCTTACCAGCTGGCATCCAAGATGAAATCCATTTGAAGACAACCGTAACCAGTTGCAAAACATAGCCCCAAAGGATTTCCACTAGCCATGATAAGGGAATGGCTAAAGCAACAGCTACTGCCAAACCAACCAAGCCAAGGATAACTTGGAGATACCAAGGTGACCGATTAAATGCTTCTATACTCTTTTTCACAATGTCGCCCTTTCTTTCTAAAAAAGTCGGTTAGCCTAGTGCTAACCGTTCAAATATCTTATCATAAATTTTATAATATTCATTTTAGCACGACTCAGAAAGTCTGTGAAATAGTCTTTTCTTATCAAAGTGATAAGGAAATCATATCACTGATAATTCAGCTTTATTAACGTCAAAAAGCTGAGACAGCAGTCTCAACTTTTAACAGTCTTATTTCAAATCACTGACGTAATCGCCACCGAAGTATTCCTTGCTGAGTTTGGCAAGGGTTCCATCCTTCTTAAGCTCTTTGATACGTTTATTGACAAAAGTCTTGAGTTCCTTACCTTGCTTATCATTTGAGAAAAGAAGATATTCAAGACCATCAGTCTTCATACCGATATCGTCTTTAATCTTGTTTACAGCCAACTTATAGCCTTGATCTTTGACAATGTACTCAGACGAAATGGCATCGTAAAGGATAAAGTCAATTTTTCCTTCTTGAATATGTTGAACACGTGTTGAAAGACCAGTTGAGCTAGAAGCGTAGTTGATTGTAATTGGTGTCTTGTCCGCATTGGCATGGTTCCAATTTTCAAGCAACTGAGCATAGTTAGAGCCAGGAAGTACTTCTGTCGTCTTACCAGACAAATCGTCTAGGCTGGTATACTTGGTCCCCTCAGCACTAGTGATGGCATAGTTAGAACGTGAAATCGGATCTGAGAAACCATATTTCTGTGCACGTTCTTCATTGTAGTTGAAATCATTAGCCGCAATCTGATAACGTCCAGAATCCACCCCTGTCAAGATGGAATCAAAAGGTGTCGTCACAAACTTAACCTCATACTTGTCTGAATCTTTGAAAATAGCCTTGACCAAATCAATATCATAACCCTTGAAGTCATCACCTTTTTTGAAAGTGAAAGGCGCCGTATCAGAGTCTGTCGCAACTGTAATCGTCTGTTTCTCACCAGATGCCTTACCGTCACTCTTGTTTCCACAAGCAGCCAAAGTCAAAACCGACAAGCCAAGAATTCCTAAACCTGCAAGCCATTTTTTCATATCTATATTCCTCGATACTTTCATTAATAGTTAGTGATAACAGTTTACCATCTTCATCCCAACTCGTCTAATAATAAAATCCTAAGTGGTGATAGAAAATGGTTATAGGGGTGAGGGTAGAAGTAACAAGATAGAAAAGAGCTGCCACTCATGTGACAACTCTAAAAACCTAACTTTTCGGGTTGGTTCACTCTATTGAATTCTTACTTAGTTCTTTTTGAAAGGATTTTGGTCATCCATTTCTTTGAACTCCTGCACTGTAAATTTTGGATATTCAATCTTATCAACAAGCTCATCATAATTTGCGATGAGTTCTTGGAAATGCACATCCACATAGCCTAGATAAATAATCTGGTCGATGTCTTCTTTGTTAAAGAACATTAAATCCCTAGTAACAGCACCAAGAGGTAGAAGGACTGCTCCAAAATCAAAGTAGCCCTGTTCACCACCTTTTTCTGTTACTGGAAACAGACTGGTAATCATCATATTGTTGTCATTGCCATGGACTCGAACAACACTACCAATAGGCAAGTGTTGACGTTCTTGTGTCTCTGTTGCTTTAATCATACTAATTCCTCCAAATACTTCTTAGCCTCTTTCACGTAAAACAAATCCGGATTTTCGTTGACGATTTCTTGAAAGCAGGATTTAGCTTCTTCGGGTTGGTTTTGGTTGAGATAGTTTAGCGCCTTGTAGTAACAAAGTTCCACCTGTTCAAGATGATTGTTTCCAGATTCAACAGAAATAGTAATCGGAATTTTCTCGGTTACTATACTATCAATCATCTTAATCACATTTACTTGTTGGGAAATCAGTTCTTTTTGGTTCTGAAATTTTGTAGGAATGGTCGATAGGACACTGACATAGTGTTGCAAGTCATAGCTATCTCTGTTAAAGACTTTATTTAAAAATTCTAGATAATAGTACCTTGCAATGGATTGTGTTTGTATGCTATTAAAATCTGTCGGTTTAAACTCACCTAACATTTTTAAGGACTCTTCAAAGTCGCCCCGCAAATAGTAAATCTGTGCCATATTAATAAAATAAAACGCTTGTGATGATTTACTCCTACGTGCCCTGTTTTGACCATAAGCCGAGTAATGTTCAAATATATTTTGATACCTGTCCAAATCAATATGTTCACAAAGAATATTCCTTACTCCCTTTTCAATAAAAGCAAGTCGAAGCACATGCAACAATACCAACACAACCATTACTATAAAAGCGGACCAATATATCAAAGGGTTATTGCTAACCCCACCGTAAACATACACAGCCATTATCAAGATAATAGAAATAAGAAAGTGATTCTTTTCTCTCTTTTTAAAACGTAAAATCTCAGCACCTGTCATGTTTGAAATCTTATTAGTCAAAGTTTTTAGCATTTTATCTCCTAGCATTAATCATGGACATCTGTCACTATCAATCCAATTCCTCCAAATACTTCTTAGCTTCTTTCACGTAAAATAAATAATGTGGCTAACTCTATACCCTATATATGAGAGTTCACCGTCACAACCTATTCTTTCCAAAATACTCGACAAATCATTTATCGAAATATTCTGAATACAGACTACAATATCCATTATACCATGGAAAATAAGCTTTCATGACATTATGAGAGGGACAAAATTATTAGGATTTGGGTATTAGAAAACCCCAGCCAGGGGCTGGGGGCGGTGATAGATAAAATCAATCTTTGCTAAAACACTACTTATCCTTATATGATGACTTACTGCTTGAGTCGCTACTATCTTCAGGTTGATAGTCTGACAAATTCTTATGGATGCGTTCGGCGTAAACGGCTCTGCTTCCTGATTCATCATGGTCGACCAAGGCTTCGGCAAGCTCTTTATAATCTTCTACAGAAATAGTCCAGTTTCCACCATCATCTTTGGTAAGCTTGAAGGTCTTTTCCAGATTATCAGCACCTGTCAAAGGTGTATAGGATATTTCTTTATCAATGTCCTTAAATTGCGTCAAATCACCGTTAAAGTTTTCACCATAAAGGAATTTCGTTGTGAGATCTTTGGCCTTACCTTTTTCCACATCGTTGTTATCAGCTTGATTCCATTGTTTCAACTTGTCTATGTCGTTGTCATAGAGACTCATAAGGAGAGTACGAACAGCAGCTGCAGCTCCATAGGCACTAACAGAACGTGAAGTAAAGGTAACTGTCGCATCATTTCCCTTAACTTTGACATCCTTCAGCTTATAGTCCTGAATCTTACCAATCATATTACGACGGACCTTAAGGAACTTAGAAAGTACTTGAGTTGGAGTCTTGGCATCATAGCCTTCAATGTATTTAAACGTATACTTTTCTTCCGGTGTATACCCCTTCTCTTCAATAGTGTCTGCAACCTGTTTTTCAAAGACATTCGTTTCAGTCCAGGTTTCGTAATTTTCACCGTAGAGTTTTGAAAAACCGTTACTAGATTTTCCAAGCATGGTATCAATTAAAACTGTCGCATCAGCCTTGGCACGTTCTGTCGGAGTTGGTGTCGCCTTTTTCTTCTCAGCTGGTTTATTGGAAGCACAGGCTACAAGAACCAAGCAGGTTGCTAAAATCAAGCCCAGATAAGTAAAAACTTTTTTCATTAAGATTATTCCCTCATTTCTATTGGTTACTATTTAAGATAGCATAGGTCTGATGATTCTTCAAGGTCACTTTTCAGGGTATGAAGCAAAACTCTACCTATTATATTGTTTTATATCATGACTCCAAATCATCCAAATCTAACTGCCTGCCCTCTTGGTCTTCCAAACCTGTCAGAGTAACACCTAAGAGACGAACACCACTGCTATTTTCCTCCAGTTGATCAAAAATGGTATGAGCAATCCTTTCGATGGTGTCGAAATCCTGGGTCGATTTGTCCAAGGTCATACGCTTGGTTAAGGTTGAGAAATCCGAATAACGGACTTTGATGACAATAATTCGACCGACTTTTTTAGTTTTCTGAGCACTTTCAGCTACCCGCCTAGCATTCTTAGTCAACTCAGCCTTGATGTCATCTTCATTATAAAGAAGCTTGCCGTAGGTTCGCTCACTTCCGATAGATTTACGGACGCGATTGGGCCTGACAGGACTATTGGAAATCCCTCTGGCCTTTCGAAAGAGATCAAATCCAAAACGTCCAAAACAATCAATCAGAGTCATCTCAGGAATCTTCAGAAGATCGGCACCGGTGTATATTTCCATGTCATGAAGACGTTCAACTGACTTTTTACCTACCCCATGAAACTTTTCAATAGGTAGCTTTTCCAAAAATTCTTGAGCCTCCTCTGGAAGCACCACCGTCAAACCAGCAGGCTTTTGAAAATCAGAAGCTAGTTTGGCGATAAATTTATTGTAGGAAACGCCTGCTGAACAAGTCAGGTGAAGTTCCTGCCAGATATCATACTGGATAAGTTTGGCTACCTTAACCGCCGATTTGATACCAAGCTTATTTATCGTCACATCAAGATAGGCTTCGTCGATAGACATAGGCTCTACCAAGTCGGTATAGCGTTTAAAAATCTCACGAATCTGCATTCCTACCTCTCTGTAATGACTATAATTTCCTGAGATAAAGACAGCATTAGGACAACGTTCATAGGCTTCCTTAGAAGACATGGCTGAATGGACACCATATTTTCTAGCCTCGTAATTACAGGTTGATACCACACCACGTCCCCCTGTTTTTCTAGGGTCGTGACCGATAATAACCGGTTTGTCCTTAAGACTGGGGTCATCCCTCATCTCGACCTGAGCAAAAAAGGCGTCCATGTCAATATGGATGATTTTCCGACTGGTATCATTTATTAGAGGAAACTCTAACATGGCTCCCTGCCTCCTTTCTCAGATTTATCTCATTGTAAAGCTTTTCACATAAAACTTTGGGACTACAAAGCATTCTCCCCTTATGATACCAAAATCTACCAAAAAACAGAAATTTATAATACAGATTTGTCGTTTTCAAAACTGTATTATAAAAGAATGTCTCTAAAAACACAGTTTTAAAGTTGTGTAAGCGGTTACTGTGTGATAGAATACTTCTAGAGAATGTAACAGATGATTTTGTTACTAGAATTATAGGAGATCCAAACTATGGCAACGGTTAAAACTAACACAGATGTTTTTGAAAAAGCGTGGGAAGGCTTTAAAGGAACTGACTGGAAAGAAAAAGCTAGCGTTTCACGTTTCGTTCAAGCAAACTACACACCTTATGATGGTGACGAAAGCTTCCTTGCAGGACCAACTGAACGCTCTCTAAAAATTAAAAAAATCGTAGATGAAACTAAAGCAGGCTATGAAGCTGAAGGACGCTTCCCAATGGATACTCGTCCAACTTCAATCGCTGACATTGACGCAGGATACATTTCAAAAGAAGATGAACTTATCTATGGTATCCAAAATGATGAGCTCTTCAAATTGAACTTCATGCCTAAAGGTGGTATCCGTATGGCGGAAACTGCTTTGAAAGAACACGGTTATGAACCAGATCCAGCTGTACACGAAATTTTCACAAAATACGTAACTACAGTTAACGATGGTATCTTCCGTGCTTACACTTCAAACATCCGTCGTGCACGTCACGCTCACACAGTTACTGGTCTTCCAGATGCTTACTCACGTGGACGTATCATCGGGGTTTATGCTCGTCTTGCCCTTTACGGTGCTGACTACTTGATGCAAGAAAAAGTTAACGACTGGAATGCTATCAAAGAAATCGACGAAGAAACTATCCGTCTTCGTGAAGAAGTTAACCTTCAATACCAAGCACTTCAAGACGTTGTTCGCCTTGGTGACCTTTACGGAGTAGACGTTCGTCGTCCAGCCTTCGATACTAAAGAAGCTATCCAATGGACAAACATCGCCTTCATGGCAGTATGTCGTGTGATCAACGGTGCCGCTACATCTCTTGGACGTGTGCCAATCGTTCTTGATATCTATGCAGAACGTGACCTTGCTCGTGGTACTTACACTGAATCAGAAATCCAAGAATTCGTTGATGATTTCGTTATGAAACTTCGTACAGTTAAGTTTGCTCGTACAAAAGCTTACGACCAATTGTACTCAGGTGACCCAACATTCATCACAACTTCTATGGCTGGTATGGGTGCTGACGGACGTCACCGTGTTACTAAGATGGACTACCGTTTCTTGAACACTCTTGACAATATCGGTAACTCTCCAGAACCAAACTTGACAGTTCTTTGGACTGACAAATTGCCTTACTCATTCCGTCGCTACTGTATGCACATGAGCCACAAACACTCTTCTATCCAATACGAAGGTGTGACTACTATGGCTAAAGACGGATACGGTGAAATGAGCTGTATCTCATGTTGTGTATCACCACTTGACCCAGAAAACGAAGAACAACGTCACAACATCCAATACTTCGGTGCTCGTGTTAACGTGCTTAAAGCCCTTCTTACTGGTTTGAACGGTGGTTACGACGATGTTCATAAAGACTATAAAGTATTTGACATCGAACCAGTTCGTGACGAAGTTCTTGACTTTGACACTGTTAAAGCTAACTTCGAAAAATCTCTTGACTGGTTGACTGACACTTACGTAGATGCTCTTAACATCATCCACTACATGACTGATAAGTACAACTACGAAGCTGTTCAAATGGCCTTCTTGCCAACTAAACAACGTGCTAACATGGGATTCGGTATCTGTGGTTTCGCAAATACTGTCGATACATTGTCAGCAATCAAATACGCTACAGTTAAACCAATCCGTGACGAAGATGGCTACATCTACGACTACGAAACAATCGGTGAATACCCACGTTGGGGTGAAGATGACCCACGTTCAAACGAATTGGCAGAATGGTTGATCGAAGCTTACACTACTCGTCTTCGTAGCCACAAACTCTACAAAGATGCAGAAGCTACAGTTTCACTTCTTACAATCACTTCTAACGTTGCTTACTCTAAACAAACTGGTAACTCTCCAGTTCACAAAGGGGTATACCTCAACGAAGATGGTTCAGTGAACTTGTCTAAATTGGAATTCTTCTCACCAGGTGCTAACCCATCTAACAAAGCTAAAGGTGGATGGTTGCAAAACTTGAACTCACTTGCAAGCCTTGACTTCGGTTACGCAGCTGATGGTATCTCATTGACAACTCAAGTATCACCTCGTGCTCTTGGTAAGACTCACGACGAACAAGTTGACAACCTCGTAACTATCCTTGACGGATACTTCGAAAACGGTGGACAACACGTTAACTTGAACGTTATGGACTTGTCAGACGTTTACGAAAAGATTATGAGCGGTGAAGATGTTATCGTACGTATCTCTGGATACTGTGTAAACACTAAATACCTCACTCCAGAACAAAAAACTGAATTGACACAACGTGTCTTCCACGAAGTTCTTTCAATGGACGACGCTTTGGGATAAAACAAATAAAGAGCTCGCAATAGCGGGTTCTTTTATTTTTGCAAAAAACTAGTTTTCATTACATTTTTCTAAAACTACTATCATTTACATTTGACTTTTTATAAGATAAGCTATAAAATAAAAGCGTTTCCGTTTGGTTTCTCCAAACACTTCACTCTCAGAAGCACCTCAGAGAAATGACACTCTATCACTGTCTAACTGCTAGTTTACAAATAACAGGTCAACTAGTATGACAATAAAATAAAAGAGTACAAGGAAGAAAGATGAATAAGAAAAGTTTTAAGCTAATTGGATTAGTAGCTCTCGTAGCAAGTACAGTCCTACTCGTAGCCTGCCAATCCGAGACAAAAACCAAAAACTCAAAGTCCAAGGACGTTCAATGGGGTTATACTGGCTCTACTGGTCCAGACCATTGGGGTGACCTTTCTAAAGATTATGAACTCAGCAAAAATGGTAAAGAACAATCTCCGATCAATATCACCGGTGCTGAGGACGTTGATCTTCCAGAACTAAACCTTAATAATCAAGAATCAGAAGCTCAAGTTGAAAATAACGGGCATACGATTGAAGTCAGCTTTAAAAATCCAAAGAATACCCTAACGATTGGTGATGATGTCTATAAATTACAGCAGTTCCATTTTCACGCACCTAGTGAGAATGAAATTGATGGTCATACTTATCCTCTAGAGGGGCACTTCGTCTATAAGACAGATAATGGGAAAATCACAGTTGTCTCGGTTCTCTATAATTATGGCGATGAAAATCAAGCCTTAAAACAAATATGGGATAAAATGCCTCAGGCGGCCAATACAGAAACTGAGCTTCCTCAGGCTATCTCACTATATGATTTCTATCCTGAAGACAAGGACTACTACAACTTCGAAGGTTCCTTGACAACACCGCCATGTACTGAGGGTGTTAACTGGATTGTCTTCAAGAATCAAGAAACCGTTAGCAAGGAACAAGTGGAAAAATTCACCCAAACCCTTGGATTTGAAAATAACCGCCCTATCCAAGATACAAACGGTCGACAAATTAAAGAATAAAGCAAGATAAAAAGCTTGATGATAACTCCTCGCATCGGGCTTTTTTTCGTTGACAATTAGTTATAGACTTTGTTACACTTGCCCTATGATTATCAAACATACAAGAGATACACTCTCAGAAACTTACCTCGATGCCGTAGCCATCCGAAACACTGTTTTTGTTAAGGGGCAAGGTGTTCCTCGCTCCATCGAGATTGATGCGAATGAAGCCTACTGCATCCACTTTGTTCTATATGATGACAAAGGCAAGGCAGCAGCAACCGTACGCCTACTACCGAATAAAGACTTGACTCAGCTTACGCTCCAACGTATGGCGGTACTCGATGCCTACCAAGGTCAAGGTCTGGGGAGCATTCTCCTAAAAGAAGCTGAAGATTTTGCACAAGAACAAGGCTTCCAGACTATTTCTCTCCATGCTCAACTCGGTGCACTTAAGTTCTACCGCAACAATGGCTATCAAGAAGTCGGTAAGATCTTTGAAGAAGCTGGTATCCAACACATTACTGTTGAAAAATCCTTACTAAGTAAAAAAGCTTAAGCAGTTGACCTACTGCTTAAGCTTCTTCTTTTGTCGCAAATATAGGATAACCATGCTCGACAGCAAGAACTGATACATATTCTCTTTTCTTTAATGTCTCTACGATCTTTTTCCAGTATTTCTGCCCTTTAAAAAGAAGGACAAACACTCCCATGCAGACCAAAAAACCAAGAAATTGTTTATATTCAGAAGATGACAGTTTTGATTCTAGTTCTAGGAGCTCAAACAGTCCTCTCAATAGAACTGTAAAGGTAATCATTATAAGGCTAAGTCCACTAAAGTATCCTAAACATATAAGCAAATACCCTATTTGAAGCTTCTTGGAACGCTTCTTGTAGAGTAACTTATAGTCCTGACTGTACTTTTCAAATACAGGAAAGTGAATATCAAATCCTCTCCTCATACGAATGACTTTCAAATCAGGTTGGGCACGATAACCAAGGCAATGAATCAATTTGTATAGTATCTCTCTTATCAAGATATAAGAAGAAGCGATTATAGGGACTACTATACAAGAAAATACAAGAACACCTAAATAGAAGGAATCTTTATCAAATGCCAACAAGTCGACCATCACCCCAAAACACATACCACAGACAAAGATACTACTCCCGTTAAGCACACAAAAGAGGAGACTCAAAAAACAAGGGACAAGTTTGCTTTCCTTAGAATGTCTACTCGACCGTTTCACGAATCAGCTCCTTTTTCATTATCTCAATTAAAACATCTCTGTCTTTAATCCATTGAGCTCTCTCATCCTTGTAGTAAGTACGATTACTGAGGAAAATAGCTGCACGTTGAGCTGGGATATTGATAAGCACAAAGGTACCTGTATAACCAGTATGAAGAATCCAATCGCCTTGGAGGTCCCAAGCGACACTACGTTCCTTATTGGATTGGCTGATATTCTGCGTCAGATTTTTAGCAAAATCATCCGTCAAATAATGGTCAACAAAGATTTCCAAGTCCTTTAGGGTTGAAAAGAGGCCTGCTGAACCTGTATGCTCTTTGAGCACTCGAGCCTTGGGATCGTGAACAGTTCCTCCCGGAATTCCCTCAACAGTTGGAACAGCAACCTCAACTGGCCCAAACCGTGTTTCAGATATACCAAACGGCTGAAAAATCTCGCTGTCAAAGAGCTTATCCAGTGTTTGTCCAGAGACTTTCTCAAGCATCAAGCCTAGGAGAATAAAATTAATATCGGTATACAAGAAAGGTTTATCATCCTTAACTTTGATGGCATTAATAGCAGAAATCAAGCCAGCTTGGTCTAACTCATCACGGTTTGGAATAAAAGGATCAATGCCGCTACTATGAGAAAGAAGCTGACGAAGGGTTAGCGTCTTATCCACTACTGCAGGATAATAGGTCGATAGTTTCTCGTCCAAGTCCAATTTTCCCATCTGCAAGTAGAAAAGACAGAGGGTCCCTACTCCTACCACCTTGGAAACACTGGCTAGATCATAGGTCAGTCCTGGAACTACCGGAATATTTCCATCCTGAGTTCCTAGATAATGCTCCTGCCAATCTTGTCCGTCATAAAGTGCAAGGCTGGCACCCGGGAAGATGTCAGCCTTGATGTAGTCTGTAATTGTTGACAATGTTTGTTTAAAATTAGTCATTATTTTGTTAGCCAAACCTCAATATTACTCATATCAGTCAGTGCGAGTAGGCTTTCTTTAGTATCTAGATAACTTGAGAACTGTTCCTTTTCAAGTTTCTCATGCAAGGCAACCAAGTCATAGTCTTCAGCTACCTTAAATTCTAGAATTTCCAAATCCCAAGTCTGGTCTGGACTCACTTGGAGGTCAGGACCTTCTGCTTTCTCAAAGTGGATAGACAAAGGCAATTCTTCGCCAAAAAGATTGTCGTAAAAGAAAGCTGCTTGAGCTGTATCAACAACGTTCAAGGTCAAAGACTCGACCGTAAAGTCTGACACTCCTTTGAAATCTTCTTTTTCTTCAACATCTGCGTATTCAACTGTCTTGAGAGTAGACAAGTCATCTTCGGCATGCATCAAAATAAGACCATTCTCAGGTGAGATTGTTTCAAAAGCATACCCTTTTTCCCCTTGGAAAATAGCCTTGGCTTGGTGATCATCACGCGCCAAAAGGTACTCAATCTCAAGTGGATCTGAAACCTTGATAACCACTTTATTAATTTTCTTAGGGCCTTCAACCGCACGGCAACGGTAAGCTGGTGACTCCTCAATCACAAAAAGTGAGTTACGGTCTGTCCAATCTGTGAAGACAGCAAGGGCATTTTCCTCAGTCAAAAGCTTAAATCCTAATGTATTTTGGTAAAAATCAATATTTTCTTGTCTGTTATTCACACGAAAGATTGGTGTGTGAAACTTAAAATTCCCTGATTGCGTCATGACAACCTCCATTCTTTTATATTTTATCCGAAAAGAGCCTGTGTGA
This sequence comes from Streptococcus sp. FSL R7-0248, assembly GCF_037967965.1. Classification (NCBI taxonomy): domain Bacteria; kingdom Bacillati; phylum Bacillota; class Bacilli; order Lactobacillales; family Streptococcaceae; genus Streptococcus; species Streptococcus sp. FSL R7-0248. The sequence goes on from NZ_CP150201.1 coordinate 1,833,360, forward strand.
CAAGGATTTTCCTAAGAAAAAACAGGATTGTAATTTTTTCACATTCTTTCACATAAATTATGAAAATCATTATATTATATTTACCTTAGGACTAGCTATTTCCTCATTTTAGAGTATAATAGAGACTATGAAAACTCTCGTCAATCATTTGGCGTTTAGACATACCTATCAGGGACTCTTTTTACTGCTGATGATAGCTATCCCAAACCTGGCTTTAGGTATGACAACGTCGTATAACAATCAGACTGGGTTGACCTTCACTAGCCTTGAAAGCTGGGGAATTATCGCTGTCAATCTCATTATTTTTTACATTACCTATCTTTGGGCTAAAAATGAAGGTTTGCTTACTCGCTTTAAACTAGACCGAAAGGATACTAAAGCTATTATCTGGGGCTTTGTGCTTATTTTTCTGATGGGAGTTATTGGGAGCAATCTTATGCTACTGACTCACACCAACTACCATGCAGAACTTCAAAGAACTCTTACGACAACGCCTATCCTACCAGTAGCCATTGGCATGATGACCACAGCCTTCTTACAAGAGCTACTCTTTCGCAAGTGGATTTTCTCTTGGCTGGCTCCTTATTCGACAGTTGCTGTTTTAGTGAGTACTGGTCTCTTTTGCCTATTCCATATGCCTACCAACCTTGCCCACCTCCTCCTTTATATTGGAATGGGCTTGTCTCTCTCTATGATTTACCAAAAAAGAGAAAATCTATCAGCTGCTATCTCACTTCATGTCCTATGGAATCTTTTCACCTTAGGTGCTACAATCCTAGTTATAACTACTCCTATGTAACTGAGAAAACTTTCTCAGTTTTTTTGCTACTTTCAAAATTTTTAGCGTAAAAAAATCTGAAGCACTAACTTCAGATTTTTTGTTATTGATTAAAGGTAGAGGGCTTTGAACAAGTATACAGCCAAAATTCCTGCAAGGATTGGAGCTACAACTGGAACCCAAGCATACCACCATTTAGAATCACCTTTGTGCTCACCAAGAACTGATGTTGGCAAGATGTGGTGAAGAAGACGTGGCATCAAGTCACGGGCTGGGTTAAGGGCTGGTCCTGTAGGTCCACCAAATGATAGAACCAAGGCACAAACCAAGAAACCAACACCGATGTGAGCTACAGCAAGAGATCCATTCGCCATTTGGCCTGTTACAGCTTCTTTATCATACCCATATTGGACTGCTTGTGAGACCAATTTGTGACCAAAGTAGTTGTTAGTCAAGGCAAGGGCACCAAAGAAGAGAAGGAATGAACCTGCAAACTCATTGGCAAAACCGTTAGCCCATGCACGATTACGATTTTCTGGAGTATCATCATGATCGTCAACTGCTGAGATCGTTGAGAAGGTACCAAGAATATTGTTAGGGTTCTCAGTTTGTACATAGTAAGGTTGGTGAACCCAAACCACGATAGCTTGACCTACAAAGGCACCAAGAAGTTGTGCAATAAGGTATCCAGGAACACCTACCCATGAGAACAAGCCAGATGCAGCAAGTCCAAGTGTGAAGGCAGGGTTGATGTGGTTACCAGAAACATCACCAAACATAAGGGCTGGCATCATAACACCAAAACCATAACCAAAGGCAATTACAATCCAACCAGATTTGTTACCTTTTGTTCCCTTAAGCTCAACGTTGGCAACAGCACCATTACCAAGTGCTACAAGAAAAGCAGTCGCGATAAACTCAGTGAGGTATTTCAAAACCCATTCACTGGTGAACGCTTCTTTTAGAAAATCATTCATTTGTCTCTTTATTTCCTTTCGATTTTACAATAATTTAGACATCTATCATTTTATCAAGTATAATGTCTGATGTAAAGATATTTCTGAAATGTTTACGTATTATTTTTGAGGTTTTTAAATATGAAATTTAACCAGTTTAGTTACATCCCTGTTAGTCCTGAAATAGCTTGTCAGGAACTCCGTTCTTTGGGCTTTGAAGTCTCTCTAGATGCTAGTGCCAAAGCCAATTTTGAAGCCTTTGTTCGCAAGCACTTCCTTTTCTTTGAAGATACTGATTTGGCTTTGAAAAATTGGATTGCTGATTCAGAGACTGACCTCCTAACCTTCTTCCAATCAGACCGTTCTTTGACTGCTGATGTCTTTGGTTTGGTGGCTCTTCAACTGCTAGGATTTGTCCCTAATGTGGACTTTACAGACAGTGCGGCTTTCCTAGAGAAAATGGCCTTTCCAATCACTTTTGATGGTAGTCTTAACAACCTGCATCAATTGTTGGCGACACGCACACAGTCTGGCAATACCTTAATTGATCAGTTAGTAGCTCAGGATTTAATCCCTGTAAGTAATGACTACGTCTTCTTTAATGGTAAGAGCTTAGCAACATTTGACACTAATCAGCTTCACCGTGAAGTGGTTTATGTCGAAACACCTGTAGATACTGATAAAGACGGGCAGTTAGACTTGGTCAAGGTGACTATCTTACGTCCTAATGTAGACTTCCCAGTTCCAGCCATGATGACCGCAAGTCCTTATCAACAAGGGACTAATGAGCCTGCTTCAGATAAGCTCACCCACAAGATGGAGGGAGACTTGCTCGTCAAACCAGCAGGTGAAATCTCTCTTAGACAACCTGAAATCAAGGTACCAGAGGCAGACCTTATGCCTATCAATCCTGTCACAAAAGCTCAGGAGCGTTTTGCTCACACAGATACCTACACACTCAACGATTACATGTTAGCTCGTGGTGTGGCCTCTATCTATGTATCCGGTGTTGGTACCTTCAACTCAGAAGGTTTCATGACCTCTGGAGACTATCAACAGGTTCTGGCCTATAAAGCTGTCATCGACTGGCTCAATGGTCGTGCACGCGCCTTTACTAGCCGTAGTAGACAGCATACCATCACTGCAGATTGGGCATCTGGTAAGGTGACTACTACCGGACTTTCATACTTAGGTACCATGTCCAACGCCCTTGCTACAACTGGTGTCGACGGTTTGGAGATGGTCATCGCTGAAGCAGGTATTTCTTCTTGGTACGACTACTATCGTGAAAATGGACTCCTCGTCAGTCCTGGAGGATACCCTGGTGAAGATCTCGACACCTTGACTGAATTTACCTATTCTCGTGCCCTATTAGCTGGAGAATACCTACGCCACCAAAAAGACTACCAAGCCTACCTCAAAGAACTAAGCACAGCCATTGATCGTAAGCATGGTGATTATAGCCAGTTCTGGCATGACCGTAACTATGTGCAGTTCGCAGACCGTGTTAAAGCTACTGTTGTCTTTACACATGGTAGCCAAGACTGGAACGTCAAACCGATTAACGTCTATCAAATGTTCAATGCTCTTCCTGACACTCTTGAAAAACACCTCTTCTTCCACAATGGTGCCCACGTTTACATGAATGCTTGGCAGTCTATTGACTTCCGAGAAAGCATGAACGCCTTGATTTGTCAGAAACTCCTTGGTTTGGAGAATGGCTACACACTGCCTACTGTTATCTGGCAAAATAACCAGTCTGAACAGACCTGGGAAGTCCTCGATAACTTTGGACACGACAATGGTAAAAACATTCAGTTTGGTGAGACTGAAGCTAGCATCGCTAACCATTATGAAGAGGAAACCTTCACCAAATACGGTAAAGCTTACCAAAGCTTCAAGGATGACCTCTTTGCAGACAAAGCCAACGCCATCACCTTGGACTTTGAACTGGACCAAGATATCCAAATCAATGGTCGTGTCCACCTAGAGCTCAAGGTTAAGTCTAACACAAACCGTGGTCTCATTTCGGCCCAAGTTCTAGAAATCGGTGACAAGAAGTATCTCGCACCTATTCCCGCACTCAAACGCATGAATCTAGATAACGGCCGTCTATTCAAGGAAGAAGCCTTACGTGAATTGCCATTCAAGCAGGCAAAATACCGTGTCATTACCAAGGGACACCTTAACCTGCAAAATCGTAAAGACCTCCTCACCATTGAGGATGTCACTCCAAATGAATGGATGACTATCGGTTTGGATTTGCAACCAACCATCTACAAACTCAACAAGGGCGACAAACTCCGACTTGTTCTCTATACCACAGACTTTGAGCACACCATTCGTGACAATAGTGACTACGAATTAACTGTGGACCTAAGCCAAAGTCAGATGACATTGCCTTATTAGCTTTTTATAACAAAAAAATCCCATAGGATGAGAACTCTCATGGGATTTTTTGATTGTGTGGAAATAAACAAGATTTAGGCTTCAATTTTTACGATTCATTTTAATGTTATTTAAACAAATGATATATCCAAGACAATGGAATAATACAAAGATATGCCAGTAAAAATAGAGCATAAAGCTATCAGATTTGATTATCGAATAAAAAAGAAAAATTGCAACTAATAAAATAGAGAACCACAGCGTCTTCTTAACGAATAAAAAGTATTGATGCCATATCTCTTTATCACCCAAAGTAACTTTAGATTTTTTACTTAGGAAAAGATGCATCAAGATCTCTACTAGACTGCTAAGTACTGTTAAAACCAGAATCTTACTTAGAGGAATACCTAAAAAGAATCCCATCCACTCAATAAGTAATTGGGACAAAACAATGGCCGTAAGGGCACGTAGATTTTTTGACATAAAACTTAAACCTCACACTTCTCTCAAACAGAAAGTTTTTACAATACCTAGAAAGTTACCAAAGCATAGATAAGCACTTACAGCCTCGCTATCTTTATAAGCACGTCTATCATAAACTGCGATTCTAACCTCGTTCACTTTGTTTAATGATTTTAAGCACTCTAGGTGTCAGAAAAGCTAGTAAACAAATATCCAAAACAATCACAACAATAATGATTAAGCTCCATTCGGCATCTCTCACCGTCAGCAAACGATAAATACCAGCTAAAATAATAGCCAAATGTGCCAAGCCCATGCCAGCGTAAATTTGTTTAAGAGTAAACTGTCGTTCTTCAAGTGGACGACGGTCAAGCTCTCGCTTAATCAACAATGGCAACACAAGCAAAAGATTGATAGCAATGCCAGAGGCAGCCAAAATAAGAAAGAAGAACCATTATATAATAATTCTAAACCAATATTTCCACATATCAAACCAAAGGCAACAACCATGAGTCGTAAATAAAGTAACGTTCCTGAACGAAGTCGGTTAAGATAAGGCATCGCACTCTCCTTTCATCACAATCACTTGTCCGCTTGGCATAATCATAACTAGAACTTAAGGGTCTTTCTCTGCTCCTCAACAGGTTGGAAAAGAACCTTTTTGCCCCATCTTCCTTTTCTCAATGGACAACTCAACCTTAAAACCAAGAAATCCTCCCTAATGACATCAATAGCCATAACGAATCGCTAGCAATTTTCGCAACTCTGCCATTCGCTCCTCGATAAAGGGAGACAAGGTTAGCTGGTTCTTTCTGACCACTTCGGATATTTCCAGTGACATCCTGCTTAAGATATAGGGAGTGGCTGAACGAGAATCTGCAAGTTCCGTTCGGTAGGAGTTCAGGACCTGCTTCAAATCAGCATAATCTGGCTTATCTCCAATCGTTTCAATTACTTCATCGATGATAGCTACTGCTTGTTCTCGTCTCTCTTTGCCTCCTGCAAACCATTTAAGTCCTGTCATTAAGAAAACCTCCTTATTTCTTTCAACTAATTTTTCAATCACATCTTTAGTATAGCACCCTGATAGTCATTTAAAAGCCAGCGTCCCAAAAAGTGGCTATATGTCCCGAATGGTAGCCAAATCCAGATTGGATGCTGACTAGATAGAGCATTTAAAGCTATATTCCAAATGACTACTCCTAGGATTGCTGATAGGAAACGTAACGAACGTAACACAGCAGAACTAAATTTTTGTAATATCACCATAGTAATTCCTTTTCTACTAGAGTCATTTACATAAACTACTAGGGCGTTATCTAAAGAATGATTGGCTATTATTCTGAATCTAGCATGGCTAAAGACACGAATCTGTCACTTTCCATGCTGCTTAAAACAAATACATCACTTATCGTTTCTAAAAATCAACTGACTAAGATCATCAGAGAGCGATAAAGAAACATAGAGTGACAAGGTGTAAAATAAAAATGTCCTTTCTTGATGCCAGAAAAATATTATCACACATTGAATACAGACAGCCAAAATAACTTGCACGATAAATTTAATATATTTTCTAGAAATAAGTGATTGTTTCAAATAGTAATCCTCCTTTCATGACATTTTTTGAAGACCCAGCCCCTGCAAGTTTTGTCTATACGATAGAAGACTATCCTTCAAACATTGGAAATTCACTCTAATTTTCACATGTTTCATTAATCACTTTCTTATTATAACACTTTTATGCAACGTAAATTGAATAATGTCACAAACAGTTACTATATTTTCTATCTTTTAAAATATCTTTTGACTTGCAAGTAAGCTAGAAAATCACAGAGGATTAACAAAAGCATTAATACGGCTAGTACTATACGGTCTGTGGTATCACTGAATGTTAGTAATGTGTAAAACTCTACACAAAGCACTAGCAATGAGATGACAAGAAAGACAAGGAAGGACTGCCGTATTGTTAACGGATTTACTGAATCTGGACGCTTCTTAAGAATACAGTAGAGCAGTCCATTAACAAAAATGACTACTAAAGCTAGTGCTCCGACTGCTAACCAAATCTCTGGCGAAGTCTTGCTCTTATAGAGAGAAATACTGATACTTATAAGGAAAACTGCCAAGGTAGCAGTGATTGTCCTAAAAAATCGCAACACTCTCGAACTAATATTCTTTAACTTCATGATAAAACAATTAAGCTATGAATAACCTCAGTCAGTCTTGTAAACTGAATAAGCTATTACATTAAACTCTATTCCTTTCTGTATTTTTTTATACTGCTGTAAGATCTCAAAAAAGACCTTAGCGATTAAATTCTACTGGAGATGTAATACAATAGCGTCATTAGTACTGATACTTTAAATAAGCGAATATACATATCTTTGTTTTTTCTATTACAAAGAAAAGCAATCAAATATAATACAATCTCCGCTATCATTAGCAAGAATAATTTTACTTCGGGAACATCAAAAATAAGCATTTGCAAGCACCTCACGTTCAAAGGGGCCACAAGTTACTTTTTAAACTGTGCCCATTTTTTAAAAAGGAGACTATAAAGAAGCAAGGTTAGCCCCAACAAGTTAATGGTATGGTGGACTGCATCCAAACTTCTAAATAGATTAGCGAGGCCCATTCCGATGAGAATGGTAGCCAGTAAATACGGTTTTGAGTTTTTAAACATACTTTTCTCCTTAAAGTGTTTTTAGCGTTCTGTGTTCAAGCTATTCACAGACTAGCAATTGACAAGGTATCTCAATTAGGATTTCTTTTTAGCGGAATTGGTAACTTTGTGTTTTTCAAGAAATGACAGAATAGGCTTATCTAAAAAACTCATCACAGCCATGAAAACCATCCCTAAAATATAACTTTTCAAATCAAACATAATCCATCACCACCTTCAACGTTTGCAAGTGCCTCGAGATCGAGTGTTTCAAAAGTGTTATTTGTTTGCCTTGTCATTCTAACAACCTCCTAAATTATTTTTAGCTTTTTCTCTCAAGCTATGATTTTATTATAGGGTGGTAGCCAACAAAAAAGTAGTGACATAAATGTCACTACTCGATTTTGTGTTTTAAGAACTCTACATTTCAAATGCTTCTGATTTATGTCAGAGAAGCAATATCCCAAAATATTATTCCTCAATTGACAGAACTAATTTAGTACCTAGGTGACCACTCACAGGAATACTTCTATTTTTTGAGTCGCTCCCATTTACTAAAAATCAAACTAAAAGTGATTAATGCCAACCCTACCAAATTAATGATATGATGAACAAAATCTAAATTTCTAAAAAGGTTAGCAATGCCAAATCCTAAAAGGAAAATTGCTAGTAAATACATTTTTTTATCTTTAAGCATAGGGTCACCTAAATATTAGCAGAATGTAGCGTAACCAACTAAAGCTCCTCCCCAGTAACCTACTGGGCCTCCTGCTGATCCTACTAGAGCAGAGCCAATTGTGCCGGCATAACACTTAACCCATCCGCCACCTTCAACGTTTGCAAGTGCCTTGAGATCGAGTGTTTCAAAATTGTTCATTGTTTGTGTTGTCATTCTAACAACCTCCTAAAATATTATTTTTTAGCTTTTTCTCTCAAGCTATGATTTTATTATAGGTTGCAAGCCGACAAAAAAGTAGTGACATAAATGTCACTACTCGATTTTGATTTTTAAGAAATCTTTTCGAATATAGAATCTATGGTCTAGACTAACTTACTCTCCTTCCATTGCACCTGCTTGTAGGCTGTACATCTTGTGGTAAGTACCACCGAGGGCTAGGAGCTCCTCATGGCTACCGTGTTCGATGATGCGACCCTTGTCTAGGACATAGATGCAGTTGGCATCTTGGATAGTCGATAGGCGGTGGGCAATGGCAATGGTTGTACGTCCTTGACGCATTTTTGCTAGAGAGTTTTGAACAATAGCCTCTGTCTCCGAATCAATATTGGCTGTCGCTTCATCCAAAATCAAGATTTTAGGCTGACTAGCAACGGTCCTAGCAAAGGCTAGAAGCTGACGTTGACCGGTTGAAAAACTTGAACCTCTTTCGGAAACTGGAGCATCATAACCTTCTGGAAGTTTGTCGATAAAGTGGTTGGCATCCACAAACTCAGCAGCGGCTTTGATCTCTTCATCAATTAAATCTTGATACATGGCAATATTGGATTTGATTGTACCATGATAGAGAAAGGGTTCCTGAAGGACAAGACCAATGTTCTTACGCAGCTCTGCCTGACTATAATCGCGAATATCTACACCATCAAGAAGAACTCGCCCTGATTGGAACTCATAAAAACGCATGAAAACGTTGATAATAGAGGATTTTCCAGAACCTGTGGAACCGACAAAAGCGATGGTTTCACCTTTATTGACAGAGAAGGATATGTTATCTAAAATCTGGTGTTTACCATCATAGGAGAAAGAGACATTTTCAAAGCGAATGTTCCCCTCGGTAACCTTAGCATCTGTGTCTCTCTGTTCAGGCTCATAGGTACGCTCGTCAATCAAGGCAAAGACCCGACCTGCTGAGACCATAGAAGTTTGCAAGGTTGAGAAGTTTTGTGTCACTTCAATCAAGGGATCAAAGAGGCGGTTAATATACTGGATAAAGGCATACATGGTCCCTGCTGTTATGCCCAAATAGATACCTCGGTAGCCAAAGTAGGCCATGAGAACAGCGTAGCCCAGAAGCTTCAGTAAACTCATGGCTGGGCGTAGAAAGAGAGAATCCAGTGACATGGAACGGCTGGCGTAAATCAGGTGTTCCTCATTAATGGCATCAAACTCTTTTTTGAGACGTTTCTCTTGGTTAAAGGCCTGAATGATGCGAATCCCTTCGATACTCTCTGACAGTTTGGCATTTATATCTGAAAGCAAGGCTCTGGTCTTTTCAATGATGACCACTGATTTTTTGCGGTAGAGATTAACCAAAAGAACAATCAGAGGAAGAAAGAGCACAATAAGCCCGGTCAGACGAATGTCCAAGATCATCATGGTGTAAAGGGTGGTAACAAAGATAAAAATAGCCGAAATAAAGCTAGACAGAATCCCTGAGAACATCTCGCTAATAGTCTCTGTATCATTGGTCAAGCGGGAAACGATAGAGCCTGCTGGAGTTTTGTCAAAGTAAGACATACCTAGTTTCTCCATATTGGCAAAGGCATCTCGACGAATATCCCTGACAATACTGTAGGACACACGCGCAAAAAAGAGATTTCCCAAATACTGGACTAGCGTCTGCAAGAGATAAAGCCCATAGTAACCAATCAGAATCAAGCTTGCCGCCTGATTCACATCATGCAGATAGTGGTCAATAAAATAAGAGGCCACAAGGGGAATGATACTCTTGATAACCGTAGTGGACAAGAGGAAGGTCAAAGCTAGAAAGGTCAAGAATTTGTAAGGCTTGAGATAAGTCAAGAGACGCTTAAACACAGACCATTGGTTTTGATTAGGCATCAACTTCTCCTCCTTCCATTTCTAACTGTTGAGACTCATAGGTCTTGGCATACCAACCACCCTGAGCTAGTAAGTCCTCATGACGGCCCCGTTCAATGATACGACCATTTTGCATGACTAAGATGAGGTCAGCGTGCACCACCGCACTAAGACGATGGGCGGTAATGATCGTCGTCTTGTCCTTGCGGGTATGCTTGAGATTATCAATAATGGCATGTTCTGTCTTGGCATCAACCGCAGATAGGGAGTCGTCCAAAATCAAAATATCTGGATCCAGAATCATAGCCCGACTCATGGCCAGACGTTGTTTTTGACCACCTGATAGGCTGACACCCTTTTCACCAATGATTGTTTCAAAGCCTTCAGGCATAGCTTTGATATCCTCATAAACTTGAGCCAACTTAGTCGCTTCTTCCACCTTTTCAAAGGCGAGGTCAGGATTACCAAAACGAACATTGTCTAAAATGGAACTGGCAAAGAGAAACTGGTCTTGAGGAACATACCCCATCAAGCTACGCAAGTCTGATAGGCGATAGTCTCTGATGTCATGGCCATTTAAATAGATGGCTCCTTGATTAACATCGTGCTCCCGCAAGAGCAACTTGACAAGGGCCGTCTTTCCTGAGCCAGTCTGTCCAACCAAACCAAGGGTTTGGCCCTTGTCCAAGGTGAAATGAATATCTCGCAAAGTATCCTCATCCTCAAAAGCAAAGCGGTCAATCGCATATTCTAAGCGACCATTTTCGATACTTGGGAGAGGATGTGCAGGATCTTGAACATCTGATTCCTGCTCCAGAAGATTTTCAATACGTTGGTAGGATACATTTCCCCTCTGTGTGATATTAAAGAGGAAACCAATGGCCATCAAAGGCCAAACCAACATATCCAAATAGGTAATGAAGGTTACTAAATTTCCGACCGTTATCTGATTAGCCTGAATCATAAAGGCCCCGACAAGAAGGGTTAAAACATAAGATGAGCCAACAAAGAGCAAGACCAAAGGATCAAAAAGGCTGTCATACTTCATGGTATGCATATTCTTTTTAAAAGTCATCTTATTGGTCTCTTGGAAGGACTGAAGCTCAGCCTCCTGATAGCCAAAAGACTTTGTTACCTTAATCCCTGATACCGACTCCTGAACCTTATTATTAAGTTCTGAAAAGGCTGCCTGGGATTCTCCAAAAGCTTTATGGGTCTTGCGTCCCAAACGACTAGTCGCAAAGGCCATGAAGGGTAGGGGTAAGACAGCCACCAGGGTCATCTGCCAGGAAATGCTGAAGAACATGGTGATTAAGGTTACCAAGGCTGTGATAGACGCATCTACAGCTGACATGACACCCCCACCAGCCAAACGGGTTAAAGAGTTAATATCATTGGTTGCATGAGCCATGAGGTCCCCTGTTCGGTACTTCTGGTAAAAAGAAGGCGACATCTTGGTAAAATGCTCAAAAAGGCGTGACCTCATAATCTGACCCAAGCGATAAGAGGTCGCCAAGATATACATCCGCCAAACATAGCGCAAATAGTACATTCCTAAAGCTGCCAAAAGCAAATACACAAGATTCAAAAGCAAGATCTGATTGGTCAATTTTCCCGATGTAATAGCATCAATGACCCGCCCCATAACCATAGGAGGAATCAGATTGAGTAACGAAACCAGACTCAGTGCCAAAATCCCGACAATATACCGGCGTTTTTCTAACTTGAAAAACCACCAAAGTTTTGCAATGATTGATTCTTTAAAAAACAAGTGATTCCCCCTATCCTTACAAATGGTTAATAATAGACCTCGTATAAGTCTCGTATGATAAGGTTACTTCCAATAGCGATAGATTGTGCCATCTTCTAACTGAAAGTAACCAATATAAGTCAATTTCCCAAAATCAGTAGACTCTGGCAATTGATAAGCAAAGGAGTCAAAATTATAGACCTTGTGCCCATCATCAATAGAGTAGCTATCCTTATCGTGGATAACTGATTCGTCCTTCTTGGGGTTCCAAATGCGTCTGATTTCATCAGATGTCTTATACTCTCTGACAAAATTGTACAATTCAAAGTTAGTTGCCTCACTGAGATAGCGACCATCGGTGTTGTAGTTAGCTAATTGAGGCTCTCTCTTAGACTCAGAATAATTCCAAACCTGTCCTCTTTCTCGCATGATATCGGCATCACGGCCACTTTGATAAGTATCTGCCTTAACCATCGTCATTGTTACTCCTAACGTTAATACGGTGACTACTGTCATCATTAAGTGTTTCATTATTTCTCCAAACGTGTTTATTCATTTTTCCCTCTTTTGAATATGTTGTATTTGTATGATAGAAAATAAGTGAAACCTGGGACGCGTAAGCTCCCAGGTTTTTTACTCTTTAAAATGCGTTTGAATCAGTTTTACAAGAAGTCGGTAGACACCTAGTGCCAGCAAACCTCCTAAAGTATTGGTCCATAAATCATCTAACTCAAAGACACGATTAGCATCAATGAGAAGGTCTAGAATGACTTGTCCAACCTCAATCGTCAAAGACATGACAAAGGTCGCTAAAAGGACCTTTTTCCAAGACCTGAATCTTGGATACAAGGCTAAAAGCCCTAAAATCAGCGGACTCAGCAAGAAAATGTTGGTCACATTTTGCCCAAGCACAAAGACAATCTCTTTAAGACTATCCAGCTGATAAAAGTTGGTCAAACTATTGAATGGGGTTAATAGGACCACTACACGACCAAAATGTTGAATACCAGGGGTTTCAACACCTTCAACTAGCCCGTACTGGGGTGTCCAACATAGGAGCACTAAACAAAGGAGATAAGCACAGACCAAAACTTGGCTTACCTTTCTTCCTTTTGGTGTTAGTTCTCCGTCCTTATCTACCCAAGTCTTAAGCTGAAACATCTTACTTACCTTCTGATTTACCAGAAGCATCTGCCACTGCTTTTTGACGGTCGCGTTTCATAGTGTTTGAACGCAATTGTCCACAAGCAGCATCGATATCTGTACCGTGTTCTTGACGAACGACACAGTTAACCCCGTTTTTCTTGAGCACATCGTAGAAGGCCGCCACACGTTCCTTGGTTGAACGACTATATTGGTCGTGCTCTGATACTGGGTTATATGGAATCAAGTTGATGTATGACAACTTACGGATTTTCTTAGTCAAATCAGCCAACTCTTGAGCGTTTTCAGGGTGGTCATTGACCTCATTAAGCATGATGTACTCAAAAGTTACACGACGGTTGGTTGTCTGGATGTAATACTCGATCGCTTCAAAGAGTTTTTCAAGTGGGAATGAGCGGTTAATACGCATGATGCTTGAACGAAGGTCATTGTTAGGCGCGTGAAGTGATACGGCAAGGTTAACTTGAACACCTTCGTTAGCAAATTCCTTAATTTTTGGTGCCAAACCAGATGTTGACACTGTAATGTGACGCGCTCCAATAGCAAGACCATTGTCATTGTTAATAGTACGCAAGAAACGAAGCACATTGTCATAGTTATCAAATGGCTCACCGATACCCATAACAACCACGTGGCTGACACGTTCACCATCGCCACGGTCATCAAAATATTTTTGTACCAACATGATTTGTGCCACAATCTCACCAGCAGTCAAGTCACGTTGTTTCTTAATCAAACCACTGGCACAGAAAGTACAACCGATGTTACATCCAACCTGAGTTGTCACACAGACAGACAAACCGTAGTGTTGACGCATCAAAACAGTCTCAATCAACATACCATCTGGCAATTCAAAAAGATACTTAACTGTACCATCTTTAGATTCTTGAACGATACGTTGTTTCAATGGGTTTACGCAGAAATTCTCATTCAACTTGGCAATGAAATCTTTAGAAATGTTGGTCATTTCTTCGAAAGACTGCACACGCTTCTTGTAGAGCCAATCCCAAATTTGAGTCGCACGGAATTTCTTTTCACCGTGTTCCATAGCCCAGTCGATCAACTCATCACGAGTAAGACCATAAATAGAAGGTTTGTAGCCTTCCATATCCTCTAACTTCTGACGTTTACGGCGTTCTGGTTTTGCTTGTGTTGTTACTTCTGACATAGTTTAATTTCCTTTTTTTCTGATTGTAAAATGCTGACCATCTGACTTGGTCTGGCTTTGTTTCTTCGATGGGGTGTTTTGACCTTTAGATTTTGGAGCTTGCTTCTGACTCTTCTTGAAGTTAGACTTACGCTCACGGCCACCGTCCTCGGATCTAGATTTAAACTTAGGACGACGCTTGATTTTCTCAAAGCTTGGGCCCTCTTGATCCCTATCTCTTCGTTTGGACTTGTCTGGCTTTTGCTTAGCAGAAGCTTTTTGCCCCTTATTCTTTTGAGAAGCATTGTGCTCTCTATCTCTAGATTCCTGAGAAGAATGACGACGATTATTAGAACGACGGCGCTTGCGACGAGGCTCAGTCTCCTCTTCAAAGACAATTAATTGCGGCTCTTCATTTTTCAAAATAAAGTAGGCACAACCAAAGGCACAGTATTCACGTAAATACTCTGACAATCGGCTAATGCGGTCTGTCTTACGCGTATTAGGGCGCTCGTCCTCGTAAAATCCCTTAAGGCGAAGCTGGTCATTAGACCAGTCCCCAACAATATAATCATACTTGAGCATGATTTCAGAAAAACGTTGCCTAAAGCGGGTAGCGTCTAAAGCATCCTTGTGATTTTCAAGAACCGTAAACTGACAGGCATCTGATTTCAGAAGGTCAGCCACATACACAAAGTCTGGCCCTGGATATTTATTATAATTAAACATTTCTGGCAAGATTTCTTTACGCATGTGCCATCCTTTCTGCTCTCTCTTATTTTCTATCCTGATGCTGTAATAATGTCTCTATATCTTATCCCAATTGGCACCATTTTTTCTTAAATACTTGGCCACAAGTTCCCTTAACAAATCCGGAAAAAGAAGAGTGACCTCCTTTTCCTTGATTGTAGGGAAGTAAGAAGCAAAGTAGTACTGATCCACAAGGACCAAACTAAACTTCTCATTGGAATCTACAACCCTTCTATTATACAACAAATTACCGTTTTTGTAAGCAAAATTCCCCGTAATTACTTCACCAAATGTCTTCCCTCTAAATCCCATACCTTTAATAGCTTGGTTTTTAAGGAGTTCAGCCTTGGTAAAAACTTCACGACAGATTTCCTTGAGTTCTTGTCCTGTCACGACTAGACGCGCCATCCGCATCTGATGGGGAAGGGCTTCTTGAAGGTCTGCCATGGTCACTTGAGGACCTAAAGTCTTCATGATAAGTCCAGTATTCAAAAGCGTTAACTGGCTATCGGTCTCCTGACAAACAGCCTGTAAAACCAATTGGCAGGTCTCATCAAAATCTAGTTCTCGACCTAGATTAGCTACTTTTTTCTGAGCTAAACGACGATGGCCTTCCTCACGCATAGCCTTGATAAAGGTTTCGTCCTCCTTGTCTAAATCCAAGATATAGGACTTGGTGGGGATAGCCTCAATCTGACACTCTATCAATTGTCCATTTTTCACAGTAAGATCAATACAGCCAAGATAATAACCATATCTGTCAGCAGCTGCCAAATAAGTCTCATTAATCAACTTGCCCTCTTCAAAAAGGTGATGCGTGTGACTCCCGATAATAAGATTCACCTGAGGGTAAGTCTCTGCAATCTGCTCATCATAACGAACACCTAGATGACTAAGAACGACGACTATGTCTGCATCCTTTACCTCAGGGCGAGCCAAATCCTCTTCCAACTGCGTGAGTGGATTCAAAACCTCCCAACCGTTGGGAGCATAGGTAATGTAATAGGGAAAGGTATAGGCCAAGAAAGCAATTTTTGTACCTACTTTAGTTTTGTGGATAAGATAGGGCTTGGCCCATTCAGGCTGTCTCCCCTTATCCTTGAGATTTCCTATGATAGGTTGAAAATCAGCTTGCTCATAAAGACAGTCTAGCTCATTCTTAGCTAGACCAATCCCCTCATTATTTCCAATAGTCGCATAGTCTATCCCCAACTCATTCATCATGGCTACATTAAAACGCCCAGCTGTCGCATCAGATAGGGGATGGGACTTATCCACATTGTCCCCAAGATCTACCTTAATCAGCTCTCTATCCGTCTGACTCAAATCATCCACGGCTCGCTTGAGTTGTGGATACTGTTCAAAATGAGAGTGTAAATCATTGATATGAAGAATTCGAATCGTGTCTTTCATGACTCCTATTGTAGCACTTTTGCTATAAAAAAACTTGACAATCATTTTGCCAAGTTTTTACATGCTATTTTTCAAACAGGAACGTATTCCTAGTTAACTTTCTTTTTAACATATTCTTCTGCGAGATGATAGACGTCATCTGCTAGGGATATACTGACATAGATGCACACAATTGAGAAAATTTCTCCTCTAAAGTGTTGCCAAGCAAAGAATATAAGCCCATAAATTAGTAGCGCAAGTACTATTTGGCCAAAAAATTGACTCAGTAATCGCCTAATAACGACAAATAAGTCCATAAGTAATCCCATCTTTAATACCATAACCAATACCCTTTAAGGCTGCACCTTGCCAAGTACCTGTTTGAATACCACCTTTAATGGCTCCTCCAACAGCCCCGACGCCTACGGCAGCTGTAGCTCCCCAAAAACTACATGCTCCACCCTTAACAGTAGAAAGATCTTCGGAATTAAGTGAGTTAAAATTGTTAATGATTTGTGTCGTCATTAAAACAACCTCCTTTAAAATATTTTTTAGCCTTTTCTCAAAAGCTATGATTGTATTATAGATAGAAAGCCAACAAAAAAGTAGTGACATAAATGTCACTACCTGATTTTGAGAGTTGACTCAACTAATAACCTCAAACTTACACATTATTTTACTTTAAACGGAAAGCTTCTTAAAAATGGCTGTGATAAAACTATTTAAAATCTGTCATAGTTTCAGTTCTTAAGACAGCCAATTATTTTGCGAGTGTAGTGAGCATATACTGAGACTTGTCACTGTGATAATGACGACTAAGACTTTGTAGTCATAAGCGTTGGGAAGTTTTGAGACCTTAGGCTCAAAAGAAAAATATATCTTCAAACTAAATAAGGTCTTTTGAGTTTCCAAAAAGTTTGATAATAATCAAAAAAGCTGAAACACTTTGGTTTCAACCTCTTGAATTTTTAAATTAAAATTTGCTCTCACCTAGAAGCCAATACTTAGAAACTTTGCTTCTTAGCTTTACGCTCAGCACGTCCCTTAGCACGGTTAGCTGCACGGCGTTCACGTTTGCGTTTTTCGTCAACCTTCCACTGAATTTTCTTCTTGTAGCCAGGCTTGATTTTTTTCTTTTTCTTCTTAACCAAACCAATCATTTCCGTATCAAGTTTTTGATAGGCTTTTTCACGGTTGGCACGACGGTCACGGTCATAGGTATCTTGAAACTCGCCGTCCTTATAGACTTTCGGCTCAAAGGTAATCCCCATCTTTTCAAGCTCACGAATATCTGAGTCATCACTTGGTTGATAGAGGGTGATGGCTGTTCCTGACAAGCCATTACGTCCAGTACGTCCCACACGGTGAACAAAAAAGGACAAGTCTTGAGGGATGACGTCATTGATTACATGGCTAACCCCTTCAATGTCAATCCCACGCGCTGCAAGGTCAGTCGCTACTATATACTCAAACTCAAGCTTCTTAACTTGATTCATGATACGTTTACGTTCACGTGGTGGAATACCGCCGTGAATTTTGGCAACCTTAAGACCATTTGACACTAGGTAACTGTGCAAATCGTCAGCACGTTCCTTGGTATTAACGAAAATCATTGCTAGATAAGGCTGCATCCCCTTAAGCATCTCAAGAATCTGTTCATTCTTGTTGCGACCCTTGGTAGATACCAACCAGTTATCAATGGTATCCGCAATAACTGTTGAAGTTTTAATTTGTTCCATGACTGGATTGGTCAAATACTTCTTCAAGAATGGTTGCAATTTTTGAGGAATGGTTGCTGAGAAGACCAAAATTTGAACTTCCTTAGGCAGACTTGCCGCAATCTTGTCTACAGTATCCAAGAATCCCATATCCATGGTCATATCAGCTTCGTCAACAACAAAGGTATGGGCCTTGTGGATAGCCAAGTCCCCAGACTTAACTAGGTCATAAATACGACCTGGTGTCCCGATAACAATATGAGGTTGTGCTACCTTGAGTTTCTCAATCTGACGTTGCTTGTCTGTACCACCCACATAGTTGACCACACGAATTTCAGTCTCAGAGTGTTTGGCAATTTGTTTTGTCGCTTGGTAAATTTGTGTCGCCAATTCACGTGATGGTGCTGTAATAACAACCTGAACATCACCACTCTTTGGATTTAGTTTCTCAAAAATTGGCAAGAGGAAGGTATGTGTCTTCCCTGAACCCGTCTTTGATTCACCAACCAAATCACGACCTGAACGGACTACAGGAATCAATTTCTGTTGAACAGGTGTTGGCTCTTTAAACTTAATCTCGTCAAGAGCCTCCTGAATAAATGTTTTAAAATTAAAATCTTTAAATGACATATTTATTTACTTCTTTTCTATCTAGTCTATCCTTATCATTATAACAAAAAAAGAGCATTTCTGCTCTTTTCATTTATTTCATAACGTTTCCAAGAACCATCCAAAGGGTAATGGCACTTGCAAGCGCTCCAACGGTCCAAAGGAAAGCATCAACCTTCCACTCTGACCATTTGTCACCCTTACCTGAAAGACCACCCAATTCGAGGTGATGGTGAAATGGTGTCATACGGAAGATACGACGGCCTTCTCCATACTTACGCTTAGTGTATTTGAAATAGCTGACCTGTAGCATGACAGAAGCTGTCTCAAAGACATAAACCACACCAATCAAGAGTAGCGTCCATTCTACACGTAGGGCAATAGAGATAACCGCAAGCATAGCCCCAAGTGACAAGGAACCGACATCTCCCATAAAGACCTTGGCTGGCTTGTGGTTAAAGACGAAGAAGCCAAGAAGTGCCCCAATCATAGTGATAATGATAGTCAAGATAGCGAACTCACCCTTGACAAAAGCGATAATTCCATAGGCAATCAAGCTGATAACCACAGAGATAGAAGCTAAACCATCAATACCGTCTGTCAAGTTCACAGCATTTGAGAAACCAACAATCCAGAATAGGACAAAGAGAACATAAAAGACACCGAGGTGAATGGTTAATCCACCAATAGCTAGGCTATCTGTCCCACTAGGGAGTACGTGGATAAAGTAGAAAAGCAAACCAGCAATAATCTGCAAGGCCATCTTTTGCCAAGGTTTAAGTCCCTCATTGATTTGACGGAAAATCTTAAGGAAATCATCAAGGAAACCGATGATTCCATAAATCAAAATGACAAAGAGAATCCCCGCTGTGGCACCATAGGCTTGGTGTCCCTCGCTAAAGACGTGGAAGTTGAAAATCAAGCTAACCAAGATGGCAACCACTAGGAAGACTGTCCCTCCCATAGTTGGTGTTCCAGCCTTAGCCAAATGCTGCTTCACATCTTCATGCATTTGTTGGCCACCGATTTTCTTGATTTTGTAGTAAGTAATAAAGTGAGGCATGGCGAGCACCGTCAACACAAAGGCGGCCACACCTGCTATCAGACTCATAGTCATCTTAGTCTCCTAAAGTAATGGTAATCTTCTTGGTTTTAGACAGGGCTTTTCCTGCCGCAACACTTTGTTTGGTAACAGTCCCTGACTTGCCACCCTTATAAGTAACTTTAATGCCTTTCCATTTGGCAAAGGTTTCAACGTTCTTCTTGGTCCAACCATACATGTCTGGAAGTTCTGTGAAATCATTGGTCATGATAAGAATCTGTTCATTAGCCTTGATATTGGCTTTGGCATCTACAGAAACCTTCTCAATCTTATCACCAACACCCAGAACAATCGGATGAATCAAGTTTTGACGAAGGGTGTTAGCTGTCTCGCCCGGACTCTTACCGATAATATCGCCGGTTTGATAGCTCGTTTCATCGGTCTTTCCACCACCTTCAGAAACAGAGGTATCAAGCGTATCACCCATGGACATAGCTTCTTCTAGGACAGGGTTAACCACCGTCGCATAAAAATTATTATCCCAGGTCTTAGGTTCCTGAACTGTTACATACATAACATATTGTGGATCATCAGAAGGAACCATAGCTACAACTGAGTTGAGCGTTTCGTTGGTCCCAACTTTATAGGTTCCTGTTTTTTCATCGGCCACTTGGGCTGTTCCTGACTTAACCGCAACATCATAGTTACCAACCTTAATGATTGGCGAACCTTCAGACTTGTTGTACAGGGTACCAAACTCTGGGTCTGTACCAACAGAAATCATATAATTACGGGTCTCAGAAGCAGCCTGCTTGGAAACTGGCTTACCAATAACTTCTTTCTTAGCCGTACGAACAGTGCCTTGGTTAACATCTGCAACTTGTTTGATAAATTGAGGTTCCAACATAACACCATTGTTAGAGATAGCTGAAAAAGCACGAAGCATCTGAACCTGAGTCACTGAAATCCCTTGTCCAAAGGATGATTGCGCAATATTCACAGAGTTTCTTGAGACAACCCCTGAAGATTCACCTACCATCCCAAAACGGGTTGGAAGTCCAAACTTATAGAGTGATAGGTAGTTTGACCAAACCTTGTCTCCCATCTCTTGTTCCAACATGGTCATCAAAACGTTACTTGAATAAGAGAAGCCTTGAGCAAATGACATGGTTCGGCCTGACGAGATACCTTCATTAATAGACCAGTCATTGATTTCAACATCATCAACCTTGATACCGTTGGCATTGCTATAGGTCGCATTAGGATTGAAACTTCCGTTATTGATAGCCGATGACAAGAGCATGACCTTCATGGTTGACCCTGGTTCATATTGGGCCTCATAAAGTCGGTTAACCCAGTCATAACTTTTCTTGGCTTGTCCTTCGAGGGTATCAGAGTTATAGGTAGGACGTTGTGTCGTCGCAAGAATTTCACCTGTTTTTGCATTGACAACTGTCGCTGAAGCATTGACACCTTGCGTCTGCTCCATAAAGGTATCCATCTGCGTTTCTAAGAAGGTTTGGAGAGGCGCTGACAAGGTTGTATAGATGTTCTTACCATCGATAGCTTCCTTGGTAATGGTTTCCGTACCTAGAAGCGTATTACCGTTTTTATCCTTTTCATAGATGGCCTCTCCATCTGTTCCAGTCAAGAGGCTATTGAGCGAGCGCTCCAAACCAGTTTGACCAATTAAAGAATATGAGCCGTCTTTTTTATTTTCAACAGCTTCGGCACGACCAAGAAACTCTGACGCGAAGGTTCCATTAGGGTACATTCGTGACGTTGTTGCTTCAAAGGCCATCCCCTTAATTCCCGCATCTTTAAAGGCTTTTTCTAGTTCTTCTTTAACAGAGTAGGTAATTCCCTTCCCCTTTAGCCCAAAGGAAACCTGGTAGGCACCCTTAGTACGCAATTGGGCCAAGGAATCACTCTTTTCAATTCCTAGCTTATCCTTTAAAATATCAGCAACCTTGTCAAACTGACTATCTTGGACATAGAGTTTTTCTTGAGTCGCTGATACATAACTGGTCGACACGATAGCGTAAATGGCATAACTGGTTGAATCCTCAGCCAAAACATTTCCATTTCGGTCGTAAATCGTCCCACGCTTGGCAGCCACCGTGGTCTTAGTGTTATAAGATTTAGCAGCCTGGGTAGACAAATCGACACCAAACTTACTGTCTGTCCCGATAATCACCACAAAGTTGATAATAAAGACGAAAAAGATAAAGATGCTGAGAACCATAAGGTTCTGACCAACGTGCTGTCGATTCTGGGCTGGCTTTCGCCTATCCCTAACGACATAGTTTAGAAATAAATGTTTAAGTTTTCTTAATCTGTTCATTGGTTACTTCACACTCTTAATACTATCGTTATTAATAGACAGGCCTGCCTTATTAGCAATCTCTTTAATACGGTCAGAGTTAGTCAACTCATTAACCGCCTGCTTAGCATTGTTAAGCTCTGTTTTTTCATCACTAATCTTGCTATTAAGGTCTGTGATTTGTTGCTTGATAGCCTGATTACGCCCTTGTAAAAATACAACAGCGATACTCATCACAATAGCTGTCAAAACAATTGCCGAATAGAAGGCCTTTTCCATACGCGTCATAAAACGAATATGGTTTCTAATGGCTCTATTAACAATCTGATGTTCCTTATTTTCCATAATTATTTCCTGATTTTTTTAGCCACACGCAATTTAGCAGAATGCGAGCGGTTATTAGCTTCTAATTCTTCCTGACTAGGTAGGATTGGCTTACGATTAACTAAGGCCACCTTAGGCTGGAGGTCTTCAGGAATAAAAGGTAGACCTTTAGGCACATCTACCGTACTGGCTTCCTTGAAAAGCTGTTTAGTCAATCGATCCTCCAAAGAATGGAAGGTAATGACCGAAATACGGCCATCTACAGCAAGTAAATCCAAGGCCTCTTGAATAGACTCATCCGCAGCACCCAGCTCATCGTTCACTTCGATACGAATAGCTTGGAAAATTTGCTTGGCTGGATGGCCCTTCTTCTTCAATTCCTTAGCAGGCTTAGCTGATTTAATGATTTCCGCCAGTTCCGTCGTGGTCTCAATTGGTTTAACCTGACGAGCCTGTTCAATCTTACGTGCAATCTGTTTAGAGAACTTGTCCTCACCATACTTGAAGAAAATACGCACCAAATCGTTGTAAGGATAGGTATTGACCACATCGTAAGCAGTCAGACTCGCCTCCTCATTCATGCGCATATCCAGCTTGGCATCCTGTTTATAGGAGAAACCACGCTCACGCTCATCCAACTGTGGGCTAGAGACACCCAAGTCATAGAGAATGCCATCAATTTCAGACACCCCCAAGGCTTCAAGGTTGGACTTGAGATTACGGAAATTATCCTTGATGAAAGTCACCATACCCTTATCAATATAGTCCTTGAGACGCACTTGAGCATTATCAATAGCCTTTTGGTCCTGATCAAAGCAGTACAAATGACCCTTTTCAGATAATTGCGACAAAAGATAAGACGAATGTCCTGCGCCACCCAAGGTCGCATCAACATAGATGCCATCGGGCTTGATATCAAGCATATCAACAGTTTCGTGTAAAAGAACGGTTACATGGTGAAATTCATTAGTCATAACTTTTATTATAGCACAAGAATAGAGAAATTGTCTCGTTCTGTAAGTTGACAGGATAGTAAAAGAGCCAGACCCGAGGCCTAACTCTTTAGTTACTATATCATCTGATAAGATTAATCCACTCTGTAAAAATAGCTTTCCTCAGATGGCACTCCATTCGTCGCTAGAATACGGTCCTTACTGTTATCTCCCGCATCACTTGCATCACTAACTCCCTTAGGACAAAGCTGAATTGGAGTATTCCCAACTGGACTAGAATCAACATAAGTTAAGGTATATATACCAGACACATACTGATTCGGTGAGACTTTGTCGATAGGATAAGTATAGCCCCAGAAATCCAACTGTCCATCCGAAGTAATGATGATGGTCTTTCCATTTGAAGATTTCCATGTTCCTACAGCTGATTTGTAATTGCCATTTTTGAGCTCATCAGGCTTAAGAGCTGATGAACTTGTTGGCGTTTGTGACGCTGTGCTAGAGCTACTAGTAGAGGCGCTGCTCAGGTCCTTCCAACCCCAATTAGAGAGATCAACCTTGTCTGCACCCGAATCACTGTCATCTTTTACAAGAGACTGGCCATCACTACTAAAGTGGTAGCCAGAACCTCCACCAGCCATAGCACCAGCACTACCATAGTAGCTAAAGGTGTCATCCATGAGGTAGGCCAATGTCATACGCTCACCCAACATGCCCAGTTGTGGACCTTCTGTCAGACGAATCACCTGACCACTATCCTTAGAGATAGTGTAAATATCCGTAATCACATGTTCTTTAAAGAGTTTACCTGGCTTAAAAGCAAGAATCAACTCATCAACACCATTACCATCCAAATCACGATAAGTATAGACCGTTGAGGCAGGACTTGTTTGAGAATTAGCATAGGTCACAATGAGAGAATTAAGTGAGGCATCCGTTTGGTTGTTGGCCACGGCCGTTTGGTACTTACTAATGATGCTATCATAGGCAGAGGTATCTACCTTTTTCTCCTGACTAGAGCTTGAGCTATTACTCGTGCTAGAGCTTTCACTACTACTTGATTGTGACTGCTCTACTGATGAAGATGAAGTCGTCGAAATCATGTCATTTTGCTGGTTTGAACAAGCTGCTAATAGGACTAAACTAGATAATCCTGTCACTAATGCTAAAACTTTATTTTTCATTTCTAATCCTAAATTCCTTTTCTCTAACCCTTATTCTGTTGTTCCAGAGCTAACATCTGCGCTGTAGGCAGGTACTGTATAGCTTGAAGACTCACTATGTGACTCTGTATAAGTTGTTGGTGGCACATAGTTATACTGGGGCGCTTGATAAGCCTCTTGTGCTGAAGAAGGCGTTGGCGCCGATGCTACCGCAGGAGTTGAGCTTGCTTCTGTCTGACTAGCTGCTTCTACCGTTGAGCTTGCTGACGATGATTCGCTTGAAGACTCACTTGAAGTTGAAGAAGATGACGACGAACTTGAGCTCGATGACTTGGATGAAGCCTTGGGTTTGCTTGATGATGATTGCTTAGTCCCCACCTTAACTTGGACCTTAGCATGATTCTGCGCAGGTTGCAAAAAGACGATAGCCAGAGCCAAAAGGATAGCTGGTAGGGTAAATGTCAAAATAAGGTAACGTTTTTCTTTCAAGTGACGAAATAGTTTCATAAGTTATTCACATTTCTTAAATTATATTTTAGTATTGATTAGTCTCAGATAAGATTATATCAGAAATATTAAAATGTGCAACATTAACATAAAACTTTTTTGACATTAGAAAAACCAACTCAAAGAGTTGGTTGATTGTCATTATTGCTGTGGGTTATCGACGTTGTTCAATGGCACTTCTACTTCTGTTGGTTGACATAGTAAAAAAATAAGGATAAAAATACCGACAAATGGGATTAAAGGAATAAAAATATATGCCCAATGATAGCCAGCATCACGTAAACGACGAACCGTTACAGCAATACCAGGTAAAACCGCAGCAACACCATAGGCAAAAAAGATAAGTAGTAAAATAACACCAATAGTAAATAAATCGCTTGATCCTGTTTCAGAATCCATTCTTTCAAACACTGCTAGGAGCAAATAAGAAGCAAAGAAAATCAATACATGTGCCGAATATGCAAACCAGTAATCCGAGGGTGTTGAACGGCCCTTAAAATCAACATAGCCCTTCCAAAATTTTTTGTAGGCTTCAATCATAATAAAATCCCCCTTTTTTATGTTACTCTCAGTATAACAAGAGAAAAGGAGCTTGACAAATCAACTAAAAAACAGCCTAGCAAGGCTGTTAAGTCATTATTATTGCTGTGGATTATTGAAGTTATTGAAGTTATTGAATGGATACTCAACCTTAGTTGGTTTACACAACAACACAATTAAGATAATACCACCTACAAATGGGATAAATGCAACAAAAATATACGGCCAATTGTAGCCAGCATCACGCAAACGACGAACAGTTACAGCAATACCAGGTAAACACGCAGCAATACCATAGGCAAAAAAGATAAGTAGTAGGATAAGTGAAATAACAGCTAAAAAGCTTGAATCAGTTGCACCTGCAATTCCTCCAAATACTGCTAACAACACATAAAAAGCAACGACAGTTAACATATTTGCCAAATATGCAAACCAGTAATCTGAACGTGTTGAACGTCCCTCAAAATCTACGTAGCCCTTCCAAAACTTCTTATAAGCTTCGATCATAATAAAATCTCCTCATTTTTTGATAATACTACTATACCAAAAGACCGGTCTTCTGGCAAATTGACTAAGGAGCAGCCTATAAGGCTGCTAAGCACTTTTATTGCTGTGGGTTATTGAAATTATTAAACGCTACTTCTACCTTTGTTGGTTGTAAGGTTAAGATAAAAATAATAAAACCACCAAGATATGGAATTAGCGATAGGAATATCAAGGCCCAGTGGTAACCTGCATCTCGTAAACGACGTACTATGATTGCAATGGATGGTACAAGTGAGGCCAACGCATAGACTCCAATTCCTAACACTACAATATAGACCAAAATCATTTGAAAACTATATGGATCAGACGTATACGTAGAGGAGTCTCCTCCTAAAATCATGATTAGTATGAGTAAGAAACTAAACAATAAATAAACCAAGCATTGCGCAAGAACATTAAGCCAATAATCTGAACGCGTTGAACGTCCCTTAAAATCTACATATCCCTTCCAAAATTTTTTGTAGGCTTCAATCATAATAAAATCCCCCTTTTTTATGATACTCCCAGTATAGCAAGAGAAGGGAAGATTGACAAATCAACTAAAAAACAGCCTAGCAAGGCTGTTAAGTCATTATTATTGTTGTGAATTATTGAACTGTTTGAAAGGAAATTCTACTTTTGTGGGTTGACAAAACAAAACCAAAAGTACGATATCACCTATAACAAAGGCAAAACGTAAAAAAAACAAGGCCCAGTGATAGCCTGCATCGCGCAAGCGACGTACCTGAAGGGAAATAGATGGGATAAAGCTAGCAGGAAAATAGGTCATTACAAGCAGATACAGTAAGTTGAGAATAACATGGTAAGGACTATCGGGACT
Source organism: Streptococcus sp. FSL R7-0248 (assembly GCF_037967965.1). Classification (NCBI taxonomy): domain Bacteria; kingdom Bacillati; phylum Bacillota; class Bacilli; order Lactobacillales; family Streptococcaceae; genus Streptococcus; species Streptococcus sp. FSL R7-0248. The sequence continues at coordinate 1,860,130 of NZ_CP150201.1, forward strand.
ATCAAAAACAATTACAACTATAACTATGCTAAATAAAATGATAGTTACTATAGTATTTGCTAGAACTGCTAACCAATAATCTGAGCGGCTTGAACGTCCCGTGAAATCGACATAGCCCATCCAATACTTTTTATAAGCTCTAAACATCACAAAAGCTCCTCATTTTTGATACCCCCAGTATAGCAAAAGCTTTATACTCTAGCAAATAGACCAAAAAAGCCCCATGAGGAGCTTTTTGTTTATTCTCTAATTTGACCTTGGCCATTAATATAGAACTTGGTTGAGGTTAGGGCCTCAAGTCCCATTGGGCCACGGGCGTGCATTTTTTGGGTTGAGATTCCGATTTCAGCACCCAATCCAAAGACGAAGCCGTCTGTGAAGCGGGTTGAGGCATTAACATAGACAGCTGCAGCGTCTACGTCGTCTTGGAATTGCTCCGCACGACTGATATCCTGAGTCACAATAGCCTCTGAATGCGATGTCGTGTAAGTATTAATCCAATCAATGGCCTCATCAAGGCTATCTACTACTTTAACAGACATGATATAGTCAAGAAATTCTGTCGCAAAATCTTCTGGTGAAGCTGGTACAGCTTTTTCCATAAGTTTCAAAGCCGTTTCATCCGCACGGAACTCAACAGCCTGAACTTTTGAAATAGCTTTTTCCAAGTTAGGCAAGAAATCTTCCGCAATATCAGCATGAACGACGAGAGATTCTGCAGCATTACACACACTTGGTCGTTGAGTCTTGGCATTGATGACAATCTGTGTCGCCATATCTAAGTTAGCATATTTATCCACATAAATATGACAGTTACCAACACCCGTTTCAATGACTGGAACTTTGGCTTTTTCTTTAACTGTTTGGATGAGACGGGCTCCGCCACGAGGAATGAGCAAGTCTACATACTTAGTCGCCGCCATGAGTTCTTCTGCTACCTCATGAGAGGTATCTTCAATCAGCTGAACGGCATCTGCTGTGATACCCGCATTTTCCAAAGCCTTACGAGCTACTGTAACCAAGGCCTTGTTGGAATTGATGGCATCACGTCCTCCACGAAGAATAATGGCATTATTAGTTTTAAAGGCCAGGCTAAAGGCATCGATTGAGACATTGGGACGGCTCTCAAAAATCATAGCGATAACACCCATAGGAACACGCTTTTGAACAATTTTGAGACCATCCAGATTCGTATAGCCACGAACTACTTGACCGATTGGGTCCTGAAGATCTGCCACCTGACGGACACCCTCAGCAATCCCTGCGATACGGTCTTCCGTCAAGAGCAAGCGGTCTTGCATAATCTCTGAAATACCATTTTCCTTGGCATTGGCCATATCCTTAGCATTTTCAGTGATAATATAGGCACTCTCAGCTACTAGAGCTTTGGCTACCTGATTTAAAAGGTCGTTTTTAGCTGCTGTTGACAATTTAGCAATCTGACGACCTGCCACCTTGGCCTGTTGACCTAGCGTATCGATATATGTCATCTTAGTCCTCCTGTTTAAAGAGTGTACCAATCTTGGCTCCTTCTAGGACACGAAGGATGTCACGTGGATTTTCACCATTCATCAAAACCATTTGGCTTTGATTTTCAAAAACCATCTGAGCTGACTTAATCTTACTCATCATACCACCTGTACCAAATTTACTACCGGCACCACCAGCTGAGGCTATAATTTCCTCTGTAATCTCTGGGACATAGCTACGAAGGGTGGCATCCTCATAGACATTTGGGTTCTTATCGAAGAGCCCATCAATATCTGACAACATAATGAGTAGGTCAGCACCAACAATCTTAGCTACGATAGCTGACAAGCGGTCGTTGTCCCCAAACTTAGTCGCATGATCCATTTCATCTACGCTGACAGCATCATTTTCATTAACAACTGGAACAACTCCAAGGTCGAAGAGGCTCTCGAAGGCATTGATGGCATTGGCCAAACTCTCAGGATACTCGACCACATCACGGGTCAAAAGCAACTGAGATACCTTAGTTTGGTAATGTGAAAAGACCTGAGAATAGAGGCTCATCATGGCTACCTGCCCTACACTTGAGACGGCTTGTTGCTTACCGACTTCAGCCGGTCGCTTGTCTAGGTCTAGGACATTGAGCCCAAAGCCCATAGCACCAGAGGATACGAGGACAACCTCAATCCCTTTATTATGCAAGCTAGAAATGACAAAAGCTAATTGATCGATTTTTTCAAGATTAATTTTTCCTGATGGCAAAACCAGAGAGCTAGTCCCGATTTTGATAACCAGGCGTTTTACTGAGTCAAAATTTCGTTTCATGTTTATGATTATACACTAAATTCAGGTATTTTAACATATATAATGCATAAGTTTACATATTAAGGATTTTCAGTAAAAAAGAATCCCTCCAATCGGAGAGACTCTTTAAACAGTTTGTTCTAGGCAAAAAACATGGCTCTAATACGTTTCCAACGTCTGCGATCAACAAAAAGATAAACGATTAGGGCAATTAAAGCTATAAGCCCAGATACTATAGCGTTGACTACTAGGGCAATCCAGAACTTACTTGCAAAGAAGACAATACCTCCTAGCAAGGCAGCGATGAAAATTGTAAGAATAAAGATACCCATATAGAGCCACTGCCCGCCACCCCGATTGAAGAGCTGAGTGACTTCCTGCCAATTCACTTCCAATAATTTAAGGTCACGTTCAAAGAAATAGCCACCTACAAGATAGGTTGTTACGAGAAAACCAAGAGCGAAACTTGCCACCAAAATAGGATGGAGATGTGCAAGGAATATTAAACCAAGTCCTCCTAGTAAGAGGGATACACCGACTTGCAAGCCATAGAAAATCCAAAACTTTTGACGAAGATAGTCACCCGTATTGATTGGCAGGCTACGGATAAAGTCAAAGTTTGTTCCCTCTAAGGAAGTTGCCACCCCAAGAAAACTTGTTGGTTGCGCTGAAAAGAAACCAAAGGCAATTCCGACTAAAAGCATGAGCCCGAAATAGTCTGGACCTAAATCTTTCAAAAAGAACGCACCTCCACCCAGCATGATCATATATAATACTGGTACCACATAGGTATTGATAATGAGGGTTGAGTTTCCCAAAGTAGATAAATGATGGCGAACCAAGACCTGTCTTTGACTTCGAGTAACAACTTTTACCTGAGTCTTTCTAGCCTTTTTGTTATAAATGGCTTCGTGGAAATAACGAGGCATTCTGACTTTATAAAACCAAAAGCCCAAGATAAGCACTAAGATAAGAGGAAGATAAAAATTTAGTAGAGCCTCTGGAGATAGAGGAGCAGCTACCACATCATAGTAACCTCTTAGATAAGGCAATAAAGGAAAATCAATATGTCCAGCACCCTTAACATAACCATTAAGAAAACCAACCATCATGATAGGGAACATAATCAATAGGGTTGACAGGGTCATCAAAATAGTCGAATAGAGCTTTTGACGAGAACTGCGAACAATCAGCGTTCCAACACTATTAGACAGAATCACTGAAAAAACGAGATTGATAAAGAGAGAAACGATAAAGGATAGCAGCCCCACGACTATCCCCAGTGGGCCAATAAATTGCCAGTAAGCTAGAATGAGAAGACTAAGGATAGGTACCATGAAGGTCATCCCAACCATAGAACCTGACAAGGTCTTGGCCAAAAAGACTTCTGATGGCTTTAAGGGAAGAGGCAGATAAGCCTTGCTATCCTTACTATCGTAAAAGGTACTATAGAGAGCCGTAAAAGTCTGGAGAAGCCCCATGATTGAAAATGTCAAGAGATATAGGGTTAAGACTCCAGGATTTGCCTTATAATCGACACCTACAAAAAGATAGCTATAGACAACCGTAAAAACAACTAGAATCAAGAGTTGCTGTCTAAGCATGGCATTAACGATGGAGAAATTGGCTTTTTTCTTTTTCTCCTGACGTTTCTGTAGGTTAGTTACTGCTTGAGGATTAGCGTAGAGGAGATTAATTTTAAAAAGCTCCCAAACATGGTTCCAGTTCATGACTATACCTCCTCAATCTTACGTCCAGCCATTTCTAGATAAATGGTTTCCAAATCCTTGTCAGGGTACTGAGACTTCAGTTCAGCTAGAGACCCTTGGAAGATAAGTTTTCCTTTCTTCAAAATAGCAATCCGATCACAGAGCTGCTCAGCTACACTTAGAACGTGGGTTGAGAAAAGGACACTATTACCCTCCTTAGCATGGTTACGCATGGCTTCTTTCAAATCATAAGATGCCTGTGGATCCAGACCAGTCAAAGGCTCATCCAAAACCCAAATCTGCGGATTAACCAGAAGAGCACCGATAACGACAACCTTCTGACGCATACCGTGAGAGAAGGAAGAAATGAGGTTATAGCGACTTTCCGTCAAGTCAAAGGTAGCCATAAGATTAGTCAAACGTTCCTCAACCTGACTAGCTTCCAAATCATAGATACGTGTCAAAAAGTACCAATAGTCATTAGCAGTTAAGTTTAAGAATAAGTCTGGTGAATCTGGCACATAAGCGATTTTTTTCTTGATAGCATCACGATGTTGGCTGAGGGCCATATCATCGACGTAAACTTCACCGTAGCTAGCTTCAATGATAGACGTCAAAATGGAAATAGTCGTGGTCTTACCAGCCCCATTGTGACCAATCAGACCAAAAATCTCCCCATCTCGAATCTCGAGGTTAAGATCTGAGAGAGCATCCTTATCTTCATAACGTTTCGTTACGTGTTCAAAACGAATCATCTTTTATCCTTTCTTGAGAATCTATTTAACAATAGTCTCATTTTACACTTTATATTAGATTGTAAATTAGAGTTAGTACCTTGTTTTTTATGAACAATACTCTAAGAACACTGGCAATAGATTTAGATAAGGCTATTTCCTTACCTTCTCATTTATTGTATCATTTCAAAGGTACAATTTCAAGAAAACGTTTGTAAAAACGAGACAATTTTGCATTCGGTCTTTGATAATGCTAAACTTATAGTATTTAGATCAATAGGAGGAAAATCACTGGTGCCAACTGGAATTATCATCAACTCGCTATCTATTATCTTAGGAGGAATCGCTGGAGGACTCTTTGGGGATTATCTTCGAGACGATTTCAAGGAGAACCTTAACCTTATCTTTGGTCTAGCCTCTATGGTTATGGGGATTAGTGCTATTATGAATATGGTTAATATGCCTGCGGTTATCTTCGCGGTGGTTATTGGTACCATCATTGGACTGGCCCTAAAGTTTGGAAACCTCATCAACAAGGGGGCTGGACTTATGGAAAAAGGCTTGTCCAAGATTACACCAAGCAAACAAACAGGGTTAGCTCACGATGAGTTTTATGCACAGCTCTTGACAGTTATCGTCCTTTTTTGTGCGAGTGGTACAGGAATTTACGGTAGCCTTGAGTCTGGGATGACAGGCGATTCCTCCATCTTGATTTCCAAATCTATCCTAGATTTCTTTACAGCCATGATTTTCTCTTGTAGTCTAGGCTACATCGTCTCCATGATTGCCATTCCACAATTTATCGTTTTCTTCCTCCTCTTTGTGAGTGCTGGTTTCATTCTCCCTCTAACAACAAAAGCCATGATTGGAGACTTTAAGGCTTGCGGGGGCTTCCTCATGATTGCGACCGGTTTTCGTATTATGAAACTGCGTCAATTCCCAACAGCAGATATGATTCCATCCATGATTCTGGTTATGCCTATTTCCTGGGCCTGGGTCAATTGGGTGGTGCCTTTGATTAGTTGACATTAGGATTAAACTAAACAAATACTGTCAGTCTAATGCTGGCGGTTTTTGTCTATTTTTTAGCTGTTATAGACTTGGATTATTAAAAAATAGTAATGTTCGTGGTGTTGAATTCTAATTTTTCTAACCTTGTTTAGACTGAGATGAGTTTGTTATAATAACCCTTGTAGGCCTAAGCAACCTACAAGATACTTTTTTTCATAACTATTTCCATCCTCTAATATTTTAACGAACTTACAATACTGATGGAAATCTATCTGAAAAGACTGGTGTGTGCACACCGGTCTTTTTTGGTGGGATTGAGACACCAAAAAAACCACTCTTTCACTATGAAAGAATGGTTATGTTATAGCTTATACTTCTACGACTTCCAAGTTTTTTCCACCTAGGAGAATAAGGTATTTGTCAATCTTATCTACTTGATAGGCTTGGCTAAGTGCTTTAGCATAGAGGCTCATTTGCCCTTTGTAGCGGTCCTTAAGCTCACCAGGTTGAGTGAAGCGGTCTGTCTTATAGTCAAAGAGGACAATACGGTCTTCAAGAAGAAGGTAGCCATCGATGATACCACGGACGACAAAGTCTTCCTTACTAGCCGGGTCTTCTGCCAACATGGCAAATGGCGCTTCGCGACGCAACTTATCACGGTTAGCTAGAATGAGCTTTCCAAGTTCGGTGTCAAAGAAGCCTAGTAGCTTTTCTAACTGCACACGCGCCTTGACTTGATCATCTGCGGATACCCGACTCAAGGCCTGTGTCAAATCTTGGAGGGTCACCTTGTTAGAAAGAATCAAGCGTTGCATGAGTTCATGGGTGGCTGAACCAACTGCAGCTCCAGTGACCTTCGTTTTTTGCCCAAAATCTGGAAGTTCAAAGCTAGTGGATGTCTCCAGAGGTTGTACCTCCTCTTTCTTGTCCATAATATCCACCCCTTCAGTATCCATGACAGGTTCGTAGAAGGCTTTGAGCTGGCTCGGCGTACGCACAGATGGCAGGTCAATCGCTGGTGCATAAAGTTGATTGAGTTTTTCAACACTTTCTAAGACAGTTAGGGCACGCTTAATGTCTTCCGTCTGGCGATTGTTAGATAGATCATCAGCATCTACTGTTGCTTGAACTTCAACCTGACCAATAGCCTCTGGAGTCAACTCCTCAGCCTCAACAAAGCGAACAGTAAACTTGAGATCCTTTCTCATGAAGGCAGTATCCAAAGCCATAACCCAATCCTGATAAGTAGCGATTTGGTCACGTAGAGCTACTGGTAAACGATTATTTTCAACATCCGTGCCAAATTGCTGGGTCAATTTCTCCTTACTGCCCTTACCAACTAGGTAGAGTTTTTTCTCTGCACGGGTCATTGCAACATAGAGCAGACGCATCTCTTCTGAGATACTTGCTCGGCGTTCTTCCCTACGATTTTCCTGGAAGGTTAAGGTCTCGAGAACAACATTTAACTTAGGCAAATTGGTATTTACCTGGTCTTTGAGGTCAGCTAGATACTTAATGCCTAGTCCTTTTTCACGGTTGATGATGTACTTGCCACTTAGACCGTCCTTGCTGTGACCAATAAACTTGCGATTCATCTGCAAGACAAAGACATACTTGAACTCTAGTCCCTTGGACTTGTGAATGGTCATGAGGCTAACGGCATTTTTGGGAACCAAGTCTGTCACTTCCTCTAGGTCGTTACCGCTAGAAATGATTTTATCAATCATACCAATAAAACGAGAAAGTCCCTTAAAGCCAGTCTTTTCATAGGCATTGGCACGCAAGGCAAGGGCGTAGAGATTGGCCTGACGTTGCTCAGCTCGTGGAAAACTGCCAACATAATCATAGTAAAAACGATCGTCGTAAATCTTCCAAATGAGGTCGTAAAGCGAGTGCCACTTACTGTAATCACGCCAATCTGCCAGAGTCTCAATGAAGAGAGTCAACTTGGCCTCCAGTCCTTGCGTCACGACTTCTGGATGAAGTCCTGATTTAGTATGAGCTGCAAGAAGCTTGTCATAAAATTGTCCTTTGTCAGCCTGGACAGCGATCCTAGCCAGGTCGTCCTCGTTGAAGTTAAACATAGGTGAACGAAGGAGGGCAACCAAGGCGTAGTCATTGAGAGGATTATTGATGGCACGAAGGGTGTCCAACATAATCATAACTTCTAGTGACTCTAGGTAGCTTGACTTGTACTCGTCAGGAACCAAAGGAATTCCGTGCTCCTCGAAGCTTGCCATCAAGTCCAGATAGGTATTACGTGTAGGTGCTAGGAGGGTAATGTCCTCAAAACGTACACCCTGCTCGTGAAGTTTGATGATTTCTTTGATAACCAAGGAAATCTCGCCGCTACTAATAGGTTGATCAACACCTTCCTCGTCAGGAGTCACACTCGCTTCATCACTATTGTAAATCAGAACCTCTGTCTCATTTTCAGGATGGGGTTCTTTTTGCTTCTGGCTACCCGCTACCAACATATGCGTCTTGTCATAGAGGATATCCCCGATTTCCTGGTCCATGAGGTGGCTGAAAACACCATTAGTCGCATCAAGAACTTCAGATTGACTACGAAAATTCTCTTTAAGGAGAATCAGCTTACCTGCATCTGGATTTTCAAGGAAAAGCTGGAACTTACCATTAAAAATCTGAGGGTCTGCCTGACGGAAACGATAGATGGATTGCTTGATATCTCCCACCATGAATCGGTTGTGGCCGTTAAATAGGAGCTCCAACATGCGTTCTTGGGTATGGCTATTGTCCTGATACTCGTCTACCATCACTTCATGGTAACGGTCACGGTAGCTAGCTGCCACCTCTGGATTTTCCTCCAAAATACGGATGGCAAAATGGGCAATATCCGAGAATTCAAAGGCATTTTCCTGAATCTTTGCCTGTAAATACTGGTCCGAAAAATCAAGTACAAAGGCCTGAAGCAGCTCTAACAGAGGTAAGATGTTATCATTATGCTTGGTCAAAACCTCGAGGACCGTTAGCTGGGTATCAAGCTCTCGCAACTGGGCCACAAACTCATTTTTGGTCTTGTTGTAAGCCTCCTTGTAGGCCTTGAGTTCCTCGTCTTTGGGACGAGTCATATTGGTCAAACCAGTTCCTCCTGACAAAGTCAAGAGTTGTTTGAGCAAGTCCTCCATATCCGTCTGGTCATTGGCCAAGGCTCCTTCAAGAAGGCTAATGGCATCCGACACATTATTAAGATACTTAGCCTTGGCAAATTCACGCTGAGCTAGGCCTAAATGGTCTCTTAAGAAGTCTAAGAAATCAGCCAACAAGCCATCTTTGAGATCCTCTAAAAGCTCAGCTTTAGCCTTGTCTGGATTGGCCTCTGCCTGCCCTTTTAAAAGATTTTGACGTAGCCATTTTTCAGGACCTGCAGTAGCCTGAGAAAAGTTATAGACATCGTAAACTAAATCACGAAAAGCCTTACTAGTCTTGCCATTTCCTGCGAAGTTGCGGACCAATTTTTGGAAAAGTTGGGCATCCTTTCCTTGCATGTAATCGTTGAAAAGATCGGCATAAACCTCATTTTTCATAAGTGTCTGCTCGGCAGGATCTGTCATAATGCGGAAAATAGGTGACACACCCAAGAGATAGCCATACTGATTGACCAATTTCTGGGTGAAGGCATCCATAGTTCCAATATCTGCCGTCCCAATCTTGGCAATCTGATCTGAAAGAAAGGCACGCTCTTCATCCGTCTCAACTTGTCCAAGCTGCTCTGTCAGACGTTTTTCCAGACGCTCTTTTAACTCACCTGCAGCCTTTACCGTAAAGGTTGAGATAAAGAGTTGGTCAATGCCAACGCCACGTCCAATCATATCAAGGATACGCTCAACCATAACAAAGGTTTTTCCTGATCCAGCCGAAGCTGACACAAGAATATTACTACCATTACTGTAAATGGCCTCAATCTGCTCAGGTGTTAACTTGCGTTCCTTGTCAGAAGCTGCTTCTTGGGCAATGCGTTCCTTAATCTCTGTTGGACTTAAAAAAGCTTTAGTCAACATGGTTGTCCTCCTGGTCTTTTTTGTCTGCTGTCACAGCTTGATCAGTGACTAGAAAGGGGACGATTTTTTCAGCAACTTGCATCTCATTATAGTCCTCATCTTTTGCCATCAGCTCCAAATAAGCTTCCTTCTTGCCCTTACTTGGTAAACGCAGGAGCTTTCGAGCCTGTCCCATGTGGCGGTCGGCCTCAAAATGAGTAATTGCCTTGATTTGATCCCCTTGAACAGACTTGCCATCCTCGGTATAAGGATTAACCGCAAAATTCCCGCTTCGAATAACTTCAGCAGCACTTGTAAAGAGCTTGATATTGTAGTCTAGCAAGTTTTCTAGGTCCTCCTTGTCATAGGTGACAGTCTTTTGTAAATCATAGTTTCCACCAGCCAGATGCTCTGTTTCTGAAGCCACAAAAAGTCCCTTATAGGTCAATTCCTTATGAGCCTGAGCTGCTAGCTTATCCAGACCAAACTGAGCTAAGCTAAGCTGTGGGTCCTGCATGTGAAGATACATGGCACCAAAAAGCTGATCAGCATCAACCTTATAGGTCTGGCGGAGGGCTTCTAGATAGGTTACCAACTGCGGACTGAGGCCATTGTAGAATTTCTGAATGTCAAAGACATTTTTACCTGATTTGTAGTCAACGACACCCAGAGCCCCATCCGTTAAACGGTCCACACGGTCAATAATCCCTGTAATCTTGATGCTATTTGCTAAAAGCAAATCAAACTTGGCTTCCTCACGCTCAACCTTAACAGCCGCATTATCACGCAAAACACTGGCAGTTGAACGAGCGATATCTTCCAAAATCTGACGAGACAGGCGACTCTCTTGGTCCTCTGTATAGAGAAGTTCAAAGGGTTGTTCCTGATTGGTCTGAGCAATAGCCTTTTCCAATTTATCATCGAAGTTTTCTGGCGAAGAATCCCCCATAACACGCTCAAAGACACGGTGCAAGTAAGTCCCATGGTGTCGAGCATCTGGATGGATGGACTCCAACTCTTCAAGCCCCAAAACATAACGCAAAAAATAAAGATATTGGTTGTTATAGAAGGTCGTCAGAGCCGAAGCTGATAATTTTAGTGGTTCTTCCCCCGGAAAGACCAGCTGCATGACCTGATCATCAACCTTGGTCGTCGTCACATCGTCAATCACATTTGGAATCAAGACTTGGTCCTTATCAAGTCGCTTACGGAGATAACGCACAGCAACTGACCAGAAAGTCTGCGTTTCCTTGTCCAAATCAGCATCTAGATGGCTACTGTTAAGGGCGATGACAGTTGATAGAAGATCCTTGTAGTTCCCAATCTGGTCACCCTTGGCCTCGAAACGATTACGTCCCTTTTCAACCAAAGGAAGACCAAGGTCAAGCAGCTCCTTCAAATAAACCGACATGTCATCTTGAGTCTCATTGAGAATTTGTGGCTGACTAAGCACCAATTGTTCACTAGCCGAATTAAAAAGTGACATAGCCACAAAATGCCCCCGTTGACTGTTGCTCTGCGTAACAATATCCAAACTCCTGTGTTCATCCGTAGCCTCATTGATACGACTACGTTCCTCGTCAGACAGGAGACTCTTATTTTGCCCTACCTTAGGAAAATGTGACTGGGTCATCCCCAAGGCAAAAACATAAGGAGCAGAGTGTGGTTGAATCAAATCGTATTTCTTCACATTAACCACATCGACAGTGGCTGGGACCGTACGGTAATCACAGGCCAACATTCCTGAACGCAAAATGGACAAAAAGTCGTCCACTGACAGAGTTTCTTCCCCAAAAATAGTCTCAACCTGCTCCAAGAGTTGTGTGAAAGCCTTCCAGACCTGTTCGTTCTGTTCTTTTTCGGCCTCACTGGCCTTGGCAGTCAAACTAGCCATCTGACTTGGCACTTGCACAGCCTCTAAAAAGACCACTAGTTTCTTGAGTAGACTAGAACCCTTTTGTTTGCGACTATTAAGCAACTTGTCCAAGGGCTCTACCAGTTGTAACCTTAAGGCATTGAGCTGGTCTAAATCATACTTATCACGACTATTGGCCGTAAAATCAGACAAGAACTTGTGACGCCCCTTGATATCTGCAAAATTGACATAATATTCAAAAAGATCTAAGTCCTCTTGAGCAAAACCACCATAGAGACCGGATTTTACGAGATTAAGCAGATCCTCAGCACGATAATTATAGCGCTTGATACGTTCCAGCGAATCCACAAACTGTACCAAAGGATGGCTAGACATGGTTTCTTCCTTACCGAAATAATAGGGAATATCAAATTTTCGGAAAATCTGCCCCACCTGAAGCTTATAACTCTCTTCATCACCAAGTAAGACCAGAATATCCTTATATCGCTTGCCATCTGCCAGCAACTGACGAATACTCTTGGCAACCTGAGCCACCTCTTCCTTTTGGTTGACCACTTCCCAGACCTGCAAGGCTTGCTTGTCTTGATCGGTCAACTGCTCGTCTACCGTACTAAAATCATGACGGCTCTCCAAAAGACGGCTAATGCGAGCAAAAGAAGGATTGCCCTCTTTGTCTGTCGTCACGTAGTTGGGTGTCACCTTATAGGTCTGAGCCAAAGTTCTCAAAAAATCCACTGAGGCCTGATAAACATTGCCATAAACAAAGTTAGCCCTATAAGCTTTTTGACTGGCATAAGTCCCAATGACAATCTGGTGGCACTTATCATTCAAGAGAGCAACTAGGGCCTCCTCCTCGGCAGAGAAACGCGTAAAGCCATCAATGACCAAAACCGTGTTACTCAGGGCCTTATCCAGATGGCCTGAGGTAATTTCCTTGAAGAAGGCACTGAGTTTTGATTGATTGTCAAAATCTCCTGCCAACAAGAGGTCCTGAGCTGCACTGAAAATCCTGAGCAAATCCTCTTGTTTTTCAAGCTGATCCAAATGCTGCAAATCCAGAACCGTCATATTAGCCTGCTGCAACTCTTTGTAAAGGTCTACCAATTGATTAATAAAGTTACTATCCTTGCGCAAACGGCCATAAACCTTGAGCTCATCATCGCCCATATGCGACAAGACCTTATAAAAAATCATGGCCAGACCAGTATCATCCAGCTGAGTCTTTGGGTTGCTCGTATTGAGAATAAAATATCTCGCCATCTGAGTAAAACGAGTCACCGTAATCTCAAAGGAGGCTGACTGAGGCAAGTATTCCAAGACCTTACGCTCCTTCTCAAATGACAGAGCATTAGGGGCAATATAAAAGACCCTTTTCCCTTTTTGAGCATAGCTGGTTGCCTGCTCCGTCAGAATTTCTGTTAAATCCTGAGACATATCCGTATAAAGTAATTTCATAAGACGTCCCTTTCTTGTCTCTTCACCAGTCGTTGGGCTAAGGAAGAATTACCATTCACTTAGCGCTAACAACCACTAATCCTTGCTATTATAACACAGAATGAAGCAACAATCAGACTCCTCTCTCGCTCCTATCTCCTCTGATGTCCTAAGTTTCACACATAAGCACAAGCACCACAGCAAAGACCCCTCCTTTATGGACCTGTACCTAAAAAAAGAGCCAAATCCTCTGATTCAGCTCTACATCTTTATTTAAAAATCAATTCCTGTTTGAAGAGGTAATCACCACTGCTTGTAATCAGGTTGGCATCGCTATACTTCCTAAGAATATCCTTGGCTGAGTGGAGGTTAAGACCTGAGGTCTTCTTCTGGTTTTCTTCCTGCATAATGGCATCAAGGTCAACTTTTTCTTCTTGCGTCCTATTTTCCATGACGAAATGGTAACTCCCATCCTTATCATGACGATGAAAACTAAAATTGATTTGACTGGCAGGCACCTGCTTACTCTCATCAATCGCATTACTAAAGAAAATGGACACCAGCAAGGTCAAGTCAACCACGTTCATGGTAAAGCCTGAAATCTCCTCAGGAATATCACAAGTCACTGGAATATTACTACGTTTAGCCTCCATCATACGAGCCGAAAGAAGACTACGTAAGGGCAAGGATTGAATATTTTCTAGCTTAGGATTATCAATGACACGGAAACGTTCAAACTCCTTGGCACTCTCTCTAAGAACATTCTGATACACCTGCTCAGCAAGGGCCTCTTCCTGGTCACGCACTTCCTCTGAAAATTGTTCCACAACCGTCTGATAAGACTGTCTATATTGTAACAATTCATTGTAGAGAAGATCAATCTTTTGGTTGGCCTTAGTCAAACTATTCAAATGCCGTTTTTCCTCCATGGCCAAACTCTCTTCCAAATACTGCCTAGACAGTTGATTAAGATGAGCAACTAGGAAAATAAAGGCCACTGCAGACAAGAGAACCCCTAACATACGAAGTCTCAATTCCAAATCTAAAGAATAACCAGGTAACCAGTCATCTAAATTCATACTGAGAAAGATTCCCAATAAATAAGTAGCCATGGCTAAGGCAGCTCTTCTAGAAATCTGGAGGTTATGGAAAGAGTCATCACTATAGACCTTCCAACGCTTCAAATCCAAGCCCAAGAAACGGTCAAAAACAAAATAAAGTGGCAAAATCAAACCGTAAGATAAGAGATAGAAAAGTGCATTAGACCCTACCTCAGCGACAGGGAGATTCAAGAGAAGGGGAATAAAGAAGAGTCCCAATAAACGATAAAGTAAATCTGACGTCACCACTGGAAACAAGGTATGAAAAGCATACTGCGTTACCGTCCAAGTCTTTCCTTTAGCCAGAATAGCCAAAACCATCAGAATAAAGACATCAGCAATCATGTTCATACTCTTAATATTATACTGAAGAACCACATCTAGCAGGGCTAAGGTCAGAAACACCGTCCAGGAGATACGGATGTCTGTCATTCGTTTGAAAATAGCACAGTTTATCGTCAGCGTTATAATAATCTGAATGGCTAGAAAGGCATCTGTATTATAGAGATTTAAAAAATTTATTCCCAAAAACGACTCAAACATCGAATCTTCTTTCTATATATTTTTTTACAAGTTGTTTAGTATTCAAATTGCTGTCTATAGATCAACTTATCATTCTTAAAGCTAAGTTTAGACTGAGGGTAACGCTCCATAATATCTTCGATCTGTTCATTAATTGACAGATGATTCTCGTACGCCTTGTGAGGTGCCTCAGCACTGTCTTGCGAAAGGGTTGTCTCTACAGAGAGGACCTGAACCTCACCACTTTGGTAATAAGACAGACGAACTAAGCTATTTTCTTGATCATGAGCTCTCAATAAGGCATTGTCCAAGAAGGTCGTTAGGACAGCTGATAGATCCACTATATCAATATGGGATGGGGATATAGGGTCTGGAACCTCCATGATAAAATCAATTCCAACAGCATGAAACTCCATATACTTACTCTCAATGACGGAACGTAACAATTGAGAAAGCAGGTTGGAAATATCTGGCATAACCTTGCTGAAGGGAACTTCTTCCTCAGATAGGTTTTGACTGTCCCCCTCTTGACTAGTAGCCAGAACAGTCTTAGCCTTCTTAGATACAACTACCTTAGGCACTCCATCACGGTATAACTCCTGATAAAGATGGAGAATATGCCTACTAGATTCCTGTAAGCTCTGGAAATGACGTTCCTGCTCCTCTTTCAACTCCAGAAAAAGTTCATCCTTTATCCACTGATTGGCATAGGAAACAACGATAAAGAAGGCTCCTGTTGCCAATAGAACGACCAACTTAGCATAATTGTTAACCACTTCCACAGGCCAGATACTAGCAAAGTAAGGCATGAATTCATTTAAAAGCCCATATGAAAGAAAGGCAAAGCTAACCCCAATAACAATAGGGGTGAAGTGTATGCGCAAACGCTCCTTTTCCTCGACCTGCAAATATTCATAACCAATAAAACGGTGAACCAAGAGGTAAATAGGATAGGTAACTACCACACAGGTAAACTCCGTTAAAGATTCTGGAATACGGCTAGTCAAGTCGGCTCCCAAAAGTAAAGGAAAGACGATTAATGACAAGCCCCGTATAATGATATTAGTTGTTCCCCAGGCATAAAAGCTATTAAATACCGGCTCTATCCATGGCAAGTCTGGACGTTTGTAATAACTAAAACAAAATAATATGAGAGGATTAAGTAAAAATTTGAATCCCATAGGAAGAAGGGGAGTCAAAACAACTGACAAAAGACCACCTAATAAAAGTAGCCTCCAAGAAATCTTGACCCTACCAGCTGCATGAAACATCAGATAATTGACAAAGAAAATCAAGAGTGTGTCTATAGATACTAGCCAATGAAAATCTTTAAAAACAGCAAATAGCGATTCAATAATAAAAGTCATTCTTTTCCCCCTCTCCCTTTAATCTGATTTAAGAAACTCCCTCAAAAATCCCCTAGGAAGCCCTTTTTACAACACTACTCATTATATAGCTTTTTGTAAGTTTTCACAATAATTAATTTTCTAATAAAGTCTATAAAACCTCTAAGAATCCATTTATTTATAGAAGATAGACTTACTATTAAATTAAAGTTACAAATGTAACATAAAAAGTTGAGACAATTTTATCTCAACTTTTTCATTAAAGACATATTCTTTTAGAAACTTTCTTTAGGTGACTAGGGACCTCTGCGACCTTCATAGAAGTTCCAAGACTTATTTTTAAACCTAAGATCTAGTCAGCCTTGTAGTAGAATTGTTTGGCGTCAGATTGTGCATCCCCTGATTGGGTCACTAGGATACGGTCTTTAGTATTATCTGAAGCATCAGGATTATTTCCTGACACATTCGGTAATGTCGTACCTTTCGGGATGAAATAGATTATTGCGCCATACATTCCTGTTCTTAGGCTCGCTCTCAGGTAGCCATTTTCAAGACTGGAATTAGCATTTTGAACCTCATAATCTGTTGGTGCAGTTACTTGATTCTTAGAAAATGTCAAACTACTACCATTCCCATTCTTCCAAGTCCCTTCGAGGCTTTGGAAGTTATTATCTTTGATAGCATTAACATCCATGCCTGTTTGCTCGGTCTTGGTTTCCGTTTTTGATTCTGTCTTAGCTTCTGATGAGCTTGATGATGACTCTGATGATTGTGAAGAACTTGAAGATTCTGAGCTTTCAGATGTGCTAGCACTAGAGTAATGCTTGAGCAACTCTTGGTAAGCCTCTTGCATGTCATCTGGTGCTACCTTATAGGTCTGAACAGCCTTCTTATCGTAATTACCCTTCCAGTAGTTCGTCACATAATAAACGGTACCGTTGGAGCCTAGAACGATTTGGTAAGAATCCTTATCTTGGTCAACCAAATCCTTATAGAGCTTGTTGTAGCCATTATAATTGCCACCAGTTTTGTCATCAGCTGAGAAGTCCTTAAAGAGGGCTTTTTGTTCAGCAGCATCGTCTTCATACATAGCATGTTTCTTATCCTTCAAGGTATAAAGACGGAAGGATGATCTTGGACTATAGTCTGCGGTCTTACCACTATTGTCATTAATCCCTAAAGCAAAGGAATCAACCGTGTTTTTATAATCCTTGAAATCATAGTTTGAGACTTCCTTGCCATTGATGATACCACTCGGAACACCAGTAATATGTTCATAGCCATCCGCATTGATGAGATTAGCAAGGATGGTAATCGTTTGGCTGCTACCTTTTTCCTTAGGTGCCTTAAATGACAGGAAGGTTGGACTACCATCATTGACCTTGGTGATACTGTCAAAGCTGCTTTGAACTAAAACAGCATCCTTGGCATAATCAGACTGATAGAGCCATTTCCCAAAAGCTTCTGTGATAGACTTAATGTCTTCGGTCGAATAGTCTGCAATATAAGTGGTTTCCTTATCACCATTGACATCAGTCTTCGTCTTGATATCTGCATTTGGCTTATTTGGATCGTTAGAAGAAGATTCTGAGCTTGCATCGCTACCAGAGGACGAGCTACTTGATTCCAAAATATCCTTAATAATGCTTTTAACTTGGCTACTTGAAGAACTAGACGAAGCCTCGCTAGACTCAACGACTTCAGAGCCTCCCTCAACCTGAGTATAGGTATCTGATTCAGTCATTTCAACCTTCGCATCTCCTCCAGGTACCATACTTGGTGTGATACGGATAGTACCGTCTGAGCTACCGTTAGTTCCAGGCAACTTAAAGCTCAAAGAACGGTCTTCCCCGGATTGAGCATTAGCCTGATAAGTATCCCCGGTCTCCGTATTTTTGACTTCGTATTTGTCTCCCTTGATCTTACGAACTTCAAAACGCACCTTGTTCCCGGTATTCTTATCGACAACGGTTGTGGCATAAACTCTTGAAGACGATGTAAAAGCCGTGCTCTGAGTGTATTTTCCAAGTACCATGAAGACCAAAAAGACAAGCAAGGCTAAACCGATAAACTTTTTATGTTTAAACTGTTTCATGAGGTCCTCCTAGATAAATAGATAGCCAACAACATAACCAAAAAGAGCAATACAAATCAAGAGCAAAATTTCCAAAACTAAAAACCAGCTAAACTTGAGATCACCCAAACCAACCTTAGACAAAACTTGTCTGAATTTAGAATTTTTCTGTCTGCTCAAGCCACTAGAAAGAGCAAAACCAGTCTTAGCAGCTTCTGCGACTTCCTTATCACTTGGCTTGCGGCCATGCTGCACTTGGAAGTCAATCAGCCATTCATCATATTGTTGCATTTATTTCTCCTTCTTCTGAAGTGTGACGAAAAAGAGTAGGGCATAAACGAGGCAATGAAGCACCAAGGCCCACCATTGTCCCCAGAATTCGCCTGTAGACCCTTGAAAGGCCTCTAACTGGCTCTTAGGAACAGGGACCCTGTACTTAGCCAAGCTAGATGGCAAGTCTGACAAGTCACTAGAAATCCCAAAAAGCTTGTGGCCATAACCTAGATAGACAAATTTTTGTACCCAATCAATGGCTTTTGGCAAAGACAGGATAGTTCCTGATAACGAAAATTGCATGATACCCACAACGACTGCTAGGATAACAGAGGTAATCTCAGATTTGCCAACCAAGGCTGAGATAAAGAGGGCAATAAAATGCGACGCCAAGAAAACCAGGAGCACTGTAATCCCAACTTCCCAACGGTAGGAACCAAAAATATGACCAGCATCTGGAAATTCCTTGTCAAAGAACTTACTAAAGACAGAGTAAGATAGGATAAAGACAATGGTTTCCAAAACAGCAAAGAAGGCGTGAATCCCCATACTAGCCAAGGCGAAGGCTGAACGACTCAAACCTGAGAAAAAGTCACGGTTGAGGACCGAGCGTTCCTTAGAAATATAAATACTGTTTTGAACCACAATCAAGAGACTGGTTGAGAAAAGCAAGAGAAAGAGGGTCATTCGAGTTGTTTCGAAATCTTTCAAAAATCCCTTGTCTTGGATATAAAGGATCAAGCCTTCGAAAGCGACAATGCCCAGAAGTACCTTCACAAAATCCATGTAGTGGTGTTTAAATTTATACCAACTTAATCGTAATGCTGCGTTCATAAGTCTCCCTAAATCTTGTAAATACGTGTTGAAGCATTGAGCTCTTGATAGACATCTGCGATATTCATATCCATATATTTACGAATCATATAAGGATCGCTAGTCTTGTATTCCAAAAGCAACTCTTCATAGGTTCCTGCAAATGTCGGACGTCCCTTAGACAAGAAGATAATCTTGTCAAAAATAGCCAAATTTTCTGTATTGTGAGTAATAACCACAATAGACTTGTTAGCTGATTTAGCCAAGATTTTCAAGGTACGTAAGAGATTACGGTCACTAAGGGCATCCAAGCCTGAAGACGGTTCATCAAGAATAAAGTAGGGACTAGGGCTAAGAAGCTCGATACCAATAGATACACGACGTTTTTGCCCACCAGAAAGCTCTGAAATCTTCTTGTTTGCAAATTCCGTCAACCCTAAATCATCCATGATGCCTGCAATGCGATGCTTTTTAGTCAGCTTACCACTTCCTTTCAGATGATGGTCCGCATAAAAATCAAAGGTCTCAGATACCTTGAGGTACTCACGTAGGAGATTTTGTTGGGGCACATAGGACCAAGAGCGTGAACCAGCAGTCACAGGTTTGCCATTTTCTAAAATACGAAATTGTTGGCAGGTTGGTTTAAGCTGGCCAAGGAGAATCTCAGTTAAGGTTGTTTTCCCTGAACCAGAGGCACCCAAGATACCGACAACTTGGCCAGTCTCCATAGTAACATCTAAATCTGTAAAGAGCTGGTTATCATTTCCCTTATATTTGAAACAGATATGTTCAAATGTTAATTGATTGGTTTCCATTAATATCTCCTAAGACATAAGTAACATCAAAGCCACAATTAGAATGGCTCCGATAATAAGAACGATGACATTGATATTGAAGAAGAGAATCAAGCTTAGTAGAATCACAAAGGCGAAGGCCGCAAAGAGGTAACTTTTAAGATATGACTCTTTAGTTTGAGTCACCGCAACAGGTTCAAAAGGGATTTCCTTTTTACCTGATACATTGCTAGTATCAGCAGCCGTCCCCTTCTCAACTTCCCAAGCCTTTCTCTGAGCCTGTCTGAGTTTTCGGTCGTATTGTAACTTCTCATGGTCTGAGAAAAAGATTGAGCGAATCGTGTAGAGCTCACTACGCAAACGCTCTCCCTCTTTATCCAAGGTACCATTTGTCCAGAGTTCCTCCAGCTCTTCACGTAAAAAGGAAAGTGCCACGAAACAATCTTGAGCCGACATCTCTGGAGAGATACGGTTACTGACCTCTCTTAAATAAGATACTTCCTGTCCTGTCTCTGTATCAATTGCTTTGTAGTAGTCTATCATGAGATGAATTTAGCAAAAATAGCTTGAAGTTCTGACAAGTCTTCCTTAACCACTTCTTGGGTTTGGTTGACTTGTGCGTTGACTGAAAAACGTGCCACAACAGTATTGCTTCGAGGATCAGACACTGTTACGGTAACAATTTGTTCCGAATCGAAGGCATAGGTGACTTGTGCCAAGAGCTCGCCTTTCTGGCGAGGTTGTGGCACTTGTCCTTCCACTTGTCCCAAAATCTTCACAGCAAATGGATTTTCATAATTTCCTTCTGTGATACGAAGCTTGAACTTACTCTGTCCATCCACGACCGCAAAGAGGTCCTTGGTCACTGCCAAAGGCAAGACCGAGTTACGTGGAACCACGACACTATTATAGTAGTCACCCACAAAGCTGTAGTTCTTGTTTGGATTTTTCTTGAAGAGCAGACCTATTCCCTGAGAGGTCACATCCTTGACAACTACTCTGTCTGTCTCAGTTGTCTTACCATCCTGGTGCTCAGAGAAGCTAACCTCGTTATTGACGATAAGGTCCGCCAAAATAGATGCCCCCTGTGCCACGATAGTGTCTGGATTAAGGTCAAACTTAGGTTCCAAACCACTCATCAAACGAATCATTTGACGAATCATTGGCATACGTGTTGAACCACCCACAAGCAGGATATGGTCAATCTCTTCCCATTTCAAGCCAGACGCTTGAAGGGTAGATTGTACCTTGATTTCAGTATCTTTGAGGAGGTCCAAGGTAATTTCATTGAAAATTGCTTGAGTAATCAAGACACCGTAACCTTGACCATTAACATAATGCTCATAGAGAGCTTGGTCATTCACAGATAGACTAGTCTTAATCTGCTCAGCCTTATATTGAAGTTGAATTTTTTCCTTCTCGGAAAGGTTAGTCATATTGACCCCTTGTTTTTCCAACTCCTGCATGATGTAGCCCACAAGACGCTTATCAAAGTCAATCCCACCAAGGCGTGAATTCCCGTCAGTCGCTAAAATATCATAGGCATGATCAGCCACGCGCATGATGGTAACATCAAAAGTTCCTCCACCAAGGTCAAAGACCAAGACATTTCCTTGGGCACTTTTAGTGTGGGCATAGGCAATGGCCGCAGCTGTAGGCTCATTGATAATACGCAAGACGTTAAATCCTGCGATACGACCAGCATTCTTCGTTGCCGCACGTTGATCTGACGTAAAGTAGGCAGGCACGGTGATGACAGCATCCTTGATACCGTCTGCTTGTCCCATCTCCTGACCAACGACATAGGCGCGTTTACGGAATTCGTTCAAAACCAAGGCCGAAAGAATAATAGAATTGACACGTGTGTGGTCTGGTGTATCACTAGCAATCGGACGCCCGATGTCACGTTTGAAGTCAAATTTAAAGTTTTCTGTACTTCCGATTTCTGTCCCACGCTCAATGGCTTCTTTACCAAAAGATACATGGTTTTGGCCACTAATATTTGAGAAGTAAACCGCTGAACGTAAGACTTGATCGTCATTCGTCCCCATCGGAATAATCTCTGGCACATCTTCACGAACAACAGCCATAACGGAATTCGTTGTTCCTAAATCAATACCAATCGCTTTTTTTCTCATAACAATTTCCCTTCTAGCCTCATTCCTCATTTTGAGTTTTCTTGACTATAGCTCCAAGTAGGCAGCCGCTTAGATTGTATCTATTCATTGCTGTCACATAAAACTCCAAAAGAGTAAAGTTATTCCAGTCTAGTTTTTTTCACTATACTATATTATCACAAATAAAGAGACTATAAAATAGGAAAAAAGGGAGTAGGACCTAACAACTTTTTTAAAATTGTTCCTTGTCCCACTCCCCTTGAGTATCAATCAATCTGATAGACTGGATGAACTTAGAAATACAGGAGTATTATCCACTTAAAGTGTCATGCTTTATAGCAACTAAGATACTCCTACTTTCTAAAAAAGCTGAGAGTCTTATCTCAGCTTTATTTGTTATAGTCAAAGTGGATAACTTGCTTCTTTGCATCTACATGGGCGTGGACTCCAAAGGGAACAATCGCTCTTGGTGTGGCATGGCCAACATTCAGATTATAGACAATCGGGATTTTGCTATCAATGATGTCCATTAAAGCCTCCTTATAGTCGTCATAGAAGGTTTCATCCATAGGTTTCCCGACCAAGAGTCCACTAATGACTTCAAATATCCCAGTTTCTTTTAATGCCTGCAACATTTTTTTGAAATCATCAGGTTCAGGCTTTTCTTCACTTGTTTCTAGCAATAGAATCTTTCCTTCCCAGTCGGATAAGTCAGGGAAAAGTTTGTATTTTTGGCAGAGGTCTGTGCTATCTGCGTGTAGAGAGTTGTCAAAAATATCATAGAGAGACTCAAGACAACCACCGAGGATTTCCCCCTCGAACTGGGCATTGCCTTGTAACAAGTCAAAACCTGTATTTGCATGGCTGACACGAGGAGTTCCCAAGGCTTTGGGACTGAAGTCAGTTCTTTCCTCATACCAAACGTCACTAGGGCGAATTTCCGAGATTCTTCCCGTTTCAATCAATTCCTTGAAGTAGTGGAGGCTATATGGCAACATTTCTTTGTCTAACTCACAAATGTCTGCTAAAAATGATTGGCCGTAAAAAGTCTTGACCCCTAGCTTATGCAACATGAGGTGGTTCATGGTTGTATCCGAGAAACCGAGAAAAATCTTTGGTTTGATAACCTTTTGTAGTTGGTCATTTTCAAAGAGGTAGGGTAGCAAGCGATAGGTATCGTCTCCACCAATGGCACATAGGATCATGTCGATGCTATCATCAGAAAAGGCATGAATCAAATCCTCTGCACGAGCTTCAGGATGTTCTTTGATAAAATCTAAGCCTTTTAGCGAATGAGGTAAAAAGATAGGATTGAGTCCGAGGTCCTTGAGACGTTGAATACCCAAGTCCACTTCGTGCTTGACAAAGTCTTCACCGATAATCCCACTAGATAAACTTATAATACCAATAGTAGAAACCATGTCTTGTCCCTCCTGAAAATAGATTGAGCCTATCTTATCACAGGAGATGAGATAAAACAATAGGTATTATATTAATCAGATGTTCCCTCCACTAACTTAATCAATCGCATTCTCACCAACATAAATAATTTCTAAATTACCCAAGGAAACATCACCTTTGATGTAGAAATCCTTGTTAGTTAAGTTGCTAGGATTTTCCTCATGCTGTACAGCTGAAAGAGAGTTATCCACATTCACATGCACCCGCCAATCACTGGGCACATAGAGGCTAAGACTTCCAAGAGAAACGTCCACATCAAACTGAGCAGATGGCCCCTCAATACGGCAATTATCAAAATAAACGGAAGCCTGTCCTAAACTAACATCCGCACTCCCATGCGTAAATTGCTGGTCATTGAGATATTTGGTCACTGTTGAAAAAGTGACATCAATATCATTTCCACCATTATTAGCCTCCGAACCAGTAACCCCTAATCCAAAGCGATTCTTTGTTTTACTAGAAGGATTGAAGAGAATGTTCAAGCCAATAACTGCAAGAATCGAAGAAAAGATAAGGACCGAATTAGATACTGGAAGAAAATGGAACTGTCCATTAAGTGAAAATAGAGCCACAATGCCATAGGCGAAACCAAGACCAAAATGTCTCTTCAAAAGACTAGAAAGGGACAAAATTGCCAATAAGACTACCCAGGCCAACATCCAAATACTAATTTCCCATTTTATAAAATAGTCTTGTACAATTACCAAAGCTGCCAAAAGGATCAAGAGGATCCCAATTAATTTCTTTCTCATTATCTTACCTCATTTCGTTTAGTCGTTCTTTTAAAACTTGATAGTAGCGTCTTGATACATGGACCTGCTTGTGGGTCTGATAAAAATTCACCGTACTAGTCCCCGAAAAAGACTTCTCTAAAGAATAAATCTGCTTAGCATTAACAATCGTCGATTTGGAAATCCGACAAAAGGCAATCGGAAGCAAGCCTTCCAATTCGTAGAGCTTTTGCTTCACCTCATAGGCCTCATCCTTGGTATGTCCAAAAATCTTTTCCCCGTCTGTTTCAAAAAAGAGAATATTTGCCAAATCCAGAAAATATTCGCTTCGATCCTTGTAAAAGGCTAAAGGAACTAACTTTTGCCTTAGAATAGATTCTTGGAGCTGGGCCAATTCCTGTGTTAACCGAGGAGCTCGAATCAAGATTTCAGGCTCATCCATGGATGGGTCCAATTCGATTCTAACTTTCATAATACTCCTTTCCTGTCTTTTTGATGCTTCCATTATAACAACTGCTTTACACAAAACAAGGCCTTTTGGGCAAGTGGCACGGTTTAGCCCCTAAGAGGTAAAAACAGACAAACAAAAGAACCTGGCTGTTGCCAAGTTCTCATTTTTAGTGTGGAGGACTCCCTCCCATTTGTAATCTGTTCAATGCTGACTAACTGGGCAAGCAACTACTACTTCACAGTATCTTCACGACTCACTTTTTGTGATTCACCAGCCTTACCATTGATACGGTAGTCGCTGTAGTTAGAACCACTACTGCTAGAGTCGCTATCGTCACCAACATATTCCACATTACATGACCAAGAGATTTTATCTTTGATATCTCCTGATGACTTAAATTTCGAATCATAACCATAATAGAAATCATAAACTGCTGTGAAGGTCACCTTGAAGGTCTTCTCACCAGTCTGAACGACTTCTGTGACGTCAACGTCTGAGAAAGAAATACTATCAGCAGCACGGTTTTTAGCACCCGTAGTATTTCTATCAATATCAGCTGTTACATCCTTGTACATGGTATCATCAGTACCATTAAGGAAAATGTCGGATACACCATCTGGTGTTGTGTTGTGATTAGAAGCGTAGCTACCAAATTTACCGTAGGCAGCAGTCAAAAGACGATCTGCCGTATCACGATCAAGAACACCATCAGCATCTAGAGTAACCGTTTGACCTTCAGAGAGTTTCTTAATAGACAGTGTCTCTGTCTTGATAGAGCTACCATCTTCGAAATTCTTCTTAACATAAACGGCTGATGATCCAGCTACTGCTACCTTGTTAACATCTAGTTTCCCTGAGTTAAGGGTTCCAATCTTGGTACCACCAACGTAGAGGTCTCCATCCTTAAGATTAGACTTAACAGTAAAGCTAAGATACTCTACAGAAAGATTGACTTCTGTTTTAGAGGTCACATTTTCCTCAGATGAGACAGTGATATCTTGATCATTGACCTTACCAGAAGCCACAAAATTGTAAGTTCCTGGATAGAGATGGTTCAATTTAGCCGTGTAGTTATTGCCATCTGTAGTCGCATAAGAAACCCCGTTAATAGTCACATTCAAATCAGCTGTATTAACGGTTAAATCAACCGTTCCAGGATCTACCACGACTCTCCACTTAGGAAAAATAAGGAACTGACGCCCAACCTTTTGCATACGTTCGCCAGACAGGAGTTGGCTCTTGCTATAGGCTTGTGTACTTTTAGTGTCTGTGTACTTGACTTCGGATGTTTTAATTTCCTTTTTAGTATCAGACCATACTTGGTATTCCAAGCTATCTTTAAAGCTCTTCTTAGCTGCTGCTTCATAACGCTCTGCTACTTGACCACGTGAGTAGTAATAAGAACCAAAGCCGTAACTAGCAAGCGCTAAGACTGCTGCAACAACACCAGCAATAATCAGGATTTTCTTTCCTTTAGCCATGGCTGGCTTGGCTGGTTTCGCTGCCTTACCATCTGAGATAAACTGATGGATGGTTGACACATCATAACCTGAAGACTTACCAAGTAGGAATTCCTCAGGGAGAGGCTGACGTCCAACATAGGTTTTAAAAGCCTTCATCCAGATGGCTTGTGCTTCTTTAGAAGCAGCCTCTGAATTTTTTTCAGTTTGACCTTGATCTGCTTGAGATACTGGTGAAAGCTCCTTAGTTTCTAAAGGAGTCGTTTCCTCTTCATCACCAAGCGGTACATCTTCAAACACTTCCTCGGCAACGTCATACTCATCAACTTCTTCTGTTGGTTCAGAAGGAGTGGCTTCTTGGTCCAAGCCCATTGCCGAAATGCCTTTAATAGCCTTTAAGTCAAAGTCTGCTTTCTGGCCTTCTTCAATCTCCAAAACATGGGGCGGACGACCAACTGCCTTTTCAAATAAATCAATCCACTTTTCTTTTGTTGCCATAAAGACTCCTATAAACTTACTTTTTCAAAAATTGCTAGATGTTTGCTTAGAATAGAAGACCTACTGTAAATGATGACATGATAGCAAATACGATTGCAAACAAGATTGACAAAATCACACCATTCAAAAGTGCTGCCAAAATCATTTGATAGAACTTATCAGCCTTCCACGCTGTTGTTACAGGAACAATTGTAAATAGATTAGCAATTGCAAATAAGAAGTAAACAACATAGAACAAGAATCCTGGGAAGGCAACAAGTCCAATAGCTCCCAACAAGATTGTTACAAGCAAGATTGGCAAGGCTAATGATGTCAAACGACCAAAACGATCAAAGCTATTCAAGAAAGTAGTCTCAGGGTCACGGAAGATGGCCTTACGTGTCACAAATCCTGCCAAGATAAAGGCAAAGATAAAGAGGAAGGCAGCTAGGATACTTGCGAAGAAGGCTCCAAAACCAATGCTAGATGTATGACTTGAAACTGGAGATGAGTAAGCATCTGTTCCATAAGAACCAAACATACTAGACAGTACATTTGTGGTTGACACAATTGAGCTAACAACTTTACGTGCAACAGCGCTCAAAATTGCAAAGAATGCAAGTCCAGTCAAGAGTGACAAGAAGATGTAGTTAAGCCAACCATTGTGCTTACCATAATCTGTCATGTCAGCTGGACGACGCCATGCATTAAGCAACCATGTCCAATAGTTTTTGAAAGTTGTCGCAAATGCTGATGGTTGTGCTGGAACAACTACAGCTTGGCCATTGATAAATTGAACATTTTGACCTGGTTGAAGCGGTTGACCGTTAGCAAAAGCTGTTTGTTGACCAGCTTGAGCATTGGCAAAACCAGCTTGTGGTTGCACTGCTTGATTTGGCACTCCTTGTACTGGAGCAGTTTGAGCCCCTGCAAAGCTTGGTTGTGCTTGAGCAGCCTGAGCATTTGCAAAAGGAGCTTGCGGTTGTGCTTCTTGTGCACCAGCGAAAGTCGGTTGTTGTTGCGCCTCTTGTGCACCAGCGAAAGTTGGTTGTGGCTGCGCCTCTTGTGCTAGTGTTTCTTGGGCACTAGCGAAAGCTGGTTGAACTGGCGCTTCTTGTACTGGAGCAGTTTCTACTGCTGGGGCGTCATCTTGGAACTCACCAGCTGCAAGTGCTGCTGCAATTTCTTCTTCAGTCGCTGAACGACCATTGATGGCTTCAAAAAAATCTAACCAATCTGCTTTAGTCATAATAATCTCCTTAAAAATACATAGAATGACTTTATTTTATCACAAATAAAGCCATTAATAAATGTCATTTTTATTAGAAAAAGGTTCGGAGCAAACTGTCCAAACCTTTATAACTTCTTATTTACTTCTTTGTAGAGATTTTTGAATCTGACGATCTAGCTCACGTTTAATGTGTGGTTCTGGTGCAAATCGCGCTTCCCAATCACTTGGTTTAAGAATTTTGTGAGTCACAGGATCAAAGTGAGCTTTGCCATCTGGGAAAATTTTACCCATATTAGCCTCATGAACCGTATCAAAGAAAGGCTTAGGATCCACACCCATAAGGACAAATGAGCCATAGGTCAAGTAAAGCAAGTCAGTCAATGCATCCACCTGACCAACCATAGTTGACTCTGAGTGCTCTTTAGAACTAACTTTGAGCGCTGCCTTGTCAAGAGCAGCATGCAAATCCAGAACAGCCTGACCAAAGACACGCTTGTCCCCACCTGATGAAGCATAGAGGAATTCGACAATTTCTTCCAACTTGAAGTCCGAACGGTGACTAGCTTCCTCAATACCGTAAACACGAGGCATATCGGTAGTTGAGCCATCCATCAAATGGTGGAAATCCTTAACCTTGTTGAAATTGTCATCATCACTGGTAAATGAATTCTCTGTTTCAAAGTGAATCAAACCATAGTGTGACAAGGCTTTGGCAATCCCATTCTGGTTATTAGTATCAGTGACATGGGTAGCCTGGTCTTTCAGTTCGTCTTCACCATTTCCCATGGCAACACCAACGCCAACGCCAGACAGCATTTCTAGGTCATTTTCCGAATCCCCAAAGGCCATAACCTCACTGAGTTCGAAACCAAAAACCTCACCTAGATGAGCAATACCTTTCAACTTAGATTGATTCGCTGAAATAATATCGGCTGAGTAAGGACTTGAGCGGGTAATCTTCACATGAGGAAATTTTTCTTCAATATCTTGTGTTTCACCCACCGTCGCTACCATAACTACCTGATAAATAGGCTCACGCATGATAGTTTTAAGGGTTTCAATGCTTTGTGGCTTGAAACGACGAATCAAAGACTTGAAACTACGCTCCACCATCTTAGCCCAGGACTTAGGGACAATACGACTAACGATTTGCCCAAACTTACTCGTCCCCATACTGATAATATTGGAACCAACAAGACCTGTACTAGTCCCTAGAGAAATCTCTCTACGGTGCTTGGTGGCATAGCGAATCAAGTTGTAGACTGTTGATTTAGGGAGCTGGTTTTGATAAAGGATCTTGTCGTGAGTCAAAATATACTGACCGTTATAAGTGACTGCAAAATCCAGACCTAGATTGTCCATGAAAGGCTGGACAAATCCTGGACCACGACCTGTTGCCAAACCAACTAAGATACCATCTTCCTTCATTTGACTGATGGCTTTTTTGGTTGAACTAGACACGCGTTTTCGGTCATTTAGAAAAGTCCCATCAATATCAAAAAAGACTGCTTTAATGGCCACAGAGCTCCCCTCCTTCTAACATTTTATGCTAAAATAAATTATAACATAAATATGATAGTGAGTAGTATAAATGATAAAAAAAATCCTAGTCCTTCACACTGGAGGGACCATTTCCATGTCAGCGGATAATGATGGCAGGGTCAGCCAAAACGCTGATAATCCCATGAACCATGTGGGACTTGATTTAGATAATTTAGAACTAACCGTTCTCGATTTTCTTAATATCCCAAGCCCACATATCACACCCTACCACATGCTGGATATTTACAAAAAAATCAAGGAAACAGCTGGTCAATATGATGGTGTGGTCATCACTCATGGGACAGATACCCTGGAAGAAACAGCCTACTTCCTAGATACCATGGCCGTCCCTGAGATTCCAATCGTTCTAACTGGTGCCATGCGTTCGTCAAACGAGCTAGGAAGCGACGGGGTTTACAACTATCTATCAGCCCTACGTGTTGCCAGTGATGACAAGGCCGCTGACAAAGGAATCCTGGTCGTGATGAATGATGAAATCCATGCAGCCAAGTATGTGACTAAGACCCATACCACAAACGTGGCAACCTTCCACACACCAACCCATGGTCCACTAGGCATCATCATGAAGCATGATATCCTCTGGTTCAAAACTGCTGAGCCTCGTGTTCGCTTTGATTTGGAACAAATTACAGGAACAGTACCAATCATAAAAGCCTATGCAGGGATGGGTATTGGAGATGGTATCATCAGTCTCCTGGATCCTGAGAAGATTGACGGTGTCGTCATCGAAGCCCTGGGTGCTGGAAACCTCCCACCACTAGCTGCAGGAGAAATCACAAAGCTTATGGACAAAGGAGTCCCTGTTGTGCTCGTCTCCCGCTGTTTCAACGGTATCGCCGAACCTGTCTACGCCTATGAAGGGGGTGGGGTCAAACTCCAAGAAGCTGGCGTTATGTTTGTTAAAGAACTCAATGCACCAAAAGCTCGCCTCAAACTCCTCATTGCACTTAGTGCAGGACTAAAAGGCCAAGAATTGAAAGATTATATCGAGGGATAAGACATGAAACTTAGCATTGAAGCAACCGATAAATTGGAAAATAAAGATTTCCACTATGAACTAACCATCTCAAAAACACATATCGCCATGGTCTGTGGTACCGTGCTAGCCAGTCTAGCGCTAGTCGCATGGTTGAAGAAAAAATAAAAAGCTTGAAGCATGGTCACCAGAAAGGTGACTGAACTGCTTCAGGCTTTTAGTTTTCTTCGTCAGGTCTATATTCAAGAATATCTCCTGGTTGGCAATCTAACTCCTTACAAATGGCATCCAGAGTCGTAAAACGGATTGCCTTGGCCTTGCCTGTCTTAAGAACCGAGAGATTGGCTGGGGTAATACCAATCCGTTCTGCAAGCTCACCCGAGCGCATCTTCTTCTTGGCAAGTTCAACGTCCAAATTGACAATAATCATAAGCCCCTCCTAAATCGTATACTCATTTTCCTCAGCAATGGCATTAGCCTTAGTCAAAATCATAGCGACAGCATAGAGGACAAAGCTAACTAGCAAATAACTGATGTTAAAGAAACTATAACTCTGGTTGCCTGTTCCAAACGTAAAAATACCATTATTGATAAAGGTCCCAAGAACGAGCAAATGCGCTGACCAACGAACCAACCTAGCATTTTTAGCGATGAAAATATCAGAACGATAAAGATTAATCAAAAAGGCACGTAGGCACAACAAGAAACCTATGTTGACTACCATACGAAGGAAATCAATGGTTGCTACAAAAAGCGTCAGACTAGGACCCTTGCTTTTCACGGTAACTCCCGAACCGAGAAGCATACGCAAACCTTGTTGTAAGAGTCCTTCATGACCAGTCAGAATAAAGGCGTCATTAAGAATGGTAATAACAAGACTTAAAAAGCCCGCAAAAAGGAGGACATTAACGAACAGGAGAACACTACGCAGACGTTTCTGTTCTTGCGTCTCCTGACGATTTTTAGCACTTTTAGCCGATTTCCAACCATAATAACTAGAGCCAGCCAAGGCTAGGACGATTAAAAAATAGAATAAGATAGTTGTCATGTGTTACCTCGATTGTAAAT
The DNA here is from genome assembly GCF_037967965.1 of Streptococcus sp. FSL R7-0248. Taxonomy (NCBI): domain Bacteria; kingdom Bacillati; phylum Bacillota; class Bacilli; order Lactobacillales; family Streptococcaceae; genus Streptococcus; species Streptococcus sp. FSL R7-0248. Next base: position 1,891,626 of record NZ_CP150201.1, read on the forward strand.
ACATTTTGATTTTTTGGGAGTATAGACTAGAAAAAGCCAAGGTGCCTCTAGGAGCCCTTGACCTTATACTAAATCAGTAGCTAACTATTAACAGTATCAATTATATCGAATATCAATATAAAATACTAGTTTATAGGTAAGATTTTATTACTTTTCAACTAAGATTCATTCAATTATTTGACAGCTGTTTGTCCCTTACGAAGACGGACAGCATCACAAGCTAGAGAGACCAAGAGAAGCCAAACTGATGTGCTGAAGTCAACTACAAGGTGATTAGTCGTTCCCAACTGCAAGAAGATATTCAATGCTGATGGCACAAAGGTTAAGAGAGCAGCCTTTTTCAAGAAGAGAGAGAAATCTTCTGTCCAAAGTGCCTTCCAAGTAAAGTCTTTAAGCTCTTTACGAAGAAGACAAATCAAGGCAAGATAGAAGGCAAATTGTAACTCTGATACTAGCCAGTAACCCCATCCAGAAAGGTAATGAACCTCAGCACCTGGGAAAAGATTAGTCACATCCACAAAAGGAAGGATAAGTAAAGCAAGCATTGCAAAACCGTAGATTGCCATAAGAAGAATAAGAAGAGCATTGATGATTGGTTTAAGTGTTTTCATGATAAGTTTTTCCTTTGTTAAATAGTTTTAGTAAATAATTTCTCTTTTTCGCGAATAAGATTATCTTTATCGAAAACTTATTATCGTTTATCGATAATTATATATTACACTCTTTATTTCTCCTTGTCAACACATTTTTATCGTTTTTCGATATTTTTTATCTAAATTTCAAAAAATAAAAACCAGTCAAGAAAATCTCAACTGGTTAGCTTACTTATGTTAATCGCCTAGACTGGTCAAGCTTCCGTCTAGACTTTTTATGAGTTTAAGAAGAGGGATTCTACGTTATGAAAAAAAGGAAAAAGGGATTTTGGAAAATGAGGGATGAAAGTTGTAGAATATGGGTAAATTTAGCCTCTTCCTAGCATCAATACTAGTTTTGATAAACCTTAAAGTCTTGAGGATGCTTCTGGAAATTTCGGTTGTAGGTTACTTTAATTTTTACTGTCATTGTTTTGTCCTCCTTTTTAGGAATGGTTTGGCCTAGCCAAAACGTTTTATTATCAAAACCTATCTCGTTTTGATGGTTTTATTATAGGTTGCCTAACTTAAAGAAAGCTTGTAATAAGCTTGAAGGGAACTTAAAACTCTCAGTGAGTTTACTGAGAGTTTTTCTGTCTAAAGCATGGATAAAATAATTCCCAAGACCAGAGCCACCCAAACGGCATAGCGAATTGTCGCATGATAGCGGTAACTTTCAATAACCTTGGGTAGCTTTGTAAAAAGATAGGCAATGTAAGCAACTATGGAAAGAAAATACCCTTTAAAATTCCAGGCTGAGCCTAAGATACTAAAATCTTCGAATAGGGGCACAAGCATCAGTACAGCCGTAAGCATGCACCAGACCGGCAAAAGCGTTCTTTCCTTTTGATGCTGTATATGGATAATCAGTTGAGCTATAAAACCCGCGACGTACATAATCAGTAATATCGAACAAGCTAGAGAGATAAGAAGTGAATAAAGATATAGGGTATGAAAGTCTGTCTTTCCTTCTATCAGCTTTGTCAATTCGGTAATAAACCAAATCAAGATGAAGGCGAAAAAATAAAATATAAGACCTAACATCATAAGAAACAAGGGATGCAAGATAGCAAAAAAATCGAGTTTTAACCGTCTTTTGTTCATTGGTTTCCTCCTCAATCAAACTCGCCTTGGCTTCTCAAATGTGCCCCTAGCACCTGCCATTCAGGATTCTCTCGCCAGTTAGGGTCAGATACAATTTGGCTAGCCACCCGTCTGGCTTCCTCTAAGATATTGTAGTCTTCCACAATATCGGCCACCTGAAATTCAGGAATACCTGACTGACGTGTCCCAAAGATTTCACCTGAGCCACGCATTTTAAGATCCTCCTCAGCTAGAACAAAGCCATCCGTGGTCTCACACATGGCCTGCATGCGTTTTTTACCAGTATCATTTTTAGGATTAGCCACCAAAACACAGTAGGACTGCTTATCGCCACGACCAACACGCCCTCGAAGCTGGTGAAGCTGGCTAAGTCCAAAACGATCCGCATCCATAATGACCATAACTGTAGCATTTGGCACGTTAACACCTACTTCGATAACTGTAGTTGATACTAAAATCTGAGATTTTCTGTCCTTGAAATCTTGCATAATTTGGTCTTTTTCATCATTTTTCATACGACCGTGCATCAGAGCTACTGTAGCTGAATCCCCAAAGAACTCTGTGAGTTCCTGATGAAGGGCCACCGCATTTTTCAAATCAAGAGCCTCAGACTCTTCAATCAGAGGAGAAATAAAATAGACCTGAGCATCTTTTTCCAACTCCCCCTTAATCCAAGTCAATACAGTATCTAACTGCTCATGCTTAACCCAACGGGTAATAATGGGCTTACGTCCAGCTGGCATCTGGTCAATGATAGATACATCCATCTCCCCAAAGGCAGTGATTGCCAAGGTCCTAGGGATAGGGGTCGCTGTCATCATGAGGACATCAGGATTGTCACCCTTCTCACGGAAAATACGACGTTGATTAACTCCAAATCGGTGCTGTTCATCAGTAATGACTAGCCCAAGACTATGATAAGTCACTGCATCTTGAATCAACGAGTGGGTTCCCACAATCATCTGAGCCTCCCCAGACTCGATTTTGGAAAGGGCTACTTTCTTATCCGCCGCCTTCATTCCAGAAGTTAGGAGCACTACCTCTAACTCAGGAAAAAGCCCCTGTAAACTCTGATAATGCTGCTCTGCTAAGATTTCCGTCGGTACCATGAGGGCAGACTGAAATCCTGCCGTATAGGCCCCATACATAGCCAAGCTAGCGATAACTGTTTTCCCTGAGCCCACATCTCCTTGCAAGAGACGGTTCATATGAGCCCCAGATTTCATATCAGCTAGGATTTCCGATAAACTACGCTGTTGGGCCTCTGTTAAGGGGAATGGTAATTCTGCAATTTTGGCTTTGATTTTGGCTTCATCGTAAGCAATTGCTAGACCATTGGTTTCGGACTTATTTTCAGCCTTCAGCACCTGTAAATTCATCTGGAAATAAAAGAGCTCCTCAAACTTGGTCCTACGTAGGGCCTGCTTATATTCAGCCAAATCTTTCGGAAAATGCATGGCACGCACAGCCTCTTGACGTCCCATGAGACGGTACTTGTCCAGCAGCACCTGAGGGAGATTTTCCTCCAACAAATTAAGGGCCCCACTATCAAAAGCTGCCTTTATGGCCTTTATCAGTTGGGCCTGACTAACACCCTGGGCCACATGGTAGACTGGCTGCATATCGTCCTCAACTTGAGCCAGGACTTTCATACCAGTCACAGCAGACTTCTTCTGGTCCCATTTGCCAAAAATAGCCACTTCTGCCCCCATCTCAATCTTGTCCACAAGATAAGGTTGGTTGAAGAAACTAATGGCAATCACAGCCTCTCCTTGCTTGATTTTAAAACTCAGACGATTCCGTTTAAAGCCATAATACTGCACATTGGCAGGCGTCACCACTGTTCCCGTAATAACAGCCTTTTCGCCATCCATCAGTTCAAAGATAGACTTACTCTTAAAATCCTCATATCGGAAAGGAAAATAAAGCAAGAGGTCCCCAACCGTGTATAAATCTAATTTGGTAAATTTTTCAGCGGACTTAGGCCCAAAGCCTTTCAAATCCGCAATTGGTGAATCTAGTTGAATCATATCCTCTATCATTTCTATCGTGTTCTTCTTCCCGTGAAAAAGGAAGCCTTATCAGCTATTATAACACATGAAAATGGTCTTAACTAAAACCAAAAAATCCAGCATCAAACTGGATTTCTCTTTTTATTTATATTAGTCATAGCTACGAGGTACACGGTCACTAAGTAAACAAAGAACTTCGTAGTTGATAGTACCACGTTTTTCAGCCACCTCTGTCGCAGTGATGCTTGCTCCACCATTTTCACCCATAAGAGTGACAGGAGTTCCTAGGGGATAAACCTTAGGAAGACGAACGGTAATCTGGTCCATAGACACACGCCCAACAATAGGACAAAACTGTCCATCCACAATAACGTGGAAACCTTGTAAATCTCTGGTCCAACCATCCGCATAGCCAATCGGAATGGTTCCAATAACCTCATCAGCTGTCGTCGTATAGGTTGCACCATAACCCACATATTGACCTGCTGGTAGGGTCTTAACATGAACAAGTGCAGTCTCCAAACTTAAAGCAGGACGAATCCTATATGGAAGGTCTAAAACACTACCACTAGGATTGAGACCATAGATAACAACACCTAGACGTACCGCATTAAAGACTGTTTCTGCATGCCAGATACTCGTCGCAGAGTTGCTAGCATGTACCAAGCGAGGACGGTCCACCAAGTTATTAACTAAGTCCGTGAAGAAGGCCAATTGACGCTTGAATTTACTATCATCTGCCTCATCAGCCGTTGCAAAATGAGTAAAAATACCTTCGACATCCGCACCAAGTGATTTAAGACCAGCAATCAAGCTATCCGCATCCTCTTGGTTACGCACCCCAATACGGCCCATACCTGAATCAATCTTAATATGGCAGGTCAAACCAGTTAAATCAAGCCCTTGATTCTTAGCCATTTCCAACCACTCAAGCGAAGCTACCGTCAGAGTGATGTTTTCTTGAATAGCCAAAGGAACCTCGTCTGGCAAGACGACTCCTAAAATAAGTATCGGTTGTTCTAAGCCAGCTTGACGAAGTTCAAGCGCCTCGTCTAGGTTGGAAACACAAAAACCATCCACCTGCTTAGATACATGCTTGGCCACTTCGACAGCGCCATGACCATAAGCATTGGCCTTAACAACTGCAAAAGTCTTTACCTGTTTAGGGATGTGACTAACCACTTGTTCAATATTTTCTGAAATTGCTGATAGATCAACCTTTGCCAAGGTTGGTCGATGTAAACTTGAAATCATAAGCTATCCTCTTCCAACATCTATCTCTTAGTTTTTTTCTAAAATGACACTTGCCTGAACAAAATCACCGCTATGGGAAATCGAGATAAAAACCTTGCCTTCAAAAGGTGATTGGGTCACCACTGGAGCTCCCTTGTCATTGGTCAATATTTCAATATCCTTAAAGCCGACTGCTCCAATACCAGTACCCCAAGCCTTTGAAAATGCTTCCTTACCGGCCCAGCGCCCTGCTAAATAGGACATCTGACGATTACCAGAAAGGGATTCAAAACGCTCCCACTCTTTTGGTGTCAATACCTTTTTTGCAAAGCGTGGATTGCGGTCATAAGCCTTTTTTACAGCTGAAATTTCCTGCAAGTCTATACCATGTCCAAAAATCATAATTATAACGAAAGTTGATTGTGGATTTCACGAATAAGGCTATCTGTCTTATCCCAACCAAGACATGGATCTGTGATTGATTTACCGTAAACTTCAGGTGTGTCCTGACGACCATCCTCAAGGTAAGACTCAATCATAAAGCCACGCACGGTATCCGCGATACGCTCATCCCACTCACGATTAAGAAGGACTTCACGCACAATACGAACTTGCTCCATGAAGTTTTTACCTGAGTTGTCATGGTTAGTATCAACAAGGATAAATGGATTTTCCAGATTAAGTGCACTATACTTGTCCAAAGCCTTAACCAAGTCCTCGTAATGGTAGTTGACAATGTTCTGACCATTTTCATTGTTGGCACCACGCAGGATAGCGTGAGCGAGTGGGTTACCATCTGTTTTAACTTCAGCACCATTGTAAAGGAAATGCTGTTGGTTCTGCGCAGCATAGATACCATTAAACATGACATTCAAATTCCCTGACGTTGGGTTCTTCAAGCCAATTGGCACATCAATACCTGAAGCTACAAAGCGGTGTTCTTGGTCCTCAACAGAACGTGCTCCAACAGCGTGGTAGCTAAGCAAATCATCAAAGAAGGAAAGATTTGACGGATAAAGCATCTCGTCAGCGATGGGAAGACCTGTTTCAGTAATAATACGTGACTGAAGGTGGCGAACCGCCTTAACCCCAGCAAGAAGGTCTACATCACCCTCTGCATCTGGTTGGTGGATAAGCCCCTTATAACCATCTCCATTAGTACGTGGTTTAGCTGTATAAACACGCATAACAATAAAGATTTTGTCCTTCACTTCTTCCTGAAGTTTGGCCAAACGGTGAGCATAGTCAAGAACGGCTTCTTCATTATCAGATGAACATGGACCAATAACCAAGAGAAGACGTTTGTCCTCACCCTTGATAATTTTTGCCAAGGCCTCATCATTAGCTTGTTTAGTTACTAGAGCGTCTCCCGTAAGAGCGTGTAATTTCCTTACTTCCGCTACATCAATCAGCGGACTATTTTGATGAATTCCCATTTATTTTCCTCTCTTTGTGAAAAGAGAGCGAACCGCTTGGTCATCCAAACGGTTCACTCCCCATATATGGTTTCTGTTACCTTATTATTTTGACAAAGTATCGTGGATTTCACGAATCAATTCTTCTGTCTTATCCCAACCAAGACATGGGTCAGTGATTGATTTACCATAGACATCTGGCGCATCTTGACGGCCATCTTCAAGGTAAGATTCAATCATGAAACCACGTGCCACTTTGTTGATTTTTTCATTCCAATCACGGTTAATCAAGGTTTGACGAACGATACGGATTTGTTCCAAGTAACGTTTACCTGAGTTATCATGGTTTGTATCAATAACGATGAATGGATTTTCAAGGCCCATTTGTTCATAGTGTTCGATTGTTTCAAGCACATCATCATAGTAGAAGTTAGGCACGTTTTTACCATATTCATTCGTTGAACCACGAAGAATAACGTGTGCCAATGGGTTCCCTGGAGTTTCAACTTCTTCACCGTTAAAGAGGAAGTTTTGTTTGTTTTGTGCAGCGTAGATACCGTTAAACATCACGTTAAGGTTCCCTGATGTTGGATTCTTCATACCAGTTGGAACATCAATACCTGACGCAACAAAACGGTGTTGTTGGTCTTCTACAGAACGTGCACCAACGGCAATGTATGACACAAGGTCATCTACCAAAGGAAGATTTTCTGGGTAAAGCATTTCGTCAGCAGTTGTGATACCAGTTTCAGTGATAACACGGTAGTGAAGGTTACGCACAGCCTTGATACCGTTAATTAGGTTTGGTTTCCCTTCAGCATCAGGTTGGTGTACAAGTCCTTTATAGCCATCACCATTTGTACGAGGTTTAGCTGTATAGACACGCATAACCATAAAGACTTTATCTTTAACTTCTTCTTGAAGTTTAGCCAAACGGTGAGCATAATCAAGAACAGCTTCTTCATTATCAGATGAACATGGACCGATAACCAAAAGCGTACGGTCATCTTCACCCTTGATGATTGCTTCAAGCTCTTTATCACGAGCTTGTTTCTTGGCAAGGGCTTCACCTGTTAATGTAGTTGATTCTTTAACTGCATCAAAATCAATTTTTTCACTTACTGCTTTAAAAACCATAATAATTACCTATTTTTTTCCTAAAATTGTTTACGACCGTGACAATTTTTAAATTTCTTACCAGAGCCACATGGACAGAAGTCATTACGACCAACTTTACTAAAGTCAATTTCTTGACCATTAGCATCTGCTTGGTGGGCCTGGATATTGCCTGTTGCTGTTGTCGAAACACGTTCATTCACATTTTCACGAGATTGTTCATGAATTTGTGCTTTCATCATTGTACGTGTCACATCATATTCAATTGCCCCAATCATATCTTGGAACATCTTGAACCCTTCAGATTGATACTCAACGATTGGGTTGTTTTGTGCATAACCACGCAAACCAACGGCATTACGTAATTGATCTAGGGCATCGATGTGGTCCGTCCACTTGTTATCAACAACCATCAAAATCAAGACTTTTTGGAATTCACGGATAGCTTCCTCTGAACGCAATTTCTTGATTTGACGATCATAAACATCATCTGCTAACTCATTCAAGTAAACTTTAATAGCGTCATAATTAACACTACGTTTCGTTACCTCTCCCACTTCTTGTAAATCTTCAAGTGAGATGGCATTCTCAGGAACCAAAGCCTGACGAGCAAAGTTCAAAATACCTTTAAGAGCTTCCTCTTGATCATTGCGGCTGTGACCATCTACTGTACGGTTAATCGTACGCGTAATCATAGCCTTAATCTCAGGTTCAAGGTCACGTTCCGCTGTGATAACATCATAACGCTCAGCGTAGATGATTTCACGTTGTTCACGCATAACGTCATCGTACTGAAGGACTTGTTTACGAGTATCGTAGTTATTTCCTTCGACACGTTTTTGAGCCGCTTCCACTTGGCGTGTCAACATACGTGATTTGATAACAATATCTTCATCATCAGCATTCAAACGTTCCAAGACTTGTTTGATACGATCAGAACCGAAACGACGCATCAATTCGTCTTCAAGTGAAAGGTAGAATTGAGATTCCCCTGGGTCCCCTTGACGTCCCGCACGACCACGCAACTGGTTATCGATACGACGGCTTTCGTGACGCTCTGTACCAATGACACAGAGTCCACCAAGGTCAAGAACACCTTCACCAAGTTTGATGTCGGTACCACGACCGGCCATGTTGGTCGCAATCGTAACGGCACCACGTTGACCCGCATTCATGATAATATGCGCTTCTTTTTCGTGGTTCTTGGCATTAAGCACTTCATGAGGAATACCTGCTTCAACCAACATCTTAGAAATCAAGTCAGATGTTTCAACGGCAACCGTACCAACAAGGACTGGCTGTCCCTTTTCATAACGACGTTTAACATCTTGTACCACAGCGCGGAATTTAGCATCCAAGGTAGGGTAAAGAAGGTCATCGTGGTCAATACGTTGAATTGGACGGTTAGTTGGAATCGGAATGATTCGCATGTTGTAAATTTCACGGAATTCATCTTCCTCAGTTTTACCAGTACCAGTCATCCCTGACAATTTCTTGTACATACGGAACATATTTTGGTAAGTGATTGAGGCAGATGTCTTCGTTTCTTCTTGAACTGGTACACCTTCTTTTGCCTCAATGGCTTGGTGGAGTCCATCTGAGAAACGACGACCTTCCATGGTACGACCTGTAAATTGGTCAACGATAAGAATTTCTTGCTCAGGACTGACCACATAGTCAATATCATGCAACATGATGTAGTTGGCACGAAGGGCGTTGTCAATATAGTGAGTCAAGGCAACATTGTCAATATCGTATAAGTTGTCCAAGTTGAAGAATTCTTCAGCCTTGTCAATACCTGAGTCATTCAAACCAATCGTTTTCGTTGGAATATCAATGGCATAATCATCCTCTGTCAAGGTCTTAACAAAGGCATCCGCACGGTGATATAACTGATTAGTTTCTGAACTTACAGGACCTGATACAATCAATGGTGTACGAGCTTCGTCGATAAGAACTGAGTCAACCTCATCGACCAAGGCATAGTTCAATGGACGTTGTACCATGTTTTCCTTACGAACAACCATGTTATCACGAAGATAGTCGAAACCTACCTCTGAGTTGGTTGAGTAAGTGATATCACAGTTATAAGCTTCACGTTTTTCAGCTGGTGATTTGGCTGAAAGGTTAATCCCTACTGACAAACCAAGCCAACTATAAAGCTCACCCATTTCAGTTGCATCACGCTCTGAAAGGTATTCGTTAACGGTGATAACGTGCACACCTTCACCTGAAATAGCATTTAGGTAAACAGGCATTGTCGCAGTCAGGGTTTTCCCTTCCCCTGTACGCATCTCTGGGACGTCACCATGGTGAAGAACAATACCACCCATGATTTGCACACGATATGGGAAAAGTCCAAGAACACGTTTTGCCCCTTCACGAACAACTGCAAATGCCTCTGGCAAGAGTTGGTCTAGGCTTTCTCCGTTTTGATATCGTTTTTTAAATTCTTCTGTTTTTGCCTGAAGTTCTTCATCTGAAAGAGCCGCCATTGCATCAGCATAGCTCTCGACTTTCTTGGCAGTTTTTTCTAGTTTCTTAATTTCGCCTTTATCATTTTCAATGATTTTGCGTAATATATTTGCCATCTTTTTTCCTTTCGACAGTCTTTATCTCCATATTTTACCACAAAAGCCCCCTTTAAACAAGAAATCACTCAAGGATTGACAAAGAAAAAAGCCCTAGTTTAAGGGCTTTCACAATGGATTTGCAAATAAACGAAAACTTTTTTATTAGATTCACTGAAAATATCGACAATAATGCTTTAAAACTACTTCTTAGAGTTCTCTTGGCTCTCTAGGATATCCTCAAAATCATGCAAGAGATTTTCAAAAGCCTGCTCAAAGAAGACATGGTCGGTGCTACTATAGGCCTTCATTATCATAGGGCTAGCTTCAAAATCAACGTAGAATTGATAGTCCAAGACACCATTTTTCCAGTAAAATTTGATGCTAGGGGAGGCCGTTTTTTCACCGCACATACCCGGAATGGCCCGTTGTAAGCCATAAATGTGATCTCCATAATCTTTCAGACGATAGTAAGCTCCCTCAAAATAATAGGATTTGCCGATTTCAATACGCTCAAATAGTGCAGCTAAAACTTTTTCATTACTCATACTTAAGCCTCGTTAGGGTGACTGACAATCATCTCCAATTGTCCATCAATTTCCCAATCTGTCACATCATTTGGAAGAATGAAGTGATCACCTTTTTTTAGACAATAAATGCGTGAATCGATAGTCATAGTCCCATTGCCAGAAAGTACTGAACAAAGCAAATAAGGAGCTGATTGCTTGAAGTCAACCAAGCCACTGAGTTTCCATTTATATACGGTGAAGAAGGAGTTTGATGTCAAACAAGTCGACTCTAATTGCAAGGTCTTAACAGTTACTGGGACACTATTTTCTGGGTCCCCTAAATTCAAGACATCAAGAGACTGTTGAATATGAAGCTCACGTTTATTGCCCTGATCATCCCTACGATCAAAATCATAGACACGGTAAGTGGTGTCGCTAGATTGTTGAGTCTCTAAGATCAGGATACCTGGACCAATAGCATGCATGGTACCACTTGGTACAAAGAAAAAGTCACCTTTTTTAACAGGAGTTTTCGACAAAAGTCCGTCCCAATCACCTGCTTCAATTAAGGACGCCAATTCTTCCTTGGTCTTAGCCTTGTGACCATAAATAATCTCTGCACCCTCTTCAGCATCAATAATATACCAACATTCTGTCTTTCCTAGCTCACCTTCATGCTCTAGTCCATAAGCATCATCAGGGTGTACTTGTACTGAGAGCCAGTCATTAGCGTCCAAAATCTTTGTCAACAAAGGAAAAACACTAGTCTTGGGATTTCCAAAAAGTTCTGGTTTATCCTTGTAAAGTTCTGCCAGATGAAAACCAGCATACTTCCCGTTTTTGACATAGGATACACCATTAGGATGGGCAGAAATTGCCCAGTATTCACCAGTGTGTTCACTGGGAATATCGTAACCAAACTCTGTCTTAAGTCGATTACCTCCCCAGATTTTTTCATGCATTGGCGAATCTAAAAATAAAGGTTCCATTACATCCTCCTGTATAGAGCAAAACGCCTTAAGATCATGTCTTAAAGCGATTTTACATATTTTGCTTATTTGCGTGAGTGTTTGTCAGCTACATCTTTGGCAAGTGCAAAGTTACCAAGTGTCGCAGAGCCATTACCTGAAACAGCAGGTGTCACAATATACTCAGTCACGTCTGGTACTGGAAGGTAACCATTCAAAAGAGCTGTGAATTTTTCACGGACACGACGAAGCATGTGTTCTTGTCCCATAACACCACCCCCAAAGACGATAACTTCTGGACGGTAGAGCACAGTTGCCTGGACAGCAGCTTGAGCAATGTAGTAAGCTTGGACGTCCCAAACGTCAGAGTGCTGATCAATCAATTCACCACGAATACCTGTTCGAGCTTCGAGTGATGGTCCAGCAGCCAAACCTTCCAAACACCCACGGTGGAATGGACAAGTTCCGTTAAATTCATTGGAAACATCATTTGGGTGAAGAGGTACATATACGTGACCAGCTTCAGTGTGACCCATACCACCAATGAACTCACCATTTTGAATAGCACCGGCTCCAATACCAGTTCCGATAGTGTAGTAAACAAGACTCTTAACACCTTTACGAACAAGTGTCTCACCATAAGCAGATGAGTTAACATCAGTCGTAAAGTAGAAAGGAATATTAAACTCTTTAGCAATCAAACCAAGAAGGTCGACATTTGACCAATGTGGTTTTGGTGTTGAAGTCACAAAACCATATGTTTCAGAGTTTGGATCAACATCAATTGGTCCAAATGAACCAATTGCAATTCCAGCCAATTGATCTTCATAACGTTTGAAAAATTCAATCGTACGGTCAATTGTTTCGTAAGGTGTAGTTGTTGGGAATTGAGTTTTTTCAACGACTTGGAAATTTTCATCACCAACAGCACAAACAAATTTTGTACCACCAGCTTCCAAGCTTCCGTAAAGTTTAGCCATAGGTAAAGCTATCTCCTTTTATGATCAATAATAACTATTTATACTATTATAAATAAAAGCTAGGCAAAAGACAATCTAAATGAGACCTTGTTTAAGGAGGTACAGACTACTCTGCTTCATACTTTTCTTTATGAGCCATTTAACTAAAAAAGCCGAATTGGCTTCGACTTTTCTAGCTTATTATTTAACTGCGATGAAGTCTGCACCTTCAGCAACTGAACCATTCGCTACTGATGAAACATCTTCGAAGTCTGCAGTGTTTGTAACGATAACCATAGTTGTATCGTCAAGACCTGCTTCAGTGATTACTGAGCTATCGAAGGTAGCCAAGACATCACCTTTTTTAATACGTTGATTTGCTTGAACTTTAGCATCAAATCCTTTACCGTCAAGTGAGACAGTGTCGATACCGATGTGGATAAGCACTTCAGCACCTTTATCAGATTTAAGACCGTAAGCGTGACCTGTTGGGAAGGCGATTTGCACTTCACCATCAAATGGTGCGACTACTTGGTTTCCTGAAGGTTTAATAGCGGCACCTTTACCCATAGCTCCTGATGAGAAGACTGGGTCATTAACATTTTCCAAAGCTACAACTTCACCTTTAAGTGGTGCAGCGATTGTTTCGGCTTGCAATGCAACTGGAGCTGATTCTGCAGATGCAATATCTTCAGCAACAACTTCTTTTTGAGCTTCAACTTCTTCCTCTTTGTAACCGAAGATCCAAGTAAGAGCAAAACCAAGAGCAAGTGTTACAAGTACCATGATCACATACTTAAGCACTTGACCGTTAAGGTAAAGAAGAGTACCAGGAACGATTGTTACACCAAATCCTGTACCAGCGAGGTTAAGGATTGAGGCCAACCAACCACCAGCAGCACCAGCGATAAGACCCATGATAAATGGTTTACCGAAACGAAGGTTAACCCCGAAGATAGCTGGTTCAGTGATACCAAGTACCGCTGAAAGAGTTGCAGGGAAAGCAAGTGCTTTCAATTTAGCATCTTTAGTTTTAACACCCACTGCAAGTGTCGCACCAGCTTGGGCAGTCATAGCAGCTGTGATGATAGCGTTAAGTGGGTCTTTACCAGTATTAGCAATGAGGTTAGCTTCAAGCAAGTTAAAGACGTGGTGAACCCCTGTAACGACGATAACTTGGTGAACTCCACCAAGAACAAGACCAGCAAGACCAAATGGCAAGTTAAGAATCCATTCTGTAGCAGCAAGAACATAGCTTTCAACAGTATGGAAGACAGGACCAATGATAAAGAGGGCCAAAGCTGACATTACTGCGAAGACGATAAGTGGACGCAAGAGAAGGTCAAGAACGTCTGGAACCCATTTACGAACCCATTGCTCGAACTTAGCACCAAGCAAACCTACGAAGAAGGCTGGAAGCACTGAGTTTTGGTAACCTACTACTGGAATAAAATCAAAGAAGTAAATTGGTTTAGCAGCACCTGATGCAACATCCCAAGCGTTAGGAAGGGCGTTGTTAACCATCATCAAACCAAGAACCAAACCAAGAAGTGGTGAACCACCAAATACGTTAAAGGCTGACCAACAAATCAAGGCTGGGAAGAAGGCGAAGGCTGTATCTGTCAATACAACTGTGTAAGTATAGAAATCAGTAGCAGCAAAAGCTTTTGATGTTGTACCGAACAAACCAAGAACTGTATCGTTATTGATTGCTCCACGGATACCCATGAAAAGACCAGTCGCTACGATTGCTGGAAGCAATGGAACGAAAACGTCACCGAATGAACGGATAGCACGTTGGAACCAGTTACCTTGTTTAGCAGCTTCTGCTTTTTGTTCGTCTTTAGATGCTGTTGGAAGACCTTGAGCAACGACTTCGTCGTAAATCTTGTTAACAGTACCTGTACCAAAAATCATTTGGTATTGACCTGAGTTAAAGAAAGCACCTTGAACTTTTTCAATGTTCTCAGCCTTTTCTTTATTGATTTTGTTTTCATCTTTGACCATCACACGTAGACGAGTCGCACAGTGAGCAACACTGTTGACGTTTTCACGTCCACCGAGGGCATCGATGACTTCTTTTGCAATTTGTTTGTTATCCATTTGCAAAATTCTCCTTAATAAAATTTGGTATGAAAGCGTTTAGCTTTTCTTTACGATAACTATTTTAGCATCTTTCTGCCATATGTCAACCGTTTAGCATATTTTTTTATTTTTTGTTATAAATCGTTGATTTTTATAGGTAAAACGTTTACTATATTATTAACAAATAGATTAGGAGATTACTAAATATGAATCTACCAACAGAAGTTCGTTACCGTCCATACGCAGATTGGACAGACGAAGAAAAAACAAAGATTAGAGAAAATGTCGCTAAATCACCTTGGCGTGCAAGTTACCATATCGAACCAGAAACAGGGCTTCTTAATGATCCAAACGGTTTTTCTTACTTTAATGGTAAGTTCCAACTTTTCTACCAAAGTTGGCCATTTGGAGCTGCTCATGGTTTGAAACAATGGGTGCATACTGAAACTGAAGATTTGGTTCACTTTACAGAAACTGGTGTCAAACTCTTGCCAGACCATGAAAATGATAGCCACGGTGCCTACTCAGGTTCTGCTTATCAAATCGGTGATAAACTCTTTATCTTCTATACTGGGAACGTTCGTGATGAAAACTGGATTCGTGACCCACGTCAAATCGGCGCTTGGATGGATAAAGACGGCAAAATCGAAAAATTCGACAAGGTTCTTATCAAACAACCTGCTGACGCTACTGGGCACTTCCGTGACCCTCAAATCTTCGATTACAAGGGACAATTCTACGCTATCGTAGGTGCTCAAAACCACAATAAACAAGGTTTTATTAAACTTTACAAAGCTATTGATAATGATGTCGAAAACTGGGTTGAAGTTGGAGACCTAGACTTTGGTGGCACTGGCTCAGAATACATGATTGAGTGTCCTAACCTTGTCTTTGTAGATACCAAACCTGTTCTTCTTTATAGCCCACAAGGTCTTGATAAAGCTGAACTTGACTATGGCAATATTTACCCTAATACTTATAAGATTTTCCAAGATTTCGACCCTGAGAAACCTGCCCTTGTTGATGGCACACCAATTATTAACTTGGACTACGGGTTCGAAGCTTATGCTACTCAAGGATTTAACACTCCTGATGGTCGTGCCCTTATTGTTAGCTGGATTGGTCTCCCAGACGTGGACTATCCAACTGACAAATACGACTATCAAGGTGCTATGAGCTTGGTTAAAGAATTATCTATCAAAGATGGTAAACTCTACCAATACCCAGTAGAAGCTATTACAAGCTTACGTGCTAGTCAAGAAGATTTCTCTGAAAAAACGGCAACAACTAACACTTACGAGCTTGAACTTAACTTTGAAGCTAACACTCAAACAGAACTTGTCCTCTTCGCAGACCAAGAAAGAAAGGGCTTGTCACTTACTGTTGATACTGAGAACGGAAAAGTTATCCTTGACCGTTCTAAAGCTGGTGAACAATATGCTACTGACTTTGGAACAAGTCGTGAATGTACACTTGATGCCGGTCAAGCTGCAACAGCAAACATCTTTGTAGATAACTCAATCGTTGAAATTTACTTCAACAAAGGTGAGAAAGTCTTCACTAGTCGTGTTTTCCCAAGTGCAGAACAAACTGGTATCAAAGTAACGTCAGGAAACGTTTCTGGACACTACTTCGACTTGAAATACTAAGGTGATTTATGGTCGCAAAGCTTACTGACGTTGCCGAACTGGCTGGTGTGAGCCCAACCACAGTTTCTCGCGTCATAAACAAAAAGGGCTACCTCTCACAGAAGACCATTGACAAAGTTCACGCTGCTATGCAAGAACTCAACTATAAACCAAATAATTTAGCTCGAGGTCTTCAAGGAAAGTCGGCCAAACTCGTTGGCTTGATTTTCCCAAATATTTCCAATATATTTTATGCCGAACTTATTGAACGTCTTGAGGATGAACTCTTTAAGCAAGGCTATAAAACCATTATTTGTAATAGTGAGCATGATCCTAACAAGGAGAGAGACTATTTGGAGATGCTTGCCGCCAACCAATGTGACGGCATCATCTCGTCTAGTCACAATCTTGGTATTGAGGATTATGAGAAGGTTGAAGCTCCCATCGTTGCCTTCGACCGTAATCTCGCTCCAAAGATTCCTATTGTTTCGTCTGACAACTTTGAAGGTGGCAAGTTAGCCGCAAGAGCTATGGTCAAGGCTGGCTGTCAACGCATTGTCATGATTACAGGCTATGATAATTCGGATTCTCCAACAGGACTTCGTCAACTAGGTTTTAATTATGAATTGGACAAGGAAGGTATTATTTGTCCTGTTCCAAACGATTTGTCTCTCATGCGACGAGAATTAGAAATCAAATCTATTATCTCTCGTGAAAAACCAGATGGCATCTTTGTTTCGGACGATTTAACAGCTATCTTGGTTATGAAGATAGCTAGACAATTGGGACTTTCTATCCCAGATGACCTAAAAATCATCGGTTATGACGGTACCGCCTTTATCCGTCACTTCTACCCAGAGTTAGCAACTATCCAACAACCTTTGGATGAAATTGCTAAGCTTTGTGTCGAAATTCTTCTCAAGAAAATTAAAGGCAAAACAGTTAATCGTGATTATGTACTTCCAGTGAGTCTGATTGCTGGTGGCAGTATATAAATGAAAGTCGCAAGAAATCTCCACTTGCGACTTTTTTCTTGTTACATTTGTAGAAAAAAAGAAGTTGAAACAACGCTCAACTTCTTTTACTTATGCTTCATCTGTCACAAACTGACTAAGTACACCATTAATGAACTTAGCAGATGTTTCATCAGAATATTTTTTAGCGATTTCAATGATTTCGTTAATAGCTACACGTCCTGGTGTTTCTTCAAATGACGTGATTTCATAAAGTCCCAAACGAAGGAGAGTACGATCTGTCACAATCAAACGTGAGAGGCTCCAACCCTCTTTCAACTTTTCTTCAATTTGACTATCAAGTTGGGCCAACTCTTCACGGACACCTGTTACTAGGCTAAGGAGAAAGGCTGGTACATCAACTTCAGTTTCTTCGTCAATTGGCTTGTCATAAGTGTAAGCGAAATGTGCTTGTTCCAGAGCTTCTCCACCAAATTCAAGGGCAAAAAGCGTTTGAAAAGCACGCTCACGAAGGTCACGACGTGAATCTTTAAAGATATTAGTCATTCAAAAAATCCTCGTTAAACAATTCAGCCAAGTCTGGTTTTTGTGACTTTTCAGTAACAATAGATTCAACGTGAACATTGACTTCTGAAATTGCCACTTCTGCCATATCATAGACAGCTGCTTTAACAGCCTTTTGAATTTCGATTGAAACCGCTGGTACGTTAACCCCATACTGAAGTGAGACGTAGATATCAGCATTTACAGTACCATCTTCTTCTGTTCGGAGGTAAACACCACGTCCCAAGCTTGTTTTGCTGAGACTATCCGTAACATTTTTATTTTGAAGGGCATAAACACCTTCCACTTTAGTTGCAGCGATACCTGTAATCACTTCGAGCACGCGAGGGGCAATTACAATTTCACCGATATTTTCTGTAGTCATCGCATGTTTCCTTTCCGTTAGTTTGGAAAATAAAGCCTTCAAACCAGTGGTTTGAAAGACTTAGTTGGGCTTAGGCACGTGATACGTAAGTACCTTCAGCTGTGTTGATAACCAATTTTTGACCAGCTTCGATAAAGTCTGGAACGTTAACCACAAGACCAGTTTCAAGTGTTGCAGGTTTACCTGAACCTGTAACTGTTGCACCTTTGATTGATGGTTGTGTTTCAGTAACAGTCAATTCAACAGTTGTTGGAACTTGAACACCAATAACTTCTGTTCCGTAGAATTGGATTTTTACGTCTGAGTTTTCAAGGATAAATTTCAATTCTTCTTGAACGTTGGCTACTGGGATTTCATATTGGTCATATGTTTCAGTGTTCATGAAGTATGCAGTATCATCCATTTGGTACAAGTATTGTGCTGGTACTGTTTCGATGATTGCTTGTTCAAATTTTTCTTCTGGACGATAGCTAGTATCAAAAGTTGAACCTGAACGAACATCACGCAATTTCATACGCATGATTGTGTTACCTTTACCAGGTTTGTGGTGGCTAGCTTCAAGAACTTTGATCAATTTGCCATCGTTAGTTACGAAAGTCATACCCGCACGGAGTTTACTTGCTTCAATCATTATTAAATACCTCTTTGTAAAAAATTATTATCAGTTTATTTTACCATAAATGATAGCATGGCTCAAATGTTTTATAGATTCAAGCCCAATCCTCAGGCTTTTTTCAAAGAACAAACTAGTCATCCATTCCTAAGTGAACCTCTGGAACATCATGTTGCAAATAAGAAACGCCTTTTTGTTCCATCAATTCAATCGCAAAGGGATGGGGCCTATAATTGGCCTTGTATGTAATCTTAACAATACCAGCTTGCAAGAGAGCTTTGGTGCAGTTGATACAAGGAAAATGAGTCACATAAATCTCTGTATTTTTTGTAGAAATCCCCTCTTTGGCACATTGGATAAGGGCATTCATCTCTGCGTGTACCGTACGAATACAATGACCATCTTCCATATAGTGGCCTACTTCGTTACAGTTATCAGTCTCAGAAACTCCGCCGTTATAACCTGTAGCGATAATACGCTTGTCCTTGACTAAAACAGCTCCAACAAAGGCACGGTCACACGTAGAACGCTTAGAAATCAGCTCTGCATTAGCCATAAAATAATCTTGCCAAGATAAACGGTTTGGCATAAAGTATTCCTCCAAATCTTAGAGAACAATCAATTCCTTAGGCGCAAGGGTAATCAATTCACAACCATTTTCTGTGATAATGATGTCATCTTCGATACGAACACCGTATTTATCAGCCAAATAAACACCTGGCTCGTCCGTCAAGACCATACCAGCTTCAATAGTCTCATCAGAGTTACCAAAGTAAGGAATCTCGTGAATGTCAAGACCGATACCATGTCCAATACCATGTGTAAAGTAGTCACCGTACCCCGCTTCGACAATAACATCACGCGCAACCTTATCATAGTCGCGACGTGTCATACCAGCCTTAGCTGCGTCAATCAAGGCCTGGTTAGAACGTAGAACGATATCATAAATTTCACGCTCCTCATCAGTGGTGTCTCCAATATGGATAGTACGAGTCATATCGCTAACGTAGTGGTTGTAGTAGCAACCAAAGTCCATCGTTAAGGTTTCACCAGATTGGATAACCTTTTCTGAAGCAACCCCATGAGGCATAGCAGAACGGTAACCTGAAGCAATGATAGACTCAAAGGAAACCCCTGAAGCTCCGTACTCACGCATACGGAAATCTAGGAAGTTTGCCACTTGTAGCTCTGTTGTTTGACCTGGTTTAATAAAATCAAGTACATCTGTAAAGGCACGGTCTGAGATAGAACAAGCCTTACGGATAGTTGCCAATTCTTTTTCGTCCTTGATCATACGCAACTCTTCCATGAAGTTGCTTTGTGGTGATAAAGTGTAGCCTTCAAAAATCGCTTGAAGACCTTGATAGTAAGCAAATGATACCTGATTATCAAATCCGATTGTTTCCAGTTTATCAGCCTCGATAATTTTAACAATATCCTTAAGTGGGTCCTTACTTTCGATAATATCAAAGCCATGCACGGATTGTTTGGCAATGAGGGTATAACGTGAATCGGTTAAGAAGAGGCGACGACTCTTAGTGATGAAGACAGTCGCATTTGTCCCCCAGAAATCTGTCAAATAATAAATATTGTTTTGTCCTGTCACCAACAAGGCATCAAGGCCTGATTGGGCAAGTTTGGCATCAAATCGTTCAAGTCTACGTTGCATTATGAATTACTCCTTTGGTATTTTAGGTTAATTATACCAAATTTTCAGATTTTAAAGGATTAAATTGACATTTTAGATTGTTTTTTTGAGGTCATAAAGAAAAAGCCAGATCAAACTCTGACTTTATTAGCATTACACAAAGGCTCGCTTTTCGTAGATAGTTGGCATAAAAAGGAGCAAAACCAAAGTCCAAACAAACAAAACAAAGGCTTCGCGAAGATTAAAGAACTCTTGACCACTAGTAAAGACTGCTCGCATAAAACTAAATGGCACATAAGTCATCAGCTTAGTCATGGTATCCCCTAAACTAGCCAAATAGAGTGTAAAGAAAGTCATTCCTGTTACTCCAAAATAAGCCGTTACAAAGGCCGTTAAGGTATTCTTCACAAACAAGACAAGCAAAGAGGAAATCATATAAATAAAGGCTCCATAGAGTAGAAAATCAATATAGATGTTTCTGATATAATCCCACAAAGGAAAATCGACATGTTGCACAGAATACTTATAAAAAGCTAACTCTAAAACCAAAATAGTCGCGGCGACTATAGACAACACAAGGAAACTTAAGAGTTTTCGAAGAATGACCTCACATCCAGATAAGGAAGATACCCGAATCATATTAATTGTTCGATTCTGAAATTCTCGTCCAAGACTAGATACTGCTAGATAAGCAAAGACGATATCCACGATAAAGGAATAACTGGCAATAATCGCTGATGGCCCAAGGTAAGCTCCCTTATAGCCATCACATAAGATTACAATTGCACCAATCAATGCTACCAATCCAAGACAAATAAAGACACTCCTTGTCACACATTCCTGCTTTAAAAATACCGTTCTCAATTTACTTTTCATTGAATAGCACCTCACTTAATCCTTCTTTTTCATAAGTAAAAGGAATCCCCTCCCGATCCATAACCTGCTTAACAGCTGCCAACCCTTTGACTAAGATGTCATGCTTTTGTCGTTCAAAAGGTATACCATTTAATTTGAGTAGGGTCATTAATGACTTCAAACTTAAATCCTCAGTATAAATCTTATATTTGACATTATCACTATCATCTAAGTAAATTAGCTTATGATTCTTCAACAAATAGTTTTTCGTACAAACCTGTTCAAGATTAGACAGGATATGACTTGAGATAATAAAGGTTAGACCATGGTTTTTAGCTAACTTTTTAATTAATGTGAGGAGACTGTTGATTCCATTAGGATCCAAACCATTTGTAGGCTCATCAAGAAGGATGAGTTCATCTGAAGCAATTAAGGCGATAAATAAACCCACACGTTGCTTCATTCCCAAAGACAATTTGGAAGCCTTGCGTTTAAGATAGGCTGCCACCTCCAACTCGTCCTTATAACGATCAATTAACGCGTAATCCTTACTGTACAATTTACAATAGAATTTAAGGTTAGCTTCAACAGTCATGTTAGGATATAGAGCTGGAGCTTCAATCAAGGCTCCTACAGTTTTTGTTTTTAAGTCAATAATATCCTTGGGTCCTGCCAAGATACCTGAGACTAGTTTCATCAGGGTCGTCTTCCCTGCACCATTATTACCAATCAAACCAGCAATATCCCCCTTCTCTAACGTGAACGAGATATTATCCAAAACGGTTTGCTTTCCAAAACTATAGGTTAAGCCTTTCACCGCTAGTACTGTCATGTATTTACCTTTCTTTGTTTAAATAACTAGCCCAATCGCTTATGATACACGAAGAAATGACCTTAGACCAAGTCAGATGAAATCATATTTGATAAATTCTTTTATTCTCCAACTTAGAAAATAGTCTGTTAGATAAATTTCCCTAAAAGACTTATAAGCAGATCTGTTAGATTCCTAAAAACTTGCTTAATTTGAGACATTAGGCTAGTAACAGACCCTTCAGTATGATTAATTACATCCTTATCACTATCCTTGATAGTATCTTCAGAAGGGGACTCAGGTAAGGGATTTTCCACCTTCTCTACTACTTCTGTTCCCTCTGGTGCCTCTGTTTTCTCAGTTTCTTCCTTGAAAACAGCCTGATAAATAGCTCGGGCATCTGGAGCACTGCCAAGATAGCCAGAAACCAATTGACCATTTTTGAGACGAATGACACTTGGAGTCCCTGGAATTCCTAACTTATCAAATAGTATTTTACGAGACTCACGGTCCAACTGATCTGAATCTGTATTGTAATAAAGAAGCTGACCATCAATCAGGGTATTGAAATCCTTCAAAACCGGAGAATTTTGACGACAATAGTAGCAGGTTGGCCGGCCAACATAAAGGATATGGTCCCCGCCATCTTCAGTCAACATATTTGTGACATCACTATAAGAGACTGGCTTCAGGTTTTCAAGATTCTTTTCATAAGTTTCAACCGAGATCTCTTCGGACCTTACTTCTGTCTCAACCACTCCTGTCTGTAATGATTGAGGAAGCGAATTTTCCTTTGTCTCACTAATAGATTCAACTTTCTCAGCTACCTGTTGAGAAGCTGTTTCAGAAGAAACTTCCACATTCTCTACTTCACCATTCTCAACAGAATTATTGGATAATTCGACTGTAGATTCCTTAACATCTAACTCATCCGCTGCTCCACTAAGCACCGCCAACTGGCAAGTACCTAAAACAAAACTCGCCATCAAAATAAATTGTATTTTCTTCATGTATTCTCCTTATTTGTTTACTGTGTTACATCTTACTTTTTACCAATTAACAAAAGCAATGGTACCATGACACTAATTACCATGTTCCTCTCCTTTTTCTATTTATATTAATATTTTAGCCACTAAGTCCGAGCTATGACTTCATTATAAGAGCTTAACGAAATAAAAAATAGTGACATAGATGTCACCATCCCATAGGAATAAAGATAAAAAGAAAAGGCTAAGCAAGCAAGCTCAACCTGAGGCTATAGTAATCAGCAGAGAAAATCATTTCTCCTTATCCTTACTCGCTACTCTAAGCGCAAACAAAGAAAAAGCTAGTGAAAAAGTTGACCAAACGAGACAATGGTCAATAAAGGCAACGCCTTCGGTGAAACTTAGTGTAGCATTTATGATCACAATAAATAGCCAGACAATCACGATAACAATGCTTAAACTTCTAATAAGATTATTCTTCTGTTTATCCATACTCCTCTTTCCCATATCTGGTGCTCATGGTAACTTCTAATCGCCATAAGGAGGTCTTCTTTTCAACCACCATTTGTTCCAACCCAATCGTTCAGGTAAGGTTTGAGGTTTAGATACAAAACCACCCCCTGTAACATTTTCTAAGGTTTCAGCATTGAGCTCTTCACCATATGCCTTAGTTCGCATTCTTATTTCTCCTTTCTTTTCAAAAATAAATACAGCAATGACCACTTGGACTATACAAAGATTTAGTCGTCTTGGAGACCTAGTGGATTTGGGTATAAGGTCATTATAAGTTCTCCCTTTTCAAAAAAATAGTGACATAAATGTCACTACCACTGAACACAAAAAGACAGGCCTTTATAAGACCTGTTCCAAAACTTGTTTATTTCTACGGTGTTTCAGAATAAGATAAAAAATTACTTCAAAAAGGAGAAAACTAAAATAAATTCCTAAAACATAAAGCAAAGTTTCCCATTTATCTGTTGCTGATTGAAAATGGCCGTGATGATCCACTGTACGAATACTAATTAAAAGACAAATATCTAGAAATAAGGCTAGAAGAATACCATTAAATCCTATAAAAAAACGCTTTTTAACCATAGTCTGGCTCCTGTATCTTTTTTCTTAACCATAGAATAGCAAACTCAACTTAAACCAGCCTAAAGCAAAAAAAGACTCAGAGAGCCCTTTTTCCTTTATGTCAATTTTTCTTTCAAATATTGTCCTGTGTAGCTTTCCGGAACGGCTGCTACCTCTTCTGGAGTCCCTGTAGCAACGATAGTACCTCCACCGACACCGCCTTCAGGACCCAAATCGATGATATGGTCTGCGGTCTTGATAACATCCAGATTGTGCTCAATCACGAGAACAGTGTTGCCATCATCCGCAAAACGCTGAAGCACCTTCAAAAGACGAGCAATGTCATCTGTATGGAGACCCGTCGTCGGTTCATCCAGAATGTAGAAGGACTTCCCAGTAGAGCGTTTGTGCAACTCACTAGCCAGTTTCATACGTTGAGCCTCACCACCTGATAGGGTTGTTGCTGGTTGTCCCAAAGTCACATACCCGAGCCCCACGTCCTTGATTGTCTGCACCTTACGAGCAATCTTAGGGATAGCCGCAAAGAAGTCAACTGCGTCATCAACTGTCATATCCAGAATTTCAGCAATATTTTTCCCCTTATAACGAACTTCTAAGGTCTCAGAATTATAGCGTGTGCCATGGCAAACCTCACAAGGGACATAGACGTCAGGCAAGAAATGCATCTCAATCTTGATAATACCATCACCAGAGCAGGCTTCACAACGGCCGCCCTTGACATTGAAAGAGAAACGTCCCTTCTTGTAACCGCGAATCTTGGCCTCATTGGTTTGGGCAAACAGATCACGAATATCGTCAAAGACGCCCGTATAAGTCGCTGGATTAGAACGAGGTGTACGCCCAATTGGACTTTGGTCAATATCAATCAAACGCTCGATATACTCGATTCCTGTCACTGATTTGTGTTTACCAGGTTTCTCACTATTTCGATTAAGCTCTTGGGCAATCTTTTTCTTGAGAATTCCGTTAACCAAAGTCGATTTTCCCGAACCAGAAACACCAGTGACTGCAATCAACTTTCCAAGTGGAAACTTGACAGATACATTCTTAAGGTTATTTTCACTAGCACCTTTAACCTCGATAAAACGACCATTACCTACACGACGTTCCTGAGGAACAGGAATTGATTTTGCACCTGACAGATATTGCCCGGTGATTGAATTCTTGTTCTTAGCAACTTCCTCTGGGGTTCCTGAGGCCATGATTTGACCACCAAAAGCACCAGCACCAGGTCCCACATCAATAAGCCAGTCAGCCTCACGCATAGTATCTTCATCATGCTCCACCACAATCAGGGTATTGCCCAAGTCACGCATCTTTTTAAGACTTGATATCAAGCGATCATTGTCACGCTGATGAAGCCCAATAGAAGGCTCATCCAAAACATATAGGACTCCAGAAAGGTTAGAGCCAATCTGTGTCGCCAAACGGATACGCTGACTCTCACCCCCAGAAAGGGTTCCGGCCATACGAGAGAGGGTCAAATAATTAAGACCTACATTATTAAGGAAAGTCAAGCGATCCTTGATTTCCTTGATAATTGGACGGGCAATCATTCCTTCATTTTCACCTAATTCCAGGCTATCAATTTCCTGAAGATGATCTGAAATAGACAAATCAGAGATTTGACCAATATTTAGGCCATTCTCACCACCAACACGAACCGAGAGAGCTGCTTCGTTAAGACGATAGCCATGACAAGTTGGACATGACAACTCATTCATATAACCTCGCATGACATTACGAGTGAAATCACTATTGGTCTCGTGGTAGCGACGATTAATATTAGTCACAACCCCTTCAAAAGGAATGTCAATATCACGCACCCCACCAAAATCATTAACATAATGGAAGTGAAATTCGCGGTCCCCAGATCCATAGAGGATCAAATCCTGTTCTTCTTTTTTCAGATTTTCAAATGGTGTATCCATATCCACGCCGAACTGCTCCATGGCCTGCTCAAGCATAGCTGGATAATAGTTGGATGATATAGGATTCCAAGGCGCCAGAGCGCCTTCACGCAAGGTTTTACTAGCATCAGGGATAACCAAATCCATATCAACTTCCAGTTTATTACCCAAACCGTCACAGGTCGGACAAGAGCCAAACGGTGCATTGAATGAAAAGAGACGCGGCTCCAACTCTGGTACTGTGAAGCCACAAACTGGACAAGAATAATGCTCTGAGTAAAGCAACTCATTATCATCCATAGTATCCACAATCAAGTAGCCATCTGCTAAACGAAGGGCCGCCTCCACCGAATCAAAGAGACGACTACGGATACCCTCCTTATTCACCAAGCGGTCCACAACCACTTCGATATTATGCATCTTAGACTTGGACAACTCTGGCACTTCTGTGACATCGAAAATCTCACCATCTACACGAACACGAACATAACCGTCTTTCTGTACACGCTCAAAAACGGCCTTGTGTTGCCCTTTCCTACGACGAACAATCGGTGCTAAAATCTGCATACGCGTACGCTCAGGAAGAGCTAGGACCTCGTCCACAATCTGTTCCACAGAGGACGACTGAATGGCTCCATGACCATTGGGACAATAGGGGACACCCACACGTGCATAAAGGAGACGGAGATAGTCATTAATCTCCGTTGCCGTTCCGACCGTCGAACGAGGGTTTTTACTTGTTGTTTTCTGGTCAATGGAGATGGCAGGACTCAAACCATCAATCGAGTCCACATCAGGTTTCTCCATATTTCCCAAAAATTGGCGGGCATAGGCTGAGAGACTTTCAACATAGCGTCGCTGACCCTCTGCATAAATGGTATCAAAAGCCAAGGATGACTTCCCAGAACCTGACAAACCCGTAACCACTACCAGTTTATCACGTGGAATCTCCACATCGATATTTTTTAAATTGTGAGCTCTTGCTCCATGAATCACTAACTTATCTTGCATATTTTAAGAGGCCCTAACCCAGAAGCTACGGCCACTCCTTTCTACAGACGGAGGGAAAATCCATCCCGACTTTCTCTCATATTATAACAAAATTTCAATTTATCCAGCCCAAAAATGTTTCAAATGTAGTATAATATTGGAGTGTCTAAAAAAGGCAAGGAACATCGTCCCAAGCCTCATTTGACATCACTAAAAAAAGCTAAGAGCAGTGTTTATTTTACTTAAAAGCGATTGTAAAAATCCTTTTGTAATCAAGGCGCTAGCGCTTACCTAATGACAAAGGAGGGGTTCCCATTGAAACAAATGTTCTTATCCACCGGAAAAGAATTCAAAGAAATTGAAACATTCGAGCCTGGTGCTTGGATTCATTTGGTGAACCCTTCCCAAGAAGAAGCCATGAAGGTCGCAGAACGTTTTAACATTGATATTCAAGACCTCCGTGCCCCTCTGGACGTGGAAGAAACATCACGTATCGATGTCGAAGATGACTACACCCTGATTCTGGTCGACGTCCCAACCCAAGAAGAGCGTAATAACAAAAGCTACTACGTCACTATTCCATTGGGTATCATCGTTACCGATGAGGTGGTTGTTACAACCTGTCTCGAGGACATCAGCCTCATGGACAACTTCCTCAACCACCGTGTACGTAACTTCTACACCTTTATGAAGACCCGTTTTGTCTTTCAGATTCTCTATCGCAATGCTCAACTCTTCCTAACCGCCCTACGTTCTATCGACCGTCAGAGCGATAAATTGGAAGCTCAGTTGGAAAATGCGACTAAAAACGAGCACTTGATTGACATGATGGAATTGGAAAAATCCATTGTCTATCTAAAAGCCTCACTTAAGATGAATGAGCGAATTGTCAAAAAGCTAACAGGTAACGCCTCTAGCTTGAAGAAATATATCGAGGACGAGGATCTCTTGGAAGATACACTGGTCGAAACCCAACAGGCCATTGAGATGGCAGGCATCTATGAAAATGTCTTGAATGCCATGGCTGAAACCGCTGCTTCTATCATCGGCAATAACCAGAACACTATCATGAAGACACTCGCTCTCATGACTATGGCTCTGGACATCCCAACCGTTATCTTCTCCGCCTACGGCATGAACTTTAAAAATAATTCTATGCCTCTAAACGATTTAGATAATGCTTTTTGGGTTATCTTTTTCATCGCAGCCTTCGGGTCATCCTGCGTTGTTATCTACTTTATCAGGAAAAAATGGTTCTAACATAGAGCCTCTTCTTTTCCCTAAACTACAAAACTAAAAAATAATACTATTTATCGAAAGGTCATCTCATGGACATCCAAAAACTCACCAAGAAAAACCAAGAATTTATCCACATCGCAACCAACCAACTCATCAAAGATGGTAAGTCAGACCAAGAAATCAAAGATATCCTTGGCGATATTATTCCTGAACTTATCGAAAACCAGAAAAAAGGAATCACAGGACGTGGACTCCTTGGTGCTCCAACTGTTTGGGCAGCTAGTTTCTCTCCTGAAAAACACCAAAAACCTGAAACTGGTAAGCCTAGCAAAGAAGTGCCTGAAACAGATAAAACACCTTGGAAGATGTGGCTTGATACCTCACTCTTCCTTCTAGCCATCGTTGCTATCATGAACGCAATCTTTGGTTTCTCAGGTACACAAACCAGCTACGGCCTCACAACCCTGCTTTCAGTGTCATTCATTGGCGGTCTTGCTATGTATACCCCTTACCACTACATCTACCGTCACAATAACAAACCAAAGGAAGAACGTCCAAAATGGTGGTTCAGCATGACCATCATCACTCTCTCTTTTATTGCATGGTTTGCCCTCTTTAGTCTTACAGCCCTTCTTCCAAGCTACCTCAACCCTGGTCTTTCACCAATTGTGATCCTTATCATTGGTGTCATCGCTGGTGTTGCCAAATACTTCTTCAAACGTCACTACAACGTTCAAAGTACTTACGCACCTGCATCTTAATCAATCTCAACCTCAAGCACCCTTATGGGTGCTTTTTTACGTCAGAAATCTTGACACAGTTGGCTATTCTATACTAAAATGTTAAAGTTAATAGACAAAAGAAAGAATTCCAATAGATGCGTATCAAATTCCCTCTACTAATCATTGCTTGCTGCCTATTACTTATGGCATGCAGCCACAAGAATACTCAGAAAAACTATCAAGCTTACTATAGTTTCAACAACGTGACGACTCCCACTCAGGAAAAACAGCTAGCCAAAGCCTTAAAAAGCAAAGGCATACCGACCAAAGACTGGGACAATCTAGCCCCTTATATTACTCGTTACAATCAGGAAAATACAAACCTTCAGCCAGTTGTCAAAAAATGGACCAAAAGTAAAATCGGCAAGGACCAAAACCAATTCGTCACCTTCCTTAATGAAAAAACTTTTGAAGATAACAAATCACACTTTACTGATGACTTAAACTGCCGACGAACATCATTCCTGCTCCTTCATAACCTTATTACAAGCTCAGAGGACCTTATCAAATTAGACCTCCCCCTTCAAAACGAATTTATAGATCTTAAGTCACACCACAAAGAGTTAACTGCCAAGGATCAAGCTCTCTACAGTCTCCTTTTTGGTGATAATATCAGCTATCAGACTACAGACGATCTCCTTAAAGCTTGGAAAAAAGCTGGACTCAAGTTTCCAGAGAAGGTTAAACTCCTATCGGTCTTTCAAAATAGCCCTGGTGATGTCAGCAATTTCCACACGGCTATAGCTTATGAAAAAGACGGCAGTATCTATGTCTTTGAAAAACAGGACCCTACACTTCCTTACAGGTGGAGTCGCTTCAACAATTGGGCAGACATCAAAACACACTGGTTATCCAACCGCTTCAAGGTCTTCAAAGACAATATCGATATCCTCGTTAACGACCAAAAATTTGATGATTTCTTAGAAAACACACTCTATATACCACAAAACAACCAGCTAGCTCCTCAAGATAAATGAGAAGACCAGTTGGTTTTTCTTTTTCTCTAAAGTATAAAATAAAACTCAGCACACAAGCCTAAAAATAACAAAAAACTACAAAATCAAGGCAGAAAAAAATACCCTCAGTCGAGGGCATTATTTTTAGTCTTCGTTTACGTAAGGCATAAGTGCCATAACGCGAGCGCGTTTAATCGCTGTTGTTACTTTACGTTGGTTTTTAGCTGAAGTTCCTGTTACACGACGTGGAAGAATTTTACCACGTTCTGAAACGAAACGGCTAAGAAGCTCAGTATCTTTGTAATCAACATATTCGATTTTGTTAGCTGCGATGTAATCAACTTTTTTACGGCGTTTGAATCCGCCACGACGTTGTTGAGCCATGTTTATTTCTCCTTTATATATTTAATTCGTTTTGTCCATTCTTAGAATGGGAGATCGTCATCTGAAATATCCATTGGATTTGAATTACCAAATGGACTCTCATCACGACCGAAGTTTGGTGTAGATTGTGCAGGTTGTGATCCACCAAATGAACCACCAGTTGAAGCTCCACCACCGAATGAATTTGAATTATCAAATCCTCCAGCGTTGTAAGAACCACCACTGTGACCTTCACGTGCCGCACGGCTTTCCAACATTTGGAAATTATCAGCGACAACTTCAGTTACGTAAACACGTTGACCTTGTTGATTTTCATAGTTACGAGTCTGAATACGACCTGTAATTCCAATCAATGCGCCTTTCTTAGCCCAGTTAGCCAAATTTTCAGCTTGCTGGCGCCAGATAACACAGTTAATAAAGTCTGTTTCACGTTCACCATTAGCACCCTTGAAGTTACGGTTAACCGCAAGGCTAAATGTTGCAACAGCAACGTTGCTTGGTGTATAACGAAGTTCCGCATCACGGGTCATGCGACCAACGAGTACGACATTATTAATCATAATTTACCTTCTTACGCGTCAAGTTTAACGATCATGTGACGAAGAATGTCACCGTTGATTTTTGAAAGACGGTCGAACTCGTTAAGAGCTGCATCGTCGTTTGCTTCAACGTTAACAACGTGGTAAAGTCCTTCACGGAAATCTTGGATTTCGTATGCAAGACGACGTTTTTCCCAATCTTTTGATTCAACAACAGTTGCACCGTTGTCAGTCAAGATAGAATCGAAACGTGCTACCAAAGCGTTTTTAGCTTCTTCTTCAATGTTTGGACGAATGATATAAAGAATTTCGTATTTAGCCATTGATATTTTCCTCCTCTTTTGGTCTAATGACTCATGGTCTTTCGCCACGAGTAAGTGAGGTGCACTCACAAGATATAATTCTACCAAAGTTTGAAGGATAATGCAAGGGAAAAGTGAATAGAGTATGTGTCCCACTTTGGGAGAAATTAAAATCACCAAGAGAACATAAAAGAAAGACCGAAAAAGTGTAGCGTTTTCACTCATTTCAGTCTTGACTTTACTGTTATCTTGATGATACAATAATTTTAAACTGATTAAGCAACTACTACTTGTTTAATCGGTAAGGCGGTAGGTGCGCGAACACCTTCCGTCTTTTTCTCGTGTTTTATCTATAAGATTATTATACCACAATTAGAGCATATTACAAGTGTTTTTGCTAAATAAAGTTTCTTAAAAGCCTATAATATCAAGGGTTCTTTTAATTTTCTATTATCATAATTTCCTAATCATAGGAGTCAAGCCATCACGTGCAACTCTTGCTCCAGGAATCAAATGCTCACTTTTATTTTCTCCCCTAACTAGATCAAAATGATCTAGTTTTTTTATTTTTTTGTATTCTTTTCTCCAACTACCAAAAAATATATCTCGTAAATCTCCTGAATAATACAACAAAATTATTTGAGCCATAGCAACAGCACCTTCTTCTGACCAATACATACCACGTTTTTTCATTCGATATGTCATTTTTCTGTGTTGCGACTCCATCACACCAATGGTTAAATACCCTAGACCTCTATCCTTTGGTGATGCCGTATAGTTAAAGTCATTGATGATACGTTTTTTGAAGGCCTGAAATGACTCTAACTTAGCATCCGTCTCTAATAGCGACTCTGCTGTATCTAAGATTACCTTTAGGCCTATCTTGTCTCTTTTCCTAATTTTCTTGACTGCAGCATCAGCTAAATCGCAGGAAATAGGAGTAAGATTTTTCTTGATACACTCACTAACATGATAGGGGTCCCAAAAGTGAATATGCTCACCCTTTGAACAAAATTTCACAAATTCACGGAATGATGACGGGGTGTAGCCTTTTCCTCCATCTGAGTTTGTGATGATAGTTGTTCCTGGTGCAAGCTCAAAATTAGTTGTTATATAATCAAGCAGTGTATCTTTTGCTTTTTTCACTTTTGAGTTAATAACTTCAAATTTATTTTGCAGTTTCTTTCTACAACTACTATCAGAACCCGTGTGTACGACAAAATGGCTTAATTCTATGGAGGATTGTTCCGACTTTCTCACCCAAACACCATCACCTTCAATATAAATTATGTCGGTCTTGATTTTTTCCTTTCGTTCTATACTTTCTGATAAAGCCCAAGAATCGTACTCTTCTTTTTGCTTAATGAGGTTGCCTGCTTCAGACACTGCCCTATGAACGACATTCTTTGAAATACCAATATCTTGTAATAAATCAAATACCTCAACGACTTTACGGTAAGGCATGAAAGAGGCCAAAACAGTCACCAAGTATAGAAACTCTTGCGAAAAGCGCTGCCGTGGGATAAGTCCTAACTGTTCGTCTAAAGGGATCCTAATGACATTTCCCTTTTTCCAACGACTTCTTGAAAAGGTCATAGTTCCAAATGAAAAGGTTACTGTTCGTTCTTTTTGGTTAACTCTTTTGAAGCCTTGGGCCCTCATGCTAGTTGCTATCGTCTTCTCGTAAGAAGCTACCATCTTAAGGAATAATTGCTGATTATTTTCCCTCAATTTTTGATGAAACTCTAATTCACTAAATGATGCTGTCATTCTTCCTCCAATATATTAAAAAAGACCTACTTATAATAGGTCATTATGTTTATATTTATAATTATATTTGTATTTATGTTTATAAGTTTTTGAAATAGTCATTTAGAAATGATGAAGCAGAGCGATAACCGTTCTCTTTTGCTAAACGATTTATCTTCTCACGTACAGAGGGCTGTAACGTGAATTGGAACTGCTTTGTTCTTTCAAAATCTTCTACTACCTTCACTACTTCTTGTTTTGTTTCTTTTTCTTCAGTAGCCTTCAACATTTCACTAATATTTTTATTGTTTTTATCAAATGCCATTAGATATCCCTTTCTTAGATATAATTATAATTATAATTATATCTATGTTTATATTTATAGTTTAGCAGCAATTTCTTCAAAAGTCACGTCAAGATCATCAAAGAATTTTTTATTATGTTGATAAATCACCTTATCTTCTTTCATCTCAGGAAGGGAAATCTTATCCATCGTTGAACGGTTAAAAAGTTCTTTTTGTGGAATAAATCCAATAACATCATCTTCTTCAGCAAGTGCTTCTATCAACTCTTTAGAAGATTTTGTGTTATGTTTAATCATGTTGCCGACAAAGAATAGTTTGGCTGTCACAAAACTTTCTCTTGTTTTATAATCAAAAGTCTCAGCTTTCAACTCTTCCAGACGCTCCTTGAGATTAAACTTAGCATGATAACCGTGTTCAGAAGGAATAACAGGACTTATAACCGCATGACTAACAATTACCGCATTTCTAGTTGCTGTCGAAAAGTCAGGATGACAATCAATTATAATATAATCGTATTGTCCTAAATTCTTACTTTCATAGTTATCCTCTAACCACATGTAAAGTAGCATATCTTTATAAGACTTTGTTTCAAGGTCTTTTTCAATATTGTCTAGGCGGATATAACCAGGGATAAGGTCAATATTATCTTTAACATGATGGATAGTTACCTCACCTTTTTGTCTGAAGATATTTGCTATCGTTCCTTCAGCTTCAAAAATATTGTAGGTTTGTGTTAGGTTGCATTGATGATCAATGTCTAAAAAAAGAACAGACTTCCCCTTTTTAGCTAGGTCTTCCCCCAGGTTATATGCTAGAGTGGTTTTTCCCACCCCTCCTTTAATAGCAGCAAAAGTAACGATTTTCATTTTGATGCTTCCTTTCCTTGTTTAACTATATTACTATTATATCATTATAATTATATTTGTCAATATAAACATCAATATAATTATAATGATATTTATATTGATGTTGATTTTTGACAATAAAAAACAGTGTAGTCGCTACACTGTTCTCAAATCAATATTGCTATCTACCTTACAGGATAATTAATACCATCTTCAGGATCTTTGTACAACCTCATATATACTGGTTTTCCACTCAAATCAACTTCTCTTTCAGCAGCAGCAAAAAATTCTGGATCCCAATTCATAGGGCTATACCCTGAAACTAATGTCAAAAGATAAGCGCTTTTCCCATGAATTGTTTTTGTCTCAACCGTAAAAAGACTAAAACTTTGTTTAGTCGAAACAAAGACGGGTTTAGGGTTAGTTTTCTTTAATTTGTCTCCCTCAACATACTCTTCCAGGAATTCATCTAATTCCTTAAGTTCCCAATCATGTGATTGGGCAACAATTTGATTTATCCTTGCTATATCAGAAGTGAGGACAAGCAAACTATCAACTCGTTGTGTATTTCTCATATTAACTTCCTCCTAATCAAGTTATAATGACATTATAACACAATTTCAACATCAATATAATTATAAATATATTGATTGTCAGTTGTTCTAATAAATTCTTACACTTTCCGTATCTTTGTATTGTTTATGTTCCAAGCTCCCCCTCCTTCGTTTTCAGCTTACCACGCAAGCGTGGTTATTGCTGACGAAAGGAGGTGATAGCATGGAACAAGTAATTCTGATCCTTGTCCTCATGTACTTACTGACGCATGAAGATAGTAAATAACGGAAAGCATAACCCCCAAGCTCGTGAGCTTGGGGGTTCCTAAAGGGACAGCAAGACGATTAAGTTTTCCCTGCTGTTAATAGAAAAATGACGTAATCTAATTCATCATAAAAAAAACGCAGGAGTTATCCTGCGTTCTACTACGTTACGTTAAAATTTCATAACGCTTCCATGAACCTATAAGGTGACATGGAACAAGTAATTCTGATACTGTTATTATACTAAAACCTCACTAAGTTGTCAATAATTTATAATTATAAATATATTTATGTTTGTAATTATTGTTTTGATAAACTCTTACGCTTTCCGTATCTTTGTACTGTTTATGTTCCAAGCTCCCCCTCTTTCGTTTTCAGCTTACCACGCAAGCGTGGTTATTACTGACGAAAGGAGGTGATAGCATGGAACAAGTAATTCTGATACTTGTCCTCATGTACTTACTGAAGCATGAAGATAGTAAATAACGGAAAGCATAACCCCCAAGCTTGTGAGCTTGGGGGTTCCTAAAGGGATAGCAAGACGATTATATCTCTTCTACTGTTGAAAAATAGAAACGCAGCTCTTAGAAAAATTATCTTACTATATTGTACTTCTCTCTATACCTTCTGAAGGTTCTTTCATTGATCCCTGTCATAGAGGCAACATCTTTGTCTGAATAACCCGATAAATATAGATCAAATGCGTGCTTAAGTCGTTCATCATCTTCTGTAAATAATGCTTTTCTACCTGTGTACTTTCCTTGAGCTTTTGCTAGAGCAATTCCCTGGGCTTGACGTTCCTTAATACGTTCTCTTTCTGCCTGTGCCTGGTATTTGTATATTTCCAAGATCAGGTTGTTAAGCAGCCTTCTTAAATTGTCATCCTCAATCCCTCTAAGAGTTGGAAGGTTTAAAACTTCCAGAGTTGCCCCCTTCTCTTGAATATAGTTCATTATAAACGTTAGATCCTTGTTATTACGGCCTAGTCTTTCCAACTCAGTCACAACAACAATATCACCTTCACGAATAAAATCTAGTAAGGCTTTAAGCTGCGGACGTTCTTTATTCGCTCCACTTGCAGCCTCTTTAAATATCTTTTCTGTATCTTTCAGTTGTTCAAGCTGTCGGTCTAAATTCTGATCGATTGTACTTACTCTAGCGTAACCAATTCTTGCCATTTTGTCCTCCTTGTTTTGCCTAACCCTATTGTCCGTCTATCAAAGCCTATCATAACAATAAAATAAAAAAGGGACAATAGGCTACAGCCTATTGTCCTTAAGTTTGTTCTTTATTTTTTTAAGACTTCATATTTAGCTACCTGAAGAACTCTTAAAAGATAGGTTTCTTTATATGATTTACCCCAAATAGGGTTATTAATGGTTGAGACAATACCATGACTTACTATCTTAAACAATAGAATCAGAAAGGAAATTCCAAAAATCAAATTTAAATCAGACTCACTAAATTTAGACTCAAAACCACCCTTCAAAATAAAACCAAGCGCAGTAGTGGCTACCAACATTGGTAATGAAGTAACTGCTTTGATTGTGTTGTCATATATTTTCAAGGCAGTTGATTTTTTGTTTGTTAAATCAGATATTAAAAGATCAATGAACTTCGATGCATTATTATCTCCATAAACTTCTTTTATCTTTTTTGCGGCATTAGTGCAAACAATATCAAATTTAGTAGGTATCTCCTTAAACTTTTTGTTAAATATTTTATAGGCTAAAACAGTAAGTGCTATGAAAAATAGAGTAGCTCCGATTATTATCCATTTCCAGGTGTTTCCCCAAATATTTTCTATTACTCCTGGTACACAAAGAAAAATCAGAATAGATAGAACGATAAGGCTGGCAAAAAAACCAATTCGGCTCCATATTAATTCTTTCTGACACGTTTTTTCCCATTCAACATAACCTTCTTCAATTTCTTTCATTTGTTCATATAATTCTGTAACTAATTTATCCATAACTTCCTCCTAATATAATATGTACTATAGTATACATTATTACTATAGTGTACGTAAAGAGGACTTGTAGTCATAAATTAATTCAAATTTGTATTTCTTAATTCTTCAAGAATGTTTTCTATATATTCTTCTTTAACAGTTTCCCAGGGTTCTACTTTTTCACCTGGTAATACATAGTCATGTATTTGGTTATTCCTACGTACAACACTAACTGTTTTCCCTTTTATAAAGCCTTTTTCAATGGCTTCTCTCAATTCATCAACTGTAATCATCTTCAAACTCCTTTTCTTTTTATTTATATATTCGTAAAAAGTTTTGTTTTTTTGAAGAAATTATAGTTGTTTCTTTAATTCCTTGTCTTCTTTCTTGTGTTGACGTTCTTGATCTATGCTCTGATATTTAGTCAAGCTAGTAACAACGTCGTCACGTTTTTGTTTAAGAGCAGCTCTTTCTAACTGTACTTCTTCCAGGACTTTCTTCATTTGGTAAGGGTCTGTATTCTTATCAATATGATTTTTCTCCAGGATCTCTTCAGCAACCTCTACATTAGCTAACTGACCTTGATAAGTTGATAAGGCTCCAATAATTTTATTGGCTTCTGAGAGACGGTCATCCAAACGTTCCAATTCAAAGTCGGTTTCTTCTAATTGTTCCAGGAGTTTATTTTCCAGGTCTTCGTATTGTTGAGAATTGGTAACATTGTTATCTGATAAAAAGTTCAATTCATCAACTAGGCGGTCCAACTTAGAAATGTATTTATTTTTCTTAAGCAAGAGATCCCCACTCTTTTGTGAAAGTTGCTTCATAACCGTTCCACCTGTGATATAGCGATTTTGATTTGAGTGGTCAGGATTGAGAAAGTAAAAGAAATCTTTTTGTTTAACGTAAGCTGTGAATGTTCCGTCTTCGTTCTGATCTAGCATCCGTGCAGGTATTTTGATTTGACCTTTTTGGTCAATACCAAAATCAACTGTCACAAAGATACCCTGTGAGGTCACTTCATCAACTTGCCACTCTTCAAGATCTAACTTATATTCAAAGTCTTCCTCTTTTTGTTCTTGCTCTTCCTGGTACATTGCAGCAACATCTTCTTTGGAATAAACAACTTCATTCTTTGCTAAAGCCTTCTTAATCTCCTCTAAAGAATATTTCCCCTTTTTGGAAAGTGTGCGATCACGGGTAAACTTTTGTTGCCCCTTGTCATCTAAACGATACTTAACATACTTACCTGAAAAATCAACAGTTACATTTAGACTCTTGGCTTTCTCCTTGAAATCTTCCAGGGAAAGAGAGTGCCGTAATAAAAAGTCAAGACGTTCTTTTATTTCAACCTTATAGACGTTTTGTCTTCTCCAGGCAGAATATTTTGTATAGCTATTATTTAGTTTTGGTTCAATAACTTTAGCACCTGCAATCTCTGCATGCTTATTTGAAATCTCATACAACATTTTAGCTGTGTTCTTTTTCCATTGAAATTTCTTCATAGTAACACTATTTGTTGTATTTAAAATAATATGGTTATGCAAGTGTCCTTTATCCATGTGCGTTGCAATAACAAACTGATACTGTCCACCCGTCAATTCCATAACAGTTTTACGTCCTATCTCATGTACTTCTTCTGGGGTTAAATTATCATCAGGCGAAAAGGATTGAATAATGTGGTGTGCTAAAACTTTTTTAGGATCATGTAAATCAGATTGATAGGCGTTCAATCCAGAACGGCCATTAAATATATCTGCACTTTCTTTCATCAAAACAAAGTCGTCAAATATATTTTCTGCATCAGACTCATCAGTAAGATTATGACCACTGACTAGACGTTTACACAAAGTTCCATCAACAAGTTCCATAGGAAATGACTCTTGTTCAGAAGTGCTAGTCTCTGCTTTTAACGTCTTTGCATCTTGTGTGATATAGTTGATAGACCTCTTTAGGTTCTCAGTCTTCTTGATTTGTAGTACTTTCGTAATTGGCATTTTCTTTCAATAAATTCCCTTCTTTAAATTCAGTCATGATAACCTTATTCATTTCTTTTATTTCTTGACGTAACATCTCGAAGGCTTCGGGTTCAACTGTTCCTGTTTCATGAATGTATCTAACAATTTGGTTAACGTTACGTCCAATAGCATTAACTTCTTTACGTAATTCCATTAGCTCGGAATAGTCGTAGGTACTCACTTTTCCGTTAAGGGCTAAGTCTAATAGAAATTCTTGCATAGTTTTTCCCGACTCAGCAACTCTACGTTTAAGTTTTGTTTCGTCCGTTGGTGAAACTCTAAGTGTCTTTATCTTTGCTCTTACTCTATTTGCCATCTTCTTTTTCCTTTCGTATAGGGACAGTATTTCAATTTTGACAGACATGGTTAAGTGGACTTTATGATAATTCAGGGCCTTCAATGTAGTGTGGCTTAATCATATATGAAGCTATTTGGGAACCATTACTTTACTTTAATAAGGCCCCCTCAATAATTCCAGGACACCCCTGACAGGAGGGTTAATCTCCCATCTGGCAAGATTAGTATGTGGATAGCCACATACTGAAATAAAAAAGAAATCGCTCGAACCAGGCCCCAATTTTAGGCCCTGTTTTTGCGATACTTTTTTAATCTTGGGGAAGACCCCAAACCCCTGATTTTGTCGCTTGCGCTCTCTTTAACGAGTGACACTTTTTCAAACTGCACACTCTTTTTAAGTGTGCAGTTTTACAACTTGCACACTTTGACAATATGGACATCTTTTTAAGATGACCATTTAAAATATATTTCCCATTTAAGAACCAGGTTCAAACTCAAGGATATCTTGCTTGATTTTGGTATATTCATCATCAGTCATATTTTCAAGAGCTGTTATAGTTTGTGTAAGATTTTCGGCGAAATCTTCACCTCCATCTTCAAAGCCATTTTGTTTAAAATCGTCTAGGTCAGCTTCTAAGATTTTAATAAGTGCTGCTTTCGGTCTACGGACGTTCATAACATTAAGTGTCTTATTACCTTGGATAAAATCTTCCATATCAAGAAGATAATCCATGAGTGTCATTTCAACAGTTGTTCCTTGTTCTTTAGTAATCGTCATCTTTCTCTTCCTCTCTTCTTTCAATTTGTGTCAGTGTTTTTGTTCTGTCCCTTCTTGTTAAGGAATTCTTGCGGGACATTACATTTGAATTCCTTGTGATTTTTTTGGGGCTTCATCTTCTTCAGTAGTTTTTCCGCTAGTGCGCTTTTTTGCTTGTGCTAGGCTATCATAAAAGGTATTTTCTTTCATTGATACCTTATCACGGCTAACAACCTTATCTTCTGATAATTTTTGATATTTAGTCATAGCGTGGTCAATACGCTCAATCAAACTAGCACTTTCTTTTTGAACAATCTCAAGTTGAGCAGTCAAACTTTCCAAACCACCTTCAGCAACAGCCCATGAAGCTAGATAACCAAAACTTCGCTCTATACCCATATCAATACCTAGGTGTCTTGAAACGACATAGGCGACAGACTCCGCTTGTAATTCACCAGTCGAATATTTAAGGTCAGGATAATTTTCAGCAATCGTTTTGTCATTGTGTAATTCTGAGTGAGCCATTTCATGAATGAGTGTTCCTATAACTTGTGCAGGTTGTCGTTTTGCCTGGTTAGAAATAACAATCTCATTTCTTTTTGTATCGTAAAAGCCACCTACACCTGGTTCTGTTTGGTCAAAACGAATTGGAACACCATTGCTTTGTGAGATTTCTTTCAGACTACGATACATATTGTTATAGTCTTCTTTGCTGAGTGGTGTTGTAGCATCCCCACTCATACTTGGAATATCTAATGTTTTTCCTTCTTGCGGTGTTACTTGAGACACATCAAATACAGGGACGCTTCTGAAGATTATTCGCTTAAGTTCTTCACCTGTCTTAGGATCTATTTTAGGGTTCCCGTATATATCCTTGATTGTAACTTTAACAGGGGCCTGAATATAAATAGCCTTTTGTCCTTTAACAGAACCACCACGCTTTTTCCATTGATTGAAAGAGGCAACCAATGTTGCTTGAGGAAGTTGTGCTTTTATTAGTTGGATATTTCTAGGAGAATAATTGTTAAAGTCGGCCATACCGTTGAGGAATTCTTTGTAATTGTCCGAATTAAAATAGGACTTAATTCCTTCTTTCAAATGCTCGTTAAGAGCCTTGATATCATTATTCTTAATCATGTTGGTTACAGTCATATCACGTTGCTGCTTAGTGTAGCTATTATCAGAAGCGTTAAGTGGGTCAGTGCCTTCTGCGACCTCTTGACCATCAGGTACTCCATCACCATCTGAGTCAGGAGAATAAGGGTTAGTACCTCTTGCAATTTCTACTTCATCACTTAAACCGTCACCATCTGAGTCGAGTGTGGCTAATGATTGTTTTCGCTTGATCCCTTGTGACTCAGACTGTACTAGACTAAAATCATTGTTTTTCATAATTTCTAACATTTCTTTACCACCATCTGAAATATAACGCTCGTTAACAGAAAGGGTATCAATTTTTCCACCCTTCTTGCGATAGATACCTAAAATAGCTCTTTCTTCAGCAGTTTCGTCCATTAGTATATTTAACGTTTTACCAGGCTTCATCAAAGAAGCAGGAAACGTTTTGCCGTCATCTGTCCTTAAAGCAAGTACCAGCTCATTCCCTTTTGTACGAATAGCCTTCGATGCATCCAGTCTTTGGAACTTCTTAATGTCACTTACATCATTGAAATAGAATGAACTTGAGTCAGCTATAGCTTTAAGCTCTGGCATAATTTGAAGTTTTGAGAACGCAGCATTTCTATTAGCAAGATAGATATTATCATAGTGACCTTGCCCCTGAATGATATTATCTAGGGCTATGCTCGAAGTAATGCCTTGCTTAACAAGATAAATACCTGTTAAGTGCATGAATTGTTTTTTCTCAAAAGTAATTTCAATAGAATTGATTTCATCTTCATCTTTGACAAAATAGGTTACCTTACTATCCGCAAGTGTTTCATCATACCACTTGGCTGCTTCCTGAAGATGCTGTACATAGTTATTTAACCTATTTAATTCACTAGCAGTAATAGGGTGATAACCCACCTTATAAATTGACTTTGGCGCTTCAGATATGGTAAAATGAAGTAAAGGTTGAGACTGAGTTTGAGTCGGTGACGACTCATTCAAAGGTTGCGGTTCATCCGCTTCAGGTAGAGGTGCTGCCTCCTGGTTTCCAGGTAAATCCCCGAATTCGTTCTCAGCCTTTTTTGTATGCTCCTGGGCCTTCTCAGGAGCTTTTTTATCTAGTTTGATAAGTCCTTTTTCAGCTTTTAGATAGTCGTTCCAGTCGTTTTTCTTTTGACCGTCTGCAAGTGGGGGAATATCGACTTTAACAGGAATATTCATATCTTGAAATTTTTCTTTTATAAATTTTCGGCCTGCTTCGTCATTATCTACGGCTAGAGTAATTAAACCATCTTCTAGGCGTTGAGAAACGTTATCGAGCATATGCAGACGATCAATAAGCTGTCCTAGCTCCCTTCTGTTGTCCTTTAGGACTTGTGACGGGCGATTGGGTCCAGTTGGGTCAGAAGAGGCCATATCAGCCACATAACGGCTCACAGTGGCCTTTTTAAGCCCATCCATAGCAACAAGTCTGACATCTTTCAGACTTTCCTTGTGGACCTCGTAATAGCTCATAAGGTCAATAGGTGCTTCTGCAAAGACCAAGCGTTTAGGTTGGCCAATATCAAGTGTTAAACCCATCATTCCGTCAGAGTGAGTCATGATTTTTTTCAAGCGCCCTCGTTCGTGAATATCGGGATGATTTTCAATTCCCTGAAGTGTTGCTCCTTTAAGCGAACCATCTACATCAAGAGACTTAAAGACTATTACAGGCTCAATCAAATCTCCTGTCTTATGATTAGCTTGGGCCAAGACTCCCGCTTTTAAAAAGAGGTCTATCGTTTCATCTGATAGCCCTCTTTCATTTTTTAGATAATCACGTCCCAGGTCAAAGTTTTTTGACTCAAAACGCTTAAGATAATAGTTAAATGGTTCTCTTTCTGGTAGGGGCTCGACTTCAATGGTTTCAAACTCTCCTGTAATTAGGTAGTTGACAGCTTCTTTGAAATTTGGACGTTTTCCAGTGTTTAATTCTTGAATAACTTGTACCAGGTGAATAGTGTCACCACCAGTTTCTTG
Source organism: Streptococcus sp. FSL R7-0248 (assembly GCF_037967965.1). Taxonomy (NCBI): domain Bacteria; kingdom Bacillati; phylum Bacillota; class Bacilli; order Lactobacillales; family Streptococcaceae; genus Streptococcus; species Streptococcus sp. FSL R7-0248. Next base: position 1,934,738 of record NZ_CP150201.1, read on the forward strand.
AGACCACCATCTAAATGTATTTCGGTCTGGGTAGAGTTTCAAAGAGTCGTGTTCCTCCCAATGATAGACGTTTCCACGTTCTGGGATAAGTTTCATTCCAAGACCTTCAGCAACAGCCAGAATATCTTTAGCCTTTGCTGAGTGGAGTTGTTTGTTTGATAGTAGGTTTGATAGTGCTTGTCCTCGTTCTGCTGCATTTGACATAGGTTAATTTCCTTTCTATCCGATTTCTTTCCCTCGTTCAATTTGTTTTGTTATGGCCAGTCTAACTTTGGCCACAAAGTCCTCTTTTTTCATTTTCCCTTCACCTATCTTGGCAAGCGCTACCTCCCATTTACCAGTTGTTTCAGGATTGGTATAAGCTATATTGAGCTTATCCAAATAATGAATTAGTAATATTCCTCGTTCAGTTGGGAATAGTTGGCCACTCTTTTTGTCCTTTGTGATATACCCTTTATCCTGGACAGACTTAATCATGGCATCCCGTGTGGCAGGTGTTCCCAAGCTGTACTTAGGTAGCCATTTTTTCAAAAGGCTGTTTTCAGTGATACGTTGAGGAGGTTTTGTTGCATCTTCCTTCAATTGACGTTCTACGGCAATTTCTTGTCCCTCCTGGTATGGAGGTAAAACCTGTTCCTTACTTTGACTAGGAAGATAGACCTGCCAACCTTTAGATAAAGTCACAGAGCCAGTTGTTTTAAACTCCTGTCCGTTATTATCCAGGGTAATACTTGTTGACGTGTACTCATAATCTGGTGCAAACATCAACAACGTTCTGAAGGTCACCATCTGATAAATCAGACGTTCTTCTTTTTCTAGCTCTTCCATATTTGGGATGATCTCGGTAGGAATAATAGCATAGTGTTCCACCACTTTTTTATCATTGACAAAAGACTTTCTAGGGCTTCTGTTTGGCGTTTCTATGGTCTTACCAATAGCTGCTTGATAGTCGTCAATATGCTCTACTAGGTAATCAAATTCATTAGTTGTGATAAGATTTGAGTTTGTCCGTGGATAGGACATATAACCTTTTTGATAGAGACTTTGGATGATGCTTTTTGTCCTATCAGCATCAAATTTATAGAGTTTAGACATTTCAGCTTGAATATCTGTAAGGTTATAGAGTTTAGGAGCTGTCTTTGATTTTTTTTCAGAAGATACCTGGGTAATCGTTGCCCTATCTGACAATAATTCTAGGGCTTCTACAGCTTCTGCTTCAGTTTCAAACTTGGCTTCATGAGAGAAAGCGACCTGGTTTGTCTGTTCAAATAATCGGAGTTGCCAAAATGGTTTTGAAACAAAATTCTCTATTTCCTCGTTATTTTTAACAATTAGCGAAACAATAGGGGTCTGTACTCGTCCGACCGTCATTCCTTTGGACTTTTCAGGAATAAGTTCATGATCTCGCATCATAAGAGTTGTAAATGGACTCAAATTAAAACCTACTAGCCAGTCGGCTTCCCCTCGTGCTTCTGCTTCATGGTAATAGTTGACTGTTTCTTCAGGTCTTCTTAAGTTTCTAAATGCCATGTCTAGCCCTTTTTGAGTTAGTGAGTTGGCCCATAAACGATAACTAACCTTTTTCAAACTACCTGGTATCTTGTTGAGAATATAATAGGCAATGGCTTCTCCTTCACGGTCTGGGTCCGTTCCAATCATAATACTGTCAACGTTCTTAATAGCATTCTTGATGGCGTTAAAATTCTTCTTGGTATTTTTTTTGATTTCAAAATCAAAATGATCGGGGAACATTGGAAGTCGTTCTACGCTTTCCCAATTTTCAAAATTAGTCCAGGGGTTAGACCGTTCAACCAAGTGTCCAACCGCAGGACGGACAAGGACCTGGGCAGATAGTTGCTCGGAATAAACATCCCAACCAGTATCAGTCTTCTTGGGTTTTCCCAAAGCATTGGCATATTTTTTTGCCTGATCGGGCTTTTCTGCTAGAAGTAGTATTGTTTTCATTTCACTCCTCCCTTATATGCTCCGCCCTTGTTTCTTTTTAGGGCTATCTTGTAATTTAGCACTTTGCTTCTCAAGAGTATCTGCAAGTTTGACCAAATACTTATCTACCTCTCTTTCTTTAGCTTTTGCAAGAAATCGCATTCTAGGTTCATTACCAATAGTATTTTCTTCAGCTAATGATATTACTCCCCGACTTGATGCAATATAGTGATCGTAAAGTCGCTTTTCAAATAATTCACCTAAACGACCTAGAGCTTCTGTAGTTTCTAGGTCAGCTTTAGATGCACCTAATCCGCCAGAAGGGTGGTTATGACTAACGATAAATCCTTTATTTTGGTCTTTATTGACTTGGTCCATAATAAAAGCAAGGTCAACGGCTGTATTATTATAGGTACCCATAAACATATCCTTAACACCGTTAATGTTCAATTGGTCGTCATAGGTAATAACTGTGAAAATCTCCTGCTTATTCATAGTGGCCTTCATACACAATAATGACTCAACTTTTTGTTCATCATAATAGACGTTTAAACCTTCGAGTTCTTTTGCTACATAGTAACCAACAAAGTCACTGAGTTCGGATGCTTCTGTTAACTCTTCAGGTAAGTCATAAATACTATCATTTCCTATAATAAATTCTTTATAATCAGTCGTATGTTCATATCCTTTAAAGTCCAATGGTTCAGATGAATCAGCTTCCTGAGAATAGAGTCTTAGCGGAAGTACCCCTTCTTCACCCAAGATTGATATTCTATCAATACAAACTCTAGTAGTATCTTCATAAACTGCTTCAAGTAAATTTATTTTATTTTTTATATCTTGGCTTAAACCTTCTTTAGAAAAGATATTAGGGTGATCTACAATAGCGTAAGACCTAATACCTGCTTTAAATGCTGTATTTAGGACTTCTTTATCTGACATATCCGCAGAAATTTTAGCGTAATATGTAGGGTGGAGTTGAGTCGAGAAACCAATAATATAGGCTTCGTTTTCTCCTGGAACCACTTGCTCCTGATTTACAAAACGAAGCAACGCATCAGAATTAAAAACTTTTGCTGTATCATATTCAAGTTCTTGTTTCGCATAAGTCAAGAAATTCTGAAGGTCATCAACTCGTGGATCGTCGTTCGTAACCAGGTCATAAAGTTCTTGGGCAGTCGTCACGCCAAAGTAATCATATAAGCTCATTTGTTATTCCTTCCATTTTTTATGTAATAGAAAAAGCCAAGTCTTAATTGACCTGGCTTTTATCTTTAGTTAGACTAATAAAATTTATTTAAAAGTTCTTCCAACTCCTGGACAAGTGGATTAGTTGGATTGTTTTGCATATAGTCAATAAGTTCATCAAAGGTACTTACCCCTAAATCTTCCATCAGGCCCTTAAAACCTCGTGGTTTTTGTTTGATATCTTCAGTCATATAATCACCTCCGTTTCTTGTATTATATCACTATCAATCTTCATCCCATGCAAAAGGCAAAACATCTTCAGTTTCTTCTAGGTCGTCTTCTACGACTTTTTCATGATGAATTGGTAAGACAGTTTCTTGAAATGCACTCTCAGAGGCAATCTCAGCATTATCTTCAGAGGTCATTTCAGCTTGGTTAGTCCCTGTTTCTTCGTTGCTTGCTTGAGCTTCATTTTTAGCAATTTCAGCTTCAAGTTCAGCAGTCAAATCAACGACTGTTTCATATTCGATATTGGCCAAAAATTCTTCAATATCAGACCCATAGCGGACATAATCATACCAGTTTTTATCAGAAGGACTATCCGCAAGCCAGTCTTTCATAGGATGGAGATTGACACTTGTCTTTTTATCTCGACAAACATTCTGCTTGGCAATAAAAACTAGGGCTTCATCAATTCCGATACGAGCAACTTCGTCAGGTGTCATCAGATCACGGCCTTGACGTTGGTGGGACGTACTGCTTGAACCGCCACGTCCACGACTTTCAGAATAGTTCTGAATATCAATTGTTTGTTTACCTGCACGCATTGAAAAATACTTCATGGTATCATCATCATTGGTACCTAGATAAAGTAAAGTTGCACAGTTGTTTAAGATTGTTTTCCAGTCGTCCTTATACAGGGCCTTTAATTGGTTGATAGCTTGTAAGATAATCTTAATAGACATTTCACGATTTCGAACAGAGGCTAGAACCTCATTAAAGTTGGGAATTCGGCCAATGTTGGCAAATTCATCAATATAGAATTGGACATGAAGAAGATCCTTATAGCTATAACCTTCACGTCTTCCTTGAAGAATAGCATCAGCACCGTGGGTTAACTCCTCAAACATGATTGCAAAGAATGTTGAGGCTAAGAAATTGAAAGCCTTATTTGTTTCTGGGATAGCAATGAAAACGGCCGTCTTTTGAGTATTCCATGTGTTAATATCCATTGAGTCCGTCTTAATCATATCAGTCACGGCTTGGTGATCAAATACACTGTATTGTGCAGACATCACAGCAAGCACTGAGTTTCTTGTTTCTGCTTGAAAGTTTGCATTAAATAGGTCCCATTGACGACAAGCATAGTTTCCAGGAAGTGCTTCTTCCAACTCTTCAAACATTAGTTCTACAGGAGCAGGAACATCTTCCTCTTTGCGCTGCAAATTACGCAAGAGATCACCTATCATAGATAAGTTAGGTTCATATCCACGAACCTGACTGTCAAAATAGAGATAACCAATCAATGCCCTGGTTAAAAGCAAGTTGGCTTGTACCCAGAAATTTTCACCTTGAGAGTCTGATTTTTTAGTTCCTTCAATGATAGCTTCAGTTACTCGGTCTATATCTAGTTCTGAGTGCATATACTTGAAAGGGTTAAACGTATTTGAATTTGATAAATTTACCAAGTCAAACACTTTAACCTGATAACCATGTTCTTCCAACATTGTACCCACTTCATGCACTAGCAACCCTTTAGGGTCAGTAACGACATAAGAACCGTTCATCTGCATCAGGTTAGGCTTAACATAAGTAAAGGTTTTACCGTCACCAGGGAGACCACAAACAAGCACATTCTTGTTTAGTTGCCACTCAAAGGGAAGACGTTTGTTATAAAGACCCATTTTCACATTTTGAGTGAAAAGCATATTATTTTCAGGCTCTTTGTCCTGAAACCCCTGAAGTTCTCTTGGAGTCGCAAAGCGGGCCGACCCTGCTTCTTCTCCTGACCTTAGATTTTTTGTGGTACTCATTTTACTATAAAGAGCAAGAGCAATAAAGAAACCTATAGTCATTGCAGCAAACCCTAAAGGCTTGGAACTAAAGAGAAAATAAGGAGGGTTGAAATAGTTTGTTACTGTATACTCATAAGGCATGAATAAGTGCTCTGCCGTTGCAGGTGGAGACATTGAGAAAAGTGTGTAGCCACGGTTTAAAGCTAGGGCAAAGATAAGCCCTAATACTGCAAATGGCCAGAATTTAGGTTTTTTCTTTTGCATAAGCCCCTCCTAAACTGACTTCGTAGGCTTCTTAATTTTAGTTCCTACTGATTGTTTTGGCGCTGCTGCCTTATGCTTAGCAATTTGTTCTTGAGGTTTTAGGTCTTTAGGAGTCTTCTGAAGAGATTTAATTTGTTTTTTGTCGTTAATAATATCTTCTTTTACTCTTTCAAGAGCTGCTTGAAATTGTTTTTGATCTTTTGATTTAAACCAGTAGTTATAGTTGCCATTTGCTAGTTCTTCTGCGTGAAATTGAATACCATATTCTTTCAAATAGGCTTTTAACTTGTCTAGGTTCATTTCATTATTTGAGAATTGCTTGTAATCTAATGTATCGCCTCTCTTCTTTAGGGCATCTATAGATTTTTTCTCCCCAGGCATTGTCTCAATTTTAGTAGAAACCATCTTGCGTATATCAGCAGCTCTATCTGCTAATGATTTTGCTAGAACGCAACTGATATTGTATAGGAGTCTGGCACTCATCCCCCCTTGATTTTTGAATTCTCTAATAACAGCTTCTTGATCTACAACCATTTTTCTTCTCCTTTATCCTGGATAATCTGACTCTTTCGGCAACTTAGTTACCTCATAGCCATACATAGCCTTTTTGGCTTTTTTTACAGTAAATTTGAAACGTGATGATTTAGTCTTATCATCTTTGTTATAACTAACAACGTAAGTCATTTCATAAGTCTGCTTATCTTTGGTTTGTGCCTTTTCAAGCAGGACCGCTGTTGTAGTCACCTTGTCAAAAGGTTTGTTAGAAACCTTTGAGCTAATGAAATTATTAAGGTCACTATTTGTAAGATATGCTCCAATAAAGTAGCGACTAAAAACATCTACTTCATGTTCATCTGACATATCATTGACAGTTGAGGTTTGTTTTGGTGTAGACTGTGTTGTTTTAATTGCTCCCGTTTTAAGACCTACTGCAATAGTGTGTGAAACACCTGCTCCATAGAGGGCTAAGAAGAGAACAACCAACCAAGCCACAATTTTACCAAAACTTACAATGTTAAGTTTGCTTCCTGCATAAGATGATGAAGGAACAACATTATTGCTAGTAGGAAGATTTGTTTTTGTGTCTGAAATAGGTGACACTTGTTCCACTTCATCAATATTCACTGGGTTATTCTCTTCTGGTTCTGATACTGATTGAGGAGGAACCTTTAGGGCTTGTTTAGGTTTCCGACGACTAAACAAGCCTCCTCCTTCAGCGGCTAAACCAAAGTCTTTCAGAGATTGTTCAAGATTGCCTTCCGTTGGCGGAATTTCTACAGTCTTTTCTTCTAGGACTTCATTTGTTTTAGCGTTTAAATGAGTTAATTTATAGCGCCCCATAGTGTTTGTGGCCAGGTGTCTTGTTTCAATTTGCTCCATTTCATAGAGAAATTGAGCTCTATTTGCAAATTCGCTAATTTTGTTTGTCTGTAGGTTTGTAACTTGAAATGTCATTATCAATCACCCTCCTTGTAATTCTTAAGAGCAGCATCTAATTCTTCAGGACTTATATCATAACGCTTGATTACTTCAAGACGTGCTTCAACTTGGAGTTCTTCAACTTGCTTATTATAACCATCCAGGCGCTTCTGAATGGCAGCAAGTTGTTTCTCCGTCTTTGCTTTTAACTCTAAAGCTCTATCTAAACGTTCCTGAATAGTTTTCTTTTTACGTTTAGGTTTTGTTTCAGTTTGTTCTACTTGTAAATTTTCTTGATAGTCGTTCATTGTTTATATTTCCTTTCATTGTTTACGTTCAAGCATGATATTACAGTTAGCAAAAACAGGAGCATCAGCTAGTTTTTCTGGGTAAATATACTCATTGTAAAATAAAAACTCATTGGCATCATTGTTTAATAAAACTGCACCACCTTCATCTACATCTACTAGCAAGCATTCAAGTTGATCACAAGTCTGTTTTAGCCTGTTAGCTGTTCGTGGTTTTAACAAGCCACTGTTAGAAATGAATACAATCATCCTGATCACTGTGTTGTTTTCAATAAATTCCAAGTTTGGTTCATTGTAGTCCAGATTATTGTCCTCCCACGCCTCTATAATGTAATCATAAAGACGTTCTAGCACTTTCTGCCCCTTAACAACCATACAATGACTTATACCCTCACCTAGATAACTCTCAAATTGGATATAAGCGGTACCATAAGGAATTAAAGCCTGTACTCCTTCCCTATTCTCATCCCTATACAGACTCGGTAACGTTCTGGATAGTTCATCAAGTCTTTGTTTAAAATCTTTAAATTCCATCTGATTATTCCTCACTGTTTAAAGAGTCTGTAGAGGTTGGTGAAGTAGCATTGCTGCTTCCGCTAGTGCCAGTAGAAGTAGAGGCACTACTTCCAGAGCTTGAGGCACTCTCTAGTGCGCCATAGCTATTAGTAGTGTCTGTAACATTTGCTGAGTCTGTGACAATAAGGTAGCTCATGTTATTTACCTTAAACTTTTTACCATCTTTAGTAAATGTTAGGCGCAATGTATTTTTACTAGCAACATTCTTCTGAGCATCTTTATAGTCACCCTTATTTTTTAGGAGTGTATTTGTGTAGTTGATTGTAGCAATGGCTGTATTGTTCTTTTCATCAATAAAGATATCGGCTGATTTGAAAGCCTGGTCAACCACATAACCCTTATAAGTTTGATTAACAGGTTCGTTCTCCATATTGACAACAGACGTATATAGACCATCAGTCATAAAAGGTTTATAACGAGAACGGTTCTCCTCTAGGTCCTTCTTCGTATAATAAGCAATCAAGAATTTCCTGATATAGTCCTGAGTCAATTCAGTTCCTTCAGCAACTTTTTTTGTTTTAGGGGCTGACACTTTCTGTGTTGACTTACCAATATGTCCAACACCGAACCCAATAACAAAGATCAGAATTACTATAATAGCAACTCCTACTCCTTTTAAAATTTTAACTTTAAATGTATCAATCATAATAAACCTTTCTTTAGTTGTATTTTACTGTCCAGGAGGCATAGCAAAACTATAGTAGCTTGCATTATTGACAACCCTCCAATGGACTTTATCTTGGACAAAGGTATAGTTAAGCTCAGAAATCAAGAATGAACCATCATCATTAACGTGCTCAACAAACATTACATGCCCATAGATACCTAAAGTACCGTCAAAGCCACCAGCAGTTGAACATACGGCCCCAACTTGAGGGGTTGAGGTAGTATGCCAACCGTTTTGAGCAACAAGGTTAGCAACCCAATCTTGACCGTTTCCAAGTTGTGGAGCTACATCAAGTCCCCAAGTTTCGTGGACTCGGTTCCAAACATAGAAGGTACACTGTCCTGCAGGGTAATTGTTTCCTGGGTAACCTGTGATAGTGTTGCTAGACGGTTGACCCCATTTTAGTTTTCCTTCGTATTCACTAGGGAAGTCCCAAGAAGAGGCCTTAGTGCCTCCTGGTCCTGAACCTGTTCCTGAACTCTTAGGTGTTTGATGGAACCAGGTCAAAGCCTGTTTCGCAATCTTTTGACGTTCGCTGATTTTATCACCTGGAACACCTTCCCATTTAGAAAGAAAGCGACTTGTCAGGGTATCTACGTCATCATTGCTTGTCAATACGCTTTTTAGAATATTGATATAGTAAGGGTTGTCACCTTCAAGCATGAAACGAACTTGAGCTTCAAGCGTGTACCATTTTTTATCAATCTTCTTAGCATATTCAAGTAAGAGTGTGTGACGTGTTGCCCCATCTGCTGTGTCTGTCCACTGACCTAGACCGAGTCCACGGTGAAGAATGTTTGGAAAACCTCCACCATAAATAGCAGGGCCTCCCATATTCAACCATTCCTCATTTTCCCATGAGTCGGCAGAAGCCCCGACAGGAGGGGAGAGATAATCTCCTTCAGCACGTTTAGGCTCAATTAGTGACTCTACACCAAAACACCCAGACATTGAAGCAATTCCGTTGTCGGTTGCTTCGGGGAGGTACTTCTTAACTAAATCATAAAGTTGTTTTGCTCGTCCACTCATTTCACCTGCTGTCTCTGTCGTTGTCACCTGAGTGTGTTGGCTATAAGCAACAAAGGGGAAATAAAAACCAGGATTGACGATTTGCCATTTATCAATCTTCTTCCCTTTTTTATCTACGTTACGGGTGAAGGTTCTGGCATCCTCGTTATCATCAGGGCGTTTTTCAAGAAATTTGGCTTCGTCATAATCTCGTTTGTCATCTTTGTCGTCTTTGTCCAAAGTCTCCTTGCGTTTAGCATAAGCAATTTCTTGTCCGTTACCTTGAACAGAACCTAATTCAGTCCCCTCTTCAACCTTGTCTCCAGACTTGACACGAGTTCCTGACACATTATAGAAAATAAACTCCGCATCATCTGTATAGACAATGATATTAGTCTTCTGCTCCTTCTCTTCACTTTCCTTCTTATCCTTTGGAAGGTTCGTTTTAAATGTCTTTAAGGTCGATTTTCCAACCTCAACTTTTCCATCCATAGGAGCATAGAGTTTTTGACCTGAAGAGGCCTTAATAGTCGTGTTATAGCTAAACTTATCTTTTGCTGTATAACCATATCGTTTTTCTATCATGACTCCTTCAGACTGACTTTTATCATCATCAGCATTATATAGAGGGTTTTGAAGTTCTTGCATTCCAGGGTATTTCCCTGACTCCTTTGCATTTTCAAGAATTTCTTCATATTCTTCACGATCAGACTTACTGAGTTTGGTCCACTCTTTCCCGTTTGTATAGACATCTTTCATTGTCTTCAGGTTGTTTGGATCTTCGTTTTCCTGCTTCCAAATATCATCAAGAGCATCTGAGAAATGGTTTAGGCCAAATTTCCCTGCCCATTTTCCACCATTACCATCTTCCCACTTGGCAGATGGTTCCCATTCTCCTCCGTAACGGTAATTCATATACAACAGAATTTCATCAATATCTGTGTAGTATTCAACCTTATCATTCGATTTTTTACGGTCTGTCTTAGATAATTGGACCCAAGAGTCATTTAAACTGAAATCTGTTTGTTGGACAATGTTTGAAGAAAATGCCCCTGATATAATGACAATTAGAAGAAGCAAAGCTGCAACAGCAGCCACCCCCCAACCAATTGGTGTCGCAAAGAAAGCAATCGCTCCGTTGACAGTAGCAGCAGCAGCCTTAATGGCTAACTGAGCTACTTGCAAGGCTCTTCTGAACCCTTTGACACTTGCCTGAGCAGCACGCCTGGCATTCTTCGCTGTCCTCTTTGCGACTCTTCCCGCTGATTTGGTTGAACGTTTGGCAAAACGAGGGGCTTTAACAACCCCTTTTCCAGTTTTTTTAGCGACTTTTCCAAAACTACGCCCTGCCTTACGAGCGCTATGTCTCATGCTATTAGCTGTTCGTAGCGCTTTAACTCCCTCAGCCGTGTCTTCGTTTTGATTAAGAACAGTCTCAATATAAGAGCTTCCCATACTTAAACCTGTTTTTCCAGCCATTCTTACAGTCTGACGGGTTTTTGTAGGGTTTGTCTTTTTAACTATCTTCTTTGTCTTACGAGCAATCCTTAAGTTATCTTTATTCTTCTTCTTAAGTTTGAGAGCTTCAGCCCCCCCTCCTTCACGATAGTTTTTAGCGGCTTCCCGATAGGCGGCCTTAGCTTGTTTATACTCTTTATTAGCACCTCGCTGTGCAATTCGGCCTCTATTGTTATTATGCCTTTGAACAGCCTGACTGATTTCTTGTTTTCTTTGAGAGTATCTACTTTTTGACGATTGATTATTACTCAAGAAATAATCACCCCTTTCTATTGATATGAAAAAAGAGGTGATTATCTATCACCTCTATGCACCTGCTTCAGAATAAGCATCTGTTGCAATTAGTTTAAATAATTTCGTAGTGCTTGGGATTGGGTTTTCAAAAGGAACCACTGTTCCGCCTGCAATAATAAGACCTGTTCCCTTTGCTTTAGGTTTCGTTACGTATCTTAATTGACTTTCTGTCAATTCATACATAGCTGCCAATTCACGGGCATCAGACCCTTTTTGTTTCAAAAGTACAACAAATTCTGAGTTGTTTAATAACTTACGTCCTTCAGTACGAACAAGCAACGTTTCCACGTTCTGAGTAATTCCCGTAGGAATTGCCCCATATTTACGGACACGGGCGTACAGGTTAGTGAAAAATAGCGCCTGATTATCAGTTTGAAATTGGTTTTGCATTTCATCAAAGTAAATACGTGTAGTGAATTTTCCTTGATTATTAACAACCATATTCCAAATATAATCCTGAATAACCATCAGTGCGAAAGGCTTCAATTTCCCATCAAGTTTTTTCAAATTGAAGATAACAAAGCGGTCATTGATATCTACATTTGTTTCATAAGAGAAAATATCCTGAGAACCTTTAGCATAGGTTTCAGAAGCAATTGCCATATCTCTAGCTTCTTGTTCTGGTTGATCTAACATAATATCATGCCAATCTTTAAGGGTTGGCATACGTCCTTTATCTTGGAAACGTTCGTAAGTTAAGTGAGTTACACGGTCAATAATAGACACCTGGGCATCTGTAACTTCTGTAAGTACGTTTTCAAAGAAACCAATCAACAATGAAGATTTTTGAGCGATTGGATCTCCATCTTCAGCATCCAGTTTATCCATATCAGGCAAATCTAGTAGGTTAAGGTGAGTCTGAGAACCTGGGTAAATATCTATCATCTGCGCTCCAAATTCTCGTCCGATATCGCTATACTCGTCTTCAGGGTCTACTATGATGACTCTATCATATATGTTTTTCAATAATGTTGGAATTACTTCCATTGATTTAACTGTTACCGACTTACCACTTCCTGAGCTCCCAAGAATAACACCTGAAGGTGTATTCAAATCACGTTGACGATCAAGGGTAATCGAATTATGGCTTAATTGGTTTTGCCCATAATAGACTGCCCAGGGGCTCTTACTTTGAAGGTCAACGTTCGTGAAAGGGACCTGTGTCACAATATTAGAGGTTGTCATGTCACGCATATAATTTTGCTTCACTTCAAGGAACGGAATACCAATCGGTAAAGTTGAATTAAGACCATTTTCTTGTTGGTAAGAGGCTACATCAAATTCTGCGCCATGCTTACGTCCAGCAGCCTTAACTCGACTTGTAAAGTCTTCTAGCTCTTCTTCGCTATCCGCTTTAAAGAAGACTGTGAAAATGCCTGAATAAATTTTTTGGTCATTATCCTGTATTTCAGACTTCCAAACTTCGGCTTCTTCAGCAAGTTCCGCAGCAACCCCACCAGTAGCAAGTTCCTGTGAAATACCATCACGAGCCCCTGCTTTTTGACTTTTGACCATATCCATTTTGATAGCTGCCTCTGCGTTATTGATTTTCTTCAAAGACTCACCTACATCATAAGGACGTGCTAAAACATTGATAACTAATTCAATACCAACATCTACGAGCGACTTAATCAAACGATCATTAAGGAAATTCGGATAATTTCTGACAAACATTACACGTCCAAATTGATTATCAATCTTCATCATTTTAGGTTGGAACCAAATTGAACCAGGTGCAATAAATGACTTGGTACCAAGACCACTTCGGATAAGGTCACGGTAATCAAGGTTCATGTATGGATTACCTCTAAGAATATCAGAGAAGATATTTAATCGCTCTGAGCCATTTAATACCTTGAAATCAACGTCTACCGCCTGGAATTGAGCTGTAAAGTTGTTTTCAACGTCATTAAGCCTACGATAAGCCATTTTCCTGTCTTCAGCTATTGTAGAGACTGTAACAAATTTTTTGACCTCAAAGTTATTTTGTTCCTTATCAAAACGATCTTTAATTATTTTATTGTATTCATCACGGTAATCATTGAAACCATCATCTACTCTATCATAAGAAATTTGCTCTACTGCGTTATCAGGTAAAGGACGGTTAATGACCGTGAGTTGATAGGTGTTATCACTGTCTAAGACATTTAAAGCATCAGCATAATAATCTATAATATCTGATTTTTCATCATCACTTGCAGTAATGTAATTAGCATCCCCTAAAGCATAAGTCCGTGAAAACTCACGACCTGTAATGTGCATGAGTCCATCTTCAAAAAGACTTGTATACTTAATTGTATTTTGAGTTGATTTTTTTAACGCTCTTTGTAACTGTTTCCCACGTTCTAGCTCCTCTTGTGTAAGAGGTGGATTTATTCCATTCGTGGACATCTTTTGCTTGCGAAAAGGCAGAATTGCCATAAGTTACCTCCTTATTTCCAAATGCTGTGAAATCATCTATCATATATGTTTTTCGATAAAGTTGGAATTATTTCCATTGATCTAACTGTTACCTTTTTACCACTTCCTGAGCTCCCAAGAATAACACCTGAAGGTGTATTCAGATCACGTTGACAATTAAGTCCAAGCTTCCAAACTTCGGCTTCTTCAAAAAGTTCCGCTAGCTCCTCTTGTGTAAGAGATGACTTAATTCCATTCGTGGACATCTTTTGCTTGTGAAAAGGCAGAATTGCCATAAGTTACCTCCTTATTTCCAAATGCTGTGAAATCATCATCAGTTTGATAGCTTCGTTCTTGAATTGTTAAAATAAATATCAACCGTTCTTTAACAATCCCGTCTAACTTAAGCCCATAGACAATAAAAGGCGGTGTTCCTAGAACAACCACCATATACATGTATAAGTCAGGAATAGACCAAAAAACTGTTGGTAAGACACCAATCATAACGACAGCACCTACACCTAAGACCATTATAAAAATACGGGCCGTCATACCGCCTACTACCGACCTTTCATACTGGTCAATTTCTTTTAGGAAAATCGACCCTAATTTACTTTTATTCAATCGATTAGCCTCCTTTAATTAGATTGTAAAAGAGATTTTGCAGTTGATTGTGAACGATATAATATCAATATAAATATCACACACTTACCAATATATGAGAAACCAGCCGCAAAAGTTTTCAACCAGTCAGCTTTAGCTAATTCTACATTTTGATCTAACTTGAAAGCCTGCCAGATGACCAATAGAACAACTATTAGGACTCCCTGAAAGGCTGTTGCAGCTGTACGCTTCAATAGATTTGTTGCAATACTTCTTGTATCATCAGACATCCAAAAGGCAACTATCAAAGGTGATACTGCTCTAAGAACGTACAACTCAATAAATCTCATAAAGACCATAATATTAGTAAGCATAAGTGCAATTGCACCTGCAATATAAGCTAGTGAATTTACAACAATTCTAATCGCCCAGTTTCCCTTTTTGAGGGCTTCAAATTCAAATAGATTATTTGTTATATTTGCTCCAACCATACGTGTCAGTAAATTGGTAATTTGTATAATAGCTACAATAATTTGACTAGACATGGCTACTAAAAAGTAAGCAATAAGGTATTTTAAGGCTACTTCTAACATGAGGCGATACGTCATTTCTCCACCTTGTTGTTTCAAGTATTTGTACCATGACATCATTTCTACCAACAAGAAAAAGCTCACGATAATGAAACCAACTACCATAAAACTTGTGTTAATTTTTATCACTGCACGGTTAGCCTCACCGTTGTATTGCCGAAGACTTTTGGTCATATTTTGTACTAATTCGTCCATACTCCTCCTCTCTTGCGATTAGGCATAAAATAAAAGAGCATCAATTAAATGACACTCTTTAGTTAATAAAAACGTGCAAAAGTAAAAATGAAACTTAAAGTTAAAGATACAATATGAATAAGAAAACCTACAATCCATAATGCAATGGAAAATAGCCAAGTTGCAACTGTAAATAGACCTAGTAAGATTGCCCAGATACATCTGAAAAACATGCCTATTACTGAAGTGATTGTTTTTCGACCAGTTTTTTTATGTGTGTAGGTATTATCATTATAAGAGGTATAGTTGTCATCATCAATTACTGATGGATTAGATGACTCATAGAGAACGAAAATTTCACCGTCTTTTTCAGCTTTAGCAACCTCCAAGACAGATGGTTTATGGCCGTTGATACTTTCATAATAGTCAATCCATTCTTCTCTGTTCATAATTATCAACCTCTTTCCTAATCTTTTTCTTATTATATCATAATTACTAATGCTTTGATATCTCTCTAAATACCTTTTAAAAATGAATTGCGTTGATTGCAGCAACAATTGCAGCTGCAATACCTGATGCTACAGCAGCTATACCTCCGCCATAGATCATACTTGACATTCCGTTATCAGTTTGTTGTGCATTTTGATTTTTCTTTCCTTGGAAAAAGTCAATTGAGCCAATAAAACACCATCCTAGTCCGCCAATAGCAACTAAACCACCCATAATAGTAATAATTTTAGTAACAACTTCCATTTTTTTATTTCTCCTTTGTTTTGCAAAAAAGAGGCATCAGCCTCTAGTTAGTTTTCTTCAATAATCACACAAGGTTCATCTTCTAGTAAGATAACTTGTGGGTCTTCTTGCTTGTATTCAACCATTATAAACCCCCATCTATACAACAGTCAGTTAGATTTCATAGACAGTTTATTGACTTATCTAGGTCAATGTCTAAAGCAACAACGAGTCAGGGACTCGAACCCCTTAACGCTCCTAAAAGCACTCGTCACTAACCAATGTCTTATCGTAATTTTTGGTTAAGTTAAATGAAATCTAACTGGACTATGTTTTAGTGTTTAGTCTTTTTTACTTTTCAACCTAAGTACAAAGGCTCCAACCAGACCAAACAGAGACAATGCTACCCCTAATGGTAAAATTCCTGAAGAATTCTGATCACCTGTCTGTGGAAGGTGATTAGTAACCGCAGGCTCTTGTGGGGCTTGTGGCGTTTCAGGAGTATGGACAACAGGTGTCTTCGTTTCAGTTGGTGCCACTGGTTTTTCTTCCTTAGGTGTATGTGTTACGACTGTTTTAGAAATAACAGTCTTATCATTAACAACTTGCACCACATCGTTATAAGCGTCACCTGACGCAATGCGTTTTGCTTTCAATTTAACATCAAGATCAAATGCGCTCTTACGGTCAAGTTTAGCAAAGAATGTTTGTGGCAAGTCGAGTTCCCACTTGTGATTTTCTGCATTGTAAGTAACGTTAGCATTTTTTACAATGTCGTCCACGGTAACTGCTGAACCGTCAGCATATTTAACGCCTTTGATTGAGTCAGCGATTGGTTCCCAACCTAGATACTCGTCATGTTCGCCATCAAGGTAATCGATCAATTTCCATTTCTTGATAGCTTCTGCTGATTGGTTTTCAATACGTGCGCCATTAAGAACATAGGCAATTTCTTGTCCTACTTGAACAGTACCATTGTTGATGTCTTTACCATTAGCGTCCACTACTTGTTTAGAAACTGAAATTGGTTTCTTAACATTGTCTTTGTGCCATGACACAGAAGCAACTGCTGGCGCTGTAGGTGCTGAGTTTTTGTTTTGAATACGGAAGTAAAGCTGACCAAATGTGTCTTCAATCCATGTGTCATCAATCTTCAAGAAGTTGACCCAAGGAGTGTATTCACCTGCTTTGACATTGAATGTTTGGTTGAGTTCAAATGACTTATTGATTGAGTTATCTTTTGACTCAAGACCATTGTGGCTCCATGCAAACCATTCTGTTCCGTCTGGAGATTTCGCTACATAGCGAATATCCTTATTAACTGCTGTGTTTGGCCCTGTAACGTTGAAATTGTAGCTGTTCAAATCTACGGTTGATACTGTGATTTTTTCGCTACCATCACCATTATTAGACACTGTGTAGTTGATTTTTCCTGAGAGTGTTCCTTGTGCAAATGATGAAGCACCGTCGTTTAGATCGTGTGTGCTTGTGAAAGTACCGTCATTGTTGACAGTAACTTTTTGCCACGTCTTGTATTGCCCTTGGTCTTGGGTAGTTTGAGACTCCCCTTTGCCCTCAGTCGCTACATCTGTAGCTTTGTTGTAGGCTTCAACTTCCTTGTTATAAGCCTCTGTTGCTTTTTGATAATCTTGTGTAGCTTTATCAATCGCTACTGCTTGTTTGTCGTAATCGTTGTGAGCTGTTTTGTCACTATCAACGGTTGTCGCTGACGTTTCATTGACTGTCACACCTGCATTTTTAGCGTTAGAAACAGCTTCATTAAGTTTTGTAGTCGTAGGAACTTCTGTATTAAACGTAGCGTCTTTTGAGACTTCAACTTTTTCAGTTGTATTTACTGGTGCTACTTGCGTAGTATTTGTTGTGGTAGTTGAAGGTGTTACTTCATCTGCTGAAGCATTTGCTGCACCTAATGCCAAGAGTAAGGCAGCTGCTAAAATAGCACCACACAAATTGCGATATTTTTTAGATTTACGAACTGTGTAAGATTTATTTTCTGACATCATTATGTTATAATATCTCCGTAGGTTTTAAATTTTTTTAAATTTTTAACTAACCCCGATGGCCGTCGGGGTTTTTTTGTGTTGAGGTTGTAGTGGACCTCTTTTTAAAGACGGGTTTATCAAGCCATTCAAACCGTCCTGGTAATTTTTTCAAATTTGTAATATAACGGCCAATTAAAATGTATAGCATATTAAGACCAATTAAAATTACAAATGATAAAAGAATTCCTAGAATTGGTTTTAGGTAATCCATCTAGTCCTTCTTACGTTTTGGCAAGAAACCAAGTCCTGCTGCAATAAGGAATGCGCCTAGGCTTGATAGGCTGACTGTAAGGGCAGTATCATCACCAGTGTGTGGTAATGCCTCTGTTTCAGGGGTTACTGCTTGTTTGTCAGTTGACGTTTTAGCTTCAGGGGCTTTATCCGTTACCTTATTTGGGTCAGGAATTTGACTGTTAGAAGCAGTTGTTTTTGACTTCACCGTCTCAGAAGTGGATGGTTTTTCCTCAGACTTTGGTGTTGTCGGAGGAGCTGGTGTCACAGGTGTTGTAGGTGCTGTAACACCAGAAGTCCCGTCTGATACATGACTAGCACTCGTATCAGGAGCCTTGTCTGTTGACTTATCTGTTGGAACAGTAGGAGTTACCGTCTCAGAAGTGGATGGCTTTTCCTCAGACTTTGGTGTTGTCGGAAGGGTTGGTGTCACAGGTGTTGTAGGTGCTGTAACACCAGAAGTCCCGTCTGATACATGACTAGCACTCGTATCAGGAGCCTTGTCTGTTGACTTATCTGTTGGAACAGTAGGAGTTACCGTCTCAGAAGTGGATGGCTTTTCCTCAGACTTTGGTGTTGTCGGAAGGGTTGGTGTCACAGGTGTTGTAGGTGCTGTAACACCAGAAGTCCCGTCTGATACATGACTAGCACTTGTATCAGGAGCCTTGTCTGTTGACTTATCTGTTGGAACAGGAACAGTCACGCTAACCGTTGGGCTAGTTGACCCGTCACTAACAGGAGTTGTTTCATCAGCGAAAACCCCTGATGATGCAGTTGCAAGCACTGCTGTTGAGATAAGTGAAATAAATTTTGCTTTATTCAAAGTCTCATACCTCTCTTTTCTTTTCCTTGCGGTGATAACCGACACCGCTTAAGCGAAGGAAGGATTGGTTGTTTTGCACAAATTTTCTTGCAATAACTAAATTATTCCGTTTAACGACTGATATTGCTTGAAATATCGTTGCAAAAGATACAATCTCTTCCACGTTTACAAGTCGTCCATTTTTTCGCTCTTTTTTTTGAATTGCTGCGAACTTTGGCCGACATTTGGCAACGGTGCCGTCTTGAAGATATAGCATTACACCACCTTCAAGACCGAGTTGCCTGAGATCAGATAATCTCAAAAGAGTATCATTCATTTCGAACTCCTTTTTTTGCTTTTGTTTAACTAAAAATAGTTAAATCTGCATTTTGACGTAAGGTTTATAGCTTTGTTCACCTCGAACTCATTAAGGCTGGTAGCCACGGCCCGCTTGACCAACCACACAATTTTAACTGTGGGTCCTACCTCGTTAGCACTTACTTCCTGTAAGTGTGCCTTTGTTATACTTGATACCAGGCGCTAGATATACTTCTACTAGCTACGCTTTCGCCCCCATTTCTTTTTTTTATGCCTTCAGTATCACTAATCAGGACGAAAGATTATTATTCAGTTTTCAAGGAACATCAAGCAGTTTTAAGACCTGCTAAGGTCAAAGCTAAAGCAACTCGTTACATACCAGTTGAAATCCAAGGACCTACACTATCGTAGACCCATCCCACATTTCTAGCATATCCTTTTAGGACACTACGGTAATAGAGTCTGCCACCAATTCGACGGTACTCATAGTAACGTCGAACAGGAGTGTCTGCGTGTGCGACATTATCACCTGTCTTGTGCTGAACAGCACTGATTGTTGCACCACCCACTCCAAGAAGAGCGACTGCAAGCATAGCTTTGGTTGTAAGTTTGTTAGCAAATTTCATTTTGCTACCTCCTGAAAATGTATTTATGTAACAGTTTAACGACGTGCCCAGATCACATTCTCAAGAGTTATTTGCATTTGAAGCGCATGATAAACTCACGTATTATCCTGCTTTCTTTTTTCTTGATTAAAGACAGCTAGAATGCCATTAAAAACGAACTCTGCGACTTTCTCTGTCGAGGCTGCATAACGCATATTATCAAGAGCATATTGATAACGTTCATCAAAATGACGCATTAGAAAGTCTGCTGAAGCTCTTGAGAACCCCTCTTGTCTTAGACGATCATATACAAGTCCCCAGATATAATCTCTATCGTACTGTGTCGCTTCATCAACTTTTCGGTTTAGCGTATTTTGATATTTATCATCTTGACTAGAGTGAGCCATCTCCTCGTCATCGTCAGAAGGAATATCAGTGTCGCTAATATTAGTATCACTGTTATCAGTATCATTAGTGGCTGAATCTGACACCCCCCTAGTCTGAATCTGGTACCCCCCTAGTCTGAATCTGGTACCCCCCTGGTCTAAATCTGACACCTGGGGGGTATCTGGTTTAGAAAAATCAGTGTTTACAAGGGTTCTAGTAGATTTGTCGTCAATTAATTGACCTAGATATATTCTATTTGCGAGGGTACCTTTTTGACTATTTGACTGCTTAACTTCATAAATCAAGCCGTACTCAGTCAATTGCTTTTTAATTCTTAGAAGTGTTGATTTTGAACAATTCAAAATTTCCATCAAATTAGCATTTGAATAAACTAGATAAATATATCCTGCTTCGTCAATCCAGTTATTTTTCAGGGAAAGACTCAAGCGATCTTTTAGAATTGCGTAAGCAACTTTAGTGTCAATCCGCATTTGTTTATAGCGGTCACTTTCAAAAAGAATTTTGGGTAATGCATAGAAACGTTCTGACGTTTGAAATTCGTCTGCTGTAATCATCTGAATTTTTGTCATTACTTATACCTCTTTCAGTTTTAGAATTGCGTAAGCAACTTTAGTGTCAACCCGCATTTGTTTATAGCGGTCACTTTCAAAAAGAATTTTGGGTAATGCATAGAAACGTTCTGACGTTTGAAATTCGTCTGTTGTATTCATCTGAATTTTTGTCATTACTTATACCTCTTTCAGTCTGAAATCACCGTTGGAAGCAAAACCGACTAAGCCAAAGGCTTCAAGTTCTTCAATACTGGTGACAGTTTCCTGACGTGATAACCCTGTTTGTTCCATCAAAAAAGAAATAATAGTTTCTCGTGAATTTTGCTCGCTAGGTGTCATTCCTAACCTCCAAATTAGATTTTTTTAAACAAATAAAAGAGAACGCTCTTAACGCTCTCTTTGTAATTTTTCTAATCTCCCAAATCGGGACACATATGTGAATAGATAGAAATTTGAATCGCTAAGAAAAAAATTAAGCCTTATGAGTCGTCTTTTCTCCGGCCAAACTTCATGCTAAAATAAGAGAATGCTTTATCATAAAAAGAAATTAGGAGAAAAACTAGGGCTTCCAACCTTTAACCACTACTATAATATTCCTATTACTTCACTAGAATATGATTTAAAAAACTTAGGTCCGAGTGACGTCTACATTATCACTTTCAAACAGGACAATAACCTCTTTGTTGTTGACATAACACATCAGCTTGGTCATACCAGTCATTTTGATACCGTCTCCCTCTTTGAACTAGACAAGCTCTTATCTGGTATCGCTGCTGTTCCTTTAGCCGCTGTCCAAAGCATACAAATCTTGTCCTTTCCAGACAAGTTACACTCTCTGAACCCTAGTCAACGTCTAAAAAATCTCGTTGCTCTTTACTACAAGGATGCAGAAATCATACGTTACCTCAAGACGACTAAAAATACCGGTGATCAGGTGACAAGATATCAATTAGAGGCTGAACGACTAGAAAGACAAGGTGAGAGTTTTGACTTCTTCAAGTACGTCAGTCGTGGCAAAATACGAGAAGAAGACGGTCTAGCGGAAGTGTCTAGCAAGGACTACGACTTCATTCCTGATTTTCACCCCTTCTTAACCTCACCAAGAAGCCAGCAGGTTTTAAGCGTACCAGTAACCTACTTTGATGACAAAACGAAACAGACCGCCAAAATAGACATCATGGGGTGGTATATCAAGGACCAGCAACTTAAGATTCGTTGGAAACCCAAGTACATGCGCAAACGTCGATGGCGCTCATCACGTATCTCAGTTGATATCGTGACCGACAACTACTTCTTCCAAGGACAAATCTATAGAGACAGTAGTGCCCCCATATTTCTGAACAACCTAAACTTCGATAGTAAAATTCCTAAGAGTTTCCTACCGCATCTTAAAAATCAATACCAAATCTTTACGACTCTAGTAAAAGAACAAAAAAGGCTTGCTCTCC
This sequence comes from Streptococcus sp. FSL R7-0248, assembly GCF_037967965.1. Taxonomy (NCBI): domain Bacteria; kingdom Bacillati; phylum Bacillota; class Bacilli; order Lactobacillales; family Streptococcaceae; genus Streptococcus; species Streptococcus sp. FSL R7-0248. The sequence continues at coordinate 1,956,864 of NZ_CP150201.1, forward strand.
TACGGAAGGTTCGGTTGAACAAAAAGGACTAAGAGTCTCTCACTAAAATCCACTAATATTCAACATATCAAAAAGCTCATTCTTACACGCTAGAATGAGCTTTTAAGATTCTTCAATTGTCATTAGAACATCCTTTTGGAATTTCGTAAAAAATATTTTCATAAGGAGGAGTCATTGTGTGTCACCATTTTTATACCTAGCAATCATAGATTACCTCCATCAACTTACAAACAACTTTCAAGCATTGTAAATTTTCTATTACATCGGTATCACTCCCTAAGCTATTTTATGCAATAACTTGAAGTGTCTCCATTTTTATAACGTCCTAAATTCATCATCATAGTAATCGCCTCCGATTCTTATGATTTGAGACCTATCTCCCCATTGACCACTCAATGAGGTTTACTTGTCGCCGTTCTTATAACGACTTACATCAAACATCAACATAAGCGTCACCTCGGTACTTTGTTACAAGATTTAAGCATTTAACTTTTGTCGATAGATTACTCATTTGGCATTGGTATCACTCCTTAAGCTATTTTACGCAGCAACTTAAGTGTCTCCATTTTTATACCTACTAACATTTCTCATGAGCTTTACCTCACTTTTTGACGTTAATCTTGAGTTTAGCTTTCGATTTCTGGTGGTATCACTCCCTTGTAGCTATTTTATGCAACATTATTAATCGCCGTTTTTATACCTACTCATATTTTTCATGAACTCACCTCGTTCATCTTAAGAATATAGGATTTACGTTTCGTATGGCATGGGTATCACTCCTTAGGCTATTTTACGCAACAACCTATGTGTCTCCATTTTTATACCTACTAACATTTCTCATGAGCTTTACCTCACTTTTTGACGTTAATCTTGAGTTTAGCTTTCGATTTCTGGTGGTATCACTCCCTTGTAGCTATTTTATGCAACATTATTAATCGCCGTTTTTATACCTACTCATATTTTTCATGAACTCACCTCGTTCATCTTAAGAATATAGGATTTACGTTTCGTATGGCATGGGTATCACTCCTTAGGCTATTTTACGCAACAACCTATGTGTCTCCATTTTTATACCTACTAACATTTCTCATGAGCTTTACCTCACTTTTCTTAAGTTAACAGATTTGAGTTTGGCTTTCGACTTCTGGTGGTATCACTCCCTTGTAGCTATTTTATGCGACTGAATTAATCTCCGTTCTTGTAACGCCCTACTGTCATGTGGTTACGCTCCTCAGAGATGATTGGTAAAGTTATTTGTTTTGCCTACTGTTTTGTTTAGAGATTTTAGTCTCCATTTTTGTACCTTGAAATATTTACTCTCACCATGGCTCTTACCTCCTTGATGAATCCTTATCTTCTTTACACTTTTAGTATAATGTAAACGCTTACTTTTGTCAATCCTTTTGTCGGAAAAACGCATAATTTTTTGAAAAAAGATTTCTTTGCTACAATAGAGACATGTTAGATTTAAAAGAATACGGCATTGTCATGTGGGATGCTGAGAAAATCGCGTCTTTTCGTCGCACCCTCCTGGACTGGTACGATCGAGAGAAACGAGACCTCCCCTGGCGTAGGACTAGAAACCCATACTATATCTGGGTCAGTGAAATCATGCTACAACAAACCCAGGTTCAGACTGTTATTCCCTATTACGAGCGCTTTTTAGACTGGTTCCCAACAGTTAAATATTTGGCCGAAGCCCCAGAAGAGAAGCTTCTCAAAGCTTGGGAGGGGCTAGGTTACTATTCACGTGTCCGAAACATGCAAAAGGCTGCGCAACAAATCATGAATGACTTTGATGGCCAGTTTCCAGATACTTATGAAAACATTGCCAAACTCAAGGGCATCGGACCCTATACTGCTGGTGCTATTTCTAGCATCGCTTTTGGGCTCCCAGAACCTGCTGTTGATGGTAATGTTATGCGGGTTATGGCTCGTCTCTTTGAGGTTAACTACGATATCGGAGACGCCAAAAATCGTAAGATTTTCCAAGCGATTATGGACATTTTGATTGACCCTGACCGTCCAGGTGACTTTAACCAGGCGCTTATGGACCTTGGGACTGATATCGAATCAGCTAAAAATCCAAGACCCGACGAAAGCCCTATTCGCTTTTTCTGTGCAGCCTATCTCAATGGAACCTATGACAAATACCCCATCAAATTGCCTAAGAAAAAGCCTAAACCTATGCAAATTCAGGCTTTTATTATCAGAAATGTAAAGGGTGAATTTCTGCTCGAAAAAAATATCGAGGGACGTCTGCTGGGTGGTTTCTGGTCCTTCCCTATCATGGAAACAGACTTTATTGGCCAACAACTCAGCCTTTTTGAAAAGGATGATAGTATTCTCGAAACAGTCTCTCAAAAGGCTATTTTTGAGGAAAATTATGCCCTCAAACCAGAGTGGACAAACAATAGCTTTACACCCGTAAAGCATACCTTCAGCCACCAAAAATGGACTATAGAGATGGTAGAAGGTAGCGTTAAGAACGATAAACCTACTTCCGATAAGGAGCTACGCTGGGTGGCTAGTCAAGACTTTGACCAGTTCCCAATGGCCACACCACAGAAGAAGATGATTAAAACTTATGAAGACAGTAAAAAAGGATAGCATTGAGTGCTACCCTTTTTCTTATACATCAAGTTTATCGTGCTTACGGCCTCGCAAAGCAAGGTATACTTTTGAAAGAACTACTCCCAAAAAGATATAAAACAATTCCAAATAAGTTACATTTTTTGACATCAAAAATTCAATCATAATACGACACTCCTTTTTATTAAGAACTCCTGTCGCTGTTCTCAGTTATGCTTCTATTATAGGTAAGATGACCAATAAAAAATAGTGACATAAATGTCACTATGGGAAACAAAAAAGCCGAAACGTGCAAGTTTCAGCTTGAGAATTATTAATCTACTTTGTAGAAGAAGTAACTGTCGTCAGTGGTGCCATAAATTGACTGACCACTCCAGATGCGGTCCTTACTTTTATCTGACTGATCATCAGCTTTCTCATTTGGTGATGATGTTACAGAACCGGTCAAGGCTACTCCTTTGGGTAAGAATGCAATCATTCCACCTCCAGGACCAACTTCTTTTGGTACAAGTCCTGCTTTAAAAAAGCCATCAGTGATTTTACCATATTCAATTCCTACCTTCTCAGTATCACTTACTAACCCATTTTTATCAAAGGTCATCGTATAGCCCTTGCCATTCTTCCAAGTTCCAGCGATGCTTGAGAAATCACCATTCTGAATAGCATTGATGTCCATACCAGTCTCTTTATTTGATTTGCTGTCGCTACTGCTTGCTTCTGTCTCGTCGCTACCTGAGTCGTCAAAGTCATACCAATCTTCGGAAGACAAATCCAGAGTCTGGGCGTCACCTAAGCCAACCTTACTTGCACCATCAGTTGTCTCAGACATGCTGAAATCAACTGATTGAAGTTGATTAAAGGCGCCATCCTTGATTTCATAGGTCTCAGCCTTGGCCTCAGGTCTCATACGCTGGAATTGTTGGCAGTAAATCGTACCATCTTTATAAAATTTCATGGTACTCAAGTAACCACCCTTGGCAAAGGTTCCAGCACTTTTTGCAAATACAGGCTTGTCATCATTATCAAGATAATATAGCGCGTGAACACTGTCAGGAGTACCAATCAAAAGCTCAGCTGAGCCATCATCGTTGATGTCTACATAGCTATATTGGACTTTTTCACCCACTCTATTGGCTTCAAAAATCGTATTAGTTGAATAAGCTTCCTCAGTTGAGAGGTTGCTTGGAACAGCTGACGTATCGCCGTTCAGAGCAATCGGACGATAGAGGTCCAAGACCGAAGCGTAGAGTTCATCGTAGCTCACTTCCCCAGTCTCAGATGAATCACTACTCACTTGCTCAGACTTAGAGGTACTGTCGCCTGAACCTGGAACGTCCGTATTTGTTGCGTTACAAGCTGTCAACAAGAACAAACTTGATAAGAGCGCAAATCCTGTTAATTTCTTTTTCATAACTATCCTTTCATAAGAAACGACCTAATATAAATATTAAATCATTTAAATCTCTCTGACATTATGTTAACAATTGTATGGTTGATAAGTCAAGTATTTTTTGAAAAATTAATTTATATTTATTTATCAAGAACACTTATATAATCATAGATTTCACTATGATCCAACAATTCCATCCTCAATTAAATTAGAGTTATGATTAAAATATCTAGATATTAATTAGTGATTCTTTTTTCATTTACAAATATCTGCATCAAAAAAAGCCGAACCTCAGTCCAGCTTTCATCTGTCTATTTCTACTTGGTCATAAAGTAGGTGATAATCACCAATACTGCTACAATACCTAGGATAACAGCCAGAAATCCTAGCATGTAACGCAAGAGAAAGTAGGTAAATGGAAAATTTTCTTTCATGTTTTACTTTGCCTCATACCATGTACGGCCGTCATTCTCATCTGCAATGAGAGGGACAGCGAGTTTGACTGCAGCTTCCATGGTTTCTTTAACCAAGGCTTTCATCGCTACAAGTTCATCGTTTGGCACCTCAAGGACGATTTCATCGTGCACTTGGAGGAGCATCTTGGTTTTATAGCCACCTTCTACCAAAGCCTTGTCTAGGTTAATCATAGCAATCTTGAGGATATCAGCGGCACTTCCTTGGATAGGTGAGTTGATGGCTGTACGCTCTGCGAAGTTGCGAACATTAAAGTTACGAGAATTGATATCTGGCAACTCACGACGGCGATGGAAGAGGGTTTCTACATAACCTTTATCCTTGGCCTCACGAACCACATTATCCATATAGGCCTTGATACCAGGATAACGCTCAAAGTAGGTGTCGATATACTCCTTGGCCTTTTTACGGCTAATGCCAAGGTTGTTAGAAAGGCCGAAGTCAGAAATGCCATAAACGATACCGAAGTTAACAGCCTTGGCGTTACGACGATCGTTAGGTGTGACATCCTCTGGCTTTTCAATGCCAAAAACACGCATGGCTGTAGAGGTATGGATATCTGCTCCCTCTTTAAAAGCAGCAATCAAATGCTCATCTCCCGAAATGTGGGCAAGCACGCGCAACTCAATCTGTGAGTAATCCGAGCTTAAAAGCACTGCGTCCTCAGTCGATGGGACAAAAGCCTTACGGATGAGACGACCTTGCTCCAAGCGAACAGGGATATTTTGCAAGTTTGGATCCACTGATGAGAGGCGACCTGTCTGTGTTAAATCTTGCACATAACGGGTATGGATTTTGCCATCCTTAAGGATATAATCCTGAAGCCCCAAGACATAGGTAGACTGAAGCTTGGTGATTTGGCGGTACTCCAAAATCTTAGCTACGATTGGAGCAATTGGTGCCAAACGTTCAAGGACATCCACAGCCGTTGAGTAACCTGTCTTGGTTTTCTTAGTGTATTCCAAAGGTAGTCCCATCTTTTCGAAGAGGATGACACCCAACTGTTTTGGCGAGTTGATATTAAACTCTTCGCCCGCCATCTCATAGATTTCTTGGGTCAATTTATCGATGACTACTTGATTTTCCACTGCCATCTCGTTAAGGGTTTGTCCCTTAACCTTAATACCAGCGATTTCCATCTTAGCTAGCACATTTGCCAGTGGTAACTCCATATCAAAGAGAAGCTCTGATTGGCCGTGTTCAGCCAATTTTTCAAGCATGACAGGTTTAGCTACCTGAAGGACCTTGACTTTTTTAGCTAGGTGGTTGAGTAAGACCTCTTTTTCAGGAACGGCACGTTTAGCCCCCTTACCATAGACCACTTCATCTGTTTCAAGCGGCAAGTCTGTATAGAGACGGGCAATGGTTGACAATTCATTGTCCTCAACGGTTGAGAGGAGATACTTGGCCAGACGTGCATCAAAATTAGCCGTAGGCAAGTCAATACCTAGATGACTCAAAAGGACCTTACTGCGCTTGAAATCGTAGATATTAACAGCTTTAGAAAGAGCTGCTTGGAAGGCTTCTGATTTGAGGAGGTCAGTATCTGTAGACGCATAAATCTGCTTATCATTACCCCATGCAAAACCGATGATAGGCTCAGTGTGATAATTGTCACCAAGGATTTCAAAATAGAAGAAATCGTCAGGGCTGAAGTGGTCCGCTGTTACTTGGCTAGGCTCTTCATAGGCCACATCAAAATCTTTTGGCACAGCCTCGCCACCAAGGGCATTTTTAAACTGAACAAAGCCCATCTCGTCATAAAAGGCTGCCAATTTTTCAAGGTCAGGCCCTGTAAACGCCGTGTCATCAAGACCAATTTCAATAGGTGACTGGGTATCAATAGTCGCCAGGGTCTTAGAAAGAAAGGCTTGTTCCTTGTCGTTGATGAGATTTTCCTTCATCTTAGACTTCTTCATCTCATCGATGTGGTCATAGATACCTTCAAGGGAACCGTGTTCCAAGAGGAGCTTGAGACCTGTCTTTTCACCAATCTTAGTCACTCCTGGAATATTATCAGACTTATCACCCATAAGGGCTTTAAGGTCAATGAATTGCGTTGGGGTAATCCCCATTTTCTCCATGAGATAGTCAGGTGTGAAGGACTCAAACTCGGCTACACCTTTCTTCGAAATCTCAACGACTGTGTTTTCGTCAGTCAGCTGAATCAAGTCTTTATCCCCAGAAACAACTGTGATTTGGTAGTCCTCACTGGTATTTTCAGCCATCTTAGCTAAGGTACCGATAATGTCATCTGCTTCATACTGAGCCAAGTCATAATAGGCGATGCCACGTGCAGCCAACATCTCACGGATATAAGGGAACTGCTCACGGAATTCCTCTGGAGTCTTGGCACGACCAGCCTTATAGTCCGCAAACATCTCTGTACGGAAAGTTGTTTTACCCGCATCAAAGGCTACCAAAACATGGGTCGGTTGGATACGCTCAAGCAGGTTGTCCAACATGAGGTGGAAACCGTAGATAGCATTGGTATGAAGGCCGTTATTGTTACGAAAACGGTCAATTTGATTATAAAGTGCGAAAAAGGCACGAAAGGCAACGGATGAACCGTCGATTAGGAGTAATTTTTTCTGATTAGTCATAGGTTTATTATAGCATAGATGGGAGCATTGGTTTTAATTGAAAATCTCTTATTTTAGGGAGACTCTTTTGTAAAATAGTCGTTCAAAAATAAAAAACTTCAAGGAAAATTGTTCAGAGATAAACTGTAAAAATAGCCAGTCAACATCTGATGACAAAAGCCCGCTTATAAAACTATCTCAAGCATTTCCCACCTCCACCCCCCTATAGTCAAATGTGTTATAATAGGAGCTATGAACACAAAGATTTTAGACCAATTAGAATTTAACAAGGTCAAGGACCAGTTCACAGAATACCTGCAGACTGAACAGGCTCAGGCGGAGTTGCGTGACTTGGTGCCTATGACCAATCCAGAAAGAATTCAAAATCAATTTACAGAAATTCAAGAAATGGCTGAGATTTTCGTAGAGCACCATGGCTTTGCCATTGGTAGCTTGCGAGATATTTCTGAGCCCTTGCGTCGCTTGGAACTAGATGCTGACCTCAACATCCAGGAACTCATTGCCATCAAGAAGGTGCTACAAGCTTCTGCTGACCTTGGTCGCTTTTACGCTGACCTTGAAAATGTAGAGCTCATCGCCCTTAAACGTCTTTTCGAAAAGATTGAAGCCTTCCCAAGTCTACAAGGCAGTCTTCAGAGCATCAATGACGGTGGTTTTATTGAGCATTTTGCTAGCCCAGAGTTGCAAAACATCCGTCGTCAACTCAAATCTTGTGATGATGCCATTCGCCAGACCTTGCAAGACATTCTCAAGAAATCTGGTCACATGTTGGCTGAAAGTTTGATTGCTAGTCGTAACGGCCGTTCGGTGCTTCCTGTCAAAAATACCTACCGTAACCGTATTGCTGGAGTTGTGCATGACATCTCAAGCTCTGGAAACACAGTATATATCGAGCCACGTGCCGTTATCCAGCTTAACGAAGAAATTACACAATTACGTGCAGACGAACGCCACGAGATGGCTCGTATCCTGCATGAACTGTCTGATCAACTCCGTCCACAGGCTGCTGCAATTGCCAACAACGCTTGGATTTTGGGCCACATGGACTTCATTCGAGGAAAATATCTCTATCTCCATGATAAAAAAGCGGTTATTCCAAAGATTAGTGACAACCAAACACTACAACTACTTAACGTTCGTCACCCTCTTTTGGCCAATCCTGTAGCCAACGATTTGCACTTTGATGAGGACCTCACGGCCATTGTCATCACAGGTCCCAATACTGGTGGTAAAACGGTCATGCTTAAAACGCTAGGACTAGCACAACTAATGGCTCAATCTGGTCTTCCAATTTTGGCTGATAAGGGCAGCCGTGTCGCCATTTTCCAAGAGATTTTTGCGGACATCGGAGACGAACAGTCTATCGAACAAAGTTTGTCAACTTTCTCTAGTCACATGACCCACATTGTTGAGATTCTGAATGCTGCCGACAGTAACAGCCTGGTCTTGGTCGATGAGCTTGGGGCTGGTACCGACCCTCAGGAAGGAGCTAGTCTAGCCATGGCAATCTTAGAGCACCTCCGTTTAAGTCAGATTAAGACCATGGCTACCACTCACTATCCTGAGCTTAAGGCCTATGGGATTGAGACGCAACATGTGGAAAATGCCAGCATGGAGTTTGACACAGCGACTTTAAGCCCTACCTATCGTTTTATGCAAGGGGTTCCTGGTCGTTCTAATGCCTTTGAAATTGCTCGACGCCTCGGTTTGAATGAGATTATTGTCAAGGAAGCAGAAAACCTCACGGATACTGATAGTGATGTCAACCGTATCATCGAGCAACTTGAAGCCCAAACTGTGGAAACACAAAAACGTCTGGAACACATCAAGGACGTGGAGCAAGAGAACCTTAAATTCAACCGTGCGGTCAAAAAACTCTATAACGAATTCTCCCATGAATACGACAAGGAACTCGAAAAGGCTCAAAAAGAAATTCAAGAGATGGTTGATACCGCTTTGGCTGAGAGCGATAGTATCCTCAAAAATCTCCACGATAAGAGTCAACTCAAACCTCATGAAGTTATCGACGCCAAAGGAAAACTCAAGAAACTTGCCCCACAAGTGGACCTCTCTAAGAATAAGGTCCTTCGTAAGGCTAAGAAAGAAAAGGCTGCGCGTGCCCCTCGTGTTGGAGATGATATCATCGTTACCGCCTATGGGCAACGGGGTACCCTTACCAGTCAAACCAAAAATGGTAACTGGGAAGCTCAGGTCGGTCTCATCAAGATGACCCTCAAGGCAGACGAATTCACTCTGGTTCGTGCCCAAGCTGAAGCCCAACAACCTAAGAAGAAACAGATTAACGTGGTTAAAAAAGCCAAGAAGACATCTGGCGGTCCTCGTGCCCGTCTAGACCTTCGTGGGAAACGTTACGAAGAAGCCATGCAAGAGCTTGATGCCTTTATTGACCAAGCCCTACTTAATAACATGAGTCAGGTGGACATCATCCACGGTATTGGTACAGGTGTCATCCGTGATGCTGTTACCAAATATCTCCGCCGTCATCGCCATGTTAAAAGTTTTGAATATGCCCCACAAAGTGCCGGTGGTTCCGGATGTACCATTGCAACCTTAGGGTAAAAATAGATAAGAAAGACTGAGACCTTGTGTTCAGTCTTTTTTCATATGTTACCAAAACAAAGAACAAAAAAGCCTCCCTTAATCAAGGAAGACTTCTATTTTCTATATCACACTTGTCCACAAGTGCTGGATAATCTGACTAACTGGAAAATTCCAATTAATCAAAAGGCGCAAAACCCAGCTAGATGACAAGACCGTTTGAATGTTATTCATGGGAACAGTCGCAAGAATATTCCCCAACATAGTCAAAGGCACAAGACTCACTAAGGAGGCCAAGACACCACCTACCACTTGGTAACGTCTCTGATCAAGTCGCTCAATTCTCACAAAATGGAAGAAAATCCCAAGAAAGCGCAAACCATAATAAGCCACACAGTAAATGGCAAAATAAGCCACACCTGCATAATAGACACGGTCAAGCGAAAAGATGTTCTGATCTTTAAAGAAAGCTATACTAGCATCTTTGGTTGGATTGGTATAAGGTACCCAAAGATTGATAGCCTCTCCTAGCGACCGGTAAAAGTAGGCCGCCACACACATGGCAATAATGACTGAAACCACGTAATAAGCTTGCATAAAAAGGCCTCGACGGTAGCCAATGTAGAAATTCCAAGCCACGATAGCTAAGACAAGGAATCCAATCATGCGTCATCCTCATCGTCATTTGTAGCTGTCGCCTTGACCTTAAGTTGTTCAAGTTGCTTAGCTCTCAACGTTTCCAACTCTTTTTCCATATCTTCAACTTGGATTTCACGTTCCAACTGAGTCGACAAAGAATTGATAGCCATTAGGATAGCAATCGTTTCATTGTCAGCATTTTTCATCTGCTCTTTGATAATTTTATATTTCTCGTGGGCAACACGCTCAACCTCTTCCATGAATAGGTTATCCTTATCAGTTGTTAGCGTGAGGTTCTTCTCTCCAAAATGAAATTTGTAACGGTTCTTATTTGCCATTTGCTTGTTAACTGCCAATCAATGGTGGTCACGGATTCGCCACCGCAGCTTCTCCTTATTTTATTGCTTTTATATCGCCATGTTTTAGCAAGATTCAGACACTTACTCTGAGGCGTGTTCGACACTTAAATGCCAACCTATTTCTTCTAATTGTGGAAAAAAGAGCAAGGTTAGGCATTCTCTTTCTAATCATTATATCCTAAATTTTAACTTTCGTAAATTTTAGACTTTGCACTTCTCTAGAAAAATAATTTTCAGGGATTCCGAGTCTGTAAAATATCTACCAATTCTCCTTTTTTGTGCTAAAATAGATTTCATGGGCACAATCGTATTAAAAATGACAGCAGAACAGATTTCGACACTCCAGAAGGACCTTTCAAGCTATGCGACTGCGACTAAAAATCCTTATGCAAGTTTTTCAGCCAAGGTCGATGGAATAAGTGTCATCGCCTATACTTCAGGAAAGGTAACTTTCCAAGGTGCTAAGCCAGAAATCCTAGCTAGCCGTTTTGGATACCAAGCTGAACCTAAGCATTCACCTGATGGGCAAAACCTAGCCCTAATTGGATCAGACGAAGTCGGAAATGGCTCCTATTTTGGTGGTCTAGCTGTTGTAGCTAGTCTAGTTACCCCAGCTGACCATGCCTTTTTGAAATCTCTAGGAGTTGATGATTCTAAAAATCTTAACGATATCAAGATTCGTCAGATTGCACCTATTTTGGAGGAGAAAATTCCTCACAAGGCACTCCTTCTTTCGCCTAGAAAGTACAATGAAGTGGTTGGAGACGGTAAGAGTCATAATGCTGTGTCCGTTAAAGTAGCCCTCCATAATCAGGCTATCTTCCTATTGTTACAATCAGGTGCTAAACCAGATAAGATTGTCATTGATGCTTTTACCAGTGAGAAGAATTATCAAAAATACCTCAAGAACGAACGTAATCGCTTTGACTTTCCTATTACTTTAGAAGAAAAAGCCGAAGGTAAATACCTAGCTGTCGCGGTGAGCTCTATCATCGCCCGCAATCTCTTCCTGGAAAATCTGGATAAACTCAGCCAAGAAGTAGGTTATACTCTTCCTTCAGGTGCTGGTGCCAAGTCCGACCAGGTCGCAGCCAAGCTTCTTCAAGCCTACGGAGATCAGGCACTCCAAGCTACTGCTAAATATCATTTCGCCAATACTAAAAAAGCCTACCAACGCTTAAAATAATCCTGAAAGGCCTTAACTATGAAAAACAAATGGACCCAATACTTTCTCATTTTCCTTCGTGAATGGGGACTCTTTATCCTCTTTATCACATTCTTCCTCTTGACTCGCCTCTTCCTCTGGCTTCCTGTTCAGGTTGACGGCCACTCAATGGATCCAACTCTCGCCAATAACCAGCGTGTTATTGTTTTGAAACACACTTCCATTGAACGCTTTGATATTGTCGTTGCCAAAGAGGTTGAAAATGGTAAGACGAAACAAATCGTAAAACGTGTCATTGGGATGCCAGGTGATACCATTACCTATCAAAACGATAAACTTACTGTCAACGGTAAAGAAGTCAAGGAAGAATACCTCAAAGAATTCCAGGCTGCCTTTGCCAAAGATAAGCTACAAAAAGAGTATGCATACCGCGATTACTTCCAACAACTGGCTAAAGAATCTAAGGCCTTCACTGTCAACGCGGACAAAAACACTACTTTCTCTGTCACTGTTCCTGAAGGCAAATATTTCCTACTTGGAGATAACCGTATCGTTTCAAAAGATAGCCGCGAAGTTGGTTACTTTGACAAGAGTGCTCTTGTAGGGGAAGTCAAATTCCGCTTCTGGCCACTTAATAAAATTGGTACCGTTGAAGACAACTAAAACCACTAAATAAGATAAGGTTGGGGAAACCCAGCCTTATTATGTATCTAGGAAAAACACATGCAAGAATTTTATTTTTCAGGAACTATCGAACGCGTCATTTTCGAAAACACTAGTAATTTTTTTCGTATCTTACTCTTAGAGATTGACGAAACGGACAGTGATTTTGAAGACTACGAAATCATTGTCACAGGAACTATGGGGGATGTCATGGAGGGTGAAGACTATACCTTCTGGGGCCAACTAACCAATCACCCTAAATATGGGGAACAGCTACAAATGACCCGCTACGAGCGTTCAAAACCTTCTGCCAGCGGTCTTATCAAATATTTTGCCAGCGACAATTTCAAAGGAATCGGTAAGAAAACGGCCGAGCGTATTGTCGAAATTTACGGAGAAGACCCTATTGACAAGATTCTCGAGGATTCTAGCGAGTTAGAGCAGATTCCCAACCTCTCCAAGGTCAATCGAGAAGCCTTTGTTGCGAAGTTAAAAATCAATTATGGAGCCGAGCAAATCCTGTCCAAACTTTCTAGCTATGGACTCACACCAAAGGCCGCCTCACAAATTTTCAATCAATATAAGGAAGAGTCACTAAATCTTATTGAGGAACACCCTTATCTATTAGTAGAGGAGATTCAAGGAATCGGTTTTAAAATGGCTGACCAACTAGCCGAACGTCTCGGAATTGCTAGCGATGCTCCTGAGCGTTTACGAGCTGCCTTGATTCATTGTCTACTAGAAGCCAGTATGGAAGAAGGCGATACCTACATAGAAGCCAAAGCCTTGCTTGAACGTACCATCATTCTTTTGGAAGGTGCTCGTCCGATTGAACTTGACCCCGCCTTGGTCGCTAACCAATTAACCAATCTTATCCAAGAGGATAAGGTGCAAAATGTAGAGACTAAAATCTTTGATAATACCCTATATTTTGCGGAACAGGGCATCTATACCCACCTAACTCGTATCATGAAGGACCAACCTGACGTCAGCTCTGAAGACAAAATCTTAGACAGCCTTGAAGGGGTGGAAGAGGAGCTTGGTATTACTTATGATCAGGTTCAAAAAGATGCCATTATCAAAGCCCTACAAAGCAAGGTCTTCATCCTGACAGGTGGTCCCGGAACAGGGAAAACCACTGTTATTAACGGCATTATTAAAACCTATGCTGACCTCCATGGCCTAGATCTCAAAAAGTCTGATTTACCTATTATTTTAGCAGCACCAACGGGACGGGCTGCTCGTCGGATGAACGAACTCACCCAACTCCCTAGCGCCACTATTCATAGACATTTAGGCCTCAATAGCGAGGACGATTTTAAGACCTTAGAGGACTATCTCGATTGCGATTTGATTATCATCGACGAGTTCTCTATGGTTGATACTTGGTTGGCCAATCAACTCTTTGAAAGTATCTCTGATTCAACCCAAGTTATCATTGTGGGTGACCAAGACCAACTACCTTCCGTAGGCCCTGGCCAAGTCTTGGCTGACCTTTTGCAGATTGATAACTTGCCTAAAGTTTCCCTAACCAAAATTTTCAGACAATCCGAGGATTCCACTATCGTTACCCTAGCTAGCCAGATGCGCCAAGGCCAACTACCCGCTGATTTCACAGAGAAAAAGGCTGACCGCTCTTACTTTGAGGCCAATGCCAACCATATTCCACAGATGGTTCCTAAAATCGTCTCTGCTGCGATAAAGAGTGGGATTGCAGCTCAGGATGTTCAGATTCTAGCCCCCATGTACCGAGGACAGGCTGGTATTAACAATCTCAATACCATTATGCAAGACCTACTTAATCCTAAAGAAAAGGCCAATCAGTTCGCCTTTAATGATATCTTCTTCCGCAAAAACGACAAGATTCTCCATCTGGTCAACGATACAGAACTCAATGTCTTCAATGGCGACATCGGAATCATTACTGATCTCATTCCTGGTAAATATACTGAAAGCAAACAGGACGAAATTTACATGTCCTTCGACGGCAATGAGGTTATCTATCCTCGTAACGAATGGAATAAGATTACTCTGGCCTATGCTATGTCAATCCACAAATCCCAAGGGAGTGAGTTCCCAGTCGTTATCCTTCCCATCACACGCCAAAGTGGGCGTATGCTACAACGTAACCTCATTTACACCGCAATCACACGCGCCAAGAGTAAACTAGTCATGCTGGGGGAAATCGTAGCCTTCGATTATGCTGTTCACAACGAGGGAGCTAAACGAAATACTTATCTCATCCAACGTTTTGAACAAACTTATACACAAGCTGTTGATAAGTCTGTCGAAAAGATTGTTAAAAACGAGGCAACAGACGCATCCAATCAAACAAAAAAGGAAAACAACGAATCCTCAGAACCCCTTGAAAACAAAGACATTTCGGGAAATCTAAATCCATCTCCAGCTCTTATTAACACTTATTCACAACCTGTGGATAAGTCTGTTAACAAACCTGTGCAAACCGAAGAAAACTATCGTTTAACTGAAGATAATTGGTCAACTATAGATCCAATGATTGGTCTCAGTGAAGACGATATCGCTGCTTTTTTTAACAATAACTAAAAAAGACTTGGAAAGCGACTCACTAAGAGCAACTCCAAGTCTTTTCATTTACTAAAACACTAAACGAATCAGGGCCATAGACACTATACCGACGATTACTGCATAGAGCAGATTTTTGCTCTTAAATGCTACAATTACCGTTGGCACAGTAGCCAGTATTTCCATCCACTTAAACTGTGGCAAGTGACCAATCTTCTCAGTCGTGAGACTAGAGAGAATCAGAGCAAAGAGGATAGAAACTGGTAAGTAGTGCAAAAATCGAACAACGATATCTGGTAAGCCCTTGTATTTCACTAAAACAAAGGGGAGAATACGGGGCACCCAGCTAACAACAAATCCAAGTAGAATGGCAATGAGAATAAACTTATTGACGGCCATCACACATCACCCCCACACTACATCCAACTAAAGTAGCCACTAAAACAGCCAAAGATTCCGACAAGATGACACTAAAGCTCAGATAAGCCATAGCAATAGATAGTAAAATCAAGAATAGCTTACGCACGCCTTCACCTAACAAAGCATCTATCTGACTACTTAACAAACCTATAAACATGGCAATCAAGGCAAAATCCAAACCAAAAAGCTCAGGATTAGGAATCATGGAACCAATCAAACACCCAACAACTGATGATACAATCCAAACCAGATAGCTGAAAATATTGTTCCCATGCATCCAGTTCGCAGAAATATCTTTATGATGCACATATTCTCCCAACAAGACACCATAACTTTCATCCGTAATCAGACTACCAATTCCCAGCTGATTCCAGAGGCTTGTTTTTGTAAAAATCGTCGTTGCATGTAAACTCATCAACATGTTACGCAAATTAACTAAGAAAACAGTCAAGGTTAACTCACCAAGGCCAGCTCCTGCAACTACTAATGCACACATAGCAAACTGAGCCGAGCCACCATAGACTAAGGCACACATGAGGCCAACCTCAAGGGCCGATAGACCAGAAGCCGCCGCTACAACACCAAAGGCTAGGCCAATAGCCACATATCCTAGGGCTGTCGGTACTGCAGCTTTTACACCTAAACGAAAGGCAGACATACTCAATTCCTTTCTAAAGGAACCTCTTACCAGACTAGTAAGAGGTTCTTCTTATTCTTCAAATCCTGCAAAGGCAAGACTTGGTTTTGCATTCAAGTCCAACTCAGCAAAATGTTTCTGATCACATTCAATGGCAGCTGCTAGGGCAATCATGCCAGCATTATCACCACAGAGACGTAAAGGCGGAATAACCACATCTACATCCGTAATTTCTTCAGCCAAACGTTCACGTAAGCCCTGATTAGCTGCTACGCCACCAGCAACAACAAGTGTCTTGACAGGATAACGCTCCAAGGCTTTCTTAGTCTTAGCTAGGAGAATATCCAACACAGCAGCTTGGAAGGAAGCACAAAGGTCCTCTCTGACTAGAACTTCTCCCTTCTGTTCTGCATTGTGATGCAAATTGATGAAAGCAGACTTTAGGCCTGAAAATGAAAACTCCAAGTGGTCTTCCTTAATCATAGCGCGTGGAAAATCATAAACATCTTTCCCTTTATGAGCCAATTCATCAATTTCACGCCCAGCTGGGTAGGTCAAACCCATCACACGCCCAACCTTATCATAGGCCTCACCAACTGCATCATCACGTGTCTCACCAACAATCTTGTAATTTCCTGGTTCTGACACATAAACCAACTCTGTGTGTCCCCCAGACACCAAAAGTGCTAGGAGGGGGTATTCCAACTCTTGTACCTCACGCGCTGCCATAAGATGCCCAGCCATATGATTAACTGGAATCAAAGGCAATCCATGTGCCCAAGCGAAGGCCTTAGCCGCTGCCATCCCGACCAAGAGCGCTCCGACCAAACCAGGACCATAGGTTACTGCTACAGCATCTAGTTGTTCAGCAGTAATGCCCGCCTCTGAAAGGGCATCCTTAATGCAAAGAGTCACCACTTCCACATGGTGACGACTAGCCACCTCAGGGACAACACCACCAAAACGTTTATGACTTTCCACCTGACTGGCAATAATATTACTCAAAAGTTCCTTCTCATTTTTCAAAACGGCAACTGAAGTCTCGTCACACGAGCTCTCCACTGCCAAAATATATCTATCTACCATTAGACTTCCTCTCGCCTCATGATAACTGCATCTTCTTGAGGCTCATGATAATAATTTTTCCGAATTCCTAGACTTTCAAAACCAAATTTTCTATAAAGTGCCTGAGCGACTTGATTTGAAGCCCTCACCTCTAAAAATATAGGTTCACTACGCTCTTCCAAATGCTTCATCAGCTGACTAGCATAACCACGCCCCTGATAAGCTTTTAAAACAGCGATATTGGTCACCTCAAGCTCACCCACCAAATTTTGAAGGGCTAAAAAACCAACAACTTCTTCCTGATCATAAACATAGAAATACTCCGTAGTATCCAAAGCCAAGTCTGCTACCACTTGTTCTATCGTCCACGGAGATTTGTCATAAACATCCGACAAAATCTGATAAATCAGTTGAGCTTGCTCCTGACTACTCAATCTAGACGCGCTTGATGTAGTTGTCACGGTTAATCTCCTCATGCGTCTTAAGCCAATTCTCCTCTGCCTCAACCCGCTTCAAGTAATGTGGAACAAAGGCATCCACATCAACAGAAGGCAAGGACAAGCCTAAACGACCAATTAACTGAGCTGATGGAAGGCTAGACAAGATCGTTGCCTCTGGAAGATTTTCCTTAATCTGATCCGCAAAATTAGCCACTTCACCGACAAATGTCACCTTTTCATAAACTTTAGCTTGCTCAAGAACATCTGTAAAGGCAGCATGACAATCAGGGACGATAGCCTGACCATTTTCATAAAAACCAACGTAAACATTATTACGACGGGCATCCATGATAGGAATCACAACACCGACAACCGAAAGGTTTGTCAGCGCCTGTAGACTTGAAACCCCCACTAAATCAATGTCAAGCGCATAGGCTAACGTCTTAGCTGTTGCGACAGCCACACGAAGCCCGGTGTAGGATCCAGGCCCCTGTGCAACCACAATACGTTCTAAATCAGACGGCTGCCAGCCTGCCTGAGCAACTAAAAAATCAATGGTGGGCATTAAACTAATACTGTGGTTCTTTTTTACTGTGACAGTTGTCTCTGCCACTAGTTTCTCTTCTTCCAACAAGGCTACTGATAAAGCAGTGCTAGAAGTATCAAATGCTAATATTTTCATCTTTTTTCCTTGTTTCCTTTTATGCTTTTCTATTATAACACAAGTCACTGTTTCCCAGAAACGAACATTTTCCAACTTTTTCCGCCATTTTCTTTATCTAGCCCTTATCTTATGGTACAATAATAGTAATTGTTAAACGAATCAAGGCTACTAGCTATTACTCATAAAGTGAATATCATAACGTCAAGTAAATCAAAGAAAGATTAACTTGACCGGTTTTTTTATAGAATGGCAGAGCCTTTTGGAAAGAAAGGAAAACCATGATTTATAAAGTCTTTTACCAAGAAACTAAAGAGCGTAATCCACGCCGTGAACAGACAAAATCACTCTACCTAGATATCGATGCAGAAACTGAACTTGAGGGACGTATCCAAGCTCGTCAAATCATCGAAAAAAACACTGCCTATAACATCGAATTCATCGAGCTCCTCTCAGAAAAAGCCCTTGAATACGAAAAAGAAACAGGCGTTTTTGAAGTAACGGAGTTCTAAGACCATGGCATCAAAAATCAATCTAAAACCTGAAGAAGTTGGGGTTTATGCGATTGGTGGTTTGGGGGAAATCGGTAAAAACACCTATGGTATTGAATACCAAGATGAGATTATCATCGTCGATGCGGGTATTAAATTCCCCGAAGACGATCTTCTCGGAATCGACTATGTCATCCCAGACTATTCTTACATCGTTGAAAACGTTGATCGTGTAAAGGCACTTGTCATTACCCACGGTCACGAAGACCATATTGGTGGGATTCCCTTCCTTCTTAAACAGGCAAATATCCCAATTTATGCAGGACCGCTTGCTCTTGCTCTTATCAAAGGAAAATTGGAAGAACACGGACTACTTCGTGACGCACAACTCTACGAAATTAATGCTAATACAGAGCTTACTTTCAAAAATATGAGCGTGACCTTCTTCCGCACTACTCACTCAATTCCAGAACCTCTCGGTATTGTCATCCATACACCTCAAGGTAAAATTGTGTGTACCGGTGACTTTAAGTTTGACTTCACCCCAGTAGGGGAACCAGCAGACCTTCACCGTATGGCTGCACTTGGTGAGGAAGGCGTTCTTTGCCTCCTCTCAGACTCAACCAATGCTGAAGTACCAACTTTCACTAATTCCGAGAAGGTTGTTGGCCAATCCATTATGAAAATTATTGAAGGCATCCACGGACGTATTATTTTCGCCTCATTTGCCTCAAACATTTTCCGTCTTCAACAAGCTGCCGAAGCCGCTGTAAAAACTGGCCGTAAGATTGTTGTCTTCGGACGTTCTATGGAAAAAGCCATTGTCAACGGGGTCGAACTAGGTTACATCAAGGTTCCAAAAGGGACTATCATTGATCCTAGTGAGATGAAAAACTATCATGCCAGTGAGATTCTTATCATGTGTACCGGTTCTCAAGGGGAGCCTATGGCGGCCCTTGCACGTATCGCCAATGGGATGCACCGCCAAGTGACACTACAACCTGGTGACACTGTCATCTTCTCATCTAGTCCTATTCCAGGGAACACCACTAGCGTTAACCGTCTGATTAATACCATTCAAGAAGCTGGTGTTGATGTTATCCACGGTAAAATCAACAATATCCATACCTCTGGACACGGTGGTCAACAAGAGCAAAAACTAATGCTTCGTTTGATCAAACCAAAATTCTTCATGCCTGTTCACGGTGAATACCGCATGCAGAAAGTCCACGCAGGTCTTGCTGTTGATTGTGGCGTTCCAAAAGATAATATCTTCATTATGGAAAATGGTGATGTCTTAGCCCTAACAAAAGACTCTGCGCGTCGTGCAGGTCACTTCAATGCCCAAGATATCTATGTTGATGGTAATGGTATTGGGGATATCGGAGCCGCGGTTCTTCGTGACCGTCGTGATCTTTCTGAAGATGGTGTCGTACTTGCCGTAGCTACTGTTGACTTCAAGTCTAAGATGATTCTAGCTGGTCCAGACATCCTCAGTCGTGGCTTCATCTATATGCGTGAATCTGGCGATCTTATCCGCGAAAGCCAACGCATTCTATTCAATGCTATTCGTATCGCTCTTAAGAATAAAGATGCTAGCATCCAATCTGTTAACGGAGCTATCGTCAATGCTTTACGCCCATTCCTATATGAAAAAACAGAACGTGAACCAATCATTATTCCAATGATTCTCACACCTGATAAATAAAAAAATGGTAGCCATCTAGCTACCATTTTTTAAGTTTAAATCCAGTCTGAGCACAACTCTTCCAGCAAGTAAAAAAGCGCTATAAGCGCTTCTTTTCGTTTTATGCACCTGGATAAATGTAAGATACTGAACCTGGTGTAGTTGAGTTTTGTGGATCAAACCAACCACGATAGTTATTGATTTGTTGCTGGTTGTTATAGTTTGACTCCAAGATTTGAATTTGACCATCTTGACCAACTTGTGTTACATAACCAACGTGACCATAACCACCATCAGTCCAACATACAATTGATCCTGTCACAGGTGTTGAACCTACAGCATAACCTTGGCTAGCAGCGCTTCCGGCCCAATCGCCACCATTACCCCACCAGTTACTTGCCCATGGAGCGACTTCCTTAACACCCCATGTACATTGACCAACTGGATAACGATTCCAAGTAGCATCTGAATCAGTAGCTGTTACCTCTGAAGAAGAAACTTCTGTTGTTTCTTCAACTGCCGTAGTAGCTCCTGAAACTTCCAAGCTTCCACCAGGAACAATTGTTGACCAAATAGTCATGCCATTTTCAGCTGCTAATTGATAAGGATCTACACCATACTGACTAGCAATCCCGAAGAATGAATCTCCATTTTGAACTGTATAAGTATCAGCATTAACTGTTTGTGCGACTGTAAGACCGAGCAATAATGCACTTGAGGCTGCTGCCAAAGCAGCTTTTTTTGTAGTTTTCATATTTCCCCCTGAATAAGATTAATATGAAATTAGTTTAACACTCTCATATTTTAATGCGATTAAGGAGGAATAAAGAAATATGACAAAAGAAAACAGCTCAGTTAAAACTACGTAATTTGTCCAAGAACTTAATAAATTTAAAAGAAAAAGAAAACCAGGCATAACCTGATTTTCAAATTTAATTTCTTAATAAATATCCAAGTAGTTATCAATTTCCCATTGTGAAACAAAGGTAGCATAGCTTGCCCATTCCATACGTTTCGCATCAAGGAAGTTTGTATAGATATGATTACCCAAAGCTTGACGAACCACTTCATCTGTTTCCAATGCTTTAAGAGCGTTACGAAGTGTTGATGGCAAATCAATAATACCTGCTTCTTTACGTTCTTCAGGAGACATTGAGTAAATGTTTGTTTCAACTGGATCTGGAGCATCAATCTTGTTAATAATACCATCAAGACCAGCTTCCAAAAGAACAGCAAGGGCCAAGTATGGGTTTGCCATTGGGTCTACTGAACGCAATTCCAAACGTGTACCCATACCACGAGACGCAGGAACGCGGATCAATGGTGAACGGTTGCTACCTGCCCATGCAATATATACAGGAGCTTCATATCCAGGAACCAAACGTTTGTAAGAGTTAACTGTTGGGTTAATAATTGCAGTATAGTTATATGCATGTTTCATCAAACCACCAAGGAAGTAGTAAGCGTCTTGAGACAATTGCATACCACGTGGATCCTCTGGATCAAAGAATGCATTTCCTTCTTCAGTGAAGAGAGACATGTTACAGTGCATACCGCTACCAGCAATACCATATTTAGGTTTCGCCATAAATGTCGCATAAAGACCATGTTTACGAGCGATTGTCTTAACAACCAATTTGAAAATTTGGATATTATCACAAGCCTTCAAAACATCTGTATACTTGAAGTCGATTTCATGTTGACCAACCGCCACTTCATGGTGAGATGCCTCAACATCAAATCCCATTTCTGTCAACACATTAACGATTTCACGACGTGTGTTGTCTGCAAGGTCAGTAGGAGCAAGGTCAAAATAACCACCTTTATCGTTAACTTCAAGCGTAGGATTACCTTGCTCATCTAATTTGAAAAGGAAAAATTCTGGTTCTGGTCCAAGGTTAAATGATTTATAACCAACTTCTTCCATATGACGCAAAGCTTTTTTCAAGTTACCACGAGGGTCACCAGCAAATGGTTCACCCGCAGAAGTATAGATATCACAAATAAGACCAGCTACTGCACCATTTTCATCGCCCCAAGGGAAAACTGTCCACGTATCAAGATCTGGGTAAAGATACATATCAGATTCGTTGATACGAACAAATCCCTCGATTGATGAACCATCAAACATAGCTTTATTTGAAAGTACCTTATCCAACTGTTCATCTGTCGCAGGAATTTCAACGTTCTTCATAACACCAAGGATATCAGAGAACATTAAACGCAAGAAAGTAACATTCTTCTCTTTGACTTCGCGACGAATATCAGCTGCTGTGATTGCCATAATAGGGGTCTCCTTTATAAAAACCAAAAATAAAAGTTCAAAGCGTAATTAGATACGCAAGTTACCAAATTGTTGTGACGGGGTCGTAAAACGGCCTTGCTGAAGGAGTTCATCATGCAAGATACGTCGAACGTCCGCATCTGTTAAAGCCACTTGTTTTTGTTGGGCACGAACTTCACGCTCTTCGTACTCATGTTTAATCGCTGCAATATTGTAACCATCATCCAAAAAATCTTTGATTTCCAATAAACGATCCATATCATTTAATGAGTACATCCGACGATTTCCAGCTGTACGTTCAGGTTGAATTAAACCTTGATCTTCATAGTAACGAATTTGACGAGCGGTTAAATCCGTCAACTTCATAACTGTTCCAATCGGAAAAACAGCTAGAGAACGCCTTAATTCTTTCTCTCTTGCCATGATCATCCTCCTTTCCTAACAATTATATTCTGAATATTTCTACATGTCAACAGTTTATGTCACTTTTTCTTACACAATGAGCAATTACCGAACATTACATTGTATATTCGCTCTAATTTAAGGATTTTATCGAAAAATCATAAAAAATAGAGTCCAATAGAACCCTATCATTCTTATTTTAAATGTTTAAGTAGCCAATCATAATCATAATTGACAAGGATTGCTATAAAGACTCCACAGAATGTTTCAAAGACTCTAGCAATAACATAAGTAAAAGTATTATCAGGCGGAATAGACAAGGTAATAATCAAAAGTGCAGCCACCCCTCCAATAACACCAGAAGCATTATTAAAAGACACATTAATGACAATCGTTAACATTGTCAAAATTGGAACCAATAGCAAGGTCACCCAAACTGAATGATGAAACCACATATTCACAAAGTAAAATAATAGCGACAAAAGACCTCCAACCGTATTCGCAAAAATACGTGATTTACCAAACTGAATACTTCTATCAAAGTTTTCTCGAAGACTAAAGACTGCTGTCAAACAACCAATCTGAAGCCCTTCCCAACCTAAAGCAGAAAAAAGACCTAAAACAAGAAAGACAGCAAGTCCCGTCTTAAGTGTACGCATACCAAATTTAAATTTTTTCGGTTCAAATTTCAATCCCATTTTACCATTTTAACATGATTATGAACCATTTGGCTACTTATACAGTATATTACTGCAAAGTTCAAACAAATAATAGTTTTAGCCTCTATCAAACACCCAATAAGATGACACAAAAAAGAGTTGGTTTCCCAACTCTTTTCATTCTAATAGACTTATTTATCAGTAAGTGCAGCCAATCCTGGAAGTTCTTTACCTTCAAGAAGTTCCATAGAAGCACCACCACCAGTAGAGATCCATGAGAACTTGTCTGCACGACCAAGGTTGATAGCTGCGGCAGCTGAATCACCACCACCGATGATTGATTTAACGCCTGGTTGTTTCACGATAGCATCCATCACACCGATTGTACCAGCTTGGAAGTCAGGGTTTTCAAATACACCCATAGGTCCGTTCCATACAACTGTTTTCGCACCAGTCAAGGCTTTATCGAATTCAGCAATTGATTTAGGACCGATATCCAAACCAAGGAAACCTGGGTCTACTGCTTCACCTTCAGTGTCTTTCACTTCAGTGTAGTCAGCAAATGCATTAGCTTCTTTTGAGTCAACTGGCAAGATCAATTTACCGTTTGATTTTTCAAGAAGAGCTTTAGCAACATCAAGTTTATCTTCTTCTACAAGTGAGTT
Organism: Streptococcus sp. FSL R7-0248; assembly: GCF_037967965.1. Lineage (NCBI taxonomy): Bacteria > Bacillati > Bacillota > Bacilli > Lactobacillales > Streptococcaceae > Streptococcus > Streptococcus sp. FSL R7-0248. The sequence continues at coordinate 1,981,263 of NZ_CP150201.1, forward strand.
ACCGATTTCGATACCTTGTGCTTTGTAGAACGTGTAAGTCATACCACCACCGATAAGAACTTTATCAGCTTTTGCAAGAAGGTTTTCGATAACACCAATCTTATCAGATACTTTAGAACCACCAAGGATAGCTACGAATGGACGTTCTGGAGTTTCAACTGCTTCTTTAATGTAAGCAATTTCGTTTTCAAGAAGGAAACCAGCAACAGCTTTGTCAACATTTGCTGAGATACCAACGTTAGATGCGTGTGCACGGTGAGCTGTACCGAATGCATCGTTTACGAAGATACCATCTCCAAGTGATGCCCAGTATTTACCAAGTTCAGGATCGTTTTTAGATTCTTTCTTGCCATCAACATCTTCAAAACGAGTGTTTTCAACCAAGAGAACTTGTCCATCTTCAAGAGCGTTAACAGCTGCTTCCAATTCTGCACCACGTGTAACACCTGGGATAAATTTAACGTCTTGACCCAATTTCGCAGCCAAGTCAGCGGCTACAGGAGCAAGTGATTTTCCTTCCTTATCAGCTTCTTCTTTTACACGTCCAAGGTGAGAGAAGAGGATTGCACGTCCGCCTTGTTCAAGAATGTACTTGATAGTTGGAAGAGCAGCAGTGATACGGTTATCGTTAGTGATCACGCCATCTTTTACAGGTACGTTGAAGTCAACACGAACGAGAACTTTTTTCCCTTTCAAGTCAACGTCTTTAACAGTCAATTTAGCCATTTGATCAGACTCCTTAATTTTTTAATACGTTTTCATTATATCACAAAATGCATAAAAGAGATAGCAAAATCAGAAGGATTTCTGGCTTATTGCCAGTATAAAACATTTAGCATATAATCGAAATAGAAAGGTCGAATATCCATGAAAAAACCGCTAAACAAGAAGCAGAAACAAGCTGACCATGATCTAAATGTAATCCTTATTCTTACCCTTGTTCCTCTGCTCCTCTTTCTTACTCTTAAACCAACTCTTTTTTCATACACTAACCAAACCTCAGTACCGCTATGGCTGCGATTAATCTTATTAGCTAGTTGTCAATTTGCCATCGCAGGCTTAGGAACCAGCACTGTTATGCTTTATCGCAAAGAATCTTTCAGACACTTTGGATTAATCACCAAAAATCTAGTTACCACCCTTTTTCAATCTCTTCTTGTAGCCCTACCACTTATCATATTTAAAGGAATTACTCATCAGATTCATTCCTATCTACCTCTTCAATCAATACAATTAACAAAAGAAGTAATGAGCCAATCATTTCCTAGTAATATCCTGGCATACCTATTCATCTGTCTTATTTGGGGATTCTGGGAAGGATTTAACTATGTAGTCATCGCTGAAAAGATACGCATACGTTTTCCATCTCCTTACATTTGGTTAGATAGTGGGGCAATAACTTGTGCGATTTTTTGCCTCCTTATCCATGGAATCATTGGTTTTGATGTCTATACCCTATTTGAATCACTTACCGTTTTTATACTTATTTATGGTATGCTAGCTATACAAAAACATAATAAAAACGCCTGGGGTTGTGTCATGCTCTTTCTACTCATTTGGAATGCCTTCTAGCTTATTCATAAATCACAATCCTACTGAGATTATAACAGCCTATTTATACGGATGTTTTATTATTTTGGAAAATAAAAAAAGAGCCGAAGCTCTTCTTTTTATACAATTGAATTATTTAGCGATTTTCGCGAAGTATTCAAGAGTACGTACAAGTTGTGAAGTGTATGACATTTCGTTGTCGTACCAAGAAACAACTTTAACCAATTGTTTACCATCAACAGTTTGTACTTTAGTTTGAGTTGCATCAAACAATGAACCGTAAGAAATACCTACGATATCTGAAGATACGATTGGATCTTCAGTGTAACCGAATGATTCGTTTGAAGCTGCTTTCATAGCTGCGTTCACTTCATCAACAGTAACGTCTTTTTCAAGAACTGCTACCAATTCAGTAACTGATCCAGTTGGAACTGGAACACGTTGTGCAGCACCGTCAAGTTTACCGTTCAATTCTGGGATAACCAAACCGATAGCTTTAGCAGCACCAGTTGAGTTAGGAACGATGTTTGCAGCACCAGCACGTGCACGACGAAGGTCACCACCACGGTGTGGTCCGTCAAGGATCATTTGGTCACCAGTGTAAGCGTGGATAGTAGTCATCAAACCTTGTTTAACACCGAAGTTATCTTGCAATGCTTTAGCCATTGGAGCCAAGCAGTTTGTAGTACATGAAGCACCTGAGATAACTGTTTCAGTACCATCAAGGATATCGTGGTTAGTGTTAAATACGATTGTTTTAACATCGTTTCCACCAGGAGCAGTGATAACAACTTTCTTAGCTCCACCTTCGTGCAAGTGTTTTTCAGCAGCATCTTTCTTAGCAAAGAAACCAGTTGCTTCAAGAACGATTTCTACACCGTCGTTAGCCCAGTCAATTTGTTCTGGGTCACGTTCAGCAGAAACTTTAACGAATTTACCGTTAACTTCAAATCCACCATCTTTAACTTCAACAGTACCGTCGAAACGACCTTGAGTTGTGTCGTATTTCAACAAGTGTGCAAGCATAACTGGATCTGTAAGGTCGTTGATGCGTGTAACTTCAACACCTTCTACGTTTTGGATACGACGGAAAGCAAGACGACCGATACGACCGAAACCGTTAATACCAACTTTAACTACCATTAGTGATTTCCTCCTTATGAAAATCAAATAAATATAATTTTGAGAGCAAGCTCTCCCTATTGTGAAAAGATTAACTTGAGCGCTTTCAATTCAACCTTTCAACAGTCATATTATATAATTTTTTTCAAAAAATTGCAAATAGAAAAGGCACTTACTTTCATAAGTACCTTAACTTTATAAGTTCTAATTAAGCTTCACCAGAATTTTTCTTGATGATTTCTTCTTGAACTGATTTAGGAACATCTTCATAGTGGTCAAATACCATCATGAATGTACCACGACCTTGAGTTGCAGAACGAAGTGTTGTTGCATAACCGAACATTTCAGCAAGTGGAACATACGCACGAACGATTTGGCTGTTACCGTGTGCTTCCATACCATCAACACGTCCACGACGAGCTGTAACGTGACCCATAACATCACCAAGGTTTTCTTCAGGAACAGTGATTGTTACAAGCATCATTGGTTCAAGGATAGTTGGTTGTGCAGTCTTAGCAGCTTCTTTAAGTGCAAGAGACGCAGCAATCTTGAAGGCAGTTTCAGATGAATCGACATCGTGGTATGAACCATCGTAAAGCTTAGCTTTGATGTCAACCATTGGGTATCCAGCAAGGACACCGTTAGCCATAGATTCTTCCAATCCTTTTTCTACTGCAGGGATGAATTCACGTGGAACCACACCACCGACGATAGCATTTTCGAATTCGAAACCTTTACCTTCTTCATTTGGAGTAAATTCAATCCAAACATCACCAAACTGACCTTTACCACCAGATTGACGTTTGAAGAATCCACGTGCTTGTGTTCCAGCACGGAATGTTTCACGGTAAGATACTTGTGGAGCACCAACGTTTGCTTCAACTTTGTGTTCACGTTTCAAACGGTCAACAAGGACATCAAGGTGAAGTTCACCCATACCAGAGATAACTGTTTCACCAGTTTCAGGGTTAGTTTCAACACGGAATGTTGGATCTTCTTCAGCAAGTTTTTGAAGACCGATACCCATCTTATCTTGGTCAGCTTTAGTCTTAGGCTCAACCATCAATTGGATAACTGGTTCTGGAACTTCGATTGACTCAAGAATAACTTTAGCTTTTTCATCAGTCAATGAGTCACCAGTTGTAGTATCTTTCAAACCGATAGCAGCAGCGATATCACCAGCGTATACTTGTTCAATTTCTTGACGGCTGTTAGCGTGCATTTGAAGGATACGTCCGATACGTTCACGTTTACCTTTAGATGTGTTCATTACATATGAACCTGATTGAAGGATACCTGAGTAAACACGGATAAATGTCAAACGACCTACAAATGGGTCAGTCATGATCTTGAAGGCAAGAGCTGCAAATGGCTCATCATCAGATGCTGGACGAGTTTCTTCTTCGTCTGTATCTGGGTTGATACCTTTGATTGCAGGGATATCAAGTGGACTTGGAAGGTAATCGATAACCGCATCAAGCATCAATTGAACACCTTTGTTCTTGAAGGCAGAACCACAAAGAACTGGGAAGAATTCAACGTTGATTGTTGCACGACGGATAGCTGCTTTCAATTCCTCGTTAGTGATTTCTTCACCTTCAAGGTATTTCATCATCAAATCTTCGTCAGTTTCAGCAACTGCTTCGATCAATTTTTCACGGTATTCGTTTGCTTGATCAACGTAATCAGCTGGAATATCTTCTTCAAGAATATCTGTACCAAGGTCATTAGTATAGATTTCAGCTTTCATTTTAATCAAGTCAATGATACCACGGAAATCATCTTCAGCACCGATTGGCAATTGGATTGGGTGTGCGTTTGCTTGAAGACGATCGTGAAGTGTGCTTACTGAGTAAAGGAAGTCTGCACCGATTTTATCCATTTTGTTGGCAAATACGATACGTGGAACACCATACTCAGTTGCTTGACGCCAAACTGTTTCAGTTTGAGGTTCTACACCTGATTGTGAGTCAAGAACGGTTACGGCACCATCCAATACACGGAGTGAACGTTGTACTTCGATTGTGAAGTCCACGTGTCCTGGTGTATCGATGATGTTAACGCGGTGACCATCCCATTGTGCTGTTGTAGCGGCAGATGTGATTGTGATACCACGCTCTTGTTCTTGCTCCATCCAGTCCATTTGTGATGCACCTTCGTGAGTTTCACCGATTTTGTGGATTTTACCAGTGTAGTAAAGGATACGCTCTGTTGTAGTTGTTTTACCGGCATCGACGTGGGCCATGATACCGATATTACGAGTTTTTGCAAGTGAAAATTCGCGTGCCATTAGGTTTATTCTCCTATAAATATTTTAGTTTACTTATTTATTATAACATTATTGTCAAAAAACGGATAGGCAGGACCTACCCGTTTTTTCACTAATATTTAACTGGTTTTCAAATGATATGAATAATATTATTTAAATTCAGAGTCAGCCTATTACAAATCCATAATCTTAGCTTATGAATATATGACTGTAATTCAGCTTGAAACTTATGATTACCAGCGGAAGTGTGCAAAGGCACGGTTTGCTTCAGCCATTTTGTGAGTATCTTCACGTTTCTTAACTGATGCACCAGTGTTGTTTGCAGCATCCATGATTTCTTTTGCAAGACGATCTTTCATAGTGTGTTCACCACGCGCACGTGATGCGTTAACCAACCAACGAAGACCAAGAGTTGTACGACGTTCTGGACGAACTTCAACTGGGACTTGGTAGTTTGAACCACCGACACGACGTGCACGTACTTCAAGTACAGGCATGATGTTGTCCATAGCTGTTTCAAATACTTCAAGAGCATCGTTTCCAGTTGCTTCTTTGATTTGCTCGAAAGCATCGTATACGATTGTTGCAGCAGTACCACGTTTACCGTCAAGCATTACACGGTTGATAAGACGTGTAACGATTTTTGAATTGTACAATGGATCTGCCAATACTTCGCGTTTAGGCGCTCTATTTTTACGACTCATTTTATCTTATCTCCCTTCTTATCCTTTAGGACGTTTAGCACCGTATTTAGAACGGCTTTGTTTACGATCAGCTACACCTGCAGTATCAAGTGCACCACGGACGATGTGGTAACGTACCCCTGGAAGGTCTTTTACACGTCCACCACGGATAAGAACAACGCTGTGTTCTTGGAGGTTGTGTCCGATACCTGGGATGTAAGCAGTAACTTCGATAAGGTTGCTCAAACGTACACGAGCGAATTTACGAAGGGCTGAGTTAGGTTTCTTAGGTGTCATTGTTCCAACACGTGTTGCAACACCACGTTTTTGTGGTGAAGATACGTTAGTTTGAACTTTTTTGTGGCTGTTGTAACCAACGTTCAAAGCTGGTGATTTAGATTTAACAACTTTTGATTGACGTGGTTTACGAACCAATTGGTTAATTGTAGGCATCTACATTCTCCTGTGTTTTTTTATTTTTGGTTGATATGGCACTTGGTGACAGCCCATATCTTTGTGTACTTTTGCAACTTATGTCAGCACGTCTCTGTACACTTTTGAGAGACCAAAAGTAAAAAGTACTGTCTAATATAGTATCATTTTTTGATGATTATTGTCAAGACTTTCTTGTTAAAAAGAAAAATTCCTAATCGTTAAATTAGGAATACTATCGTAGATTAATTATTTATCAAAAATATTACCGACTTCAACTTCTACCTTCTGTGCTTTTACATCGATGTCAGAAACAGTAAGTAATGATTTATATTCATGGATATCACGATCGCCTTTAGCATTTTCTGCGAATACAGCTACACCTACTAACTCACTATCAAATTCTGAAAGCAAGCTAATCATACCCGTAATGGTACCGCCACCTTTAAGAAAATCATCAACAATAAGGACGCGGCTATTTGGTTTCAAACTACGTTTTGAAAGGAACATCTTTTCAATACGATCACTTGAACCACTAACGTAGTTTACCGATACGGTTGAACCTTCTGTAATTTTCAAGTCACGACGAACGATAACAAATGGAATGTTCAAGACATCTGCTACTGCATTTGCTAAAGGAACTCCTTTGGTTGCAACTGTCATAACGGCATCAATTTTTTGTCCTTTAAAGGCACTGGCAATGATACGACCAACATTTTTTAAAATAGACGGTGTACTCAATAAATCAGATAGGTAGAGATAACCACCTGGTAAGATACGATCACTCTCGGAAAGACGTTTACAAAGATCTTCAACCAGACTTCTTGCATCTTCATCAGAAATAGTCGGTGTAAACATAACGCCACCAGATGCACCAGTTACTGTTTCGATTTCTCCTATTTGACTTTCCTCAAAAGCTTTTTTAATGATAGCAACATCTTCTGAGATTGAAGACTTTGCAGCTTCATAACGTTCTGCAAAGGTGTTGAGGCTTGTCAATTGATAAGGATTATTAATCAGGTAGTTTGAAATCACTACCATGCGCTCACTTCGTTTTAATTTCATATGTTACCTATATTTTCTGTACTTTTTAACTATTATACCATAATACAGCAAAAAACGAACATTTTCATATGAAATGCTCGCTTAATTTCGATTTTAATCAAATTTTGGCTTGTAGAAAGAACGATTATCCATAGCAAAGAGACGATTTGTCATTTCTCCTGGACCTACTAGGTTAAGGGCTGTCGTCATCATCATCATACTGGCATCAAGATTATCAATCATATGAATAATTTCTGCTTCCATAATACGAGGTCGCACTGGGCTACCATACTCTAGTTGTCCGTGGTGGCTGAGAATGACATGACGCAAAACAACGACATCCTCACGCGTATCATCAATATTGAGCTCCATGAGCACCTTAGTGATTTCTTCATCAATCAAAGCAATATGACCAATCAAGTTTCCACGAACCGTATACTCAGTATTTTCAGGACCAGTAAGTTCAATAACCTTAGCTAAATCATGAAGCATAATCCCTGCAAAAAGTAGACTCTTATTGAGCTCTGGGTAAATATCTCCAATGCTGTCCGCTAGGCGAACCATAGTAGCCGTATGATAGGCTAGTCCACTTTCAAAAGCATGGTGATTTGTTTTAGCAGCTGGAAAAGTGAAAAACTCTTTATTATACTTTCGATAAAGAGCACGAACAACACGCTGCCAAGTTGCTTCCTCAATCTTAAAAATCATTTGCTCTAGGTATTCGCGTACTTCAGAAGGATTTACTGGTGGTTTCTCTTTGAAATCAGCTGGATCATTTGGCTCACCAAATGTAGGCAAGCGTAAGGTTATTTGGTTTACCTGAGGAGTATTATTATAAACTTCTCGACGCCCCTCCATATGCACTACTTTACCTGCGGTAAATTCTTCGACATTATAAGGCTGAGCATCCCACAGGTTTCCTGAAATCTCTCCAGTATCATCCTGAAAAGTAAAGGCAATATAATCCTTTCCTGCTCTTGTCTTACGTACCTCTGCACGCTTAATCAGATAAAAACCTTCAAAATACTCGTCTTTTTTCATTTGATTAATCTTCATGCTTGTCCTCGTTTTCTAATCGTGGTAAATCTAACAAACTTTGTGTCGCACTGTCTTGATAGGTTTCAATTGTATCAAGAGCTCTAACAATTGCCCTACTCCTTGTGTTGAGAAGACTATCGACTGTTTTACTTGCTGTATTCAATTGTCTCTGAGCTTTAGCTAACATATCTCCAAACTTGCTAAATTCTAGTTTGACATTGCCTAAAACCTTACTAATATCATCTGCATTCTTTTGAATATTCAAAGTTCTAAATCCTACGGACAATGAATTCAAGAGTGCTGATAAAGTTGACGGCCCTGCGATAACAATATTTTCCTCACGACGAAGGGCGTCAAAGAAGGCTGGTTGGCGTACTACCTCAGCATAAAGTCCTTCCGTCGGCAAAAATAATATACCAAAATTTGTGGTTTCAGGTGGGTTAAGATACTTCTTGTTAATATCCTTGGCAAATCGCTTAATACTAGTCAAAAGAGACTTACGGTGATTCTCAATTTCCTCTTTATTACCAGACTCATAAGCATCTTCCAGACGATAGTAATCTTCCAAAGGAAACTTAGAATCAATGGGAAGGTAGATATATTCGTCTTTATGGTTTCCTGGCATTTTGATTGCATATTCAACTCGTTCACTTGAACCTGATACCGTAGGAAATTCTCGCTCGTACTGATTAACAGTCAATATGTCTTCAATAATTTGCCCTAATTGAAGCTCTCCCAAAATACCTCGTGTTTTTGTATTTGAAAGGACCTTGTTAAGACTTCCAACATCCTTGGCTACATTTTTCATTTCCCCCAAGCCCTGGTTAACCGACTCTAATTGTCTTGAAACCGTCTCAAAAGAGGCTTGTAAACGTGTTTGTAAGGTTTGCTCAAGTTTCTCTTCAACTGTCTGACGCATTTGTTCCAGACGTTTCTCATTGGAATCTTGCATATCTTTAACCGCTTTGGTTAAGCTTTGGTTTATTTGCTCAAGGCGTTGGTCGGAGCGGTCTCGATTATCAGACAAATTTTGATGTAAAACCTCTCGGATATCTGTCAACTGTTGGTATAGTTCCATCTGCAATTGGTTCAATTGCTTTGTCGTTTCCAGTTGGTTTGTCTTAGCAAAACTTTCCAATTGAAACGAAATTTGATCTGAAAGATTATCTGCATTTTCTTCCAAACCCTTATTAATCTGTTCTTTTAACTCCATATTTCTCAAGAAAAGAACAATAAGAATCCCAAAACTTAATAAAGTTAAAAGTGTAAGTAGATAGATCATACTAACTCCTATCTTTAGTCTGGATGACAATCACATATCCATTTGGCACAATCACTTGAATTGGACCATCAACAAATTCATTACTAGAGTAAATTTTCTTTTGAAAATAATTCATACTAGTTAATTCGTATTTTGCTCCCAAAATCGTCAGTTCTCCATCACCTTCATGTAAAAAAGAAACATATGTCATTCCAGGTTCTGGTAACAAGTTATGACTTCCTTCTGGATAATAAGTAATCTTATTTTGCTTATCCTGCAAACAGATATGCCTCATAAAAGGAGCTAATTCAGGATCACTGACCAAAAATAGATTTGATAACATATGATCAATTCTGCCACCAAAAGCACCGAAAATAGTTACTTCCGCCTCAGGATATAATTGAAATACAATTTTTAGGGCTAACTCTGTATCCGTGTCATCCTTTTCAGCTGGAGCAATCCTACACTCTTTAGCAGCTGATTGAATCATCTCTAACTCTGACCGAGATACTGAATCAAAGTCTCCGACAGCCAGATTAAGCGGCAAACCTAACTCCAACAAACGTAAGCAAGCACGATCCACCCCAACAAAATAATCAAAATCGGTAGTGAACCACTCTAGCTCACCACCGACAAATAAAGCTATTTTAGGCATCAATAGCATCACGAAGCGTTTGAACTTGGGCTGTCAAATCAGGATTTTTGAAGAGGTAAGAGCCTGCTACAAAAACATTAGCCCCCGCCTTGGCACATGCTGCAATAGTATTGTTATCTACACCACCATCAACTTCAATATCGAATGAATAGCCACCTTTTTCGCGAAGCTCCACAACACGCTCTACTTTAGACATCATTTCTGGAATGAACGCCTGACCACCAAAACCTGGATTTACAGTCATAATAAGTACTTGATCCACTAAATCAAGTACAGGAATAAGTGCCTCGACTGGGGTTCCAGGATTAATCACAACACCTGCTTTCATACCAGCAGCTTTGATTTTCTGGAGGGCACCATGGATATGTTTAGTGGCTTCAACATGAATAGTCATGATATCTGCACCTGCTTGTGCATAGGCATCCACATAACGTTCAGGATCAACAACCATAAGGTGGCAATCAAAAACCAACTTGCTATGTTTACGCATGCTAGCGACCACATCTGCTCCCCAACTGATATTAGGGACAAATTGACCATCCATAATATCAATGTGAACATATTCCGCACCTGATGCATCAATACGAGCTAGTTCTGAAGCAAAATTAGCATAGTCAGCAGCTAGGATAGACGGAGCAATTTTATAAGACATGAGAGACCTACTTTCTTTTTACAGTTTTTTTATATGTTTCACGACGGTTTTCAATTTCACTTAAAAATTGAAGGTAATTATCATAACGGACTTGCCAAATTTGGCCATCTTCAACCTCATCCTTAACAGCACAAGAAGGCTCATGGGTATGGGTACAAGAACGGAATTTACAGCCATGACTAGCTTGACGGATTTCCGGAAAAGCTTCACTCAAGTCCTCGGCATTATCCACTTCATAATCTAGCGAAGAGAATCCTGGTGTATCAGCAATCTTCCCTCCATGAACATCATAAAGACTTACAGCCCTTGTAGTATGACGTCCACGACCTAAACTGTCTGAAATCTCACCTGTTTCCAACTTCAACTCTGGGGCAATACGGTTCAACAAGGTTGATTTTCCAACACCTGTCTGTCCCATAAAGACTGTTATTTTATTAGTCAAGAGCGGCAATAGTTCTTCCAAACTGAAGACAAAATCAAAACCAATTTTTTGATACTGTTTTTGAATAGCCTTCATTTCTGAATCATCTTCAACCAAATCCATCTTAGAAATATAAATTACAGGTTTTATATTTTTATGCTCTAGTAAAACCAAAAAACGGTCCAGAAGATTACTATTGAAATCCGGTTCCTTAGCAGACATAATGACCACAGCCTGATCTATATTGACAATGGGTGGGCGCACTAAGCTATTGATTCGTTGACCAATTTTAAGGATATAGCCTTCTGAATTTTCCTCTGCTGAAAATTCGACAAAATCCCCAACGTAAGGTGTTTGTCCTTTTTTTCTAAAATTTCCTCGCGCACGCGTCTGGTATACAACACCATCATGCTCTACATAATAGAAACCTGCCAGTGCTTTGATAATTCTTCCTTGCAAGTGAACTCCTCAATCGTTTAATAGCCCTATTATACCACAAAACAACACGCTTTTCTGATCCAAAACAAACCACATTTCCATTTCCTTAAGCTCCTTGCATTTTTAGTAATTTGCAGTATAATAATCCTATCACTGCGGAGGTGGTGGAATGGCAGACACGCATGCTTCAGGCGCATGTGCTTTTTCAAGCGTGAGGGTTCAAATCCCTTTCTCCGCATAGCTAAAAATCCCACTGAAATTCAGTGGGATTTTTGAATTATAGACCTGCTTCACTCAAAGCATCTGATAAGTGTGCAAAATCAGAAATAGATAGAGCCTCTCCACGAATAGAAGGTTTTATATCAGCAATTTCCAAAGCCTGCTCAAGTTTGGTTTTCACTTCTTCAGATTTACCAAAATGATTTGTTAAATTATTCCACAATGTCTTACGACGATGGACAAAGCTAGCCTTAGCCACTCGGAAAAGGAAATCCTCATCTTTAACTTCAACCAACGGTTGTTCACGGCGCGTCATCTTCAAAATTGCTGAGTCAACATTCGGGGCTGGTACAAAGACTGTACGAGGGACAACAAATGCCACTTTAGCAGTCATATAATACTGCACAGCAATTGATAGAGAACCATAAGCCTTGCTATTAGGCTCTGCAGAAATGCGGTCAGCAACCTCTTTTTGCATCATAACAACAAATTCTGCAAAAGCAATCTTACTCTCAATCAAATGCATCAAGATTGGCGTCGTAATATAATATGGCAAATTGGCGACTACCTTAATTGGTAGTTCTGGATTTTTAAACTCTTTGACACGTGTCTGTAAATCCGCCTTGAGAACATCTTCATTAATTACGTTAACATTTTCATGATCACGTAATGTATCCTCTAAAATCGGAACCAACCGATCATCAATTTCAAAAGCCATAACTTCCGCAGCATTTTCAGCTAAGAATTCTGTTAATGCTCCGATACCAGGTCCAATTTCGATTACATTGACATTTTTATCGATCTCTGCCGTATCAACAATTTTTTGTAAAATATTTGTATCTGTTAAGAAGTTCTGTCCAAAAGACTTCTTAAAGGTAAAGCCATGGCGTTCAAGGACAGCCTTGGTCACGCTATAATCTGCAATTCTCATTTATTCTCTTTTCTTATTATTTTCACGATTTTTATACTTGGACACAAAACAGGTCCAAACCCTTAATTATCCCAACCTCAATAATAAGCTACTTAGTAGCGATTTGATGTTAAAATCACTGGTAATCTAGTAATTTGACATAGCCTCTTCTAGCTCCTCTAATGTGATTCCAAACAATTCCAAACGCTTTAAAAGCTGCTTCCCATTGCAATAACCAATACGGAGCACCTCGCCCAAATATTCTCGACGCTTTCGACTATCTGCTCCCATTAGTAGCCCTAACTTCATAAGATTTGATTTACTAATATCAAACTGATTATCATCATCGTAACTACCTAAAACTACAGATAAGGCCTTTTGAAGATCCTCAAAACTCGCATGCTCAACACCCAATGAACGACCTTTAGTCTTAGATTTTGGTGTTGCTTCCCCACGGTTTAAAAAAGCATGCTTTGCTGTCGGAACAGCTTCCATAATGATTTTACGGATACGTTCACCATTATAGTCTGGATCAGTAAAAACAATCACTCCGCGTAAGTCATTAAGCTTATCGATACGCTCTAAGTCATCCTCATTAATAGCGGATCCTCTAGTCTCATAGGTATCCACCTCATAAAAACGTCTCAAATTTGCCGTATCATCCTTACCTTCTACGACGATGACTTCTTGAATCTTTATTCTATTCATCCAGACCAAAAATCCTCATCGCATTGTCATAAGTAGCCCTAGCCACTTCTTCACTCGTTAAACCACGAAGCTCAGCAATCTTGTCTACTACGTAACGTGTATAGCCTGTACGATTCTCACGACCACGTTTGGGAACAGGTGCCAAATACGGTGCATCCGTTTCAACCAGAATCTTATCTAAAGGTAACTTCTGAGCAGCTTCTTGGACATCCAAAGCCTTCTTAAAAGTTACAACACCTGAAAATGAAATCATCATTCCAAGATCAACAAATTTTTGAGCCATTTCTAGGGATCCTGAGTATGAGTGCATAATCCCCCCACGAGGACCAACACCAACTTCTTTAATAACAGCGTAAGTATCCTCAAGTGCATCACGTGTATGGACAACAAAAGGTAAATTGTGTTCCTTTGACAAAGCTATTTGACGCTTAAAGACATCAATCTGAGTTTCTTTAGGATCTTCCATCCAATAATAATCCAAACCGATTTCCCCAAGTGCCACTACTTTCGGATTATCTAATTGTGATACAATCATATCCTCAATTTCCTGAGAATAGGACCCCGCTTCCGTAGGATGCCATCCAATCGTACTATATAATTGATCATATCTCTCTGATAGTGCTAAAGATTTATTTATTGTTGGTTTATCAAAACCAACAATATTCATTTTAACAACACCTAGTTCAGCTGCAAAATCTATTTCTTCTTGTTCTTTTCCTGCAAAATTATCCACATTAAGATGGGTATGCGTATCAAAAATTTCAATCATAGCTCTATTATAACAAAAACGAGCGAGCATAGCTCACTCACCTTTTCATTTTATTAAACAAAGAGTCGCATATATTCTCTCTTTGTACAACGATTCATTACAATATCCTGTCTATTCGCTTGACGAAGAATAGTCTCAGCCTCCTCATTCTCAAGACCAATTTGACTCCAAAAAACTGTTGCATCCGTTTCAAGAAAATCATAGGCAACATCTGGTAAAAGCTCACTTCGTCTAAATACATCAACAATATCAATCGAAAATGGGATATCTTTAAGATGAGCATAAACATGCTCTCCTAGAAGCTCCTGACCTTCTAGTTTGGGATTTACTGGTATAATACGATAACCAGCAGCTTGTAGAAAATGAGCAACCTGATAAGATGCTGCCTCCTTGCGATGAGATAAACCAACAATTGCAATCGTCTTTGCAGATTTTAAATAAGATTCTATAACCTCATCACTAGGATTTTGAAATGAATAAGACATATGATTCTCCTCGTCGTTTGAATAAACTAAAAATAAAAATCCCCAAACGGGACTGTGACGATTAGTTAGCTAAGCTCGGCAACGATAGCTTTAATTTGTTCTTTTGTATGTACACCTGCTACTTGCTTAACAACCTCACCATCTTTTTTGAAGAGTAAAGTTGGAATAGACATAATTCCAAACTTCTGAGCTGTTTCTGGGTTCTCATCAACATCAATTTTAACAATCTTAAGTTCATCTTCTGAAATTTCTTCAGAAAGTTGCTCAAGAATTGGTGCTTGCATCAAGCAAGGCCCACACCAAGTTGCCCAAAAATCAATCAAAACGAGGCCTTCAGCTGTTTCTTGTTCAAATGTAGCATCTGTTACTACTTGTGTCATTTAATCATCCTCCTAGACATTATAAAACTTTTGTAGACCTATTCTATATGATTCTAAAGGCTATTGCAAGAATTTGACACATACATAAAAAATTCTTATCAAATATTAGTCATTACCTATCATAGACATCACTTGCCCACAGGCAGTCTTAGGAGTATAATAATAACAAACTATAAAAATAGAAATGAGTAAATATGGATAAAGATGCAATGATTACCTATCTCATAGGTGAACTCAAAAAAGAAAATCTAGAATTACATGATTTGATTATCCCAGAAGAACTCGAGGAAAAACAAAAACTTCTCAGAGCACTCTTTAATACACGTAAACCAATGGCAGCATCAACACAATTCTTAACAATCCAAGACCTTTACCTACAAGTTAGAAAAGGGGAAAGAGGATTTGTACAACTCAGTTCGCTCCAGCCCATTCCACAAGATGATCGAATCTACCTCTGGAAAGGTGATATTACAAGACTCGAAGTAGATGCAATCGTAAATGCAGCTAATAAAACCTTACTTGGATGTATGAAACCACTTCATGATTGTGTAGATAACGCTATTCATACATACGCAGGTGTTCAGTTACGCCAAGCTTGTTTCGAGCTCATCTTAGAACAAGGATATGAAGAACCCGTTGGCATGGCTAAAATCACCCCAGCTTACAATCTTCCTTCTGCCTTTGTCATTCATACAGTAGGTCCAAAAATAGTAGACCAACCGACACAAATTGATGAAGATCTTTTAGCAAAAAGTTATCTTTCAGTATTAGCACTAGCTGAGAAAAATAACATTGAATCAATTGCTATACCATGTCTATCAACTGGAGATTTCAATTTTCCAAAACAAGAAGCTGCCAAAATCGCCATTCAAACAGTCAAAACCTTTATTGACGAATCAAGTATAATAAAAAAAGTAATATTTAACGTATTTGATGATGAAAATTTAGCTATTTATCAAAAACTCCTTGCCGAATAAAAGAAGAAAATCGATTTGATTTTCTTCTTTTTTATTACATAACTGAATGCTCTTTTAAAAGATTAAAAAATGACGAGTAATCTCTTTTAAGATTGACAAAACCACCGTCCTTAGACAAGAAACTATGTTCAGAAACAGCTGTACAAACAAGGATTCCGTTTTGATTTACCATATTGTATACAAAAGTAAGTTTAGCAGATTTAACTCTTTTAACATTAATCTCGATAGAAATTACATCTGCAAAAGTAGAAGTAGCTTTATAGTCACAGGAAATTGAAGTAACAGGAGAGATAATTCCCTCCTCTTCAATTTTTTCATAAGGCCAACCTATCTCTCTTAGAAAAAAAGTTCTCGCCTCTTCCATCCATCGAACATAATTAGAATGATGAGTAATACCCATTCGATCTGTTTCATAATACTGGACCTCGTGTTTACAAATAAACATAAGAACCTCCAAAAAGACTAAGAAATAAAATCTAAAATATCATCCTCAGAAAGAGAAGAGTCACATACAACCTTAGCAGCACCATTTTCTGAAACAAAGAGAGCAGGAACTGTAGCAATACCATATCTTTTACGTAAAGCTTGAATATCTTCTAATTCTTCACTATTTTCGCTATTAATATAGAAAATAGTAAGATTTGAATTACGTGCCACATTTGATAATTTAGGTTCAAAAAGTTGACAATATGGACAAGAAGGACGTCCAATAAATAAAATAAATTTTTCAGCTGTATCAATATTCTCCTTAGCCGAAGAAACAGAAATAGGTGTAAAAGCAGATGCAAAATTTGACATAGAATACCTCTCAATTTAAAATATAGTATTATCATATCTGAAATTTAAACTTTTAACAAGTAAATAACTTAACAAAAAAAAGCTAGACCTGCGTCTAGCAATAAGAATTATACTCCGCCAGTAGGACTCGAACCTACGACATCATGATTAACAGTCATGCGCTACTACCAACTGAGCTATGGCGGATAAACGCTAAGCGACTACCGTATCTAACAGGGGGCAACCCCCAACTACATCAGGCGTACTAGGGCTTAACTTCTGTGTTCGGCATGGGAACAGGTGTATCTCCTAGGCTATCGTCACTTAACTCTGAGTATTCTCAACTCAAAATTGAATATCTATACTGTATCAAGAAACCAAATCGTTGTCAATATGTCTCAGTTACTTTCTTTGGATAAGTCCTCGAGCTATTAGTATTAGTCCGCTACATGTGTCACCACACTTCCACTTCTAACCTATCAACCTGATCATCTCTCAGGGCTCTTACTGATATAAAATCATGGGAAATCTCATCTTGAGGTGGGCTTCACACTTAGATGCTTTCAGCGTTTATCCCTTCCCTACATAGCTACCCAGCGATGCTCTTGGCAGAACAACTGGTACACCAGCGGTAAGTCCACTCTGGTCCTCTCGTACTAGGAGCAGATCCTCTCAAATTTCCTACGCCCGCGACGGATAGGGACCGAACTGTCTCACGACGTTCTGAACCCAGCTCGCGTGCCGCTTTAATGGGCGAACAGCCCAACCCTTGGGACCGACTACAGCCCCAGGATGCGACGAGCCGACATCGAGGTGCCAAACCTCCCCGTCGATGTGAACTCTTGGGGGAGATAAGCCTGTTATCCCCAGGGTAGCTTTTATCCGTTGAGCGATGGCCCTTCCATGCGGAACCACCGGATCACTAAGCCCGACTTTCGTCCCTGCTCGAGTTGTAGCTCTCGCAGTCAAGCTCCCTTATACCTTTACACTCTGCGAATGATTTCCAACCATTCTGAGGGAACCTTTGGGCGCCTCCGTTACCTTTTAGGAGGCGACCGCCCCAGTCAAACTGCCCGTCAGACACTGTCTCCGATAGGGATAACCTATCTGGGTTAGAGTAGCCATAACACAAGGGTAGTATCCCAACAACGCCTCACTCGAAACTGGCGTCCCGAGGTCATAGGCTCCTACCTATCCTGTACATGTGGTACAGATACTCAATATCAAACTGCAGTAAAGCTCCATGGGGTCTTTCCGTCCTGTCGCGGGTAACCTGCATCTTCACAGGTACTAAAATTTCACCGAGTCTCTCGTTGAGACAGTGCCCAAATCATTACGCCTTTCGTGCGGGTCGGAACTTACCCGACAAGGAATTTCGCTACCTTAGGACCGTTATAGTTACGGCCGCCGTTTACTGGGGCTTCAATTCATACCTTCGCTTACGCTAAGCACTCCTCTTAACCTTCCAGCACCGGGCAGGCGTCACCCCCTATACATCATCTTACGATTTAGCAGAGAGCTGTGTTTTTGATAAACAGTTGCTTGGGCCTATTCACTGCGGCTGACCATAAGTCAGCGCCCCTTCTCCCGAAGTTACGGGGCCATTTTGCCGAGTTCCTTAACGAGAGTTCTCTCGCTCACCTGAGGCTACTCGCCTCGACTACCTGTGTCGGTTTGCGGTACGGGTAGAGTATAATTAACGCTAGAAGCTTTTCTCGGCAGTGTGACATCACTAACTTCGCTACTAAACTTCGCTCCCCATCACAGCTCAATGTTATAGATATAAGCATTTGACTCATATCACACCTCACTGCTTGGCCAGACACTTCCAATCGTCTGGTTTAGTTAGCCTACTGCGTCCCTCCATCACTATATACTCTAGTACAGGAATATCAACCTGTTGTCCATCGGATACACCTTTCGGTCTCTCCTTAGGTCCCGACTAACCCAGGGCGGACGAGCCTTCCCCTGGAAACCTTAGTCTTACGGTGGACAGGATTCTCACCTGTCTTTCGCTACTCATACCGGCATTCTCACTTCTATGCGCTCCAGCACTCCTCACGGTACACCTTCTTCGCACATAGAACGCTCTCCTACCATACCTATAAAGGTATCCACAGCTTCGGTAATATGTTTTAGCCCCGGTACATTTTCGGCGCAGGGTCACTCGACTAGTGAGCTATTACGCACTCTTTGAATGAATAGCTGCTTCTAAGCTAACATCCTAGTTGTCTGTGCAACCCCACATCCTTTTCCACTTAACATATATTTTGGGACCTTAGCTGGTGGTCTGGGCTGTTTCCCTTTCGACTACGGATCTTAGCACTCGCAGTCTGACTGCCGATTATATCTCGTTGGCATTCGGAGTTTATCTGAGATTGGTAATCCGGGATGGACCCCTCACCCAAACAGTGCTCTACCTCCAAGAGACTTAACATCGACGCTAGCCCTAAAGCTATTTCGGAGAGAACCAGCTATCTCCAAGTTCGTTTGGAATTTCTCCGCTACCCACAAGTCATCCAAGCACTTTTCAACGTGCCCTGGTTCGGTCCTCCAGTGAGTTTTACCTCACCTTCAACCTGCTCATGGGTAGGTCACATGGTTTCGGGTCTACGACATGATACTAATGCGCCCTATTAAGACTCGGTTTCCCTACGGCTCCGTCTCTTCAACTTAACCTCGCATCATATCGTAACTCGCCGGTTCATTCTACAAAAGGCACGCTCTCACCCATTAACGGGCTCGAACTTGTTGTAGGCACACGGTTTCAGGTTCTATTTCACTCCCCTCCCGGGGTGCTTTTCACCTTTCCCTCACGGTACTGGTTCACTATCGGTCACTAGAGAGTATTTAGGGTTGGGAGATGGTCCTCCCAGATTCCGACGAGATTTCTCGTGTCTCGCCGTACTCAGGATACTGCTAGGTATAAAGACTATTTCGAATACGAGGCTATTACTCTCTTTGGCCTACCTTCCCAGGTAGTTCTTCTATAATCTTTAAGTCCACGTTGCAGTCCTACAACCCCGAAGAGTAAACTCTTCGGTTTGCCCTCTTGCCGTTTCGCTCGCCGCTACTAAGGCAATCGCTTTTGCTTTCTCTTCCTGCAGCTACTTAGATGTTTCAGTTCACTGCGTCTTCCTCTACATTACCTTAACAGTAATGAGTGACAGGCATTACCTGCCGGGTTCCCCCATTCGGACATCTCTGGATCATTGCTCACTTACAGCTCCCCAAAGCATTTCGTCGTTAGTCACGTCCTTCATCGGCTTCTAGTGCCAAGGCATCCACCGTGCGCCCTTATTAACTTAACCTTATTTTGGTCTTTCGACCTAACTCATTAAATATTCACAGCGTTTCGGTTTATTTTCTTGTTACTATCTATATGTAATTAATTACATATGGAATTTGATATAGATATTCAATTTTCAATGGACAATACTTGAATCTTTCGATTCAATGGAGCCTAGCGGGATCGAACCGCTGACCTCCTGCGTGCAAAGCAGGCGCTCTCCCAGCTGAGCTAAGGCCCCACAAGACCTCTCAAAACTAAATAAGAAACTCAAGTACATTCCGTTTTTCCTTAGAAAGGAGGTGATCCAGCCGCACCTTCCGATACGGCTACCTTGTTACGACTTCACCCCAATCATCTATCCCACCTTAGGCGGCTGGCTCCAAAAGGTTACCTCACCGACTTCGGGTGTTACAAACTCTCGTGGTGTGACGGGCGGTGTGTACAAGGCCCGGGAACGTATTCACCGCGGCGTGCTGATCCGCGATTACTAGCGATTCCGACTTCATGTAGGCGAGTTGCAGCCTACAATCCGAACTGAGATTGGCTTTAAGAGATTAGCTTGCCGTCACCGACTCGCAACTCGTTGTACCAACCATTGTAGCACGTGTGTAGCCCAGGTCATAAGGGGCATGATGATTTGACGTCATCCCCACCTTCCTCCGGTTTATTACCGGCAGTCTCGCTAGAGTGCCCAACTGAATGATGGCAACTAACAATAGGGGTTGCGCTCGTTGCGGGACTTAACCCAACATCTCACGACACGAGCTGACGACAACCATGCACCACCTGTCACCGATGTACCGAAGTAACTTTCTATCTCTAGAAATAGCATCGGGATGTCAAGACCTGGTAAGGTTCTTCGCGTTGCTTCGAATTAAACCACATGCTCCACCGCTTGTGCGGGCCCCCGTCAATTCCTTTGAGTTTCAACCTTGCGGTCGTACTCCCCAGGCGGAGTGCTTAATGCGTTAGCTGCGGCACTGAATCCCGGAAAGGATCCAACACCTAGCACTCATCGTTTACGGCGTGGACTACCAGGGTATCTAATCCTGTTCGCTCCCCACGCTTTCGAGCCTCAGCGTCAGTTACAGACCAGAGAGCCGCTTTCGCCACCGGTGTTCCTCCATATATCTACGCATTTCACCGCTACACATGGAATTCCACTCTCCCCTTCTGCACTCAAGTTTGACAGTTTCCAAAGCGAACTATGGTTAAGCCACAGCCTTTAACTTCAGACTTATCAAACCGCCTGCGCTCGCTTTACGCCCAATAAATCCGGACAACGCTCGGGACCTACGTATTACCGCGGCTGCTGGCACGTAGTTAGCCGTCCCTTTCTGGTAAGCTACCGTCACAGTGTGAATTTTCCACTCTCACACTCGTTCTTGACTTACAACAGAGCTTTACGATCCGAAAACCTTCTTCACTCACGCGGCGTTGCTCGGTCAGGGTTGCCCCCATTGCCGAAGATTCCCTACTGCTGCCTCCCGTAGGAGTCTGGGCCGTGTCTCAGTCCCAGTGTGGCCGATCACCCTCTCAGGTCGGCTATGTATCGTCGCCTAGGTGAGCCGTTACCTCACCTACTAGCTAATACAACGCAGGTCCATCTTGTAGTGGAGCAATTGCCCCTTTCAAATAAATGACATGTGTCATCCATTGTTATGCGGTATTAGCTATCGTTTCCAATAGTTATCCCCCGCTACAAGGCAGGTTACCTACGCGTTACTCACCCGTTCGCAACTCATCCAAGAAGAGCAAGCTCCTCTCTTCAGCGTTCTACTTGCATGTATTAGGCACGCCGCCAGCGTTCGTCCTGAGCCAGGATCAAACTCTCATTAAAAATTTAATAATTGTTCGAGCGTTAACTCATTACCGTCGTCTGACGATTTATTCTTGTAAATTGACAGGTTATAATTTCTTCTATCATAACCCTGCACTTGGTTTCTTATTCAGTTTTCAAAGGTCTAAATCGGGAAGACAGGATTCGAACCTGCGACCCCTTGGTCCCAAACCAAGTGCTCTACCAAGCTGAGCTACTTCCCGATAAAATGCACCCTAGAGGAGTCGAACCTCTAACCGCCTGATTCGTAGTCAGGTACTCTATCCAGTTGAGCTAAGGGTGCTCAATATTATATTATGCCGAGGACCGGGATCGAACCGGTACGAAAGTTTCCTTTCGCAGGATTTTAAGTCCTGTGCGTCTGCCAGTTCCGCCACCCCGGCTCCTCAAGCGAACGACGGGATTCGAACCCGCGACCCCCACCTTGGCAAGGTGATGTTCTACCACTGAACTACGTTCGCATTTTATGCCGGCTACATGACTTGAACACGCGACCCTCTGATTACAAATCAGATGCTCTACCAACTGAGCTAAGCCGGCTAACTTTTCTAATGCGGGTGAAGGGACTTGAACCCCCACGCCGTTAAGCGCCAGATCCTAAATCTGGTGCGTCTGCCAATTCCGCCACACCCGCATATATGACCCGTACTGGGCTCGAACCAGTGACCCATTGATTAAAAGTCAATTGCTCTACCAACTGAGCTAACGAGTCTCAAATATTTCTACTTGAACGGTCCCGACGGGAATCGAACCCGCGATCTTCGCCGTGACAGGGCGACGTGATAACCGCTACACCACGGGACCTATGGGAGTTAACGGGATCGAACCGCTGACCCTCTGCTTGTAAGGCAGATGCTCTCCCAGCTGAGCTAAACTCCCTTTGTGCTAAGCGACTACCGTATCTAACAGGGGGCAACCCCCAACTACATCAGGCGTACTAGGGCTTAACTTCTGTGTTCGGCATGGGAACAGGTGTATCTCCTAGGCTATCGTCACTTAACTCTGAGTATTCTCAACTCAAAATTGAATATCTATACTGTATCAAGAAACCAAATCGTTGTCAATATGTCTCAGTTACTTTCTTTGGATAAGTCCTCGAGCTATTAGTATTAGTCCGCTACATGTGTCACCACACTTCCACTTCTAACCTATCAACCTGATCATCTCTCAGGGCTCTTACTGATATAAAATCATGGGAAATCTCATCTTGAGGTGGGCTTCACACTTAGATGCTTTCAGCGTTTATCCCTTCCCTACATAGCTACCCAGCGATGCTCTTGGCAGAACAACTGGTACACCAGCGGTAAGTCCACTCTGGTCCTCTCGTACTAGGAGCAGATCCTCTCAAATTTCCTACGCCCGCGACGGATAGGGACCGAACTGTCTCACGACGTTCTGAACCCAGCTCGCGTGCCGCTTTAATGGGCGAACAGCCCAACCCTTGGGACCGACTACAGCCCCAGGATGCGACGAGCCGACATCGAGGTGCCAAACCTCCCCGTCGATGTGAACTCTTGGGGGAGATAAGCCTGTTATCCCCAGGGTAGCTTTTATCCGTTGAGCGATGGCCCTTCCATGCGGAACCACCGGATCACTAAGCCCGACTTTCGTCCCTGCTCGAGTTGTAGCTCTCGCAGTCAAGCTCCCTTATACCTTTACACTCTGCGAATGATTTCCAACCATTCTGAGGGAACCTTTGGGCGCCTCCGTTACCTTTTAGGAGGCGACCGCCCCAGTCAAACTGCCCGTCAGACACTGTCTCCGATAGGGATAACCTATCTGGGTTAGAGTAGCCATAACACAAGGGTAGTATCCCAACAACGCCTCACTCGAAACTGGCGTCCCGAGGTCATAGGCTCCTACCTATCCTGTACATGTGGTACAGATACTCAATATCAAACTGCAGTAAAGCTCCATGGGGTCTTTCCGTCCTGTCGCGGGTAACCTGCATCTTCACAGGTACTAAAATTTCACCGAGTCTCTCGTTGAGACAGTGCCCAAATCATTACGCCTTTCGTGCGGGTCGGAACTTACCCGACAAGGAATTTCGCTACCTTAGGACCGTTATAGTTACGGCCGCCGTTTACTGGGGCTTCAATTCATACCTTCGCTTACGCTAAGCACTCCTCTTAACCTTCCAGCACCGGGCAGGCGTCACCCCCTATACATCATCTTACGATTTAGCAGAGAGCTGTGTTTTTGATAAACAGTTGCTTGGGCCTATTCACTGCGGCTGACCATAAGTCAGCGCCCCTTCTCCCGAAGTTACGGGGCCATTTTGCCGAGTTCCTTAACGAGAGTTCTCTCGCTCACCTGAGGCTACTCGCCTCGACTACCTGTGTCGGTTTGCGGTACGGGTAGAGTATAATTAACGCTAGAAGCTTTTCTCGGCAGTGTGACATCACTAACTTCGCTACTAAACTTCGCTCCCCATCACAGCTCAATGTTATAGATATAAGCATTTGACTCATATCACACCTCACTGCTTGGCCAGACACTTCCAATCGTCTGGTTTAGTTAGCCTACTGCGTCCCTCCATCACTATATACTCTAGTACAGGAATATCAACCTGTTGTCCATCGGATACACCTTTCGGTCTCTCCTTAGGTCCCGACTAACCCAGGGCGGACGAGCCTTCCCCTGGAAACCTTAGTCTTACGGTGGACAGGATTCTCACCTGTCTTTCGCTACTCATACCGGCATTCTCACTTCTATGCGCTCCAGCACTCCTCACGGTACACCTTCTTCGCACATAGAACGCTCTCCTACCATACCTATAAAGGTATCCACAGCTTCGGTAATATGTTTTAGCCCCGGTACATTTTCGGCGCAGGGTCACTCGACTAGTGAGCTATTACGCACTCTTTGAATGAATAGCTGCTTCTAAGCTAACATCCTAGTTGTCTGTGCAACCCCACATCCTTTTCCACTTAACATATATTTTGGGACCTTAGCTGGTGGTCTGGGCTGTTTCCCTTTCGACTACGGATCTTAGCACTCGCAGTCTGACTGCCGATTATATCTCGTTGGCATTCGGAGTTTATCTGAGATTGGTAATCCGGGATGGACCCCTCACCCAAACAGTGCTCTACCTCCAAGAGACTTAACATCGACGCTAGCCCTAAAGCTATTTCGGAGAGAACCAGCTATCTCCAAGTTCGTTTGGAATTTCTCCGCTACCCACAAGTCATCCAAGCACTTTTCAACGTGCCCTGGTTCGGTCCTCCAGTGAGTTTTACCTCACCTTCAACCTGCTCATGGGTAGGTCACATGGTTTCGGGTCTACGACATGATACTAATGCGCCCTATTAAGACTCGGTTTCCCTACGGCTCCGTCTCTTCAACTTAACCTCGCATCATATCGTAACTCGCCGGTTCATTCTACAAAAGGCACGCTCTCACCCATTAACGGGCTCGAACTTGTTGTAGGCACACGGTTTCAGGTTCTATTTCACTCCCCTCCCGGGGTGCTTTTCACCTTTCCCTCACGGTACTGGTTCACTATCGGTCACTAGAGAGTATTTAGGGTTGGGAGATGGTCCTCCCAGATTCCGACGAGATTTCTCGTGTCTCGCCGTACTCAGGATACTGCTAGGTATAAAGACTATTTCGAATACGAGGCTATTACTCTCTTTGGCCTACCTTCCCAGGTAGTTCTTCTATAATCTTTAAGTCCACGTTGCAGTCCTACAACCCCGAAGAGTAAACTCTTCGGTTTGCCCTCTTGCCGTTTCGCTCGCCGCTACTAAGGCAATCGCTTTTGCTTTCTCTTCCTGCAGCTACTTAGATGTTTCAGTTCACTGCGTCTTCCTCTACATTACCTTAACAGTAATGAGTGACAGGCATTACCTGCCGGGTTCCCCCATTCGGACATCTCTGGATCATTGCTCACTTACAGCTCCCCAAAGCATTTCGTCGTTAGTCACGTCCTTCATCGGCTTCTAGTGCCAAGGCATCCACCGTGCGCCCTTATTAACTTAACCTTATTTTGGTCTTTCGACCTAACTCATTAAATATTCACAGCGTTTCGGTTTATTTTCTTGTTACTATCTATATGTAATTAATTACATATGGAATTTGATATAGATATTCAATTTTCAATGGACAATACTTGAATCTTTCGATTCAATGGAGCCTAGCGGGATCGAACCGCTGACCTCCTGCGTGCAAAGCAGGCGCTCTCCCAGCTGAGCTAAGGCCCCACAAGACCTCTCAAAACTAAATAAGAAACTCAAGTACATTCCGTTTTTCCTTAGAAAGGAGGTGATCCAGCCGCACCTTCCGATACGGCTACCTTGTTACGACTTCACCCCAATCATCTATCCCACCTTAGGCGGCTGGCTCCAAAAGGTTACCTCACCGACTTCGGGTGTTACAAACTCTCGTGGTGTGACGGGCGGTGTGTACAAGGCCCGGGAACGTATTCACCGCGGCGTGCTGATCCGCGATTACTAGCGATTCCGACTTCATGTAGGCGAGTTGCAGCCTACAATCCGAACTGAGATTGGCTTTAAGAGATTAGCTTGCCGTCACCGACTCGCAACTCGTTGTACCAACCATTGTAGCACGTGTGTAGCCCAGGTCATAAGGGGCATGATGATTTGACGTCATCCCCACCTTCCTCCGGTTTATTACCGGCAGTCTCGCTAGAGTGCCCAACTGAATGATGGCAACTAACAATAGGGGTTGCGCTCGTTGCGGGACTTAACCCAACATCTCACGACACGAGCTGACGACAACCATGCACCACCTGTCACCGATGTACCGAAGTAACTTTCTATCTCTAGAAATAGCATCGGGATGTCAAGACCTGGTAAGGTTCTTCGCGTTGCTTCGAATTAAACCACATGCTCCACCGCTTGTGCGGGCCCCCGTCAATTCCTTTGAGTTTCAACCTTGCGGTCGTACTCCCCAGGCGGAGTGCTTAATGCGTTAGCTGCGGCACTGAATCCCGGAAAGGATCCAACACCTAGCACTCATCGTTTACGGCGTGGACTACCAGGGTATCTAATCCTGTTCGCTCCCCACGCTTTCGAGCCTCAGCGTCAGTTACAGACCAGAGAGCCGCTTTCGCCACCGGTGTTCCTCCATATATCTACGCATTTCACCGCTACACATGGAATTCCACTCTCCCCTTCTGCACTCAAGTTTGACAGTTTCCAAAGCGAACTATGGTTAAGCCACAGCCTTTAACTTCAGACTTATCAAACCGCCTGCGCTCGCTTTACGCCCAATAAATCCGGACAACGCTCGGGACCTACGTATTACCGCGGCTGCTGGCACGTAGTTAGCCGTCCCTTTCTGGTAAGCTACCGTCACAGTGTGAATTTTCCACTCTCACACTCGTTCTTGACTTACAACAGAGCTTTACGATCCGAAAACCTTCTTCACTCACGCGGCGTTGCTCGGTCAGGGTTGCCCCCATTGCCGAAGATTCCCTACTGCTGCCTCCCGTAGGAGTCTGGGCCGTGTCTCAGTCCCAGTGTGGCCGATCACCCTCTCAGGTCGGCTATGTATCGTCGCCTAGGTGAGCCGTTACCTCACCTACTAGCTAATACAACGCAGGTCCATCTTGTAGTGGAGCAATTGCCCCTTTCAAATAAATGACATGTGTCATCCATTGTTATGCGGTATTAGCTATCGTTTCCAATAGTTATCCCCCGCTACAAGGCAGGTTACCTACGCGTTACTCACCCGTTCGCAACTCATCCAAGAAGAGCAAGCTCCTCTCTTCAGCGTTCTACTTGCATGTATTAGGCACGCCGCCAGCGTTCGTCCTGAGCCAGGATCAAACTCTCATTAAAAATTTAATAATTGTTCGAGCGTTAACTCATTACCGTCGTCTGACGATTTATTCTTGTAAATTGACAGGTTATAATTTCTTCTATCATAACCCTGCACTTGGTTTCTTATTCAGTTCTCAAAGGTCTTTGTCTCTCTTAAGACAACTCCTATATTCTAGCAAATCTAGAATACCTTGTCAACACTTTTTTGAAGTTTTTTTACTTCTCGTGTCCGCCGTCCCTTCCGAAACAGCTTATTTATAATATCATCTCTGACTTATCTTGTCAATAACTTTTTTAAAGTTTTGGAACCTTTTCAAGTTTGTGGCAAGTCTGTTAAGACAACTTTTATATTCTAACACCCAATTTAGTTCTTGTCAATAGGGTTTTTGAAAAAAATAAAGCAGTACAATCATGTACTGCTAAATAAATTATTTAAAAATTTCTTTTACTTGCATTATAACCATATTTTTCAATGAAATCTTGGCGAAACTCAAGTAAATTGTCATCTATAATAGCTTGTCGTACCTTGGCCATTAAATTTACCAAGAAGTAGAGATTATGGTAACTTGTCAGGCGAATTCCAAACGTTTCATCTGCTTTCAACAAATGTCTCACATAAGCACGTGTGTAATTCTTACATGTATAACAATCACACTCAGGATCTATAGGGCTAAAATCTTCTGCATACGCCGCATTTTTAACCACGAGACGCCCTTGACTCGTCATACAAGTTCCGTTTCGAGCAATTCGAGTTGGAAGAACACAATCATACATATCAACGCCACGGATAACACCATCAATTAAACTATCTGGTGCTCCTACACCCATAAGATAACGTGGTTTATTCTCAGGAAGCAAAGGTACAGTAAAGTCTAGAACCGCATTCATCTCTTCATGAGTTTCTCCAACCGCAAGACCTCCAATTGAATAACCTGGAAAATCCATAGAAACCAAATCCTGTGCAGATTGTCTACGAAGGTCTTCAAAACCTGCTCCCTGCACAATTCCAAATAGGCCTTGATCATGTGGGCGACGGTGTGCTTTTAGCCCTCGTTCTGCCCAACGACTTGTCCGTTCAATAGAATTTTTCACATAATCGTATGGTTGGTAAAATTGAGGACATTCGTCAAAGCTCATCATAATATCTGAACCGAGATTGTTCTGAATCGAGATCGCTTTTTCAGGAGATAAAAACATCTTACTTCCATTAAGGTGATTTTTAAATGTTACACCTTCTTCAGAAATATTGCGTTTTTCTGCCAATGAATAAACTTGGAAACCACCGCTATCTGTAAGAATCGCTTGGTCCCAATTCATGAATTTATGGAGTCCTCCAGCTTTAGCAACGAGCTCATCACCAGGTCTTAGCCATAAATGATAGGTATTGGCCAAAATAATCCCTGAACCCATCTGTTTTAATTCTTCAGGAGATTGCGTTTTTACTGTAGCTTGGGTGCCTACAGGCATAAACATCGGCGTTGGAAAGGTCCCATGAGGCGTGATAATTTCCCCCAGGCGTGCTCCTGTGTGTTTTTCTTTCTTTATAAGACGATATTTAATAGGAAAATCAGTCATTTATACTCCTTACATTAGGAAAAACAGTCCTAAGTATTTTTTAGTCAGTGGTCATTATACACAACCGCTTTAGTTTATCAAAAATTACAAGAATTGTCAGCTCTATATTTTCAAACTCTCGATGAATAGCATCAAACATCAACACTAACATTCATAGCAAACAAAAAAACAACAGTCTCGAGCACTGTTGCTTTCAATAATGTCTTAAGCTGAAAGAACTTTACGTCCTTTACGACGACGAGCTGCAAGAACACGACGTCCATTTTTAGTTGACATACGGTGACGGAATCCGTGTTTACGTTGACGACGGATTTTACTTGGTTGATAAGTACGTTTCACGTTGAATACCTCCTGATAGATTTTCGTATTCGTTTAGCCGGCTATTTTTGATCAGTTACTAAACATACCATACTATTTTATAGCAATAGCTTAATCTTGTCAAGAATTACTTAGATATTAATTTTATTATATCTTTGAAACCCTTAGGCTGGTGATAATTGTAGACCACATTACTATCCCTATATCATCGCTTGCTCATAACGTTCTTGCTATTTTAGCTATTTTCTTGAGCACCTCTTTTCGCTTATGGTCACCCATATACTCAACAGGTGAAACCTGGGTAACTTTGACTGATTTAATACCACAAGGTTTTAGGACTTGAAATTTTAGAACTTTGCTATAATCTTGAACTAAAGGTAGAATAATTTTCGGTGTATTGTGGGTTGTAATAATCCAAGCTTTCCCAGTCAGATAACCATCCAATCCACGGGGTGTATTTTCATAGGCAAAACCAGCAACAAAGACGCGTTCAATAAATCCTTTCAAGATAGCCGGCATTCCACTCCACCAAATTGGAAAAATAAAAATCAACTGATCTGCCCAAATTATTAAATCTCGATAGTCTTTCATAGCTACATCGTGCGCTAAGTCTCTTCTCCTATGCGTTGTATCAAAGCGTAAAACAGGATCGAACCGCTCTTTATACAAATCTAGAACCTTTAACTCATGTTTAGACGATAAATTCTCCTTGACTGTCTCTAGTATAGAGGCATTGTACCCCTTGTCGTTTGGATGTGCGTAGATAATTAAAGTTTTCATTGTTTAGCTCCTTTAACGTAGATGTCTAACATAGTACTAACAGTCTCTTTAATAGTGTTACTATTGAAATTATCACCAATAGGACTCCTTACCAAAACAGCTAATCCAGTAATAAAACTCCAGATATGAACTAATATTTCTGTCTCACTACCAGAAATGTTCATTTCACTTTTTAGCTTCAAAACCACACTCTTAAAGTGCTCAAATCCTGGTAAATGGGCATTAACAGAGATACTGTTCTGGGTTAGTTCCATATAATTGAAAGGAAACTTAATAAATAAGGCCTCAAAACTGTTTGTTTCTTTTTGAGCAAATTCCACAAAATTACACCCCATTAATACTAAGTGATCCCTTACATCAAGAGGAGAGTCTATTCCTTGTGTCAGATACTTCAAAAAGATCTCGGATAAACGCTCTAAAACTACCTGAAGATATACACCCTTATTTTCAAAGTGCTTATAGGGTGCTCCATGGGTGATCCCGCATCTTTGAGCCACCGTTCGGATAGATAGTTGATCAATCCCTCTTATTCTTATCTCCTCAATTCCAGTTGTGATTAACTTTTCCTTCAATTCAGCAGTATTACGTTTCATTTTGACTCCTATTTGCATATTAGTAGACAGCGATTACTTTTTATTAAAGTATACACCGTCTACTTTTGATTGTCAAAAAAACTAGCCTTCAATTAAGACTAGTTTCTGTAAGCAATAACGCTATTCTAATTATACTTTTGTCACAACAACGTAACGATTAGGATCGTCCCCTTCCGAGTGACTTTCAACCCCTTCAATTTGAGAAAGTGCCTTATGGATAATTTTTCGTTCGCTATTCGTCATTGGATCCATAACATACTCTCGGCCTGTTTCTTTTACTTTAGCTGCTGTTTTTTCTGCTAAATCAATCAAAGTCTCTGTGCGCTGCTCCAAATAATCACGAACATTAAGAACAACACTAAAGCGTTTAGAATGACGATCGTGCAAATAATTTTGCGCTAAAAGTTGTAAAGACTTGAGAACCTTGCCATGATAACCGATAACACGACCAGGCTGGTCTGTTTCAATCTGAATGATAATATTGCGACGATTGTGACTAACCTCTAGGCTAGCATCAACATCCATTTCATAGATAATTTTTTCGAGATAAGATAAAACATCATCTGCAGCTGCTTGAATATCTTCTAAATTATTTTCAGAAGAATCATCCGAACTAAACTCAGATGCCACAAAATCACTGAAATCTCCTTCTGGAGTTTCCAAAGTCTGAACTTTAGCGATTGATTCTAGTTGAGGTTCAAGCGAACTTGCCATAAATTCTGTAGCATCCTCTTCTGATGACTCACGTTTAACAGATAGAGGAATAATTGTTGCCTTTGGTTGCTCCTGTTTCTTATCTAGCAGCTCTTCACCAAGGTGCTCTGTAGACACTGGTTGCTTTAAGTTTTCTTGTGTAATTTCCTTATTATCTGAAACCGTAACGAGTTTTGTCACTTTATTGAAAGCAATCGTTTCGTCTTTTGGACTTGCGACAGAATCGTCGAATTGTTTTATAGCATCAGGAGCCACTTTAACGGTGTTTTGATCTGCTTCATGAGCTATCTTTTCATTTATTGGTTCAACGCTAACTCGAGCTGGCTTCTTTCCGAACCCTAAAAAACCTTTTTTCTCACGAGAAATAACCTTAATATGAGCCTTCATACGGGGTAAATTAAGATCTTTCAAACCTTTTTCAATAGCTTGTTCGACTGTTCGTCCAGAATAGACAACCATAATAAGCCTCCTTATTTACGTTTATGCGCCTTTTTCTTGGCACGACGAATCTTAGCTTTACGTTCTTTTTCTTCCGCTTCCAAACGATTACGCTCTTCGATGATTTTAAACGGATTATTAAAAACCAAAATCTGAATAACTTGGAAGGCGTTTGAAACCGCCCAATAAAGTGCTACCCCTGAAGAAATCTGAGTTCCAAACCAGAAAATAAAGATTGGAAGCATGATATTCATAACAAGAAGCATTGCACTACGATCTTTAGCTGCCTTATTGGTCAACCAAGTTGAAAGGAAGGTGAAAGCAGCCGCCAAAATCGGAAGAATAAAGTAAGGGTCTTTCTGACCTAGGTCAACCCAGAGGAATGTTCCTTCTCGCAATTCTGGCACTCGCGTGAGTGCTCCATAAAGAGCCATCAAAATAGGAAATTGAATCAAGAGAGGAACAAAGCTTGCGTAAGGATTTACACCATGCTCTTTATAAAGATCTTGTTGTGCATAAGCAAGAGCTTCACGATTCTCGCGTCCAGGATACTCACTCTGCAAGCGACGTAACTCTGGCTGCAACTCTTGTAGTTCACGGCTTGACTTAATTTGGCGATTATAAAGAGGAATCATTACCGCACGAATTAAGATCGTGAAAATGATAATCCCTAATCCAATGGAACCTCCGAATGAGAGCCCTTGAATAGCCTTCCCAAACATTAAAATGAGACGTTCCCAAAGGCCTGTAGAATGACTTGTAACATCACTTCGTCCACATGCGGACAAAAGTAAGAGAACTCCTGCACCTAAAACAGATAAATTAAGTTTTTTCTTCACTAAAAACTCCTTTTTAATACGATAAAGAACTGCTTGCTTCCATTCATTAAGACTATCTCAAAAATCAGGAATGATCTTAGTTTATCCTACAATGTAAAGAAGCAAAATAATTTTCTAGTCCTTATATAACTTTGCTATTTTTAAGACATGAACGAGATTGCTATAAATGTCTTGATAACTTAAGTCTTCGACACCTTTACGAGCAATAACGACAAAATCTTGATGTTCTAACTGAGATGACATGTCCATCAGTGCATGTCGTAGACGACGTTTTACCCGATTCCGAGTAACCGCATTACCAAGACGCTTACTGACCGACAAACCTACTCTAAAATGAGGTAGATCACGATCCAGACAGTAGACAACAAATTTTCGATTAGCAACACTGTGTCCCGCATCAAATAATGCTTTAAAGTCTTTCTCTTTCTTAACGCGATAAGATTTTTTCAAAATACGACTCCAAACTCAAAATTAGTACTATTATATCATAAATAGCAAAAAAGCCCAAAACCTTATGGTTAGGGCCTTAGAGACTTATTTTTTTAGAGCTTTTTGAGCTTCTTTGATTTGCCATTTAACCTGGTCAAAACCAGTTCCACCAAGGGAATGACGACGTTCAACAGCTGTATGAGATTTAAGCGTCTCATAGATGTCCTCTTCAATTAAATCCGAAACTTCTTGATAACGTTCGAGAGGAACATCCTGAAGATAATAACCAGCTTTGGTACACTCAAGGACAAGTTTTCCAACAATCTCATGTGCTTCACGGAATGGAAGTCCTTTAGACGCAAGATAATCAGCCAACTCTGTAGCATTTGAAAAATCTTTCTCTGTTGATTCTGCCATATGCTTGTCGTTAACAGTCATTGTATTGAGCATACCTGCGAGAATATCAATAGCAACAGTAATCGTTTCTACCGTATCAAACATACCTTCTTTATCTTCTTGGAGATCTTTATTGTAGGCTAAAGGTAATGACTTCATCACAGTCAATAATCCAATCAGATTGCCATAGACACGACCTGATTTTCCACGAATTAGTTCTGCCATATCTGGGTTTTTCTTTTGAGGCATAATGGAAGAGCCTGTTGAAAAAGTATCTGATAGAGTCACAAACTTAAACTCGTTAGAACACCAGTTAATGATTTCTTCACAAATACGTGTCATATGCATCATTAGAATACTTGAGTTTGACAAGAATTCGAGAATAAAGTCACGATCAGAAACAGCATCCAAGGAATTGCTATATGGATTTGCGAAGCCCATTAAGTCAGATGTCATATTACGATCAATTGGGAAAGTTGTTCCTGCCAGTGCAGCAGCTCCAAGTGGAGAAATATCCGTATGCTTGATATTAAATTCAAAACGTTCGGCATCACGTGTAAACATGTTGTAATAAGCCATCAAGTGGTGACCAAAAGAAATCGGTTGTGCATGCTGCAAGTGGGTGTAGCCTGGCATAATTGTGTAGGTATGTTTGTCTGCTAGGTTGACTAAAGTACCACGTAAATTATCAAGCTTCTCAATAACTTCCACTAATTTAGCTTTCAGATACAAGTGCATATCCGTTGCCACTTGGTCGTTACGTGAACGTGCTGTATGAAGTTTTCCCGCTACTGGTCCAATTTTAGCTGTTAAAAGGCTCTCCATATTCATATGAATATCTTCATTGGAAACATCGAATTCTAGTTTACCAGCCTTATATTCCTCAAGCAGCTCTTCCAATCCCTGTTTAATTTGTAAAGCTTCCTCTTTGGTAATAATTCCTGTCTCACCAAGCATAGTGACATGGGCAATAGACCCTTTAAGGTCAAACTCTGCCATCTTTTGGTCAAAGGAGATTGAAGCACCAAATTCTTCTACCCATTTTTCAAGACTAGCTTCGAACCGACCGCCCCATAGTTTATGATTTTCTGCCATAGTTTTATTTTGAAGATTTCCCTACACTGAGATAATCTTCCATCCTTTCTTAATACTTATAACAAGTAACGACCTCTTGGGTCACAATAACTTAAATGAAAAAAGCTAGATAGTATTTGTCTAGCTTAATTTGTCTCTCTGGACACTTGTTTTCCTAAATCCCGATCTCAGTCGTAGTTTATTTAGGCTCGTGACGCTTCTCAGAACGCCTTAACGATAATAATATAAGTTATAAGAAAAGAGTATCAGATGTGGCTCCCTGTCCACTTTTATCTGATATTAAGAATTTTCCTTCTCATATCCTGCTTTTCTTATGAAATCTGTCATTAATTGTCAAACGGATGGTTAACTTGAGAATTTACCTGTGTTGGAAGCCCCCAAAGCTTGATAAATCCAATCGCAGCATCCTGATCAAAGCTGTCCGCTGATGTGTAAGTAGCCAAGTTTTCATCATACAATGAATTAGCTGATTGACGTGCTACAACCTGAGCATGCCCTTTATAAAGTTTGACTTTAGCGATACCATTAACAACTTTTTGTGTTTCCTTAATATAAGCAATGATAGCTTGTGTTGCCGGGCTAAACCACAAAGCATTGTAGATAAGGTTTGACAATTCATTTTCAAGAATTGGTTTGAAATGAGAAACTTCACGTACCAAAGTTAGGTCCTCAATTTCTTTATGAGCTGTCAAAAGCGCAATAGCTCCTGGGCATTCATAAATTTCACGTGACTTGATACCCACAAGACGATTCTCAACGTGGTCGATACGTCCAACACCATGCTTGCCAGCAATAACATTCATTTCTTGGATAAGGTCAGCCAATTTCATTTCTTTACCGTTAAGGGCAACTGGTTTCCCTTCTTTAAAGGTTACATCGACATATTCAGCTTCATCTGGTGCAGACTCTGGTGAATTGGTAATTCCAAAAGCTTCTTCTGGAGCTTGATTCCAAGGATTTTCAAGAACACCACACTCGTTAGCACGTCCCCAAAGGTTTTGATCGACTGAGTAAGGATTATCAAGGTCTGCTGGAACTGGAACACCATTAGCCTTAGCATACTCAATTTCTTCCTCACGAGACCATTTCCATTCACGCACTGGCGCTACTACTTTAAGACTTGGATCTAGGGCAGCAATGGCAACTTCGAAACGAACTTGGTCATTACCTTTACCAGTACAACCGTGAGCGATAGTTGTTGCTCCTGTTTCATGAGCAATCTCAACTAATTTTTTAGCAATGATTGGACGGCTAAGCGCTGAAACCAAAGGATATTTTTGTTCATAGTAAGCGTGAGCCTGAAGTGCTGGAAGTACATAGTCTTCAGCAAACTCGTCTTTGACATCAAGCACGTATGACTCGATAGCTCCAACTGTCAAAGCTTTGTCATGGATGAACTCAAGATCTTTACCCTCACCGACATCCATACAAACAGCGATAACATCGTAATCTTTTTTAAGCCATGTAATAGCGACTGAGGTATCAAGACCTCCCGAATAGGCAAGAATAACTTTCTCTTTTGACATAATATTTTCTCTTTTCTTATATTTTCTTGCGGTTGCTATCTCTATCAACCTTACGAGATTTATTATATTGCATATTTATTCACTTGTCAACAGTTTTTTGTTATTTTTTTATATTTATTTCGCTTTTATTTGTTTTTATTTATTATTTCGACCCAAAAAGTGCGTAATCCTTAATTTTTATTCAATTTTATGCAAAGAATGGTGGAAAATAAAAAAACACTCTTGAAACGATACAAATAGATTCAAAAGCATCTTTAACTATTTATCTTCTAAAATGCCAAAAGGCCTGTACAAAGTACAGACCTTTTGAACAACAGCATCATCGGTAGAGAACACAACAGCAATTTTAGATAGAATGAATGAGGGAAATTATTATGTTTAAGGGACTAACTTAAACCATACATTCTTCTTGCTCTCTAACCTTGATTACATTATAGCATGCAATCCCAAAATGTATATCTTCATTTCCTAAAATGTCGAATTTCACTCACAGAATGTATTTTTTATCCTAATCTGCACTAATCCCCTTAAAAACAAAAAAGGCTTGATTTCTCAAGCCTATTAATTTCTATAAAAAAGATATGTAATTGGACGAGCGGCCAATAAAAAATGGGGATTAGGAAAAAGTTATATAAAAGTACATTATTTATTTTCATAAAGTGTATGTAGATTTCAATAAGATTGACGATGTCTCATTTCCGAATCACATATCTTGATTACATAATAACTTTTTTCAATTTAATTGTCTACACGATTTCATAGAATGTCGTTTTTTCATCCTGAACTGCATTTTTTTTTAGTTATTTTTTTATAAATCTCTAAATTCCATCACTAAAGGACATCTATTTTGTGTTTTTACAGAATTTGCTCACCTATAAGATAATCAATCACCTATAAAATAAACACATGCTTTTTTAGACTAAAAAGAACATTAGTCGATGACTAATGTTCTTTTACATCTGACCATTTTTTAAGCAAGGCCTTCATTTTCAAACGTGAAACTGGACAAGAATCGCCATTCTCAAAGTAAATCATCAACTGACTCTTATCAATACGAGAAATATTATCCAAATTAACTAAAAACGAACGATGACAAGAAAAGAGTTTTTTATTCACCGAAGTAATATCTCCAAGATTGGCATAAAACTCCAAACGCTCTGTTTTGGTAATCAGCATCACCTTATGAGGTGTTACCGCAGTCGCAAAATAATAAATATCTCTCATAGGGACTTGGATTCGAGACTGTGCTGTTTCAAACACAAATATCTCATCATCATCCACATCTCCAACTTTTTGATTTACAAAAGTCAATGTTTGTTTTAGTTGTTGTTTGAACTCTGCATTAGAAACTGTCTTATCAATAAAATCTAACGCAGAAACCTTGTATTTAAAACTAATCGGTGCAAACTCTGAGTGAGTTGTCACAAAAATAATAACCGCATTAGCATCTTGTTGGCGAATTTCTGAGGCGACTTCTAGCCCCTTCTTTCGCTCACCATCAATATCAATATCCAAAAGGAAAACCTGATGGTTACCCTTCTCGTTGATACTGGACAATAGTTTGTGGGGTTTAGAAAAAACTTCAAGTTTTCGTACGGAAAACGTGCCCTCTGAAACCAATTCTCTGATGATGTCACTAATACGTGTTTGCTGCATTAAGTCATCTTCTAAAATGTAAATATTCATATTAGGGCCTCATTTCTAGTATTTGCATCATTTTATGATTCTGACTACGGACAGAGAAGGACGTATTCGGATAACGTTCCAAGATATCTTGAACAGCATTAACACCTATACCACCCTCAGGATGAGGAGTCTGGGTACTCATCATTGAAAGTGGAACTTGCTCATCTGCAATTGTACTTTCAATAATAAAACTCTGGCAATCTTCTTCATCAAAATAGGCCAGACTAATGAAACCCTCACTGGCTTTACGAGCACCATCAATAGCATTATCCATGAGGTGACCCAAAACCACAGCTAAATCTAAATCAGTTAGATAGTTATGAGTCACTGGATCTGGAATCTCTGCATGAATATTGAGTCGATACATCTGAGCTTCATGATATTTTGATGAAAGTAGACTATGAATACTTGGGTTTTGGATATTATCCAAATCTGTGACCTGAGTCGAAAAGCTGTGCTGATCTCGATTGACATAAAGATCAACTAAATCTTTTTTGTAAGAACGAATATCTCCTGTTCTTTCGATATCTCTCAAATTATTAAGCAGAAAATTATAGTTAGAGCGAACATGCATCAAGTCTCTATACAAACCTTCCACCCTAGTATTCTCGTGCTTCAAATCATCAAGATAGTTGGCTTGCTTCATGGCCAAATCCTGCTCTATTTTTTCCTTAGCAAACTGGTTCACAGCTCCTAGTACAAAGAGGAGTAAGTAGAGATATCCCATTACCAATGGTACACGAAACCTACTCTCAAGATGTAACTCTGGAAAATAAGTATCAAATGTCGACACCAAAAAGATAACTAAATAATAAAGCAAAAGAAGCATGTTGACCAAACCCAGACGGTTCTTTTTTTCTTGTTGGGTCGCAACTTTCAAGATATCTGTAAAGTCTAGACGCAAAATAAAATCTACTATTCTGACCGTCAACATGACAAAGGAAAGTGGTACCATAGACCACCAAATATTGTTGTTTAAAGTAGCAGCAGTTATGCCAAGTATCGGCGGGAAGAAGAAGGTAGCCAAAAAACGTCTTGCCAAATCGACTAGTACCACCGGGTAAAAACCTAGAAAAAAGCGCTCTACAGAAGTGACACTTTTATTCAGTTGATAACTAAATGTCAATGTTACAATGGCTACTAAGGGAGGTACTATGCCTATGTAGCGTCCAATGAGTTGTCCCCAAATGCATAGAGCAACATCAAATAACAAATAAAGCATACGATTTTTAAGATTAGTGTTTTGCCCACCAATACGTAAGTAGATATCCCAAATGATGACAAACATCAAAATTTGAAATAAGATGTTACCCAGCATAGTTATCCTCCTTTCTACGATTATAGTCCTACCGTGACAATTTGATAGGTTTTAAATAATTCTTTTTTATTTGTTAAACCGATACCGTTTGACCAGCAAAACTGAGCAAAATCACGACTAATAGCCAGACTATCGTCTAGTTTAGGATCAGCTTCCTGGTTGGTATTCTCAAGAATAAAGCTGAGATTGCCATCCTCATTCTGTTGAATAAGGAAACCAATATCTGTCTCCGGTTCCTTGGCCCAAAGTTTTTCAGCTAAGTTCATGCAACGTTCTAAAACTCTAATAAGAACTGCAATATTTAAATTGTTAGGATAAGCATCAACGTTGACATCCAACCTAACGGTGATACCCTTTTGTTCCAAAGGAATGATTTGGTTTACAATCCAACTTCTTAATACCGGATAAGGAATCTCGAACAGAGGAGCCAACTTATCATTTAAGTCCAAATTATCAAGTTTAAGATGATTCAAATGCTCATGATAAACGGATAAAACCTCTGATAATTGATTTTTAGCCAATGGAGTCTCAAGAGCTACCAAAAGACTCTCAAAGTCTTTTTCAATAGGCTTTACTTTTGTAAAAAGATCCTCAATATGTTTATTATAGACTTCCAAGTTATAGACATAGGTCTCCACAGCTTCCTTACTACGTTCTCTGACAAATTTATGAGAATAGCGGTTCAAGGTTGTTACCATTAGGAGATAAACTGCCATTGCAATAAAAATTGGCCCTCCCACATTACTACCTGTTGATACCAAAATAGTACTACAAGTAATGTAGAGTGCAAAGGTCAGATCAACGGCTATCAACAGACGTTCACGACCACGTGAATAAATCAATTCCTTGACCTTATCAACATCTGAACTGGAAAGATAATTGATATAGAGAAAGAATGGGTAAATCAGTACAAAAGATAACAATTTGAGGAAGAAGTTTTCTTGAATATCACCCAAAGTCATATTTGTAAACAGATTATTGAATACATAAAATGGGGTAAAAGTCGCAAATAAATCTGTAAAAATAACCGAGAAAGCTCCAAAAAAGAGGCTTGCCCAGAGCGTCAAACGATGTTCCCGACGTTCCTTTAAGGCCAAAGCTAAAAAGATAAGAACTTGATAATAGAAGCCATCACCTTTACCAAGTGATACCACTATACCTAAGAGACTTAAACAAAATACTTTCCAGTAAGCTAGTTTGCTCCTTGTTAGTTTTTTATAAATAAACCAGGTAATATGAAAACTAATAATTTGAATAATACTATTTTCAAGGGATACCATGGTCCAAAGTTGTAAGTTCATGATAATATTTCCTGTTTATACTCAAGAGACATTTTCGTCATCTTCTTCAATGAGTTCTTGACCCGCCTTTTTCAAAATATCCTGATAGGTTTGTTCAATAAGGTCAAAATCCCCACTATCAATACTTGTCTGCATACTAATGAGTATGTTTTCATAATCATGTTTAAATGAGCGTACACTCTTATAGGCAGTTTCGATTTTTTCATTATAAGCTTCCAGACTCCTCAAATGCTCCTCTTGTTCTCTAAGAATTTTACTATCACGAACATCTTTACCGTAGGAAACAAAACGAACAAGAATATACATGTGTATAAGAAAACCAACCCAAATATAAATTTGAGGGTAACCCGGGAGGTAGGTCTGACTCAGGAGCAAGGAGAATATCTCCTGTTTAAAGAGGATAAGCAGATAACTGATAATTAAAATATGATCAACTTGCAAGAGCATGCTCTTATATTTACCCTGCAAGTCCTGATATGGTTCCTTAAAAAAGCTATCTAAACCGAACATTTTTTGCAAGCCTAGAAAGAAAGGAAGAACAACACTATCTACAGCCAAGATTCCTAAATGGTTTGGAACCAACTCGACCGGCTTATTAAAGAAAACTCGGAAAAGATAAAAACTAAAGAAACTTGTAATCAAGGTCCAAAAGACAGGGGCAAAGAAAGCATAAAAATACTTTTCTTCCCGTAAAGCCTGAGGTTTTTCAAGAAAAATAAAGACTAGGAGATAGATTGCATCTGGAATATCAATTTGCCATAGCACCTTGGCTAACCACTTAACGGCAGTTACTACGATTACATAAGGAATATAACGGTAAGTAAAAACATCTAGATAAGCCATTCTAGCTAAAATCACAAGATGTGAAACGACAACAACCAAAGCAATAAGACCATCAATCGCAAGTTGCATATGCTTTTCCCCTTTCTATTTTCCCTTATCCTCCACAAATATTATCTTTGATTTATCAATTATCCTGAAAAGAGAGGACCTGAGTAAAATGATGGTCACAACTACGAGTCTCAAGATTTACTTTTGGATAGCGATTAAGTATATCTGCGACCTTAGACAAACCAAGTCCTCGGCCTTCACCTTTGCTAGAAACCCCTTCATCAAAAATCCTTGACACAGGAATACGTTCTTCTCTGGTTGTATTATCAATAACCAAGATAAGATAACCTTGATTTTTAAAGAAGGATATGGTTAAAGTAGGATTTTCAGAATCCACTGCCGACTCAATAGCGTTGTTTAAGAAGACAGAAGAAATCACAACCAAATCTAAGGCCTCTATCTGAGTTGACGATATAACATCTGGTAACTCCAAATTGACCTTAATTCCTAAGTTCTCTGCCTCAAGCACTTTAGCAGAAAAGAGACTCTTGAGAGACGTGATTTCTAAGTTGATCAAACGTGACAATTCATAATTTGACAAAGTTAAGCTATTTCCAGATTTCTCTAAAAGCTCTGCATACTCTTGTTTCAAAGCAGGTAAGTCTCGACGTTGGATACTAACCTCCATTGTCTTAAGTCCTTCAAGATAATCCTTCTTCACCTGAGAAATATCATTATAGAGATTTTCTAAACGGTGGCTATATTCCTCTAAACTTTCCTCATGTCTAGCCATTTCTTCGGCCAACTGGTTTTTCACTCTTCTCTTAGAATAGATATTAAGCTGAGCAAAGAGCAAAATAAAGAGAATGGAGTAAACAATCGTAATACTGCCTGCTAAATAAATAAAGAGGCCTGTGTAAGGAAAGATGTTACTGGCATAGAAAATAATTAAAGATAAAACAATATAAGCCAGAGTAACCCCAACCAATAAGCGTTGCCTAACTTGGTAAGTATGGTTATTTCC
This sequence comes from Streptococcus sp. FSL R7-0248, assembly GCF_037967965.1. Lineage (NCBI taxonomy): Bacteria > Bacillati > Bacillota > Bacilli > Lactobacillales > Streptococcaceae > Streptococcus > Streptococcus sp. FSL R7-0248. Next base: position 2,023,835 of record NZ_CP150201.1, read on the forward strand.
CATAACATTGAGAGCACCAAAGTCAATAAAGAATACTTTGACAATCAGATGAAAAATTGGATAAATCAAGAGATAAGACAAAGCAATAAGTACTGGGGTGTCCTTGACCTGTAAATAATTAATTTGAAAAATCCATGGGAAAAAGTAAAGTTGAAGCAGTTTCGAGGTGACTTCAACAAAAACCCACGGCAAAAAGGTGAAAAGAAAAGAATTCTTTTCACTACTTGATATTTTATTTAAGAAAAGATAGCAGAACAAAAGTGCTAAGAGCGACCCTGTAATGCCTCCGACAAATAGAGAGAGTAAGAGACTCCCTGCGATAAACCAGCATTTACTCTTCCAAGTTTTGAGCAAAGCTGACATATCGTGACTAACAATTAAAATAGCCAATAGACGTAGAACCGTAAACAAAACGATCATCTCTAGACTCCCCCTTTCCTTTCAAAAATCAACCTACTTTATTGTAACATAAATATATAATTTAGCGTCATTCCTATTAGAAAAAGCTAAAAATATAAATTTATTTTTCTCGGTTAAGAACAATCAATTATTAATATGAGCGTCAGACCATTTCCCATATCCCTTACTTTTCATAAACATAAAAAAGAGCTTAGTTTTTCTAAGCTCTTTAACTGACTCATTACCTCTTTTTATGGGTACATGCCAATGACGTAGTAGAAATACCAACCAAATCTTCTCATAATGCTCACTCCTCCCTACTTTTTATTACCAATCTATTATAAAACTAATTTAAAGTTTTGAAAATGATGATATGATTACGAAATATCATCATTATATTACAAATACACTCTTAGTAATACCCCATTAATTGCTGATACATTGTTTATGTGCATTCGAAAACCCAACAATTGTTGGGTTTGTTTTTATAATGTTGCAAGAACTTGATCAATATGTTTGATTGATTTTTCACGACCGAGCAAGAAAATAGTGTCTGGCAATTCTGGACCGTGCATTTCTCCTGAAACAGCAATACGGATTGGCATGAAAAGGTTTTTCCCTTTGATTCCTGTTTCTTTTTGAACAGCCTTAATCTGAGGGAAAATGTTTTCAACAACAAACTCATCATCAGACATAGCTTCGAGTTTGGCTTTAAAAGCCTCAAGTACTGTTGGTACTGTTTCACCAGCCATAACTTCTTTTTCAGCATCTGTCAATTCTGGGAAATCTTCAAAGAAGAGATCTGTAAGAGGGACAATTTCTTCTGCAGCTGTCATTTGTGGTTTGTAGAGTTCCACTAATTTTTCAGCTTTATCTGTTAAACGACCAGCTTCTTCCAAGAAAGGTTTGCAAAGAGCAAAGACCTTATCGAAATCTGCATTCTTAATGTAGTCGTTACTCATCCAATCCAATTTCTTCTGATCAAAGGCCGCTGGTGACTTACTTAGACGGTTTTCATCAAAAAGTTTAATGAGTTCTTCACGAGAAAAGATTTCGTCTTCACCGCCAGGATTCCAACCAAGAAGAGCAATGAAGTTAAAGACTGCTTCTGGAAGGTAACCTTTTTTACGGTAGTCTTCGATAAACTGAAGGGTGTTAGTATCACGCTTAGACAACTTCTTACCAGTTTCAGAATTGATGATAAGGGTCATGTGTCCAAACTCAGGTGCTTCCCAGCCAAGAGCTTCATAAACCATGAGTTGTTTTGGTGTATTGGCAATATGGTCATCTCCACGGATAACGTGTGAGATTTGCATATCGTGGTCATCAATAACTACCGCAAAGTTGTAAGTTGGGTAACCATCTTTCTTCTGGATAACCCAATCGCCACCGATATTGCCACCTTCAAATTCGATATCTCCCTTAACGATATCATGCCATTTATAAATTCCTGACTCATTAACCGCCAAACGAACTGTAGGAACAATACCTGCCGCTTCACGTTCTGCGATGTAGGTAGCTTTTTCTTCTTCAGTCATACCAAGGAACTCGTTAATATAACGAGGTGTTTCACCTGCTGCTTCTTGACGTTCGCGCTCTGCAGCCAACTCTTCTTCAGTTACATATGACTTATAGGCTTTACCTTCTGCCAAAAGTTGATCAATATATTTTTGGTAAAGTGGCAAACGCTCTGATTGACGATAATTTGCATGTGTTTCAGGACTTTCATCCCAGTCAATCCCCAACCAACGCAAGTTATCAAGCTGTGAACGCTCACCATCTTCAACGTGACGTTTACGGTCAGTATCTTCAATACGGATAATGAAAGTACCGCCATGATGACGTGCATAGAGGTAATTAAACAATGCTGTACGGGCATTACCAATGTGTAGAAGTCCTGTTGGACTTGGTGCGTAACGAACGCGGATATCTTTAGCCAAGATAAATCTCCTTTTTATGTTTCATTCTTCAGTCTTTGGATACCTATTAAGCCTAAAGTCCTTCCCTTTGGAACAACCTTAAGACGATAAGTACCAGTAGGCAACTCTATCCCCCAAACTTTCCAAATAAAAATCTAGAAGCGAGTACCAATCTTTCTTATTATATCACAATCTAGGGGTGGTTCGAGAAATTTTGTTAAAAAAACGACTACCTAAAGGTAGACGTTTTCGATAGATTACTTAACGTGTTTGGCAAGATCTTTTTGAGCTTTGTCATTAGATTTCGCTCTTTCTTTAAGCCAATCTTTATAAGCTGAGTCGTATTGTTTCTTAGTTACAATATCATCTTGAGATTTAAGATACTTGAAGTAGTATGTAGAACCTTTATCACCAGCTTGAGCATATGCTCCTGAGAATGGCTTAATACGAGAAATTACAGCGGCTGCACCATTATAAGTAGTCGTTGGGATATAAAGTGCACTATCCGTCAACCATGCCTGAGCTTTTGCATATTTTTCATAACGAGCCGTCAAGTCTGTTGTTTCCTTAGAAGCATCATCAACCAATTGGTCATATTCTTTAAGACCTACTTTTTGAACCGCTTGACTATTTGGATCATCATAACCCATGAAAGATTTAGTATTTTCACTATTTGTAGTCTTCAAGACATCAAGATAAGTTGATGGATCAAGGTAATCAGGCTCCCAAGCCACACCTACTGACAAGTCCCAATCCTCTGCAGCTGCATTTGAAGCAGAGTATGTAATATTATAGAAATCATCAGTTGACAATTGGTGAAGATCAAGTACAACATTATCTTTTCCAAGAGCGGATTCAATAGATTGTTTAAGTGACTGCACTTGATTCACAAAGATTTTATTTGACTGATTGACAGGAACATCCAAATGGATTGGGAACTGAACCCCTTCTGCTTGAAGAGCTTCTTTAGCTTTAGCAAATTCAGCCTTAGCTTTTTCTGGATTATAAAGACCATCTTGACTATCTGCAAGATTCACACCAGACCACTCATCACCATAGCTTGGTAATTGATCCATTACCATAGTTCCGAAATCTTTACCATCTGCTTGAACAAAGTCTGGTTTAACATAGATATTACGAACGGCAGTACTACCACCCTCTTTACCGTTAAGTTGTGCAGCATAATTCGTACGGTCAATAGCAAAACCTAATGCTTGACGGAAATCTTTGTTAAGAAGAGCTGTCTTAGTTGATGTCTTTTGCTGGTCATTTTCTTTAGATGTATGACCATAAGTTTGACGATCGATATTAATACCGACACCTTCTACAGCTGCTCCAGGTTGTGTATAGAAAATATTGTCTTTGTACTGTTTTTCAACTTTAGAATAGTTTGAACTAGTTGGGTATAGACGAGCTAAGTTATAGACTCCATCTGTGAAGTTACGTTCCAAGGATTCTTGGTCTGTACCATCATCATAAGTCAATTTAACTGTATCAAAGTAGACATTATCCTTATCCCAATAGTTTTCATTCTTGGTGAACTCAATAGATGATTTCGTTGTCAAAGATTTAAGAAGGTATGGACCGTTATAGAGAATAGAAGTCGGATCTGTTGACTTACCAAAGTCTTTACCTTTAGATTTCAAGAATTCTCCATTAACAGGCCAAGTAACAGAGTAGGTCAATTTTGAATTCCAATAAGGTTCTGGTTGACTAAGCGTATATTGCAAGGTGTAATCATCAACAGCCTTGATACCTACATTTGAAAAGTCCTTGTTGGCACCTGAAAGGTAATCATTCAAGCCCTTAACTGAGTTTTGTAGCAAATAAATCGCTTCAGAATTTGTATCCGCAGCATGCTTAAGTCCTGTCACAAAGTCTTTAGCTGTTACATTGGCATATTCTTCGCCGTCTGAAGTGTACCATTTGATACCCTTACGAATCTTGTAAGTATAGGTCAAACCATCTTGAGAAACAGACCAGTTTTCAGCGACAGAAGGTTTTAGATTCCCGTATTGGTCATTTTCAAACAAACCATCAACACCGTTACTAACGGCTGTCGTCATATTTTTCTTATTTGTAGAAACATAGTCTAGGGTTGCAGGATCGCCACCGTAGACATAATTATAAGTCTTACCAGACGTCTTACTTGATGACGAGCAAGCCGTTAAAACACCTACAGATAACAGGCCTACGGCTGCCAGTAAAAATACCTTACTCTTTTTCATTCATTGCCTCCTTAAATTTGCAACGTAAAAAATTCAAAAATCAATAATTATGTGTATACGTTTAAATTATACCATAAATTCGAAAAAGCAACACTACTTTCTGAATATTTTTTATTTTCTACTCAAATTTCGTGTTTAGAGCAAGAAAAAAGCCTATCCGAAGATAGGCCCTTTACTACTCTTACAATGAGTTAGGATCAACTTTGATACCAGCACCTTGTGTAGTAGTAATTGAAAGGTTTGTGATGTAAGCACCTTTCGCTGTAGCTGGTTTAGCTTTTTGGATTGCATCGTTAAATGCTTTGAAGTTTTCAACCAATTTTTCAGTTTCGAATGAAACTTTACCGATGATAGCTTGTACGTTACCTGCTTTATCAGCACGGTAAGTGATTTTACCACCTTTAGACTCTTCAACTGCTTTAGCAACGTCCATAGTTACTGTACCAGTTTTAGGGTTTGGCATCAAGTTACGTGGTCCAAGGACACGTCCAAGACGACCAACGATTGCCATCATGTCTGGTGTTGCAACAACAACGTCAAAGTCAAGCCATCCACCGTTGATTTTAGCAACGAGTTCGTCTTCACCAACGAAGTCAGCACCTGCTGCTTTAGCTTCTTCAGCTTTAGCACCACGAGCAAATACAAGAACGCGTTGAGTTTTACCAGTACCGTTTGGCAATACCATTGCTCCACGGATTTGTTGGTCAGCTTTCTTAACGTCGATGTTAAGGTTGTATGATACTTCAACAGTAGCATCAAATTTTGCGAAGTTAGTTTCTTGTGCAAGAGCTACAGCTTCTTCTACGCTGTAAGCTTTTGTGCTGTCGATTTTCTCAAGAGCAGCACGCATTTGTTTGCTTTTTTTAGCCATGTTAATTATTTCTCCTTGTGTAATGTGGTCATAACGACTTTCATCTTCCACGTCACTCAGCGAAGTGAGACGACGTCTGTGGTTTTCTTGTTAACTGAATTAGTCAGTAACAGTGAATCCCATTGAACGTGCAGTACCTTCGATCATACGCATAGCTGATTCGATGTTTGCAGCGTTCAAGTCAGGCATTTTAGTTTCAGCAATTTCTTGTACTTGTGCACGAGTTACTGAAGCAACTTTAACTGAGTTTGGAGTACCTGAACCTTTTTCAACACCTGCAGCTTTTTTCAAAAGAACAGCAGCTGGTGGTGTTTTAGTGATGAAATCAAATGATTTATCTTCATACACAGAGATAACAACTGGGATGATCATACCAGCTTGGTCAGCTGTACGAGCGTTAAACTCTTTAGTGAATCCCATGATGTTGATTCCGGCTTGACCAAGAGCTGGTCCAACTGGTGGAGCTGGAGTCGCTTTACCAGCAGGAATCTGAAGTTTTACGATGTTTTCGACTTTTTTAGCCATTTTGTAATTTCCTCCTATTGTGGTTTTGGCGGTAAGTAAGTTTTGTTACCTCCCACAAGTATGTTTTTACATACCTTATCTATTATACAGAAATTCTTTTTAGATGCAAGAATTTCTTATTAAGTTTAGGAAAAAATTTACATAAAGGGCTTTTCGAGGTAAAATAGACTTATGATTCTATATAAATTCTTTGCTATAGCATTTTTGATTCTAACACCTATCTTTGCTTTTATTATCCACCGCTTCTTCAGTTTAAAATACCTCGGGCTTAATTTTGCTGACCTTACCTTCCCTCTTTATTTTATTGAGCTAGTTGCTGTGTCAGCCCGTTTCTTTACCCATAGCTTTTTGCCTTACATCACCATTTTATTATCCTTGGCGGCTATAATTATCACGATTCAAATGCTGAGAAAAACACAATCCTTTAAATTTAAACGTTTTCTTAAGTTGTTCTGGCGTATCAGCTTTTTTATCACCAGTCTTTTCTATTTGGGGACCGTGATTCTCATTTTTATTGTTTCTTAAGAACTAGATTAACTCAGCAGATTTATTGTGTGCTGAGTTTTTTATGTCAAACCATGAAAAAAGCAGGCAACCTTGCCTGCTTAACTTTTCGGTATTAGGGTTGAACTTGAGTCATTCGACCAGTATCTACATCATAAACCGCACCGGAGATGATAACATCCTCAGGGATAAGCGGTGACTGACGAAGAATGGCCATATCTTCACGAACACTCTCTTCTACATCTGTGAATGGAAGAAAATCTTGATCAGAAACATCAACACCAAGTTCTTTATTGAGATAGGCGGTAAACTCATCGTTCTTAAAGGTCTGAGCACCACAATCTGTATGGTGAAGAACTACGATTTCTCGTGTCCCCATCTGTTGTTGAGAAATGACCAAAGAACGAATCATATCTTCCGTCACACGACCACCCGCATTACGCAAAATATGAGCGTCACCTAGGGCCAACCCCAAGGCCTGAGCAACGTGAAGGCGTGAATCCATACAAGTCACAATAGCCACCTTAGTCTTTGGTTTCAAGGGAAGATGGGCTGTCCCGTGGAGGTCAACATAGGCTTTGTTGGCATTGAGAAAGTTTTCAAAATAAGACATAATAACTCACTTTCTAATGAAGAAAATAATTTGACTATCAAATTATTTACACACTATCTTATCATCTTTTTATTAACTTGTCAGCTATTGAGTCCGCAACATAAAAAAGGAGAATAAATGCTAACAAGCATCCATCCTCCTTCAATTTATATTATGAACGTTTTGGCAAGTATCTATTAAGCAAGCCTGCAAAGGTTTGAAGATTGAGACTTTGAACATAAATTTCACCTGTTCCTCTAAAGGTATTAACAACACCCTCTCCTGTCCCAATAGACTGCCAGAAACCATTTTCCAGGTGAATATTATAATCAAGTGTCTGACTCCAGGCAACGACATGAGCATTATCAATAGTCACTTCTTGATTGTTTAGCTCAATTTTTTTAATAGAGCCGTAAGCATTTGCCAAGAGAGTTCCTTGGCCTTGGGTAGTCATTACAAAGAAACCACCCTGACCACCAAAAAGAGCCTTACCAACAGACTGGAGCTCCATTGTATAGTAAGCTGTGCCATCAAGTGCTAGAAAGGCACCGTCGTTGAGTCGGTACTGTTTTTCACCTAAATAAAGTGGAATCACTTGACCTGGAGAATCAGGGGCCAAGGCTATATAGCCATTATTGGACTGCGAGACAACCTGAGTAATAAAGCTACTTTCGCCCGAAACCATTGAACGCCCAACTGCTTTTACAAAGCGACCTAAACCTGATCCACTGGCATTTAATTTGGTACTCAGTGTCACATTCGGTGTGTGATATACCATACTGCCACGCTGGATAAAGACTGTTTCACCTTGATTAAGAGATAACTCTACTAAAGGGAACTGCATGTTGCTGTCTGTAAAAAATTGCATAATAAATACCTCCCTATTCTTAAGAAAAGTATAGCATCGAACAGGTATTTTTGCAAGCGCTTCCAAATTCTGGCTTTGAGGCATTTTTTTAAGAAAAGACTTTTTTGAGTACTTCTCCTACCGTCGTGACCCCAATGATCTGGATACCTTCTGGAATCTTCATGCCATGAAGCGAATTTTTAGGAGCATAAATCTTAGTAAAACCTAATTTAGCAGCCTCATTAATACGCTGTTCAATGCGAGTTACTCGGCGAATCTCTCCAGTCAACCCAATTTCTCCTATGAAAGCTTCTTGTGGATTGGTTGGAAGCTCCTTGTAACTAGAAGCAATCGCAACGGCTACAGCAAGGTCAATAGCTGGCTCGTCCAATTTGACACCACCAGCCGATTTGAGATAGGCATCTTGATTTTGGAGAAGAAGGCCACAACGTTTCTCTAAAACAGCCATAATGAGGCTGACACGGTTAAAGTCCAGTCCCGTCGTTGTCCGCTTGGCATTACCAAAGACGGTTGGTGTCACCAAGGCTTGAACTTCAGCTAAGATAGGTCTGCTACCTTCCATTGTCACAACAATGGCAGAACCTGTGGCACCGTCTAGGCGTTCCTCTAAGAAAACCTGGCTAGGGTTTAGCACTTCTACCAAACCACCAGACTGCATCTCAAAAATCCCAATCTCATTGGTTGAACCAAAACGGTTTTTGACTGCTCGTAAAATACGGAAGGTATGATGACGTTCCCCCTCAAAATAGAGTACCGTATCCACCATGTGTTCCAACATACGTGGCCCAGCCAGTTGTCCCTCCTTGGTCACATGTCCAACAATAAAAGTGGCAATGTTATTGGTTTTAGCAATCTGCATGAGTTCAGCAGTGACTTCACGAACCTGAGATACAGAACCTTGAACGCCAGAAATCTCTGGACTCATGATGGTCTGAATAGAGTCGATAATGAGGAAATCAGGTTTGATGGTCTCTACTTGACTGCGAACCGCTTGCATATTGGTCTCAGCATAAAGATAAAATTCGTTATCAATATCACCTAAACGTTCGCTCCGCAATTTGATTTGCTCGGCAGATTCTTCTCCAGATACATAGAGGACCGTACCCTTGTTAGCCAGTTGCATTGACACCTGTAAGAGGAGGGTTGATTTCCCTATCCCTGGATCTCCTCCAATAAGAACCAGACTGCCCGGAACCACACCGCCACCTAAAACACGGTTAAACTCGTCCATATCAGTCTTTATGCGGGCATAATTGATTGAGGATACTTCTTTTAATTTAGTTGGTTTAGACTTTTCACCCGTCAAACTGACACGGGCATTTTTCACCTCCTGCACCTCAACCTCTTCTTCAAAAGAGGACCAAGAAGAACAGTTGGGACAGCGCCCTAGATATTTGGGTGAATTGTAGCCACATTCTCGACAAACAAAAGTTGATTTTTTCTTTGCTATGATAATTCTCCTTCTACGATTACTCCGACAGAATGCCACTTATGCAATGTTTTTTTTAATTTCTTCTGGTTGGCAACTCCGACAGCGGACAAATCAACAGAAACCTGATAATTCTCCTTGACAGCTGCCAAAATGGAAGCCTTGACACAGCCATTGCCATCTACCCCTATAAACTCTAAGCTTTTAGCAGCATTCCCCTCCAGAAACTCTTTTAAATCCAGATTGGTAAAGCAAGAAGCCCGACGCTTCTCAAAGATACGAGAAGATGCAAGCAGCAAGCCGGTCGCAAATTTCTTCTTTCTATCTTTTCTCTCCCAGAAAAAACGATTGAGAATATAGATAACCCGGTCACTGGGATAGCTGGCAATTTTGTCATTTACAGCTACAGTCAGTTCTTCATGATATGCTTTTCCTACAGCAACATAGTCTGACTGCATATCTACAACTAATAAATAGTCTGCCATATTCTTTCTCTATTTCCCTGTCGATCCGAAACCACCTGTACGAACACCGTCAGCTTCATCTCCATCTACAATTAAGAAGGGCATAAAGACACCTTGAACGATGCGTTCGCCAACTTCAAGAGTCACGGGCTGATCCGTAATATTTTTCATCTGGGCGAAGATGTGACCCTCATTCCCTGGATTTCCATAGTAATCGCCATCAATAACTCCAACAGAGTTGATCAAGACCAGACCTTTTTTGCGAGGATTAGAAGAACGATCATAAAGATATAGCACCTCACCCGCTTGCATATAAGCCTTGACCCCAGTTGGGACGAGGACGATTTCTCCTGGTGCAATCACTGTGCGCTCTGCCACCTTTAAGTCGTAGCCAGCTGCATGGGCTGTCTCCCGTTTTGGAAGCAAGTCCTGATTGGTATAGGTTGATACAAGTTCAAATCCACGAATTTTTGTCATTATTTTTCCTTTCGATACATCTATAAATTAATTCTTGTAAAACTAGCCATGCTAGCTTCAGACTTTTAAATCTATCCCATTATAATCTATTCGAAATAAGATGACAAAGGTAATAGTCTAATCACTTTCTCATTAAACGAAGATTGACTTTTAACCAGGAAAACGCTAACATAATAATAGATATAATACTTTTAAGGAGAATTGTCATGAAATTCATCGGACTTGTTGGTACGAATTCAAAACGTTCAACTAATAGACAATTATTGCAATATATTCAGAAACATTTTGCAGATAAGGCAGACATCGAACTTGTTGAAATCAAAGACCTCCCTGTCTTTAACAAACCCGCTAACAAACAATTGCCAGAAAGTGTCCTTGAAATCGTTAAAAAAATCGATGAGGCTGATGGGGTTATTATTGGAACACCTGAGTATGACCACTCAATTCCAGCTGTTCTCATGAATGCTTTAGCTTGGGTCTCATACGGTGTTTTCCCTCTTTTGAATAAGCCTGTTATGATTACAGGAGCATCTTATGGAACTCTAGGAGCTTCTCGTGCACAGCTACAACTTCGTCAAATTTTGAATGCTCCAGAAATCAAAGCTAATGTGCTTCCAGACGAATTCTTGCTTTCACATTCCCTTCAAGCTTTTGATAGCAACGGCGATTTAGTTGACCTCGATGTCATCAAAAAATTAGATGCTATTTTCGATGACTTCCGTCTCTACGTCAAAATTACTGGTAAACTCTCACATGCTACAGAGTTATTACATAAAGAAGCTGAAGACTTCGACTGGGAAAGCCTATAAGACAGGAGAATATAAACTATGAAATTTGTTGGACTCGTTGGAGCAAATTATGATCAATCATATAACCGTAAACTGCTCGAATTTATCAGAAGACATTTTAAAATTAAATTTGAACTTGAAGTTTTGGAAATTGATGAAGTCCCTATGTTTAACCAAGATGAAAAATGGGATGAAAGTTTCCAACTTCGCTTACTTAATAACAAAATTACACGCGCTGACGGTGTCATCATTGCAACACCTGAGCACAACCACACTATCTCTGCAGCACTTAAATCAGTATTAGAGTGGCTATCATTCGAAGTGCACCCTTTTGAAAACAAGCCTGTAATGATTGTTGGTGCTTCTTACTACGACCAAGGAACTTCACGTGCCCAAGTGCATTTGCGTAAAATCCTTGAAGCGCCTGGTGTTAATGCTTATACACTTCCAGGTAATGAATTCTTGCTTGGAAAGGCTAAAGAAGCTTTTGACCTTGAGGGGAACATTACTAACGAAGGTACTATTAATTTCCTTGAACAATGCTTAGACAATTTCATCCAATATGTAGGAGTGGTTTCTAAATTGAAAAAACCAAAACCAATTGAACCTGAAGACTTGGATTGTAACAACCCAATCGCTACAACTGTTACCGAAGTTGATCCTGACGATCCAGAGTGGGTAGAAAAAGTAGCTGAAATCACTGGTGCGGTATCTGGTGATACCTACGTGAAATTGGACCACGGTATTTTGACGGTTAATCAAATTGACATGTTCCTCAAGGCTATGCCATTTGAATTGACCTATGCCGATGACAACAACCAGTTCCTCTACTACAATAACGCCCATCAAGATCCTGATACTATGTTCGCCAAACGTGTACCACCTCAATCTGGTAGCCGTATGTCAACTGTTCACGGCTCACTTCCACCAGCTCGTATGAAAAATGTGGAATGGGTTATTGGTACACTGCGTAATGGTAACCAAGAATATGTTCGTACGATTGTTCCAGGGTCACCTGAAGGAGTTATTAATACGCATAACTATCAGGCTATGTACTATGATGATGGTTCTTATGCAGGAATCAATGAAATCGTCTTTAACTTTAAACCATGGCTTGACTGGTATCTCGAAACAACTGGTCAACGCCTTGTCGGAGGAAGCGGTCCTTTTGCACCAGCTGCAGCTAGTCATGGCGGTAGCGACGCCACATCTGGTGCATCAGATGCGGGTGGTCATGGTGGCGACGCAGCCCCAGCCGCAGATGCCACATCTGGAGCATCCTCATATTAAGACTTGGAAAAGTTGGGACAACTGTCCTGACTTTTTTTCATGGTCATCCTAGATTAAGTTTCACTCGAGCTTGCGCATCTGCCATGCTCCATGCCACATATTTTAGAGGTAAACCTATGTCTCAATTTCAAGAAAAAGTATTCGCTGCTTGTGCTAAAAAAGAGGCGCTCTTTAACGAAAGTCTAGGGCGCTATGCCTTGCGTTCTATGCTTGCAGGAGCTTATCTTACCATGTCGACTGCTGTAGGAATTATTGGTGCGGATGTTATCGCTACAGGTATTCCAGCCCTTTCTCGTTTTGTTTTTGCCTTTATCTTTGCCATCGGACTGGTCTTCGTTCTCATATTCAATGGAGAGTTGGCTACTTCAAACATGATGTTCCTGACCAGTGGTGCCTATTATGGTAAAATCAAATGGAGCAAGGTGTGTACCATCCTCCTCTACTGTACCTTCTTTAATTTTGTCGGTGCCCTTATCTTGGCCTGGTTCTTCAACCAATCCTTCTCTTTCCAACATTTGACTGACAAGAGCTTCTTAGTTACTGCTGTCTCAACCAAGCTTGGAAAAACAGATTGGATGAACTTTACAGAAGGTATTACAGCGAATATGTTCGTTAATATTGCCATCTTGGGCTACATGCTCCTCAAAGAAGAATCTGCTAAGATTTTCATTGCGCTATCAGCTATCTTCATGTTTGTATTTTTAATTAATGAACACTTGATTGCTAACTTTGCCTCTTTCATGTTGCTCGGTTTCAACGGTGTGCGTGACGCTGTGGATAATTTCACTTTGGCAAATATTCTACGTCAGTGGATAGTCGTTTTCTTCGGCAACTGGATTGGTGGAGGTATTTTCATTGGTTTGGCATACTCTTGGCTCAATAAAACTAAAACACCTCACATTGATTAGGAGACCTCATGCGTCAAAAGACATTCATCAAACAAACCAGTCTAGCTATTCTACTCTATTTTATTTGCCTAGCCCTTGCAGTTGCCATTGATTTAATCTTTTTCAAAGTCAAAAATATGTATCATACGCCTGCTTTAGCGGCTATCTTTGCAGGCTGGGTCTACTTGGGGCTTATCAGAAAGACAAAACAATTTGGAGCTATTACCTGTCTGGGTATCTTTATGTCCCTCTTCTTCTTTGCCTCTGGGCACTTTGTTCTAGCCTTTCTTCCTAGCTTTTTAGCCGGCCTTGTCGCTGATTTTCTAGCTAAGAAAGGGAACTATGAGAATAATAAACTTAATCTACTCTCCTATATGATTTTTTCCCTAGGGAACTTAGCACCCATTATCACCATGTGGCTTGCGCCCAAAACTTATATCGCACAGCTCCTGGCCAAAGGGAAAACTCAAGATTATGTCAATCAAGTTATGGTTCCCTTTACAGGCAGTCATGTCTTAATCCTGATTGGAGGAACGCTCATGGCTGCCCTCATTGGAGGCTACATTGCCCAAAATTGGCTGAAAAAATAAATGGCCATCAGCCTTACTAACAGAGAGTACAAGACAAACATGCTTTTATTATGTTATAATGAGAAAGAATACAGTCTTTTTCTACTTTGTTAGAAAGGACCTAAAGGGAGACCTAATGATGAAAAAACAAAAAATCGCTGTCTTGGGCCCTGGTTCATGGGGAACTGCCCTTGCTCAGGTACTCAACGACAACGGACACGAGGTCCGTATTTGGGGAAACATCCCTGAACAAATTGATGAAATTAACGAGAAACACACCAACACCCGCTACTTCAAGGATGTGGTTTTGGATGAAAACATTAAAGCCTACAAGGAACTGTCTGAAGCCCTAGATAGTGTCGACGCTGTTCTCTTTGTTGTTCCAACCAAGGTTACTCGCTTAGTTGCTAAACAAGTTGCCGAACTTTTGGACCACAAGGTTGTTGTCATGCATGCTTCAAAAGGATTGGAACCTGGAACACACGAACGTCTTTCAACAATCCTTGAAGAAGAGATTCCTGAGGAACTTCGCAGTGACATTGTTGTCGTATCTGGTCCAAGCCACGCTGAAGAAACTATCGTTCGCGATATCACTTTGATTACAGCAGCATCTAAGGATCTTGAAGTGGCACGCTATGTCCAAGGCATTTTTAGTAATAACTACTTCCGCCTCTACACCAATTCAGATGTGATTGGTGTTGAAACAGCTGGTGCTCTTAAAAACATTATCGCGGTAGGTGCAGGTGCCCTCCACGGTATGGGATATGGGGACAATGCTAAGGCAGCCGTTATTACTCGTGGACTTGCAGAAATCACTCGTCTTGGTGTGAAACTCGGTGCCGATCCTTTGACTTACAGCGGTCTATCTGGGGTTGGTGACCTTATTGTTACAGGAACTTCTATCCATTCACGTAACTGGCGTGCTGGGGATGCGCTCGGTCGTGGAGAAAAACTAGAAGACATTGAACGTAACATGGGAATGGTTATCGAAGGTATTTCAACCACAAAGGTTGCCTACGAAATCGCCCAAGAACTCGGTGTCTACATGCCAATTACAACAGCAATCTACAAATCTATCTATGAGGGTGCTGATATCAAGGAATCTATTCTCAATATGATGTCCAATGAATTGCGCTCTGAAAATGAATGGGATAAAAAATAAAAATCTAAGGAGTTCTCATGAAGAATCAAAAAGTTAGAAAAGCTATCATCCCCGCTGCAGGACTCGGAACACGCTTTTTACCAGCTACTAAGGCCTTGGCCAAAGAAATGTTGCCAATCGTTGACAAGCCAACCATCCAATTTATCGTTGAAGAAGCCCTCAAATCAGGTATTGAAGATATCTTGGTGGTTACTGGTAAGTCAAAACGTTCTATCGAAGACCACTTTGATTCAAACTTCGAGTTAGAATACAACTTGGAACAAAAAGGTAAGACAGACTTGTTGAAATTGGTTAATGACACCACTGCTATCAACCTCCACTTTATCCGTCAAAGCCATCCGCGTGGTCTTGGAGATGCAGTTCTTCAAGCCAAAGCATTTGTCGGAAATGAGCCATTCGTTGTCATGCTTGGTGACGACCTCATGGATATCACTAATGACAAAGCAGTACCTTTGACTAAGCAGCTCATTAACGACTATGAGGAAACACATGCATCAACCATTGCAGTTATGCCTGTACCTCACGAAGAAGTTTCTTCATATGGTGTCATCGCCCCTCAAGGCAAAGGCGAAAATGGACGTTATAGCGTTGAAACTTTCGTTGAAAAACCAAATCCAGAAGATGCACCAAGTGATCTTGCTATCATCGGACGTTATCTTCTAACACCTGAAATTTTCGGTATTTTGGAAACTCAAAAACCAGGTGCTGGAAACGAAGTCCAACTGACTGATGCCATCGATACACTTAACAAGACACAACGCGTCTTTGCTCGCGAATTTACTGGAAACCGTTATGATGTAGGTGACAAATTCGGATTCATGAAAACGTCTATCGATTACGCACTTAAACATCCTCAAGTTAAAGATGACCTCAAGCAATACCTCATTGACTTGGGCCACAAACTTGAAGGCAAAGCAGCTAAAAAAGACTAAAATAAAATCCATCGAACCTGACATTCGATGGATTTTTCATATGACTTAAAAATAAGTGAATCCTAGAAGAATCAGCAATAGTAAAATATAGGTTAAAAGAGCTGTAGAACGCCAACCTCTACTAAATAAGCGACTTTCAACCTTGTTGGCCAAAAAGATAGCTGCAAGAGCACCTCCAACTAAACCACCGAGATGGCCTGTAATCCCAACACTAGGTGTAAAAAGGTTGAAGATTAAGTTAATAACAATCAAAGCCAAATAATTACGGCCTAACTGATTAAGCAAGGGGCTGTGACTGTAATAACCAAGAATCACAACAGCCGCAAAAAGTCCAAACAAGGATGTCGAAGCACCAGCTGCAATAACATTAGGCGTAAAAAGTAAGGTAAAGGCATTTCCCATAACACCAGCTAACAAATAAAGCCCTAGAAAACGTAGAGTCCCAAAAATCTGCTCAGCCATTTTCCCCATAAAGTAAAGAGTAAGCATATTAAATAGAAAATGCTCAACACCTATATGCACAAAAATTGGTGTTACAAGACGCCAAAGGTTCAAGGGACTGTACTGAACAAACGCACCGTACATAGCTCCCATCTTAAAAAGGCTCAAAGGCGAAGTCGCTTGAAATCCGTTTAAAAGATATTGACAGATAAAAGTCAACGTCGTAAGCCCCAACAATAGATAGGTTGCTGGGTATTTTTTCCACTCATTTACTGGCATGTGACAACCTCCTTAACAGGAATATCATAGCTGTCTGGTTGAAAATCATGTTTCTGGCAAGGATAAACCGTACTAACTGTATCCCCTTCAAAATCAGACAAATAGCGGTCATAGTAACCTGCTCCGTAACCAATACGATAGCCTTCATCATTGAAAACTACTCCTGGCACATGAATCAAATCAATCTCTGATTTTTCCACAGCCAAATCAGACGCAGGTTCCATCAAGCCAAAAGAGGTTGCAACAAGATTATCTGGATCATAATCCACAAAAATCATTCGACCTTGTTTATATGTTTTAGGAATCAAAAGTCGTTTACCATCCTTTAAAGCCTGATTGATTAAAAGACTGGTATCATATTCATGAGGAAAAGACAAATAAGTCGCAATCACCTGAGCCTCTTTATAAGCAGGTAAGGCAATCAATTGCTCCAAAAGATGTTTATCTATCTTAGCCTTAGTCTCAGGTTCTTGTGAAGTTAATTGAGCCAAGACTGTTTTTCTAAGTTCATTTTTCATAGGTTTATCATATCAAAAAATCTACCAAAAGTCAGACTTGGTAGATTTTTTAGCTTTATCGACTCTGATTAGGCTTCTGCCTTGTGTTTAAGGAATTTTCCAATTTCAGCCACTGCAAAAGCGAGGGCATCTTCGTTTGGACTCATCTTAGGATGGTGAAGTGCATATGGCGTGTCGATTCCCAACCAGAACATGACACCAGGAACTTTACTAAGCAAATAACCAAAATCCTCTCCAGTCATAGCCGGTGGACAATCAATCAGGTTAACTTCTGGGCTAGCATCAAAGAAGGCCATCAACTCTTTGGCCAAGGCTGGATTATTTTCCACAGGAAGATAACCACCTTGTTTCAACATGATATCCACTTCCATACCAAAGCTAGCTGCTACACCTTCTGCAATCTGGCGCACGCGCTTCTGGATAAGGAGACTCATTTCCTGAGTAAGGGTACGAATAGTTCCATAAACCTCTGCAGTTTCAGCGATAACATTATTAGTAGTTCCTGCATGGAAAGAACCAAAGGTAACTACCCCACCCTGAATAGGGTCAACATTACGACTGACAATCGTTTGCACTTGAGTAATAAAGTAAGAAGCTGCTACAAGAGCATCATTGGCCTCATGTGGAAAGGCCGCATGTCCACCTTTCCCCTTGAAAGTAACGAGGACTTCACAAGTCCCAGCAAAAAGGGTACTTGTGTTAGTCGCAATATCACCTACCTTGAAATCTGGACGGACGTGGAGGCCATAGAACTCATCTGGCAACCAATCTCCAAAGGCACCATCTTCATACATAAGCATACCACCAGCTTCATTTTCTTCAGCTGGTTGGAAGAGGAAGAGCATGTTATTTTTAGGCTGTACTTGAAGCATCTGGTCCAAAAGACCAAGTGCTGTGGTCATGTGCATATCGTGTCCACAAGCATGCATACGACCTTCATGAGTAGACTTAAAGTCAAGATCTGTTTCCTCTACGATTGGGAGGCCATCAATATCTGTACGCCAACCAATGGTTTTTTCAGGAGCATGCCCGTGAAGATAGACAAGAATTCCTGTACGCCAAGAACGTTGCTCCACAAAGTCCTTCCCTTCAGTCATTTCAGCAATACGTTCTAAGAGATAGGCCTGAGTTTTAAATTCTTCCAAACCAATTTCGGGAATTTGGTGAAGGTCTCGTCTGATTTTGATTAAATCAAGTGTCATGTTTTTGTCCTTTTTATTTATATTTATTTTATAGAGAATCTAGAAATAGAGGCCTTACAGGCCTCTACTATCAATATGTTACAAGTTACGCAAAGCGTCTTCGAGTGCTGTTTTTTGTTGTGTTTTTTCATCGATTTCCTTGATGATACGAGCTGGAACACCAGCTACAACCACATTTTCAGGAACATCTTGAGTAACGATAGCTCCAGCAGCAACGACTGAACCGTTACCAACTTGAACACCTTCAATAACAACAGCATTAGCACCAACAAGAACGTTGTCACCGATACGAACTGGGTCTGCTGAAGCTGGTTCAATCACACCAGCAAGGACCGCACCCGCACCGATGTGGCTGTTTTTACCAACAGTAGCACGACCACCAAGGATTGCGCCCATATCAATCATAGTACCAGCACCAATTTCAGCACCGATGTTGATAACAGCACCCATCATAACAACAGCATTATCTTCGATAGTTACTTGGTCGCGGATAATAGCGCCTGGTTCGATACGCGCATTAAGGTGACGTTTATCAAGCAATGGAACAGCTGAGTTACGGCCATCTTGTTCCACAACATAGTCCTTGTTTTCAGTCAAATTCGCAAGAAGTGGTTCGATATCTTTCCAGTCTCCGAAAAGAACATTACCAAGCTTAGTGACAGAAGCTGGAACAGCGGTTGCCAATTCCCCTTCAAAAGTTACTTTAACATTCGTTTTCTTTTCAGCATTACCGATAAAAGCGATAATTTCTTGTGCAGACATTTTTTGTGCAGTCATGAGATTCTCCATTCACATAAAGTTAGGAATTATTATACCAAAAATTCTGATAATTGTCTTTGCTTTTGCCAAATAGAGTGTATTTTTATGTAAAATTTGTCTTTAGAGCCTCTATGTCAGTAATCACTCGATCTGGTTTGATTGGGGATTTCTCCAACTCTCGACGAGAATAAGGGAAGGTATTCAGCAAGATACCATCGATCCCAACTGCCTCAGCCACAGCAATATCAGTCGTCAGGTCATTTCCCACCATGACAGTCTCAGATGGCTTTAACCCATGATCATCCAAAACTTGCTTTAAAAATTCAGGTTGAGGCTTACAGATACCCACATCCGAAGACAGGTAAATGGCATCAAAGTAAGGTCTTAACTCCATTAAATCAATCTCAGCATTAGTAAAGGCTGCTTGAGCATTAGACAAGAGATAAAGACGACAGCCCTGCTCTTTTAGAAAGGTCAAAACCTCCTTGGTATGCGGATAAGCTAACAACTGCTTACGAGATAAGACGCGAAATACCATGGCTATCAAATTTCCCCAATCGTCCGGCTGACTAGAGTTACTAGACTGAGGCCGAGCATCTACATAAAGCTGGTTGAAAATCTGAGCTAAATCAACTTCTGGATAAGCAACTCCTTTAATCTCTATTAACTCCTTACGAGTCTGAGCCACACGCTTAGCATAAGCCTTTTTAAGAGCATCACCTTCATAAGCCGCTCCATAAGCCTGATATAGCTGGCCTAATGTATCCCATAACACAGGATACTTCTCATCAGTTAGGATATCAACCAAGGTACCATAAAAATCAAAAATGTAGTTCTTATAGGCTCTATTTTTCATCACTTTTTACCCATTGCTGAAACTTTCTTACTTATTGCTCCCATCATACACCTTTTAGGAAGACCAAACAAGCTAACTGAGATATTTTCCCATCAAAAAAATCCCAACGACTGTTAGGATTGCTTATCATCTCTAATACGGCCAATCAAGAGCTCTCCCGCAACGGTTAATTGCGTCACTGAAGTCAAGTCCAAAGTATCCTTATTGGCATGGAAAAAAAGAGGTGTCATCTCGGCAAATGTTTGAACATGCTCTGATGGCATAAACCAAGTCTTAGCAATCGTCACACGCTCTAAAAGGTCACAGGACTCTTGAAAATGTTCCAGAACATCCTGGTTCGAATAAGCCTGCACCTCCGGTAACAATTGGCGAAACTCTTTAAGATGATCCTCATGAGGAATAACTTTAAAAATCAAGCCATGATCAGACAAAAGTCGTCCAAATTCTTGATAATTAGCTGGTGAAAAAATATCTAAAATCACATCAATACTGTGTTCACGTAAAGGCAACTGAGCCAAATCTCCAACAAACCAAGCTACATTTTTCTGAGGATTTTGACGAGCCGCAAGAAGGATAGAATCCTTAGACAAATCAAAGGCCATGAAATCCTTGTCAAACTCTTGAGCCAACTGACGGCTATAATAGCCCTCACCACAAGCAACATCTAGAACGTGCGAGTGTCCAGGAAGGTCACGCAAGCGCTCTGAAATCACCTCTAGGATAGGATCGTAATAGCCTGCCGCAAGAATCTGACTCCTCTTTTCAAAAGAAGCCATATCATAGTGCTTATCTCCCTTAGTCTGTCTCAAAAAATTAACAAAGCCCTGCTTGGCGATATTAAAGGTATGCCTATTCTGACAAATCAAGCTAGACAAATCCAAATGCATTGGCGCCTGACAGATAGGACAAGCAAAAAGACTCTCTTGATCTTTAAAAACACTAAATTTGGCCATAAATCCTCCTCGACACAAAAAAAGAGCACACACCTGAAATCGCTTAGGGCTGCTGGATTCCTCCCCTGACCCGCTTCACGCACAGATGTTGCTCCGAAAAATATTATACCATAAATCGAAGTGATTGCAAGTAGAGAACTTAAGATAAGACTAGCTAGACCTATCCCCTATCCGTCCCTATTATTTCCTTCGATCAGTCTAAACTTCGATAAAGCATAAGACTTACCATGGTGACATTTATGTCACTACTTTTTTATTTCTCGACACCTTATAATAAATCCATAACTTGAGGAAAGCACCAAAAGCTAGTGACATGGCTGACTTTATTGAAAGGAGAAGTCATGTTTAACACATCTCTTAACTCGTGGTGAGAGGGTATGAGATTTAAAAACTCACCAAAAATAAAAAAAGGAGAATGACAATGATTAATAAAGAAATGAAGGCAGCTGACCTAGCCTCAGTAACAGGAGGCGGATGGAAGACTAACCTTGCCATTGGAGGGCTCTGCCTAGCTTCAGGACCTATTGGAACTATGATGTGCCTTGGAGCCTACAATGGCTACATGGACTCTGCGCGATAAAAGAAAGGACATATGAACAATGACTAAGACCATTAACAATCGTAAAAACATGACTACTCAAGAACTTGAAGCTGTATCAGGTGGAGTGGTTCCTTGGGCCGCTATTTCTGTTGGCATTGCTGCTGCAAAACTGACTTATGACCTTAGCTATGCTGCAGGTAAGTCTTTCTATAACCTCACCCACTAACTAACAGAACTCAGCTGACATCTCAAAGATTTTGAGGATGATAATTCATGAAACATACAAAAAATCAAACAAATGATACTACTGCTAATCAATCACCTAAAACGAATAACTATTTACTCGTAAAAATAGCTTTAGCTGGAATTATCGGTAGCCTACTTTTGATACTCCTAATCAACCTTATCTTTCATGTACGATTAGGAACACCAATTATTGATACTAATTTGAAGTCCGCTTTTGGTACTCTAATCCTCTTTATGCCTATTTTTCTTTTAACAAGAGAAAAAGAAAAAAAATCATAGAAAGAGTGACCTAAACTGCCTTCAGGAAAACAAAAATACTCTTCTTCCATTAAAAAGTGCAAGTCCCTTTGGACTTGCACTTTTGTTTACATATCTTGCCTTGTTTCCAATTTAGCCAATCGTTTGGCTTCTTTTTTACGTTCACGACTCTGACGGAAAAAGTCTTGCATAATCTTAGCACACTCTTCCTCCATGACACCAGTCTCTACTTCTACGCGATGGTTGAGACGCTCATCTCTTAGGATATCGTAAAGGCTACCCGCACCACCAAACTTTTGATTGCTTGCTCCATAGATAACTTTAGGAATACGAGCCAAGCCAATTGCCCCACTACACATGACACAGGGTTCGATGGTTACAAAGAGGGTACAATCTAACAAACGCCAATTGCCCACAGTCCTATTAGCCTCCTGAATAGCCATGACCTCCGCATGCATGATAGCTTGATTGAGCTCCTCACGTGCATTGTGCCCACGACCTATGACTTCGCCATCTTTAACGATGACACAGCCAATTGGAATCTCTGCTTTATCTAGAGATTTTTCGGCCTCCTTAAGAGCTTCAGACATAAAAAAGTCTTTCTCTTCTTGGGTAAAGTCAAGCATTAGTGTCACTCCCGTTCCAAGATTTGCGAGACAATATCTCACTTAGTCCTTCTATTATAGCATAAGAAAAGAAATACCGAAGACCTCCATTTTAAAGGACACAAAAAAAGCTAAGACGAATCATCCTAGCTTCAAACACATTAGTCTGGTGAGTCTTAGGAATCACACCAATGTGTTCCCCCAAGGCTAGACGAAAAGTCAACGACCGCTTAACATCCTAATTCATATGTCAGTCGGAGTGTCATAGTCAATTGTCTGTGAAATCATTATATAGGCCTAAGGCCTCACAACGATAAACAAAAATGCAACTGTCTCAAACAATTGCAAGGATAGCGTTATAGTTGTGATATTTCACACTTTCCTTCCAAACAAATAATGCCTACTATAAAAGTAACTTTTATAGCTTTTTCCTTACCCACCTATAGTTTATCATGAAACCTCTATCATTTAATTTAAAAATCGGTAATAAAACAATGATATACATTAGAAACAACTGTTAATTGTATGCATTCTTTTGAATATTTTGCTTAACATTTAAAAGGTTGATATATCAACCTTTTAGAGCTTCATAAACTATTTTTTCTAGTCTATCTACACTATTAAACACCTATCATCCTAAGTCTTATCTAATTTTACTGTTTATTAGTCTAACAAGTGTTTAATATTTTATCTCCAACAATTCTTTAAAACAAGGTATGGAACAAGATAATGATTTTTTGGAGAGGTGGCTTCAAAGATAGGAGACCTAGATAGCTAGACAAAGGATAAACTAGAAGGGAAGTTCTTCTTCCAAGACGAGGTCAGCCAAGTCATTGTCAGGATTATTTTCCCTAACAGCACGCTGAGCACGACTCTCCAGAAGTTGGAAAGAGGAACAAAGCACCTCAGTAACGTAATGGGTTTGGCCATCCTTATCGTACTTACGGGTACGAAGCTCACCATCAAGAGAAATTAAACTCCCCTTGCTAGCATAAGAGGCTAAGGTCTCAGCCAAACGCCCCCAGACAACCACTGTAATAAAGTCAGCCTCACGCTCACCATTTTGCGTCTTATAGCGACGATTAACCGCAACTGTGACACGTGTAAAAGACCTATCGCTAGCAGTCTTAACCATTTCAGGAGTGGCTGTCAAACGTCCAATTAAAATTACTTTGTTATACATTTTTTTACCTCCACCTATCTATTCGTAAGAGGAAGTAAAAAATAGATTATTTTAAATAGCTTTACAGATTCCTTTGAGAGACTCCTTACTAACACTCCAGTCTACATACCCAAATTGTCCTAATAATCCTAGTAAATAGAAGGTTATTACTTTTCTAGTAATACTGCTCTCTCAGATATTTTCATTACAAAAGTTGAGTTTTAAATTTTCTCTACTCGTTTAACTAACTCAACGTTTTTGAACCACAATTTCCCATGAAGCAGGGCCGACTTGTTCAAAGCGCGTCACAGGATAATCATTATCTGCAGCCCAGTTTGGTATACTTTCCGTTGCTTGCGTACAATCGAAAGCTATCAACAACTCATCACCTGTAGCTAATTCAGCCATTTTTTTCTTCGCATCAATCAATGGGAATGGACATACCAATCCACCCGTTTCAAGTTTTATCAAAGCCATATGATATTCTCCTCTTAATTTTTGTTGGGTTTTACAAAGATAATATAGGAAGCCGTCCAAACACCTAAAATAGTCACTGGTAAAGCAATCCATCCCTTACTAGAAAAAATTGCTGTAGCTGTTAAACCATTACCAATCGTACAGCCACCAGCCCATGAAGCACCGATTCCCATAAAAATACCCCCTAGTGTGCTCTTACCGATGGTTGACAAGTCTGGCAAGCGCCAACGAAACTCTCGAGAACCCTTTGCAGCAAGAAAGGAACCAAGAAAAATCCCCAATACAAGAAAAACACCCCAACCAAGCTGTTTACTATCTCCTGTAATAATATAACTAATTAGATGTGCCGAGGGAGTTGTAATCCCTAACCCTCCAACACGACCCGTCAACTGACTAGCAGGCCAAGCAATAAAAGCAACAAGACCTATTAGAAGTCCTGCAAAATATTTATGGTAAGTTTTCTCAAAAAGATAGTGTCTCACTCCCTTATATTTTGATGGAAGCGTAGCAATCTGACGTCTGGGCTTACGTAACTCTCGAATGACAACAAAACTTGTTATAGCTACTAAGAAAACAAGAAAATACCAAACCGGAATTCCTAATTGACCAGCTAAATCATCATTAATTACCCACCGCTTGGCTATTAATTGATTCAAAGGAACAAGAAATCCTGATTTCATAGCTGCTGCACTTGTCATATAAAAGAATAGTGCAACCCAACTACCTAGGAGACCTTCACCGGCACGATACCACGTTCCTGTGGCACATCCCCCAGCAAGAACAATTCCAATACCAAATAGATAGGAGCCCACAATTGCTCCTAACACGGAAAATTCTTCATAAGGGTTTCCAATAATACCTAATTTAATCAGGGAAAGTACTCCTATACTTTCTACTGTGATTGCAATAAGAAATGCGTAAAATAATGTATTATTACATGCAATATACATGTCTCGGAAACCACCAGTCAAGCAGAAACGAGTTCGTTGCAAAATGAATCCAAATATCAGACCAATGAGCCCACCAGAAAGAACAGTCGTAAGCATAAGTACCTCCTAAAGTAAATGTTGATTACATTTTAAAAAAAATATTGTAACTTGCATAATCTTTCTTTTTTATGATTAGCTATAAACTTTCTTTATGACAAACAAAAAAACGGCTTATTTACCGTTTCTTATCTTATTTACCCTTTCCAGTGTTTGGCTGGATCAAAAGCCTCACCGACTACTGCTGAATCATCAAGTTCAATAATACCTCGTTTTTGTGGGGCATTTGGAAGTGCCAACTCACGTGGGGCACACATCATACCATAACTTTCTTCACCACGAAGTTTTCCTGGGAAGATAAGAGCACCGCTAGGCATCATAGCACCAGGGAGGGCTACGATAATTTTAAGCCCAAGCGCTGCGTTTGGTGCTCCTGCAACGATTTGGACCTTCTTATCACCAATGTTCACTTGGCAGATGTTAAGATGGTCACTGTCTGGATGTGCAACCATTTCATCAATTTGTCCAACCACAAAGACTGGTCCTTGTGTGTTTTCCAAACGCTCTTCAAAGCCCTCTTTAGCCAATTCCTCGTTCAAGACAGCTACATCTTGGTCTGACAAGAAAACTTGACCGTTACCTTCGATATCAATGAGGCTTGACGCTTCAAAAATATTCCAAGCAAGAGTCTTGCCTGTTTCATCAGCTGTGACACGCGCCACTTTACCTTTACGTTCTACGCTACGTTTGATGTCTTTAGTATCTTCTAAGATAACCAACAAAACGTCGCCAACTTGTTCTTTATTGTATGCAAAAATCATGGATTCTCCTTCAATAATTCTTTTTCTAGATTTTAAAATCGACTGATATGCCAAGAATCGTCGTTACTACCATAGCGATAACTAATCTTGTCAATTTTCCAGTCACTCTCTGTTAATTTTACGATAAATTGTTTGTGGTACCAAAAGTCATTCCCATAGGAAAATTCAAGGCACATCTTAGCCTTACTCTTCATAATAAACTTAACTCGACAGGGCTCTAACACAAAATCATAGGTGCCCGGAGAACCAAAAGAAGCTGAAAAACCTCTTTTATAACAGTTATCAGTCAAGTGTTTTTGAGCCAAAGGAGTCAACTTCACTTTAAATTCATCAAATAACTCCATTTCTCCAGGAATAGTTTGATGTGTAGGAAGATTATTTTCCTTTTTGTAGGTGTTTATTTCTTGGTGTTTTAGGAAGATATCACTTTCAATTTTGGAATGCTCTACTAAAACTTGGCATAATTCTTCGATGATCCTCTCATTTTTTTCTGTCAGATACTTTTCTTTGGTTTCTGAAATATCAAAAGAGATATTAGGAAAGTGATTGATTTTCATCTTTTAAATCTCCGACAAAAAGGCATTGATTTCTTCTTTGGTTTTACGAGCTTTATTGACTAAGCGTCCCAATTCCTGACCTTTCTGAGTCACAACAAAACTTGGGATACCAAAAATATTCCAAGTTTGCGCCAAAGCCATATAATCATCACGATTAACACGCACAAAGGTCATATCTGGATGGAGGGCTTCGATTTCAGGCATAACGGGATAGATGAACTGGCAGTCTGGACACCAGTCGGCAGTGAAAAAGAAAACCACCTTTTGATCACTATCGACATAGCTTGCCAGTTCTTCAAGATTCTTAGGAATAATCATGCCTGCTCCTCCTCATAGGTCAAGATATCCTCTGCATAAACAAAGCTATAGGCACGTCCATCCTCTAAGACGATACCTCCTGTAAGCCCTGAATTTTCCTTATCAGTGGGATTTGTATAAAGGACTGCGATAGTCCCCAGGTGTGATAATTCTTGTCTAATATCTTGGATTAATGCAGACTTCTTCATTTCTGCACGTGACTGTCTATATTTCTCTGCCATTGCCAAGAGACCTAAAGCTCCTACGCCTCCAGCAAACAAGGCCAATGTTTTACGTTTCATATGAAACATTTTACCATAATTTTAGATGAATGGGGAGAGGCTACCTATCTCTTAAGAATCGTGCTAAAATAGTAGCAAGTACTACTCAAGGAGGATTTTATGACTACCCTATTTGACAAGATTAAAGAAGTAACTGAACTCAGTGCCACTTCAGGATTTGAAGCGCCAGTACGCGACTACCTTCGCCAAAACATCACCCCACTTGTAGATGAGGTCCAAACAGATGGTCTCGGTGGTATTTTCGGTATCAAGCATAGCCAAGCAGAAAATGCCCCTAAGGTGCTTGTGGCTGCCCACATGGATGAAGTTGGCTTTATGATTAAGGAAATCAAAGCAGACGGGACTTTCCGTGTCGTCGAACTTGGTGGTTGGAACCCACTGGTTGTCAGCTCACAACGCTTCACCCTACACACTCGTGACGGTCGTATCTATCCTGTCATCTCAGGTTCAGTGCCACCTCATTTCTTACGTGCTAGTGGCGGAGCTTCAAGTCTTCCTAGTGTTTCTGATATCGTCTTTGATGCTGGTTTTGCTAACCAAGAAGAAGCAAATGCCTACGGTGTTTTCCCAGGTGATGTCATCATTCCTGAATCAGAAACAAGTCTCACAGCCAATCAAAAGAATGTCATTTCTAAAGCTTGGGATAACCGTTATGGTGTTCTCATGATTCGTGAACTCTTGGAAAACGTTAAGGATCAAGAACTCAACAATACTCTAATTGCTGGTGCCAATGTTCAAGAAGAAGTTGGTTTACGTGGTGCCCATGTCTCTACCACTAAATTTGATCCTGAAGTTTTCTTTGCAGTGGACTGTTCTCCTGCAGGTGATATCTATGGTAATCAAGGTAAGGTAGGTGATGGTACACTTATTCGTTTCTTCGATCCAGGTCACATCATGTTGCCCAATATGAAAGATTTCCTTTTGACTACAGCTGAAGAAGCTGGTATCAAATACCAATACTACTGTGCTGCGGGCGGAACAGATGCTGGTGCCGCTCACTTGCAGAATGCTGGTGTTCCATCAACAACTATCGGTGTTTGTGCCCGCTACATTCACTCGCACCAAACCCTTTATGCCATGGATGACTTCCTAGAAGCACAGGCCTTCTTACAAGCTATTGTTAAGAAATTGGATCGCTCAACAGTAGATTTAATTAAAAACTACTAAGACAAGGAGTAACCCATGATTATAGGTTTTATCGGTGTCGGAAAAATGGCGACAGCCATTATCAACGGCCTAAATACAAGCTCACATCGTATCATTATTTCAGGGTCTTCCTTGGCTCGTTCACGCCAGATTGCAGAGGAACTAGAGGTTGAAGCGGCTGCTTCCCATCAGGAATTGTTGGATAATGCTGACCTGGTCATCCTTGGTATCAAACCTCAAATGTTTGATAAGGTACTAGCCGATTTCAATTTTCATCAACCTATCATAAGTATGGCTGCTGGAGTGACCTTGGAACGCCTTGCTTCCCTCACCAGTCCAGACCTTCCTCTTATTCGTATCATGCCGAACCTTAATGCTCAGATCCTCAAAAGCACTACTGGTCTTTGCACTAATGATAAGGTATCCGAGGACCTTTTGGCAGTTGCCAAGGAAATCACAGACAGTTTTGGAACCACTGTTGAATTGGCTGAGAAAGACTTTGATACCTTTACTGCCCTAGCAGGTTCTAGCCCTGCCTACATCGCCCTCTTTATCGAGGCTCTAGCCAAGGCTGGTGTCAAAAATGGTCTAAGTAAGCAGGTCGCTCTGACCATTGCCACACAGACGGTTCTAGCTACTGCTGAAAATCTCAGTCTTGGTAGCGACAGTCCACATGATCTTATTGACAAGGTCTGTAGCCCTGGTGGGACTACTATCGCCGGTCTCATGGACCTTGAGCGTACAGGCCTCACCCATAGTGTAGTTTCAAGTATTGATACAACCATTGCTAAAGCCAAAAAACTATAAGAAAAAAGCTCGGAAGATTCCGAGCTTTATTTGATATATGGCGCTAAAAATTGTAAGAGTAACAACATTGAAACCGCAATGCTATTGTTAATGATATGGGCCATGATACAGTACTCTAACTTTTGAAACTTACGATATGCTATTCCAAGGGCAAGACCCATACCTGCATATACAATCCAAACACCGATACTATTCGGCATATGAACAAGGCCAAAAAGTAAACTACTAACAATCAAGCCAACAATAGAATATGGATTAAAGACGCGTCCCATGAGGAGCCCGCGAAAAACCAGCTCTTCCACAATCGGTGCCATAATTACCGTAAACGTTATGAGGAGGAAGGGATTCATATGGGCATTTTCTATGGCTGCCTGATTGGTGCTATTACTAACACCTTCCATCATCATGACCATAGAACCAATCCTAGTAACGATATAAATACCTAGGTAGGTCAAGCCAATCATACCCCAGGCCTTCAGGGAAGAAAGGGCCTTAAAGCCTTCGAAAAGCCCAAGACGTTTTCCTAAGAAAAGAGCTCCTGCGCTCATAAGAAGCAAGACAAAAATTAAGAGACAGACCAGCCTTATATCTTTGACACCTAAATAGATGGTTGGAACTTGATCAATAATTAGTATTAGGAAAGCTAGTAAAAAATAAAGAAAGCGTTTGAGAATTGACCCTTTGTTCATGAGAATCCACCTCTTTTCATCATTTATTTGTATCTTTATTATAATACAACAAAACTTACTTGACAAGACAAAAAGAGAACGAGAGGTGAATTTTTCAAGATAATATAGGCTCTTATCCTATTTTAGATAGGATGAGACGAATAAGAGCAAATCCCAATACTAAGCCATAGAGCAAGACTGATAAGACTGTAACATATGGCAACTGAATATTGACAAAGGCATATAGAGCAATCAAAGCAAAGATAAGCAAAAACTCTAAAATCAGAGTTGCAACTGCTGTCGCCATTAAAATCTGTTTATTTCGCTCATCATAGGCAGCAATATACATCTGGTGAAGACGTTTAGGATGAGTAAGCGTCGCAAAATAATAGATTGACAAGACATAAACCCCAATGGTAAGTCCTAAAACTAAGCCTAGAGCATAATCACTAAGACTGTTAGAGCGAATAATAAACAATCCCAAAACACCCAAAGACAAAAGAGAACAGGCTACTCGTGTAATGTATTTCTTAAACTCATCCTCTGTTTTTCTCTTTCCTACTAACATTTTTATTAACATATCTTAACACTCCCTTTATTATCCTTTATAAGAGCAATATAACTTTTTTCACTGACAACTTTAAACACTTATTCACCTTAAACGAAAAGACTGAGTAGTACACTTATGCTATTGTTTAAGATATGAACACCCATACTGTACTCGATACGCTTAGTCTTATAATATGTTATCGCAAGACCAGCTGACATAACACCATAGATGACAATTGTCTGAAGCGTAAATGCTGAGTGACCAGCCATAAAGAGAAGACTGGAAATAACAAGACCCGTCTTAAAGTATTTTCCAAAGAGCACCTTGGCTAAGAGTCCCCTAAAAATGATTTCTTCCATAATAGGAACGATAAAACCTACTACTGCAAACTTAAGATAGGTTGGTACGTGAATAAATATCTTATTTAAAGCATCTTGATTTTCCATAGTCGCATTGTGTGTTAACTGACCAACAAAATACCCTAGAAGATCACCTAGGAAAAAGATGACGAGATTAAGAGAAGCAATCGCAACGAGACGTCTCCAATTAATCTCTTTAAGCGATAAGAGTTTAAATCTATAAGCAATCACGATAAAAATAGCCAAACTCCCTAATGCCCAAATACCGTAACCTATTTGCTCCACAAGTGAAAACTTACCATCCTGAGTAAGTAGCGGGAAAGCACCTAATAGTGTTAAATCTAAGATTAGTAGAGTGAGCGCTAAAACAATAACACCAATTTTCTTCATTACCTGTTTAAACATATCTTTTCTCCTTAATCTTCCTCAAAAATAAAGACTTCTTCAATAGTCTTTCCAAAATACCTAGCAATTTTAAAAGCTAGTTCCAACGACGCATTATAGCGACCTTTTTCGAGTGAAATGATGGTCTGTCTCGTGACCCCCATCTCATCTGCTAAGTCTGCCTGACTAATCTTATTAGCCTTACGAAGTTCCTGAATTTTTGTTTCCATGTGGTACCTCAACTTTATCGTTTATTCTCAAATAGTTAAACTCCTTACTTTTCTTTGTTAAGTTTACTTTACATATATAGTATAGTTCACTTTACATTTTTTGTAAAGTCTCTTTTACATTTTTTATAAAGTTTTCTTTACTTATTGAATTACACATTTATAAACATAGGCGAATGATTCTGTCAGAGCATTCAAAAAAGCTGGCCAATCACTCAGCCAACTTTTCTGGTCTTATCAAATTTTTGATAACTTATTTAGTTTTAAGGCGCTCAACATCACGCGCAATCACCAACTCTTCATCTGTTGGGATAACAAATACTTTAACAGCTGACTCTGCTGTTGTAATGTCGCCTACATGTCCAAAGACATTCTTTTCAGGATCCACTTCAATACCAAACCAAGTGAGACCATCCAAGACTGAAGCACGAACTTCTGCAGAGTTTTCACCAATACCTGCTGTAAAGACGATAGCATCCGCTCCGTTCAACACACCGAAGTATTGAGCAATGTATTTACGCAAACGATCCACATAAAGATTATAGGCCAAGGCACATTTTTCATCGCCAGCATTCTTACCAGCAATGATATCACGCATATCACTTGATTTTTCAGAAATACCAAGGAGACCTGATTCCTTATTAAAGACGTGACGGATACGCTCTGCATCTGCCATTTCAGGCTCACGGTCGATAACAAATGGAATAATCGCAGGGTCAAGATCCCCAGTACGTGTTCCCATCATAACGCCACCAAGTGGTGTCAACCCCATTGACGTGTCTACTGATTTACCACCAGCAACGGCAGTAATTGAAACACCATTTCCCACATGGGCTGTGATAATCTTAGTTTCTTCAATTGGCTTACCTAACAACTTAGCTGCTTCTTGAGAAACATATTGGTGGCTAGTTCCGTGTGCTCCATACTTACGGACTTGGTAGTCTGTATAGTAACGATTAGGCACTGGATAACGGTAGGCCACTTCCGGCATAGATGTATGGAAGGCTGTATCAAAAACAGCAACACTGGTAATATCTGGGAGGAGCTCCTTAAAGGCCCGAATCCCTGAAGCTGCACCTGGATTGTGCAAAGGTGCTAAGGCTGACAATTCTTCAATCTTAGCCAAGGCATCTTCATCCACCAAGCTTGATTCTTTGAAATATTCTCCACCAGCAACCACACGGTGACCAACACCTGTAATTTCATCATAACTCTTGATAATATCAAAACGAATCAAATCATCAAGCAAGATTTTTACTGCCTGAACATGGTCAGCAATATCTAGGGTTTGCGATTCTGAACGGTCATCAAATTTTACTGTTGAAACAGAATCCTTCAAGCCGATACGTTCAATCAACCCCTTAGCAAGAACAACTTCATCTGGCATCTCATATAGTTGCCATTTCAAGCTTGAGCTTCCTGCATTAATTGCTATTGTTTTTGTCATAAGCCACCTCTTTGTAAAACGCTTTCAATAATATAGTCCTATTCTAACATGTTTTGCTAGAAAATGGAATTATCTGATTTCCATTTTTGGAAATTATCTGTAAAATCCTTGAGGATCTCTGGGTTTTGCAAATCGCTAAGTGGATAAACGAAGGTCTCTGGAGCATTTTCAGTTTGTTTTTTAAGCACGAAGATAGACTTCATGCTATGTTTATTGCCAAAAGCTGCTTCTGGAAGAGTGATAACGGCAATAATATCAGCATATCCTGATAGCCATTTCTTAAGCAAGTCACTTTGTGGGCTTGTCAAAAGATTAGTTGGTGCCAAAAGAATAGCAATACCATCTTTCTTCAGGTACTTGAGTGATTGCTCCATGAGAAGGTGATGGGCATAGGTGTGTTCACCAGTTGCTGCAACCTTGAAACGACTCGCAATCTCATCATTTGGGTAATACCCAACAGGTAGGTCACTGATAATAACATCACTCTCTTTGAGAATGTGTGGTCGAACAGCATCTTCTTGGATGTAAACTGCACTTGAATTCACCACATCAGCAATACTAGCTGACAAATCGATAAGGAGATCGTCAACCTCCATTCCCATATAATTAAGGGTTTTCTGACTATTATTTAGAAGAGTTTCAGCCAAGTTTCCTGTCCCTGAACCAATCTCCAAAATATCTAATTGGTCGTCCTTGGTCAAACCTTCGAGTAGGTAAAGAATGATAAATCCAATAGCATCTGGTGTAAATTGGTGATTGGCTTGTAAAGCTTCCAATTGCCCTAGTTTGATAAACAAGAACTGAAAAGCACGACGCCACTCCTCTTTACTTAGATCAAGAGCACGTAATTTCTCGTTGTTTTTGATGATGACTTCATTAGCTACCTCAGCCCCCAAATAATAGGAATTTTGCTCAATAAGTGCATCGTAAGCATGGGTTCCAAGATCATTTTCAATGGTTTGGACATTTTCTAACAATAGCTCAAAAGCTGTCTCAATTGCTTCAAAATTCATGATTTCCTCCGTCCTTCTATCATATCAAAAAGGGAAGAGAATTTCTATTTCTGCTCCTGTTTCTTCATATAACGATAGGTCTTGATTTGGCCTTTACTGGCAACTCTAACAATCACTTGTTTGTCCTTAACCTCATAAGTCGTAGTTCCCTGAGAAAAACTAAAAGCACCAGCTTCCTTGTCCGCCAAGTCCATGGTCATTTCTGCCATGAGATGACTTTGACTGGAAGTCATTTGCGCTTGGTTTTGTCTAGAGCTAGCAACCACCCGCTCCAGATAAACATGAAGAAGAAGTGTGAAAATGCCAGCCATAAAAAGAGCGTAGAGGAGAACGCCTCCCCTAACCTGTTTTTTCAAAAGCATAAACAAAACTCCTTTGTAGCCCATTTTTAAGAGTCACTTGGATAGTGACTATCTGGTTATTTTGACTAATCGTACTAGATTTTACATTGAAAAGCATTGGTTGGTAGCCTCGACCGTCAGCATTTGTTTTTCGAAAATCAGTAGCACTTGAAAGTCCAAAAGCCAGGTCTTGATTATCCTGCTTAACATAGAGTTTGTTCCCTTCTACCTTTACAAACTGACAACCTTCTAACTCTGCCTCCATTTGTTGAACAAATAGAAGCCAGTCTTGGTTTTCTTGTTGCTTGACCTGCTTAACATTGCTCACCAATACTGTGGTCAGACCTTGATAAACTTGAATTGAACCAGCAATCACCAACAAGGCTACTAGACATTCCAAGAGGGTAAAGGCGCGGACCTTACTATTTAGAGACATGAATAATCTCCTTTCCTGATTCATAAACCGCGATACCTTGCTTGCTACGTTTTACTGTCACTGTGATACCATTTAAGGTCAACTGATCCTGTTTGGTCTGAACTGCCATGGTTGCCACACTCAAAACCTCCTGTTGGTGGAGATTCCTAGCCATTAACCTACGATTGGTATTGATTTGATCTAATATAAGACCACTGACAAGCACTAAGACAGCCATTGCTACCAGGCTTTCGATAAGAATATAGCCTCTAAGAGACCGTCTTTTTATATTTACCACTGCCCATGTTAAGCTGATAGGTCACCACCTCCTTATCACTTGAAAAACGAATCTTGGTGAGGCTCGAGTTGCCTCCTTTGGCATCAAACATTAGCGTCTGCCCCTTATCAAGATGAATACTTTTAGGAATCACCAGACTGGATTTTCCGTTACTGATTTTATCCTTGGTCAACTGCAATTCAACATTGGCCCCTTCTGCCGCTGCCAAGCGCTGACTATCTCGGTATAGGTACTCAAAGCGCAGATAAAAAAGGTTAGTTTCAACCTGTTGAAAAATACCTGTCACTGAGCCTGACAAACTCAGAGTGAGAAAGGCAACCACTGCTAGTGTCACCAGACTCTCCAACAAGGTGAAGGCTCTAATTGGCCACTGAGCGGCTTTCGCCACCATGTTTCGCATAGTAATCATTGTATGAATCTGCCTGTTTTTGCGTGATTTGACCTTCTGAAACAAGAGCTGCTAAGCTAGCTGTCTTGTTATTCTTCATTTCATAAAGTTCTGCTTGAGAATCCACGACCTTGACCACAGCCGCATTTCCAGTCTCTTTAACAGAATCCTTCTGCTTACTCAAGTTAGGAACAAAAAGCAAGAGGAGAATACTGATAATGAGAAGCACGACTAGCATTTCAATTAACGTAAAAGCTCGTAGTTTAACGGCATTCAATTTTTTAAACATCATTTTCATGATATCATTCCTTCCATATTTTGATACATTGGTAATAGCATGGCTGCATAGATCATTACAATCACGACAGCAACAATAACAAAAATGAGGGGTTGCACAAAGGTTGTTGCCTTATTAAGACGGTTAAAGAAAGCCTGCCAAACCTCTTCAGCATAGACTTCTAACTCATAGCCCAACCTAGCATTAGCCTCTCCATAAGCAATAATCAAGGATAGTTCCTTAGTGAAAAAAGGGTGAGTAGCAATACGGTCAGGAAAACTCTGTCCTAGCATCAAGGCCTCTTCTAAATCAGCCCCCAGCTCACGAAAGAGCTTGGACTTTTGCTCTTGCATAAGAGAAACCAAGTCTAACAGGTCAATGCCTTGTCCTAAGAGATTTCCCCATTCCCTAGCATAATAGGCGGTCGTATATAGCCTGACAGTTTGGCCTATGAAAGGGATTTTTGCCATTCGTCGATAAAAGACAAGGGCTGGCTGGTGTTTGACCCATAGATAAAGAATTAAGCTTAATACAAGAAGTCCACACAAACCCACAAAGAAGAGCTGGGGAAAGATTTGAACCAACTGTACAGCCCAATTATCCTTACCATCACCCTCTAACAGTTGAGGCAAAAGATAATTTTTAAGTCCTAACATAATCAGAATCAGGAAACCCAGGAGTAGGATAGGGTAGGTCGCTACCTCCATGAGTTTCTTACGAACCTTGGTCATGCGAAGCATGTAGGTTTCAATCTTGGTTAAACTCCCTAGAAGATTACCGTGCTTATCAGCAAGGGCAATCTGAGTAACAATATTGTCCGAAAAACCCACTGACGCAAACATCTGGTCTAGCCTGTCGCCTCGCATTAAGCTTGCTTTCATAAGAGATAATGACGATTCTTTCAACAAGTGACTTCGCTCCAAAAAGGCTACGATTTCAGTTAAAGTAAACCCTGCCTTTAGAAGTTGTTTGAAAAGCTGGATAACCTTGACTTGCTGATTAATCTTTAATTTTTTCCCCTTGGATATCCCCTTCAGTGAGATATCCTTGTTGAACCAAGCCTTCCAACTGTTGGTTCCAGCTGGTTGACGAATGGCTTTGGAAATTTTCACTGGCAAAATCAATCACACCTCCTCCCTTAATCAAACGCATATAGGCAATCCCTTGAAGAGCATTATCCAACTCAGACTTATCTACACCAAGGTCCAGAAGACGCTCATAAACACCTGCCACACTCTTTGCGTGAATAGTTGAAAGAACAGTCACTCCTGTCAGACTAGCTCTAATAACCGCTCGAGCAGTCTCCTTATCTCGAATTTCTCCAATAATCAAAACATCCGGGCGGTGACGTAGTGATAGCTTAATCAAATTATCATAGGTCATGTCAATTGCCTGATTTACCTGGAGTTGCAAGACATTATCCTGTTTAATTTCCACAGGATCTTCAATCGAAATCACCTGCTGTCCCTTAAAACGCTCCTGAACCAATTCATGCATAAGCGTAGTCTTTCCAGAACCTACGGGACCTGCAAAGAGATACAAGCCACGATAATCCAAAGCATCCATAATCGGCTGGATTCCTTGATTCCAATACACCAATTCTCGACGTTCGGAATGTAGAACACGAATAACTAAACTTTCTAAGCCGCGATAATCCCCAACGGTTGATAAACGCAGAGAAACCCTTTGACCATCACCACAATCATAGTCACAGGAACCTAGTTGACTCCTACGCTTCTCACCCACCATCATTCCCGCCACAAATTTAAAGTGACCAATAAGACTAGCCATGAAATCAGGCCGATATACATCAATTAATCTCCTCTCCTGGCCAACTCGCATATAGAGCTCGTAATTATCCTGACGTGGAATGACATAGATGTCTTGAGCCCCACAACTATCAGCATTTTTGATCATTTCCTTAGCAAATTCTGTTACCATAAGGACCTCCTCATAGACCTATTCGTAAAAAGTTTAAGAAAATGAAAAGAAGCCCGAAAAAATTCGAGCTTCTGCATTGTTTAACGTTTAATTTTACAGTGGGCATGATTTGGAAGGTCATTTCGCTTTTCATATCCCGGACGGTATTTTTCCTCAGGAATTTCCTGCCAATCATCCAAAAGAGCAATCGATTGATAGACCTGCAGATATTCGTCACACTCCTCACACCAGTGTTTATCCTCTTGGTCCCAAAAAGCAGTCATGACACTACTACGGCTGATATAACTTGGCAAGGTTTCTTCCATGGCAAACCAAAGTTTTTTATAGTACTTGAGGGCATCATAAAAATTTTCAAATTCCTTAGTACTGATGATATCTTCTTGCCAGCCTTCTAAGAACCACCACGGTTCCAAATCCCCTTTCATTTCAACTACTTGGTACATTTTTCTTTCTCACTTCATCTTTGGTGTTCCTATTATACAAAATTTTCTGGAAAAGATAAAAAAAATGGTTTTATATTTATCAAAAATTGAAGAAATTCTAGTCATATAAATACGAAAAGAACTCACAATTCATTGTGAGTTCTTTTGATTTCGTTTTAGTCTTCAGATGATTCCACAATTGCTTCATCAACAGCAATGTTTTCAATAACTTCAACTTCGTTAACTGAAAGTGGTTCAATGTTACGGTAACGAGCCATACCTGTACCAGCAGGAATAGTCTTACCAATGATAACATTTTCTTTAAGACCAAGGAGATGGTCTTTCTTACCACGGATAGCTGCATCTGTAAGCACACGTGTTGTTTCTTGGAAGGAAGCCGCTGACAAGAATGAATTTGTTTCAAGTGAGGCTTTCGTAATACCAAGAAGGACTGGACGAGATGTTGCAGGAACACCACCAGAGATAACAATATCCTTGTTAGCATCTGTGAAGTCAGAAATGTCCATAAGTGTACCTGGAAGGAGATCTGTATCACCTGGATCCATAACACGTACTTTACGAAGCATTTGACGAACCATTACTTCGACGTGTTTGTCACCGATTTCTACCCCTTGGCTACGGTAAACTTTTTGTACTTCTGCAAGAAGATAAGTTTCAACTGACAAGGTATCACGCACTTCAAGGAGACGTTTAGGTTGGATTGACCCTTCTGTCAAGGCTGCACCACGGTGTACTTCGTCACCCACTTCAACTTTCATACGAGCTGTAAATGGAACAACGTATTCACCCATTCCAGTCTTACCTTGAACGAAGACTTTCTTAGTACGTGTTGCGGCATCTTCTTCGATTTCAATAACAGTACCTTTAACTTCAGTGATAACCGCTTCCCCTTTAGGGTTACGTGCTTCAAAGATTTCCTGAATACGTGGAAGACCCTGTGTGATATCGGTGTTTGAGGCTACCCCACCGGTGTGGAAGGTACGCATAGTAAGCTGTGTACCAGGTTCCCCGATAGATTGAGCGGCGATAGTACCAACTGCTTCACCAACTTCAACCGCATCACCTGTTGCCAAGTTGATACCGTAACAGTGACGGCAGACACCGTGACGTGTGTTACATGTAAAGACTGAACGGATAGTTACTTCTTCAACACCAGCATTGACAATAGCAGCAGCCATGTCTTCAGTAATCAAAGTATCTGGACCTACGATTACTTCACCTGTTGTAGGATTCTTAACTGATTTCTTAGTGTAACGACCTTGAAGACGTTCTTCAAGTGTTTCCGTAACTTCTTTACCGTCAGTAATCGCACGGATGAGAAGACCACGGTCTGTTCCACAGTCATCTTCACGGATGATAACATCTTGGGCAACGTCAACCAAACGACGAGTAAGGTAACCTGAGTCGGCTGTCTTAAGGGCCGTATCGGTCATACCTTTACGCGCACCGTGAGTAGAGAAGAACATTTCCAAAACGCTCAAACCTTCACGGAAGTTTGAAAGGATAGGCAATTCCATGATACGTCCGTTAGGAGCAGCCATCAAACCACGCATACCGGCAAGTTGAGAGAAGTTAGAGATGTTACCACGAGCTCCTGAGTCCATCATCATAACGATTGGGTTCTTAGGATCTTGTGTCTCAATCAGACGTTTTTCAAGTGCTTCTTTCGCTTCACGCCATGTTGTTGTAACAGCAACATAACGGTCATCATCTGTCATCAAACCACGACGGAAGGCCTTGTTAATTTCTTCAACACGGTGGTGAGCAGCATCAATAATTTCTTGTTTGTTATCGATAACTGGGATATCGGCGATACCCACTGTCAAACCAGCAAGTGTTGAGTGGTAGTAACCAAGGTCTTTCAAACGGTCAAGGAAGGCTGATGTTTCAGTCGTACGAAGACGTTTGAAGGTTTCAGCGATGATGTTACCAAGATTTTTCTTCTTGAATGGCGCATTAATTTCCAAACTATCAATAACTGTTTGGATATCTTGACCTGGTTCAAGGAAGTACTTATCTGGTGTACTATCTGTCAAGTTCTCATTTGTTGTTTCTTGAAGATATGGAATTTCTGCTGGAATGATTGAGTTAAAGAGAATCTTACCAACAGTTGTAACCAAAATCTTGTGAAGTTGGTTTTCTTTCCAAGGTTTATCAGGCATGCTGTCTACTGCGATACCGACACGGCTATGCAAGTGAACATAACCATTACGATAAGCCATAACTGCCTCATCAATATCCTTGAAGACCATACCTTCACCCTCACGGCCGTCTTCTTCCATAGTCAAGTAGTAGTTACCAAGAACCATATCCTGAGATGGCGTTACGACCGGTTTACCGTCTTTAGGGTTAAGGATGTGTTCAGCCGCAAGAAGGAGCAAACGTGCTTCAGCTTGAGCTTCTTCAGACAATGGAACGTGGATGGCCATTTGGTCACCGTCAAAGTCGGCATTGTAGGCCTCACATACCAATGGGTGAAGACGAAGGGCCTTACCATCAATCAAGACAGGTTCGAAGGCCTGGATACCCAAACGGTGGAGGGTAGGTGCGCGGTTAAGAAGTACTGGGTGTTCCTTGATAACATCTTCAAGAATATCCCAAATACGTTCATCACCACGTTCAACCATACGTTTAGCGGCTTTCACGTTACCTGCGTATTCACGCGCAACGATTTCACGCATCACAAATGGTTTGAAAAGTTCGATGGCCATCAAACGTGGCACACCACATTGGTACATTTTAAGTGTTGGACCAACGGCGATAACGGAACGTCCAGAGAAGTCAACACGTTTACCAAGCAAGTTTTGGCGGAAACGACCTTGTTTACCTTTAAGCATGTGGCTCAAAGATTTAAGTGGACGACTACCTGGTCCAGTGATTGGACGACCACGACGACCGTTGTCGATCAAAGCGTCAACCGCTTCTTGGAGCATCCGTTTTTCGTTTTGCACGATGATACCTGGGGCATTCAATTCAAGCAAACGAGCCAAACGATTGTTACGGTTGATAACACGACGATAAAGATCGTTCAAGTCAGATGCCGCAAAACGTCCACCATCCAATTGAACCATTGGACGAAGGTCTGGTGGCAATACTGGCAAGATGTTAAGCACCATCCATTCTGGTTTGTTACCAGACTTGTAGAAGGCATCAAGAACGTCCAAACGACGAACAGCTTTAACACGTTTTTGACCAGTTGCTGTTTTCAACTCTTCTTTGAGTTCAGCAATTTCAGCTTCCAAATCTACTTGTTTCAAGAGATCTTGGATAGCTTCGGCACCCATTTTAGCGACAAATGAACCATGTCCATACTCTTGCAATTTTTCACGATATTCACGTTCTGTCAAGAGAGATTTTGGTTCAAGTGGTGTTTCCTTTGGATCAATAACCACGTAAGCTGCGAAGTAAATAACTTCTTCAAGCGCACGAGGACTCATGTCCAAAGTCAATCCCATACGAGAAGGGATTCCCTTGAAGTACCAGATGTGTGATACTGGTGCTTTCAACTCGATGTGACCCATACGTTCACGACGAACCTTAGCACGTGTTACTTCAACACCACAGCGGTCACAAACGATACCTTTATAACGGATACGTTTGTATTTCCCACACGCACATTCCCAGTCTTTGGTAGGACCAAAGATCACTTCGTCGAAGAGACCTTCGCGTTCTGGTTTGAGCGTACGGTAGTTGATTGTTTCAGGTTTCTTAACTTCACCATAAGACCATGAACGGACCTTAGTTGGTGAAGCTAGTGTGATTTGCATACTTTTAAATCGATTTACGTCAACCACTAGTATTACCTTTCTTTTGTTCTATTGACAATAGCAGCGCTATTCTCACCTTTATCAGCTACCTTAGCAGAGAGAGTGAGCTCCCTCTCTAAAGCTTATTTTATTCTGTTTTATCTGAAGC
Source organism: Streptococcus sp. FSL R7-0248 (assembly GCF_037967965.1). Lineage (NCBI taxonomy): Bacteria > Bacillati > Bacillota > Bacilli > Lactobacillales > Streptococcaceae > Streptococcus > Streptococcus sp. FSL R7-0248. The sequence goes on from NZ_CP150201.1 coordinate 2,065,618, forward strand.
TTCTTCTTTAGCTTTTTCTAATTCAGCAGCTTCTTTAGCTTGTTGTACACGTGCTTTTTCAAGATCATCAACGTGCATGACATCATCGTCTTCACCTTCATCAAGATCACGTAATTCAACTTCGTAGTCATCCTCATCAAGGACACGCATATCAAGACCAAGTGATTGCAATTCTTTAACAAGTACTCGGAATGATTCTGGTACACCTGGTTTTGGAATTGGTTTACCTTTAGTGATAGCTTCATAGGCTTTCAAACGTCCGTTAACGTCATCTGACTTGTAAGTCAAGATTTCTTGAAGGATATTTGATGCACCATAAGCTTCAAGGGCCCAAACCTCCATCTCACCGAAACGTTGTCCACCAAATTGTGCTTTACCACCAAGAGGTTGTTGGGTAACAAGTGAGTAAGGACCTACTGAACGAGCGTGAAGTTTATCATCAACCATGTGGTGAAGTTTGATCATGTACATGACACCAACTGACACACGGTTATCAAATGGTTCACCTGTACGTCCATCGTAAAGGATTGTCTTAGCATCACTATCCATACCTGCTTCACGAACAGTATCCCAGAGATCTTCTGAGCTTGCTCCATCAAAGACTGGTGTTGCGATGTGGATACCCAAGTTACGTGCAGCCATACCAAGGTGAAGTTCCATAACCTGACCGATGTTCATACGTGATGGCACCCCAAGTGGGTTCAACATGATATCAACTGGTGTACCGTCTGGAAGGTAAGGCATGTCTTCAACCGGAACAATACGAGAAACAACCCCTTTGTTACCGTGACGACCGGCCATCTTATCTCCGACCTTGATCTTACGTTTTTGAGCGATGTAAACACGAACAAGCATGTTAACACCTGATTGCAATTCATCACCGTTTGCACGTGTGAAGATTTTAACATCACGAACGACACCATCACCACCGTGAGGTACACGGAGTGACGTATCACGTACTTCACGAGATTTATCACCAAAGATAGCGTGGAGAAGACGTTCTTCAGCAGAAAGGTCTTTTTCACCCTTGGGTGTTACCTTACCAACAAGAATGTCACCTTCTTTAACCTCAGCACCGATACGGATAATACCCATTTCGTCAAGGTCTTTGAGGGCTTCTTCACCAACGTTTGGCAATTCACGTGTGATTTCTTCAGGCCCAAGCTTTGTATCGCGTGTTTCTGATTCGAATTCTTCCAAGTGAACAGATGTATAAACGTCATCTTTCACAAGACGCTCACTCATGATAACGGCATCCTCGAAGTTGTAACCTTCCCATGTCATGTATGCGACGATAGGGTTTTGACCGAGGGCCATTTCTCCACCTTCCATAGATGGACCATCAGCGATAAAGTCACCTTTTTCAACAATATCGCCAACCTTAACCAAAGTACGTTGGTTATAGGCAGTACCTGAGTTTGAACGACGGAATTTTTGAATAGTATAAACATCAAGAGAACCATCTTCACGACGAACTTCAACTTTATCAGCATCAGAGTAGACAACTTTACCGTCGTGTTGGGCGATAACTGCAGCTCCTGAATCGTGGGCAGCTTGATATTCCATACCAGTACCAACATAAGGTGCTTTAGGATCAATCAAAGGCACAGCCTGACGTTGCATGTTGGCACCCATAAGGGCACGGTTAGAGTCATCGTTTTCTAAGAAAGGAATACATGCTGTCGCAACGGCAACTACCTGTTTAGGAGAAACATCCACGAAATCTACAAGGTGTGATGGGTACTCTTGGTTATTACCTTGGTGACGACCCATAACGATTTCTTCTGCAAATGTTCCATCTTCGTTCAATTTAGAGTTAGCCTGAGCAACTGTGTACTCATCTTCTTCATCAGCAGTCAACCAAACCACTTCGTTGGTTACTTTACCAGTTGCACGGTCAACCTTACGATATGGTGTTTGAATGAAACCGTACTTGTTAAGGTGTCCGTATGAAGACAAGTTATTGATCAAACCGATGTTAGGTCCTTCAGGTGTTTCAATTGGACACATACGACCGTAGTGCGTGTAGTGCACGTCACGAACTTCATATCCGGCACGGTCACGTGTCAAACCACCAGGTCCCAAGGCTGACAAACGACGTTTGTGTGACAACTCTGACAATGGGTTGTGTTGGTCCATGAACTGTGACAACTGTGAAGAACCGAAGAATTCTTTAACAGCAGCAGTTACAGGGCGAATATTGATGATTTGTTGTGGTGTCAAGACTTCGTTATCTTGAACTGACATACGCTCACGTACGTTACGTTCCATACGAGCCAAACCAATACGGAATTGGTTAGCAAGCAATTCACCAACCGCACGGATACGACGGTTACCAAGGTGGTCGATATCGTCTACCTTACCGATACCTTCAGCAAGGTTGAGGAAGTAGCTCATTTCAGCCAAGATATCCGCTGTTGTCAAAGCACGAACTTTGTCATCCGGGTTGGCATTACCAACAATTGTAACCACACGATCTGGATTATTTGGTGCAACAACCTTGAATTTTTGAAGAACAACAGGTTCTGTAACCACCGCATAATCGTTTGGTGTGTATACAAATTTGTTCAAATCACCATCCAAGTATTCTGCGATTGAATCAATCACATCACGTGTCATTTCAGTACCAGCTTCAACAAGGATTTCACCTGTTTCAGGATCTACCAAGTTTTCAGCAATTGTTTGTCCCAAAAGACGTGTCTTGATGTTAAGTTTTTTATTGACTTTGTAACGACCAACAGCAGCCAAGTCATAACGACGTGGATCAAAGAAACGAGCTACAAGCAAGCTACGTGAGCTGTCGGCAGTTTTTGGTTCACCTGGACGAAGACGTTCATAAATTTCTTTAAGCGCTTCATCAGTACGTGAATCTGCTGGGTTTTTGTGGATATCTTTTTCAATGGTATTACGAACCAACTCGCTATCACCAAAGATATCAACAATTTCGTCATCACCTGAGAATCCAAGCGCACGCACAAGCGTTGTGAATGGAATCTTACGTGTACGGTCGATACGAGTGTAGGCAATGTCTTTTGAATCTGTTTCAAGCTCAAGCCATGCCCCACGGTTAGGGATAACTGTTGATCCATAACCCACTTTACCGTTTTTATCAACCTTATCGTTAAAGTAAACACCAGGTGAGCGCACCAACTGAGAAACGATAATACGTTCACCACCATTGATGATGAAAGTACCCATCTCAGTCATAATAGGGAAATCTCCGAAGAAGACTTCCTGAGTTTTGATTTCACCAGTTTCTTTGTTAATAAGACGGAAAGTCACAAAGATAGGTGCTGAGTATGATGCATCGTGGATACGAGCTTCTTCAAGTGTATACTTAGGCTCTTTCAATTCGTAACCAACGAATTCCAATTCCATAGTGTCTGTGAAGTTTGAGATAGGAAGTACATCCTCAAAAACCTCTTTAAGACCAGTATCCAAGAATTCTTTGAATGAATCCGTTTGGATTTCAATCAAGTTTGGTAAATCAAGAACTTCTTTGATTCTTGAAAAACTACGACGGGTACGATGTTTCCCGTATTGAACGTCATGTCCTGCCAAGTCTTCTACTCCTTTTCTACATTCGAGACCTGCTTTGCAAGTCGTGCACTTTAAATATTTGTCTTCTGCCTTGTTCAGTCGCTTGTCCCATTAACAAGTGATTAAACACTAACATCCACTTATCTGATCAAGGATAAGCAAAACACTTAGTTTGTGAATTTTTAGAACCTTTAAATATGAGTTACAACACTTGAAAATCCTAAAAATAAGCACAAAAATAGCAGCTAAATCTGACCGAAAAAACGTTGATTTAACTGCTGTATCTCTTGATTGGACAATATTTCAACCAAGTAAGACGACAAATAGTTGTCTATATTATACCTAATTTTTTGCTTTTTTGCAAGTTTTCTTGGGAATTCCTAATGCCCTCCAAGAATGCTAGACCAGGCTTTTTGATAGTCACTGTCAGTTCCACCAATAGCAAATTTGTAGGTTGTATCTCCAGGCCCATTTTTAGCCCAATAAGTATCAACCATTTCACCACTTACAGAAACATTACGACCATTAACAGACACTGTTGCTGGTTTAAGGCCTGTTGATTTGAGCACACTTGCCTTAATAGCACTTGAATCGATATTAAACTTATCTCCCGTTTTAAAAATACCTGGATTGGCATTGTAGATGGCGGAAGTTAAACGAACCATATATTGCGCATTGTAGGTGTAACCCGTTTTAGAATTGGTTGGTGTATTATTGTCATAACCAGCCCAACCACCAAGAGTAATACCAGGCGTTGAGACGATCAACCAAGCATCCGCAAAGTTATCTGTCGTTCCTGTTTTACCCATCCAGTCAGCTGAGGCTGCTGCACCATTGACATTTTTCAATTCAGAATGAAATTGAGTTGTCGCTCCCTTAACCACAACTTCCTTGAGCAGGTTATCCATGATGCTAGCCGTAGCTCTTGAAAAGACTTGAACCCCTTCAGATTTATGCTGATAGATAACTTCGCCAGTCCGGTCAGTAATACTATCAATCATATGACCCTTCTCATAGACGCCACCATTTGAAAGCATCTGATAGGCATTTACTTGCTGGGCAACCGTGGTTTCAATTCCCCCGCCAAGAGGTAAACTCTCGATATTGTAGTTAGCAATCTTATAGCCCATCTTGGTCATGTAACCCTCAACGTCAACATCATGACGTTGAAGCATTTGATATGTCCAAAAGGCTGGAATATTCCACGAGGTATTGAGTGCCTCTTGTAGGTTCATCATAGCTGTACCCTTATCACCATCATGGAGAATAGGCGTTCCACCCGTAAAATTAGTTGGGTAGTTAGAAAGGATACTTGAGCTACCCATCAAACCTTGATCAATAGCAATTCCATAAGCAATAATAGGCTTAATAGATGAGCCTGGGGAGCGTGCCGTATCAAAAGCATGGTTATTTTGATTATTTTCGTAACTACGACCACCAACAAATCCTAGAATTGCTCCAGTCGCATTATCCATGAGCACATTTCCGACTTCAACTCCACTATTTCCACCTTGGTCGAGGAGGCCACCATATTGACTCGCAGCATCTTGCATCGCATTATAAACTGCATTATCAATAGTTGTCTTAACGCTGTAGCCACCGGTTTGTAGCTCTTGTAGGGCCCTCTCACGATAGCTTTCCTTGGTCTTATCATTTTTCAAATCTTGACTCGATACCTTGTCACGTTTAACTAGATAATCATACATGACATCCTGAGCCTCAGACATGACAGAATAGTACAAATAGTCATGACTTACGGCATCAGACTTCTCACCAGCCTTGAAATCTTTAGTGATATCATAATCCTTATAGCTTTCATACTGCGACTTATCTAGATAGCCACCGCGATAAAGATTGTAGAGTACATCTTGCTGACGTGCTAAGCCATAAGAAAGATCCTCTGCATTTTTTAATTGACCGTCAGCTGTATAAGGTGAGTAGACAATCGGGCTCTGTGGCAAACCTGCCAGATAGGCCGCCTGAGGAACTGTCAAATCCGCTGCAGATACCCCAAAGATACCTTGAGCAGCCTCCTCAATACCAGCAATATTTTTCCCCTTGTTGTTACGTCCAAAAGGAGAAACATTCAGATAATCGGTTAAAATTTCATTTTTAGAAGCGCGACGCTCCAATTGTAAGGCATAGATAATCTCTGCCGCCTTACGTTTAAAGGTTGGCGCATCGCCTGTTACCTGTTGCTTGATTAACTGCTGCGTTAGCGTCGAACCACCACTTGAAGAGCCAACCCCCAAAACTGATGACACCAAAGCCCTAAAAACTGCCTTTGGTACAACACCCTTATGCTTTTTAAAATTTTCATCCTCAGTCGCAATGATGGCATTTTTGACATTGTTAGAAATCGCATCACTCTCAATAGGTGTTCTCAGCAAGTCAGTATCAATATCCGCAATCTTCTTGGAATCGGAATAGCTCATCGAAGATACCAAACTAACCTCACTAATCTGATTCAACAAGGTTTTGTCCTTAATCGATGGAACAGACTCAATTTGACTCCCCAGATAACCCAAACCAATTCCTGCACCGAATAAGGTAAGAACGATAATAACCACATAAAAGAAATCAGACAAGAGCTTTAAGGTTTTTAAGAAAACATCACCCATGTCTAAGAGTGTCATCCCATCCTCAGGCGACTTCCGTGCTTGCTTACGATTCCACTTAGATCCAGTCGTAGCTTTCCTTTCTTTAAAAGATTTATCTCCTCTTTTAGACCTAGAACCAGCGAACTTTGTACGAATAGTCTGCCCTAGTCGCCTAAAATAATTTATTATTTTTTCAAAATTCATAGAAATACCTCAAAGCCTATTATAACAAACTTTGACAAAGCTTGCATAGGGTTGCTTTCTTTTGGTATAATGGTCCAGAATATACTTTACTGGAGAATATCATGACAATTTTTGAAGAACTAAAAGCACGTGGCTTGATTTTTCAAACCACTGATGAAGAAGCCCTTGTAAAAGCCTTTGAAGAGGGACCAGTCTCATACTACACTGGTTATGACCCAACAGCAGACAGTCTCCACCTTGGACACCTTGTCGCTATCCTTACAAGTCGCCGACTTCAATTGGCTGGACACAAACCTTACGCCCTCGTTGGTGGTGCAACAGGTTTGATTGGTGACCCATCATTTAAAGATGCTGAACGTAGCCTGCAAACCAAAGAAACTGTTGAAGGTTGGGTTGAAAAAATCCAAGGACAACTCTCTCGTTTCCTTGATTTTGAAAATGGCGACAACAAAGCCGTTATGGTCAACAACTATGACTGGTTTGGTTCAGTCAGCTTCATTGATTTCTTGCGTGACGTAGGTAAATACTTCACAGTTAACTACATGATGAGTAAGGAATCTGTTAAGAAACGTATCGAAACAGGTATCTCTTACACTGAGTTTGCCTACCAAATCATGCAAGGTTACGATTTCTATGAACTCAACGATAAGTACGGCGTAACACTCCAAATTGGTGGTTCTGACCAATGGGGTAACATGACAGCAGGTACTGAGCTCTTGCGTCGTAAAGCAGATAAATCTGGACACGTCATCACTGTACCACTTATCACAGATTCAACTGGTAAAAAATTCGGTAAATCAGAAGGTAACGCTGTCTGGCTTGATGCTACTAAAACAACCCCTTACGAAATGTACCAATTCTGGCTCAACGTCATGGATGATGACGCCGTTCGCTTCTTGAAGATTTTCACTTTCTTGTCACTTGAAGAAATCGAAGAGATCGGTAAAGAATTTGACCAAGCTCGTCACCAACGTTTGGCACAAAAGGTTTTGGCTCGTGAAGTTGTTACTTTGGTTCACGGTAAAGAAGCCTACGAACAAGCTGTTCACATCACTGAACAACTCTTCGCTGGTAACCTTAAAGCTCTCTCAGCACGCGACCTTAAAGTTGCCCTCAACGGTGTCCCAACATATGAAATTTCAGCAGATGAAAATCTGAACATCGTTGAACTTCTTGTCAATGCAAAAATTTCACCATCTAAACGTCAAGCACGTGAAGATGTCCAAAACGGCGCTATCTACATCAACGGTGAACGTGTACAAGACTTGGATTACACTCTCTCAGATACAGATAAAATTGATAATGAAATTACTGTTATCCGTCGTGGTAAGAAGAAAAACTTTGTCTTGACGTACTAATTTATGGCTATTCTCACTCCTTAATGGAGTGAGTTTTTTTGTTGCACTATATTTTACAATTTATCTACCAAAAAAGAGCAGTAGGATTGATTCCCAACTACTCTCTTCAGAACACAAAAAAACCAGCACTAGGCTGGTTTTCGAGACTATCACATTAGTTATAGATTTTGAATGCGTCATCGTCGTTTTGACCAACGAATGGCATTGCTTTACGCAATTCAGCACCAACTTTTTCGATTTCAAGGTTAGCAGCTTCTTCACGGTAAGCAGTAAGTTTTGGACGTCCAGCCTTGTAGTCGTTAACGAAGTCGTTAGCGAATTTACCATTTTGGATGTCAGCAAGAACTGCTTTCATATTTTCTTTCACTTGTTCAGTGATAACACGTGGACCTGATACGTAGTCACCGAATTCAGCAGTGTTTGAAATTGATTGACGCATTTTCTTGAATCCACCTTCGTAGATCAAGTCAACGATCAATTTCATTTCGTGAAGCACTTCAAAGTAAGCCAATTCTGGAGCATATCCAGCTTCAGTCAAGACTTCAAAACCAGCTTCGATAAGGGCAGTCAAACCACCACAAAGAACTGCTTGTTCACCAAACAAATCTTCTTCAGTTTCTTCTTTGTATGTTGTTTCAAGAAGACCAACACGTGCTGCACCAACACCTTTACACCAGTCCATAGCGATGTCTTTAGCGTTACCTGTAGCATCTTGGTATACTGCGTAAAGTGCAGGAACACCAAAACCTTCTTCAAATGTACGACGTACCAAGTGACCAGGTCCTTTAGGAGCACACATGAAGACATCAACATCTTTAGGAACTTTGATGAATTCGAAGTGGATGTTAAATCCGTGTGCGAAACCAACAGCATTACCAGCTTCAAGGTTTGGAGCAATTTCTGCTTCGTAAAGTTCTTGTTGGATTTCGTCTGGAGCCAAGATCATGATAACATCAGCCAATTTAGTTGCTTCTGCTACTGTGTAAGTATCAAAACCATCTTCCTTAGCTTTATCAAATGATTTACCTGGACGAACACCGATGATCACATCGTGACCTGTATCACGCAAGTTTTGTGCATGCGCATGACCTTGTGAACCGTAACCGATAACGGCGATTTTTTTACCGTCAAGTGCTGCTACTTTTACGTCTTTTTCATATTCCATTTGAACTGCCATAGTAATATGTCTCTTTTCTAAAAAAATAATTTATTGCCTTTTTAAGGCTGGGTTAACAAATTTAAGTTGGATTTTTTAATCACGGGTAAATCCAGTAGCACCCGTACGAGCGATATTTTTGATTCCGTAAGGACGAATAACTCGTAGAAGCGCCTCGCTCTTTTCAGCATCACCAGTCATCTGGATAGTGATAGAGCTTGGTGCCACATCAACCACCGAAGCACGGAAAGGTTGAATAATCGCCAAGATTTCAGCACGTTTAGAGGTTGGTGCTGATACCTTAACTAGGATAACTTCACGTTCCAAGTGTGGCTGATCCGTGATATCACGGATGCGAATCACATCAATCTGACGATTAAGCTGTTTGATGATTTGTTCCACTTCATTTTGAGAATTCACATCAATAATAATCGTAATACGTGAAACGTTAGGATCCTCAGAAGCCCCTACAGAGATACTTTCAATGTTAACTTGACGTCGTGAAAGAACACCTGTGAAGCGGTTAAGGACACCTGAACGGTTCTGAAGTTTAGCTGTTAACATTCTACGCATTGAACTTCACCCCCAACATTTCGTGATTACTCTTACCAGCCGGAACGATTGGCAAGACATGCTCTTTACGAGAGATATCCACCTCGATGAACATTGGCACGTCTTCCTTGATAACTTCCAAATCCTGATCAATTGTCTCTGGATTATCAAACTTATAAGACTTAATGCCGTAAGCTTGAGCCATCAATTGGAAATCTGGAAGGGTATCAAAGACAGACTCTGATGTACGCCCTTCGTAGAAGGACTCTTGCCATTGACGTACCATACCAAGTGAGTGGTTATTCAACATAACAACCTTGATTGGCACCTTGTAAACATTTAAGATAGCCAATTCTTGATTCGTCATTTGGAAACCACCATCACCAACAAAGAGGATAACTTCTTTATCAGGATTAGCAATTTTAGCACCAATTGCTGCTGGAACACCGAACCCCATTGTTCCAAGACCACCTGAGGTCACCAATTGACGCTCATTTTGGTATGGATAATACTGAGCTGTCCACATTTGATGTTGACCAACGTCAGTAACAACAACCGCGTCACCCTTAGTCAATTCACCGATACGCTCGATAACTGCCTGAGGCTGTACCATACGTTCCTTCTTATCGTAAGAACGTACACGCTCTTTATCTTTTGTAACTTTTTCAATCCATTTTTCAGTGTTATTCTTAACCACTGGTTCTGCTAAGAGCATTTCAAGAGCTTGCTTGGCATCACCAACAACTGGAAGGTCCACTGCAATAATTTTACCAATCTCAGCTGGATCTACATCAATATGGACAACCTTGGCATTCTTGGCAAATGTTTTAGGATTACCTGTCAAACGGTCATCAAAACGACAACCAATGGCAATCATAAAGTCAGCATCGGTCATAGCAATGTTAGCTGCATATGAACCGTGCATACCACCCATACCCAAGAAGAGGGGGTGACTAGTAGCAATTGTCCCTTGACCTAAAAGACTTGTAACAACTGGGATTTGGTAGCGTTCTGCAAAAGTAACTAGCTCCTTAGCAGATTCAGAATAAGACACCCCACCTCCAGCTACAATAACCGGCTTCTTAGCTTTACCCAACTGCTTCAAGATTTTCTTGATTTGCATTTCGTTTGGTCTTAGCGTCGGTTGGTAACTTGGAAGATTAATTTCAGGATCGTTGATGAAGGCTGTTTCCTTAGCCACGACATCTTTAGGGAGGTCGACAACAACTGGACCAGGTCGGCCAGTTGTTGCAATATGAACCGCTTCCCTAATAATACGAGGAATATCAGCTGTATCGCGAATCTGATAATTGTATTTGGTAATCGGCATGGTAATTCCGACAATGTCAGCCTCTTGGAAGGCATCCTTACCAATACCTGGTGTTGCGACCTGACCAGTAAAGACTAGGAGAGGTACGCTATCACTCATAGCATCTGCAATCCCGGTAATAGCATTAGTGGCACCAGGACCACTCGTTACAAGAGCAACACCGAGTTTACCAGTTGATTTGGCATAACCTTCAGCTTCGTGCAGACTTCCTTGCTCATGACGAGATAAGATATGATTAATCTTGTCATTTTTGTAAATAGCATCATACAAAGGAAGAACCGCTCCGCCAGGATATCCAAAGATAGTTGAAATCCCAAGTTCAAGAAGTGTATCTAGAATTAAATCAGCACCAGAGCGTGCTTCTTCAAGTTCAATTTTCTTCACATGGACCTCCTTTAGTAGTTGTTTTTTTCGAATTGTCTAAAAATTCAAAACCTTGTATACTATGATAACATTTTTAACCAAATTTGCAAGGGTTTCGGAGAAAAATATCACAAACTCTTCGGAAAGAATGTTCTTAGTTTTTTTCTTGTGCTTGACGTTCTGCTTTACGTTCTTCGAATTCTTCGTCACTCATCAAAGTTCCGCCAACATTGGCTGATTTAGCAAAGGCTGTATAGCGACGCAACCAACCACTTGAAATTTTTGATTTGAAAGTTTTCAAATGTTTGCGGCGTTCTTCAAGGGTTGCATCATCGACAAGCAGATCAAGGGTACGATTTGGTAGGTCAATCACGATTTCATCCCCATCTTCGATTAGGGCGATATTACCACCTTCTGCTGCTTCTGGAGAAACATGACCAATAGCAATACCACGAGTAGCTCCTGAGAAACGACCATCCGTAATCAGAGCCACATCCTTACCAAGACCGCGTCCGACAATCTTAGAAGTTGGTGCCAACATTTCTGGCATACCAGGTCCACCCTGAGGACCTTCGTAACGAATGACAACGACATGGCCCTTCTTAACTGTTCCATTATCAATTAACTCAAGGGCCTGATCTTGTGAATCACAACAAATAGCTTTACCACGGAAAGTTTTAACAGACGGATCTACACCACCGACCTTGATAACCGCTCCATCCTGAGCAATATTTCCGTAAAGGATAGACAAACCACCAACTGGTGAGATAGGATGCTCAATTGGATGGATAATTTCTTCATTTTTGATTTCAGCACCAGCTACGTTTTCTTTCAAAGTCTTACCAGTAACTGTAATACGATCACCCTTAATGGCTCCTTTTTTAATCAACTGATTAATAATGGCTGGAACACCACCAGCTTCATGGACATCATGCATAGTGTAAACACTTGAAGGTGCAATTTTAGAGAGATAAGGTGTCTTCTTGGCAATCTCGTTAATGTCTTTAAGATCATAGTCAATACCGGCCTCACGCGCAATAGCAAGCGTATGAAGAACAGTATTGGTTGAACCACCCATGGCCATATCTAGAGCAAACGCATCATCGATGGCTTCTTTGGTCACAATATCACGTGGGCGAACATTATTTTTGATGTTATCCATCAATTTTGTGGCTGCTTGACGAACCAATTCACGGCGTTCATCTGAAACGGCTAGGATAGTACCGTTACCTGGAAGGGCAAGGCCCAAAACTTCCATCAAACAGTTCATTGAGTTAGCGGTAAACATTCCTGAGCATGAACCACAAGTTGGACAAGCATTTTTCTCCAAATAATCGAGCTCTTCCTTGCTCATATCTCCAGCCTGATAGGTACCTACAGCTTCAAACAAACTTGATAGCGTCGCTTGGTGACCAGTCATGTCAACGCCACCCTTCATAGGGCCACCAGAACAAAATACTGCTGGCACATTAGTACGCATGGCCGCCAAAATCATCCCTGGTGTAATCTTATCACAGTTAGGAATGTAGAAAACCCCGTCAAACCAGTGGGCATTAATAACTGTTTCTGCAGAATCGGCAATCAATTCACGAGATGGAAGACTGTAACGCATCCCAATATGCCCCATGGCAATCCCATCATCCACACCAATGGTATTAAACTCAAAAGGAATACCGCCAGCCTCACGGATAGCTTCCTTGGCAATATCTGCTAATTCACGCAAGTGAACATGCCCTGGAACAATATCAATATAAGAGTTACAAATAGCAATGAAGGGCTTTTGCATGTCATTGGCAGATTTAACTTGCCCAGTCGCATACAAAAGTCCGCGTGCTGGTGCCTTATCAACACCAACTTTGATCATATCACTTCTCATGATGTTACCTTCAATCTATAAAATTTCTTACAACATATGTTACCACTTTGGAAAGTAATGTCAAGGAATTTTCAGAATATTTTTGTAATTCCGAAAAGATATCCCTGCTATATCAAAACTGACAAAACAAAAAGGAAGCCCTAAGACTTCCTAAATGATTATTCAAAATTATTCAACACTGAAGAGGTATGGATAAACTGGTTGGTCTCCTTGGAAGATTTCAACTTCGATATCTTCGTGAGCCTCTTCCAATTTTTCCGCAAGTGCTTGAGCTTGTTCTTGATTACCTTCTTCGCCGACGTAAATCATAACAATTTCACTGTCTTCGTCAATCATTTTGTCAAAGGTATCAAGAAGGGCTTGGTCCATATCTGGTGTAGACACAAGGATCTTACCATCCACCATACCAAGGATGTCATTTTCATGAATCTCAAGACCATCAATAGTTGTATCACGTACCGCCAATGTCACGCTACCACTTGTTACATCTGAAAGACTAGCTGTCATAGCTTCAACATTAGCTTCGATACTTTGGCTAGGATCGAAAGCAAGCAAACTTGTAAATCCTTGTGGAACTGTACGTGTTTCAACAACAGCCGCATTGACATCTACTACTTCAGCAGCTGATTGCGCTGCCATAAAGATGTTTTTATTGTTTGGCAAGATGATTACATTCTTAGCATTGACCTGTTCAATAGCCTTAACAATATCTTCTGTTGATGGGTTCATTGTTTGACCACCTGAAATCACATAGTCAACACCTTGTGATTTGAAGATATCTGCAAGTCCATCTCCGGCAACAACTGCAATAAGGGCAAAGTCTTTAGGAGCAGAAGGTGTAGCTTGGATAGCTTCTTCTTTTTGAACTTGTGCATCGTGTTGGTTACGCATGTTGTCAACCTTAACTTTGACAAGAGCCCCATATTTAAGACCTTCTTGCATGACAAGACCTGGATCCTCTGTATGGACGTGAACTTTTACAATTTCATCGTCGTTAACCACAAGAAGAGAATCCCCAAGGTTACTCAAGTAATTTTGGAACTCTTCATAGTCAAAGTCTTTCACATAAGTCGGACCTTGTTTGAGACCAATCATGATTTCCGTACAGTAACCGAAGGTAATGTCTTCTGTTGCAACATGACCAGCAACTGACTTATGGTGTTCTGCATTGATCATCTCTGTCATCGTAGCAGGTGTCGCTTGGAAGTCCTCTGAAGCGATATACTCACCTGTGAGGGCTGACAAGAAACCTTCATAAATGAAGACCAAACCTTGACCACCTGAGTCTACCACACCAACTTCTTTCAAAACTGGAAGCATCTCTGGTGTCTTGGCCAAGGCAGCCTTAGCTCCATCGAGAGCTGCACGCATAACCTCAACAGCATCATTTGTAGATTCAGCTTTCTTAATCGCTGCTGAAGCTGCACCACGTGATACTGTAAGGATTGTTCCTTCGACAGGTTTCATAACTGCTTTATAAGCAACTTCAACACCTGCTTGGAAGGCATGAGCTAAATCTTGACCATCAAGTTCCGTTTTATCCTTGATACTTTGACCAAATCCACGGAACAATTGTGACGTGATAACACCCGAGTTACCACGGGCACCCATCAAAAGACCTTTAGATAAAATCTGACCAACTTCACCAACTGTTGAAGCTGATTGATCTGCGACAGCTTTAGCTCCGTTATCCATAGTCATTCCCATGTTTGTTCCAGTATCTCCATCTGGTACTGGGAAGACATTGAGTGAATTCACATATTCTGCTTGCTTACCTAGACGTGTTGCTGCTGCTTGGACCATCTCCTGAAGCAAGCTTGTTGTAATTTTAGACACTAGTTTTCTCCTACGACTTTAATATTTTGAACGTAAACATTTACTGTTTCAGCCTTGATACCGAGTTGATTCTCAAGATTAAATTTCACACGTTCTTGAATATTTTTTGAAACCTCACTAATCTTAACACCGTAACTCATAACAGTGTAAACATCCACAGTGATACCTGCATCAGTAGATTTCACGACAACTCCTTTTGCGTAGTTTTCCTTTCCAAGAAGTGCTTGAAAATTATCTCGGATAGCACTCTTACTTGCCATACCGACAACGCCAAAAATTTCTGTTGCTGAACCGCCAACTACTGTTGCGATGACATCATCTGACAATTCGATTTGACCATCTTTTGTATTGATTTTTACAGTCATAATTACTACCTCAAAAAGTTTTTATCAGCTTATTTTACCATATTCGAGCTTACTTGTAAAAAATAAGAAGAAGATACCCTTTGAATAAGAGTATCTCCTCAATATTTATCATTAAAACTTTCTCTTTATGAGATAACGACGGTACATCACATAGAGGAAGACCGCACGCCATACATTATCAACAACGGTTGCAATCCAGACACCAGCAAGACCCATTCCCAGACTCACCCCAAGGAAATATCCTGAGAAAATTCGGATAATCCACATCCCAATAGTTGTTGCATAGAAAGGCATCTTAGCCTTACCAAGACCTTGCCAAACTGCTGTGTAGACTAGAGTCCCCGAGGTCACAGGATTCCCAAGGAAAGAATAAAGAATAACTACCTGGCTAGCCGCAATAGCTGCTTTATTA
This sequence comes from Streptococcus sp. FSL R7-0248, assembly GCF_037967965.1. Taxonomy (NCBI): domain Bacteria; kingdom Bacillati; phylum Bacillota; class Bacilli; order Lactobacillales; family Streptococcaceae; genus Streptococcus; species Streptococcus sp. FSL R7-0248. The sequence continues at coordinate 2,081,210 of NZ_CP150201.1, forward strand.
TCTGTAAAGAGACCTGATAAGCCTTGTCCAAAAAGCAAGATGCTCCCTGAAACCAGAACCATCAAAAAGGTTGAAATCCAATAAGACTCTCGTACAATACGCTTCATCTGAGCCTTATCCCCTCGACCCAAACTATTGGCAACCAAGATAACCGTAGCCGTTGCGACTCCCATACCAGGCATATAGTTAAACTGAGTAAGGTTTTCACCGATGGCGTTACCACCGACAACGGCTGTACCAAAGGTAACAATAATAGCCACAATGACCACATCTCCAGCACGCATCATCAGTCGTTCACCTGCTGCTGGCAGAGCAATCCCCAACAACTCCCTGTTGAAAGGTTTGGTAACTTCAAGCTGCTTCACATCCAATTTCATCGCTTGCCACAGTATCACTGTCCCAACCAGACGAGAAAAAACCGTAGCCGTTGCGACCCCAATAATCCCCCAATGTCCCACAAAGATAGCTAAAGAAGATAAAATAGCATTAAGGACATTAGTCAAAAGACTGACGACCATGGAAATACGAGGCCGTCCCTTAGCCCGTAGTATGTTACCAAAAGTAGTCATTAAGGCTAGGAAGACCACTCCTCCACCGACAAGAGCAAGGTAGAGACTACCAGCCTGAGTCACAGATTGCTCAGTACCTAAAAGATTAAGAATGGCCCCACCACCAAAAATGGAAAGCAAACCAAGAATGAGACTAAGAGCAAGGGTAATAATAATAGCATCCCAGGTGTCTCGGTTAGTCGCTTTAACATCTCCCTTCCCTAGACTTCTAGCAATGACACTGGCACTTGAGGCTCCTAGAGCAATGAATATAGCTTGGTAAATCGTGATTATATTATTGGCTACGGAAACCCCTGATATGGCGACAATACCAACCTGAGCCACTAGGTAAGAATCGACAACCCCCATCAACATTTGTAGAAGGTTTTCGGCCATAGCAGGCAAGGCTATGTTTAGAATTTTCTTTGTTTCTGTCATAATATTCTCTTCTATATTGATAAAAATAGGGCTGATTTCTCAGCTCCTATTTCTTTATTCTTATACACCAAGATAGCTTTCAACTGCTTTTTGCATATCAGCTGCCGCAACAACTGTTTTATGGCGAACTTCCGCATGTTCAAGTCCATCTACAGCAGCTGGGATAGCTACACCTGAAAGTTGGTGCAAATCTTCTACTGCTTTGAAATCATCCCCACTGTCTTTACCAGTGACAGCTGAAATAGCCACACGTGGGAATTTATATGGACTAGCTGTTGAAGCGATAACTGTAGGGGTATGGTCATTTGTCTTTTGAACATATGCTTCGTAAACAGCTGAGGCAACCGCTGTATGAGGATCTTCGATATACTTGTTTTCATCATAGACACATTTGATTTCAGCAGCTGTTTCATCTTCAGTTGCAAAACCTGCTGCAAACAAATCAAGAATATCTTTATCTGCACCAGCCAAAGTATACTCGCCCTTAGTCACAAGTGCATCCATGAGCTCTTTAGTCTTAGCAGCATCATTACCAAGAAGGTGGAAAATCAAGCGTTCCAAGTTAGAAGATACCAAGATATCCATAGAAGGACTTGTCGTTACCTTGAAGTCACGTTTCTTGTCATAAGTACCCGTTGCGAAGAAGTCTGTGAGGACGTTATTTTCATTAGAGGCACAGATTAATTTGCCAACCGGAACACCAATCTGACGTGCATAATAAGCCGCCAAGATATTACCAAAGTTTCCTGTTGGTACTGTGAAGTTAACCTTATCTCCGTTTTGGATATGACCTGCCTTAACCAACTGCGTATAGGCATATACATAGTAAACCACTTGTGGTACCAAACGACCGACGTTCATTGAGTTAGCTGATGAGAATTGCGTATGATGAGCCAACAATTTCTCACGCAAGTTAACATCATTAAACATACGTTTCACATCGGTTTGAGCATCATCAAAGTTACCATCAATAGCAATAACGTGAGTGTTAGCTCCTGTTTGAGTGGTCATTTGCAATTCTTGGATTTTTGAAACACCGTCTTTTGGATAAAAGACAATAATTTCAGTTCCAGGAACATCTGCAAAACCAGCCATAGCAGCCTTACCAGTATCACCTGATGTCGCTGTCAAAATAACAATCTTATTATCAACACCTTGCTTTTTAGCTGATGTTGTTAGCAAGTAAGGCAAGATTGAAAGGGCCATATCTTTAAAAGCGATAGTAGAACCATGGAAAAGTTCAAGGTTGTAGTGGTTCTTAAGTTTAACTACTGGTGCAATAGCAGCTGTATCAAACTTGTCGTCATAAGCATTTGTGATACAGTAATCTAATTCCTCTTCCGTAAAATCATCCAAGAAAGCTGACAAGACCAATTTAGCAACTTCTTGATAAGAAGCGTCTTTCAATTGATCAAAGTCCAAAGCAACCTCAGGCGTTGACAACGGTGTGAACAAGCCACCATCTGTTGCCAAACCTTGAAGAATAGCTTGACTAGCTGTTACTTTATTATTTTCGTCACGTGTTGATTGGTATACAAGTGTCATGGTAAATCCTCTTTTTAGATAGTCTGTGGCTCTATTGTAGCATAATTGTCAGAATATTTCTACACGTATTGTGACTTGTGAGAAAATCATCCGGATATCACCTTATTCTCTCCTCTCAAAGACATGAAAAAATCCGGAATAACTATTCCGGATGTCATCTTAAAATTTATCTTTGGTGTCATTCTTAGTTGAGAAAGTAATATCTTTTGATTTTCCATCACCACTAAGCGTTACTTTCTTATCTTTTTTAGTCACTTTTAGCTCTTGACCTTTTTTCACATTGAGACCATCAATATCAACATCTTTGTTGACAGAAGTAACAGTCATCTTATGTCCCAAGCGACTAACCTTCCCTTTGAAAAGGGTTGTTGTTGTTTCGCCTGTCTTCGAATCATACTTTTGACCATTATCTTTCGCAGCTTTTTCAAGAGCTTCATCAAGTTCTTTTTCTATGGTTTCCTCACTATAATAGTTTTCAAAGGAATCTCCATAGAAGGCTTTAAATAAATCTCCAAAGGCTGAGAAGGACTTCTGAACCCTCTCACGATAGTCCTTGATATAGGTTTTCTTGTCAAAAGTATAGCTAGCAGTCACCTTCGCATTGCTACCCTTTACTTTCATGGTTACAGCTGTATCTGTAAAGTACTTTTCAAGCTCCTTACTATCCAAGTCTGTCAAACTTTCAGACATGCTTGAGCTATACTCTCTACCTAGAGAACTACTGTACCATTTGCCATCAATATTACCTGTCACATAACGGTAAGTCATAAAGCCACCGATACATAAGAAGACAAGGACTACTGCTGACAAAACTGAGACTAGGATGCGTTTTTTCTTTTTGGGATCCATTGGTTTTTTAGGAGCCAAATTTGCCATAGCTGCTTGTCCTTCTGGAAAAGGAACCGTAGAAGGTGCAGTTGCTGTTACTACTGGTGCCGTTTCAGTTGGTAGAGGACTAGTACTTGTCTCGACGATTTCTGCCTCAACCTTAATAGGTTCAGTAGTAGCTGCATCTTCAGTTTTAGCCGGTGCTTCATTAACAAACTCCCCAGCTTTCAAAGCATCCGCCATTTCCTGAACACTCGGCTTGCGTCCGTTTACCGTTTCAAAATAGTCCAACCATTCTGCTCTTGTCATTTATATTCCCCTTTAATTTCCTTTTTTATTTATTTTTTGTAAAGCTAATGTCACCAAATTCACTGTGTGCCTTAATAGTAAAGCCTCCATTGTTAGTCGTATAATCTAATACATCACCTTTTTTAAAAGCATCTGAATCTCCAGCCTTATCCACAGTGATTGTTTGCTCCCAACGGTTAATATCACCCGTAAAAGCAGTTGTTGTGACACGACCGGTTTTGGCATCGTAGGTATAACTCTTTGGAAGTTCTTTCTTCACTGTCTCATCAAACTGTTTATAGTAGTCTTTTTCTGACAATGAATAACTATCAAAAACCTCCGAGAACTCCTCGCCGTACTGACCTTTCAATTCAGTAACTCTACTCTGGTAAGCCTGATAAAGACCTTTACGATTGTAAACAAAGCTCACTTTTAAGTGAGCCTTATTGTCAGTAATACTCATTGCTGTATTGATATCGGTGATAAGATCTTGACCTTGTGGTAAAGCATTACTAACTTTATTCTTAGTATTAGCAGTATCTTTCAGAGTGGCTAACATTTTCTCACTAAAGGTTGGGCTTGTCCAATCGCCCTCAATGCTTGCGGCTCGATAACGGTATCCCATCACGAGACAAACAATCAAAAGTATGGTGAGTATCGCTGCAATCACACCTGATACCATCCCCACAATATTCTTTGAGGTTACTGGCTCCTTTGATTCTTTTACTTGTTGACTAGGATTGAATTGAACACTCACCATCCTATCAGCATTAAACTCTTTAAACTTATTAGTCGCTCTATTTCCTGCTGCAGAAGCCACTGGTGGCCTCAATTCACGAGACTTGAGAGGATGTGCTGTTTCACCCAAACTAAGCCCTTCTTCTTTTGTCATAGGAATCTCCTTATCTCGCTGTAAGGTTATTATAACAATTCTTAAAGCGTTTTTCTATCTTATTCGGGAAAGTCCTTTATTTTTAATTTGGATAAACACTCTAATATAGAAGGTTTCTAGCAAAAAAAGTAGCCCTTATAGAGCTACTTTAGTCTATCGCTTATCCTTTATAATCAAAGGCAATTTCGATGATTTCTTTCAATTCTGAAATAAGTGGTTCTTTCGGATTAGCTGTTGTACATTGGTCTTCATAAGCATGTTCGGCCAAAGTATAGGCAGTGTCTTGAAGAAGTTTCTTAGTAACACCTTGCCCCTTCCAGTTCATGGCAATACCAACGGCAATACCCAATTCGTATACTTTTTGTGCCAAAACTTCAACTAATTCAGCATCTGATTGCTTGTCAGTACCCCATCCCATAAAACGAGCGATATCTGCGTAATCTTTGTCTGCACGGAAGTAGTCATATTTAGGGAACATAGCGTGTTTTTGAGGATCACGACCGTTGTAACGGATAACGTGAGGCATCAAAATCGCATTAGTACGTCCGTGTGGAATGTCAAACATAGGACCAACCTTATGAGCTAGTGAGTGGTTGATACCAAGGAAGGCATTGGCGAAGGCCATACCAGCCATTGTTGACGCATTATGCATTTTTTCACGTGATTCTTCATCACCAAAGCGGTAAGAATGTTCAAGATTTTCAAAAACAAGTTTAATTGCTTGGAGTGAAAGCCCACGTGTATAGTCACTAGCCATGACTGATACATAAGATTCAATGGCGTGAGTCAAAACGTCCATACCTGTATCTGCTGTAACGCTGGCAGGTACACTCATAACCAAAGCAGGGTCAACGATAGCAATGTCCGGAGTCAAAGCATAATCTGCCAATGGGTACTTGATATGAGTTTCACTATCAGTGATAACCGCAAATGACGTTACTTCTGAACCTGTCCCTGAAGTTGTTGGGATACAGATGAATTGTGTCTTCTGAGCGTAAGGAATCTTGTAAGTACGTTTACGGATATCCAAGAATTTTTGTTTAGCACCGAAGAAGCTTACATCTGGGTGTTCAAAGAACATCCACATAGCCTTAGCAGCGTCCATTGCAGAACCACCACCAAGAGCGATGATTACATCTGGTTGGAAATCTACAAAGCGTTCCAGACCTTTATAAACGGTATTAGTAGATGGGTTTGGCTCAACATCTGAGAAAACATCTACTGCCGGTCTGTGGCGGTTAAGTTCCAATTGGCGTTTAACCAAGTCTGCATAACCAAACTGAACCATACCAGGGTCACAAACCAACATCACGCGCTCAGCTTCAATGTGACGCAAGTAAGTTATTGAATCTTTTTCGAAGAAGATTTTTGGTGGGACGCGAAACCATTGCATGTTATTGCGACGCTTTGACAATGTTTTGACATTCAAGAGATCAAATGAGCTAACATTGTGTGACACTGAGTTATGACCGTGTGAACCACAACCAAGAGTCAATGATGGAATCATGTTATTGTAGATATTACCGATACCACCTTCAGCTGATGGGCTATTAACCAAGACACGGCAGGCTTTCATGCGGATACCATATTGGAGTTGGAGCTCTTCATTTTCAGTGTGGATAACAGCAGTGTGTCCAAGACCACCCAAATTGAGCATGCCTTCTGCTTTTTTGAATCCATCTTCAACACCATCAGATTTGATAAGAGCAAGTACTGGAGACAATTTTTCCAAGGCAAGTGGGTGTTCCATTGTTGCATCTGGAATTTCTGCCAAAAGCATTTTTGTACCTGCAGGAACTTTAAGGCCAGCTTTTTCAGCAATTTCAATAGCTGAGTGACCTACAATGGCACCATTTACAGCTGTACGCGCTTCATTAAGAACGACTTTTTCCAATTTAGCAATGTCAGCTTTTTTAGAAATGATGACACATTGATGTGCTTCAAATTCAGCCTTAACTTCGTCATAAATAGCTGCATCAACGATAGCTGCTTGTTCAGATGCACAAATCATACCATTATCAAAAGTTTTTGAAACGATGATATCGTTGACCGCACGTTTAACTTTAGCATCAGCAGCGATATAAGATGGGACGTTTCCGGCTCCTACACCAAGCGCTGGTTTACCAGTTGAATAAGCAGCCTTAACCATTCCAGGTCCACCAGTCGCAAGTACTGTGGCAATCTTAGGATGGTTCATCAAAAGACCAGTTGCTTCGATAGATGGCTCTTCAATCCACTGGATGCAGTCCTTAGGTGCACCTGCTTCAATAGCTGCATCACGAACAATACGAGCAGCCTCTGCAGATGATTTCTGAGCTGATGGGTGGAAGGCAAAGATGATAGAGTTACGTGTCTTAAGAGCAATGAGGGCTTTGAAAATGGTTGTTGAAGTTGGGTTAGTTGTTGGTGTAACCCCACAGATAACACCAACCGGCTCAGCGATAGAAACCAAACCTTGTTCTTTATCTTCAGCAATAACGCCTACAGTTTTGTCATATTTAATACTATTCCAAATGTATTCAGAAGCATACATGTTCTTGATGGCTTTATCTTCGTAAATACCGCGCCCTGTTTCATCAACGGCCAATTTAGCCAAATACATGTGTTTATCTAGAGCAGCAATCGCAGCTTGGTGAACAATATGGTCCACTTGCTCCTGCGTAAAGTTAGCCATAGCATCAAGGGCTTCAACCCCTTTTGTTGCCAATTCATCTATTACTGTTTGAACATCTTTAGTTTGTTTAGTCATATGAAACTCCTTTGAATACTTGTTAAAAACTTCACAAGCTTTAACACAAGTATATTATAGCGTTTTCTAGTCGCTATGTAAACCCTTACAACGATAAAAATAAAGAAATCCGTCCATTTTTGGACAGATTTCATCATTATTACCAAATAATCACGCGATCTTCTGGGGCACGCCACATGCCGTCTCCTTCTTTGACATCAAAGGTTTCAAAGAATTCGTCAAAGTTTGGCAATTGGACATTGGTACGGAGTTTTCCTGGTGCGTGGACATCAACACTTGCAAGAAGTTGCATATATTCTGTCCGAGCTTTCATGCGCCAGATGCGAGCAAAGTTGGTGAAGAATTCTTCTGCTGAGAAGTCTGCTTCTTTCTTGGCGGCTTCAAGGGCTGCAGCGATGCCTCCTAGGTCTGCCACGTTTTCAGAAACGGTCAATTTCCCGTTAATCTTGGCACCGTAAGAGTCTTGCCCTTCAAACTGATCGATGACCTTTTGAGTCCGAGCGGTAAAGGCTTCGTAATCTTCTGGCTTCCACCAGTCTTTCAAGCTACCGTGCTCGTCAAAGGAAGCACCATTGGTGTCAAAGGCGTGGGAGATTTCATGGGCAATGACCGCACCGATTCCGCCGTAGTTGGCTGATGACGATTGATGAAGGTCATAGAAAGGTGCTTGCAAAATCGCTGCTGGGAAGACGATTTGGTTTTGTTGCGGATCATAGTAGGCATTGACCATATTTGCTGGCATGTGCCACTCGCTCCGATCAACTGGTTGGTTCCACTTACTCCAGCTATGAGCAATTGAAATTTCGTAGAGAGTCTGAGCATTTTCAACCAAGGTTTTGCTCTCGTCGATAACCTTCTTGGCATAAGTTTCTGGTAACTTTTCAGGGTAACCGATATGAGGTGTGATGACATTGAGTTTGACAATGGCTTTTTCACGAGTCTCAGGGGCGAGCCAATCTGCTTTTTCCAGACGATCCTTGTAGACCTCAATCATGGTCGCTACTTTATGCTCCACGTCTGCTTTTGCTTCTGGTGAGAATTTTTCACCGGCATACCAGAGTCCAAGCGCTTGGCTATATGGTACTTCTGCTATTGATAAGGCTGCTTTTTCTTTTGGACGAGGTTCTGGAATACCTGCAATCGTACGACTATATTCACCAGCCAAAACACGGATTTCTTCGGTCAAGAATAGAGTCCAAGAAAGAGCTGCTCCGAGTTTCAATGCAGCATGAAGGGTCTCCCAGTTGGATGCTGAATAGAATGTTGGTGCGAATTCCTTCCAGTAACGCTCTTCTGGCACGATGATTTTATCTGGTGTTTGTCCGATCACTTCTGTAAAGAAGGCATCGAGTGGCAATTCTGGGACCAAGGCCTTGAAATCCGCCCACTCATAGGGATGGTAGAGTTTGTTGTACTCTGATTTTTCTTCGTTTGACAAGACATATTTGGCCAATTCTGCGTCCCCTGCAATCACTTTATCCAGGATATCTTTGATTTCTTCCTCTGAGAAATCAAATTTTGCCAAGAGCTTTTCCATCATTTGACGCCAGATAGCCAGTAATTCTGGGCCTTTTTCGTTGCCTTCTTCATAATAGGTCGTATCTGGCAAGATGAGAGCCGGTGCTTCTCCCCACAAGACATTCATTTGGGCATTCTTAAAGTCTGGCGACACGCTAAATGGCAAGAGATTTGGTTTGCCAGCTAGTTCATAGGTGCCCAACTTGCTGGTATAGTCTTCAAAAGAAGACAGAGCCTTGATTTCATTGATCAAGGGTATGACTGGTGCCACACCAGCTGCTTCTCGTGCATCAAAATCAGCTACCATCTTGTGGTATTTGACAAAGTTTTGCAGAATGCTATCTTCGGGTAATTCTTCTCCCCGTTGCCATTTTCCGGTAATATCCAACATCAAGTTTTCGATATCTCGATCCAAGTCCATAAAGCCACCAGTCGAAGGTTTATCATCTGGAATGACTGCTGTCTCAGCCCATTTCCCATTGACGTATTCATAAAAATCATCTTGTAAGCGTGTCATTACACTTCCTCCATCAACATTAAAAGTGCTTTCATTATAACAAAATTCCCCAGCAAAAGCATTTACTGAGGAAAGTTTGGCTTATTTTACTAAGATTGCTAGGGTTTGATAAGGTTTCAAAATTATCTTTTCAGCGAGCTCTGTATCGTCATAGTTTGACAAGAGCACGTGCCCTGCTTGGTATTCTGCTGGAATCGCCACTTCAACTTCACTTCCGTAGAAATTATTGAGTACCAAGAGTTTTTGAACGTCTAAGTAGCGTTCAAAGGCGTAGACTTGTTGACTATCCTCAAATGCTGGCTGATAGCTTCCTTCTGAAATGATAGGTATTTCTTTGCGCAAGCGAATCAATTCTTTATAGAATTTAAAGATTGGTCCATCGATTTCATTTTCAACGTTGATGTCTTTATAAGATTTACCGACTTTCAACCATGGAGTGCCTGTTGAAAAACCTGCATTCTCAGAAGCATCCCATTGCATTGGCGTACGAGAATTATCACGTGATTTGGCTTGAATGATCTTGAAGGCCTGCTCAGGAGACTCGCCTTGGTCCAAGAGCATTTGGTAAGCATTGATGGACTCGACATCCACGTAATCTGCCATAGAATCATAATCTGGATCAATCATCCCGATTTCTTCGCCCATGTAGATATAAGGTGTTCCACGTGATAGGTGAATGCTAGCTGCTAGCATGGTCGCTCCTTCATTACGAAAGTTCTTAATATCCACAAAGCGATTCAAGGCACGAGGTTGGTCATGGTTATTCCAGAAAAGGGCACTCCAACCACCTCGTTCACTCATTTCCTTACCCCAGGTATGATAGAGACGTTTGAGCTCTTCAAAATCAAAGGGAGTAATAGTCCATTTTTGTCCATCTTCATAATCTACTTTAAGATGATGGAAGTTAAAGGCCATAGACAACTCGTGACGCTCCGGTGCTGAATAAAGAACACAGTTGTCAATTGTTGTCGATGACATCTCTCCAACTGTCATAAAGCTACCATCAGAACCAAAGGTCGCTTCATTCATCATACGAAGATAGTCATGGACAATTGGTTTATCCGTATAAGCTGGTTTCCCTTCATTTTCAGGGCAATCCACTAAGACTTCATCTTTCCCAATCAAATTGATCACATCGAAACGGAAGCCTTTGACTCCCTTGTCACGCCAGAAGTTGACCACCTTGAACAACTCCTTACGGACATTGGGATTGCGCCAATTAAGGTCCGACTGTGTTTCATCAAAGAGGTGAAGATAGTATTTCCCTGTATCTCCAAAAGGAGCCCAGGCAGAACCACCAAATTTAGACAACCAATCGGTTGGTTGGTTCTGAATAAAGAAGAAATCTTGATAATACTGGTCTCCAGCCAAAGCTTTTTGGAACCACTCATGCTCCAAAGAAATCACTATTGATAATGCTACCGATCAAGATAAGATTCTTATCGACCTAGGTAAAGACCAGCATGTTGTTTGTATCCGTTCTAAAGTTTATTTAACTAATGGAAAACAGTTCCAATTTACGGAAAGTCGCCACAAACTTGAAAAATTCAAATTTGTCGATTATGCCAAGCGTCGTCATTGAAAGAAAGGGCTCTGCTAACAGAAAAAGTATCGGACAAGAATGTCCGATACTTTTTAGTTTTTACGGATAGGATCTGCTAGATACTCAGCACGAGCTCCACCAATTAACTTAGGACGACTCGCCAAAGCAGTCACATGAGCACCACCTAATTCTGGAGTAATCGGGCGAAGAGGAACTTGGACCCTCTTCACATGCATACCAATAGAGGTATCCCCAATATCGATACCAGCCTGAGCGACAATTTCCTCCACCTCAACAGGATCCTTCATATAGTCGAAAGCAGCCAGCTGACCACTTCCCCCAGCATGCAAGGTCGGAAGAACATTAACAATTTCCAAATCTTTAGCCATGGCGAGCTCACGCTCAACAACCAAAGCACGATTCAGATGTTCGCAGCCTTGAACAGCCAAGTAAATTCCTTTAGGTTCCAAAACTTCAAGAATCGTTTTCACAATTCGTTGGCCAATTTCACGGCTAGAGGCTTTTCCGATTATCCCACCAGCGACCTCACTGGAAGACAATCCCAAGACAAAGATAGCTCCTCGCCCAATAGCGGAACGTTCAACAATATCTTCTACAAGCACACGTGTCTTCTCTTCTAAATCTAGCAACATCACAACAGCCCTCCTTTAGACAACAGCTGTATTCAGGATTCGCACAATAAGATAGTACAGAATCACAAAAAAGATAAGGAAAAACACCCCTAATAATAATAACTGCCCACGGCGTTTCTTACTTAGGTCCCAGGAGAAACCAAATCCCATCAAAAAAGGACCAACACTATAACTTAGCATAAACCATAAATCTACACGTGCTATATGCCAAAAAGAAGAAATAAAGGCCACCAAACCTATTAAGGATAATATCCAAGAAAACTCCCAACGATCTGATTTAGCAAAAGCCAAGCCTATTAAGAAGCAGCCCAAGGCAGGCATGATAATAAATGATAGGGTCATAAAATAAAACATGCCATTATTATAGCATGTTTTACAGTTTCATGTTAGTGGCGGTTAATGACACCATAAGCAATAGTGAATGCAATAGCAGCAATACCTACAACGATTGCCATGACAGCCCAGAAAATAGTCATCGCACGGCGTCCCTTGCGATTGTTAAAAGGAAGTCCCCAACCAATCATGATGACACCTAGCAATCCAAGCCAGATTTTATAAGTGATAACAATCGCCGCATCAAAATAGGCAAAAACAACCAAACCTAAACCTAACAAAGAAATCAAATAAGACCACTTACCCTTCAAAAATGAAGGCAAGGCCCAACCAAATAATACTAAACCTAGTAGAGCAAGAGCTCCACCACCAAAAAATACAGGTACAATATAATTATCAAACATATTCATATTATAGCATATCTTAAAAAGTTAGGAAATAGAATCTATCAACCTAAGTGATATCCAATCTTTAAAATTTGTTTCCTCTCAATCACAGATTGATTCGCAGATACTAACTATTTATTTGGGTACAAAAAACAAAACGCAGAAAGGACCTTGTTTTAATAGCCTAATAGCGCTTTGTTTGCGCTACATCTATAATCAAAACGAACTGAAATTTAGAAATCGGGGGAAAAATGGGGGCAAAACATAAGAAAAAGGCTTGTCCATATTGGACAAACCCTTTCATTTCAAGCTTATATAGTCTAATTAAGCTTTGTTTGCTGAACCGAATACGTCGATACGTTCTTCAACAGCTTCTGTGATAGCTTCGAAACCTGGTTTCAAGAATTTACGTGGGTCGAAGAGTTTCTTCTTGTCGTATTCTGCTTCATTTGCTTCGTATTCAGCAACAAATTTACGTGTTGCGTTAGCAAATGCGATTTGACATTCAGTGTTAACGTTAACTTTAGCAACACCAAGTTTGATAGCTTCTTGGATTTGATCATCAGGAATACCTGATCCACCGTGCAATACGATTGGGAAGTTAGGAACAGCTTCTGTCAATTTTTGCAAGTGGTCAAGGTGAAGTCCGCTCCAGTTTTCTGGGTAAGGACCGTGGATGTTACCGATACCTGCTGCAAGGAAGTCGATACCAGTTGCAACCATAGCTTTAGCATCTTCGATTGGTGCCAATTCACCATCACCGATGATACCATCTTCTTCACCACCGATTGTACCAACTTCAGCTTCAACTGATACACCGTTAGCGTGTGCAAATTCAACAACTTTAGCTGCTTTTTCAAGGTTTTCTTCAACTGGAAGGTGTGAACCGTCAAACATAACTGAAGTGTAACCTACACGGATACATTCCAAAGCGTCATTGTAGTGACCGTGGTCAAGGTGAATAGCAACTGGTACAGTGATACCCATTGATTCAACCAATTCTTCGATAAGGACTTTACACAATTTGTAACCACCCATGTACTTAGCTGCACCCATAGAAGTTTGGATAAGTACTGGAGCTTGTTTAGCTTCTGCTGCACGCAAGATAGCTTGAGTCCACTCAAGGTTGTTTGTGTTAAATCCACCAACTGCGTAACCATTATCACGAGCTGCTTGGACAAATTTTTCTGCTGAAACGATTGCCATTATAAAGGCCTCCTATATTTTTTTGGGTTTGAACCCGTTTACAAGTTTATTCTATCACAATTGAACTCAAAAAACTAGCTTTTCTACAATTTGTAAGCGTTTTGATTTTTTAATACAAAAAAAACCAGTCATGTGACTGGTTACTCTGCGGAAAGAGGGACTTGAACCCTCACGACCTAAAGCGGTCACAGGATCCTTAGTCCTGCGCGTCTGCCAATTCCGCCATTTCCGCTAACAACATTAGTTATTATATCAGGATTGACAACTCGTGTCAATACTTTTTTGAAAGTTTTTTAGTAACTTTCTCTTGTCTCTTTCGAAACAACTATTATATAATACCATTTATTGTTTGCTGACGTCAATACTTTTTCGACTTTTTTTAAATTTTTTAGCAAAAACTATCTATCATATCTCTTGTCAAAGGTTAATCTAAACTCTTATTCAGCCTATCTAATTTCTCTCTAAGGGGAGCTAAGTAAACTTCTTCTCCAAAACCACGCGATTTTAAGCCATCCTCAGCACAAGACAATAACGATTCTGTCAAAGGTAAAATCATTTTGAGGTCTGTAGCAGAAATATCTTTTTTAGAAAATAAACGACGAATTCTAGGGTAATCATAGTCAAACGCTTCAAAAAAAGGTGAGTCATTCAAAATATTTTCTAGATTTACCAAATTGACTAAAAGACCAAGGTGAAAGGCTGCCGGCGCAAAGGTTGATGAGAAAGGTTGGGTACAAACACTGCGAAACTCAATAGTCCCTCGCGTCGTTAAATCTTGGAATTGATAAGAACGGTGAGTCTTAAAATCTTCCTCACTTGGTTCAATAGTGACTACTTCGCCACGAATAGAGTGTGCTTTGATAGATGGCGTACTCAGATAGTCTTTAGCGCGTATTGGTTCAAAATAGTAAGTTTCGTCACCACGCTTAGCAGTAAAAATGGCTGTCTCAGACAAGTAAGAAAAATAGTCATCTTCATTCTTAAATACCTTAGGAAATACTCCTGCATTTTCCTCAAACACACCATGCATGGAATTCTCCCAGAAAACATCACGGGAAAGCGCTAAATCCCAATCGGAACCCCAAAATTCAGAGTTTGCCAATAATACTGCCTTGGGTCCCTCTATTTGGTTAAAAGCATTTAAGACTCTTAAATAGGACGTTTTTGAAATATCTAATTGTACCTGACTCCCACAGATGAAAGAAGCATATTCTGGATAATCATGAAAGAAAGAATCGTTCTTTGCTTTAGATAGCTCGAGAAAATCCATAAGCATTTCATAACGAGGAGATTTAACAGGTCTGTTGTCATTTTTTTCCCAGTTTGGATTCACTCCCCAACCTTGCAACTCATGATTATGATTCTGAAGATAGGGTTGGATTATACTGAGGTAAGTATCCAGACGTTCCTCAACCTCAGAAATTCTCTCAGCCTTTGCAAAAGCAAACTCGATCGTATTGTACGAAACTTCAAAAAGAATCATGTCTCCAGAAGCTTTATCGATAAGCTGAATAGGATTATTATCAGAATCATACTTATCAGCTTGAAAATCAAAATTATCCAAGAGATAGACTAGTAACTGTTTTGTAAGAGAGACATCTGTAGCATTACCACTCAAATTAACAACTGGGTATTCCAACTCAATCCCCACAAATAATTCGGGTTGCTCCTTAATTGGCTCATAGTACCTTTGCTTAAGCAGTTTCTTGGCTGTTGTCAAAATAATGTCCCCCTTTTTAAAATAAGCTTACTCCATTATATCAAAATATTCAGACGATTTATAGACAAAAAAAAACGCCTGCTTACGAAAAATAACCGTATTACCTTTCGTAAACAAGCGTTACATGCTTATTTATTCCCATTTTTATGATGAGTGTTCCCGCTAGGCGTATGCCCAGCGGTAGACCAGAGCTAGACTAAGAAAAGCTAAGCTATTCCATCATCATAACACTCAACAAAATTGATAAAAATTAAACAAGTTCGATGATTGCCATTGGGGCAGCATCGCCACGACGTGGTTCTGTTTTAAGGATACGAGTGTATCCACCGTTACGTTCAGCATAACGAGGTGCGATTTCTGAGAAAAGTTTTTGAAGAGCAGTTGTTGATGTATATTTATCAGTTGCTTCATCATAGCTTTCAGATGCAATTTCGTTACGTACAAATGCAGCTGCTTGACGACGTGCGTGCAAATCACCACGTTTACCAAGAGTGATCATTTTTTCAACTGTTTTACGGATTTCTTTAGCACGTGCTTCAGTTGTAACGATTGCTTCGTTAATGATAAGATCTGTAGTCAAATCACGAAGAACCGCTTTACGTTGTGAGCTTGTGCGTCCAAGTTTACGGTAAGCCATGTTATCCTCCTATATTATTATTTATCGTTTTTGAGTCCAAGTCCAAGATCAGCCAACTTAACTTTGACTTCTTCAAGAGATTTACGACCTAGGTTACGGACTTTCATCATTTCAGGCTCAGTTTTTTCTGTCAAATCATGAACGGTATTAATACCGGCACGTTTCAAACAGTTATATGAGCGTACAGACAAATCAAGTTCTTCGATGGTACGGTCAAGCACCTTTTCATCGTTCACTTTTTCAGTTTCTTTCATTACATCAGTAGCTTTAGCAACATCAGTAAGGTCAGTAAACAAGTTCAAGTGTTCAATCAAAACGCGAGCCGAGAGACCGAGGGCATCTTCAGGGATGATTGTTCCGTTTGTCATGATTTCGATTGTCAATTTATCAAAACCATCATTACTACCTACACGGGCAGGTTCAACTTGATAATTGACTTTTTTCACTGGTGTGTAGATTGAATCTACAGCCAATGTTCCCACTGGTGCATCATCTTTCTTGTTTTCATCTGCTGGAACATAACCACGGTTTGTAGCTACTGTCATAGTCGCTTTCAAAGAAGCGCCGTCAGCGATAGTGAAAAGATAATGATCAGGGTTAACAATTTCAATGTCGCTATCAGTCAAGATGTCTCCAGCAGTAACTTCAGCTGGACCTTGGACATCAAGTTCAATTGTCTTTTCGTCTTCGACGTAAGATTTTACAGCAAGTCCTTTAATATTAAGGATGATTTGCATCACGTCTTCACGGACGCCTGGTACGGTATCAAATTCGTGGAGTACTCCATCAATCTTAATTGATGTTACGGCAGCACCTGGAAGTGATGACAAAAGTACACGACGAAGAGAGTTACCCAAAGTTGTACCATAACCACGTTCTAGTGGTTCGATGACAAATTTGCCGTAATCTTTATTTTCATCAATTTTTGTTATTATTGGTTTTTCAAACTCAATCATTTATTATACTCCCTCGAAACGAACCTTGTGTACTATTGTTATTAAAGATTACACACGACGACGTTTTGGAGGACGACAACCATTATGTGGTACAGGTGTTACATCACGGATTGCTGTTACTTCAAGACCTGCAGCAGCAAGAGCACGGATAGCAGACTCACGACCTGAACCAGGACCTTTAACAGTTACTTCAACTGTTTTAAGACCATGTTCTTGTGCAGATTTAGCAGCAGCTTCTGAAGCCATTTGTGCAGCAAATGGTGTAGATTTACGAGAACCTTTGAAACCAAGAGCACCAGCTGATGACCATGCTACAGCGTTACCATGCACATCTGTAATCATAACAATAGTGTTATTGAAAGTAGCGTGAATGTGAGCAATACCAGATTCGATATTCTTTTTCACACGACGTTTACGTGTTGGTTTAGCCAATGTTTTTACCTCCTATTTTATTTTAATTATTTTTTCTTACCTGCAATCGCAACAGCTTTACCTTTACGAGTGCGGGCATTATTTTTAGTGTTTTGTCCACGGACAGGAAGTCCACGACGGTGACGGATACCACGGTATGAACCGATTTCCATCAAACGTTTGATGTTAAGGTTAACTTCACGACGAAGGTCACCTTCAACTTTGATTGCATCCACTTCGCGACGGATAGCGTCTTCTTGATCATTTGTCAAATCTTTAACGCGGATGTCTTCAGAAACGCCTGCAGCAGCCAAGATTTTCTTAGATGTTGCAAGTCCGATACCGTATACGTAAGTAAGTGAAATTACTACACGTTTATCGTTTGGAATGTCAACTCCAGCAATACGAGCCATGATTTCTCCTTTCTATATTATCCTTGACGTTGTTTGTGTTTTGGATTTGTTGGACAAATTACCATAACACGACCGTTACGACGAATAACTTTACAGTATTCGCAAATTGGTTTAACCGATGGTCTTACCTTCATGTTTCAATCCCTCCAATTATTTCGATTATTTAAAGCGGTATGTGATGCGTCCACGTGTCAAATCATAAGGACTCATTTCAACAGTCACACGGTCACCGACCAAAATACGAATGTAGTTTTTACGGATTTTACCAGAAACTGTCGCCAAAATTTGGTGTCCATTTTCCAATTCAACAGTAAACATAGCATTAGGCATAGTTTCTACAACTTTACCTTCAATTTCAATCACGTCTTCTTTTGCCACGCAAAAGTACCCCCTAAAATTTCGATTTGATTTCCTCTGAGCACAGAGGTAACAATTATAAGTCAGACTAAAGTATTATAACATGCTTAAGTCTGATACGCAAGTAAGATTATATAATTATTTAATTGCTGCAATCGCTTTTTTTACATCAGCGAATACATCGTCGATATCTTGGTTACCTTGAATATCTGATACAAGACCAAGCTCACGGTAATGTGCAATAATTGGCTCACCTTGAGCAATATTCACATCCAAGCGGCGTTTCACTGTTTCTGGTTTGTCATCTTCACGTTGGTAATAGTCTTCTTCCTTGTAATCAGCTGGTGGGTTGAATACTTTATGGTAAGTTTCACCTGTTTCGCGGTGAATAATACGACCACTCAAGCGTTCAAGAAGGCAAGATGGATCCACTTCGATATTGATTACTCCATCAAGCTCCAAACCAAGATCAACCAAGATTTGATCCAAGGAATGAGCTTGTTCGATTGTGCGAGGAAAACCATCCAAAAGGAATCCTTTTTCCTTAATGTCGTCTTGAGCCAAACGCTCTTTAACGATTCCGTTTGTTACTTCATCTGGTACCAATTCACCTTTATCGATGAATGATTTTGCCAAAGTTCCCATTTCTGTTTGGTTAGCCATAGCAGCACGGAACATATCACCAGTTGAGATGTGAGCTACACCAAATTCTTCAACAATTTTTGCAGCTTGAGTCCCTTTACCAGCACCTGGTAGACCCATAATTAAAAGATTCATCTTACGAACTCCTTATTTTTGTTTTCAAATAACTCTATCAAGGTTTTAACACATTGGTAGAGTTATCAAAAAACAAAAGAGAAGGGACAGAAAGTAACCTTTCTTTCCCTCTCAATTGTTCATGAGAAGACTTAGTCTTCAAGATTCATAAATCCAACGTACTGACGTTTCAATAGGTAACCTTCGAGTTGTTTCATACCTTCGATACCAGTTGAAATCAAGATCAAGAGAGATGTACCACCAAGCGCGATTGAGCTTGTAAGGTGCATAAACTGTTGAGCCGCAATTGGAGCCAATGAAATAAACGCGAGAAATACAGCCCCGATTGTTGCCAATCTCTTAAGCAATGAAGACATGTACTTTTCAGTCTCACGACCTGGACGAACACTAGGAATGTAAGACCCATTCTTTTGAAGATTTTCAGCAGTTTTTTCAGGATTTACTTGGACAAATGTGTAGAAGAATGAGAATAAGATAATCAATATCGCATAAGTAATCATTCCACTAGGTGTATTATACGAGAGTAGTCCTTGTAAGTGTGATAACCATGTAACCTTCGAGAAGAATGGAAGAATAGTACTAGGAATTGTTGTAATCGAGCTAGCAAAGATAACGGGAATAACACCAGCTGGATTTACTTTCAATGGAAGGTAAGAACTCGTTGGAGCCCCTTGAACCAATTTAGTATATTGAATTGGAATTTGATATTCTGCCTGTTGAACAAATGTCGTAAAGAAGACAATCGCCAAACCTACCACAATTAACAAAGCAACTATGATATATGAACGAGTCAATTCTCCTGAACGAACATTGACAAAGAAATCCTCGTAAATCGTTGAGAACATTTTTGGAATAGAAGCGATGATCCCTGAAAAGATAATCATTGACACACCATTACCAAAACCTTTATCTGTGATTTGTTCACCAAGCCATGTCACAATTATGCTACCAGCAGTTAGAATTGTCCCAATCAATAGGTAGGTTGAAACATTTGGTGTTTTAACCAATGAAATTGATGAGAGAGTATTAAAACTTGCTGTAATACCAATCGATTGAACAAAGGCTAAAACAAGAGTAATATAGCGAGTCGCTTGGTTCAATTTACGACGACCAACTTCCCCTTGTTTGCCCCACTCCACAAATTTCGGATAGATATCCATCTGCAAAAGTTGGACGATGATTGATGCTGTAATGTAAGGACTAACCCCCATCGAGAAGATTGAGAAGTTATTCATGGCATTACCAGACACCAAGTTAAGCATGTTCAAGAAAGGTAAATCACTTAATTGTTTCAAACTTTCCGCATTGATACCAGGAACTGTTACATGAGTCCCTACACGAAAAACGAAAATAATGAAGATTGTAAATAAAATCTTATTACGAACGTTTTTGACTTTCAATGCGTCTTTTAATAGTTTAAAGAACATAATGAGTTACCCCTCATTAGATGACTTCGATTGAACCACCTTTAGCAGTGATAGCTGCTTCAGCAGATTTTGAGAATTTAGCTGCTTTAACAGTCAATTTCTTAGTCAATTCGCCGTTACCAAGAACTTTAACGCCTGATTTTTCAGCACGAACGATTCCAGCTTCTTTAAGAACTGCTGGAGTTACTTCTGTACCATCTTCAAAGACGTTCAATTGATCAAGGTTTACAAGTGCGTATTCTTTAGCGTTGATGTTAGTGAATCCGCGTTTTGGAAGACGACGGAACAATGGAGTTTGTCCACCTTCAAATCCTGGACGTACGCCACCACCGCTACGAGCTTTTTGACCTTTTTGACCACGGCCTGAAGTTTTACCGTTACCAGATGAAGTACCACGACCTACACGGTTGCGGACTTTACGAGAACCTTCAGCAGGTTTCAATTCATGAAGTTTCATTATTATTTTCTCCTCTTTTTGTAAAATGCTAGCGCCTCTAATCAAGTAAGGTAGCTTGATTAGAAACTCGCCTATACATGAAATTCAGTTTAAGTCGCGAGGTAACCCTCACGACTTAAATCAATTTTTATTTAACGTCTTCTACAGTTACCAAGTGAGATACTGCGTTGACCATACCACGGATAGCAGCGTTGTCTTCTTTAACAACTGAGCTATTCAATTTACCAAGTCCAAGAGCAACAACTGTTTTACGTTGTTCTGGTTTGCGTCCGATTGGAGACTTAGTCAAAGTAATTTTAATTTGAGCCATTGTTATCTCCTTTCTTATGCCAAGTCAGATACTGAGATGCCACGAAGAGCCGCAACTTCTTCAGCACGTTTAAGTTGTTTCAATCCTTCAACAGTCGCACGAACGATGTTGATTGGAGTGTTTGAACCGAGTGATTTAGATGTTACATCAGCAACACCAGCCAATTCGATGACGGCACGAACTGCACCACCAGCGGCAACCCCAGCCCCTTCAACAGCTGGTTTCAACAATACTTTCGCTCCACCAAATTCTGAACGAACTTCGTGAGGAATAGTTGTACCAACCATAGGAACTTCGATAAGGTTTTTCTTAGCTGCTTCAACTGCTTTACGGATAGCTTCTGGAACCTCTTGAGATTTACCAGTACCAAATCCTACGCGACCATTACGGTCACCAACAACAACAAGAGCAGCAAAACGCATGTTGCGTCCACCTTTTACAACTTTAGTAACACGGTTGATAGCAACTACGCGTTCTTCAAGTTCTACTGCATTATCTTTAAATGCCATTATTAAGTGTCCTCCCTATTAGAATTTCAATCCGTTTTCACGAGCTGAGTCAGCCAAAGCTTTAACACGTCCGTGATAGAGATATCCACCGCGGTCAAACACCACTTCAGAAATACCTTTAGCTACTGCGCGTTCAGCAACAAGTTTACCGACAACAACGGCTTGTTCTGTTTTAGTTCCTTTAGAAACTTCTTTATCAAGAGTTGATGCACTTGCGAGCGTTACACCCGCTACGTCATCAATAACTTGAGCGTAGATGCCTGTATTAGAACGGAAAATGTTCAAACGTGGGCGATCAGCAGTTCCAGAGAGTTTTCCGCGAACGCGACGGTGGCGTTTTTGGCGGAGTTTGTTTTTATCTGGTTTCGAAATCACAATTTTCACCTCTTAATTATAATGCTAGCTCATGAGAGCTTTTGGTAAAGAGACAATCCACAAAGAATTGCCATAAGGATAAAATCCTTTTATTTACCAGTTTTACCTTCTTTACGACGTACGTATTCACCAACGTAACGAATACCTTTACCTTTGTAAGGTTCTGGTGAACGAAGGCTACGGATGTAAGCCGCTGTTTGACCAACAACTTCTTTGTTAATACCACTTACAACGATTGAAGTTGCAGATGGTACTTCAAAAGTAATACCTTCTGGAGCTTCAACTTCGTCTTGGTGAGATTTACCAACTGAAAGAACAAGTTTTGTTCCTTGGAGTTGCGCACGATATCCGACACCGCGCATTTCAAGTTCTTTTTTGAAACCTTCAGAAACACCAACAACCATGTTGTTCAAGTTTGCACGTGAAGTACCGTGGATTGTTTTGTTTTCTTTTGAGTCGTTTGGACGGTGAAGTGTAACTTCGTTGCCTTCAACTTTGATTTCAATGTTTTTGTTAAACTCACGAGTGAGTTCGCCTTTAGGTCCTTTAACAGTAACAACGTTATCATTGTTTGTTACTTCAACACCAGTAGGCAAAGTAATAACTTTATTACCAATACGTGACATAGTATTTAATTCTCCTGTTAGATTATCAAGCCACAAAGTGACTAGTTTTCACGGGGATGAGTTTCATAGAATATAATCAACGAAACTCGCACAAATCATTTGAGATAAGTGCTTAGTATCAACTTCTTACCAAACGTAAGCGATAACTTCTCCACCAACGTTCTTTTGACGAGCTTCTTTATCAGTCAAAAGACCTTCTGAAGTAGAGATGATCGCGATTCCAAGTCCGTTAAGAACTTTAGGAACATCTTCACGTTTAGAGTAAACACGAAGACCTGGTTTAGAAATACGTTTCAAGTTAGTGATAACACGTTCACCGTTTTGTCCGTATTTCAAGAATACGCGGATGATACCTTGTTTGTCATCTTCAATAACTTCAACATTTTTTACGAAACCTTCACGTTTAAGGATTTCAGCGATACCTTTTTTAATGTTTGATGCAGGTACTTCAAGTACTTCGTGTTTAGCTTGGTTAGCGTTACGAATACGTGTCAAGAAATCTGCAATTGGGTCAGTCATAACCATTTTATATTTTCTCCTCTTACTAGTAGTTTGAATAATTCACTTGCTAGTTAATGATTGAGCTAGGCTCAGATTGTGTTAAATACATTCAAATTAGGTAAAACTAACTTAAATGTACCATGTTTTTACCAAGAAGCTTTGGTAACACCTGGAATTTGACCTTTGTAAGCCAATTCACGGAAGCAAACACGGCAAAGTTTAAATTTGCGATAAACTGAGTGTGGACGTCCACAACGTTCGCAACGAGTGTAAGCTTGCGTAGAGAACTTCGCAGGGCGTTTGTTCTTAGCAATCATTGATTTTTTAGCCAATTTATTTACCTCCTAGATTATTTTGCAAAAGGCATTCCAAGGCCTTTAAGCAATTCACGACCTTCTTCGTCAGTGTTAGCAGTAGTTACGATAACGATATCCATACCACGTACTTTATCAACATCGTCGAAGTTGATTTCTGGGAAGATAAGTTGTTCTTTAACACCAAGTGTGTAGTTACCACGTCCATCAAATGATTTAGTTGGAACACCATGGAAGTCACGAACACGTGGAAGTGATACTGATACCAATTTATCCAAGAATTCGTACATGCGTTCACCACGAAGGGTAACTTTAGCACCGATCGCTACACCTTCACGAAGACGGAAGCCAGCGATTGATTTCTTAGCTTTAGTAATCAATGGTTTTTGACCTGAAATAAGTGCCAACTCAGCAGCAGCTTTTTCAAGAGTTTTAGCGTTGTTTACAGCTTCACCAACACCCATGTTGATAACGATTTTATCAACTTTTGGCACAGCCATAACTGAAGAATAATTGAATTTTTCAGTCAAAGCTGGAATTACTTCGTTAGTGTATTTTTCTTTAAGACGGTTAGCCATTTAATACTTTCTCCTTTCCTTCGTGATTAGTCAAGCACTTCGCCTGATTTTTTGTTGTAACGAACTTTTTTGCCGTCAACAACTTTGTAACCTACACGTCCAGCTACACCGTTCTTGTCAAGAACTTGAACGTTTGAAGCGTGGATTGGTGCTTCTTTTTCCACGATAGCACCTTGAGGGTTTTCAGCTGATGGTTTTTGGTGTTTTTTGATGATTGCAACACCTTCAACAACAACTTTGTTTACTTTTGGAAGAGCTTTAAGAACTACTGCTTCAGTTCCTTTGTCTTTACCAGCAATAACGCGAACTTTATCGCCTTTTTTTACAAACATTTGAGTATTTCTCCTATTATTTCTTACGCCCTAATGGGCACCCTGAACATTTCAGGGGACTAAGTTTGTGTTAATTCAGATTAAAGTACTTCTGGCGCCAAAGATACGATACGCATGTATCCACCTTCACGCAATTCACGTGCAACAGGGCCAAAAATACGAGTTCCACGAGGAGTTTTGTCATCGCGGATGATTACTGCAGCGTTATCATCAAACTTGATGTATGAACCGTCTGGACGGCGAGCACCAGTTTTTGTACGAACGATAACAGCTTTAACAACATCACCTTTTTTAACAGCTCCACCTGGTGTAGCTTGTTTAACAGTTGCAACGATAACGTCGCCGATGTTAGCGAATTTACGTCCTGAACCACCAAGAACTTTGATAGTCAAGATTTCACGAGCACCGCTATTATCAGCAACTTTTAAGCGACTTTCTTGTTGAATCATTTCAATTGTCTCCTTTTAGTTTTATTAGATAATAACAGCTTCTTCCACAACTTCTACAAGACGGAAGCGTTTTGTAGCTGAAAGTGGGCGAGTTTCCATGATACGAACGATATCGCCTTCTTTAGCAACGTTGTTTTCATCATGTGCTTTGTATTTTTTAGAATAGTTGATACGTTTACCATAGACTGGGTGGTTACGTTTAGTTTCAACTACAACTGTGATTGTTTTATCCATCTTGTCAGATACTACGCGTCCAACAAGGGTTTTACGTTGATTACGTTCCATTATTAGAATTGCTCCTTTCCCAATCTATTATTTGATTTCAGATTGCACAGTTTTAACACGTGCAATTTGTTTTTTCACTTCGTTCAAACGGGCAGTTTGATCAAGTTGACCTGCTGCAGCTTGGAAACGAAGGTCGAAAAGTTCTTTCTTAAGTTCGTTTTCTTTTTTAGCAAGCTCTTCTTGAGACAAGCCACGAAGCTCAGCAACAAACTTTTTGATTTCTTCAAGTTTCATGTCTTCTCCTTATTCTGCTTCACGTTTCACGAATTTACATTTAACTGGCAATTTGTGGCTAGCAAGACGAAGCGCTTCACGTGCAACTTCTTCAGAAACACCTGCGATTTCGAACATTACTTTACCACGTTTAACTGGTGCTACCCAACCTTCAGGTGCCCCTTTACCAGAACCCATACGTACACCGATAGCTTTAGCAGTGTATGATTTGTGTGGGAAGATCTTAATCCAAACCTTACCACCACGTTTCATGTAACGAGTCATGGCAATACGAGCAGCCTCGATTTGACGGTTTGTAATCCAGTGGCTAGTTGTAGCTTGAAGACCGTATTCACCGAATGATACTTCTTTACCACCTTTAGCCTCACCGCGCATTTTTCCACGGAATTCACGACGGTGTTTAACACGTTTAGGTACTAACATTTGTTATTTGCCTCCTTTAGTGTTTTTACGAGCTGGAAGAACTTCTCCACGGTAGATCCAAACTTTAACACCAAGTTTACCGTAAGTTGTGTCAGCTTCTTCCCAAGCGTAATCGATATCAGCGCGAAGTGTGTGAAGTGGAACTGTACCTTCAGAGTATCCTTCTGCACGGGCGATATCTGCACCGTTCAAACGACCTGATACTTGAGTTTTGATTCCTTTAGCTCCAGCACGCATTGCACGTTGGATAGCTTGTTTTTGTGCACGACGGAAAGCAACACGTTGCTCAAGTTGGCGAGCAATTGTTTCACCAACAAGGTGAGCGTCCAAATCAGGTTTCTTGATTTCAACGATGTTGATGTGTACTTGTTTTCCAGTCAATTTGTTAAGTTGAGCGCGAAGAGCGTCAACGTTTGATCCACCTTTACCGATAACCATACCTGGTTTTGCAGTGTGAAGTGAAACAATAACTTTGTTTACAGCACGTTCGATTTCAATAGTTGAAACTGAAGCGTCTGCAAGTTCTTTTTGAATGAATTTGCGGATTGCCAAATCTTCGTGAAGGTAATCTGCGTATTCTTTTTCAGCATACCATTTCGCATCCCAGTCACGGATGATCCCGACACGCATACCAATTGGATGTACTTTTTGACCCACGAGTTTACCTCCTTATTTTTCTGACACAACTACTGTTACGTGAGTTGTGCGTTTGTTGATTGGTGAAGCTGAACCTTTCGCACGTGGACGGAAACGTTTCATTGTTGGTCCTTCGTTTGCGAATGTTTCAGATACTACCAAGTTAGCTTTTTCCAAACCAAAGTTGTTTTCTGCGTTAGCGATAGCAGAGTTAAGAGTTTTCTCAACAATGCGAGCTGCTTTGTTTGGAGTGAATTTCAAGATTGCGATTGCATCAGCAACGTTCTTACCACGGATAAGATCAAGAACAAGACGTGTTTTACGAGGTGAAACACGCACTGTACGAGCCATTGCTTTAGCTGAAGTAATTTCTGCCATTGTGTCCTCCTCCTATTAACGACGTGTTTTCTTATCGTCAGCTGCGTGACCTTTGTAAGTACGAGTTGGTGCAAATTCACCAAGTTTGTGACCTACCATGTCTTCTTGGATGTAAACAGGAACGTGTTTACGTCCATCATAAACTGCGATAGTGTATCCGATGAAACTTGGGAAAATCGTTGAACGACGTGACCAAGTTTTAATTACTTTTTTCTTTTCGTCATTTGCTTGAGCTTCAACTTTTTTCATCAAATGCTCATCGACGAAAGGTCCTTTTTTAAGACTACGTCCCATTTTGTAGTTTTCTCCTTTAAATTGAATGTACCACAGCGGCTTGCACTAAGAAATGCTACCGAGTTGGCGGATGTTATGTGCTAAGCGACTAAATTATTTTTCGTTACGACGACGAACGATAAGTTTGTCAGATTTAGCTTTCTTGTTACGAGTTTTAAGACCAAGCGCAGGTTTACCCCATGGAGTAGATGGCGCTTTACGTCCAACTGGTGCTTTACCTTCACCACCACCGTGTGGGTGATCGTTAGGGTTCATTACAGAACCACGAACTGTTGGGCGAATACCTTTCCAGCGATTACGGCCGGCTTTACCAAGGTTGATAAGTGATTGTTGTTCGTTACCTACAGTACCGATAGTTGCACGACATGTACCAAGAACCATACGAACTTCACCTGATTGAAGACGAACAAGTACGTATTTACCTTCTTGACCCAAAACTTGAGCAGAAGCACCAGCGGCACGGATAAGTTCAGCACCTTTACCTGGTTGAAGCTCGATGTTGTGGATAACTGTACCAACTGGGATGTTTGCAAGTGGAAGAGCGTTACCAATCTTGATATCCGCATCTGGACCTGAAACGATACGTTGACCTACTTCAAGACCTTTAGGTGCGATGATGTAAGCTTTAACCCCGTCAGTGTAGTGTACAAGAGCGATGTTTGCAGTACGGTTTGGATCATACTCAATTGTTTTAACAACTGCTTCAACGCCATCTTTGTTACGTTTGAAGTCAATCAAACGGTAGTGACGTTTGTGTCCGCCACCTTGGTGACGTACAGTGATACGACCGTTGTTGTTACGACCAGCTTTGTTCTTAAGAGAAACAAGCAATGATTTTTCAGGAGTGCTTGTAGTGATTTCTGCGAAATCCAAAGAAGTCATGTTACGACGGCCATTTGTCGTTGGTTTATAAACTTTAATACCCACGTTAATTTCTCCTTTGATTATTCAGCTTCAGCTGCAAACAACTCGATTGCTTTAGAATCAGCTGTAAGAGTGATGATAGCTTTTTTAGTTTTTGAAGTGAAACCAGTGTAACGTCCAACACGTTTTTGTTTTGGTTTAACAGTTACAGTGTTCACGCTAGCAACTTTAACACCTTCAAATGCAGCTTCAACTGCTTGTTTGATCAAGAGTTTGTGTGCACGTGTATCAACTTCGAAAGTGTATTTTCCTGCTTCAAGAGCAATCATAGATTTCTCAGTGATAACAGGTTTTTTGATTACGTCATACAAATTCATTATGCAAGAACCTCCTCGATTGATGAGATAGCTTCTTTAGTAACAAGAAGTTTATCTGCGTTTACGATATCAAGTACGCTTGCAGTTGCAGGAGTTGCAACAGTTACGTTTGCAAGGTTACGTGCTGAAAGTTCAGCGAATTTGTTTCCTTCTTCAACGATAACAAGTACTTTAGAATCGATGCTAAGAGCTGAAAGAACGTTTGCGAATTCAGCAGTTTTTGGAGCTGCAAATGAAAGAGCTTCAACTGCTACAAATTTATCTTCTGCAACTTTAGCTGAGTAAACAGATTTCAATGCAAGGCGACGAACTTTTTGTGGAAGTTTGTATCCGTAAGAACGTGGAGTTGGTCCGAAGACAACACCACCACCACGCCATTGTGGTGAGCGGATAGAACCTTGACGAGCACGTCCAGTTCCTTTTTGACGCCATGGTTTACGTCCACCACCTGATACTGCTGAACGGTTTTTAACCGCGTGAGTACCTTGGCGAAGGCTAGCACGTTGGCTGATTACGACATCAAATACTACTGATTCGTTTGGTTCGATACCGAAGATAGCGTCGTTAAGTTCAACTGTGCTAACTTCTTTACCAGTTTGGTCAAATAGTTTTACGTTTGCCATTTTTAACTGATTTCTCCTTTCTTATTATTTAGCAGCTTTAACTGCTGATTTGATAGTGATAAGAGATTTCTTAGCACCTGGTACGTTACCTTTGATAAGGATAACGTTTTTCTCTGGGATAACTTGTACAACTTCAAGATTTTGAATTGTCACACGGTTACCACCCATACGTCCTGCCAAGTGTTTGTTTTTGAAAACACGGTTAGGCGCAACAGGTCCCATTGAACCTGGACGACGGTGGTAACGAGAACCGTGAGCCATAGGTCCGCGTGATTGACCGTGGCGTTTGATAACACCTTGGAAACCTTTACCTTTTGAAGTACCAGTTACGTCAACAACATCTCCAGCTTCGAATGTGTCAACAGTGATTTCTGATCCAACTTCCAAGCCTTCAATGTTTTTGAATTCACGAATGAAGCGCTTAGGAGCTGTGTTAGCTTTCGCTACGTGGCCTTTGGCAGGTTTGTTGCTCAATACTTCGCGTTTGTCGTCAAAACCAACTTGAACTGCTTCGTAACCGTCTGTTTCAACAGTTTTAACTTGAAGCACAACGTTTGGAGTAGCTTCGATGACAGTAACAGGGATAAATTCACCTGCTTCAGTGAAGATTTGAGTCATTCCCACTTTTTTCCCTAAGATTCCTTTTGTCATGAGAAAATATTTCCTTTACTTTATTGTTTTTTCAAAAAGTTTTTTATGAGCGTTTTTTATGCTCAAAAAAGTTTTTAACGAGCGTTTTTTATGCTCATTGAATCAAACTTTAAATTAAAGTTTAATTTCTACGTTCACACCACTTGGAAGATCAAGTTTCATCAAAGCGTCAACTGTTTTTTGAGTTGGGTTGATGATGTCGATAAGACGTTTGTGTGTACGCATTTCAAATTGTTCGCGAGAATCTTTATATTTGTGAGTCGCACGAATAATTGTGTAGAGACTACGTTCAGTTGGAAGTGGAACTGGTCCAGCAACTGTCGCACCTGTGCGAGTTGCAGTTTCTACGATTTTTTCAGCCGCTGTATCAAGCGTACGGTGTTCGTAAGCTTTCAAACGGATACGAATTTTTTTGTTTGCCATTTTTTCTCCTCTTTCGTCTATTTAAGATAATAGGCTAGCTCCTCAAGAAAACCAACACGGATTGCGTGGCAGTGCAACCAGGCGTGTCGCAACCTCTTGTATCATAGCTAAGCGCTGTATTTACAGCACCATAATATAATAACAAAAGAACCCACTCATTGCAAGGGATTTTTTAAGTTTTTTTCTTTTTTCTTTATTTTCTTTTTGACTAAACAAAAAAATCCACCTTCGATGGATTTTTTATCAACTTTCTTTACTGTAGTCGTACCCCATGTGTTCATAGGCTTTAACCGTTGCAACACGTCCTGTTCGTGTTCGCATAATAAATCCTTTTTGAATTAGATAGGGTTCATACATATCTTCTACCGTTTCTCGCTCTTCAGCAATATTAACTGACAAGGTCCCTAGACCAACCGGTCCCCCACCATACATCTCAATCATGGTTCGGAGAATTTTTTGGTCGACATAATCTAGTCCTTCATGGTCCACATCCAACATAGTCAACGCCTTGTCTGCAATCTTATCATCAATGATGCCATCACCCATAATTTGTGCATAGTCTCTCACACGCTTAAGTAGGCGGTTAGCAATACGTGGCGTTCCACGACTACGACGTGCTAACTCTAGGGCAGCCTCAGGTGTTATAGTCATATCAAAGATTTCTGAAGTGCGTTCTATAATTTCCTTCAAATCTGGTAACTCATAATATTCCATATGACCATTAATCCCAAAACGAGCCCTCAATGGATTTGACAACATACCTGCTCGTGTGGTTGCACCCACTAAAGTGAACGGTGGTAACTCTAGGTGAACACTACGACTTGTTTCACCTGCACCAATCATGATATCGATGTAGTAATCTTCCATAGCACTATAAAGTACTTCTTCCACTGCCATAGGCATTCGATGAATCTCATCAATAAATAAGATATCACCTGGCTCCAAGTCATTTAGTATGGCAACCAGATCTCCAGCCTTCTCAATTGCTGGCCCAGACGTCTGCTTTAAATTGACGCCCATCTCATTAGCTATCACAAAAGCCATGGTCGTTTTCCCTAAACCTGGAGGACCAAACAAAAGAGTATGATCCAATGCTTCATCACGAAGTTTAGCTGCCTCTATAAAAATCTTTAATTGGTCCTTAACCTTATCTTGACCAATATATTCCTTAAAGTACTGAGGACGAAGGGTACGCTCAACATACTCTTCATCTCCTAGTAAATCATTATCTAATATTCTTGCCATAGGCTTATTTTAGCACAAAACAAAAAATGCAGTCAAAATTTGTCCATAAAAAAGAAGACAAGACTTGCCTTCTCTTTTGATTATTTCTTACCACCCTTAACTGGTGCCTTATCAGCTTTCTCTATAGCTTCTTTAATTGTCTTAGTATAGAGTTTAGCACCACGGTTAATAGAGTCGCTATCAGATCCAAAGTGAACCCCATCTGTACCATTCCAGATAGAAATATTTTCTTTAGCCACTTGATACCAGTCAGCAACCGTCACAAAGTCGTATTTCTTAGCCATCTCTAACTCATACTTACGTAACTGAATCAAAGATTGGGCCTCATTACCAGATTTACTACCATTATATGGTGTCACAAAGATAATATGGTGACCCTTAGGTAAATTCTTGATGATTTTATTAATAACGCCTTTATAGTCGTCAATCTCATTAACACCACCAGCAATGACAACATCTTTAGCAAGAGCATTACTATCCGCGTAATCTTTAAGCAAATCATTGATTGTTGATAGGTTACGACTGACAACTGCATCTATAGCGACATTATCAATACTTGATTCCAGCTGATCTTTTGATCTAAGAGCTACGGAGTCCCCTAAAACTGTCACTCCCTTATTCACACCAAATGAAGTAGCCTGACTGTTTTCCGCATTGGTACGCGTTAATTTCATCTTAGTCTGAGCTTGCGACAAACCATTAGCTTCTAAATCTTTCTCAAAGTTCCCTACAGCTGGCGCAAAGAGAGAAATAAGCACTGTAATTAAAGTAAGACCACTAAAAACATAAAGCACAATATGTCGGTACGGCGTCAAGTCTAAATCTATTCCAAAGAGACTGGCCTTTCTTCCTGCAATAAATGGCTCTATTATATAGTAGGAAAGTGTTGCGAAAACAATTGACAGAATCGTTGTCAGAATGACTGCAATAATATTATTGGTCAATTGACTAAAGATAATATATAGTGGCCAGTGAAAAAGATAGACACTATAGCTAATCTCTGCCAAATAACTAATAAGAGCAGGCTCTGATTTTCCAGGCAATTTCTCATGGAGGACACGGGCAGAGTAAATCATAACAGCCGTGAACAAACTAGCTAAAACAAAACCAAATAGATAGGTAATGCGTTCCTCAAAATGGAGAACTAGGCCCAACAATACGAGCAAGGCAAAACTTCCTACCATATAAAGGACCGTCTTTTTCAGAGTCCAAAGGCGTATATTTTTCTTGAACCTAGCGGTCGTTTCATACACACCTGAAAGTGTCGCAAAGAGCGAACCTAGGAAAAACGGATAGGCATGCGTAATTGATGAGAAATATAAGCGAGAAAAACTATCAACAAAGAAAGCACTAATAAACATTGATAGAAAACTCACCATAAAGCAGGCAAGAGATACCATAAAGACTAGGCTTCTAAATTGATTTTGATGTTTAACACGCTTAGCTAGGAACCAAAGCAAGGCACCCCAAAGAATATAATAGTGAACCTCAATAGCCAGACTCCATGTATGGAGGTAAATATGCTGGTTAAACTGGTTCTCATAATTTCCCCCGGTCAAAATCTCATAATAGTTAGTTACAAAACCGATAACAGAGGTGATTTGACGTCCAATACCTGCAATAAAATCATTTCGAACCAAGAGTGCCAAAGGAGTGCAGATAAGAACCATCAACACAAGTGGTGGTACTATCCGGTAGAAGCGTCGTCGCATAAAACCAAGGTAATCAATGCGATGCGTCCTAGATACCTCATCAATCAAAAGTGCTGTAATCAAATACCCTGAGAAGGTAAAGAAGACATCAACACCGATGAATCCCCCAGGAAGGATACTTGGGAAGAAATGATAGATCAGAACCAAAAGAAGTCCTGTCACACGAATATAAGAAAACCAGTTAATTCTCATCCTTTAAAAATCCCCTGTTTAAATTTTCCTTTGTAGGTAACCTTATTTTCAGTAGTCAATTTTCCTTGACCATCAGCTTGACCAGACTTGAACTCTCCTTGATAAATCCAACCCTCATGAGATTTGAAGGTTCCTTGACCATTAAAGGAACCATTCTTAAATTCTCCCGTATAGGTATCACCATTATCATAGGTCAAAGTTCCTTGACCATTCAAACGATAGTTCTGCATCTGACCTTTATAGGCAATCTTAGTCCCATCAATCTTGATAGAATGTTGCGTTTTTATAGTCACCAAAAACAAGGACAGGGCGCATAAAATAATAACCCCTACTGTAATACGCTCAAATTGATTTCGGTCAATATCAATATTTTTAAAATCAAAATCCTTTAGTTGTTTAAAATTCATTATCTATCCTTAATCCACTGTAACCAATCTCGACAACCTGCAGTTACCAATTTGTATGTTTCTTCAAAGTCACCTGTATACCATGGGTCCGGAACTCCACCAGGTCTGAAAAGCTTGATTTTATCGTCATAACGCCCTGCAGATATCTGTAGAAGATCCTCAACATTTGACTCATCCATTCCCACAACTAAATCAAAGAACTCAAAATCACCCTGACTAATCTGTTGTGAGCCCTTGGAAGAGTCAAAAGAAATAGCATATTTCCTTAAAATCTTTTGGGTTCCTTGATGAACTGGATTTCCATGCTCCCATGAAGATGTCGCGCGACTTTCGATATGCAAAGACTTTTCTTGGTCCAGCTCTCTCATCACAAATTCTGCCATTGGGCTACGACAAATATTCCCCAGACAAACAAATACAATCTTATTCATTATTCACCTCTTGCCCAAAACTATTAAGAGATATGCTCACTTATTTTCTTCGTCAAAATTATGAACACACTTTTAAATCATGAAAGTAGGTTCTCATTAATTTTCATTTAATCAATCCATATTATACCGAAAAACTAATCAAATAGAAAGGTTTCTTTCCTAATCATATCGAAAAATTAGTAACCTTTTTTAACAGTTGCAGCATTCATATTAATCTATATGTTTAAGGCGTGAGAAAAGAGAACCTAGTTTCCTAGATTCTCCTTTTGTTGGCTTTAGATATTTGACCAAACACTTTCAAGAATGTTTGTTTGTTCACGTCCTGGTCCTACAGAGAAAGTAGAGATACGTACACCTACCAATTCACCAACACGACGAACATAATTACGAGCATTTTCAGGAAGCTCATCTAAACTACGGCAACCTGTGATGTCTTCTTCCCAACCTGGCAATTCTTCATAGATTGGTTTACAGCGTTTCAATTGCTCAAGACTAGCTGGGTAGTAATCAATACGCTCACCATCAAGATCATAAGCTACACAAATTTTTACAGTGTCAAGACCTGAGAGAACATCGATACAGTTCAAGCTGAGGTTTGTGATACCTGATACACGACGGCTATGGCGCATCACCACTGAGTCAAACCATCCTACACGACGTGGACGTCCAGTTGTTGTTCCATATTCATGACCAACTTCACGGATGCGTTCACCCACTTCATCAAATAACTCAGTTGGGAAAGGACCATCACCAACACGACTCGTATAGGCCTTACATACACCAACGACCTTGTTGATTTTAGATGGACCAACACCTGAACCGATTGTAACACCACCCGCAACTGGGTTTGATGACGTTACAAATGGGTAAGTACCTTGGTCAATATCAAGCATAACCCCTTGAGCTCCTTCAAAGAGGACACGTTTGCCTGCATCAAGAGCGTCGTTCAAGATTACAGATGTATCTGTGACATATTGCTTAATTTGTTGTCCATAAGCATAGTACTCTTCAAAAATCTCTTCGAATGATAATTCTTCAGATTCATACATCTTACTGAAAAGACGGTTTTTCTCAGCTAAGTTTGTTTTCAAACGATCAGCAAAGATTTCTTTGTCCAAAAGGTCTGCAATACGGATACCTACACGCGCAGCCTTATCCATATAGGCAGGACCAATACCTTTGTTAGTTGTACCAATCTTATTATCACCTTTAGCAGCTTCTTGCAGTTGATCAAGTTTAATATGGTACGGCAAGATAACGTGCGCACGGTCAGAAATACGAAGGCTCTCTGTTGACACACCTTCGGCATGAAGATATTCCAACTCTTTGACAAGTGATTTAGGATTGACCACTACACCGTTCCCGATAACAGAGATTTTCTCTGGGAAGAAAATACCTGATGGAATCAAGTGCAATTTAAATTTCTTACCATCGATAACAATCGTGTGACCTGCATTGTCTCCACCTTGATAACGTGCGATCACTTCGGCATCTTGACTTAGGAAATCTGTAATTTTCCCTTTACCTTCATCACCCCACTGGGTACCCACAACAACTACTGATGTCATATTATTTTGATAACGGACAGCTCCACCTTTACGAGGCTGTCCCCACCTTTCTTGAAAAACTTCACGGTGGGAATTTCACCCACAAGTTTCGCGTTACAGTTTATTATAGCAGAAAAAAGGCTATTTGTTCAACGTTGAAAGCGCTTCTTACGAAATATTCTGACAGTTATGTCTCGGTTTGCGACTGGTTGCTTACTGTGTATTTTATGTAAAACTACCAGCTATTTTATGACTAAATAATTCTACTAGCTATTTAACCTGCTTCATATAATGATTTAACTGCCTTTGATTCTTTAAAATAATTGTCTTGTCAGAATAATTTTTAATAACTACATTATATTGCTCGACATATTTTTTAGAACGTCCGTCTAATAAAATCCATTTCACAAATGCAAAATCAAATTTTTCATTACAGTCTTCTGCCATGCTAGGACGTGTCTTTCCCCTATATGTTAAATAGCGCCTAAATGCCCGATAGAGACAATTAACTCTGTTAAAGTTGAAATAGACAATACAGTCAGCTTCCCTCATGCGTTCTTCATAAAGACAGGCCGAGTAATTCCCTTCAATAATCCAATCACGTTGTAGCATAAATGTTGATATATCGTCAGTCATTTCATCAACTGTTCGCTCTTGCCAATTTGATGTGAAATGAATTTTATCTAAATGAAGAACCTCACAATTGTAGTGTTGACCTAAAAAGTTTGCCAAAGTAGACTTTCCAGAGCCGCTATAGCCAATGATTGCAATTTTCAATACAGGTCTCCTTTTTCAATTCTGTTTCCTGACTAATATCATAACACAAAGCATATATCTTAGAAGGAATTATCATTTGGAACAACTCTCGTTTGGACAAACAAGCACGTAAAGTTCTGTTTAAAGTGAGTTCTTTCTTAGAAAAATAAAAAAAAGAGACCTACAATCAAGTCTCTTTTCGATATTAAACTGCCCCCTACATGGATTTGTAAGAACTTTTCATATTGAAAATAAACAAAAATGTTGAAATATAGCTGATTTTAGGGAAATACTTTTAGGTGTTTTCAATGTCAGGATTTAAAAATGGGGCAAAAGTGGGGCAAAAACGAATGACTCGTATTTTGTTTGAAAACCTATAATACCTAATGATTATGCTATTCTAGATATATAGTTTTGTTATAAATAAATGTCAGTGCGAGATCAAATTGGAGGATAAAATGGAAAAACAAATTAATGAAAAAAAAGCCTTGGTTCCCAAAGCTTTTTTATGTTATAAACTCATTAAAAGAACCCCCAGTTAGATTTGGAATATTTTTTATTCTGTGTCACATAAAAATAAATAAAATGAATGGCTATAGCTAGAGCGAAGATGGTTGCAATACTCAGCACTATTGTAGGATTCGAAGCGAAAACCAAAGAGAGAATCAAGGCAGCCAGATAGAGTGTCGCTTGGACACAGTAGTAACTTTTCGAATAGCGAAGATAGTGTTTGTTATGGGGCCCATTTACTAGGACAGCAGCTTGAAAGAGGCCAAATCCGATATAAGAGAAGCTGGTTGCAAAGAGACGATTAGCTTCAGGATTCTGAAGAAATCCCATCGATACAGTCATCATCATAAGTCCAATGAAAATAGGATAGTGACTGTAAATTAGAAATAGCCCCTTTTGATTAGATTTTTCATCAATAGCATGGTCGAATTGACCAAAATAAAACAAGAACAGAGAAATCATAATAATGAAATAAAGAACCGAATAAATCGAGAAATTCTCGATTGTAAAGAAGTTAGCTAGCTCCGTAATCATCTCTCCAAACATAATAATGACAAGAAGGGAGATGCGCTCGATTAAATGGGGGAGATTTACCTGGTAATGCTTATCTTTATTAAGCAAGATACTTGGCATAATAAATGTTAGCAGAATACTAGCATAAAGGATATAGACTCCAATGTAAATAGGAAGAAGAGCTGCTAGATAGATTTCTAAAATTCGTAGACCTGTTATCCATAGAAAACCTTTGATACTTTCCCTATGAACATTATCGGTTGATTTTTTAAAAAACTCAACCAAATATTGAAAAAATAAGGTAAGGGTTAATGTACCAATAGCCCAACAGACATAATGAAAATATTGTTGCCAATCAGGTCCAATCATATTGGCTATAAAGAGTAAAATTCCCATTTTGATAAACATGATTACTATGTTAAATAAAGAGTTCTTTCCATAGCGATTGGTATAATCGGTTTGAATCATCCAGGAATCGATGAGAATCAAAGTAGCAATGAGAAAATCAAGGAAAGAATTCCAAGTCAAAATACCGTTATGAAGATGGTCAATTAAAGTAGTTACTTTTGAAATTGCAAAAACAAAAACTAAGTCATAAAAAAGTTCTGAAAATTCTACACGTTTATGTTTAATAAGAGTTGCCATCTTAAGACCTTTCTATTCTAGAAGTACAATTTATTATAACAGAAAATGGTAATGAGAGAAAAGGAGATGCTTAAATAACTTCATGTGACGCGAATTGTCAAAACCTTGGAGCACATTTACCTCATGTACCAACTCACAGGCAGAGTGTTTGATGATTGATAATGAAGAATAAGATTTTACAATAGAAAAGCGAGGATATCCTCGCTTTTTTTATTTAATCTAATAGCTCCTTATTTTCAATTAAGAGCTCTAGTGGAGATTTATCTCTTGCTTCAATAAAACCAGGTTCATATTGGGTATGAAGTGTTCTTTTCTGAGAAGTTGGATCAATATACAACTCTTTTCCATCTTCTGTGTATAGTTGGTTGCCTCTTGTTAGGTAAAGTAAATCCTCTAAGTACTGTCCATCAGTATGTAGGAAATGCTCGATGTATTTGACAGCTTTTAAGATTTCACTTACTTTATCAGAGTATTCATTAGATTCAAGAACACTCTTTTCTAACTCAATCTCTTTACTCGTTCCAAAGAGTTGGGTTGGAGTTGCATTAAAATATTCTGCTATCTTATCCAAATTTGCAAAGGTAGGATAGCTTTTTTGTTTTTCGTAATCAGAGATGGACTGTTTACCGATTCCTAATTACCTCAGTCTCTTCAGTCTGTTAATTTTTTTTCGAAAATTTCTCTTTAATATTAGCTTTCAATTTATCAAATTTTTCACGACGAGCTTCTTTTTTATCCGCAATTAAGCGAGCTTTAGCTTGATGCTCTAAATCTTCTTGAATTTTGAGAGCTGACTCTATTTCTGCCGCAACAGTAGCGACATCCCACCTAGCAATGTGAACCTGATACTTTTCAAAAATAGAATTTAAAACAGATTCATCATTTTCTTGTACAAGTGCAATAATAGCTACTTCGCCATTTGTCAACTTATTACTAACGGTTGTAATTAATACCGAATTGGCCAATTCTTTGTCTGAACCAACGGAGGCGCCAATTGCTCCACCAGCAGCAAAACCAAAGAGAACACCTAGTGGTCCACCTAAAATTCCGATTAAACTACCAATTAATCCGCCTTCGAAATAATCATCTCCTAGGGAATCCATCAAATCAAAGCTATCTTTGACGTTAACAACACCATTTTCAGCTTTTACAATTGAAGCCTGAGCTAATTTTGTATTTTCAGTTTGACCAAACTGTTTTAATTCTGAAAAGGCCTGAAAGGCTTCACTTTCAATATCAAAAATTGAGACAACAACATTTTCCATGGGCTTACACTCCTTTATTACTTTATAGAGATAGAATAAAATCTCCTATATTTAGTAGTACAAAATACTGCTACACAAGGTGAATTATAGCATACAATAATCTTTTATGTAATATACAATATTTTACAAAGAGATTGAGGTTTTATTACAAAACTTATATTCTATAAATTAGACAACTTTAAAATTTTGATTAAAAAGAAAGATTTGGATAGAGCTGTTGGTAGACTTAGGAAATTTTAAGAACATGCATTAGTTAAACTCAAAATACAAGAAAAGCCTAAAAAGACTATACTGTAAGTGACAAAACAAAACAGGAGGATAGTCCAAATGAGCCACTTACATTAGTCCTGTGAAATACAGAACTAAATCCTTCACTTAAATTACTTGTCTAACTTTTTGGGGTCAGTACAAACAGTGCTTTTTTTGTTGAAATCGCAAAGAATCTAAGCTTTCTTTTTGCAGATAACATTCGCTCTTTTATTTTCAGTATGATTGAGTCGATGCCCCGTTCTCGACCGGTTATTATTGCAACTTATCGAATGCTAGAGCACTATGCCATCACTTT
This sequence comes from Streptococcus sp. FSL R7-0248, assembly GCF_037967965.1. Lineage (NCBI taxonomy): Bacteria > Bacillati > Bacillota > Bacilli > Lactobacillales > Streptococcaceae > Streptococcus > Streptococcus sp. FSL R7-0248. The sequence goes on from NZ_CP150201.1 coordinate 2,120,779, forward strand.
TTGGAAGAATACTTAGAGCAATTCTACGTAGAATGGAATGCGAAAAAGTGATAATTAAAGAGACGAAAAAGCTGAGAATATGATTTCCCAGCTTTTTTGAATGCGATAGAAATAGCAACTAGACTATTTACGAAAGGCCTCAATAATGTAGGTGAAGCCAGTAACTAAAAATGAAAAGGCAATGACATAAACGACAAAGACACCTGTAGCCACTGGATTGAACAGAATCACTAGACCTAGTAAAAATACAAGCAAGGCTACCCACGTGATATTGCTACCAATAATAGGGAAAATCAATCCTAGACGTTTGCCTTTAAAGAAAGCAATAATGGCTTCTACAATTAACCAAATTCCTACAATGGTCGGAATGACGACCGGCAGGGTCACAAAGCCATAAGCAACGAGGTAAAGAGCTAAGAGAAGACTAACAAACCCTTGGAAAAGATAAACAGGTGAGCGAAGCTCTTTTGGTGCAGAGAAATAGCCTAAAATAGCTGCTATAGAAGAAACCAGTAAATCAAATGCAATCCACCAGCTGTAAGCAACAAGATTAGCTACTGGGTTTGTAAATAGGAAAAGTCCTAAAAGGACAAAAACAACTCCTGCAAGGAATAGCAGTAAACGATTAGAAAATTTCATTTCAATACCCCCTATATAGTATAGTCTGATAATTAAACTATTATACTTATTTTTATAGAAAATGTCAATAAAATAAATAAACAATTTGGAAGTTTCAGTCTGACTTACAAAAAGAAAAGGAGTTTCCACTCCTTTTCACAGATTGAAGACAAAGTCCTTTATAGTATAGTCTGATAATTAAACTATTATACTTATTTTTATAGAAAATGTCAATAAAATAAATAAACAATTTGGAAGTTTCAGTCTGACTTACAAAAAGAAAAGGAGTTTCCACTCCTTTTCACAGATTGAAGACAAAGTCCTTATAAAAGTGTCTTCTAAAGATTTTAACTTCAATCTGAAGCGAGGTTATCCTCGCTTTTTCTATTTATCAAACAATTCCTTATTTTCAATTAAGAGTTCTAGTGGAGATTTATCCCTTGCTACAATAAAACCAGGTTCATATTGGTTATGAAGTGTTCTTTTCTGAGAAGTTGAATCAATATACAACTCATCTCCATCTTCTGTGTATAGTTGGTTGCCTCTTGTTAGGTAAAGTAAATCCTCTAAGTACTGTCCATCAGTTTCTAGAAAATCTTCGATGTATTTGACAGCTTTTAAAATCTCACTTACTTTATCAGAGTATTCATTAGATTCAAGAACACTCTTTTCTAACTCAATCTCTTTACTCGTTCCAAAGAGTTGGGTTGGAGTTGCATTAAAATATTCTGCTATCTTATCCAAATTTGCAAAGGTAGGATAGCTTTTTTGTTTTTCGTAATCAGAGATGGACTGTTTACCGATTCCTAAATCTTCAGCTAGTTGAGTTTGGCTTACTCCTTTTTCTATGCGTAGTCGTGCCAAATTGGGTCCAAAATTTTGAATAATAAAGGTCATGGGAAACTCCTATTTTTATTTTTAACTTATTTTATCACCTATAAACTTACAAATCAAGTTTTTAGTTGACTAATTAAAATATTTTTTATAAAATATATTTATAACTTATAAATAAGTTATAAATAATACAAAATAGCTCGTAAGTTTAGGATTGGTGAGTGGGGAGGAAGTTGAGGACAAGACGATGACTTATGACTATTCGAAGCCTTGGAGCTAGAAATTGTGTGGACAAGGACAAGGGACGAGCCTGACGGGAAGTCAGGCGAAGTCCTGCAGACTGCCGTCCAGACAATTTCTAGCCAAGCAAAAGCTGGCTATTCTAACAGCCAGCAAAAAGGTACACTTAGGGCAACGCCCAAAGAACGACGGAACGAGCGAACGTTGATTTGACGGTGTTTCTGAGACCTAAAAAATCAAAAAGAAGGGGGGACAATTTTGTTGGTTTCTTTACAAGATTTAAGAAGCATTCAAGAACGATGTGATGTAGGAGAATTAGTACAGATGTTAGATGTCAGTATTGATAGATTAACGGTTATCTGGGATACAGACATTGGTTCCCTAAGACAAATTTTTAAAAATCTGAAACAGGCAATAAGTACAAGAGTTGATTCATTTGAAATACATGATAACGTACGAGATGATGTCTTTACTTTAGCTAAAGATTTTAATGAGTATGATTCAATCAATATTATATTTTTTCAATTATCCACTTATGGAAATGAACAATTGATTCGAATTGATTTCAATCCTAATACTTTAAAAGAATTTGATGGAATGAAAGTATGGAGGCAATTAATGTACTTTGCTAGATTGAATTCATTGACAGTACGTTTGTCTCGTTTTGATTTGGCATTTGACATTTTCAATAGGCCTGAAATCGTTAATTTGCAACATATTAAAGGTGGTGTTACCCATAAGGTCTTCTATGGTAGAGGGGGTGAATTAGAGACGAAATATTGGGGTTCTAGCGGTAGTAATGTACAAGTTAGGTTATATGATAAGAATAAAGAAATCATTGCTCACAAGCGCGATGAGAAGCTAGATTTGGCTGTAAATCCGTTTTGGTGGAGACTGGAATTCCAACTTAGAACCAAAGCGATTGGTGAGGAGATGGTCCAAGATGTTATGAATCGACTTGATAATTTCGGATTTTATAAGCTAGATCATATTCGAGTGGATCAAAGAGCCTTTACAATTATCTTTCTCAACAATCCTGAACTGTTATCATTAGCTTTTCCAAATTTAAAATCTGACAGCATCAAAAAGAAAAAAACAAGAGTCCGCAAATTATTGAGAGAAGAAACGAACCAATTTGCGGAAGAATTAAAAGAAGTATTAATACAGAATCTCCCTAAATTAAATACAGAATTAAAACTACTTGTAGGCGAGTTTCTGAATTTAGAAAATAATTAAGGAGGATAACTATGGATAATAATTTAATTAGTAACAAAGAATTAATTGAAATGGGCTATCGCCCTCATACAGCGAATGATATCATTCATCAGGCAAGAGAATTACTTGTATCACGAGGCTATACATTTTATAATCGCAAACGTTTGATGGTTGTTCCAAAAAGTGTTGTAAATGAGATTCTAGGAACAGAGGTGGCGTAATATGGCAAGTGTTCGTTATCGAAAGCGAGGAGATAGTAACTTATGGACCTATGAAATTCGTAACGAAGGAAAAACTGTTGCTCATAATAGCGGTTTTAAAACAAAAAAACTTGCAGAGTCAGAAGCTGAACCGATTCTGCAAGAACTTCGTTTAGGGAAAAGAATTTCTAGAGATATTTCTCTTGTCGATCTATATCAAGAATGGCTTGAACTAAAAATTCTACCGAGTAGTAGGTCGGAAGAGACAAAGAAAAAATATCTTCTCCGTAAAAACACAATTGAAAGATTATTTGGAAATAAAAAAGTCACTCAAATTCGTGCGAGTGAATACCAAAGAATTATGAATAAGTATGGACAAACAGTTGGTAGAAATTTTCTTGGTAGATTGAATACTGGAATTCATCAGAGCATCCAAATGGCAATTGCTGACAAAGTTCTAATAGATGATTTTACACAACATGTCGAGTTGTTTTCATCCAAAGAACAACAGATGACAGAAGAGAAATATTTACATACAGAAAAGGACTATCTGGATTTACTTTTAGCAGTAAAGAGAAAATTCGATTACCAACGTTCAATTGTTCCTTATATCGTCTATTTTCTATTAAAAACAGGCATGAGGTTTGGAGAGTTAGTAGCGTTAACTTGGAATGAGGTTGATTTTGACAGAGGATTGTTAAAAACATACAGGAGGTATAATACTCTCTCTCATAAGTTTGTTCCACCAAAAAATAAAACGTCTATTCGGATGGTTCCGATAGACGAAGAGTGTATCAAAATTTTGCGCCTTTTACAAACGGAGCAAGAAAGATCAAACATGGAGTTAGGAATCAAAAATCGATATCGAATGATCTTTCAACATTTTGGATATATTCATTCAGTTCCAGATATTGCAAGCGTCAATAAAGCTTTGAGTGTTCTCTTAAATGAGTTGGACATTTATCCAATTATCACGACAAAAGGAGCACGTCACACCTATGGAAGCTACCTCTGGCACAAAGGTTTTGACCTTGGAGTTATTGCAAAAATTCTAGGGCATAGAGATATTTCAATGTTGGTAGAAGTATATGGACACACTTTAGAAGAGAAAATTTTTGAGGAATTTAATCAAATCAGAGATATCTGGAAAGATTGCTCATAAAAAAATGTGGGGCAAACGATGGGGCAAATGCTCTTAAGACAAGCAAAAAAGCCTTGGTTATCAAGGCTTTTACTGTTGAAGTTTGATGCCCCCTACAGGGCTCGAACCTGTGACCCATGGATTAAGAGTCCACTGCTCTACCAACTGAGCTAAGGAGGCTGGATGCTGTATTGGTACCGATGATCCACCGTTTGTATTGAACCCGCGACGTAAAAAAGCAGGTGGGCGACTCGCTACTAACTTCAGTTGCTTCTGGGTGAGCCAGCCTGCACACTGTTAATAGACCTCTGTCTCCCGATAATACAAAAATTAGTCGGTCAACACTTATATGTGGATTCGTATACCACAGCAATTTCTATGTTTTTATAATACCACTTTTGAAAATTATTGCAAGAGGAAAAATCAATTTTATTGCAATCGTTTTCGTTGATTCCTCTCGTATTACCTAGATAACTTATCGATCCGTTCTTTATTAGCTCCAAGAGCTCTTTCATATTTCCCGGTTTCATTGGGTTGGAAATAATTCACACCTCTTAATTTATCCGGAAGATATTGTTGTTTGACCCACTTTTCAGGATAAGCATGGGGATACTTGTAATCTTGTGCATTGCCCAGTTCCTTGCTTCCAGCATAGTGTCCATCTCTCAAATGACGAGGAATAGGTAAATTCCCTGATTTTCTAAGGTCTGCCAAGGCAGCATCCATAGCCATATAAGCCGAATTCGACTTAGGAGATAAAGCTAAGTCAACAACTACATTGGCAATCAAAATACGCGCCTCTGGGAAACCTACTTTCTGTGCAGCTTCCAAAGCTGTAACCGTGTGAACTTGCGCATCAGGATTAGCTAAACCAATATCCTCGTACGCAATCACAGTCAAGCGTCGTGCTAGACTAGGGAGATCTCCTGCTTCAACCAAACGTGCTGCATAGTGAAGACTGGCATTAACATCAGAGCCTCGAATAGATTTTTGCAAAGCAGAAAGTACATCATAGTGTCCATCACCGTCTTTATCCATGGTGATATAGCTACGTTGTAAACTATTTTCCACTGTATCTAAAGTAATATGGCGAAGCCCATCTTCTGAAGCTGGCGTCGACATGACAGCTAAATCTAAGGAATTATAAGCCGAACGTAAATCACCATTAGTAGCCGTAGCAATAAAATCTAGAGCATCCTCATCTAACTGGACATCAAAGTCAAAGCCACGCTCCTTGTCCTCTAGAACACCTAGTATAGCTTCCTTAATATCCTCGTTAGAGAGTGGTTCCAACTCAAATATTTGTACACGACTACGGATGGCTGGTGTGACAGAAAAAAACGGATTCTCCGTTGTAGCCCCAATCATGATAATATTACCATTCTCTAAGAGTGGCAATAAAAAGTCTTGTTTAGCTTTATCCAAACGATGAATCTCATCTAGAAGCAGAACTAAGCCACCTGAAAATTTAGCCTCTTCCGCAATTTCCTGTAGGCGTTTCTTGCTATCAACAGTAGCATTAAAGGTTCTAAAAGCAAATTTTGTTGTTCCTGCAATAGCACTAGCTATTGAGGTCTTCCCGATTCCTGGTGGCCCGTAGAGAATCATTGACGACAGCATATTCGCTTCTACCATACGGCGAATAATTTTACCTTCACCAACCAAATGCTTCTGACCAATCACCTCTGAAATTGTACGTGGACGCATGCGTAGAGCAAGATTATCTGGCATCTTCTCTCCTTTTTTAACTGATTTTTTCTTATTATAATAAGCATATACTATTTTGTTATAAAAAGAAATTATAAATAGTTCTTGTCAAACCTAAATTCTTATGATAGAATGTTTTGGTATGTGGTGCTAGCACATCCGTAATAAATTCTACCTAGGAGGAAAACACGAAATGGCTAAAGTATGTTACTTTACAGGACGTAAAACTGTTTCTGGAAACAACCGTTCACACGCTATGAACAAAACTAAACGTGCCGTTAAACCTAACCTTCAAAAAGTTACTATCCTTGTTGATGGTAAACCTAAAAAAGTTTGGGCTTCAGCTCGTGCGCTTAAATCTGGTAAAGTTGAACGCGTTTAATCTTATTGGATATTAAGAGAGATGGCTTCAGTCGTCTCTTTTTTTGTTCATCGTCTTTCCCTTTTGGCTATACTTATGTTATAATAAAGAACTAACAGATAATTCTTATAGAAAGAAGGTGTCAGTATGGGATTTACAGATGAAACTGTTCGTTTCAACCTAGACGACGGTAGCAAAGATGAAATCAGTAATACTTTGACAAATGTCTACCGTTCGTTAGCTGAGAAAGGTTATAATCCTATCAACCAAATCGTCGGTTATGTTCTGAGCGGTGACCCTGCTTATGTTCCGCGTTATAATGACGCCCGTAACCAGATTCGTAAATACGAACGTGATGAAATCGTTGAAGAACTCGTTCGCTATTATCTTAAAGGAAATGGAATTGACCTCTAATGCGAGTAATGGGACTTGATGTTGGCTCAAAAACAGTAGGAGTTGCGATTAGTGATCCCCTCGGTTTTACAGCCCAAGGCGTTGAAATTATTAAAATTGACGAGGAGGCTGAAGAGTTTGGTTTCGACCGACTAGGCGAGCTCGTTAAAGAATATAAGGTAGAAAAATTTGTTGTTGGTCTTCCTAAAAATATGAATAACACTGAAGGACCACGTGTTGAGGCAAGCAAAGCCTATGGTTACAAAATCAAGGAAATCTTTGGAATTCCTGTAGATTACCAAGACGAACGCTTGACAACTGTTCAAGCCGAGCGTATGTTGGTTGAACAAGCAGATATCAGCCGTGGTAAACGTAAAAAAGTTATTGATAAATTAGCTGCCCAACTTATTCTACAAAACTACCTCGATCGAATGTTTTAAGAAAGTGTAATAGAGACCTAATAGTCAAGTGACAATCTAGTAAACTGCCAAGCAATATACTAGATTTCCTCACTATTCAGTGCTCTCTACAAAAAGGAGAACAATATGTCACACAATCACGACCACAACCATGATCATGAAGTCATCACTTTAGTAGACGAACAAGGAAATGAAACACTTTTTGAAATCTTGTTGACTATTGATGGACGCGAAGAATTTGGTAAAAACTATGTTCTTTTGGTACCAGCTGGTGCTGAAGAAGATGCTAATGGAGAAATTGAAATCCAAGCATACTCATTCACTGAAAATGAAGACGGTACTGAAGGCGACCTTCAACCAATCCCTGAAGATTCAGATGCTGAATGGGATATGATTGAAGAAGTTTTCAATAGCTTCATCGATGAAAACTAAAAAATAATCAATGCCATAGGCAAAGAAATGACTTGTTAAAAAGAGATTGGGATATTGTATCTCAGTCTCTTTTTTAGATATTTTTTTCTTAAATGTAAGAAATTAGAGGAAAATTGACTAAATGGTATTATCTGATATACTTTAAATAAGACAATTAGGGGATAAGACCCTTTTATTTATAACTATCCAAATGTCAACAAAGGAGTTTAATTGTGAGTCCATACAACGAAGACAATACTTTAGATTCAAGTGGCTACCAAGGTTATCATCGAAGCCACCATCAATCTCATATACAAGATAATCAATCCGAAAAGATTGAAGTGACAATTCAGGGACATACAGAAGAATCAAATTCGTCTCAAATAGAGAAAAAAACTAAGATTTCACTTCCATGGAAGCATAGAGGCCATATCCTGATTCTCAGTTTGATTTTGAGTATTTTTAGTATATCAGTTCCCTGCTTTACAGACTTTGCCAATAATATACAGTCTCAAAACCTTTACATTGCAAAAATGTTTGCCAATGGTAGCTTACCCTACTCTGACTTTTTTGCGACAGGCGGCTTCTTTTATTACTTACTAGTTTCTCTGGCTTTCCGTTTAGGATCAACTCTTTGGCTGATTCCTATTCAATTCCTTACCTACTATCTTTCTGGAAGTTACCTTTACAAGACTGTCATGCACATGACAAACAAGAAGGAAATTGCCACTCTAATTAGTATTATTTTCTATGTCACTAATGGAACACTTGGTTTTGGTGGTCTCTACCCTATCCAATTTGCTATGCCTTTTGTCCTAGGTGCCATCTTCTTCTTAACTCGTTACTTTGCGGGTCACAGTCGTGATGAAGCCTTTATTCTTTACGGCTTCGCTGGCACTGCGGGAGCTCTTTTTGAAGCTCGAACTCTTATTTTCTGGATATTGTCACTTGTGACAATCTTCGTTTACAACCTTGTCAACAAACACTTTGCTCGTGGTTTTTATCAAGTTCTTTGTATTATTTTTGGTAACATTCTAGTATTGTATCTATGTCTTTACTTTATCCTAAATTTACAAATTACATCGGACTATATTAACCAAGTTTTGGTTTACAACTTTACACAACTCGCTGTAGAAAAAAATGACTTTCTACTTACGTTAGCTTACCAAAGTTTTGCTGTTATAGGCTCTGGATTACTTGTTGGTGCACTGACTACAAGCAACCACCTTCTTGGCGATGCTAAAGATAAGAGCATCAAGTGGGTACTACTCCTTAGTTTTATCTTTACAGTAGTTTACAGCTTGTTCTCTCAAAGCTTTGGGCTTTACAGTATTCTCAACATCGTACCTTATGGTCTAGTCTTGACAGCACTTTCTTTAGATGATGCTATTAAAAAGAGAGCAGAGCGAACTTCTCACCGACGTCGTAATGGTAACCAGATTCACACACTTAAAGTTTTTGGTATCTTCCTTAGTCGTAATTACTTCTTACCTATTGCAGTCTTTGCATTTGCTTTCGCGATGCCAATCATTATATTCCTATTTAATTTAGGAAATAATACTGAACGTAGTACTGTTGCAAATTACCTCGCTAAAAATACTAAGAAGGATGAAACTATCTACGTTTACGATTCATCAGCAAAAATTTATTTGGAAAGCGGTCGTAAAGCAGCCTCACAATTTGTTCTTCCAGAACTTAACACAGCTAAATCTAGTCATCAGAAAGCTCTCTCAGATACTATTATCCAAGATTCAGCACAATATATCGTTGTCCAACAAGATACACAACTACCTTCTGATGTTAAATCTACACTTTCAAAAAACTATAAAAAAGCCCCTGTAAAAGGCGTTGAACGATACACTGTTTACGTCCTAAAATAGGTCAAAAAATCAATATATAGTGGTTGAGATAAAAATATACCACAATATATTGATTTTTTTTTGCCTAGTGCTATAATTAGTAGCGAGGTGATTTTTAGATGATTACATTAGAAAAAGAAAAGGTTACAATCAACCCTGATATCAAAGTCATCAAACGTGATGGTCGTATGGTTGTCTTTGATTCAAGTAAAATATATGAGGCTATCCTAAAAGCAAGTGAAGCTATTACACCTATCACACCCTTGATTGAAGCAAAGTTGGAGGGAATTGCCAACCGTATTGTTGCTGAAATCAATGACCGCTTCACTCAAAATATCAAAATATATGAAATCCAAAGCATAGTAGAGCACGAGTTACTCGAAGCTAACGAATATGCTATCGCTCAAGAATATATCAACTATCGTACCAAACGTGATTTTGAGCGTTCTCAGGCTACTGACATCAATTTCACCATTAGTAAACTTGTTAATAAAGACCAGGCTGTTGTTCACGAAAATGCTAATAAAGATAGCGATCTTTACAATACGCAACGTGATTTAACCGCAGGAATTGTCGGAAAATCTGTAGGACTTAAGATGCTTCCTCCACACGTAGCAAATGCTCATCAAAAGGGAGATATCCATTTCCACGATTTAGACTACAGCCCTTACACACCTATGACCAACTGTTGTTTGATTGACTTCAAAGGCATGTTGGCAAATGGTTTTAAAATTGGTAACGCTGAAGTTGAAAGTCCTAAATCCATTCAAACTGCAACAGCACAAATTTCACAAATCATCGCAAATGTTGCCTCTAGTCAATATGGTGGCTGTACTGCAGACCGTATCGATGAGTTTTTAGCTCCTTACGCAGAACTTAACTACAAAAAACACTTAGCTGATGCTAAAGAGTGGGTAGCTGAAGAAAAACGTGAAGACTATGCACGCGCCAAAACGCGTAAAGATATCTACGATGCTATGCAATCTCTTGAATACGAGATTAATACGCTTTTCACTTCGAATGGACAAACTCCCTTTACCTCCCTCGGTTTCGGTTTAGGGACAAACTGGTTTGAGCGTGAAATCCAAAAGGCTATCCTACAAGTTCGTATTTTAGGACTTGGCTCCGAGCACCGTACAGCCATTTTCCCTAAACTCATTTTTACCTTAAAACGTGGACTTAACTTAGAGCCTAGCTCACCTAACTACGATATTAAGCAACTAGCTCTTGAATGTGCAACAAAGCGTATGTATCCAGATGTCTTGTCATATGACAAAATCGTTGAATTGACAGGTTCCTTTAAGGCTCCTATGGGATGTCGTTCCTTCCTCCAGGGGTGGAAGGATGAAAATGGTGTTGAAGTTAATTCTGGACGAATGAATCTGGGTGTTGTAACCCTTAATCTTCCTCGAATTGCCCTAGAATCTAAGGGAGACCAAGATAAATTTTGGGAAATTTTTGAAGAAAGAATGGGAATTGCCAAAGATGCACTCGTCTACCGAGTTGAACGTGTCAAAGAAGCTACACCTGCTAATGCACCTATTCTTTATCAGTACGGGGCCTTTGGCCAACGTCTAGGTAAATTCGATAATGTAGATCAACTCTTCAAACATCGTCGTGCAACTGTATCACTTGGTTATATTGGGCTTTATGAAGTAGCATCCGTTTTTTATGGTAGTGACTGGGAGACTAATCCAGAAGCCAAAGCATTCACGTTAGATATCGTTAAATCTATGAAAAATGCTTGTGAAAGTTGGTCTGACGAATATGATTATCATTTCTCTGTTTATTCAACACCATCAGAGAGTTTGACGGATCGTTTCTGTCGTTTGGATACTGAAAAGTTCGGTGTCGTGACTGATATCACAGATAAAGAGTATTACACCAACTCTTTCCACTACGATGTTCGTAAAAATCCAACACCATTTGAAAAATTAGAATTCGAAAAAGCTTACCCCGAAGCTGGCGCAACTGGTGGATTCATCCATTACTGCGAATATCCAGTTCTCCAGCAAAATCCAAAGGCACTCGAAGCTGTCTGGGACTTTGCTTATGACCGTGTCGGTTACCTCGGAACGAATACTCCAATTGATAAATGCTACAAGTGTGACTTTGAAGGGGACTTCACCCCAACAGAACGTGGATTCATGTGTCCTAACTGTGGCAACACAGATCCTAAAACAGTTGATGTTGTCAAACGTACTTGCGGCTATCTAGGAAATCCACAGGCACGCCCAATGGTTAAAGGACGCCACAAAGAAATCTCTGCTCGAGTCAAACACATGAACGGTTCAACCATAAAATATGAAGGTAAACACCTTTAATAAGACCTAGAATACATTATAATAAACTAGAAGCAGCTGGATGATACCTTCCAACTGCTTTGCTTATTTCATTTTTAGAAAGGAATATTATGGGAAAATATCAATTAGATTATAAAGGTATGCAACAAGTGGAACGTCACCACGAAAAAAATGCAACCATCAAAAATGATAAAAAAGCACGTGTCCAAGCCCTTTTGAAAAAAGCTGGAAAGAAGAAGTAATATGATTTTACGCCGTCCAAGTCAAACAGATAAAGAAGCTATCTTAGAGATGATGGCTGAATTTGAAAGGGAGCAAGCTGCTCATGATGGTGGATTTTGGAACGCCAACAATTTTGTTTATGAAGAGTGGCTAGAAGAAAATCTTCAAGCGGAAGCGGGACTCAATATTCCTGAAAACTGGGTTCCTGCTATCCAGCTGGTTAGTTTTGACGAAGCAGGCCAGGCTCTTGGCTTTCTCAACCTTCGTCTCCGATTAAATGACTACTTACTAGAAAAAGGGGGCCATATCGGCTACTCCATCCGTCCATCTGAAAGAGGTAAGGGCTATGCTAAAGAGGCCCTACGACAAGGTTTACAAGTTGCTAAGGAAAAGAATATCAAACGAGCTCTAGTAACTTGTAGCACAGAAAATCCTGCTAGCCGAGCTGTTATATTGGCCAACGGTGGTCAGTTGGAGGACATTCGCCATGAAACTGAGCGCTATTGGATAGATTTGGAGTAGAATCATGACATGGAATACACCAAAACCACAGGAATGGAAGTCTGAAGAACTTAGCCAAGGACGCATTATTGACTACAAAGCTTTTAACTTCGTTGATGGTGAAGGCGTACGTAACTCCCTTTACGTCTCTGGTTGCATGTTTCATTGCGAGGGATGCTATAACGCTGCTACCTGGTCATTTAAGGCAGGAATTCCCTATACTAAAGAACTTGAAGAACAAATCATGAGGGATCTAGCTCAACCTTACGTACAAGGTCTCACGCTACTTGGTGGTGAACCCTTCCTAAACACAGGAATTCTCATTCCCTTAGTCAAACGCATTCGTAAGGAACTCCCAGAAAAAGATATCTGGTCTTGGACTGGGTATACTTGGGAGGAGTTGATGCTTGAAACCCCTGATAAACTAGAACTTCTTCAACTCGTTGATATTCTCGTTGACGGCCGCTTTGACATCACTAAAAAGAATCTTATGCTCCAGTTTCGAGGATCATCTAATCAACGTATTATTGATGTCAAAAAATCTCTTGATCAAGGAGCAGTCATTATTTGGGACAAGCTAAATGACGGTCAAACGAACTATGAACAAGTCGATCGTAAAGATATGCTATAAGAAAAAGTCTGAGTTGATAACTCAGACTTTTTTAAACGATTTTAACAAAAACTAGCTCATTGTTAGAGGATAAATCCTCACGATAGTTAAAGTCATCAAAAGACAATTTTCGTAAAGCATTAATCGTTTGACAATTCTCCTCCATAACAGCTGTCAAAAAAGCCCCTCTTGCCTTTTTGGAGATCGTAGAGTGAGTCTTAAGAACTCCATTGCGGTCTTCCATAAAGCTAACCGTGAATAACTGCTTACGAAGAGTTGGACTAAAAACATCCTCAAATTCACTTGAAAGTAAAGAAAAAACTGGAGCTTGACTCTCCTCTAGAAATTGGTCATATTCAGCACGCCAATAGTTTTTTAAGGACTGACCATTAACCTTGATCTTCGTATGAAAGTCATGACGATGTTCTTGAATCGGGTAAAAAGCGGGAATGATTCCATAAAAAGAAGATGTGATGAATACTTGTTGGCCTAAGAAATCTTTTTCATATGTGGATAAGTCACTACGTTTGATGTGACGATACATCAGTCCATTAAAAAGCTCGACAGCCGGATAGTTCTTCGCTTCTCCAGACAAAATCGCAGCCCAGCGCTGCTTCTCTTTCTCAGCCTGCTCAGGCTTTATTTTATAAGCTGTGGACAATTCATCTGTGGATAATTTTGCCATTTCAGTTAGGATAGCCGCACTCTTTTCAGATAATTTTTGAGACGGAACTTCCTTACTGGCCTTCATTTCTTTTGCGGTTGGAATTAAAAATCTAATCATACTGATATTGTAAAGTCAAGCAAGCATTTCGTCAAGAATTCTATCCAACAAAAAAGAAGCTAACGTTCGTCAACTTTCTTTTTTTGTTAGTCATCTAAATCAACAAAACGACCTAGAATATGTACATTTTCTGCAATGGAGACAAAGGCTTTAGGGTCTGCTTTTCTCATATAATGCTTGAAGTCAGTATACTCTTCACGCGTAATAATCGCCAATAATACGGCTTTCTTTTCGTGATTATATGTTCCTTCCGCATCATTAATCAACGTTACTCCACGGTGGAGTTTCTTCTGGATCATTCGTACAACTGGATCTGGATTACTTGTAACAATCATAGCCTGCATTTTCTTTTGTTTAGTGAAAATCGCATCCGTTACTCGACTAGAAACAAAAATCGTAACCATTGAATAGAGAGCGTATTTCCAACCAAAAAGAATGCCCGCAAAAACCATGATAATCCCATTGACAATCAAGGAGATATTACCAACATCACGGCCTGTTTTCTTACGAATAGTGAGGCTAACGATATCCGTCCCTCCGCTAGAGATACGAGATTTTAAACCGAAACCAATCCCTGTTCCCATGACCAAACCACCAAAGATAGCATTGATCAAAGGATCCTCTGTCAAGGTTACATGTGGCATCACCTGAATAAAAAGGGAACTCATCGTTACTGTAATGAAGGTAAAGATAGTAAATTTATGGCCAATCTTATACCAAGCCAAAATCAAGAGAGGGATATTAATCGCGTAGAAAGTCAATGATACTGGTATCTCAAAGCCCAAAGTTCTAACACTCAATGCCGATAAAACCTGTGCCAAACCTGTCGCTCCACTGGAGTAAACATGTCCAGGTTGAAAAAAGAAATTAACGGCGATTGACGATAAGAGCCCATAAAGTAAAGACGCTGAGACTTTTTCAGTATACTTTTCACGGGAAATACTACGAACAGCCTGCAAAACGCCCATTCTCTTCGCAGACTTTTTCGCTACAAATTTAACATGTTTATGAAGAGGTGCTTTATTCATTTTCTAAATCTACATGAAGGGCAAGTTCTTCCAACTGTTTATCAGCCACAAGACTTGGAGCCTGAGTCATAGGATCTGATGCCTTATTATTTTTAGGGAAGGCAATCACTTCACGGATATTATCTTTACCTGCAAGAAGCATAACAAAACGGTCAAGACCGATAGCCAAACCACCATGTGGTGGGAAACCATAGTCCATAGCTTCAAGAAGGAATCCAAATTGCTCGTAGGCTGATTCTTCAGAGAAGCCAAGGGCTTTCAACATACGTTCCTGTAGGTCTTTATGATTGATACGTAGACTACCGCCACCAAGCTCATAACCATTCAAGACAATATCATAAGCCACAGCACGAACCTTGGAAAGATCACCTTCAAGCTCTGCTACAGAATCTTCTGTTGGCAAAGTAAATGGGTGGTGAGCAGACATATAGCGTCCTTCTTCTTCAGACCACTCAAACATTGGCCAATCGACAACCCAAAGGAAGTTGAACTTAGTATTGTCAATCATGTCAAGTTCTTTAGCAATCTGATTACGCAAAGCACCAAGTGTGTTATTAGCGATTTCAAGAGTATCTGCTACAAAAAGAACTAGATCATTCTCTTCAAGGTGTAAAGCATCTGTCAACTTTTCTTCAATACTTGTCAAGAATTTAGCAACTGGACCAGCTAGAGCTCCGTCAGTCATCTTAACCCAAGCAAGACCTTTAGCGCCAAATTGTTTGGCAAACTCTGTCAACTTGTCAATGCTTTTACGTGAGTATTTGTCTGCATTTCCTTTGACAACAATTGCCTTAACAGCTGGTGCCTCAGCAAACACTTTGAAGTCTACCCCCTTGACAACCTCTGTCAAGTCTTGTAAAAGCATGTCAAAGCGTGTATCTGGCTTGTCAGAACCATAGTTATTCATGGCATCATCATAAGACATACGTGGAAATGGTAGTGTAACTTCAATACCTTTAGTTTCTTTCATAACTTTAGCAATCAATCCTTCAGTAATATCTTGGATTTCTTGCTCATTAAGGAATGAGGTTTCCAAGTCAACTTGTGTAAACTCAGGTTGACGATCTCCACGCAAATCTTCATCACGGAAACACTTAACAATTTGATAGTAACGGTCAAAACCAGCATTCATTAATAATTGTTTAGTGATTTGGGGACTTTGCGGAAGAGCATAAAAGTGGCCTTGGCTAACACGGCTTGGAACCAAGTAATCACGAGCACCTTCTGGTGTAGATTTTGTCAACATTGGTGTTTCAACATCGATAAATTCCAAGTCATCAAGATAATTACGGATGGCGTGAGTTACCTTTGCACGGAGCTTAAAGTTTTCCAACATCTCTGGACGACGAAGATCCAAGTAGCGGTAACGCATACGTGTATCATCACTAGCCTCAACACCATCTTTGATTTCAAATGGTGTTGTTTTGGCAGTATTAAGGACTTTAAGGTCTTCAACTTTAAGTTCGACAGCACCTGTAGGCAAGTTATCATTAGCTTGTTCACGCGCTTCAACAGTTCCTGTTACTTCAATAACAAATTCGCTACGCAAGCTCTCAGCTGTTTCAACCACAGTTGCATCCGCATTCTCAGGGTTAACAACCAACTGCATCAAACCTTCACGGTCACGAAGATCGATGAAAATCAAACCTCCAAGGTTACGACGGCGAGATACCCAACCTTTCAAAGTAATAGTAGTTCCGATGTGTTCACTACGAACACGTCCGGCATACATAGAACGTTCCATAAATACACTTCTTTCGTTAATTTTTTAGTCTTAACTATTATAGCAAAAAGCCCATCAAAACCCCACCCATTTCAGGTTAGAATTTTAATAGACTTTCTTTTTTATCAAACTATTTGCCAAATTGTTTCAACAAATCACTAGTATCCACGTAATCTTCAGCAAACTCTTCAAAATCTTCAAAACGATAATCAGCTGTTTCTAAGTCAAGTAAACTATTCCAGCGGAAACCGTAAACATCTTCAATGATAACACTAAGTTCATCAGTTTCCTCGTCTACCTGCCATCCCAAATAACGTTCCTGAGTTTCAAAACTCAAGACTACATCTTGACAATCTTGACGCCAAACTTGACCAAGTAATTGCTGACACATCGCATGATTACTTGCAGGCTCATCATTAAACCAAGTAATTTCATGCTTATCAAGAAAAGCAATCAACTGCCAAAACTGTTGTTGGAAACGAATAGGCATACTACGATCAAAAGCCAAACTAAACTTTTCACTCCGTTTGAGCATATCAACTATACTAATCATATGCCCCCTACTTTTCTAACTGTTTGAGGACTGCTGCAAAGTTCTTAGTTAGCTCTTCGAAACTTACAGTAACTTCCTCACGAGTAGCATTATTTTTGACATTAACTTGACCTGACTCTACTTCACTCTCACCTAATGTGATAACAGTCTTGGCCTTGAAGGTATCTGCTGACTTGAATTGTGCCTTAATCTTCCGTCCAAGGTAATCACGTTCAGCTTTAAATCCTTGATAGCGGATAGCTTGAACTAACTCAAGAGCTTTACCATTAGCACCTGAACCAAGTACTGCAATGTAAACATCTAGACTTTCTTCCACCGGAAGTTCAATACCTTGTTTATCAAGAACCAAAAGCAAGCGTTCTAAACCAAGTCCAAAACCAAAACCAGCTGTTTCTGGACCACCGAAGTATTCAACCAAACTATCGTAACGACCGCCCGCACAGATTGTTAATTCAGACTTATCAATAGTGGTAATAAATTCAAAAATCGTGTGGTTGTAGTAATCAAGACCACGTACCATATTAGTATCAATCACATAAGGAATGTTAAGACTATCGAGCATGGCACGCACTTCGTCAAAGTGCGCTTGACTTTCGTCATCTAAATAATCAAGAATAGAGGGTGCATTTTCAACTGCAACCTTATCTTCTTTTTCTTTTGAATCGAGTACTCGCAAAGGATTTTCATCCAAACGGCGTTGACTATCTTTTGATAAAGTATCACGCATTGGTGTCAAGTAGTCAATCAAGGCCTGACGATAAGCCAGACGACTCTCAGTATTTCCAAGGCTATTCAAATGAAGGGTAACTTCCTTGATGCCAAGCGTATTAAAGAGTTGGTAGGCCATAGCAATGGTTTCAACATCTGTGGCTGGATTTTTTGATCCAAAGCACTCTACACCAAGTTGGTGGAACTCACGCAAGCGTCCTGCTTGAGGACGTTCATAACGGAACATTGATCCAATATAATAAACTTTAACGGGTTTTTGAACCTCTGGCGCAAAGAGTTTATTTTCTACATAAGAGCGTACAACCGGTGCTGTTCCTTCTGGACGAAGTGTAATATGACGGTCTCCCTTATCATGAAAATCGTACATTTCCTTAGTAACGATGTCAGTTGTATCACCTACTGAACGTGAAATGACCTCGTAATGTTCAAACATAGGTGTACGAATTTCACCATAATTGTATTTCTTAAATGTTTCACGTGCAACATTTTCTACGTACTGCCATTTAGCACTATCAGCAGGTAAAATATCCTGCGTTCCCTTAGGTTTTTGAAGTTTCATAATGATGATACAGGTCTCAAATAGACCTGCCCTCCTTTTCCGTTATTACAGATATAATCACTCTATTCTATCATAATTTACATAGCTTTTGGGAAATGGTAGAGGTTTTTTCAACGTAAGAAAGAAACAGACCTCTCGGCCTGCCACAATCATTAATCTTCTTTATAAAGAACGAAGGTCACAATAAAAGAGACTACAACAGAAATTACGAGACCTCCAATAGCTGTGTAAAAATATTTAAGTGTATCTTCACCGATATAGGCTGCAATCGTCAAGAGACCTGGGGAAGCACCTGCAAAATTTCTCGCACCTAAAATACCAAGGAAGAAGCCACCTACTCCCCCTGCAACAATAGATCCTATGAGAGCAGCTTTATTTTGCAAAGTTACCCCATAAAGAGCCGGTTCCGTAATCCCACAAATTGCAGTAATTCCAGCAGATGAAGCCAGAGCTTTTTTATTGGTATCCTTAGTTTTTAAAGCAATAGCAAGGGTTACTCCCCCCTGAGCCACATTCGAAGCCAAAGCACCTGGACCTAAAATCAAAAGTGTTACGATTGCAGTAATTAAGGTCGTAATCATAGGAACCAAGAAAAACTTCACAGCCTTTGGTGAAATTTTAATCGCAAAGCGCTCCACGTAACTCATAAACCAAACTGCCAAAATAACAGGGATAACCGTTGATGAGTAAGAAGTTAATGTAAGAGGAATACTAAAGAAAGAGACGCCATGACCTGATTCCTTGGCAGTTGTCACAATCTGAGTAAAAGTTGGGTGTAATAAAATAGCACCAATCAACATCCCCAATTGAGCATTCGTCTTAAACTGTCGAGCTGCTGAGGCACCTAAAAATACAGGTAAGAAATAAAATCCAGCATCGCCAATAAAATTAAGAACTTGATAGTTAACATCATCTACAGCTACTACCTTAAAGACAACCCAAAAGGACAAAACAGCCTTGATCATCCCTGCTGCTGTAATTACTGGTAAGATTGGGGTGAAAATCCCAGAAATAAGGGCTAAAAAGCTTTGAAGAGGAGTTCTATCTTGTTTTTCCGATGATTCCTTAGATACTTCATCTAGATCCAATAACCCTTCCAAAGCGCGGTATATATTTGGTACATCACTCCCAACAACAACTTGATACTGGCCACCACCTCTTTATAATTCATGACACTTCCTTTCTATATTCATAAAAAGAGAGAACAAGCTGAGCCTGTCCTCTGCATTTTTTCTATTATGACCAAACTTTATCAGTAATTGTTTTAATCAATTGCAATTTATTCCACTCATCTTGCTCAGTCAAGATATTACCTTCTTCAGTTGAGGCAAAACCACATTGAGTTGAGATACCAAGGTTCTTAAGTGGTACAAGCTCAGCCGCTTCATGAATACGAGCGATGACAGCATCTACATCTTCCAAAGCTGGATCCTTAGAAGTAATCACACCAAGCACCAATTCAACATGATCACGGTTATTCCAAATCGTTGGAAGTGGTGCAAAGCTACCTGAACGCGCATCATCGTATTCCAAGAAGAAGATATCATAGTTCAATTGACCAAGATATTTAGCTACTGAATCATAGCCACCTTCAAAAAGATAAGTTGACTTAAAGTTCCCACGACAAATATGAGTAGCCAAAGTCAAATCTTCTGGAAGACCTTCCAAGGCTTTATTGATAGTGTACACATCATCCTCAGCAATTTTTGCCAACTCAGCTGTTTTCTCAGGATTATTTTTTTCATTCTCAAACTGTTGAATCAAATAACCCCAAGTCGTATCATCCAACTGTACATAACGTGCACCCAAATCGTAGAAATGTTGGATGGTATCATGGTAAGCTTTAGCCAAATCATCAAGGAAATCTGTCCATGAATCATAGTAATCTGCATAAAGATCACTACGGTGGTCACGGTTAATGATGAGTGATGGACTTGGAATAGTTACTTTTGGAGTAATTCCTTCAGGAGTCACTGATTTAAGATATTCAAAGTCACGATAGAAAGGATGATTAGGATTTTCAGCAATTTTACCATTGATACGAACGTTAGTTGTACGTGTCTTAGCTCCATGGAATTTATATGAATCCTCTTGTTGGTAAGCTTCAAAACCAGTTAGGTTCCATAGGAAGTCAAGGTGCCACCAAGAACGACCAAATTCACCATCAGAAACGACTTGAAGACCATTTTCTACTTCATGATGAACCAATTCCTTAACCAATTCATCTTGTACTTTCAACAATTCATCTTGCGAAATCTCACCATTGGCAAATTTTTCACGTGCTTCTTTTAAAGCTTGTGGACGAAGGTAAGAACCAACATGATCAAAATGATAATGAACTTTACTCATAGTTATTTACTCCTTTTATGCTTTCACTTAATGTAATAATAAGCCTATTCTAGCACTTGCTGTTATAGCTGTGAAATATATATTTGTTATCATACGATATAGTTTTTAACTATATATTTTATTGACAAGTTTTTTTGTCAAGCAACTTTACTTTACAAAAAAGATATGTTATTCTGTTATAGTTGATTTAAAATCAAGAACATAAATATTAATTCGGAGGAAATAAAGAAATGGCAGTACCTGCACGTCACACTTCAAAAGCGAAGAAAAACAAACGTCGTACACACTACAAATTGACTGCTCCATCAGTACAATTTGACGAAACAACTGGAGATTACTCACGTTCACACCGTGTATCACTTAAAGGATACTACAAAGGACGTAAAATCGCTAAAGCTAACGCAACTAAATAATAGAAGGGAGATACCATGCGCGTAAATATTACACTTGAACACAAAGAATCTGGTGAACGCTTGTACCTTACTTCAAAAAACAAACGTAACACTCCAGACCGTCTTCAATTGAAAAAATACTCACCAAAATTGCGTAAACACGTAATCTTTACTGAAGTGAAATAGGGATTCACTACACGTCAATAGATGTGAGAAACCTTGATTTAAAGCGATTTTTGAAATTCTAAATTTCACTACATTGCAATATAAATCAACCGAATCACTACCTTTTTCACTACCTTTTTTGAAATAAAAATAATGATTCGGATATTTAAAAGAAGAGGAACTTTAGTGTGAAGCTCCTCTTTTTGTTATTTGTTTTTTTACTTACAAATAGTAACATTTGGTTTGGAAAGTATGGGTTTCATTTGGGCTAAAAACAGCGTAGCATCAGCATCAAGCACTCACAGAATTCTATCTCTTTTTTCAAAAAAAACTGATTGAGTTTGATTGAATAGGGGAAAATAAAAAGTTAGCTTTCAATTAGTCTAAAATAGCATAGTATCAGACACTTGCAGAATTCTATCTGTATTTTATTTTCAATACAACATGTAGGTTCATAACTATCTAGGAAGCCTGCATCAGGCAGAATTTTACAATGATATGCTACTGTATCAAGATCAAATCCATCAATATTTAAGTTATATAGTACTATTGATCTATACTTTGTCTCAATCTTAAATAAAATCAATCGACGTAAGTTTAATATTTGCTGTTATAATAGACATTTCTTCATTTTTCCGTTATAACAGACACTGGCATGCTCTTGTAATATTATTTTGGTATAATTAAAATTATAGAAGGAGGCAAAGATTATGAGAAAATTAGTAGGTATATTACTGCTTTCATTATCAATAATTACTTTAATTGCTTGCTCAAAAAACAACCACCAATCTTTAGATGGTGAGTATTATTGGATCTCAAGTGAAAGAAACGAGTTGGTGTTTACTATTAAAGGAGATAACGCTTCCATAGAGCATGGAGAAGCCGATAGTTTTATCATTAACAAAAAAAGAATACGATCGAATTAACTGGACAAAATATTACGAGTCGATCAGAAGATTATTCATTTAAAGATGGGGTCTTTTCTGTTGATATTAGCGGAGTTAAGCACGACTACTATCTTAAAGGTAGCGAAGCATATAAAAACGCTCTAAAACAATATGGATATAAATAACATTATTCACACCTATTGACAATTTGTCAGTAGAGTAGTATAATTTATAAGCAGGAGGAATAAAATGCGAGATGTAAAAGATCCGGAAATTCGACGGGCTGAGATTATGGACGCTGCTATGCTCCTCTTTATGGAGAAAGGATATGCGAACACAACAACTCAGGATATAGTCGATAAGGTAAATATATCACGAGGTTTGCTATACTATCACTTTAAGAATAAAGAAGATATTCTGTATTGTCTCGTGGAACGTTATTCAGAGAAATTATTGAGTGATATTCACGTGATTGTCTATGATGATGACAAAACTGCTATTGAAAAAATAAGAACCTTTATAGATGCCACAATAATCTCTACAGATAACGTTTCAGCGGAAGGAACTGAGTTACAAAAGACGGTTGATCTTGAAGAAAATCGTTATATGTTAGATAAGTTATCTCATAAGCTCATTGAAAAACTGACTATATATTTTGAGAGGATAATAAATCAAGGCATCTCAGAAAAAGTATTTTCTGTAAAATATCCATCAGAAACAGCAGAATTTCTGATGACAGCCTATGTTTTTGTTTCAAATAACATAGGTATAAAAACTTCAAAGAAAGAAACTGCCAAAGATTACTTGAATGCATTTAAGATAATGCTGGAACAAAATCTAAATACAAAAGGACTCTTTAGCAATTAAAAAAAGATAGAATGTTTGTAAAGAGAACTATGTACCGATAGCTAAATCAAAACAAGCTATCGGTATTATTTCAAAATATGACTGACAAATTGTCAATAGAGGTGAAAATATGTTAGAGATAAAGAATTTTAGTAAAAGTTATGGGGACAAGAAGGTTGTGGATAACCTATCTATTTCAGTACAGCCTGGAGATATTTATGGTTTTATTGGAGCAAATGGTGCAGGCAAAACGACAACGATAAAGGCAGTTGTCGGTATCCATGATTTTGAAGACGGAAGTATAATTATCAACGGTCATTCTATTAAAGAAGAACCTGTTATTTGTAAAAAAATGATGGCGTATATCCCAGATAATCCAGATTTGTATGAACATATGACAGGACTTCAATATATTAATTTTATTGCTGACTTGTTTGAAATTCCTACAAAAATACGCAAGGAGAGAATACAAAAATACGGTGATTTATTTGATATGACTGATCATCTTTCGGGGATTATTTCTTCATATTCACATGGAATGAAGCAACGAACAGCCATTATTTCTGCACTTGTACATTCTCCCAAACTGTTGATTTTAGATGAACCTTTTGTTGGGCTAGATCCCAAAGCAACTTTCCTACTAAAGAAAATTATGCATGAGTGTGTTTCAGATGGAGGTGCTATTTTCTTTTCAACCCATGTATTGGATGTTGCGGAAAAATTATGTAATAAGATTGCCATTATCAAAAATGGAAAGTTAATTGCAAGTGGCAATACAGGAGACGTCAAAGGTGATGAATCATTGGAGGCATTTTTCATGGAGGTGCAGAACAATGAGTAACATTTGGATACTGCTTAAAGCGCAATTGATTAATTTCTTTCCTATTAACGAGATTAGAGATTCACGAAATAAAAAACAAAGTTCAATGGCTATTGCGAGTTTTGGCATAATAACTCTTTCCTTATTTTGCTTTGTTTATAATATAATAACAGCGAAAACATTGGTACACGTCGGACAGCAGAACTTGATTCCAGCATATATGGTATCTGTCTCAAGTTTTTCAATATTATTTTTGACAGTATTTTATTCGAATGGCATTTTATTTGGCAGTCGAGATATGGAAATTCTCCAATCCTTACCTGTTAAAAGTTCGTATATTATCACCAGCAAGTTCATGTTTATGTACTTATTGAATTTTTTAATAGGCTTGATGTTTATGCTTCCGGGTGGAATTATATGGGGCTTGAACGGAAGTTTAAACATCCTACAGATTATATTGTATTTTACTTCTATAATTTTTGCCCCTTTGATCCCCATGTGTATAGCGGCATGCATGGGACTCGTTATTGTTGTCGCTTCATCTTTTTTTAAAAGAAAAAATGTTATCTCTCTTATTTTTTCATTTGCGATGCTAGGTATAATTGGATATTTTGCATTATCAGCTTTGCAATCAGGTGATAAAAGTAGTATTGGGGTTACTCTGGCTAAGCAAATTACTGGACTGTATCCAATTTCTAGACTATTTATGTCATACTACAATTTTCCAATGTACTATGGGATGGGATTTTATATAGTTCTTTCAATAGTCGTCTTTTATCTATTTGTCAAAATTGCTTCGTTGAAGTATGGACTACTTAATACACTTGCCAATACAAAATCAAGTTATGCTAATGACAAAGTATCTTATGAAAGAAAATCGGTATTTTTTTCCTTGTATCAAAAAGAGCTTGGACGATTTTTAAGTTCTTATATGGCAGTCTTGAATGCTGGGCTTGGAGTGATTCTTTTATGTGTCTTTAGTATATGTTTCCTGTTTAATTCTGTCGGTCAAATAGGAAATTCAGCAGGAATTGAAAATATAAATGAGTATCTTTCAAACTTAGCTCCCGTCTTTATTGCATCTATGCTTTCACTCAGTTGTCCAGCAGCTTCATCTATATCTTTAGAAGGTAAAAATATTTGGATTTTGAAAAGTTCTCCAGTTGAAGTGAAAACGATTTTAAATGCTAAGATAGCTGTCAACCTTACACTTCATTTGATTGGATATATGATTTCTGTATCTGTATTTATGCTGAAACTTGATATGAGTCCTATTCAAGTTATGAATCTAGTTATTGTTCCTATATGTTACTCCCTTTTTATAATGGTAATCGGAATTTCATTAAATAAAAAATATCCCAACTATGATTGGGACAGTGAGATGATAGTTGTCAAACAAAGTCTTCCTGTTATTGTAACTGGAATTATTAGTATGATTACGCTTATTACGCCTATTTTGCTTAATTGGTTTTTTAATCTTCCAATTATATTTGTTTTGCAAGCAGTATCAGTAATTTTACTGGCTATTTCGTTTAGAGTTTATATAAAAATGACCAAGTTAAATTTTATCTAGTTAAAGGAGGAAAATAAGATGAAAAATAGACTGTTAAAAGATATTTTGGTTTTGTTGGGAATGATGGTCATCATAGTCATTATTTGTGGGTTTCTCCCTGAGAAAGTTCCTATTCATTTCAATGCAAAAGGAGTAGCAGATATGTTTGCAAATAAATACTATCTTCTACTAGCTACAGTCATCCCTTATTCTGCATATTGGAAGTTTGTTAGGGAAAGTGATAATAAAAAGATTAAATGAAACACCATCTATTTTTACAAATTGCATCAAAATTAAGAACGAAGATTTTAAGAGGTGATTATGCACCTGAACAACAAATTCCTTCAATAAGGAGATTAGCAGAAAACGAGAAGTGTAATCCGGCAACTGTCCAAAAAGCAATGAAAGTTCTCGAAGAACAGAATTTGGTTACTAGCTGTGGAACATTAGGATATTTTGTCATAGCAAGCGAGCAAGAAATAAAAGAGATAAGATATCAAGAATCTAACAAGCTAGTTAAAATTTTGTTTGAAAAACTTGGTGAGCTAGGCTTTTCAGAAGATGAGATTGTCAATTTATTTTTTAGAAAAGATGCTTAGAAGAAGTTGAATGGAAATTTATTAGGATTATTTGTGAAAGTATAGAAAAGCCTTGATTTTAAGGCTTTTTTCATTTTCCAATAAAGAACTTGACATTATTAGTTACTTCCACTTCTTCAAGTAATCCTGAGGAATAGACGACAACTTTAAAATCAAATAAGCTAAAAACGCTCTAAAACAGTATGGATATAAATAACATCACTCACACCTATTTTACCGAATAGGTGTATTTTAGTGCATTTCAGATAATTTATCTATTTTAGAATTATCAACTTGTACCAAATGGTTTATATTTCTTACCAAATATTTAATTAAGATATCATATAGTACATTATTGTATAATTAATCCATAAATAATTTAAAAGAAGAAAATATAAGAAGAGCCATTTGGCATATCAAAAGACATCTCGACGAATTATTGAATTCTAAAAATGAAGAAGATAGAGAATATTGTACTTTTCATCTTCAATCTAGCATTGAATGTTTAGAACGAGTGATGAACAATAAAAAAACCTAGCTATATTTAGATAGGGAGGAAGTGTTTCCAACCATTTTATATAACCTGGTTGGAAACACTTCTATTTGAATAAGTTTCAAAATGTGCTTAAAATCAATGTTTTCCCACGTTTTCAGAAATAACATTTTCATCTAATTTGAATAACTTTTAGTTGAATGGTGTGAATTTTATCCTAAAAATATGCAAATTGAGCTAGATTTTACCAAAAAGTTCACACCATTGGTTCAATTATTTTTTGTTACGTACGTTTTTCTTAGATGATAGACTTCCTAATTTATTTCTTATAGCATTTGAGCAAACCTCCGTTAAAGGTTCTCCTATTGCCTCCTTGTAATTAAATCCTAATAATTGCATAGTCTTTAAAGTATCCTTATTAAGTAAAGCAACCAATTGTTTCATTGAATCTTCTTTCCCATCTTCAACATTAGTAAATGAAGATAGAAGAGAAATGACCCGTTCTAAAGTGTTGTGCAAATACTCAATATCTTTATCATCAATATGTACTTTTTCATATTCTTCTTTATATGCCTGAGCAATTCTGATTGCCTGTTCTCGTTCCGAAAGTAACTCATTTACAATTTCATCATAAGTATTTCGTAATTTATCAGCATTACGTTCTTCCTTTAATGATTGAATTTTACTATTCACTAGTGTTGTTGTTCCTTTAAATGTTAGAGTTCCCAACTCAATCCCTGCTTTTACTAAAGCTTCTGTAATATATGGCTCCATGCTATACCTCTGTTATTTCTTTTTATGATAAAATTATTTTATCATAAATTCATACTTTAATAACAGTCTCTATCCTTTAGGTGAAAATACCGATTTTATGGTATAATAAGGATAACTCTATATAAGGAGGTGTGCCATGACTCTTGATGTAAATAAAGAAGAATTAACAATTTTAGGGATTCCCTTTGATAACTTTTCGGATTTTGATACTGTCTGGTATGCTATTGGGTCATCAATGATTGAAAATTATGAACCTACTGTTCAAGATGTGATTGATTTAAAAACTTATGTTATCAACAGACGAAAGGAATTGAATATTGGTTAAAAATCAATACGAAGGATATGAGTACATTGATCCCAATCACCAATATACCTATCCAAATTCTACAGTCTTAATCAACAAACAAAATATTACAAATATTGAAGAAGCCTACCGGAATGAGCATTTATTCGTTACTAGAAGGCTTGCAGACTTGCGCTTGAAAGTCATTGAAGTCTATTCCATTAGTGATATTTTAGCCATTCATAAATATTTATTTCAAGATGTCTATGCTTGGGCGGGACAATTTCGCAAGGTGAATATCTCAAAAAATGGGAATCCTTTTATGTCAATACAATCTTTCAGTACTGCCCAAGCATATATAAACCGCCTTATTCATACCTATTATCAAACTGCTAATTCAAAAGATGAGATTATTAAACAATTAGCAAAAATTCTTGATAATCTTAATTATTTCCATCCCTTTCGAGAAGGGAATGGACGAACTCAACGAGAAGTTATTCGTTCCTTAGCACTATCAAAAGGTTATTCTGCACAAATACGCGTGGAACAAGATGATGAAGTTTACAATCTTTATATGGATGGGACAGTCTATGGGGACTTAGGAAAGTTAGAAGAACTACTTGGTAAAATACTGGAAAAATTGTAAATTAATCTACAAAAACACTTGTATATTTTTTAAATATCCTAAATATCACAGAAAATTATAACTTACTCAAAACTTAAAGACAAAAAGCTTCTGAAATCTAACGTTTCAGAAGCTTTCTTCTTATCATAAAACGACTGCAACTATTAATCGATACCACATTATCGATATTTATTAAAATAATTAATGTTTAAGTAGTGGTCCGCTAAGATGAAATTCAAAATTTGTAACATCAACTAAACCAACAACTTTGTCACTTTGATATAATTCCATCAAAAATTGTGCCATCTCTTCACTTGTGTGATATTTAGCAAAATGCTCATCATAATCATATTCTTTAGAATCTGTAGCAACTTGACCGAATTCCGTTTTTGTGGCAGCTGGAGCTAAAACCTTAGCTTTTAATTGATGTTGATTTGCCTCTAGTTCCAACGCCAAGCCTTCTGTAAAAGCACTGACATAAAATTTACTTGCACAGTATGTAACTGCATTTGGAACCATCATATATCCGCCTCTAGATGATAAGTTAATCAATTGAGCGCCTTTACAATCTTTATAATCTCTCACATATAGAGTTGATAGAATTGTTAAAGCTTCAATGTTTAAATGGATTAATGTTATTATCTTTTCTAAATCTTGAGATTCAACCTTATCATAATTTCCAAAACCAGCATTATTTATTAGAGTAGTAATGTGATATTTTTTCAAGCTTTCATAAAGATCAAAAACATTACTGGACTTCGATAAATCAACAACTTTAATAACAACATCTAAATCCGGATAATGGTTCAAAATCTCTTGCTTCAATTTTTCTAGTCGTTCTTGACGCCGAGCAATTAAAATAAGATTCGTTCCTAATTTTGCAAATTGTCTTGCTGTCTCCGCTCCTATACCAGCACTGGCTCCAGTAATACAAGTATAATTCTTCGTTTGTTCCATACTATTTTCTCCTTTACAGATTGCTATTTGCATTTTTTATAAGAGTCGCTGCTCCCATCAAGGTTCTTGACAGCCTTATCACTAAGCCCCTTTGGAGCTCTCTATTCCTTCAAACCAATTTTTCGTCTATATGGTATTACCTCCTCTCCTAGCTTTATATCAAATTCCTTTGATGCTATGTATTTTACATAGTAAAGTGCACTTTATGTCAAGAGAAAACTGAAAATTTCTTGATTTTTTAAAAATTATGCTAAAATAATAAAAAAAGGGGGGGAAAATATTATGGCTCACTATTCTATTGGAGAATTTGCTAAAAAAACTGGACTTTCTATTTCCACACTTCGATACTATGAGCAAGAAAAATTGATTTACTCACACAGAGAAGAAAATAATCGTAGATACTATGATGACTCTGATATAGCGTGGACTCAATTCATTATTAGATTAAAAAAGACGGGAATGTCTATTAAAAATATGCAAGAATACGCTGACCTAAGATATAAAGGAGACTCCACAATTCCTCAACGACTTAGACTACTATTTTTTCAACTTGATGAACTTCATAAGCAACAAACTGAAATTAACCAACATATTGATTTTCTTGAAAAGAAAATTAAAACTTATTTAGGTATTAATCCTAATTAGCACCATTATTATTTTCTTTATCCAAAAAAGGCATTGAAAACAAAATTTCAATCCCTTCAGAACGAAGACAAACGTTATTTTTGGCGTTTGTTTTTTTGTATTTTCAAAAATATTTTGTTTCATCATTTGATATTCTATCCAAAAACCGGATTTAGAACAAAATAAAAATAGATAGCAAATATCCCTTTTTATTACTACAATTTAAAGAAAAATAATTCTTCTTATTAACAACTATTGTAGAAAGAATTTCTTTAAATCAAAAAACTATGGTTCAACTATTTTAATTAAATAATACTTTTATATATTTTAACTTTATGTTTAAAAGATTCTATTCCACCTTCAAGATAATCAACAATATCACTGTTCAACAGGTAAGAAATTCCCTACAATAATCCCTACAATTCTAGGATCTTCATCATACGAAAGAAAAATATCTTTATAGTTTGGATTGATAGAAACCAGTCTTAAGCCATGCTCCTCTCGATAAACTCGTTTAATATAAGTCTGGCTATTGCAGACTACGGCATAAACTGCTCCATCATAATCAAATCCTGTCTCACGAATGAGAGCCACAGAGCCATTTTGATATTTGGGTTCCATTGAGTCACCAGAAATCCATGAGGCGAAATCGTGGGCTAGTTCTTCATCAAAATAGACAGTATCATAGTTTTGAACGTTATACACTGATGAACCAATACCGGCAGACATTTTTTCGTAAACATGGTACTCATACAGTTTTTCTGATATTGAAACAACGTTTTTACATTTTTCTTTTTGAACTAAGCTTCTGACATAATTAAGTGCTTGATCTTTATCTTCGTCTGATAAGGTATTATATAGTCGGACAATTTCAAGCTCTGTAAAATAACCTTTTGATACTTTTAGAATATGCTCCAAAAGCTTTACTTTTTCTCTAGATGGTTGTTTTACTCCACGCTCCCATGCGGAATAGGCTTGATAGCTGACTCCCAACTGATCAGCAATATCTTTTTGGGTCATTTTTAGCTCTTTTCTACGAGCTTTAAGTTTTTCTGGTTGATACATAGTTTTCCTCACATTAATAATAGTTTCAATTCAGCTTTTTGCTTTGCCTCTTTGTCTGTTAGTCTATTTTTATCCCAAACATAAGCTATAGATTTTCCTTTGTCATAAATGAGCCATACTTTTAGATTATCATGGCAAGTCTTTATTACTTTCCAGTTCTCTTGTTTTAAAAGTTCGGGATATTCTTGACTAGTCACGAAGCCTCTTTTGCTCACAGATTGCTCAATCTTCTTGATTAGAGAAGTTTTGTAGTCGTTAAATTCTTTAATAATTTGATCTCGAATATTATGAAACAAAAGGAGTAGTGTGGCATTTTGTCCATCAATATAAGCATCGATAGCCTGCTTAATGGTACTTTCTTTTCCAGGATAATATTCTCTAAGCAGATCTAAAAGGCGAAAGAACAATGCCTGCTTTGAAACATCCAGGCTATTTTGAATGTGTTGAAAGGTGTCGCAACTATAATAAATCTTTGACAACAAAACAATGTCAGGCATTAGTACGATAGCAGAGAAGATATTTGCTTCTCGCTCTAGTAGGCTTTCCTGATTATCAATAGATTCTGCAAAATAATTACCTTCATGCTCTAGGATAAAATGTCCTAGCTCATGACACAGAGTAAAATTTTGCTTCACAATGGGATTATCCTTTTCATAAGAAAAACTAATACCTAATTCATCAATAACAGTTAGTCCTTCAATCTTATGATTTGAGAAGTGGTGACTAATTACTTGAATTTGATATTTTTGAATACAATGTTGAAAGAAGTAATTAAAATTATAATTTAATAATGAAATATCATAATCCTTCATGTATTGGTATAACACATGTTTTGTAGACTTACTTATTCTTGTATACAATTCATCCAAAGAATGATACCTCCTTTAAGTATAAATTACAAAACTAAACCATTTTGGTTGAGTCAATTATATAAAAGAAGTGGACGTTTGTCCACAATACTATATGCTTACTCAGGTCCGAAAATTTCCAGAAAAGTCGGAACATAAATCCTATATTCCTTTGGTCTGTATAAAAATTGATAAGGTAATATAAATTGAATAAAAATACTTTTTATCTCCGAAAACTCAAATACTTTTTTGGGATGTCGGCTTAAATCTAAAAATAGGTTCCAAGTATACTTTTTATCAAGGATTAGCTGCAGTTCTTTTGAGAGATTTTTATCAGCACTCAATTTAATTTGTTCTCTTTTATGTTCCATGATTTCATCTATAATGTCAAGCGGAACATATCCATAACTTTCGACTCCCATAGAATCTTTCATTCCTATATGTAACAGTTCTGACAAATCTAGGCTATCATACTCGATAATATTTTTGACTACTTCTTTTATTTCTAACTCAGTATACGGGAGGTAAACCAATGTATCAATCGCTTCATTAATCACACAGTTTAATTTCGCTTCTCCAATATCAACTGATATTTTTCTACCATTTTCAATATTATTACGATTTTCTTTTATAATATTTATTATGTTCTTTTCATCATTTTTTTAATTTATTTTTTCAACTATATTCTCCTTAATTGCACGTTCAAATACTCCCGAAGACTTGCCAAAATCACAAGGCCATTGGTTATCACTTAAGTAGCAAGAGGTAATAGAAGTATAATCTTTAATGATCAACTTATTAGCTTCTTTGAAGAGATCTGTTTCTTTAAAATCTTTCATTGCTTCAACTGATTTGAATCGTTCAATTTCTGATTCTAGTACATTAGGTTGGGGATAAATAACTTCTGTATTTATTGTATTACTTGAGTATACTTGTCCATTATGTTTAAATTCAAAATCAGCTTCTCTATCTTTAAAGTAATAATGTGTAACAATATTTAACAAATCCCACAGAAATACTCCTTTTTGATTATTCATTCTAGATAACTCAGGAATTGAGAAATCAAAGAAAGGATTATAATCAGCAGCCTTTAATATTTTAAGATTCTCTTCTTGAAACTCAGTTAATTTATTACTTTTTTCAAGTCTCCTAACAGCTACTCTAACAATAGATTTTATAAGTTCAATTTCCTCACTCGAAATTCTCCATAAATAGCCATTTTTATATTCTGTATTCTTTTCTATTCCATCCGTTGCAAAAAAGGCTGCAACTTCAATGTCAGTAGTGAAGTCTATGAAATCTGTTTTATATCCATAATGTTGCGCTATAGCGAGACATTTATTAAGGTATTCATCATTTTGTAAATTTAATGTTTTATTCTCCTTAAGTTTTTCAACAAAGAATTGTGTTTTTTCCATTTCTTTTGAACTATAATTAACACGAGAAGCTGATGATTGTATTGGCCAACAATGGATCTGACCTCTATAATAGTATTGCTTCCCAGTTTTCTTTTCATACTTTTTCAGATTTCTTACCAAATCGCTTAATTTATTGAATATTTTAGTCATATACTTCTTAATCCTCTTTATTAAAAGCCTTCTTCCTCTCCTCCATAAACTCAATCAATTCTTTCTTAAAAGTTTCCTTTTCTTCCTCAGTTAAACCTCTTGAGTTCATACGGAATAACAATTCAATATTATCTAGTTCATCTGATTTTTCTTCTGAGTTCCCAACTAGATAATCAATTGATACATCAAGAATTTGTGCAATTTTAACGAGATTTTCTTGTGTTGGTTTTTTCTTGCCTCTCTCCCAGTCTGCATAGGAAGATTGTCCTATCCCTAATCGTTTTGCGAGTTCAACCTGAGTTAAGTGAGCTTGTTTTCGTAATTCTTTTAAACGTTCTGCAAACGCCATAGCTATTCCTCTTCAAATTTTTTTAAAAAAATTTCAAAAATCCCTTGACTTTTATCGCCAACAGCGATAATATATAAATATAGCTGGTGGCGATATTGAAAATCAAAATAATAATCCCTACCAATTGAGATCATTGACAATTAAATAAAAAGTGCGTCTGACAACCAGAGGACTGATCATCAGAACAACACATAAACTTCGTACCTTTATTGTAAATGTTTTGATAAAAAAAGTCAAGTCCGTTTTATGGTTGAAGTGAAGATATAAAACAAGTATTTGTGGGCTTCCACGCATTTCGGACTTTCGCACTTTTCCGAATAGTAAAGTGAACTGGCTTCGCCAAAGGGCGTAAGAGAATCCCTTGGGTATGATCATGACTACCTGAAGAGATTGGCTGGGAAAGCGATGGTAATTGACGCAAAGCACCTTGCTAAACGTTGCCACCGTGGAAAGAGGGATCTTTCCAACCAAATAACTTTTCTTTACTGCTGTCTATCTAATAAGATAGACCTACTCTCAAGCTACTAAGTTCTTTCCTTTTTTCACTTAGTAGCTTTTTTATTTATTACAATAAAGGAGAATGATATGACAAACTTTTTTCGCACTACAATGTAAACGACTCTATGATAACTATGAATTTACCTATGGTATGTTTAGCGAATCTGATAAACTACAGGCTAAACTTTATGCTCAAGCTCAAATTGATTTAGACCATCTCGCAGATGCTGCTCGTAGAAATGGCTATGCTCATGGGGATATTCAATTTTATAGTCGTATGTTTAAACGCAAACTTTTTACACACTATTACTCAAGAGTGAAGCAATTAGCTTAACTCTTTTTATTTTACACTCAGAAAGGAAAAACTTATGATCTCAGAAACACTTAAAATGAAACCAGAATTTATTGGCCCTGCTTACTACGAACGTTTAGGAGATGCTCCTAAATTTATTTTTAGAAAAGAAGGAAAATACCAACGTCACATTCTAAACAGCGCAGAGCACGGTGCCTTTCATGTCATTACACCAGCTTCTACAACAGTCTTTCCAGAAGATTCTCTAGTAGAAGCGGTTAACCCAATCTTTTTCCCGGACACCGCTCTAAATGGTAATACTGTTGCACCTTATCTCAATGTCTTTGCGGAAAAATTGGTAATCAAAAAATAAGAAATAAAAGGAGAAAATCACATGGCTAAAATTGGATTAAATTACGGAGAAAAACTACAAATTGCGGATAAGACTTATCGTGTTATTACAGACGGGTTAGATGTCCCAGCTGTCCTTGGAAAACTGACTTTCCGAGGCATTGAAGGTCCTGATATCATCTTTGAAGTGGATCGCTCGCAACGAAATCCTGATGGATCATTTGTCCAAGTCAATACAGGTGAGATCCGTGGGATTGTTGTAGGGATTCACTCTTCTGTCCAGCACGAAACCCTCTTTTTCACGATCGCAGACATGTCAGAGTCTGAAATTGAAGATCTAGGTATTAAATACCGAGAAGAAGTTGAACTAGAAGATATTGTTATCACGCATACCCACGTCAATCGTAATGATATCTATAAGCTCTTTGCTTCTAAAATCAAGAAAAAAGCTGGAGGTGCACCAACTAAAGAAAACAAACCGGTAGAAAATAAGAAGGAAAACTAGGAGGTGATGTAGGATGAAACTCTTTACCTATCGAGGAAAAAGAGTTCGAGTTTTTCATCGTAAACTAAGGGGAATCACATGGTTTATCTGGTGGTTTCCTTTTTTATTGGCTATTAGTTTCTACAGCTACTTACATTTAGAAGAATTAAAAGTTCATCCCTTACCTCAAGGATATTTTCTAGGAGCTGGATTTATCTTTTCTTTGATCTTATCTTGGTTTATTAACCGTGTTTGCTACAGAAAGTTGCTCTTTTTTCAAAAACTCAACAGCCTTCGAATTCTTTCTCGCTTTTTGCTAGAGAACAACCTCTATCTCGTTAAAAAGGTTAGACGTGAAAACAAGATCATTGAAAAGATCACCTTACCTCAAGTGTATATCAAACAGTCTCGCTACAAGATTGAAGCGAGTTTCATTCTAGAAGGTAATAAATTTCAAGATCGCTTTCTCAACCTTGGAGCCACTCTTGAAGTCATGTTTAACGGGGACTTTCGTAATAAAACCTTTGATAATCGCTTTATCAAGTATGAAATTGCTATTAACCGAATTGATAGCAGAATCACCATTGATGAAGTAAAGGTCAAGGGATCCAAACTCCAGCTCATGAAAGATGTATCTTGGGATTATATTGAAGAACCTCATCTTCTCATTGGCGGTGGAACCGGTGGAGGTAAAACCGTTGTTCTCATGACTATAATCTATGCACTAGCTAAAGTTGGCTTTGTCGATATCTGTGATCCAAAGAATTCAGATCTAGCTGGATTAAAGAAAATTCCAGTCTTCCATGGCCGAGTTTATACTAGTAAGGAAGATATCATTAACTGTTTTAAAGAGAATGTAGAGTTCATGGAAAAACGCTATGAACTAATGTCTACTTCGCCAAAATTCCAAGCTGGGAAGAACTTTACTCACTATGACATGAAACCAAAATTTATTCTGGTGGACGAGTGGGCAGCTCTTATGGCAAAGATTGATCGTGACTATAGCCAACAGTCAGAACTCATGGAATACCTCTCACAATTAGTTCTAGAAGGTCGTCAAGCTGGAGTCTTTATCATCTTTGCTATGCAACGGCCCGATGGAGAATTTATCAAAACGGCTCTTCGGGATAACTTTATGAAGCGTCTCTCCGTCGGTCATTTAGAATCAACAGGATATGACATGATGTTTGGAGATGCTAATAAAACCAAAGAATTCAAAAAGCTAGATGAAATTAATGGTATCAAAGTCAAAGGACGGGGCTATATCGCAAATAATGGTGAGTTGGCTGGTGAGTTTTTCTCTCCTTATGTACCGCTCGATCAAGGATTTTCCTTCTATGATGCCTACTCTAACATTCCGATCATGGAGTTTGAAGGAGAGGAATTCTCAGTATTTGAAGAATACAAATCACCAGTTGAAACATTTGATCCTATAGAGGAAGAGGAGGCTATAGAAAACGAATCAAACAAGAGACCACTCAAGGAATTTGCGGACGAACAAAATCTTAAAATGCCAACCTTACGCAAGATTATCTATCTCTTAACAGAACAAGGGATCATCTTTGAACGGACTGTATCCGCTATTCTAGTAGATCCTTTTCAAGAAAAACTTCTTCTTGAAATCCTCGCTCAATTTGAAGAGGGAGGACGCAGGTCTTATCCAAAAGCAGTTGAAGCGACGATTGTTCATCATGGGCTAGGACAAGGGCAAGGGCAAGCCTGACCGCAGGTCAGGCGCAGACCGTAGCCCGAAGTTTCTAGGCCATGATGAAACTTCAACCCCCGTTTTCTAATAGGGGGGTTACATTTGGCAAAAACGCCAAGTCCACCCCTCCTCATTCCTTATGGGAGTTGGGTTTTCAATTTTTATGAAGTGTGTCACTTTCGTCAAAAAAGTGTGTCACTTCGTTAGAAAGAGGTGTTGCGATGAATGGACAAAATTAGTCCTTTCCATATTAAGAATTTCAGAAAACAAACAGGACTTAGTCAAAAAGCATTTGCACAAGCTGTTGATCTCCCTACAAGAACCTATCGCTCTTATGAAACAGGCGAAAGAGGACTGACGATTGATAAGTTCAGAGAACTAAAAGAAAAACTCGGTTACTATCAAGATTGCGATAAAAACAGTCTTCGGGCTCAGATCGACTATCTACGATTGACCTTTCCTAGATTGAAGGATTTAGATGCTTTCTGTGAAAACTTCCTTCACTGTCATCTAAGCGAATTTACAGACCAAGAAACCCGTCTTATGAACTATACCCACTTGTGGCAACGAGGAAACATCTGGATTTTTGATTTCTTTGATAAGTCTGTGACCAATGACTACCAAACTTGTCTTCAACTATCCGGTCAAGGATGCCGTGAGCTGGAATTGCTTCTAGAAGACAAGGGAATCACTTGGCAGGTCTTTCTTCAAAATATTCTTTATTCCTATGAAGATGTTCGGGTGAAGCGACTCGATATTGCTCTAGATGAACTCTATAAAGGGTATGGTCACGAAGATGAACAAATTCAAATTCCTAAATTGATTGATAAACTCTATTCCAAAGAGATTGTCCTAGACACGATCAAGAAATGGAATATTACGGGTGGTGGATCCTTCACTGACAATGAAGATATGGAAGCTAATCACGGCTTGTCCATTTACTTTGGGAGCCGTCAAAGTCAGCTCTACTTAAACTTTTATGAAAAGCGCTATGAAATAGCTCGAATGGAAAATATCTCCTTGGACGAATCCTTGGAGATTTTTGGTATCTGGAATCGCTATGAACTCCGTTTCTCAGATCAGAAAGCTCAAGGCATTGTGGAGGAATACATCAACGGTGTAGATCTCGGAGAAATAGCAAGAGGTATCATCAATAAAGAAATCCAAGTCTATGATGGAATTACTCGTTTTGGAGCCTATAAACCTGATGAAAAATGGCAACGGCTCTTTGGAGGTGTCGAACCCTTAAAGCTCTCAACCAACCCACAACCATACAGTATTGAGCGAACCATTCGCTGGCTGACCTATCAAGTTGCTAACTCCCTTGCACTAGTCACTGAAGCAGACAAAATCCTGCAAACAGAATACATGAAAATGATTCAGAATAGCGGAGAGATCACTGATCGAGGAAAAGCTATGTTACGACTTCTCAAAGCCAATAAACACTATGAACACTAGAAAGGAAAAACGATATGGAATACAAAGTTCAAATCAATTCACTAGAAAACTTTAAAGCTTGGTCTGGTGGACTAACCACCTTGAACACTGTCCGTGAACGTGGTGGAGTAGATACTCTAACCGTCATTTGTGAAGATATCTTCTCTGGGAATATACCAACAGAAGTACAAATCAATGACTGGCTCTGGTTTGATTCAGATTTTATCTACCAAGCTCTAGGATACGATGATCTGCTTGAGGCTTCTTGAGATGCTGAAGAAGATTTATCAAGCAGACTTTCTGCTTCTTCCAGAACAAGAATTCTGGCATATGTACATCCTCTTACGAAAAGGCAAGGAATTCTACTACGAATGTGCTGGTAGGTGTACAGAAGAACTTCCAGACAATAGAGGTTTCTACAACTATGAACATGCTTGTTTCACACTAGATGGTCAAGTGTTGAGCGTAAATAAAAAAATGCGCCCCTCACTCATTACTTATATCCAAAAGACCATCAAAGACAATCAAGAAAAATTTAGAAAGGAAATTGAAATGGCTACTAAAACTATTTTTGAAAAGAAAGTCTCTCAAGTCACGAATGAACTGGGAGAATTACTTAAAAAGAAAGATCATAGAGAGGCTTGGACCAAGGCTGGAGAATTAAATAGTCTCCTTAAAAAAGAAGAAGCTAAGGATCTAAAACCTGACTTGATCGAACAACTCCAGACTGAGCTACGAGGCTACTATTACATTAATGGCGAGATCGAAAAAGCCAATAAGCGCCTCTATGCAAAAGGCTCAAAGCTCATTGAACTTGCTAGTCTATAAAAGGAGGATCTATGGATAAAGCCAAACGCTACTTGCTTCAAGTAAAAGAATATCTCTCACACTTTA
Organism: Streptococcus sp. FSL R7-0248; assembly: GCF_037967965.1. NCBI lineage: Bacteria > Bacillati > Bacillota > Bacilli > Lactobacillales > Streptococcaceae > Streptococcus > Streptococcus sp. FSL R7-0248. Next base: position 2,160,025 of record NZ_CP150201.1, read on the forward strand.
AAAAGGTGGAGAAAAAAGGAGGCCCACCAAAACTAAAAGTCACCAATAAAAAGACCGTCAATATTGCAGTCATAGGAGGAATTGCTTTCCTCCTTTTTGTTGGTCTCTTGGGATCTATTCGTGCTATCACACTATCAAATAAAGTAGGAACACTACAAGCTCAAGTTGAGGCTACTAAAAAACAAAAGGCACAACCAATGGAGTCTAGTAGAAAATATGACTATAAACTCCAGTATTACCTGAATGATTATGTCTATGCTTACTTCACCCTCCCACAAGAAGGCGATAAACAAAAAGCTCAAGTGGACTACTTAAATAAATTTTACAATTTCATCCCTGATGTAAAATCTCAAGGGCAAGTTCGAAATCCCAGCTCACTTCTCTATTCTCAGTTAGTGACTGTAGAAGGAAAAGTTGCGACCTATAAGGTTAAATACAAGGAAAGCATCCATCGGGATAACAACACAGAAGAAAAAGAAATTGTGACAGGTTTCAATATTCCATTTGATGAAAAAGATGGAAAATATTACGTTTCTGGCCTTCCTTGGTTTTCTGCCATTGAATCCTCACAAGCTGGACACTTTAGCGAAGATGATAAGCTCCAATTAACTGCCAATGATCATTTTTCAGACAGTGAGCGAAAGAAAGTAGAGAAATTCCTCAAGGTCTTCTTTACCAACTACACCACAAGCCAAGATAATCTTAATCTGATTGCTAAGGATGTGGATATCATCGCAAATAGCACTTTCAAAACGATCGACTACACTTATCTCAAACAGGACGGTGATGATTTAATCGCTTATGTCCAAGCTACCTTTGAAGTTGGAGGTACCACTCACTCGGAAAACTTCACCTTTACTCTCTCAGAAAAAGAAAAGACCTACTATGTCACAAAACTAGAACACACCATTCCACTGAATTACGCAAATGATAAAGAATAGGAGAACTCTATGAATACAAACAATCTACGAACCTTCCTCCAGGGTGATGGAATTTGGATCCTGACAGCCATTGCCGTGCTCTTAGCGATCAAGGCTTGGCGGAACAGCTCTTGGCTTCAACTCTTCTCTGTCGTTGGTTTCTATGCCGTTATTGTTTCCATTGCAAAAGGACAAGATATCCTAAAAGCAGTCGGCTGGTTCCTACGACTCTTCGGTATTGAATCAGGACTTTAAGTATGAATGAAGAAAGACTTTATGATTACAGTAAGGGCCTAAATGCTCCTTATTGGATCCAAGAAATTAAGACAAAAAAGGGCACTCGACTATGGTACTTTGCAACACCTATGCAGTTGTCCTTTTTCATTGTTTTTATCATCGTCTTTGTGGCCATGTTACTCTTTGGAGGATTTATCTTTGTGCCACTCGCAAAAATCACTCACTCAATTTCTCTCTTGCTCTATTGGTATCTCCCTTACAAATTGGCTAAGTTCTATACGGAATATGAGCCTCACGGTAAGAAGATGCACGTCTTTATTGGAGATTACCTGATTTACTTTTGGGACTTCAAGATCAATAAAAAAGCCATCTACCATGAAGATCGAATAGAACCTGTAGAAGAAATTGTCTTTGAAAAAACAAATCTATAGAAAAGGAGGACCTATGAGTATTACCTTAACTTATCCAATTAGGGAAACACATGAAAATCTAGCTCTCAAAAAAGATCAAACAGTCGTTGCTTATTATCGTATTCCAAACACTCCTATCACGATTACGGATGATGAAAAAAAGGGCAAACACAAAATCACTGTTGCTCAAATGATGAAGAAGCTTCAGAAAAACAAGTTCTTTGAAATATCTCTGATCCCTAAAGACTATCTTTTAGAAGAGAAAATGCGGGACTTTTCAGATGCTCTAGCAGATGACAGCCGAGAACTAGGAGAAGAACTTCTTCTTTACACGGTGGATCGTCTAACGGATGAAATGGAAATTCCTTATCAGTTTGACTGGGTCGTTGGAGTGACCTTGCGCAAACAAAATCATGGAGCGACCGTCAAAGACTTGGCCTATGAGAGCTTCAATGAGTTCTCAGAAAAAATTGCCAAGGGTCTTGGTTACGAATATGAGTTAAGCCCCACTTGGTATGAAGACTATAAAAGTGATGAATTCACTATTTTTCAAGCCTTCTCTGTCCTTCGGGCAAAACGTTTATCCAATGAAGAACTCTTTTATTACCAGCGGATGCAGTACCTTCGCTATATCCCTCACTACAAGAAAGAGGTACTCGCTAATCGTGCTCAATTCAATATCACAGACACCTTGATCAAAGTCCTAAAAGGTGGCTTCCTCAAACTAGAAAGCCCTTACGGCTCTTCCTTTGTAACTATTCTTCCTGTAGGTAAATTTCCTGTTCAATTCAACGGCTTTCACCTAGGTGAATTTATCCAACGTTTGAACTTTCCTGTAGAGCTACGAATCAAGGCAGAATTCATTGATACTGGTAAAATCAAGGGTCGAATGGGACGTTCGAATACACGTTACAGAAACATCATGGAAGAGGCAGAAAATACTGATACTGTCCAACAAGACGAGATCATCATGGGGTCCATCTCCCTAAAGGACTTAATGAAGAAAGTCGGAAACAAGGAAGATATCATCGAATACGGAGCCTATCTGATTGTTTCTGCTTCTAGTGTGAACCAACTACGACAAAGACGGCAAGTGGTTTTGAACTATTTTGATGATATGGGAGTCGAAATTAGTGAAGCCTCTCAAGACGGACCTTATCTCTTTCAAGCGCTGCTCTATGGAGAAAACCTCCAAAAGAAAACTCGCACCTGGACACATATGGTCACAGCTCGTGGATTTTCAGAACTCATGCCTTTCACAAATACTTCTTCTGGAAACCGTATTGGTTGGTATATTGGCCGAGTAGATAACTGGACAGGCCGTTGGGACAATATCGCGAAAGCTATTGATTCCTCAAAGAACATTGTCCTCTATAATGCGACAGTGGGAAATAAGGAAGATATCGCTGGAAAGATTACCAAGAACCCGCACATCATTATTACGGGCGCAACAGGACAAGGAAAGTCTTTCCTCGCTCAGATCATCTTTTTAAGTGTGGCTTTACAAAATGTTAAAACCCTTTATATCGACCCTAAACGTGAACTTAGGAATCACTACCAAGAAGTAATCAACTCGACTGAATTCACACGTCTCTATCCTGAACGCAAGAAACAGATTGAGAACTTTAACTTTGTAACACTGGATAGCTCACTACCATCCAACCACGGAGTCTTAGACCCTATTGTCGTTCTAGATAAAGAACAAGCTGTAGAGGTCGCAAAAAACATGCTTGAGTTTCTACTACAAGCTGTAGATGATGTCACGATGGATCAAAAAACAGCTATCACAGAAGCTATTAATGCGATTGTGGAGAAACGAGTCGCTGGTGAGAAGGTCGGATTTAAACACGTCCTAAAAGTTCTGAGAGACTCTACTTCCGCTGAAATTGCTTCGGTTGGTCGTTATCTGACCTCAATTGTCACAAACTCTATCTTGGAACTAGCCTTTTCAGATGGAACCACTCAAGGACTTAACTACGAGTCACGAGTGACCATCCTAGAGGTTAATAACCTCAAACTACCAAAAGACGATTCCACAAAAATTTCAGATCATGAACGCAACTCTATTGCTCTCATGTTTGCACTTGGTGCCTTCTGTACTCACTTTGGAGAACGAAATGAAAATGAAGATACCATTGAGTTCTTTGATGAAGCATGGATTCTTATGAAGTCGGCAGAAGGAAAAGCCGTTATCAAAAATATGCGTCGGATTGGACGCTCCAAAAATAATACCTTGGCACTGATTACTCAATCTGTACATGATGCAGAAAATGACGATGATACAACGGGGTTCGGGACTATCTTTGCTTTTTATGAAAAATCTGAACGTGAAGATATCTTAAAACACGTTAATCTCGAAGTCACTGAAAGCAATCTCGAATGGATTGATAATATGATCTCTGGCCAATGCCTGTACTATGACGTCTATGGCAATCTCAATATGATTTCCGTACACAACATCTTTGAAGATATTGATATGCTTCTAAAACCAATGAAAGCTACGGTATCATCAAGCCTTGAAAATAAATATGCTAGTTAGGAGGTGAATCCATGCAAGAAGCTTTTGACAAACTAAGGGGAGTCGATATCTTCTCTCTCAAGTCCTATATGGAGCCGACTGGGTTTGCTTCCTTTAATGGGGCTTGGGTTCTGATTAATGAGCTTTTCGTCAACTTCTTCTTTTTCATTCTAAACGCAGTGGTGGGCTTCTTTTCTTTGCTGATACGAATTCTTGAAAAAATTGATCTATACTCTAGCTATAAAAACTATGTGTTTAATGGAGCAATGAGTATCTGGAAAGGATTTATCGGTTCAAATGGGAGTGGTGTTTCCAAGCAATCACTCGTTTCAATGTTGCTTCTGATTTTAGCTTTCTACCTTTTTTATCAATATTTCTTTTCGAAAGGATCCTTTTCAAGAACACTCCTTCATGTTTTTCTAGTTCTCATCCTTGGTTTTGGTTACTTTGGAACAGTTGCAGGGACCTCTGGTGGTCTTTATCTGCTTGATACAATCAATAATGTCTCTAAAGAGGTCACTAAAAATATCACTCATATTAAGGTAGAATATGGAAAAAATAAGACGATCAAAATCGGTGATTCTATGGCAGATAGCTATATAGCAGAAACATCTTATAAAGCCTATGTCTTTGTCAATACTGGACAAGAAAATGGGAAATATAAGAATAGCCAAGATGGGAAACAAGAAACTTTTGATGATAGTAAGGTACTAGGAACAGGCGATAAGAATGGAAACTTTAAAGCAGTTAAATCGAAAGATCGCAATAAATATCTGGATGAACTAGGAAATGGAGCCAATGATGATGGTGAAAAGAACCGGTGGGTTTCAGCTATGCCAGATTTCATTTTCACTCGTATGTTTTATGTTATCTTCAAAATCTGTGAAGCTTTTGTATTAGCGATACCAGTTATTTTGATTCAGATGCTAAACGTCATTGCTCAAACACTTGTATTGATGATGATTCTGCTCTTTCCAATTGTGCTATTGATGTCCTTTGTACCAAGAATGCAAGATTTGATTTTTGGAGTTTTAAAAGTCATGTTTGGAGGATTGCTTTTCCCAGCTATCACGAGCCTATTAACTCTGTTAGTCTTCTACATTGAAAAAATGATTGAAAATATCATCATTACTGGCTTTGATGGTATCCTTAAAACTCTTCCATCCTTGATCATCTTTGGCCTTGTCTTTAAACTACTCATTTCAGTTGTATCAAAAGGACTTGTATACTTCCTTCTATGGAAATACAAAGCTGAACTGATCCAATTCATTCTTGGCTCTAAAGCACGAATGGTTGCGAGTGATATTGGAAACAAAGTTGAAAAAGGAGTCACAAAGACCAGAGAGGTGGCTTCACAAGTACCATCGAGAAGTCTTTCATCTGCTCAACACCTTGGGAACTTTGCCCTAGCAGGTGCTGGTTTTGGAGCTGGGATGATGATGAATGCCAAGAGTCACTTTCAAAATGTTGGTTCTTTCTTTACCAATAAGGAATCAGAGCACCAACCCGATGAAGTGCTCCCAACAGAAACACTTGAGACGCCAACAAGTCCGGATGCTCCAGAACCAAGGATTCCAAAAACAAAGACAACGCTTGAAAGTGTTAAAACAGTTGAAGAAAAAGCACCAACTCCTTCAATGGAATCCCCAATCACAGCGGAGCCAACATCAAGTTCAAACGAGGAATTTCAAACTCTTAAAGAAGAATGGATTTCTCCATTTAAACAACTCCGCATTAATAGTATTGAGCGCAAATTAGAGGAATATAAAGATCCTCAAGCCATGTACAAAGCTCAAGGATCGAATGCTTTCACTCGTGCTTATAGAAAGACTATGACACGAGATGATAAATTGAGAGCTAATATTGAACGAAGAGACCGATTAACAGAACGCTTAAGACAACTTAGAGGAGAATGATATGAATACCAAGATACGCTCAAGAACTGCTTTTTCAAGAATTCTTGAAGAAACTCTTTATCAAGCCTACCAAGAAGGAAAACGCTCAATCGATTTCCTTCTTTTGTTTCCAGTCTCAGAACAAGAAAAAGACCAAATCATCCTACAGGCTAAGTCCTATTCAGTCGTTTTAGATGCTAAATGGCGTTTTGGGACTGTCCTGTTCACTGCTTATATAAGACATTAACTAGAAAGGAGATTCGATGAAAAAACTAAAATGGTTTCTATTAGCCGGTCTCATTCCTCTCTTTCTACCAGTCCTCATTATTATTATCCTTATGGGGGCTGTCGGAGGTGGCGGAACAAATGGCTCATCCCAATCCCAAAATGGAGTGTCTTATGCGAATCACTGGTCTGATGGAGATCCCTATACTCACAACTTACTTGTTCATCGCTTCGGTATCACGGCAGAGCAATTAGACGGCTTTTTAGATACGTTAGGAATCTCCTATGATAAGAACCGAATTAATGGGAAAAAGCTTCTCGAATGGGAAGCTAAATCTAATCTTGATGTCCGTGGAATTGTTGCGATCGCACTGAATGAAAGTTCCCTTGGAACTGCTGGAGTAGCCACTAATCCTGGAGCCAATATGTTTGGTTTTGGGGCCTATGACTCCAATCCAGAATATGCCAATAACTTTAATGATGAGATTGCTGTTGTCGGATTAACCCAACAAACCATCATTGGAAATAAAAACCAAACCTTCAAAATTCAAGATGACAAGGCTAAAAAGTTTGCGAATGGAACACTCAATCCAGCAACTGATGGTGGAGTCTATTTTACAGATACTACAGGATCGGGAAAAAGACGTGCAGAAACCATGCAAAAACTGGATACCTTCATTGATGAACATGGAGGAACACCAAAAGCTCCTGAACAAACTACAGGAAAAACTAGAGATGGTGGAGGAGTCACTTCAAATGATATACCGGTGGGTTATAGTCTGACAACAGCTATTGACACCACAAGATATATCACTAGTACCTATCCTTGGGGACAATGTACCTGGTATGTCTTCAACCGTGGAAAACAAGTCGGAGTCAACTTTGATCCATTTATGGGAAATGGCGGACAATGGATGAATAAGTCAGGATTCACAACAACCCATACACCAACAGAACACTCTGCACTATCATTTAGCCCTGGCCAAGCTGGAGCTGATCCAATATACGGACATGTTTCATTTGTGGAACAGGTCAAATCAGATGGTTCAATTCTCGTCTCAGAGTGTAATGTGAAAGGATTGGGGATCATTAGTTACCGGACATTTGATGCGGAAACTGCCAAACAATTTACCTATGTAATAGGACATTAGAAAGGATAATTATATGGATACACTACAACAAGTAAAACTAGATAAAATTGAAAATCTTCTTCAAGTATTGGTGAACCTTCTTGACAAAAAAAGCAACTCCAATCACTTGGAAATTATAACTCAAAAAGAAGTTCTAAAAGAATTGAATATATCACCTAACACACTGAAAAGTTGGGAAAGAAAAGGACTAGCTCGTCTGGAGCCACCTATTGAAGGAACGAGAACAGTCTACTATAAACGGCATGACATCATTAAATTTCTATCAACTTAATAGTAAAGCAGAATTGCAACAAACAACTCATGAATATGCTAAAATAATATCATCTTAAAAGAAGGTGAGGGTCTTATTTTAGCCTTTTAAATATCCGAATCAAGAGGCGATATGAATAAAGAAACCATTCAATACAACAATAAAAAAGTTATAAAAATTACCAAGCAGAACGGTGAAATAAGCTATTCAATCAAAGGTGTTTATATCGGAACAGACATTAAGACTGGTAAGCGAATTACAAGAACAATCACTGCTAAAACATTAAAAGCTCTAGATAGAAAAATTATTGAATCCAAAATTCAATTTGAAAAATCTGGGTCAACTACTAAAGAAACTATCCAAATCGGTAATTTTGAAAGTTTAGCTGAATTTTGGTTCAGCCATTTTAAAACTTGGGTATCTTCGCAAAATACAATAAACCGCGTTCGAGGGTACTTAGATACATACATCATTCCACAATTTGGCGATTATAGACCAGAGCAGATTGAAGCATCAGATATCCAATTATGGCTAAATCAATTAGCAAAAAAAGCCAAACAAGCAATTGAATCTGGGGGAAAACGTGCCCCGAAAGGCAGTGCAAAAGATTTTGGTGCAATGGCACATAAAATGAGTGATATTTTTGATTTTGGAATAACAAATTGCGGTTTGAAAAACAATCCTGCAAAGACAATCAAGATACCACCAAAACCCAAAGCCATTAAAGAACGCATCATGGTCCTTCATGATGAGGATTTAAAACTTTGGCTAGCTTACCTTGACACACTACCAAACACGAGAGCAAATCGTCGGTTTAAAATCATTTGTAATACATTACTGGCTTCAGCCCTACGAATCAATGAACTATTAGCTTTAGAAATTACTGATCTTGATTTTGAAACTAATGAAATCATTGTCAATAAAACTTTAATGTGGAAAAGTGCTAATAAAAAATTGAACCAAAAAGGAGGGATCATTTGTAAAAATTCTCCTAAAACTGATGCTGGTAATCGTAGAGTTGCTGTTCCAATATCAACTTTAGAAGGACTAAGAGAATTTCACCAAGAAATGAGTCTCTACTTTGAGGAACATCATTTACCAAGATCCAAATTGATATTTCCAACGATTTATGGAAATTATATGTGTGATAGAAATGAGCGTGCAACTCTAAAAAAACGACTTATCGAATTAGGACTACCAAATTATGGGTTTCACCTATTCCGACATACACATGCCTCTATGATGCTCAATGCCGGAACTAACTGGAAAGAGCTACAACATAGGATGGGACATAAGTCTATTACCACAACTATGGATACATATGCTGAACTAGCACCAAAGAAAAAATTCGAAGCAGTTGATATTTTTCTGGATAAATTACAAGAACTCACGGATTAATACAATCACTACCTTTATCACTACCTTTTAACTTCAAAAGCCTGTACTCCTTGATTTGACAAGGATTACAGATTGATTATTTAACCCTTACAGAGGTTAAATAATTGAATTAAAAACCATGAAAATAAGATTTTCATGGTTTTTCTATTACTCAAAGAGGATCTCCCATGACAAAAATAGAAACATTTAGATGGCGTATGTGGCATGTTTATCTCCTTATTTTTATCACTATTCTACTTACAGGTACATTCGTTCGCTATGGTTATAGAATTCAGGCCGCTTATTCCTTAGACGATAGACTTTACGACTATACTAACAAAAAAGTTACTGTAACATCCTTTCAAAACGTCAAAATTGGAAACTTTAACGTTTTAGGTGTTAAGTTTGGAAATGAAAAAGCACTGGAGAGAAGTCAATTAGCCGTCGGTCGAATCTATCTAGCCTTCCAAGAATCAAGGTATAAACTATCAAAACACAGGAAGGACTCTAAAAATTATGATATTATTCACTTTTATCAGCTTGGTAAAGACACTGGAAAAGGACACACTATTAATGTACTAGACCTTGCTAAGAAACTAGGATATGATAATCCCGGTTCCATGGATAATACCATGTACTCAGATGGTAAGGATGAGTTTGTGAAATTTTCATCCTATGATAACGAAAGAGTATTCTATGTCAATTTACGCACCTATAAGGCAACTAAAACCAAACCAGAAAGAGTCAGTCAATACTACGGATTTGCTAAACCTTACCGCTATCTCCTTTCAAAGGATAATTTTTCTGTAGGTCATAAAGATGATCCCCTCACTATCAACTCCATGCCCCTTATATGGACCAAAGAAAGAAATTTTGCTGATTACAAAGATCAAGGTGATAACGAATACAGTGATCAATCACTCAAAATAAGATTTAGCTTAATTATTGTAACAACTGACTCACTTAATCTGGATGATGCTGTTAAACTACAAAAAGAGTTAACACCAGATAAGGAGGATATTTATTGGTATTTTACAAGCACTAACACAACTACTGGACGCCTCGAGGAAGTTAAAAGTCAAAAAGATTACAACCTACTAGTTAAGGAGAGTCAGAACTAAGATGGTAAAAAATAGCTTCAAATACCTTAAAATTACTATGCCCTTGATTTTATTATTGACCATGATTGCTATCTTTTTCTATTACAATGCTCAAGAAAATATTAAAGGTTTTTATAAAACTCGTGGATTTCAAGGAAAGGTGCAAATAACTGGTATCGGATGGGCAGATAAAATTACTTATCGTATGAATAAAGAAGATGAGGTTAAACATTACCTGATTTTCCATATTGATTATCAAGAGACCATTAATAACAAAAAAGAACATGTAAAGACTCAACTACCTCTCCATATTCAAGATTTACTCTATCCTTACATTGCCAGCCCAACAGAAAACGACTCAGATTTTAATCGCCAAAATAGTGAATATAAGATTTTACCTGATGAAAGAGAATATGGGGACGACTTTGTTAAAAAGTCTATTAAAATCAACCCTAGAAATCAAAAATTTATCAATGATATCTCTGAAGCTTTAAGTACCGAGAAAGATTTAAAAAATATTATTGTTCAGATAGAACCTGTACCATACACGACGCTCTATACTTATGAGAGGGGACATTCTAAAGCGCTAGGTGGCTATTATGATTTTTCACTTAAAGATGCTCTACGAAACAAACAACTTACTGTCCAATTGAGTTTTCCTTCTGGTTCCACGACTAAAGAAATTGACTTACATTCTCAATTAGAACAAGTACTAAAAAACTCTGAACTACCAGATGGATGGTATATCTTAAATCAAAATAACGACTTTCCAAAAGAGGTACATATTGATGGCAATCAAATTAAAATTAACTAAAGAAAGCACTCAGAGAGAATTATCTGAGGAAGAATGGGCTTTCCCTATTTGGAGATGGGCGGCTTTCTCACTATTTGACACCCTAATCCTAGTTAGTCCCTTGACAAGAGAATTGATTTATCCGGGGGGAGTGATTCTCGTTTTTACCTAGGTAAATCATTGGGTAACTTGATGCTAGATGATACACAACGCTTCATATTTATTATTATCATTCTAACTCTGTTGCTACCTGCTTTTGCCTTAATCATAGAAAGCCTATTATTTTCAAAAGGATATCCTCTACTTTCAATAATATGTAGCTGTCTAATTTTTGTTAGTGCAACAGTCCTATTTGTCTATAGTCTCAGTATTGTCCCAGATTTTTGGAGCTTTACTATTTATAGTTATATGCTTTACCTTCTCTTCAACATAGGTAACTCCCTAAGAAAGATCAATAGAATCATCAATCTTAGGCAGAATAACACCAAAGCATAACTGCCTGTATCCACCTCCCCTTCTTTTTAGCATAGGAATGACACAAACGAAACAAAAAGTCATTGTCCACTCTGAATTTGACCACCTAGCTAAAAGCTTCGATATTAATTTTGAAAATCATTTTAGGAATACTCTAGACTCATGTCCCAGAAATAAATTTCACTCCTTTGGTACCAAATAAACAATTTAATTAATAGTAAAAAGATCAACATATTACCGTTGATCTTTTATTTTTACTCTAAATCTTTCAGGATATCTGTAAATCTATGTGTAAACATAGCTGTCATCCCCCATATATTTTCTGTCAAGTTTCTGTAAAAAGGAATATGACGTTCACTATACCCAAAATTGTATTTTTCTCTATTTTTTACCAGGAAAAATGGGAAATTTTTCGCATCACTCAAGGTAGAAGTGACTTTGTAATAAATCGGGTCTTCTGTCAACAACGTGTCAACACAAACTGTAAACAACCGTTTCACCTCTTCATTTGGATGAATATGCTCCCAATTTTCTATATTTATCTTTCCAACAAAGCAATGGATAGTTCTCCCCTGATGAATCAGATAATCAAGCTCTCCCCAAATGTCAATTTGATCAGGAACTAGGTTTAATTCTTCACAAGTTTCTCGTATAGCAGCTTCCTGAAAAGTCTCACCATTTTCGACACGCCCACCAGGAAAAGAGACCTCACCTGGTTGAGAAATATACTCACTTCGTACTTGGTAAAGAATGTGATACTTATCAGTTTTTACATCATATATCAGGGGTAAAAGCACCGCATAGCGTCTTTTCTCCCCTAGTGGCTTCGGCTCGTAACGAGCTAGTTTATCTTTAATAGTCATAAGAACTCCTTGACTTCATATTATCATAAAAAAGAAGATATCCCTATTATATAAAATTTTTATATATAAAATATTGACATATATTTCTAAAAGAGATACACTCTATATGTAAAATAATTATATATATTTTTTATACATATCCTAGAAGCAAAGGAGCACACTATGTATTTTCCAACATCATCAATACTGATAGAGTTCTTAATATTAGCTATTATCGATAGAGAAGACTCTTATGGCTATGAGATTAGTCAAACAATAAAGCTTGCGGCTAATATTAAGGAGTCAACACTTTATCCTATTCTAAAAAAGCTTGAAAAAGCAGGCTATATGACCACCTATAACCAAGCGTATCAAGGGCGTAAACGTAAATATTACAGTATTACCCAAGAGGGAAAAGAGCAACTTCAATTTCTTAATGAAGAATGGTTAACCTATAAAGAAACTCTGGACGATATTCTAGAAGGGAGATTAAGACATGACAAAGACTGAATATATAGCCAAATTAACAAAATATCTACGAAAATTACCACAACAGGACTACAAAGAAGCTATAGAATATTTCATGGAATATTTTGAAGAGGCTGGACCTGAGAATGAAGCTCGGGTTATTGCAGAACTGGGTACACCTAAGGAAGCCGCACATGAAGTCATTAGTCGTCTTCTAGAAGAAAAGATTGTTGAGGACAAGAGCAGCTTACGCAATAAAACAACTATCCTTTGGATTGCGATTCTAGCTGTTTTAGCCAGTCCAGTCGCCTTACCAATTCTACTATTCTTCTTAGCTATGATAGTGACACTTCTTATGATTATTTTCGCAGTTATAGTGACTGCCTTAGCTCTTACTTTTGCTTTACTCATTAGTGGTGTTTACACTTTCTTTACAAGCTTCTCTCTCTTAAGTGTTTCACTAGCTTCAACACTGTTTGGAGGAGGTCTAGGTCTATTGATGTTTGGAGGAGCACTCTTACTACTTTTGATTTCGTTTGAAATCTGTAAACTTATTGTAAAGCTAATTGCCCTATTGATTAAATGGCTCATCAAGAAAGGAAGAAAATCATGAAAACTTGGAAAAAGATCATCCTCGGAGTGTCCCTTATCTCTCTATTTTTAGGAGGAGGATTCGTAGCTTGGGGGTATAGCCAAGGTGGCTTGACAGATTTACAAAATCAAACTAAAAGTGAGCAAGATTATGTCAAGAAAGAAGTTGATGACTTCAATAAAATTGATATTAAAAGTAGTAACTACAATGTACTTATTAAAACAGGAAACGTTGACAAGGCTACTCTTTCTTACTACCAAAAAGCAAAAACTCCAATTGACACATCTGTAAAGGATGGTCAATTGACTATCAATGATAACAACTCTGAATTAGATTCAACTTCTAACAAACATATTAACTTTTTCGGATTAAAAGATTTAGTAAAGCTTTCTACTCTCAACGAGGAAGTCAGAAATAAAACCATTGTCATTACACTCCCTAAAAAACAAACGATTGATTTTTTAAAGGTTGATTTAGCAACTGGAAATCTAGATTTAAGTAATAGCACCATCAAACAATCAGATATCAATCTAAATGTAGGGGACCTAACTTTTACTAAAATGATTGTCAGCAACCTAAAAGCTAACCTTGATGTTGGTAGTGTTGATAGCGATAACACCCTCTTTACTAACTCAGATTTATCTATTGCAATGGGAGAGTACTCTGGAGATAACCTGATTTTTAACGGTCACAATAAACTTGATGTTACATCCGGTGAAATTGAAATAGCTCTAAAAGATTATATGCTCAATGTTCAAGCCGATAGTCACTCAGGAGAGGTTGACATTACAAATAACCTTAAGATTTCAAAGGATAATACACTTACCATTACCTCAGATCTCGGTGATATAACTGTTGAATAACATAAAAAAGCCCGCTCACATTAGAGCTGGCTTTTAGTTTATTCATTTTCAAACTTTGGTCTATAAATAATAATACCTACAACTACAAAGATAAGTAAGAAAATAAATAGCATACGAACTTGATCTGAGATCTGTCCTGTCATTGAAATAGTTTGACGAAGACCTGATACCGAGTAGGACATTGGTAAGAATGGTTGGACGACCTTAAAGAACTTAGGACTAAGTTCAATTGGATAAGTTCCTGCACTAGAACCTAACTGCAAAAGGAGTATAATCATGGAAGCAAATGCACCATATCTATCATCCCAACCCACAAGGGCTGTAACCAGCGCCATTAAAGTACATGCTGCAAGGAGAATCATACCAAATGTAGCTAATGGATGATTTGGTTCAACTCCCACAAATCGAATGGCAATATAAAGCGCAACAGCAGCCATAGTTGTAATAATACCATTGATAAGTAACTTATTCTTAGCCCAATCAAAACGGCCCGTAAATTTTCTTCCTGTCAAGCTCTTAGCAAAGATAACATTAGTTGAAAGAGCGACAACCATAAGAGAAACAGAAATCATATATGGAGCCATTCCCACACCATTAGTGTCAACCTTATCCTTATCAGTTTTCTTCTCTTTGAGCGGAGCACTCACCATTTTTGCATTGTCTGAGTTTACAGAAACAAGAGAGAGTTGCTGATTAGCTTTGTTTAATGAATCAGATAATGTAGAAAGGTTAGTTGACAGACTTGTCAAACCATTTGTTAAGGTGTTTCCTCCAGTTGCTAATTGTTGAGCACCTGCATTGAGAGCACTTGTACCACTTTGAAGAGTAGAAAAACCAGTCATTAAACTACTACTGTTAGCATCTAGAGTTTGAGCGCCACTAGCAATTGTTGACACAGCACCAGTATAAGTTGACAAACCAGTTGAAAGTGCGCTTGCACCTGTTGCTAGAGTACTTTGAGCGGTTGACACACCTGAAGCCACTTGAATTGCTCCTGGTGATAATTGATTGACAAGTACCGAATTGACATTAGCAATATTAGCTTGCATTGATGATACCGTTGATGAAGCTACAGGAAGAAGAGCATTCGCCGAACTTGCAATGCCTGAAATAGATGTTTGTAGAGAAGCTAAACTACTTGAATCTCCGCTACTAGTTGTTGTCGTACCTGTCAAGCTAGATAAGGCCGTTGACATACTTGACACTTCTGATGCAATAGTTGAAGCGTAACTACTAGCCGTAGATCCTGCGTTACTAATTGCCGATGTAATCTCTGCTTGTTGATCTGCCGTCAAGCTTTGATAAGCAGCTGTTCCTTGTACCGCAGCCAAATCGTTCGCTTTGTCAGTGGCACTAGCTGTAGCTATAGAACTAGCCGCAGAAGAAATATTTGAAAGATAAGTCGCTATTGAACTTGTATCTACTGATGTTGTTGATGTTCCACTAGGTAATGATGTGTTACTTACCGCTGTATTGAGATTTTGAATTGCTGTATTTAAATCGGTTAAATTAGTTGACAAGGTTGACAACTGTGCTTGCTGTTCTTCAGATAAACTTGTTGCCGTAGCCATTTGACTGAGTGCAGTTGACAAAGAATCTGCACCAGTAACTAAGGTACTCATAGCATCTGCTCCTGATACAAATTGACCTGCAGCAGAATTAACAGCCTCAGAGTTAGCGTTTAACTGTGACAGAGCACCTGACAAAGTTGACACACCTGAAGTATAGGCAGATGCACCTGAACTCAAGGTATCAACACCTGTAGCCAATGTCTGTGTAGAACCAGCAAGAGTTCCTAAACCACTTGATAAAGTCTGACTCCCAGACTGAAGTGCGCCTGCACCTGCATATAATTGACTAGCTCCATTCGCCGCAGTTCCCATACCACCCTGAAGTTGAGACATACTCTTAAAGACAGCTCCAACATAAGTTGACGTAATATTTTTAGAAACGGTATCCTTTAACTTAGACATGGCAGAATCGCTCATTTTTGAAGAAACGAAGCTATGCCCTGCTGTTGTCTGATAAGAAATTTCAAGTTTCTTAGGATCATTTGTCAAAAGACTTGCTGCATTACTTGAGAGATTTTCTGGAAAAGTGATTACCATATAGTAGTCACCATCATCAATTCCTTTTTTGGCTTCATTTTCAGTCACAAAATGATAGTCTAGATTTTTATTTTTAGACATATTGTCTACCATATCATGACCAATATTTAGAGTTTTATTCTGGAAACTAGCACTCTTATCTTTGTTCACTACGGCTACTGGCAGATGCTTTACATTTCCATAAGGATCCCACATAGAAGATAAAAAGATTAGATTATATAAAGCGGGTATCAATGAAACACCAATAATAGTTATCCAGAGCTTTGGACTTTTAAGAAGCGCCTTTAATTCTGCTAACATATTTCTCCTTTTTAGACATTGTGTTTATTTTTATGATATAATCAATTATAAACTCATTTACATGAAAATCAATGTTAAATAATTAGTTTTTGGACACATAGTCTAAAAGTGTATAAAAGGAGATTTGTAAGTCAAAAGATCAAAGGCGAGCTCAAACTAAAAAAGCTCTTTTAGATGCTTTAGTAATATGCCTTAAAGACCAAGATTTCAATGATATTACTACCATTCGTCTGGTTCAAACAGCTGGGATTAGCCGTTCGAGTTTTTATACCCACTACAAAGATAAGTATGAAATGATTGATAGTTATCAGAAAGAGCTTTTCCATAAACTAGAGTATATCTTCGATAAATACGAAGGAAAGAAAGAGGGAGCCTTCCTCGAAATCTTTGAATTTCTTACTCGTGAAAAACTCCTATCAGCTCTATTGTCTACCAATGGATCAAAAGAAATTCAAGATTTTCTAATACACAAACTTCAGCGTATGATAGCTGAGGACTTCATTGTCCCTAGTGCTGAAGAAAGATCTCTAAAAGGATTTGAGAAAGACTATGCCAGTATTTATTTTGCGCACGCTATTTTTGGTGCTTGTCAAGCCTGGATAAATAAAGGAAAAAAAGAATCCCCCCGAGAAATGACAGATTTTCTTCTACGATTTATTCCACAATAAAACAACTTCAAAAGCATAAAAAGCTGCAAACCATTTCAACAGTTAAAGCAGCTTTTTCTTTTACAATAAAATCCTTAAAATAAGGAAATGATAAGTGAAAGTAAGGTCAAGATTGCGGGTCCACCTTGCGTTAAAATAATTTTCTTATTTGCAGTCATAGCACCATAAATAGCAGCAAAGAAAACATTGAGTACAAAAACAGTTACAAGTAGCTGACTACTTGTGAAAATCCCATACAAGAGGAATACAGCAATCAAACCATTGTAAATCCCTTGATTTTTAAATAAGTTTGTAACAGAATCACGTTGAAGTTCTTCTTTACTCATATTGAAAACACGACTAGTCGTGTCTGAATGTGTCGCAAAAGTTTCCAAATACATGATATAGAGATGCTCCAAAGCAACAATCCCAGCTAAGATCAGTGTAATAATAGACATAGTAGCCTCCTTCTTAAATAACTTTGACAGTATATCAAAAGTAAACTTTTAAAACAACATGTATGCTTCATACAATTTGAAATATGGTAAAATAAAGAATGAAAGAGAGGTTCTTATGACAAAGACAGAAGTAATCCAACATCTCCAAAAAGATTTGGGAATTCCTAGATTTCAGGCTTATATAGAGGATAAAGATTACTCCGAAGAGGAGTACGACCAACTAAAAAAAGATTTTGAAAGCTACTTCACCAACTACGTTTCAAACGTTTCAGCAGATTTTGAAGGCGGATTGGATAATAAATAATTTATACCTCAAAATCATCTATCATCATGTTACGAATCCCTTAGTCACTTGTATCAGACTAGGGGTCTTTTTAATATTCGAAAACAAAAAGCCGTCTCATTCTATGAAATGGCTTTAGGAAACTTGTAACTGAACAAACCTAGAAATCAATGATTTAAGACAAACAAAAAAGCCCATAACAACGGGCTTTTCGATACAATAATCTTAAAATTAAAGCATTTTGTTGTAGAATTCAACGACAAGTGCTTCGTTGATTTCTGGGTTGATTTCATCACGTTCTGGAAGACGTGTCAATGAACCTTCAAGTTTTTCAGCATCGAATGATACAAATGCTGGACGTCCGATAGTAGCTTCTACTGCTTCAAGGATAGCAGGAACCTTAGCTGATTTTTCACGAACTGAGATTACTTGACCAACTTCAACGCGGTATGAAGGGATATCAACACGTTTACCATCAACAAGGATGTGACCGTGGTTTACGAATTGGCGTGCTTGACGACGAGTAGTTGCAAGACCAAGACGGTAAACAACGTTGTCAAGACGACGTTCCAAAAGAACCATAAAGTTGAAACCAAGTGTTCCACCTTTAACTTTAGTAGCTTGTACGAACAAGTTACGGAATTGTTTTTCACCCAAACCGTATGAGAAACGAAGTTTTTGTTTCTCAGCCAATTGCAAACCGTATTCTGAAAGTTTTGAACGGTTGTTTGGACCGTGTTGACCTGGTACGTAGTTACGACGTGCCAATTCTTTACCTGTGCCTGTAAGTGAGAAACCAAGGCGACGTGATTGTTTCCATGATGGACCTGTATAACGTGACATTAATAATGTCCTCCTATAAAAAATATTTTTAGGAAATAACGTTTTAGATAAACCTGATTCGTTCAGAAAGACTTCGCCCAAACAGCAAAGGTTACTTTTCTAGCCGACTTCCTGTTGACGAGCTTCATTTTATCCTGCTATTATTTCACATACTTAAATATTTTACCACGAAAAAAAGCCCAAGTAAAGGCTTTTTCTTATTTATTTTCGATTTCAGCTTGTTCCTCAGGACTCAAATAACGAATGAGAGTCTTCTCAGTCAAAATATCTGAATAAGTGTAAGATTCAACATAACTATTATTAATAGCTCCTGCTTGGGAACTGAAGTCTTGATATTCAACAATAAACAATGATGGATAAACTTCTGTCAATCGACCAATTTTATTCTTTTCACGTTTACGCCCATTCTCTAGGGTCAATTCTACTAGCTGACCTTCATGTGACTTAATAGCTTCCTTGATGTTTTTCATCTTAGCAACATCTGCAAATGCATCACTCATATATATATCTCCTTAAATCTGAAAATTATGATTCCTCAAACTGAGCAATCGATGAAAATTTATTGTATTCTTTTTGGAATAGTAACTTGACTGTTCCACGCGCACCAGCACGGTTTTTTTCTAGGATAACTTCGATGGTATTATCTTCAATCGCATTTTCTGGTTCTTCACCCTCTTTTCGGTAGTAATCATCACGATACAAGAAGGCGACAATATCGGCATCCTGCTCGATAGATCCTGACTCACGGATATCAGATAATACTGGACGTTTGTCCTGACGTTGTTCAACCCCACGAGATAACTGACTCAAGGCAATTACAGGAACTTTGAGCTCCTTGGCCAGGATTTTTAACTGTCTTGAAATATCTGAAACCTCTTGTTGGCGATTTTCTGGTCGCGTACCTGTAATCAACTGCAAGTAGTCAATCACAATGAGACCAAGACCACCCTCTACTTCTTGTGACAATTTACGGGACCGTGCACGAATCTCAGTAATCTTTATACCAGGGGTATCATCTATGTAAATAGGTGCCTCAGCCAGTGCTCCTTGAGCAATCATAACATTATTCCAATCTTGCTCTGTCAATTGACCTGTACGTAAAGCATGAGAATCAATCATCCCTTCAGCTGCCAACATACGATCAACTAAGCTTTCTGCACCCATCTCTAATGAAAAGACTGCAACAGCTTTATTTTGCTTGGTGCCAACATTCTGAGCAATGTTCAACACAAAGGCTGTTTTACCAACTGCGGGGCGAGCTGCTAAAATAATTAATTGATCAGGGTGTAAACCTGTTGTAATCTTGTCAAGGTCACGGAAACCTGTTGGTAATCCAGTAACATCTGATGTTTGCTGGGAACGCATCTCCAAGGTATTAAAATTAACGTCAAGAACTTCAGATATTTTGCGGAAACCACTACGATTACTATGCTCTGAAACATCAACCAAGGCTTTCTCAGCATTCGCAATAATTTCATCAGATTCTGTTGCGCCCTCATATGCTTGGTTGACAGTCTCTGTCAGCCTATTTATAATACGTCGAAGCATGGCTTTCTCAGCCACAATCTTAGCATAGTACTCAGCATTTGCGGATGTTGGGACACTATTGACCAAATCTACAAGATAAGAAATACCCCCTATATTTTGGAGGTCATCTTGGTCATCTAAAATGGTACGTACTGTCGTGGCATCAATGGCATCATTTCGATCCGACAGCGTTACCATTGCTTTAAAAATGACACGATGGGAATACTTGTAAAAGTCGTCTGCTTCGATAAATTCTCGAACTGTAATCAACTTTTCCGGGTTAATGAGAATAGCCCCTAGAACAGACTGTTCCGCTACTAAATCATGAGGTTGTACTCGTAATTCTTGAGCCTCTACCACAATTATTCCCTCCTTTACAAGATTTACTTATAGTGTCAACGAATTACTCAGCACTATTTTTGATGTTAAGTTTAATTTGTGCGCTCACTTCTTTATGAAGCTTTACAGGAACCTCAATCAGACCAATCGCACGAATAGGATGTTCAAGTTCAATATGACGTTTATCAACTTTTATACCAAATTGTTTTTGAAGTCCTTCTGCAATCTTTTTGGCTGTAATTGAACCAAAAGTACGTCCGTCTGGTCCGACCTTCTCAGTAAATTGAAGACGATTTTCTTCTTTTTCAAGTTGCTCTTTAACTTGCTTCGCTTCAGCCAACAACTCTGCTGCATGTTTTTCTTCAGATTTTTGCTTGCCTTTCAACTCACCGATAGCTTGGTTTGTCGCTTCCTTAGCAAGATTCTTTTTAATCAAGAAGTTTTGAGCATAACCTGATGGTACTTCTTTTATTTCGCCTTTTTTACCTTTACCTTTAACGTCTTGTAAGAAAATAACTTTCATTTTAGTCCTCCTTGGGAGCCAACTCTCCCATAATAGTTTCAATCAATTTATTTTTTGCTTGAGCAACACTACAGTCTCGCAATTGGCAGGCAGCTAAGTTGAAATGGCCACCACCACCCATTTTCTCCATAATACGTTGTACATTAATCGTTTTATGACTTCGAGCAGAGATATTCACAGTAGAATCGCTTGTCCTAGCGACAACAAAAGTTGCTTCGATACCTGCCATGGAAAGCATCGTATCTGCTGCCTTAGAAATCACAACATTATTATAACATTTAGGATTATCACCTGAGGCAACAATGATATCATCTGTAATACGTTCACCTGATAGAATTAACTCATTGATACGTCGATACTCTTCAAAATCAGTAGCAGAGATTGTTTGGATTTCTCCACTGTCACTTCCTAAACTACGTAGATAAGAGGCGACATCAAAGGTTCTACTAGTCACACGAGTTGAGAAATTTTTAGTATCCAGCATGATACCTGCCATAAGGATAGAGGCTTGGATTTTACTCAAACGTTCTGGGGCACCTTGGAATTGCAACAACTCCGTAACCAATTCACAGGCTGAGCTTGCCCCACTTTCAATAAAGGTCAAAACAGCATTTTTAGGAAAATCGTCATCTCGACGGTGATGATCTACCACAATAACTTCATTAAATCGATCATAAAAATCCTTAGACAAAGTTAAATTGATTTTAGAATGGTCAACCATAATTAGTAATGACTGTTGGTTGACTAACTCTTCAGCCTCTGAAAGTGTAATAAGAGGTGATTGACCATCTTCTTTTAAGCGTTCGACCGCACGCTCAACATCTGCATTCATAGCCGTATCATCGTAAACAGCATAGCTTTTTCGAACAATTTGACTAGCAAAATGAGCCATACCGACAGTGGCCCCTAGAGCATCCATATCGAGATTCTTATGTCCGACAACAAACACTTTTTCGACTGTTTTCAACTTATCTGAGATTGCAGTCATCATAGCCCTTGTTCTTGTACGAGAACGTTTTACTGTTGAGACAGAACCTCCTCCAAAATAAAGAAGTTCCTTGTGATCATCGTTTTCCTTGACAACAGCTTGATCTCCACCGCGAACTAGTGCGATGTTCAGATTCTGCAAGGCAACCTGACCGATTTGATCATGCTTAAGCGTACCGAACGAAATTCCCATGCTCAAAGTCAGTGGTAAACCACGCTCTTGAGCCTGCTGACGAAAGTCATCCAAGACAGAAAACTTTTGATCCATGAATTCTGTCAAAACACTGTAATTGGTGAAGAAGTAAAAACGATCGCCTTCAATACGTCGATAATGAATATGCTTAGCCTTAGCAAACTCAGAAATAAACCCTGCCACGAATGTGTTGATTTTTGAAACATCGGCATCGGGTAAACTTCCTGTCACATCGTCGTAGTTATCAACTGAAATAATCCCGATAACAGGACGAGTCATATTTGGATCAGCATTTTCATCTTGATCATAAACATTGTCAATAAAATATGTCAACTTATTGTCAAAATCCACAAAAGCGGCATATTTATTGTCACCAACGGTTATCACATTCGAAGGCGAACCTTTTCGTTTCTGGGAAATAAAATCCGCAATCAACTGTTTATTGAAATTTCCATTTTCATCCGAAAGTACTAGCTTCGCATAGGGGTTGAACCATTCAATATGATCGTTCTCATCAAAAGTGATAACCCCAACAGGCATCTTTCCGAGAAGGGTCTTCAAAGAATCTTCAACATCCTGATTCAGTTCATCTAATTGCTCTATTTCTAAGGACTCATATGTTGTCTTTTGGTAATGCAATAAGGCAACAACTACTACCATAATAATAAAAAGCGCAAAAATGAGGGCAGACTCCGATTTTAGTACGCGAACAAAAATAGTAGCAATTCCAAAAAGAATTAACCCAATCATTATAAGATGAATCGTTGCAAAGTGAAATCTTTTCATATAAAACCTCTTAATCTAACAATTATAACATAAAAAAGCCTTAATTAAAAGGCTTTTAAACGTGTTACCACCGTTAATCTACTTTTCTGCGGGCCTTATTATTGCCTTCAAGATAAACCATCAGAATTGAGATATCTGCTGGATTGACCCCTGAAATACGACTCGCTTGACCAATGGTCTCAGGATTGATTTTCTTAAATTTTTGACGAGCTTCAGTAGCAATAGAATCAATAGCATCCCAATCAATATTTTGGGGAATCCTCTTTTCTTCCATACGCTTCATCTTAGCTACTTGATCCAAAGCTTTATTGATATAACCTTCGTACTTGATTTCAGTCTCAAGCAACTCTATAATCTTAGCGTCCAAATTTTCTGCAGCTGGACCCACAAACTGAGTAGCTGTGGCGTAATCAATCTCTGGTCTACGCATAAACTCTTTAGCTGTCATGGCATCTGTCAATGGCTTAAAGCCTAGAGCTTGAATTTTCTCATTCGTTTCTTTAATTGGTTTTAATTTTTCTTTTGATAAACGTGTCAACTCGCTGTCAAACTGATTTTTCTTAATTTCAAAGATATTCCAACGTTCATCGTCAACCAAACCAACTTCTCGACCAATAGGTGTCAAGCGCATGTCAGCATTATCATGACGTAATATGAGACGATACTCTGCGCGTGATGTCAATAAACGATATGGCTCCAAGGTTCCTTTCGTGACAAGATCGTCAATCATTACACCAATATAGGCATCACTACGTTTGAGAATAAGCTCAGGTTTACCTTGGACTTTCAGAGCTGCATTGATACCAGCAACTAGACCTTGACCTGCTGCTTCCTCGTATCCAGAAGTTCCGTTGGTCTGTCCTGCTGTAAAGAGACCTGAAATTAACTTCGTTTCAAGTGTTGCACGTAATTGATGAGGGAGCACGATATCATATTCAATCGCATAACCAGTTCGCATCATCTCTGCCTTCTCGAGACCTTTAATTGAGTGAATCAACTCTTTTTGAACATCTTCTGGCAGACTAGTTGACAGGCCTTGCACATAGACTTCTTCAGTCTCTCTTCCCTCAGGTTCAAGGAAAAGTTGATGGCGATTCTTATCGGCAAATCGGACAATTTTATCTTCGATTGATGGACAATAACGAGGTCCTACACCCTTGACAATACCTGAAAACATTGGTGCACGGTGTAAATTATTATTGATAATATCGTGGCTCTCTTGATTCGTATAAGTTAGCCAACAAGGTATTTGATCCTGAAGATAATCTTCATCTTTCGACAAGAATGAAAAATGATTTGGCTTTTCATCACCTGGTTGAATTTCAGTTTCTTCGTAATTAATTGATGATGCCTTAACACGAGGAGGGGTACCCGTTTTAAATCTTCCTATTTCAAGGCCAAGATCCCTTAGGTTATCTGCCAATGTAACAGATGCAAGGCTATTATTAGGACCTGAAGAATATTTGAGCTCACCTAGGATAATTTCACCACGCAAAGCCGTTCCTGTTGTTACAATAACCGCTTTTGCTCCATATTTTTGATTTGTGGCTGTTCTGACACCAACTACCTTACCATCTTCAACAAGAATTTCATCAACCATTGACTGACGGAGAGTTAAGTTTTCCTGACGCTCAACTGTATGCTTCATCGTCATAGCATACAAGGCTTTATCTGCTTGTGCACGTAAAGCTCTGACAGCAGGTCCCTTACCAGTATTCAACATTTTCATTTGAATATAAGTTTTATCAATATTTTTACCCATCTCTCCGCCGAGGGCATCAATCTCACGGACAACAATACCCTTGGCCGATCCTCCAATAGAAGGATTACATGGCATAAATGCCAGCATCTCTAGGTTAATAGTCGCTAATAAAACCTTACATCCCATGCGGGCTGCAGCTAGGGAGGCTTCTACTCCCGCATGACCAGCACCAACAACAATTACATCAAAATTTTCATCAAACTCGTAAGACATTTTTTAGATTTATGCAGTGATTTACAATCAACTGCCCCATCCTTTCTTTATTTTTTTCCTACAAAAATAGCCAAAACTCCAGAAAACTGTACGCAAAAACGCACAATTCTCATGAGCTTTGACCATCATGACTATTGTTAAAGTTATTTTATCAAATCAAATCGTTTTGTCAATGCAAATCACTGTTTGATCAAGGTCTGCACACTGACGATAATCATCTGTATTCCTATCGAGAATAGTAAAAGTCCCATCATTTTCGTTATAATTTTCATCAAATTTTTTCCAAAGAAGCCTGCAATTTGTTTTGCACTTCTTAGTAGGAGATAAGTGATTACACATAGTATAGCAAAAGCAACTACGGTTATTAGTTGATTCCGCAAACCTCCATTAGCCAAGCTTAAGGCAGTTGTAATTGTTCCTGGTCCTGCAAAAAGCGGCATTGCAAGAGGAGAAATAGCAATAGACATTGGATCTGAATTTACTGCTTGCTGCTCCATTCCTTTATAGCTAGGTGAATGATTACCATTAATCATATGATAACCGATAACGGCCACTAATATTCCACCAGCAATTCTGAAAGAAACAATTGTAATTCCAAATACTTTAAAAATGAAATCTCCTGAAAAGATAAAAACAGTTATAATAACAAAGGCAATCAAAAGACTCCTAAAAGCAATTTTTCGTGAAATTTTTTGACTATCATCTGCTACTAAAGCCATGTAAGCAGGAAGATTTGAAATTGGATTCATTATAGCGAAAAATGCCATAAATGCAAAAAACAATTGTGAACTCATCGTTATTACTTAACTCCAGTTAGATATACTGACAAACTTTTCCGTCTTTATACGCTTGGTCAATAATACCGCCGCCCAAACATTCCTGACCATCATAGAAAACAACAGCTTGACCAGGTGTAATAGCACGCTGAGGTTCAGCAAAAATAACCTCTGCTTTATCACCCTTAACCTTTACAGTAACTTTACTATCAGGTTGACGATAACGGAATTTTGCTGTGCATTCTATTTCAAATTCTTCTGGCATATCTCGAGTAAAGTGAATCATTGAAGCATCAAGTGAAGTTGACATCAACGACTCATGGTGGAAACCTTGACCCACGTAAAGAATATTTTTAGAAAGATCTTTCCCTACTACAAACCAAGGAGCATTATCGCCACCTTTTTGACCACCAATACCCATACCTCCACGTTGACCAATGGTGTAATACATGAGTCCGTTATGTTCCCCCATATCACGACCATCGACAGTCATCATACGACCTTTTTGAGCTGGCAAGTATTGGCTAAGAAACTCTTTAAAGTTTTTCTCACCAATAAAACAAATTCCTGTCGAATCTTTTTTCTTGGCTGTTGCAAGACCTGCACGTTCAGCAATCTCACGAACTTCTGGCTTTTGTAGATGTCCTAAGGGAAACATCGTTTTCTGCAACTGCTCTTGCGAAAGTTGACTAAGGAAGTAGGTTTGATCTTTATTATTATCTGCACCACGCAACATATGGACAATGCCGTCTTCATCGCGAACAACTTGAGCGTAATGTCCTGTAGCCACATAATCTGCTCCCAATGTCATCGCATAATCTAAGAATGCCTTAAACTTGATTTCCTTATTACACATAACGTCTGGATTAGGTGTACGGCCTGCACGGTACTCTGCTAAGAAATACTCAAATACACGATCCCAGTACTCTTTTTCAAAGTTGACAGAGTAATAGGGGATACCAATCTGATCAGCTACTGCTGCTACATCTTTATAATCTTCGGTTGCTGTACACACACCAAACTCATCTGTGTCATCCCAGTTTTTCATGAAAACACCGATTACATCATAACCTTGCTCTTTTAAAAGTAAGGCTGTCACTGATGAATCAACGCCACCACTCATACCGACAACAACACGTGTTTTTGAATTATCAGTCATAGATAACTCCTCCCATCAAATAAAAATTAACATAGACTTGAAGGGTCTAGTTATTCAAATATCGATTTGAAGGTCGATTTTGAAGCGTAAAAGCACGCAAGCCTAATTATATCATGATTAAAGAATAATGCAAAAAGGTTACCACTAGGCAACCTTTTTTATACTTATTTTTGTGTAAAGCCACTGTAAACCTATTACTCCCAGAACTATTATTGGAATCACTAACGCTACAAATAGCCATCCTGGCTCCTGATAACTTAACACAAGTTTATTCTGTCCTTTTTGTGATGAAACGGTCGGTGTACCAATCGTTGACAAACTATAGTCATCCTTGTCTAGTTCTTTACCATTTAGTGTCAAGATAGAATCTTTATAAACAACTATTGGTAGATTCAGTTCCTCCCCTTCAGCAGCTGGCCAAGTTAATACAAGATAACCATCTTCTACTAGCTTTTCTGCCTTCTGATTCGTAACGATATTTTTATAATAAAGATCGTAAGTATTCTGCTCACCTATTTTCCCATAAATCGGTACGTAATCTGGTGTGGGTTTGACAACTAAATTTAAAAACTGTGACAAGTCACTGTCATTCATGGTAAGACTTATCGTCTGGTAATCTCCTTCAACGTAAGTATGTTTAACAATGGAAATAAGTTCACCATCTTGTGCCGCAGTTTTTACACGATCGGTAGTATCCATCATATTCTGAATAAGACCAACGCCCGCAAAGGCAAAGAGTAAAACAGCAATACTTTTTCGCCAGTTTACAAATCGCGTGACCGTTAACCCTGTAATTGCTAAAAGTAAAATAGTCGCAGGAACAAAAAATCTAAATGGAAATTGAATCAATTCAGCAAATGTATTTCCATTTTCTACTAGATACTGCCATGGAAAAAGACCTGTCGATAAGAAGAAAAAGATAAAATAAATAAAATGCAGTATTTTTTTCCATTTAGCAAATTTCTTCCAATTCAAAACAGCGTAAATAAACTGTAAAATGAGTAACACCATTAAGGAAATTGGGGTATATAGCCAGTATCTTGCCGTTCCATCTATCCCATTCTTACCTATTTCTCTATTTATAAATGGATCTAAAAGGTGATTAGTCCCTCTCAAATATAGGAGTACTAACCAGATATTGACAGTCAGTAAGAGGAACAGAATGACTGCTATAACGACTTGCACGAAGGTTTCCTTTTTCTTTGCGATAGGAGACTTTACAAAAGTGTAAAGATAAAAAGGAAGATACATCATCACTAGCATCAAAGCACTAAGTACGTGAACCTGAAAAATCAATGCCATAGATAAGGCAAGTCTAATTGGTTCTACTTTTTGATAAAAGACATAGTGAATTGCTGGAATAAAACAAAAAGGTAGTAAAGCTGCTCCCCAACTAGAGAACCCCTGACGCATCGTCCAGTATTGAATAGAGAATGTTGTCGCATAAAGTAAACCTAGTGACAAGGCAATTGTTGTCTTAACTTTACACTGCTTGAGCAAAGCATACATTGAGGACTCAGACAGTATATGTAGTAATACCCTTGACACAATCTGATAACGAAACCAAGTGCCACTTATTAAAACAAGCCCTCCTTGTAAATAGGCAAAAAAAGGACCGTAAAGAGCATTGACAATGCGGCCTGACTGTTGGAATCCATATAAAGATAAAAAGTAAGAAAGGTTACCATTTTTTAGTTGCATAGCAGCTTCATAGAATCTGTTATAGTGAAAGATGGAATCTGAACCTAAAATGACTTTTCTTGTAAATAGTTGTGGTGTAACCAATAACACAGCAAAAGCTATAATAATAAGAGAAACCCACAACTTTTCTCTTGATTTAAAAATTTGTTTCATTGCTATACCTTTCATTCCTATTATAACAAAAAGCTCTATAAAACATATTAACCACATCCAAATTAAAAAGCTGAGAGTATGCTCCCAACTTCTATTAATATTAGTAATTCCAAGCTGACAAACCTTGTGCGTTATAGGCATTCAAGGCTGATTGAATTTGATCCTCAACCGTTGCAGTAGAGCCCCATCCAGGCATTGTCTGAAAAAGACCTGATGCACCTGAACCATTTGCTGCAGTATGGTCACCATTTGACTCACGCGCAATAATTGACTCCCAAGTTGACTGAGGAACACCAGTAGCAGCTGCCATCTGTGCCGCTGCATAAGAACCAACTTCTCCTGCAGTGTTACCATTTGAGAGAACAACTGACCCACTACCACTTGCAGCAGCCGAAGGAGCTGTCCCAGTATTTTGAGTCGACGTAGTATCAGTACTCGTTGTAGCAGTGCTTGTAGTAGCAGTATCTGACTGAGACTTTTCAGCTGCTTCTACCGCTTCTCCTGTTGTTTCTGACTGAGGCTTACTTTCTTCAACCTTTTCTTTATTAGCCTTATTATCTTTACTTGAGCTAATTTCTGTTGATTTTACTAAATCTGCTGTCGATTCTGACGTTGTTGATGCTGTTGAAGGCGCTGGAGTAACAGAATCTGAAAATGCATTAACCAACCCTTTATTAATTAGTGTAGACAGTGATACTGCCAAAATGACAATAAAACTTGTTACAATTGCTACTGGTACCGCCAATGATTTCTTCGCTGCAAATTTAATACGGCGTCCCTTATAACTTTTTTTAAACATAAATCCCTCCTAGTTAATTCTAGTTACATTCATCATAACCTAGTAATATTACTGCCGATTATTTGTATTATGTCTAATGTTACAATTATTTATCAATTTAATAAAAAAATGCCAAAAATCTGGCATTTTTCCCTTATTTGTATGAGGTTTTACTAGTTTTCCTCATAAGTCAGTAATAATGATTTAGTACCAACCATTAGCATTCCAGAAAGCAAGAGCTGCAGTCCATGAACCATAACGGCTTGCTACATAATTATCTGCTACTTTCTCTTGATTTTCAGGAGACAAGTCTCCATTCAAATATGATGATGCTAATTGGTAACGTCCATAATATTGCCCATTTTGAGCTGTATAGCTACCGCTTGACTCACGTTGTGCAATTTCTTCTTTGGCAGCTGCCTCTGAAGAAGAAAGATTTGTATTGGTTGCTTGAGTATCTTCACTTTGTGTAGACTCTGTTGATTGTGTTGATTCAGCAGTTGCTTCTGTTGCTTCTGTTGTAACTGAAGGTTCTGTAGTTTCTTCAGTAGTTTCATTAATTGTTAAGTTTTGACCAATAGAAATCTTATTGGCATCTTGAATACTGTTTTTTGAAACGATTTCATCTACAGTCGTACCATTCTTCTTAGCAATAGCTGAAAGGGTATCGCCTTTTTGAACTGTGTAAGTTTCTGCATTAGCTAAGGCTGTTGCTCCAAGTGTTGCTACTGTAACAAGTCCAAAAAGACCTAATTTTTTAGTGTTAGATGTATTCTTTTTTTGCATGATGATGCTCCTTTATCTATTTATAGTCCAATCCATATTAGTCAAAGATATTAAGTTATTTTATTGTTTATGACTAATGGGTAAATCAACTGGCTTATTCTATATAGGGATTTTTCAATCCAGATTAAGCTGAAGAACTATAACCATGTATCTATGATACCTTGGAAATATAACATCCCCTTGTTAGGGATATTAAAAATATTACAAGTAGGTTGGGATTAGACGAAAAAAGAACGCCTACGTGGGCGTCCATCTAAAATTTCTAGGTCTTAAGACCTAGTTTTTATTTATCTCAACGAATTAACTCTTAAGATAAAAAAGCATTAATCCTAAAGCTAAAATAGCAATAATTGATAAGGTATCTCGACTATTCCATGAAAGTCGACGATATTTTGTTCGTCCTTCACCACCTTGATAGCCTCGTGCTTCCATAGCAATCGCCAGAGCATCTGCTCGTTTAAAGCTTGATGCAAACAAAGGAATTAAAATAGGTATTATTGACCGTACTTTCTGAATAATATTTCCTTCACCAAAGTCAACACCACGCGCCTTTTGAGCATTCATAATACGAGTCGTATCATCCATCAAAGTTGGTACAAAACGTAGACTCAAAGATAGCATTAAACCAATTTCATGTGCTGGCACTTTGAAAACAGTAAGTGGTTTTAAAAGTGATTCAACTGCATCAGATAAACTTAAAGGTGTTGTCGTTAGAGTAAGTAGGGTAGAAAAACTAATAATGAGGATAAATCTAAGAAATATCATCCAACCTTGATTTAAACCGACTTCCGTAATCTTTAAAAAGCCGATAGACCAAAGCACACTCCCTTTTGTATTGAAGAAAACTTGAAATAGGGTAGAAAATAAAATAATCCAAATCATTGGTTTAATTCCACCTAAAAAGAAACCAAGTTTTATTTTAGACAAGAAAACCAAGAAAAGTGTAAATAAAGTTATTACAGCATAAGTTAAGGGATTATTAGCCCAAAAGATAATAACAATATAAATCAGCATGGCTAATAATTTACTTCTAGGATCTAATCGGTGTATAAAAGAGTCCCCAACAATATAACGTCCAATAATTAACTTATCCATGCGACACCACCTCTACGAATTCCTCGATTGTAATAGGGAGAGTTTCAAATCGATAACCTTTTTCTTGTAGCTGTAGTGCAAACTCTGTAATTTTAGGAACACCTAATTGTTTTTCTTTAAGAAAAGTAACCTTTTGAAAAACATCTTTAGGAGCTCCCGAAAATACCAGTTGCCCTTTTTCCATAACATTCACAGCTGTCGCATAATCGGCAACATCATCCATCAAGTGAGTGACTAAAACAATCGTCATTCCAGAAAGATGTAACTCCTTAAAGAGAGACATCAATTCCTTCCGTCCCTGTGGGTCTAGACCGGCAGTCGGTTCATCCAGCACTAGAATATCTGGTTGCATAGCTAGAATCCCTGCAATGGCAACACGTCGCATTTGCCCTCCTGATAAATCAAAAGGATTCTGTCTATGAAATTCTTCCGGGAGTCCAACTAATTTTAGACTTTCAATAGCACGTTGTTCTGCTTCTTCCTTAGAAACTCCGAAATTTTGAGGTCCAAAGGCAACATCTTCTAAAACAGTCTCTGCAAATAACTGACTTTCTGGAAATTGAAAAACTAAACCTACATTCTTACGAATTGGTTTTATGTCCTTGTTCTTTGATTGACTGGTTATGATAGTATCATCAACTTGAACCTGACCACTAGTTGGTAAATAGAGGCCATTCAAGAGCTGCATAATAGTAGATTTACCACTTCCTGTATGTCCAATAAAGGCTGTATATGAACCATCTTTTATCGTCGTTGTCAATTCAAAAAGGGCACGCCCCTCAAAAGGAGTACCCGCTTGATAGATATAACTTACATTTTCGAGAGAGATTCCCATAATTGTTCTACCAATTCCTTTTCTGTCAGATAGTCTTCACACTCTATCAGACCTTTATTTCTTAGCTTTTGAGTTAATAATGCACTAAAAGGGATATCCAAACCTAAGTCAATTAACTCTGTGCCTCTACTAAATAGTTCACGAGGACTTGAAACAGACTCCACTTTACCTTTTTTCAAAACCAAAACACGGTCACTCAAAGCGACCTCATCTAGATCATGAGTAATTGATAAAACAGTCATTCCGTATTCTTTACGAATAGCTTTAATAGATTGAATCAATTCCTGGCGACCTTCTGGGTCCAGCATGCTAGTTGCCTCATCCAAAATCAAAATTGATGGTCTCATAGCTACAATACCTGCGATAGCCACACGTTGTTTTTGACCTCCAGATAATCTAGCTGGCTCTCTATCCTTAAATTCTGACATTCCTACAAATTCCAGAGCCTCTTGAACTCTTGAAGCCATTTCTTCATAGGGAACACCTTTATTTTCAAGACCAAAAGCAACATCGTCTTCAACAGTCGCCCCAACAAATTGATTATCTGGATTTTGAAAGACCATGCCAATCTTATCACGAATATCCCAGACATTCTCTTCTGTTAATTCTTGACCATCAACGATAATCTGCCCAGACTCTGCCACTAATAGTCCGTCAATAAGACGTGCTGTCGTGGATTTTCCAGAACCATTATGCCCTACAATGGATAGCCACTCCCCACGTTTCACGTGAAACGATACATCATCAAGAATATAGGATGGTTGATCTTGATGATATTTAAATTTTAAATTTTTTATTTCAATCATTTGTTTATCGTACTACTTGAAAGTATCCTTAAATAAGAAACCTGCACCTTTGAAATAATCATAGCCTGAGTAAATTGTAAAGAACAAAGCGATATAAAGCATAATTGTTCCAATAAAATGCAAATGACACAATAATAGAATGATAGATAACATCTGAGTCACTGTCTTAATCTTACCAGGCATAGCTGCAGCGAGAACTGTACCACCGTTTTCCACTAATAAAAGACGAAGACCTGTGACTGCAAGCTCACGACAGATAATAACTGAAACCACCCAGGCTGGCGCTTGATCAATACCGACTAACATAATAAATGCTGACATCACTAGCATCTTATCTGCCAATGGATCTGCAAATTTCCCGAAATTAGTAACAACATGCCATTTTCGTGCCAAATAGCCATCTAAATAATCTGTAATACTGGCAATAGCAAAGACAACCGCCGCAGCAATATGCATAACATTACTTGACGCAAGTGATGTCATCAGTAAAAAGATAGGAATCAAAACAATTCTAGCAAGTGTCAATAAATTAGGTAAATTTTCTTTTTTAAACATTTCTTCTCGATTCTATTGGATTCTTAATGTGAGGTAGCTAGGTGTATTTTTATCTAATTGAGATAAATCAAGTGACTCCCCATTTACCTTTAGAGTTACTTTTGAAGATTGAGCAATAATAATTTGAGTTGGTTTCGTTTTATCAGAAAAATCTAAAGAGTATTTTGAATTTTTCGTTTTTGAAAGGAGGTAACTCTCTGAAGTCTCTGAATTATCTACTGAAAACCAGGTGTCATCATTATTTTCTGATAACTCTACATCTAAAACTACTGAAGAATTTACATTGGAGAAATCAACCATTAGCTGATTTCCTTGAGTTGTCGTTGTTACATTTGCCCCCGAAACGGTAACCTCAGAAATGCTTCGTGACGATTTAGCCTTACTAGCCGTTGATAGATGATTAACTGTAGAGATAGTATTCGGTTTTATCACCTGAGGTTGATTAGAAAGATGTCTAATAATAATATAACCTACTGAACAAATGATAAGTAACGAAACCGCACTAAGAATTAGTAAAGGTAGATAGTTAGACTTTCTTTTTTCTTCACGTTTATGCTTTAAAAAGCGTGACATAGGTGCTTTGGTAGCTATGCTTTCTTCCTTACGTTCAACTGGTTTCTTTTCTTTTTTTAGTTTTTGCTCGCTCTGTCTCTGCTCCTCAAACAGACGCTTTCCATCTAAACCAACCGAAGTGGCATACTTTTCAAGCGCTTCTTGCTGAATGTCCTCTGGCAAAGCTTTAAGTTGATCCATTTCCATAGCCAGAAGAAACTGAGCTTCTACTCCAGAAATTTTTTCTACATCATATAAACTTAATTCTTTCTTTATACGTGCTGCACGTAATTGCTCACCTAGAGAGTGTAACTTCATTTTTCCCCTTTCTAATATTCTTCTTTGTTTTCGTGTCTCTATTATAGCAAATAATCACTTATTTAGGGAAGACAACAAAATCGGTAATCTCTATATTTGAGAGATAATGATTCAAAAAATCCTTCAAATCCTTGGAAGTAATGCTCATCAGTTCCTGACCAAAATCAAAGTATGTTTTATCATTCTCAAAATAAGCTAAATACTGACTTCCTAAATTCTGGATATTGTCTAGACTACGTAAAAATTCACCATAGAAAGCTTTCTTTTGCAAATCCAATGCCTCATCCGTCAACAGTCTTTTTTTATCTGCCGACGTCATCACTTGACGAATTAAGCTTGACATACGGATAGGTTCTGCAGTGTCCATAGTCATAATGACAAATGAATATCGATTAGATACCTCATATTCAATTGATACAGACTCGTCTATTTTTCCTTCAGCATACCAATTTTGATAATAAGGAGACGTCCAGCCAAACAGTAAATTAAACAACAACTGTACCAGTATGTTTTCTCTCATACGATTATCAGTAAAAGGAACACTCTTAAAACCAATGGCTAGCTTTGAGATGAAAATCTCCATTTGAAGACTATCTAATTTTTGGATATCTGACTCAATGGGGTTCTTTTCTTTTTCAACTATTCTCTCAGGTAGTGTAAACCCGCTTTGTTTTTCATTGACAAAAGTGTAAACATCTTCAACATCAAAATCACCTACCAAGACGAGATGACAGTTTGCTGGCCTGTAAAAGCAGTCAAAATTATCTTTCAAGTCATTTACAGTAATTTTTTCAATACTATCAACACTTCCAGCAATGTCTTGTCCTAATATAGTATTAGGATACAAACTTTGCAAACAACCCAGATATACTCTATAATCAGGATCATCCTGATACATATTTATTTCTTGTTCAATAATTCTTTTTTCATGATTGACAGCATCTTCAGAACTTGTAAACTTTGATGTAAACTTTAATAAAAGTTCTAAAGACTCCTCAAAGTGGTCAAGGGTAGAGAAATAATATGTTGTCTTATCCAAGGTTGTAAAAGCATTGACATCAGCTCCAAGCTTGACAAAATCCAATGTCACATCCCTTCCCTGTTCATCCTCAAATAGCTTGTGTTCTAGAAAATGAGCAATACCTGCAGGGTAAGATTGTAACTCACCATCAATATAAAAGTGATTATCTAGCGCCCCAAAATTCGTTGACAGAAAGGCGGCTTTTTCTAAAAATCCTTTTTTCTTAATAATTGATAAAGACATACCATTATCTAAAATTGCTGAATAAACTTCTTCATCAATTTTTTGATAATAACGTTTCTTCAAAGCAGCCATTCTAAGACACTCCTTCTAAAAAGAACAAACTCTGTAGCTTAACTTGACGCGCTACACGGCAAACATCTTTTTTAGTAACCTTCTCAATCTCATCTAACCAATTCTCTAATGAAAGACTTTTATCGCCAAAAATCACCTTATTAAAACGTTGTTCCACCAATGTTAAGGCATGATCTTCAGAGAGTAGGGCATTCATTCGTATGATTTTTTTGGTTTGATTCAGGAGAGAACTTGAAAAACGTCCTAATTTAATGTAATTCAATTCTCTACTAATTCCTCGCATAGCCTGATTTCTATTAGATTTTTCAATTCCAGCGTAAACTTCTAGTAAACCTGTAAAGACATCAAATTGACTACTAATTGAATAAGCCAATCCTTCCTTTTCTCGAAGCGTTGTAAATAAAGCAGAGTGGGCAAATTCACCAAACATGGCATTGAATACAATTAAAGCAAAGTAATCTTTATCTCCATATTGACATGAAAATTGGTACCCTAATTGTAAAATAGATTGACTACTCTGTCTAGGTTCTATCTTTTCTTTCACCACATTGACATAAGGTTGACTATAGCTAAACTGTAAATCAACTTGACGTCCCTCCAAAGGAAAACGATGTAAACCTTGGAGTACTTGATAATCATCAAATTCTCCAACCATAAAGATATCAATACGATCTCTTGTCAACATACTTTGAAATTCTTGATAAGCTGTAAACGAAGTCTCGGCTTCAACAAGTTCTGCTTGACCATATTTGGGAACTTTCAAGCCCTCATTTACAAAATAAAGCTCTCTTCCTTTAACTTCACTGTAATAGTAATTATTCTCTGTGTCAACATCAAGGTAGGTCTTTAAATTTTGTTTCTCTATATCAAATACTCTATTTTGGTATTGAGCTACTCTTGATGGTGGCTTGTAAAGACACTCTTTCAAAAATCCTAGAACTTCCCAAAATAATCCATTATTCGTAGGGATAAAGGCATCCTTCAGGTATGTCAACTCTATGTCAACACTATGTGTCAACCCTTTAGTTAACACTCTAGTTGACAACTGTGTTCCATAAAGAGAAGCTAATCTCTCTTTAAAAGACTGTACTGTTGGATACGTCTGATTGGCTGTAGCCAACATTTGTGAAACCAGAGCTCGTTTAGCAATTGTTTGTTTATTCAAAGAACCTGTCATTCGAAAAACAATACGATTAGTTTTATATTTTTGTGTTGGAATGAAGTGTACATAGACACCATCAGCAATTTTCATTGATAACCTCTAAAAAGTTTATGCTTCCAATTATACCATTTTTATGCTATCTTATCTCAAGAGAAAGTTGAGGTACTATGGAATATAAATTATTTGATGAATACATCACACTGCAGGCACTTTTAAAAGAATTAAGTATCATTCATAGTGGCGGAGCTATTAAAGGTTTTTTAGCTAACAATACCGTTTTATTCAATGGTGAAGATGAAAAACGTCGTGGAAAAAAACTTCGTTATGGAGATGTTATTACCATTCCGTCTGAGAAACTTGAAATAACGATTGTAGCTCCTACAACAAATGAAATTGAAGAGCATCAAAAAGAAGTCGCTGAAAAAGCACGTGTTGCTGCCATTGTAAAAAAAATGAATCAGGATAATAAAAAGAAACAAAAGGCACATCCGTCAAAAGAAGGCAATAAAACTAAACGAAAACCCGTTCGTTTCCCAGGAACCTAACTATGTGGCTCGAAAATATTGATATTCAACACTTTAGAAATTATACTGAAGCCTCTGTGAGCTTCTCACCTCATCTCAATATTTTTCTTGGTCGCAATGCTCAAGGAAAAACAAATATTCTTGAGGCCATCTATTTTCTAGCATTGACACGTAGTCATCGGACCCGTTCAGATAAGGAACTGATTCAATTTCAGCAAAATACTCTCAAACTGAACGGCATCGTGCATCGTCATAGTGGAAAGCTACCTCTGGAAATCAGTTTATCTAATAAAGGCCGCATAACAAAGGTCAACCACCTCAAACAAGCTAAATTATCCGATTATATCGGTCACATGACAGTGGTACTCTTTGCTCCTGAGGATTTACAACTTGTAAAGGGATCTCCAAGCCTAAGACGTAAATTTATAGATATTGATTTAGGACAGATTAAGCCTGTTTACCTTTCAGACCTATCAAGTTATAATCATGTACTCAA
Source organism: Streptococcus sp. FSL R7-0248 (assembly GCF_037967965.1). Lineage (NCBI taxonomy): Bacteria > Bacillati > Bacillota > Bacilli > Lactobacillales > Streptococcaceae > Streptococcus > Streptococcus sp. FSL R7-0248. The sequence goes on from NZ_CP150201.1 coordinate 2,198,141, forward strand.
GCAACGTAATGCCTATCTCAAATCTACTGACAATGTAGACATTAATTTTCTCTCCGTGTTAGATGAACAGCTTTCCGATTTTGGAGCACGCGTTATCGAACATAGACTAGAATTTATCAAGCAATTAGAGGAAGAGGCAGATAGACATCATAGTAATCTCTCAAATCAGATAGAACGCCTTAAAATCTCCTACGAATCTAATATCCCATTCGGGAATAACAAAGTTATTCGTGAATCATTTTTAACCACGTTAAAGCAAAATCGCAAAAGGGATATCTTCAAAAAGAACACTGGTGTTGGTCCACATAGGGATGATTTAACATTTTACATTAATGACATGAACGCATCTTTCGGCAGTCAGGGGCAACAACGTAGTCTCATTCTTTCTTTAAAAATGGCTGAGATTGCTCTGATAAAAAAAGTAACAGGTGAATTTCCAATTCTTCTCCTCGATGATGTCATGAGTGAGCTTGACAATCACCGTCAACTCAAACTGTTAGAAAGTATTGACGAAGAGGTTCAAACCTTCATGACGACAACTTCACTTGATCATCTGAGTAACCTACCACCCGATTTAAAGACCTTCTTAGTCAAGAATGGTATTATTTGTGAAAAACAAGTCGATTAAGCGACTTGTTTTTCTGTTTTCTGTGCTTTACATATATGACAAGTGATGTTAAAAAAGTGTAAACAAAAACTCACCCAAACCCTTTATTGACAATTTTGTTTGTGTAAATATATTGTAAACCCACTGTAAAAACCAATGTAAAAACCAATGTAAAGAAAAAGTACTTACCTGAAGTAAGTACTTTTATGTTTTTTTAATGAGCTGAGTAGTTAGGCGCCTCGTTTGTAATTTGAACATCGTGAGGGTGACTTTCAATAAGTCCTGCACCTGACATTTCAACAAACTGAGCTTTGTCATGTAAAGCCTGGATATCTTCTGCACCTGTATAACCCATACCTGCACGGATACCGCCAATCAATTGGAATACGATATCAGCAGCAGAACCCTTATAAGCTACACGGCCTTCAATTCCTTCTGGAACAAGTTTATTCGCTTCATTAACTGCACCTTGGAAGTAACGATCGCTTGATCCCTTCTTCATCGCTGCAATTGATCCCATACCACGGTAAGATTTGTATTTACGACCTTGGAAAATCTCAGTTTCACCTGGTGCTTCATCAGTACCAGCAAACATAGAACCAAGCATTACAGCATTACCACCTGCTGCAAGAGCTTTTACAATATCACCTGAGTATTTGATACCGCCATCAGCAATGATTGTTTTTCCGTATTCACGCGCAACACTAGCTGCATCGTAAATAGCAGTGACTTGAGGAACACCTACACCCGCAACCACACGTGTTGTGCAAATAGAACCTGGTCCGATACCTACTTTAACAACATCGACACCTGCTTCATAAAGTGCACGCGCACCTTCAGCTGTTGCGATATTTCCTGCAATCAAAGTACGGTCTGGGAAGTGGGCACGAATTTCAGCAATTTTACGAAGAACGCCTGCTGAATGACCATGTGCAGTATCAATGACAATAGCATCTGCGCCTGCTTCAAAAAGAGCTTCTGCACGTTCAAAGGTATCAGAAGTAACACCTACAGCACCTGCTACCAAAAGACGACCGAACTCATCCTTAGCTGCATTAGGAAACTCAATAACTTTTTCGATATCCTTAATAGTAATAAGTCCTGATAAACGACCTTCTTCATCAACTAGAGGTAGCTTTTCAATACGATGCTCATGAAGAATACTTTCAGCTGTTTCAAGATCTGTTTCAACTGGAGCAGTGACCAATTTCTCAGAAGTCATGTGTTCTGAAATTGGAGTATCGTAATTAGAGATAAAACGCATATCACGGTTTGTGATAATACCAACCAATTTACGATTTTCAAGTGTCTCAACAATTGGAACCCCTGAGATACGGTAACGCTGCATCAACTCTTCAGCTTCAGCAACTTTATTTTCAGGCGTTAGGAAGAATGGATCAATGATGACACCATTTTCAGAGCGCTTTACTTTTCGAACTTCTTCAGCTTGTTCCGCAATAGACATGTTTTTGTGAATGACACCCAAACCACCTGCACGAGCAATTGAGATAGCCATCTTACTATCTGTGACCGTATCCATGGCTGCAGTGATAATTGGGATATTTAATGTCAAATTTTTAGCCAATTTCGTCTTCAAGTTGACGTTGTTTGGTAGAACATGACTTTCCGCAGGAATAAGCAATACGTCATCAAAAGTGTAACCTTTTTTCAAGAATTTAGTGTCCCAATTTGACATTATAATCGTCCTCTTTTCTCAAAGTTTTGAGGTACAAAAACCCCAGCCTATTTTTTAATTGTTAATATCATATCATGCTAAAATGATTTGTCAACAGATTTCGCATAAGATTCTAAGAAAACCTTTTTCCAAATAAAAATAGGGCTCCAGATTATCTTGAGTCCCTACTTTTTATTTCTTAGAAATACTTAATTCCCATCGCTTCTTTTACTTCCGCCAATGTTTGTCCAGCAACTTCACGCGCTGCTTGACTACCTTTTTCAAGCATACGGAAAACTTCTCCCATATCCTTGGCATATTCTAAACGACGTTCACGAATTGGAGCCAACTCACGTTCTAAGATTTCTAGAAGATAACGTTTTGTCTTCACATCTCCTAAACCACCTCGTTGATAATGTTCTTTCATTTCAGCAATTGTAGTAGCATCCTCTTCGCGACCAAAGATATCAAGATAATGGAAAACCATATTACCTTCAATTTGGCCTGGATCTTCCACACGAATATGATTTGGATCCGTATACATGCTCATGACTTTTTTACGAACAGTGTCCTCATCATCTGAAAGGAAGATACCATTACCCAAGGATTTTGACATCTTAGCATTTCCGTCTAGACCTGGAAGGCGTCCTGCAGCTTCATTTTTAGGGTAGATTCCCTCTGGCTCAACCAAAATATCACAATGATAAGTATGATTGAAGCTACGTGCAATTTCACGTGTCTGCTCAATCATTGGCTTTTGGTCATTACCTACAGGAACATAATTTGCTTTAAAGGCCGTGATATCAGCTGCCTGAGAAATTGGATAAACTAGAAAGCCTGTTGGAATAGATTCTCCGAAGCCTTTTTGAGCAATTTCCGTCTTAACTGTCGGGTTACGCTCTAAACGTGCCAATGAAACTAGGTTCATGTAATACATAGTCAACTCAGCCAACTCAGGAATCTGACTTTGAATGAAAATAGTCGACTTCGTTGGATCCAAACCTACAGAGAGATAATCTAAAGCAACATTCCCAATTGATTCTTTGATAATCTCTGACTCTTTGGCGTGATCCGTAAGGGCTTGCTGATCAGCCAAAAAGACAAACATGTTATATTTATCTTCGTTTTGTAAAAGGACACGATTTTTTAAACTACCAACATAGTGTCCTAGATGAAGTTTCCCTGTTGGACGGTCTCCCGTCAAAATAATAGGTTTCGTCATATAATTACCTCTCTAATACAAAAAAAATCCCCACGCAAAAACATGCGTGAGGGCGTTAATCACTTTTGATACGCGGTACCACCTCAGTTGATAACTCTTTCTGAAGCTATCATCTCAAACCTTCTCAACAAAGAAGTTGCACGATAAGGGGTGCCAAACCTAACGTTTATGTGTTCACGTTAACCGTCAATTCTCTTCAGCCCATTCATTCCACCTTCATACTGGTTTTCAGCAACCACCAGCTCTCTATAAAAAAGGAAAGAATTACTCTTCTGATGACTATTATTCTACATTGTTTTATCTATTCTTGTCAAGATTATGTTTCTAGTTTCACGTGAAACACAACCTTAGATACAACCAAAATAGTCAATACTTGACGGAAACTTAAAAAGACTTGATAATAAGAATATCATTTCTAGGAGATAATATATGAAACGTCGAATAATAGATATACTTTTAGTTACAATCGGTTCTTTTATAGCTTCGGTTGGCTATAACTCACTTTTAGTTAAGAATAATATTGCCTCGGGTGGTGTCGGAGGGCTAGCCATTAGTTTAAACGCCCTTTTTGGTTGGAACAATGCTAACTTCGTCTTAGCAACCACCATCCCTTTGTTAATTTTATGTTGGTGCTTTCTTGGTCGCGAAGTTCTCCTAAAAACCTTCTATGGATCTCTTATCTTCCCAACTTTTATTAAATTAACCGAGGGCTTACCTACACTCACCAAACAACCTTTGTTGGCTGCTATTTTTGGTGGGATTGTATTAGGGTTAGGACTAGGAATAGTCTTTTATGGAAATTCCTCAACTGGGGGAACTGGAATTATCACACAAATTCTCCACAAGTATACGCCACTCCCACTAGGAATGGTACTACTTATTGTTGATGGAATCATTGTCGCAATCAGTGCTATTGCCTTTCCACCTGATACTGTTATGTACTCCATTCTCTCACTTGGAGTTGTTTCTCTTACAATTGATAAAATGATGGTCGGACTCAATTCATCACGAAATCTTCTAATCATTTCGCAAAATAGTGAACAAATCCTAAAATACATCACTAGAGTGGCTGATAGAGGTGCAACAAAAATTCCAGTTCTTGGTGGACATACTGGACATGCACAAAATATGATTATGACTACCTTGTCAACTCATGAGGTTCCAAAAGTTCAAGAAGAAATCCAAAAAATAGATGAAACTGCCTTTATCGTCATTGTTCCTGCTTCTACAGTTATGGGGCGTGGATTTAGCCTCCAAAAAGATTACCAAAGAGTTCCAAATGACTTTATTAATCCCTTATAAAATCGATTGAAATAAAGTCTAATTTCTCGTAAAATAGTAGTTAAGAATAAAAATAAAGGATATTATATGCTTACTGTATCGGATGTATCGCTTCGTTTTAGCGATCGTAAACTTTTTGATGATGTTAATATTGCCTTCACGCCAGGTAATACTTACGGTCTTATCGGTGCCAATGGTGCTGGTAAATCTACTTTTTTGAAAATTTTAGCTGGTGATATCGAACCAACAACAGGACATATCTCTCTTGGTCCTGATGAGCGTCTTTCTGTTCTTCGTCAGAACCACTTTGACTATGAAGATGAACGCGTCATTGATGTTGTTATCATGGGGAATGAACGCCTCTACGATATTATGAAAGAAAAAGATGCCATCTACATGAAGGAAGATTTTTCAGATGAAGATGGTGTCCGTGCTGCTGAATTAGAAGGACTCTTTGCTGAATTGGGTGGTTGGGAAGCTGAAAGCGAAGCCTCACAATTGCTTCAGAACCTAAATATCTCAGAAGACCTTCACTATCAAAACATGAGTGAATTGGCTAATGGTGACAAGGTGAAGGTGCTCCTTGCAAAAGCACTCTTTGGTAAACCTGATGTACTACTTCTTGACGAACCTACCAACGGTCTTGATATCCAGTCAATCTCATGGCTTGAAGATTTCTTGATTGATTTTGAAAATACGGTCATTGTCGTATCCCATGACCGTCACTTCTTGAATAAGGTGTGTACGCATATGGCCGACCTTGACTTTGGTAAAATCAAACTCTATGTCGGTAACTATGACTTCTGGAAACAATCTTCAGAATTAGCTGCACGCTTGCAGGCTGACCGTAATGCAAAAGCAGAAGAAAAAATCAAAGAACTTCAAGAATTCGTTGCACGTTTCTCTGCCAACGCTTCAAAATCTAAACAAGCGACTTCTCGTAAGAAAATGCTTGATAAAATTGAACTAGAAGAAATCGTCCCATCAAGTCGTAAATACCCATTCATCAATTTTAAAGCAGAGCGTGAAATCGGTAATGACCTTCTAACAGTTGAAAATCTCACTGTTAAGATGGATGGTGAGACTATTCTTGATAACATTAGTTTCATCTTGCGACCAGGAGATAAGACTGCCATCATCGGTCAAAACGATATTCAAACAACTGCATTAATTCGTGCTCTTGCCGATGATATTGACTACGAAGGTACAATCAAATGGGGTGTTACTACTAGCCGCTCTTACCTTCCAAAAGATAATTCTAAAGACTTTGCATCCGGTGAATCAATTCTCGAATGGCTCCGTCAATTTGCCGAAAAAGGTGAAGATGATGATACCTTCTTGCGTGGATTCCTTGGACGTATGCTCTTCTCAGGAGATGAGGTTAATAAATCTGTTAGTGTTCTCTCAGGGGGAGAAAAGGTACGTGTCATGCTTTCTAAGCTCATGCTTTTGAAATCTAACGTCCTTCTTCTAGATGATCCTACTAATCACTTGGATTTGGAATCAATCTCAAGTCTGAATGATGGTGTCCGTGACTTCAAAGAGTCTGTTATCTTTGCCAGTCATGACCATGAATTTATCCAAACAATAGCGAACCACATCGTAGTCGTTTCTAAAAATGGGGTTATTGACCGTATTGATGAAACTTATGATGAATTCCTTGAAAATGAAGAAGTGCAAGCTAAAGTCAAAGCACTATGGGCTGATTAAACTATAAAAAGATGCAGGTTGGGATATCCCAACCTGTCTTAGTATCATTATGACAAATAAAAAATACCATACGACTTTATTATTTTATCTGGCTGCCTTTTTCTTGCCAGTACTAATCATGATAGGTGTGCTGTATAGCCAAAAAATCTATCCTGGTAGTGAGCGGACTATTTTAACAAGTGATGGTTTTCATCAGTATGTGATTTTTGCAACTGGACTTAGGAATATACTTCATGGAGATGGAAGCCTCTTTTACACCTTTACAAGTGGGCTAGGTCTTAATTTCTATGCTCTAACAAGCTATTACTTAGGTTCCTTCTTGTCTCCACTTTACTATTTCTTTACTGTCAACCAAATGGCCGATGCTTTTTATTATATAACACTGCTTAAGTTTGGTCTTATTGGGCTCTCAGGAGCTTTTAGCTTTAAGCGTCTCTTTACAAAAGTGTCAAGAAGTTTCATCCTATGTCTTTCTACAGGATTTGCTTTGATGAGCTTTGCTACCAGTCAGTTAGAAATTAACACCTGGCTAGATGCCTTTATTCTAGCACCTCTAATTATATTAGGTTTACACCTCTTACTAAGATTCAATAGACGGGGCTTATACTTTTTTAGTCTAACCTGCCTTTTTATCCAAAACTACTATTTTGGATATATGATGGCTATTTTCCTAACCCTTTACACCATAGTACAATTGATAACTATCAAGGGGTGGAAGAGTAAGATTCTTCATTTCATAGACTTTGGAATTGTCTCTATACTAGCTGGTTTAAGTAGTGCTGTCATGCTGCTGCCAACGCTACTTGACTTGACAACACATGGTGAAAAGTTTACAGTTGCGTCAAGTTTGTTGACAGAGCCCACCTATTATTTTGACTTCTTTGCGAAAAATCTCGTTGGAGTTTACGATACTACTAAATTCGGATCAATCCCTATGATTTATGTGGGAATCTTACCTTTGATTCTTTTTCTACTTTTCTTTATTAGTAGGGAAATCCAGCTATCATTACGTCTAGGTTACCTCTTACTAGTAGCTTTCTTTATCGCTAGTTTCTACTTACAGCCTCTTGATTTGTTTTGGCAAGGAATGCATGCACCCAACATGTTTCTCCATCGCTATTCTTGGCTACTATCTCTCCTAATTGTTCTTTTGGCAGGAGAAACACTCAACCGAATTAGAAAGTTTTCTTTTAAAAGACTCCTCCTATCTTTCTTAGGATTGAGTACCGCTTACTTACTAACTTGGATTTTCCAATCTCACTATAGCTTTATTGAATCAGTCTCCTGGCTATTAAGTCTAGCATTTCTCCTAGCCTATGCTATTCTATTTACTAGCTATTTTAGACAGCAAATTCCTGGGAGTGTTTTTCGCTGTTTCACCTTCTTATTCTGCATTTTTGAGCTTACATTAAGTACTTACTATGTTGTTGGAGCTCTTGGAAATGAGTGGGTATTCCCAACTCATGAAGGCTATCTGCGAAATATGTCTGCCATTACAAAACTAGTTTCAAAAACTAAGCAAGCAAATAAAACTTTTTACCGTACTGAAAGGTTAGAGGCTCAAACTGGTAACGACAGTATGAAATTCAATTATAATGGTATTTCTCAGTTTTCATCCATTCGAAATACCGCTTCAAGCTCAACACTCGATAGGTTAGGCTTCAAATCTGAAGGGACTAATTTAAACCTACGTTACCAAAATAACACCATTATCGCTGATAGTCTCTTCGGAATAAAATATAATTTATCGAACTTTGACCTTAATAAGTATGGTTTTAATCACGTAACTTCTGAGAAAACAATAGGACTTTATCAAAATAATAATGCAAGTCAGCTTGCTATCTTAACTGATGGCATTTACAATAATATTGACTTCACTGTCAATACGCTTGACAATCAAACTAGCTTGCTGAATACTCTCTCTGGACTTAACTTAACCTATTTTAAACGAGCTCCATCTCAACTGTTTGATAAGGATGCTAGATCTTTGAATCAGCGCGTGGCTAAAAACGTTAGCAACTCGAATAAAGATTTTGTAACAATCACCTATCAAGTTATTGCTCCACCACATAGTCAACTCCATGTTAGTATTCCTAATATTTCTTGGTCTGATGACAATAACCACTCTCTGTCAATTACTGTAAACGGTATGACAAAGAATCAAGTTACTGATAATACCTTTGATTTCTTTGACCTTGGCTACTTTGAAACAGAATCAATGGTTACCATCAAACTTAGTTTCCCTGGCAATAAAGCAATATCCTTTGATAATCCTAGTTTTTATGCCCTTGATACTCAAAACTATCAGATAGCTATGGATACTATTAATGAACGTGATAGCAAGGTTACTACGTCAAAAAATAAAGTGTTCGTTGATTATAGCAGTAAAACGAATGCCTCACTATTCTTTACCATTCCATATGATAAGGGATGGACAGCGACCGTAAATCATAAAAAAGTTAAGATTCAACGAGCCCAAAAGGGGTTCATGAAAGTCGATGTCCCTAGTGGAAAAGGAAAAGTTGTTCTAACCTTTATTCCCTATGGACTTAAGACAGGTTCATTGATTAGTCTATTGGCAAGTATCATATTTTGTTGCTACGCTTACTTCATCAGAAAAACAACTATTATTCAAAAAAGCTGATTATCTTAAATTAAATAGGTCTGGAACAAGTGTTCCAGACCTATTTAACTTTGGGTACAAAAAAACTCAAGCTATACAACTTGAGGTGTCTTATCACTCCGCCAGTAGGACTCGAACCTACGACATCATGATTAACAGTCATGCGCTACTACCAACTGAGCTATGGCGGATAAAACTGCTAAGTAGCAAAAATAGTCCGTACGGGATTCGAACCCGTGTTACCGCCGTGAAAAGGCGGTGTCTTAACCCCTTGACCAACGGACCAAGTTCTGAGATTTTTATCTCATTAATACTCTTATTATTATATCAGAGTATTCGATTTTGTCTATACTTTTTTTCAAAAAAAATATTAAATTTTGCTAAATTTATTCGAATTTTACGTTAGTTTTTATCTTGCTTTTACAAAGTATTGACATGTTGCTATATATTTTGTAAACTAATAGAGTTATTGGTCCCATAGCTCAGCTGGATAGAGCATTCGCCTTCTAAGCGAACGGTCGCAGGTTCGAATCCTGCTGGGATCAGATAAAAAAACGCATTCTAGAATCTCTAGTTGCGTTTTTCTTTTGCCTCAATAAATAAGAAATAATTTAAAACAAACAAGGGAAGCAAAGTCGTATATAGGCTGTATTCATGTAAATATTGAGCAAACCAAGTTGAGGCTGCGACTCCTACCATGAATGTAAAGATGATAATAGTTGTATAAGAAGCTTGTTTAAGCGCTTTGGCATCACCCTCGTCAATAGCCCTAGCAATGGTTAAAGAAGTATTAGTAATATTACCAGTCATCATAAAGGAAGCATAATTTACACCTCTGACTCGCTTAAAAATACCTACTTGAAGAGAGGCGAAGAATGCCAAGCCTGCAATCGTAATAGTAGAATCAACGTATGGTGTAATAATTGCAAGAATAGTCATCAAGAGAAGGGCAAGTCTAATCGCTTGCAAATGCCATCCCCACTTATGGTTAATGAGCCACTTCTTAACAAAAAAAACAAAAAACTGACCTAAAACAAAGAAAAAGATAGGTATTACATAGCTAAAAGCTCTTGCAATATGCCCCTCAACAAGGTGAATGACCAAATAGAGGAGATTGCCTGTCTGGATACTTGCAAATCGACCGTCTTGAGTATTGTAAGTATAGGCATCAATGAAGCCTCCTATATAACTAACTAGAGTTGCTACTCGTAATCCTTCAAAAACACGATAGGAGCGTTTTTTCATTCTGAACATGTCTGTTTCCTTTTTTCTACTTATGATAAGGACTTCCCTGCTGAATCATGAATGCACGATAAATTTGTTCTACTAATACAAGGCGCATAAGCTGATGAGGGAATGTTAAGAGACCAAAACTCATCAATCGATTAGCTCTCTTTTTTACTGTTGGAGAGAGTCCCAAACTGCCCCCTATAATAAAAGTAATATCTGAATAGCCTCTAAGGGTTACTTGCTCTAACTCTTTAGCAAATTGTTCCGAGGGAAATTGTTTTCCTTCAATAGCTAAGGCAATGACATAATCACGATCACCTACTTTAGCCAAGATACGCTGTCCTTCTTTGTCTAGGATAGCTTTATTTTCAGCTTCACTTGCATTATCTGGCGTCTTTTCATCCGTTAATTCTATAGATTCAAATTTTGTGAAGCGTCCTAGTCGTTTGACATACTCCGCAATGCCATCTTTCAAATATTTTTCTTTCAGTTTTCCAACGGTAATCAATTTAACTTTCATAGGCTTATTATAGCACATATCCACAATCTTTTAACACCTTATCCACACCTTTTTCGTGTCAAGCATCTAGAGTTATCCTTATAAAATCGCTTTTTATCTACACTTTTTGAAACTTATCCACAGACTGTTGATAACTGTTTTTTAAAATCACTTTATGATATAATTAAGCTTACTTTGATATGTTTATCAAAAAGGAGGACTAAACGTGAAAAAATTTAACTGGAAAAAAATAGTAGCGCCAATTGCAATGCTTGTTATTGGCTTACTAGGTGGTCTACTAGGTGCCTTTATCCTATTAACAGCAGCAGGGGTATCTTTTACCAATACAACAGATACAGGTGTTAAAACAGCTAAGACCGTATACAACAATACAACAGATACAACTAAGGCCGTTAAGAAAGTACAAAATGCCGTTGTTTCTGTCATCAATTACCAAGAAGGCTCATCTTCAGATTCCCTAAATGAACTTTATGGTCGTATTTTTGGTGGAGATGATAGTTCTGATTCTAGCCAAGACAAATCAAAAGATTCTGATGGATTGCAAGTCGCTGGTGAAGGTTCCGGTGTTATCTATAAAAAAGATGGGAAAGAGGCCTACATCGTAACCAACAACCACGTTGTTGATGGTGCTAAAAAACTTGAAATCATGCTTTCAGATGGATCAAAAATTACTGGTGAACTCGTTGGTAAAGATACTTACTCTGACCTAGCAGTTGTCAAAGTTTCTTCAGATAAAATAAAAACCGTCGCAGAATTTGCAGATTCAAACTCCCTCACAGTTGGTGAAAAGGCAATTGCTATCGGTAGCCCACTTGGTACCGAATACGCCAACTCAGTAACAGAGGGAATCGTATCTAGCCTTAGCCGTACCGTAACTATGCAAAACGACAATGGTGAAACTGTCTCAACAAATGCTATCCAAACAGATGCTGCCATTAACCCTGGTAACTCTGGTGGTGCCTTAGTCAATATTGAAGGACAAGTTATCGGTATTAACTCAAGTAAGATTTCATCAACGTCAGCAGTCGCTGGTAGTGCCGTTGAAGGTATGGGATTCGCCATTCCATCAAACGATGTTGTCGAAATCATTAATCAATTGGAAAAAGACGGTAAAGTTACACGCCCAGCCCTAGGAATCTCAATGGCCGATCTTAATAGCCTTTCTAGCAGTGCAACTTCTAAATTAGATTTACCAGATGAAGTTAAATCTGGAGTTGTTGTCGGTAGCGTTCAAAAAGGTATGCCAGCTGACGGTAAACTTCAAGAAAATGATGTTATTACTGAAATTGACGGTAAGGAAATCAGCTCAAAAACTGATATTCAAACCAATCTTTACAGCCATAGTATCGGAGATACAATCAAGGTAACCTTCTATCGTGGTAAAGAGAAGAAAACTGAAGAACTTAAATTAACAAAATCTACAGAAGACTTATCTGACTAAGTCATTGACAAATCTGTCAAAAGACCTTTACAATAATGTAAAGGTCTTTTTTGGAAAGGAATAACATGCAAGAACAACTCAAAGCTTTACCTATTAGTGAAATCTACCCAAATCCTTTTCAACCTCGTATAGAATTCTCTGATGAAGAATTAGCAGAACTGAGCCAATCAATCGCTGAAAATGGACTGATACAGCCAATCATTGTCCGAAAATCGGACATTATTGGTTATGAACTAATTGCTGGGGAAAGACGTTTACGTGCCTGTAAACGTCTGGGAATGACAGAAATCCCTGCAGTCGTAAAGGAAGTCTCAGATCAAGAGAGTCGTAAACAAGCTATTATTGAAAATTTACAACGCTCGAATCTCAATCCTATTGAAGAAGCAAAGGCCTATCGTAGTTTAATTAATGAGTTAGCTTACAGTCACGAGGAACTGGCAAAAGCTATGGGGAAATCCAGGCCCTATATCAGTAACGCTCTCAGACTCCTCCAACTTCCCAAAGAGATACAGACAAGTATCGAAAATGGCAAACTGAGTCAAGGACATGCTAGAGCGCTTTTATCTGTTGAGGATACCCAAAAGCAATTAACTATCTATCATCAGGTGCTTACTGAAAAATGGTCCGTTCGTACTCTGGAAAAAAGACTTCAAGAACTTCCTAAAAAACAAAAATCAAAAAAAGATATTCACTTAAAAGATAAAGAAAAAGAACTAGAAAAATCACTTGGTCTCCCCGTTACTCTTCGTTATCACAAAAATCACTCTGGAACTATTCAGATCCACTTTTCGACGGAGGAAGATTTTAACAGAATTATCAACAAGCTAATTTGACCTGTGAATTGATGAGAAAAAAGAAACAAACTTATCCACATCATAAAAATGTTGCCCTCCCTTTATTTTAGAGGGTTTCTTTTTTTATTCACAACTTGTGGATAACTCTTGTGCACAATGTGAATTGTCTTTTTTTTCGCTGTGGATAACTCGAAAAACTTTTATCTTCTGACCTGTGGAAAACTTTTTTGTTTTATGATAGAATCAGAGAACAAGAATAAAGAAGGAGAATTGATGGA